>CAVYZI010000001.1:0-95692 GCA_963772915.1 uncultured Verrucomicrobiae bacterium
ACCTCTTTCCGACCCGGGTCGGAAATTTCCCCCTCCTCAATCCGGCATCGTTAGGCGAGGACGCCCGCGGCGAACTTTACATTGCGGATATCAGCAGCGGGAACATTTTCCAAATCGTGCGCGGCCAATAATGGAGGGGTGAAGGGGGGGGCGGCGGTTAGAAACCCGCCCCTCCTGACACGACCCCGCCGCACTCAACCCGACGTCGTTAGGCGAAGACGCCAGAGGCCAGCTTTACATCGCCGATACCAGGCCGCTTCGGATTTAGTTTTTCTTTCCGGCGCCTGCGCAACGGTTTCGTTCCGAAATTGCGCATCACCGAGTAGAGTGAACGGCTTCAGACATTGAAGGAAATTGTGCGCGGAACCCGCCTCGGCGCTTCGCGCATGGCGGGTAGCGGACGATGTCGATGAAGAATATCTTGAAACCACAACCACGAGGATAGCAGGGAGAAAAAATACATGAGCGACCAGTCTCTCACCACGCGCCAAAAAGCGCTGGCTCTCAATCTCGAGGCGACAAGATACGGCACGATCGCCGAAATCGGCGGCGGCCAGGAGGTCGCGCGCTGGTTCTTCTCCGTCGGCGGCGCGGCCGGCACGGTCGCCGAGACCATCTCAGCCTACGACATGAAGATGAGCGACCGGCGCTACGGCCCAGCCAAAAGATACGTCAGCCGCGAGCGTCTCGAGGCGATGCTAGCGCAGGAGTTTGCCCAGCTCCAAGAGGGGCTGCAGGCGGAACGCGGCGACACGAAATGCTTCTTCGCCTTTGCCAACACGGTCGCGACCCGCAGCTTTGGCAAGGCGGGACAGGGGCGCGGCTGGCTCGGCATCCGCTTCCAGGCCCGGCCACGCGAAGAGCCGTCGGAGGTCATCATTCACGCCCACCTCCTCGACGCGACGGCGACCCTGGAGCAGGAGGCGCTCGGCGTTCTCGGAGTCAACCTCATTTACGGCGCCTTCTATCACCGCGAGGACCCTGCGAAATTGATCGCGTCGCTCGCCCACGACCTCTCGCGCGAACGCCTCGAGATCGACATGATCAAACTTTCCGGGCCGGCTTTTCCCAAGGTGGACAATCGATTGATGAGCCTCCAGTTGGTGGAAGGAGGGTTGACCGACGCCGCCATGTTCACCGCAAGCGGCGAGGTGGTGCAGCCGGCAGAGGTGTTCTACAAGAAGCCAATCCTGGTCGAGCGCGGCAGCTTCCGGCCCGCAACGAAGCTCACGCTCGACCTCCTGGAACGGGCGCGCGATCAGTTTCTCGAAGAGCCGGAGGTGCGCGGGCAGTCGCCGGTCGTCCTGGCCGAGATGACCTTGCGCAGCCTTACCCCTGGCCCGAAAGCGGAGCACGACGACTTCCTCGCGCGCGCGGATATCTTGCGGGCTCTTGGTTTCGACGTCCTGATTTCGCGGTTTGGGCCCTACTACCAACTGGCCGATTACCTCGCGGGCTACACCGATGGCCTGATCGGCATCGCGGTTGGGCTGCCCACGGTTCGCCAGCAGGTCGCCGACCAGCAGTATTACACCTCTCTGCCCGGTGGCGTCCTCGAATCCGTCGGGCGGTTATTCAAGCGCTCGGTTAAAATGTATGTCTACCCGACCCGCGATCCGGTCACCGGTCAGATCCTGACCCTCGAGAATGCCGAGACACCCCCTCCGTGGCACCATCTCCGCCAATTGCTGGTTGATATCGGCCGACTGGTGCCCATTCGCTCCTACAACGAATCGTATCTTTCCATCCGGACACCCGACGTCCTGAGCCTGATTGAGAAAGGCGATCCCTCGTGGGAGACGATGGTTCCCGCGGCTGTCGCGGAGATCATCAAAGCGGAGCAGCTGTTCGGTTCTGGCTCCGGATAGCACGAACTTTTCCTACTCCGCCGCGACGTGCGCGCCTTTGGCGGCGACGGAGCGCTTCATCAAAAACACGGGCAGGGCCAGCCCGGCGGTAAGCGCGGCGAAGACGACGAAGCTGTCGAAATAGGCGAGGGCGGAGCTTTGCTGGAGGCGAAGATTGGCCAGAGCTTGCAGAGCCATTTGTTTCGCCGCAACGGGATCGCCGGTGATGCGGAGGAGGCCAGCTTGTGCCTGCGCGAGGAAGTGCTTCACGGCCGGGTTAAACATGTCGAGATTTTCGCCCAGGCGCAGGGTGTGAAATTGGTCGCGCCGTTCGTGGATCGTCTGGGCGACTGAGGTGCCGACGCTGCCGCCTTCGTTGCGCAGCAGGGCGAGCAGGCCCACAGCGGCGCCGCGCAGTCGGGGCGGGATATTGAGAAAGGCGGCGACATTGAGCGGCGCGAAGATCATCGAGAGGCCGAGGATGAACACGACGCGCGCCCAGATGACGTTCGATGGTGCGATGTCGAGCGTGAAACGCGACATCCAGAATATGCCCGCAGCCATCGTGAGCAGGCCGGCAGCCATGAGGTAGCGCGCATCCATGCCGCGTCCGAGCAGCCGTCCGACAATCGCGAGCATGATGATCGCGCCGATGCCCGCGGGCGAGAGGACGAACCCGGAGGTGGTGGCGTCGTAACCGTAGAGCGATTGCAGGAGGGCGGGCAGCGCCGTGGTGTTGGCGTAGAGCGATGCAAAGGCGCAGAAGATGACGAGGCAACACACACTAAAGTTTCGATCGGCCAGGGTGCGAAAATTGATGAGCGGATTCGCGATCCGCATCTCGCGCCAGATAAGCGTGCCGAGGCCGAGCACGAAAAGAACCAGCAGCGTCTGAACGCGGAAGAACGGATCACCGAGCCAGTCCCACTCCTGGCCTTTGCTCAGCGCGACTTCCCAGCAGACCATCGTTAGGCTGAGCAAGCAGAGGCCGATCGTATCGAAAGGGCCGCCCTTTTTTCGCATCTCGGCCCGCTGCGTTTTCAAGTAATCGGGATCGTGCACGACTCTGTTGCACATCCAGAGCGCGAATGCGCCGACGGGGATGTTGATGTAAAAGCACCAGCGCCAGCCGTAGTTGTCGGTCAGGAAACCGCCCAGCGTCGGGCCGACGACGGGCGCGAGGAGCGCGGCGATCCCGAAGAGCGTTTGGGCGGCGCCTTGTTTTTCCTTCGGAAACGCGTCGAGCAATACGGCCTGGCTCGACGGCTGAAGCCCGCCGCCGGCGAGACCCTGCAAGATGCGCGCCGCGATGAGCGCCCCGAGACTGCTGGCCACTCCGCAGAGCGCCGAAGCGAGCGTGAAGACGGCGATGGAAAGCAGAAAATAATTGCGCCGGCCGAGGCGCACCGACAACCAGCCCGACATCGGGAGAATGATCGCATTCGCTGCGAGATAACTCGTAATGACCCACTCGCTGTCGGTCGAAGGCGCGGACAAGCCGCCGGCGATGTAGCGCAACGCGACGTTAGCAATCGTCGTGTCGAGCACTTCCATGAACGTCGGAATGACGACGGCGAGCGCGATGATCCAGGGGTTGATGGCGAACGGTTTGTCGGTCGCGAGCGGCGTCGCGACCGTTGCCGACGCGGTGCTCACGGGTTCGCGGCCGGGTCTGACTGGATCGCTTCCTGGAGAAACTTGCCGGCGTTCGGACCGGTCGGCTTGCTCCGGATATCGACCGACGGCTCAGCCGATAGCCCGACGAAAAGCGGCAACTTATCGGGGTCGTAATTCATCAGGTCGATCCGCACCGGCAGGCGCTGCACGACCTTGACGAAGTTGCCGGTCGCATTTTGTGGCGGGAGGAGCGCGAGGGTCGAACCGGTGCCCATCGTGAAACCGGAGACGCGCCCTTCAAAGTGGTGTTTGCCTCCGTACATATCCACCTCCACGTCGGCGCGCTGCCCGATCCGCAGATCGCGCAGTTGGGTTTCCTTGAAGTTCGCGTCCACCCAAATGTCGCGGAGCGAGCGAATCGCCATCAGGCTTTCTCCGACCTGGACATGGTTGCCGGGATTCACGTTACGGCGCGTGATGACGCCGTCGATCTCCGCCACAATCGTGCAATAACGCAGATCGAGCTTGGCCAGGTCGAGATCGCGCTGCGCCCCTTCCAGCTTCGTCTGCGCCTGCTTCAACGCGGGCGCGGTCTTGATGATCTCGGCGTAAATCTTGTCGATGTCACCGCCCGGATCGCGTTTGTAAAACTCCTCCAGCAATTGCTTCGGCGTGACATTGAAAGACCGGGTGACGACCCCGACCTGGGCGGCGGCGTGCATCAACTCGGCGACCGCTTGACGGACGGCGGAGAAGGTCTGGTCGAGATCCGGCGGCACATCCGCCAGGCTTTTCCCCGCCTCCGGCTCGCGCGACAGACCGAGGGCGGCGCGTTGTTGAGAAACGTCCTCCGTCGCCTGCTGCACCTTCGCCTGCGCGACGTCGAGCGCCTCGCGCTTTTGATCAAGTTCCTCCGCGCTCGTCACCTTCGACTGGCGCAATTTTTTCGCGCGATCGAACTCCGTTTGCGCCAGCGTGAGGGTGGCTTTGCTCTGCTCGAGCGTGGCGACGCGCGCCCGCAACAGCGCCACTTGATTGTCCACGTCTTCGATCGTGTGCTGGAGCTTGAAACGAAGACTGCGCGCCTGCCCGATCTGACTGCGGGCGTTCGCATTCGCCACCACCACGTCGGCCTGCGCGGCGTCGACCGCCGCCTGTTTGATCGCGACCTGCACCTGATACGGCTCGGGGTCGAGCGTAACAAGCACATCGCCTTTTTTGACGCGATTGTTGTCGTCCACGAGCACGCGCGCGACCTGCCCGCTGACGCGCGGCGCGACGAACGTGACATGGCTGTTCACGAACGCGTCGTCGGTCGAGACCGTGTGCCAGGAGTGGAAAATTTTCGGGACGATGACGAGTAGGACCACGATCACCCCGACGACGATCAACGGTTTGCGCCAGCGGTGGAGTCGGCCGGGAGATTGGGCAACTGCCACGGGCGGGGTTGCAACTGCCGCGGGAGGTTTTGCTTCAGCCTTGGGCGGCGGCGGTCGCTCAGGCTCTTCAGACTTCGACTCCTCAGACATCGTGCATTCTTTCGTTTGCTGAACCACTTATGGATTTATCTTTTGCGCGCTGCGTCGAGGCCAAGCCATTTTTCTTCAATATCGTCGCCGACCGCGCACGATCTGGAAAATGTTCCCGCTGCTGCCGCAGCGCTATTTTCCCGGCTGAGCCGCTTCGCGCTTGCCCTCTTTTTCGTAGATGGCGACAAGATTAGTAGCCGCTGCTTTGGTCGCGGGATGCGTCTCGCCCAGGTGTCGCGCTTCATTGCGCGCTTCCAGCGCGATCCGCTCAGCTTCCGTGAGGCGGTTCTGCCAATTCGGGATATCGCTTCTCCTCGACCGTGACGATTGGACCTGAGGGCGTGAACACGCGGCGATGACTTCGAGCGCATCGCGCAGGCGTGCGGCATCGGCGGGAAGAGAACGGGAATTCAGCGGAACCATCGCCGACAACCACGAAAACCATCAACCTGGCGGATGCTTCGCCCCTAATCGGCGTTGAAGTTTTGTTCGACCAAGTTGCTTCGGTAGCGACCTGCGATTTCCGGTTTTTCCCAGGCTTGGTAGAGGGCAATAAGCCGCCGCAGGGAAAGTTGGGTGCGCGGGTTGTCGGAGCCCTGGGAGATTTTCAAGCGCTCGTAACTGCGCAGCAGAAGCGGCTCCGCCTCGGCGTAGCGTCCTTGACTCGTTAGGCACTCGCCCAGCGCAGCGTGGGCTTCCGCGACCCAAAAGTGGTGCGGGGGCAGAAATTCCAGGCGCAGCTTAACCGCTTCTCGAAGGATCCTTTCGGCTTCCTTCGGCTGGCCCAGGGCGTTCTGGATTAACCCCTGAGTGATGAGCGCGGTGGGATATTGATCGTAGTGCGGGCCGAAATTTTTTCGGTAAATGGCCAGGGCCTCGCCGTTCCGTCGCTGCGCTTCGGCAAACCGATTTTGTCGGTAAAGGGAAATGGCCTGGTTGCGCAAATTATCGCCCAGCCAGAGGTTGCCCGGGGCCATGTTCTGGAGGATTTTCTCACCTTGGGCGAGGGCGGAATCCGCCTCCGCGAAATGCTGGGCCTCTGTGAGGAAGCCACCGAGAATCGTCTGGGCAAAGCCAAACGCGGAAAGCTCGGCATGGCCCCTGGCGCGGGCGCCGGCGACGCATTCGTCGGCGGTCCTGAGGGCTTCCGCAAATCTGCCTTGATCGCTGAGAACGGATGCCAGCGTGCTCTGGGTGACGATCGGAATGAAATCCAGTTCCGGCGGAAGATTCGCGCTCAGGGAAAGGGCTTCGCGGAAAAGTTGTTCGGCTTCTTTGGAGTCGCCCTGGGTGCGGCGGAGATAAGCAAATGCACTGAGAGCGGCGACGAGGTCCTCGGCCGTGAGCTGGCCTCGTCGATATTCCTGGCGCATCCGCGGGACCACGTCGCGGAAAGCCTCCTCGGACTCTGCTAATTTTCCCTCGGTGAAAAGGATCCACGCCCGTGCTTCGGAGGCCCCGTATCCGCGCGGATCGTTCGCCCCAAAAAGATGCGTTTGCAGCGCGACGAATTTCTTCAGGTGCTGCATCGCCTCCACCGGTTTACCCTGGCCGTCGTAGGCTCCGGAGAGAATGCGTTCCAGATCGGCCCGCACCTCCGGGGGCGTGACAAAGCGGCCACTTTCCAGCCGCGTCACCGCCTGGTCCAGGGCCTCGGTTATCGTCATGGCATGGTGCTTCGGACGTGGCAGATCGAATTGAGGATTGGTGTAATGGATCATCTCTTCCAGAAAGGCGTTGATGCTTTCCGCTTTGACCTTTTCGTAACGCGCCCTCCGCGCCTGCCAAACGGTGGCAACTCCTCCGGAGAGAAATGAAAGCAGGAGGAGCGCGGCCGCCGCGACGCCAAGGCGATTTCGCCGGGCAAACTTTGCGCCGCGATAGCGCCAGGTAGCTCGACGTGCCAGGACCGGCAACCCGCAAAGGTAACGGCGAACGTCTTCGGAAAAGTCGGCGGCCGATTCATAGCGGAGTTCCGGCTCTTTACGCAGCGCGCGCAGCACGATCTTATCGAGATCGCCCTGGACGGATTTGTAGTGGCTAACCTTTGATCGCCGGTCATTCCGCAGCACGATGCTGGGCCGTTCCGGTTCCTGGTCAGTGATGGCGTGCGCGATCTCGGACGGCCGCCCTGTTTTCGTCCGGTACGGAGAGCGCCCCGTGAGCAGCTTGTAGAGGAGAACGCCGAGGCTGTAGACATCGCTCGTCGTCGAAACCGTCTCCCCACGCACCTGTTCCGGGCTGGCATACTCCGGGGTCATCGCACTGGCGGAGGTGAGAGTTTGCTCTGCTCCCAAGAACGGATCCGGATCGAGCAAGCGGGCGATCCCGAAGTCGAGCAGTTTCGGCTCTCCCTCCGGCGTGACCCGGATGTTGCCCGGCTTGATGTCGCGATGGATAACGAGGTGCTGGTGCGCGTAGGTGACCGCGGCGCACACTTTGCGGAAACAGCTGCAGACGCTCCGGAATCGATAACCGCCGTTCTTCGCAGTAATCGTCGAGGCGCTCGCCTTCGACGTATTCCATGGCGAAGAACGGAATCCCATCGGCAGTTCTGCCGCCGCCGTAGAGTTGCGCGATGTTGGGATGGTTGAGGCCGGCGAGAAGCCGCTCTTCGCGCTGGAAATGACGAATCAGATCGGCCGAATCGAGGCCGTGCCGGACGAGCTTGAGCGCGACCTGGCGTCCCAACTTGAGATCCTGCGCGAGATAAACTTCACCCATTCCGCCGCGCGCGATGAGCGACAGAATTTCATAATCCCCTACCCTCTGGCCGGGGTCGCATGCGCTGGCGCGCAGGAGGGTCGGTGCGGCCAGATGGATCGCAGGCCGCTCCAGAAATCGGCTGGCCACTTCGTGTCCAGCGAGAAGCGCTTCCGCCTCCGCGCGCAAGGCGAGGTCGCTCCCGCATTCCCGCTCGAGAAATGCCGGCCAGCTCTCGGGCCCGCGTTCGAGGGCGGTTTTGACCACCTCCGCCAACCGTTCTGCGCAGTCGTTAGGCATGGTCCCGCGCCACCTCCCGTCGGAGCCAAAGCTGGGCGAAGTTCTTCTCCAGTTTGCCGCCGCGCTTGGCCGCGTTATGCCCGCGCGCGTGTTCCATCAGAATCCGGCGCATGAGCCGGGCCGCGACGCTGCAAAAGTGGGCCCGATTTTTCCAGTCGGCCCGTTTCTGGTCGACCAACTTGAGATAGGCTTCGTGCACCAGAGCGGTCGCCTGCAGGGTGTGGTCGGGCCGTTCGTGCCGCAAATACTCGGCGGCGCGGCGTAGCAATTCTCGATAGACCAGCGGCATCAGGCGGGCCGGCGCATCCTTGTCGCCCGCGTTCCATTCCTGCAGAATGGCGGTGGCTTCCGGCGAGCGGGCGTGGTTCATCGGGGTGGTGAGGTTTCTGATTGCACCAGAAAATTGTTAAAAATGCAATGTCCGTTTTCGCGGCCGGATCGCACGTCTTCCCGGTGACAGGCATTACAAGAAAACACTATGAAAACGATCCATCACTTGCTTCTTTCAATCCCCCTGCTCCTGGCCGGTCTGGCCGCGACGACGCTGGCTGAGCCCGCAGCCTCAGTTCAGTTCCTGAGTTCCTTCGATTATCCCGGAGCGACCAGCACCACTCCGATCGGGATCAACGACAACGGCGAAATCTCCGGCTATTACGTCGATGGGAATAACGTCACCCGCGGCTTTGTTCGTCTTCGCAACGGCAATTTCCTGCCGGCCATCGTTGAACCTAACGACAATGGGAATTCGACGCGCGGCCAGCGGATCAACAACTCTCGCGTCGTCTGCGGGTATTACTCGGGTAATTCCACTTTTCACGGCTTCCTTTTTTTCCGCGGGCGCTTTCACGAATTCAATCTCCAGGGGGAGCAGAACACCCTTATTTTCGCTAACAACGACATTGGGAGCTTCGTCGGATCCTATGGTGACCTGAGCACCCTCGGCGCCTTTCTGAATTCGGCGGGAGTGACGACGCTCTTTGACGTTGCCTCCTCCGGCGTGACGGAACCCCTTGGGATCAACAACTTCGACGAAATCGTCGGGTTCTACTTTGATACCGCCTTTAATGCCCACGGTTTCTTCCGCGACAACGCCGGAGCACAGACTTTCCCCATGGATTTCCCAGGAGCGATCTTTACCTACCTGACTGACCTCAACGATAGTCGTATCATGGTCGGCCTCTACGGAGACCCGGCCGGGGCATTGCACGGGTTTGTTCTCACGCCAGACGGCCAGGCGGTGCCGTTCGATGTTCCTGGAGCAGTGGAAACCGGCCTGAACGGAATCAATAATGCCGGGTTCATGTGCGGCCGCTACACCGATACAAACGGCATTCCGCACGGCTACATTGCTCGTTTGCGGTGAGCGGAAGGCGCGCTCTCGGGAAAGTCGAGTCGTTAGGCAAATGAGGCACCCTCCGGCGCGCAATCAACGGAGGGAAAAGCGCACGCCAGACCACCGGGGTCGCGGCCGGCGACAACGAATCACCTGGGCCGCAACCCAAAACAGGAGCGCGTCGAATAACGTCCTTCCGGCCAGAAACATTGTCGCAAAAGCAATGTCCGTTTTCGCCGCCGGATTGCACGTCTGATCAGTGCAGACTCATCATGAAAACAAAAGATCACCATCCCAACATGAAAACGATCCAGCCAGTTTTGCTCACTCTCGCTCTGCTTTGCCTCGGCGTGCTTGACGCTCGCGCCCTCACTTATTCGGATATTTCGAATACCGACGCATTTCAATATACCAACATCACGATCGGTTCCTATACCCCTACCGCACAAGGGGGCGACTCGATTGACGGCATGTTCGGTGGAGCGGGTTACCCCAGTGAACCCGGCACCACGATCTTCAACGACTACACGTATGACAATTCGGTGCTGGACGGTCGCGGGGTTGATGCGGTGGAGTTCACGACCAGCACCCTGACGACCCTGGCGGGCGTAAATGTTTTCCTCGCGGAGGACTTCAACACCAATTTTCGAGCCGCCATCACCATCGACATCTTCGCTGATACCGACGGCATGTTCGGCTTCAGCTTGAGCGACGACCACGTCTTGGTTCCGGTTAGCTACGACACGGATGGTCACGCGTATTTTTTCGTCCCCTTTGCGACAGCGGCGACGCATTTCCTTTTTGAAGCTGAAGTTGGGAACTCCCAATACCCGGGCGTGCGCATCTTCGAGATCGACGCCGTGAACGGCCCGGCCAGTGTTCCCGAAAGTGGCTCCACGCTCGCCTTTCTCAGCCTTGGACTCGCCGGCATCGAAGGCTGGCGCCGCAGATGCCTGACGAACGCAGGTCAGGCCCGTCTTCTCAGGGAACGATAAGAGTGATCCTGGCGCGGCCTGGTCGAGCAACCCGTCGCCTGGCGTGGCCGGGATGATTCGACCTGTCGAACTCCAGGCTTTATGAACAAACATCCCTCAGCTCTGCTCCTTGTTCGCGTCCTCTTCCTGTTTACGCCACTCCATGATGGTTAAGGCCGAGACGTCCACCTGGACCGGCGCGGATGATCGCAATCACGACGATATGGGTCACTTCCTCGTCGCGCTCTGGAGCTATGAGTATTCGCCGCCCGGCATGGGCGACCACGCCGGCAATTGGACCACCCATAATTATCCTGCTTTCAATTGGAAAGACACTCAGGAAGCGGAGATCATCGCCACCACCTTCCCGCCTGGGGACGATCTGGAATCCGCCATCCTCGCCGATCTGAACCCGGGCGCTTACACAGTGATCTTGCGCGGAAAGAACAGACCACCGGAGTCGCCCTGGTGGAAGCTTACAATCTCCAGTGACTGACGCAGAAGACGGCGCACTCGTTAGGCCGAGTGTCGTTGACGGACGGCAGCGGAAACCAGACCCTCGCTCACTTCCGGTTGCTCGAGTCCGCGGGCGAATTTGGAACTTCGACACAGCCTTTGCTTCCACGAAACACGAATTATGAGTATGAACTCAAGTACCGAAGACAAAGGAGAAGGCACGGCCAAGGAAGCGATTGGAACCGTGAAGGAAAAAACTGGCAAGCCGTCGGTAATCCGGATT
Organism: uncultured Verrucomicrobiae bacterium; assembly: GCA_963772915.1. Taxonomy (GTDB): domain Bacteria; phylum Verrucomicrobiota; class Verrucomicrobiia; order Chthoniobacterales; family UBA10450; genus Palsa-1392. The sequence goes on from CAVYZI010000001.1 coordinate 11,043, forward strand.
TGGAAGCTCGCGGCACCGCCGAAAAAGCGGAAGGCAAGGTCCAGAAAAAGTCGGAGACGTGAAGAAGGTCTTCGACCAGTAGCAGCGCCGCCTTTTCCTGTTTCATTAGGCGAAAATTTTTTGGCCTAGACGAAACTCAAAAAGCACTTGATCGCGCTCCCTCGGGAGCGCGATCTTTTGCCGCGTGCAAATCATCCGCGCCCAACCGGCTGACGCGCCCGTCCTGAGCGCCATTGCCTGGGCGGCCAAGGCGCACTGGGGCTATCCGGCCGCCTGGCTGGAGCGCTGGCGCGATCAGCTCACGATTACGCCGGAGTTCATTGCGGCGAACGAAACCTTCTTCGCCAGGATCGAGCAACGCGCCGGCGGCTTTCACGCACTTCTCGCCACGGAGGAAGCAATGCGTCTGGAGCACCTCTGGGTCTTGCCGGAGTAGATGGGCCAGGGATCGGGCGGAGTTTATTCCGCCACGCGGCGGCCCGCGCCGCCGCTCGCGGGGCTTCTCGCCTAACGATTGCGGCCGATCCCAACGCGGAAGCGTTTTATCTTCATCTCGGCGCGGTCCGCTGCGGCGCAGTCGCGACGGAGATCGACGGTCAGCCGCGCGAACTGCCGCTCCTGACCTATGACCTAACGAGAAGCGGTTGTAGCCGGGGGCGCTGACCCCGGCCGCGTTTTGGCGCTTCGATTGCCTTCCTTGTCGGGGTCAGCACCCCCGGCTCCAAGAAAATCGTTATTGATCGTCCGGGGCGTTTTGCCCGGCCTGCGCGTCCTGGCCCCGATGCCGGCGGCGGTGGCCACCACGCTCGCCGCGCCGGCCCCGACGATCATTCCGCGCCTCCTCGAGCTTCTTTTGCTGCTCGGGCGTGAGGAGGGGACGAATCTGGTTCATGGCGTCATCCATCACCGCCTTGGATTTCTCCATCGCATCGCGGTGAATGGTTTCGAGCTGCGGCTTCACCTTCTCGAGGATCGGCTGCACTTTGGCTTTTTGTTCCGGCGTCAGGTTCAACTGCTCGGTCATCCGATCGAGCGACATGCCATGCCGCCCGCCGCGTCCGCCCGGCCGGTCCGTGCCGGCATCCTGCGGGTCGTTCGCCAAAACCGAGCTGCCGAACGCGAGCGCGCCGAGAGCAGTGAGTGTGATGAGTTTGAGTTTCATATCTTGCCGGTAATGACCGGCCAATCCTCAAACCGGTTACAAAAAGACTTCCGAAATCTTTCTCGACAAAAATTGTGTAACCGGCAGGCGCGCGCGCCGGTCATTCCCCGTAGGGTGGAGACAATTTGGAAGAGATGGCAGACGAATTCGATGCCACTGCGCTGGTCGCGGCGGCCCGGCAACAGGACGAAGGGGCGGCCCGCGAGCTGGTCCGCCGCCTCTATCCGCTCGTCGCCAAACTGGTGCGCTCCCATCGCCCGCGCCGCACCGCCGAAGAGGACCTTTGCCAGATGATTTTCATTAAGGTTTTTCAAAAGCTTTCCCAGTTTTCGGGCAAGGTGCCGCTCGAGCACTGGGTCTCGCGCATCGCGGTCAACACCTGCCTCAACCAGATCCAGGCGGAGAAAGTGCGCCCGGAATTTCGCCACGCCGACCTGAGCGACGAAGAGGTCGCGGTCGTGCAGAATCTCGCCGCTACTTCCGAGGAGCTCGGTCCGGACCGCGCTTTCGCCGCGCGCGACCTCGTGGAACGTCTCCTCGTCGTGCTCAAGCCGGCCGAGCGTCTCGTGATCGATCTTCTCTACCTGCAAGCGCGCTCCGTGGCGGAAATCTCGAGCCTGACCGGCTGGGGCACGTCCCTCGTCAAAGTGCGCGCCTTTCGCGCCCGGCAAAAATTGAGACAACAGCTCGAACAGTTCACGGCCGAAGGAAACCGATGAAAGACTCCGATCTCCAACTCGATCGCCTGCTCCGCGCCGCCGCGGAAGCGCAGAGCGAGCTGCCTAACGAAATGCCATTCGGCTTCGATAGCCGGGTCCTGGCCCGCTGCCGGGCGGGTGCGAAACACGACCTGGTCGACCTCGCTCGCCTCCTCCGCCGGGTGGTCTATCTTTCGCTCGCCGTTCTCGCTCTCGCCAGCGCGGGCGTTTATCACGAGCTCTCGCTGCCCGACCCGACCGAGAACTCGTTAGGCGATGAATATGCCATCGCCGATTCTGCGATTAGCAGCGTCTTCGAGCCATGAATGCATCCTTAAAAGCAAAATTGGTCGCGGGATTCATCCTCGCCTTTCTCGCCGGAGCCGTGACCGGTGCTTTCTTCACTTTTCATGAGGGCCACAGATGGCACGACGGCTTCGGCCGCCACCCTCACCCGGTGGCCGAACGGATGCGCGACCGAATCAAGTCCCAACTCGATCTCACGCCCGAGCAAATGGCGAAGGTCGGGCCGATCCTCGATCGCGCCGGGAATGAGCTGCAGCAGATCCGGGCCGAGACCGGGGCCAAAGTTCGCCAGGTCATGAGCGAGACCAGGCAATCGCTCGAACCACTCCTGAGCGACGCGCAACGCGCGAAACTGGCGACGATCGACCGCCACGGCGATGGGAAACGAGGGGGGCGCCATCCCTCGCGCCGGCGCGCGGCCCGTGGGCCGAAGCCGGAGCCGGCAGATCCCCGGGATTAGCGGGCAATTTTCCCCAAACCAGCGAGCCGCTCATAAACGATATTGACGGTAGGCGCCCGCCTAACCACACTTCCGTCATGAAATATCTTCTGCACTTCCTGCTCGCGACAGTTACCGCTCTCTCCCTCGCCTCTTGTGCCGCACCCGGTGAAGCCGGTGGCGCAGTCGCTGGCGCCGCCACTCAGCTCGGCCCGCACAGCGCGCAAAGCTTTGTCTTGGTCACCCACACTGGCGCCCGCACTCTGAATGAGAATGATCCCAACTACGCCCACACCCTGGCCTTAGTCGTAACCGTGGAACAACAGATGGTTGGCGGGTCGCAGGAAATCAGCGCTCGGGCCGCGGCCCACAAGGACGGTCCGCACGGCTCCCTGATCACGGTCGACGGCCTGCGCGTGCATGTCACCCAACCGGTCGATTTCGGAACCGAACCGCACAAGACCGGTGAAGCGCACATCACCAAAACGATTCCGTCCGCCGGCGGGAAATTCAAAACCGTGGTGGCGGAGGCGATCCTCAATTCGCCCGATTACACCAACGGCCTTGCGACCGTCACCGTCCCGGGAGACCAATAATCGACGTCCGGTTTTTGCCGGCGAAAAGATGTCACAGCTCCCTCGCCCCGAGGTCTTCGGGGCGAGGGATTGCCTTTTGTGAAACTGGCTTCCCTCATCGGCTTCGCGGCGATGGTCTTCGCCATCGTCGGCCTATGGTAAGGTCATGCGCGTGAATGCTCGCTTCTGCTTTTTTCTCGCCGCCATGATCCTTCCGACCCTCGCCCGCGCGTCCGAGCCAAATTCGCCCGCCGTCTGCCTCCTGCGCCCCGCGGCCGTTTTCGATGGCAGGGATCTCCATCCTGGCTGGGCAGTGCTCGTGCGGGGCGAGAAGATCGAAGCCGCCGGTCCGGCCGCGGAGATTCCCAAGCCTGACGACGCCCGGACGATCGATCTGCCTAACGACACCCTGATGCCGGGGATGATCGAAGGTCATTCCCATCTTTTCCTCCATCCCTACAACGAGACGCCGTGGAACGACCAGGTGACAAACGAGTCGCTTTCCTTCCGCACCGCGGAAGCGACCGCCCACGCCCGCGCCACTCTCCTGGCCGGCTTTACCACCGTGCGCGATCTGGGCACGGAAGGCGCGGGCTACGGCGACGTGGGATTAAAAAAAGCGATCAACCAGGGCATCGTTCCCGGGCCGCGCATGATCGTGGTCACCCGCGCGATCGTCGCGACCGGAAGTTACGGGCCGAAACTGTCGACCGACCTCGATCTGCCGCAGGGCGGCCAGGAAGCAAGCGGGGTCGATGAGATCGTGAAGGCAGCGCGCGAACAAATCGGCAAAGGCGCCGACTGGGTGAAACTCTACGCTGACTACCGCTGGGGCCCGGGCGAGCCCGCGCGTCCGACTTTTTCCGAGGAAGAAATGGCGGCCGCGGTGAAGGCGGCGCATGACGCCGGCCGCCCGGTCGCGGCCCACGCCACGACCGCGGAAGGAATGCGCCGCGCCATCCTCGCCGGCGTCGACACGATCGAGCACGGCGACGAAGGCACGCCCGAAGTTTTCAAGCTGATGAAGGAACACAAGGTCGCCTTTTGCCCGACGGTCGCGGCCGGCGACGCGATCGAACAATATCGCGGTTGGAAAAAAGGGAGCGCGCCCGAGCCGGCCCGCGTCCGCGAGAAACGCGCGAGCATGAAAGCCGCGCGCGATGCCGGGGTGACCTTCGCGATGGGCGGCGACGTCGGTGTCTTCACCCATGGCGACAATGCCCGCGAGATGGAGTTGCTCGTTAGGGAATACGGCTTCACCCCGCTCGAAGTCCTGCGTCAGGCGACGAGCGGGAACGCCGCCATTTTCCATCTCGCCGATCGCGGCAACGTCCGCCCCGATCAGTTGGCCGATCTCGTCGCGGTCGAAGGCGATCCGACGAAGAATGTCGATGCCGTCAGGCAAGTCCGCTTCGTCATGAAAGGCGGCGTGATCTATCGCCAGCCTTAGCGCGGTTCGCTCCTGGCATACTGCGCCGCACTTGGCTTGGAGGGACGGGCGCCGTCCCGTCCGTCTTTCAGAATCGGGGACGACACGGCGGTCGTCCCTCCAGCTTCGGGCTCGGGGTCCCGGACAAAGCCGGTTTTCACGCGGCGACTTGGAGGTCGCCTCTCCCAGCCAGCGTGACATTTGGATTGTCCTCGGGAAAGCAAGTCTCTACGATGCGGGCGCGTGAACACGCATTCACTCCTCTCTTCACCGCCTAGGCGCCGCTTCCGCTTTGGCGCGCTGCTGATTTTTCTCTTTGCCGCGACGAGCTGTCAGAAGGCGCCACCGCCGCAGCCCTCGCAGGATTTGGTCGTCGGCACGCAGCCGGCCGAGCCACTCGCCAAAGCCAGCTTCGGCCAAACCGCCCCGGAATATATCGCAACGGTCCGGGCTAACGATGAGACGGATCTGAGTTTCAAAGTGGGCGGGATTATCGAGCTGATCGGCCCGGAACAGCATCACGATTGGGACGAAGGCACGCAGGTGAAAGCCGGCGCTCTGCTCGCGCGGTTGCAGCAGGGCGATTTCGTCAACGCCCTCGCCTCGGCCAAAGCCGCCGCCAAACTCGCGAAGGCCAACAACGATCGGCTGCGGAAACTTTTGGCCGATAACGTGGTCTCGAAACAGGAGGTCGACAAAGCGATCGCCGACACCCAGACGGCCGACGCGCAATTGCGCCAGGCGGAGCAGAATCTGAACGACTCCGAGCTGCACGCCCCGTGGGACGGAGTGATCCTCGCGCGCGAAGCGAACTCGGGCGAAACCGTCGGCTCCGGCAAACCGGTGCTGCGTTTCGGCGACATGCGCACGATGTCGGTCGAGCTCGGCGTGCCGGATCGGCTGGTCGGTTTGTTCAAAGTCGGAAACGAGATCGCGGTCAACATCTCGGCCCTGGGCGGCCGGCCGCCCTTCATCGGGAAAATCTCCGAGGTCGGCGTGGCGGCGAGCAATGCCGGCCGGCTTTATCGGGTCGTGATCAAGGTGCCGAACCCGGATGGAATTATTAAGTCCGGCATGACCGCGACGGTCCGCGCCGGGGGCGCCTCGGCTCCGGCGGAGGGCCAGGTGGTGGTACCGCTCTCGGCTCTCGATCGCGCCGCCTGCGCCGAGCGCCGCGCCTAACGACGTGCCGAAACAGCTGGCCGTTTTTGTGGTCAAGGATGGCAAGGCCGCGCAGCGCCTGGTGAAAACGGGCGACATCGTCGCCAGCTCCATCATTGTGACCGACGGACTGAAAGCCGGTGAAGAAGTCGTGACCCGCGGCGCGAGTGAACTCTACGACGGTGCGCCGGTGATTGTGCGTTAACGAGCGCGGATTGGCATGTCGCATCCATCCGCAGACGAGATCAAAAAGGGTGGAATCGCCGAATACTGCGTCGTTCATCGCGGCGTCACCTGGACGGCGCTGATCGCGGTCCTGATCTGGGGCGCGGTTTCGTTCACCAGGCTCGGGCAACGGGAGGACCCGTTGATCCCGCAGCGGGCGGGGTTGCTCGTGACGGTCTTTCCGGGCGCGACCGCGTCGAAGGTCGAAGAGCTGGTGACCAAGGTGGTCGAGCGCACCGTCTCGGAGATGTCGTCGGTGGAGGAGATCAGCTCCGAGTCGCGGCCCGGCCTTTCCACCCTGCTGATCAAACTGCACCCCGGTTCCTACAACTACATCGGGCTGGAATGGGAAAAGCTGCGCGCCAAGATGCGCGAAATTCAGCTCCCGGAAGGCAGCCGGCAACCGATCCTCTCTTCTGATTTTGGGAACACCATTACCCTCCTCTTCGGGATCACGAGCCCGCCCGCGACCGAGGCGGAATGCATCGCGCGCGCCAACCTCGTGCGGGCGCAACTGCGCGAACTTCGGGCCGGGAAACCGACCGCGAATCGCGTCGCGGTAGTGGCGTTTTTCCCGGCCGGCGTGGCCCAAAGCTACCGCGCTTTCATCGGGCGACGCTTCAAGACCGCGATCGACAGCACCGGCATGGCCAGCGATGTGCAGGTCCGCCAAGGGCATTCGTTTCTCATGGCGGATATGGCGACGACCGCCAGCCGGGAACAAATCCAGCGCTTCATCGCCGAATTCACCCGGAGCGTGACCGGGACCGATCACGAGGAAAATCATCCCGATTTCAAAGCGCCCATTTTGCTCATGGGAGACGAGGACCCGCTCGCGCAGGTGCGCGCGACGGCCGCGCCGCGTTACAGCTACCGCGCACTCGAAGACGCGGCGGACGATTTTCAGGACGATCTGAAACAGGCGGAAAGCGTGGGCAAAGTCACCCGCATCGGGATTGTGCCGGAGACGGTTTACCTGCTCTACTCCTCGGCGGCCGCGGCCGGCTACGGCCTCGCGCCGGAGGCCATCGCGAAGGCGATCGCGGAACGCAACGCCATCATCCCGGGCGGCACGCTTCACACCGAGGGCCAGAATTTTCCGGTCCAGCTCTCGGGGGAATTCAAGACCGAAGACGAAATTCTCGGCGCGGTGGTGGGCGTCGGGAAAGCCGGCGCGCCGGTCTATCTGCGCGATCTTTTTGAAGTGCGGCGGATGTACGAGGCGCCGATTCCGTTCAAGGTCGATGTCTATGAGCGCGCGCAGCCGGAGGCGCCCTTGCTCGAGCACCGCGCGGTCATGGTGGCGGTGGAAATGAAGCCGGACAAAATCATCGGCCAGTTCAATGACGAGGTGCAAAAGGTCGCGGCCAATCTCAGCCAGCGGCTGCCCGAAGGGATGAAGATCGCGACCCTCTCCGATCAGCCGGGGGCGGTGAAACATCGGCTCCATCATTTCATCCGCTCGTTCATCGAGGCAGTCGTGATCGTGATCCTGGTCGCGCTTCTCCTCATGGAATGGCGCTCCGCGCTCGTCGTCGCGACGGCGATTCCCCTCACGATCGCGATGACTCTCGGCGGGATGAATCTCTGCGGGATTCAGTTGCACCAAATCTCGATCGCCGCCCTCATCATCGCGCTCGGCATGCTGGTCGACGATCCCGTGGTCGCCTCCGATGCGATCAATCGCGAGCTGCATCACGGCCAGCCGCCGCCAGCGGGCGGCGTGGTTCGGGCCCTTCCGGATGCGGCGCGCCATTCTCTACGGCACGATCATTAACATCGTCGCTTTCCTCCCGCTCATGCTCCTGCCGGGCGACACGGGCGCGTTTGTCTTTGCCATCCCGGCCGTCGTGACGATGGCGCTGATCGCGTCGCGAATTGTCTCGATGACTTTTATTCCGCTCCTCGGCTACTACCTCCTGCGCGGCCAGAAAGGACTCGAGGAAGGCGGCGAAGTGCGACGCTTCTTTTTGTTTGGCTGGATCGATCGCGGCCTGCAAACCGTCCTGCCGCGTTACAAAGGCGCTCTCGAAGGTGCGCTCCGCTGGCCCTGGCTGATCATCGCGCTCACTTACACCCTGCTCGTGCTCAGCTTTGGCCTAACGAAGTATTTCGGCACCCAGTTCTTCCCGCCCGCCGAACGCAACCAGATGCTGATCGACATCGAGCTGCCCGCGACCGCCTCGCTCACCAGCACGCGGCAGACGACGGATGAGGTGATGGCGGTTTTGCAAAAACATCCCGAGATCGTCAGCACCGGAGTTTTCACCGGCGGGACCGCGCCGCGTTTCTATTACAACGTCGAACCGAAGGCGCCGGCCAATAATCTCGCGCAGGTCCTGGTCAACACCCGCACCCAGGAAGATGTCCCGCCGCTGCTCGTCACGCTCCGGCGCGAGCTGGATGCGAAAATTGTCGGCGCGCGCTGCATCGTGAAACAACTCGAGCAGGGCCCGCCGATCGGAGCGCCCATCCAGGTGCGGATCAGCGGCGCGGATCTCGACGAGCTTCGTCGTTTGGCCGATCAGGCGGACGCGGCGGTGCGCGACGCGGGTGGCTACCATGTTTATGACGACCTCGGTTATCGCACGCCCAATCTCTCGATCGATATCGACCAGGACCGCGCCAACTCCCTCGGCATTACCAACCAGCAGATCGGTCAGATTTCCCAGGCCGCTTTTGGCGGGGTGCGCATCACGGAGCTGCGGGAGGGCGATCACATCATCCCGGTCGTCGTTAGGCTGCGGGTCGAGGAACGGAACGAGGCGGAAAAAATTCGCGCCCTTTACATTCATAGCGCGACCAATCAACCGGTGCCGTTTGCCAGTTTCGCGACGATCAAGATCGAGCCCTCCTATGCGCTCATCCCGCATTACAACCAACTGCGCACCGTGACCGTGAACTCCTACGCCCCCGCCGGCGAACTCTCTTCCGAGATCGTCGCCCGGGCCCGGCCCGCGCTCGAGTGCGATCAAGCTGCCGCCCGGCTACAACCTCCAGTTCGCCGGCGAAGACAAGGAGCTGAAGAAGGGACAATCCGAGATGGGAAGTGTCATGCTCATTTCCCTCACGCTGATTGCTCTCGCCATGATTTTGCAATTCAGCTCCGTCGCCAAATCGGTCGTGGTCCTGCTCACGGTGCCGTTAGGCTTGATCGGGGCCTTTTTCGGGCTCGCGGTCACGAACTCGCCGCTCGGTTTCATGGCCTTGCTTGGCATCGTTAGTCTGGCCGGCGTCATCGTCAGTCACATCATTGTCCTGAGCGATTTCATCGAGGAAGCGCGCGCCGAAGGAATGCCGCTGGAGCGGGCGCTTGTTCAATCCGGTTTGGTCCGTCTCCGCGCCGTGCTCGTCACCGTTTTGGCCACGGTCGGCGGTTTGCTTCCGCTCTTCTTCACCGGCGGCGCGCTCTGGCATCCGCTCACCGCGGTCCACATTTTCGGGCTGCTCCTCGCGACCGTTCTGACCCTCGTTCTTCTGCCGGTGCTCTACTTCGTCTTCTGCGCGCGCCTGAAGTGGATCAAGTAAGCCGAGCGTGTTTCCGCGCCGCATCTTTCGTGGGCGCGTTGTAGCCGGGATCGTTGATCCCGGCCGAGAGTGACGCCCATTCGAGCTGCGCGGGTCGAGCCCCGCCGGGATCACCGATCCCGGCTACAATGGCGTCCTGCATGCCAACGCCCATGGACATGCGGAAGCATGTCCCTCCGGAGGGACGCGCTTCCGCGCGTCCAGGTCGCCAGGCTTCGAAAACTCAAAACGTCTTGAGATATTCCTTTAAGGCCAGCTTGTCCTCATCGGAAAGGTGCGCCGGGAAAGTGTGTCCGCGGTCCTGCACCCAGTCGGGGCTCTTGCTCACTTTCAAAAGCGCGGGACCAGCTTCCCGGTTGAAAAGCTGGAGCGCTTCTTCATCGGAGAGATGATCCTTTTCAATCCGCCGGCAGGTTGTGTAGAGCTTCCAGATCGCACGCAGACTATCGCCCTTGTTGGCATCCGGGTTCATGCTCGCGAGCACATTCACCGGCATCCCTTTCGGCAACGGTCCCAGGCGCAGATCGCCCAGCTTGCCGGCGATGAAGAAGTTGATCGGCACCAAAACAATCGCGAGCAGAATGACCAGCACCCCAATCGTCAAAAGCGAACCGCGCGCAAACCCGCCACGACGGCGGCGACCAAACATGATCGCGCCAATCCCAAGCAGCAGGACGAGCGCCGGCAAAAGCCACGGCAGCGAGGTGATCGGCCGCACGATCGGACCCGCCACGCCCTCGACCATGCCCGGCAGATAGACCGCCGGGAGCACGAACCAACTGCGCGCCGAGGTGCGGACGATCGTCTTCAAGCCGTCGCGTTTCTCCGGCCAAAACATCTTGTCGATCGCATCATCAAAGGCGCGCATCCGGCCCGCGACCGAGGGATCGCCATTGTAAGTGCCGAGCGCGTTATCATGCAGAAAAGGCGCGCCGGCCCAGATCGCGACCAAAGTCGGCACCCGATAAAAACCGGGCCCGCCCCCCGGCGGCTTGAACTTGTAGTCTCGTTTGGCGAACGGGTCGTAGACCGTGATCTCACCAATGGGCGGCGTGTGTTTGTATTCCTCGGAGGAAAATTCTTCCCAGATGTGCCCGCGGGTCGCGTTGTCCTGCAACGCGCGCGAGGCGTTCGTTTGCAGGTAAGTGATCGGATAACGCTGGTCGTCGGAGAGATAATTGTTCTCGAGGAAATCCGGCTTCATCACTTCCTCGCGCGCCCAGTTCACATACTCGACCGGATGCTTGAGGATGTCGTCGTTAGGCCGCTTGCTCGAATGACACGGCATGCAGTTTTCGGCGAAGGCGATTCGGCCGCGATCGAGGATCGTTTGATCGGTCGTCAGATAATTCGCGCCGCCGGGCGCGTCGCGCAGCGGCATCGGCCCGCTCGCCCGGACGAGGTATTTCGCGAGATTCGGGGTGCGCTCTTCGGTGGCGCGCCAAAAGACCGAATGCTCGCGCGCGTAAGGGATGGAAAACGGCTTCTGTTTTCGCATCCCGAGGATCGGGTTGTGACAGCGGATCCATTCCTCGCCAAACATCCCGATATTGACGAAGACGCGGTCGAGCGCCCCGGCCACGCCGATCGAGTCGGCGCCATCGACCAGGATATGGGGGACGAAGCGGCGCTTTGTGCCCGGCGGCATGAGGATGGAGTTCCCGGCCACCTCTTCTTCCGTCGCGACCTTGAGGCGGGCGGCGACGTTGTAGATCGAGTTAATGATGTTGGGATTGTTGTTGTTGTCGGTCGCGATGATCGAGGTCTCAACCGTCCCGGGGTTGGCCCCCTCCAGCACGTGATACATGAAGTCCGACGGCTTCAGGTCCCCGCCGAAGACGCCGCGGGTGCGAAAATACTGGTTGCCGATCGTGCCGGAGAGATTCTCCCAGGCGGGTGCCTCGAGGTCGGCGGCGGGATGAAGCGGATGAAAGGCGACGTGACAAAGCGCGCAGGTCATTCCGACGCGGTACGGCCTGACGAGTTTGGGATCCTGGTAATATTTCGCATCGGTGAAATAGCGTTTCGCATCCCAACGGCGCCGCGCCGCCTCGTCGAAATTCGGATTGGGGAAAAGGCGAAAGCCAATGATGCCGGTGGACTTGCCGTCGACCGCCGGGTTGGTCCCATCCGGCTGGGACGAGATCGGCTGGTCGATGTACAGGCCGTATTCATCCGGCTTGGTCGCTTCCTGGTAGCCCGGCTCATTGATCAAGCCGAATTTGGCGAATCGGTGCGGGCGCTGGCGGGAATCGATTGTCTTGAGGAAATCGATCAGGCCGTAGCCGTGCTGCGCCATGTAATCCCAGAACCATTCGTCCCCGCCGGTCCAAAGCATCCAGGTATTGCGTCCGGCGATTTCGTCGGAGGTGAGTTCGATCCCGCCATCCATTCCGCGAAAGGGATCGGCCCGGGTCTCGGGAAAATCGGCCACGGTTTTACCAGCGGCGGTGGCTTCGTCGACCGCGTCCTTCTGGGAACAGCCGTTGAGCAGAAGAAAGGCTGCGCCTAACGATAAAAAGAAAGAAGCTGGCCGGGTCATATTTTCAGGAATCTGTCCCCGGCGAGGCGGAAAGCGTCTCGCCAATCTCCGCCTTCGATTCGCTCAGGGCGAGGGCGGCTTCGCGGCGCAGGTGGAGCAATTCCACCCGCGTTTTCGCGCGGACCGTGGCCGTGCGCCGGACGCGTTGAAAAATGGCCACTTCGCCAAAATGTTCGCCCGGGCCAAGGGTGGCGACAACGGACGGCGCGGCGTCGTTGGCACCTTGCTTCACGACCTCCACTTCGCCGCTGCGAATAATGTAAAGACTCTGCCCGACGTCGCCCTGCCGCACGATCTCCTGTCCCGGCTCGTAATGCACCGGCGTGATGCCGACCGGCTTTTGCACATTCATGTTGATGACGTCGTTGCCGAAGAGCGGCAGGAGCATCCAATCGATCAGGAGGCGCACCTTCTTTTCCCACGCCGGGATATACATGAGCACGACCGAAAACCAGGCGACGAAACCGATTTTCCCTTTCAGCGGAATCCCGCGCAGATGGGCGGCGGCGCGGCTCCGGCCCAAGGTGCAGGCGTCGCCGATTCCGCCAAAGCGAAACCGTTTCAACGGTCGCCCCTCGAGGCTGGCGCGAATGTTCGCTCCGACCCGGCTGCCGGTCGTGAGGGCCCAGATCGCGAGGGCCGGAGTGGGTGAACCGTCGCGCCGCGGCACGGCCGCGCAATCGCCCGATCCCCAGATGTGGTCCTGGCCTTTGACCCGGCAAAACTCATCCATCACCAGCCGGCCGTTCTCGGTGCGGGCGAACGGCACAAGATCGAGCAAGGGCGAGGAAGTGGTGCCGGCGCAGGCAATGATGGTGCGGGTCGGAATGCGCTCGCCGTTGTTGAGCAAGGCCTCTTCCGGGGTGGCGGAGTCGAGCCGGCAATTGGTCACCACCCGCAGGTTCGGCAGTTCGCTCAGGGCGCGCATGGCGTAGCTTTGCAGATTCGGATAACGATGTCCGAGCTCGGGCAGAATTTTTTCTCCCGCATGCACAATCGTGACGCGAATCTTGTCGACCGGGATGTTGGGAAAGCGCTTCCGCGCAATGACCGGGAGGGAATCGGCCAGTTCGCTCGCGACTTCGATCCCGGCATAGTTACCGCCTGCGACGACGAAGTTGATCAACCGTTCACGTTCGACCGCGTCCTGCTCGATGTCGGCCAGCTCGAGCATGGTGATGATATGATGCCGCGCGGCGAGAATGTCCTGGAAGGCTTTGAGGCGCAGGGTGTGCTCGGCCATCCCGGGGAAAAGCTTGAGGTTGATCATCGAGCCGACGTTAAAGACGAGATGGTCGTAGTGGGTCGTGAACTGTCTCCCGTCGAGCGCGCGACTGAAGAGAATCTCCTTTCGCTCGAGGTCGATCTTCTCAATCTCGGCATTGCGAAACTGCGCCTGGCTGTAAATCGTGCGGAGCGAATTGAGGACATTGCCCGGTTGAATCTTGCCGATCAGAACGGCGGGCACGATCCCGTGGAAGCAGGTGAAATTATTGCGATCGATGATCGTTAGGCGAACCCGCTTCCGGCGGATGAGGGGCGCGAGCTTTTTGTAAAGCAGGATGACGCCGAAGCCACCCCCGAGCGTGACGACATGCGGAACACCATCCGGTCCTGCCTTGGCTTCTGTCATGAGCGAACGGGTGCAGTCTGAAAGGAAAAGCGCGGGGTTGTAAAGCACCTTTACCCAAAGCCGCCGCAGGGGAGTGGTCCCCGATTGTCAGTTAGGGCGACTCTCTGCTCCTGTCTTCCGTTTCGAAAGCCGAACAGATCTTCAAACACTTCACCGCGCGGGTGGGCGCCGGCCCTAGGAAATCGGCGTGCGAATCTGGTCGGAGAAATCGGGCGTGGCGCCCGCCTTTTTGGCGCGCTCCGTGATGTCGGCGGCGGCCTTCGTCTCCGCGAAACCAAGCGACGACTGAATCATTCCGCGCCGATAGAGCAGCTCGTCGACATAGCCATTGAGCAGAACCCGCCAATCCCAGGGTGCGCGGAGCCCGCTCTCTTCCGCGTTGACCCGGATGTTGGTGGTGCAGTTGTCGACGAGCGCGTGATACCAGCGCGGGCGCGCGCGCAGCTCGTTGGCCGCGCGCAGGTAGCGGAGAAAGAGATTGTGCAATCGCTCCGGGCTCGCCTGCACGAGCGGATAAAGATAAACTTTCTGGCCGCGAAAATTCGTTCGCACCCGCACCAGATCGCGCTCGTCACCGATCACGTAGTAGAGTTCGTATTGCCGAAAAAGACCGCGCAGAGGCGAATAACCCTCCTCCCGTTCCCGCCGCGTCTCGATCGAAGTGCAGACGCGACCTTCCGCCCCGAAATCGAAGCTGAGCAAAGTGTGCGCAATGTGGCGCGACCCAAAGTAATTCATGAAAAAATCGACCCCGCGGAGGTTCGAGAGATGGACAGTTTTGGATTCCCAACGCGGAGTGAAATCGGTCTCGCTGCGGTACTCGCAGTTGCGGAAATTGTGAATCGTCACTTCGTCGCCCTTGATCTCCGCCCAGGGCGTCTCTGCGTATTCGGGCGACCAATCGCGATCGTTGGAGGGGCGCAGGCTCAGCCACCAGAGAAAGGCCAGGGCGACGAGGACGAGGCCGATGATTGGTTGCCACCAGACACAGAGAACAAGGAATCCCGCGCCGGCCAGCAGAAGAAGGGAGCGAGATTTCATGCGGCGATCGGATTCGCAGTCTGACCCAAACCGCCTAACCAAGTAAAGCTCGCGCCCTCTCACCGCCGTTTCCGCTCGCTCACGAAAACTCGAAAGAGCTTGACGGCCGGTGGGGAATTCTGGTTGGACAGAGTCCGCATATGGAAACGCAAACCGGAGTCGAAGCTCACAACTGGTTTGGCGACATTCGTTTTCGGCCCGCGGTCGTCGTTAGGCCGACGAGTGAGGCCGAGCTGATCGAGATCGTGAAAGACAAGGCGAAGTATCCCTCGCCGGTGCGCGCCGCCGGCTCGAGTCATTCCACCACCCGCTGCGTCGTCTCCGAGCCGGGGACCAAGGTGGAGATGAAGGGGATGAACCGGATCCTGCAGATCGGCGGTGACCGGGTGACCGCACAGGTCGGCGCGCTTTACATCGATGTCGCGAAAGAGCTGCAAAAGAACGGCCTCCAGTTCTACGTCAACATCGAGCTTGGCAACCTGACGATGGGCGCGGCCGCCTGCACCCACACCAAGGACGCTTCTTTCAAGGACGAGTACGGCCAGGTCTGCTCCTACGCGATCGGATTCAAGGCAGTCCTGCCTAACGGCGAAATTCTCGAGGTCGGCGAGGATCAACCGGAGTTGCTCCAGGCGATGCGGACCAGCTTCGGGCTTCTCGGTCTGGTCTACGAAGTCACCTTCAAGGTGAAGCCGCTCAAGCCGATGGCGTTTCATCATGAGGTCTTCACGGTCGATGAATTCGAGCGGCAGCTCCCGGCCCTGCGCGCGCGGGGCGAGTCGATGATGTATTACCTCTTCCCCTTCAAGGACAGGATCGCGATCGAGTTCCGCAAGTATGTCGATGAGGGCCAACCGACCACCAGCCTCGCCTGGAAGGTGCGCAACCTTTCCTGGGGCACCATCGTCCCCGGCCTCAACGCGGCGATCCGGCAATCGATCCCGAGTCCCAAGGTCCGCTATGCTCTCCATGAAGGGCTCGGCACCATCTCACGCGGGCTGCTCGGCGTGATTCGCGGCGATCACACCTATCCGGCGGATCAGATGATTCGCTACCCGGACACGGCCGGCTTTACTCGTTATACCTTCAGCATCTGGGCCTTCCCGGAGGAGAACTTCCCCGCTTCGCTGCGGGCTTACTTTGCTTTTTGTCGCGATCATTCCGCACCCAGGGCTATCGCTGCGACATGTTGAACGTCGGCTACCGGATCAATCAGGATCAAAGCTCCCTTTTCTCCTACACCTGGACCGGGAACTGCATGACGCTCGATCCCGTTTCCACCGCCGGGCCCGGCTGGGTCGAGTTCCTCGATGCCTACAACCAGTTCTGCAGCGAGCACGGCGCCTTCCCGCTTTTCAACCAGACCGGTCGCCTGACGAAAGCGCAGGTCGAAAAAGCATTCAGCTCCGAACGGCTCGAGAAATTCCGGCAGTTACAGCACCGCTACGATCCCGACGGTCGGTTCCTCAATCGCTTTTTCGCCGATATTCTTGGCTTGCCGGAAAGCTCCGCTGCGACCTGATCAACTCGTAGCCCCATCTCCGATGAGCGACACCGAGGCCATCTTTCAGCCATTGCAGGCTCGGAATCTGAGCCTTAAAAACCGACTCATCCGCTCCAGCATCTCGGGACGAATCGACAATTACGACGGCAGCGGCACCCTCGCCCGGATCAACTTCGACCGGCGCTTTGCCGAGGGCGGAGTGGCCGCCATCATTTCCGCGCACGCCCCGATTTCGGTCCGCGGCCGGATCCTGCCTAACTATGCCATGCTCGATCGCGATTCGCGGATCGGCTTCTGGCGCGAACTCGTTCGGCAGGTGCACGATTGCGATTGCAAATACATCATCCAGCTCATCTACGGCGGCTTGCAGGCCGACGTGCGCGGGGTGGAAAACCGGCGCACGATCGCCATCAGTCCCACCGGCAAACGCGACAGCTTCACCGGCATCCCGGTGCGCGCGATGACACAGCGCGACATCAATGACGTGATCGAGCTTTTCGCCACCGCCGCCGCGCGGGTGCGCGAGACCGGAGCGGACGGCGTCGAGTTGCAGGGCGCGAACGGCTACATCATTACCCAATTTCTCAGCTCGGCGATCAACGACCGGACCGACAAGTACGGCGGCTCGCTCGAAAACCGCGCGCGTTTTCTCCTCGAAATGATCGCCGCCATCCGCGCCCGGATCGGCCGCGACTTCTATCTCGCGGTCAAACTCAACGCGCAGGACAACCACAACGCCGGCACCTTCCCGCTCGATTGGAAACGTGGGAACACGGTCGAGGATGCGGTCCAGATCTCGCGCTGGCTGGAGGAGGCGGGCGTGGACGCGATCCATGTCTCGGGCGGGAGCACTTTTCCACATCCGCTCAATCCGCCGGGCTCTCTCGACTGGGCCTATGCGGCGCTTGTCTACCCGAGCATGCTGGCGGTCGGCAAACATCCGATGCGCAATTACCTCCTCATGCGCTGGCCGGCGTTGCGCTGGATTTTGCGCATGATGTGGTCGCGCCGGCAGCACTTCATTCGCGATGGACGGGTCGATCGCGATGTGCTCGAAGGGCTGGTCGCGCCGGATGCGCGGCGCATCAAGGAGGCGGTGAAAATCCCGGTTTTCTGCACCGGCGGCTGGCAGCGCGCCTCGCGCATCGCCGCCGCGCTCCGCCACGGCGATTGCGATGCGGTTACGATCGCGCGTCCGCTCCTGGCCAATCCCGATCTGCCGAAAATGTTTCGGAGCGGCGCAGGACGGACCGCCCGCAGGGAAGGAATGCACCTACTGCAACAAGTGTCTCGTCAACGTGCTCGAGCTGCCGATCGGTTGCTTTGAGGAAAAGCGCTACGCCGAATTCGGCGACGCGGCCTACGACAAAATGATCGAAGAGGTGATGTCATACTACGAGGACGAAGTGCCGGGGCCGGCCGCAGCCCCGGCGCGAGTTGCCTAACGAATGGGTAGCGCACGCGTGCCGGCGGCGGCGTTTCGCCGCCACAAACTTCCCTAACGACTCCTGACGCCGAAGTGGATTCCGAATTCCATTTCTTTGCCCAACTCGGCGAACAAATCGCCGCCACGCCCGCCAAGCTGGAAAAGATCCGTCTCCTCGCCGCGTACCTGCGCACCCTCGCCCCCGACCAGCTCCGGATCGCCGCCACTTTCCTGACGGGAAAACCGTTCGCGCAAACCGACCAGCGCACTCTCCAGACCGGCTGGGCCATCACCTACCGCGCCCTTCTCGCGGCCAGCGGACGGGGCAACGCCGAGCTGCGCCGGATCGCGAGCAGTCACGGCGATGCGAGCAAAGCCGCCTTCGAAGCGCTCGAAGGCCGAACCACACCCGAGCCTTTCTCGTTAGGCGAAGCGCAGACTCTTTTCGAGCAACTGCACAAAACGCGCGGTCCCGCCGGCAAGACCGAGCTCCTCCAGACCCGTCTGCAAAAGCTCTCGCCGCTCGAAGCCCAATACGTGGTCAAGATTCTGACCGGCGACCTGCGCATCGGCCTGCGCGAAGGTCTGGTCGAGGAAGCGATCGCCCGCGCCTTCGAGGTCCCGCTCGATGAACTGAAGGAAGCCCACATGTTGCTGGGCGACATCGGCCGGACCGCGCTCCTCGCTTCCCGGCGGGAATTGGATCGGGCGGAGTTGACTCTTTTTCGCCCGATCAAATCCATGCTGGCCAGCCCGGAGCCGACCGCGGAAGCGATCTGGGCCCGCTTCGCGGAGGAATCGCCTAACGAATCGGTGGTTTACGTGGAGGACAAGTTCGATGGGATCCGCGCCCAACTGCATCGCGGGGTGGAGCGGGTCGAGCTTTTCTCGCGCGACCTGCGCCAGATCACGGAGCAATTCGCGGAAATCGCGGAGAGCGCCCGAACTTTCGAAAGTGAATTGATTCTTGATGGCGAGATCATGGCCTTCGAACAGGGGAAGAAGCTGACCTTTTTCGACCTGCAAAAAAGACTGGGGCGCAAAAGCGAGAGCGCGGATTTGTTTGCCGCGCCGGCGGCCGATGTGCCGGTCGTCTTCGTCGCCTTCGATCTCCTCTGGCTGGAGGGCCGCTCCCTTCTCAAGGCGCCTTTGCAGGAACGCCGCGAACTGCTTCGCAGCCTGACGATGCCGGCGCAGTTTCAGATTGCGGAAGTGTCGGCGGCGAAGTCGGCGGAAGAAATCGAGGCGGCATTTCAGAGAGCGCGGCGGCGTTTGAACGAAGGCTTGATGGTCAAGGATCCGGAGAGTCTTTACACTCCGGGCCGGCGCGGGCTCTCGTGGTTCAAGCTGAAAAAGGAGCTGGCCACGCTCGATGTCGTGGTGGTGGCGGCCGAGCTGGGGCACGGGAAACGCAATCATGTCCTGAGCGATTACACTTTCGCGGTGCGCGACGAGGAGAGCGGGCAATTGTTGCCGATCGGCAAGGCCTACAGCGGGCTAACCGATGTCGAGATCGCGGAGCTGACGAAGCATTTTCGCAAAAACGCGATCCGCGATCGCGGGCGGTATCTCGAGGTGAAACCGAATGTCGTCCTGGAGGTGGCGTTCGATTCCATTCAGCCGAGCACGCGACACGCGAGCGGGCTGGCCTTGCGCTTCCCCCGGATCAAGGCAATCCGGCGCGACAAAACGCCGGACGCGATCGATACCCTGGCCTATGCCCGCCAGCTGGCGGCGGAGAATCGTTAGGCGGCGGCTGCGCTGCTCCCGTTCCGGGGAGCGCACGCGCCCTCGCGTGCAGTTTTCGGCGCCCTCGCCGAAAACCGGGGGGCGGGCATTTACCCTCTCGAAACCAACTGGAGCGCTGACTCGAGTCCAACGCAGAAAAAGTTCGCAACGGCGGGGCGCCGTTGCCAGCACGCGAGGGCGCGTGCGCTCCCCGGAGGGCCGCGGCGCGTCGTTTTGATTCGTTAGGGCTGCTGCGCGGTCGGAGAGGCGGAAGACTCCGGGGCGCGTTGGCGTCCTTTTTTTCCGCCCCGCTTTTCCCGCTCCTTTTGTGAAGAGGTGGCGTCAGGCGTTTCCGTCGCGGCGGGAGTCGATTCTACCGTCGGCTGTGGCGTGGCAGAGGGAACGGGCGTCGCTTTCGGTTCTGCCGCTTTTCGCTCCTTGCGTTCCAGCATTTTTTGCTCGCGCTCCGTGCGGCGCTGGGCCTGCGCTTCCTTCCGTGCCTTGCGCTTCTCTTCCTGCGCTTTTTGCCGGCGAGAGCGGTCGGCTTCCTTCGGTGAGTTGATGTTTTCCGCCGGGCTTGGCTGGGTTTGCTCGGTCGGGCTGACCGGTGGCGCGCTCGGCGGCGGCGATGGTGGATTGCTCGGCAGGGGAGCGGGCGTGCCGATGGGAATGGCGGTGGCGGTAGAAACCGACGGCGCGACCGTCCGGCCGGCCTGGACCGGAACCGGCCGCGGCGGACTGACCTTTTCCCGATCCGGCCTAACGAATTTCTTCGGCGGCCGATTGGGCGGCGGAGTCGCTTCCGCCTTCATCTTGGCCCGCGCTTCTTGCACGGCTTGTGCATCCTTGATTCCGCTCCAGCCGCGTTCCACCACTGGTTGGGCGATGTTTCGCGTCACGCGATTCGGCCGCGCCGCCCGCGCCGACGGGTGAAAATCCATCGTCGGCAAAGCAACGACTTCGCCGCGAAAGACCGGCCGTTCATTATTCGAATCGCGGGTGCGCTCGAGCCGGAAACGCTCGATCGGCTGCTTGCTCCGCGATCGCAGATCGTCGTAGCTCGGGCCCCGATCGACGATGACGGAATTGTTGTAGGTGATGTTGGTCACGTTCGTCGTCTGGTTGATGATCGTGACGTTGCGCGCCGAGGGGACGATCTCGCGCGGACTCAGCTTGCGGCCGAATTCGTTAGCCGGAACGAAGGCGTATTGCTCGGGGCCGATGTCGTAGTAGGTGTCGGCCCAGTTGCGAATCCCGGTCTGGCGATCGAATTGCGCTTCGGGCGGAAGCGGCGCCCAGCCGACGTAATCGCTGCCTCTGCGCCACGAGACCCAGGCCGGCGCCCATTGCTCGCCCGGCACCCAGACCCAGCCAACGCTGCGGAGGCGGGTCCAGCGGCCGTAGTGATAAGTAGCCCAGCCGAATTGCTCGTCGGAGATCCAGGTCCAGCCGGCATCGGTGTAAACCCAGCGGCCATTGGTGTAGGGGCGCCAGTCGCGCGATTGGGCGGCCGAGCGCGGCTGGAAGACGTAGCCGTAATCGCTCGTCTCCATCCAGTCGCCGTAGGGGTCGAGCTTGCGATAAAAGGTGGCGTAGGAGGTGTTCTCGGAATCGCTCGCTTCGGTCGCGGGGGTCGAGGGCGTGGCGGTCGCGATCGGCGCGGCGGTGGGAGCGGGGCGATTTTCCTTCTCGGCCAGCGCCTTTTCGCGGGCCTCGAGTTCGGCCTGGCGATCGGCCAGCTTTTGCGCCTCATCGGCCTGCCGTTCGGCCGCCAGACGCTGCTGGACCTGGCGTTCGATCTCGGCCTGGCGCTCCGCTTCGGTCGGTTGCTTCTGGCAGGCGCCGAGGGAGAGACCGAGCACGGCGATGAGCGGAAGAAGGAAGTTTCTATTCATAAGATAATGAGACCGAATTGGCCCCGGGTTATTCGAAACAAGACGCCCTCGGACGGCGGCGCCGATTCGTTAGTTATTGTCAGACGCGGGCGACGGCGAAACGTTGGGCGCCGGAATGATGGTCGTCGTTTCGGTTTTCGCGCGCCGGGATAGCTCCCAACGTCCATAGCCCGCAAGGAGGGCGAAGACAACCAGAACCGCGACCATCAGCTTGAGGCCGCTCACCGGCGCGCGGGTCAAGGCGCGGGAGCGGGTCGGTGGTCCGGGCAAATCCATTTGGGACTATCGGGGGAGCGGGATGAGGAGCAAACGCAGGAGGGGTTAATGCGGATTATTCCAAATGCAGCGCCGCGATCGCGTCCATCACCCGCTGGCTGAGACGCGGGTAGACTTCACGGTTGTTGCCTGCGAGGTCGGCGGCGGTGAAATAAAGCGGCTCGCCGACGACGATCGTGATCCGGCAAAAACGCAGCCTGCCGCCGCCGCGGGGCAAAGCCTGGCGCGCCCCGAAAATCCGCATCGGCACGACCGGGGCGAGCGTTTTCGCGATCACAAAACCGATCCCGGGCTGGGGTGGTTGCAGATTTCCATCGAGCGTGCGCGAGCCCTCGGGGAAAACGAGGGTTCCATGGTTGGCGCGCAGGCTGCGAATGAGCGCCTTGAGCGCGCTCCGATCGCCCCCTTCCTGATCGACCGGAATGACGTTGAGCCTGGGCAAAATCCAACCGAGGACCGGGACCTCGAGCAGTGTTTTCCGGGCGAGAAAATAAATCGCGCGCCGGCAGCCGATCCCGGCGAAAGGCGGGTCGAGATAGCTCTCGTGATTCATGGCCAGAATGACCGGACCCTCCTGGATGATCCGTTCCGGGTGAATGACACGAAAACGAAAGAAGACCCGCGCGATGAAACGGGTCAGATGGTAGATGGTGAAATACCAGGGATTCACCGCGCGCTCGTTAGGCCTTTCAATTTCAGGCGGCCGATGATTTCGCCGACCACGCCGTCGATCGTGAGGTTGGAGCTGTCGATGAGGTGCGCGTCCTCCGCGATGATGAGGGGCGAGGCGCGGCGCGAGGAATCGGCTTCGTCGCGCGCGCTGATGCGGTCGCGTTGCCCCTGCGCGGCGCGGCGGCGGAGCCGAATCTCGGGCGAAGCATCGATGTAAAACTTGAACGGCGTCTCGGGAAAAACGACCGAACCGATATCGCGCCCTTCCATGACGAGATCGTCTTTCTCGGCATAACGACGGAGGTGACCGACGAGAATTTCGCGGACCTGCGGGACGCTGCTGACGAGCGAGACATTTTCGTTCACCCGATCGTCGCGCAGGAAGGGCTCGGGATTCACTCCGTCGACTAACATGATCGATTCGTTGTCGCGCAATTCACAGGTGAGCGGCGCGCTTTCCGCGAGCTGGGCGATGGCGGCGGTGTCGCCGGCGGGAAGGTTGCGTTCCAGGACCAGCCAGGTCATGGCGCGATACATCGCGCCGGAATTGACGTAGACAAAACCGAGCCGGCGGGCCAGCTCGCGGGCCACGCTGCTCTTGCCCGAGGCAGCCGGGCCGTCGATCGCGATGACCTGATGCGGAGCCGGTGATTTCATCGCAGGACCGGCCGAACGACGCTCATTCCTCCTCCGCCCGCGCGGGGGAGAGGGAAGTGATGACGGGCGTGGTGGTGCGAAAACCTTTCGGGTTGGCCAGCTCGCTCAGCATTTTTTCAAAACCGGGATAGGAAGTCGCGACGCAATCGACATCCTGAATGACGGTCTCGCCCTCCGCAAACATGCCGGCGACGGCGAAGGCCATCGCGATGCGGTGATCGCCAAAGCTGGAAAGGCGGGCGCCATGGAGAGGGGCGCGCCCATGGATTTCGAGTCCGTCGCTCAACTCGACGACCTGCGCGCCCATCGAGCGGAGGTTGTGGGCGATGGCGGCGATGCGGTCGGTTTCCTTGACTCGCAGCTCCTGGGCCTGCCGGATGATGGTGGTGCCGCGGGCGAGCGCGCCGGCGACGGCCAGAATCGGCAACTCGTCGATCAACCCCGGGACTTCCTTTCCCTGGATGACGGTCCCCTTCAGATTTGCGCCCGTGACTTCGAGAATACCGCGGGGCTCGACCTGGTCGACGTCGTCAATCGCTTCCCGCACTTTCGCCCCCATCCGAACGAGGACGCCAAGAATCCCGGTGCGGGTTTCGTTTAAGCCAACATCCCTCACGAGAAGATGACCGCCGGGCTGGGCGGCGGCGGCCACCAGCCAGAAGGCGGCGGAGGAAATATCGCCCGGGATGCTGAAGTCACGCGACTCCGGCACGTGATCGCCGAAGACGCTCACCCCTTCCTCGTCCTTGTGGCTGCGGACGAGAAAATAATTGAGCATCAGCTCGGTGTGATTGCGGGTCGGGACCGGTTCCTGCACGGTGGTTTTTCCCTTGGCGAAAAGGCCGGCGAAGAGGACAGCGCCCTTGACCTGCGCGCTCGCGACTGGCGATCGAGTATTTGATCCCGTGGAGCGGCGCGCCCTGGATTCGCAGCGGCGCGGTATCGTGTTCTCCTTCCGCTTCGATATTGGCTCCCATCAGTCGCAACGGTTCGAGGATGCGAGCCATCGGGCGTTTCGAGAGCGAGCCGTCGCCGACCAGTCGGGTCTTGAAAGGCTGGCCCGCGAGGAGGCCCGCGAGGAGACGCATGGTGGTGCCGGAATTGCCGCAATCGATCGGGCCGTTCGGAGCGACAAGGCGGCGGCGCTGCCCGTGCACGATGAGCACTTCGGGCTCGGGTTGTTCAATCGTGATCCCGAGCGCGCGCATCGCGGTGACGGTGTT
Organism: uncultured Verrucomicrobiae bacterium; assembly: GCA_963772915.1. Lineage (GTDB taxonomy): Bacteria > Verrucomicrobiota > Verrucomicrobiia > Chthoniobacterales > UBA10450 > Palsa-1392. The sequence continues at coordinate 35,163 of CAVYZI010000001.1, forward strand.
CATGCAATCGGTGCTGCGGGAAAAACCGCGCAGAACACAGGGACCATTGGCGAGGGAAGCGATGAGGACGGCGCGATGGGAAATGCTCTTGTCGCCCGAGACGGTGATCTCGGCTTCGAGCCGTGCCGCGCGCTTTATCCGAATGTCATCCATGGTATGAGAGGTCCCGCCCGCGGGAGACGAGAAGAATCCCAAGTTGCGCGCAAATGTCCAGCGCAGCCACGCGCGAGGCGGGCGCGGTCGTTTTCAGACCGACCCGCTCGAGAATCAAAACCGCCTCGTCAGGGGACGAGGAAGATTTTGTTCGTGTAGGGATCGCGCACCTCGGTGCCGGGCGGGAAGCCGCGAACATCGACATAGCCCTGGTTGGGCGCGTAGGGGCTGGTGACAAAGCCGGGTTTGTTAGGCACGGGCACCCCATAGGGAATGTCGCCCTTGGTTTGCTTGACGGCCTCAGCCCCGGGGCTGGTCTCCGGGCTCGGGGTCGCCATGCTATCGGGAGTGGGCGACGGCTGCGCCTGCTCGAACGGCTGCTGCATCGGTGGCGCGGTCTGGTAAGTGGCCGCGGGCTGGCGGCGCGGCGGCGGCTCCGGTTCGGAGCAGGCCGCGATGAAAAGGGCGGTGAAGAGCGCGAGCGAGATCGATAGTTTCATAGAGCTTGAGCGAGTGAACCGTCTGCCAGTTTTCTAATTCATTCGGCCGGGAGTGACAAAGACTTATTTGCATCCGAGCGTCCCGGCGCAAATTCCCATTCCCGACAAAAACACAAATTCAGAGACGCTGCTTTTCGAATCAAAAAGGAATGGTGCCGGAGAAAGAAGAAATTCTTGTGATCGACGACGACCGGGCGAGCCGGCGGATGCTGGTCCGCGCGCTGATCGAGGCCGGCTATGATTGTCGCGGGGCGAGCAGCGGGCTGGAAGGGCTGGAAATGGTGCACGCCCTCGCACCCTCGCTTCTGCTCCTTGATTTCCACATGCCGGGATTGAACGGTGCCGAGGTCCTCGGCCGGTTGCGGGTCGATGAGGATCCAGTGATCGCGCAATTGCCGACCATCATGCTGACGGGCGACGGCGGCGAGCGAAGCGAGTTGCGCTGCCTGGAAGCCGGCGCGAACGATTTCGTGACCAAGCCGATCGATCTGCCCGTCCTGCGCGCGCGGATCGAAACCCAATTGCGCGTTCAATCGCTTCGCCGGCAGTTGCAAAAGCAGAACACCGAACTGGAAGCGTGGCGGGACAATCTCGAACGCGACCTGGCCGCGGCCCGCCTCACCCAGCAATCGCTCATCCCGCAAAAGCCGCCACCATTACCGGGCTGGGAAGTGGCGGCGGTTTATCGCCCGGTTATCCAGGTAGGGGGCGATATCTATGGCTGGTTGCGAATGACGGACCGGCGCACGCTTTTCTGGATCGCGGATGCGACCGGGCATGGGGCCGCGGCTGCTCTCCTCACCACTTTGGCGAAATTGCTCTTCCATCACGGGACGGCCGAGCACGCGCGCCCGGCGGAAATCATGGAGGCAGTGAACAACGATTTTCGGAGCATTTTCGGGAAGCGCTCTTTCATGACCGCGATGTGCGTGGCGCTCGAGGCGGAAAGCGGGCGAGCGAGCGTGGTCGGGGCGGGCCATCCGCCGCTGGTCGTGCTGCGGGCGGGGGGAGCGGCGGAGTTGATCGCCTCCAATGCCCCGCCGTTAGGCTTGCTTGAACGCTCGCATTTTGAGGAAACGGCGATCAACCTGCAAAGCGGCGATGGTTTTCTCCTCCACACCGACGGGCTCTACGGTCAGACGAAAAAAGACGACAAGCCCTGGACGCCGGAGCGTTTGCGGGCGCTCCTGACTAACGATCACTCGAGTGCGCAGGGTCTCCTGAGCCGGATGCTGGAGCGAATTGCGCCCGGTGAGGAGATGCCGTTGGCGGACGATTTAGCGGCACTGCTTGTGCGCCGCCTGCCTTCCTGAAGGCGAGATTTTTTTTCTCTTCGGCAAAATTTAGTATTGCTCTCGTGCAGCCAAGCGATTAATCAGCCTTTATGCCCAAAACCACAGCCAAAAAAACGCCCTCGAAACGCAAGCCTAACGCAGCTTTCATGAGACCCGTCCAGCCGGACGAAAAGCTCTCCGCCGTCGTTGGCTCGAAACCACTCCCACGCTCGGAACTGACCAAGAAGCTCTGGGATTACATCAAGAAAAACGGCCTGCAGGACAAAAAGAAACGGACGCAGATCAACGCCGATGAAAATCTGCGCCCGGTCTTCAATGGCAAGAGCCAGGTGAGCATGTTCGAGATGACCAAGCTCGTCTCGGGTCACCTGAAGTAGCTTTTCGGCCTAACGAATTTCAGCCTAACGGCTGGTCCGGGGGCAATCCTTTGTCGCCCGCGAACGGGACAACCTGTTCGCGGGCGTTCGCCTGTACTCGCGGTCTTCGACGTTTAACCAATGGGCTGGCGCGCCTCCCTTGCAGAAGGTCGCTCGCTCGGCGAATGGTTGGGAGTGAAAATATTTCGAGTTGCGGCGCTCACTCTCGGCCTGAGCCTTTTGTGCCTGGCCGGTGCGCGGGCGGAGGCAGACTGGCTGACCGATTTCCAAAAGGCCCAGGCGGAGGCCAAAGCCGGCCACAAAATGCTCCTGCTCGAGTTCACCGGTTCGGACTGGTGCATCTGGTGCAAGCGACTGGAGGCGGAAATCCTTTCGCAGCCGCGATTCGCCGAGTTCGCGAAAGACAATCTGGTTCTGGTGCGGGCGGATTTTCCACGGGCCAAACCGTTGAGCACCGAGGTGCGGAAACAGAATCGGGAACTGGCCCAGCGCTACGGAATTAGTTCCTTCCCAACGGTGGTTGTCCTGAACGGCGAGGGCAAGCAGGTGGGCCTGCTCGGCTACATGCCGGGAGGACCGGAGGCGTTCATCGACGAGCTGAAAAAGCTTCCCAAGAGCTAGGGCGCCGCGCCACGGCGCCCGCCCCAACGCTCACTTCGTGCCGTTACAGGCTTTTTGCAGGGCGTCGGACAGTTCCCGCCGGGTAAAGGGCTTGGGCAGCGCACCGCGAAATCCGTAGGAGAGAAATTCCGAAAGCGCCGCTTCGTCGGAGTAGCCGCTGCAGATAATGGCGTTGACCTGCGGGTCGATGCTGCGCAGACGCTCGATCGTCTCGACCCCGCCGAGGCCGCCCCGGACCGTGGCATCGAGAATGACGGCGCGAAATGATTCGCCCTTGCGTGCCGCGCGTTCGTAGATTCGGACGGCTTCCGATCCATCCGGCACGGCGGTCACTTCGTACCCCATGGTCGCGAGGAGTTGGGAGGTGAGGTCGCGGATGGCCGATTCATCGTCCATCACGAGAATGCGATGCTGCTGATAGGGAGCGGAATGGTCGTTAGGGCGGAGCGGATCGTTCACTACCCTGCCGCTCGCCGCCGGCAGATAGAAGGCAAAGGTGGAGCCGGCCGGCGAATTTTCCTCGAGGTGGAGAAAGCCGCCGTGCTTGCGAATGATGGAATAGCTGATAGCCAGCCCGAGCCCGCTGGAGGAGGGCTTGGTCGTGAAGTAAGGATCAAAAATCTTCCCCGCCAGATCGGGCGGAACGCCCGGGCCGTGATCGGTGATCGCGACTCTGATGTAGCGGCCGGGCGCGAGGGGCAGCCCGTTTTTTTCGTCGAGCTGCACATTCTCCGCACAAAGGTTGACGCAGCCGCCGTCCGGCATCGCTTCGCGGGCATTGATGACGAGCGCGCTCACCACCTGCTCGACCTGGCCGACGTCGATCTCGGCCTTGCCGAGATGATCTTCGATCTCAATCGCGGCTCGCAACTTGGAGCCGTGGAGCGAAAACTCGACGGCGTGCCGGAGGAGGTCGGCGACCGAAGCGATCTTTTTCAAGGGCGCACCGCCTTTGGAGAAAGTGAGGAGCTGGCTGGAAAGGCGGGCAGCATGCTGGGCCGCCTGGCCGGCTTTGGCGAGGTAGGAAAGGAGATTGCCACTGTGGCCGGGGGCGTCGAGCTGGGCGAGGCCGATGTTGCCCGAGATGACGGTGAGAATGTTGTTCAAGTCGTGGGCGATGCCGCCGGCGAGCGTGCCTAACGACTCGAGCTTGCTCGTGGTCAGGCGTTCGTCCTCCGCCCGTTTTCGCTCCGTAATGTTGCGGAAGAAGACGGACATGCCGCCGGCGCTGGGATAGGAATGCACTTCGTACCAGGCGTTGCTTTTCTCCCCGAAGGCTTCGAATTCAATCGCGACCTGGTCGCGCATCACCCTGCGATAGTTTTCCTCGAAGATCGTCCCGACAATGTCGGGAAGATTGCTCCAGAGATTGTTCCCGACGAGGGCTTCGCGGGTGGCGCCGAGCATCGATTCGGCTTCGGCGTTGAGGTAGGTGAAATTCCAATCGGGATCGACCGCGAAGAAACCGTCGCTCGTTTTCTCCAGGATATCGGTCATCCGCCGGGCGGAATCCTGCAGGGCGTGGCGGGCGTGATTGCGCTCCTCGAGCTCGCGAATGTGGCTTTCGGCGACCGAGAGGCGCACGGCGAGACGGCGGGCGTCGAGCGGCTTGGTCAGATAATCGTTGGCCCCCGCGGCCAGCGCCTGCTCCAGGTCCTCGGCATCGGAGCGAGCGGTCACGAGCAGGATATACATCTCGTCGCCATTCGGCTCGGCCCGGAGGTCACGACAAAGCTCCACCCCGCTCTTGCCCGGCAGCATCCAGTCGAGGATGAGAAAAGGAAACTTCTCCCGGGCCAGCTCGACTTCCGCCTCCTCTGCGCTGGCGCAGGCCACCACCTCATGGCCGCGCTTCTCGATCAACAAACGCAGATTGCGCCGGCTATCGGGATGATCCTCGATGAGGAGAATTTTCATTTTTCAGAAACGACCTCCCATCCACAGACCTCCCGGTCCCAAGTCGACGCGCCTGTTATGGGAGAATGGCTCGCCTCCACGCGTATGAGAAGCAGGATGACTGCCAAATCAGGCGAAACTTTGGGAAAATCCCCGCCCGGCTGGACGCCACAACCCCAACGGAAGGGCAGGTCTCTTGCGTTGCGGGGCCTGCTCTGCTAGGTAGAGCACACATCTTTACCGTGAAAATGCCGACCATGGCCTCCTTGCGTTTCCTTTTTTTCGCCGGCCCCCTCTCTTTTCGTCTCGCCGGATGTCTGGCCGCGCAAACCCCCTCGCCACCCGAAGCTCCGCCTCGCGGCACCCCCGTTCCCGCTCCCTCGGCGGCGACTTCGACGCCGAACCCGAGCCCGGCGATCAGCTACAGCGCGGTCCATGTGGACGGACCCTACATCGCGCAGACGTTCGACGACGGCCCGAGCGAAAAGCTCACCCCGGAGCTGCTCGACATTCTGGCCGCGCACCACATTCACGCGACCTTTTTCGTCATTGGCGAAAATGTGGTGCAGCATCCGGAGATCCTCGAGCGCGCGGTGCGCGAAGGTCACGAGATCGGCAATCACAGTTGGACGCATCCCGCTTTCGGCAAAATGTCGTGACGACAAGGTGCGGCCGAATTGCAAAAGACGGACGACGCCATTCGCGCCGCGATCGGGAACTCGCCCGGTCCTGATGCGCCCACCGTACGGCTCCATCACCGCCCGGCAGAAAACAATGGATTCACTGCCGAATTCGGCTACACGCACGATTCTTATGGGATGTCGATCCGCTCGATTGGAAACGGCCCGGCCCGTCGGTCGTCGCGAGCCGCATCGTGAAGGAAACTCGCCCGGGCTCGATCATTCTTGTCCCACGACATTCATCCGGGAACGATCAAAGCGATGCCGGCAACTCTTCGATAAGCTGCAGGCCAAGGGTTCAAGTTCGTCACCGTCTCGGAGTTGATCGCGATGGGAAACCCGATGGCACCGAAGGAGCCGGGAACGACGGGCCGACGCCGCTCGTCTCGCCGTCCGTCCAGCCCGGCCACGACCATCCCGCTGGCCTCGCCGGTTCCGAGCCTCAACGAAACCGTAGAGCGCCGGCATGGTCGCCGACTTTTACCTGCAACTCCGCAACCGCACGGAAGCGGCCCTCGCCGCTCTCCTCAAGCTGGCGGCCGATATGCAGCGCGAGCCGATCATGCTCGACACCATCCAGAACATGCTCAAGGATGTGCGCGAGCCGCTTCTTTTCGTCGTCGTCGGCGAAGTGAAGGCGGGCAAGTCGTCGCTCCTCAACGCGCTTTTCGGCCAGGAATTTTGCAAAGTCGATGTCCTCCCGGCGACCGATCGCGATTTACATTTTCAAACACGGCGTGAAAGAACAGAGACGGTCGATGTCTCCGACCCAGGTAACGGAGCGCTACCTGCCGATCGCGTTCCTCCAGGACTTCAACATCGTCGACACCCCCGGCACCAACACGATGGTGGCCGAGCATCAGGACGATCACGGAGAATTTCATCCCGCGCGCCGATCTCGTTCTCTTTGTTTTTTCGGTCATCAATCCCTGGGGCGCCTCCGCCTGGGAGCTGCTCCGGTTCGTGAATCAAAAATGGCTCAAGAACGTCGTCTTCGTTCTCCAGCAGGCCGACCTGCGCGACGCGCGTAACGAGATCGAATGATCGAACAGCATCTGCGCGATACAGCGAACCAGAAACTCGGCTTCGCGCCGCCGATTTTCCCGGTCTCCGCGCGCAAGGCGTTTCTCGCCCGCACCACCGGCGTGGACAAGGAGGGGCTCTGGAAGAAAGCCGCTTCGCGCCGCTCGAAGCGCATATCAGCCGGATGGTCGATGAATCGAAGCACGGCCTGCGCAAGCTGATCTCGACCTGCCAGACCGCGACCGTGATTTTGACCGACAGCTCGCTCCCGCGTGCGCAACATTCTCGCCACGATCGTGCGCGACGAGGAGCAGCTCGGCCGGCTCGAAGAATTCTCGAAACCGCGCAAAGAGCAGACCCTGCGACAGGTGAGCGGTTTCCTGCGCGGGATCGAGCAGGCCTGTCGGCGTTGCGAAACCGAGGGTCAGGCGTTGCTCGAACACAATCTCTCCTTCTGGCGCACCTGGCGGCTGGTCTTCGGGAAAGTCGGAATGGCAGGAGAAATTCCAGGCCGATCTCGAAACCAAAATGCGCGACCTGATTCAACCCCAGGTCGAAAACGCCCTCCAATTCCTCGAGACCGATCTGCGCAGTTTTGGCCGCAATTGCAGGACACGATCGAGAGGCAGTTCAAGGGCGATGCCGCGCATGCAAGTCAGCCAGACGATCCCGGATTTCGCGCGCCAACGACGCGAGCTGCTGGGATCGATCGAGCTCACCCTCGTCGAGCGGATCGCGGGTCGCGGGATGGAAGCGCAGCTCGAGCGGATGTTTCGCGAGACCGCCAACTGGTTGCGCTTTCCCGGCCGGGGTCGCGGCCGCGGCCGGGGATCGTCGACTGTGATCGCCGCCTTGAGCAGCGCGGCGGTTGCGGACATCACCGGCATCGTCGCCGCTTTCGGCGGCCGCGCTCGGCACCTTCGTCGCCTTCGGCCGTCGGCGAAAAATTCTCGCCGAATACCACCGGCAGATGGAGGCAAAGCGCGAAGAGTTGGTGGCCGCGATCGATCAGCAATTGCGGCACGCGATCGATCTCTTCTACGCGGAAATCGGCGCCGTCTTTCAGCCGCTCCGGGCCTTTTGCACCTCCGAGCGGAAGCGCTACGATCCGCTCCTCCAGCGGGTGCGGGAAATCGAGAAAAGCTTCGGCGAGTTGTCAGCCGAGCTGGCGCGAAGCCGTTAGGCGGCGCGAGATTTCGTTGCTACTTCTTCGCCTTCTTCTTGGTCGAATACTGCTCGGCCAGGCGCTGCTCGGTTATGCGGCGGGCGATGACGAAATTGTTGTTATCGCCATAATTGCGCCACGGCCCCGGCGGCACATCGCGGACCTCGACAAATTGCCAGTCGGTTAACGAAGTCTGCCCGAGGCCGAGATAATCGCGCACCGCCGGCGAGACATCGAGCCCGGCCCCGTGGTTGAGATTCGGCTTCGGCCGCTCGTTGCGGAAAACATACTGGTAATGATCGGTCCGGAACGGCCCGCAATCTTCCCATTGCGCGTAGCAGACCCGGTTGCCGCGGCGGATGGCGACCCAGCGATCTTTGCAGACCGAATGCCCCTGCTGCACGAACGCCTGCCGGAACCACGGCACCACGATCGGCGCCTCGGGCTTAAACTGGCCATGCGAGACGTCGTTATACGGCAGGGCGCAATAAAACGGGTTCTGCCGCGGGATGAAATTGATCGGGATGTAATCGTGCCGGCGCGACGGCTCAGGGTTGTCGTAGCCGCCGTAGTTGCGGGTCCAATCCGGGTCCCACGAGCTCTTGTGGTTCGGCACCGGATTGTTCACGGTCGGGTTTTCGCCGATCCAGAAAATGGTCGTGACGATGTCGGTCTTCCACGGATAACGAGAAAGTGGAAAAGCGCGAAGTGGTCGGGACAAAGACCTGCGGCTCGACTTTGAGGAATGCCTGGGCCCGCAGTTTCATGGCGTAATTGGCGAAATCGGCGCTGCTTTCGTAGGGCGACTGGGCGCGGGCAGCGGGGCGCCCCCAGCGTCAGAGCCGGCCGTGATCGCGGCGAGAGTTTTTAGCAAGTTGCTCGGCATTTCCGCTTTTCGTTCTACACAAACCGGCCTTTTGGGCAAGCCTGATTCATTACTCCCTTTTAGCACGATCCATTCCAGAACCCGGCTCAACTCCGGCTCAGCAGCGTGTCCCGTTGAAAGCGCTCGTCGCCCATTTCCGGATAATCCATCGTATAATGCAAGCCCCGGCTTTCCTTCCGGCTCAGGGCGGAATCAACGATCAGGGCCGCCGTCGTCGCCAGATTCCGCAGCTCGAGCAGGTCAACTGTTATCCGAAAATTCCAGTAAAATTCCTGAATCTCGCGCTGCAAATTGCGCAGGCGCGCGCTGGCCCGTTGCAGGCGTTTATCCGTCCGCACGATCCCGACGTAATCCCACATCAGCCGCCGGATCTCGTCCCAGTTGTGATAGATCACGACCAGCTCGTCGACATCCTGGACCTCGCCCGGTTTCCATTCCGGGAGCGAAACCGAGCCGGCCGGATGGGCCGGCGGACTGGCTGCGGACGAGCGCCTCGCAGGCCCGATGCGCGATGACCAGACCCTCGAGGAGCGAATTGCTCGCGAGGCGATTGGCTCCGTGCAAACCGGTGCAGGCGACCTCGCCGATCGCATAGAGGCCGGGCAAACTGGTCGCGCCGTCGATGTTCGTTTTGACTCCGCCACATTGGTAATGAGCTGCCGGCACGACCGGGATCGGCTCCTTCGCCATATCGATCCCATAGCGCAGGCAGGTTTCGTAAATGTGCGGGAAACGCTCCTGCAAAAACTCCCGCGGCTGTTGCGTGATATCGAGATAAACGCATTGCGCGCCGCTCCGTTTCATCTCGGCGTCGATCGCCCGCGCCACGATATCGCGAGGGGCGAGTGAGCCACGCGGGTGGACCTTTTTCACGAAATCTTCGCCCTTGGCGTTGCGCAAAATGCCCCCCTCCCCGCGGACCGCCTCCGAGATGAGAAAGGAAGTCGCCTGGGGATGAAAAAGGCAGGTCGGATGAAATTGGACGAACTCCATGTTGGCGATGACCGCGCCCGCCCTCCAGGCCATCGCCACTCCGTCGCCGGTCGCGATCGCCGGGTTGGTTGTGTACAGATAAACCTTCCCGCAACCGCCGGTCGCGAGGAGCAGGCGATCGGTCCGGATCGTTTCCACTGTTTCGGAAATTTCATCGAGGACGTAGACCCCGAGGCAATGATCCTCGGTCGCGAACCCAAGTTTGGCGGCCGTAATGAGGTCGACCGCCATGTGGTTCTCGAAGAGCTCAATCGTCGGCGATTCCTGCACCGCGCGCAGGAGCGTCGTCTCGATCTCGTAACCGGTGACATCATGGACATGGAGGACGCGCCGCTTCGAATGGCCGCCTTCGCGCGCGAGATCCAGCTCGCGATGACCAGAGACCTCGCGCTCGTCAAAGTGCAGCCCCAGCTCCATCAATTCCTGCACCCGCGCCGGGCCTTCCTTCACCACCGTCTCGACCGCCAGCGGGTCGCAGAGACCCGCGCCGGCCTCGAGCGTATCGGCAATGTGCAGGTCGAACGAATCCTCCGCGCTCGTCACGCAAGCCACGCCGCCCTGCGCCCAGGCGGTGTTCGAGTCGACCCCTTTGCGCTTCGTGATGATCGCGACCCGGCCGTGTTTCGCCGCCTTGATCGCAAACGTGAGACCGGCAATCCCGCTCCCGATGACGACGAAATCGAACTCTTTCATCCGAGCAGAATGTTATCGATCAGGCGCGTCTTGCCGAAGAAAACAGCCACCGCGAGGAGCGACCGAGGCTCGATCGTCAGGCGAGGTTGCAGGTCGTCGGCCCCCACGATCTCCGCGTAATCGATCCGGGCGAGCGGCGCCGATTCGATTTTTTCGCGGACCGCCGCGACGAGCGCCTGCGCGGAATTCTCCTTCGACTCCGACGCCTCCAGGAGCGCGGCACGAATGATCGGCGCCTGGGCGCGTTCCTCCGGATTGAGATATTGATTGCGCGAGCTGAGCGCGAGCCCGTCCGGTTCGCGCACGGTCGGCCCGGCGATGATTTCGATCGGGAAATCGAGATCGCGCACCATGCGACGAATAATGGCGAGTTGCTGGAAATCCTTTTCTCCAAAAACGGCCGCCGCCGGCGCAAGGAGATGAAACAATTTCGTCACCACCGTGGTGACGCCACGAAAATGGCCCGGGCGCGAAGCGCCACAGAGCCGTTCCGAAAGGGTCGTCTCCTCGACAAAGGTGGAGCGGTCGTCGAAATACATCTCGTTAGGCAAGGGACGAAAAACGAGATCGACACCCTCCGCCCGGCAAACCTCCTCGTCCGCCGATTCCGGCCGGGGATAGCGCGCAAAATCTGAGCCCGGCTCGAATTGGAGTGGGTTCACGAAAATGCTGACCGCGACCTCGCCTTTTTCCCCGGCGCGTTCCCGCGCCAATCGAAGGAGGGAAACATGTCCGGCATGGAGCGCGCCCATCGTCGGCACGAGGACGCGGCGTTGGCCGGCCGGTCTCGTTTGAGCACCGCAGTTCCGCGATGGTTGAAACAATTTTCATCTAGTCGACGCGGGGACGCTCCAGCCAAATGGCCTGGCGGGCAAAACGAAAGCGGCGATGCCCGTAATCGCGCCAGCCCGCGGCCCGCGCCAGCTCGTCCATTTCGCGGAAGGAAAAGGAGCGCGCGACCGAGACGCGGGCGTCGTTCCGAGTCATCGCTTCGCGGAAAATGAAAGTGGTGAGCAAATGCACGCTGATCTTCGCAAACCAACTCCGACGCAGATCGGCGACCAGGACGCAGCGGCGCGAAAGTTCGCGGCAACGCCGCAACAGGCTCACCGCCTCGGTCTCGCTGAAGTGGTGCAAGGCGAGCGAGAAAAGCACCGAAATCGTAGAATCCCCGCTTCGCCAAAGTGATGGATGTCGGCGCAGTGAAAGCGGATCTCGGGGAACCCCGTCGCTCAATTGGCGCGCGATCTCGATCGTGGAGGCCTGGAAATCCACCGCGTCGATCTCGACCGTCGCCCCGAGCGCGCGCGCAAATTCGACCACAAGTCGTGGGATATCACCCGAGCCGGTGGCGAGATCGAGCATGCGCAGCTTTTCGTTAGGCTGAATCCAGCGTCGGAGAAAATGCCGGAGCAGACGGTAGCTGCCGAAGTAGCGATTGAGCGCCCGGAGATTGCGCAGGTCGGAGATCAGCTCCTCGCGTCACCGGCTGAGGCCGATCCATCCACTCCGGTTCGGCCGGATCGAAACGTCGCTTCAACTTGCTGATGGACGCGCCGTTTTTGGCTTGTCATCCCGATCCGCCGAAGGACGGAGAGGGACCTCGCAATTGCAATCCGGGTTTTCGGACGACAAGGACGCGTTCATTTCAGTTGTGAGGTCCCTCGCCGCGCTGCGCCGGCTCGGGATGACAAGCGGAAGCGAAGGTCATGCGAGGAATTTCTGCCACGACTCGGGGAGATGCGCGGTCTCGACTTCGCTCGCGATCCGCCCTTCCAACTCGGCTTTGAAGGACGTGCTCGTGCCGTAAACCATGATCAGGTCCTCCGAGCCCTCGACCCGAATGGCGTGCGCCACTCCCGGCGGAATGACGACCGCGGCATTGTTAGGGCCGCGATGATCGTCGCCGTCGATAAAGAGCCGCATCGTCCGCGCCGGCATCCCGGCCCGCGCTTCGTGCAGGATCATCTCGGTCCGGCCCTGGACGAAGAACATCACGTCCCATTGCTCCTCTTCGTAGCGGCGCAGGGAATAATTTTCCGCCTCAGCGACGAAGAGTCGCTCAAACCATTCGTTAGGCGAAGTCCCCTCCGGCATGCTCGGCGGATGGACGTGAAATCCTTTCGCGGTCTGCGGAAACATCCGCGCGGCCGCCCATTGTTGCGGCCAGAGGCCGATTTTCGGCCGAGCGCGCCTTCGTCGCGCCTGGCGAATTCCCCAAACGATCCCCGATGCCGCTGCGGATAAATCGTGCGCGAAAAAACTTCCACGCCCGGAATCCAGACCTTGCACGATCTCGGCGTCCGCGCGATCCGCGGGCGTCAGTTGTCCGACCTCGATTCCGATCTGCGCGACGCGCTCGCCAAACGCGCCCGGACTGTAATCGCGCTCGATCAGAGCGGCCTGCGCCGACGGGGCGAGGGCCTGCCAGAGATTTGATCTTTTTCTTTCCATCGGAAAGCGCGACGTTTGCCTAACGAAAAGTCGGCCCGTTCCCGGGAAAGGTTGGGGTTGTAATAGGGATCGCGCTCCAGGTATTCCGGCCAGCGTTCGCGCGGATCACCCGGTCTCGAGCGGTTCTCCACGCTCAGCCGCCGCGAGGCCGACTCGTGGTGATACAGCTTGGCGAAGGGTGTGTAAACGATCGAGATAACCGGCTCGCCGCATTTTCAGACAAAGATCGACATCGTTGAAAGATGACCGGGAGCTGTTCCTCGTCGAACCCGCCCACTTCTTCGAAGACATCGCGCCGGGTGAGAAGGCAGGCGCCGGTGACCGAGCTGTAGTTGCGCGTCACCTGAAGTTGACGCGAGACGCCGGGCGCGTCGGCCGGGAAATGCCGAAAGGCGTGTTCCGCGATCCCGCCCACCCCGAGGACGACGCCGGCGTGCTGCACGGTGTCGTTAGGGTAAAGAAGCCGCGCCCCGACCGCGCCGACCTCCGGTCGCTGCACATGTTCCGCCATGACGGTGAGCCATTCGCTCTCGATCACCTCGACGTCGTTGTTCAGGAAAAGCAGCCAGGGACTGGTTGTCTGTTCGACCGCGAGATTGTTGAGGGCCGAGAAATTGAAAGGGCCCGTTGAAGGGCAAAACCCGATGCTCGAGCGGCGGAAATAAGCCTGCGCTTCATCCGACGTGCTCTCGTTGTCGACCACGACGATTTCGTAATTCGGGTAGCTCGTCTTCGAGGTAATGCTCGCAATGCAGCGGGAGAGAAGATCGATCCGGTCGCGGGTCGCGATGATGATGGCGATGCGTCGCGTTTCGCGCAGCTCGCGTTTCACCCAATAGGCGTGCGTATTCCAATCGACCGTGACATGACCCCGTTCGCCGCGCCGGTCGAGATGGCTTTCGACCGCGCGCCGGCCCGCTTCGAGGGCGAGCGGTTTGCGCGCGGATGTTGTCGGAAGTGGAGGTCTCGCTCCGGCGCCAATGATAAAGGATGCGCGGGAGATGATGGATCTGCGGTCGTCAGCTCGAGATCACGCGGAGAAAAGATCGTAGTCCTGCGCGCCATCGAATTCGAGTCCGGAACCGCCCGGCTTTTTCCACCACCTCGCGCCGGACGGTGGTGAAGTGGCAGAGGTAATTATAGGAAAGGAAAAAATCCGGCGACCAATCGGGTTTGAATTGTGGCGCGGCCGAATCCTTCCTCGGTGATTTTGTCTTCGTCGGAAAAGATGAGGTCGGTGTCGGGATTGGTTTGCAGATATTTTACGCACGTCGAAGAGGGCATCCGGCTCGAGGATGTCGTCGTGATCGAAAAGGCCGACCCATTCACCGCGGGCGATTTCCAACCCGGAGATTGGAAGCGGCCGAAATTCCTCCGGTGCCGGCCCGCCTGACGACAAGGATGCGAGGATCGCGGCGCTCGACCTCGGCGAGGAGGGCGATGGTTTCGGCGAGGGTCGAGCCGTCGTCGACCAGAAGCAGCTCCCAGTTTTCGTAGGCCTGCTCGCACAACCGAATCGATCGCCTCCTCTAACCACGTGGCCGGCGTGTTGTAGATCGGGGTGATGATGCTGACGAGCGGGCGGCTGGCAAAAGCGCCGGCGGCCTCGCGGGCCGCGGCCAACTCTGCAGCGGAGGGCCGACGGGCCTGGAGCCATTTCTGGTATTCGTTAGGCGTGAGGGCCGGATTCTTCGCCGGGAGCGGACGGCCAAATTGCTTGCGCACTTCGCGGATGAGCTTTTGTGGAAGACGATAGGGCGCGAGCAGGACCTGCCCGACCTTGCGCTCGGGCGATTTGCGCAGAGCCTGCTTTTCCGCCTTGAGCTGCTTCAGGTCGCGCTTGGCCTGCTTGAGCTTGAGCACCTTTTCTTCGAGACGCGCGATGTGGCGGTCGGCCGCCTCCAGTTCCGCCATCCGGGTGCGCAGGGTGCGCTGCACGCCGCGGAGTTGGGCGTTGATCCGGGCGAAGCCGGTTTCGACTTCGGGCAGGAGGGCATCGACCGAAGCAGCCTTGTTGCGGTCGAGCCGGACTGCTCCCGCATCGATCTCCACGATGTCGCTGTCGTAAATCGGGAAAAAACCATAGTCGGCCAGGGCCATGACGAGCCGCGGACGCCGCTTGGCCACATTGGCCCCGGCGCCGGGAATGAGAATCAGGTTTTCCGCCGAGAGTGGTGAGGCGATCGAGAATCAGGAGGTCATTTCTCGACTTCGATCTCCGGCGGATAAAACCAGATCGCGAGGTCGAAATGGGGGCTGCCGCTTCCGTTTTGCCGCAGGGCGTCGAGATCGGCGAGCCCGGAACAGGCCCGGCCTTCGATCCCGTCGCTCCGTTTGGGATCGACGAACTGGCTGGCGTCGCTCCCGACGAAAAGGAGCCGGGCGGGAGCGAACTTGCGCGCGATGAGGCGCGCGAAATCGGAGCGCACGTTTGGGAAATGGCGCGGGTGCACGGGAGCACATTATAATGATTGCAGCCGCTCGCAGGCAAAATTACGGTGCTGCCGCACTCGTTCCGCGCCGTCGACGGCTGCCCTGCATGGTCGATTTTTGCGTTTATCTCCTCTACCGCGCGGCGCTGGCTTTGATTACCGCGTTGCCGTTGCGCCTCGTTTTTGCTCTCGGGAAAGGGCTGGGCTTTGGCGCCTGGCTCGCTCCTCCCGCAGTATCGCCACCTCGCCCGCCGCAACGTCGAGATCGCCTTTGGCGAGGAAAAGTCGCGTTCCGAAAAGCTGCGAATTGTCCGGCGCCATTTCCAGTTGCTGGGCGCCAATATCCTGAGCGGGATCAAGCTCAATACCATGCCGCAGGCGGAGGTGGCGGAGTTGGTCGCGACCGAAGGCGACAAGGAGGTGCACCGTCAATTGCGGGCTGGTCGGCCGGTGGTGGTTGCAATCAGTCATCTCGGCAATTGGGAGTTGTTCGCGCAAATCGTCCCGCATCAGTTTGGAAACGTCCGCCTCGGCACTGTTTTCCAGAGGCTTGAAAACCGGCATCTCGATCGGTTCGTCAGGCAACAGCGCGCCCGTTTTGGAATTACGCTTTTCGACCGCAGCGCGGGCTTTGGCGAAGCCATCCGGCTCCTCCGTGCCGGCGGCATGATCGGCATCCTGAGCGACCAGCACGCGGGCGACCATGGACTCTGGACACCCTTCTTCGGCCGACTCGCCTCCACCACGCCATTGCCGGCATTGCTCTGCAAGCGGACTGGCGCCGCCCTCGTCACCGCCTCGCTCCGCAGCGATGGCCCGGCCAAATGGCGCCTCACCTTTAGTCCGCCGCTCGACTTGCCCGACGATAGTGTGGAGGCGCTGACCGCGAAGACGAATTCCCGGATCGCGGATGACATCCGGCGCGCACCCGAAGAATGGTTCTGGGTCCACAATCGCTGGAAGACGCCAAGGCCCAATTTTCTTCTTCGGAAATACAAGCGCGGGCTTTTCGTTCCGGAGACGATTGGCGAAGAGGACCTGAAACCGTTTCGGATTCTGATCCGCGGGAGCAACTGGCTGGGGGATAGCGTGATCAGCATCCCGGCCGTGCGGGCGATCAAGCGCGGCCGGCCGGATGCGCACCTGACGATTCTCGCCCCGGCCAAGATCGCGGAGGTCTGGCAGTTGGTTCCGGAAGTAGATGCTGTCATTTCGTTAGGCGAAAAATCGATCTGGGCGGCAGCCCGTCTGCTCCAGCGAGAGCAGCCGTTCGATGTCGGGATTGTTTTTCCGAATTCACTCCGGGTGGCGCTCGAACTCTGGCTGGCCGGGATTCCGCGCCGGGTGGGTTATGCCGGGCATCGCCGACGCTGGCTCTTGAACCAGATCGTGCGAAAGGCGGAGCGAAAGGGGCCGCCGCCGCATCAGGCGGAACATTATCTCGACATCGCCCGCTCGTTAGGCGTGGAGGCCGAGGTGGGCGAGATCGCCCTCCCGACCTCGAACGCGGCGGCGGCGCGCCGGATCGGTCTTTGTCCCGGCGCCGAGTACGGTCCGGCAAAACGCTGGTTGCCGGAACGTTTTGCCGAGGTCGCGCGGTCGATCGGAGGTGAGTGGGTGCTTTTCGGGACCGAGAAAGATGCGGAAGTGGGAGCGAAGGTTGCCGGTGCCCTGGGAAATGGCTGTCTCAACCTCATCGGCCAGACAACGCTTCAGGAGTTAATCGACGAACTGCGCAAGTGCCGGCTGCTTTTGACGAACGACACCGGCACGATGCATCTCGCGACCCTGCTCGGCGTTCCGGTGGTGGCCGTTTTTGGCTCGACCGAGCCGAGCCTGACCGGTCCGTTAGGAAGCGGGAACCGTGTCGTTAGGCATCAGGTCGAGTGCAGCCCTTGTTTCCTGCGCGAGTGTCCGCTCGATTTTCGCTGTATGAAAGCGGTCAGGGCGGAGGAAGTGGGTGAGGCGGTTGCCACTACCCTGTCATCCTGAGCAGTCTCCACGGCTCAGGATGACAGGGTAGAAAGCGCGATCGGGTCGCGCGCCGCGGCTACACCTTCATCACTTCGGCTTCCTTGCGCTCGAAGTGTTCGTCGACCGATTTCACAAACCGATCGGTCAGCTTCTGAATCTCTTCTTCGGTGTCGCGCAACTGGTCTTCGGTCGCTTCGCCCGCTTTCTGCATCTTCCTGGCGTCGTCCATCGCGGAGCGGCGATTGGCCCGCACGCGGACCCGCGCTTCCTCCGCCATCTGCTTGAGCGATTTGACCAAATCTTTGCGGCGCTCCTCGGAAAGCTCGGGAATTGGCAGCCGGATCAATTTCCCATCGACCAGCGGCGTGATGCCGATCTTCGATTCCTTGAGCGCCTTCTCGATGTCGCGCACGGTCGAGACGTCAAACGGTTGCACGACGAGCAGGCGCGGCTCCGGCGTGGTGATCAACGCCAGTTGCTTCAACTTCATGGCCGAGCCGTAGGCTTCGACATCGACGTTCTCAACCAGGGCGGGCGAGGCTTTGCCGGTGCGAACGCTGGAGAACTCGTGGATCATGTAATCGACGCTCTTTTCCATCGCCATTTCGGCTTCGAGCAAAATTTCTTCGGCAGTCATAGGAGTGGTCAAAGAAAGCTGTGGAGTCGCGGAATCGCAATCGTTAATCCGAGACCAGCGTGCCGATTTTTTTCCCGAGGACGGCGTCGCGCACGTTGGTCGGCTGGTGCATGTCGAAAACGAGGATGGGGATTTTGTTGTCCATGCAGAGGCTGAAAGCGGTCGAATCCATGACCTGCAACCTTTTTGTCAGGGCGTCGGAGAAACTGACTTTCTCGTAGCGCTGGGCATCGGGATGGAGCTTTGGATCGCGATCGTAAATGCCATCGACTTTGGTCGCCTTGAGCAGGATGTCGGCCCCGATCTCGCTGGCACGCAGGGCGGCAGTGGTGTCGGTCGAAAAATAAGGGTTGCCGGTGCCGGCGACGAAGATGACGACGCGCCCCTGCTCGAGATGGCGAATGGCGCGGCGAAGGATGAAGGGCTCGGCCACGTTCTGCATTTCGATCGCGGTCTGGACACGGGTGAGGACGCCGCTTTGCTCGAGCTCGCTTTGCAGGGCGAGGCCGTTGATGACGGTGGCGAGCATGCCCATGTAATCGGCCGTGGTGCGATCCATCCCACGGTGGCTGGCGGCGAGGCCGCGCCAGATATTGCCGCCGCCGACCACGATTGAGATCTGGACACCGAGGTCGTAAACTTCTTTCACCTGGCGCGCGATTTCCTTCACGATCTGAGGCGAAATGGTCTCGCGCGCGCCAGTTTCGCGGAGGGCTTCGCCGCTTAATTTGAGAACGATGCGTTTGTAAGCGGGCGTTTCTTTTTCCATCTCGGCCCGGATGATCAATCAGAAAAACGCACTTGGGGAGGAAAAACCGCGCAAAAACTCAGCCGCAGTCAATCGGCGCTTTCCTTCCAATTGCACTTCCTCGAGACCAAGGGCGCCGCGGCCGGTGGCGACGAGCAATTGCGAATCGTTAGGCGCGGAGACCGATCCGGGGGCGCCGGCGATTTGGTCGTGGAGGCAGGCGCGGAAGATTTTCAAATGGCGCGTTTTCCCCGCGGCGTCCGTCAGCTGGGTGAAAGCGCCGGGCCAG
Source organism: uncultured Verrucomicrobiae bacterium (assembly GCA_963772915.1). Taxonomy (GTDB): domain Bacteria; phylum Verrucomicrobiota; class Verrucomicrobiia; order Chthoniobacterales; family UBA10450; genus Palsa-1392. Next base: position 53,979 of record CAVYZI010000001.1, read on the forward strand.
GGATCGAAAGCGCGGATTTTGCGCTCGATCGCTTCGGCCGGTTCCGACCAGTCGATTTTGCCGGCTTCGCGCGTCAGCTTGGGAGCGTAGGTGGCTTCGGTTGCATCCTGCGGACGGCGCGGCGCGGTTTGGTCGGCGAGCTGGTCGAGGGCCTCGAGGAGCGCCTCGGGCGCAAGCTGCGCGAGACGATCGTGGAGCGAGCCGCCGGTCTCATGAGGCGAAATTTCCAGTTTTTTTTGCAGGAGGACGTCGCCCGTATCGAGGCCTTCATCCATATGCATGACGGTGATGCCGGTTTCGGTCTCGCCCGCCACGATCGCCGCCTGGATGGGCGCGGCTCCGCGATGCCGCGGGAGAAGTGAGGCGTGCAGATTGAGGCAGGCGACGGTCGGAATCTCGAGCACGCTCTTCGGCAGGATCTGGCCATAGGCCATGACAACGATGACCTCCGGCGCAAGTTCGCGAATCTGCGCGACGGCCTCCGCGTTTCGAATCCGTTCCGGTTGCAAAATCGGGATCGAAGTTTTCGTTAGGGCCACTTTCACTGGCGGCGCCTGGATCCGCTGATCGCGCCCAACCGGCCGGTCGGGCTGCGTGACGGCGCCGACCAACTGGTGTGTCCTGGATTGGAGGAGAGCGCGCAACGCCGGCACGCCGATTTCGCCCGTGCCGATGAAGACGATGCGCATGCCGCCTTACGGCACCAGGAGGCCGGGCGCGACCGAGCGCCGGGTGCGGCGGGGAGCGGCGGCGTGGGCCATCAATTTATCGCCGGCGGTGACTTCGCGCTGGCCGACAGACGAGCCGCAATTGGTGCAAAGGTAATCGTAGAGTTCGCGGTCGGGCAGGATGAGGAGAAGCCGCTCCCGCACGGGCATGGCCGCCTTGCATTTCTCGCAGTAAAGACTGGAGGCGGTGAAACTCTCAAACTGCTGCTGGCTCATGGTCGCCGTTGGCCACCGTCTCGAGGATCTTGAGCAGGACCTTGGCCGGCGGCTGAATGGCATCCACTACCTGCACCCGGTCGCGGTAATGGTCCAGCACCGGTTTGGATTCCGTCTCGTAGGTTTCGAGGCGGCGCTTGATCACTTCCTCGTTCGCATCGTCGAGGCGGTTGTCTTTCAGAGCGCGTTTCTTGAGCCGGGCGAAAAGCTGGTCGCGATCGGGACAGGAAAGGTGGAAGACTTTTTTCACGTCGATCACGGCATCCATGATCTCGGCCTGGCCGACATTGCGCGGGATACCATCGAGCACGAGGACGTCGATGTCGGGTTTGAATTCGTGCGCGTCGACCGCCGAATCGATTCGGGCCTGCCAAAGTTGGACCGTGATTTCATCCGGCACGAGCTGGCCTTTGCTCGAATATTCGAGAAAAGCGCGGCCGACTTTGGTGCGGGTATCGAGGGTGCGAAAAACATCGCCACAGGCGCAATGGAAGAAGCGCGGGATCGAGCCAAGGGAGCGGCCCTGCGTACCCTTGCCGCTGCCGGGCGCACCAAAGAGAAGGTAGGTTGTGTATTTCATGGCAAATGAGGGCCCACGTTTATACCGAGAAAACCTTCGCCGCACAATGCGGAAAAGGAGCGTTTGGGACGGGGGAGGGGGGAACCTGACGAGGAGGAAAACCTAAGAGGCGGAAGCGGTCGGGACCACGTTGACGCGGCGACCCGCCCGATCGAACCGCACTTGGCCGTCGACCAGGGCGAAAATGGTGTAGTCGCGGCCCAGACCGACGTTCTTACCGGGGAGAAATTTCGTTCCGCGCTGGCGGATGATGATGTTGCCTGCCACGACCGTTTCGCTGCCAAATTTTTTCACGCCCAGCCGCTTGCTGACGCTGTCGCGGCCGTTCTTAACGCTGCCTTGTCCTTTTTTGTGAGCCATTGGAAGAGTTGAGAGTTGAGAGTCAGTAGTTGAGAGAAACGCCTACTCGGCCGCTTCCTTTTCGGCCGCAGCTTTCTTCGATTTCGAGCCGAGGCTGATGCCGGTGATCTTGATCCGGGTCAGTTTGCGGCGGTGCCCGACGGTGCGGTGATAACCTTTGCGGCGACGATATTTGAAGGCAATCACCTTCTTGTCCTTGCGCTGCTCAACCACCTCACCCGTCACCTTCGCGCCCTCCACCGAGGGGCTGCCGTGGGTCAGCTTTTCGCCGTCGGCGTGCATGAGCACATCGTCAAAAGTCATTTTCTGGCCCGCCTCGCCCTCGAGCAGATCCACGTCGATCGTGTCGCCTTCTGCGACCCGATATTGTCTGCCGCCGGTTTTGATAATTGCGTAAGCCATGGCCTTGGGAAAAGTCGGGGAAAGTCACACAGACCCGTCCCTTTGACAAGCGGAAATACCCGCCGATTCCTCTAGAACAATTCGAACAGGCGCTGCGCGACGGCGAGCAATCCCAGTCCTCCCGAGGGGAACAAAACCGCGCGGATGAAAGGCTGTTCACTCGAGGGCGCAAAGGCTCCTTTTTTCAAGCGGCGAATCTCTTCGATCAATTCCTCGAAGGTTTTTCGCTTCACCTCATCGGTGAAAGCGCCCAGCCGAAGAAGGGCCAGATTATCGAGCGCGGCGGCGCGCAGTTGCTCGGCCGCCCGGCGCAGATAAACCGCGCTCCCCAGCGCCCAGGCGGCGTTGAGCACGAAGACGACAAGGAGGCTGGGAGGCCACGACCAATTATCGAAAAAGGAAAATCGCGCCACCATCATGAGGGTGAGAACGATGAGCGGATACCAGATGAGGCGCGCCACCACCTCCGTCCGCTGGGCGATGAAAAAGATTTCGTGATAAGCCGACAGTTCTTCTTCGCTCAGGGGCGGGCTGCGCCGGCATTGCTCGGCCACGCCATGGCCCCAGCGGGTCACTTCGCGGGCGAAGAGACGAATGAAATTGCTGTTTAGCTGGATGGCGTCGACGACGTAAAATGCAAGGAGCATCAAGCCCACGACCGAGGGCAGTAGGATGAGCCGGTCAAAGCGAAAGGCGACCTCGCCGCGCGCCGGCGTGACGGGCCCGGGGAAGAGGGTGAAAAGCAAATAGGCGAAGGCGAAATAGAGGGCGAAGAGGATTCCGATGCGGATGAAGCGCGGCCAGAATTTGTTCCGGCGCAGGTAGGCGTGCCAGGCCTGCTGGGCCGTGAATTTTTCGTCCGGCCCCGGCCGGTTGCTCGGGGCGAGGCGCCAGAGTTCAAAACCGAGCCCGACATCCGACCAAAGAAAACGACTCGGAGGAAGCGGCTCGAGGCAATAGCGCTTCTCGATCTCGCCCGCGTTTGCCCGCAAATCGACCCCGGCTTTGATCATGAAATGGAGGGCGAGCATGAGCGCGATGAGGCGCAGCATTTCACTCGGCCAAATGCTGATGCCAGAGAAAAAGGCGAAGGGCTCGAGCGCGGCGGCGCCACTTTGCGCGAAGGTGCCCACGCCGAGGACAATCACGAGCGATCCGCAGATGAGCCAAAAGGGCGTGCTCGAGAGAACCCGCAAAAGGCGTTGAGGAGTGGTGCCTCCGCCCGGGAGGTTGCGGTGGGCATTGCTCGCGCTCACCCAACCGACGAGGAGCAGGAGCAAGAGCGCGGCGCCGGCCAGATGCCAGCGCACGTGGCCGGAGTAGAGCCAGTCGCGGAACCAGGTCTTGTTCGTGCGGGTCAACTCCCGGCCCTCCAGATACCAGGGATCACTCAACTCATGCGCGCCATCCCGTCCGATTTCGAAGATGCGCGGTTGCCAGGAAAAATATTGCGCGACCGTTTCCGTCATCCGCCCGGTCAGGACGAGGGTGCCGGCATAGAGTGAAGTCTGATTGCTGTCGCGGAACGGAGCGACCCGCTGCGGCCGGAAATTGGTCGGCACCTCGTTCCCGAAGGGCGAACCGATGACGAGATTGTGCGTATCATCGAGGTCGTCGCGCCGTTCGAAATGCGCATCGTAGGTGTTGGTAAAAAAGATCGCCTCGGGGAATTCCGGGCGCAGGGCGCGCAGGATCATGAGTTTATCGTAGGTGTCGGAACCGAGCAGCCCGATTGCCCGGATGCCAATCCCATCCGTCAGGCGCCAATTCCGGTCGTCCTCGGTCAACGTGCGGGCCAGACGCCGGAGATAATCGGCCTGGTTCAGCCCTTCGGTCGCTTCCGCGGCCGCCATCTCGGCGCTTTTCTTTTGTGAGCGCGCGGCGTCGTCGCGCGCCGGATCGCCGGGAAGCTGGCCATCGATGCCGCGCAGGTAACGATAAAAGTGGAGACGCCGCGGCGGCCGGTCTTCCCGGCGGCGACGGAATTTTCCGCTCGCCCGGTTGGCCATGATTTCCTCCACCGGCCGATCGAAGGCTTCGGCGGCAAAGCTCATGCCTAACGATCGTCCATAGGCCGTGTCCCATTCGCTCAGGAGGACGACGTGCGGCCGCGGTCCCTTCATGGCCGAAGAATCAGCCCGTCCGATCGGCACCCGGCGGAGCGCGAGCTCCTTGATGAGTTGGTGCAGAACGACATCGTCGGTCGCGATCGTGCGGATGAAATGCAACCCGCCGCGCGGACCGTGCGAGATGGCTTGCTCGAGGAGTTGCTGCACCCTCGTCGGTCGCGTGCCCGTGGGCGCGGTCGCGAGCGCGGCTGGATCGTAAAGGAGGGAGGCATCGGAAGCCGTCGCACGGGCCGAGATGATGGTCACGCCATCGAGCGCCTCGTGCGACGCGCTGCTCCACTCCGGCGCGCGCACTTCGCGCACCATGTTTTGCAGGTCGGCCGAATTCGTCGGCCCCAGCAGCCTGACAACCACCTGGTCGCGAATGTCCTGGGCCAGAGTATCGATGAGCGCGGCAAAACGGGTCAGCGGATTGGGATTGAAATGGACCGCCGGCAGCCAGAGGACGATGACGCTGGCCGTGCCCGGAGGAGAGACGTGCTCCCGGCTTTCGAGCGCTTCGCATTCCTCCCAGGGCAGGAGGATCCCGGCGTTAGCCACCGAGTTGGTGATGTCGTCCAGGTCAGGATTCGGCAGTGGCCAGGGGGAAGTGACATAGCCGATGTGCTCGCCATCTTTGGGGACGAATCCGCTTTCGCTCAATCCCTCCAGGACGGCCTGGCGCGCGCGCAGCCGCGACTCGCCTTGTTCGCTGTAGGGCCCGGCGTCGATCATGACCCCGAGGAGCAGCAGCTTTCCCGCGCGCATTGGCCGCCCGGTCGTGCAGCAATTTGATCAGGGTCCGAATGTCGTGCATCTGGCCGCGGTCCTTTGGGACGACCCCCGCGCTCATGTCGGCGAGGAGCGCGGATTTTTGTTTTTGCGCGACGGCGATCGGGTCCTGCCAAAGGCGCGCATCCACATCCTGAAGGGCGATCACGGGCAGAGACTTTTCGGCCGGGGCCACCGGCCGGGTGCTGACGAGCGGTTTGAACTGGACCACGATGCCGGCGAGCGCAGCGATCACGGGGAGGAGAGTTCCCCAGGGGAGCTCGAATTTTGACTTGGTTTCCTCGCTCATGACACCCGAAACCGCGGGGGAGTGTGAGCCCGATCATGCGCCCGCGCGGTGCGAGGAGGCAAACTAATTCGCGCGCCTGAGGCCGGGGGTAATGCCTAACGAATCTGCGCCGTTCTTAGCAATCTGCCTGACCGGCGATCAGCAATGTGATCTCGCCTTTGGCCGGCCGTTTTTCATAGTGGGCGAGGAGATCGGCCGCCGTCCCGCGGCGAAACTCTTCGAATTTCTTCGTCAGCTCCCGCGCTACGCAGAGCATCGTCGATCGGGCATCAATTCGACACAGGCGGCGAGCGTTTTGTTGATGCGGTAGGGCGACTCGAAGAACACCGTCGTCTCCGCGTCGGGCGGCCGCGGCCGTCAGTTCGCGCGCTCTCTGCCCGCTCTTCACCGGCAGAAAACCGCGGTAACAAAAACGTCTCGATCGCGAAACCGGAGCCAACCAGAGCGGTCGTGATCGCCGAGACGCCGGGGACGATGGTGAAGGGCAGATCGCGTTCGATGCAGTGGCGGATGAGACGCGCGCCCGGGTCGGAGAGTCCGGGCATGCCGGCATCGGTGATAAGCGCGACGTTCTCGCCTGCCTGCCAGTCGTTCGCTCAGCTCGGCGGTGCGCATCGCTTCGTTGTGCTCGTGATAACTGACGAGCGGTTTCCGGATTTCGAAATGCCGGAGCAAGTTTCCCGAATGGCGGGTGTCCTCGGCCGCGATCAGGTCGACCGGATTTGAGGACGGCGAGGGCGCGGAGGGTGATGTCGTCGAGATTGCCAATCGGAGTGCCGACGACGTAGAGCATGGCGGAGTATCCGCCGGGATGCGCAGCGGTGCCAATATCGCCTCGAGTCGTTAGGCCAGCGCCGATACAGCAAAAAACCATTCAGCGCACTGGCGTTGAATGGTTCTTTTCTGCCTGGCGAGTGGCTGCCCCTCGCCCGGGTCAACCGGGAGTCGGTTTGGACGACTCCCGGTTGCAATCCATGGTGATTTGTCGTCGACTACGGCAACGAGTTGCCGGCGTTGGCCTTCACCGTTTGAGTGTCTGCGCGGTTAATGTGGCCATCAACCGTTACATCGTCGATGAAATTGCTATCATCGACCAAACCACGGCCAATCATCGTCTGGACCTGTCTGAGGTCGGTCTTGTCGACCGTGCCGTCCTGGTTCACGTCACCGAACAGCAGACCGAAGCTGACGGCTGCGGAAGCCAGGGTGCCTGAATCACTGTTGACGCCCGTCAAGGTAACGGTGACGTCCGAGGCATTGCAGGTGAAGTTCCTGAGTCCCACGGTAACATTAGCACCGTCGATGGTCGTGCTCTCGACTATGCCACAGCTCGTCGAGACACTGTCGACCGAGGTCACTGGCGCCGAGAAGGTAAACACGACGTTTTCGCGCGTGTTGCCATTCCCCTGCCGTGGTTCGATGCCCGACCCATCAAGCGGCAAGTCGATACTGAAGTCACCCGCTCCGTCGTGATGCTTCATCGATGCAGCGCTCACCAGGGTGAGCCCGCCGCCACCGCCGCTCACCTCGCCGTTCACACCCATCGAGAAGTCGTAGGGCTGACCCTCGTTCGCGGTGTCGGTGAAGACGGCGCCGAAGAAGTTGCTATCGAAGAACGCATTTTGGTTATTGCCGCAAGGCGTGCCGATGCAGTTCACGCCCACCGTTGTCGAATCAAACGAACGACCTGTCAGGTCGCCGGTTGGCGTGACATTGAGGTGGTAGGTTCCCGGAGCCAGATGGACGTTGACACCAATGACTTTGACCTCGAATTCGAGGAAGCCGAATCCGCCGGGACCAACCTGGGTCACAACCGGTGTCGCGGTCATGCCGCTGGCGATGAGTGTGCCGCCATTGCCTTCGGTAATGCCCTGGCGAATCTCCCAGGTCGCGCCGGTGATGTTGGTGTTCTCAAGATTGTGCGAATAGACCTCGTTCACATCCCATCCTGCCTCGTCGGTGACGTTGAAGTCGTCGTAGACGCTGGCGTATTGGCCGGAACCGAGACTGGTGTCGCGCTCGTTGGCGAGGCCGTTGACGCCGTCGAAGTCACCGTTGTACCACAGAGCACCGGCCGGGGTCGGCGTGGGCGTCGGGGTCGGGGTGGGCGACGGGTTGCCGGGCGAGTGGGCCCGGATGAGCCAGTTGCCGATGAGTCCGAAGGATTCGATCGGAGCGACCGGCAGCTCATTGTTGTTCAGGTCCATGATGTCGCCCATGATGGAGTCGCCGGCGATATAGCTGCGGTTGGAGAAGGTCGGCGCGGTTTCATCAAACGCGGCCGGGAATTGCCCCGCGCTGTGAGTGATGAGGAAGCCGACGAAGAAGTTCGACGTTGCGATCGTGGCATCGATATTCGTGGTGATGAAGGTGTCCGTGCCCTGCATGGAGACGACGCCGCTGGCCGTGGTCAGGAGAACCGCATCATTGGGATTCCCGTCCCCGTTCGGATCGCTCCAGATCGCCACCGTATATGGCAGGCCATCCAGGCTCGGGTCGGGAAACACTGGCGTGCCCCAGGCGATCGAAACCGAATCGATTGTCTCAGCGCCTGGAATGACGGCAAACTCGTTCAGCGAAATGACATCTCCGCCGAGCGTTAGGCCAATGGCGTCTTCCGCTGTGCCGTCATCGGGTACGAGGTAGGTGAAGTCCGCGGGGCTTTGGTGGGTTGCCCCTTTTGCTGAGAGCGAGAAGTGTTGGGACTTCGCGCCGTGTTTTGATTTAGCCGTTGACAGGGTGGGCCGGCCAGCTTGCGCGCTGAGCGCAAAGCAAGTGACCAGAGCCATCGCCGCCAAGCTGACTTTCTGCAGGGTTGGATGTTTCATAGAGCGCGAGTAGGCGGGATTTTTGGGGTCGATGTCAAGACTTTTTTCTTCTTCATCGTGAGGAGGGTCGTGTTGGTCAATTGTCGGTTGGGCGGTCGAGGGGATGAAGGCCAACCTGGGTTTATCTTGGTTTTAGCTAATGCGGTTTTCGTCCACCAGTGGTTCCAATCGTGAGGGTTGTTCTGGAGCCAGAGGAGCTGAAGGAGATGTTCGGCCCCGCGTTGCGTCCAGCTTCTGCCTTGGCGTTTGAAGCGGCGACCAATGGTTACTTCGATGTCCTTTTCGATCACTCCGCTGCCGCTGCGCACGGGGGCCAGACGGCGGCCGATCGAGCGCCGGAAGCGAGCCGGGATTTGGTGCCAGCTATCGATTCCTTCGCGGTTGCCCAGGATGTAACCAAAGAGAGTGTGGAACTGCTCGGGCCGACTCTCGCGGAGCGGACTGGTGGCTAGCACTTGCAACAGGGTTTCGCTCTCGCTTTGCCAGACCGGCCGCATGAGACGCCGGTAAAGCGGCAGCAAAGAGGACGCGCGATCGGGACCTGCCAGTGGCGCATTTCCCGGCCTACCTGGGAGTCAACTATAGCGGGCGCAAGCGGCGCTATGAGCGGCGGGGCTGGACAGCGGTCAGTTTGCAAAACAAGCGCTGGATTGCCAGCGCCCAGCGACTGGCGCTCTTTGGCCGGCGCCTGGCCTGGCAGCGGCTGCGCCACTACGGCAAAGCGAAGTGCGAAGTGATTTTGAGTGATGGCGATGAAGGATTGGAACGGGTGCGGGAAAATGAATTTACCCACGCGACCTGGCTTCTGGACCGCTGGCCCATAGGTCGAATCAAGTTCGCTCACCACCACCGCGGCGGGCCGAGGCACGGCCCGATCGGGCCACCACCCGCTCTCCAGTTGCGCACACAGTTTGGCCCGCGTGGAACTGGACGCATTTCCAGATCAGCCAGGCGCTCACTTCATTGCGCAACCGGCGCGTGAGTTCCCCGGCCGCCGGTCGATAATTGCGCCCAGTCGCCGCCGCCAAGGACTGCTTCTCCACCGCCGGAGAAAGTAACTTCATTTTGCCCTCTTCCGGCCCCAACTGACAATCAACGAACGCTAGCCGTGAGGAGGCAGTGCTCGTTAAATGTCAGTTGGAACGGAGAAAGCAGAAAGGGCATCCAGCGTTATCGCTGAATGCCCTTTGGTTTGTAAGTCAGCTCTCAGGCTTCCGAGAGTCGGTTAGGACAACTCCCGGAGCTGAACTGTCAAACTTATCAATCTACGGTACCGTGACGGTGACTTCGTTCGAGCAGTCGCCCGAGTCGGTCTCGCACACCTGGTAGGTGAAGGTGCCTTGACGTCGGTTTAACTTGTCCCGCGACGCGCCATCATCCGCTACCGTCCTGACGACGACGCCGTCGCGCAGGATGTTAATTTCGCCTCCATCAGCAGGGTTCCAGTGCAGACCAACGAAATGCATATTGTCCCGGCCGCGCACCCGCGCTTCCAGCACTATGCCACCGCCGCCGCCACTTACTTCGCCGTTCACACCCATCGAGAAGTCGTAGGGCTGACCCTCGTTCGCGGTGTCGGTGAAGACGGCGCCGAAGAAGTTGCTATCGAAGAACGCATTTTGGTTATTGCCGCAAGGCGTGCCGATGCAGTTCACGCCCACCGTTGTCGAATCAAACGAACGACCTGTCAGGTCGCCGGTTGGCGTGACATTGAGGTGGTAGGTTCCCGGAGCCAGATGGACGTTGACACCAATGACTTTGACCTCGAATTCGAGGAAGCCGAATCCGCCGGGACCAACCTGGGTCACAACCGGTGTCGCGGTCATGCCGCTGGCGATGAGTGTGCCGCCATTGCCTTCGGTAATGCCCTGGCGAATCTCCCAGGTCGCGCCGGTGATGTTGGTGTTCTCAAGATTGTGCGAATAGACCTCGTTCACATCCCATCCTGCCTCGTCGGTGACGTTGAAGTCGTCGTAGACGCTGGCGTATTGGCCGGAACCGAGACTGGTGTCGCGCTCGTTGGCGAGGCCGTTGACGCCGTCGAAGTCACCGTTATACCACAGAGCACCGGCCGGGGTCGGCGTGGGCGTCGGGGTCGGGGTGGGCGACGGGTTGCCGGGCGAGTGGGCCCGGATGAGCCAGTTGCCAACGAGGCCGAAGGATTCGATCGGAGCGACCGGCAGGTCGTTCATATTCAAGTCCATGATATTTCCCGTGGTACCGCCCGCTACGTAGCTGCGGTTGGAAAAGGTCGGTGCCGTTTCATCAAAAGCGGCCGGGAATTGGCCCGCACTATGAGTGATGAGTAAACCGACGAAGAACTTCGTCGTTGCGATCGTGGCATCGATATTCGTGGTGATGAACGTGTCCGTGCCCTGCATGGAGACGACGCCACTGGCCGTGGTCAGCAGGACCGCGTCAGTCGGACTCCCGTCCCCGTTCGGATCGCTCCAGATCGCCACCGTATACGGCAGGCCATCCAGGCTCGGGTCGGGAAACACTGGCGTGCCCCAGGCGATCGAAACGGAATCGATTGTCTCGGCGCCGGGAATGACGTCAAACTCGTTCAGCGAGATGATGTCGCCGCCGAGCGTCAGACCAATACTGTCTTCCGCTGTCCCGTCATCGATCAAATAGGTGAAGTCCGCGGGGCTTTGGTGGGTTGCCCCTTTTGCTGAGAGCGAGAAGTGTTGGGACTTCGCGCCGTGTTTTGATTTAGCCGTTGACAGGGTGGGCCGGCCAGCTTGCGCGCTGAGCGCAAAGCAAGTGACCAGAGCCATCGCCGCCAGGCTGATTTTCTGTAAGGTTGGATGTTTCATAGAGCGCGAGTAGGCGGGATTTTTGGGCGCCATGTCAAGACTTTTTTCCGCCGTGAGGAAAAGTTTCTTTCTTTTTTGTTAGCCTGTTTGGCCCAAATGCTTTGCGCCTGAAAATCGACTTCGGTCGTTTTCTCAGTGCACCCGCGGCGCAAAGATTAAACCACGTCCAGAGTGAAGGCTGTTTTTTGAGTGCGTTGCTCGAGCCGGGACGCTACAAAAGGTCCATGGCCCGCAAAACCACCCGCGCCGCAACCACTCTCGCCAAGACCGAAACGACCCCGGTGGCGGCCCGTCCTGCGGCCCTCGCGCCTGAAGAACGGCGCCTGAATTTCGGCGCACGCTGGTCCTATGCGCCCGCTCCGGAGCAGAGCGACTACATCAAAATCAAACCGCGCTATCAGCTCTTTATCGATGGCAAATTTCTCGCGCCCCATTCCGGCAGGCATTTCGATTCCATCAATCCCGCGACAGAGGAAAAGCTGGCGGAAATCGCGGCCGCCGATGCCCATGATGTCGATCGCGCGGTGCGCGCGGCGCGGCGGGCCCATGGCAAGGTCTGGAGCCGGATGCCGGGTCGGGAGCGGGGAAAATTCCTCTATCGCATCGCGCGGCTCATCCAGGAGAAAGCGCGCGAGCTGGCCGTTCTCGAGTCGATGGACGGCGGGAAGACGATCAGGGAAAGCCGCGACATCGATCTCCCCCTCGTCGCCGCCCACTTCTTCTATTATGCGGGCTGGGCGGATAAACTGGCCTACGCTTTTCCCGGACGCTCGCCCCGTTCGTTAGGCGTAGCCGGCCAGATCATCCCCTGGAATTTCCCGCTCCTGATGGCGGCCTGGAAACTGGCCCCCGCGCTCGCCGCCGGCAACACCTGCGTGCTGAAACCGGCCGAGACGACCAGCATCACTGCGCTTCATCTGGCGGAGATCTTCCAGCAGGCCGAGCTGCCCGATGGAGTGGTTAACATCGTAACCGGCGCCGGCGAAACCGGCCAGGCCCTGGTCGCGCATGAGGACGTGAACAAGATCGCCTTCACCGGCTCGACCGCGGTGGGCAAGATGCTGACCCGGGCCGTCGCCGGCACGAAAAAGAAACTCACCCTCGAACTGGGGGGCAAGGCGGCCAACATCATCTTCGAAGACGCCGCCATCGATCAGGCAGTCGAGGGGATCATTTCCGGCATTTACTTCAATCAGGGTCACGTCTGTTGCGCCGGCTCGCGGCTCCTCGTCCAGGAAGGCGTTTTCCCGGCCGTCATCCGGAAGTTGCGCGACCGCATTTCCACGCTCCGAGTCGGTGACCCGCTCGACAAGAACACCGACATCGGGGCGATCAATTCCCGGATGCAGCTCGAGAAAATTTGCGAACTGGTCGACAGCGGTCTGCAGCAGGGCGCCGAGCTGGTCCAGCCCCGCCTGCAACTGCCGGAGAAAGGTTATTGGTATCCGCCGAGCTTCTTCACCGGCGTGACTGCCTCCCATCGCATCGCGCAGGAGGAAATCTTCGGACCCGTCCTGAGCGTGATGACCTTCCGCACTCCCGAAGAAGCGATCGAACGGGCCAACAACACCCCCTATGGCTTGAGCGCCGGGGTCTGGACAGACAAAGGGAGCAAGATTTTCAAGATCGTGAGCAAACTGCGCGCCGGTGTCGTCTGGGCCAACACCTACAACAAATTCGACCCGACGAGTCCCTTCGGCGGTTATCGCGAGAGCGGCTTCGGCCGCGAAGGCGGGCTCCACGGCCTCCTCCCCTACCTGACGCTGACCTAGTCGGTTGTAGGGCGGGCGCTCCCTAACGAAGCTAAACGCAGGCGCGCTAATTGCGTTTTTGCTGGTCAGCCTTGGTCGCGAAATAGAGCACGACGAAAATGGCCGCCAGCCATCCCCGCAGAATGGCGTGGATCAGGCCGCTCAGGAATGTCGTCAGGGCGGCCAGAAAATCAGGCGCGCTCTCCGTCGCCATGGCCTGGAGCAGCGCCGCCGCCTGTTCCAGGCTGGTCACCCCGCGCAGCCGAAAAATTACGACCGGCATCTCGATCGCGAAGTTGACAAAAATAATCACGAGAAGCCAGAGCGAAGCGATGAGGGCGCCGCGATAGAGCGGTCGTTGCAGGCGCGGAAGCTCGGGGCCGCTCCGCGCCAGCTCCTTGCTTTCGCGCAGGTTATCGATCGTCTCTCCGCCCCCGAGCGCGCCGGTCTGTTGCCAGAAAAGAAAGTTAATGAAGAGCCGCGCCACCATGTAGGCGGTAAAAATGAGGAGCAGGAGCATGAGCCCGACCGAGCTGAGCGAAGGCGTGCCGGCGGCGAGCGAAAGCGCGACCAGCAGGGGGATGATCGTCCAGAGAAAATAGCTCCCGTAGACGATCAACCCGAGGAGAAACATGCGCATCCAAAGCGGCTTCGCCCGAGTCAGGACATCGCGCAGACCGGGGTTGCGTCCGGCGGAAAGATCGGCTGCGAGAAGCTGCATGCCGGCGAGGGAGAACGGCCAGGCCACCACGAGCAGGGCCAGCATCAGGAAAACAATCACGGCGCTGACGAGGACGGTCGTGGTGGGACCGCCTTCTTTAGGCAACTCGAGATACGGCGCGGCGAGCTGGAGAAAAAACAAAGGCACCGAGACGAGGAGAGCGAGGAGAAAGAAACGTCCGAAGCCCGCGCGATAAATTCGCCATCCTTCCGCAAAAATTTTCCCGAAACTCAGGCGCCCGACGACTGGCGGCGGAGTCAGCTCGGAAGTCTCCACTTCATCCGAAAAAATCTCCGGCAACTCGCCCGCCTGAATCCAGCGCTCGCTTCCGGGTTCGCGGACTTCGTTCTCGCGAATAAGGCGGCCTTCCCGCTTCCACTCGCGCAATTCCTCGAGGTCGACCGGACCGTATTCCCGGCCCTCGACGCGCACCATCCAGGCATCGCTTTGTTTATTTTCGACAGGATTCACAGCAGGTTCAAAATGAGCGCGCGGTTGCACGTTCCGCTTCCCGTCCTCACAATCCAGTAAATCCTGTCCCCATTTTTATGAGACTCCTTTTAGTCGACGGCCACTACTACGTTTACCGCTCTTACTTCGCCATCCTCCATCTTTCCAATTCGAAAGGCGAACCGACGAACGCGATTTTCGGCTTCACCAAATCGCTTCGCCTCATGCTGAAACATCTCCAGCCCGACCTCGGCGCGGTCGTCTGGGACCGGGGCCTGCCGCAACGGCGGACCGAACTGCAGCCGGAATACAAGGAGACGCGCAAGGAAATGCCGCCCCCGATGGTGCCGCAGATCGACTACATCGAGAAACTGATGCCCGCCCTCGGCTTCAAGAACCTCTCGCTCGAGAACACGGAGGCGGACGACCTGATGGGCTGTTACGCAGTCAAGGCGGCCGAGCGCGGGATCGAGACCATCCTCGCGACGAACGACAAGGACCTCTACCAACTGGTGAACGCGAAGGTGAAAATCTACAGCACAGCGAAAGCCGATCTGGCCTCGCCCAAGGATCCCTTTGCATTGTTAGGCGAGGAAGAGGTGACCGCCAAATGGGAGGTGCCGCCGGCGATGATCGGCGACGTTCTCGCCATCTCGGGGGACGCCGTCGATAACATCCGCGGGGTCGGGATCGGCCGCAAAGCCGCGGCCAAACTCCTGCGCGACTTCGGCAGCCTCGAAGCGCTGCTCGCGGGGCTCGACCAGGTCAAACTGCCAAAAACGCGCGATAAACTGGAGGTGGCCCGCGAGCGGATTCTGCAAAACCGCAGGATGGTTGAGCTCGATTGTCACCTCCCGTTGCCGATGCCGATCGACGACCTGAAGATCACCCCTGATTACCCCCGTCTGATTCAGGCCCTGGAGGAATGCGAATTCAAATCGCTTCTTCAGGAAGTGCGCGACGAAGCCAGCCGCGCCGGTCGCGTGGTCCAGGGCGAGCTGCTGTAGACGCTTCGCCTATCCATCCTTGGAGCCGCGCTCTTAGAGCGGATGAAGCGCCGGGAGATAAAAGAAAAGCACGGCGGTGATGATCCAGACCGAGAGCAATTGCACACCTTCGAGCCAGTTGCTTTCGCCGTCGCCACTGATCTGGCCGACGATCCAAATCGAAAAGACAATCGAGGCGATCTCCGGGAGCGAAAACTCGAGCGTCATCCGATCCCCAAACGCGTAGGAAGCGAAGACCAGCAGCGGGGTAACGAAGAGCGCCATCTGCAAGCTCGAGCCGGTCGCGATGCTCAGGCTGAGATCCATCTTGTTGCGCCACGCCATCCAAACGGCGGTGGAGTGCTCGGCCGCGTTGCCCACGATTGCGACCACGACGACGCCCACAAAAGTCTCCGTCAGGGCGAGCGTCTTCCGCGCGGGCTCGATCGAGCCGACGAGAAACTCGCTCAGCCACGCGATCAAGGCGGTCGCAATCGCCAGCGCAGTGATCGACTGCCAGAGCGGCCACCGGGGCTCGTCCGTTCCCCTCTTCTCCGACGATCCGGTGAAAAGGTCTCGATGCGTAACGAGATGAAAAAGGAGGGAAAAGAAATAGGTCAGGAAAAGGACGACGACGATCGCGAGCGAAAGTTTCTGTTCGGCCTCGATCGTCCAGCCGCCGGGGCGCGAAGCGGCCGCGCGATGAAAAACGGTCGGGATGAGCAAGGCGATCGCGCCCAAGCCTAACGACGTCGAGGAAACCCGGGCGGCGGTCTGGTTGAAGCTTTGTTTGCGATAGCGAATTCCTCCCGCGAGAATAGAAACACCGAGCACGAGCAGGAGATTGCCGATAATCGATCCTGTTATCGAAGCCTTCACCACTCCGGTGAGGCCTTTGCTCAACGCCACCAGCGCGATGATTAATTCCGCCGCATTGCCAAACGTCGCATTAAGCAACCCGCCCACCCCGGCGCCGGAGCGGGCCGCGAGTTGTTCCGTCGCCCGCCCCATCCAACCGGCCAGGGGCACAATCGCGAGAGCCGAAACCACGAAGAGAACCGGTCCGCTCCCCCAGCCCGGCATATATTTAAGCGCAAAGGCCGCTGGGACCGCGAGAAGGAGAACGTCGAACGGGGTGAGCGACCAGCCGGCTTGTTTTCCACCCGCCATGCCTCATTGGAGCTTGGCCCCCGCTCCGGCTCAAGCAACTTCGACCGCGACCCGGGGAAAGGAGGAAGGGTGACCGCGCTCCTCATTTTTTCGCTGACCCTGTTCGCCGCGCTCCTCCTTTCGGACCTCGCGGACCGCAGCGTGCTCTCGACTGCGGTCCTCTTCCTCGCCGCAGGTTTTTTCGTTGGGCCAGGGATGCTGAACTTTCTCCACCTGACGCACGATTCTCCCATCGTCAGGCATTTGGCCGAGCTGGCCCTTTTCAGCGTCCTCTTCACCGACGGAATGCGCGCGGGGATTCGCGATCTCATCAATGCCTGGCAACTGCCGGGGCGCGCCCTCCTCCTCGGCATGCCGCTCACCCTTCTCGCGACCGCGCTTCTCGCCTATTTCCTCGCCGACGTTTCCTGGATCGAAGCGTTGCTCCTGGGCGCGATTCTGAGCCCGACCGATCCAGTCTTTGCCGCGGCCATCATCGGACGGAAGGAAATTCCGGGGCGCCTGAAGCACCTTTTGAATGTCGAGAGCGGCGTGAATGACGGACTCGCTCTGCCGCTCGTCCTCGTCTGCCTGAGCGTGATCGGGCATTATGAAGCGGGCTACGGTGGCCTGGCGCTGGAATTATTTCTTGGCATCGCGATCGGTGTGGTCGTGCCCTTGCTGGCCTGCTGGTTTCGCGCCTCCCGTTTTTTCGGTGTGGCGAAACCGTATGAGCCGCTCTTCGCGGTCGCGATCGGCCTGCTCGTGCTCGCCATCGCCTCGCTCACACACGCCAATATCTTCCTCGCCGCCTTCGCCGCCGGCGTCACCGTGGCGAGTTCGCGGCCGAGTTTGCGGGAGGAGTTTCACCGCTTCGGCGAGCTGATTACGGAGCTGCTCAAACTCGCCACCCTCCTCGTCTTCGGCGCGCTCCTCTCGCCGCGCATGGCCGTGGAACTGCACGCACCGGATTTTCTTTTCGCCGCCCTCGCCCTCCTCCTCGCCCGCCCCGCCGCCATGCTTATCGCCTTGTGGAAAAGCGATCTGGACTGGCGCGAGCGCTTCACGGCCGGCTGGTTTGGTCCGAAAGGTTTCGCCTCCGTCGTCTACGGTTTGCTCCTCTTTCAGCGCGATGTGCCAAACGCGGAGCGGCTCTTTCGCCTCATCGCGCTCGTCATCGCGGGCTCGATCGTTGCCCATTCGTCGACTGACGTCCTGCTGGCGCGCGGATTTATAGACGAGAGCGGGCGAAAGGAGCCGGAGCCCCCGGCGCCTCCGACGGGAGCTATGGAATAAACCGGTAGATCGCGCCGTCGCCGTCGGCCCCGCCGTGGACGGTTGCCCCGTAGAAAATTCCGCCGCCGTCCCCGACCATCCCGGCGTAGGGGAAAGCGCCGTCCGGGGTGCCTTGGAAACTGTGCGCGATACTCTCGGTGTAGGTCCCATTCTGCGCCGGCATCAGGTGAAAGATCGTGCCGCTCCCGAGGCCACCTTCGCTCGTCGTGCCGTAGAGATTCCCGGCCGCATCCGCGACCAGGTTGCTGATGGAGCTGTTCCCATCGTTCCCGGGTTGGAAACTGTAGAGAACCGTTTCTCTCCACTGCCCGCCGCCGTTGCGCGACAACCGGTAAACGGTGCCCAGGCCATCCGGCCCGCCGTAGTAGGTCGTGCCGTAAATGTTGCCGGCGGCGTCGAAGAGCAGCGCACCATAGGGAAAGACGCCGTCGGGCGCGCCTTGGAAGGAGTAAAGAGTCTTCAAATCCCATTCGCCGCTCCGGGTCGGCCTTAATTCGAAAACCGTTCCGGAACCGAACGAGCCTCCGGTAGTCGCGACCCCGAAAATGTGGCCACCGCGAAGCACCAGCTTGCCGGCCGAACCGGATGACCCGTCGGAGCCGCCGGTAAAAGTGTGGAGGACTCGCAGCTTCCAGTCGCCATTCGACCTCGATTGCACCTCATAGACGACACCCAACCCATTGGCGCCACCGGTGGGAGTCATTCCGTAAACGTTGCCGCGCGCATCCACCGCCACCCGCGACCCCGGCCCGGAGCCGTCGGTCCCGCCGGTAAAGGCATGAATGACACTCTGGGTCCAGGTGTTGCCCGATTTCGTCAGCTTGTAGGCGACCCCGCATCCACCCTCGCAACTGCCCGCACCGCCGGTGACCGCTGTCCCGTAAAGATTGCCGGCCGCATCCAGAGTCACTCCCTTGTATGGCTCACCGCCATCGGCGCCGCCGGTGAAATTGTAGAGCACGGTGTGAACCCAGCCACCGCCAACCGGCGACAATTGCCAGACCGTGCCGCCGCCGAATTGCCCGCCGAGAACCGACGTCCCATAGAGATTGCCGGTCGCGTCGATCGCCACGTCGGTGTCGCAGTATTCGCCGTCGCCACCTCCGGCAAAGGAGTAGATCACTTCCGTCGTGGACGCCTTAAGCGTCGTCCCGCAAAACGCCAACGCGGACAGGAACAATCCGCCCGCCAATTTTCCCGCCATTCTTGTCGCAACCGTCCCACCGCAACTCGTCCTGTTCGCTCTACTCATGGGGGCGGGTCTAGCAGAAAAATTCCTGCCCGAACATCCCAAAAACCGCTGTAGCCCGGATCGGTGATCCCGGCCGCCGGTCTGGCCCGTGGACCTCTTTCCCTGTCGCCGATGTTCCCGCCGGGATCACCGATCCCGGCTACAGCGCACTTTTCAATAAAGGTAGGGCTCGGACAACTGAAAGGCGTTCCGGACCAGCTCGATCCGCGGTGGCGCGCCCTTCGCGATCACGATTTCCACCACGTCGAAACGAAAAAGAACATCCGGATTGCCTAACAATCGCAGCCAGGCGAGCGCGCCTAACGAGATGCGACGCTGCTTCTGGCGGCCAACCGCATCCAGCGGGCGGCCGAAATCCTCCCGCGTGCGCGTTTTCACTTCCACGAAAACGAGCGTGTCGCGGTCCCGGCAGACGAGATCGATCTCCCCACCCTGCCGCCCGCGGAAGTTGCGATAGAGAATCTTGAAGCCCTGCCGGCGCAGATAACGCGCCGCCAGTTTTTCGCCCCGCGTCCCAAGCCGCAGATGGGCGCGCTTAGAAGGCAAAAATCGGCTGCGCCACCGGCTCAAACGAGCGGCGGTGAATCGGGCAAGGGCCGTGTTCATGGAGTTTCTGGAGATGCAGCTCAGTCCCGTAACCTTTGTGCTGGCTGAAACAATATTGCGGGAAACGCCCGCAGAATTCCCGCATCAAACGGTCGCGCGTCACCTTCGCAATCACGCTCGCGGCCGCGATGCTCAGGCTCAGGCAATCGCCGTCAATGATCGCGGTTTGCGGGAGTGGAAACGGGAAGACGGGCAGGCCATCGATCAGGACGTGCTCGGGCGAAATCGTCAGGCCGGCGACCGCGATCCGCATCGCCTGATGCGAAGCGCGCAGGATGTTGATCCGATCGATCTCGAGTGAGTCGACCACACCGACTGCCCAGACGATCTCGCTGTGACTCGTCAGGTAGCGGTAGATTTTTTCGCGCAGCTCGGGCGAGAGCTGCTTTGAATCATTCAACTTTCGGTGGCGGAAACGTTCCGGCAAAATCGCCGCGGCGGCCACCACCGGCCCGGCGAGAGCGCCGCGCCCGGCTTCATCGATCCCGGCAATACGAGCTACGCCTAACGACGTCCGAAGCTTTTTCTCGTGCCGAAATCCGCAGCGCATCCTGCGGAGACCTTATCCACAGATTGCACCGCATGGAAAGCCTGCGCGTTGCAGCGTTGTTGACGCTTCGCTGTGCGAAGCGCGGGGAGATACTCATTTCGCAGTCCAATCCTCACGTCGGACCCGGCGCGGTTGTTGTTCGCGAGCGTTTTTCTGGTTGGCCGCCCGCCGACCCGCGTTTCGCAGAGCGAAACGTCTACCGCTTTATTCCCGGACCGCGGTCGCTTCCTTGCCTTTGCGGCCGCGCAGGTAATTCAGCTTCGCCCGGCGCGCTTTGCCCTGCTTTTCCACTTCCACCTTCGCGATGCGCGGCGAATGGATCGGGAAGACACGCTCCACCCCTTCGCCGTAGGAAATGCGCCGGACGGTGAAAGTCTGGTTCAGGCCCGTGCCCTTGCGGCCGATCACGATCCCGGAAAAAATCTGGATCCGCTCCTTGTCGCCTTCGCGCACCCGGGTGTGGACGCGCACTCCGTCGCCCACTTTGAATTTGGTCACGTCGGTCTTCTGCTGCTCCTTGGCAAGAGTGTCGATGATGTTCATAAGAATTGCCTCCCGGGTCTGGAAAGGGGGCCGAATACCTAGCGCGACCGCGGCCGATTGTAAAGGGTGGCCAGACGCCCCGTCGGTCGATCGTTCTTCTTCCGTTTCCTGACCGCCCGGCTATCATCCGCCGATGACCAGCACGGATGCCGCCCGCGCGCCGGAGAAAAGAAAGCTTTGGGCGCACCTCCTCCCGATGCTCGTTTTCATCGTCCTGCTCGGCGCCGGCAACGGACTGAAACGGCCGAGTCCATCGCTCTGGCTTTCCGCGCCGGAGTTTTGGATTTACCCGCTGCAAACCGTGCTCTGCGCCGCGGTTCTGATTTATTTCCGGCGCGACTATGAGTTGCATTGGCTGCGCCGCCCGCTTTTCACCATCGCGATCGCGCTCTTCGTTTTCGTCCTCTGGATTGCGCCACAGCAGTTCCTCCATTTCCCCGCCCGGCTCGTCGGCTTTGATCCGGATACTCTGGCGGCTGATCCATCGCTCTACTGGGCAACTCTGGCCCTGCGCTTCCTTCGCCTCGTCATCGTCGTCCCCCTGGTCGAGGAGATTTTCTGGCGCTCGTTTCTTCTTCGCTACCTGGTTTCGGAAAAGTTCGACACGGTCCCATTCGGAACTTTTTCCTGGCTCTCGTTCGCCGTCGTCGCAATCGCATTCGCCCTTTCGCACCTCCGGGCCGATTGGCCGGCCGCGCTTATCACCGGCGCGCTTTACAACTTCGTCGCCTACCGGACGAGAAGTCTCACCTCCTGCGTCCTGGCCCACGGCGTCACAAATCTGGCACTCGGCCTCTGGATCATGGCGACCAAACAGTGGGGTTTTTGGTAAAGGCCAGCGGCGCAGAAAGGAGAATTGATTCGCCCCCTCGAAAAGTGCTAAGAAGCGCAGGCGGCTCTGCCCCGCGCTGAGGTTTCGACATGTCTTCCAATCCTGATCGGTCGCATCGGATTTCCCTCCGCACCAAAGTCGTGCTCGCGATGGCGACCGTGGCCGCCCTCGTCGTGGCCGCGATTCTCGGGACCAACTTCCATTTCCGCCGCGAGCAATTGCTCCAGGAATTCCAGGCCTTCGTCCGCGGCGCGGCCGGCACGACCGCGCTCGCGCTCGACGGCGATGCCATCAGCACGATCCACTCGCCTAACGACGCTTCTTCGCCCGCCTTCCAGCAGACGCGCTCGCTTCTCGATCAATCCCGCCGGGTCAATCATCTGGCGGAAAACGAGATGTATATCCTGCGCCCGGTCAGCATGAGCGCGCCCTTCGAGACCGAGTTCGTTGTCATGCTGCAGAAGAAAACCTTCATCGGCAGCCGCTACACCATTCTGCCCGCCAACCGCGCCCAGTTTATCGAGGCCTGGAAAACGAGGATGCCGACGAGCAGCGACGCCTACGAGGACGAAAACGGACGCTGGATCAGCGGCTACGCCCCGATCCTTAATCGCGCCGGCGAGCCGGTCGCGATGCTCGAAGCCGATGCCCGCATCAGCCGTTTTCTCGCGCGCCAGCGCGCAGAGCTCTTCCTCGCGATCGCGATCGGCGCCGGCGCTTTTCTGATCGCGATGATTCCCGGCCTCATCCTGGCCCGCAACATCACTCGCGGCCTGAACAAACTCTCCGCCGGCATCCGCCGTTTCCAATCCGGCGACCACCAGGTCCAGGTGCAAGTGAGCAGCGGTGATGAACTGCAACATCTCGGGAGCGTTTTTAACGAGATGATCATCTCGTTAGGCGAAAAACTCGCCCTCCTTCCCTACGTCTCGCGCTTCACGGCCGAGGCCGTGCGTCGCAGCCGGCACGATCCGCAATGGCTCGCCGGCATGGAACAGGAAGTGATCGTGCTCTTCGCCGACCTGCGCGGCTTCACCAGTTGGTGCGAAACACGCGAAGCCTCCTTCCTCGTGCGCGAGCTCAATCGCCTCCTCGCCCTCCAGGCCGACGCCGTCGTTTCCGCCGGCGGCGACGTGGACAAATTTATCGGCGACGCCGTCATGGCGGTTTTCCTCGGCGGCGAAGGTTCGGCCGACAAGGTCTTCGCCTGCGCGCGGGAATTGGTCGCGACCATTCGCCAGGAAATCGAGGCGGAAAACTGGCCCCTCGCCCTCGGAGTCGGGATCCATCGCGGACGCGCGATTGTCGGCTCGATCGGCTCCGACACGCGGCGCGATTTCACCGCCATCGGCCACACCGTGAACCTCGCTTCGCGTCTCTGCGATCGCGCCGGCAAATGGCAAATCCTCGTGAGCGAGCCGTTCCACGCAATGCTCTCGGCGGAAACGAGCGCCCTCTTCGAGCGAACCGCACCGATGGAGTTCAAACACGTCTCGCAACCCGTCGCGACCTATTGTTACACCGTGCCGGTCGCCGGCATTGCCAAGACCGCCCTGATGCAACCGGCATCGTCCCCCGGCGACAACTTCGGCTTGTAAGTTTTCCTCACTTTGGACGACAAACCGCTTATGGAATCGATCACCCGACCTCTCTTCTTACCGGTCATCCTCGGCACCTCGCGCCAGGGTCGCTTGAGCGAGCACGCAGCGCGTTTTGTTTTCGAAGAAGTTTCGAAACGCTCGGACATGACCACGGAATTGATCGACATCCGAAACCTCCGGCTCTCCATCGATGACGCCGGCGAGGCGATCAAAGACGCGCAGTTTTCCACCACGGTCGGGCGGGCCGACGGATTGATCCTGGTCGTCCCGGAGTACAACCACAGCTTTCCCGGGCTCCTCAAGCACGTGCTGGACACGAACCTGAAGGAATACATCCACAAAGCGGTGGGCGTTTGCGGCGTCTCAGCCGGGCCATTCGGGGGCGCGCGCATGATTCAAAGTCTGTTGCCGGTGCTGCGCGAGCTGGGCCTGGTCACGATCTTTTGGGACGTCTACTTCGGGAGCGCCGGCAAGCTCTTCGATCCGACGACCGGAAATATCACCGACCCCGCTTACAGCGGACGACTGAAGAAATTCGTCGACGAACTGGTCTGGATGGCGCGAGCCCTGCGTTTCGCGCGCGAGAATATTCCCGCAGAATAACAACCGATCGCTATTCCTGGGGCGCGAGTAATTCTGGCGCGACCCCCAGCCATTTTGCAGCGGCTTCGCGCGTTTCGAACAACATCACGTTCAAGGGCGAATGATCCGTCAGCACCGCGGCCATCTTCAAATAATGAGCGACGGCGGGGTTGGGGACGAGAAAGGCGGACTTTATTGGCGCACGACCTTGCCGCGAAAGCCGGCGGGAAAGCGCAGCCTGAAAGACATATTTGAATCTCAGATCCACGGCGTCGATCGACGACAAGTCCGTGAAGCGGTTGAACGCCTTGCCAAGCTGATCCTCGGTTTCGGTGACAAACGCGATCATCGTATCAACCCGCGCCTCGTCCAAAACTCCGCGCGGCCGCCAAATAAGAAGCTGCGCTTCCTCGATGCACTGGACGTCAGGCGGCAGGTTCATAGACGTGGCTTTGTCCTCGCACCCTCGGGCGGGCGAACGTCGAGCAGCCGACAAACGGGGACGGCAAAAGTTCCCCCGACCAGATACTTTTCGGAAAAACCGAACCTGATTGACGTGTCGCCCGCCGATTTGAATAAACGCCGCAAGCTTCGACGAACCGACTGGTCGTCATCGACTCTGCAGGCAAGCTCCGGCGTCCAGACCATGTGACGATGGGGTTCCTTCCGACCCGATTCTCAGCCCATCAAACTACCTCCCTTTTGGGATGATCGGCAAACGAAAGAAAAGCGCATGGCCTGCGCGGCGTTTTCCGCGCGGAGAGTGAAGAAAACTTCCGCGTTGTGCATCGGAGCGGGATGAGTATTTTTCGAGCCCTTGCCGGCCCAGCCGGCAGAGCGCCGAGACGCACCGCTAGCTCAATTGGCAGAGCAAGTGACTCTTAATCACTGGGTTTCAGGTTCGATTCCTGAGCGGTGCAAATTGCCCGGCGCGGTTCTCGCTCTTCACCCTCGATGGGTAAAATCTTTCCCGCAATTCAGCGCCGGTGGCTTTCGTGGGTCTAAAAGATACGCCAATGAAAAAATCGATCCCTTTTATCGCCCTCCTTCTCGTGCTTTCTGTGCTTTCAAGCGAAGCGCAGCGAGAGCGTCGCGGCCGACGAGGCCAACACAGGCAGTATCGCGACGATGGCGGAACCGTTTATGCCACGGCTGAAGATGGGACCCAGCTAAAGTGGAAGGTTTTTCCGGGCGTCGGCCCGGGACCGCATCCGGCCGTGCTCGTGATTCATGGCGGCGGATTTGACTCGGAACCATCGAGTCCCAGGATGCACCAGGCCGCTCGAGACGCGGCCGCGGTCGGCTTCAACGCCTTCCTGGTGGAGTTTCGATCGGCGCCGCCCGACAAGCTCCCGGGCCAGAAATCTTCGGGCCGTTATCCAGAACAGACGAATGATCTGAAAAAGGCGGTCCGCGCCGCGCGGCAATATCCCGGCGGCAACGGAAAGGTGGGAGCGATCGGCGGCTCTTCCGGTGGTTCGCACGATGTCTACCTCGCCGCGACCGGGAGCAAAGGCGACGACCGTCTCGACGCCGCGGTGGCGATCTCTGGCGCATACGATTTCACCGATCCGGGATCGCTCCAGCGGCCGCCTTTTCGGCGAAAGGTCGCGAATTACGTTGGTTCCTCCGATATGGACGCGCTGCGGAAGGCGTCGCCGATCACTTACGTCGATTCCGAGGTGGCACCGCTTTATGTCATCGCTTCGAAAGACGAATCCATGCCGCCAGAACAATTCTCGGATCTCATTCGAAAGTTGAAGGAGGTGGGCGCGAAGGGATTCAAACAGTTGCTTCGGCCGGGTCATCACCATTCCTTCAGCAACTGGCCCGACGTGAGCGAAAGAGCGCTGGATTTTTTGAAGGAACATCTGGGGACGCCCGAGGGAGAGTTGAATTCGGGCGCGAACGCTGTCAGGGCAGAGGGAACGCACTAGACTGGTCTAGCCTGGCTACCCCTTCTTCGACGAATCGCAACTGGCCAGGGCGAACGGTTCGACGTCCACGTATTGCTGCGCGATCGGCATCCGGCGGCCGACACCGAAGGCGCGCGTGGTGACCTTGAGACCGGGCGCGGCCTGAGCGCGTTTGTATTCGTTGAGGTCGACGCGGCGCTGAATCCAACGCACGGTTTTTTCCTCAAAGCCTCGAGCAATGATGTCGTGCGCGCTCTGATTTTCCTCCACGTAAAGCTGCAGAATTTCGTCGAGCACGTCGTAAGGCGGGAGGGAATCCTGGTCGACCTGGCCGGGCTTTAGCTCCGCGCTCGGCGGTTTGTCGATGGTCGCGAGCGGAATGATTTGGCGCTCGCGGTTGATCCAACGCGCGAGCTGGTAAACGAGCGTTTTTGGGACATCGCTGATGACGGCGAGGCCGCCCGCCATGTCGCCGTAGATCGTGCAATAGCCGACCGCCAACTCGCTTTTGTTGCCGGTCGTGAGGAGGATGTGGCCGAACTTGTTCGAGAGGGCCATCAGGATCATGCCGCGCAAACGCGACTGCATGTTTTCCTCGGTCGTGTCCTCGGGCAGACCGGCGAAGATTTTCTTGAACTGCGCCTTGAAGGCGGCGAAAGCGTCGCCGATCGGGATTTGCAGGCAACGGATGCCGAGGTTGTGGGCGAGAGCGAGGGCATCGTCGATGCTCCCGGGCGAGGAATAGGGGCTGGGCATGGAAACGCCGACGACGTTCTCCTTGCCTAACGACTCGACGGCGATGGCGGCGACGACCGCGGAATCGATCCCCCCGCTCAGGCCGAGGACGGCGGATTTGAATTGGCACTTGGCCAGATAATCGCGCACGCCTAACGACAGGGCACCGTAAAGCTCGGCCATGGGCTCGAACGGCTCGAGGGCGATGACGGAGGTCGAGTCGGTCTCGACAATCGCTTCCGCGCTCTGAAAAGAGGGCAGCTCTGCAATCAAATCCCCGGCCCGGTTAAACGCGATCGAGCTGCCATCGAAGACCAACTCGTCGTTCCCTCCGACGACGTTGCAATAGACGATCGGCCGCTCGTGCGCCCGCGCCAGCGCGCCCACCATCTCACGACGCCGGCGCCATTTTGCCGAGCCCAAATGGCGACGCACTCAGGTTCACGATCAGCTCCGCGCCTTTCTCGATGAGCCCGCGCACCAGTTCCTGGTCGTAGAGGGGCCCTGGCAGATAATCCTGCGTCCAGATGTCTTCGCAGATGGTCACCCCGACCTGGCGGCCGGCGATGGTGAAAACCTCCCCGCCCCGCCCCGGCTCGAAGTAGCGGTCTTCGTCGAAGACATCGTAGGTCGGGAGGAGCGTCTTGAAACTTTTGCGAATCGGCTGCCCGCGCTCGAGCAGGGCGGCGGCGTTGTAGAATGGCTTCCCCCGCCCCTCGTTGCGATCGACGTATCCGACGAGCAACGGCACCGCGCTGATGCATCCGTGGAGGCGCTCGATCGCCTCCAGGTTTTGCGGGACGAAACGCGACCTGAAGACGAGGTCCTGCGGCGGGTAGCCGGTCGTGGCCAGCTCCGGCGCAAGGACCAGCTCCGCTCCGGCGGCGGCCAATCGCTCGTAGGCAGCAAGGATCTTTTCAAAATTGCCCCGGAGATCGCCGACAGTGGGATTGATCTGCGCGATGCCGATCCTCATGCTTCTCCCGCAGATTAGCCGCGCACCTGCTGAGGGCAACGGCTTTCGGGATCAGCTCAATGTCCGACCACCCAGGTGGCGTCTTTTTTGTAGCCGGCGTTGAGCGCGTCATCGGCGCCTTCGACGAAGACCTTGCCCCATTGAATGAGACAAGCGGCGAGGAAGCCTGCCACCATGCAGATGATCACCTTCTGCAGAAACGTGGAACGCATGCTCTTTACAGAGCAGGAGAGATGCCAGTATGGAGAGCCTTCCTCATTCGCGGCGGCCGCATTTCTCGGCATCTTTCGCGGAGACCATCTTGATCGCGCAATACTCCCGCCTCTTCCGCTGGCACGTGCTCCGCTACCTCGCGCAGCACCCCCTGCTCGCCGCCCTCAACGTTCTCACCGTCGCTCTTGGGGTGGCGCTTTATCTCGCGATCCAGATTGCCAACTACAGCGCCAACCGCGCCTTCGAAGCGAGCGTCGATCTCGTGGCAGGGAAGGCCCAGCTCGAAGTAAACGCGCCGGCCGGCAATCTGCCGGACGCGATTTTTCCCAAAGTCGCGCGAGCGGAAGGCGTCAGCGCCGCCACCCCCATCGTGCGGGGGCTGGTCACCCTCCCGCAATTCCCGGGTGAATATCTCGACCTGCTCGGGATCGACATCCTGACCAACGCTCCCTTTCGCACTTTTGAGCTAACTGATTTCAAGGCCGAGCAGTTCGATCTTCAGCAGTGGTTGCGCGGACCGCGCGTCATCGCGGTGAGCGAAGAACTGGCGCGCCAGCACCATCTCCAGGCCGGCGATGAGGTCGAGGCCCAGGTCAACGGCCGGACCATTCGCCTGACGATCGGTTTTCTCCTCCGCACGCGCGGCACGACGGCCAATGCCAATCCGCATTTCGCGGCCATGGATATCGGCTGGGCCCAGGAATTACTCGGGCGATCCGGCCGCCTGAATTCGATCTCCCTTCGCCTGACGAAAGGGAGCGACCCGCAAAAAGTTGCGGCGGAATTGCGGCGCCGCCTGCCGCCCGATGTCACGGTCGCGCCGCCCGCCCAGCGCGGCGAGCAGGTGGGAAAAATGCTCTCCGGTTTTCAACTCAACCTCCAGGCGATGAGCCTCGTCTCGCTCCTCGTCGGGATGTTCCTGATTTACAATACGGTCGAGGCTTCGGTCATTCGACGGCGTTCGGAGATTGGGATCTTGCGTTCGTTAGGCGTGAGCCGGCGGGAGGTGCGCGCGCTTTTCCTGGGTGAGGCCGCGGTTCTCGGCGCGGTCGGGATCGCCCTCGGGATGGCGGGCGGTTATCTGCTCGCGCGCGCGCTCGTCGGCACGGTCGCGGAGACGATCACGTCGCTCTATGTCCTGCTCAGCGTGCGGGAGATCGTGGTCGCTCCCTGGATCTGGGCGAGCGCGTTTCTGCTCGGCTCCATCTCGGTCCTCGCCGCCGCCTGGGTGCCGGCCCGGGCCGCCGCCGCCATGGATCCGGTCGAGACGCTCCATCACGGGGCTCGGATCGAGAAAGCGGTCAGGCTCTCACCCCGCTGGATTCTCGGCGGCGCCATCTCGCTCCTCCTCTCGGTCGCGCTCTCGCTCCTCGCCTTGCGCACCGGACCGCCCTGGCTTGGATTCGGCGCCGCCTTTTTTGTCCTGGCCGGTTTTTCCTCGCTCGCGCCCGAGCTGACGGCCCGTTTCAGTCGGGTTGTCCGCGCGACGACCCGGGGCAAGATCGGCCCCCGTCTGGCCGCGCAAAATCTCGGCCGCACTCTGCTGCGCAATTCGGTCACGATCGCTTCGCTGGCGGCGGCGGTTGCGATGACGGTCGGCGTGGCGGTGATGGTTTTTTCCTTCCGGCAAACGGTCAGCGACTGGATCGGTCAGACACTGATTGCCGATCTTTTCATTGGCCCGGCGGCAAACGAAATCGCCGGGCCCACTTCGTTTGTTCCGCCGGCGGCGATCGCGTATTTGGAGAAGAACCCGCAGGTCGACGAAGTCGATACCTATCGCGGAGTGGAATTGCCGTTTCGCGATGAGACAATCGCGCTGGCGGTCATCACGGGACGAAATCATCGCAATCTCCGCTTTCTCCACGGCGACAACGACCAGATCATCCGCCGGTTTTACAGCGAGCAATGCGTCCTGATCTCGGAAAGTTTCGCGCGTCGCTTTCACGTCGCGGAAGGCGAGACGCTCAACCTGCCGACTCCGGAAGGGGTCAAGAGCTTCCCGATCGCGGGGGTTTTCTACGATTACACGCGCGACCAGGGAACCGTCTTTCTGAGTGCGAAAAACTTCCAAAAATTCTGGCACGACGATCGCGTCAACAGCATCGCTCTCTACCTGAAACCGAACGCGGACCCGGAGCAGGTCGCACAGGATTTTCGAGACCACTTTAGCCGGAGCGGCGAATTTTCGATCTACTCGAATCGCCTCCTTCGCACCCGCATCTTCGAGGTCTTCGACCAAACGTTCGCGGTCACCTATGTCTTGCGGACGATTGCCGTCCTCGTGGCGGTCATCGGGATTTTTCTTGGCCTAACGACGCTGGTCTCCGAGCGCTCGCGCGAACTTTGCGTTCTGCGCGCGATCGGGGCTTCGGCGGGACAGATTCGGCGCCTGCTCCTTTGGGAAAGCGGGATGATTGGCCTGCTCGCGAGCGTGCTCGGGGTTGCCTCGGGTTTGTGCCTCGCGCTTGTTCTGACGGGCGTGATCAATCGCGCGTTTTTTGGCTGGACGATTCAGCTCGCCTTCCCCTGGTGGTCGCTCGCCTGGACGCCGCTCTGGATTATCGCGGCGGCCATCGTGGCGGGATGGATTCCGGCCTGGCGCGCGGGACGGCTGGAGATTGCGGAGACGGTGAGGAGCGAATGAAGAGGATTGCCAATTTGGCGGCGGCCACGCTGGGGATGTTTTGCCTCGCGGCGGGATGGAAGGTCGCGGAGCCGGGATGGCAATATCGAGTTTCCGCGGGATCATCATGCGCACACTGATTTCAAAACCGAGTGGTGGTATTTCACCGGCAACCTGACGAACGCGAGCGGGCGCCGCTTCGGTTATGAGCTGACTTTTTTTCGTCAGGGAATCCGGCCGCCCGGCGAACGCGCTGGAACGACTTCGCGCTTTATCATGGATGATTTGAAGTTCGCGCACTTCACGGTCACGGACGCGGCTGGGAAGAAGTTCCTTGTCCACGAAAAGGCGAGTCGCGGCAGTTTCGGCGAGGCGGGGTTCGATGATGGCGCCCGGCTGGCCTGGATCGACCAGTGGACTCTGCGCATGAATGGCGATGGCTCTTTTGACCTCGCGGCCGAGGCGACGGATGCGCAGATCGCGCTGCATTTGGTTCCGCAAAAAGAGCCGGTCATTCACGGCAACGATGGGATCAGCCGGAAAGCGACCGGCGCGGGCCACGCCTCGCACTATTACTCGATCACGCGGCTCGCGACCTCCGGGAGTGTGCGGGTGCGGGAGCAGACTTTCGCGGTCACCGGCGAAAGCTGGTTCGATCACGAATGGGCCACCAATCAACTCGCGCCGGGGCAGGCCGGCTGGAATTGGGTTTCGGCCCAGTTCAACGATGGGAGCGAGCTGATGCTCTACGAAATGCGCCTAACGAATGGCGCAATCGATCCGATTTCGAGCGGGACGTTGGTCCGCGCCGATGGAACCTCCATCGCGCTGACGAGCGCGGATTTTCAAATGACGCCCGAATCTTTCTGGAAAAGCCCGGCGACGAAAGCGAACTACCCGATTGGCTGGCGGGTCGCTCTTCCGAAGGAAAAACTGGATTTCCGGCTGCAACCGGTGCTCCCGGATCAGGAGCTGGTTTTGGGTCCGCTCATTTACTGGGAGGGAGCGTTTGATCTGACCGGAATGCGCGCCGGAAAACCGATCTGCGGTCGTGGCTACCTCGAGCTGACCGGATACGCAGGACCGCTGCGTGAACTCAACCGCTAAAGGCGGCAGCGTTTTCTAGGCCTGGGTATGGCGCGCGAAATGAATCTCCGCACCCTTGGGCAGGAGGCGTTTGCGTCCGCGCTGACGACGGCGAGCGAGGGTGGCGCGGCCGGCCTTGGTGCTCATGCGGGCGCGGAAACCGTGCTGCTGTTTCCGGGTTCGCTTCGATCGCTGTAAGGTGCGCTTCATAGAGGAAAATTCCCGCTGCCGGGAGTTAAGAGAGCCGCTACTCTAGGGGTGAGGGCTGGTTTGTCAACGGGCTGTGGCAGGGGGCGCTGGCGATCGAGCGACACGCCCGCTTTTATACCAAGATAAGCGCATTGCCACCGGCGGCCGAATATGGAATAACCATCTGCGATGAACGAGGTGGTCATCCAACCGGCAATCGTGGAAGATCTCGACGAGCTTTCCAGCCTGCTCGGCGAGTTGTTCAGCGAGGAGAGCGATTTCCGGCCCGACCGGGAAAAGCAGCTCCGCGGGCTGCGCCTCATTTTCGAGCAACCGAATCGGGGCCGCGTCTTCGTCCTGCGCCGCGACCGCTCGATCGTGGGGATGATCAACCTGCTCTTCACCATCAGCACGGCGGAAGGCGGCTTTGTCATTTTGCTCGAGGACCTCGTCATTCATAAGGAATATCGCGGCCACGGCTACGGCTCGATGCTGCTCGATCACGCGATTGAGTTTGCGAAGCAGAAAAATTTCCGCCGCATCACTCTCCTGACCGATCGACCCGAGCTGCGTTCGCAGAATTTTTTCCGCAAACACGGCTTCTACGAATCGCCCATGCTGCCGATGCGCTTGCTGATCCCGTCACAGCACGAGACGGGCGAGCCCACCCTCTGAGTCGCGGCGAGCGTCGCCCTAATCTCCGTGCGCCAGGTGCGGGACCTCGTCGGTGAACCGACTAGCGGAACTTCTCGGAGCAGTTCCGCATGACAGTTGATGATGATGCCGGAGGACAAGATAGCTTTCGTCGACCTCGGTTTTGCCCGCGTCGATGTCGACCGGCGACGGCGGACCGGTTTTCCGGAAGTGATCTTCGGGCCAGGGAAAAACGCCGGCCGAAGTGGCGCAAATCGCGCGCGTGATTTTGGAACGGGATCCGGTCCTGCTCGCGACGCGCATCTCGCGCGAACAATTCGAAGCGGTGCAGGTGGAATTTCCGAGCGCAGTTTTCCACGAGCGGGCCCGCTGCCTGACGATCGAGCGCGAGGCGCTCCCGAAGCAGCAAGCTCCGGTTGGCGTCGTGGCCGCGGGCACCTCCGATCTTCCGGTCGCGGAAGAGGCCGCCGTTACCCTGGAAATTTTCGGCAATCGGGTGGAACGCATCTTCGACGCGGGCGTGGCCGGTTTGCATCGCCTCCTGATCGAAACCGACCGGCTACGGGAATGTGCGGCGGTCGTCGTGGTGGCCGGGATGGAAGGCGCGCTGCCGAGTGTGGTGGCTGGCCTGGTCGACAAGCCGGTCATCGCCGTGCCGACGAGCACCGGTTATGGCGCGAGCTTCGGCGGCCTGGCCGCGCTCCTCGGGATGCTGAACAGTTGCGGGAGCGGGGTTACGGTGGTGAACATCGACAACGGCTTTGGCGCCGCCTACGCCGCCGCCACCATCAATCGCCTCATCGGCTGATGCAGCCGGCTCCAGCCCGCGCTATCTTGACCGATGCCAACACAGGGAGGTTCGATCCGACTCTTTCGCTTCGCGGGCATCGACGTCTTTCTGCATTGGTCGTGGTTCCTGGTCGCGGCCTACGAAGTGCAGGTTTGGCGTTCGATGTTTTCCTCGCCCATCTGGGCGGTGCTGCTTTACCTCGGGTTGTTCGTCTTGGTCACGATGCACGAATTCGGGCACGCCCTCGCCTGCCGTCAGGTCGGCGGTCAGGCGAATCGGATCGTTCTCTGGCCGCTGGGCGGAATCGCCTTCGTGAATCCCCCGCCCCGCGCCGGGGCCATGCTCTGGAGCATTGCGGCCGGCCCGCTCGTCAATCTCCTGCTCCTCCCGATCCTCACTTTCATCCTCCACACGCGCCGGCCGCGCTGGAATGGTGAACACCAATCCGGATGTTTATCTCGTTTTGCTCTGGCTTTGGCGGATCAATCTCGGGCTCCTGCTCTTTAATCTCCTGCCGATTTATCCGCTCGATGGCGGGCAGATCCTGCGCGCCGTCCTCTGGTTTCCGTTAGGGCAAATTCGCAGCCTTTTCATCGCCACGGCGGTCGGATTTGCCGGCGGCGCCGCGCTCGGCCTGGTCGCGATCTGGCAACAATCGATCTGGATCGGCATCATGGCTTTCTTTCTTCTCAGCCAGGCCATGGCCGGTTGGCGGCAGGCGCAATACCTGAAAATGATGGCGGCGGAAGAACTGCGCCTCGCGCCCGACGGGGCGGATCTTCCCGCGAGGAAGCCAGTCTTGTAGACGCTTCGCTATGCGAAGCGCGGGAGAAAACTCTCGCCGGCATCTCGGACTGCCTGCCGCAGACTCGCGTTGCCCACAGGGCAACGTCTACAGCGCCCGTCGAAGATTCCCTGGGGTGCGCCTAACGAGATCCTTTTTCGATCCAGTTCTTGAGCTGCGGAATCAAGCGCGGCTTGAACTCGGCCCGAAAGCCGATCTCATCGACCGCTTTTTCGACCGAGCTGGCGGCCGATGGCGGGAGCTCGCTCTTGGCATACGCCTGCAGGGCCTGCGCTTCCTTCGCATCCGAGAAAAAGGTGAAGAGACCGGCGGCGAAGCCGTTGCTCCCAAGGGCATCCTGCTTCGCGAGCAGTTCCTTCATGTGTTCCCGGGCAAATTCCCAGACCAGATCCGGGTGCTCGCTCTGGCGCGCGATGAAGGGAAGCAAAAGGGACGCCCGACTGGTCGGCAGCTCGTCGGTGAGGGCGAGCGGCATGGTGCGCCGGACGAGTTTGGGATCGATCGCGCCCGCCAGTGCCTCGTAGTAATTCTGTTTCTCTTCCGTGCTCGTGGTTTTGAGGCCGAGCTGGTGCAGCTTTTCCCAGGTCCTGGCGTCGGCATAACGACCGACCACGGCGAAGATGTCGGGCCGCAGATCCGGCGAGATCGTTTCGGATCGGAAAGGAACTGATTGAAACGCGAGCGGCATCCGGCCACGACATCGGAATCGTCGAGAAAGCCGAGCCCGCGAATGAGCGAGGCGCGGAGAAAGGAGCGCTGGGAACGGCTCGCCCTCTTTTGCCTCCCAGCCGACGCGATCGAAGGCCGGACGCAAAAGGACCCGGGCATACTGTTGAAACCGTGGCCGTATCGGATCGCCCGCGAGGAGGCGGTTGATGAAGAGGAAGGTGTCGATGATCTGGTCGTAGACCGCGAGCTGATCTTCGTTCAGCACCTGGTTGACGATGCCGAGGTAATGCGAGAGCGGCTGGCGATTCGCTTCCACCAGCGCCCAGGCATCGGTCAGGAGGTTGACTCGATCGGCCTCGGAGAGCTGAGCGAGGTGCGACATGAGCATTTTCCAGGAGGCGGCGTCGTATTCGACCCGATAGTAGCCGGCGTCAGCGACATTCAGTTTGAGCGCGCGCTCAGGCGGCAGTTCGTTAGGCAAATGGGCTGACTTGTCGCGCAGGAGAAAGCCGTTCGTGACCGGCTGTAACTCCGTCACGTAGGTGAGCGGGATCTGCCACTGCTCCGCCAGCGGGTTGGGGAAATGAACCGTGAAACGTTCCTGCGTGAGCGTGACCGTGTTTCCCTCGCGACCCACTTTGACGAGCGGAAATCCCGGTTGTTCGGTCCAGCCGGGAGCGATTTCTCCGACCGGTTTGCCCGAGACTTCGGTCAGCGCTTCCCAAAGATCGGCCGTCGTCGTGTTCGAATATTTGTGGCCCGCGATGTATTTGCGAATGCCGTCGCGGAAAACATTTTCGCCCAGAAAACTCTCCAGCATCCGGATGATGGACTGGCCTTTTTGGTAGGTGATTTCGTCGAAAGCTCCATCGCCTCCGCTTCGGTCGCGATCGGTTGTTGCACCGGATGGGTGGTCGCGCGCGCATCGGACTGCATGGCGGTGTCCTTCGGGAACCCGATCCGCCGGGTCGGGTTGCGCGAGACGCGGCGGCGCAGCCATTCATTCCAATCGGGGTTGAAATGATCGGTGCACTTCGAGCCCATCCAGGAGGCGAAGCCTTCGTTCAGCCAGAGATTATCCCACCACGCCATCGTCACGAGATCGCCAAACCATTGGTGCGCCATCTCGTGCGCGATGACGGCGAAGATGTCCTGCTTCGTCCCGCTCGAGGAATTCTTCGGGTCGAAGAGAAGGACCGATTCGTAATAGGTGATGCCGCCCCAGTTCTCCATCGCGCCGCCGAAACCGCCCGGCACCGCGATGAGATCGAGCTTCGGGAGCGGATACGGCACTCCGAAATATTCGTTGTAGTAATGGAGAATCTTCGCCGCGCTCTCGAGCGCGTAACGGCCCATCTCCGCCTTCCCTTTGGTCGTGATGACGCGCAATTTCACGCCGTCCTGCTCGCTCTCGATCGCATCGAATTCGCCCGCGCAAAGCACGACGAGGTAACTCGACATCGAAGGCGACAGGCCAAAGCGCACTTCCTTGCCCTCGTCGGTCTTCTCCTCCTCCTCGACCGGCATGTTGGAGACGGCCATGAACTTTTCCGGCACGACCGCCGTGAGTTGAAACCGCGCCCGAAAACTGGGCTCGTCCCAGCAGGGAAACATGCGGCGCGCATCGGTCGCCTCGAACTGCGTCCCGAGCATGATTTTCTTTTCCTTCTCCCCCTGCTCCTGATAGCGAGCGTAGAAAAGCCCCTGCCCCTGGGCGTTGATCTGGCCGCTGAATTTGAGCGCCAGCTCATGCTCGCCCGCCGCCAGCTCGTTAGGCAAAGTCAGGGTCAGCGTCTCGTCCTTTTCGTTCAGCTCGATCGCTTTTCTGGGCAGCGACTGGCCGTCGAGCGAAGCCGAGGCGATCTCCATTTCGAGGGCGTTGAGGACGATTTTCGTGACCGGCTTTTCCACCGCCAACTTGACCGTCTCGGAGCCGGTGAAGGTCAGTTTCTCGAGGTCGGGTGCGATCCGGATGGCGTATTCCGTTGGTCTGATTTCTTTCGGCAATTTCCCCGGGGTGGAGGCGAAATCGAATTTCCCTTCGGCATTCACGCGCACGGAGAGAGCAAGGAGGGAAA
Organism: uncultured Verrucomicrobiae bacterium; assembly: GCA_963772915.1. Classification (GTDB taxonomy): domain Bacteria; phylum Verrucomicrobiota; class Verrucomicrobiia; order Chthoniobacterales; family UBA10450; genus Palsa-1392. Next base: position 90,157 of record CAVYZI010000001.1, read on the forward strand.
ACACGGCCAGAAACAGAAAACGCATAGGGCATTTAACGCCGAGCTTGACGCGGCGCAATTGGAGGGACGCCCGCAGTGGCGTCCGAGGTTCTAGAAACACGGACGGGACGGCGCCCGTCCCTCCAGTCGTCAGGCCGATGCGGCTACTGCACGACGAGCAAAAGGAGCAACTGCCCCGCCCCAATCTGTGGCCCCTTGATCACAAGCGGACTGCTCGCGCTCAGGGTCGCGGCGGTCTCGAGGAGTAATTTTCGATCCTGATACAGCTGCAAATTGACCCGATACCCTTCGCTCGTGACCCCGCGCGGATCGACATGGAGCGAGAAATGTTTGCTCACCGCCAGCCAACTCGATTCGCCATTTTGCAGGGCCCGGCGCGATTGCCCGATGACCTCAAACTGGTTGTAACCAAAGGTGCGGCGCAAGGTGCCATCGAGCGGCCTCACCTCCGCCGGAGCCGGCCGCGGCTTGGGTTGATTCGTGGCCACGACCAGGCCGCTCCACACCTTCTTGCCCGAGGCGTGCCCTCGGCCGCCTCGTCGGCGTTTGCCACCCGCGTCAGCTGGCGTGACGGTGGCGCTCAAGAAAGCAAGTGCCAGGAGCGCGGCGAAGAAGGTTCGGCCCATCGGTTATTTTGCCGCGTAATCGCTCGGCAGCGATTCCAGACCGTCCACCCAGAGCACGGTGACCCGATCCTGTTTCGTCTTGAAAATCGAAACCGTGGCGTAGGGACTGACCTTCGGATCAACCCGCGCATTCAGGACCTGGGTCAGATATTGCGACTGATCCGGAGCCGGCTCCTTCCGCATCACGAAAAAAGTGCAGACGGCAAAAATGGCAAGCGAGGTCGCGCCGGTCCAGAGAAGGCGGCGGATCGTCCACCAACTCTCGCGCAATTGCGGCGCCGGGATGCGAGCCGCTGTTTTCGTTTCGGCGGCGATGCGTTCGCGCAGTTGGTGATGAAAGAATTCCTCGTTCCCCATCGCCCGGAGCTGGAGCTGCTCCCGGAGGAGCGCACCGAGTTTGTTCGCCTGAAGCTTCTCCGCCTCGGCCCCGGCCCGATCGTCGAGCGAAGCTTCAAACTCGGCCCGTTCCGCCTCGCTCAGCTCGCCGTCGATCCAGGCGGTCCACTTCTCCTCAAACGTTTTCATAAACATCTCTCAACAGGTTTTGTAATTTTTTCCGCGCGTAGAACAAGCGCGACATGACCGTGCCGATGGAGCAGCCTAACGAATCGGCGATCTCCTGATATTGCATCCCCTCGATTTCCTTCATCAGGATAACGGCCCGATGTTCGGGGGAAAGCTGGGCGATGGCGGCGTCGATCCGGCCGCGGATTTCCATCTGCTCCATCCGTTCGTGCGGGAGGGCGTCGGCGTGCGGGACGGTGTGCGAGCCCGGCTCGATCTCTTTCAATTGAATCGCGTCGTCGAATTCCGCACCCCCGCCTTTGACCTGTTTCCTGCGCAGAGAATCGATCGTCACGTTCATCACGATGCGATAAAGCCAGGTGTAAAAAGAGGATTGCCCCCGGAAGCGGGCGATCGATTTCCAGGCCTTGAGAAAGCTGTCCTGAGCCAGATCCCAGGCATCCTGCTCGTTATGCACCATGTTGTAGATCATGCCGAAAATGCGGTTGCGATAACGGCCCACCAGCTCGTCGAAGGCTTCGCTGTCACCCCCCTGCGCCCCTTTCACGAGGTCAAGGTCCGGGACATCGGCCTGAGCCGCAGTCGCTTCCGTGTCCATTTTGGACGGGTGCACCCCGCGATTCATTCAACCGCTAAAGGCTGCCGTAACGGCGCAGCCATTCGCCGCGGAATTCGCCCATGAGGAGGATGATTCCATCGCGGACCTGAAAGATCCGTTGCTTGACGGCGGAATGCTGCTCCGGGGTGATCGACTTCTCGGCGATGAGCTGGCCGGAGGCGTCGAGCGCGACCGTGACCGCTTTGAGCGAGCGCTTCAGGTAAGCGATCGTCATCCCCAGCTCCTCTGCTTCTTCGTCGCTCAAGGCGGCGGCCAGCTTGGCGGCCGCGAGCGCGGTGTGAGTGGCCAGCTTGACGGCCGCCGGATCGTTTTGCAGCCCCGGGTTCGATTCGAAAAGCTGATCGATCCAAATCGTTAGGGCAAAAGCCGCCCGATAAAGCACATGCTGCTCGAAGCTCTCGGCGCAGGCGTTGATCTGGTTGATGGCCGAGTCTTCGTCGTCCTCATCTTCTGCGGTCTCATCGAGAAAACTCTCGACGTCCTCATTCCAATCTTCGCCTTCCTCCGCGTTAAAATGAACCCAGCCCATCTCGCGCGCCACGATCTCGTCGCGTTGCGGATCGTCGATGTATCTTTCGAGCAGCTCCATGTATTTCTCCGTCTTCTGATCCTGCTGCTGGAGAAACCGCTCCCACTCGTATTCATCCCAAGCGCGGTCTGAGTCGTGCCCGGCCATGTTTCCATTTAGGCCAGCTTGGGAGGCGGCGCAAAAACAATTGCGCGGTCGCGCCCATCCCATTTTCGCCTTTTGACCGCCATGCCAGGCCGCCGGAAGCTCCCGCATGCTGAAGACCGAAGAGGAGCAGGACGAGCAATTTTACCGCGATACGGAAACGGTCGCGTTCCCGAAGATCGACGACCGGCAGCTGGCGCTTCTCGAGCCGTTAGGCGAACGCCGCCGCGTGCGCCGGGGCGAAATGATTTTCAAAGCCGGTCAGCGCGATCTGCCCCTGACCGTCATCCTGCGCGGCGAGGTGGAAGTCTTCGAAAAGCGCGAGGAGACGGAGCAAATCCTCGGCACGCCCGGGGTGCGCGACTTCATCGGCGACGTTGCGATGCTGCAAGGCACCTCGGCCCTGGCCAGCGCGCGGGTGAAATCCGAGGAGGCCGAAATCCTGCAGGTGCCGGCGGCTGAGCTGCGCCGCGCGCTGGCGGAATTGCCCGGCGTTTCCGAGCCGCTCGTGAACGCTTTCATCATGCGCCGGCAACGTCTCATGCGCGATCGCGAATTCGCCGGACTGCGCGTGATCGCGCAGCGCGATTCGCGGGAGGGACATCAGCTGGACGATTTCCTGACCAAGAACCATGTCCCGCATCGGCTGATCGAATTCGAAAGCGAGACCGGGACAGCGCCCGGCCGATCGTTTCAACCTGACGAGTCGCGATCTGCCCGCCTTGATCACCGCCACCGGCGCGCCGCTGGCGCCAGCCTTCGCTCCGCGAAGTCGCGCAGATCGCCGGGCTTGCTCCGACCGCTCGCGGCCAAGGACGGAAGACGAAATTCTCTGTGACCTCGCCATCGTCGGCGCGGGTCCCGCCGGGCTTGGCCGCCGCGGTCTATGCGGCCTCGGAAGGATTGAAAACCGTCGTGCTGGAAAGTTACGCGCCTGGCGGCCAGGCCGGTTCCTCTTCGCTTGATCGAAAATTTTTTTGGATTCCCGACCGGGAGTCAGCGGCGGCGACCTGACTTATCGCGCGCAACTTCAGGCCTATCGTTTCGGCGCAAAATTTTCTACGCCGTCACAGGCGCTCTCCCTCGCTTTCCACGACGGCGAGGAATATCGCGCGAGTCTGCAGATCGAAGGTTGCCTTGCGAACGCTCCGCTCGAAGTGCGTGCTCATCGCGACTGGCGCGGATTACCGCCGGCTCGAAGCCGAAGGTCGAGAAGAATTTGAAAACTCCGGCGTTTACTACGCCGCAACCGCGTTCGAAGGCAAGCTCTGCCGCGGCGTCCACCGTCATCGTCGCGGGCGCGGGGAATTCCGCCGGACAAGCGGCGATGTTCCTCTCCGAAGGCGCCAGCCAAGGTGCTGCTCGTCGTGAGGGGAAAAGACCTGCCGTCAGCAGCATGTCGGACTATCTCTCCCGCCGGGTCGAGACGCCGTGCCAACATCGAGATTCTTTACCAGACCGAGATCCGCAAAATGACCGGTCAACAAAATGCTCGAGTCGGTCGAGCTGGAAAACACGGAGACGAGCGAACGTCGCGTCGTCGAAACGCCGGCCGTCTTTTCCATGATCGGCGCCAAACCCTGCACCAACTGGCTGCCGCCGGAGATCGCTGCGCGACGAGAAGGGTTTCATCTAACCGGGACCGCGGTCGCGAACGCGCCCGCGCTGGCGAAAGAGCGAGCGTCGACCAGCTCCACTCGAAACGAGCGTGCCGGGAATCTTCGCCGCCGGCGACGTGCGCTCGGGCTCGGTCAAACGCTGTGCCGCCGCGGTCGGCGAAGGCGGGATGGCGATCGCCGGCGTGCAGGAAGCGCTGGCGCGCTCTGCCTAACGAAGATTAACGCTGCGACTGGGCGCGCTCCGCCCGCTTCGCTCTGGAGTCGCAACTGACCGCAGGCGGCAGCGATGTCGTGGCCTTTCTCGCGCCGCAGGGTGGCGACGGCGCCGTGCTCGCGCAGGATGCGGAGGAAACTCTCCTGTCGATTGCGCGAGGGGCGCGACCATTCCAGGCCCTCGACGGTGTTGTAGGGAATGAGGTTTATTTTGGCCGAGAGCCGCCGGGCGTGGCGCGCGAGCTGGTGGGCCTGCTCGTCGCTGTCGTTCACTCCCGCGATCAGAATGTATTCAAACATGAGCCGCTTCTTTTGCGCGACGTAGGCGTCGCAAGCGTCGAGCAAAACGGCGAGCGGATATTTGCGGTTCACGGGCATGATCTGGCTCGCGCACTTCGTCGGTCGCGCCGTGGAGCGAAATGGCGAGGCGAAACTGGGTCGGTTCGTCGGCCAGTTTGCGAATCTGCGGGGCGAGGCCGCTGGTCGAGATCGTGATGTGGCGCGCCCCAATCTCGAGGCCCCAGGGGGCGTTAATGATCCGGATGGCGCGCAAAAGATTCGTCAGGTTGGCGAGCGGTTCGCCCATGCCCATGAAAACGATGTTGTCGATCTTCTCTCCGCTCTCCCGCTCGATCGCGAGGAGCTGGTCGACGATCTCGCTCGGCCTCGAGGTTGCGGGTGAAATCCATCGAGCCCGCTCGCGCAAAACCTGCAGCCGTAAGCGCAGCCGACCTGGGTCGAGACGCAAGCCGTGCGGCGATCGGAAGTTTCGCCATAAAGCGCCGGCGAAGCCGGGATGAGGACCGATTCGATGAGGTTCCCGTCGGCCAGGCGGAAAAGAAACTTCCGAGTCGTATCCTTCGAACCAAGGACGCGCACGACTTCCGGCCTAACGAAACTAAATTCCTCCGCCAGCCGCGCGCGAGTCGCCGCCGGCAGATCGGTCATGGCGTCGAAGGAGTCGGCCCGTTTTTCGTAGAGCCAATCGGCCACCTGTTTCGCGCGGTAGGCGGGTTCGCCCTGGGCTGCAAAATGGCCGCTCAGCTCATCGAAGGTCAGCGATTTGATCGAAGGCTTCGTCACGAAACGAATCTAAGGGCGCCGCGCAGGGCTGTCATCCGCACGCCTAAGATCAAACGCGCCGGCCCAGAAAACCGGGGTCAACGCCCCCGGCTACAACTACGGCACGACCGTGAGCGTGAGATCGTTGCCGTCGCCGCCGCTGTAGCTGGCTTGGAGGTTGTTACCGTTGATGGTGACG
>CAVYZI010000002.1:0-135105 GCA_963772915.1 uncultured Verrucomicrobiae bacterium
GATCTGTGTCCGCAGAGACGATGGTGTAGCCGGCCGATTTCAGTTCCGATTCGACCTGATCTTCCGCGACCCGCATCTCGACCGGCGGGCCCGGCGGCGTCTTCGTCTTTTTGAAGTCGATAATCACGAGCACACCGTCTTTGCGCAGACACTTCTTGAGCTTCTTGAAGTAGGCGATTCTCCCCTCGATGTGGTGATAGGTGTCGACGATCAGGATCAGGTCGGCCTCGCCTGGCTTGAGCCCCGATGAATCCGGTTTGGTCAAACGGGTCTCGAGGTTGGCGCCGATCTTCTGCGTCTGTTTCTTCTGCGCGATGTAATCGAGGAAGCGCTCGTCGATGTCGATCGCGATCACCTTCTTCGCCTGTTTTGCGAGCGGGAACGAAAAATAACCGGTGCCCGCGCCAATGTCGGCCACGGTCTTGCCGGCGAGCGGTCCGAGGCTGGCGATAGTCTTCTCGGGCTTCTGCCATTCGGCGCGCGCGGGATCGTCAAAACGAGCTGCGAGCTGGTCGAAGTCGGCTTGATGCATGAACTGGTTTGCCGCACTCTCCTCCACGGCCGCCGCACTCCTCGGTTGCAAGGCGGCGCACGCGATCAGGGTCGTGGTGGTGATGGAGATCAGGTCTTTGATCATTGGATGAAGATCGTCGCAGGCAGAGGAATCCGCCACTCAAAGTCCGCTCGGGAACGTTTCTTCCACTTCGCCCAGTTCCCATTCGGTCGAGCGTTCCAGCGGTTCGACCGCGCGGGTGTGATCAAAATGAATGACGCCGTCAAACTGATCCGGCAGCCGGGCGTGAAAATAATGGCTCTGCATTTCGGTCTCCGGGCGGTAGATCACACCGATGGCCCGCTCGAGTCGCTCGGGACGCAGGTGAACGGCCAGCCGTTCGTTGTCGCGCAGGTTGAGAAAGAAGCGCGGCATGTCGACTTCGTGAAAGAGCTCTTCGTAACTTTCGCGATAGGCTGGGCGGACATTCTTGCGTTCGGCAGGCGCATCCCAGTCCGACGCCGCCATGACCGTGCCGGTATAGGTGGTGAAGCCGATCGAGACCGCCTCCTTCGCAAAACGTTCGCGGACGAGCTGGCCGAGATTGAGTTCGCCACGCTCACCCATCTGCGTGGCGCGGGCGTCGCCCAAATGGGAGTTGTGCGCCCAGACGACGATCTTGGCCGGCGCACCCTGCTCTTTGCTGAGATGTTCGCCTAACGACACCAGCGTTTCCATCATGTGGCTGTCGCGCAGGTTCCAGGAGGAAATTTTGCGCCGAAACATCGTGCGGTAATATTCCTCCGCGTTCCGGACCACGACGGCGTTTTGTTGTGCGCAAAAGTAAGCGTCCGCCGCCACCTGGCCGTCGCGCTGGAGATAGTCCATTTCCTTGCGCCGGAGCGCGACCAGTTCCCTGACGACCGCGTCTTCGCAGGTCGGCGCGAGGCCGAGGCCGGCGGCGTAACCATAGGTTTGGATCTCGCGGCCGAAATGCTCGAAGCAACCGTAATGATCCCGCGCCCGCCTGGCCGCCGGCGGGTCGACCTGATCGAGATAATCGAGCACGGCCTCGATCGAGGCGTGCAGGCTGTAGAGATCGAGCCCATAAAACCCGGCTTTGCGGTTCGGAAAAGGATGGTCGTCGTTGTGCTGGCGCAGCCATCCGACAAAATCGAGCACATCGGCGTTGCGCCACATCCATTGCGGGAAACGCTTGAAGCCACTGAGCGCTTCGACGCTGTCAACGTCGCTCCCTTCCGCGTGGACGAAGCGGTTGATGCGGTAGGCATCGGGCCAGTCCGCTTCGACCGCGACCGCGTTGAAGCCCCGCTGGTAGATGAGCCGTTTCGTGATCAGGGCGCGTTCCCGATAAAACTCGTGCGTGCCGTGGCTCGCTTCGCCGAGCAAAACGAACCGGGCCTCGCCCACCATCTCGATGAGCGAATCGTAGTCGTTAGGCGAACCGGCCAGCGGGTCGGCGGCGACACTGATGCGATCGGATAACACTCTCATACGGCTGCAGGGGCTTCCCGGTGATTCATTTCCGCGATCAGGCGGTGCACTTCCTCGTCGCTCGTTTGCGAGAAGTCTTCATACCACTGGCCGACTCCGTAAAATTCTTCCGGCACGAGCAGGGCCACGACCTCGTCCGCGTGCTGGCGCAGATAATTGTAGGTAGAGCGCGCGACCGTCGGCGTCGCCACGACGATCCGGCCGACGTTCAACTGCCGTAAGGCGGAAATCGCCGCCACCATGGTCGAGCCGGTGGCAATGCCGTCGTCGACAATGATGACGGTTTTGCCCTCGACTTCCGGCGGCGGAAGATCGTCGCGGTAGGCTTGCTCGCGTCGTTTCAGTTCCTGAAACTCCGTCGCCGTGACGGCGTTGATCACTTCGTCGGAAATGCGCAGCGTGTCGACGACATCGCCGTTGAACACTCGCACTCCGCCGCTCGCGATCGCCCCCATCGCCAGCTCGGGATGACCGGGCAAACCGAGTTTGCGGACCACAAAAACGTCGAAGGGGACATTCAATTTCTTCGCCACCTCGGCGCCGACCGGGACGCCGCCCCGGGGCAGCGCGAGCACGATCACGTCCGGGTTGTTGGCGTAGGCTGTTAGTTTTTCTGCCAGAAGCTCGCCCGCCTCGTGGCGATCGCGGAATCGCATGCTCATTTTCGTGCCCTCAAATGTTTGCGGAACCATGCGGCGGCCAGCCGCGCCACTTCTTCGAGCGCACCCGGCTCCTGGAAGAGATGGGTGGCGTGGGGAACGACGGCGAGCGACTTCTCGCAGCGCAACTTTTCATAGGCGCTCTCGTTCAGGCGCAAGACCTCTTCATCGCGCTCGCCGACGATGAGCAGCGTCGGCGCCTTGACATGGGCCAAAGCTTCACCGGCCAGGTCGGGGCGGCCGCCGCGCGAAACGACCGCGCCGATCGTCGTCCCGAGCACCGCCGCCGCGCGCAGGGCGGCCGCGCCCCCGGTGCTCGCGCCGAAATAGCCGAGCCCAAGGTTTCGCGAAACCGGATCGTCCGCGATTTCTTCGGTCACCAATGCCAGGCGACGACTGAGCAATCCAATATCGAAGCGCAGGTGCCCGGAACAAGCGTCCTCCACTTCCTCGTCGGTCGTGAGCAGGTCGAAGAGCAGGGTCGCGAGGCCGGCGTCGCGCAACACTTCCGCGACCGCCTGGTTGCGCGGGCTCCGCCGGCTGCTCCCGCTGCCATGGGCAAAGAGAACGAGGCCACGCACGTTTTCCGGGATTTCGAGGTCACCCGTTAGCGTCACTTCGCCGGCCGGGATTTGCAGCCTTCTGCTTTCCCCCGGCATCTCCATCTCACCCTCGAGCGGCGCCGGAGCGACATGGGAATCACCCGGCTCTTTCATGGCCCTAATGGTGTTGGTGCGTTAGTCCGGAACTCTCCTCGTGGTCGTGGATCGCATTCGCAATCGCCGCCGCCGCGGCGCCCACCGCGATCGCCCCGGCGACGATGAAGAAACCTTCGTGGACTACGATTCCCAGCCCGAGGCTCAGCCCGAAGAGCAGAGCGACCCGCGCCGAATCCATCCCGCCAGAAACCTTCTCGATTGTCTTCATACTGCCTCCTCTTGCAAAGAGGATCCCCTCGGGAAGAACCTTCGCCTTCCAGAAATTGCCTTTAGCTGATCAAATCTTGTTCGCCCCGGGGCCGGCCCGTAATTCTGCGACCTTTTCCCGCAATCCGTTCGCGATTCGCTCGTGCGGCTTTTCGCCGTGGCCGACGCGCCGCAATTCCTCCGCGCTGCACGGTTTCCCGATCACGATGCGCACCGGGCGAAAGCGCAGCCGGGCGCTGTCCGGCGGCAAGGCGTCGCTTGTTCCTATGATGCAGACCGGCACGACCGCCGTCGGGAAACGCTCGAGCAACATGCCGATGCCCGGTTTGAATTCCTGCAGCTGGCCGCTCCGGGAAAGTCCGCCTTCCGGGAACCAGACGAGATTCTTTCCGTCCTGCAGCACGATCGCGCCGAAGGCCAGCCCGGTGCGGGCGGCGCGGGTCGGTTCGACCGGCAGGATCCGGCCGAGTCGGCTGAGGAAACGCATGAAAGCGTTCGCGGCTACAATCCCGGTCCAGCCGGCCCAGTAGGTTTGGCGCAATTGTTCCCAGTCGAGCGCATTGGCGAGCACGAAACCGTCGAGATAACTGATGTGGTTTGGGGTCATGATCCACGGTCGATCGTCAGGCAGATTCTCCCGCCCGATCACCCGCACGCGAAAGAGCAGACGCATCAGGCCGCGCCCGAAAGCGTAGATCGCGCGCGCGGTCAGGTTCCTGAGCGGGCCGAGCGGCCGGAGCCAGCGCTTCTGCGTTTCGTCAAGGATCGCATACGGCTGCGCGAGCGGGTCGATCCCTCCGCCTTCCGCGGCCTCGAGCACTTCGCGCAACAGATCGCGCACCGTGTCGATGCGCGCGATCGCTTCCTCGGTTACCTCCACCCCGCTCGTCTCCGCGATCTCAAGGGTGAGGTTGAGCCACTCGAGCGAATCGACTCCGAGGTCGAATTGCAGGCTGGTGTCGGGCGTGAGGCGTTTTCCCGGGTAACGGCGGGCGAGCAATTGCCAGACGGCGTTGGGCCGCGGTTCCTCAAAGAGCGCGCGATCTTCGCCCGACATTTCCTCGAGGGGCATAACGCCGCTCGCCGCGGATTTGTCGCCCGTTGTTTTTGCCTCGGCAAACCGCTGCACCAGGCGGTGCCGCTGCAGTTTGCCGAGGCGGGTGTGCGGGAGCGCGTCGTTCGTTAGGGCAAAATCGGAAATCCTTTCGTAGCTCGGCAATTCGCGGGAGGCCTTTTCGAGCGCGGCGCGCACACCGGTTTCAATGTCGTCCCCGCACGCCGCGCGCTCCGGCACGATCAACGCGACCAGCTTGCCCTGCTTTTCCAGGATGCCGATGTCGCGGATCGCCGGCTCCTTCGCGTAGACCGATTCGACGTCTTCGGTCTGAACTTTTTCGCCGCTCTCCGTCTTGATGAGAGTGGACAGCCGCCCGGCAATGAAAAGAAAGCCATCGTCGAAGTAGCCGATGTCGCCGGTGCGAAACCAGCCGTCCGCCGTAAAAGCGTGCGCCGTTTGTTCCGGCAGGTTGCGGTAGCCCGCGAAAACATTCGGACCGCGAGCTAGCACTTCTCCCATCCCGCGCCGGTCGCCCTGCTCCTCCGCCTCAAGGGCGCTCGGATCGATCCGCAGCTCGACCCCGGGAAAGACTTTGCCCGCGCTCCCGCGGCGGTAATCGGCCGGCAGATTGACGCCGAGGAGGGGCGAAGTCTCGGTCAGGCCATAACCGATCGCGATCTGCCAGCCTAACGACTCGAGATTCATCGCCAGGTCCGGATCGAGAGCGGATCCGCCGGAGGCGAGGATGCGCAGGTTTTGCCCGAAGCGCCGGTGGAGCGAGCGAAAGAGAATTTTACCGGCGCGCACGCCTAACGACTGGCGGAGGAAGGCACTCGTCCGGAGAAGAATCTTAAAGAGTCGCCGGGCGATCCGCCCGGAGGATTCGACCTTGCTCCGAATCCCGCCGTAGAGCGCGCTGTAAAGCCGGGGCACGCCGATGATCGCGGTCACGTCGCCTTCGCGCAGCGCGCGGAGCAGCTGCTGCCCGGTAAGCGAAAACGGCAGAACGATCGGGAGCCCGAGCGAGAGCGGCGTGAGCATGCCGATGACAAAGGGATAGACGTGATGCAACGGGAGCGGGAGAAGAACGCGATCGGCGTCGGTCACGATCTGGAGCTGCCTGACGACCGGGAGCTGGGAGGCGATGTTGGCCTGCGTGAGCGGCACCCCCTTGGGCGGCCCGGTCGTGCCCGAAGTGTAGAAGAGCACCGCCGGGTCATTCGCCTGCACGACCGGCAGCTCGACCGGCTCCTCCCGGCAAAATTTTTCCCAACTCCGCGGATCGTCAGGCGGAGCGTCGAGCAGGATGAGTTGCAGGTTGGGAGCGAGCTGCTCGAGCCGGGCCACCCGCCGTTCGGTCGTGACGACCGCGCGGGCCGCGCTGTCCGCCAGGATGTGAGCGAGATCTTCGTCGCCCAACTGCACATCGAGCGGCATCACGACCGCCCCGGCCCGGAGCACGCCGAGCGCGGCCGCGATCCACTCCGGGCGGTTCCCGGCGAAGAGGGCAAGACTGTCGCCGGGTTGGAATCCCGCCTTCGCCAATCCGCGGGCAAAGGCGCCGGAGCGCTGCGCGAGTTCGCGGTAGGACCAGGTCCGGCTCGAGGTGCGGTCGAGGGCGAAGAGGGCCGTTTTCGCGCCCTGCTCACCTAACGATTCGACAAGCTGCTGCAGCGTTTCGGTCATGATCTGCGCGGCGGCCAACGGGTCGCCGGGGGAAAAGGACTTCGTTAGGCCGCAGCCCTACTGCTCGCACTCTGCCGCCCGGCCCGCAACGTGGCGGTGATGCGAGGCGAACGACCTGATTAGTTTAATTCGGGGGCTATGCTCCAGGAACAATGGGCGACGTCATGACAGAGTCGATCAGCCGTCAGCTGCTGGAATTCCTGCAGCGACCCGAATCATATCCACACCAGCCGGCCGAGGTGCGTGTGGTTGAAACTCACGCCTCCTCCGTGTTCATCGCTTCGCCCTTCGTTTACAAAGTGAAGAAGCCGGTCAATCTCGGGTTTCTCGATTTCAGCACCCTGGAAAAGCGTCGCCACTTCTGCGAACGCGAGGTGCAGCTCAATCGCCGGCTCTCCTCCGACGTGTATCTGGGAGCGATTCCGATCTACGAAAACGAGCGCGGCTTTTCCTTTGCCGGGACGGACGGAAAGATCGCCGAGTATGCGGTCAAAATGCGGGAACTGCCGCGCGGCTTTTTCCTCAACGAACTGCTCGCCAAAGGCGAGGTCGGCGAGGCGGAAATCAACCGGATCATCGCGCGTCTTCATCGCTTCTATGAGTCCGGGAATCCCACGCCGGCGATCGAGGAATGGGGTCGGCCGGCGAAACTGCGGATCAGCACCGACGAAAATTTCGAGCAGGTGAAGCCGTTTCTTGGCCGGACGATTTCGCCCGTCGCCTGCGAGGCGATCCGCGCTTACACAAACCACTTCTACGCCGCCAGGGAAAGCCTGTTCGAGGAACGGATTCAGGAGCGGCGGATTCGCGATTGCCACGGGGACCTGCGACTCGATCACGTCCATCTCACCCCGGAAGCGGTCACGATTTTCGACTGCATCGAGTTCAACGATCGCTTGCGCTTCATCGACCTGGCCAACGATCTCGCCTTCCTCGCGATGGATTTCGATTTCGAGCGCGCCCACCAACTCGGCACGCTTTTTCTCCGGAACGCGGCGCGCGAACTGCGCGACCTGGGGATGCTCAGGCTGACCGACTTCTACAAATGCTACCGCGCTTTCGTCCGCGGCAAAGTCGAGAGCCTGCAGGCGAATGGCGAAGAACATGCGCAGCGGGCGGCCCGCTATTTTCAGCTCGCGCTGCGTTATGCGACGGTCGGTTCGGAGCCGTTAGCCCTCGTCATCATGGGTGGAATCGCGACCGGCAAAAGCAGCGTCGCAGAGCAGCTCGGGCGCGAATTGGGATGGCCAGTCTTTTCCTCGGACCGCATTCGCAAGACGCAGGCCGGTCTTCCCCTAACGAAACGGACGCCAGCGCAACTGCGCCCGGAAGTTTACTCCGACCAGGCAAGCGAACAGACCTACCGCACGCTCCTGCAAGAGGGACTGGCCGCGCTCGCCACGCACAGCGGCGTGCTCCTGGACGCGACCTTCTCGAGCCGGGCGACGCGGGAGAAGTTGCGCCAGACCTGCCGCCAGGCCGGCGTTCGATTGCAGGTGGTCGAACTCGAAGCCGATCGCGCCGCGATCGCCAGCCGCCTGAAACTTCGGGCCCGACAGCCGGCGGAAGTTTCCGACGCGCGCCTGGAGGATTTTGAAAAATTGAACGCTGCCTTCGAGCCGCCGGTGGAGTTCGGGTCGGACCTGATCAAAGTTCCGACGAGTGGTGCGGTGGCTGAGACGGTGAAAGTCGTGCTTTTGTCATTGATCGAAAGGCAGCGCAGGGAGGTGTAGCCGACTCGACGGAGGAGGACAGGTGATCGCGGACCTCCTCCGCCGATTCACGGGGCTGCCGATGTTCCAAAGTCAATTTACCCTGTAAGGTCTGACATGGGATTTTGGCGGAAGAATGGCGACCGCGTTTTGGTGGTCGGCATTTTCCAAAGCCCGACCGTCGGTCGGGCTGTGCTCAAAAATCTCCGTTGGGCCCGGATTCGGCGGGCCGCCGCGATCCAGGCGGCGGCCAACGGCCGGCTGCGGGTCGAGGAAAATGGCGTCTCCATGATCGACGCCGTGGCCATGGGTTTTGCCGGCGTCCTCGCCCTGGGTGCATTCGTCCTTTGGGAGCGCGGAACGCTGGTCGATTATTCGCCGCGAAATCTGGCGCTGCTTCTGGCTGCCTTCGCCTTGGGAGGCGCGCTGGCCGGTTGGATTCTTGTGCGATCGCTTCAGGAGCACGTCGGCAGAGCGAGCCTGGCGCGCTGCACCAGCACGATCCTGCCGGGTGAGACGGTGGTCCTGGCTGAAGTCAGAGCCAGCGAAACGTCCCGTGTCGTCGCGATTTTGCGGGACGTGGAGGCCGCGGCGCCGGTCACGTTTGCCTTTCATTCGCTGGCGCCTTTTGAATTCAAATCGAGCGCACGCCCGCTCGGTCATGAACTGCCGTCGGGTCAGCGGCTGGAGGAAAATGTGGCGCGTCTGGCGGGCTCGATCCCGGTCAGCCGGGAAGCGAAGCCGCGCGGTCCATCCTTTCTGGACCGGTTGCGCAAGATCGAGCGGGCACTGGAATGGACGAACGCCAGTCTCACGATGTCGGCCGAGGTCCACCACGCCTTTACCCTCTCGGCGGAATGGCTGCTCGATAACGCCTATTTGATTCGGGAACAGGTGACCGATCTGCGGGAGAGTCTTCCGCAAAAATATTACGGCGAGCTGCCGCTCATCGGCAGCGGACCAAAGAAGGGGTTGCCCCGGGTTTACGAGGTCGCCTCGGAAATGGTGGCCGAGACCGGCGGCGCATTGGAACCGGAGATCATCCGGAAATTTCTGGTCGCTTTTCAGGCGGTTGCTCCGCTGGAAATCGGAGAACTCTGGGCCCTCCCCCTGATGTTGCGCCTGCAGTTGCTCGAAGGTCTGCGCGCGATCGCGATCCAGATCGAGCAACAGCAAAGCCAGAGCGAGGAGGCGGATTTTTGGGCGAATCGGCTTATCACCGCGGTGCGCCACAGTTCACCGCGCTTGCTCAAGGGATTGGAGGAACTGATGGAACGCTATCCCGAGCCGACGCCGCATTTTGCGAGCGAACTGGTGGCCCATCTCTACGACGAAGAGGCGGCGCTCCCAATGGTGAGCGGCTGGCTGGAACGCTCGCTCCGCGCGCCTCTGCTGGAAGTCATTCAGCAGGAACATCGACGCCAGGCGGTGCAGCAGACCGCGCTCGCCAGTCTGATCAGTAGCTGCCGCCGCCTCGCGCAAATCCAGTGGCGGGAACTTTTCCAGGCGACAAGCTGGGCGGAGAACGAATTGGCGGCCGATCCCGCCGGCGTTTATGCCCGCCAAAATTTCGAGACGCGCGACCGATGCCGGAGCGCGGTGGAGGAAATCGCCCGCTGGTCCAAGGGTTCGGAACAGAATACCATCGACGAGGCGCTCGCGCTGGCCGAGGCCGCGAATGACGAAGTCGCGCGGCACGTTGGCTATTATTTGATCGATGCCGGCCGCCCGGCGCTCGAGCGGGCGATGAGGGCGCGCGCTCCCTTGGTCGAACGCTTTCGCCGATTGCTTCGCGCGCACGCGGCGGGCGCATACTTCGGGGCCGTCTCCCTGCTCACGGTCGCGATGGTGGCCGCGCCTCTCCTTTTCGTCGCGCAATCGGTTCATGCACTGATCCTCGGACTGCTCGGAGTCCTGTTGCTCCTGCCCGCGAGTGAGGTGGCGGTGCTGATCGTGAATTATCTCGTGACCGCGCTGCTGCCCCCGCAGGTCCTACCGAAGATGTCCTTCAAAAAAGACGGCATTCCCGACGATTGCCGCACCCTGGTGGTGGTGCCGATGTTGCTCACCACTCCGGACGCGATCCAGAACGAGCTCAACCGGCTCGAAATTCGTTACCTCGGAAATACGGATGCAAATCTGCGCTTCTCGCTCCTGACCGATTTTGCCGACGCGCCGCGCGAGAGCATGCCGGAAGACGCAGAATATATCGACCTCGCGACCCGCGGGATTGAGGAACTGAATCGGCGGCACGGTGCGGGGCGCTTCTTTCTTTTTCATCGGGGACGAACGTGGAGCGAGAGCGAGCAACGCTGGATCGGCTGGGAACGCAAGCGGGGCAAGCTCGAGCAACTCAATCGATTCCTCGTCGGCGAATCCGCGCCCGAGCTGGAAGGATTTCTCTGCGCGGGCGATCGCGCGCAGCTCGAGGGAATTCGCTTCGTCATCACGCTGGATGCCGATACCCAACTCCTGCGCGACACGGCCCGGAGGATGATCGAAACACTGGCGCATCCGTTGAATCAGGCGCGCCTTTCGCCGGATGGCCGGCGCGTCATCCGCGGCTACACGATCATTCAACCGAGCGTCAGCGCCTCGATGCCGAGCGCGAGAGCGACATGGTTCTCACGCATCTTTGCCGATCCGCGCGGGATCGATCCTTACACGCACGCGGTCTCCGATGTTTACCAGGATCTGGTCGGCGAAGGCAGCTATCACGGCAAAGGCATCTACGATCTGCAAACGTTTCACCGTCTCTTGTCCGGACGATTTCCAACCGCGCATCTGTTGAGTCACGATCTGCTCGAAGGCTGCCATGTCCGCGTTGGTCTCGCGACCGACATCGAGCTGCTCGATGTCTTCCCCAGCAGTTACATCGTCTGGTGGAATCGGCAGCACCGTTGGATTCGCGGTGACTGGCAAATCATCGATTGGCTGAAATCGCGCGTGCCCTCGGGCGGCGGCGGGACCGAACCCAATCCGCTTTCCGCCTTTGAGCAGTGGAAGATCTTCGACAATCTGCGCCGCAGTCTGGTGCCGCCGTCGACGGTGGCTCTCCTCCTCGCCGGCTGGCTGTTCACGCCCGCGCCGATGCTTTGGAGCGGGATCATCGCGGGCCTGATGTTGTGGCCGGTCCTGAATTCTCTCCTCGGCCTCGTGTTCCATCCGCCGCCGCCGGGGACGAGGTTCTGGCGCGATCCGCGCGACCGCCTGTTGCGCTCCGTCTTCGCGATTGTTTTTCTGGCGGATTACGCGGGCATGGCCCTCGATGCCATCGTTCGGGTCGCCTACCGGCGAATCAAATCGCATCAGCTGTTGCTGGAATGGGAGACGGCGCTGGATGCTCACCAGCGGGCCAGAAATCAACAGGGCCGCTTCATCTTGGAAAGACTGTGGATCCCTGCTGCCTGCGTCCTTTTGTTCGCGGGCGCGGCGTGGCGTGGAACCTCGACGATGGTGGCCGTCGGCCCGTTCGTTATTTTATCGGCATTCTTTCCCGTGGCGGTGATGGTGATGAACCGCCCCGCGAAGAGCTGGCGCGGCGGAATCCTGACGGCGGACGATCGCCGATTCCTGCGCGCGGCCGCACGACGGACCTGGAGATACTTCGACGAGTTTGTCGGGCCGCAGACCTCCTGGCTGCCGCCGGATAACGTCCAGGAAACACCCGTTCGGGAAGTTTTCCTGCGCACTTCGCCGACGAACATCGGGCTCTGGATGCTGGCGACGGTGGCGGCGAATGATTTTGGTTACATCACGATCGACGACCTGGTGGCGCGCAATCTTGGCACGCTTGAAACGGTGGGCCGGCTCGAGCGTTTCGAAGGTCATCTTCTTAATTGGTACGACCTGAAGACCCTTGAGCCTTTGCATCCGCGCTACGTCTCCACGGTGGACAGCGGCAATCTGCTCGCGAGCCTGTGGACCTTTGAAAGCAGCTGCGACGAACTCGCCGAGCGCCCCCTTCTGGATGCGAGCGCGTTGCGCGGATTGGCCGACACGCTAAGCGTGCTGCGCCAGGTCGCTGCCACCCACAAGGACACGGAACTTCCTCCGGCGCTTCTCCGCCTGACGGAACTGACCACGGGCCAGCCCTTGAATCTGGAGGAAGTCATTCAGCGCATCCGGGCGACCCGAGAGCCGGCGGAGGATCTTCTGCTCCACTTCGACGAGGGGGAAACCGATCCGCGCACCTATTGGGCGCAACAGATCTCGAAGCAGGTCGCGGCCTGGAATGCCGTGATCGATAAATACCTGCGGCCGGTGGAAATTCTGATGGCGCCGCCGACGCAGTTGACGTCGTTAGGCGAAGCCACCCACGAATCCCGCCGCGAGGCCCTCACCGCTATTTTTTCGCTGCGCAACATTGCCGTTGAAGGCATTTCCGGGCTCGTGCCGCTGCTGGCTTTTCATGAACGACGGGAGGACCAGGAGATTCCGCCCGCCGTGCGCGAGTGGCTCGATCTTCTCGTCACCGAGGTGGAGCATTCACGCCACAGCGCCTCGGAGCAGCTCGCGCAGTTGGATGAATTGATCGCCCAGAGCCAGCAACTGGAAAGCGGAATGGGGCTGCGATTTCTCTACGATGAAGAGCGGCGGATTTTTGCCATCGGCTACCAGGTGGCGGAGCGCCGGCTCGACAATTCGTTTTACGATTTGCTCGCGAGCGAGGCACGCCTAACGAGTTTCCTGGCCATCGCGCGCGGCGAAGTGCCGATGGAACATTGGTGGGCTTTGAGCCGGCCCTTCGGCTCCGCCTATGGACGACTGCCACTTCTCTCCTGGACCGGGACGATGTTCGAATATCTGATGCCGCTCCTCTTCACCAAGGCGCACGAAAATTCGCTCCTCGATCGCGCCTGTCACGATGCCGTGCGCTGCCAGGTTGCCTATGCGCCGGCAAAACAAAGTGCCGTGGGGCATCTCGGAATCCGCCTTCAGCGCGATCGACCGGCACAACATCTATCAATACCGGGCTTTTGGCGTGCCGGCGCTGGCCTTGAAGCGCGGGCAGGAAGACGATCTGGTCATCGCGCCGTACGCGACCGCGCTCGCGCTCGGCGTGGCCCCGGCCGCAGCCGTGCAGAATCTGCGCTGGCTCGCCACCCTCGGCGACTCTGCGCTGCTCGGCGACTACGGCTACTACGAAGCGATTGACTATTCTCGCCGGACCGAGCCGGGAGGCGCGGCCGGGATCATCATCCATTGCTACATGGTGCATCACCAGGGCATGTCGCTCCTCGCTTACGACAACGTTTTAAATGACAATGCGATGCGGAGACGATTCCATTCCGACTTGCGCATTCGCGCCACCGAGCCGCTCCTGCACGAGCATATCCCGGAACAAATCTTGCCGACCACTGGTGAGGTGCACGAAGAACGACCCCTGCTTCGGACGATTCCGAGTGTCGGCCCCGCGGTCGTGGCACGAACGCCGGATATCTCCTCGCCGCGCATTCACCTGCTCTCCAATGGCACCTGCTCCGTCACAGTCACGAACTCCGGCGGCGGCTCGCTGCGCTGGCTGGATTTGGACGTGACCCGCTGGCATGCCGATACGACCCGCGACCTTTCGGGGCCGGTTTGTTATATCCGGGATTTGGAAGGTGGCACGACCTGGAGCACCACCCATCAACCGCTGCGATCTCCCGAGCGCCGTTACACCTGGAGTTTCACGCCGGACAAAGCGGAGTTCCGGCGGCGGAGCGGACCGTGCGAGACGATCACGGAAATTGCCGTCTCGGCGGAAGACGACGCCGAAGTCCGGCGCGTCACTTTGGTCAACACCTCCCGCAAATTGTGCCGGCTGGAGCTGACCAGTTACCTCGAGCTCGCGCTCGCACCGCACCGGGCTGATCGCGCCCATCCCGCTTTCAACAAGCTCTTCATCGAAACGGAATGGCTGCCGCATTGCGAAGCGCTGGTCGCGCGCCGCCGCCTCCGCGCGCCTGACGATCGCCCGGTCTGGGCCGCGCATCTGATGGTCTCCGAATCCGCTTTTACCGACTCGACCGAGTTTGAAACCGACCGCGCCCAATTCCTCGGCCGGGGCCGGACGCCGGCAAATCCCATCGCGATGAGCCGCGGCCTAACGAAAAGTGTCGGCGCCGTGCTCGATCCAATCTTCAGCCTGCGCCGCTGCGTGACCATCCTGCCTAACGAGCGCTTTCAGTTTGCGCTCGTTACCGTGGTGGCGGATTCGCGCGAAGCGGTCGTGGGGCTGGCCGAGCGCTACGCGGAGTTCCACACCTGCGGGCGCGCTTTTGAAACCGCCTGGACCCATTCCCAACTGGAGCTGCGCCGGCTCCGCATCCGCCCGGGCGACGTGCAAATCTTTCAACAACTGGCGGCGCTCATCATCTTTCCCCAGGCCCAACTGCGACCGGCGCCGGCCCGTCTCGGCCGCCGGAGCGAGGGTCAACGCGCCCTCTGGCGGCAGGGCATTTCCGGCGACCTGCCGATTGTCCTTATCATGATCGGTCACCTCCGCGACATCGAAGTCGTGCGTGAAATTTTGACCGCGCACACCTTCTGGAATCTGCGTGGCTTGAAAGTCGACCTCGTGCTCGTGAGCGAGGAAGCGCCGAGTTATGACGAACCGTTGGGCGCGCACCTGCGCCAGCTCACCGAAGCGCAGGCGCACCTCACCGGCGTGGATCAACCCGGCGGCGTTTATCTCCGCGCGGCCACTAAGATCTCGAAGGAAGAGTTGATCGCGCTGCAGGCCGCGGCCCGGATGGTCCTGGTCGCAGCGCGCGGCTCGCTCCGCCAACAGCTTGCCGCGACCGCTCCGGTCACCGCCAAACCGCGGCTCCTGGCGCCCGCGAAGACGTTCCACGAAGAGCCTTCCGCGCCTCTGGCGTTCATGGAGCTGAAATACTTCAACGGCCTCGGCGGCTTTACCGAGGACGGGAAGGAATTCGTCATCTATCTCGGTCCCGGCAGTCAAACGCCGCTGCCTTGGATCAACATTATGGCTAACCCAACCTTCGGCGCGTTTGTTTCCGAGTCCGGGTCCGAATTTGTCTGGGGCCGCAACAGCCAGAACGATCGCCTCACCCCGTGGTTTAACGATCCGATCTCCGATCCGGCCGGGACCGCCATTTACATCCGCGATGATGACATCGGCGTGGCCTGGTCGCCTACGCCGCAACCGATCCGGGAGAAGGACGCCTATCGCGCGCGCCATGGCCAGGGTTACACAAACTTCGAGCACAACAGCCACGCGATCGAACAACGGCTGCTCATTTTCGTGCCGGTGGATGACGCAGGCGGCCAGCCGGTGCGCCTGCAGCGCCTCCGCTTGCGCAACAGCTCGTCGCGCCGACGGAAGCTGACCGTCACCTCTTACGCCACGCTCGTTCTCGGATCCGATCCGGAAGAGACCGGCATGCATGTCGTCACGAAATGGGACCTGCAAAGCCAGAGCCTATTTGCCCGCAACTCCTACAACCCGGAATTCTGCGAATGCGTCACATTTGCCACTTCGACTCCAACGCCGGCGTCGTTCACCGGCGATCGCGCCGTCTTCATCGGGCGTAACCGCTCGTTGTGCGATCCCGCCGCGATGGAGCACGAACAATTGAGTGGTGAGGTTGGCGCCGGCTTCGATCCCTGCGCCGCCCTCCAGATCGTGGTCGAGATCGAACCGGGGCAGACCGCCGAGATGACCTTTCTCCTCGGGCAGGCAGACGACGAGGAGGAAGCCCGCGCATTGGTGAGCCGGTTCCGCGATCCCGCGAACGTCGAAGCCGCATTCCAGGAAACCCGCCGGTGGTGGGACCGGCGCCTGAGCACGATCGAAGTGGAAACGCCGGAACTTTCCACGAATTTTCTGCTCAACCGCTGGCTGGTTTATCAGACGCTCAGTTGTCGCTTCTGGGGCCGGACTGCTCTTTATCAATCGAGCGGCGCCTACGGTTTCCGCGATCAACTGCAGGATGTGATGGCGTTGGTCCACGCCGCGCCGAACATCGCGCGCGACCACATCCTGCGCGCGGCGGCGCGGCAATTCGTAGAAGGCGATGTCCAGCATTGGTGGCACCCGGTTTCAGGCGCCGGCGTTCGGACCCGAATCAGTGACGATCTTCTCTGGCTACCCTTCGTCACCGCGCATTACGTCCGCACGACCGGCGACAACGCCATTCTCGATGAGACGATCCCATTTCTCGAAGGTAAGGAACTGGAGCCTAAGGAAACGGAGAGCCTTTCGATTCCCACCGTCTCTCATACCCAGGGCTCGCTCCTGGAACATTGCCGGCGCGCTATCGCGCGCTCCGCCAGGAGCGGCCCACACGGATTGCCGCTGATCGGCGGCGGCGATTGGAACGACGGCCTCAACCGCGTCGGATTGGGCGGCAGCGGCGAGAGCGTCTGGCTCGCCTGGTTTGAGATTTGTGTGCTCGATGATTTCGCGGAATTGCTCACCCTCCGCGATCTGGGCAAGGAAGCGCGAGCCTGCCACGCCCGCTCCGCCGAGTTGGCAAAAACCATCGACGCTCAGGCTTGGGACGGAGGGTGGTACCGCCGCGGATACTTCGACGACGGCACGCCTCTCGGATCGAGCGAGAATCTCGAAGCCCGCATCGATTCGCTTCCGCAAACCTGGGCCGCGATCTCCGGCGCCGGCGACTCCGAACGCGTCGAGGTCGCGCTGCGTTCGCTCGAGGAAAATCTCGTGCGTGAAGCCGACAACATGATCCTGCTCTTCACCCCGCCTTTCGACAAAACCACCGCCGACGTCGGCTACATCCAGGGTTATCCGCCCGGCGTCCGGGAAAACGGCGGCCAATACACTCATGGCGCGACCTGGGTTCCAATGGCTTTCGCCCGTCGGGGCGATGGCGACAAGGCCGTCCGACTTTTGCGGATGCTCAATCCGGTCGAGCACGCCCGGGTCGAAGCGGATTGCGAACGCTACAAGGTTGAACCCTACGTTATGCCGGGAGACGTTTACTCGTTAGCCGGCCACGTCGGCCGCGGCGGCTGGACTTGGTATACGGGCGCGGCGGCCTGGACCTATCGCGTCTGGCTCGAAGAAGTTCTGGGCTTCCAACGTCGCGGCGACACGCTCACGATCAACCCGGTCATACCGAAGGATTGGGACGGCTTTAGTCTCCATTACCGTCATAAGAAGACTCTTTACCACATCGCAATCGAGAATCCCGATCACTGCTCCCGTGGCGTCGCGCTGGTGGAAGTGGACGGAATTGCCGTGGCCGACAAGATCGTGACCCTGCTGGACGACGGCGTGCCCCACGAGGTGCGTGTCGTGCTGGGAGAGCCACTGGAGACGAGTCCACAGTTACCAGTCGAGCGCGAGGGAGTGCCGGCTCACAAGATCTGAACAGGTTCTCGCAAACCACGCCGGGCGAACGAAGCCGGGTGATCGAAAGTTTCTCATCGAATGACCACCCTGGCGACAAACGCGGCGCGTGCAGCCTTACTCGTCCTGGCGACGATCGCGACCGCGGGTTGTGCGACGGGCCTGACGCCGGCGGAAAAGATGATGTGGTCCACTTACGTGATCGCTAGCCCCAAGGGGATCGCGACGGGTGTGATTGTGAATCGAAGAGATCGATCCGCACCCAATGGGATTGTCCCCGTCCTGGTGACTTCGGCGCACGTGCTGACGGTCGCGCCCCAGGGCCCTTTCTACCTCGCCTATCGTAGCCCGGAACCAGGAGCGCCTCCGCAGATCAATATCCTCGAGCTTGATCCACCAGAACAGAGCGACCATTTCTTCGTCCGGCATCCGCGGCACGATGTTGCGGTGCTGGAGATTCGCCTGCCTCCGGAATTGGCGCGCGAAGTCACCCTGCCCTCCTTTCTCGAGGAAAAGGCGATTGCGCTGCTGGAGGACGAGCCGCATCCGGGAGAAGATGTTTCGATCCTCGGATTTCCCAGCATCTACCCCGGAACCGAGGGCGCGTTCGCGGTCCTGCGCAGCGGGCGAGTGGCCTCCTATGCCGCCGGGCCGCCTGCCGCGCGTGAGACCTTCCTGATCAATACCAACGTTTACAGCGGAGACAGCGGCGGTCCCGTTTTCAGCACGCGGCGGGGGAAGCCGAGACTGGTCGGCATCCTGACGGAGCGGATCGGGCGCAAGGAAGGCAGCGTGCCGCTGGCCGTGGCGCTGAATGCATCCGTGGTGGCGGAGACGTTGCGAATGGAAGCAGCCCAGGGAGATAACCGACTGGAACGCGGACTCTCGTTAGGCATGCGAGAACGCTCCGAGCGGCAGAGTGTCCGCTTGCTCGGCCCGGCCCGGTCGCTCCGCGCCATCCTCAAATCACAGCGGCGGTCGCTGCGATTGCAAAAATTCCACCGCCCAGGCATGCGCCTTTTTCACTCCGCGGGTGAGAGCATGTGATATTTGCTCCGCTCAAGAATCGGGCCCTCCGTGCTCCCACTGAGGAACTGGACAAGGTAAGGATTGCGCGACGCGCGCATTTCCGCCGGCGTTCCCTCGGCCACGAACTTCCCGTGATGCAGCATCGCCATCCGAGTGGCGACACGAAAGGCGCTGTCCATCAGGTGCGTGACAATGATGGAAGTAACTCTGGAGCGTTCCGTCAGATCGACGATCAGCTCATCGATGACCGCGCTCACGACCGGATCGAGTCCCTGGGTCGGTTCATCGAAAAGAATCAGCTCCGGTTCCATGACGAGGGCGCGGGCGAGCCCGACCCGCTTGCGCATCCCGCCGCTGAGTTCGAACGGCATCGTCTTGCCTTCACCGCTCATCTCCACGAGCGCGAGTTTTTCTTCCACGATGCGATCGATTTCAGCGTTCGTTTTGCGGGTTAACTCCTGGAGCGGCAGGGCAAGATTTTCCCGCACACTGATTGAGCTGAGGAGAGCGGCGTCCTGATAGACCATCCCGATCCGCGTCCGGATCTGCCGCAAATCGCCCGGGGTGAGATGGGAGATATCCTGGCCGTCGAAGAAGACAAAACCGCTGCTCGGTTGGAGAACTCCGAGGATGAGGCGCAGGATCGTCGTCTTGCCCATCCCGCTTTGGCCGATAATGACGAGGCGTTCCTGGGGCGGGACGGCGAACGAGATGTCATCCAGGACGAGCTTTTCGCCGAAGCTCAGGCTGACCCTGCGGAGCTCGACGACAGGCGCGCGCTCCCCGCTTCCAGCTTCCTCCTTCGCCGCTAAGACCGGTCTCGACTGGGAACTGCGATCACTGGACATTCGGTGTAACGAACCACATGCTCGGCCACGCTGCCAAGCAGGGCGCGTTGGAATCCGGTGCGTCCGTGGGTCGAGGTGACCAGGAGGTCGATCCCAGGCTGGCTGCTCGCGCCGGAAATCACGTCGACGGCGGTCCCGACTCGGACTTCGCTTTCACAGGTCAGACCCTCGAGGAATGGCATCGACTGGAGTTTGCTCATCTCCTCCCGGGCCGCCTCGATCGCCGCTTCGATCGAGCGACTTCGACTCGGTGGCCATTCGATCGATCTGCAAGATGTGGGCATAGGGGTAGACGACGTGGAGCAAGCGCAGGGTCGCGCCGGTGCTTCTCGCCAGGCGGGCTGCATAACGAACCCCGCCAAGCGAGCAGGGTGAGAAATCGACCGGGACGAGAATCTTGCGCAGTTCAAAGTTCGGGGACGCATCCTGCTGCCGAAGGCGCGCCTCATATTTTGCCCCGCGCAGGACGAGGACCGGACAGGGCGCGTGGCGGACGATTCTTTCCGCCGTGCTCCCGAGGACAAGATGCCGCAGACCGCTATGCCCGCGCGTCGGCAGGATGATCAGATCGGCCTCGAGCGTGCGAGCCAGCCGGCAGATCTCCTCCGCCGGGCGCCCGGAGAGAACATGGCAATTGTCCGGCCAGAACTGGAGCTCGTGGCCGCGCTCCACCTCGGCCAATCGATCCTGCATGAGCGCGATGGCGTCGGCGCAATCAAGCATGAACTGACCGGCATGCGCGACCGCGGTCATTTCATCCGTCGGCTGGACATGGACGAGATGAATCGCCGCGCCGAATTTCTCGGCCAGCGGGATGTCGTATTTCAGCGCCCGCATCGAAGCTTCCGAGAAATCGAGCGGGACGAGAATGGTCTTGATTTGCAATGACTCGCCGCGAGACGCCGCCTGCTTTTGGCCGGACGAGATGCGCCGATCGGGAACGCTTTTTGCGGTCGCGACCGATTCACTTTCGATTGTCGTTTTCATGGGAAAGGCTTTCCTAGCCCGTCGGTGACTCTTGCAGCCGTTCGCGAGTGGCGCTCATCACTCTTTCGGTCCTCACGTCGGGATGCGACGGAACCACAAGGACGGGGGACTTGGCGTGACGCACCACCAACTCGGCCACGCTGCCGATCAAGAGATGGCGAAACCCGCTGTGGCCGTGCGTGGCGGTGATGATCAGGTCGGCGTTGTTTTCCTCGGCGACCGCACAAATTTCCGAAACGGGATGTCCGATTTTGAGGAGCGTCTCGAACTTGACCTCGCCGAATTCCGCTGGCTGCAAGAATGCCTCCATCTGGCGATTTGCTTCTCGCCGGGCTGATTGTCGAATGTCGGAATTTCGGTAAACACCGTATCCGTCCTTGCGCAAAGCGTCGCCCAGATCGATCACGTGCAGAATGACCAGCCGGGCGGGAGTGCCGCGGGCAAACTCGATCGCATACTCGAGCGCACCCGGAGACGCGTCGGAGAAATCGACCGGCACCAGAATGATCGGAGCGTGCTCGGCCGTCGCCTGGTCAGCTTCGGCGGCTGGCTCTTTCTTTCCGCGCCTGCGGGCCACGAGCACGGGACAAGGCGAATGCTGCACGACCCGCTCCGCGGTGCTGCCGAGAAAGGTATGCTTGAGACCGGTGCGTCCGTGCGTCGAGAGCACGATCAGATCCGCCGGGATGCTCTGGGCGATCCGGCAGACTTCGTGATAAACGGACGAGCCTTCGCCGAGATGGATGGGACTGGTCGTCGGCAGATTATTTTCCTGCGCGACTTTCTCCAAATCCTGGCGGAGATCTCTCTCCCGATGCTCGGTAAACGAGCTGACCGGCTCACCCGCCGCCAGAATCGGCCCCAGGAAGGTGACCGGATAAACCTCGTGATGAATGTGGGCAAGATGCACGACGGCGCCAAACCGTTGCGCCACCTTGCTCGCGGTCGTGATCGCGGCGATCGACGCCGGGGAGAAGTCGATCGGGACAAGAATGTTTCGAATGCTGGGCCTCTTCATAGCCCAAAACATGAGACAAACGCGGCGCCTCGCTCCGCATGGTTTGGCGAACTTGCATCATTTCTTGCGCAAGCGCTGGCGCCGCCCGGCGGGTTGCCGCCGGGGGCTACTCTTCCAACGCCGCCTGGGCCGCGGCCAGCTTCGCGATCGGGACGCGAAACGGACTGCAACTGACGTAATTGAGACCGAGTCGGTGGCAGAATTTCACGCTCGAAGGTTCGCCGCCGTGCTCGCCGCAGATGCCGAGCTTGATCTCGGGGCGCGTCTTGCGGCCGCGGTCGCGCGCCATTTCCATCAGTTGCCCGACGCCCTGCTGGTCGATCGAAGCAAAAGGATTGTTAGGCACAATGTCCAGTTCCGCGTAGGCGGGCAGGAAGCTGCCGGAATCATCGCGACTCATCCCGAGTGTGGTCTGGGTGAGGTCGTTCGTGCCGAAGCTGAAGAACTCCGCGTCCTGCGCGATCTCGTCGGCGACGAGGGCGGCCCGCGGGATTTCAATCATGGTCCCGACGAGATAATTGAATTTTGTTTTCTTTTCCTTTGCCACCTCGGCGGCGACGCGATGCACGATCTCGATCTGCAGCTTCAATTCGCGCGGGAACCCGACGAGCGGAATCATGATTTCGGGTCGCACTTTTTTGCCCTGCTTCTGCACTTCGGCCGCGGCTTCAAAAACGGCCCGGGCCTGCATTTCCGAGATCTCGGGAAAGGTGATGCCGAGCCGGCAGCCGCGATGGCCTAACATTGGATTGAATTCATGCAGCTCATTCACGCGCCGCGCGATGTGCTCGGCCGAAATGCCCATTTTTTTCGCAAGGTCCGCCTGCTGCTCTTTTTCGTGCGGGAGAAATTCGTGCAACGGCGGATCGAGAAAGCGGATCGTGGCCGGGAGGCCGTCGAGCGCCTTGAAAATGCCGGCGAAATCTTTCCGCTGATAGGGAAGCAATTTCTTCAGCGCTTTAACCCGCGTCTCCTTATCCTCGGCCAGGATCATCTCGCGCATCGCGTCGATCCGGTCGCCTTCGAAAAACATGTGCTCGGTCCGGCAAAGACCGATGCCCTTGGCGCCGAACGCGACCGCGTTCCGCACCTGTGCGGGCGTGTCGGCATTGGTGCGCACGTCCAGTTTGCGGGCGCGATCGACCCAGCTCATGAGCTTGGCATATTGCTGGTAGGTCGCGCTCTTCTTCCCATCGAGCGAGCGATCGACCAGCACCTGCACGATCTCGGAAGGCGCGGTCGTCACGTCACCGGCGAAGACTTCGCCCGCCGTGCCGTCGATCGAAATGTAATCGCCTTCCTTCAAGGTCACCCCGCTGGCGGTGAGAGTTCGTTTTTTATAGTCGATCTCGACTCCGGATGCGCCGCAGACGCAGACCTTGCCCATCTGCCGCGCGACGAGCGCCGCGTGCGAGGAAACGCCGCCGCGCGAAGTGAGGATGCCCTCGGCCGCGATCATTCCGCGCAGATCTTCCGGGAGAAGTTTCGACTCGGGCGAGGACGACTTTCTCGCCGCGGTGGGCGCGCCGGACGGCTTCCTCCGCGCTCAAGACCACATGACCGGAGGCCGCGCCCGGGACCGGCCGCCAGACCGCTCCCGATTTTCTTCGCGCTCGCGATCGATTTGCGATCGAAGATCGGGGCGAGAAGATGGCCTAACGAGTCGGCCGGGATGCGCCTGATCGCCATTTCCTTCGTGATGAGGCGTTCTTCCACCATCTCGACCGCAATCCGGACAGCGGCGAGGCCGGTCCGTTTGCCGTTGCGAGTTTGCAGAATGTAAAGCCGGTTGTCTTCGACTGTGAACTCGAGGTCCTGCATGTCCTTGAAATGTTTTTCGAGAATGGCGCGGACCTTCATGAGCGCCTTGTGCGCTTCCGGCATTTCCTCGGCCAGCTTCGCGATCGGGTGCGGCGTGCGCACCCCGGCAACGACATCTTCGCCCTGGGCGTTGATGAGATATTCGCCGTAAAAAACTTTCTCGCCGCTCGCCGGGTCGCGCGTGAAGGCGACGCCGGTCGCGCTCGTGTCTCCCATGTTGCCGAAGACCATCGTCTGCACGTTGACCGCCGTGCCCCAATCGTGCGGGATGCCATATTTGCGGCGATAGACGACGGCGCGGTCGTTATTCCACGAGCCGAAGACAGCGCCGATCGAGCCCCACAACTGGGCCCGCGGATCCTGCGGGAAGGATTTGCCAGTCCGCTCCTTGATCAGATTCTTGAAGCGCTGCACCAGCTCTTTCAGATCATCGACTGTGAGCTGGACGTCGGGGAAATTGTGGTTGCCGTAACGCTCGTCCTTAAGGTGCTCGATCACACTCTCGAACGGATCGTGATCTTCACCCGGGCGCTTCTGCACGCCCATCACGACATCGCCGTACATTTGCAGGAAGCGGCGATAGGAATCCCAGGAAAAGCGGGGATTATCGGTCGCCTTCGCTACGATCTCGACCACGGTATCGTTCATCCCGAGGTTCAGGATCGTGTCCATCATGCCGGGCATGGAGTCGCGCGCGCCCGACCGCACCGAAAGCAGAAGCGGTCGCTGCTTGTCGCCGAGCTTTTTACCGACCGACTTCTCCACCTTGGCGAGCGCCACCTCGACCTCGGCTTCGAGTCCTTTCGGGTAGGTGTGCTTGTTTTCGGAAAAGTACGTGCAGACTTCGGTCGTGATCGTGAACCCAGGCGGGACCGGCAACCCGATGCGTGTCATCTCCGCGAGATTGGCGCCCTTGCCGCCGAGGAGCGGCTTCATGTTGCCAGCACCGTCGGCCCGCCCGTCACCGAAGTAGTAGACCCGCCGTTTGGATTTCGCGGGCTTGGCTTTCGAGGCCTTGGATTTGGCTTTCGGAACGGGTTTGGAGCGGTTCTTTTTCGTAGCCATGGCGGTTGGAATCGATCAGGGCGTCTGCGGGAGCGCCAAGCTAAAGGCGGAAGCGCAGGTGTCAACGCGCGAGCGCGGCGGAGTCAAGTGCGCCGATGACGCAGGTTCACTCGATTCCGTCAGCGACAGGAACCGGCGGGCAAAAAAGCGCGCATAACGAGGGAGCAACCTGCGGTCAAGTCAGAGCGATTATTCGCTCCGGTGGAAAATATTAAAACCTTCCGTTTCCGTTTCCGTAAATGTATACCGAGGCCATCATCATCCCTAACGAAAGAAAAGCACCATGAACAATCGAAACATCATCTCCAACCGGAGAGTGCTCGCAAGGCGCAGCAAGGAAAAACTCAGCAGCGGGCTCCTGCTCACAATGCTTTCCCTGCTCAGTCTTCAATCGATTCAAGCCGGCAGCGCGACCTGGAACCTCGACCCAGTCAGCGGCGACTGGAATACGGCGACGAACTGGATGCCAAACACCGTGCCTAATGGCAGCAACGACGACGCGACTTTCAGCTCCTCGAATCTAATGAGTGTAACGGTGCCCGTGAAGATCACCGTGAATAGCATCATCTTCGACGCGGCTGCGAGCGCGTATACCATCACGGCCACTTCGTCCCGACCGATGACCATTAGCGGGCCGGGCATTTCCAATCTTTCCGGAGTGGAGCAGCATTTCCAGATCAATCCTGCCGCGGCTATTAATTTCACAAGCAGCGCGACGATCGCTGCCTCGACCGTCATCAATGTTCTGGGCAGCCCTGATCTCAGCGGCCTTTCCGGACTCCTTCTGTTCGCCGACAGCTCGAGCGCAGGCGAGGCTACGGTCTTCACCGACCCCACAAATGGCGTTCACCCCGCCGGGATAAGTTTTGCCGGCTCGAGCACGGCTGCGAGTGCGATCATCACGAACAAAGGAATCGACCAGACCGCCAGTTTTGGTGGGGTCACGCAATTCTTCAACACATCGACTGCCGGCGAATCCACCATTACTTGCGAAGGCGCCGCTAGGGCCCGCGGCGGCAGCAACGGGGGCGGGGGCAACCTCTACTTTTACGATCATTCAAGCGCCGACTCGGCCACCATTATCGCAAACGGCGGAACCGACAGCGCCGCCTTCGGCGGCTTTGTTCAATTCTTGAGTACCGGCCCGCCGCTCCTCGCTAGCTCGACCTTGATTGCCAACGGCGGTGTCAATGGAGGATTGGGGGGCAGCATCGTGGTTGGTAGTCGTTCACCGGGGGCGCGGCCACGGGTGAAACTCTTCGGCAACGGGAATTTCAACATTATTGGTGAAGTGACCATCGGCTCGGTGGAGGGCGACGGCCTGCTCTATCTCGGGGGGGCCAATCTTACTGTAGGCGTCAATGGAGTGAGCACCGTCTTCTCGGGAATCATCCAGGATGGCGGTTTCTCGATGAGCACAGGCGGCTCACTGACTAAGACTGGGATGGGGACGCTGACTTTGACTGGCGCCAACCTCTACACTGGTGGTACCACTGTCAGCCAAGGTACCCTCGTGCTCTCGAACCAAAGTGGCTCCGCCACGGGGACGGAGGCGGTGCAGGTAAACGCAGGAACTCTCGGTGGCAGCGGAATAGTGTCGGGCGCGGTTACGGTGGGGACAGGAAGTGGAACGGGCGCTTTCCTCACGCCCGCCGTCGGTAC
The DNA here is from genome assembly GCA_963772915.1 of uncultured Verrucomicrobiae bacterium. Taxonomy (GTDB): domain Bacteria; phylum Verrucomicrobiota; class Verrucomicrobiia; order Chthoniobacterales; family UBA10450; genus Palsa-1392. The sequence goes on from CAVYZI010000002.1 coordinate 25,804, forward strand.
CAAAAGACCGACGATTTTCACGATGCAGAGCGCCCTCATCCTGCAGGCAGACGCCACTTACACTTACACCGCAAAGACAAAGGACGGAGAGGCGCGAACAGACAAAGTGGTTGCAAACGGAGTGACAATTAACCAAGCCATCTTCTCATTTCGTCTGAAGGGCCCAGGTGCTTTGCCTGCCGGTCTCGTCTTCACGGTGATAGACAACACCGCAGGGACGCCGATGGCCGGCACCTTCAGCAACCTGGCGGACGGCGCGATCATCACCGCAGGCGGCAACAACTTCCAGGCCAACTACACTGGCGGCGATGGGAATGATCTCACGCTCACCGTCGTGCCCTGAAGATGGCGGCTAAGAAGGAGCTCGGTCCTGGCCCCGCAAAGAGACTGGGCGACCATTTGGCGTTGGCGGAAAATATATTGAAACTTTCGGTTCCCGTTTCCTTAGAAGATCGCGAGGAAGGAAACAGGCTGGTCTTTCTCGGAGCAAACACTCTGACCGTTGGGAGCAACAACCAGAGCGCGATCTTTTCCGGTGTGATCCAGGATGGTGGAATTAGCCAGGGCACGGGCGGAACGGTGACAAAGCTCGGAACGGGGCGCTGGAAGCTGCGGAGCGCGAACAGTTACACTGGGGGCACGACGGTGGAGGAAGGCACGTTAATCCTCAATAGTCGGACGGGCTCGGCGACGGGGAGCGGCCCAGTGCAGGTGAACGCCGGCACCTTGGCGGGGAGAGGAACGATCACGGGCGCGGTCACGGTGGGGAGCGGGAGCGGAGGGGGCGCGGTGCTGGCGCCCGGGGAAGGAGCGGCCCGGCCGGCGCGCCTGAGCCTGGAGAGCAGTCTGACCCTGAAAGGGGACGCGACCTATCGCTGCCGGTTGAACACGAAGAAGAAAGCCGACCAGGTGCTGGCCAATGGAGTGACGATCGAGAGCGGGGCGCAGATCAGCTTCGCGGTGATTGGAAACCGGAAGCTCCGCCCGGGCAAGAGAGCCATCGTGCTGAGCAACACGGCCGCGACCCCGATTGGGGGGAGGTTTGCCAATTTGGCCGATGGATCGACGATCAGCGCGGGACCCAACACCCTGGAGGTGAGCTACAGCGGCGGCGACGGCAACGACCTCACCCTCACGGTTGTGCCGTAGCTGATGGGCCAGCCGGTGCGGACCGAGGTGCCTGCCCGGCTGGAACAGTTCGTCGGCGAACGGCGGTTACTCCGCCGGCTCAGACGCGAGCACGTCGTCGATCGCATCGGCAAAATCATCCACGCCAGAGATGGGCACGATGATGACGTTGCGATGGCCCTGGCTGTCCTCTGTGATACGAAGAAATCGGCCGCGGCCATTCTCGCGCAGATCGATCGAAAATAGTTTTCGTTCGATCTGCAACTCTCTTGATTCGATGATGCTGTCCATTTTTTTGCCGGGGCGGATGTTAGGCTCAGGCGTAAAGAAAAGGGAAGCAAAATTTTCAGGATTTAGCGCCCCGGACGGCCGTTCCATTGGCGGCCGTTTGCCGACAGCGTCGGCCCCGGCCCGATCCTGGACGCGCAGAAACGCGTCCCTCCGGTGGGACCTGCTTCCGCAGGTCCCAAGGTTTGGCGGTTTGCCGGCCTAGCGGCTGCGAGGAGTGCGGCGACCCGGCGATGTTCGCACGGCCGGCCGGTCGCTCACAATCGCGAAATCAGCCTGGCGCTTGAAGACATCGATTCGCGCCACCACCACCTTGAGGACGTCGCCGACTGCGAGGACGCGTTTTGACTGCCGCCCAATGAGCCTTCGGCGGGTGCCGTCGAAGACGTAAAAGTCGTCATTGAGCGAGGAGACGTGCACCAGCCCGGTGAGAAGGACGTCGGGCAGCTCGATGAGGAGGCCGTAGTTGCGCACCTCGATCACGACCGCGCGAAAAACCTGCGGGTTCTTTTCCGTCAACTGGAGCTGGAGGAACTCGAGCTTCTTCATTTTACCCGACTCGATTTCCGCCTCGGCCGCGACGCGTTCGGTGGCGGAGATGTGCTCGGCGACGCCCGCCAATTCGCCCGCGCTCCGGCGTGCGCTGCTTTTACCGCCGCGGTCGGCGAGGGTGCGATGCACGACGAGATCGGCATAACGCCGGATCGGGCTCGTGAAATGGGTGTAGTTGTTTTTCGAGAGCCCATAATGCCCGAGCGGTTGGGTCGCGTAACGCGCACGCTTCAGGCTTTTGAGAAGGCCAATCTTGAGCGCCTGTTCCTCCGGCTTGCCGCGGAAGGACTGGAGGAGTCGTTGCAGCTCCTTGCGGTTCGTCAGGTCGCCGGCGTTAAAGCCGTAGCTGATGACGAACTCACGATACTCCTTCAGCTTGTCCGGGTCGGGATCTTCGTGGACGCGGTAGATGGTGGGAACGAGCCGGTTCTTGAGCTCGCTCGCGACCGCTTCGTTAGCCGCGAGCATGAATTCCTCAACCAGCTGATGCGACTCGTCGTTCTCGATCCGCTCCAGCCGGAGCGGGCGCCCGGTCTTCTTGTCGACGATCACTTTCACCTCGGGAAAATCGAGATCGAGCGAACCGTGGGCGAAACGGCGCCGGCGCAGAATCGAGGCCAGATCCCAGGCAGCGTGCAAACGATGCGAAAGCTCGTCGTGCGGCGGCTTCTGCATGATCGCATAAGCCTCCTTGTAGGTCAGGCGGCTGGCGCTCTCGATCATAGTGCGGGCGAAACGCGCGCTCCGCGGGGCGCCGTTTTTGGCGAAGCGGATAAAAACGGAGTGGGTCAGCCTGACGACCTGCGGATTGAGGCTGCAGACGCCGTTGCTCAAACGCTCGGGCAACATCGGGATGACGCGATCGACCAGGTAAACGCTGTTCCCGCGCTTGAGCGCCTCGCGATCGAGCGCGCTCCCCGGCGTGACGTAAGCGGAGACGTCGGCAATGTGAACCCCAAGTTCCCATTCCCCACCCGGGAGCCGCTCGACATTGATCGCGTCGTCGAAATCGCGCGCGTCATCTGGATCGATTGTGACGATGAATTTTTTTCGCAGATCTTCGCGGTCGCCGTAGCGCGCGGGATCGACCGTGTCCGGAATCTGATTCGCCTCCGCCAGGACGGCCTCGGGAAACTCAAGGGGCAAATTGTATTTCCGGATGATCGAAAGCATGTCGACTCCGGGATCGGTGGCGCGCCCGAGCAGCTCGACGATCTCGCCCTCGGGGTTGACGTGACGCGATTCCCACGGCTCCAGCCGGACGACCACCTTGTCGTTAGGCTGAGGCGGACGCGGCGCGGCCGGGAGCGGTCGCGGCTGGACATAGACGTTATGCACCATCCGCGGGTCGTCCGGCACGACATAGTAGAAATTCCGCGTCTGCTGCAGGGTGCCGACGATCGTGTCGTGGGCTCGTTCGAGGATGCGGATGACGCGCCCTTCGGGGCGATTGTTGCCGCTGCGGGCGCGGGCATAATCGGCGTCACGCGTGATCCGCGCCACGACCCGGTCGCCATTCATCGCCGTGCCGGTGTTTTCGGCGGAGATAAAGATGTCACCCTCGTCGGAGCCTTCGCGGGTCAGAAATCCGAAACCGGCCTGGTGAATTTGGATTTTGCCGGTGACGAGGTCGGCTTCGGAGGGAAGGATGTAACGGTTTTTGCGAATGCGCGCGATCTCGCCGGCGTGCTCCAGTTCGCGGAGCGCCTCTTTCAAGTCGCCGCGGGTTTCGCTTTTGAAACCGAGCGCGCGGGCCAGCTCCTTCTTGTCGAGCGGCCGGTATTTCGGCGCACGGAGGAGGCCAAGAATTCTTTGTTTGGTGTCGGAGTCGCGTTTCATGTCGCAGAGCGATGATCGAAGAAAGCGGCCTGATTGAAAGCGGACATTTCGCGGGCGTGGCCGCCGGTCGAATAAAGCGCCGGCTGTGATAGTCTGAAAACGTGATGGACGGGACGCATTGGAAGATCGGCGAAAAAGTCATCGACCTGACAAAGCGCGCCCTGCTCATGGGCGTCCTCAATGTGACTCCGGATTCCTTTTCCGACGGCGGTGAATTTCTCGCGACCGAGGCGGCGGTCAAACATGGACTCGAAATGGCGCAGAGCGGCGCCGACATCATCGACGTCGGCGGCGAATCGACCCGGCCCGGCGCGAAACCGGTTTCGCCTAACGACGAAATGGAGCGTGTCCTCCCGGTCATCGAGCAACTTGCCCGCGCCAGTGAGAGCCTTCTCTCGATCGATACCTCGAAAGCGGCCGTGGCGCGCGCCGCTCTCGGGGCGGGCGCGAGCATCATCAACGACGTGACCGGCGGGCGGGGCGATCGAGAGATGTTTGCCCTCGCCGCGGAAACGGGCGCGGGGCTCATCATCATGCACATGCAGGGCACGCCGGAAACGATGCAACTCCACCCGACCTACGACGATGTCGTGGCCGAGGTGGCCGATTTTTTTCGACAGCAATTTGCGGAGGCGGTACGCTCGGGAATTGATCCCATGTCCATTGCGTTCGATCCGGGAATCGGATTCGGCAAAACGGTCGCCCACAATCTGGAGTTGCTTGCCAATCTCCCGCGCCTGCGGGTGGAAAATCGACCCCTGGTGGTCGGCGTTTCGCGCAAATCTTTTCTCGGCAGGATCGCCGATCTCCCGCCTGACCGGGCCAGCGCCACGATCGCGCTCACTTCGTTTTTGCGCGAGCGCGGGGCACACGTCTTGCGAGTGCACGACGTTGCCCAAAATGCCAATGCCCTTCGAACCACCGAAGCCGTTTTAGCCGCCGCCCGATGAATTTTCACGATATCGCTCAGCTCTTCTTCGAGAAATGGCGCAGCGCCGTCGAGATCCTGCTCCTCAGCGTCGTGATTTACTACGGCTACCTCTACTTTCGCGGGACGCGCGGAGCCAAGGTGCTGACCGGGATGGCGATTGTCTTCCTCACCCTGACTTTGATCTCGCAGTTGTTGAACCTGGTCGTGATCAGTTTCATCATCCGGAGTTTTTCTGTCTTCCTCGCGGTGGCGCTGGTGGTGATCTTCCAACCGGAACTGCGCCGCGCCCTGGCCGAACTGGGCGGGCACCCGATCTTTTCTCTCACGAGCGAGAAACGCGAAACTGTCCACGACCTGGCGGAAGTTGTGACGCAACTTTCCAACAAACAATTCGGCGCCCTGATCGCGATCGAGCGCGACACGTCGATCAAGGTTTACGAGGAGACCGGGGTGATCGTGGACGCGGCTTTTTCGACCGAGCTTTTGCTCACGCTCTTCCACCCAAAATCCGCCTTGCACGACGGCGGGGTGATCGTGCGCAACGGCCGGATCGCGGCCGCGGCCTGCATTTTCCCAGTCAGCCAGCGCGAAACGCTCGATCGCAGCCTCGGTCTGCGCCATCGGGCCGCCCTTGGCATTACGGAGGAATCAGACGCCGTGGCGGTGGTGGTTTCGGAGGAGACGGGGGCGATCTCGCTCTGTTACCGGCGCCGGATCGAACGCAATTTTACTCCCGAGACATTCCGGCAACGGCTGGGCGAAGTTCTCCTCCATCGTTATCATGAAGAAGCTGATCCTGAACAACTGGCGCGCGAAACTGACCTCCCTCCTGCTCGCGACCGCGCTCTGGTACCTCATCAAGAAGAACGTAACAACGACACCCTCGCCGTCTGAGTGGAACGATCGGCCGGCGGCGTCGGAAGTTCGTTAGGCTGGGATCATGCGGCGCTTCGCATTTTTTTCATTGTAGACGTCGCCCTGGGGGCGACGCGGGTCTGCGCATTGTTGCAAGCCGAGCCGGCACCCGCGCTTCGCACAGCGAAGCGTCTACATCAGCGCAGGAAACGCGCGAGGTTCTCGTCTTCCCAGCGCCGGGCCCGGCGATAACGCGGAAATGCTTTTTCGCGCCGATAGAATTCCTCGGTGTGCACGCGGCGCCGGCCAGCCGCATCGGTTTCCTCCGGGACAACGGAATGCAGCATCTCGTGATAGAGCACGTACTCGAGAAACCAGCGCGGCACGAAAGGTTGATCGAGCAAGGGATGAATCCGAATGACGCGATCCTCTTCCTGGATCGAGCCAAAGATGAAGTATTCCTTCGGGCGCTCTTTTCGTCGCCGGCCCCAGACGACTTTGTAGCCGCGCAGTCGACCGCGAAAATGGCGTTCGTTTACCCGATCGAAAATTTGGCGCAGATCAAAGTAGCGGCCTTCATCGCAGAGGTTGAGGTGGCGCTGCATCGGCAGCGTCGGCCGGGCCGCTTTTCGTTTTGCTTTTTTCTTCGCCATCGAAATCGTTCACCTGCTGAGGAAACCGGCCATAAGTCTAGATTGACGGCCAAAGGCTGACAAGGACCAGCCTCCGACGATTCCGGCACTGGCTTCTTAACTCGTTCTTTCCAAGGGAGATAAAATTATCGAAAACGACGATTGCCCGGCAGCTGGACTTCCCGCCGCGGACGCGCAATCTTACCCTTTCGCGGGCCGAAAGTTGCTGAATCATGACGCCATTTCTTCGAAAACTGCTCGGGCTGAACTGGCTGCTCTGCGCCACGATGCTTGCCCTGGCGGTTTTCGGCGTGATCGCGATTTACAGCGCCACTTACATGCGGCACGACCCCGTCTCGTCGGAATTCTGGCGCAAACAGGCGAGCTGGGTGGCGGTTGGCTTCTTCGCCTTCATGGTCACGAGCCTGATTGATTATCGCTGGATCAAGTGGGGCGCTTTGCCGATGTATCTGGCCGGTCTGCTCTTCCTCATCCTGACGCGCTTCATTGGAACGAAGGTCTACGGCTCGCGCAGTTGGTTGCACCTCGGGCCGATCAATTTCCAACCGGCCCAGCTCGCGATCATCGCGGGGATCATGGTGATCGCGCTTTTCCTTAGTCAATTCCGGCAAATGCATCCCATGCTGCGGCTAATCCTCTCGGGCGCGATCGCCGGCGCCCCGTGCCTGCTCATCCTGATGCAGCCGGATCTCGGCGAAACCATGATCTGGGGGCCGGTGATGTTGGGCCTGCTTTTCGTCGGGGGAATTCCGCTCCGCTATCTCATCTGTGTTGTCCTCATCGCGGTTGCGTTTATCCCGGTCGCTTACATTGGGCTCAAGCCATATCAACAGGAACGGATCACGGCTTTCATCAATCCCGACGTCGACCGCCAGGGCGCGGCCTGGGCGATCAATCAATCGCTCATCGCGATCGGCTCCGGCGGCTGGGCGGGGAAAGGTTTCAAGGCGCCCAACACCCAGATTGAGCTCGGATTCCTGCCCGCGACCGCGGTGCATAACGACTACATTTTTTCGGCGATCGGCGAGCAATGGGGATTCGTCGGCGGCCTCGCGCTCCTGGGCGCTTTCGGGTTACTGCTCATGACCTGCCTCTACGTCGCCTACAAGTCGAGCGACATGTTTGGGCTTTTGCTCGTCATCGGGGTCACTACCCTCATTTTCACCCACATTTTCCAGAACGTCGGGATGACGATTTCGATCCTGCCGATCACCGGCGTGCCCGCTCCCGCTCATCAGCTACAGCGGGTCGTTTGCGCTCATGATCATGTTCGGGCTCGGGATTGTGAACAGCGTCTGGGTCCACCGTAACGTGCCGGTGCGATAGGACCCCTTCGGTCCCGCAAGCCCTATTGTCGGCTCCGAGCCGTCTGGACAAACCGCCCTCATTGGCCATATTGCCCGTCCCGATGACCATTCTGATCAATTCCCTGCTCGTGTTCGAGGCGCTTCTCGCTGTTCTCATGATGCTCGTCATCCTGATGCAGCGTCCGAAAAGCGAAGGCCTGGGCGCGGCTTTCGGCGGGGGCGTGACGGAAAACATCTTCGGCGCGCAGACGACCAACGTTCTCACCACCGCCACCACCTGGCTGGCGAGCATTTTCTTTATTGTCGTGCTCCTGCTCTCCGCTCTCTACGCGCATCGCGGAGCGCCCGATTCGGCCCTCCGTCGCGAGTTGGAAAAGACGTCGGCTCCCGCGAAAGCGGCCGCTCCGCTTTCACCGAAGGCTGCGGCCAAAAACGCCGCCGCGGATGCGAAAGCGAAAGTAAATCCCGCCGGGACTGCCGCGCCCGCCGGCGCGAGCGCTTCACCGTCGACCGCCGACGCCGTGGGAGCGATCCCCGCCGCGGCCGGGACGGAGGCATCCGCCACCCCGGCAGCGTCCGCGCAGCCGACGCCTTAAGTCGGCAGCCAATGCGTCCTTCATCGCAGATAGAAAAAACGTTGCCGGCAATCTTCGTAAAACTTAATTTTACCAGATGACGAAGACGATTTCCAAAATCGGCAACTCGCAGGGTATCATCTTCGATGCTGCTTTTCTGGATCTGGCCCGTTTGAAACAAGGCGATCAGGTGACGGTGACTCTCCACGAGGGAGGCGCCATCGTCCTGACCCCGATTCGACCGGCGATCGGTGCGGAGGCGGCGGCGACCAAAGCGAGGCGATTGATCCGGCGGAATTCGAAACTGTTCAAGCGCCTCTCGTGAGCGCGGCGCTGGCCCACCTCACCGTCGCGGCGGTCGAGGCGATCCATCGCGAAGTGCTGGCGGCGCACGGAGGGGCCGAGGGAATTCGCGAGCGGGCCCTGCTGGAATCCGCCGTTGCTGCGCCACAGGCGACGATGATGGGACAACCATTGATCGTCGAGCCGATCGAAGTCGCGGCGGCCTATCTGTATTACCTCTGCCGCAACCATCCGTTTCTGGATGGAAACAAAAGGACAGCGCTCGCCGCCTGCCTCGTTTTCCTGGAAGCGAACAATCTTCTGCCTAACGAAAAGTTACCAATTGACGAATGGGAAGCGCTCGTTCTGGACGTTGCGGCGAGCCGCCTGGAGCGCGAGCAAACGACCCGGCGGCTCCGGGATTTGTTAAGACAATTGCGCCCGCGATTCTGAGCGCCCCGGCGCGACGCCTGGCCTAACTCTTGGGCGCCGGGGCCGGCGGGCTGCCGCCTGGTTCGGCGGACGCTCCGGGCGCAGGCGCGGGTGGCGCTCCACCGGGCAACTCGGTATCGGCCGGCACGGCGAGGATATCCGGTTCGGTATACGATTCGGTGCGACCAGCCAGCTCCTTTCGCAGGGCGGCGACGCCTTCCGCCGTCACCGGCGTGCCCTTGTTGCTCCAAGCGGCGCGCTCGTAGGTGACGACGTCCGCGATCTTTTCGTTATTCAGGGTCTTCTCCCACGGCTGCATCACGGCGCTGCCGTAGAGCTTACCTTTCACGGTAACCGGACCTTGCAATCCCTTCAGCACGATCATGACATGGCGGCGCGATCCGCCGTTGACAATGTCGGAGCCATCCAGCGGCGGGTATTGCCCCGGAACGCCGAGACCGTTGGCCTGATGGCAGGTGGCGCAGTTCGCCGAATAAATCTTTGCGCCTTTCTCGAAAGGGGTCAGCTCGGCGGCCTGCTCGGCACCGCCACCGCCGCTCCCCTTGGTTGCAACTCGCGGCGCGCCGCCGAGATAATCGAGCCCGTCGCCGCTGAAATTGCCGGCGTAGCGCCCGAGATAAGCGCCGCCGAAAAAGACCGCGAAGCCATAGATCGCGATCAACCAGAGGGAGAGCGGCTCGCGGCCGATGCGTGGCTCGACTTTTTCCCTAACGATGGCAGCGTGGCTGTCGCGCACCTGGTGCGTTTCGCCATAGTCCATTCCCTGGCCCGGAGCTCTTTTCGGAGTCGGTCCGGTCATTTCTTCGCCTCCTGCGCTGGGGCGGCCGCCGGTGACGCCGCGGGTGTCGCCGCGGGGGCGATCGTGAGCGGCGATTTCGCTTCCTTGAGAGGATGCGATTGGTTGCGTGACATAAGATAAGCTACCAGACACTTCGCATCGTAGCTCGGAACAATCTCCCAACCGGCTTCGGGCGTTTCATTGTCCCCCGCGAAATTGAGCGCTTCGGGCGAGGCAGTGCCGCTGATGCGTCGCTTCTCATAAAGGAAACGATAGGCCGGCATATTGGAATCCTCGGAAATGCTGCGCGGGTTGTAGAGATGGCGATGATGCCAGGCCGCGGTGTAAGGGAGCGGCTCGCCCGTTGCGGTCAGCTCGCTGACGTTCGCGACCATCGTCGGCGCGGCAGCTGGAACGCCGGGGACGGCAGGCGAGGGCGAAGCGGCGGGGGCGGCGGTCGCAGCCAGCACCGGCGTGCCAGCTGTGGCGGGCGACGGAGCGGGACTACTCGATTCGTTAGGCGCGGCGGGCCGAGGCCGCGGGAGAGGCCGCGGCGGTCGCCGGTGCACCCGCGGCAGGGGAAGCGGCAGCGGCAGGCGAGGCTCCGGCAGCCGGACTCGGCGCGGCGGCAGCCCCTTCTTTTTCCTGCAGCCCGCGAGCGCCGACATTGGCCAGGTCCGGGCCAGTCCGCATTTTGCCCAGCATAACGAGCGGCTCGAAAATGTAATCGCGCGGCGCGCTCCGGCGCTCGCCCCATTTGCGCTCGAGATCGGAGCCGCCGTAATCCGGCCGCACCTGCTGGGTGTGACAATAGGCACAACCATTCGCGGCGTAGACCTGCGCGCCGCGCAAGGCCATCCCGGAAGGCGGCATGGGATAAATGTCGGTCCCCTCTTCATCCGACTGCGGATTGAGACTGCCGATCTGAAGATTCGGCACCACCGTCATGCCGAACCAGGAGAAGGCGAAGATGCCGAAGATGCCGAGGAAAAGCGGTTGCAACCCTTTCATCAGTGCCCTCCTCCCGGTTCACGTTCGAGCGGATTGAGGAAAGTCGGGAGACTCGCGGTGCGCCCGAACCCGAGCAGCATCAGACCGAAATGAAAGGCGAAGACAAAGTGCGAGATGGTGAGCAGAATCCAGGAAAGCGTCCGGCCACGCAGATAAGGCAGGATGGTCTGCGTCGTCTCGGAGAAAGCGAGAGTCGGGTCATTAAGGCTGAGCCCCTGGACAAAGCCGCCCACGAGGAGGAGCAAGACCATCAGCCCAATGCCATAGGCGGAGGCCCAGAAGTGGAGCTTGATCAACGACGCATAGCGCCATTCCCGCCCCACTAGCCGCGGCACGATGTAATACATCGAACCAAAAATGACCATGGTGAAAAAGGCGTAGAGCCCCATGTAGGTCCATCCCATGCTCGCCTCGGTGAAGTGAACGATCCGGGACATGGAACGGAGCGAAATGATCACCCCGACGACGCTGAACGCGCTATAGGCGATCGCACCGAAAACCGTGAAACGAAGTGTCGGGCTGTAACGCATGAGCGGAAAATGATCGCGCATCGTCATGTGATGATTCAGGCCGACGGTCGCGACTGGAATAATCATCAGGATCATGGCGGCGATGCTGGCGGTGATCATCCAGGCCGGGAAGGGTCCATCGACCAGGCGCTGCATCCCGGTCAGACTGGAGAAAAGAGCAAAAGTCCAGAATCCAATCGCCGCCAGGTAATAGCTGTGCACCGGTCGGCCGATCACTTTTGGGATCATGTAATAAGCCGTCCCGAGGCCGATCGAACCAAACCAGAGAAAGAGGAGGCCGTTCGCGAACCACCAGTTGACCGCCGCCTGCATCACGCCCTCGACCGGGAAAATGAAGAGCATGACCTGAGCGGCGGCGTAGAGCCACGGGAACCAAAGGAACGCGCCGAGCAAATACCATTGTGTGATGTAAACATGACCGCGCCGGCGATAGCGGAACATGATCAGGGCCCACGTCATGATGAGGAGGTAGGCGACGAAAAGGGTGATCGCGGCGTAGCCCGGGAATTCGAGCCACTCATAGCCGGTGTTGTCGCCGATCAGGATGCCGACGATGCCCATCAGGACACCGAGATTCCAAAAAGCGGCGCCGCTGATGAGGAGGAGCGGATGGCGCAGCGTGGTGCGACAGAGACGCGCCATGAGCCAGATCGCGGTCCCCATCCCCGCCATCGAGCCCCAGCCGTAGATGAGGGCGTTGAGATGGGCCGGCCGGATTCTCCCCCAGGTGAGAAAAGCGATATTCGAGAAGAGATCGGGCGAATACATCTTGACCGAAGTGAGCACGCCCAAAAAGGTCGCGAGCAGCAGCCAGGCCAGAGCCGAGGCGTAAAAGACGAGCACCGGCAAACGGGTCGAAGTGTCGATCAAGGCGCGCTCGACCCGCTCGACGTCGCTCGTCGTGACTTCGACGTCGCCTAACGACGGGTCCTGCGTGGCTCCGGCAGTCGTATTCATGAATGCTTGGGTGCGGTTTTGGAATTCGCCGGCGCGTTCCTTTGTTCACGTCGTTTGAACCAGCGCCGGCGCGGCATGACCAGATCGGTCGGACGACCGATCGGCTCTCCCGCGTCGAAAATGACGGCGGCGTTCTGTTCGTAGCGCCTCAGGTGGTTGAGAAAATCGGTCCAGCTCATCGTTTCTTAGACGGGGTCGCGGAAGCCGCGGGTTTCGGGCTGGGGACGGCCGCCGGTGAATTAGCCGGCGGCGGCGAAGACGCCGCAGGGGCGGGCGCTTCCACCGGAGGCGGGGTCGCGATCGGGCCGGCGGGCGCGGGCTTTTTCGCCGCGAGATCGGCCAGCTCGAGTTCCATCGCACGCCGAATCGGGATGTGGGCAACCCCTTTGCCCTTATCCACCCAGCCGTAGCTGCTCAGCGTTTTGGTCCATTCCTCCTCGGCCGTTTTCAATTTTTCAGCCCGCGCCTTGGCCCGGTCCTCCTCGTAAGTCGAACCGCGCTGCATCGCGCTGAAGGCGATCGCCACGATCACCCCAAAGAACACGAAGAGGACGACCGCCCACAACCAGGCGGAAAGCAGGAAGCGCGGCTGCTCGGGATGGGCGAGTGTATCTTCGTCGTTAGGCACGGCTAGTTCGTCAGGCGGAGCGATTCGATGAGGCGCGGATCACGCACCGGGAAGAGCGAGGTCTTGCCAATAATCCGCAGGTAAACAAAAGCGAGGGTGCCGCCGATTCCGAGCAGCGGCAGGAAATCGAGAATGCTCAGATGCACGCCGGTGCCGTGGAGCGCAGGCAGGACGATGATATACATGTCGAGCAACTGCATGCAGAGAATCCAACCCGCCAGGCTGCAGAGCCAGGTGAGGTTCTTCTTTGTCGCCCGCATCAGGAGAATGGCGAAGGGGACGAAGAACCGGCCAATGACGAGGAACCAGGAGAGCACGTTCCACGATTCGGTGTTCCGGATGATGAAGTACTGCGTTTCCTCGGGGATGTTGGCGTACCAATAGAGCATGTATTGGCTAAAGCCGATGTAGGCCCAGAAAACGGTGAAGGCGAGAAGCCATTTCCCCATGATGTGGAAGTGCTCGACCGTCACCACCCCCTTGAGATAACCGGCGCGCTGCAACGAAGCGGTCACAAGGATGAGCAGCGCCATCGAGCTGCCCGCCGTGCCGGCGAAAATGTAGGGGCCCCACATGGTCGAAAACCAATGCCAGTTCAGGCTCATCAACCAATCGAAGGCGCCAAAGGTGAGACAAAACGCGAAGAGCGGCAGCCCGACAAAGGCCAGCTTCCGCATCAGGATCGTGAAACGCGGATTGCCGTCCCGGTCCTGATTGACGGAGCAACGCCGCAGCAGATAGGCCACGATCGAGAGGGCGACAAAAAAGAAGACGGCGCGAATGAGGAAGAATTGCCAGTTTAGATAGCCGCGTTTGGCGTCGAGGAGCGGATCGACCCCGGGCGGGACGTCCATCCAGCGATAAAGATAATCGCGCCAGAACCAGATCGGCAAAAAGAGCACGCCCATGCACCGGGAGAAGAAGCGCGATGTTCTCGAGTTGCCGCCGCACGACAACGGACCATTCCGCATCCACCACATGGTGCACGATCGTCCAGAAGAGACAGCCGATGCAGAGGGTGAAGAAATAGATAAATCCAAAAAGCCAGGAATAGCTGAACTGCACCGGCGAGATGAACGCGCCGACAAAGCTCAGGACGAGACCGATGAGCCCGATCACGCCGCAAATGATGGAGAGTCCGCCGAAGCGGCTGCTCTCGAAATATTCGCCTTCCGGCGTCGGCAACACGTGGGATCGATCGCTCATTTCTTCTCCGGTGCGGGTGCGGCGGCAGGCGCCGGTTCCGCTTTCTTTTCCAGGTCGGCCTGATGATCGGCCGGCACATCCGCCGCCGTGGCGTGCTGGCTCCGTTGCAAGGCGCGCAGGTAGCAGATGATCGCCCAGCGATCCTGCACCACGACCCGCGGCCCGTAGGCCATCATGGTGTTTTTGCCGTGCGTGATGGTGTTGAAAATCTCGCCGTCCGCCATTTTGCGAATCCGGTCGTCCTGCAGACTAGCGACGGTCGCGAGACCGTATTGTTTCACGATCCCGTCGCCGGCCGCGAGCGGGCCGTGGCAGACCGCGCAGTTGATGTTGAAGCGCTGTTCGCCGCGCTTCATCAGAGCCGGCGTCACGTCCATTGGAATGCCGGTGCCCCAGTTCGCGCCCATTTTGCCGGTGTTGTAGTAATCGGTCCCTTCGCTGAAACCGAGCTGCGGGTGCATCGCCATTTCTCCCGCCTGATCGACCGGCGCACCGGCGTCGTTAGGCATGGGCATGTCGTAGCCGATCGGCACCGTCCCGTCGACCGGCTTGCGCCCGCCACGCTGGTCGGCGAAAAAATTGCTCTCCGCCTGCGCGCGCACTTTGGGTTGTCGCACCATGTCGGGGAAGATCTCGATCTCCGGCTTGCTGCTTTTTTGTCCGCGGAAACCGAAGACCGCCAGCCAGGCGATCGTGACCAGCACAAAGATGAGGAAGAAAGCGCGCAGCATATCAGGGCTCCTCGTGCACCACGGTGATGTGCTGGCCGCCGGTTCGCACCAGCAGTTCGTAGGCTTCGTTTTCGCTGAAGCGCGGGTCGCGCGCCTCCAGGACCAGGAAAAAGCCGTCGTTCGTTACGCGCTTGAACCGCTCCCAGTTGAACATCGGATGATTCCAGCGCGGCAGGAGATTCATTCCAATCCATGCGAAAAAAGCCGAGAAAGCCGAAACGAGAACGGTCAGCTCAAACATGATCGGGAAGAACGCCGGCACGGTCCAAAAGTTGACCGGCTTACCGTGGACAATGAGCGGATAGAGATAAGAAGAGGGCCCGAACTCGAGCACGGCGGCAGTCAGCAACCCAGTGATGCCGCCGCAAAGCACGACCGCGCTGAGCCACGATTTTCCGAGACCCATGGCGTCGTCCATCCCGTGAATCGGAAATGGCGAATGCACGTCCCAGCGCTTAAAGCCGGCGTCGCGCACCTGTTTTGCCGCTTCATAAAGCGACGCGGCGCTCGAATATTCCGCCGCCATTCCGTAAACACGATTGCCGCTTGGGGTAATCATGTTCTTTCCTTTCCACCAGCCGCCACGACGTGATGTTCCTCGGGCGTCGCGTGATGCGGGTCAGCCTCGGGCAGAACGATCTTCACTTCCGACATGGCGATCATGGGCGCGAAACGAATAAAAAGGAGGAAGAGCGAAAGGAAAATTCCGAAGGTGCCGACGAATGTCCAGATGTCGACCCAGGTGGGATGGAACAATCCCCAGGCCGAGGGCAAAAAGTCGCGATGCAGACCGCCGACGATGATGATGAATCGCTCGAACCACATCCCGGCGTTCACGCACATGCAGACGAAGTAAACGACAAAGATGTTGTGCCGGCACCACTTGAACCAGAAGAGCTGCGGCGAAAGCGTGTTGCAGAACAACATCCCGACCCACCAGTACCACCAGTAGGGACCGAAGATGCGGTTGTAGAAGGCAAACTTCTCGTACTGGTTGCCGCTATACCAGGAGATGAAAAACTCCATCGCGTAGGCGTAGGCGACGAACGAGCCGGTGAGCAGAATGATCTTCGCCATTTTGTCGATGTGCTGCGGCGTGATGATGTCCTGCAGCTTGAAGATGGCGCGCGCTGGAATCATCAGCGTCAGGACCATGGCGAACCCGCCGAAGATGGCGCCGGCGACGAAATAAGGCGGGAAAATGGTGGTGTGCCAGCTCGGAATGACCGAGGTAGCGAAGTCGAAGGAAACGACGCTGTGCACCGAAAGGACAAGCGGGGTGGAAAGACCGGCGAGAAGGAGGTAGGCCATTTCGTAGTGGCGCCAGTGGCGGTTCGAGCCGCGCCAGCCGAGCGCGAAAATTCCGTAGAGGAATTTCTTGATCTTCGAGGTCGCGCGATCGCGCAACGTGCCGAGATCGGGGACCAACCCGGTGTACCAAAAGAGGACCGAGACGGAGAAATAGGTCGAGACCGCAAAGACGTCCCAGAGAAGCGGGCTGCGGAAGTTCGGCCAGATCGCGTACTGCGTCGGCACGGGCGCGAGGAACCACGCCATCCAGACGCGCCCGACGTGGATGCCGGGGAAAATCGCGGCGCAAATGACCGCGAAGAGCGTCATCGCTTCGGCCGAGCGGTTGATCGAGGTGCGCCATTTTTGCCGGAGCAAGAACAAGATGGCGGAAATAAGGGTGCCGGCGTGACCGATACCGATCCAGAAAACGAAGTTGGTGATGTCCCAGGCCCAGCCGACAGGCGAATTCAAGCCCCAGGTGCCGACGCCGGTCGAAATCTGGTAGCCGATGCAGAAAAGGCCGAAGGCCGCGAGCGCGGAGGTGATGGCGAATGCCACCCACCACCAGCGCGGCGTTGGGTTTTCCACCGCGCCGGAAATGCGGTTGGTGACCCAGTCGAAATTGCGCTTGTTGAGGACGAGCGGGACACGCGCGAGCGGCGGCGCGACGGAAGCGGAAGCTTCGCCGGCGATGACCTCTGGTGCTGTTGGTGCGCCGTCCATCCTAAAATTTGTTTCCTTGTGATGACATCACGGTTGAGGCTCCGCTGGCAACCCCGGCGCCGTATTTTCGACCGGCGGCTTGGCTTCTTCGCCGAGACTGGCGACCGCGATCTCGCCCGCATCCGGCATTTTCGGGTTGGGATTGCGAATCCGCGCCAGATAACTCGTCCGCGCCTTCACGTTCAAATACTCGAGCAACCGGTAATTGCGGTTTTCCGCCTTGATCTTCGAGACCCGCGTTTCCGGATCGGCAATGTCGCCAAAAACAATCGCTTCCGCCGGGCAAGCCTGGGCGCAGGCGCTGGTGAAGGAATCGCGCGGGATGAGCGTCTTGTCCGAAGCGCCCGCCCGCACATGGGCCGCGATCTTCGCTTCCTCGATCCGCTGCACGCAGTAGGTGCATTTCTCCATCACGCCGCGCATCCGCACGGTGACGTTCGGATTCTTCTGCAGCTTGACCGTGTCGGGCGCGCCCTTTTCGGTCAGCGGCCCGAGGTATTCCTGGTAGACGGAGAAGCCGCCGATCTTCTTTTTGCCGATCGGCCGCTGGTTGTAATCGAAGAAATTGAAGCGGCGCACTTTGAACGGGCAGTTGTTCATGCAATACCGCGTCCCGATGCAGCGGTTGTAGACCATGACGTTGAGACCGCTCTCGCTGTGGATGGTGGCGTTGACCGGGCAGACGGTTTCGCAGGGTGCGTTCTCGCAGTGCTGGCACATCATCGGCTCGTGCACCATCTCGGGATTCTCCGGCCACTGGCCATAATCCTGATTGAACGGCTTGGCGCTCGCGTAATAGCGATCGATCCGGATCCAGTGCATGGCGCGCCCATGTGCGACCTGCAATTTGCCGACGATCGGGATGTTGTTTTCCGCCTGGCAGGCAATGACACAGGCGTTGCAACCGGTGCAGGTGTTGAGGTCGACCGTCATGCCCCACTGCTGTGGTGAGACCAGCTTCGGATGCGTGTAGAGAGTCGGCAGTTGCTTGGGCAATTCCTCGTCGCCCGCGATCTTCGTCACGAAGTCTTCGTCCGCGCGATAATGATCAAGGGTCGCTTCCCGGACGAGGCCGCGGCCTTCGATCGAGAAATGTTCCTGGGTGGTGGAGAGCGCGTAGGTGCCGCCGATTTTTTTCACCTCCA
Source organism: uncultured Verrucomicrobiae bacterium (assembly GCA_963772915.1). Lineage (GTDB taxonomy): Bacteria > Verrucomicrobiota > Verrucomicrobiia > Chthoniobacterales > UBA10450 > Palsa-1392. The sequence goes on from CAVYZI010000002.1 coordinate 43,669, forward strand.
CTTTCGCGACCGCTTTGCCGTCGGCGACGATGTAATGCGGGTTGGAGGTGGTGCGGAGGAGATAACCGTTGAAGCCCGCTTCTTCGCCCACCGGCCCGGTGTGCTTGCGGCCGTAGCCTAACGGGATCGTAACCGAATGATCAGCGTGCCCCGGCAGGATGTGAGTGGCGATGACCAGCTCGCGCCGGATCGGTTTGCCCTGCAAATCTTTCTCCGTGTCGGTGACCGCGACCTGGATGAGATCGCCATCCTTGACCCCAAGGCGATGGGCGAAGGCCGGGCTCATCATGGCGGCGTTGTCCCAGGTGAGCTTCGTGACCGGGTCGGGCATTTCCTGGAGCCAGCCGTTGTTGATGTAGCGGCCGTCATCCATCGAGTAATCCGGCGCGAGCACGATCTCGGGCGAATCCTTCGTCGGCGCCGGGAAATCCTTGTTCCAAAGGGTGTGCGCGACACCGCCGGCGGAATTGCCATTAAAGGTCGGGGCATGGTTTTCCGGCGTGATGTGGCTGGCCACGCCGTCGTGCAAAAACTTGTCCCAGGCGGTGTCGAAGTCACCCGGCGGATTAGTAGCGCGGAAGGTTTCCTGGATCAGTTGCGGCCCCTCGGCCCGAGGATTGCCGAGCAAACTCCAGAGCAGATCGAGCTCCGATAGTCCGCCGAAGAGCGGCAGGATCATGGGCTGGATCGCGACGTGCGAGCCGCTGATTGTGAGGCCATCGCCCCAGCTCTCGAGATAATGCGCCGCCGGGATGTGCCAGTGGCTCAGAGCCGAGGTCGCATCTTCATATTGACCCAGCCGGATGACCTCCGGCACGCGCTTCTGCAAGTCGGCCCAGTCGAGCGGTTGTTTCGTCTTGCGATCGAGGGTGATGGAGCGAGGAGCGTTGTAAACCGGGTCGCCACCGAAGATGAAGAGCTGTTTGATGCGGCCGGCTTCGATGTCGCCCGCCAGCTGCAGGATGCTGCTCGTGCGCGCGGTTTTCGGAAGCTGGCGGAGGAGAACGGTCGTCCCGATATTTTTCAGCGCGGAGTTGATTGCGTAGACCATCAACTGCACCACGACCGGCTGATGCGGCCCGGCGACGACGAGGCTCGCGCCCGGTTTCGACATCAGATCGTTAGCCGCTTCCTCGAGCCAGCGCGCGTCGTATTTCGCGGTCTTGGTCGGCGCCTGCAAGGTGATGAGCACCGAAGCGAGGCCCTGGTCCCTGGTCGCGGTCGCGATTTTCATCGCCAGCGCGTGGGTGATGGCCGGGATCTGGCTGGCCGGGAACGGCAGGCGATGATCCGCCATCGCGCCCGTCAGGGTGAAGCGGTTCTCGACCACGTAAAGCCGGTTCATCGAATCCTTCGCTTCCCGCACCCGGCGGCGGGCGGTGAAGCCGCGGACCGAAGGCAGATCGCCGCTCCCGCAATCGAGGAAATCGCTGTCGAGCGCGAGGACGACATCTGCTTTGTCGAACTGCGGAAGCACCCGGATGTCCTGGCCAAAACTGATCTGGGTCGAGAAATGTTGCGCCTCGCTCAGGAGCGGGTCGTAAACGCACCAGCGCATGCGCGGGAATTGCTTCTGGAGTTCGGTGCGCAAACGATCGCGGGTGGGCGAATACGTTTCCTCGACCAGGAAGGCGAGCCCGGCTCCGCCGTTGGCGGCCAACTGCGGGCGCAGTTCGCCGATGTATTTCTCAAAGGCGGCCCGATCGGAGAGTTTGTCTTGCCTAACGAACCGTTGGGACCGCGAGGGATCGTAAAGATCGAGCAACGAGGCCTGGGCAAAGGCGTCGGTCGCGCCATTGCTGTCGGGATGGTTCGGGTTGCCTTCGATCTTGATCGGGCGGCCGTCGACCGTCGCGACAACGAGCGGCATGGCGCCGTAGCGCCGCGGCATGGCGCTCGCGTAGTAGAGGAATTTCCCCGGGATGACCCATTCCACGCTCTTCGTGAAGGGCACCAGATGCATTTCCGGTTTGCGGCAACTGCTGAGGCCGAACCCGGCCAGAGCCATCGAAGCGCCCATCAGTTTGAGGAAACTGCGCCGCGAAACGTCGTCACCCGCGAGCTCGGCCGCGCCGGCGGGAAATTCGCGTTCCAGCCAGTTGCGAAATTCCGGGGTATCGCTCAGCTCGCCGAGGCTGCGCCAGTATTGTTTCCCGGTTTTGGAAGGGGCGGGGTGATGGAGAACGCGTTTCATCGATGGCACCCCTGGCAATTGGTTGGCGGTTTAATGTCCCAGCGCTCTTTCAAAGTGAGCCCGATCTCCTCCTGGGTAAGGTGTTTCTTCTTCGACCAATCTTCTTTCACCTCGGCCGGCTGCCCATATTTCGCCACGAACGCGGCCGGATTCACATCCTCCGGTTTCCAATCGAGATTGGTGATCTGATCTTCCGGGCGCAAGAAATTCTCCGGCGCCCGATGGCACTCCAGGCACCACGCCATGCTGTGCGGCTTGGCGTGATAAACCACCGGCATGTGATTCACCTGCCCGTGACAGGCGACGCAACTGATCCCGCGATTCACGTGCGCGGAGTGATTGTAATAAACGTAATCGGGGGTGCGATGAATCTGCACCCAGGGCACCGGCTGCCCGGTCGTCCAACTGTCGCGCACGGGTTGCAGCTTCGGATTCTCCTTCTGCACCTGGGTGTGGCAATTCATGCAGACCTGCGTGTCGGGCACATTGGAGTGGGCCGCGACCTCGACCGCGTTGTGGCAATAACGGCAATCCATCCCGAGTTGGGTGACGTGCAAATCGTGCGGGAAAGGCACCGGCTGGGTCGGCATGTAGCCGACCCGGGTGTATTTCGGCGTGTCGTAATACCAGGTCGCGCCGACCAGCGCCGTCACAATCACGATCCCGCAGACCATGATTTTGAGTGGAAGCCAGTTAGTCCAGCGCGGAAAGAAATTCGCCATAACGAATTAGCGGAGACTAAACCGGCGGTTGGGAGGCCGCCAAGCGCTAAACACACATGCTGGAAGAAAAGGACGTTGCGGCTTCAGAAAATGGAAAAAACGGTTGGTGGACATGCTCGCCGGGGGTGGCGAGGGGGCAAGTGTATGAACACTCGTTTGCTTGGCAAAAACAATTTTTGAACAAGCGCGAAAATTTTCTGTCGCCGCGGACGAACGATCCCAGCGGTCAGCCTGCGCTCGCGTTTCGCCGAGTAAAACGCCGACAAAACCATCCGAGCGCAGACCAGTCGTGGAACCATTCCTGGATTTGCGGAGTCCAATCCACCCTCGTGCGCGGAGATTTGGCGAGCGCGGTCCGGCAGGCTTTTTCCACCGTGCTGCCCTGGGCGAGACCTTGCAGAATCGCAAACGCCTCCGGCTCCAGCCGCTTGTAGTAGAGCGCGTTGTCGTAGCGGTGGACGACAAGATAAACGCGTTCGCGCTTCGGCAGGCGCACCCGCCGTTTGCGTTTCGTGCTCTGCGGCATCGCTTCGAAAGTGTTACTCGCTTCGTCGCGCAACGAAGCGCTCTCGCGTTTCTTCACCGCCAGCAAGAATTTGTCGACCGCGTAGTTCAATTCGAGGAGCGAGAGATAAGGTTGGAGGCCGAGCCGGAGTTTGTCCGGCGGAGAATCGAGCAGATCGTCGGTCGTGATTTTCGGTCGAGCGCCATCGTCAAACGCCACTACCTGGGCCCACTCGAAGCGCGCCATGTCGAGCGCCAGCTCCTCGTTAGGCGCGATCCACTTCGGTTCTTCGCCCAGAAATTTCTCGAGGCGCTGGCCGAGGTTGCGCAGGGTGAAGGAAGCGGAGGGATATTTTGCCAGGTAGGCGGTGGCGAGCTGCATGAATTTCTTTTCGCCCACGATCGCGCGCAGCCCGGGATAATCGTCGTAGAGACAATCGAGGACCCGGAACCAGTAAACGCGATTGTAAATCTCGAGCCGCTCGTAGGAGCTCAGACGGTCGTTAGGCTTGATGAACTGCGCCGCGACCGCACTCGTCGTCCGGCCGTCCGTCCAGCGTTTCTGCATCCGGTCGCGCGCGTTGAGCGGGCGGAAAATGGCCGAGGCCATGAGCTTTTGCAGCTCTTTCAACTGCGCCCGCGACACGACCGGATTCCGTTCAGGCCGCCGCGGTTTGGAATTGTTTTTCGACAAACTGATTCGCCTTCAACGCCTCGTTGTGGACTTCCTCAAAGCTCGGAATTCGATCGTCCCACTCCAGCAGCGTCGCGGTCCGCCCGACGAGCTTGATGGCATGGGCATACATCTTCCAGACCGGGTCGAGCACCGGATGATCGTGGGTGTCGAGAATGTATTTCTCAAACCTGGAATGCCCCGCGATGTGGATCTGCCCGACCCGCTGATGCGGGACGTTGTTCAGGTATTCGTAAGGATCGAAATTGTGGTTCTGCGAGGAGACATAAATGTTGTTCACGTCGAGCAGAATCCCGCAGTCGGCCCGCTCCACCACTTCGGAAAGGAATTCCCATTCCGTCATTTCCGAGGCGTGAAATTCCGCGTAGCTGCTCACGTTTTCGACGCAAATCGGGACCTCGAGAAAATCCTGCGCCTCACGAATGTTGGCCGCGGTCGCGCGGGCGGCGGCGAACGTGTAGGGCATGGGAAGGAGATCGTGGGTGTAACGACCGTCCACGCTCCCCCAGCAGAGATGATCGCTCAGCCAGGGCGTGTTCGTCCGCCTAACGAGTCGCTTGATTTTCTTCAGGTGCTCGCGACTGAGCCGGTCGGCCGAGCCGAGATACATCGCCACTCCGTGCTGCACGACGCGGTATTGCTCGAGAATCTGGTCGAGCACTTCGAGCGGGCGTCCGCCGTCGACCATGAAATTTTCCGAGATGATCTCGAACCAGTCGACGACCGGTTTTTTTTCCAGGATATGGCGGTAATGCGGCACCCGCAGCCCGATGCCGATGCCGTAATCGCTGAAATTGTTGAAGGGATTCGCCGGCATGGAATCAACCTGACGAAAAGGGAGAAGCGAAGGATGGAACTCCGCTCCTCGAATCAACGCCTAGGACGATGGGGTCGCCGAGGGCATGTCGTGACTGCCGTCGGTCGCGCAACCGCCCTTGCCTTTGCAGGAGTTTTTGCCCTTGCAGCCGTTGTCGCCGGTCTTGCAACCGCCTTTGCCTTTGCAGGAGTTCTCGCCTTTGCAGGAGTGAACGTCTTTCTGGCCTTCGTCGCTCATTTGCTTGAGCGAGACGCCCGCTTTGGCCGTGACATTAGCGGCCTGCGCCTGGACGGCGAACGAACCGCTCATTAAACCGGCGATCGCGGCGCCGGCGAGGATGGTTTTTGATTTCATTGGTTTCCTTCTGGTTGTGGTTTTGCTCCGCGACCGAAGTTTCTCGAACGCTCGAGGATCGGCCCGGCGAATCTTAGACCGAGATCATCGGCAGATTATTCCCGGGCCACCAGAAAATTCGCCAAGAATCCGTGAGGCTTTCGCCTAACGATGTAGACGTTTCGCTGTGCGAAACGCGGGTCTGCGCGCGTCCGTCAGCGAAGCCTTTCTGTCTGCGAAGGAAGCAACTCTCGCGTTTCGCACAGCGAAACGTCTACAGCCTCGCCTTAGCGCGAGGGCTCGTAGTCGTCGGGATGCGATTGCGGAGCTGGCGCTACCGGCGCCGACGCTTGATCGCCCATCGGACGGTCCTCGTGCCGGTGTTCACGGCGCGGGCCGCGGCCGCCACGTCCGCCGCGGCGATCACCACGATCGCCACGATCGTGCCGACGGCCACCGCCATCATCCGAACGGTAATCGCCGCCACCTTCACTGCCACCGCCATCCGCGTCATCGCTGATCGGAGCGCCGGTTTCGACTTCGCCGCGCTCTTTCAAGGCGGCTTTGCGCGAAAGTTTCACCCGGCCTTTGTCGTCGATGCCGATGCATTTCACCCAGATCATCTCGCCCATCTTGGCCACGTCTTCGGTCCGTCGGACACGGAAATCGGCCAGCTCGGAAATATGCACGAGGCCGTCCTTGCCCGGGAACACTTCGACGAAGGCGCCGAACTCCTTGATCGAGACCACGCGGCCCTGATACATGGCGCCGACTTCGATCTCCTTCGTCATCCCACCGATGATTTCCTTCGCCCGCGCCATCGATTCGCCGCTCGTGGCGTAGATGTGAACGGAGCCGTCGTCCTCGATGTTAATCTCGGCGCCGGTCTCGGCCACGATCCCCTTGATCGTCTTGCCGCCGGGTCCGATGAGAGCGCCGATTTTCTCGGGATTGATTTTGATCGTCTCGATGCGCGGCGCGTATTTGCTGAGCGACTCGCGCGGTTTGTCGAGCGTCGCGGCCATGATGGCGAGAATTTTCGTGCGCGCGTCTTTCGCGCGGTGGATCGCTTCGCCGAGAATCTTGTGGCTCACGCCGGGAAGTTTCAGGTCGAGCTGGAACCCGGTGACGCCGTCTTTGGTTCCGCAAAGTTTGAAATCCATGTCCCCGAAATGGTCTTCGGAGCCGATGATGTCGGTCAGGAGGTTGTAGCGTTTGAGGTTGCCGCTCTCGTCGTTTTCGGTCACGAGCCCGACGGAAATGCCGGCCACGGGCGTCGAGATCGGAACGCCGGCGTCCATCAGAGCGAGCATGCCGGAGCAAACGCTCGCCATCGAAGTCGAGCCGTTGGATTCCATCACTTCGCTCGTGATGCGGATGGCATAACGAAATTCGTCTTCCTTCGGCACGACCGGCTCGACGGAACGCTCGGCGAGCGCGCCGTGGCCGATTTCGCGCCGGCTGGCGCCGCCGAAGCGCCCGGTTTCGCCGACGCTGAAGGGCGGGAAGTTATAGTGGAGCAGGAAACGCTTCGATTGTTCGCCGCCGCCGTAGGCGTCGATCATCTGCGCTTCTTCGATCGGGGCGAGGGTGGCGAGGGCCATCGCCTGGGTTTCGCCGCGCTGGAAAATGGCCGAACCGTGAGCGCGCGGGAGGACGCCGACTTCGCAGGTGATCTGGCGCAGATCGTCGTAACCACGGCCGTCGACCCGCTTTTGCTTGTCGAGGATGTTGCTCCGGAACGATTTCTTCTGGATGTAATCGAACGCCTGGTTGATCGAGAACTTGTCGGCTTCGGGAAATTTCTCGAGCACGGCCGCCTTCACTTCGTCGCGCAGGCCGTTGACCGCTTTGCTCCGCGCCACTTTGCCATCGGTGTAGAGCGCGGCTTCGATGCGATCGCCCGCCACGCGGTCGGCGATCTCGAGCATCTCGGGCTTCACTTCCAAAAGCGGCATTTCGCGTTTCGGCTTGCCGACCTGGGCGGCGAGTTCCTTCTGGATGCGGATCATTTCACGCGCGTGCCCGTGGGCAAACTCGAGCGACTTGATGAACTCCTCTTCCGGCAACTGGTTGGCCGCGCCTTCGATCATGATGACGTCGTTCTCAGTCCCGACGTAGACGAGATCGAGGTCGCTCTGTTCGCGCTCGGTGTGGGTCGGGTTGGCGATGAACTCGCCGTTGACGCGCCCGACACGGACGGCGCCGATCGGGCCGGCAAACGGAATGTCCGAAGCCGTGAGCGCGGCGGAAGCGCCGTTGATCGCGAGAATATCGGGATCGTTTTCACCATCCGCGCTGAGCAGAATGGAAATGATCTGCGTGTCGTAAAGATAACCCGCGGGGAAGAGGGGCCGGAGCGGCCGGTCGGTCATGCGCGAGGTGAGCGTTTCTTTTTCGCTCGGGCGGCCTTCGCGTTTGAAATAGCCGCCGGGGAATTTCCCGACCGCGGCCGCCTTTTCGCGGTAATCGACCGTGAGCGGGAACCAGTCCTGCCCTTCCTTGATGGAAGTGGCCGAGACGGCGCTGGTGAGAACGATGGTTTCGCCGCAGGAAACGATGACGGAGCCGTCGGCGAGTTTGGCAATTTTGCCGGTTTCGATATGGATCTGCGTGGACCCGATTTGGGCCGTGACCTTGTGTTGCATAGCTTGGATTTCTGGATGTGCGAAACCCAGGCCGGTCACCCTGATTGTAGGTTTTAGATCCGCGACGCGGCGAAGCTAAAACCTATACTCAAGGTGCACAGACGGCCTGGTCGCCGGTTGTGTTACTTGGTTTCGCCGATGGCTCGAGCGGCGCGCGAGGAACGCGAGCTGCGCCAGAGATTTGAGGAGCTGCGGTTATTTCCGCAGGTTCAACTTCTGGATCACCTGCTTGTAGCGGTCGTTTTGCGACCGGCTGAGGTAATCGAGGAGGCTTCGGCGCGTGGCGACCATTTTGAGGAGGCCGCGGCGCGAGGAATGATCTTTGGCGTGACTCTTCAGGTGTTCGGTGAGCTGCGAGATCCGGCGGGTCAGAAGTGCAACCTGCACATCGGCGCTGCCGGTGTCTTTCTCGTGGAGCTGGAACTCCGTCATATTCATCGTGTCACTGCTTTCTGCCATAAACGAAGCCGGACAGTAGATGAAGTTCGCCGAATCGCAAGTGCGCCGCCGGCCACTTCTTTCGGGGGGCCGCTTTCGCATCCTTGCGCCCGGCAGATTCTAGCCGCCGCCCGGTGGGGTTCCAAACCCGTGCGGCGCCACCGATGTATTCTGGACCGCCTCATGTCGTAGCCCGCATCGCGCATATTCTGCTCGCGCCGACCCCGATTGCCCAGAAGCACCAGGCAACCACAAAGCGTCCGGGATGAAATCGCACCGTCCGGCATCGGCGATATGTCATGGCGTTAAACTGGCAAATTTGAGTTTCGCTTGGGATGAAAGACAGGGAAAAATCCACTGCCTAAAGCACGGCGAGGACCCGTAACGCCTTCTTCACGAGTCCACCGTATGCGATCGAAAGTCGGAAGACAACCTTGTAATCACTCGTCACACGAAATCGGTATGATCCGCCCCAGTCCTCGCTCTCTGGCGGTCGGATTCAGGTGTCCGAAATTGTCGGGATGATGTCCTATCGCCGGCCCGCGGGATCAAGCAGGATGGTGAAACGTTTTTCGTTATTCTTATCATGAAAACAGGAAAATTCGTTATCATGCTCGGGATTGTCGCCTTGCCCGGGCTTCGCCTTCAGCCCAAAACGCGTCGACGCCGCACGAGAAATAACCATCTGGCCGGCGAAGGTGGGCAGCCACCTCGGAGGTGGTTATGTCAGCACTTACCTCACCAATATCCGCTCCAAGACCATGGCGAAAGAAGATCCCGAGCTGCGCAGGCGATCGATTCGCTCGATGCGCTCGGGATGTGGAAATCGAGGTTTCGGGCTGCTGCCGGCCGCCGTCTCCTGGCAGAGCGGATGCCGATCCACAAACTTGTTCAGCAACAGGCGGACACCGACCTGAGCTATGCGAACTCCTGCTGGTCAACGCGCTCGCCGCCAAAAGCGGACAAAGCCTTGGCGAAGTGATTGCCATGCGAGCAAGGAGCGGGACCTGGGGCGAAGTGGCCAAAAACTTGCGGGTCGATCCCGAGAACATCGTCACCAGAGCCAAGATGGCCCCACGCGGATCAGCTCGCCGAATTCGCTATCGCCACCGCCCCGGGCCGATGCGGGACCAACTACACGAGCGTTAATCCGCACGCACGCAGCAGGCCGTGCATCATTAGGCCCGCGGCGGCAGATGTCGCTTCGGTCGGTCCAAACCGAACCCGACCCGCTCAGGAATGATGCCAGTTGTCGGCGGCGCTCGTGTCGTTAGGCGAAAGACCGAGCAAATCGCCCTGCGTCTTGACCCCGAGCCCGAGAACGGTGCGATTGACGTAGGCGAAATAACTCGCGACCTGATTCACCTCCAGAATTTCGCCATCGTTCAGACCGGCCTGGCGCATCGCCGTAATCTGCTCTTCCCTAACGTCGTTAGGCGCGCGGATCCTCGCGCCTTCACTAGGCAGATAACCGCCAAACAGTGCCACGCCTGCGCTGACCTAACGACGAGCGGACATAAGTGCACTCGTCATTGGACTTGTAAAGGGCACGGCTACATCCGCCCGCGCCGTTGATAGAAGCGATAGCGGCTGATGATCGACTCGACGTAGCGCTTCGTCCCGGGAAAATCGATGTTCTTTTGAAATGCGCCCGGCGAGATCGGCTTCGTCCCGTCGCCGCCCGCCCAGCGCTGGGCGCGGCTCGCCCCGGCGTTGTATTCCGCGAGGGCAAATGGGGTGGGATCACGCGCCTTCTCCCAGTGCAACATGGCGCGGTGCAGATACCATGCGCCCGCTTCCAGATTGGTCTTCGGATCGAACAATTCTTCGACCCGAAAATTCTCGATCTGATGCTCCTCGGCCCATTCCTGCGCGGCGATCTCGCTCACCTGCATCAGCCCGCGCTCCCCCGCCCCGCCCAGCTTTTTTGGATCAAACCGGCTCTCCCGCCAGACAACCGCCTTGACCAGCATCGGATCGAGCTTGTTCGCGGCTGAGACCGCGTGGATGAGCTGATCATATTGCTGGAAACGCGCCGGGCTGAGCCATTCATAAACGGTGTAGAACGGATCGCCTGAGCGCCAGGCGAGCAGACCGATCCCCACCACCGCCGCGAGCAGGAGGCAGATGATGAATTTGAAAGAAAGGAAAACGAATCATTGTCCCGATGCCGCTGGATAAGTTGGCCGGCGCGCGGAAAGTCACCGGCAGAATCAATTCACGCAAGATCAGCGTGAGCAATCAAAATGTCCTCCTTTGTTCGAGTTATCATCGACCGCTCCATCCGGCGCGAGCTGGATTACAGCGTGCCCGATAACATGGCCGGCAAGGTCATCGTCGGCTCGCGGGTGCGCGTGCCCTTTCGCGACAAATCGCTTTTGGCCACGGTGGTTGCGACCCTGGAGGAAAGTTCGGCCACCGGAATCAAGCCGATCATGGCATTGTTAGGCGAAAAGCCCGTCCTGAGCCCGAGCCTGATCGAGCTCGCCCGCTGGATGGCCAATTATTATTGCTGCCCGATCGAAACCGTCATGCGGAGCCTGCTTCCGCAGGTCATCCGCAAGGCGGAGGTCGGCTGGAAGAAACAGCTTTTCGTTAGTCTGGCGCGTGCCGCCACCGCGGAGGAGATCGAGAAATTGCGCCGGCGCGCCCCGCGCCAGGCAGAACTGCTCGAGGCGATCGCGCAACTGCCCGCCCCGATGCCGGCAGCCGATCTCCTCCGGCAAACCTCACTCGATAATTCCACTCTCCGCGCGCTCGTTAGGCGCGGCTTCGCCGAACTCCGCGAGCAGGCCGTGGCCCGCGATCCCCACGGCACGGAGCAATTCGTCGCCGATACCGACCTGACGATGAACGAAGAACAGACCGCGGCTCTGAAGCTGATCGAGACCGCGCTGGAGAATCCGGAAACGCATCCGCCCATCCTCCTCCACGGCGTCACCGGTAGCGGCAAAACCGAGGTCTACCTCCAGGCGATCCGCGCCACCCTGGCCCGCGGCAAGACGGCGATCGTGCTCGTCCCGGAAATCTCACTCACCCCGCAGACGGTCGAGCGTTTCAAGAACCGCTTCGCCGCCCAACCTCGTAGCACAGGCGTCTCGCCTGTCAGTCCGGCGGGCGTCTCGCCTGCCGATTCCGACACCGTCGCGGTCCTGCACAGCCATTTGTCGGAAGGCGAGCGGCACGACGAATGGCACAAACTCCATTCCGGCCGGGCCCAGATCGTGATCGGCGCGCGCAGCGCGGTATTCGCGCCGCTTGCCAACCTCGGCTTGATCGTGGTCGATGAAGAACACGAGACCTCCTACAAGCAGGAGGAAGCACCCCGCTACCATGCCCGCGACGTCGCGGTCGTCCGAGCGAAGTTCGAGAAATGCGCGGTCGTGCTCGGGACTGCGACGCCGTCGCTCGAGAGTTATCACAACGCGACGCGCGGCAAATATGTGCTCAGCACGCTGACCCGACGGGTGGACGAGTGTCAGATGCCGCTGATGCGCATCGTCGACCTGCGGCAGGAACGGAGGAAGCAAAAAGCGGCCGCGATCTTATCGGAGAAATTGCGGACCGCGATCAGCACACGCCTCGAGAAGAAGGAGCAGACGATCCTGTTTCTCAACCGGCGCGGCTTCTCCACCTCGCTCCTTTGCAGCAACTGCGGCAAGGCGCGCGAGTGTCCTAATTGCAGCGTCGCGCTCACATTCCATCGCACCAACGCACGCCTCAGTTGCCACCTTTGCGGACACAGCGCGGCGGTGCCAAAGCGTTGTCCGGAATGCGGTGAGGACGCGTTGATCTATGCGGGCTTCGGCACCGAAAAAGTCGAGGCAAACGTTGCCGCGATCTTCCCCAAAGCGGTCGTTAGGCGAATGGACGCCGATTCCATGACGCGGAAGGATGCCTACCGCGATACGCTCCACGCTTTTCGAGCCGGCAAAATCGACATCCTCGTTGGCACCCAGATGATCGCGAAGGGGCTGCATTTCCCGAATGTCACCCTGGTCGGGATCATCAACGCCGACCTTGCGCTGCATCTGCCGGATTTCCGGGCGGGCGAGCGAACCTTCCAACTTCTCACCCAGGTGGCCGGCCGCGCCGGCCGGGGCGAGGAACCAGGCGAAGTCTTCGTCCAAACCTACACGCCGTTCTCACCTTCCATCCAATTTGCGCGCCACCACGATTTCGCCGGCTACTTCGAGCAGGAGCTGGAGTTCCGTGAGCGCTGCGATTTTCCGCCTTTCAAACACGCGGTTCTGATCACGGTGCGTTCCGAGCACGAAGCACGGGCCAGCTTTTCCGCCGAGACTTTGGCGCGACGTCTCAGCGAAGCGCTCCCCGAGGAATTTACCCTCAGCGCGCCAGCGCCGGCGCCGCTCGAAAAGCTCCAGGGCCATTACCGTTTTCACATCCTGCTCCGCGGCGCGGCGATCGTCAGGCTGAGTCGCCTCATCCGCGAGACGCTCGACAAGCTTCCCTTCCCCGAAGACGTCTTTGTCGCGGTCGACGTCGATCCGTATCAGCTCCTGTAGATCCGCTTCTCGGAGCAACCCTGCCTTGGAACCGCCGCGACAATTGCGGCTGATCATTCCGCTTGCGTTCGCGCCTCAGAATCCGTCCGGATTCGATCGCGGATGGTGTTCAGGATCTCCTGCAGTTGGCGATCGAGGGGACCCTCTTTCTCCACCTGCACCAGAATGGCGGCGGCTTTTCGATAATGAGCAAGCGCTTCGGCCGGAGAGCCGAGGTTCGGGCTGCCCGGTTTGCCTAACAAATCGGCGAGATGAAAATGACTGATGGCGAGGGACTGTTGCGCCTGCACGTTTTGCGGGTCGGCCTCTGCCAGCCGCTGGAAGGTCGCGAGCGAGCGGCGCCGGTTGGCCAGAGCCCGCTGAAATTCACCCGCCTGAGTGAGGACGTTGGCCATTTTTTCGTGCGCAATCGCGACGTCCCGAATGATGTTGGTGTCGTTAGGATGAGCCCGCGCCAGCTGCTCGCGGAGGCGCTGCGATTCGCGAAAACTTTCTCGCGCCGCGGCGATGTCGCCCTCCGCTTCAAGGACGGTGCCGAGGCGCTCGTGCGCCACGCCGAGCAACCGGTTGGCGCTGATGTTTTCAGGTTCGTTTTGCTGGACCGCTCGGAGAATCGCGAGTGATGCCCGATAGTTTTGCAAGGCGCCCGCGCGGTCACCCGCATTGGGGAAGTCAGGATTCCCGAGCACATCGCCCAGCTTCTGGTGACTTATGGCAAGCGACACCCGGACATTAGTGTTAGACGGCGCAGCCTGGGCGAGCGTTTTGAACAAGGCGAGCGAGCGATTCGCGCTCAGCACAGCCGCCGGCAGGGCGCCCTTGGCTGCCTGCACCTCGCCGATCTTTTCGAGCGTGACGGCGAGTTGGCGGAGCGCCTTGCCATCCTTCGCGTCAGCCGAAAGAAGCTGTTCCGCAATTTTGCGAGCGCGTTCGTAGCTGCGCAAGGCGCCGGTTCGGTCGCCGAGATTCGCAGTATTCGGATTGCCCTGGACGTTTCCGATCTTGACATAGGCCGCGCTGAGCTCGCGTTGCAGGCTGGGATCGTCCGCCGCTTCGGTGGCCAGGCTGTCGAGATATTCCGAGGCGCGCCGGACCAACAGCGCCCTGGCGGTGGTCGAGCCGGGCAGATTTTCAATCGCCCCGTTCAGCTCGAAGACGAGGGAATTCGCGAGCTGGCGTACCTGAGCGAAGCGGCGTTCCGCGCGGGCGCGCTGTTGCCCCGCCCGATGCGCTTCCCACGAGGTGCCGGCGATCCCGCCAAGCAAAGTGAGAACAATGATGGCGGCGGCGGCGACACTCCATTTGTGGCGCTGGATGAACTTCCCAGCGCGATAGCCCAAAGTATCGTTGCGGGCCATAACCGGCAGGCCCTCGAGATGGCGGCGGATATCCTCGGCCAACGACGCGACCGAAGCGTAGCGGCGCTCCGGCTCCTTGCGCAGCGCCATCATGACGACGTTGTCCAGATCGCCCTTGAGGACGCGCGAATCGTGAACTGTGAACCGTGAATCGTGGAGAAGCGCCAGACTCGGACGCTCCGGTTCCTGCTCGGTGATGGCGCGCGCGATTTCTTCGGGGCGGCGGCTCGTGACCCGATACGGCTTCTGCCCGCTGAGGAGTTGATAAAGAATCACGCCGAGGCTGTAAACGTCGCTCGCGGTCGTCATCTGCTCGCCCCGCGCCTGTTCCGGGCTGGCGTATTCCGGTGTCATCACCCCGAGGACGGTGATGGTTTGCTGCCCGGCTTCCGTGGCCTCGTCGTTGAGCAGTTTGGCGATCCCAAAGTCGAGGAGCTTGGGCTCGCCCTCCGGTGAGACGCGGATGTTGGCCGGTTTCAGGTCGCGATGAATGACGAGCCGCTGATGCGCATACTCGACCGCCGCACAAAGCTTGCGGAACATCTCCAGTCGCGCGCGAATGTCGGGCTGGTGGAGTTCGCAGTAGCGATCGAGCCGCTCGCCCGGGACGTATTCCATGACGAAATAAGGCAGGCCGTGTTCCGTTACTGCGCTGCCATAAAGGCGGGCGATGTGGGGATGGGTGAGGCCGGCGAGAATCCGCTCCTCCTGCCGGAAATGGCGCCGCAGATGCAGGCCGCCAAAACGACTAACGAGCTTGATCGCTACCTGCCGGCCGAGCGCCGTGTCCTCGGCGAGATAGACTTCCCCCATTCCTCCCCGGCCGAGCAACGAAACGATGCGGTAGTTCCCGAGCAGTTGGCCTGCGAGGATTTCCCCGCCCTCATTCTCGAGCAAGTCGGCGTGGCGATGAAAGGCGGGCTCCTCGATGAATTCGGTGGCCTCGTCCCGACCGCGCAGAAGAGACTCGACCTCTGCCCGCAGCGCCTGATCCCCGGCGCAGGCCCCCTCGATGAAGGACCTGCAATCGGTCGTCTCCTTTTCGAGTGCGGCTTCCACAATCTCGGCCAGCCGCTCAGCCCGATCAGGTGCCATTTGAACCCGCACCAGCCAACTCGCGCCAGAGCCAGAGCTTCGCGAATTGCCAATCGCGGATGACCGTCTTTTCCGAAACGTCGAGCACCTGCGCGATCTCCTTCGCCTCCAGACCCCCGAAAAATTTCAGCTCCACGACCTGGGCTTTGCGCGGATAGTTTTGCGTCAACTCCTCGAGCGCATCGTCGAGCGGCACGAGATCGTTGGCGCCGGCCGGCGGCAGATCGCGCGCTTCATCCAGCGCCACCTTGCCAGCGAGTCCGCCGCGTTTGGCGGCGTTGCGGGCGCGGGCGTGGTCGACCAGAATTCGCCGCATCACCCGGGCCGCGATCGCGTAAAAGTGGGCGCGATTCCTCAGGCTCATGGACGGGTCGTCCACCAGCCGCAAATACGCTTCGTGCACCAGCGCGGTGGGCTGAAGCGTATGATCGCCCCTCTCGCGCCCGAGATGCTGGCGGGCCAGACGCCGCAATTCGTCGTAGACGAGCGGCATCAGCCTGCCGGCCGCTTCCGCGTCCCCCGCCTCCCAATCTTGCAAGATGCGGGTGACCTCGGGCGCAGCCGCCCTCGGAGTCGCTCTCTCATCCGCTATCATGGGGGAATTTACGGCTTCCGCGGAAGGCAGACCAATTTTTTTCGGTCCGATGTCCATTTTCGCCACGGGTTTCCGCATTCTTTCATAAAGGCAGATTTTATACCCGCGGTAGCCAGGACATCAGGTCGGCTGCCTCCTATCGGGGAAAAAGCGTTCTTTGCCCCGGAGCGCCTCGCCTTTTTCAGCAGTGGGGAGAACCAGAAATAAACGAATGAACATACGACGCTTCAGAAGAACTTTTATCCTTGGCTTGCTTATCTCGCTGGCCGGCATGTTGTCGGCCGCGGCGGCCACTTTCACCGTCACCAACGTCAAAGACAGCGGCGCCGGCAGCCTGCGCGATGCGGTTGCGCAGGCGAACGCGAACGGCGAAGACGACACGATCGACTTCGACCCGACCTTCTTCGATCAGGCGCGCACGATCACCCTAACGAGCGGCGAATTGGAGATCCAATCCGACGGCACCAATCCCGCCCATCTTCTCACCATCGAAGGCCCGGGCGCGAACCTCCTGACGATCAGCGGAAATAACCAGAGCCGCATTTTCTTTATCAGCGCACTCAACTCCAACGCCGTAGACACGATCAGCGGGCTCACCCTGCGCGACGGCAACGGAACCGGCACAACGAATTCACTTCAGGATGGAAATGGCGGAGCGATCTTCGTCTTCCTCGGTTCTCTTACGCTCAGGAATACGATCGTGACCGTGAACACAGCCAGCAGCAGCGGCGGCGCCATTTTCCTCGCAGGGAGCAAGGGTTTTCTGCTCGAAAATTCCAGCCTAACGAACAACAGCGCCGGTGGCGGCGGCGGCGCCCTCAACGCCACCGCCTTTTCCTCCACCACCACCTATACCGTGCGCAACAGCATCATCTCCGATAACACGGCCGGCGCGGACCGGGGCGGCGCAGCGTTCAATAGCGGGATCACCACCATCATCGACTCCACCTTTTCCGGGAACCAGGCAAACGACTCGGCCGGGGGGCTCTTCCTTTCCGCCACGACCGCGACGATCACGAACAGCGTCTTCGCCAACAATGAGGCGAACGGCGAAGGCGCGGGACTCTATCTCAGCGGCGGCACCGTGGTCCTGCGCGCCGTCACTGTCAGCGGCAATTCGATCGGCAGCACCTCGCTGGCTGGTGGCGGCGGCATCCGCATTTCTGGCGGCGATGTCGACCTCATCGATTCCACCGTGACAAATAACAGCCTAACGAACGCTCCGCTCGGTAGCGAAGGAAACGGCGGCGGCCTGCTCAGCGCGTCGAGCGGCACAGTCAATCTGATCAACTCGACCTTCTTCGGAAACCAGACGGCAATGAGGGGCCTGGGTGGAGGAATCTATGTCACCGGCCCCGGGCCGACCAACATCATTAACTGTACGGTCGTCAACAACGCCGCCTTTGAGGATAACTCTGGCAACAACAGCGGCTTGAACGGCGGCGGCGGAATCTTCAGCAACGACATCACTCAGAACGGACTAACGAACATTCAAAACACCATTGTGGCCAATAATAGCGGCCCGGTGAATCCGGACGTCGGCGGCGATTTCGTTTCCAACGGCTATAACCTGATCGGCGCGACTGGCGCCTCCAGCGGCTTCGGCGCGATCGGCGACCAGCTCAATGTCGATCCATTGCTCGACCCAGCGGGGTTACAGGATAACGGCGGGCTTACTCTCACGATCGCGCTGCAAGCGAACAGTCCCGCGATCGACAAGGGAAAAAGTGCTGACCTTCTCACCGACCAGCGCAGTTTGCCGCGTCCCTATGACCACGCCTCGATTCCAAATGCGAGCGGTGGCGACGGTTCCGATATTGGCGCTTTCGAGGATCAACCGCCAAACACATTGCCGGGCGACAATGTGACCGTCGAAGCGCCGCTGGCCGACGCCGGCGTCACCTTTCCTTCCGTCTCACAGGGTGGCTTCACAACCTTCACCCGCATCCATGTGCCCTCCTTAGTCGGGATCCCGCCCGCTGGCTACACCACGATCGACGACGCCCCGGCCTACGAGATCACGACCACGGCTACCTTTTCGCCGCCCGCCACCGTCTGCCTCACCGTCGCTTCGATTACGGACGAGGCGGAGTTTGCCCGTGTCCGCGTCCTGCACGGAGAAGACGGCCAACTGGTCGACCGCACCGACCACACTTCGCTTGACTTTGCCAACCGCACGGTCTGCGCGCAGGTCGATTCGTTTTCGCCCTTCGTCATCGCGCTCGCGCCTCCGCCCGGGCTGATCAACATTTCCACGCGGTTGCAAGTGCTGACGGACGATCAGGTGCTCATCGGCGGCTTCATCATTACTGGCACTGACCCCAAGATGGTTATCCTGCGCGCCATCGGGCCATCGCTCGAGGCCTTTGGGATTGATAATCCGCTGGCAGACCCGGTCCTGGAATTGCGCGCGGCTGACGGCTCCCTCATCACGACGAACGACAACTGGAAGGCCGACCAGGCAGCGGTCGAAGCGACCGGGTTCCAACCCTCGAACGACCTGGAATCAGCCATCGTCGCGACACTCGATCCCGGCAGTTACACCGCCATCATGAGCGGCAAAAATGGCGGCACCGGCGTGGGGTTGGTCGAGGCCTACGACCTGAACCAGGAAGCCGCTTCAGAGTTCGCCAACATCAGCACCCGGGGCTTTGTCGAAACTGAAAACAACGTCATGATCGGCGGCTTCATTCTCGGGAGCGACACCAACGTGCTGGTCCGCGCGATCGGTCCGACGCTGACTGCTCTTGGTGTGACCGACGCGCTGGCCGATCCGACCCTGGAGTTGCGCGATGCCCAGGGGATGGTGATCAGCAGCAACGACAACTGGAAAGAGGGCGATCAGCAACTCGAGATCGAGGCGACCGATCTGCAGCCGCAAATGGACGCGGAGTCGGCTTTGATCGAGGCGCTGCCCGCGGGCGCCTACACCGCGATCGTCGCCGGCCAGGGCGGACTCACCGGTGTCGCCTTGGTCGAGGCATATCGACTGCCCTAACCGAACTGTCGCCGCCTGAAAAGACAACTGCTTCACAAAGGCGCGCCTTGCCCGGATTGACGCTCCTCCGCACGATCGCGTTCCTCCAAATGGAGGGTCGTCAATATCGTCTGCGGTAGGTCGCCGGAAGCCCCGCTGCCGAAGCGGCGCCCTCCATCCAAGTCGCGCGCCACCATCATTTCGCCGGTCAGTTTCGTGGCCAGAGTTTCTATCGTGGAGCGAGCGCAGCGAGGAGACGGTCGAGCAATGGGACCTGCGTCGATTTGATTTTCTCCCGCGCCAGTTTTTCGGGAAAGAATTCCGCCCGGTCAATTTCCGGGAATCTTTGCACCTGGCCGGAATGGGGCGGCCACTCCAGCTCGAAGGTATTGGAGCGCTGGATAAAACCCGCCGGCAAATCGCCTTCTACCGCCCAGGCATGGACGATCTTGCCGCCCTTTTGTTTGATCGTGCCAAGCGGAAGATAAGAACCCGGCGCTTCGAGGCCGACCTCCTCGGCAAATTCGATCCGGGCGCGCGTCAGCAGGTCTTCGCCGGGCGCCGCTTCGCCCTTCGGAATGGACCAGTTCCCTTCGTCCTTGCGGCTAAAGAGCGGTCCACCGGGATGGGCGAGAAGAAATTCGACCTTATCGCCGCGACGGCGAAACATGAGGAGGCCGGCGCTGGTGCGGGAGCGCAGTGGCATGAGAAAATGAGGGAACTCTTCCGAGACTCGTTAGGCAGTTACTCGACGACAACGCCCTTCCAGAAGGCAACCCGACCCTTGATGTTGGCGGCCGCTTCCTTGGGCTCCGGATAATACCAGGCGGCGCCTTCGTTGACCGTGTCGTCGACCGCGATGTCGTAGTAGCTGGCTTCGCCCTTCCACGGGCAATGGGTGTGCCGGTCGCTCTTGCGGAAATATTCGCGCCGAATCGAGTCGGCCGGGAAATAGTGGTTGCCTTCCACGACGACGGTGTCGTCGCTCTCTGCAATGGTGGTGCCGTGCCAGGTTGCTTTCATGACTTTCCGTTTCGTAGCGATCTTTCGCACGCCGTCAATCAGGCGCTCGATTTCTTCGTCCGTCGTGTAGCAGGCGCAACCCGCGCGCACCACGCCGTCGCCCGCCAGACCGAGGCGTTGCACAACGGTGGTGGCATAAAAGTCTCCGTTGGATAGGAAGACCGCTTCGCCCACCAACGCCCGCGCCGCTTCCTCAGACGTAACGCCGGCCACGCTAAAGGCGATCGTCGGGGTGCGAGGCGAATCAGGGGGCGGTCCAAAAACGCGAACGCCTTCGATTTCGCGCAGACCCTGCCAAAGTCGGCTGACGAGTTGCGTGCCTCGCTCGTGCAGACCGGCAAAAGCGGCCTGCAGGGAAACACGCCGCGTTTCGCGCGGCGCGAGGGAGGCGAGGAAATCGACCGCTGCGGCCGCACCGGCGATTCCTTCGTGATTTTGCGTGCCGGTCTCGGCCCGTTCCGGGGCGTCGTTAGGCGCAGGCTCCAGCCTGGGGAAATCGATCGCGCCCATGAGATCGTGCCGGCCGTAGAGAACGCCGAGGTGAGGTCCGTAAAATTTGTAGGCCGAGCAACTGAGGAAATCGCAATTCAGCGCCCGCACATCGACCAACTGGTGCGGGCGCATAATGAACCGCATCGACGAAAATCTGCGCGCCGACGCCATGGGCCATTTCTCCGGCGCGCTGCACATCGGTGATCGTGCCGAGGGCATTGGAGGCGGCGCCGATCGCGACCAGTTTGGTGCGCGCATTCAGGTGCCGGCCGAAATCTTCCCAGTCAAGCTGCCCGGTTTCGGGAATCATCCGCGCGACCTCGGATCGGTCACGCCGCGCTCTTTTTCCAGGGCACGCCAGGGTGCAACGTTGGCGTGGTGATCGAGCTCGGTGACGACAATTTCGTCGCCCGGCCCGTAGCCGCGGCCCAGCGCGCGGCGCGAGATGAAAGGTGAGGGTGGTCATGTTGGCGCCGAAAGCGATCTCGTTAGGCGAGGCATTTAGAGAAATCGGCCAGAGCGGACCGCGCGCGCCGGAGATGATGACGTCGGTCTCGAGACTGGTCGGGAAAGCCCAGTGCGTATTGGCATTGTGCTGGAGCAGATAGTCGCTCATCGCCTCGACGACCGCGCTGCGGGACCTGGGTGCCTCCGGGCCCGTCGAAGTAGGCGACCGGTTTCCGGTCGTGCTGGCGGCGAAGCGCCGGGAAAATGCTCCCGAAGCACGGGAGTGGAAATGAGATTGGCAGAATTCATGATGGTGACTGGCGAGACCTATCCTCTGCACCATTTTGGCCCAAGACGCGCGCGATTTGATTCGAAAAAAGAGGAAGCCAGCGGCTGTTTTCACAACCGCTGGCTCTTCGAACCGAACAGACTTAGTCGCCGTTAGGGATTGACGCTCTTGGCCATCTGCGCAGGCACATGATAGGCCTCGACCAATCCCACGCCGACAGTGCCGTCTTTCCCGCTCATGATCGCGGTGTAGAGACCCGGAAGGAGATTCGGCGAAGATCGGCAGACTCCGCGTCGGCTGCCGGCGCGAGACCAGCCGCCGTCACCTCCTCGGAATAGTTATTCGGCGAGGAATCTGTCTCCCAATTGTCGTTCATGGCGATCAGATCTCCGTCCCCGTTGTGAAGTTCGAGGACGGGGTCGACCAATGGATTGGCCACTGGCGGGTCCACATCGGCAAGCGAGGGCCCGATGGCTCGGAGGACGAAGGAGGCGTCTTCTCGCACCCATGGGGCCGACGATGATACCGCCGATCAGGACATTCGCGTCCGTCCCGACTAGGCCACGTGTGCTGATATTGCCCAACTCGCCCGTGGCGGTGTTAGGATCATCCATGTCGTAGGCTTCGACCAACGCCACTCCAGTCGCGCCGTTAACGCCAGAGACGATCGCCGTGTAGGGGCCGGCATCGAGAGTCCGGACCAACGCCGATTCAAGGTCATTGGACGGAGCGAGGTTATTATCGGTAAGGAACGCCTGATCTTCGGCGCTGTTGTCCTTCCAGTTGTCGTTGGTCGCAATGATCGCACCGGTGGAGTCATGCAGCTCGAGCTTCGGATCGGAAAGGTTTCCGGGAACTCCGTGGTCCGTGAGGGACGGTCCGATGGCCCGCAGAACGACGAGTTTGGGATCAGTCCCGGTGATGATGAAACCGACAATCCCCACATTGTCACCGGTCTCGACGTCCACACGAGTCGAGATATTGAGCGCCTTACCGGCCGGAGTCGGGGTTGGGGGGGGCGTCGGAGTAGGAGTTGGCGTCGGAGTAGGGGTTGGGGTGGGCGTAGGCGTGGGGGCGTTGTTCTCGAACACAACGTAATTTGGACTACCCGCACCGGTGACAAACGTGGAGACCGTGCCGGTCGAGTCGATCTGGGAGATTTCGCCGGTCGCCGTGTCAGCCACATAGAGGAAGCCGACTCGATCCGTATCACCGCCGAATTTCGCCGGTCGAAAGTCCATCCCGGTCGGTTGCGTAAAACCAGACGCGAACGTGGTGGTTCCCGTACCCCCATCCGGTATTCTTGTGATGTGTCCGTCGGCGCTCGAGACGAAGAGGTTTTGGTTTTCGTCCACCGCCACGTTGAGGCTATTATCGCCGGGATCGACGTCGGAGGTAGTCGAGTCAGGATTAACCCGAATCACCGAAGGTCCGTTCGCAATAAATCGGACGAAGCCCAGAGGGTCGCCGTTCGAATCGGTGAATCCATGGCTGACCAAGCCCAAGGGACCGTTCACAATTTGGAAGACCGAAGGCGGATGTAATCCATCCAAGGGAACACGGAGTACACGATCCGCGCCGTTTTCTGAAACAAGGAGGTCGGAGCCGTCAAGAGTGAGGCCACTTGGATTGTTTAAACCCGTGCGCAACGTGGTCTGCGTAGCGGTCGCGAGATCGTATCCGAAGATCGAACCACTTCCGGGCTGACCGTCCCCGGCGTCCACGACATACAGCTTTCTCGACTGGTCAAATACAATGCCCTGTGGGCTAGTTAAACCGGTCGTGAATGTAGATGGGGTTCCATCCGGGGTATAGACGATGACCGACCCGCTGGCGAGGTCGGTGACATAGAGATCGCCGGGAACTGGCGAACGAGGCTGGGAGCAAACGGAGACGCCAGCGCGACGACGGCGAGGGCGATTTGGCTCAGGAGGACCCGAGCGGACGGACGATGGATTGCGAACATAGGTATTCTCTTTAAACGAGGTTAATTTTGGCTTGGTTATACTGACTCTATTTATAGACAATCGCGATAATGATAATTATGAATGAAATTGTCTATAACTATTTGGTGGTTCCCGCTGAAAGGTTGTGCAAAATGGCTGCGATTTCGAGAGTTTGGAAGGTGAGACTCCGCGGGCAGTGCGGCCGTCGGAAAGTTTGTCGGCGTGCGTGAGGCTCGAAGCCAGCGCCCTCACGGCGCAACGAATCGCGCTCCCGATCGCACACCCAAACAAGAATCCGCACCTTCGGGGCGCGGAGCCGCGATCAGGGCAAATGATAGATTTCCACCAATGCCACGCCCACGGTGGCATCTTTGCCCCGGACGATGGCAGTGTAGTTTCCTCCCATTAGGTTCGCGAGAATGGACGACTCGCGCGCATCCTGTGGCGCGAAACCAGAAGCCTCGATTTCCCCTTCGGCCGAATCGGCCCAATCATCATTCATTTTGATCAGGTCGCCGTTGCCGTCGTGCAATTCCAGGATCGGATCCTGCAAAGGGTTCGGCACATTGGAATCGGCCAGCGAGGGGCCGATGGCACGCACAATGACGCGCGCGCTCTCTGTGGGGTCGATGATGAATCCACCGATGAGGCAATTATCGCCCGCGTCGACAAAGCCGCGGGTGCTGATGTTGCCCAGTTCGCCGCTCATCGGATCCCGATCGTAAGCCTCCACCAGGGCGATTCCCACTCCCTCGTCCTTCCCGCGCACGATGACGGTGTAAGCCCCCGGATCCAGGGTCGCAATCAAAGCCGATTCCAAGTCGCTGGCCGGAGCCAGCCCGGAGTCCTCAATCTCCGTCTCCTGGTCCGATCTCCAGTTGTCGTTCGTCATCACCGTGCCGTCGGGCATGTGCAATTCCAGGACGGGATCAGCCAGGACCTCGTCGACCGACAAATTCGCCTCCGCTAAAGACGGACCAATCGCCCGGAGGATCACCTCCTTGGGCGCGTCACCGGGAATGATGAACCCACCGATGAGGACATTGTCTCCGGTCAGGGCCCGCAGCCGGGTTGAGATGTTGAGCAATTGCCCGGGGAGAACGAGTTCGAAGGCGAGGAAGTTCGGACTGAAGCCGGTCGCGAAAGTGCTCTCCGTGCCATCGGGCGTGAACTGCTGAATCATCCCCTCGGAAGTATCGGCGACGAAGAGGTTGCCCACCCCTTCTTCGCTATCGCTGTAACGCCTCGGTCGAAAGGCGAGTCCGTGCGGGTCGGCGATTCCGGAGGCGAAAATGCCCTCTGTCCCGTCCGGAAGGATACGCATGATCTCACCCGCATCGGTGCTGACAAAAGCATCGAGCGAATTATTAATCGCGACGCCACGGCCTCCAGTGATTGGAAAGAGCGTAGTGCTGTTGTCCGGCGCGATCAAAAGCAACTCAGTCGGATTGAGGACGTAGACGTTAGGCAATTCAAAGTCGACTGCTCCCGGCGCCGTGATCGACATGAAGGTGGTCTTGCTCCCGTCATTTTCGATCCGCGAAACGACATCGGCCGATTGTTCCGCCACCGCCAGGGCCATGCCGTCGAAGGTCAGACCCACCGGATCCGCCAACCCCGTCGCCACCGTCGTGCGGGTCGCGTCAGCGGTGAATTTGTAGATGTTGCCGCTGCCTTTGTCGGCCACGAACAAATTGCCAAACTGATCAAAGGCCAGGCCCTGCGGATTGTTCAGGCCGCTCGCGAAGGTTCGCGTGCTGCCATCGAGGGCATAGACCACGACCGAATTATTGACCGCATCGGTGGCGAAAAGATCGCCCGCGGCCGCCTCCGCCTGCTCTGCACCCGCGAACAAAACCGCGCCTAACAAACTCACGGCTGCCAGGCCCATTGGGGAGGTCGATCGTCTCGTGAACAATTGTGATGCCAGCATTACCGCCCTCGATTTCATCTCTGTTCCCTTTCCGTCACTGAAGTGTCACCCATTTGTTATCTTGCGCCGATCCTGACCATCCTTGAGTCAAATGTCGAGCTTTTTCCGGTCTCAGGGCACATCGAAAGCGCGGTCGGTCGAGCGGCGCGAGGGCCACAGATCGCGCCTTGAATTTGCCGATTGTCACCACCCGCTGGCGGGCGCATTCTTATCCTCATGAACCCAACCGTTTCGGTCGAGACTGTCACCCAACTGGCCGTCTTCCTCGGCAACCGTCCCGGCGCCCTCTCCCGCGTCTGCACGGAACTGGCGGCGGCCGGGATTAACATTCACGCCCTCGCCACTTCCGACACGATCGACCACGCCGTCGTCCGGATGGTGGTGAGCGACCCGACCAAAGCCCTCATGATTCTCGGCGAACGCGGCGTCCTCGCCCTGGAAAACGAGGTCCTCATGATCGAGAGCAACAACCAGCCCGGGACTCTGGCCACGATCGCCGAGCGGATGGCGAAGGCGGGGATCAATATCGAATACGCCTACCTCGCGATGCGACCGCAGTCGGAACAGGGCCTCATGATTCTGCGCCCCTCCAATGTCGAGAAAGCGGAGCGCGCCCTGCGCGATTTGTGAAACCGGAGTATCGTAGGCGTTAGGCCGGGCCCGACGCCGCGCGCGGGCGAAAGATTTTCACCGCCAGCAGCCCGGAGAGAGTCCCGAAGATTCCGCAAAAGATGGCGCTCCCGAGCAATTGAAAAAGAAGCACATACCACTGGAATGGCTTCACCGCCTGTTGGGCAAAGGCGTCGCGCATCGCGTCGATCGTGACTGGCCCGGCGAAAGAGCCCACGATGGCGAGCATCAACTGCGAATTCTGGCCCTGCCAAAGCTGATAATCGAAAAACATCCAGATGATGTCCACGACCACAATCGCCGCCACGCTCCCGAGAAACGTGCTCAGGAACCCGAGCTTCGCCGCGTCCTTGTACGGCAGCCGCTGCGCGCGCCGCCCCGTCGCGTGCCAGACGGCAACGAACGCGCCAACAATGTACCCGGGCACAATGAAGACGTTCACATAAGGGAGAAGCCCGACCACCGCGCAGGCGATGGCTCCGGCATAGAGCGAGTTTTCCGTCTCGGACTTCGAAGCGATTTCAGTTTCCGACATGAAACGGTTAAAACAAAACAGTGCTCCGGCGGCGAGAAAAACTTCGCCGCCACCAGCGCGACCCACGCGATGCAGCCGGCCACGCAACTTTCGGCTCGCCGAGCGATTTCACTTTGATAATAGAGAAACTGGAATGACCAACTGCGCGATCCCCTTTTCCCGATGAAAATGGAAGCTCTGCGCTCGGTGCCGCTTTTTCGGGCACTGGACGACGAAGCGGCCCGCGAACTGTGCAGCCTGCTCACAATGCGGGATGTCGCCGCCGGCACGGCGCTCTTTCAGCGCGGCGAGCCGGGTGACTCCATGTACCTGATCGAGACAGGCGGCGTCCGGATCAGCGTCAAGGATGCCGATGGTCACGACACCACCCTGGCGGAAATGGGCAACGGCGAATTTTTTGGCGAGATGTCACTCCTCGACGGGCACACCCGGTCGGCCGACGCCACGACCAGCATGGATTCGCGCCTGGCGGTTCTGCCCCGGGCCGATTTCCGCATGTTTCTGCGCAAGAATCCCGACATCGCGCTCGGCATTCTGACCGCTCTCACCCATCGCTTGCGGCGGACCGACGACCTCCTGCGGCATCGGGTTTCGCGCAACGCCAATGAAGAAGAGGACGCGCGCCTCACCGTCTCCGACCGCGCCGCCGATCTGATCGCGGAATTCGGCGGCAGCTGGAAATTCATCGGCTTCTCGGTCGGATTTCTTCTCGTCTGGGTGGGGCTAAACACCTGGCTGCTGCATGACCACGGATTCGATCCCTACCCCTACGTGCTCCTCAATCTCGTTCTCGGCATGATCGTCGGCCTCCAGGCGCCCATCATCATCATGTCGCAAAACCGCCAGGGCCAAAAAGACCGGCTCCGGGCCGACCTCGATTACCGGGTGAACCTGAAGAACGAACTCCTGCTTTCGGAAGTCCTGCGTCGCCTCGAAGCGCTCGAGGCGCACCACAACGGCCAACCCAACAACGAGTTGGAATTTGGCCCGGAAGACTAGCGAAATGCCGGAAGGGGTGGGATTCGAACCCACGGTGAGTTTAACCCCACGCTCGATTTCGAGTCGAGTGCCTTAAACCGGACTCAGCCACCCTTCCTGGCAGGCGCTACTATGAAAGAGCGGGCCAGATTTGCAATCGCCAAGCAAACCGCCGCGCCGAAATCCCGTGCGCAACGCCGACGAGCCAGCCTACGATTCCTGCTCGGCCGCGATTTTCTGGATCGCGACTTTTAATTCCTGCCAATCGACCGGCTTGGTGATGTGGCGGGAAAAGCCGGCCGCCATGCTGTCCAGAATATCGTCCTTCATCCCGTAACCGCTCAGCGCGATCCCCGTCATGCGATGCTGGGTCGCGAGATCGCGCATCAGCTCGTGCCCGCTCCCATCAGGCAACCCGAGGTCACTGATCAGAATGTTGAAGCCGCGCTCTGCGTTCTCTTCGCTGCTCGCCTCGATCAACTGGCGCGCTTCGCGAATGCTGCCTGCCCAGGTCACTTGATGACCAGCCCGCTGCAGGAGACGCGTCAATTGCTGCGCGGTATCGGGATGATCTTCGACCAATAACACTCGCAACGAGCGTGGGGCGATCGTGCCGTCCGACGCGCTCGTCGGCGTTGCCGCATCCGGCCGCGGGGCCGTCCTGGCTTCGACCGTTCGCAGGCGGACGATAAACTTGGCGCCTTTGTCTTTCCCCTCGCTCGTCGCGATGATGCTGCCGCCGTGCAGTTCGACAATCGCGCGGCTGATCGCGAGCCCGAGCCCGAGCCCTCCGAAGGTGCGGGCACGCGCGTGTTCGCCCTGCTCAAAGGCATTGAAGATGCGCGGCATGGTCTCGGGGCTGATCCCGATGCCGCTGTCGCTCACCTCGACCACCAGATCGGGGTTTGATTCTTCCGCTTTCCTCTCCGCTGGTTTTTCGTTGTAGACGCGGACGTCGATCGAGCCGAACTCCGGCGTAAATTTGCAGGCGTTCTGGAGCAGGTTCCAGAAGACCTGAGTCAGGCGTGAGCTGTCCCCGAGGACGTGCGTTTCCGCGGCGGTGACTTTGATCGAGACGCGCAGATTTTTTTTCGCGGCCGCGGCGGCGCAATAATTTTGCATCGCATGTTCGAGCAACGGGTGGACGTCGACCGGCTGCCGATTCACCTCCAGTTTGCCGCGAATGATGCCGGTCACGTCGAGCAGGTCGTCGATCAGGCGCGCTTCCACTCCGATATTGCGCTGGATCATCTCCAACTCGCGCCGGAGATGAGGCGAAACGGTTTCGTCCTCTTCCAACATCGCCACCGTCGCCAGCACGGGCGTGAGCGGGGTGCGCAGCTCATGGCTGAGGATGGCGAGGAAATTATCCTTGGCCTTGTTGGCGGCCTCCGCCTCCTCCTTTGCCCGGCTGAGTTCCTCCTCGTTCTTCTTGCTCGCGGTGATGTCCATGTTGACCCCGCTCATCCGCACCGCTTTGCCGGAGGCATCGTAGAAAACGCGGCCGCGTGAGGCCATGTGCCGCACCGTCCCGTCGAGATCGATGACCCGGAAATCCATGTCGACCGTGCTTTTCTCCGCGATGGCTTCCTGCGTGGCCCGCTCCAGAATCGGGCGATCATCCGGATGCACGATTTTGAGGAACGATTCGATCGTGCCGTCAAAGTCCTCCCGGGTCCGCCCGTAGAGCGGATACATGTAGTCGTCCCAGAGGATGCGGCCGTTCGCGATGTTCCAATCCCAGGTGCCGGTGCGGGACCCTTCGAGGGCGAGACGGAGCCGTTCCTCGCTCGCCGCCAGGGCCGCACTGCTCTCGCCGATACGCATCAGCATGCGGTTAAAGGCGTCGGTTAACTGCCCGATTTCGTCGTTGCCATGCTTGACCGCGCGCACCGAGTAATCGGGCCGATCCGAGACCGAGCCCGCGACTTGCGCCAGCTCGAGAATCGGCACCGAAATGCGACGCTGCAAGGTGCTGGTGAGAGCGAGCGCGCCTAACGAGGAGGCCGCACCGACAAAGAGGAGCAGCAGGCCGTAAACCGAGAAGCGCGAATACATCTCCCCCAGGTCCGCCTGGAGATAGATCGTTCCGAGGCGGGTCCCCGCCTGGAGAATGGGCTGGAACATGGCGAGATGCGAGCGACTGAAGCGGTAGCCATCCGCATGCGGACGTTTGGGAAATTTCGCCACCGGCCGCGTCGTCGGAAAACGCGCGAAGATTTCCCCCTCCTTGTCATAAATCGCGGCCGCCGTCACCTGGTGTTCGGCAGAAAGCGCGGCCAGGATTTCCTGCGCGCTTTTCCGATCCTGAAAAGCCACCGCGCCGGCGCTGTTGGCGCCGATGATTTCCGCCAGCACGCCGATGTTGACTGCAATCGAGCGGCGAAACGTGACCAATTCGTAGGTGATAAGCGCGCTTCCCATGAGGAGGAGGGCGAAACCCGTCGTGAGCAGGATCACGAGCATGAGCTTGCGCTTGATCGGCGTATCGCGAAGGGAAACGGCCATATCAGGATCGCTTCTCGGCCACCTGCAGAAGTTTTGAGCTCACGTTTAACCGCACGGCCGGCAATGCAGCAGAATCCGTTCGCAGCCGGACACGATTTTGCTCGGCTACGAGAACAATCAATCCCGCCGCCCGGAGACGCGATCCTTCTCCAATACCTCGAGGTATGTTTCCCAGGTCCGCCGGACCATCTTCGCGACGGGAAATTGTCGCGCCCGCAACGGACCCGCCCGGCGCAATTCCGCGCGTCGTTCTGGATTGCGCAGGAGCCCGGCGAGAGCGGCCGCGATCGCCGCCGGCTCGGACGTATCGACCAACTCGGCGGCCGGGCCCGCCACTTCCGCCGTGGCCGAGGTGGTCCCGGCCAGGACACACCCACCGGTCGCGAGGGCCTCGAGGACGGGCAGCCCGAATCCTTCGTAGCGCGAAGGGAAAACAAAAACGTCGGCCCGCCGATAGATTTGTTTCAGGAGCGCGTCGGAGACGACTCCGAGACGCACCACCACATCCTGCAAACGCAGACTCGCCAGCAGCGTCTCGAAATTCTTCTCCCGCTCCGGCGTGATCAGGCCCCGGCCGAACAGGACCAGCTTGAGCTGCGGAAAATCGCGTTGCAGAAGCGGCAGCGCCTCGAGCAAGGCGGCCAGATTTTTCCGCGGCTCCAGATTGTAGGGCGACGCGATCAGCAGGGCCTCGCGCTCAAAAACAGGATGCTCGCGCAAAAGATCATCGCCCGGCTCGGCGAGGAAGCTTTCCTCCACGCCGTGATGGATGACGACACTCCGCTCCGGGCCAATCTTCCAAAGACGCGCCAGATCGTCTGCCGTCGTTTGCGAAATACAAATGACGCGAGTGGCGCGGTCCTCGAGGCGCCGCCGGTGGATGCGATAGAGCAGATCGCGTCGCGTCGCCTCGTACTCGGGAAAGAGTTCCTCGATCAAATCGTGTTTCGTCACAATCACCGGGCAGTGCGCGCAGCGCGGGATGAAATCGTGCACGACGTGCAACAGCGAAATGCGCCCGGCCAGAAAAGAGCGGGCATAGGCCAGCTCATCCACCCAGATCGCGCCCCGCCGCTGCCAGTGCACCAGGGGCTGATAACGCCAGCGCGAGCCGGGCCCGAAAACATCCTTCAGTTCGTCGACCGGTTCCGGGCGCGAACCGAGGAGGAGAAATTCCTGCGCCCCGCCGATCTCGGCCAGGCCGCGCACGAGCTGGACGACGTAGCGGTAATGACCGGCCGTCATTTGCAAATGATCGAGGGTCGAGAAATCGAGCGCGATCCTCATCCGCCGGCCCGTCCTTTCCAGCGTTGCGCGAGCCGCGTGGCGCGCGGGCCGACGATGGCCTGCAACCCCAGACTAACGAGCGCGGGCGTCGGCCAGGCGCGTGTCTCGAAAAGGCGAAAGAGGAGGGTGCGCAGGACCGGGCCGCGCGCGCCTAACGAGTTGAGTTGATGCACCATGTCGCCCGCCGCCTGCGCGATCGCGGCCCGTTCTTCCGCGGAGGGGCCGCGGCCCAGAATCGGACGGTAAATTTTCTCGATGATCTCGGCGTGCAGCCTGACGAGCGCGCTGACCGACTTCGACTGCTCGTGCAGGCGATAGCGCGAAAAGACTTCCGGCACGTAGCAGAATTTCACTCCGCGCTCCCCCAGTTTCAGCCAGAGGTCGTAATCCATGCAGTAGTGCAGATCTTCGCGCACATGGGGCGGGACCATGCTCGTGCGGAAGAAACAGGAAGGCTGGGCGATGAAGCGATGCGCCAGATGCCGCAGCCGCGAATAGGGTTCGCCGGGAAATTTTTCGAGCACCGTTTCGCCGTCTTCGCCCACGTAAACACAATCGCCATAGACCACGCCGGCTTCCGGATCTTTGGCAAACTCATCCGCGACGCGCTGGAGCACGCCGGGCTCGAGGAGATCGTCGCTGTTCAACCACGACCAGATCTCGCCGTGGACATGGGCGAAGCCCTTGTTTAGCGCGTGGCTTTGCCCGCGATCCTTCTCGCTTTCCCAGTAGCTGAGCGAGGGCGCATAACGACGAATGATCTCGACGCTCTCATCGCTGCTGCCGCCATCGATCACGATCATTTCGAGATCGGGATAATTCTGCGCGAGAAGCGAACGCAGGGTGGCCTCGAGATATGCGCCCTGATTATATGATGGCGTCACAACGCTGATTTTCATGCGCGGATCTCCCCGAACCAATCGAGATAATCCCGGACCATGCGTTCGCGACCGAAAAGGCGTTGCGCCGCGGCTTCCGCTCGGCTGCCCATCGCCTGCCGACGCTCTGGATCATCCAGCAGCGCGGCAATGGCATCCGCCATCGCCTCGGCGTCACCTGCCGGTGTCAGAACTCCGGTTTCGCCATCGCTGATCTGTTCCGGAATGCCGCCCACGGCGGTCGCGACGACCGGCGTCGCGCAGGCGAGCGCCTCGAGAATCGAAGTCGGAAACGTGTCCGCCCGCGCCGCGTGCAGGTAGAGATCAGCCGCCTGATAGAATTCCACGACCCGCCGGTGTTCTTCCATGAAGGGAACAAACCGAATCTCAGCCCGCCCCATCTTTTCGTTAGGCGCCTCCTCCCCAACGGCGAGAAAAATGAGCGGCCGCGCGGAAGACCCCTCTGCCAAACGCGCGATCGCCGCGCGCAAAGTGCGATAATCTTTCCAGACATTTTCCCGAATGCTGAGCGCGGTGAAGAGGAGGATATCCGCGTCCTGCGGCAGGCCGAGCCGCGCTCGCGCCGCCGCGCGGTCGCCGGCGCGAAACACCTCGAGATCGATCCCGTTTGGAATCACCCGACTCTCGATCACCGCCGGCCTGACAATCGAGCGCTCCACCTTCTCGAGCAGCCAGCGCGAGGGCGCGGCAACGTAAAACCTGCTGCGGACATACAACTCCCGTTTGCGTTTCCAATTGAAGGCGGTCGCGTCCCGCTCAATCGACGGCGGAATCGTGAGATCGGGGCAAAGGCCACAACCGCTCAGCCAGCGTTCGCAATCGAAGGAGTGCGCGCAATGCCCGCTCAGGAGCCAGGCATCGTGCAGCGTAAGGACGAGCGGCAGGCGCGCGGAAAGCTCGGGCAGAAAACGCAGATCGAAATAATCCCGATGCAGGTTGTGCGCGTGCACGATCTGCGGCCGAAAGGGCGCCAGCTCGAGGAGGCGACGCGAGCCGGGATAATGAAAAGGCTCGCGCCCGCGGCGACGATCGAATTCGTTAGGCAAATCGCCCAGCCGCGAAAGCTGGTGCGTGATCCTGGGTAGTATCCGCACTCGCCGCTCGAGCAGGGCGCGGGTGACTCCACCTAACGAACTTCGCAGCCAGTGGCGCGGAATCTCGTGCACGTCGGGATCGCGGGAAAATTTCGTCCCGACCGCGAGCGCGGCCCGACAGTCGCGAGAGCGGTAGCCCTCGAGCAAACTACGCGCGATCTGTTCCGCGCCCCCCGCCCGGTCGCTCGTGCTCACGAGCAGGATGTCGGGTCGCACTTCAGACACGGGAGAATTCCTCCAGTCGCCGCTCAAATTCCTCCCCGTCCCAGTTGCGCACGAGTAGCCGCGGTAGCCGGAAAGGCGAGGTGCCGCGCTCGACCGGTTGCGCGATGCAGGTCACGGCAGTGCGCAATTTCAACTCCGCACAGAGAGCGACCGAGTCGTCGTTATGCGAGCCGTAGGGATAGGAAAAATGTTCGACCGGGCGGCCGACGAATGCTTCCAGTTGTGTCTTGCTCCCCGCGATCTCGGCCCGCTGTTCGTCCTCGCTGCGCAGCGCCAGATCAGGATGCGAGATGGTGTGAGCGCCGAGAGTGACGAGCGCTTCGGCGGCGAGCGTTTTCAACTCGGATTCCGTCAGGCAGCGATAAAGCGGTCGCGCTTCCGATGCCGTGCCGGTGAGCGCCCGCAGCTGGGCCAGCACTGCTTCCTGGCGGGGCACGGGAAGCGGACGCAGGGCGGTATGCAGCTCGCAGAAAAGCCGCTGCCGCGGCGTCCGGTCGTCAGGCAAAAGGACATTCCAGGAAGGATCGCCGGGCCGGTCGCCTTTCAGATTCCATTCGGAACGGCGTCCATCGATCTCGAGCCGGACAATTTCCGGCAGACCGCGCGCGCCGAGAGTGAGCCGCTCGAGATCGTCCCACCAAAATTCACGATTCGTTCCGACATTGCCGGTCGCGACGTAGATCGTGGCGGGAATTTCCGTTGCTCGCAAAATCGGCCACGCGTTTTCCAGGTTGTCGAGATAGCCGTCGTCGAAGGTGACGACGATTCCGCGCGCCGGAAAATTGCCCAGCGCATCGAGGGCCAGCGGTCGCCCTCTTCGCCTAACGACTTCCATTTGGGCGCGAAACCGCTCCGGGCTGACCGCGAGCAGATGCGGATCGCTCTCCGGCGCGAAGACCCGGTGATAACAAAGAATGATCGGCGGCGGCGCGAGAGCGGAGCGCAGACGCCGGCGGATGCGGCGCGCGAACCGGAGCGCGTTCCCCGCCCGACGGCGCAAGCCTGAAGGCGACGGCTGGCTTTTCATTGCGGAAGTTCGGAGATTGGTTTCCGCGCGCGGGCGGTCACGAGCATAACGAACTCTGGGTCGCCCTCGCTCAGCTCGGAGCTGGCCAGGCCATACAAAAACGAAGCGGCCGCGAGAACATTGCCGTGCGTGCCGATCCGCACATTTTCTTTTGAAAAAATTTCGGCCAGCACGCGCTCCACCGCGTGACGGGTGAAACGCCAGTAGTCACCCCAGCCGGCTTCGACATCGTAGAGGCTGACCTGGCTGATGCTGGGAAAAGTCGCGAGCAAAATCCCGCCCGGCTTCAAGGCGCGACAGCGGCGGCGGCGGAGCCGTTCCACGACCGCGCGTGGGAGGAGAGCTTTGGCGGTCGAATTGAGAAGCTCTCTCACCGTTCGCAGAGGAGGAGGACGCGGGCACCGGGATGCGAGGGCAGGACTTCGATCTTCGAGAAATGCCGGGCGAGCGCCGCTTTGAAATTATCGAGGGTGTAACCCGCAAACCAATCCGACCAGAGCGGGCCTACCTCAGGATCATCGCCCGGGATGAATTCGACCACCAACCAACGTTTCGAGAACGAGGCCAGCCCGTCGCAAATTTCGTTCAGCCCGAGACGGCGGTAACGAAAGACGAGGTCGTGCAGGAACCCGAGCATCAGGACCATCTCGCACGGGAAGCGCTCGGTCGCGGCGATATGCACGTGACCGCCCAGGCCGCGGGCCGGCGTCGGGCGGGTAAAATCCATCACCAGGGGCAGAATCGATAATCCTCTCGCGCGCGCGCTGGCGAAAAGGCGCGCGATCGCTTCGGCGTCGAGGTCGAAGGCCAGAACTTGCGGACAGAATTGCGCGGCCAACTCGCTGAACCAGCCGGACCCGCTCGCAATGTCGAGCACGGTGGCCGGCTTTTTTTCGCTCAGGATCCGATGCAGGCCACGCTCCTTCGCGTTCCACTTTTCGTTAGGCCGAAAGTTGTGGGGCGACGCCTGCGCTTCGCCGAACGGCACCTTGATGTTCTCGACTTCGGCTCTGATTTGTTCGAGCCGCTGCACCAGCGGGATCTCGGGCGCAGCCTTTTCTTTCTGGCCCAGAATGGAGCGCAACGGCCGCAAAGTTTTCCGCACCACTTTGCGTTTTGCTTCCGGAACGTGACTGAGCACGGCCGTCGTGACGTCGATGAGGAGGGAGCGCGAACCGCCCAGCAGCTCGAGATCGGCCCGCTGCACGACTTCGCTCTCGGCGATGATGGCGCGGGCGAGCTTTTCCCGACCCTGCGCCATGAGCAAAAGCGGGTGCAGGCAGTTGTCATAAAACTCCGTCTCCGCCGGCCAGATGCGACTGCCATTGGCGGGCTGGATCGAAGTGAGATCGACCCAGACGGGGCGGGAACCGTCGAAGAGGACGTTCCAGGGATGCGCATCTTTCAACATCATGTCGTGGCGCGCGAGGCCGACCGCGAGATCGACAATGGCGAGGGTCGCAGCGCGAAACATCGCCCCGCACCATTCGAAGGGATAGGAGGCAAACGGAAGCAACCGATGACGCAGAATGACATCGAAACCTTCGGCCGCATAGGGTGTCATTTCGGTTTCGATGAGCAATCCAGCCGCGATCAGTTCCCGACCAGCCGCGCCTTCCACCAGCCGCGCGAGAAACGGGGCCGACACCCTGCTTAGGCCGCGATACAAACCACCGCGCCACTTGAAAAGCCGGCCCGCCTCATCCTGAAACGAGAGCGGATGAAAACAGATTTCGCTGCTCGGGATGATCTCTTTCACCGGAGTGACTCCTGCAGCGACCATTTGTGCTGGAGCAGACAAAGCACCCACTCGCGCGAGGGCACCCGTCCGGTGCGATAAAATTCGTCCGCCTCGACGTCGAACGAAGCGGCCCGTTCGACGTGATCGGCCATCGCCGTACCGCGGAAGAGCGCGAGATTAATGTAGCAACGGCCAGGGGTGAGATTGATCGGATCGGTCGTGCAAGTGACCACCCCCTCGGCGGGTAGGGTTTCCGGAATCCCGCCGACCGCGTCGCTGTCGAAGAGGTAAATCCCGGTGTTGGTATAGTCGTAGATCGTGACGAGAAAGCGGACGTGCTTGAGCGGCCGATCGCTTTTGTAGGCGAGGGTAAATTTCATCCGGCTCGACGAAGTCACGAAGTGTCCGGAGTCGACGCTCTCGACCTTGCAGGAGAGGAGACGCGCACTGCCGTCGCCTTTGCGATCGGCCCGCTGCTCGAGATCGATGATTTCCTCCGCGATGGTCGACTTGAGATAATCGCGCACCACCTCCTGGGTCGGGCCGTTGCCGAGCAGCCGGCCGCCCTTGAGCAGAATGACTCGCTCACACAGGGCGAGGATCGACGCCATGTTGTGACTAACGAAGAGGACGGTGCGCCCTTCCCGCGCCACGTCGCCCATTTTGCCGAGACATTTTTTTTGAAAAGCCGCGTCCCCCACCGCCAGCACTTCGTCGACAAGCAGAATCTCCGGCTCGAGATGCGCCGCGACGGCAAAAGCGAGCCGGACATACATCCCGCTCGAGTAGCGCTTGACCGGCGTGTCGATGAATTGCTCGACCTCCGAGAAGGCGACGATCTCGTCGAATTTTTTCCGGATCTCGTGCGTGCGCATCCCGAGGATGGCGCCGTTGAGGAAAATGTTTTCGCGCCCGGAAAGCTCGGGATGAAAACCGGTCCCGACCTCGAGGAGCGAGGCCGGCCGGCCGCGGAGCACCGCTTCGCCCGCAGTCGGCTCGGTGATGCGCGAGAGGATTTTCAGCAGGGTCGATTTGCCGGCGCCGTTCTGGCCGATCACGCCGACGGTTTCGCCCGGCTGGATCGTGAATGAGACATCGCGCAACGCCCAAAAATCGCCCCGCCGGACCTGGCCGTTGGCGCCTTTGCCACGGAGCCGTCCCCAGGTTCGCTCGACCGAATCACGGATGCTGGTCGAGCCGATCCGCCCGAGCCGATATTTTTTCGAGATGCCTTGCAGCTCAATAATTGGACGCATGGCGCAGCCTCAGACGGTGTCGACGAACGTGCGCTCGGTCCGCTGGAATATCATCACTCCGACGAGGAAGAGAATGGCTCCGATCGCCACCGAGCCAAGATATTGGACGGTGTGCACCTCGCCTCGACCTAACAAGAGGTAACGCATCATCTCGATCAAAGGCGCGAGCGGGTTGAGGGCCATCGCCCATTGCCAGCGCGCCGGCACTTTCGAGAGCGGATAAATCACCGGCGTGAGATAAAGCCAGACCTGCACGATCAGCGGCAGGACATGGCGCAGATCGCGATATTTCGCCGTGCACGAGGCGACGATCAGCCCCGCGCCCACGCTCACCGCCGCGACCTGGAGGAGGAGCAAGGGCGCGAGCAACGCCCTCGGATCCGCCGCGAATTGCATTCCGGCCGCGGTGAAAAATTTGTAATAGCACCAGAAGATCGCAAAGATCGCGGCCTCGATCGCAAACGCGATCAGGTTGGAGAGCGCGATCGAGAACGGCACGATCAGGCGCGGGAAATAAACCTTGCCGAAGAGCTCGGCGTTGGTCGTGAACGTGCCGGCGGTGAGCTGGAAAGTCTGGGCGTGATAATTCCAGGCGAGCAGACCGCAAAGATAAAACAGGATCGGCGGCAAACCGTCGGTCGAGATGCCGGCGAACTTCCCGAAGACAAGGGTGAAGACGAGCGTCATGGCGAGCGGCTGGACGATTGCCCAGGCCGGCCCGAGTGCGGTCTGCTGGTAGCGCGCGACAAAATCGCGCCTAACCAAAAGCGCGAGCAGATCGCGAAATTCCCAGAGCGCGCGCAGATCAATCCGGAGCCAGCTTTGGTTCGGCCGGATCCGGATTTCGAAGTCAGATTCCTGCGGGACGGTCATTGGGTCATGGCTCAATCAGGCAGGCCGCGGTTCTGACCGATAATTTTCGCTCGGGTAAATTTGGTGGCGCGTTGCTCGTCCGATTGAGGCGCGATTCTAGCCAGCAAGCAGCTCATGAGCCAGCGTTCCTGCATTTCCGTTCTCAATTTTCCCCGGCGCATTTCCGGCGCAGCGGGCGGGCGCGGCGATTTTGCCCGAATTGAGGGCAAATGTTAGGCGGATTTCGTGGCGTAAATGGTTCGGAATGAGAGGTAAAAAAAATGTAAATTTTGACTTGCCTGGGGTCCGCTCCACACTTCATCTTGTGGATACCTCGGATCGGCTCCGCAGTATCTTGTTGTTGGCGTCAATTCACAAGTTATTAGCCCGGTCGTTCACCAAAATCCTCATCTTATTCGCAAACCCGAACCGCCTAAACCACCATGATTCAGCTCAAACCCGGCCTTCAGCCCGCCACCCTCGCCAAAAACCGCAAGTCGCTTTCTCGCCGCCCCAAATCGTCCCGGAAAAAGAAGCGCGGCCTGCGTTTTGAACGCGTGTTTAGTGACGCGAAGGTCGGGCCTTTTGAGGAGATGGAATGGGACCGCCGCACCGCCGAGATCACCGATGACAGCGGCAAGGTGATCTTCAAACAGGAAGACATCGAGGTCCCGAAAAGCTGGAGCCCGCTCGCGACCAAAATCGCGGTCTCGAAATATTTCTACGGCGATATTTCCAACGGGACCGACCCGCACAAGGGCGGGCGCGAGACCTCCGTTCGG
Source organism: uncultured Verrucomicrobiae bacterium (assembly GCA_963772915.1). GTDB lineage: Bacteria > Verrucomicrobiota > Verrucomicrobiia > Chthoniobacterales > UBA10450 > Palsa-1392. Next base: position 82,514 of record CAVYZI010000002.1, read on the forward strand.
CAGCTCATTCATCGCGTCACCCGCACGATCACCGATTGCGGGATTGCCGATGGCTATTTCGCCGATGAGAAAACGGCCGAGACCTTTTACGACGAGCTGACCTGGCTTTGCGCCAATCAGTACGGCGCGTTCAACAGCCCGGTCTGGTTCAACGTCGGGCTCTACCACCAATACGGGATCGGGAAAGACGCCGGGGTTGGAAATTACTTCTACAATCGCGAAACCGGCGAGGCCGAGCGCGCCGCGACGCAGTACGAATATCCGCAGGGGAGCGCCTGTTTCATCCAGTCGGTCGACGACACGATGGAAGACATCATGCGGCTGGCGATGAGCGAGGCGATGCTCTTTAAATACGGGAGCGGCACGGGGAGCGATCTCTCGTCCCTGCGCAGCACACGCGAGAAATTGAGCGGCGGCGGCAAACCGAGCGGCCCGCTTTCGTTCCTCAAGGTCTACGACCAGGTCGCCAACGTGGTGAAGAGCGGCGGCAAAACCCGCCGCGCGGCGAAGATGAACACGCTCAAGGATTGGCATCCCGACATCGAGGAATTCATCGATGCGAAACAGAAGGAAGAAAAGAAGGCCTGGGCGCTGATCGAGCAGGGCTACGACGGCAGCTACAACGGCGACGCCTACGGCTCCGTCATGTACCAGAACGAAAATCTGAGCGTCCGGGTGAGCGACGATTTCATGAACGCCGCGGTGGAAGATCGCGAATGGTGGACGCGCCGGGTGCGCGACGGTTCGCCCTGCGAACGCAAGGAAGCGCGGACCTTGCTCCGCAAAATTGCCGAAGGCACCCACATCTGTGGCGATCCCGGGATGCAGTTCGATACCACCATCCACCACTGGCACACCTGCAAAGGGACCGGCCGGCAGAATTCCACCAATCCCTGCAGCGAGTACCTTTTCCTCGACAACACCGCCTGCAATCTCGCCTCGCTCAACTTGATGAAGTTCAAGACCGAGGAAGGCGAATTTGACGTCGAACGCTTCAAGGCCGCGGTCCGCGTCTTTATCACCGCGCAGGAAATCATCGTCGATAACGCCAGTTACCCGATCAAGGAGATCGCGGAAAACAGCCACATCTTTCGCACCTTGGGTCTGGGCTACGCCAACCTCGGCTCGCTCATCATGAGCTACGGCTACGGCTATGACAGCGTCGAAGGCCGCGCCATTTGCGGAGCGATCACCGCCATCATGACCGGCGAAGCCTACGCCGAAAGCGCGCGCATGGCCGCGGTCATGGGGCCGTTCCCGGGTTATCGCGACGCCCGTGCCAGCGGGGTGCCGAAGCCGGTCGCGAAAGACAACGTCGCGCCCATGCTCGAAGTGATCGAACAACATCGTTGCGCCGTGCGCGAGATCCCGGACAACGAAGAGTTCGCCTACTTGAAAGAAGAAGCAGCGAAAGTCTGGGATCGCGCCGCCGATCTCGGCCAGGAGCATGGTTACCGCAACGCCCAGGTCACCGTCCTCGCGCCTACCGGCACGATCAGTTTCCTGATGGATTGCGACACGACCGGGATCGAGCCCGACATCGCGCTCGTGAAATACAAGCTCCTGGCCGGGGGCGGCATGTTGAAGATCGTCAACCAGACGGTTCGCCCGGCGCTCGAAAAACTCGGTTATGCCGAGGGAGAGATCGAGCGCATCATCGCCCATATCGACGCCCTGGACACGATCGAAGACGTGACCGACACCGACGGCTCGAAAATTTCCTCCGGCTTGAAACCGGAACATCTTTCGATCTTCGATTGCGCCTTCAAGCCCTACAAAGGCGAGCGCTCGTTAGGCTACATGGCCCACCTGCGCATGATGGCGGCCGCCCAGCCGTTCCTGAGCGGGGCGATTTCCAAGACGGTCAACATGCCGGAAACCGCCACGGTCGAGCAGATCATGAACACCTACATCGAGGGCTGGCGCCTCGGCCTCAAGGCGATCGCTATCTACCGCGACGGTTCGAAACGCTCCGCGCCCTTGAACACCCGCAAGACCAAAGACATGGGCGGCTCCGGCGACGGCGTCGCGCTGACCGACCGCGAACAGCTCGAGCAGCGCATCGTCGAGCTCGACCAGGAAATGTCCACCCTGCGCGAGCAGCTCGACCAGCCGGTCCGTCACCGCATGTCCGACACGCGCATGTCGCTCACCCACAAATTCGAGATCGCCGGGCACGAGGGCTACATCACGGTCGGCCTCTACGAGAATGGCCAGCCGGGCGAGCTCTTCATCCAGATGTCGAAGGAAGGGAGCACGATCGGCGGTCTGATGGATACGGTCGCCACCCTCACCTCGATGGCGTTGCAATACGGCGTCCCGCTCGAGAGCCTGGTCAAGAAATTTGCCTACCAGCGTTTCGAGCCGAGCGGTTTCACCAAGAACCCCGATATCCGCAACGCCAGCAGCATCACCGATTACGTTTTCCGCTGGCTCGGCTGCCAGTTCATCAAAGGCTACAAGGAAGCGACCTCACCCAGCCGCTCGCATCCCGAGCTGCCCTTGAAGGAGATCGCCGACATGGAAAAGAAAGCGGTCAATCGTCCCGTCGCCGACCTCTCGCGCACCGGCGACAAGGAACTGATCGACGTCATCACGAACCATGCGCCTAACGAGGGTAATCCGTCCAACCTGACCAACGGCCGGACCCACGCCGAACGCGTGACCGAAGCCCTCGGCAACATGTTCATGGACATCACCTGCTCGCATTGCGGGAGCAATAAAGTGATCCGGGCCGGCGCCTGCGGGGTTTGCACCGAGTGCGGCACGAGCCAGGGCTGCAGCTAGCGACTAATCGTCCGGGCGATCCTTCGCCCGGATCGGAATCGCCGACGGACTTCCGCCGCGCATTGTAAATGCGGGCGCTGGTTCTAAGAGGTCGGCGATTCGATCTCGCTCCCCGCTCGCAATGACGCGATTTCCGCTTGGTTCGCTTCCCGGACAGTCGAAACGCGCATCGATTCCAACCGGCCGCCGGCGAATTTTCCCGTGACGAACAAGCCGGTAGGATGCGTGCCGACCGACTCCAGGTGGAAAAAGTCAGCTCCCACGGGCTGCCGATCTGTCGCCGGCTGGACGACCATCAGTTTGCCGGCATGGGCGCGGCGATAGGTTTGCGCCGGCGTGGGGGTTCCGGGCGTGTCCGAGTGTGTGGTCAACATATCGGAAGATACGGCCGCGCAGCGCGACATGATAGCCTTTCCTTTTATCGTTTTCGGGCAGCCAAAGACTAAGACGGAGTGCCCCTACGCCGCCTTCTTCATTCCCGCGAGTACACCCGGGAATGTTGCGACGACCGCTTCCGATTCGTCCGGCTGCGAGGTCAGCTTGCCCTCGATAATCTCGGTCAAGGCAACGTCGGCGATTCCCATCCCCGGGGGCGTTGCCACCAGCGGACGATGTCCCTGGTTCAACTGCCGTACGCGGCGCGAGACCACGTTTACCAACAGTTCATTCAGGGGGATTACTTTGGAGGCGGCGACGAGAAGTTTGGAATTCATAAGGATAAGGCTGCGGAATTGAAGAGAATGACACCCAAGCGCCCGCTGAGCGCGATCAGGTGATTCACCGCAAAGAAACTGCTGGAAGCTCGTCCAGTATCAGAGAAAGGCAACCCGTTACTCCGGCGGGCGTCGGTTGAGGCGGCGGTCTGCTCCTACCGAAAGAAAATCAAATAACCCAGGGCACCCAGCGCCACCACCGTCGTGATCAACCAGGGAAGGCGTTTCGGATCAAAGAGCGACAGGGGCGATCCCGAGAGCAAGGCGGGAGCACAATGCCGGCACTGATGATCGACGATCGACAGGGCATAGCCGCAAAGTGGGCAATCTTGCATAGGCACACCGCATCATCGCAGGGTTTGGCGCGATAGCGAACTCGGTCCGCGCCACGCCCCTGCGCGAAGAAAACTCGCCGAAGGAGATCAATTTAAGCGTTGCAAAGCCCGGCCGTTCGCTTCGCAGCCGTAGCGGCAGCGTTTCAGCGCTTCAGAGATCTCGTCAGTCAATTTCGCGGCCAGACCTGGAGTTTCGGAGCGTAATGTAGCTATCATTGGGTAAAACCGCTGCCTAATAAATACCGGAAAGATGACCAAGCCCGCGTCTAAGATCCGTTTCAAAGCAAAACTCTTCCGGCCGGCCGAGACCGAGAAAGGCGGTTCCTGGACCTTTCTCATCCTGCCAAAGAACGCCAGCGCCAGGCTCCCCTCCCGGGGCATGACGGCGATCGAAGGCACCCTCAATGGCTGCCCTTTTCAAGCCACGCTCGAGCCAGACGGCCAGAAAAGTCACTGGCTCAAGGTTGACCGGAAGCTGCGCGAAGCTGCCGGCGCAGACGCGGGCGACGTTGTCACTCTCGAGATCGCGCCCGCGGCAGAGGAACCGGAGCCCACCGTGCCGGCAGATCTGAGAAAAGCTCTCGCGGCCGCCCCGAAAGCGCGCGCCTTATGGTCGGACATCACGGTCAATGCGCGCCGAGATTGGATTCACTGGATCACCTCCGCCAAACAGGAAGAGACCCGCGCACGCCGGATCAAGAATGCCTGCTCGATGCTCGCGGCGGGGAAGCGACGCGTTTGCTGTTTCGACCGGTCAGGGTTCTATAGTAAAAGCTTGAGCGCTCCAAGAGCGGCAACCTCGACGAATACTAGCTAGTGCAACGTAACTGCTGAATCGGCTACAGAGCGAGGAGTGACGCGGCAGTCTGGGGAGCGCACGCGCCCTCGCGTGCAGGCGATGACGCCTCGTCATCGCGAACTTTTCTTAAACCGGACTTTGCCTGGTGGAGGTCCTTTCCTTCTCCCCGGGCAAGTCCATTGCGGCGGGGGCGCCGCAATCAGCTCGCCGCAGCGAGCGCTCCCCAGAGAGCGGGCTGCGCTGCGCCTGATTTCAAGGTTACGGTGAACTGGTTTGTCGCGTTAATTGCCAAGAGTCACAGAGACGGACGCCTGCTCGCCCTCTTTGCAGAAAATTCGGCAGCGCGACTCGAGCAGAGGCTTCGCTTCCCTGGCGAGTGGAGACCTTGCGCGGCTCCGAGTGAAGTCAACTCGACGGGCCGCCGTTGCCCGCTCGCGCTTTTTTCGCTTCCTCGATCACGCGCTGCTCGATCTCGCGCGGCATCTCTTCGTAGCGGCTGAACTGCTCGGAGTGAACGCCGCGTCCGCCAGTAAGCGAGCGCAGGATACTTCCGTAACGGTAGAGCTCCATCGCGGGAACGTCGGCCAGGACGATTTGAAATTGTCCATCCACATCCGTGCCGACAATTCTCCCGCGACGGCTGGAAAGATCGCCCACTACTTTGCCCATGCAATCTTCGGGAATGCGCACCTCGATCGAATTGATCGGCTCGAGCAAACAGGGCTGCGCTTTCAGGAACGCTTCCTTGAACGCCCAATAGCCCGCGACCTGGAAGGCGATGTCCTTCGAATCCACCGGGTGCATCTTGCCGTCGTAAAAATTCGCCTCCACGTCCACGACGCGACAGCCGGCGAGAATTCCTTCCGCACACGCGATCTCGATCCCGCGCTCGACCGACGGCACAAAGACGCGGTCCACGCATTGGCCGGAAAGTGATTCGCTGAACGCGATGCCGGAGTTGCGCGGTGCGGGCGCGAGCTTGAGCTCGACTTCGGCGAATTGCCCTGCGCCGCCGGTTTGCTTCTTGTGCCGATACCTGTGCTCGGCCCGGCCATGAATCGTTTCGCGATACGGCACCCGCGGCTCGGTCAGGTCGAAATGAAGGTGGAACCGCCGCCGCAGACGCTCCGCGATCACTTCGAGATGCAGTTCGCCCTGCCCGGAAATGATCGTCTGGTGCAACTCGGGATCGACGCGGAAAACAAAGGCCGGATCTTCGTTGTGCAACGTCGCGAGCCCCGCGGCCATTTTGTCCTCTTCGCCTTTCGCCTTCGGTTCCAGCGCAGCGTGAATGTTCGGGCGTGGATATTCCGGCACCGGAAGCTTTACGGGATGATTCGAGGCGCAAAGCGTGTCGCCGGTGTGGGTGTTCTTGAGTTTCACCGTCGCGCCAATGTCGCCCGCGCCGAGGCGCGAGACCGTCTCGCGCGTCTGGCCGTTGAGCAGAAAAATCTGCCCGATGCGTTCCGTGACGTTGCGGTTGGCGTTGAACGCATCGCCGCCGGTCTTGATTTGGCCGGCATAAATCCGGAAGAACGAAAGCTCGCCGAAGTGTTCTTCGTTCATCGTCTTGAAGACTTGCAGCACCGGCTCGCTGCCGCCGAGCGTCACTTCGACCGGGGCACCGCGGCGCGCGTCCTCTGCATCGGCTTTCTCGTGATCGAGCGGCGAGGAACCGTATTTCGCAATAAAATCGAGCAGGCGCGCGACGCCGACGTTCGATGTGGCCGAGGTGCAGAAGAGCGGGATCAACGCCTGCTTCTGCACCGCGGCGTGAATGTCCGCCCGAAATTCTTCCTCCGACAACGAGCCTTGTTCGAAGAATTTGTTCAGCAACGCGTCGTCCGATTCCGCGATCAGCTCGATCAATTCACGATGCAGTTGGGTGACGCGCTCTTTCCATTCGCCCGCCGCCGGCTCTTCGCGAAACTTCCCGCGCCCGTCGGTTTCATAGGTCACGACTTCGTTGCGCAAGACGTCGAGCACCTGGTTGAAGTTCGGCCCGGGATTGATCGGCACGTTCAACGGAAAAACCTTCGGCCCGTAGTGCGCGCGCGCGTCGGCCAGCACTTCGTCGAAGTGCGCGTTCTGTTTGTCGACGGCGTTGACTACGATGACCTTGGGGATGCCGCAGTCCGTCGCGCAATTCCAGACCCGCTCCGTGCCCACGCCGATGCCGTGTTGCGCGTGCACCACCACGAGAGCGAAATCCGCCACGTGCACGGCCGCGAGCGCCTCGCTCATGAAGTCGAGATAACCCGGTGTGTCGAGGATGTTCAGCTTCTTGTCCATCCACGTGCCATGGAGGAGCGAAGTCTGGGTGGAAATCTGGTGCTGCTTTTCGCTCACGTGATAATCCGAAACGGTCGTGCCTTGCGCGATGTTGCCCATGCGCCCGATGACGCCGGCACACGCCAGCATCGCCTCGCTCAGCGTCGTCTTGCCGGACGACGCGTGACCGACGATGGCAAAATTCCGAAGATCCCCTGCAGAAGGCGTATCCATTACTCAAATCTGTTCCTGCTCTAAGCACGCCTCGGATTCGCCTCGGGCGCAAGCGAAAATCTCCGGCTCGTTGCGGGGCCGCTTTGGTCGAGCTCAGCCCGTTCCATTTCCCGCGAGGACGCGATGGCCCGATAAGGCAGTGCGCAGTGGGGCAATCTGCCGTGACCGGCAAGATTTCCAAATTGCCTCGCGCAGGAAAGCTTGATGACTTCCACCGCTCACCTTAGTTTTGCGTCGTGACCGCCGCGCAGATCATCAACGAGATCAAAAGCTTGTCCCCGGAAGAACAGGCCGGCGTTGTTCGCTTCGTTTATCAGCTTGATGCGGAGAGGAAGCTAAGCGGTCCCGAGTTGTCCGCTTTGGCTGAAGGTTTGGTCACGACAGACGACCCAGTAGAAGCTTCGCGTGTGCGCGAGACAATTGTCACCGGCTTCTACGGCACGAAACGAGATGCCTAAGATCCGCCGGCGAAGCTTACCGCCGGCTCTGCTCGATCACCTTCTCGACCGCATCCGGGAACGAGACATCCCGCCTGCGCAACTTGGCGAGTTTGCGCACTGGCTTGACGCCGAGCCGGAGGTTCCAAACGGCAGATGGGAGATTTAGCGGGATGACCGTTTGCGGCGAAGGAGATCTAAAAAACGCTCTGTCAGAACGCGACGGACTTCGCCCTTGGTGCGAACAATCCTGAACAGGTCTGGATTCCGTGCGGCGCGATCAACCGCAAGAAGGATTTCGTCGATCAATTCCGCAGCGAGACCCGGAGATCGTTCGTCATACCAAGTCGCCGCTTCGAGAATATCTTCGACCGCGTCCGGTCGGAAGATAATCTGGCGGATCATCGCGGCTCGAGCCGCTCTCTGACCACGCTCTTGAGCGACTCCGCCGAGACCCCATCGCGCGGGTCAGCCAGAAAGTTCTTCAAGCGCTGCTCGAGCACAGCTTCCTCACGAGGCGTTAGGTCGTCATCAGCTTCGATCGCTCGCCGGACGAGCTGCTGTCGCTCTGCAAACGAAAGTTTCGGGATTGCCTCCAGGATTTCGTTCAAGCTCACAACGTCAGGATAACAAGCTTCGCTGGGGAGTGCCAGCTCCACTCCGAGTCAGGTTCGCGTATTTCAGCGTGTCAGAGTTTCAGGTTTTCAGCTTTTACAGAGACCGGCCTCTCCCCGCTGCAATTCTTCCCCGCGAGCGCATCACCCGCGCCACTCGAAGAGTATAATCGGTTCAGGTTTTAATCGACCGAACGGCCTTTCAGCGTCTCAGATTTTCAGCGTTTGATTTGCTCGCCCCACTCGCTCACCGCTACCCTCGCGGCTCCCCGTCCATGTCGCTCACCCCAGTCGCTCCATTCAGTTTTTCAGCATGTCAGCGTTTGATTCGTTCGCCCCGCTTACTCACCCTGCGGGCTTAGTCTATGTCGCGCCGTTCCCACGGGCTCCATTCAGCTTTTTGCAGAGCCCGGCCTCTCCCCGCCGCAATGCGTCACCCGCGAGCGCTTACCCGCGCCATGATTTCAGCGTGTCAGCTTTTTCGCCAAGCGAGTATCCTTGGCGGATGAAACCAGAGGTTCTCTTGCGCGACATCGAAACGGACGACCTGCCGATCTTTTTCGAACATCAGCGAGATCCGGTGGCCGTGGCGATGGTCGTATTCCGTTCCCGCGAGAAAGCTGAATTCGACGCGCATTGGGCCAAGATCCTGGCGGACGATAGCAGCCTGAAAAAGACGATCGTAGCCGATGGCCAGGTAGCCGGGCACATCGCCAGTTTCATGCGCGACGGGGAACGCGAGATCGGCTACTGGATTGAGCGCACACTCTGGGGGCAGGGCATTGCCAGCGCGGCCCTCGCTGCGTTTCTTTGCCTGGAACAGAGGCGGCCACTCTACGCCGGCGTGGCCCCACACAATATTGGCTCGATACGCGTCCTGCAAAAATGTGGCTTCACCTTATGCCAGAGCGCGATCGATCAGGAACCCGAGCCCGCCGGCGAGTCGCATATTATTTTCAAGCTTGCCCCGTAAAGGCTTCGCTCACGTGGCGGGCGTTTACGTGGCTTCCTCCCTTTTCCGCAATCCGCATTCCGAATTCCGCATTTCACATATCCCCGCGAGCGCGTCACCGGAGTCCTTGTTTCAGCAGTTTTCAGCTCTCAGCTTTTTGCAGAGGTCTTCCGCCGCGTCGCCGGCGTCACGCCGACGGAAATTCGGAGCGCTCCATGGTGTTTCGCGACGTGATTCCAGTTACGCTCGCACCGTGAGTCTCACAGAAATCAAGAGCGCCATGGATGCCCTTTCTCCCGAGGAACTCGTCGAACTCGCCGCTTTTGTTCGCGGGCGGGACGACGCCGCGTGGGATCGACAGATCGACGCTGACTTTGCTCATGGCGGGCGGCTGCAGCGGGTGGCCACGAGGTCCGCGCGGGACGGCTTCAGGACAAGTGTCAGGACGAAAACGGCTCTCGCGCCGCATGGCGCACATGGCCCATGAGAACGACGTCCTCCGCCACGCGGTAGAAGACGAGATAGTTGCCGATTGGCATCATCCGCCAGCGTGGTGCATGTGGGTAGATGGCAAACCGCTCCGGAAACTTCGCGAGAGAATCGCACGCATCGAGCATTCCCTCGATGAGCCGCCGTGCTGTCTCAGGCTCGGCGCTATCTCGCGCGACCCGCTCGTAAATCACATCGAGGTCGTGCTGGGCGCGACGTGAATAGACGATTCGCTTCGTCATCGCAGGCCGAAATGCCTGCGCACCGTCTCTGAAGTAGCCACGCGGCCCTTCGCGGCATCGTGGTCAGCTTCCCGGAGCGCATTTGCTATTTGCTCCGTGTCGGATTGCGAAAACGCACTTGCGAGCATCTGCCCAATGCCGCTTTGGATTTGAAGCCAGTCTTCCACAGGCATCGCTTTGATCTGGTTGAGAATTTCGCCGGCGCTCACGTTCGAATTATGCCATCTATCACGCGCTCATTCAATCACCGGCACCGCGCGCACCCGCGGCCAGACCCGCCGCGTCGCCGATCTCACCCGGCTCCTCGCCAGTTATGTGGTCGAGAAACACACCGACGCCGCCTGCGAGCGCACCGAGGTCTGCGGCGGCCTGCCCGTCCGCCAGTGCCACAAAGTGGAAGATTACGTCAGCGAACGGCTGGCCTGCCTTATTTCAGTTTTCAGATTTCAGCGTTTGATTCGTTCGCCCCGCTTACTCACCCTGCGGGCTTCGTCTATGTCGCGCCGTTCCCACGGGCTCCATTCAGCTTTTTGTAGAGCCCGGCCTCTCCCTGCTGCAATTCGTCACCCGCGAGCGCATCACCGGAGTCCTTATTTCAGATTTTCAGCTCTCAGCTTTTTGCAGAGGTCTTCCGCCGCGTCGCCGGCGTCACGCCGACGGAGTTTCGGAATGCGTTGTAAGTTTTTTTATCTCAACGCTAAAAGCTACCGCCGCCGCGCGCCGAATAGATTTTTCGCCGGCGCTCTTACTCAAAGCTCTGCTCAGTCTCGCGATCGCGCGTGCGCCCTTGGTCGATCCAGCGGTCAAGTTCAGGAATAACGTCCCTGACCCACGCACGCACTTGCGCGTCCGAATGGTTGGCCAGCTTCATCACCTGTGCCTTTCTCTGCATTAAGATATGCGCGAGGGATCCACCGTAACTTCGCGGATGCACTCGATCCCATAAATCCCCCAGGAAGGTCCTTTTGTCCGGTGCATGTTCCAGCATCGATAAAAACAGCGGCGAAAGCTCGTTTTGCTGCTCGTTGTTTTTCTTTGCGAACATGCTGAGGCACTCGCCGAGCAACGGATAGCGCATTGCGGGATCGCGGCTGGCCCACGTCTCAAGGATCGCAGGATCGACGTTCTCAAGTGAAGGTCCGATCGCGAAATCCAACTCCAACCGGTGACGGACCCCATGCGGTGATGGAGACAGAAGGAACCCATCGAGCGTGATGAAGGGCTGTGCCTGAATTAGCGCCTTGAAGATGTGACCTATATTATGCGGGGAGACGTGATAGGCGTCGAGCGCCACGCAGAGATGACGACAAACTTCCTCGGCCGCGCACCGGCCCTCGCCCCCGGCGAGGCAGATGAGAATCACAGTATGAGCGCCATAATCGCGGATCGGGCTCTCTTTGGTGAACTTAGCGCGAACGAGAAGCTCGCGACCTACTGATATCAGCCCTGCATCGCGATGGCTCGTCTCCTCGCGATTGCTGTAGAAGCGCATGTGGAGAATCTCAAGCGCAATCTCGACGCCGCCAGACAGGGTCGCGATGTCCTCGAGGAGTGCCGCTAGCTCTTCTGGCGGTGAGTTCGAGACGCTGCCGTTGGCGATATTCCGGAAATTTGGCGCTGCCAGTACGCCTTTCGCGATAGCGCGTCGAAGTCGTGCGATCCCCGCCGCGTCGATGCGAGCGGATTTCTGGAGATACGGAAGGGTTGGCGCTAAGTCGGGGTTTTCGATTGCTGCTTCGAGCGCGGCCGAGGTGAAGCCTTTGTCGCGCCCATGCGCCTTGTAGATAAAACCGCCGAGTACGCTCGCGTCGCGCGTTCCAAGTTCCGCCGCCGCATATGCTGCCACGAGCTCCAGCCAAATCGCATTCAGATCATCCGCTCCTTCGGCTAGGCCGCAACCGCATTCCCACGCTCGCATCGCGTGCGGCTGCGCAAATAACTCGGGAAGAAATGCCATACGGACCGGAGCGTCGATGGCAAGACAGTGACCCACCTCCCTTGCCATGTTATCAGCCTTGTCCTGCGCTTTAACCGCATCACCCTCATCATCCTCGCCGTCTGCGAAGTCCCATCCGCCGCCGCCTGGCATCCGATTGAGAACGACGGCACGGGCGCGATTGAGAAGATCCGATGGTTTCAGCCTATCGATGATCCGCTCCAGCCTCGCTTTGACATCCTCAGGCATGTGCTTGCCGTCGAACCGGAGCGTAGCGCGGAAAGCGATCCACCCTTCAACCCAAGGTTGCGTAGCGGAGAAGACCATAGAGAGGCGCTCCAGTGCGTCGCGGCAGGTCGGATAGCGCCAGAGGTCCCGCACGTGATCCGCAATCAACGCGCGTGCCATCGCATCTGACGAAAGCTCGACTACCAGCGCGATTGCGTCTTCGAACCAATCCCATTCGTCCTTGCCGAGCTGCGGTTGCCAGCCCCAGTCACGCGGTCGCGCGCCGAAGTCGTGGCTGCCAGCAGAAATGAAGTGGGTTTGAAACAAAGCCCGCAGTGCAATGTCCGCGCTGCGACGTAAGTTTTGATCATCCGAGGAGGCGAGGCTTCTAATCGCGGAACGGCGCTCCTCCGGTGTCGCTTGGGTGCCGGAGAGATAGATATGAAACAATTCACTAAAAACGTCACGAGCCGAACTGATGTTGTTGTTCTCAGGTCCCGCTCCGGCAAATCGCGCAAGTAGAGTCACAACCCGATCGAACAGATGCGCGTCATAGCCGAGCGCCTTGATTAGTGAAATCCACTGGTGTTGCTCGGGCCCATCGTTCGCGAATTCCGCCAATTCACGTTCCAATCTCGTGAGGACAGTCTCAGGCGCTACGGGGGCGATGTTGGTGATAACCTGAACGCCGAGGTCGCCGATCTTAAAGAGGTCGCCGAACGGGCCGTCTACTTGCAGCCAGCGCGCGACGGTCGATCGGGCGATTTCTGAATCATGCAAAAAGCCGAGCCTGCGCGACAGCGACCTGACCATCCTTTTGGGAAGGTTCACGCAGAAGCGATCGAAATGCGACGGTGGAATTCGCTCGAGCGCGCGAGCTGCGAGCGTGTTTGCAATTGCCTGCGGAAGAATTGCTCGAAAACGCCCGCGGCCTTGAACGACACCGCGTTGACGCAATTCGACGAGTGCTTCGTAGAGTGCCTGGGGGCTCATGCCGCTAAAGCGACCAACGAGGGCTAATTCACCTTCGTTGGAGATGTCTTCTCCATCAATCGAGTAGAGAAGAGAGAGATCCTCGGCTGCGCGAAGTAGTTGTGGGTTTGGGTCGTTGCGCTGCCGAAATATTCGCTCGAGAAGGTCACGGTTTTTGAGGGTTCCAAGTGTTTCGCCTTTACGCACTGTCTGAGCGAGTGCGCCGGCCACGCGGAAGTTACCATCGCTGAATTCGCCGATCCTTTCGCGGTCGACTTGCGATACATGCGGAAAACTCTGCTTGATCCACTCAACGACCAGCTCGTGCGATGCTGATTCGAGCCGAAAAACGTCGGTCCGCTCCGGCTCGTCGTCGCGAACGTCATACTCCACTGTGATAAGGCTAATCTGGCTGTCGCCGCCTGCGCATAACCGCGCAAGTTCGGAATGCGTATTCGGATTGCAGTTATCGACGACAAGGATAGCGCGTTGCTGACGCGCGATGAGATCACGCGCCATATCACGCGCAGTTGGAGTCGTCTCGCTCGAGTAATCGGTATAGACAGCGAGGCTTGGGTCTAGGGGGTCATTGCCGACATCGATTTCAAATAGCGCCTGGACGAAACGGGTCTTCCCGACACCCGATAAGCCAATCAGACGGATGCACTGCCGAGGCGTGCGTAGGGCGGTACGCAAGCGGGTAATGCCTTCAAGGAGTGTTAGGTGTTTGGCGGCCCGCGAGCTTTCATCAATCAAGCACGCGTTGTTGTCACAGAGGTACGGCTTCAGATCGCCTCGGCCCCGACCGTCCCATTCGCCGATACTGCTCCACCCGGAAAGCGGACGTCCTATCGTCCAACGCACCCAAACTGCGACGCCCGGATATTGATTGACCCATGTGACGATACGATCGCGGTCGTAAAAGTCCGTATGGAGTTGCGCGGCGTTCGGGAGATCAGAGACGGCGTCACGAATCGCTTTCCGCCTAGCGGCAAGCATCCTCTCAGTCACGGAGCCTTTCCCGCTAGCGATCACGTACGCGCCCGAAGAGTCCGCAAGCTCTCGAAACACTTCGCGCAAAACGCCTTTAGGGCGCATTTCGGCCCGGATCGATGCAGGTGGCATGTCTGGCTTCTTGACTTGGAAGCCCGTCGACCGGCGGGGTACGAAATCCGGGTCAGTAATATCTCTTGGGCTTTCGACCCGAACATCGAGTCCGCCATCTGCCGCGTCTTGCTCGCCGCCGGCAGTTACGGCGGAAAGAGGATGACCTTTTGCCTGGAGTTCGGCGGTCGCTAACCTTGCGATAAGAGACCGCAGATCAGCGTCGCCCAAGCTTGTGATGTCTTGACCAGAGATTTCAAACATGAATCGAAGACCGGTTGCTTTCCGGGTTAACCTATCACGCGGACGTGAATAGGTAGGTTTTCTTCCGGCGACTTTAAGTTTGCCTTCGTGAACGCTGCGAGCCAGCCCGTTTTTCGCAAGAACACAACAGCCGCCGCACGATCGCACGAACAGGACCGCGTTAGGCGCGATCTTGTTCGCTCACCACGGCGAGTCCGTCCGATGGCGGACATGCAAAAGAATCATTACTGGAAACTGAAATCGAAAGGACTTTGAAATGAAAACACGAAAACTTGGAAAGAATAACCCCCTGGAAGTCTCGGCGATCGGGCTGGGGTGCATGGGGAGGGGGCGAAAGTCAGAAGGCAGAAGGAAGATTCCCGCACCACGCTTGATTCTTCCAGCTCCGGTACTTGCTCATCCTCGTATTTCTCGATCAGCAGGCGCACGGCCTCGATGACCGAGGCGAGCGGGTGGATTTCGTCGTTCAGCGCACGCGGGCGTTGCGACAGCAGATTTCCCACTTGTTGCCGTCGGCATCCTCGAAAAACACGGCGTAGTAGCCCGGCGTGTATTCGTGGCAATACTCCGGGCCTTCGACGTTTTGCGCGCCGGATTCGCGGATGATCGCGCCGAGACGGTTGACTTCTTCTTCTGTGTCCGCCCAGAAGGCGAAGCGGTTGGCGTTGCCGCGGTGGCCCGGTTCCTCGTTGAGACCGATGAAGGGCGCCGTCTTACGCTCACCCTCGGCGTAATAGCTGACCTCCGTTTTGGCGGCGCGGATCTTCGGGAAACCCAGCGCCCGGAGGAAGACGTCGTAAAATTTCCGGGCTTGCGCAAAGTCGGACACCCGAAGGTCAACGTGATCGAAGAGGTGGATGCTCATGAGATGATGCTCGCAACAAACACCCGTCGCCGCCGCCCGCAACCGTCGAACTGACCTTCATGCGGTCTGCTTGCGGCGCTGCCTGGTAGCCGTGGCGAGCACGGGCTCGGATGGGAAACATTCGCCCGCAAAATGGAGCGACTGGGTGAGCGACACGGATGGGCAGATCGTTGCGGTCTCGGTTGGGTCAGGGGACTGATCCTGCCGCTTCTTTCGTGGATCCTGCCTTATCTGGGTCGGGTCTTGTTTGATGTCGGTCGAATCTTGTTAGATCCGGGGCGCTAGAAAGTAAGAAGCAAGAAGGCAGAAGGAAGAATTATGAAGGGAGACTTCTCATGCTTTTGCTCGCTTCAGAATGGTGACGGAACACAGGCGCGTTTGGATTTCGGGTTGTCGGGCGACGCGTCTGAGGTGAGATTCAAAAGATGAGCGCGACCGAGGCAACCGCTGAAATCTTCGTCACAGCCTTCAAGGCTTTGAAGCGAAAGGAACGGGAGGCCGTCTTGCAAAAGCTCGTCGCGGACGCGGAATTGGCGGATGACCTGGCAGATTCTCTGGCGCTTGAAGCGCGGCGATCTCAACCTCGGACGCCCCTGCGCGAGGCGCTGAAGGAACTGCGGATTCGCGTGTGAGCTGGCACGTCGAGCTCGGCCGCGACGCGAAGAAGGAGCTGGCCCGACTTCCAAACGCGATGCAAAAGCGCGTCGCGCGCGTTCTCGTTTCGCTGGAAACCGATCCTTTTCCTCCCGGTTGCAAAAAGCTCAAGAATCGCGACGGCTGGCGCGTTCGTGTGGGAGATTATCGAATCCTCTACTTCGCCGATAAGGTTGCGCACGAAGTAATCGTGGGAGTCATCGCGCATCGGCGTGAGGTCTATCGCAGATAGCGGTTTACCATCATCGTTTTCCGCAAGAGCGCGACAGCCGGCGCTCACCACTGCCTGCCCGGCGTGGTGGGGCGAGTCCGTCCGGTGGCGGACACGATCGCGCGCGCGTGGCTCCTGACGCAGAAGCCGTGGATCGTGCCGATCCCGGGCACGACGAAGCTGCATCGGCTGGAGGAGAATCTCGCCGCGGTGAAGGTCGAACTCACGTCGGAGGATTTGCGCGAGATCGATGAAGCGGCCTCGGAGATCGAGGTGCAGGGCGCGCGGTATCCGGAAAAGCTCGAGGCGATGACGGGGAGGTGAGAGAGTAAAGGGAATTAATTTGGAAGCCAGAAAGCCAGGAAGGGACTGGGTAGGAATCAGGTTTTCTCCGTCCTGGTTTCATGGCTTCCAAATTTCATCCTGGGTCGAGCGAGATCGATGACGCGGTCTCGGAGATCGACGTGCAGGGCGCGTGGTATCCGGAGAAGCTGGAGGCGTTGACGGGGCGCTGAGTCGCTATCGCCGATGAGAACCGCCGGGCAGGGTGGACAATCGGCCGCTCTGGGCTACAGTGCAGGCCCGCTGGCACCGTCGCCGGCGGGTTCATCTTTTTCCACCTATGGCACTCAGCGAAACCGAACTGCAACGTCAGAAAGAAATTCAACAGGCCGAGGAGCTGCTTTTCAGCGGCCGGCAGGAACTTGGCTTCGCCAAGGGCCTTTTCCTCGGCGATTTCGTGGCCGACTGGGCCATGCCCTATCCCCGGTTCACCGACACCCAACAGGCTGATGTCGATCGGGCGGTCTCGGAACTGCGCGCCTTTCTCGACGAACATCTCGATCCGGAGGAAATCGATCGCCAGGCCGATATCCCGCGTCACGTGATCGACGGACTCGGTCGGGTCGGCGTTCTCGGCATGACGGCGCCGAAAGAAGTGGGCGGCCGCGGCTTTACCCAGATGCAGTATTGCAAGGTCCTGGAGGAAATCGGCGCACGCTGCGCTTCGACCGCGGTTTTCACCAACGCGCATCACTCGATCGGGATTCGCGCCCTCCTCCTTTTCGGCACGGACGAGCAAAAGGAAAAATGGCTCCCGCGCCTGATGAACGGCGACCAGCTCGCCGCCTTCGCCCTGACCGAGCCGGAAGCCGGCTCCGACGCCGCCAATGTGCAAATGACTGCGCAACCAAGCGAAGACGGCTCGCACTACGTCCTCAACGGTGAAAAGCGCTACATCACCAACGCCGCCATCGCGCAGGTCCTCACCGTCATGGCGCGGACCCCGGACCCGAAGAAGCCGGGCAAGACCGCCATCACGGCGTTCCTCGTCACGCCGGACATGGAAGGCTTCGAGATGCTCGAGCCACGCATGCCGAAGCTCGGCATTCGCGGCACCGCCACGGGCCGATTCCGGCTCAACGATGTGCGGGTGCCGAAGGAAAATATTCTCGGCCCGTTAGGCAAAGGGCTGCGCGTCGCGCTCACTGTGCTCGATTTCGGGCGGACTACGTTCGGTGCCTGTTGCACCGGCGGAGCCAAGACCTGTCTCGCCCTGGCGGTCCAACACGCCAACACCCGCCAGCAATTCAACAAGACGCTGGGCAACTTCGACCTGGTGAAGAAAAAAATCGCGCGCATGGCGGCCGACGTCTACGCCATGGAAGCGATGACGCAGGTGACCGCCTCGCTCATCGACCGCGGTCTCGAGGATTACATGGTCGAGACGGCGATGCTGAAGGTTTTCACGACCGAGCGCCTCTGGGACGCGGTCAACGATTGCTTCCAAATCCACGGTGGCTCCGCTTATTTCGACGACTCCCCGTTAGGCCGGATACTGCGCGACGCGCGCATCAACCAGATCGGCGAAGGGAGCAACGAAGTGCTGACCTCTTTCATCGCGCTCGTCGGGATGCGCGGGCCGGGGATGGAGTTCAAGGAAATCTACGACACGATGCTGAAACCATCGCGCGGTCTCGGCAAAGCCTGGGGCGCCGGACTGAAACGACTGAGCGCCGCGGTCAAAGTGCCAAACGTGCCGGTGCGCAACGCCCGGCTGAAGAACTACGCAAGCCAGCTGGCGCGGCTCGTCTGGCGTTTCAACTTTGCGGTCGACAAGGCGCTCATCGCCTATCGCGAGCCGGTCATGGAAATGCAGTTGGTCCAGGAACGAATCGCGAATGCCGCAATGGAGTTGTTCGCCACCACCTGTGTCCTGAGCCGCTGGGATTCGGAACTGAGCGCGGTCGGGGGCAACGGAAGTGAGGCCACCGATCATGTCGCGGCCGATCTGTTCGTTCGGCGATCGTTCCGCCACATTCGCGAAGATTTGCGCGGGCTGGGCGATAACGACGACCGGGCATTGCTGGCAACGGCGAACGCGGTGCTCGGGAAGGGCGAATCCGCGGGCCGCAACGGCGCCTAGCAAGTCAAAAACGCCCGGGCAAATGGCCCGTTTTTAGCTCTCAGAACGGGGCATGAATCCCGTTCCGTCGCTCGATTTGCAGGGGAAGCGCATTCTCGTCTTTATCGTCGCCTACAACGCGGAGACGACGATCGAGAAAGTGTTGAGCCGCATCCCGGCCTCGCTCCACCAGCGCGATGTCGAGGTCCTGATCATCGACGACTCCTCCCGCGACGAGACTTTTCGCAACGGCCTGCGCTACCAGCGAACGAACTCGGCCTTCAGGATCACCGTCCTGCGCACGCCGCAGAACCAGGGCTACGGCGGCAATCAAAAGCTTGGCTACCGATACGCGATCGAGAACGGGTTCGACATCGTCGCGCTCGTCCACGGCGACGGACAGTACGCGCCGGAAAAACTGCCCGCCTTGCTCGAGCCGCTCCTCGCCGGCGAAGCGGACGCGGTCTTTGGCTCACGCATGATCGACAAACGCGCCGCCCGCGCGGGCGGGATGCCGCTCTACAAATGGCTGGGCAATCAAATTTTGACTGGTTTCCAAAACCGGATGCTGCGCACCGCGCTCTCGGAGTTTCATTCCGGCTACCGACTTTACTCGACGAAGGCGCTGGCCGAGGTGCCGTTCGAGAAAAATACCCGCGATTTTCATTTCGACACCGAGATCATCATCCAGTTCGTGCTCAAAAAACTGCGTATCGTCGAGCTACCGATCCCGACTTATTACGGCGATGAGATTTGCCACGTGAACGGACTGCGTTACGCCTGGGACGTTTTCAAGGCGACCTTCAAGGCCCGCCTCTGCGAGATCAATCTTTTCTACGACCCGAAGTTCGATCTCCAAGCGCCGGAGCTGACCTACGATCTCAAGCTCGGCTTCCGCTCTTCGCACACCATGGCGATCGAAAGCGCCAAACCGGGCGGTCGAATCCTCGATGTCGGCTGCGGTCAGGGCTTGTCGCCCGAGAACTGGTGCGCAAGGGCTGCCAGGTCACGGGGATGGATCGGCACGTGAGTGACGAGGCCCGCGCGCAGGATGAGTTGGAATTCATCCACTGGGATCTCGATCGCAGCGAGTTTCCGGTCAACGTCTCCGCACTACGACCAGATCTTTCTCCTCGACATTATCGAGCACCTGAAGCAACCGGACTGAGTTCATGGATCAACTGCGCGGCGCCGCGGCCTGCAAACGTCCCGAGATTGTTCTGACGACCGCGAACATCGGCTTTCTTGGTCACCCGGCTGATGCTTCTTTTCGGGCATTTCAACTATGGCAAGAAGGGCATTCTCGATGCGACGCACACCCGCCTTTTCACTTTCCGATCGCTCCCCGTGCTGCTCAAGCAATCCGGTTACAAGATCATCGAGTTGCGCGGGATCCCGGCGCCTTTCCCGAAAGCGCTCGGCAATAACTTCCTCTCACGCCTTCTCGTTAGGGTGAACTCCGCCTTGATTCGGCTGAGCCGCGGCCTCTTCTCCTATCAGATCTTTGTCCGGGCGCAGGCCAGGCCGGCGGTGCACAATCTGCTCCACGAGACGATCGAGTTCAGGGCCGATCTTCGCGGGAGCGCGCTCCAGTCGGCCACACTACACGTAACTCGACTCCTGCGCTGTATGACCTCGGCTTCGTCGCTGGTCATCTTGCGGTAAAACAGGACCAAGCCGACGGCCAAAATCATCCAAGGCCAATTCGACCAGGGAACCCATTCCGAATCGCGCTGGCCGTTCGACATCCCGTAATACCAAGGAAGACCTCCGCTGATCGTATTGTAAAAAAAGAACAGGAAGAGAGTGCTTCCGGCGGTGTAGGAGGTGTAGAACCGCGGGGACAAGAGCAGGATGAACGGCGCCAACCAGATCAGATACTGAGCGCCGATGCCGGGAGAAAAGACAAAGAAGATGAGCCAGGCGAAGGCGAAGCGACGAGAAAAATCCGCGGCTGCTGACGATTCGCCGGCGGCGCCAGGCCAGAGTAACGATCGCGGCGATGATGAAGAGCTTGAGCAGCGTCCCGATGACGTTCTGAGCAGGCGAAAGATTTTGGAAGTCGGCCTGGCCGAATTCAGACCAGCCTGTTTGCCGCAGCCAGTAGGTGATCCCCCAGATGCCCCAGAAACTTCCATAGCCGAAAACATTCCGGATGAAAACAAGCGGGAAGTGAAGCGAGCGCTTCACTCCAGAGCATGAGGGTCGTTAGGGCGAGAGGAAGGATAAAGGAGCGCAAGTGCCGGCGCTGGAACCAAAAGAACAGAAACACCGGCACGAAAAACAGGGGCATGATTTTGATCTGAATACTGAAGGCCAACAAAATCCCGCACCAGGGCAGGCTGATGCCGGATAGCGGTGAAGGCCGCCAGAACAAGGAACAACACCATGATTGAGTCGGTATTGCCGTGAAAACCGCTCACCATGAGGGAAACCGGACTGAGAGCGAGAATGAGCAGCGGCCAGACGGGTAGCTGTAAGTGTGGCTCTTCTTGTCTCAGCCGAAGAAAAAGGCAAACAACGACGAAATCGGCAATGATCCCGTGGCAAACGGAGCAGGAAGGGAAACGAAATTCCAGCAGCCGCGACGAATGGAAGTTGCCCAAGGTGATAAATCGCGATCAAATAATAGGCGACGAGCTGGCGGGTGGTTGAACTCAGCATGCTGCTGATAGGTCTGTTCAAGGCCGCCTTGGGTCAATGCGAGGGCGAACTTGTAAAACCTGGGTGATGTTGTTGCTTCCAAAGGTGTGGAAGGCGATGACTAATTTGAGCATGAGAGCAATGAGGGCGGCGCCTCCGACCCAAGAACGCTGGCCGGATAGATAGCTCCCACACGGATGTCTGGGCGATTCCCTGCTCCGGTTCCACCGGTCTGGGCGCCGACCGACCCGGTGCCGGTTCCAGCGCAGAATCGAGAGCCCTCACTTTAGGATTTTAACCGCGCGCAGAAGGTCCCCGGGGACCAGCTCGTAAAGTCGTTTTGCACGAAAAAGATCGGTATTGCCGCAGCCTCGAGGAAGGCACAGCACCGCGATGCAAAGACTCATCCAAAGCGCCGGGGCGCTTTTCCGCGGGACGATCCCCCACAGGCAAAGAGACCGCGAGATACCGCAAGGGGAAATCCCACATGTTGGTGTAACGCAGGTTCATTCCGTAGCGGACATTGGCCATCACGAGAAAGCTCGCCGCGACAAAGAGGAGCAGGAAAAGGTCCGGCCGCGCTCGGTCACTTTGAGGCGAAATATTCCCCCGATCGCGAGCAAAGGACACGGGATTAAGCGACCATCAAATCGACCAGGTAACGATACCAGGGACCGTCGCCGGTCACGATCGCGTACTTGAGACGGAGGCTTTGCTCACGAGGAGGCGGTAAATTTCAATCGTCGTGCCGAGACCGCCGCAGAGCGTCACGAGGATGACAACGCCGAGAAAGGGACCCAGCACTGTAACCAGACAAAGACTGATCCTGAGCCGGCCAAATCGCAGCCAGTGATTTGCGGCGAGCAGGGCCAGAATCGCGAGGTAAGCAAACATCGCGTTCTCTTTGGTCAGCACCATCACGGCGAGGGCGCCGCCGTAGGCCGCCAGACATGGCACAACGATTCGGCCGCTGCAGATTTTCCCAGAGCAACCAGAGAGACATGGTCGCCCAAAACGCAAAGACGCCATCAATCAAGGCGTGCTGCGACATGTGAATTTGCGTGGGCGCGAAAGCCATCAGCGCCGTGACGCAAGGGCAACCGCGCCACCGCCGAGCCGCCACGCAAATGCGCGCTCAGCGCAAGAAGGAGCATGCTGCACAGGCTCGAGACGCGCTGAGCGATTTGAGCGGTCCAGCACCCGAACCCAAGTGCCAGGCGTAAGCAGCGCCGATATAAGAAAAGCGCGTCGGCGGCAGGATCGCCGAGTCGAGATTCCGCTGCTTGTTCAGGTAATGCCGGGACATTTCCGGGTAGACACTCAGGCCGTGGAGCATCAGGACGCTAACGTAAGCCCGGTAGAGCTGTTCATCGAAACCGAAGGTTTGGGCTTTTGGTGTCGGATGGAGTGGCGCCAGCCAATGGAAAGCCGGGTTGGCCGGAGCAAAAACATAATCCGGCACGCGCAGAAAGCAGCCCGCGAGAAGGATCAGGCCAAGGACGAGAAAAGTCGCACGGTGGTCGCGCCGGGCCGGATGCGCGGCGGCAGGCGCAGCCGGTTCGACCGTCGCCGTGGAAACGGGATCACTCAGGAAAGGCATGGATGAGAGCGGAATCGGACTACCTCCCAAAGCAGCAACTATTCCACCGCCGGAATCTCCAGCGCGCGGCATGAAAGATGGTTCCTAGGGTGGAATGCTGGTTCGCGATTTCCGCCTGCCTTCTCTCACCGTCCTCATTCCCTGCCTGAACGAAGCCCTCGGGATTGGGCACGTCGTGCGCGAGTATGCCGCGGCGTTTCCGCACGCCACCATCCTCGTGGTGGATAACGGCTCCGACGATGGAACCGCGCTCGCCGCCCGCGCCGCCGGGGCGGAAGTAATGACCGAACGACGCCGCGGCAAAGCAACCGCCGTTGCCACCGCCCTCGCCGCGATCGATACCGATCTCATCCTGATGGTGGATGGCGATGGCAGCTACCCGGCGGATGGCGCCCGTCTACTGGTGGAGGAGTACCTTTCGCGAACCGGTCGACATGATCACCGGCATCCGCAGCGCGCAAAAAGCGACTCAGGCCCTGCGCCCGCTCCACCAATGGGGCATGTCAATCTTCGCCGCCGTCCTGAACTCCGTTTTTCACTTCCGGCCGCTCGATCTTTTCTCCGGGATGCGCCTCTTTTCGCGCCGCTTTTACAAACACGTGCCGGTCCTCTCCCGCGGCTTCGAGTTAGAAATCGAGCTGACCATCCAGGCCGTCGACAAAGGTTTCGCCCAGGCCGAAGTCCCGGTGCCGTTCCGCAGTCGCGCGCGAGGCTCGGAGTCGAAGCTCCGGACGATCCGCGACGGCCTGCGCATTTTCCGTCTCTTCATCGTGCTCTTCCGCGACTACCGGCCTTTGACCTTTTTTGGGAATATCGCCGGCATCGTGGCGGTGCTGGGATTGTCCGCCGGGTGCGTTCCGATCACCGAATATTTCCGCATCGGATTGGTCAACCACCTCCCCCTCGCTGTCCTGGCCGCGAGCCTCGTCTCTCTCTCGATTATCATTGGATTGGTCGGATTGCTCCTCGAGGCAAACCTCCGTTATCACCGCGAGGCGTATCATGTTCAGTTGCGAAAATACGGCGCTCCCACCGCGCATCCGGCCGCCACCAAAGTGCCGCGCATGATCGCCGGCTGAGCTGGCCCGGGATGGCGACCGTTCACCTGCTCACCCAGTACATTTGGCCCGACGCAGCGCCGACCGGGCTTTACGCCGAACAACTTGCGGCCCGGCTCGAGGAACAAGGCGCCGAGGTCAGGTTGGTCGGCGGCCGGGGCGGCTACCGCGCTCTGCCGCGACCGCAACCAATTGCCGGCATCGTCCATCTCGATCATTACCAGGGCCGCCGCGGGAATCTCCGCCAGACCTTCGCCGAATACGCCTCGGTCACTGGCGCCTTCCGCGACTACATCACACAGTTCGTTAGGCACGAAGACCTCGTGATCGTGACCAGCGCCCCGCCCAACACGGTCACCCTGGCCGCCGCGATCCGGGACCGCGGCGCGCGCTGCATCTATTGGCTGCAGGATTACTATCCGGAACTCGTTAGGGGATTATACGACTACCCGGCCCCGCTCCGCCGTGCTTTCCGCCGGTATTGGGATCGCCATCTCGCGTGCTGGGACAAGGTGGTAAAGATCGGCGCTAACCTCGGCGGCCCGCGGCGCAATTCGGTCGTGATCCGCAATTGGCCGACCCTCTCGTTCGATCGCTCTCGCGCGCCCGAGCCCAGGACCGCGATCTATTCCGGCAACCTCGGCTACGGACACGATGTCGAACTGTTGATCGAGGCTTGCAGTCGGCTGCGAGCCGCAGGTTATCGGATCACGATGCGCGCCGACGGACGCAGGGTTGCGCAACTTCCGACGTGGTTGCCGGCGCTGCCTCTGGAGAACGATCCGGATCAGTTACGAGAAGACCTGCTCCGCCACGAAATCACCTGGTGGCAGCGAGTCCGAAAATCAGGCAGGCAATCTTTCCCTCAAAAATCTGGAACAGCATTGCTGCCGGTCGCGAACTCGTCTGCACCGGGTTCGCCGGAGAAATGGCGGAGGAACTCGAAGCCGCGAAGGCTGCGCCGTTCGAGAGCCATCTCGAACAGTGGTCGGAGTTGATCGCAGCGATTCAGAACCGCGCGCAACCAAGTCGAGTCATGCCGACGGAAACCACGCTCGCATGAAAACCGCCGGCAGAATCCTGGCCTCGAACAGCGCCTGGTCGCTCCTCAACCAGGGCGCGCGCGTCGGCACCCTGGCGGTGGTCGCGATCGCGCTCGGCCGTCATTTCGGGCCGCACCTCTTTGGGGCGCTCGCCTTCGGACTCGCTTTCGTGCGCATCTTCGCCGTCGTCGCGGCCTTCGGACTGGATCGAGTGCTCGTTAGGCACTTTATCGAGACGGAGGAAGATGCGGCGGCCACGCTGCGGAGCGCTTTCGGAATCAAACTGGGAATTGCGCTCCTCAGCTATGCTGCGCTCATCGCGACCGTCTTTCTGACCGATCCGCACGACCGGTTGACTCTCTCGATCGTCCTCCTCGCCGGGGCCGGGTTCATCTTCCAGGCCTTCGATGTCTTCGACCTTTTCTTTCAGGCGCAGAATCGATTTCGCCTGGTGTTTTTCGGACGAACGCTGCCCGTCGTTCTCAGCACCGGGATCAAACTCGGCGCGATCCTGGTGGACGCACCGCTGCTCGTGTTTGCCGGCCTCGAAACGGTCGAGACTGCGCTCATCGCCCTCGGGTTGTTCCTCGCCTATCGTCGCCGCCGCACCGCTCCGGTGGCGCGCCATCCAGCCCGACCGCTCGCCGCCGGCACGCTGTTGCGGGAAGGATTGCCGCTCCTGCTCGGCTCCCTCGCCGCCATGGTCTACATGCGCTCCGATGTTCTGATGCTCGGCAAAATGGCGGGCTACCAGGTCGCCGGAATTTATTCGGCCGCCTCCCAAATCACGGAAGCGTGCGCGCTTTTCCCAATGGCTTTCGTGCCCGCGCTCTTCCCGGTCCTGCTCCGCTGGCGCAAGGCCGGGCCGAAATTCTACGCGCAACAATTCGAAAGACTTTTTTTCGCCGCGGCGCTCGGCGGGAGCGCGATGGCCGCTGGCCTAACGATCGCGGCACCATTCGTTGTCCGGCTTCTTTATGGTGCGCAATATTCTTCGGCTGCCAGCATTCTCGTCATCCATGCCTGGTCGGCCATCTTCCTCTACGTCGCGATCATGCAAACGGGCTACGACATCACCGAGCGATTGACCTGGCTCACCGCCGTTCGGACCGCCGCGGGCGCGGCCGTGAACATCGCTTTGAATTTTGTCCTCATCCCGCGTTATGGCGGCGCGGGGCTCGGCTATTGCGACGTTGTTCGCGCTTTCGTGTTCCGGCTTCCTTTTCAACTTAGTGCACCCGAAGACACGGCCGATCTTCTGGCTGCAGCTCCGTGCTTTTTTCCTTGTTCCAATCCTTAGGGGTGGAGCCCGCCATTCGATCCGGATTGAGCCAAAACCGCGAGATACTTTTCCCCTACCTGATCCCAAGTGGTGCGAGTAGCCCACGATCGGAATGTCCGGTCGCCGGCCGGAAAAAAGGGAGAAGATCGCCTCCATCCAACGATCGGGATCGAGCGGAAGGAGTAATGGATAGTCAGGCGGCATCGTCTCAGGCAGACAGGCACAATCGCTCACCAGCACCGGACAATTTGCGAGCAACGACTCCTGGGCTGTGAGGCCGAAACCCTCATAGGTGGAAGGAAGAACAGAGCAGAGCGCAGAACGATAAAAGGCGGCCAATTCCCCACGGGAAAGCCGTCCTGTAATGTGAATTGGAACCCCCTCTGCCCGGGCCTGCGCCAACGATGGCGCAAGGGCTCCGGCCCCTGAGCCCAAGGTAAAAACCAGAGTGATCTCACGCAGCTGCGGTTTCGTGCGCCACATCTGAAGCAGAAATTCGTGGTTCTTGTGCGGCCAACCGTTCGCGGCGTAGAAGACGAATGGCGTCGGAGGAACTTCAATAGCGGCTGGTGCCGGGAGTGGAATTGCGGCTAGTGGAATTACGTCGATTCGACGCCGTAGGACTTACGAATGCGCTGTTGACTAAAGTGCGAGCTTGTTACGACCGCACACTGTCGGACCGTGCGCGGGATCATGACCCGCCGGAGCTGACGCCGAGAAATCCGACCCGCTCCGGTAAATCCCGATCCAAGGTGTCGTGGATGGTCGCAACGCCGTGGCCCCGAAAGGTGAATGGTAGCATTGTGCCAAAGGGAAACCATGAGACGCCAGTGCGCGGCAACTTACGACTCCCTATCATGCCGAGACGCAGCATCGATCTCGCTTTGCTTGTGTTGCCGTGCATTTCTCCAGTACGCAACTCGATCACATTGTTGCCCCACTGCGGAAAATGTTTTGCGGCGTTTTGATTGAGGTAAATCGTCACGTCGTGGTGCAGCCGCAGAAAGCTATCCGTCAGTTGCACCATCACCTCTCCCGCGCCACCGACGGCGTTTGGCTCAAAGTTGGGTGCGACGATGTGGAGCGGTTGGGAATCCATGGTCACCGGCGAAAGTACCACATCGACGAACCATATGGATCACTCGAAAGCTTCATCCAGTTGCCCGCCACTAAATCGGGCGAAGCGAGAGTGCGTTCGGCACCGATCCCGGAATGCCATTCGAAAAGCAGATGAAGCACATTCGCACGGAATCCCTTGCTCAGAGTCTCTTGTTCACCGCCCTCGATATCATAATAAAATCCAAAGGTAAGGAGGCAACTCAGCGCCGCGGCGCGTATGATGGGACGCTCGCGGAAGATGCGGCCGAAACCGAGCACTGCAAGAAGCGGCATAGCGAGTTCCGGCGAACGACGAGGAGCAGACCACGGCTGAATAACGAGCATCTTCGTATTCCAAAGACGAAAGAAGGACGCGGTTTGACCGACCGCCGCCGGAGAAAAGTTCAGACGCCACGCGTACCAACCGGCACAGCCCAGGCACAGCCCAATAAGTAAACGAGGCCGAAGAGGAAGATGGCGCGCCGAATCGCACGTGTGTCATAGCCAAGCGTAGAGGCGACTTCAGAAGGTCACCGGGCGTTTTCTTGAGTCGGTATCGCCACCTTTTCTCAGGCACCTCCAGAGCGGGCAGGGTTCATGCGCCCGAACCATCCTCAGGCAAAACAAGAAACTCTGTCGCTGTTTCAATTAGCTTCGAGTTCAGCGGCTGCGCTCGATAGGCCATTTCGCCCAGGTAGGCGAGGCAGGTCCGGCGGAGCTCATCCGAATGCACTGACAACAAAAGCACCGGTCGCATCCGGGCAAGGATCCCGTCGGCCCCCCGCAACACTCTGAGTTCCGCACCTTCCACGTCGATCTTGATCACGTCGGGACGGAGGCCCAGTTTCTCCGCGGCTTCATCGAGAGAAATCGTGGCGACAAGCATCGCCGCGGGATCGACCGGTCCTTTCGTTTCACCGGCGGTTCCGCTATCCAAGTGACCAAGAGCGTGATTTTCTCCAATCAAGAACCTCTCGATGGCGAACTGATCGGCACACGCGAATGGCAGGATCGTCACATTCCTCACTTTGTTGAGCTCAATGTGGCGATATAGAAACGCCAGGTTTCGGGGGAACGGCTCAAAGGCGACCACTCGACCACTGCTTTGGGCTCTTTTCGCGCCGAGGAGAGAGTAAAAACCGACATTGGCGCCGACATCGAAAAACACCTGACCGGCCTGCAGGAATTTGGTCAGGCACTGGCTCTGCTCGACCTCCTGCATTCCGAGGTGGACGGAGACGCCACCCGCCGCGCCGGCCGTCGCACCCAGGAGGTAGCGGCATCCGCGCAGCGGTCCCCGCAGCACTGGATATGGCCACTTGGGAGCCAATTTCCCGAAGACGAATCGTGCGCTCGTGTGCAGGAGCTTCATTCAGGTATCGACCGCGCGCATGACGAACGTATTGCGCAGGGCGCGCGTCTCGCAACCGAGCCAGCAAAGTGTCCTCGCCATCGCCTAACGAGCAGCCGAAGCCCGGCGCCGGCAGAGCAGGTTGGTGTGTGTGCCAACTTCTGGAGCGTAGCGGCTCAGAAGGTACCGCATCGTCGGCGCGCTCGAGACGGTTGGCGTACTCGTTGATAAAGAAAATTTCGAAGTCAAAGGCGTGCAACCGCCGGAGAAACTCGGCTGCGTCCGAGCCCGCGCGGCGCAGGCCCTCCGGCCAGAACTCGGTGAAAATCGTCAGGCGCGGGCTCGCCGCGATGAGCGATGCCATGCCCTCGAGAGCGAAGGCTTCAAAACCCTGCACATCCATTTTCACGAGGTCGAGCGGTCCTTTCACGCATTCATCGAGCGGGGTCATCGTGATCGGTATCTTCCGCCGTCCGTTGCCGGAGCCATAAGCCTGATGGTCGCCGAAGTTTTCGGTCGAAAGGTAGAGGAACGATTCGCCGGCTCGATCGCTCGCAGCGCGGTTCAGCGCGACCACATTCGTCCGGGCGTTGCGGGACAGATTCTGCTGGAGGAGCGCGAAGTTTTCGCGGCTCCGGTTCGAGGGCGTAAACGCGGCCCATCTCACCGGTCAGTTTGGAAAAAAGAAGCGTGTAATAGCCTATGTTCGCGCCAATATCGACGATCGTCATCCCGGGCCGGATCTCCGCGCCAAGCAAGGCCGTTTCAAATGGTTCGTAGCTGCGGAAGATTGAAAGCTCGAGCGGGTCGAGCAAAAAAGGAAAGCCGTGCACGGTCACTTCTTTTTCTCGTAAGCGATCGAAGATCCATTTTTTCGTCGGGACATAAAAGGGCAGGGCTTCGAGTCGGAAATTCGGCGCCACTCGTTTCTTCGCGCGAACGAGCAGTTCCATCGTGCGATTCATCGGTCGAAAGGTGGATGGGGCTTGTGTCATAAAGAGGCTGGCTAAGGACCGTAACCCAGTCGGAACGGATCGTGCCGGTAATGCGCGCCGGGCGCGGTGGACAAACCCAACGCGCCTAATTCGCCGCGGGTAATGATGCGGGCGGAGCGGGCCTGGCGCAGCACCTTCACCTCTTTCTGTTTCAGCCTAACGAGAGCAGCGACCACCGGCGATTTTTCAAGAAAAGGACCGTTCCGAATCAAATCAGCGGAATACCAGGCATCGTGCGGATCCAGCGCCACCACCTGCACCGGAGTGGAATGGATCATCTCCGAGGCGCGAGCGAATGGTCGAATAAAAGTTTCCGCCTGATAGCAGCGAAGCGGGAGTTGAATCAATAAGGATGCCGCTACTCCCGCGACCATGAAATTTCGCAGTCGCCGCGGCTCGATTTTTTCCGCCAGCGCCCGCCAACCCGCGACCGCGACGATGACCAGGCAGGCGAGCGTTCCGTGAAAGTAGCGATATCCCCAGCCATGGCCCTGATCGAGGTAGAAAAAATAATAAAACCCGAAGGTGAGCAGACAGCTGAGAGCCGCGTCCTGCACGATCGGTTGTTCACGGAAAATGCGGCGGAAACCGACGACCGCGAGGAGCGGCGTCGCGAGGCAACTCCAGCCCAGGACCAGGAGCAAATCCATCGGCTGAATCACGATCATCTTAAGGTTGAAGAGCCGGAAACGAAGTGCGCACCGCCGGCGGCTGGCGGCAAGTAATGCATCCGCCAGGCATACCAAGCGGCGCAGCCTAACGAATAGATCAGTCCGTAAATCCAAACCGGCAGCCATTTCCGCTGCCAGACGAGTCGCAGAAGAAAGGGAGCGACAAAGAGCGCGTGCACGATTGGCTGGTGCAACCCGATCGCGAGCACCCCGACGATTGGCGCGAGATAAAAACGGCGGCGATCGGGACGCGAATAAAGCCAGAGCCAAACCGTATTGAGGGCGAGATGGGCGGGCATCGAGTAGGCGGTCATCGCCATAAGGAGAAATTGCGCCGAACCGGCGAGGAGGAGGACGGCGAGAAGAGCGTTTTGTTTTTCGTTAGGCCAAATGTTCCGGACAGTGCCGTAAAGCGCGAAGACGGTGAGCGCGGCGAGAAAGGGATTCAGCAGAGACTGGAGATAAACGCCCTGGAAGAGCGCGCGTAGCGCCGCATAAACCGGCAGATAGGTGGCCTTCCAGCTATGGGTCGCGGGAAAGTAGTCCACAAAGGTCGGCGAATGATCCGCACCGCGTCGACCCATTGCGACGGGAACTTCGGCCGTGATTTTTCCGCGGAGGAAAATCTGCGCCTGGAAATCGGCCATGAACTCATCGGCGCTCAGAGCGTAATCGTGGCAGACAAAGTGGCTCCCGAGCGCCGCGGCGGCGAAGACGCCGACCGCGATCAGGGTCACGAGGAGATGCTCGCGCTGAAGGGCTCCGGGGATTTCGGCGACGGGTCCGGGGTGATTTCCCTTCCCAAAAAAAAGAAGGGCCCCGGCGATGCCAAACACGGCGACCAAGGCCAGGCCGAGAATTTCATCACGGGCGAAAATGACGTAGAACGCGCTGTAGGTGGTGCGCGGGTCCGGGTAGCCGGCAAAGGTTCCGCCCAACCACCAAGCCAGATCATTCCGCTCAGCGCCAGGCCGCTAAGAAGAAAGAGAATCCGGCGCACGCCGTTTGCAGAAGAAATCATGACGGGAGAGGCAAGCGGGCCTTGCTAAGCAGCCATCGGGCCACCGCCGGGACGCGGGATCGCGGCGCGCCGTAGTCTAGCACGGGACTTGCAGCAGGAGAGCGAATGGAACTCTCCGTTGCCGAGGCAACCTATTCCACTCCTCAAATTCGTCGAACCGCAACGGACGGTCAGCGACTCGTCCGCGCCATCTCAATCTGCGCAAGATCGCCACCATTCTAACGATGACGGCTCTGCTCGGGTTCGGCGTCCTGCTGCGGCTTTATCCCTCGCCGGGACACCGGCATCTCGGCACGGACGAGCATGGTTACATGGTGTTTGTGAAGCAGATCCAGAAGGTCGGCATCTGGAATTACGACGCGGTCGTGCGCGTATATGTGGAGCGGCAATACAAGTTGCAGGAAGCAGTCGTGCCGGCGACGCGCCTCGCTTTTCTCGTGCCTGCGGCTCTCTGTGCGGATTGGTTCGAGCTCCGCGCTTTCACCGCGCTGCATCTGGTGGTGGCGACGGTCGGTGTGCTGTTCTTATTCCTTTGTGCGCTTTTTGCCTATCGCCTGGGTGGGACCGTTCCAATGATCGGCATGACCGCTCTGATCGCAACAGCGCCTCTCCAAATCTACCTCTGCCAACGCGCCATGATCGACGGCTATTTCGCGTTCTGGACGGTGGCGGCGCTTTGGCTGGCCTGGGAAAATTTGCAGCGCCCGAAGCATCTACGGCTGGTTGATTTCCTACACCCTCTGCCTGTCCCTCCTGGTGCTGACGAAAGAAAACGCGGCCTTTGTCGTCTTTGCGATTTTCACCATGCTTCTGCTCAATTGCTTTCTGCGCATCGGCACTGTCACGCCGCAGCTTCTCGCCGCCACCATCATTGGACCTGCTCTCGCTATCTTGCTCCTGGTCGCACTGGTCGGCGGCATCTCCGAATGGGTTCACTTTTACCTGATGTTTGCCGCGAAGTCCCGCGCCAACTTCTATTCGGTCGTCGCCCAGGACGGACCCTGGTATCGTTATGCGGTAGACTTCGTCATTCTTTCTCCAGCTCTCGTGGCCTTTGCCTGCGGGCGAATGTTCCAGATCAAGACGTCTGATCGTGCGGATGTTTTTATGGCCGCTTTTCTCGCGCTTACGCTCATTCCGATGTCGGGCGTCACCTATGGAATGAGCCTGCGCTACGCCGCGTTCTGCGATGTCGCAATCTCCTGGCTGGCGATTCGGCAAGTCCTCGTTCTCAGTCAGCGCTTCGCTCAGATCCGCCCCATTATTGTGGCGACTGCCCTGTTTGCTGTCTTGTCCTCGATCGGGGCAAGTCAGTACGTCAGGTTCTTCGTCGTCGGCGGGGTCTACGATCCGACCACGGCGGCTCTAGTATGGAGTTCGGGGATGGAAAAAGATCCCAACCCACCAGGAACCTCCTGGGATCCTGCGAAGGGTTTTTGACTTCCTCAGCGAGGGCGCGAAACCCGGACCGTTCCGGAGCAAATCGGGAGCGCAACGGCGATCCAGGCTCGGGGCAGAAACGCGCTTAAAGCAAACGCGGCCAGCAACCAATGGCGCATGACCGGGCGACTGCGGACAGAAATTCAGGCGGTGGTGGCGGAACTCCGAGTTAGTTTCGAGCGCGCCCGGAAGGAGACTGCGCTCCCCTAACGACCGCCGACGGAGGCGGATGCGGCACCGATTTGTTGTTTCAATTGCAGATACTCGGAACGCCGGGGATCGCCGCGCAGGGCGCGCGCGACCTCCTCTTTCGCCACGAGCGGTTTGCCATTTTTCAATTCCGCCCGCGCCAGCAGATAATGCAACTTCGAATCGTTAGGCGACTCCTCGAGGGCGTGGCGGAAGAATCGTGCCGCCAACTCCCACTTCTCTTCCCCGAGCGCGAGTAGCCCGAGGTTGTTGAAGGCTCCGGCGTGCTTCGGATCGAGCTCGAGGGTCGAAAAATAGAAATATTTCGCCCTCGGCGTTTTCGCCCAGTGCGACGTGCAGATTGCCTTCGGCGAAATTCACTTCGGCGTTATGCGGCGAATAGGCGTAGGCGAGATCGAATTTTCGTTTCGCGACACGCGAGCTGGCCCGTCCGAGTGCCTGGAGACCGGAATTGTAGGAATCCAGCGCCCAAAGCGTGTCGTCATTTTGCGGCAGGGAGACAAACGCCGTCGCGCCAAAAAGCAGGAGCGTGAAAACCGCCGCCTCCCGATAGCGCGCATTCGCCAGTTGCCGCCAAAATTCCCAAGCCAAAGGCAGCAAAGAGGAGCAAGCCGGGAACCGCGGCGAGTCGATATCGTTCTGTCACAAAAACAGTCAGCAACGCCATCATGTGGAGGAGCACGGCCGCCGCGAGCCAGCGCGCGGTGCGAAATCTCCAGCAGGCCAGCAGCATCCCGGGAATCCCGAGGGCCGCGACAAGGCCGAAGGCCACTCCCGGGAAAACAATCCCCTGCTCGCGCAACGTGCTGATGATGCTGAGGTCATCGTATTGGTAGGCATTCCAGAAATTCCTCGATCTTGACTCCGAGCAGCTTCACAAAATCGAGCGGATGGTGCGCAATCCAGTCGCGTCCTTTCCCCGTCCAATAGGCGGAAACCTCGGAGCGTTTGAGCGGTCGCCCCGCTGCTTCCTCGGCCGCGTTGATCGAATCCTTCAGCATCGCCACCTGTCCAGCGTGGAGACCGGGCGGGAATTTTGGATAGCCGGTCGCGACCGGGTTGTTGCCGATCCAGAAATTGACTCCGCTATGGGCGGAGAGAAAAACCGGGTCGTGCGCGATGTAGAAATTGTGAATCGCGGCGGGCGCCGCCCCGAGCAAAACCCCGCCGAGGAGCAACGCCGCGCCGGCCAGACGGCGGGCCGGCGTCCCGTGCCAGCGAATGAAAAGCGCCGCGAGCACGAGCGGGACGAGGAAGAGGATGGTGGCGATCCCCATGGCGGTGAATCCCATTAGCGCACCGAGGAGGAAAAGACGCCACCACGCCAGAGCCTCCGTTCGTTTCACGATCTGCCAGACGACAAACCAGAAGACAAAGACCAGCCCGGCCGTCGGCATGAGGATGATGGAATAGCCCTGAGCCGGTTGGAAAAATGCCCAGCCGGCAGCGGCGAGAATTCCGACTATCTGCCCGCGTTGCGCGCCCAGGCCGGTGCCGGACGTCTTCTCCGCTCCATCCGCGGGGCTGCCGAAGACGAGGACAGCCAGCTTGTAGAGAAGAACGGCCGTGCCAGCCTCCAGCACCGCCTGGAGCAGTCCCGGAAGAAACGGGCTGTAGCCGCAAATTTTGTAGATTCCGGCCAGCAGGTAAGCGTAAAGCGGGAGGCCGTAGAAAGCGGTGTGTTCGGTCCAGTGTCCGCGCAGGATTCGCAGCGCCCAGTCGTTGTAGAATTGCATGTCACCGGCGGTCGGGAGCAGGAACTGGCTTTGGCTCAACCTCGCCAGGCTAAAGAGTCGAAGCGCAAGGACCCCGGCGAACACGTAGAGGACGAGCGGAAGCTTACCCGGCTCGCGGGCTGGTCGTCAGGCGCGGATTTCACGGCAGCAAGAGGGAGATATCATGACAAGGGAAGCGCTGCTCATCGCTGCAGAAACCGCGCCACGGGCAGACAAGTTTCGAGAAGCGGGCCCGGTGGCACCGCCGCTGCTCTTTTAGTCGTCTGCCAAAGACACGCAAACCGCGGTCTTTCAGGCACGAAATAATAAAAAGGTTAGATATTAAATGTTTAAGAAACAGACCAAAAAACGCGGGGGCTTCACCCTCGTGGAAATCATGATCGTGGTCGCGATCATCGCCTTGTTGGCGGCGATCGCAGTGCCAGGATTCCTTCGCGCTCGCAAGCGCTCCCAAGCGAGCCGGATCGTAAACGACCTGCGTTTGATCGACTCCTCCATCGACCAATACGCGCTGGAGAACGGCAAACTCGCCGGCACCACCGTGGGGACGAGCGATTGGACCCAATACATGAAGGACGGCACCCTTCTCTACAACACTGGCGCCGATCTCTTCGGGAATGCCTACGGACCCCAAACCGTAGACATCACACCGAGGTGCCCGGCCGAGGCTTGGAACGCTCTTTCGGACGTGGCCGGGACCGACTTCTTCTCACCCTACGGCCACTACTAAGGCTATCGAGAGGAGCGGATTTCCTGCGGGTTGGATAAAAAACTCCGCCCGGCTGGCATCAACGCTGCTCTAAAGGTAGTCACTCCGCGCTGGAACAGCGGACGCAATCAAACAAACCAAACAGGATAGAAAGTTATGATGTTAAGTACACTAAACAAAAAACGCGGGGGCTTTACCCTCGTGGAAATCATGATCGTTGTCGCGATCATCGCCTTGTTGGCGGCGATTGCGGTCCCGGGCTTCCTCCGGGCTCGTAAACGCTCCCAGGCGAGCCGCGTGATCAACGATTTGCGCTTGATCGACTCCGCGGTCGACCAATATGCGATCGAAAACAACAAGACCAGCGGCTCGATCGTCGGCACGAAGGATTGGACCCAATACATGAAGAGCGGTTCCCTTCTTTACAACACCGGCGCCGATCTCTTCGGTCAGGCCTACGGCCCGCAGACTGTCGACTCCCTGCCGAAGGTTCCGGCCGAGACGTGGAAAACCTTGTCGGACGTTGCTGGCACGGCCTTCTTTTCACCCTACGGTCCCTAGGAATCTGCTGATTCATACACCTGCCATCCTCGAACCTTTTCGCGGGTGGCAGGCAATGAGTTAGTCTTCCGCAGAAAAGCTAGTCACTGCCCGAGAATCGCTCCGTCTCCCATAGGAATCCATGTCCGATCCGCTTGAGGGCGAAAAACCGGCCAACCTCCCGGGCGGACAAAATCTCGTCAGGCGGACGTTCTCTTATCTGGAATCCGACTGGCTTCGGGTCGCGATCCTGACTCTGATCGCCGTTCTGATCCATCTCCCCGCTCTGACCGGCGAGATGATCTGGGATGATAACTATCTCGCGGAGGGCAACCCTTTTATCAAAAGCCCGCTCCTCGCGCTCGAAGCCTTCCGCCACTATCTCTTCCTCGACTCCTTCTCGGGGCATTATCGGCCGGTGCAGAACCTTTCCTTCATGGTCGACTACGCTTTTTGGAACGACAATCCCTACGGCTTTCACCTCACTAACATTCTCCTCCACGCCGCCTGTGGAGTCCTGCTCTACTTTCTCCTGCGACGAATTCTAGGTCCGCTCTTCGCCGCCAAACTCACCGCAGCGACCACTGGGGCTGCCGCCTTCCTTGTCGCGCTTCTCTGGACAGTGCATCCGGTGCACAGCGCCGCGGTCGATTACATCTCCGGCCGGGCCGACAGCCTCGCTTTTTTCTTCGCCGCCGGTGGCTGGCTCCTCTTTCTTCGCGCGCGCGAAGCAAAAGCATCGCCGCGACGCGTTTTGTATTACGCCCTGGCCGCGTTTTCCGCCCTGCTCGCGCTTTGCTCGCGCGAGACGGCCGGCATCTGGCTCCTCATTTTCGTTCTGCACACGCTTGGTTTTACCGAGGCGATGAGTCGCCGGGCCAAAGCCGCGCTTCTCCTCGCTGCCGTCACCCTTTGCGCGCTTTACCTCGGCTTGCGCCAACTTCCCGAACACCGCTTCGAGCCGGCCCTCGAACCGGGCTGGAGCGCGCCAGTGCGAGCGGTTCTGATCTTTCGCGCGCTCGGAGACTACGGGCGCTTGATGGTCTGGCCGGTCAGGCTGCACATGGAACGGACAGTGGTGAACCCCGATACCTACCGCAGTTACGCCAGCTGGCAGAGCTCGATCGCTTCGGAATATCTCTCCCTGCTTGGACTCGGCGTGGCCGCGCTTCTCTTCTTCGGTTGCCGCTGGCGCGGCCGCGGACGCCGCACCCGGATTTTCGGCGCCCTCTGGTTTCTCCTCGGTTTCCTGCCGGTCTCCAACCTCTTCAACCTGAACGCCACGGTCGCGGAGCACTGGCTTTACCTGCCCAGCGTCGGTCTGCTTATTTACCTGGCGGGCGTCGCCTTGGATCTCCCGCCGCGGATGCGGCCGATGCTCACGGCCGCGGCCAGCGTGGCGGTGCTCGCCCTCAGCTTGCGCAGCGCTGAGCGGAGCAGCGATTGGACGACCCCGGAACACTTTTACGAAAGAACGATCGCGGCCGGCGGGAACAGCGCCCGGGTGAGCTTGAATCTCGGACAGCTCTACGTTTCGCGCGGTGAATATGGCCGAGCCGAAAAAACCTTTCGCGAGATCCTGCGCAACGTTCCCGATTATCCGATCGCCAGGTCGAATCTCGCGAACGCGCTTTTCCAGCAGGGCAAACTGAAGGAAGCGGAAGCCCTCTTCGCCAGCGCAACCGACGCCGCAGCTCACGACCGGCAGGAGTATCCGCGTACCTGGCTGGCGGCGGTCAATCTGGCCGGAATCCGCTACGATGCGAAAGACACCGCGGGAGCGCTCGCGATTTTGGAGAAAGCGCAGGTGGATTATCCCGACGTTTGGGAAATCGTTAGTCGGGAGGCCGAATTGCTCCGCCGGACGAAGGGGCCGATGGCCGCTTTTCAGCTCGTGGCGGATTTCTCGCGCAACCATTGGTGGCACTACGGCGCCGCGCTCGCACTCGGCCGGCTTTACGCTGAAGCCGGCGACGCCGAGCATGCCGTGCGCGTCTTGCGCAAGGCCAGTTGGCTCGACATCCACGAAGTGGAAGCTCTCAACTTGATCGCACGTGTCCGGGTTCGTCAGCATCGCCTCGCCGATGCCTGCCGCGCACAAAAGCGCGCCGTCGCTCGCCAGCCGGATGCGCCCCGCCAATACATTCTCCTCTCCGATATTTTGAAAAAAATGGGGCAGACCGCAGCCGCGAAGGATGCCATCGCCGAGGTCACGCGCCTCGAAGCGATCGGCCGCGGATCGCGGGCCGTGGCAAATTAGGCGTCGCGTTTCGCCACGCTGAATTGACAGACGAAGCGGCCCCGATACCATCGGCGGCGCCGGCCGGGGCTTATGTCTGCGAAAATTTTCACCGATAAAGAGGTCACTCTCGCGCCCCTCCTCGACAAGACCTGCGCGGTCATCGGCTACGGCGCGCAAGGCAGAGCCCACGCCCTCAATCTGCGCGACAGCGGCATCCCGGTCGTCGTCGGACTCCCGCCGAAAAGTCGTTCCCGTCTGCGCGCCCGGCACGACGGCCTTCGCCTAACGACAACGGCGGCCGCGGTCCGCCGGGCCAACGTCCTCTTTCTCGCCCTCCCCGACACGAAGATGGCCGAGATCTATGGCGCGGAAATCGCGCCTTCGCTCCGCGCCGGGCAGATGCTCCTTTTCGCTCACGGCTTCGCCATTCATTACCGGACGATCGTTCCGCCTAACGACGTCGACGTCGTCATGGTCGCGCCCAAGGGACTTGGGCCGATGGTCCGCACTCAATACGAAGCCGGCCAGGGCGTTCCCTGCGTCATCGCGATCGCGCAGGACGCGACCGGACATGCCCGCCAACTCGCCTTCGCCTATGCCAAGGCGATCGGCGGAACCCGCGCCGGCGTCATCGAGACGACTTTCCAGGAAGAGACGGAAGCCGATATGTTCGCTGAGCAGGCGGTGCTCTGCGGCGGGATGACGGCTCTGGTCGAGGCCGGATTCGAGACCCTGGTCGAGGCGGGTTATCAGCCGGAGATGGCCTATTTCGAATGCCTCCACGAATTGAAATTCATCGTCGACCTTATGCACCGGGCCGGGATCAGCGGGATGCGGGCCCGCATTTCCGAGACCGCCAAGTGGGGCGATATCTCGGTCGGTCCCACGATTATCGACCAAAAAGTGAAGCAGCAGATGAAGGAAGTGCTGCGCAATATCCAGCGGGGAAAATTTGCCCGGGACTGGCTCCGGGAAACGGCCACCGGCCGGAAGCGTTATGAGCGCTTGCTGAGAAAGGGAGAAACGCGGCCGATCGAAAAGATCGGAGCCCGCCTTCGCCAGACGATGCGCTGGCTTGACGAAAAACCCTAATCCGCCGGAAGTGCTGCCGGAGTGCAGCACTCAGCCTTCCGCGCGAGAAATCCCTCCGCGCCTTAGCGAGAGACTGTCTCGCCGCGTCCGATGATTTGAATCGGAGTCGGCGTGGTCAGGATACCGCCGATGATATAGGTAATCGGCCGGGGAATGGCCGAGGCCGATGACATCACGTAGTAGACCACCTTTTTCTGCGTGGCTTTCTGTTTCACTGAGCGATCCTGGTAAGGTGTTGCCTCCCGGTACATGACCGGACCGGCAACCGCAGAGGCGCACAGTGCAAGTCCGCAGCAGAAGGCGACGGACGACAGAAGCAAGCCGCGCAGATGGAACCATCTGCTTCTTGTTTTCATGGCGTTAATCTCCGCCCGGCAGGTCGTTTATGGCAAGCCGAATCTTCGGACTTCGATCCGACAAAAACGGCTATTCCTCCCAGAGAAAATGTTCCAACCGGAGCTGCGTCAGGCGCGCTTTGGCCTCGTCGCTCCGCACCCCGCCGACGGCTGCCAGTTTGCGATAAACTGCCACCGCCGCTTTCCAATCGCTCGCTTCCTCGAGCAACTGCGCGGCGTTGAAGCCGGCCTTGTAAAACCAGAAAAACTCGTGCTGCACATCGGGCCGCGCCCCTTCTTCGAGCACACTGTAATAAGTCGCCAGGGCGGCCGCCTTGTCGTTCAATTTCTCGAGCGCTTTGCCCTTCTTGAATTCCGCCTGGTTACGCCAGTGCGCCGGCACGCCCGGCTCCCCCGCCAGTTGTTTGTAGAGTTCGATCGCACGCCGGTAGTTCTGCGGATCGTCCGCGCCCATCTCGTAGAAGATGTCGCCTTTCCCACAGAGCGCTTCGCGGCGTTCCGCCGGTTTGGTGTCATTCTTCAAAACCTCGTCGTAAAGCGCCTGCGCCTCCCGGTTTTTCCCCAGCCGCCGCTCGATCGCGGCCTCTTCGTTGCGCGCCGCCCATTTCAGATCGCCATTCAATTTGACCACCTCGTCGAGGAGGGCGAGCGCGTGATCGAGCGCTCCCGCGCCCATGCTTTGCATCGCGGAACGGGCCGCGAAAAAGAGCGCTTTCTCGGCCAGTGGCGCTTCCGGTTTTTGCTGCGCGAGCAACTCGAATTGCGTCTGCGCGTTGGCGAAGTCGCCTTTCCGAAAATAAGCCTCGGCCAGTTTCATCCGCACCTCCGCCGTGAAGCGGGACTCTCGATGTTGCGCAAGAAAACGATTCGCCGCTGTGATGACCGCGCTCTCGCCGGCGCTCGGCGTGGCGTCTTCCAACCAGATCTGGAGATAATCCGCCCGCTCCGCCGCGGCCGGGGTCGGCGTTCCCTGGCGCGCTTCAGCCAAATATTTGCGGGCCGCCGCCAGATCCGGTCTTGCTGCGTGGAAAGCCAGTTCCGCCAGCGCCACCCACGCTTCCGAGATCCGCGGACTCTGGGGGAAATCGTGGATGAATTTCTGAAACGTCTCGGCCGCTTCCTTCTTCCCCTGCGCCGCCTGGACGGCGCCCTCCTCGAGCAGAAGTTCTCCCTCCAGCGTCTGCTTCGCCGGGTCGTTCGTGATCTTGCGATAGTCGGTCGCAAACTCCGCCGCCCGATCGAGTCGCAGCCAGCAAAGGGCCGCATTGAAGAGCGCGTCGCCCGACTCGTCGGACGGCTCTTGCGCGAGGCGCTCATAAATGGGCGCGGCTTTTTCGAGCTGGCCGCTGCGATAATTGATCTCCGCAATCAGCCAATCGACCCGCTCGACGAAAGCCGGCGCGGGGTTCCGCTCCCGCGCGGCCTGGGCGGCCGCGAGGGCTGGTTCCCACTGCTGCTTTTCCAAATGGAGCCGGGCCAATTCCAAATCGGCTTTGCCTAACGACGGCTCGCGCAGGCCGCTGGCGCGCAATTGCGTGAGCAGCTCGATCGCTTTCTCGCGGTCGCCCGCCCGCAGCCGGCTCCGGGCGAAATACCATTGGGCGAGGGCCTGCCGCGGCTGGGCCGGGTCGCGCATCCAGCGCTCGAGCTCGTTCGTCGAGGGTTTGCGTTCCAGACGATAGAGCGAGTCGAGCCGGGCGAAGATGGCGGGCAGGGCCGAGTCGTTAGGGTGATGATCGATGAATTCCTCCAGCGCGTCGTCCCCCGTTTCCGGGGTCCGGGTTTGCAGATGCGCCTCGGCCAGGCTGGAGAGCGTCGCGACGAGGAGGGAATGCGAAACGCCCTCCGGTTTCTTCAAAATCACATTCAGCGTTTCAATCGCGCGTTCCGGATGCCCCTGGGCCAGGTTCAGGCGGCCGAAAAGAAAGCGCCGCTCGTTGCGCTCGGTCGTGAGCTGCGCCCGGGTCGCGCGCAGGAGCCGCTCCGCCGCGCTCAGGTCGCCGCGCGCGATTAACAACTGCGCGATGCCTAACTTTGCCCGCGTGCTCCACCGCGGCGCGTTTTCCAGCGTCCGCAAAACCCGGATCGCCTCGTCCTGGCGCCCCAGCGCGCGGAGTGCTTCGGCCTCGCCAAAAATGGCCTCGGCCTGTTGCGGCGCGTTCCTGTCGGCCGCGACTTTTTCGTAAAACGGCAGCGCCTCCCTCCAGCGCTCGAGCGCGGCCAAAGCCTGCGCCCGCCAGAAAGTCGCTTCCCTGTCATTCGTTAGGCCGGGTGCCCCCTCGAACAGCGCGAGCGCCTCCGATGGTCGTTCCGCTCCCACCAGCGCCTCGACCAATTTGCGGCGGGCGATTGTTTTCTCGGCTGGGGCTGGATTGGCGGCGAGAAAGGTTTGCAGACGTTCGATCGCGACCTCCGGCACCCCGTCGGCCAACGGCTGGAGAGCTGATTGCAGGGCCGGAGTTTCCCTGGCGAAAAGGGTCGCGCCTAACGAAAAAGCAGCGACGAGGAGAAGGAAAAATCTGGTGCTCATTTGCCTAACAATGGCCGGAGATGCCGCCCGGTGTGGCTGCCCTCGGCTCGCACCACTTCCTCCGGAGTGCCGGCGACCACGATCCCGCCTCCACCCTCGCCTCCTTCCGGCCCGAGGTCGATCACCCAGTCGGCGCATTTGATCATCTCCAGGTTGTGCTCGATCACGACCAGGGTGTTACCCGCGTCGCGCAACTTCATCAGCACCTGGAGCAGTTTCTCGATATCGGCAAAATGCAACCCGGTGGTCGGTTCGTCGAGGATGTAGAGGGTGCGCCCGGTCGCCTTTTTCGCCAGCTCAGTCGCGAGCTTGACCCGCTGCGCCTCGCCCCCGGAAAGCGTCGTGGCCGCCTGCCCGAGCCGCAAATAGCCGAGCCCCACATCCTGCATCGCGCTCAATTTATCCGACACGGTGGGCACATTGCGGAAAAAGC
Organism: uncultured Verrucomicrobiae bacterium; assembly: GCA_963772915.1. GTDB lineage: Bacteria > Verrucomicrobiota > Verrucomicrobiia > Chthoniobacterales > UBA10450 > Palsa-1392. The sequence goes on from CAVYZI010000002.1 coordinate 125,075, forward strand.
GCGCCGCTTCGTCGACCGTCATCTCCAGCACGTCGGCGATGTTTTTTCCCTTGTAGGTAATCTCGAGCGTCTCGCGATTGTAGCGTTTCCCCTGGCAGACTTCGCAGACCGCGTAGGCGTCGGCCAGGAAATGCATCTCGATTTTGATCAGGCCGTCACCCTGGCAGTTTTCGCAACGGCCGCCTTTGACGTTGAAGCTGAAACGGCCCGCGCTGTAGCCGCGAATGCGCGAGGCCGGAAGTTGGCTGAACAATTCCCGGATCGGCGTGAAGGCGCCCGTGTAGGTAACCGGATTGGAACGCGGGGTGCGCCCGATTGCGCTTTGATCGATGATGATCGCCTTGTCGATCTGATCGAGCCCGCGGAGCGCGCGATGCTCGCCCGGCTTGTCTTTCGAATTGTAAAAATGGCGAAACAGAGCGCGGCGCAGGATGTCGTCCACGAGGGTGGACTTGCCGCTCCCGGAAACGCCAGTCACAGCGGTCAGACAGCCTAACGGAAAGGCGGCGGTTACATTTTTCAGGTTGTTTTCGGTCGCGCCGACGATTGTGAGCCAGCCGTCGGAAGAGGAATTGGCCGGCCGCGGCGTCACGCGCTGGCGCGGGATTGCGATCCGGGAGCGGCCGGAAAGGTAGGCGGCGGTCGGAGAATTTTTGGCTTCCAGGACTTCCTCCAGCGTTCCCTCGGCCACGATCTCGCCGCCGCGGGGGCCGGCAGCCGGACCGAGATCGAGAATGTAGTCGGCCGCCCGAATCGTTTCCTCGTCGTGCTCGACCACGATGACGGAATTCCCGAGATCGCGCAGCCGGCGCAGGGTGCCGATAAGGCGCGCATTATCGCGCTGGTGCAGCCCGATGCTCGGTTCGTCGAGCACGTAAAGAACGCCGGCCAGCCCGGAGCCGATCTGGGTCGCGAGCCGGATCCGCTGCGCCTCGCCGCCGGAAAGCGTGCCGCTCTCGCGATTGAGGGTGAGATAATCAAGCCCGACCTCGAGGAGAAACTCGAGGCGCGAGGAAATTTCGTGCACGACCTCGGAAACGATCGCGCGCTGCTGCTCCGAAAGCTCGAGCTCCCTAACGAACTGGGCGGCGGCTGCGATCGTTAGTTCGCAGAATTGATGGATGTTCAATTCGCGCATTTCATTCTGGGGAGCGCACGCGCCCTCGCGTGCACCGTCCGGCGCCTCGCCGGGCGGCTTTGTTCTGGCGGTCGCCACGGAGGTTTGCGGCGGGGCGCCGCAAACGGCACGCGAGGGCGCGTGCGCTCCCCGGATCGTGACCGCCAGAATCTCCGGCTTGAGCCGCGCCCCGTGGCAGACCGAGCACTCGGCGCGGTTCATGAAAGCGCGAATCCGGCTGCGGGTAAATTCGCTCTCCGTCTCCGCGTAAAGGCGTTGCAATTGCGGAAGCAATCCCTCGAAAGGCCGGGCCGTTTTCGTCGCCGTGCGCCCGTTGCCGCCGAAGCTCATCTCGATCGGGCGATCGCCCGTCCCGTAGTAGAGCGCTTCCTTGAATTTCTCCGGCAGATCTTCGAACGGAATATTATCCGCGACATCGAAATGCCGAACGAGCGCGCTCTGCAGCCCGCGGTAATAAGCCTGCATCCGTTTCGTCCCCCGTCGCCAGGGCACGACCGCGCCATCTGCGAGCGACTTCGTCGGATCGGTCACCATCAATTCCGGATCACAAACCAGTTGCGTCCCCAGTCCGTGACAGGCCGGGCAGGCCCCGAGATGACTGTTAAAGGAAAAATGTTTCGGAGTCAGTTGCCCTAACGAGAAGTCCGTCTCCGGGTTCCCATAGTCCGTCGAATACCGAACCTCCTCCCACGCCCCCTCCATTTGAACGTTGGACGTTGGACGTTGAACGTTGAACGTTTTCCCCTGCCTCAAAACCACGATCCGGTTCCCCCCCCATTTCAGCGCTGTCTCCACCGAATCCGCCAGCCGGGTGCGCAACCCCTCCCGAATGACCAGCCGATCCACCACCGCCTCAATCGTGTGCCGTTCCCCTTTCTTGAGCCGAATCGGTTCCGGCCGCCCCAGCTCGACGATCTCGCCATCCACCCTGACGCGGACGAAGCCTTCCCGCTTCGTTTTCTCAATCACATCGCGAAATTCGCCGCTCTCGTTCCGCACCAGGGGCGCGAGCAAAATGATCTTCGTCCCCTCCGCATAAGCAAGAATCTGATCGACGATCTGCTGCCCCGTCTGTCGGAAAATCGGCTGGCCGGTGAGCGGATCATGCGGCTGGCCGACGGCCGAAAAAAGGACCCGCAGATAATCGTAAATCTCGGTCGTAGTGGCGATGATCGAGCGCGGATTCGTCCCCGCGCTCCGCTGCTCGATCGCGATCGCGGGCGAGAGGCCTTCGATGAAATCGACATCCGGCTTTTCCATCTGGTCGAGGAATTGTCGGGCATAAGCGGAGAGGCTCTCGACATAGCGCCGCTGCCCCTCGGCATAGAGGGTATCGAAGGCGAGGGACGATTTTCCCGAGCCGCTCATCCCGGTGATTACGACCAGCTTTTCCCGCGGAATCTCGACGTGGAGATTCTTCAGATTATGCTGGCGCGCCCCACTGATCTTGATAGTTTTTGCTGGCATCGGACGGGATTTGTCGAACCTATTAGTCAAGCACACACGTCCGATTTCTCCAGCGATTTGAACCAAACATGACCGAGCAAGCCAGCAGCACCATTCCCCAGGAAGAACTCGCGCAACTGCAGAAGAAGTTCAGCGAGATTAAGCACTCGATTAACAACGCCCTCGCCGTCATGATGGCGCTCTCCGAGATGTCGCAGCGCCGGCCCGATTACGCCGAAAAACTGGCCAGCACCGTCCTCTCGAAAGCGCCGCAGATCGTCACCAGCCTGCAGGAGTTCACCCAGGTCTTGAACGATAAGGCCGGCCAAAAACCGGCGTAGCACAGGCTCCCAGCCTGTCTCGTCGCGCGGGCTTCCAGCCCGCCTTGGCACCGCGTTCGGGCCAGAGGCCCGCGCTACCTGACAGGCCGGAGGCCTGAGTTACGCCAGCAGCAACTCCGCAATCTCGAGCGAGGCCCGCGGCCGGCTCAGCCGGCTGATGTTGGCCGACCATTCGCGCCAAAGCTCCGCCTCGCCCGCGAAAGCTGATTCCACCGCCCCAACGATCGCCGCCGGGGTGGTCGCGACCACCCCCGAACGCGTCTCCGCGATCAAACGCGCGTTGCCTTCCTCCTGGCCGGGGACGATTTGGTTCACGATCATCGGGCACTTGGCCGCGATCGTTTCCTGCGTCGTCGCGCCGCCCGCTTTGCTCACCAGCAGATGGCTCTCCAGCATTTTTCTCGGCAACTGATCGGTCCAGCCGACGATCTCCACCTCGCGCCCGACTTCCGCCCGCACCGCCTCCATTTTGCGCCGCAGGCCTTCGTCGCGCCCGATCGTCACCGTTAACCTGAGATCCGGAATTTGGGAGAGTCCGCGAATGGTTTCGGGCGCGGCCAGACCGCCCGGATTGATCATGTAAAGAACGCGCCGCTCGCTCCCCGCGGTCGGCGCCTTCCGTAGCTCGCCCAGCTCGGCAAATTTTGGCGTGACCGGGAATCCGGTCACCCGCACTTGCGCCTCCGGCACCCCGACCTGTGCGAGAACGTCACCGGTTTGTTCGTTAGGCACGAGAAACAAATCGCTCTCACAGCGGTCGCCCCCGCGGCGATACCAGATCGCGTTCACCGTGATCGAATCGGTGATGCAGATCACCTGCCGAAAAGCTGGTCGCGCCCCGGCCAGAATCGTCTCGATCAGGTGCGGATAGGCCGGGAAAACCGACACCACCGTGCTCGGCTGGAAGCGGAGGAGGAGCTGGCTCAGCCGCGCCCTGGCCAGGAAGAGCCAGCCCATCTGCGATGCGTAATTTTCCTGGCGGTCGAGCCATTCGTAGAAGCGCCCCCAGGCGCCCGGCGCCCGGTTGATGATCGTCAGGTAAGCCTTCCGCACCCAGTGGTTCACGAAGCCTAACGACTCGGCAAAAATGTCGTGCATCTCGACCACCGCCCTCTCCCCGGCGACGGCCGCCAGACCGTCGCGGATCCCGCGGGCGGCGGCGTTGTGGCCCTCGCCGAAGCCGGCGGTCAAAATCAGGATCCGTTTCTCCATTCGTTAGGCGGGCATATCGGCCGAGAGTTTAATGGCAATCCGGGAGCGGCAAAGTAAACTTCGCGAGACGATGAAATTTCTCCGCTTAACCGGCCGGGTCGCCCGCCGCCTCGTCTGGGAGACTGCAACCGACGACACCCTCGGGCTCTCCGCCCAGATGGCCTACCAATTCCTTTTCACCCTCGCGCCCGGCCTCCTCTTCCTCTGGCATCTCCTCAGCCTCTTCGGGACCGACCCGGCCAAGCTCCACAAAATGCTCGGCGTCGTCCGCTCCTTTCTCCCGCCCGACCCCAAGGTGCAGGAGATCCTCGACACGATCGTGGCCAGCGTCATCGTCACTCCGACGAGCAGCGCCCTTACCACCGCCGGCGTGATCCTCGGGATTTATCTCGGCACCCTTTTCATTTCCACCATCTCGCATGCCCTCAGCCGCACCCACGGGATCACCGAAGACAAGCATTGGTGGTCGAAATACATCATCTCGCTCCTCCTCCTTTTCTGGTTTGGAATCACCATCCTTTTCGCCTTTAACCTGACCGTCTTTGGCGAAACGCTGGCCGGCATTGCGGAAGTGAATTTCCAGCTCGGCATCCCGCTCCAGAGCTGGGTCGCGGCCCTCAACCTTCCCTTTACCGCCATCGCCCTCGTCATTCTCGCCCTCGCCCTTTACCTCCTCACCCCACAAAACTATCTCACCATCCGCCAGGCCCTCCCCGGCGCGATCTTCTTTTCCGCCGGCTGGATGACGGTGACGAAGCTCTTCCAGTTCTACGTCGCGCGTTACGATCGCTATAACCCGACCTACCTCGCCCTCGCCTCCATCATCATGCTCCTCACCTGGATGTACCTCACCTGCCTCCTGCTCCTGCTGGGTGGAAAATTGAACGCCATCCTCCGCCGCGAGAGCGAACGAGCCACCGCCCGGGCCGAACACGCGGCCGAGGCCGAAACCGAAGCGCAACCTGCCTAACGATCCGCGCGTTTTGATCCGTCCGCGAATCATTCTGCGTTGGCCGCTCTTCCTCAGCGGCCTGCTCTTCGCCGCCCTCCTCGCCGGCTCCATCTCCCGGGCCGAGCTGACCGAGGAACAAAAGAAAGAACTCTTCCTCAAATCGCGCGAGCGGATGCGCACCATCGCCACCCCGGCCCCGGAGGCCTCCGCCACCCCGCACCGCAAACCGAAGCCAGCGCGGCACCCGCCACCAAAAAAGAAAAAAAACGCCAGCAAACCGAAACCCACCCCCGAGCCCGAGGAAAAACCCGCCCGCACCCCGCGCCCAAAGGAGGAAGAAACGCCCCAACGACGCCCCACGCCTAACGAATCAACTCCGCGCCGGGCCGTCGCCGTCACCCCGGCGCCCACCCCCGCTCCGGCCAAACGCTCCGAGCCCGCCCAGGTCGTTGTCCAGAAATCCGGCTACAGAAAGCCGCGCGGATTTTCCCTCCTCCCCTTTCACCTTTTCGGGAAACACTACAAATACCTCACCCGCTCCGTCCGCAACCAGATCGATCGCGCCCCCGTCCTGCGCGAACGCTGGAAATTCATCATCGTCCACAACAGCGGCACCCGGCAGGGCAACGCCCGCATCTTCGATTACTACCACCGCCACGTCCGCCGGATGCGTAACGGGCTCGCCTACCATTTCGTCATCGGCAACGGCACCTCCTCTGGCAACGGCGAGATCGAGGTCGGCGACCGCTGGCGGCGCCAGATCAACGGCGGCCACGTCCACAGCGATTACCTCAACAACATTTCGTTAGGCATCTGCCTCGTCGGCGATTTCAACCGCGACCAGCCGACCCGGGCCCAGCTCGATTCCTGCGAGGAACTGATCCGTTACCTGCGGGCCCGTTGCGGCAAAGTCGACCGGCACGAAATCCCCGTCCGTCCCCATCGCGAGATGAACCCGCCCCGCTGGCCGACCGATTGTCCCGGCGACGATTTCCCCTACCGCTGGTTCGGCCAATTCCGCTAACGCGCCCCCTCCTCCCCCTCTTGAGCGTTGGACGTTTCCCCTTAGAAAGCGGCCCCAGCTTCCCTATGGTGGGGCGAGACTCCGTCGAGCCTGGCCAGAGCCCCCCGCCGTCGCGAACTTTCCCCAAAACAACCAAATCGCATCGCGATTTCCCTTGCCCGCCATCGCAAAAATCTCCAGCCTTGCACCCAAGCTCACCCAGTAGCACCACGGGCGGCAGCGTCACAAAGTGCGGCATAGATTCTATTTTGCGCTTGCCTTCCCGTGCGCCTGACTCCCACAATCTCATCCCTGGCATGAACAGCGCGCCTCCCTCCTCCCCCGCCGGCCAGCCCAAGCTCCTCGACCGCGTCCGCTGGCATCTGCGGGTCAAGCATTACGCCCTCCGCACCGAAGAGGCTTTACCCGACTGGATCCGCCGCTTACATCCTTTCCACCAGAAACGCCATCCCGAGCGAAATGGGCGAAGAGGAGATCGCCGCAGTTCCTCACTCACCTCGCCATCGAAAGACATGTCGCTGCTTCCACCCAAAACCAGGCCTTTACCCCATGAGATAAGATAGTTGTGGCAAAACATTATGTATACGTTTTGCATTCGTCAGCAGATCGGCATTTTTACGTTGGGCTCACGAATAACCTGCCGGCGCGGCTGGAAGCGCACAATGCGGGCCTTGTTCCGTCGACGAAACGACGAGCTCCCCTGGCACTCATCTACTGGGAAGGTTGTCTCAACCGAAGCGACGCCGCGCAACGTGAGAAATATCTCAAGAGCGCATGGGGAAAGCGCTACTTGAAAACCCGGTTGCGGCACTATCTCACGGGGTGAAGCTCCTCTTCCTCTACCAGCAGGTGCTCGATCGAAAACTCGACTACCTCGCCGGATCGAGCGCGTAAAACGCCCAGCCAAGATCCCCGTCGTCCTGACCAGGGAGGAGGCCCACGCTGTCATCGCCCACCTGCCGGGCGACTATCGCCTCATGGCTCAACTGCTCTATGGGAGCGGCTTGCGACTCCTCGAATGTCTGCGCCTGCGGGTCAAAGATATCGACTTCGGCTACGCACAGATCACGGTGCGCGACGGCAAAGGCATGCGCGAACGCGTCACCCTTCTGCCCGCGCGCCTCAAGCGGCCGCTGCGCGAACATCTCATGCGCGTGAAGGAAATACATCGGCGGGACCTCGCGCGTGGTGGCGGCGCCGTCTACTTCCCTTTGCCCTGCAATCGCAAGTATCCCAACGCCGCCCGCGACTGGCGCTGGCAGTGGGTTTTCCCGGCCGACAAGCTTTCGATCGACCCGCGTTCACGGCGAAACGCGCCGCCACCACGTCGCAGGAAAAGAACCTGCAAAACGCCGTCAAACAGGCTATTTATGCCGCTGGCGTAGCAAAAGCAGCCAGTTGCCACACTTTCCGCCACAGTTTTGCCACCCACCTGCTCGAAGCCGGCTACGACATCCGCACCGTCCAGGAACTGCTCGGGCACAAAGACGTCTCGACGACAATGATTTACACCCACGTCCTGCAACAAGCCTGGGCTGGGCATCCGCAGCCCGCTCGAGAGACCCGTGAACCCACTGACCCGCCATGTTATACGAAAAAATATTCGTAATTAATTGCGAAGTTTCGCACAATTCTCGTTAGACCGTGAGTGCCACGCGATGCTTCTCGTTTCATTACATGCGCTTCCGTGGTCGTGGCGCGTTCTAGTCGGCGCTTATCTCGTTTGCGCTCATGTCGTCATTCGCAGTTTGGTCCGTCATTCTGGTGGCCCTGCCGCAGCGCACTGTCTCAGGTCACACATTTGGCTTCTCGGTTGCGGCCGCAGTCCCTAGCCGGACAGCGATTTACTCCCGAGATCGACACTTCGACCTGGAGCGCTTGTGCCATTCGGCGGCTCGCCGTGATTCGCGCATTTTCGCGTTCATCGATGCACGTGTCCGGGCGCGTGGCTTCCTATCGACTATGGCTCCGTTGTGTCAAGCAGATCTGTCGCTTACCACAAGCCGTTGAATGACGATATATCGAACACAACGTCTAACGGGGCTGTCGAATAATTGAGTCTGGAGGGCCGGTAGAGAAGTCTGGTTGCTAAGTCGCAAGCGATCGGCTGGGTGAGCAAAAGCGAGTGATTTTGAAGAGAGGAGTCGAGACCAGGCTTCTTAAGGACTCTGTGAGCCGATGGCAGGCTCGCAAAAGAGTAGGCAAAGGCCTTTTCCGCCCGTAGGTCTTACTTTGGTGGGCCAGTTTCTCGAGGTTATGCACGAGGCAGTAGAGGAGCCATTGGGTGTTGACCTTCTGCTGGCCGCGATAGGTAAAGCGGTCGAGCCGCTTGTTGCTTCTTAAGTTGGCAAAGACCGGCTCGACGATGGCCAGGCGCCGGCTGTAAATCCGGCGGGATTCCGGTTCGTCGATCTTGCGCCGCATCCGGGCGCTTAAAGTGGCCGGTTGGGCTGTGACCGGCAGGGCGAGCGATTTGCGCTCCGCCCCGCGACTCAGACAGCGCGCGCGCAACGGACAGGCGGCGCAGTCGGCTTTGGCCGCGCGGTAGCGCCGGTAGACTTCGCCCCGGTTGGTCCGATCGGCACGGGCATAGAGCTTTAATACTTTGCCTTGGGGACAGCGAAAGGAGTCGCTTTTCTCTTCATACTGGAAGTCTTCCAGGGCAAATATCTCTTTTTTGACCCGGGTTTTGTGCCGTTCCTGGGTGGCAAAGCGCGCATCCCGCTGCCGGAAGTGGTTGTCGGGAATGTAGGCATCGACTTGCGCTTCTGCGCAGGCTTGCAGGTTCTCTTCGCTATGGTAGTTGCAGTCCGCGCTCAGGATCGTCTCCCCCGGGACCAGCACTTCGTCTTTTAACCCCGCTAACTCCAGGACTTCGCGCGCTCCTTCCAGGATCGGTCCGATCTGGGCGTGGTCCTGGCCGACCCCGCTGGCCCGCCCGTGCACGATGATTTGCGCCTTCTCATCGACCAGGGCCTGGGCGTTGTAACCCTGCATGACTCCATGACTGGTCGTCATCTTGGCGGACTCGTTATCGGTCACGTTGCTTTGCACTTCCTGCCCGCGCGCTCCCTCTTTGGGCTCTTCCTCGGCCACGAAGCGCTCCAGCCGTTGCGCCTCGGCCAGGAGCCGGGCCTTCTGCCGGGCACGCCGCTCTTTTTCTTGTGCCCGTTCCTGGGCGGTGCGATCGCCGCGTTTGCGATCCAGCCGATCCTGGCGCCGATGCTCGGCCATTTGTTCGGCCACTTTGCGGCGCAGCTTGGCCGCTTTAAAGCGTAACTGCTCGAAGGTGCCGCTCGACTCGCGCGAGGCGTTCCCCGGGAGCTTGACGCCATCGAGCGAGAGATGGGTCCCACTTAAGAGTCCTTCTTCGTGGCAGACGAGCAGCACTTCGCTAAAGATCAGTTCGATCCGGCCCTGGAGCTTCCCGACAAAGGCGGCCAGGGTGCTGTGGTCGGGCCGGATCCCGCAGGCCAGGGCGAGGAAGGTCATGTTCTCCTGACAGGCCCGCTCCAGCCGGCGCGAGCCGATGATCCCGCGCGCGTAACCGAGCAGGATGACTTTTAAGAGGAGCCGGGGGGAGTAGGCGGGCCGGCCGATCTCGTCGTTGGCGTAAAGGGCCTCGAACCAGGCGTCGGGCACTCGTTCTTCGATCAGGTGATGGAGCGCATACTCGAGGCTGCCCTCGGGCAATTGGGCCTCGAGCTTGAGCGGCACCATCAAATCCTGCCGATAATCATAAGGCTTGAATCGCGGCATGGAATCGCGTAGCAAAGAAGCGGCGCACCTGGCCAGCGAAAAAAGCCATGCAATCCCACTTTTTCGACAGCCTCAACCAAGCGATGGAGCGAACGTCGGACCGCTGTTGCACTTCCCACTTTTGAGATGATTTCCACCCTTCCACTCCGAGCGACGCGC
>CAVYZI010000003.1:0-1140477 GCA_963772915.1 uncultured Verrucomicrobiae bacterium
GGGCTGTCGAATAATTAAGTCTGGAGGGCCGGTAGAGAAGTCTGGTTGCTAAGTCGCAAGCGATCGGCTGGGTGAGCAAAAGCGAGTGATTTTGAAGAGAGGAGTCGAGACCAGGCTTCTTAAGGACTCTGTGAGCCGATGGCAGGCTCGCAAAAGAGTAGGCAAAGGCCTTTTCCGCCCGTAGGTCTTACTTTGGTGGGCCAGTTTCTCGAGGTTATGCACGAGGCAGTAGAGGAGCCATTGGGTGTTGACCTTCTGCTGGCCGCGATAGGTAAAGCGGTCGAGCCGCTTGTTGCTTCTTAAGTTGGCAAAGACCGGCTCGACGATGGCCAGGCGCCGGCTGTAAATCCGGCGGGATTCCGGTTCGTCTATCTTGCGCCGCATCCGGGCGCTTAAAGTGGCCGGTTGGGCTGTGACCGGCAGGGCGAGCGATTTGCGCTCCGCCCCGCGACTCAGACAGCGCGCGCGCAGCGGACAGCAAGCGCAGTCGGCCTGGGCCGCGCGGTAGCGCCGGTAGACTTCTCCCCGGTTGGTCCGATCGGCACGGGCATAGAGCTTTAATACTTTGCCTTGGGGACAACGAAAGGAGTCGCTTTTCTCTTCATACTGGAAGTCTGCCAGGGTAAATATCTCTTTTTTGACCCGGGTTTTGTGCCGTTCCTGGGTGGCAAAGCGCGCATCCCGCTGCCGGAAGTGGTTGTCGGGAATGTAGGCATCGACTTGCGCTTCTGCGCAGGCTTGCAGGTTCTCTTCGCTATGGTAGTTGCAGTCCGCGCTCAGGATCGTCTCCCCCGGGACCAGCACTTCGTCTTTTAACCCCGCTAACTCCAGGACTTCGCGCGCTCCTTCCAGGACCGGTCCGATCTGGGCGTGGTCCTGGCCCACCCCGCTGGCCCGCCCGTGCACGATGATTTGCGCCTTCTCATCGACCAGGGCCTGGGCGTTGTAACCCTGCATGACTCCATGACTGGTCGTCATCTTGGCGGACTCGTTATCGGTCACGTTGCTTTGCACTTCCTGCCCGCGCGCTCCCTCTTTGGGCTCTTCCTCGGCCACGAAGCGCTCCAGCCGTTGCGCCTCGGCCAGGAGCCGGGCCTTCTGCCGGGCCCGCCGCTCTTTTTCTTGTGCCCGTTCCTGGGCGGTGCGATCGCCGCGTTTGCGATCCAGCCGATCCTGGCGCCGATGCTCGGCCATTTGTTCGGCCACTTTGCGGCGCAGCTTGGCCGCCTTAAAGCGTAACTGCTCGAAGGTGCCGCTCGACTCGCGCGAGGCGTTCCCCGGGAGCTTGACGCCATCGAGCGAGAGATGGGTCCCACTTAAGAGTCCTTCTTCGTGGCAGACGAGCAGCACTTCGCTAAAGATCAGTTCGATCCGGCCCTGGAGCTTCCCGACAAAGGCGGCCAGGGTGCTGTGGTCGGGCCGGATCCCGCAGGCCAGGGCGAGGAAGGTCATGTTCTCCTGACAGGCCCGCTCCAGCCGGCGCGAGCCGATGATCCCGCGCGCGTAACCGAGCAGGATGACTTTTAAGAGGAGCCGGGGGGAGTAGGCGGGCCGGCCGATCTCGTCGTTGGCGTAAAGGGCCTCGAACCAGGCGTCGGGCACTCGTTCTTCGATCAGGTGATGGAGCGCATACTCGAGGCTGCCCTCGGGCAATTGGGCCTCGAGCTTGAGCGGCACCATCAAATCCTGCCGATAATCATAAGGCTTGAATCGCGGCATGGAATCGCGTAGCAAAGAAGCGGCGCACCTGGCGAGCGAAAAAAGCCATGCAATCCCACTTTTTCGACAGCCTCAACCAAGCGATGGAGCCAACCGCGGGCCGGCGTACGACCGTTTTCCATGACTTCCACTCTTCACCCGCTGCCACGCGCGCTCTCGCTCGCGGTGGCTCATCTTGTTCTCGTTGATATGGCTGTCGATCTGTCAAGGGGCAAAAGGAGTCTGGTGCGAGTCTTGGGATCGCTTTCATCTGAAAAGAGGGAGTAGGAGCGGGTCGAAGGCGGTCGATCAGTCGGGGTGAGTTAGTTTCCCGGCGGTTGGTTATGCTGATATGCGCGGGCTGTCTCGGTCCCGCCGGCGGCGGGACCAGGGACCTATCCGCATTCTTTTTGTTCACCGCAGCCCTGGTCCAACAGTCTAGGTGACGCGTGCTTGGGCTGGGATTGCTCCAGCCTTAACGCAACGAGAACTCGTGGACTGGCTACCGTGACCGGCCGCCTCGGATCCGCTCCTGCTTTACCTGGTGTGATGTCGTTCTTCTTTGGTTCGGTCTTTCCTCCTCCTTTGTTTGTTGGTTAGATTACTGTTCCCCTCGAACTCTTCTCCCTTAGACAGAAGTGGCTGGCGCCTCGTAACAGGGTTGGGTGCGCAAGAGTTCCCAGATAAAGCCGCAGAGCTCACGCGCGATCGCCACGATCGCTTTGTTGCGATGGAGGCGCCGCCCAAGCAGGCGGGTGTAACGAGCGTGCAAGCGGTTCTGGGCCCGCCAGCTGATGGCGCGCACCGCCGGGGATTGTCCGGCCTGGCGCTGGCTCAACTCCCGGCTCACTTTGGGCGGGGCGGCGTAGTGCTGGGCGCACTCGACCAGCAACCAGCGCACATGAGAGTTACCGCATTTGGTAATGTGACCCTGGCGCCGGTGGTCACTGGAAGTGTCCTCCGTCGGCACTAACCCCAGATAGGCCATGACCTGGCGCGGGTGAGCAAAGCGATGCACTTCTCCCAGTTCGCTCGCCAGGATCATGGCCGCCACGGTGCGAAAACCTTTCAGGGCCTGGAGGGCGGCGACGGCCGGCGCCAGTCGCCAGGGCTCGAGCAGTGCGCGCATCCCCGCTTCGCAACGCTCGATCCGTTCCCCGGCCGCCGCGATTCCCTGCAGATACTCTTCCAGGATCACCTTCATGGCTGGATGGGGCAGGACCAGCTCGCGCAGGTAACGTTCATGGGCCGCGCTCCAGTTGCTCTTGCCCCGGTAACGATACCCATGACGCAGGAGGAACCCTTTTAAGCGATGGCGGGCCCGGCGCCGATCATCCACCGCATCGCTCCGCGCCCGGCACAAGTCCCGGATCGCTTCGTCGGTCGCTTCAGGAATGTAGACGGGGGTTAGTTCCCCGGCCCGCAGGAGCCGGGCCAATTTGCGCGCGTCGCGTTTATCGGTCTTGATCCGCTCGCCCGGCCGCCGCGGGATCATGGAGGGGGCCACCACCACGCAGTCGATCCCCAGTTGGCGCAAGCGCCGCGCGATCCCAAACCCGCACGGCCCCGCTTCGTAGCAGACGTGCAGGACGACTTCTTTCCCGTGCGCTTTGCGCAGCCGCCCAATCCATTTCTCCACTGCCTGCAGATCGTTGCTGAGCGCGCCGCTTTCCCGCACTTCGCCTTTGCGCCCTTCCTCCGCCGTCGCTGTGATGATCACTTCCTTGTGGACATCGAGTCCCGCATAGAGTTCTTTTTTCATTGGTGTGTTTGCTTGTTCGAGTTGTTTAAACTGCAACGCTCCGGGATCCTCGGGTCCCGGCCGTTGGTGCGGCTCTGCTCTCCCTCAAAAAGGAAGAGTAGCCCGCGGAAAAATATGAACGGCAAACACACCCTCTTTTTCAATCCCCTCCTCGCGCCTTCGCACCTTGCGCGCAGCCATAAGGTCTAGGCTTATGACACAGTTCTTGCCTACACTGTTTCTGGTAGCGGCGGCTGCTGTTGTTCCCGCGCAGGATCGAAAGGCTGTGCCAGGGATGCCGTTCGGACCGGTCAGTGAAGCGGACTTCAACCACCTCCAAGTGTTTGCCGAGAAGAACGGGTTCGATCTAAAAGGAGAGCTGGCCCGCGTGTATCGAAACGATGGAAAAGTCGATGAGGAGGCCCTCGGGCGCGTGTTCCGGTTTTCGCTCTCGTTCAAGACATTCGACCAAGATGCGCGCGCCTACGGAACAATCATTTCCATTAGCCTTGATCGTATCGGAGAACCCTTTGGGGTCGACTACTACGTGAAGGTCCTTGAAAGGCAGCCAGCAAACGTGCAGCAGCGGATCCGGGATTTCTTGTTCTATCCCTACTCGATTTTGCCCGCTCAGGATCGAGATGAAGCGCAGGCCGCTTTGCACAAGGCGTATCCCACGCTGTTCCGGGAGGACTACAAGTTTGCTCGCGGCGACTCGTTGTTTGTGCCACGCGACTATCTTCCAGACTTTGCGTTTACGATCGCTCAATCGGAGAACACCAATGACTTGATCGTGTCGCTAAAAAACGTTTCCCATGTCCAACAGCGCTTTGTCGACGCATTCCGCGACCCCGTGCCGCAGTTCGCCTTCCGATGCCAGTTTGGGAAACGAAATTCGCGGGGCGAAGTTTCCTCACTCTCGGACGAGTTCACGCTCAACACGCGCGAAGAACATAACCCTTATCCTCCGGCGCCTTTGTCCACGTTGCCTCCCGGAGATATCCGGAGGAAGTTCATCTCACGAGGAAATCTCACTCCCCGCGTGGCGCACGCGCTCGCTATGGCGCCCAAGAACGCGAGTTATGATTCGGTCCGCTTTCTTCTCTCCGTTTCGGTGAACGATCAATATACGCGCTTCGTCCAAGCAAAATCGCCCTTCTTTGATTTGAGCGACTACGTGAAATAGCACCGACTCTAAAGCCTAAACCAATCGATGGGAGCCAACGCCGCCCGACTTGAATATGAGCTTGTTTCCAGTTCCACTTTTCATCTGCAGCCATCCGCGCTCTTGGCGGCGTGGCTCATCTTGTTCTCGTTAGGCGTCGCTTCGCGCTCACTGTAACCGGAAGCATTCGATGACCACTCCCATCAGTCGCATTATCCTTTTCGTGCGAGACGTTCCCGGTGTCGCCGCCTTCTACCAGCGGCATTTTGGCCTCGTCCCACTCGATAGTTCCGAGGACGGCTGGTTGGAGCTTTCCGCAGGCGGCTGCAACCTTGCTTTGCATCGCGCCACCACGACATCACGTGAGCGGGGTCGGTCGCCCGCCAAGATTGTTTTCGCACACTCCGACATTCACGCCGCCAAGAAGCAGTTCGCGGCCAACGGTCTCAAGTTCGGCAAGGTTCACGAGGTGGAAGGCTTTGCCTTTGCGAACGCCAGGGACCCGGAGGGCAACCCCATTCAGATTTCCAGCCGAGGGCTACGATGACCGACGATCTTCTCCCGATAGCCGCAACGCCTAACCAATTTGGCAAGCGAGGAGAGGATCGGGTTGAAGATGTGGTCCATCCTTTGCGTCGCCGCGATTTATTTCTGTCTCGTTAGGCCCCTGGAGGGTGACGCGTCGCCTTTATGTCCTACGCTTCTGAACCAGAGTGGAGCTCGGCCGCCCGCGCTCCTTCGCCAGCCACTTCAGCAACGGAAGACTGAGCAGGGACGCGACGCACATGGTCAGGAAGGCGACGGCGTAGTGGTTGCCGGTGCCGACGATTCTTCCGCCCGCCCAGGCCGACCATGATTCACAGCCGTTCGTTGCGGACATGAAGGCGCTGAATTGGGTCCCACCCAGGCGCGCATCCGTCAGATCCATGAAAAGGGCGTAGGACGACGCAGTAAACAGGCCAATGAAGAAATACATGCCTGTCAGCCAGCCGATCAGGACGGACGGCTCCGGCTTTGCCATGGCGAGGTCGGAGAACGCCAGCCCGGTAATCATGGCGACGAAACCGACGAGAAAGATCGCCACCGCGCGGATCCGCCCCCAGCGGTCCGAGAGCGTCCCGCCAATCAATCCGCCGACGAGCGTGGCCGCGACCACCGCCAGGCCAAAAAACAAACCGATCGTTTTTTCTGACACACCGCGGTCGACGAGAAACGGCCCCGCGAGCTGGCCGGTGGCCTCGAAGCCGGCCGCGGCCAGGAGCGCAAAGGCGAGCCCGAGCCACGTCGCCCGCCTGCGGAGCGCGGCTTGCAGGTGTTGACGGAAGTCTGCCAGGCGATGCCTGATGCACGCGGTCTCCGGCGGTTCCCGGACGAAAATCACGAAGACAAGCGTGATCCAGATGCACACGACCAAGGCAACGATCACCCACGGGATGCCGCCGGCCGCGGCCACGAGGAGCGCGCCTCCGCCGAAGGTGCTGCGGCCCACCAGCATCCCGGCCTGCATGCAGCCGTTGAGACTCCCGCGCTGGTGCTCGGGCACGAGGTTGATGGCCATGGCGTCGATCGCCACGTCCTGCGTCGCGGCGAAGACCGCGTGCAAGAGCAGGAGGACGCTCCACGATTGAAAATGCCCGATCGGATCCAGCCAGATGAGCGGGAGCAGGGTCACGCCCATCGCCAGCTGCGCGGAGATGATCCAGGCGCGAAATCCCCAGCGCGGCGTGCGCATTGCATCGACGAGCGGGGCCCAGAGAAACTTGAAGACCCATGGCAGGACCAGCATCGCGGTCAGCGCCGTGATCTTTGGCACGTCGACTCCGGCCGTGCGAAGGATCGTCGGCAAGGCCCACCAGATGAATCCGATGGGCGCGCCTTCGCTCAAATAAAGCAAAGTGAAGAGCGCGATCCGGCTCTGGCGTTGATTGAGGAGCTTCATGCTTCTTGCACCGCAGTCGGGAGATTCAGCATCGTTCCGGTCGTGCCCGCGATGTCGAATACCACGAGGGTGAGTTAGATCGTTCTACTTATCACCGTCTACATCTTCCAAGCCATTTCCTGGAAAGAAACACGGACGACATCCGCCTGAGGCGGATCGTCCCTCCGGGGGCAGACGTCGCCTCGGGTGCGGCGCGGACGATGACGAATTAGGGTGAGGCGTGGCAGTTTTCTTTTCCGTGCCGGCTGATTTCCGGACCTGGCTCCAGCTTAATCATGCGACGGCGAATGAGCTTTGGGTTGGATTTTATCGCAAGCACACCGGCAAGCCGAGCATGACCTGGCCGGAATCGGTGGATGAAGCGCTTTGCGTCGGTTGGATCGATGGGATTCGCAAGAGCATCGATGCGGAGAGCTACATGATCCGGTTCACCCCGCGGCGGCGCGGGAGTATCTGGAGCGCGGTGAATATCAGACGGGTCACCGTCCTGACTAACGAAAAGCGAATGCTGCCGGCCGGGCTGGCGGCGTTCGCGGAGCGACGCGAAAACAAGTCGGGCATCTATTCCTATGAGCAGCGGAGCGAGCAATTGCCGGAGCCGTATGCGACCCGGCTGCGAAAGAACAAGCAGGCTTGGGAATTCTTCGCGGCCCAACCGCCGTCATATCGCAAGGCGATCGGCTGGTGGGTGGTGAGTGCGAAACAAGAAGAAACGCGGCGCAAGCGGCTGGAGAAGTTGATCGCCGAATCGGCCCGCGGGCGGCGGCTGTGGTGACGGGCCTGGACATGCGGAAGCATGTCCCTCCGAAGGGACGCGCTCCCGCCGTTACGGTGATTTGGCCGGGTAGCGCACGCATTCTGCGTGCTGGCGACGGTGTTTCACCGTCGCGAACTTTCCTTTCCAGCAACAACAGATCGCGCGCAGCTGCCCTTTCGGAAAAGTTCGTGACCGCAGAATGCGGTCACCAGCACGCGGAACGCGTGCGCTACCCAGACCACGCCATCATTCCAGTTGAAGGGAAGCGGAACCGCCCCAAACTACCCGGATGTTGCAAAATCTCAGGCACGCTGGGCGCGTGCTGTTCTCGGGTCTCCTCGCTTCCGGTCTCATTCTTGGCCTAACGACCGCAGCAGAATCGCAATCCTCCCAGGCAAAACCAAAGAAGCCCGAGACGACGGAGAACTCGGCCGCCCCGGCCTCTTCTCCCGCCCCCGGGAAACCGGCCGAAGCGCGAGCGCCAAGCAAAGGCCAGTTCGACGAAAAACTCTGGAGCGGAATGCAGTGGCGCGAGATTGGGCCGTTCCGCGGCGGGCGCGCGGTCGCGATCGAAGGCGTGTCCGGCGAGCCCAACACTTATTATTTCGGCGGGGTGGATGGCGGGGTTTGGAAAACAACGGACGGCGGGGCGAACTGGAAGCCGATGTTCGACAAGCAACATTCGACCGCTTCGATCGGCGCCATCGCGGTCGCGCCGAGCGATCACAACACGATCTACGTCGGCGCGGGCGAATCGGCCTTACGCGGCAACATCACTTATGGCGACGGCGTCTATAAGTCGGTCGATGGCGGTCGCAACTGGCGCAACGTCGGCCTGCGTGACACGCGGCACATCGGCGCGCTCATCGTGCATCCGGATAATCCCGACATCGTTTTCGTGGCCGCGATCGGTCACGCCTACGGACCAAACGCGGAGCGCGGCATCTTCCGCACGACCGACGGCGGCAAGACCTGGACGAAGGTTCTCTACAAGGACGAGAACACGGGCGCGATCGATGTCGTTTTCGATCCGCATAATCCGAACACGCTTTTCGCCGCCCTCTGGCAGGTGCGACGGCAGCCGTGGTTTTTCTCCAGCGGCGGTGAAGGGAGCGGGCTCTACCGCTCGACCGATGGCGGCAATACGTGGCAGCAGCTCAAGGGTCACGGTTTGCCGGAAGGCATTCTCGGCCGCATCGGCGTGACCGTTTCGGGCGCGGATTCCGACCGCATCTACGCCATCATCGAGGCGAAGGAAGGCGGCATTTTCCGCTCGGAAGATGGCGGCGAGAGCTGGACGAAAGTGAACGACGACCTGCGCTTCCGCCAGCGCGCCTGGTATTTCAGCAAGGTCTACGCCGACCCGCGCGCGCCCGATACGCTCTATGTTTTGAATACCGGACTCTTCCGTTCGGTCGATGGCGGGAAGACCTTCAAGCTCCTTCCCGCGCGGCACGGAGATCATCACGGGCTCTGGATTGATCCGAAAGATCCGAACCGGATCGGCAACGCGAACGACGGCGGGGCCAGCGTCTCGATCGATGGCGGCGAGACCTGGTCGACCTTGAACAATCAGCCGACGGCGCAGTTCTATCACGTCGCGGTCGATAACGCGTTTCCCTATCACATCTACGGCGCGCAACAGGACAACTCGAACGTCGGGATCGCGAGCCGGGGCGAGAGCGGCCTGATCACGCGCGAAGATTGGTTCCAGGCCGGCGGCGGCGAGTGCGGCTTCGTCGTCCCCGACCCGCGCGACTGGCACATCATTTACTCGAACAACGAGGGCTACATCACGCGCTACGACAAGTCGAAGGAGCAATACCAGGACGTGAGCGTCTGGCCGCTCGATAACTCCGGCCACGGCGCGAGCGATCTGAAGCATCGTTTCCAATGGATCTCGCCGCTCCTCCTTTCCTCGCACGACCCGGACACGATCTACACCGCCGGCGAAGCCGTTTTCAAATCGACCGACCAGGGTCACACCTGGACGGCGATCAGCGAAGACCTGACCCGCAACGACAAGAGCAAACAAAAACCGAGCGGCGGCCCGATCCAGAACGACATCACCAGCATCGAGTATTACGACACGATTTTCGCGCTCGCCGAATCGCCCGTGAAAAAGGGAATGCTCTGGGCCGGGACGGACGACGGGCTGCTTCACGTCACGACCGATGACGGCGCGACCTGGCTCCGGGTGACCCCCAACATGCCGGAGTGGAGTCACATCAGCCTGATTGATCCCTCGCACTTCGATTCCGCGATTGCCTATGTCGCGGTCGATCGCCATCGGCTCGATGATTTCAAACCCTACATCTTCAAGACTAACGACACCGGCCGGAACTGGACCGCGATCACCAACGGCATCCCGGAAGGCGCTTACGTGCGGGCGGTGCGCGAAGATCCAAAACGGCGCGGCCTGCTCTACGCCGGGACGGAGCTGGGCGTTTACGTTTCCTTCGACGACGGCGCGCATTGGCAGCCGTTGCAAATGAATCTGCCGACCTCGTCGATCCGCGACCTGGTGGTGAAAGATGACGACCTCGTCGTGGCGACGCACGGCCGTTCCTTCTGGGTGCTCGATGACCTCACGCCATTGCGCCAGATGAATGACCAAATCGCGCAAGCCGACATGACCTTGTACCAACCGCAGACCGCGGTCCGTCTTCATTACCCGGAAGAGATCGATACCCACCAGGCGGCCGGGACCAATCCGCCGCCGGGTGCGATCATCGACTATTACTTTAAGGATGCGCCGAAGGGAGACGTGACAATCGAGATTCTCGATGCGCAGGGCAAGCCGGTGCGGCACCTCTCGAGCAAGGAAAACGAGGGAGAGTCGCAACCTCCGGAATGGCCCGACCAGATCGAAGCGCCCAAGACCATTCCCGCCAAGGCGGGAATGAATCGCTTCGCCTGGGATCTGCGCTATGACGATCCGGTGCAGACGGCGGGGGCCTTTTATTACGGGGGGGGGCCGCGCGGTCCGATCGCGCTCCCGGGTAAATACCAGGTGCGCCTGACGGCTAACGGCAAAAGCCAGACCGCGCCGCTCGAGCTCGCGATCGATCCCCGCATCAAAGACGCGGAAGCTGGGATGCGGAAATCGTTCGAGCTCTCGGTCAAGGTGAACGAGCGCTTCTCGCAGCTGCATCAGGCGATCAACGAAATTCGCGAAACCAAGTCGCAAATCGATTCCCTGCACAAACGCTTTGCCGATAATGAACGGCTGAAGCCTGCGCTCACCGCCGCCGATGAGATGGAAAAGAAGATGTCGGCGATCGAGGAAAAGCTCATCCAGGTAAAGATGAAGAGCTCGGAAGGAAACCTGGTTTATCCGAACCAGTTGAACGAGGAATTCTACACCTTGAGCAAGGTGATCGAAACCGCCGACGCGGCGCCGACCGAGCCGCAGCAGGAAGTCTTCGCCATGCTCGACAAGCGGCTGGAAGAACAGTTGCAAAGCTGGAGTCAGGTCAAGAGCGAAGAGGTGCCGAAGATCAATCAGTTGATCAAGGAGGCGGACATTCCGGCCTTGACCGTTGCGGCGGAGGCGACGCCCACCCCCGCGGCGGCAGCGCCTTCACCGACGACGACGCCCGCCATTCCGATTCCGCCTAACGAAGGTCAGCCGGCGGCGATGCCGAGCGCTAGCCCGCCGCATTAGATTCACGGACGCCACCCGCCCCGGCGGGCACGCTCTGGGCGTCCCTCCAATGCGTCACCGCACCGGAGCCAGCGATGGAGGGCACGGCGCCGTCGGTGCTCCGAGCGGAGGAAGCGACGGCGCGCTTCCCTCCAGGGAGGCCCTGCCTGAGTGCAGAACCATTCAAGAATGGACGTCGCGGTCAGCCACAGCGATGATCGTGAACCGCTACTCGCTCAAACGATGAGTCATTCGCATCAGCACCAGATCGATTTCGGACGCGCCTTCGCCATCGGCATCCTCCTCAACACCGTTTTCATCGGGGCGGAAGTCACCTTTGGTCTGCTCAGCGATTCGCTCACCCTCCTGGCTGATGCCGGTCATAATTTGAGCGACGTGATGGGCCTGCTCATCGCCTGGGGCGCGACCAGCCTCGAGCGCCGCAGCCCGACCAAACGTTTCACCTACGGCCTGCGCCGCACCTCCGTCCTCGCCGCGCTGGCCAACGCCATCCTCCTCCTCGTCAGCGTCGGCGCGATCGCCTGGGAAGCGCTCCGCCGCCTCCGCCAACCGGCGGAGGTCGGCGGCCTAACGATGATCTGGGTTGCCGCTGTCGGCGTCGTCGTCAATGGCGTGACCGCGTGGATGTTTGTCGGCGGCCGAAAAGGCGATCTCAACATTCGCGGCGCCTTTTTGCACATGGCGGCCGACGCGGCCGTCTCGGCGGGCGTCGTGCTGGCGGGCTTCGTCATTTTGCAAACCGGCTGGTCGTTGCTCGATCCGATCAGCAGTCTCGTCATCGTCGCGATCATCCTGATCGGGACCTGGGGATTGTTGCGGGACTCGATCAACCTCGTGCTCGACGCCGTTCCGCGCGGGATCGATCCCGGTGCGGTGCAGGATTTTCTCGAGCAACTTCCCGGGGTCGCTGCCATTCATCACCTGCACGTCTGGGGCTTGAGCACGACGGAAACGGCCTGCACCGCCCATGTCGTAAAGCGCGAACCGCAGCTCGACGATCAATTGCTGAAAACGATCGCGCACGAGTTGGAGGAACGCTTCGGGATCGAGCACACCACCATCCAGTTCGAATGTTGCGACGGACCGGATTGCCCGACCGAGCACGAGACACACACCCATTCCCACGCTTCATGAGCGCCGCCATCACCAAAGCGGTCCTGCTCGCGGCCGGCCGCGGCACAAGAATGCGCGACCTGACGAATGAGCTCCCGAAGCCAATGATCGTGGTCCGCGGGAAACCGATTCTCCAGCATATCATGGAAGGCCTTCGCGGCGCGGGCGTGATCGAGTTCCTGGTTATCGTCGGTTATCGCGCCGAGGTCGTTAGGGAGGCATTTGGCGACGGCGCGGCTCTCGGGCTCCGCATCGGCTACGCCACCCAGGTGGTGCAGGACGGGACCGGGAAAGTGGTGGAGCTGGCCCGCGATTTCGTGGGCCGCGATCCATTTGTCCTGAGCTACGGCGACATCATCGTCGACGAAGCGAACTACCCCCGCCTAACGATGCTCGACGACCAAACCGAAGCGATCGTGACGGTCAAACGTAACGAAGACGTGAGCAAGGGCGGCGCGGTCTTCGTCAACCAGCGCTTCGAGCTGGTCGACCTGCGGGAAAAGCCGAAACCGGATGAGCCGACCAGCCCTTGGTATAACGCCGGGATCTACGCTTTCCGCCCCAGCATCTTCGATTTCACCGCCCGGCTCGAGCGTTCGGCGCGCGGCGAGTTCGAACTGACCGACGCGATCCGGGCCCTCGCCCATTCCGGCAAAAAAGTGCAGGCGCTCGAGTTAAGCGGCGCCTGGGCCGACGTACGCGACCCGGAGATTCTCGCACAACTGAATCGTTAGGCTCACCGGTCGGGCCTTTGTCCGTGGAGGAGTTCGAAGAAGTGTCGCGGCGATAAGATGCGGCAACGCTGATATTTCTTCAGCACAAGCAGATCGTTGTCTCCGCTAATGATGACATCGCTTTTTCCCGCGAGCGCGACGCCCAAGACCACGTCGTCGTCCCGGTCGCGGCAAACGCGCTTTGCGAGCGGGACGGCTTTGTGCATCTCGCAAAGGGCGGCAAAAGCCTTAATCGCGGCCAGCGCCTTTGCCGTCGCCAAGCCCTTCTTGCGCAGAGCGCCAATCAGTTCGTCCTGTAGCGCCGGTGACCAAACGAGGGTTTCTGATGCGCTGACCTCCTCAACGAGATCGTGACACAGGCCGTTGGCCGTCAACGCGGCAAAGAGCACGTTCGTGTCGAGGACGATCCTCACGACACCGCCTGAAAGACATCGTCGTCGCTGAAAATGCCACTGGACCGGGCGCGCGGCAGGAGTTCAGCGCGGGCGGAGCGCAAAGCGCGCCGGAAGAGTTCGGCCTTGAGCGCACGGCGAACGAATTCACTTTGCGTCGTGCCTTCGGCCCTGGCGGCCTTGTTCAATTGCCGGCGCATTTCCTTCGGAAGACTGATGGTCAAGGTTTCGCGCATGCTGTAAGACAATATGATACAGGCAGACTGCCCTCAAGCCTGAAGAGCAGTTCTTACTCAGGTGATCTCCTCGACCGGTTCGTCCTCGGGCGGTTCTTCGCCGATTTCCTCTTCGATTAAACGGCGCCGCTTCGGCGAGAGAAACGGCCGCAGGAATCCGTAGAGGAGGTAGGTAAGGAAAATCACCGCCGCCATCCAGTGATAGAACTTCACCGTCAGGGCGAGGAGGGCGATGAGGAAAAAGAAGCTCGGAATCGAGCGCGTGGTGCGCCAGTTAACCGCCTTGAAGCTCGGGTAGCGGAACTTGCTGAACATCATGAAGGAGAGAAAAATCATCAGGATCGGGAGCGCATATTTCCAGCGGCCGATCGTGCGCTGACCTTCATCGAGCCAGAGCATAAAGAGAGTGAGCGAGGCGATCACGCCCGCCGCCGCCGGGATCGGGAAGCCGGTGAAATTCTTGTCCGGGTTGTTCGAGGGCCCGGCGGCGGCGACGCAGTTGAAGCGCGCAAGGCGAAGCGCGCCGCAGGCCAGGTAAACAAAGGCGATGATCCAGCCGAGATTCTCGAATTCGCCGAGCACGATCTGGTAAACGAGCAGGGCCGGCGCCATCCCGAAGGAAACGATATCGGCTAACGAATCAAACTCTCGCCCGAACGGGCTCTCGTGCCCGCCGAGCCGGGCCAGGCGCCCGTCGAGCAGATCGAAAATGCAGGCGGCGAGAATGAACCAGATGGCGTCGTGAAAATCGGAAGCCGCTTCGAGGAAATCGATCTTCTGCGCCCCGTCATAGATGCGGAGGACGGCGGCGAACCCGCAGAAGAGGTTGCCCGCCGTCATCAGGTTGGGCAGCAGATAAATTTTCGGGCTTGGCGTGTCGTGCATAATTCAGGAGAGGCGGGCAATCGGGCTCGCGCCGCCCACGACGCGATCCCCCACCCGTACCAGCACCGTCGCGCTCAGCGGGAGATAGACCTCGGTTCGCGATCCGAATCGGATCATGCCGAAACGCTCGCCCTTTTTCAGCCGGTCGCCAACCTGCGACCAGCCGACGATGCGGCGCGCGATCGCGCCGGTGATTTGCCTCACGACGAGAGTGGCGCGGGGATTTTCAAAGCCCCAGGTCATGGCTTCATTCTTGACCGAGCACTCCGGGTTGCGGGCGTCGAGGCAGAGGCCCTCGTGATGTTGGCGGTAAATGATCCGGCCGTCGATCGGGGCCCGGTTGGTGTGCACGTCGAAGACGGAAAGAAAGATCGCCACCCGCCGCATCGTTCCCCTAACGACTTCGGTTTCCTCGAGTTCGGCGATCTCCACCACCACCCCGTCGGCCGCCGCCACCACCACCTCCGGCTCGGCCGGTGTGACCCGCTCCGGATCGCGAAAGAAAACGAAGGTGTAGCCGATGAGCAAAACGAAAAAGAGCGCGACCCAGGGCGAGAGCCAAAGGCCGAAAAGGGCGAGCAGGAGAAGCACGGCAAAGATCCAGCGTGCTTCGAAGAGCGTTTGGAAGCGCATGAGAGGAACAGAGTGTCGGGTTCATCTCCGGACGGGTCAAGAGTCGCGGCGGCTCACCTGCACGTCGGTCCCACGGTTTGTCATCCTGAGCCGGCAAAGCGCGGTGAAGGACCTCGCAACTGGAATCGACGTTGGTTGACGAGTTGAACGCCTGGATTGCAACTGTGAGGTCCCTCGCCGTCTGCGCGGCTCGGGATGACAAACGTTGGAAGCGCACGAGTAATTCGCAGCTTTTGAGATGACAAAGCGCGCGCGCCGGTCATGATCCCGGGCATGACCCAGGCCGCAAGATCCCCTGCAAAAGTGCGCGTCCTCGATCATCCCCTCGCCGCCGCCCATCTCGCGACGCTGCGCGCAAAGACCACTCCGCCTAACGAATTCCGCCCGGCCCTGCACAAACTGGCCCTTCTCCTCCTCGTGGAGGCGGCCCGGTGCTGGGAGCTGCGCACGGAAAGGATGGAGAGCCCGCTCAGGGAATTTTCGGGGGCGCTGCTCGCCCGCCCGATCACCCTCGTGCCGATCCTGCGGGCCGGCCTCGGATTGCAGGAAGGAATGATGCCGCTTATTCCCGGAGCGAGCACCGGTCACGTCGGTCTTTACCGCGATCCCGCAACCCTCCGACCGGTCAAATATTTTTGCCGACTGCCCGCCAATCTCGCCGAGGCGGAAGTGCTCGTCCTCGATCCGATGCTCGCGACCGGTCATAGCGCGGTCGAAGCCGTCACGATCGTGAAGGCGGCCGGCGCGACGCGATTGCAACTAATCTGCGTCCTGGCCTGCCCTCCCGGGGTCGCGGAAATGCAGCGCGCTCATCCCGATGTCCCGATCGTTACCGCCGCCATCGATCCCGAGTTGAACAGCGCCGGCTACATCGTTCCCGGACTCGGTGACGCCGGCGATCGCTACTTCGGCACCGACTGAAATCCGGGTGTTGTAGCCGGGATCGGTGATCCCGGCTGGTCTGGCCGTGGCTGGCTCTGGCCCGACCGGGATCATCGATTCCGGCCACAATGCTCCCACGCAGAGGCGACGGATAGTCCCCAACATCACCTCGGTGGGCGCCGGATGGCGATCGCAGCCTTGCCATCCCCGCCGGGATTGGTTGAATTGATCCATGGACCCAAGCGAGCGACCGATCGAGATCTTTGCCCCCTTCGGCGAAGCATTTGAAATCACGAAGAAAATTCTCTTCCAACCCTTCGACATCGGGAAGTGGTTCGTGATTGGCTTCGCCGCCTGGCTCGCGACCATGTTCAGCGGCGGCAGCTTCAATTTCCGGCAACCCTTCGGCAACGCCGATTGGGATCTGAAAGCCCGAACAAATGAAGCGTCGGCCTCGCTCGAGCACATGCCGCCCTGGGTCATTCCGCTTATGATCGGCGGCGGCCTTTTCGTCCTCGCCATCATCGTCCTCCTCCTCTGGCTCAACGCGCGGGGCCGTTTCATGTTTACCGACTGCATCGTGCGCAACCGCGGCGCGATCGCCGAGCCGTGGCGCGAATACCACACCGAGGGCAACCGCTATTTCGTCGTCCAGCTCGTCATCACCTTTTGCAGCATGGTCATCTTCGGCGGCCTCGCCCTCCTCTTCGTCCTCGGCTGGCACTGGAATAATCCGCTCCTCCCGCTGGCGATGATCATTCTCTTCGGCGTCGCTTTCTTCCTCGCCGCCGTTGTCGTCGGGCTGATCGTGAAATTCATGGTGCCGGTGATGTATCGGCAGCGCTGCGAGGCGATGACGGCCTTTCGCGCCGTCTGGGAATTGATCGCGGCCAATCCGGTTTCTTTTTTGCTCTTCCTGCTTTTCTACATCGTGCTCTACATCGCCGCTGCCATGATCGGCTGCATCGCGGCCTGCGCGACCTGCTGCGTGGCGGCGATTCCTTATATCGGAACGGTCCTTCTCCTGCCGCTGGTGATGTTTCTCTTTACCTACCCGCTTTGTTTTATCCGCCAATTTGGCGATCCGTATGACGTCTGGGCTGTCGTTAGGCCAGCCGAGCTCCCGCCCGCCGCGCCAGCGTCCCCGCCTCTGCCACCGGACGTTCCGCCGGTCCAGGAACCTCCGCCGCCCGCACCGCCTGCGCCGCCCGCGCCATCCGCATGATCGACTTACCCAGCCACCCGCGCCTCACGCCGGGCGCGAAGCAATGGCGCGCGATCAATCTCGCGCTTCTGCCAGCGGCGCTGCTCGCCCTCGCCTGGGTTCAGCCGGGCAAGGTGCCGGGCTGGTTTCCGTTTGCCACCTCGTGCGGGGCGATCACCGGGTTGCCCTGCATTTTTTGCGGGACCACCCGCGCCCTGCACTGCCTTCTGCGGGGCGAATTCGGGCGCGCTCTTTATTTCAACTGGCTGGCCTATCCGCTGCTGGCCGGAGCGATCGTGCTCCTGCTCGTTAACACCATCGAGCTGGCGCTTGGTCGCAGCCTCCTCGCCCGTCTCCCTCGCCCGCGCCTGACCCGCGCGCGCGGCGGCGCTCTGGCGGCGGCCTTCGTTCTGCTCTGGTGCCTCCAGGTCTACCTCGCCGTCTCCCAGCACAAGAGCGAGCTGCTTAACCCGCGCGGCCCCCTTTATTCGTTAGTCGTGCGCTGAGGCTCGGCACGTCATCGCCATCGTTGCACCCCTCGCCCTTTCGAGGCAAAGGAGCCCGCCGGCGCTCCCAAAACGCGGGTGGCGCCTGGCGCGGCCAGCCATTCCGGGCCGCCGTCAGACCGCAGGGCAACCTACGGTATGTTCTTCTGCGGGATGTGCCCGGGCCGGTCCGGGCCGCCATTGATCGGCGCGACTGAACCCGGGCCGACCGCAGCTCGCGAGGAATCCGAGGTCGTGGCGGAATGGTTTTGAGCAGCGCAGCCACCCAGGACAAGTAACGCGCTGATCGCCGCTGAAAGAAGCAAGGTCCTTTTCATTTTGTTGTTGGTTGATTTTGACTTGCGAGCCTGCGCTCGCTTTACCCTTGCCTCCTATTCGTGAACCTGCCAAAAAGCAAGCGCCATCGCCCTGCCCTGCGGCACCCCCTTTTCGTAATCGTCCTCGTTCTCGGAAAATGATCGAGGACGAGGAGGAGGATTCAGTTGCTCCGCTCGGCCGACTGCCTAACGAAGAGAAAGAGATGGAACTCCATCGTCACTCGATCTGGGTCGCGGCCCAGAAATTTCGGAAGGCGCGCGGCCAGCTCCGGTCTTCCACGCTGCGACGGGCGGCCGCGCTCATTTCTTTGCGCAGCGGTTCGTCTTCCACGAGGCGGCAAATGGCGACAGTGAAGGCGGCGACGTCGAGGGCTTTGGTGATAAGACCGTTGACGCCGTCAGTCACCAGCTCGCGCGGCCCGCCGACGTCGGAGACGACGACGGGAAGGCCGGCCGCCTGGGCTTCGAGGATGACGTTGCCAAAGGTATCGGTGGTGCTGGGGAAGACGAAGATGTCGGACGAGGCGTAGGCCCTGGCCAGCTCCGTGCCGCTCAAGTAGCCGGTGTAACAGGCTTCGGGCATGAGCTTGGCGAGCGCGTCGGAATAAGGTCCGTGGCCGACGATCGATAGCTGCACTGGAGCTTTTTCCCGACGCAGATTGCGAAAGGCCTGGACGAGAATGTCGAGGTCCTTTTCCTTCGAGACCCGCCCAACGAACAAAAGACGCACGCCGGCGCCATTGCTCCCAAATTTCTTCCAAAAATCGGGCTCGCTGCGCCCGGGCGCGAAAAGCCGGGTGTCGAGTCCGCGCGGGAGAATCTTGAGTTTCGCGGCGTCGATCCCGCGATCGATCCAGCTTTGGCGGTATTGCTCGGAGTTGACGAAGATCGTATCGAGCTGGCCGTAGAACCAGTGCATGTATTTCCAGGCCAGACTCTCGAGGAAGCTGTCCTCGGTCAGGATGCGGATGTATTGCGGGAAATCGGTGTGATAAATGCCGCTCGTCTCGAGGTTCAGCATCTTGCCGGCGAGGAGCGCGGTGAGACCGATCGGCCCCGGTGTGCTGATGATGATCTCGGAAAAGTTTTCGCGCTGGATGTAATCGAGCATCTGCAGAATGGGCGGGAAACTGAGCTTTTGCAGCTCGTACTCGGGCAGCTCGAATTCGCCGATCGGCTTGAAGTTCTTGATCGGGAGACCGTCGAGCGTGAGCTCACCACGCGAGGTGACCACGACCAAATCTTCGCCCGCATCGCGCGCTTCCGCCGCCATTTTGCGAATCGTAGTGGAGACGCCATTCACGTCTTCCAGCGTGTCGGTGAACCAGGCCCGCTTTTTGTTTTGCAGGACGGGCGGGATCGCGCCGGTGAAGTCGCGGCAGATCTCGCGCAACCAGCGACGCGACGGCGCCTGGCTGTGAAAGGCATAGATGTAAGGCGCGAGCACGACCAGGATCGGCGCGATGCTGGCCAGCGCCTGGATGCTCTCGATCACCTTCCCGGCGTTGAGCTGCTGCACGAACTTCTCGAAGAACCGAAAGGCGAGCTGTTCGCAGGCGGCGTTGGCCATGATGAAGGTGCGGCGCTCCGGCTCGACGACATCGGCCACCTCACGGGCCAGCTGGGCTTTTACCTCCGGCCGCGCGAAGTAGCTCGAGAGCTCGCGCCAGAGAGAAATGTTCCCCGGCTTTGCGAGCTCGAAGATTTTCCCGGAAAGAACGCCCTGGGCGACGAAGCCCGCTTTCTCCTTGAGCGTGAACTCGGTCGGATCGAGCCCTTCCATGAAGCGCGAGAACATTTTCTCCACCAGGCCAGCGCTCGGCCCGAGCTTCTCCGTGAAACGATCCTGGATGAAACACGAAAGGGTGTTGTAGAACCCGTGGGAGAGCGCCAGCGGCGTGCCGCCTTCCCCGTGCGCAGTGCATTTCCCGGCCCGGATCTGCGCGAGAAACTCGTTAGGCGTGCGCGCCGCGGGCGTTTCAGTAAAGGCCGAGCCGATGAAAAGACCGCCATGATCGTCCGAACCGCCGACGAGAATTTTTTTCCAGGGCTCGGGATGGGTCGGCGCGAGGTCGTGGCGACTGGCGAACTCCTCCACCCTGGCCGGCGTAAGCTGGCCGAGGATGTGCCGGGTGAGATCGCTCAGGAGGGCGTCGCGCAGGCCGTTGACCCCTTCGAAAACCTGGAAGAGCAGAATGAGCCGTTCCAGATGCGAGGTCGTGAGCTTGCCGTTGATACTGTAGAGCGGGTGCGCCACGGCATGAGTGATCGACTCCTTCTGGAGGTAAACCTGGAGGTCGAAAATGTTGTCGCGCAACCGGACGATCTCGGCGTGTTGCCCTTCGGAAATTCCCCAGACAAGCAGATTAATTTTGCATGGATCTTGCGGAAAATAAGTCGTAACCTGCTCGCTGATAAAAGTATCGCGCCGTCGTGAAATCGCGAGACAACCTTCGATCGTGTCGTGGTCGGTGATGGTAACGAAATTCATCCCGGCCGCTTTGGCCCGCGCATACAATTCCTCCGGATCGGAGTAGCTGTCGGGAAAATCGAACCGGCGAAAGAGCCAATCCTCCGAGCGATCGCTGAACTTGGAATGGAGATGAAGATCGCAGCGGCTCATGCGAGTGCGGATTTCGGAGTGCGGAGCGCGGATTTCCGCCCGAGCCATTCCTGGTAGGACATTGGCTCTCGGTCGCGCAGCGCTTTCCCAATCAGCGCAAGGATTTGTTCCCAGATCGCGCCGTGCGCTATATCGGGCGGATGGATGCCGAGGCGGAGGAGCGGGTTGCTCGTCAGGCGACGGAAGAGGCCCCGATTCCAGGCAAGGCTCATGACTCGCCGCCAGCCGCTCCGCACGCTGTAGACGAGCGACTGGGAAACGAATTCCTCGCCCGCGGAGAAATCGCGCACCGTGCGCAGGGTCGTCGTATAGCGAAAACCGGCGTCGATCGCCGCGCGTTGCGCCTCGGCGCCGAGAAGCCAGGCCGGCGCAATGAAGCCGGTCGGATGAAATTCATGGGCCGCGAACTCGTCCCGTGCCTCCCGCAAGAGCCGCGCGGCCTCCTCGTAATCGAGATCGAAGAACTCTCCCTCGTCCGCAGTGTAGACGCGCGTGATCATTTTCTGCCGGGCTGATTCCCCTCCCCGGCGCGCCCGTTGATGATAAAAGCCGTGGAGGACGATCTCGTGCCCCTGCGCATTCAGGTCCTGGAGCCAGGAAACAAAGCCGGGCTCGCCTAACGAGCGACCGGTTCGATGATAATCCGGCACGACAAGGAGCGAACAACGCGGCACACCAATCCGCCCCAGTTGGTCCAGGATCGGCTCGACGCGCCCCCGGGTCGCGGGAGCGACGTCGTGGATGGAAACAACCAGCGCGCGTTGCACGTCGCTAGCGTCGTCGGAACCGAAAAGCGGACAAGCTGAAACTGCGAGCCGTGATGCCGCACTGTCATCCTGAGCCGCGCAGACGGCGAAGGACCTCACAAGCGGAGATTGAAGGCCGTAAGATCGAAAGAGAGTCGCCTGGTAGCTCGCGAGGTCCCTCGTCGCGCTTCGCCGACTCGGGATGACAATTCGGAAGGCGCGCGATGCCGGCGCGCGATCGAAGCGCCTACAGCCGGCAAATCAACTCAAACTCCACCTTGCCTAACGGCTGGACCGAGAGCCGTGAACAGCGCAGCAATGCGATCTCGCGCAGCTTCGGCTCCGCTTTGATTTGCGCGAGGGTGACCGGTTTCTTTAAACGCTTGACCGGCTTTAACTCGACCGCGCTCCAGTCGCCTTCCTTCGCCGTCGGGTCGGGAAACGCTTCCCGGGTCACCTGCGCGACGCCCACGACCGCCTTGTCACTCACGCTGTGATAAAACAAAACCACATCCCCTTTGCGCATCGCGCGCAGATGTTTGCGCGCGAGAAAATTTCGCACCCCGGTCCACTGCGTTCCGCCGTCGCGCACGAAGTCGTCCCACGAATAGGCCTCCGGTTCCTGCTTCACGAGCCAGTAATTTTTCATCGCCAGCTTCGATAACACACCCCGGCTCCGGGCGACAGTCCCGCGACTTCTTCGCCTTCCGTCCTTCCTGGTGGGGCGAGACTCCGTCGAGCCGGGGGGAACGCCCGGATCGCAGAAGCGAGCCCGCTCTCAGCTCGACGGAGTCTCGCTCCACCAGCGGAGAGTCGTCGCCTCGACTCCGCTCCTGTTTCGTCATCGCCTCCGCCACCTCTTGCGATATCTTCCGGAAATGAATGCTCTCTTCCGCGTCACGCCTCTGGCCGTTTCCTTCGTTCTCATCCAGGCCGCTGCGGCCGCGGACTACCCCGCCCCTAACGAAGGCGATTTTGTTCTGCGCAACTTCCATTTCAATACCGGCCAAACCATGCCGGAACTGCGGATGCATTACCGCACCCTCGGCAAGGCGGTGAAGGACGACAAGGGCATGACGAAAAACGCCGTCCTCATCATGCACGGCACGACCGGGAGCGGCGCGCAATTCATCCGGCCGGAATTTGCCGGCGAACTTTTCGGACCCGGCCAGCCGCTCGATGCGACGAAATTTTTCATCATCCTGCCGGACGACATCGGGCATGGGAAGTCGAGCAAACCAAGTGACGGGATGCATGCGAAGTTCCCCAACTACGGCTACCGCGACATGGTCGCGGCCGAGCATCGCCTTCTCACCGACGGCCTCGGGGTCAACCACGCCCGGCTCATCATGGGCACCTCGATGGGCGGGATGCACACCTGGATGTGGGGCGAGATCGATCCCGAATTCATGGACGCGCTCATGCCCCTGGCCAGTTTGCCGACCCAAATCTCCGGCCGCAACCGTGCCTGGCGCCGCATCATCATCGACGCCATCCGCAACGACCCGGCCTGGGAGCAGGGCGATTACAAAACCCAGCCGCCCAGCCTGCGGACCGCGGCGGAAATGCTCTGGTTCATGAGCAGCAATCCGATCCTGCGCCAGAAGGAAGCGCCGACCCTGGTTAAGACCGACCAGGTTCTGGATCGCTTCGTGAACGAGTATGTCAAAACGGCGGACGCGAACGACGTCCTCTACGCGGTCGCGGCTTCGCGCGATTACGATCCGGGGCCGGCCCTCGGGAACATCCGCGCGCCCCTGGTAGCGATCAATTCCGCCGACGACCTGATCAACCCGCCCGAGCTGGGAATCCTCGAGCGCGAGATCAAACGCGTACCGGACGGACGCGCGGTCGTGATTCCGCTGAGCGACAAAACACGCGGGCACGGCAGCCACACGGTGGCGGCTCTCTGGAAAGATCAGCTGGTCGAATTGCTGAAGCGCTCCGCTCGTTAGGCCAGGCCCTCCTTTCGGGCTCGCCCAAGAACGGCACACGCAGGTGACCTTTGGTTTGCGTAGTCTAGATTCGAGCAAGGCATGAACACGATCCGTGGAATCAAATTGCGCTGGCTGCACGAGACGCTCGGCGATGTCACCTATCAACTGACGCGATTCCAGCTCAGCCCGCCCGGGCCCTATCGCTGGCGACCGGCAATCAATGCTTTTCAGTGTGACAAGGGAATGCGCATCTGTGTCGATCTGGCCGGGGTCGACCGCGATCAGGTCGACCTCACGATTGAGCCGCAGCGCCTCGCGATTCGCGGCACCCGCCAGGCGCCGGAGCCGACCGGGGACGAAGATCGCGCGGTGCAGATGATCGCGTTCGAAATCGATTACGGCCCCTTCGAACGCATCCTCGAGTTGCCGTTGCAGGTGGATGTCGAGCGGGCGAGCGCTGAGCAACGCAATGGATTTCTCTGGATCGACCTTCCCTTTAAGAAATGAACGAACAACCTCTCAGCGCTCTGCAAGGTTCCGGAGAGACACCGCCGTCAGTTGGCGATGCGGTGCGGCAGGGTGGCCCCGACGAGATGCCGGCCATTCCGGACACGCTTGCCATCCTCCCGGTGCGCGGGTTTGTCGTTTTTCCGCGAACTGTCTCGCCACTCAACGTCCAGCGTCCGGGCTCGATCCAGTTGCTGAACGAAACGCTCCCGCAAAACAAAATCATCGGCCTCATTACCCAGCGCGACGAAGAAGACCGAAGAACCCGGCGTGGCGGATCTTTATCATGTCGGCACGGCGGTCATGGTGCTGAAACTGTTGCGCCAACCGGACAACAGCGTCGTCGTCATCGCGCAGGGACTGCGACGTTTCGCCATTCGCAAGGTCACGCAAACCGCGCCCTTTCTCCGTGCCGACGTCGAGCTGCTGAATGTCCTTCCGCCCCCGACGACGAAGGAATTCGAAGCCGCTTTCCGCAACCTGCGCGATTCTGCGGCGAAGTTGCTCGAACTTACGCCTGACGTGCCGGAGCAGGCGCGCGCAATTGTGCTCGGGCTCGAGGACGCCGAGCAATTGACAGATTTCCTGGCGCCGAACCTCAATATCGATGTCGCGGCAAAACAGGCGCTGCTGGAGGAGAACGATCTCGAAAAACGCCTGCGCACCGTGCAGGCGAACATTTCGTCGCAGCTCGAGATCGCGCAGATCCAGCAAAAGTTGCAGCAGGATGTGCAATCGCAGTTCACCGATGCGCAACGGCGCGCCTACCTGCGCGAGCAGGTCAAGGCGATCCAGCGCGAGCTGGGCGAAGGCGATTCCGGGGCCGAAGAGCAGCGCGCGCAACTGGAGCAGAAACTCGCGGAAGCAAAGCCGCCCCAGGCCGTCATGGAACAGGCGGAACGCGAATTGAAGCGGCTCGATTTCATCCCGCAGGCCAGCCCCGATTACTCGGTCATCGTGACCTACATCGAGACGATCGCCGAGCTGCCCTGGTCGAAGATGAGCGAGGACAACCTCGATCTGGAGAAGGCGCAGGAGATTCTCGATCGCGATCATTACGACCTCGAAAAAGTGAAGCGCCGCCTGATCGAGTATCTCGCCGTGCGCAAACTCAACCCCAATGGCCACGGACCGATTCTCTGCTTCCTTGGTCCGCCCGGGGTCGGCAAGACGAGCCTCGGGCAGTCGATCGCCGACGCCCTCGGTCGCAAGTTCGTTAGGCTGAGTCTCGGCGGGATTCGCGACGAAGCGGAAATCCGCGGCCATCGCCGCACCTATATCGGCTCCATGCCGGGGCGCATCATCCAGGAACTGCGCCGGGCCGGGACCCGCAACCCGGTCATGATGCTGGACGAGATCGACAAACTTGGAACCGATTTTCGGGGCGACCCGGCGAGCGCGCTTCTCGAGGTGCTCGATCCGCGCCAGAATTTTTCCTTTGTCGATCGCTACCTCGATGTGCCGTTCGATCTTTCGCAGATCATTTTCATCGCGACCGCCAATTACATCGAGGGCGTGCCCGAGCCGATGCGCGACCGAATGGAATTGATCAGCCTGGCCGGATACACCGGGCGCGAGAAGCTGGAGATCGCGCGTCGCTATCTCGTTAGGCGACAGCTCGAAGAGAACGGACTCAAACCGGAGCAATGCGTCTGGGAAGAGGAAGCGATCGTGCGGGTGATCGACAATTACACTCACGAAGCGGGCGTGCGCGAACTGGAGCGCCAGCTCGGCGCCGTCATTCGGGGCGTCGCGGCGCGGGTGGCGCGCGGCAAGACCGATCACGTTACGGTCACGCCCGCGCTGGTGGAGGAAATGCTCGGGCCCGTTCGCTACATCCACGATGCGAAGCTGACCGCCAACAAGCCCGGCGTCGTGACCGGTCTCGCCTACACGCCGGCCGGCGGCGAAGTGCTGCATATCGAGGCGACCCGCTATCCCGGGAAAGGCAACATCACTCTCACCGGCCAGATCGGCGAGGTGATGAAAGAATCGATGCAAGCGGCCCTCAGTCTGGTCCGGAGTCGCGACGGCCAGTTCGGCGCCACCCCGGATGCGTTTCGCGACACCGATATTCACGTTCACGTTCCGGCCGGGGCGATTCCGAAGGACGGGCCGTCGGCCGGGGTGGCCATGTTCACCGCTCTCGCCTCGCTCTTCAGCAACAAGCCAGTCCGCTCCGACGTCGCCATGACGGGCGAAATCACTTTGCGCGGACTCGTTCTGCCGATCGGCGGATTAAAAGAGAAAAGCCTGGCCGCGATGCGGGCCGGGATCACCACCGTCATCATCCCAAAGCTGAACGAAAAAGACCTGGTCGACATCCCGGAGGAAGCGAAGGAAAAGATCCGTTTCGTCCCAGTCGAAACGGTCGATGAAGTCCTGCAAACGGCGCTCGAACAGCCCCCTTCCCCCTACGAAGGGTAGCGCAAGCTTCCAGCTTGCAGGCAGGGGCAGCGCAAGCTGGAAGCTCGCGCTACCTTCGGCGCCGCCTCAACCGCCAAATTAAATTCTTGTCGCGATCAGGTGCAGCGGTAAGATTGCTGCCCCGAATGGGAAATCGCAGCCCGGCCCGAACCGGCCCGCGAGATACCAAAGGATGCATCACAAAACCAACAATTTAGCCCGCAGCTCAGCCGGACATCCGGAGGAATGCTGCTCATCCCAATTTGCCGCGCTCTCGTTAGGCGCGGTTTTTTTATGAACGACAATCCCGCCGATCTCAGCCTCAGTAATTTCCTCGCCGGCGAAGGAGGCGACCCTCTTCAGGCCCCGGCCAGTTTCACCCGCTGGATGGAGGCGGGCGCATGGGCGGTTGAACTTTACGAACCGGAGTTGCGCGCGGCGGCCGAGGCGCGCACCACCATCACCTACGACGGCAAACCGCAGCCGGTCATCAATCTCTGCTCCTACAATTACCTCGGGCTGGCCAATCATCCCGAGGTGATCGCGGCCGCGCACGACGCCCTCACGACCCACGGTCTCGGCGCCTGTGGTTCGCCCATGCTCTCGGGCATGACCGATCTCCACCGCGAGCTGGAACGCAAGATCGCGGAGTTCCTCGGGCGCGAGGACGCGATGCTTTTCAACAGCGGATTCGGCGGCGCGCTCGGCACCATCTCGGGTCTTCTGCGCAAGACCGATGTCGCGATCCTCGATAACCGCTCCCACCTCAGCCTGCGTGACGGCGCGACGCTCTCGCGCTGCCGGGCGGAGAAATTCGAGCATAACGATCCGGCGGCACTCGACGCCTCGTTATCCCGGCACAAGGGCAAACGGCAACTGGTCGTGATCGAAGGCATCTATTCGATGGACGGCGATTTCGGGAACCTGGCCGAGTTAATCACCGTGGCCGACTCACACGGCGCGAGCGTCTTCATCGACGAAGCGCATTCCATCCTCGCCTGCGGCGAACACGGGCGCGGGGCGGCGGAGAAGTTCGGCGTCGAGGACCGGGTTCGGCTCACTTACGGCACGTTCTCGAAAGCGTTTGGCGCCCTCGGCGGCTTTGTCGCCGGGTCGCGCGAGACCCTCCAGTATCTGCGCTTCTATGCGCATCCCTATGTTTATTCCTGCGCCCTGCCTGCGGTCGTGGTGGCGGCGATTTTGAAGGCGCTCGAGATCGGCACCAGCCAGCCGCAATTGCGCCGGCAACTGTGGGAAAACGCCGAATACTTCCATCATCACCTCCGCGGGATGGGGATCGACACCGGTAACTCGACCACCTACGTGATGCCGATCGTGATCGGCGATCGCGAGCGGATGTATCGCCTCGGTCACGAACTGCGCGCTCGCGGCTTGTGGGTCGCACCGGTCGATTATCCGGCAGTGCCGCAGGATCGGATTTGTTTCCGCGCCTGTGTCACGGCGTTGCATACGCGGGCTGATCTGGACGAGGCGCTCAATATTCTTTCCGACACGCTCGTGCCAGCGCAGATTGCGCAGCACGCTTAGGGAATCTTTCGTGCAACAATCCTTTTTTTACTCGGAGCTGGGGCATCCGCACACCGGCCGGGCGCGCGCCATCATCAAGGCGCATCCGGAAGTCCGCCAGCTCATGGGCCGCAATCCCTGGACGCTGCTCATCGCTCTCGCGGTCGTTAGTCTGCAAACCGGGCTGGCGTTTCTTTTTGGGAAACTGGGTTTCGGCTATTGGTGGTTGAATCTGCTCGTTGCTTACGGGGTGGGCGCTTTTGCCAATCATTCCATGTACGTGCTGATCCACGACGCCATTCACAATCTCATCCTGCCGAGCAAGAGCTGGAACAAGATGATCGCGATCTTCGCCGATCTGCCGAACCTCCTGCCCGGCGCGATGGGGTTTCAGGTCTATCACCTGAAGCACCACTCCCACCAGGGCGATTACGAGTATGACGCCGACCTGGCCAACGAATGGGAGGCCAGGCTGGTTGGAAACCGGTGGTACGCGAAGGCGCTTTGGTTCCTGCTCTTTCCGATTGTGCAGTTAACCCGGCCGCCGCGGATCAAAGCCTATCGGATGTGGAACCGCTGGATTTTCATCAACCTCACCTGCGCCCTCGCCTATGACGCGGCCATCGTCTACTTCTGCGGCTGGGCCGGCTTGTTTTATCTCTTCTGTTCCTTTTCGTTTTCCATCGGCCTGCACCCGGTCGGGGCGCGCTGGATTCAGGAGCATTATACGCACGATCCCGACCAGGAGACCTACAGTTACTACGGGCCGATCAATCGGATCTGCCTGAACATGGGTTACCACAACGAGCATCACGATTTCCCGACCATTCCCTGGAATAATCTGCCCCGGCTGCGGGCGCTCGCTCCGGAGTATTACGACACCCTGAAATATCACCGCTCCTGGAGCGGCCTCCTCTTCCAGTTCATTTTCGATCCGGAATACACCCTGTTTTGCCGGGTCGAGCGGACGCGAGATCGCGAGACGAATCCAAGCGCTGAGCAACCCCGCGAAGCCCTCTTGCCGGAGCTGGCCTCGCGCAGCTAGTCGCCCGGCTCGCGCCCTCGCCCATGCCAGCCGCCATCGAGGGCACCTATAAGAATCGCGACGTCGAGGGGCTGCTCGACATCTATTTTTATCGCCGGGTCGGCTTCGCCCTGGCCCGCTTCTTCGCCCGCCTGGGCATGACGCCAACTGGCGTGACCTTTCTGAGTTTGGTCAGCGGACTCGCCGCCGGGCATTTCTACTATTATCGCGATCTGCGTTTGAATCTGCTCGGGATGGGCTTGCACATCCTCTGCAACGCCTTTGATAACGCCGACGGACAACTCGCTCGCCTAACGAACAGAGGAAGTCGGGCCGGCCGGATCGTCGACAGCCTTTCCGACCACATCGTCTTTCTGGGAATTTATCTGCACCTCGCCCTGCGCTGTCTGGCCGCGGGCGCTTCTCCCGCAATCTGGCTCCTCGCCCTGGCCGCCGGGCTGAGTCACGCCGTGCAGGGTGGTTTCGCCGATTACTTCCGCAACGCTTATCTGTTTTTCGTCGCCGGTCGCTCCCGCGCGGAGGTTGATTCCTCGGCGGGGCTCCGGGCCGAGTACGAGCAGCTTCGCTGGCGGCGCGAGCCCTGGCAGAAGTTTCTTCTCCGTTCCTATCTGAATTTCACCCTCGGCC
Organism: uncultured Verrucomicrobiae bacterium; assembly: GCA_963772915.1. Classification (GTDB taxonomy): domain Bacteria; phylum Verrucomicrobiota; class Verrucomicrobiia; order Chthoniobacterales; family UBA10450; genus Palsa-1392. Next base: position 29,288 of record CAVYZI010000003.1, read on the forward strand.
AGGAAACGTTTTCGCCGAACCTGCTGCGTCTGCGCGCGGCCGCCTGGCGGGCGTTTCCTGCCTCGATTCCGGGGGAGCTTCAGGCCCGCTATCGCGCCGCGGCCCGGCCGCTCTTTAAATGGATCGGGCTCCTGATGACGAATGCTCGCATGCTGGTCCTGTTTCTGGTTTTGATCCTGGATCACCCGGCCTGGTATTTCCTCATGGAGGTGACGGTCCTCAATCTGGTCCTGGTTTATGCTCTCGTTCGCCAGAATCAGCTTTGCCGCCTCTTCCTGCCCGAGATCGAGCGCTTCGCCTTGTAGCGATAAATTTTTTTCGAGCGAGCCGACGTTGATTGAGCCCTGGAAATCGAGCATGATACTGCGAATGCCGCAGCGCTTTGTCTCCAACAAGAACGAATCGGTCCGCATGTTCGAGAGCGATTTCATGGAGTTCTTTTCCCACGTGCATCCGGCGACACCGATCGTCATCTACCTGCCGCTGATGAGCTATATGCTCTACCTCGCAGCTGGTCCGCGCGCGCTGCCACTCGGCATCGTGGCGGGTTTGTTCGCCGCCGGCATCCTCATCTGGACCTTTGTCGAGTACACGATGCATCGCTGGGTTTTCCATTACGAACCGAAGAGCAAGTGGGGCCAATTCCTTCACTTCATGCTCCATGGCGTGCACCACGATTACCCTAACGACGCCAGCCGGCTGGTCATGCCGCCGGTGGTGAGCATTCCGCTTGCGATCATTTTCTACGCGCTCTTTGCCGTGCTCTTCGGCCGCTTCTCCCCGGCGGTGTTTGCCGGGCTGCTCGCCGGTTATCTTTTCTACGACACGCTCCACTACGCCACGCATCATTTTGCGATGAAACGCGGCGTCTGGCTCTGGCTGAAAAAATATCACATGCGGCATCACTACCAGGACGATGAAGTCGGCTACGGCGTGACTTCCCCGCTCTGGGACGTTGTTTTCGGGACAAGGGAAAAGACCGAAGCGCCGGAGACAAGCGAGGCTCGGGTCGAACTCTGAGCGGATCGACCAGCTGCGATTTGATCAAAGTCACCCAGGTCGCGACCAAGGCGGAGCGCGACGCCTTCATCAAATTCCCCTGGGAAATTTATCGGGATGATCCCGCCTGGGTGCCGCCGCTCCTGCTCGAGCGAAAGGAATTTCTCGATCAGGCGAAGCATCCGTTTTTTGAGCACGGCACCGCCGCGCTTTTCCTCGCCCGGCGGGAAGGAAAAATTGTCGGGCGAATCATGGCGAGCGACGATCCGAACTACAACTCGCTCCATCGATCGAACGTTGGCTGCTTCGGGCTTTTCGATTGCGTGGACGATGGCGCCGTCGCGGCCGCGCTTTTTGAAGCGGCCGGACAATGGCTCCGCGCCAAAGGACGGGACGAGATCATGGGCCCGATCGATTATTCGACCAATTACGTCTGCGGTCTGCTCGTTGACGGCTTCGAGTTTCCGCCCACCCTCCTCACCTCGCACAACCCGCCCTACTACGAATCGCTCATCACCAGCCTCGGGTTCGAGAAGGTGATGGATTTCTACGCCTGGTGGTTCGATGAACCGGAGAACGCCGCTCGCCGACTGCGCCGGCTCTCCGCGGGATTGAAGAAGCGGCATCCGGTCAAGAATTCGCCCGGGAGACCTGAAAAATTTCCGCGTCGAAGCCGGGCGCATCCGCGAGATTTACAATGAAGCCTGGAAGGAAAACTGGGGCTTCGTCCCCTTCACGGAGAAGGAGTTCGAGTTCCTGGCGAAAGAGTTGAAACAGCTCGTCGTGCCTGAGTTCACCCTCATCGCGGAGGTCGACGACGAGCCGGTCGGCTTCATCCTTTGCGTGCCCGACATCAACGTCGCCTTCAGGAAGATCGATGGCCGCCTAACGACCTGCGGGATTCCAATTGGCCTGGCGAAATTGCTTTATCACAAAAGCCGCATCCGCACCGCGCGCCTCATCGCGCTCGGAGTAAAACCGAAGTATCGCCGTGGCGGGATCGCCGAGATGCTCGTCCTGCGGATTATCGAAGACGCCATGATCAAGCGCGGCTTTACCGGCGAGCTGAGCATGACGCTGGAGAACAATCATCTCATCAACCGCTTCCTCGCCGCGATCGGCGCCAGAAAATACAAGACGTATCGTATTTACCAGCGGCGCCTGTAGACGCCTCCCGTAGCCGCCTCTCTGTGAGAGGCGCGGGTATTGACGTGGCCTGAAGGAAAAGAGCTTCTCTGACGGCGAGTCACTTCTCCCGCGCTTCGCACAGCGAAGCGTCTACAATGCAGCTGGGCGAAATCACGAATTCGGCTGGGTCCGCCGCCCTGCATTCTCGTCACGCGACTGCTCAGCATCCCCGCGACTTCCCGTTTGCCATATTGCAGCGGATGATTCACGGCCAGCGACGCCTCCGCCGTGCAATAAACCCCACACCCCGCCTGGCAGCTCTTTTTCTTGTTGTAGCTGAGCAGATCTTCCCGCGTGATATCGAGAATGTTTCGGTCCGTTCGCACCTGACTGCAAAGCCAGAACTTCCCTCGCGAGGAAACGAAGAAATATTTGTAGCCCGCCACGCAGGTCCATTCGACCGGCTCCTGGCGCAGCATCTTTTTTTCGTAATCAAAAAGATTCCAGCTGGTGTGAATCTTCTCCCCGTTTCGCTTCAGTTCCTCCTGCTTTTCGATGAAACGGAGGAGCGGCTCATGCGCCTTCGGATCGCGCAGGGCGCGGTCGTGCACGAGATCGTCGTGGATGACGCGCGCATGCACCGGGATGCCCCGGTCGAGACAGGTGTCGATCACCTGGCCCATCTCATCGAGCGTCTCGTTGAAGAGAACGCCGCTGACCTGCAGTTTGATTTTCGAATCCTTGAACCAGTCGAGCTTGTGCAGAATCGACTGCATCGATTTGCGGGTGCTCGCGATCGGCGTCATCCGGTCGACCGAAATCTGCAGTTTATCGAGCCCCGCACTTTCCAACTCGGCCAGGAGCTTTTGGTTCAGAAGAAACCCGTTGGTCGACATGCTGACCGGGGAAAAACCGATCGACTTGGCGTAACGAACCAGCTCGGCGATCTCCGGATGCTTGAGCGGTTCGCCTCCTTGAAACCCGATCCGGGCCACGCCGAGCGCGCGGATATGGTCCATCCACTTCTTGAGATCGGCCACGTTCGGGTTCGGAATCGAGTTGTCGTATTCGTTGCAGTAATGGCAATCCAGGTTGCACTGCTCGGTCACGTAGAGGTGCGCGGCCCATGGCTTGGTATCGAAAACCCGCAGGGCCTGCTCGAAAGCGCTCATAGCCTCCTTATCGCCGTCGCAGCGATGGCGTCAAGCAAGCAAGCGGCGGCCCGGGGTTTCAGGCGTCCTCTTTTCTTCCGATGACCCGCACGACAAAAATGGCGCGCGGGACCTGGATCGCAGCCGTCACGGCCGCCCACCAGGCCATGATCTTGAAGGCATGGACCGGAGCCTGAAACAGAACGCCCACGGCGAATATCCAGACGTAAATGTTTCGCCGCCCACCAAACAGCCTAACGATCCGATCGAAATCCCCTATTTCGTCGATCAAGCGGCCAAACCGGCGAATCACACTCAGTTTGCCCAACCCAGCCACCGCCTCCGCGCCCAGCAAAAGCAACAAATAACCGAAGGCCGCGGGCAGGCGACGCAGAGCTTCGGAAATACCAGGCCAGCGCAATCCACCAGGAAATTTCGAAGAGCGCGTCGAACCAATGTTCCAATTTCCCCGCCTTTGAGGTCTCGACTTTGATCCGGGCCTGTTTGCCATCGAGGCCATCGAGGATGCCGACCGCAAGGGCGAGTGTGACGCCCAACCCGAGATGTCCGGTGGCGAAAAGGAAGGTCGCGGTCCAGGCGACGATGTTGGAAAAGACGGTCAATTGATTGGGCGTGATGGCCGTCCTGCAGAGATGCGAGACGAGAAAGTTTTCGATCGGAGCATGAACCAGCGCCGGAAAATCCTGGGAGCCCTTTTGCGCGGCCTCGATCAACACACGCTCCGCCACCTCGCACTGGCTCGGTGCTGGCGACGGAAACCAGTAGGCTCGCAGTTCCCGGCGCATCTCGCCCGAGTACCAGGCGTGCGAAGCAATATCGAGCGCGTCGATTCGGCCCGCCTCGATATCATGGCGAAGCGCTTCATCCAGCGGAGCGACCTCGGTCGTCGCCCAGCCCTTTGACAAAAGGACAGCACCGCAGAAGCGGCCCCGTTTCGTCTCCGGCGCAGAAGCAACCAATGCCTGCAAGTGTGCCGGCGGCGCCGAGTCCACCAGTGCGGCAGCGGAGTCCTGGGCGTCGAGAAGCTGGAGCAGCCGGGAATCGAAGACGGCATCGCCGCGAAGAACGAGCAGAGATCGGGCATCGTTAGGCCAAGCCTCGACGATCTGCCCGACCGTGACCGGACCGCTCGCCCGGCCCCGAATCTCCAATGCGACCTGCGCTCGGTGCGGCGAAGGATTAGCCAATCGTTCTGCGAGAACCTCCGGCGTGGCGGAGAGAACGGTCGCCTTCCTCAGGCCAAGACGCTGCAGGGTGCGCAGGAGACGTTCGAGCAGAGAAATGCCGCAAAGCTCGGTCAGGGCGCCGGGAGCGTCGGCGAGGATGATAAATTCATGGCGCACTGCCGACTCCTGAACGATCGATAGCTGTTTGGCAAGAGCCGGAGCCTCTTGCCGCCAACCGATCTTCATGTTAGACGGCTGGCCTTCTCGCATGGCGCCAAATCTCTTTTCCCGTTTGCGCTACAGCCCCTTTTTGGTGCAGATGGTCGTGATTCGGCGCTGCAATCTCGCCTGCGGTTACTGCTCGGAGTTCGACAAGACAAGCGAGCCGGTTCCGGTCGAGCTGCTCGAGCAGCGTCTCGAGAAGCTGCGCGAGCTCGGCACCTTCGGCATTTCGCTCACCGGCGGCGAGCCGACCTTGCATCCCGATCTTCCCCGGCTGATTCGAAAATGCCGCGCCCTTGGCTTTTTCCGCACCGGCATGATCTCGAACGGTTTTTTTCTACGGCCGGAAATGATCGAGAAGCTGAACGCCGCCGGGCTGCAGGAGATGCAGATTTCGATCGACGGCGTGCAGCGCAACGCCACGACCGAGAAGGTGCTCGACAATCTCAAGCCGCGCCTCCTCGCGCTCCGCAAACACGCCCGTTTCGCGGTCACGGTGAGCGGCGTGATCGGAGCCGCGCCGCCGGAAGAAGCGGAGGAAGTCGTCGCCTTCGCGCGCGAACTTGGATTCACGCCGCGCGTGCTGCTGGTGCACGATCATCAGGGCCAGCTCAAATTGAAGCCGGAAGAAGCGCAGGCCTTCCAGCGCATCGTCGACACGCTGCCGAAAAGCTGGGTGGATTTTTCGAGCTATCGCAAACGGCTGGTGCGTGACGGGAAGGCGCCGTTCAAGTGCCGGGCCGGCAGTCGTTATCTTTACATCGATGAATTCGGCAACGTGAACTGGTGTTCGCAAACTCGTACCGTCTGGTCGAAACCGCTGATGGATTACACGCCGGCGGATTTGCGCGAGCAGTTTTACGCTTACAAATCCTGCAACGAAACCTGCACCCTCGGCTGTGCGCGTTCCTCCAGCCAGCTCGACAACTGGCGGGCCTGGAATAACGGGACGCAGGCCAACGGCGGTGGCACTTAGCGATCGACAATTTTGGTGGGCGGTGCTCGGGATCGTCCTCCTCACGGTCGTGACCCGGCTGCCGGCGCTGCAGCATCCGCAGGCGATCGACGACGAGGAAACTTATTCCGTCGTCGCCAACGTGATCGTCGACGGGGGGCGGCCCTACGTCGATGCGATCGAGCGCAAGCCGCCTTTGCTCTTCTGGACCTACGCGGCGGTGGTCGAGGCGTTCGGAAAATACAATTGGAAGGCGCTCCACGCGGTCGCGCTTTTGTGGACGCTGGGCACGATGGCTGGTCTCTATGTGATCGGGCGCGGGTTGTTCGATCGCACTACCGGGCTGATCGCAGCCCTCCTCTACAGCATATTTCAACCCTGGGGCGAGCTGAGGGACCTGGCCTTCAATGGCGAGATGGTGATGAATCTTCCGGTGGTTTGGGCATGGGCGATCGGCTTGCGCCGCAGCTCTTCACGCCTCCGGCCCGAACTCTTCCTCGCCGGTCTTCTTTTGGGCGCGGGATTTCTGCTCAAACAGCCGGCCGCGATCGCCGCGGTGCCGCTCGGAGTTTATTTGCTCCTGCCGGCTTATCGCAGCAGCCGGGCTTTGACCTTTTGGCAAAGCGTTCTCCAGGCGGCGCTGCTGACCGCCGGGTTCGCCGCCGCGCTGGGCGTGGTCGCACTCGTGCTCCACCAGCAAGGGATTCTGCGCGAGGCCTACTTCTGGACGATCACCGACCACGCGATTCCACATATCTTCTGGACCAAGGGCGTCCTGCACAGCCTGGCGTTTGTTGGAATGTGCCTGCCCCTTTTGATCGGAGCGGTGCTGGCGGCTTTTGCGGGCGACGCCCTCTGGAGCGGCCGGCACGCGGAGCGAACGGCGCTGGTTGGACTGGTCGCGGCGTCGATCATCGGCGTGGCGGCGGGCATGCGTTTTTATTTTCACTACTACATCCAGTTGATCCCGCCGCTCGCGCTCCTCGCCGCGCCTTATTACGCAGGCCTTTGGTCCGGGCGGACGCGGCCAGGTCATTGGCTGCTGCGTCCGGCCAGTGACCTATGCCTGGCTGGCGATCACGGTGGTCGGGTTTTCCATTTCGCATTGGGTCGGGCTCGCCTCGCAACGCGCCACCTCGGAGACGGGACGATACCTCCTCGAGCATTCCGCGCCTAACGACAGGATTTTCGTTTGGGGACAGGCGCCGCGAATTTATCTCGAGGCGCGGCGCCGGCCGGCCTGTCGCTTCGTCGTAACCTTTCCGCTCACCGGATACATCTTCGGCTGGAACCAGCAGAGCATCTCCCACATCGATACCCGCAAGTGGATCGTGCCGGGCGCCTGGAAAGATCTCGAAGAGGATTTTGCGAAACATCCGCCGGCCTACGTCGTCGATGTCCAGGTCCCGGCGAAGAATGCGCACTATCCCGTGCGCGATTTTCCGATTCTCGCCCGGCTGCTGGCGGAGCGCTATCACCCGGTCGCGCGAACCGCCGAGGGCCTGATTTATCGGAGGAATGGGACCGCGCAAGGCGGTGAAAAAAATCGCAGGAGCGGAAAGCCCCGGAAGCGAGTAGCTTCCTTTTCGGAATGGATCTACCGGTCGGCATCGCCACCTTGCAGCACACGGACCGATGGATCGGAGTTCCGCTCTGCTTCTTTCTCACTCTCTGGAGAAAAATCGTCGAACCGCGGCCGCTCGCCGCCCGCCGACCGCGAAAAGATTCTCCTGGTCAAATTCGCCGAGCAGGGCTCGACCGTTCTGGCCTATCCCGCCATCCGCCGCGCGATCGAACTGGTCGGCCGCGAGAACGTTTACTTCGTCGTCTTCGAGGACAACCGCTTCATCCTCGACGCGATGGAAATCATTCCCGAGGAAAACGTGATCACGATTCCAACACGGAGTCCTTTCGCGCTCGCCCGCGGCGCGCTGCGGGCAGATTCTGCGCGCGCGCAAAATCGGGATCGATTCCGCGGTGGACATGGAATTTTTTACCCGCTTTTCCGCCCTCCTCACATTCCTCACGGGGCGCGATCGCGCGTCGGCTTTCACACATTTTTTGGCGATGGACCGTATCGCGGCGATCTCATGACGCATCGTCTCCTGTATCATTCTCATCTCCACACCAGCCAGATTTTCGAGACGATGGTGGAAGCACTGACCCGTAATCCCGAAACGCTTCCCACGTTCGACTTCACCCCTTCGGCAAAGCAAATTTATCCGATCTTTCGGGTCCGCCCTAACGAATCCGCGGAAGTCGAAGAACTTCTGCAAAAGGAAAATCCGCGGCTCGATTCGGCACCCCTCATTCTGTTGAATCCGAATGCGAGCGACCTGCTCCCGCTGCGGCGCTGGCCGGCACCCCGTTATGTCGAGCTGGCGCGACGGTTACTCGAACGTTTCCCCGATCTCTTCATTGGCTTTACCGGCGCCCCGGAGGAAGCCGCCGCGATTAATGGGCTGGCGCACGAGGTCGATTCCAGCCGCGTGCTCGCCCTCGCCGGAAAAACCACCCTCCGGCAGTTGCTCGTGCTTTACGGGCGCAGCGAGATCCTGGTGACGAACGACAGCGGCCCCGCGCATTTCGCGTCGATGACGCCGATTCACGTCGTGACCTTGTTCGGGCCGGAAACGCCCGCGCTCTTCGCCGCCCGCTCGCCTAACGCCAGTGTGCTCTGGGCCGGAGATCGCGTGCAGCCCCTGCGTGAATGCCTACAACAACCGGCAATCGGTTTGTCGCAACAATCTCTGCATGCAGGCCATCACCGTTGAGCAGGTTTTCGCAAGGGTCAGTGCCATCTACGAGGCGCGTTTGATCGAACGATTGAAAATCTCCGCCCTGCCATGCGGCAGTTGGTTACGCAGGGATAACCGGCCTCTCTACCCCGCGCGGAAATGCGCCTCGGCTTGCGCATACATTTCCGGCGTATCCACGTCCTGCCACCAGGCGTCGCCGATATCGATTGCCCGCACCTTGCCATCCTCCGCCATAGCCGCACCCCGTCGGCCAGACTGCAATCGCCATCTTTCTTCGCCCGCGCCAGGTAATCGAAGAGTCTCGTTAGGGCAGAGAAAGACTCCGGTGTCGATCGCGTCGTAGCTCGCGAGCGTTTTGCCGATCGCGCTCACCCGATCGCCGGTCGTCTGCACTTTCATCGCGTCATCCAGATCGAAGATCGCCTCGATTTTTCGATCGATCGCCAGGTTCAACTCGCTCGCGTCCGCCTGCTCGACGACCCGCTCCAGAACCGAAGGATCGAAAAGATGATCCCCCATCGTGAGGAAAAACGGCTCCTGCACCTTCCCGGCGGCGCAGAGCACGGAAATGCCGTTCTGCTTTTGCCAATCCGGATTCGCAATCCCGTTCAAGCGCATGGCTGATGGAAGCAGAGGGCGCAAAGCCCTAACGAGCGCGTCGCCGTTTGCTCCCACCACCGCGTGGAGGTTGCGCACGCCGACTTTCTCCAGCCCGTCGAGAATGTAGGAAATGAGCGGGCGCCCAAAAATCGGCACGAGCGGTTTCGGCAAACCCTGGCCGGAAGCGCGCAGGCGGGAGCCCGTCCCGGCCATCAGAACTACCGCGTCAGAAATCGCTTTCATGTTCGGGAAACTCGAGTTGTAGCCGGGGTCGGTGACCCCGGCAACTTCGGCTTTGGCCGGGATCAGGATCCGGCTACAATGCCACTCCCGGCCGGGATCACCGATCCCGGCTACAACTTGTGCAGACCGTAATAGTGCTTTAATCCCCAAAGTCTGACGCCTTGCGGCAGGAAGCGGAAAATAAGCGGTGCGATCGAGGACTGAAACCAATCGCCGACCGTGACCCGGGCGGGCGGATTTCTCTGTTCGATCAGCTTCATGACCTGGCGCGCAACCAACTCCGGGGGCGGCGCCGCCTTCATATTGCGATCGACCGCCTCCCAGGTCCGGTTGACGCGCGGATCGTTCGTCGCGGTTTTGGCGACGGCCTCATTGAAGCCGGTGTTGATATCGGCCGGCTGGAGATCGACCAGCCGAACGTTGCCCTCCCCGAGTTCGAGCTGCATCGACATCGTATAACTGGCGAGCGCCGCCTTCGCCGCATTGTAGGCCGCCATGTATGGCACCGGCAGACGCGAGGCGAGCGACGTGACGTTGATGACCAGGCCGCCCTCCTCCTGTCGCATCGCTTCCAGCGCCAGATGCATCAATTCGATCTGACCAAAAACGAGGACCTGAAAATGCCGCGCCAGCTCCTCCGTCGAGAGCGACTCCGCGCGGCCGAAGTAGCCGCTCCCGGCGTTGTTGATCACGACGTCAAAATGCCCGGCCTCGCGCCAGGCAGAGCGGAATACTTCGCCTAACGAATTTCGATCCAGCAAGTCAAGCGCGAGGCGATGCATTCCGGGTAGTTTCGGGATGCGCTCGACCTTGCGCGCGGTCCCCCAGATTTCATCGCCATTCGCGCTCAATGCCTTGGCAATTGCCAGCCCGATCCCGGAGCTCGCGCCGGTCAGAAAAATTCGCTTCATCTGCGCCGAAAGTGAAACCGCCATTGCAGGCCAAAGACGGCGAGAAAAACCAGCCCCGACGTAATTTGCCCCACGACACCGTCGAGCAGCAAGCGACACGGAATCGCGGGGACCGCGGCGAGCAGGGCCGCCAGGACGGGCGGGGCGACATTCCTCCACGGCTGTTCCCAGCCAAAAACCATGTGCAGGGCGCGATGCCGGAGCACGCCGAGCAGAACGTAGGGCAGCAAAATTCCAAAGGCGGCGCCGATCACGCCTAACGAGCTGATCAACCAAAGATTCGCCAGGAACCCGACCACCACCGCGATGGCCGAGTTGAGCAGGTTGATGCCCGGCCGTTGCACCATGATCACGGTCTCGGCCAGACCGACGAAACAGTTCGTCCCGCAGGCCAGGGCGACGATATCGAGCCAGAGCGCACCCTGCCGGAACTCCGCGCCGTAGATGCTGAGGATGAGCGACCCAGCCAGTGCCATGACGGCGAAGAGGGGAAGAAGAATCCAGAGCATCCATTGCGCGACCCGAGAGAAGGTGGCGGCCGCGTCCTCGTGATTGCCCTTGGCCGTCATGCCGGCAATCAGGGGAGCGAAGATGGGATTGAAAGCATGGTTGACCTTGCGCAAACCGTTCGCCACTTCCACGACCGCCCCGTAAATGCCAACCGTCGATAGCGTCACCCCGGGCGCGCGCCCGACAAAACATCCGAGCATGATCACATCCAGCCTGAGGATCAAAGCGTTGATCAAATCGTAACCGCTGATCGAGGCGGAGTAACCCAGAAGCCGCCGCGCTTCGGCGCGATAGGAGATAGCGCCTCGCATTGAGGGTGCGGAACGAAAGAGCGACGAGGCCAGAACGAGCGCCACGATCCCGGATGCGCCCGTGCCGATGATGGCGGCAAGGGGAGCGCCAAATGTTTTCCATCCGAGCGCGACCGCGCCGAGAAACGCCAGCGTGGTAATGATCGGTTCTGTCATCCCGCGCGACCAGATGTCGTGTTTCATCACCTTCATCGCACGCGAGACGGCGGTGCAAATGCGATAGAGGTTCACTCCCGGCATCGCGCAAAGCAGGACGGAAAGAACCCCCACCATCTGGGGATCGAGTCCGAACCGTCTCCCGGCGAGCCACACGATCAGGATGGCAAGACCGGCAACGAGCGCGCTCTGCACCACCGCGAGGAAAACCGCGAGATGAAAGAGCGCCCGGCTCCGACCGCGCTCGCCCGCGACCTCCGACCGCGCGATAAAGGGAATGATCGCGTTGTCGAGCCCGAACATTCCGATCTTGCTCAGGATATCGGTTGTCGCCCACGCGACGAGAAAGACGCCTAACGAAGCCGCCCCGAGCAGTCGGGCGATGAGAAAGGTGAAGACACCGCGGAAATTCGAGGCGAGGAGCGCGATCGTGTTGAAGAACATTCCGCGCTTCAACTCCGAGCCGGTCTGATCCGGGCCGGTGGGGCGAGACTCGGTCGAGCCGGTCGGAGGCAATTCGGTGGCGGTTGGAATTGCGTTCACGAAACGATGCCAATCTGGCCCCGCGGATGGGTCGAGACAATTCGTCCGTCCTCCATCTCATGAATCCAATCGCAGACCTGAGCGATGCCAGGATTATGCGTGACCAGGAGGAGCGCCTTGCCGCCGCTCACCACGACCTCCTGCAAGAGCTGGAAGGCTCGATCGGAATTCTTGGTGTCGAGGTTGCCGGTCGGTTCGTCCGCGAGGATGACGCGTGGATCGTTCGCCAGGGCGCGCGCGATCGCGACGCGCTGTTGTTCGCCGCCGGAAAGATGCCGGCTCGGGCGCGCGACCTTCTTGCCCAGCCCAACCGCGCTGAGCAGTTCCGCGGCGCGCTCGCGCATCGCCTCTTCTGTCAGGCGACCGAGTCGCCGCATTGGGATCATCACATTTTCCTGGGCGGTAAAATCCTCCATCAGGAAGTGAAACTGGAAGATGAACCCGAGCAGTTCGTTGCGTTTCCGCGAGAGTGCGTCGTCCGGCAATTGCGAAACCACTTCCGATCCAATCACGACCTCGCCGCGATCCGGTTGATCGAGCAAACCGAGAACGTAAAGCAGCGTGCTCTTCCCGCAGCCGGAGGGGCCGACCACCGCGTGCACCGTGCCCGCTTCCAACGTGAGCGAAATCCCGCGCAAAGCATGGACGCGTTCCTCCTCTTCGCCGAGGTAACGCTCGATATCACTGCAACTGAGGCAGACTTCGTTTGTCATACGCTCGAGCCCCGCAGCGTTGCAACAGGCGCAAGCTGGCCGGCGCGATGGGCCGGAACCCAGCTCGCGATCGCGACCGCAATCACCGCCAGGAGGATGGCCCACAGGTAATGATGCCAATCGGAGGCGACCGGAAAATAATCGGCGTAGAGGATCCCGCGGACACGCAACGGAATGTGGGAAACGCCAATGACCGAGAGCCCTCCGATGACGCAGCCAATAACCGAGCCGAGCCCTGCGATGAGTGCACCCTGCCAGAGAAAAATCGCACTGATGTCGCGCCGGCTGTAGCCGATCGAGCGCAGGATCGCGATCTCCCTGGTTTTCGAGAGCACCGTCATGGTGAGGACATTAAAAATGCCGAAACCGGCGAGGAGAATGATGAGAGAAACGGTAATGGCGGTCGAGAGGCGCAAAGTGAGCAGAAGCGCCAGATTCGATTGTTCGCGCTCCTGCCAACTGTGCGCCTCATGTTGGAAGAGCTGCTCGAATTGTTGCGCCAGCTCCGGCGCGGCATCGGGATCGCGCAACTTGTAGAGGATCATCGTCGCCGGGTAAGGCTTGTGCAGAAGGCGCTGGGCGATTTTGGCCTGGCAATAGACACGGGTGGAATCGACCGACCCAGTCCCGCCGCGGGCGATGGCAGCGACCGTGAACCGCCAGTACTCGCCGTTTGGCGAGAGCAGTTGCACCGGATCGCCCACTTTGACCCCGAGCACCTCGGCCAGCCGCGAACCGACAATTACCGAACTGGGATTGTTGCGAAAATCGTCATATTTCCCGGCGATGATCTGCTTGCCAATATCGGTCGTGCGCAGATGGAGGGCGGGATCGATCCCGAAGAGATCGATCGTGGCGGTCTCAAACTCGGCCCGGGCCGTAAGGTTGCCGCGCAGGACCGGGGCGCAGGCCACAACATCGGGAAAGCGCCGGCTGATGCGCATGATCTCGGAGGCGTTGGTGATGCCCTCGTGGTAGCGGCGGCGGGCTGCTTCCACGCTGGCGTTCTTCGGCGCGACGTAGAGGTCGCCGTAACGCGGAGTAAATTGCCCGCGCAACATGATGGCGCCGCTGCTCCCGAGGGTGGAATCGATAAAATTTTTCGTGAACCCCTGGGTCTGGGCCTGGGTGCAAATAAAAATTGCGACCCCGAAAACGACTCCGCAGAGGCTGAGGATGAAGGCGCGCTTGCGATGAAAAAGAAAGCGCAGGGCGATGTGGAGGGTCGGCGTCACTGCGGCTTGGGCGGCGGCACGCCCCTCACGACCCGTTGCCTGACGAATCGACCGGGCTTCAATTTGTCCTGCTCCGAGACGGCGACGCGGTCGCCTTCCTTCAGCCCGGCCAGCACTTCGGAAAACTCGAGGGTGCGATAGCCGATCTTGACCGTGCGCTTCTCGACCACCCCGAGCTTGACCCGCCAGACCTGGTCGACCAGCACGGCGCGGGTCGGAACGAGGAGCGCGTTTTCGTGCCGGCCGGTGATGATGTTCATCTCGCCGGTCATGCCCGCGAGCAGGTTCTCGGGCGGATTTTGCAGATCGAGCAGGACCGTGTAGCGCTGCGTGTCGGGATCGGCCGCGGGCACGATCGAGGTCACGCTGGCTTTGAACTGCCGGGTTCGGTAGGCATACATCTGGAGGATGGCCGGCATGCCCACCTTGACCTCGCCGATGTCTTCCTCGTTCACTTCGCCGCGCACATAATTCTTGCGCGACGAAACGGTGAAGAGCTGGCTGCCGTCGCTCACGAACTCGCCGTCGATCGCCTTGATCTCGGAGAGGATCCCATCCATTGGGGCGCGAATCTCGAGACGCTTGGTCAGGGTCTCGGCTTTCGCGACCGCGTCGCGCAGTGAATCGAGGTTGCGCTGCCGCTCGATCTTCTCGGTCTCAAGCGCGTCGCGCAGGCGTTTCGCTTCGCTCTGGGCTTTTTCATATTCGACCGCCGGGACGTTGCTGAGCGAGGTCAGCTTTTGCAAACGCTCGACATTTGCCTCCGCAATTTTGAGCGGCTCGGAGGAAGGCAGCTCGAGCCGGGCCTGTTCTTCCGCCGCCTGCAAATCGGCCTGCGCCTGCTTGAGCTGACGCGCGGTCGTCTCGTCGGCGATCGTGCCCAGGAGCTCGTCTTTGGCGACGGCTTTACCGACTGCACCGCGGCCGTTAGCAACGGCGTCGGTCAGACGGATGAAGCCGTTATTCTGGGCCCGCACATGGACGACGAAGACCGGCTCGATCCGCACCGTGCCGTAGACGGCGGAAATCGCCGGGCCCCGCACCACCCTTTCCACCTCCACCGCCGGAAGGGTAAGGAAATAAATCGTGCCGATGAGCAGCGCCGCCACGATCCCGAGGGTCCAGAGCGCGCGCGTCGAAATCCGTGTCTTCAACCGCTCGAACTAATGCACCTTTCCGCCGGTGTCGCCGGAAAATTGAAAGTAGCGCCCGGTCGCCCGATCCCATGCGGCGAGCGCGACTTTCTGTTCGTAGATGGCGCTGAGCAGGCCGCGCCGGGTAACGAGAAGGCTGTTTTCCGCGTTGCGAAAATCGAGGATGGAAGCGAGGCCCTGGGCGCGATTTTCCTCGACTGATTTAACGTTGCTCTCGGCCACGTCGACGGCGGCAACGAGTGAGCGATAGCGCGCCCCGATCGCCTCGAGGGTATTTTGGAGCTGCGCCAGCTCGCGCGGGATGCTCGCTTCGAGCTTTTGCAATTCGAGCGCGTTTGCCTCGCCCGCCGCGCGTTGCTCGGCGACCGCGCCGCCAACTTTGCCGTTGTCGATCACCCGCCAACTGTAGGAAGCGCCGGCCGCGATTTCGTTCGCGACCGTGTTGTCGGTCGCCTGGGGCGAGCCACCGCTGTCGCGATAAATGCCGGTGACGGGAATCGCGTCGCCGGCGACGACGGCGTTGATCGCGGGATAATAGCCAGCCGCGGCGAGGCGCCGATCTGCGCGCGCCGCCCTAACGAGAAGCCGGGCCAGCTTCAGATCGACGCGATCGCGCCGGGCGCGCTCGAGTTCATCCTGCCAGTGGAGATGGATGTTGTTGAAAAGTGAGCGTCCCATCCGGCGAGGGAAGCGCGGCTTCGGCATCGAGCGGACTGCCCATGGCCTGGGCCAGGTCGAGCAGGGCGCTGCCGTAGGCGTTGCGGGCGGTCTCGATTTTCGGATCGAGCTCCCGCGCCAGAAGGGTGGCGGCGGTAAGGGCGCCGCGGTCGCTTTGGCCGGCTTCGTAGCGGGCTTTCTCGCCTGTCATGTTTTGCACGAGCCGTTCGCGCTGGGCCCGGCCCGACGATTCGAGCGAGCGGTTGTAAAGCGCACGATAAAAGGCGAGGCGCGCCTGATGGAGGGCTCCCATCACGGCCACATTCAACTGCTGTTGGGCAATGAGAACGGTGATGTCGCCGCGGCGGTAGGAGGCCGGGATCCCCGCCTGGAAAATGGGCTGGGTGAAAACGCCGTAGGCAAAGATAAATGGCTGATCGCCCGAGGTGCGCGAACGTCGCCCGCCCTGATCGCCCGCGACCGAGCCAAGCAGCGCTTTTGGATAGGCGACCGAACGGAGAAGGATGCGTTCGCCCGCGGCCGCTTCGAGAGCGGACTTGGCCTGGAGGATGCGCGGATTCTTCTCCAGAGTCTGCGCCAGCACCGCATCGAGCGTGACCGCTCTGGCCGACGCGAGGCAGGTCGCGAGAAGCGAGACGAGAATGGAAAAGCGGAGCTTCATTGCCTTTTGCCTAACGACGAGGGCGGACGGGTGAGCGAAAGCGCCTGGGCCGCGCCTTCCGCGACCGGCGTCACTTCACCACCGGCGGAAGGCGGGGCCCCGCCGCAGGCGCGATCGAGCCGGGCGAGGGCCGCATTGTGCAGATAGGTGGCGCTCAGGCGGGTGGTGCGGGTGCGGGTGAGATCGGCCGCGGCCTGGAGCACATCGAGCTGCGTGCCGAGGCCGGTCGCGAGATTGCCCTTTGCGATTTCGAGCGAATCCTGGGCGGTCTGCACATTCTTGCTTTCCGATTCGAGGATGCGGTCGGCCTGTTCGAGATCGAGAAAGGCACTGCGCACCTCCGCCTCAATCGAGAGCCGAAGGGCGTCGCGCGCCCGCACCGCCGCCTCGCGTCGCGCCTCGGTCGCCTGCACCCGCCCGCGGGTGGCGAAACCATCGAAGAGCGGCCAGGAGGCATTGAGGCCGATGATGTAGCCGTGGTTGAATTCGCGGCCGAGCGTCGGGTCGCGCTCGTTGTAGATCTCGTAACCGCTGAAGATTTCGACTTTGGGTTTGGTCGCGCTCCGATCGAGCTGGATTTGCTGCTTCTCGATCGCGATATCGGCCTCGGCCGCGCGCAGCTCCGGCCGGGTCGCGGTGGCGTGGACCAGACAATCGCTCAGGCTGGGATGCCGCGGTTCGTAAACGCAGTTCGCC
Organism: uncultured Verrucomicrobiae bacterium; assembly: GCA_963772915.1. GTDB lineage: Bacteria > Verrucomicrobiota > Verrucomicrobiia > Chthoniobacterales > UBA10450 > Palsa-1392. Next base: position 46,100 of record CAVYZI010000003.1, read on the forward strand.
GACGACCGAAAACGACGGCTCGCCCGCGGCCGCCGGCGGCGCGCCTAACAATGCCCCGAGGCGCAGATAGGAGTTTTGCAGGTTCGTCTGCGCCTGGATCAGCTCCGGCTGTTCATTGGCGAGCGAGACTTCGGCCCGGCGCACATTCAATTCGCCGACCGTCCCGGCGCTGAATCGCTCCCGTTGCGTTTTCAACTCCTGTTCCAGGACCCCGACGGATTCCTGTCGGACGCGAATCTGCTCGCGATTGAGGAGAAGCTCGTAAAAGGCGAGGCGCACTTCCATCGTGACGCGATCGATCACGGCGGCGAGCTGCGCTTCGGCCTTGGCAAAGTGGAGCTGCGCGATCGCGACCCGGCTCGAGGTGGCGCCGCCGGTGTAGAGCGATTCGACGACGCGGATATTGGCGTTGTAATCCTCCGGACGCAGCGAGGTGGTCCCCTGCCGCTCGCGCCGGGCGATTCTCCCGCTCGAGACGACCGCCGGCAGATAACCGGCGCGCGCCTCGACCAGACCGCCGCGGGCCGCCTGCACTTTTTTCTGGGCGATGGCGACATCCGGGTTGTGGGCCCGGGCGACGTCGATCGCCTGCTCGATCTGGTAATGCGGAGCCGCGACCAGTGCGTCGAGATTCGTTAGGCTAAGAACCAACCACCCGATGCAAATTCCCCGACGCATCCACTTTTTTCCCTGCCCAATCTTGATTGCGCAACACAAATTCCGGAAGCGGACGACCGCCGGCGGCCGATCCCGCCCAAATTTGGCCAGTAAAATTAGGTGAACTTTGCGTCTTGCTCCGGCGGGGCGACTGCGGCAACCTACCAGCTTTCCGAACGTTACAATGGGCAAAATCCGAATCGCAATCATTGGTGTAGGCAACTGCGCCAGCTCGCTCGTCCAGGGAATCAGCTTTTATCGCGACGTCTCCAGCAATGGCGCCAGCGTTGGCCTGCTCCACACCATGGTTGGCCCTTACCAGCCAAGCGATATCTCCGTCGTCGCGGCCTTCGACATCGACCGGCGCAAAGTCGGCCTCGATGTCAATCAGGCCATCTTCGCTCCACCTAATTGCACCAAGGTTTTCTGCGCCGACGTCCCGACGACCGGCGCGATCGTGAAAATGGGGTGCGTCTTCGATGGCTACCCCGCGCACATGGCCGACTACGACCCGCTCCGCACGTTTCAGCCCTTGAAGAAGGAATCGACCCGCGAGGAAATTATCGAGGAACTGCGCGAGTCCGGAGCCGAGATCATGGTCAACTACCTGCCGGTCGGCTCGGAGGAAGCGACGCGATTTTATGCGGCCTGCGCTTTGGAAGCTGGGCTCGGTTTCGTGAACAACATCCCGGTTTTCATCGCCAGCGATCCGGTCTGGGTGAAGCGGTTCGAGGAAAAAAATCTGCCGGTCGTCGGGGACGACATCAAAGCGCAGCTCGGCGCGACGGTTCTTCATCGCACGATCGTCGATCTGTTCCGCATGCGCGGGGTCAAAGTGGAACGCACCTACCAATTGAACACCGGCGGCAACACCGATTTTCTTAACATGCTCGATCGCGCCCGGCTCCAGTCGAAAAAGGTCTCGAAGACCGAAGCGGTGCAATCGGTCATCGGGAAGCGGCTGGCGGAGGAAAACATTCATATCGGGCCGAGCGATTACGTGCCGTGGCAAAACGACAACAAGCTTTGCTTTATCCGGGTCGAAGGCCGGCTCTTCGGCGATGTGCCGATGGAGATCGATTTGAAATTGTCGGTCGAAGATTCGCCCAACTCCGCCGGGGTGGCGATCGACGCCATTCGTTGTTGCAAGCTGGCCCTCGACCGCGGCCAGAAGGGTGTGCTCCATTCCGCCTCCGCTTTTTTCTCCAAGCATCCGCCGGTGCAGATGAACGACGACGAAGCGCACCGCCGGGTCGAGGAATACATTCGCGGCGAACGCGACTCCTGACGATTAGCGGCAGACGAAAAGGGACCGGCGCGCGATTTATCTAATATGAAAATAATGAAGATCGCTCTGCTCGGCGTTTCACTGGCCGCGACGCTTTCCTGGGGAGCATGCGCCAGTTTTACGCGGCGAAATGAGGTCGAGGTCGATGTTCCTGACCACGATGCGGTCGTGCGAGATCAGATCCCTGCCGAGGGCGGACGAAAGATTCCAGTCATCCAGAAGCACACGCCCTGAGCGGGGTTGATGTAGCTGTGGGCAGCGCTTGCCCCCGCGCTTCGCACCGCGAAGCGTCTACAGACGCGGTGCGATCGCGAATCCGGCGCGGAGCTCGGCGCCGGGGGCGATCCGTTGGATGCCGTCCTTTTCTTCGAAAGGACGCTGCTCATGGCGATCGGTCAGACCCCAGCAGGGCTCGACGCAGAGGAACGCGCCCCCATCGGACCAAAGGGTGAAATAAGGAACTTCCGAGAAGTCGAGCGCGACTTCGCGCCCACTCGGCGGATCGCGGTAGACGAGCACGCGATCGGGCACGTCGGCAAATTCGAGAATGAAGGAACCGGGAAGCTGCGCCCGATCGAATGGCATCTCGCCCCCGGGATGATTAATCTCCACCGTCTCGCCGCTGAGAAAATTCTCGGGCGAAAACCAGCGGAGATAACGCCCGGCCGGCATCTCGAGCTGGAAAGAATCGAAGCTGGTCGCGACAAACCCGGGGTGCAGCCCGAACTGAAGGTGCGCCGCCAGCTCCTGCTCCTGGTTGTGAAAACGGAATCCGACCTCCAATCGGTCGTCGTGCAAAGTGTAGGTGAGGGCGAGTGAAACCTTGAGCGGATATTCCGTCGCCTCAATCTCGTTAGGCGAAATCCGGTAGGTCAGGACCGCGCTCTCCTCCGCCCCGAGGTCCGCGCTCACGTCCGCAAAGAGCTTGTGGCGCAAAAAACTGTGAGTCCCGCCGCGAATCTCCTGGTCGCGATAAAGGCTGCGCTCGTTCTTCAAGCGGTGCAGAAAGTAGCCCATGACGGTGGCGTGGTTGGCCCAGCCTTTGGCCGGTTTAGAGAGGTCGTTGTCGCGATGGAGGAAACCGACCCACTCTCCCTGCCCGTTGCGCCGGGCCAGACTAACGAGTTCGGCTCCGAGCCGCGAGACGATGATGCGCAGGCCTTTTTCGTCGTCGCTCAGGACATCGAGCTGGCGCCCGTCGCGCTCTTCTTCGCGATGCGAGAATTTCATTGGCGGCATCATGGGATCTGCGCCGCCATTGGTAAAGTCTTAACTCTTTCTCCGAGGGCGCCCGCGGCTGGCACAGAGCCTGCTTAAATAAACTCGTTAGGGCGACGTGCCCAAGGGCGTCCGAAGGAATTTGAAGTTTGTTCTGGGGGGAACATGGCCCGCGTCATCCGAAAGGGTGGCGCGGGTTTCTTATGTTTGGGCTTTCATCTCCCGCATCCGGACCGGCGAAGCGGGCAGACGATCAAGCACGATCTTCTTCTCCCCATCGTAGCGGCCGAAGGCGAGAACGCCGGTCGGGCATTGCTGGACGCAGGCGGAGCAACGGACGCATTCCGGGTCTTCCATCGGCAGGCCTTTGTTGGCAAAATTCATGATGTCGATCCCCTGGTGGCAGACCGACGTGCAGACGTTGCAGGAGATGCATTTCTTTTTCTCGGCGAAAATGCGGTAGCGCGAGAAGCGCGTGTAGATGTGCATGAGGGCGGCGAGCGGACAGGCAAAGCGGCACCAGACGCGCCCGCTGAACCAAAAGTAAAGACCGACCCCAAGGATGCCGCCCATGAAGATATCGACGCTCCAGGCGTAGTTGAGGAACGGGATTCCCTCGAAGAGCTTGTGATACCAGTGAGTCGGCCCCGACTCGTCGCCGAGGGCCCAGCCGGCGATGCGCAAGCCAAGAATCACGAAAGCGAAGAGGAGGGCGCCCTGCCCCACCATGTTGAGCCGATTCCAGAATGGCCCGTGCGGCATCTTGCTCCGCTGAGTGTCGCCCATCGTCTCGGCCAGCGCGCCGCAGGAACAGATCCAGCCGCAGTAGGCGCCTTTGCCCCAGCGAAAGATGATGAGCGGAATGATGACAAAGGTCTGGAGAAAACAAATCCCGAGCCAGAGCCACATCGGGTGATCGGTAAAGACGTTGTAAACGTTGAGCGGGAAAGCGAGGATGAACCCGTAAGCGCGCCAGTAGGCGCGTTCGTGGCCTAACGAGCCGTCGTAGCTTTCAAACAGGTGATCGGCCAGCCAGCGTAGCGGATGTCCCGGCTCGAAGTAACCGTTATGCCCCATCCAGGGAAGAATGAGTTCCGGGAGGATGAAAAGCGGGATGCATTGCGAGCAGATCAGGACAATCGTCTGCCACTTCACGTAAGGGGTGCGCCGCCGCCGGATCCGCCGGATGCCGAAAACAAAGACGCAGGTGCAATAGGCGAGCGTGTAATAAAAGGCCGGGTTCCCGAGCCCGCGCTTCAGCGTGTAAAGGAGGTTGGTCTCGCGACTTGACCACTCGGCGATTTTGCCCCCTAACGAGTCGATCGTTTTCGGGACGTTGTAGGGAAAGGCGTGCGCCTGGCTCGCCCAACGTTGCACCGGAAATTCCTGCGGATGGTTGCTCTTCCAATGATAGAGCACGACGCAGAAGAGGACGAAAGCGATGCAACCGATCCAGGTCATTGCGCGCCAGTCGCCCCGCACGTGGAGTCCACTGCGGCGGAAGAAATCGAGCGGCGCTTCCCGCCCGATCATGGAAAAAACGACGTCGTTAGGCAAAACGGCCTCGCTCCCGTCCGCCATTTTCAACCTCACCTTGTCGGGCTCGATCCGCGTCACGGTCGTCGCCATGGCGAGCGCGACCGACCCGGCCGGCGCATCTTTCTCCATCGTGAAGGCGGTCGTGACGCGGTCGGAACTCGGCCGCTCTACCTGCACGTCCGCTTTCGGATCGCGCTCCAGCATTTTGAGCTTCTCGACGTTCTCCGGTTTCGGCCGGGCGAACTCCGGCTTGCGATAACTCACGGTGACTCGCGCCCCCGAGCCCGCGAGCGCGATAGCCGACTCGAGCGCGCTGTCGCCGCCGCCGACCACGAGCACATTTTTGCCGGCGAATTCCTTCGGGTCGTAAGAGGCGATTGTAGACCTTGTCGAGATCCTCGCCCGGGCAGCCCAGCTTGCGATGATTGCCGCTCCGGCCGATCCCGACGATGACCCGCCGCGCGCGCGTAATTGTCTTCGCCTTGTCGCCGTGATGAAGGAGAATTTCGTTACCGCGCTTTTCGAGCTGCTCGATCCGAGCCTCGGTAAATTCGATTCCCGCGGCCTTGCGCTGTTCCTCCATCTCCTCAAGCAGCGCCTCTTTCACATCCTTCGTGAAATGGAGGCCGCCTTCGAGTTTCAACTCCGTCGGGTAGGTGTAGATCGGTTTCGCCTTGGGAAAATTCGCCACGGTCGAGAAGGGCTGGGTCGCCTCGAAGATCTTGAAGTTCAGTCCCGCCTTCTGCGCCTCGATCGCAGCCGAGACACCCGAGACTCCGCCGCCGACGATCGCGAGGTCGAGCACCCCGTTCTCGCCCTTCGCAAAATCCGGTTCGGCCAGGATCGCGTGGACCGCTTCCGCCCCGGTCTTGGAGGAAAATTTCAAGAGCGGAATCCCGGTGAGATCGCCCACGATGCGGACGCCGGGAATGTTGGTCGCGCCGAATTCCCCCGACTCCGGCAATTTCTCGACTACGCCGGCCGGCCAGCGGGTGTGCAACCAGTGGGTGTAACGTTTGATCGGATTGAACATATGAGGCGGCCCGGAAAGCACCTTTATCGAAGAGGAGAGAGAGCGGGAAGCGCAATTATTCCCGCACCGAAATCCTCGCCACGCGGGAGGGCGTTTAACTGATCTCTCGCTTCCTTTCTGAAATCTGTGGACGGCACCCGCCTTTTCTGGGACAAAAACTGGCGCCGCGCCGCGTCCCCCTTTTGCCTAACGACGCATGAATTTACCACGCCATCCGCTTGTCCTCCGCCCGCGAGTCGTTCCCTGGGTTCGGGCCGAGACTTCGCGCGACGTCCTCCTCACCCGGGAGTGGCTCGTGACCAACGGCCTCGGCGGCTATGCCTCGGGCACCATCTCCGGCGCCGTCACCCGCCGTTACCACGGCCTCCTCACGGCCGCGCTCTCCGCCCCCCGCGGCCGGACCGTGATGTGGAACCACCTTTCGGAAGAGCTGCGTTTCGGCCCGGACGATCTGGTGTCGTTAGGCGCGGAGGAACGCGTCGGCGGTCAGCTCGAACTGAACGGCGCCGATTACCTGCAGGAATTTCGGCTCGAGAACGGCCTCCCCGTCTGGATTTTCACCGTCCGCGGCCTCACGATCGAGAAGCGCATCCTCATGCCGCATCGCGAAAACACGGTCCACGTCAGTTACGAGGTGCGCGGGGCCGGTCCGCGCCCGAGCCTCGAGCTGCGCCCGGCTTTCGACTTTCGGCACTACGAAGCCCCGGTCGACATTCTGCCCGACTCGCCCTACGAAATCTGCGCGAAGCATGGGCGCTACGAAATCAGCGATGCGGATGGGAAATTTCCACCGCTGCGCCTGCGGCTCTGCGATTGCCCCGGCGATTTTGTCATCAAACCGCGCCGGATCCACGAGGTCGTCTATCGCTCCGAACTGGAACGCGGCTACGATTCGCAGGGCGACCTCTGGAGCCCGGGCGTATTTCGCATCGACCTGACGAAAAGCGACCGCGTCACCCTCGTCGGCTCGACCGAGGAATGGGAGATCATCGATCTGCTCACCCCCGAGGCTGCCGCCGGGGCGGAGCGCGATCGCCGCGAGCGGCTCCTCGGTCAGGCCGACCCGCAGGCGCGCGACGGCGTCGCAGCCGAACTCGTTTTCGCGGCCGATCAATTTGTCATCAGCCCCGCCGGCCGGGCGGAAGAATCCGCCCGGGCCCACGCTTTTGGCGACGAGGTGCGAACGGTCATCGCCGGTTACCACTGGTTTACCGACTGGGGTCGCGACACCATGATCAGCCTCGAAGGGCTCACCCTCACCACCGGGCGCACGCTGGAGGCCGGCTACATTCTGCGCACCTTCGCGCATTACGTCCGGCATGGGCTCATCCCCAACATGTTTCCCGATGGTCAGAACGACGGCCTTTATCATACCGCCGATGCCACCCTCTGGTTTTTCCACGCCCTCCATCGTTATCTGCAGGCCAGCAACGACACCATCACCCTCGCGATGCTCCTCCCGACCCTGGGTGACATTATCGATCACCATCTCGCCGGGACCGACTTCAATATTCACGTCGATCCGGCGGACGGTCTCCTTTGCCAGGGTAAGGAAGGTTACCAGCTCACCTGGATGGACGCCAAGATGGACGACTGGGTCGTCACCCCGCGGCGCGGGAAGGCGGTGGAGATCAATGCTCTTTGGTTTAACGCCCTCCAGCTCTACTCCGGCTGGTTGCGCGCGAGCGGCGATGAGGCCGCGGCCGCGCGCTATGAGGAGCACGCCCGTCGCACCCAGCATTATTTCAACGAACGGTTTTGGTACCACGAGGGCGGTTATCTTTACGACGTCGTCGATGGACCGGATGGGGCGGAAGACAAATCGATTCGGCCCAATCAGATCTTTGCCATTTCCCTCGATCATCCGGTCCTGGAGCGCGAGCGCTGGCAGCCGGTGATGGAGGTGATCGAGCGCGAACTGCTCACCCCGGTCGGGCTGCGCTCGCTTTCGCCGCGCAGTCCCGAATACAAGAAGAACTACCACGGCGATCTCAAGACACGCGATGCCGCCTATCATCAGGGAACCGTCTGGGCCTGGCTGATCGGCCCTTTTGTCGACGCCTGGTTGAAACTGCACCCTCACGAACTGGAAAAGGCGCGCGGCTTTCTCGCCCGGTTCCCCGCCCATCTGAATGAGGCCGGCCTCGGCACGGTGAGCGAAGTATTCGATGCGGAAGCACCGCACACCGCGCGCGGCTGCATCGCCCAGGCCTGGAGCGTGGCCGAAGTTTTGCGCTGCTGGGTGAAGACGGACCCGGGCGCTCGCTTGAAAGCGGCGGTCGAGGCTCCGACCGCCCTAACGATGACGGCCCCGCCGGATTGACTTGCTCCCCTCTCGCGATACCCTTTTCAAGCAATGATTCATGTCACCGACAACGCCGTCAATCACCTTCGCTCACTCCTCGCCGAGCAGCCCGAGCCGGCCGGCAAGGGCCTGCGCGTGCAGGTGGCCAAGGGGGGCTGCTCGGGCATGCAGTACGAGATGTCGCTCGACCAGCGCCAGGACGGCGACGCCGTCGTGCAGCGGGATGAAGTCGAGTTTCTCATCGATCCGGAGAGCGCCGATTTCCTGCGCGACGCCACCCTCGATTACGAGGATGGCCTGACCGGCGCCGGCTTTCGCATCGTCAATCCCAACGCCGCCCGGACCTGCGGCTGCGGGACCTCGTTCGAACCGGTCCGCCCAGCCTAACGACACGACTCGCCGGCGTCGGCCTGCGTCTTTGGCATGGAACCCGATCTCTTTCGGTTTGATGAGCGCCCCGGGCTGGAGCGCAAGAAAACCAATTACTTTGCCTGGACGGTCGGCATTCTCCTCCTCAGCGGAGTCGCCCTCGCCGCCTGGCTCGGCAGCTTCTACATCATCGGCCAACCGGAACGCCCCGAGAGCTACCGCATCCTGCAGAAGCTGCACAAGATCGAGGCCCCGAAACGTTTTCAACTCACGGCCGCCCCGGCGGGCGAATTCCTCAGTCCGAAGAAACTCTTCGAGCGCTATCAGGCGATGGGCCCGGCCGAGCTGGCGCGCAAAGACGCGGAGCTGACCCGCAATTTCATTCGCAACTATGAACAGGTGCACGGTCTCGTCACTTATGTCGTCGGCCGCTTCAACATCATGGGGGTGCGCGAGCTGACCCAGGATGATGTTTTCACTTCCGGCGCGGTCGCCTTGACCCGCGCGGTCGAGCAACCCGAGCTGCTCATGGAACACGTCTTCACCACCGTCGATGAACACGACGCCCGGCTCCTGCGAGAACGCCTCGTCATCGGAATGGATGTGACCCTCGAGCGGACGCACGATCTCTCGGCCGTGATTCACGCCGAGCGGCTCCTCGATGGCCGCATTCAGATCACGGCCGTGCCGTTGCTTTACGGCAGCTACGCCGTCACCCGCGGCACCGGGACCTTCAGTCTGGAGCCGCCTAACGAGCTGAATCTCGCGGCCGGTTTCCCACTTTTCAAAACCGACACGCGCCGGACGGTCGAGGCTCGCTATGACAGCTATCGCTCGCAGCTCGCTCCCACCACCAGCACATTGCCAATCGTCGGGCTCCTCCCCGGCCGGACCGCTCCGCCGCCGGAGGACGCACTCGTCAGAGTAGAACCGGCCGTGCCGTTGGCGGAAGCGCCGAGCACACCGCCGCTCCGCCTGCGGCAACGCGGTGGGCCGCTCGCGGAGAAGAAAGAAAGCGCCACGACCACGGTCGCTTCCTCCTCCCCGGTGACAGTGCGCCGGGCCCTGCCGGTCCCGCCGGACGACAGCACCGCGGAAGGGGCGCCCTCGCCTACGATCATGCGGGCGTTGCCCGTGACAGCGTCTTCGCCCGCCGGTGCCCTCACCTCCACGACGGGCGCCACCTGGAAAACTTTCGCGCCGGGCGAAGCCCCGCCCGGACGCGTCCTCGATACGCCGGGCCTGCGCGCAGTGGCGGACAACGGCACCCGCGGCGAGCGCATTTACCTCAAAGGGCAGTTCGTGGTGAATTTTGCCGACGCCAATCGCGCCGTTCTTCGCCCCATCAGCGATCAGTCGGGGCAGCCCGGCGGGCTGGCGCGCGACGTCCGTGTGATCGTCGATTACCCGGCGGGCGCGCCGTTGCCCAAGCCCGGTTCGACCCTCGACCGCGATATCGCGCGTCCCTTCGAGGTGACAGAAGTGCGCCGGCAATCCGACGGTCAGCTCAACGTCTTCGTGCGCGAAATCATCAAGCCGTAGGCGGAGATTGGAGGCGGGCGCTCCGCCTGCCTCCGATTGATTCCGGGCCAAGCGAAGCGCTCGCCCTGCAACCTTGCCCCCCTAATGCAGCACGAGGACCCCGTCGCGAATCTCGGCCGTGCTCACGTTGTAGGGCGCGATCGCATCCAGCGCGATGCTCATAATTGATTGGCCGCGGTAACTCATCGAGAGCACGCCCGATGGCACCGGAATCCCGTTCGCCCGAATCTTCGAGGCGCGCAGGGCGGTGATCGGCGTCGGCCCATCCGTCGTAATTCTAAAGGTCCCGTTCAGGTAGCCCTCCGGAAGTCCCGGCACTTTCCCGGAGGGAATACTGATCCGCACATCCGCCGTGTTGCCGCTCAGCGTGACGTAAGCGTGTCCGCGCGATTTTTTGTTGTTGGCGATAAGGCCGTTGATCTCGGCCGCGCTCACCCGGAGTTCCCGCTCCGGAGTTTGCGCAGCCGGGGACGCACTAGTCGAGGCCGGCGGAGCGGTCGGCCCCGGCGGAGCCGTCGGCGCCGGAGGAGCGGCTTCGAATTGATCGATCCGCTGATGGACATCGGCCAGCGCCTGCGGAGAAATCTTTTCCACCGGCAGGGCCACCGGTTTCGCCCTCGTAAAGGAACGGCCGACGAAAAAGAGGCAGCCGATTAGAACCAAAAAGACGAAAATGAGCGCGAGGCAGCCCTTGGCAAAACACCCCACTCCGCCGCGCTTCAACGGCGGCGGTTCGATCCAGGTCGGTTTGGTGGAATCAGTCGCCATCGCGTCAGGTTCCGAGGCGGCTTTGGGCTTCCATCAATTTTTCGTAGAGCGCCTGCAATCCCTCGGAGAGAAGCCGGGTGCGGCCGAGCACCGGCATGAAATTGGTGTCGCCCGTCCAGCGCGGCACGATGTGCAGGTGCATGTGGTCGTCCACTCCGGCCCCGGCCGCGGTCCCGAGGTTGAGCCCGAGATTGAATCCCTGGGCGTGCATCGTTTCGCGCAAGAGCGCCTGGGCATGGACCGCCAGCGCCCAAAGCTCAAGGATCTCGTTCTCGCCTAACGACGACAGGTCCGCCGTCTTGCGATAGGGCACAACCATGAGATGGCCGACCGCATAAGGGTAGCGGTTCATCATGAGGAAGACATTCTTGCGCCGGGTCACGACGAGATGCGCGGCGTCGTCGCTTGCCTGGGCGGCCTCGGAGAGAAAATTCGGGTTCCGATTCTCGGGCTGGAAATATTCCACCCGCCAGGGACACCAGAGGGCTTCGATTTCGGATTTGGGAAACTCCATCAGCTCGTTAGGCAAAAATTCTCAGGCAGCGTATCGGCTGAGCCGAAGATGTCGAGTCTGCGTTTTGGCGCGTCAACGTTAGCCCCGTCAACGCCGCCTTGTAGACGCCTCCCTCTGGGAGGCGCGAGTCCGCGCGTCGCAAGCTCTTCGCCCCCGTTCAGAGAGCCGGCCGCAGACCCGCGCTTCGCATAGCGAAGCGTCTACAGTCGCACGAAAAGCGAATAGCGCGGCAGATCTGCACCCTTCTCCGAGACCAAGCGCAACTTCGCCCCCGGCAGCAGCTCCAACCACGCCCGGGCCGGCTGGTCCCGCACCACCAGCGCATCGAGCTGGCCGGCTTTCCAAAGCGCGACCGCGTCCTCAGGTGCAAGAAAATGATCGCGTCGCAGGTAAAGCAACATTCCTTCCTCCCTTCCGCCGACAACGCCGTAACGCCACTGCCGAGCGGCCGCTTCCTTTCGCACCTGGGCCGAGAACTGCACCAGCGCATCGCTCTTGTCGCGTAGCGCCGAACCAATTTTCCAGGCCGCATACCCGCCCGTGAAAACAACCGCAAAAAGAAGCGACGCTCCCACCCACGGCCGCACTTTGATCCGCCAACGCTCGTGCTTCAGCGCCCGCGTGACCTGCGCGCCTAACAACAGGCAAAGCGGCGGCACAATCGGGAAAATCCGATCGACCCGCTTCGAGGGAATGATCGACATCAAAATCAAGCCCCCCACGCTCCAGCAAACCAGCCAGACCGTGTCCGGCTCCATTTGCAGGGAAAGCCGTTCCCGCCGGCGCCAGAAAAAAATCGCCAGCCCAATGAGGAGCAGACTCCAGGGCGCAAACTTGTGCAGCAGATGGGGCAGATAAAAATAGAACGGCTGCGGTTTGTGAATCGTCTCGGTAAAGCGGCCGGCGAATTCCCTCACCACCACGCTCTCATAAAAGCCGGGCTGGGTCATGATTCCCCCCACCGCCCAGGCGAGGAAAATCGCGAGCGACAAAATCCAGGGCCACCAACCGCTCCAGCCGCTCGGCGTCCGGCTTTTGCGCTGGAGAATCTGGTAGACGATCAGCCCCGGCAAAATAAACGCGTAGATGATCGGCCCCTTGATCAACATCGCGCCCGCCAGGAGGACGCAGGCGATCGTCTGGTCGCGTGCCGTCCACGATTCTGCGCCCCGGATTTTGCGCCAGATCTGCCCGCCGATAAGGAAGGTCACGAGCGCCAGTGGCATGTCCGTCCGCACGAGCGTGGCCAGGCGTGGCGCGAGCAAATTGAGACCAAAAGCGCTGCCCGCGATCAGGCCACCGGCGACTCCGTAGGCCGTGGTCGCTTCGCTCGTGATCAGCCAAAGCAGGGCGAGGGCGGCAGCGAACGAGGGCAGCCGCCAGGCCCCCTCCCACCAGCGGGTCACCTCGAAAAGCGCGGCCGAGATCCAGCCCACCAAAGGTGGCTTGGTCGCCACGCTCTCGTTAGGCGTATGCTGGTAAAGCCAGTGCCCCTGCCCCACCATTTCGAACGAGGTGTAGGCCTGCTTCGCCTGGTCGTAATCGTCCAGCGTCCAGGGAAGATTGGTGATCGAGAAAAAGCCCACGATCAGGCCAAGCACGATCCACTTCGTCTGGGGCCGCTCGATCCAGTCCGCGGTCACGTTTATTCGTCTCGCCAGAGAACTGCCCGCACCGGCGCCCCGTCGCCGCCCACGATCTTGAGCGGGAGCGCCGCCAGCGAGTAAAGGCCCGCTTCCACCGCGCTCAGGTCGAGCCCTTCGAGGATCGCGATGTCGGCGGCTTGGAGCGCGTGATGATTTTTTAAATCCTTCGAATCAATCGCGTCGACCGACGGCAGATCGAGCCCGAGCAACTTCACTCCCCGACTCTGCATCCATTCCGCCACCCCGCGCGCCAAAACCGGGATGGCGGCCGGAAATTTTGTCGAATCCGGCCAGACCCCCGTCTTGATCAGGAGCCGCGGCGCCGTCGCGCCGGTCTCCAGATCCGCGATCGTCATTTCGCCTAACGAGCCGGCGAATTTCTCCGTCAGGTCCACGACCGCCGCCGGACCGAGATAGCGCTCCGGGGCAAATTGTTCCATCGTTAGGCCGGCATCGTCGAAATGAAAAAAGGCGTCCGCGTGCGTCCCGCAATGCACGCTGGTCGTGACCCGCCCGAGATTGACTGAGGCCCCTTCCGAGAGCCGGCCGACGAGCCGATAATCGAAACTCACGTCGCCCGGCCAGGGCGCGAGGTCGGCCGAGAGCGAGCGCGTGATATCGATAAACTTCATCTCTCGGGAGATTGAACGGGAGAAGTCGCCAAGGCAAACAAAGTCGCGCTGGAGGGATGGCCGCCGTGCCGCCCGTGTTTCATAATCTGGAACGGCACGGCGGCCGTCCCTCCAAGTCCTTTGCAACCGCCAGCAAATTCCTTGATGGTCTCCCCGTGAGCGAACAAGAAAACCCGTGGATCGAGATTTCCCCAGGCATCAGGCGGCGCAGCATCACCTCCGGCAACACGATGTATCAGATGCGCGCCGAGCTGACGGCCGGGAGCCGCCTGCCCGAGCACATGCATCCCCAGGAACAGATCGCCCATGTGATGAGCGGCCGGATGATTCTGACCGTCGCCGGTCTGCCGCACGAGCTGGCCGCGGGCGACGCCTTTTACATCGGGAGCAACATGCCGCACAGCGTCGAGACGATCGAAGACACGACCGTCATCGACACCTTCAGTCCCCCGCGGGACGATTATCTCGCGCTCGATGCGAAAGCGCGGCAGGCCGGCTGAATGAAAATCATTTCCGGTGGCCAGACGGGGGTCGACCGAGCCGCACTCGACGCCGCCCTGTCGTTAGGCGTGGCCGCCGGGGGCTGGTGCCCGGCAGGCCGGCTCGACGAAGAGGGTCTCATCCCGCCGCCCTATCCGCTGACGGAATTGCCCGGTGGCGGCTACCTCGAGAGAACGGAACGAAACGTGAGCGACGCAGACGGGACGGTGGTTTTTCACGCCGGAGTCCTCGCCGGCGGAAGCAAAGCCACGGCTGATTTCTGCGCCGCGCAGGGAAAACCGTGCTGCCTGATCGACGCCTCGACCGTCGGACCAATGGCCGCGGCGCAAAGGGTCGAAGAATTCGTTAGGGCAAACAAGCTCGAAATTCTGAATGTCGCCGGCCCACGGGCCAGTCAGTGGCCGGAGGGTTACGACTTCGCGTTCCAGACCCTGGAAAAATTTCTCCGGACCGCGGCGCCGAAGCTCTCCTTCGTCGTGCCCGCGCATAACGAAGAGCACGAACTGCCCGCCACCTTGCGCGCGCTCCGCGCCGCCGCGGAGGCGTCGCAGGAAACCTACGAGTTGATCGTAGTCGACGACGCTTCGACCGATGCGACCGTCGCCATCGCGCAACAATTTGCCACCCGGGTCGCGTCGGCGAATCGGCGTCAGATCGCCGCCGTGCGCAACGTTGGCGCGCGGGAAGCCCGGGGCGACATTCTCTTCTTCGTCGACGCCGATACCCACATCACGCCGGGCCATGTGACCGCGGCGCTCGCAGCCCTCGCTGACGGTTACGCGGGAGGCAGCGCCCGCATCGCGGTCGACAGTCACCTCCCGTTTTGGGCGCGCGTATTTCTGCGCGTTTTCTGCACCGTCTACTTCGCGGCCGGTCTGGGAGTGGGCGCGTTTCTCTTCACCCGGCGCGCGACCTTCGAAAGGGTCGGCGGGTTCGACGAACAATATTTCGCCGGCGAAGAAGTCTATCTCACTCTCGCTTTGAAGAAGCTCGGCCGGTTCAAACTCCTGCGCGAACCGATCGTGACCTCCGCGCGCAAGATACGAATGCATCCCGCGCATTTCGTCCTCATCCAGAGTTTCTTCATTCTCTTTGGCGGTCCGCGCGCGCTCCGCAGCCGGGAGAAGCTCGCCCTCTGGTACGACGGCAAACGCGAGCGCCCCGCCACCTGACGCCGCCCCAAATCAGGGGTTGAGCCGGTCGCCGCCGCGGCTTAGAAACTGGAATCACCATGCAAACCAACGTAGAGCCTGCTGTTGACCTAACGAACTGGATCGAAGAACACAAAGACAAGTTCAAGCCGCCGGTCAGCAACCAGTACCTCTACGACGGGCGCGATTTCTTCGTCATGGTGATCAAGGGGCCGAATGCCCGGAACGATTTTCACCAGGTCGATTCGGAGGAGTATTTCTACCAGCTCAAGGGCGACATGAAGGTTCGCATTCGCGAGGGCGAGAAGATCGTCGATTACCCGGTGCGCGAGGGCGAGACCTTCTTCATCCCGCCCAACGTCCCCCACGCGCCCGTTCGTCCGCCCGACACCCTCGGCGTCGTGGTCGAGCGGCGGCGTCCGCCGGGCGAACACGAGCATGTCATTTTTTATTGCGAAAATTGCGGCGCGCTGGTCGAGGACATCGATTTCGATTGCGGCGACATCGTCGAGCACTTCAGCCAGGCGATGCTCGATTTCTGGAACGACGACGCGCGTCGCACCTGCAAAAAGTGCGGGACGAAGGTTCCGAAGCCCGAGCCGACGAAGCCGTTTTGATGGTTGATCGATCTGGTGTAGAGGCGGCTGTGTCAGCCGCAAGCATCCGATTGCGGGCGACACGCCCGCCACTACATCGATGAAGATCGATCTCCACACCCACATCCTCCCGCGGGAATGGCCTGACCTGGATGCGAAATACGGCTATCCCGGTTTCGTTAGGCTGGAACATCATCGACCGTGCTGCGCACGGATGATGATCGGCGACCGCTTCTTTCGCGAGATCGGCGACAACTCCTGGGACCCGGCGCGTCGGATCGAGGAATGCGATCGAACCGGGGTCGCGGTCCAGGTGCTTTCGACGGTGCCGGTGATGTTCAGTTACTGGGCCAAGCCGGCCGACGGGCTCGATCTTTCGCGTCAGCTCAACGATCACATCGCCGAGGTCGTCAGGGCCCATCCCGCGCGTTTCGCCGGGCTGGGGACGATTCCGCTGCAGGATCCGGAGCTGGCGGCGAAGGAATTGGAGCGTTGCGTGCGTGAGCTGGGGTTGCGTGGGGTGCAGATCGGCTCGCATATCGACGCCAACGACCACTGCGCACAGAAAAATTGCTGCAATCTCGACGATCGTTCGCTCGATCCCGTCTGGAGCGTGGCGGAGGAACTCGGCGCCGCGGTCTTCGTCCATCCCTGGGACATGATGGGCAAAAGCCGGATGCCGAAATACTGGCTGCCGTGGCTGGTCGGGATGCCGGCGGAGACGGCGCTCGCCATCTGCTCGATGATCTTCGGCGGAGTTTTCGAGCGCTTTCCTTATCTGCGCGTCGCCTTTGCCCATGGCGGCGGTTCGTTTCCAATCACCATCGGGCGGATCGAGCACGGCTTTAACGTCCGGCCCGACCTGGTCGCGATCGACAGCAAGATCAATCCGCGCACTTATCTCGCGCGGGTCGATGAACGGGGCGAGATGACGCCGGCACGCTTTTACGTCGATTCGTTAGTCCACGATCCCGACGCGCTCCGCCTTCTGCGCAAGCTTTTCGGGGTGGAGCGGATCGCGCTCGGGTCGGATTACCCTTTTCCGTTAGGCGAAGCTCATCCCGGCGAGCTGATCGAGTCGATGCCGGATTTCTCCGGCGAGGAGAAGGAGCGCCTTCTCTCGGGCACGGCGCGCGAGTTTCTCGGCTTGAGCTAGGCGCGCGCGGATGATCCAGCCAAAACACACCCTGAGCGAATTCGAAGAGGCCCTGGGTGCGCTCCGCAGCAACGTCCTCCTCATGGCCAGCCTCACGACGCGCAGCCTGACCAATGCCCTCCAGGGATTGCGCGATCGGAACGACGATCTTTGTCTGCGGGCGATCGCGGACGATGAAGAAATCGATCAGCTCGAGAAGCAGATGGACAGGGACGGAGTGGAGTTATTGATCCGGTTCCAACCGGTGGCGTCGGATCTGCGCCGGGTGGTTTCGGCGATGAAGTTGTCGCCCAATCTGGAACGGATCGGCGATGAATCGGTCAGCGTCGCGCGCAAGGCGCGCAAACTCAATCAGCATCCATCCACTTGCCGAAGTGGAACTGATTACCCCGCTCGGGGCTCACGCCATGGCAATGTTCCGCGACGGCGTCGACGCCTACTGCGCGAAGACGTGGAACAGGGGCGGGCGCTGCAGGAACGCGACAAAGGGCTGGATGCGATGAACAAAGACGTCGCTCGGACTTGTCTGGCGCGCATCGGGCATGATCCGGAGCAGTTGCGCGGCTATCTCAATCTCGATGTTCATTGCCGGGCATCTCGAACGCATCGGCGATCACGCCACCAACATCGGCGAGGATGCGGTCTACTCCGCGGTCGCGGAAGATATCCGGCATCAAGCAACCGTTCCGGGGTAAGCGCGCGGGGCGTGCCGGCTCGATTTTGGGCTTGGCGGAGAAGAGCCCGCGAAGAGAATCTGGCGGCGAAAGGAAATCATGTTTTCGATTAAGAAATTGCTGGGGCAGGATCAGAAATTTTTCGATTTACTGGAAGCGAGCGCGCAGCAGGCCGATAGCAGTGTGCATCACCTGGTCGCGCTCCTCGCCCGGCTCGAGCAACACGATTCTCCGCAAAGTCTGGACGAGTTCGTGCACAGCCGGCGCAAGGACAAGCAGATCACGCAGGAATTAACCGAGCAGCTTTGCAAGACCTTCGTGACCCCGCTGGAGCGCGAGGACATTCAGGCGCTGGCTGCTGCGCTCTACAAGATTCCGAAGACGGTGGAGAAAATTGGCGAACGCATTTTAATCTGCCCGGATGATCTGAAGGGGCGCAATTTCGGGAAACATCTCGAACTCCTCGATCAGGCCGCGGAAGCGGTTCTCGCGATGGTGAAAGAGCTGCGCAAAGGGACCGTTGCCGCGACCGCGCGCGAAATGAATTCGCGCCTGCAGTCGATCGAGGGGAGCGCCGACCAACTGGAGCTCGATCTCCTGCGCGATTTGTATCACGGCGACTACGAGGCGAAGCAGATCATCTTCCTGCGCGATCTTTATGAGCTGCTCGAGAAAGTGATCGATCGCTGCCGCGACGCGGGCAACATCATCCTGCAGGTCGTGCTCAAGTATTCCTGAAGCTTGCCTAACGAGTCGGAGCATGGCCCTTTTCCTGATCGTCGTCCTGGCGGCGCTGTTTTTCGAATACATCAACGGCTTTCACGATGCCGCCAACGCGATTGCGACGGTCGTCTCGACCAAGGTGATGACCCCGCGGCAGGCGATCGCGATGGCGGCCTTCTTTAATCTCACCGGTGCCCTCATGGGGACGGCCGTCGCCTCCACGATCGGCAAAGGCATGGTCGACCTCAAAGTCGTGACCATGCCGACCATCCTCTGTGCGCTGCTCGGCGCCATCGTCTGGAATCTTATCACCTGGATGCTCGGGTTGCCCTCGAGTTCGAGTCACGCCCTGATCGGCGGGCTCTGCGGCGCGGCACTCGCGACGGCAGACGGCGATTGGTCGGTTTTGAAATGGAAGATCGGCCTCCTGCCGAAGGTCGTGGTTCCGATGATCACCTCTCCCGTGGTTGGTTTTTTGGTTGGCGGTCTTCTCATGTTTCTCCTCCTCGTTCTCCTGCATCGTTACACGCCGCATGTGATCCACTCGATCTTTGGCAAATTGCAGTTGTTGAGCGCGGCCTGGATGGCGCACAGCCACGGGACGAACGACGCGCAAAAGACGATGGGAATTATCTCGCTCGCGCTTTTCACCGCCACGACGAGCGGCGCCTTCGCCGGGCTGCCGCCCGCTTTCCATTTTCTGCAAGCGCCGGAGTTTCGAATCCCGAGCTGGGTGATCATTTTATGCGCTGCGACAATGGCGGCCGGGACTGCCGCGGGCGGCTGGCGGATCATCCGTACTCTCGGTCACAAGATGGTGAAGCTGCAGCCGGTCCATGGTTTCGCCGCCGAAACAACCGCGGCGGTCATTATCCAGGCCGCCAGCTCCTACGGCATTCCACTTTCCACCACCCACGTCATCTCGTCCTCGATCATGGGCGTCGGTGCGGTCAAGCGCTTCGGCGCTGTAAAATGGGGTTTGGTCGGCCGGATCGTCTGGGCGTGGGTTTTGACTCTGCCGCTCACCGGGCTCATCGGCTACGTTCTCGCCCGGACCGCCGCCGCCTTCTGATGTTTCTGCGGTCGCCACCGATTCCGCTCAGGAATGGTCGGTCGACTTTTCCAGCATGCGGGTGAGATGATGTTGTTCGGGGCCGACCTGCGCGAGCGCGAGGGCGCGACGAAAACTCTCGGCCGCAACCTGGTGGTGTCCCAGTTGTTGCTGCAGTTCGCCGATGACCGCATGGAAAAGATGGTGCGATTCGAGTAGATCGCGCCGCGATATTTCATCGATGGCATCGAGCGCGGCCTCTGGCCCATGCACGTGGGCGACGGCGACGGCCCGATTTAGCGCGACGATGGGCGACGGATTGCGCGCCTGCAGTTGATCGTAATGCCGCAAAATCCGGCGCCAATCGGTCGAGGCAGAATTGGGCGCGAGACAATGACAGGCGGCGATTCCCGCCTGCAAATGATAGTCGCTGATCGAATCGCCATCGGCCGCCGCGGTGAGATGCATCAGGCCCTGATCGATGAGCGATTGGTCCCACTTCGAGCGATCCTGATCGTCGAGCCGCAACATATTTCCCCGCTCATTCAGCCGGGTTGGAAAACGCGCGCTGCTCAACAACATGAGGGCGAGCAAAGCGTGACTGCGCGGCGTGTTGCCGACGGGATGACGGACGAGTAGCGAAGCGAGCCGAATCGCTTCGCGGCACAATTCCTCGCGCAAAAGCGAATCGCCGGTCGAAGCTTTGTAGCCTTCGTTAAACAAAAGATAGAGGGCCGCGAGCACGCCATCGAGCCGCGGGGCGAGGTCTTCGCCCTCGGGAATTTCAAAACCGACGCCTTCTTCCTGGAGGCGTTGCCGGGTGCGGGTGAGTTGTTTCTCGATCGCCGCCTCGCTGCTGAGGAAAGCGCGCGCGATTTCGCCGGTGCTGAATCCGCAGAGCACTTTGAGCGCGAGGACGACCTGCGCATCGGTCGCGATCGCCGGATGACAGCAGACGAACATCAGTCGCAATGCATCGTCGCGGATCTCATGCTCCTGCCCTTTCCCGACGGCGGAAGCGGCCAGCGTTTGATCGAGATAGGTAATGATGGCGGGCTCTTTCGAAGCCGACATGCGTTGATGACGAAGCGCGTCCTTGGCCAGATTCATCGCGACGCGCGTGATCCAGGCGGACGGATTGGCGGCCACGCCGCCCATCGACCAGGTGCGCAAGGCCCTGAGCAACGCCTCCTGAGCCACGTCCTCGGCGAGGGCGAGATTTTGCACGCCAAGCAATCGGATCGAGCGCGCCGTGCAGGCGGCCGGTTTCGTGGCGGAAGAAATGTTCCACCAATTGAGAGACGGGCGCGGAGGGCGCGGGCGCTTTGGGCTCGCGCTCGTTAGGCGCAACTCGCGGCAGCGGGACCATGTCAGACGGCGGCGGAAGCCGCGGTGTGATGGCTGACCCCGAGATGGCAGCTATCGGCCAGGCGCCGCACCTCGATCTGGAGGCCGTAGGGCAGACCCGGATGGGCCTGTGCGATGGCGGTGGCCTCCTCGAGATCGTTCACCATCAGCATGACATAACCGCCGATCGCTTCCTTGGTTTCCGCGAAAGGACCATCGATTACGCGCTCGCCGCGCGCGCCGGAGACGATGCGGGTTTCGAGCTCGAGCGGGGTGCCGGCGATCGCCTTGCCTTCGGCCGCGAGATCGTCATACCACGCGTTCCAGCGCGTCATGAGCTGCTGGCGTTCGTCGGCCGAGAGATGGGCGTGGGTTTCCGGGCCGGAGTTGCGAAAGAAAAGGATGTACGGAGTGCGATTGGTTTCCATGATGATGTCCTGTGGTTTGTTTGTTGAATTGAACCGTCAATCTCTCGACGAATGAGTTTGGTCCCGACGGACAATCTTTTTAATGGCAATCGAGTGTCCGGATCGTCCCGGCTCATTCGTCGTTTTGAGTGACGGCACGAAAATAGTCAGCCGGAAAGGAGTTTCATCTTGAAAACCAAAGTCCCGAAGAAACAAAGCAGGAAAGCGCGGCCAAAAATCGTTGCGCCTGCCGAATGGGAGCGGGCCCGCCGCAAACTCCTCGCCAAAGAAAAAGCCGAGACGCGGCGGCGCGACGCCCTCGCCGCGGAGCGGCGGCGCCTGCCAATGGTGCGGGTCGAGAAGGATTACACCTTCAAAAGCGCACAGGGCAACGTCGCCTGGGGCGACCTCTTCGACGGGCGACGGCAACTCATCCTCTATCACTTCATGTTCGCGCCCGACGTGACTGGCTGGCCGGACGCGGGTTGCCCCGGTTGCTCCATGCTGGTCGACAACGTCGGACACCTCGCTCATTTCCACGCGCGCGATACGTCGTTTGTCCTCGTCTCGCGCGCGCCTTTGCCGAAGATCAACATCTACCGCAAACGGATGGGTTGGAAAATTCCGTGGGTCTCCTCCGCCGGAAGCGATTTCAATGTCGATTTCGGAGTGACGACATCCGAAGGCGAGACTTTTGGTCTGAGCGTCTTCCTGCGCGACGGCGACGAGATCTTTCACACCTACTTCACCGCTGGTCGGGGCGTCGAGGCGCTCGGGAGCGTCTGGACTTTTCTCGATCTGACCCCGCTCGGACGTCAGGAGAACTGGGAAGATTCGCCGGCCGGCTGGCCGCAAACGGCGCCCTACACCTGGTGGCGACGACACGACGAGTATTGAGGCAAGGAACGAAATCAAGCAAACAAGATCAAACCATGACTACACCCAACACACACACCATTCTGTTACATCGAGTATTTCGCGCGCCGGCGGAGCGCGTCTATCGCGGCTTCCTTGATGCAGACGCCACGGCAAAATGGCTGCCGCCAAATGGATTCACCTGCAAAGTGGACCGACTGGAGGCGAAGGTTGGCGGCACCTTCCAGATGGCCTTCACCAATTTCACCACCGGCAAAAGTCACTCCTTCGGCGGCGAGTATCTGGAGCTGGTCCCGCACAGCCGGATTCGCTACACGGACAAGTTTGACGACCCCAATCTGCCCGGCGCGATTCACGTGACGATCGACTTGAAAGAGGTTTCCTGCGGGACCGAGGTGAATATCAGGCAGGAAGGCGTGCCGGCCGCGATCCCGGCCGAGGCTTGTTATCTCGGCTGGCAGGAATCGCTCATTCTCCTCGGGAAACTGGTGGAAGCTGAAATTCCAGATTAAACGATGATCCAGGACCGGTTGTGACGAAGAAAAACGTCAGCGCAACTTTCGAAATTGAACTTCAGACAGTCGCAGAGCTAAGGAATAAAACATGAGCGCAGTACGATTGCTGGTTGGCACACGCAAAGGCGCGTTCGTCCTCACTTCGGACGGCACGCGCAAGGATTGGAAAGTGAGCGGCCCGCATTTCGCGGGCTGGGAAATTTATCATCTCAAGGGATCGCCGGTGAACCCGGACCGAATTTATGCATCGCAAACCAGCGGCTGGTTTGGGCAACAGGTGCAGCGTTCGGACGACGGCGGCGCGACCTGGGAACCGGTTGGGAAGGACTTCAACTACGAAGGCACGCCCGGCACCCATCAATGGTACGACGGCACCCAGCATCCCTGGGAGTTCAAACGCGTCTGGCATTTCGAGCCGTCGCTGAGTGATGCCGACACCGTTTGGGCCGGGGCGGAAGACGCGGCGCTTTTCCGCACCACGGACGGTGGCCAGAGCTGGCAGGAATTTCCCGGCCTGCGCGAAGCCAAAGGCAAACTCTGGCAACCGGGCGCGGGCGGAATGTGTCTGCACACGATCGTGCTCGATCCCACCAATCCCGATCGCATCTTCGTCGCCATCTCGGCCGCGGGCGCGTTCCGCACCGACGACGGCGGCAAGACGTGGAGTCCGATCAACAAGGGATTGAAGTCGCAATACGAATTGCCCGATGCGACCGCGGAGGTAGGCCATTGCGTGCACCGCATTGCGATGCATTCGTCGCGGCCCGGGGTGCTCTTCATGCAAAAGCATTGGGACGTGATGCGAAGCGATAACGCCGGCGACCTGTGGACCGAAGTGAGCGGCAATCTGCCGTCCGATTTTGGTTTCCCGATCGACGTCCACGCGCACGAGCCGGAGACGGTTTATGTCGTGCCGATCAAGAGCGACTCGGAACATTTCCCGCCCGACGGCAGGCTGCGCGTCTACCGCAGCCGGAGCGGCGGCAATGAATGGGAGGCCCTAACGAACGGTCTGCCGCAGAGCGATTGCTACGTCAACGTCCTGCGCGACGCGATGGCGGTCGATTCGCTCGACCAATGCGGCGTCTACTTTGGCACCACCGGCGGCCAGGTCTACGCTTCGGCCGATGCCGGGGACACCTGGAAATCCGTCTTGCGCGACCTTCCCGCGGTCCTCTCCGTCGAGGTCCAAACTTTGCCATGATCCGGGTCGCACTCCCGGTCCACTTGCGGACCCTGGCCCGGCTGGAAAGCGAGGTGCGGCTCGACGTGGCCGAGCCGGTAACCCAATCCTCCATCCTCGACGCACTCGAATCCGCCTACCCAGTCTTGCGCGGTACCATCCGCGACCAAAAGACGCAGAAGCGCCGGCCCCTCGTTAGATTCTTTTGTTGCGGCGAAGATTTTTCCCACGAACCGCCAGACGCTCCCCTGCCCGTCTCGATCGCAAACGGGACCGAGCCGTTCTTCATCGTCGGCGCGATGGCCGGTGGTTGAGGGGTTGTCATCCCGAGCCGCCGCAGGACGGCGAGGGACCTCGCAATGACACGGCTCGTTCTCCCGATCGAATGGGTGCGTCGATTGCAACTGCGAGGTCCCTCCCCGCGCTTCGCCGGGTCGGGATGACAAAGTTCGGTATCGCCTCCCCTATCCGATGTGCCGCAGATATTCCCGGTCCCAGGCCGCCGGAATGCTCTCCCGCGGCGAGTATGGCCCAGGCTGATAGGCGCGCGAAGCGATCCCCTTTTGGCTCAGCTGGCAGACATGCCAATCCTGCCTGTTCGTCATGTCCCAGAACGCAACCGCGTCATCCGGGTTGTAGCCGGGGGCGTTGGCCCCGGCCGCATCCGGGTGAAAGAACCAATCGCACTCGATCAGCGTTCGCTCCGGCGATTGCGGCCAGAGCTGGTGCACCATGACATAATCCGGGTGCATGCTGAGGAGCAGGTTGGGAAAGATCGAGTAGTAGAAAACGCGATGATGATCCTCGCCCTGGATATCGCCAACCGGCCGGGCGCAGGCGTTTCCGCTCATCGTTAGGCTGGCGCCTTTGGCGATCTTCATGAACCCGCCGAGAAAAGGCCCTTCGCACAAATCGTTCTCCGCCGAATCGTAGGGCGAAACCCTGGCCAGCGCCGGATGCACTCCGGGGCAGTGGTAACACTCCGAGTAATTTTCGAAGATCAGCTTCCAATTGGCTTGGACATCATACTCGATCCGTTTAGCCGAGCGCAGGAGGGGAAGATTCCAGTGCGAAAACTTTCCCGCCAGCGGCGCGAAGACCTCGGCCAGCGGCGTCGGTTTCTCTGCCAGACTAACGAAGATAAAGCCTTCCCAAAGTCCGAGGGCCACCGCGTGCAATGCGTAGTCGGCTTTGTCGAAGCCGGGCACGGCATCCATGTGCGGCGCGCCCACGAGCCGGCCATCGAGCGCGTAGGTCCAGGCATGGTAGGGACACTGAATCGCGGCCGCATGTCCGCTCGCCTTTTCGCAGAGGCGCGTGCCACGATGCCGACACACATTGTAAAACGCTCGCACCAGCTCTGTCTGGTCGCGCACGACAACGAGACTTTCCCCCGCCACTTCGCGAACGAGGTAATCGCCCGGCCTGGCAAGCTGGCTCTGGTGCCCGACGCAGATCCATTGCCGGGCAAAAATCTTCTCCTGTTCCTCGGCAAAAACCTCCGGCGAAATGAAATATCGTTGTGGCAAGGTGCTCGCACCGGCAGTGAAACTTTCCGTTGTTTTCCGGAAGACTGGAGTGTTTCCCACTGTCGCCGATTGCATGCGGCATGCTCGCACGCCGTCGCCCCCTGCGTCAAAGCAGGCGAAGCAATCTCAAACTGTCATCCCGAGTCGCGCAGACGGCGAGGGATCTCACAAGCCAGGCGCGACGTGGTTTCTCGCGGCGACATCACCGGACGCTTGCGAGGTCCTTCGCTTTGCTCAGGATGACAAAAATAGAGAGGCGCGCGCCGGCTACTTCAGGACCGCCTGATGAAACTCGTACCAGTCGTCGAGGTTGTTGAGATTGACGGCGTCCTTCGGCGCGGTGGCATCATCTGGCAGGCCGCAATTACCGAGGACATTTTTTCGCGTCTCGTCGTCATGATCATAACCGCGAACTGACGCATTATGTTTCTCGATCGCTTCTTTGGTCAGCGACTTCGCGTTTTGTTTCACCCAAGCCTCGAATTGCGGGTAGGTCGGCTTCTCCTGCTTGACATAATTTGTGACTGCGCCTTCATCGAGCCCGAGCGCGGCACAGGTCATGGCGTCGTAACCGCGGCCCATCCCGGGATAACCCGCGGCCAGTTTGCCCTGCGACTCGAGCGAGAGCTTGAGCCAGAGACGCGGCAGATGGAGCACTCCGAGTGGACCGGCCGTGCCGGAACTGATCATTGGAACATACGTATCGCTCATAAGGATATCCTTTCGCTTTGGTTGCGCCCGCGCCAGCCAGAAGGAGGCCCGACGGGGCGATTCGGCCTCAGGCTACCGAGCCGCGCTCAGCCGGACAACAAGTTTCAGTCGTGATCGTTCGCTCACGGCCTTTTCGGGTCGCCGCCAATCATCTACCTTTCTCGCAACGCCACCATGCAACCCGAGCCTAACGAGATGGAGAATTTCGAGGATGAGGACCCCCGCTCGATCGAGGACGAAAAATTCGACCAGATCTACCCGGAGCGAATCCGGAGACTTTCACCGCTGCAATGGACTCCGGTTCGCATCGCGGCCGAGGCGGCAAAATTCCTCGTCACCGCGCCGGGCACCCGCGTGCTCGATATCGGTTGCGGCCCCGGGAAGTTCTGTCTGGTCGCGGCCGCGCTGAGCGGCGGGCATTTCACCGGGGTCGAACAACGCCCTGATCTCGCGGCCGCGGCGCGTGAGGTGGCTACCGCTCTGCGGCTTTCCAATGTCGAAATCGTGCAGGGCAACATCACCGACATCGCCTTCGCCGATTACGACGCCTTTTATCTCTTCAATCCTTTTGAGGAAAACATGTTTCGCGGATACAAGATCGATTCCGCCGTGCCGCTCTCGCCGGAGTTATTCGAAAAATACACCCGCCACGTCGCGGCCGAGTTGGGCAAGCGGCCGATCGGCACCCGCGTCGTCACCTACTCCGGTTACGCCGATGAAATTCCATCCTGCTACGACTGCGAGACCGCTCTTTTCCACGACGACCTCAAACTCTGGATCAAGCACCGCGAACATGATCCCGCACTCGAACGTCTTGGCCTGGGCGTCTCCCGCAGCCATCGCAGCTCGGCGGGTTGGATCGGGCCGCGACGACGCGGATAGAAAACGCGGTTGAACCTGGTTTCGTTAGGCCAACCTTTCGCCTATGCGCGTCGCAGCCCTTTACGATATTCACGGCAACCTCCCCGCGCTCGAAGCAGTCCTGCAAGAGATCAGCCGCGCGGGAGCGGACCGGATCGTGGTCGGGGGAGACGTGGTGCCGGGGCCGATGCCACGGGAATGTTTGCATCGCCTCGCTCGCCCTCGACCTGCCGGTGCAGTTTATCGTGGGCAATGGCGAAGTGGCTGTCCTGGCGGAACTGCAAGGCAACGATCCGGGCGTCCCGGCAGCCTATCGCGAGCCCATTCGCTGGAATGCCGCCCAGCTTCACCCGGGCGATGAACAATTGCTCAAGACCTGGCCGAGGACACTTGCGATGGAGATTGATGGAATCGGCAAGGTTCTCTTCTGCCACGCAACGCCGCAAAGCGTCGACGATATCTTCACCCGGCTGACCCCAGACGATGAGCTGATCCCGCTCTTCGACGGGTGTCACACGGACGTCGTCGTTTGTGGCCATACCCACATGCAGTTCGACCGCACGATCGGACCCCTCCGGGTGGTGAATTCTGGCAGCATCGGGATGCCATTCGGAAATCCCGGGGCCTATTGGCTGTTGCTCGGGCCGCGACTTGAGTTTCGCCGGACCGATTACGACCTTGAGATGGCGGCGGCGCGGATTCGAGAAACGCAGTATCCCGGTGCAGCCGAGTTTGCTCAACAAAGTATCCTCTCCCCGCCTTCGGAGGAGAAAATGCTGGCCGCCTTTGGAGTGAAATCGAAAGCTGGATGAACCCTCTCGCAAAACAATCGCCACGAGTCACCCACATTTCGTGGGGCCGCATGGAGGTGGACGGGGTCGGCGCCGGGCGTGACTTCAAGCTCTATCCCGGGGGCGGTCGGCCATGGGACTGGCGCGAGACCAACACCCATCACGTTCCCGGCATTCAGCCGGCCGATGTCGAGGAACTTCTCAACCGGGGAAGCACGATCGTCGTGCTCAGCCGCGGGATGGAGCTGGCTTTGCAAACTGCTCCCGAAACGCTCGCCCTGCTCGAGGAACGCGGCGTGCCGGTCCACATCGAGGAGACCAACGCCGCCGTGGCGCTTTACAATCGACTGGCAGAAACCGGCGAGCAGGTCGGCGGTTTGTTTCATTCCACCTGCTAGTTTTCGTTCGTTGGTCGCCTTCCCCGGCGGCTGCGCCCTTTGGCGACTGTTCCTCTGAACTTTTCAGACGGCTTTGTAAGAAATCAGTTCGCTTCAGTCACTAATGGGGCAAAACGAAATTGTGTGATGGAGGAACCGGAACAAAAACGAATCTTCGAAGAGTGGCTAAGCCGACACAAGGGCGTGCTCTTCAAGGTCGTCCACGCCTACGCCTTTACCCCGCACGATCGAGACGATCTTTTCCAGGAAATCGCCACCCAGGTATGGAATTCGATCCCGCGCTTCCGCGGTGAATCGGCCGTCACGACCTGGCTTTACCGGGTCGCGCTCAACTCCGCCCTGGCCTGGTCGCGCCAGGAACGCAGGCATCGCGATCGCACCGAGACGCTGGAAGGAAATGAACCCGCCTTGCGGGAAACATCACGGCACAAAAGATCGCCGCCTCGGCTGGCTCTACGAGCAGATCGCGCGGCTGGATCATGTCGATCGTTCCCTCACTCTGCTCCTGCTCGATGGTTTCAGTTACCGGGAAATGGCAGAGACGCTCGGAATTTCCGAGAGCTACGTGGGGGTGAAAATCAATCGCATCAAAACCCATCTCAAAAGCCTGACGAAGGAGGAAGAATTTTATGGAGTTCACTGAGTTGAAGATGATCTGGGATTCGCAGAACCAGGAACCGCTTTTCGCCTTGAACGAGACCGCCCTGCTCGCGGTCGTGCGGCGGCGAACGGAGGAAATTCATCGCTCTATCTCGCGCTGCCATCTGCGGGAAATCGCGCTTGGGCTAATCTTCGGCACGCTCATGTTGACCTGCGCGGGGGCGCTGGCTTTCGGGAACGCAGCCTGGCTCGCGACGGTCTCGCGGATCAAAAATCCAGTCACCCCCTGGGATTGGCTGGCGCTGTTCGTCGCAGGCGGGCTCTGGTTTTATTACTCGGCGTATATGTATTCGGCGCGGCAGCGTGAGCTCCGGCGAGAGGAGATTTTCGAGTCCACTCTGCGAGGTGCGATTGAACGCGCTCTCGACCAGACCGATTTCCAGATCGCGATGGCGCGAAGCATTCTCTGGAGGGGAGTGCTCCCTCTCTGGCTGGCGGGCGCTCTCTGGGTCCTCACCGTCTTCCACCTCGTGGCCGCCCCAGCCTGGGCCCATGTGGTCATGGGCTCGGCCATCGTCGGCTCGTTCGTCTTCGTGGTTGCCGCAAAACAGAGGGCGATCACGACCCGTTACGAGCCGCGCCGGCACGAGCTGGAATCGCTCCGGGCCAAACTCGCCGATTCACAACCCTGACCAGTCATCTACCTGCCTAACTATGAAAACACCCATCCACTTTCTTATCATGACTCTCGCCAGTCTCTCGATCGCCGCTGCGCCGACGGAAGAATCCCCTCCGCCCGCTGGTCATTGGGAAGGCGCTATCACTCTTCCCGGCACGAAGCTCGAGATCGCGGTCGACCTCAAGGCTCCCGCGCCGAAGGACAAGGCCTGGTCGGGCACTATCGACATTCCGGCTCAGATGTTGCGCGACTTTGGACTGGCCGACGTCAAGGTCGAGGGCCCACAGGTTGGATTTAAGATGCCCAATATTCCCGGGGAGCCGACTTTCAATGGGACGCTGAGCGCGGACGGGAAACATCTGGCGGGCGACTTCAGCCAAAATGGTCAGACTTTTCCGTTTGCGCTGGAACGCGGTGTGGCCAAACGATCCGCTGGAGAAACGCCCTCCAAAGGCGTTCCCGGCAAAGGGCTGACTGGTCATTGGCAGGGCTCGTTGCGCCCATCCACCGCGCCGGTCGAACTGCGCGTCGTGCTGCATGTCAGCGCGGGCAAGGACGGCGCGCTCAGCGCAACCCTCGACAGCCTCGACCAGGGTGCGAATGGAATTCCGGTCTCATCGATCGCCCTCGCCGATGGTGTTGCGCGCCTTGAGATCGCCGCCATCAAAGCGAGTTACGAAGGGAAACTCTCCTCCGATGGCTCTGAAATAACAGGAACCTGGAAGCAGGGACCGGTCGATGCGCCGCTCGTTTTCAAGCGACTGGCCGCGGCACCAAAGCTGGCTCGCCCGCAGGAACCGCACCCGCCATTTCCCTACGCGGAGCGGACGGTAAAATTCGCCGGCGGCGGCCCCGGCGTGACCCTGGCCGGCACCCTAACGACGCCGAAAGGCGACGGTCCTTTCCCCGCGGTGGTGCTGCTGAGTGGTTCCGGGGCACAGGATCGCGATGAGACGCTAATGGGGCACAGGCCGTTTCTTGTCCTGGCAGACTATCTGACGCGGCACGGGATCGCGGTTCTGCGATATGACGATCGCGGCTATGCGCATTCGACCGGCGATTATGCCAAAGCCACGCATGAAGATTTCGCGGCGGATGGAGCGGCCGCTTTCCAGTTTCTCAGAGCGCAACCAGAGATCGATCCGAAGCGGGTTGGTTTGTGCGGACACAGCGAGGGTGGTCCGCACGCTGCGATTGTCGCGGCGAAAGACAAAGAGGTGGCTTTTGTCGTTATGCTGGCTGGGATTGGCGTGCCCGTGGATCAACTGCTGACCCGCCAGCGGCAGGACATCATGCGCGTCTCCGGCGTGGCTCAGGTCGCAACGCCGGAAGAAAAGGCGCTGGCCGACAAACTCTTCACTCTCCTGCGCAGCGGAAAGGCCACCAGCCAGGAAGTGCGCGCCCTGCTCGAGAAGATGGCCGCTCGGTACACACCTGAACAACGGGCGGCGACCGGCTTCACGGAGAGCGCCATCGACCAGCAGGTCGCGTTGCTCACCAGCCCATGGTTCATCAAGCTGCTCGCCTTCGATCCCGCACCGACCCTGGCGAAAGTGAAGTGTCCGGTGCTCGCGCTCAACGGCGAGAAGGATCTGCAGGTTTCCTTTCGGGAAAACCTCGACGGTATCAGGAAAGGATTAGCCGCCGGGGGCAACAACGCAGTCACGACCCGTGCCCTGCCGGACCTGAATCATCTTTTCCAGCATTGCGCGACCGGCGCCGTGACCGAGTACGGGCAAATCGAGGAGACGATGAGCCCCGAAGTCCTGCAAATCGTGACTGACTGGATCCTGCAGCAGACGAAAGAGAAAACGGGCGTCAGCCAAGGTTAGGCGAGGACAAGGACGAGGACGAGAAGGAGGACGAGAGAGGCGGCCGAGAGTGAGATAGACCGCGACGTCCTGACGCCGTGCGCGGCGCGCGGCTTCGGCGTAAGGGATGCGAGTGAAGCTGACCATGGTGTAGAGCGGAAGATAGCGGCCGGGAAGCAGGCCCTCGAGCGTGTGGTCGAGCTTCTTTTTCGCCCGGAAGGCGCGCGAAGCGGTCTTGTCCCTCATCTCGATGAAGTTGTGCACCGCGAGATCGGCGAGGGCGTCGGCGTTTTCCTTTCGCCTCACGAAATATTCGGCGAAAGCGCGCCTTCGGTCGTTAGGGAACTCGGCCAGGCATTGATCGAAGACGACGCAATCTTCGAAGGCCGCGTTCATCCCCTGTCCGTAGAACGGGACGACAGCGTGCGCGGCGTCACCGACGAGCGCGACCTTGTCCTCGTAGCACCACGGGGCGCAGCGGATGGTGACGAGCGACCCGGTCGGGTTTTCACGAAAATCCTCGAGGAGCGCAGGCATGAGCGGGACGGCGTCGGGAAATTCATCGTCGAAAAAGCGGCGCACTTCGTCATCGCTCGTGGTGGTGGCAAAGCTGCGCGGCCCGTCGAATTCCCAGAAGAGAGTGCAGGTGAACGAGCCGTCTGGATTGGGGAGCGCGATCATCATGAAACTTTTCCGCGGCCAGATGTGGAGCGCGTTCTTTTCCATCCGCCAGCCCCCGTCGTCGCGTCGGCGGGATGGTCAATTCCTTGTAGCCGTGGGCGAGATAGCTCTGGCTGTACTCGAAACGGTTGAGGCGTTGCATCGCCCCGCGCACGGCGGAGAAGGCGCCGTCGACCCCGATGATGGCTTCCGCGCGGGCCGTGATGGATTCGTTAGTCTCGGTCTGGAGGAGCTGCGCCGCCGGAGCGTCGAGGTCGGCGTCGAGGCAGCGATGGTTGAATTTTACCTGCACGTTCGGATAACGCTGGGCGGCTTCGATCACGACCGTGTTGAGAGCGCCGCGCCCGATCGAATTGATGTGCTTGTTCGGGTCGCGGTCGTAGGGGGAGAAATGCAGGTCGCCGGATTTGTCGTGGATCATGCGGCCGCGCATCGGGATGGCGTGCTGCATCACTTCGTCGGCAATCCCGAGCTGCGCGAGAGCGTGGATGCCGCGGGTGGAGAGAGCGAGATTAATCGAACGGCCGCCAACCGTGTTGCCGGCCCGCGGATCGGCCCGGCGTTCGTAGAGATCGATCTCGTGACCGCGCCGCCCGAGGTAACCGGCAAGCAGACCGCCGGCTAATCCACTTCCGATCAGAACAAATTTCGACACCGGTCAAGAATCGACGAATCGGCAAACGAGGAAAGCGGGAATCGCAAAATTCCAGCAAAAGCTTCCCGGGGTTGCGCCATCGACCGGCCGCGCCCCCCGTGGTGCCCTTCTCAGGCCGGCGGCTCGAGATTCACCGCCCCGAGCAGATGAAGCAGGTAGAGGTGCTTGCGGAGGGATTGGGGAGAGATGCTGCGGGCAGAATCGCCCAGGATGTCGCGCACCTCCGGGCCGTCGTTCGCGCTCCGGATGAGAGCCACGATCGCAGCCGGGACGGTCAGGTCCGCCTGGGTGTTGGTGGGCTGGCTGCGGAGCGAAATTCGGCACATCTCGCGGCGCGGCTTCGAAGAAGACGGCGGGCGGATTCGATAGAGATTCGTTAGGCGCAGGCGCCAGCGGAAGAGCTCTTCTTCATTGTCCCACGGCACGGCCGACGGCGGGCGGGCGGTGAAAACGAGTGAATGAAAGCTGGAAGGCGCGATGCGTTCGACGATGGCGTGGACCTCGGTCCGCGCTCGCGGGAGCAGACGAGCGTAGAGTTCGCTGTTCAGAACCAGGCGCAAAGTGCGATGAGCGCCGTAGCTGCCGCAAAAGTGCAATCGATTACGCCTCCCCATCGCTACCCATTGCTCGAGCGAAAGATTCGCGATCATCGCGCCAAAGAGATCGCCGGCCAGATAGTCCGAGGGCTGTTCGGCGAGCGGCCGGCCCGCCGGGAAACCAGCCAGCGTATCGCAGAGCGCGATCACATCGCGGAGGCGCTGGTTGTCGGCAAAGACATCGAGATCAAATCCAAATTCCCTCAACACCGGGCGCCACTCCTCGCTGAAGTGACGCGCGCCATTGACCCCGAGGTAAAGCACACCCTCGGAGGAGAGAACGCTGGCCAAATTGCGCAGCACCCGTCCCGGCTTCGGAACGTAGGAGAGAACCCCGTGGCAGGAGATGAAATCGAACTCACCGCGGACGGTTTTCGCGAAATCCCGTGCCGCCAGATCCGCGCCCCGGAATTTGATCTTCATCCCGGGGAAAAACCTCCGCTGCACCTCGCGCGCCAGCTTGATCGAAGGGGCGGAGAAATCGACCGCCACGATCTCCGCCTTCGGAAATCGTTTTCGCAAAGCGAAAGCCTCATTGCCCGTGCCGCAGCCGGCGACCAGAATACGCCGCGGCATGGGCGGCAGCGACGGGCACAAGGCATCGATCCACTCGAAGGGCGCGATGCGCCAGACCGGGTTGAACCGCCCCGCCCCGCCTACCGCTGGATAGGGACGGCGCTCGTAGTCTCGCCGCACCTGGCGGGCCGCGTCGTTGGCGGGCCTTCTCAAACCGGAAGTCTTTTCCGATCCTGTCGAAACCATGGCCATATCAGAAGTGCTCATCGGGGATTCGCGGCGAGCGTCGGACACCAAATATTCTCCGATAAGAAAGCGATAGGGCAACCTCGAGGCGGATGGGGTTTGCCCGTCCCTTTCAGGTGCGACGGATTCTTGTCCGGTTTGGAGCCGCGGGCTGGCGCAGGCCATTTTCCGGCCTTAGTGAAGAGATTGGCGGTTCGGCTCCGAAGCGGTTGACCGATCGATTGGCATCCGGGCTGCTTAAGGCCTCCTGCCCGCGCCATGAATCCCGACGCACCTGAACCCGATCCCGCCAAGGAAAGGCGCGGCGACACTTTTGAGCTCAAAGCCATCCTCCTGGTGGACGACGACCGGCAGCTCGCCACCGCCTTGCAGTGGATTCTGGCCGATGAAAATTTTCTCGTCGACGTGGCCTTCGACGGCGAGGAAGCGCTCCTCAAAGTCAAAGCCCACAACTACGACACGGTCATCTGCGATCTGAAGATGCCGCACCTGCACGGCGACGCGTTTTATCTCAAAGCCAGAGAAATGCGCCCCGATCTCGCCGATCGTTTCATCTTCATCACCGGTTACGCGACCGACCCTCAGATCCGCTCTTTCCTGATCGAGAACGAGGTGAAATTTCTCGTTAAACCGTTCCCGATCGCCGGCCTGATCAGCTGCGTGCGGGAATTGCTCGGGTAATTCCCGTCCCCGGGGCCTAACGATGCCCGGAGAGAATCTGGGCGAAGCGCCAGACTTCATGAAAGGTGTTGTAGAGCGGAGTGGGCGCCACCCGGATCACATTCGGTTCACGGAAATCGCTCTTCACCCCGGCGGCTTCGAGTTTCTTGAACAGCTCCTTCGGATGCTCGTGGACGAGAATCGAGAGCTGGGCGCCGTGGTCGTTAGGCCCGGGCGGGGTGATGACGCTGAAGCGCTCCGAGCCGATCTGGCCTAACAAAAATTGCAGATAGCCGGTGAGGCGGAGTGATTTGGCTCGCAGCGCGTCCATCCCTCCAGCTTCATCAAAGATCGCAAACGACGTCCGGAGCGGCGCCATCGCGAGGATGGGCGGGTTGCTCAACTGCCAGGCATCGGCCGAGAGCACCGGCACAAAATCGGGTTCGAGCTGCATGCGGAAGCGCGTCGCCGGATCGTTCCCCCACCAGCCGGCGAGGCGCGGCAGGTCGGGGTTGGTCGCGTGCCGTTCGTGCACGAAAGCGCCCGCGACCGCACCCGGGCCGGAGTTGAGATACTTGTAGGAACACCAAACCGAGAAATCGACCTTCCAATCGTGGAGCGCCAGCGGGACGTTACCGGCGGCGTGCGCGAGATCGATCCCGACCACGCAACCGCGCGCCTGGGCCGCGGCCATGATCTTCGCGATCTCGAAAAGCTGACCCGTGAAAAAGTTCACACCCGCGAAAAGGACAAGTGCGATCTGGTCCCCCTGCTTCTCGATCAGCGCCTCGATATCTTCCTGCTGGATGGCATGTTCGCCTTCCCTCGGTTTGGCAAGGAGGAGCGACTCATCAGGCTCGAAACCGTGATGCGCGATCTGCGATTTGATCGCGTAGGTATCGGAGGGAAAAGCCGGATCCTCCATCAGGATCTTGTGCCGCGCTTTCGTCGGACGATAAAAGGTCGCCATCAGGAGGTGGAGATTGACCGTCAGGCTGTTCATACAGACGACTTCGTTAGGCTGGGCTCCCACCAGGCGGGCCGCCGGTTCGCGCAGCGCTTCGTGATAGGTGTACCATGGCGTGGCAGCGTCGAAGTGTCCGTCGACGGCGAATCGCGCCCAGTCGTCCAATTCCTGGTCGACGATTTGCCGCGTCGCCTTCGGCATCAGGCCCAGCGAATTGCCGACAAAATAGATGAGCGGCTTCCCCTCCGCGTCGACCGGGATGTGAAAGCGCTCGCGAAAGGCGCGAAACGCATCCTCACGATCCTGTTGCAGGGCAAAATCTTGATCGGCGGAAAATGAATCTGACATGGTGGTGCTTCTGAGCGTGCCTAACGAGTCGAGCTAATCGGATGCCTCCGTCGTGAGCGGCAGAGCTGAATCGCCTCCAGCCGGCCAAGCGGATCCTTCCAGATACCACTGGCCGCGTACTCGGGCCCGAACTTTGCGAACTCCGGAGTCACCCGCCCCATCTCGGCAAAGCTCTCAAAGATGCTGCGCTCGAGTGGAGCGCCGATCGAGGGCGGTGCCCATACTTTGCGAAAATTGACCGCCCGTGCCTGGCGAGCCGCGATCGCGTCGTTCATGAGAGCGTGGCTCGCCTCGAAGTGTTGGGCGCGCCGCGTTTCCTCGGTTTGCCGCTCCATTTCCTCCACCTGGCGACGTTGCGCGTGGGCTTGGGAGCGTGCGTAGATGAGCGAGATGGTGGCGAGAATCGCGCCCGTTACCCCGGTCAAGATGCCTGTATCGATCTTCACGCTTTTGTTTCTCGACCGCTGCAAAAGGATTCTGGCAGCGGATGATTGAATGAATCGGGCCGGAAAGAATCCATCGCAACGGCCGGGCCGGCAAAGTTTTATGAAAATACTTCTTGCCCGACCGGCAACAAATTCGTTAGGCCTGCGGGTGCAATCCAAATATATCCATGAATTCACTTATTCTATTGTCTCAAAGTTCAGTCCTGACATCGTTCGCAACCGTCTTCCTCGCGCAAGACTCGACCGATTATGCCATGCGCAATACCGGTGGCGGCCTGATGGGCGGCGTCTTCGGGATTGTTTGGTTAGTCCTTGCCCTTCTGATGATCATCGGGCTGTGGAAGGTCTTCACCAAGGCCGGCCAGCCGGGTTGGATGGCGATTATCCCGATCCTCAATCTCTACATCCTTTGCAAAATTGCGGGCCGTCCAGGCTGGTGGCTGCTCTTGATGCTGATCCCGCTCGTCAATTTCATCATCTGGATCATCCTTTCCCTTGATCTGGCGAAGAGCTTCGGCAAAGGCGCCGGTTTCGGGATTGGCATTGCCATTCTCTCATTCATCTTCGTGCCCATCCTTGGTTTCAGCGATGCGCAGTATTCGGGATCCGCGGTGACTCGGCCGATCTGATGCTTCAGCGGGATCACTGACCCGGAGTTTTCACGGGCGGCGGTTGCATGAATTCGATCGTCGTGCCATCCGGATCCTGGACGTAAACGACGCGTTTCCCCTTGTTCGGACCGGCTTGGAGAGTCTGAGGTTTCCCCGCTGCCTTCCAACCAGCGGATGCGATGGCTTTGAGGACCGCGTCCAGATCATCGATCACAAACGCGACGTGCACCGAGCCGACATCGCAGGGGCGGGGTCGAAGGTGCTGGCGATCGGGCGGTGCGAGATACTCGAGGAGCTCGATTTTGTGTCCATAGCCCTTGAGGACCGCGATCGAAATATCGGCGCCAGGGACTCCCGTGATTTCGCTCGCCAAATCGCCGGTCTGATGTGGTCGATGCGAAAGCTCGAACCCCAGGACGTCGCGCCAGAAAGCGAGCGACCGCTCAAGGTTTGCGACCGTGATGCCGGTGTGATCGGCCGCGAGGATGCGAAATGCTGGAGCACTCATCACCTCGTCGCCGCGATCACCTTCAGCTCGATCGCGATCGGGGTCGGTAGCGCGCCAACCTCCACCGTTGTCCGGGTCGGATTCGGCTTTCCAGGACCGGCGAAGTATTCCGGATAAATGCGGTTAAACATTTGAAAGTCCTTCTTCATGTTGGTTAAGAACACGGTCACATCGACGATGTCGTTCCAATCCGCGCCCGCGTCTTCAAGAACAAGCCGGACATTTTCAAAGACGGCGTGGCACTGTTTTTCGATGTCGTAACTCACGATGTTGCGCTCGGCATCGAGCGTCACTCCGGGGATTTCCTTGCTTCCGCGGACCCGCGGCCCGATCCCGGAAAGGAAGAGAAGGTTACCAACCTGCCTGGCGTGCGGAAAGGCGCCGACCGGCTCCGCGGCGCGCTGGCTTTCAAATGATTCACTCATACGCGTTCAGGTCTTGTCCACAGATGACACAGATTCACGCAGATTTCTCCACCGCCTGTGAATCTAATCTGCGTAAATCGGCGAAATCTGTGGACCATTGTCCGCTTTGTCTGGCCACGGCTACCTGGCGATGCAGACGTTTTTGGGCTCGGTGAAAAAGCGGAGCGCTTCTTCGCCGCCTTCGCGGCCGACGCCGCTCTGTTTCATCCCGCCGAAGGGAACGCGCAGGTCGCGCACCAGCCAGCAGTTTACCCAGACGGTGCCGGCATGGATTTGTTCCGCGACGCGATGGGCCCGATTCAGATTCTGGGTCCAGACGCTGGAAGAGAATCCATATTCGACGTCGTTGGCGTAGGCGACAACCTCTTCCTCGTTGTCGAACGGCGTGATGGTGACGACTGGGCCGAAAATCTCTTCTCGATTCACCCGGCAGCCGACGGGCAAACCGGTAATGACGGTCGGCGGGAAGAAGTAACCTTCCCGGCAACGCTCGTTAGGCGCGGGCGGCGCGGCGCCGCCGAGCGCGATTGTGCCGCCCTCCTCCTTTGCGAGATCGACGTAGAATTTCACTTTCTCGAGCTGCGTTTTGGAAACAATCGCGCCCTGCTCGGTCTTCTCATCCAGCGGGTCGCCCTGTTTCAACTGCGACACCTTCTCGGTAAAACGCCTGACGAAATCATCGTAGGCCGGCCGCTCCACAAAAACGCGCGAGCCGCAAAGGCAGACCTGGCCCTGGTTGGCGAAAGAAGAACGCACGCTGCCTGCAATCGCGGCCTCGAGATCGGCATCGGCAAAGATGATGTTGGGGTTTTTGCCGCCCAGCTCGAGCGAGATCTTTTTGAAGAGCGGCGCGCCCGCTTCCGCCACCTTGCGGCCGGTGACGGTGCCGCCGGTAAAGGAGATGGTGCCGATTTTCGGATGGGCGGTGATGACAGAGCCAACGTTAGGCCCGGTCCCCTGCACGATGTTGAGAACGCCGTCGGGCAAACCGGCTTCGCGGCAAACTTCGCCTAACAAATAGGCGGTCATCGGCGTCAACTCGCTCGGCTTGGCCACGGCGGTGTTTCCGACCGCGATGGCAGGCGCGATTTTCCAGCTCAACAAATAGAGCGGCAAATTCCACGGGCGAGATGAGTCCGACGATTCCGCGCGGCTGGCGCAGGGTGTAGTTGAAGGCCACGCCATCGGTCACGTGCGCCTCATTCTCGGTGTGCAGGATCGCAGTCGCGAAAAAGCGGAAATTGCTCGAGGCGCGCGGAATGTCGAGGCTGCGCGCGAGCGCAAGCGGCTTGCCCGTATCGATCGATTCGGCACGCGCAAACTTTTCCAGATCGCGATCGATCAGTTCGGCGATGCGGAGGAGAATGCGCGAGCGCTCCGACGCCGGCGTGTTCGACCAGGAGGGGAAAGCCTTCTCCGCCGCCATCACCGCCGCTTCCACATCGCGGCTGTCGCTATCCGGGACTAACGAATAAACTTTTCCCGTCGCGGGCTCGATGTTGTCGAGGTATTTGCCGCCAACCGGGGCGACGAACTGGCCGTCGATGAAATTTTGGATTCTGATCAGGTCGGAGTGCACTGGAGTGGCAGACTATATATGTGGCTTTGCGCCCGCGACAAACTGACCGGGAGAGCCGACTTCCAGCCTATAACAGCTCGCGCAAAACGCGCAGCCAGTTGTCGCGCAGAATTTTTTCAATCTGCTCGTCGCTGAAGCCGCGTTCGATCAACTTCCGCGTCAGGTTGCGAGCGTGGCTGTGATTGCCGAGATCGGGCAGGAAATGGGGCGTGGTCAGCTTCGCCTGCATCGCCTCGCGCTCGGCGTCGGGCAGTTGGCTCCAGAGAAACTCGCAAAAATCGAAACCAATCCCGATCCCATCGATCCCGATCAGACTGGCGACGTGCTCGATGTGATCGACGTAGCGATCGAGCGTCGCTTCCTCCTTCTTCGGACTAACGAGAATCGCGTTGATCCCAATCACACCGCCGCGGGCACCGATCATTTTGATCTGCTCGTCGCTCATGTTGCGCTCCATGTCGTAGAAACGGCGGGCGTTGCTGTGGGAAACGATTAGCGGCCTTTTCGTTAGGGCGCAAATTTCTTCGAAGCCAGCCGGGTTGATATGAGCGAGGTCGAGGATGATGCCGAGGCGCTCGCATTCCTGCACCAGCTGGCGGCCGAAGCTCGTCAGGCCATGGGCCGGCGAGCCGCTGGCGGAAAAGACCCCGCCGGCCGCCGCCGCGTTTTCCCGCGCGTGGGTGAGCGAGAGGGAGCGGAGCCCGAGCTCGTGAAAAATATGAAGCAAATGAAGATCATCGCCGAGCGGCTCCGCGCCTTCCATCGTGAGGAGAAGCGCGATCCGACCGTTGCGCCGGGCTTCTTCGATCTCGGCAAAAGTTCGGCAGAGCACCAGCCGCGGTGTCACCTCCAATTCCGCCTTGAGCAGCGCGACCTGGTCGAGCGCGACGCGCAGCGCCGGCTCGCCGAGATATCCATCCTCAACGTAAAGCGCCACGCCGAGCACCCCCATGTCGCCGGCCTCGAACTCCGGCAGAAAATCGGTTGCGATCACGTTCCGCCGGTCGCGGCTCAAAAAAAGACTGAGCGGCAGATCGTAATGCATGTCGACCAACCCGCCACGGTGGAGCTGCGCAATTTTTTCTTCATTCCGGTTCATATCGTGCGAATGGCTGCGAGAATCGCGCGGGCCGCGGTTTCGTTCGCTCCGCCCTTTCCCAGTTTGCTGATCACTTCGTCAAAATCGGACAGCATCTGCGCGCGCCGCGCCTCGTCCTCGAGCAGGTCCAACACTTCCGTCGCGATCGCGGGCGGCTGCGCTTTTCCCTGAATGAATTCCGGAACGATCTCCCGCCCCGCGAGAACGTTAGGCATGCCGAGATGTTTTACCTGGATCAACATTCGACCGGCCAGGTAGGTCAGGGGCGCGACTTTGTAGACGAGGACAAAGGGCATGCGGAAAAAGGCCGCCTCGAGCGTCGCCGTGCCCGAGGCCACGATGCCGACCTCGCTTTTCTGCATGAGCTCGGCGGTCTGGCCGACGACCACTTCCACCCCGCCAATCGTGGAAATCGCCGGCTCCAGCTCACGGCGGAGAACGCCCGCGAGCGATTCGGAAGCGGCTGCGATCTTGAAATGCAGCCCTGGACGTTGCGCATGCAGGTCGTGCATGACCTCGAGCAGGATCGGGAAAAGCTGCCGGATTTCCCGCCTCCGGCTGCCGGGGAAAATTCCGACAAGGTGCGGGGCCCGGAGCGCGTCGATCCGCTTCGCGCCGAGGTTTTCGATCATCGGGTGACCGACGAAAATCGTCCGCAGCCCCGATTGCTCGTAGAGCTCGGCTTCGAAAGGAAAAATGCAAAGCATGAGATCGAGCCAGCGCGCCATCTGCGGGATGCGCCCCCGGTTCCAGGCCCAGACCTGCGGGCTGATGTAATAGATGACTTTCCCGCCTAACGAACGGTCATGCAGCGTCTCCGCGAGGCGGAGATTAAAGCCGGGGTAATCGATCAGGACGACAGCGTCGGGACTTGCCTGCTTTATCTCGCGCAAAGTCTTTCCAAATTCGCGCCGGAAATAGGGGTAGTGCTTGACCACTTCCCAGAGCCCGACAACGCCGGCCTCATGGCTCCAATCGAAAAAATGCTCGCCCGCGATCGCTTTCATCTTCGGACCGCCCCGGCCTAACAATTGCAAGTCGGGCTGCAAGCGGCGCAACGCCTCCATGAGGGCGGCGCCATGGTTGTCGCCGCTCGCTTCGCCGGCCACGAAATAGATTTTCATCGCGCCAGGTTCTTGAAACTGGACATGCGGAAGCATGTCCCTCCGGAGGGACGAGCTTCCGCTCGTCCAGTTCGTCGGCTCACCATCGCAGCTCGTTCAGTTCGCCCTGATAAGGCCAGGCGTTCGCATCGGTCACCAATCCGTGGCGCACTGCATTGCTCCGCACATATTCCCACTTCTCGTCATAGCTTTCGCCTCGTCGCAGTTGTCGATCCCAAAAGTGACGCTGCCAGATGCTGCCAGCGGGCTCACCGAGATTGCGTGTCACAATTGACTTCCAATACTTCATCCAGTGCTCGAGCGACGGTCCATCGAAGCCCT
Organism: uncultured Verrucomicrobiae bacterium; assembly: GCA_963772915.1. Classification (GTDB taxonomy): domain Bacteria; phylum Verrucomicrobiota; class Verrucomicrobiia; order Chthoniobacterales; family UBA10450; genus Palsa-1392. Next base: position 87,953 of record CAVYZI010000003.1, read on the forward strand.
TCGGCGCGCAGAAGAAATGAACGTGGTCCGGCATGATGACATAGCGGCCGACGAGCCACCCGTTTGCGAATTGCCATGCGTCGACGAGGACTTCGTGCGCGTGAGGTGAGGCGAGAATTTTTCGCCGTTGCGCCGTGCAAACGGTGACAAAGATAATGATCGCGCGGCCAAACTTCTCCGACGGCGGCAGGTGAACCGGATGGCGGCGATAGGGCGAAGAAACTGGACGTGCGGAAGCACGTCCCTCCGGAGGGACTCGCTTCCGCGAGTCCAGTTTGGTGGCGTCGGAATTCACGGGGTAAACGGGGTGTCTGCAATCCTCTTCGTGATCTCGACCGCCAACTCGAGCGCAGCGGTCGCTTCAAAACCCGACACCTTCGGCTGCAACCCGGCTTTGGCGCATTCGATGAATGACAAAATCTGGCGCTTGAGCGGCTCTTCCTTTTCGATCTCGACCTCGGCGCGTTCGATCCCACCGCCCACCTTGCGATAAATTTCGCCGGTCTGATTTTGATAATCGAGCGAGAGATAGGCGTCCTCCTGGAAGACTCGGATCTTGCGCATCCGCTCCGGGCTGATCCGGCTCGAGGTGATATTGGCGACGCAGCCATTCTCGAAGCGGATGCGCGCGTTGGCGATGTCTTCACGCCGACTCAAGACCGGCACGCCGACGGCATCGATCGTCTGGACCGGTGACCTGACGAGATGCAAAATGATCTCCAGATCGTGGATCATGAGATCGAGCACCACCCCGATATCGGTGCTGCGATTCGGGAAGGGCGAAAGCCGATGCGCTTCGATGAAACGCGGATGGGTCAGTCGCGCCTCGAGCGCGCTCAGCACGGGATTGAACCGCTCGACGTGCCCCACCTGCAAAACCAGCTTTCGCTCCTGCGCCAGTTCCGCCAGCTGGCTCGCCTCCGCCGTCTCTTCCGCAATCGGTTTTTCGATCAGGAGATGCTTCCCTTTTTGGAGGAGCGGCTGAGCAATGGCGAAGTGCGAGTTGGTCGGCGTGGCGACGGAAGCAGCGTCGATCAATTCGGTAAATTCCTCGAGCGAATTGGCCGCACGGACGTGGTATTGCTCAGCGATCCTGGCCGCGTTTTCCTGGTCGGTGTCGTAGATCGCGGCGAAATCAGCCGTGTCCGTTTCCGCATAGAGGCGCGCATGATTTTTTCCGATATGCCCGACTCCGATGACGCCGACGCGAAGCTTTTTCATGAATGCGCGCGATTAGAAAATTGCCAAAACATGCGAGAAGCTGCCAGTGAACCGCACCGATGAAACAAACGCAAACTGATTGGGACGACCTCTACGAACGGCGCGAGACACCGTGGGAGAAAGGAAAACCACATCCCGCGCTGGTTGATTTCCTGGCGGAGAATGGACCGCTCGCCGGAGAAATTTGTGTCCCCGGCTGCGGCTCCGGCCATGATGTGCGTGCCCTGAGCGCAGCGCAGAATCACGTGCTGGGAATTGATCTTGCGACGCGCGCGATCACGAAGGCGAAGTCACGGCCGCGGATCGCAAATGAAGAATATTTGCTAGGTGATCTTTTCGCTTTGCCGGCGAAATTCGATCACCACTTCGATTGGGTTTTCGAGCATACCTGCTTTTGCGCGATCGCTCCGGGGACGCGTCAGGACTACGTCGATACGGTCGTCAGGCTCCTCAAGCCCGAGGGAAAATTGCTCGCGATCTTTTTCCCCAATCCGGACCACGACGAACCTGGGCCGCCCTATGGGGTGAGCCTGGATGAGCTGGAGAAATTCTTCGGTCCCCACTTCGCGCTGGAGCGCGAATGGATCCCGCAACTGACCCATCCAGGCCGAGAGGGTCGCGAATTAATGCGCGTGCTCGTCAGGGTGTAGGGGCGGCCGTGTCGGCCGCAATCGAACCCGGCTGCGGGCGAGACGCCCGCCTCTACACCTGCGGGCGAAACCATTCTTAGGTTCGCGCAATGCCTTCCCGCAACAATTGAGGGATGCCCGCGTCTGCGGTTAGATTTGCGCGTTCTTGAAACGCTCCATTCTCACCCTTATTCTCATTCTCAGCGGCGGAGCGACTGGTATCTACATCGACTGGCATTGGAAACGCCCCCTCTCCCCGCGCGGCGGGCGTTACTTCTTCCATCGAGTCGAGCTGCCGGTGCCCTCATTCCGCCAGGGCGACGAACGCTGGCGCGACGACGCGCTCGGCGGCGTGCCCGCGAACGGCACCCTCGGCGACGCGGGCTGCGCCGTCGCCGCGGCCGCGATGGTCTTCGAGTCCTACGGCATCGAGACCGATCCGCAGCAACTCAACTGGTTCCTCACCGCCGTGGGCGGCTACACCGACCAAGGCTGGCTATACTGGGACCGCGCCGCCTGGTGGGCCCCCGATCGTGTTCGGCACATCTACGAAGACCTGCCCTCCTACGCTCTGGTCGATTCCAATCTCGCCCGCGGCAACCCCGTCATCGTCCGCGTGCGCTTCCGCAGCGGCATCACCCACTTCGTCGTCATCGCCGGCAAGGACGGCTTCGACTATCTCATCCGCGACCCCGGCGCCGGTGCCGCCAAAGGCTACTACCCGCTGCGCGAACTCGGCAGCGATATCGGGGCACTGCGGTTTTATGAGCCGCTGACGCCTGCATCTACGGTGATGTCTCGTTAAATTATCCGCGAGAGCTTGCGATAATCGCCCTTGTGAGTGGCCCAGGAGATTGAACGGGACCGCGGGAAAAAGGATATCGCGGAAGGGAACGTCCGCGAGTCTGATGACGCTGCGTGGAATATTCTCCTGCCCCTGTTCATACGGGCGGAGGGGCCAGGCTAAAGCACGTAGTAGCGCAGGCTGACGGCGGTGAAGCGCGCAGAGACCGCCGCGCGATACTCCTCTATCCGGCTCGGGTCGATCCCAAGCCGCTCCGCGACGTCGGGCATGATTTCAAGGGGAACCCGGCATCCGTCGAACTCGGCTTCGACCCGCTTGGCGGCTTCATCGGCCAGATAGGTGAAGTCGCAGACGATATTGTGGCCCTCCGCCGGATTGTGGTGATGGATGGTGGCGCTGACGATCCCGTTCGGAAGTTGCCAATGCTGCACGACGAGACCTCCCAGTTCGCCATGGTGCATGCCTAGGAGGCGTGACTCGGCTTCCAACTGGGTCAGCCCATCCGCCTGCTTCGCCTCCGCGATGGAGCGTAGCACTTCGGAATCGAGGAAGCGGCCCATTATCACTTTGCCGACGTCATGCAGGAGCGCAGCGGTGAAGACTTCCGCCGGCGCCTCCCGGGTGCAGAAGCGCGGTGCAACCTCGGCCGCCACCGCCGCCGCCACGGAGTGGTGCCAAAGAGCGCCGTCGTTGAGGTTGTAGCCGGGAATGTTCGTCTGCAAATGGGGTCGCGCTCCCGCCGCCACCGCGAGCGCCAGCACCTGCGCAGTCCCGAGACGGGTGACCGCCTCGTGGGCGGTCGCGATCGGGCTCAGGTTGGCGAAGGCCGCGCTGTTCGCTGCCCGCAGCAGCCTCACGGTCATCGCCTCATCATAAGCGATCAGGTCCGCCACTTCCGAGATGTCGCAATCGGGGCTGGCCACCATTTGTGCGAGGCGGACGGTGGTCGCTCGGAAAGGGGCCATTTCGCGCGTCTGCTGGATCAATCGCTCGAGATCAATCACGGTTGTGGCGTCAGGTGAGTTCATCAGGATTGTCTGACCGTGTAACGAGTGTGTTTTTCGATCAGCAGCCGCTCAGGCATCAGCGAGGTCAGTTGGTCTCAGCAACTCCCAGAAATAGATAACCGCAGGGTCGGGGACTCTACGCACCTTACCGGGACTCGTATTTTTGTATCCACCTCGAGCTGTTGCTGGTCCAAGCTGTTCGTTCAGCAGAGCGTGTGCCAGCGCCGGGCAGCGAATTGTTCCGCTGCGATCGGGGCAGAGAGCGGCTTGCGATCCGGCAGCGTGCTTGCGTTTGGACCAGCTATCGTCAGTTCGTGGCCGAAGAGATCACCGCGCAGGCGATGTCGAAGAGAGAAACCAGCGGGTGAAGGTTAGGCGAGGACGGACTTATCGAGGCCCGTTCCGCTGTCTTGTATTCCGGCTTCGCCAAAAAATGAGACGTTCGGCTGATTTAGCTTGGTAGAGGAAAAACGCTTCGGTAAGATGGGGCCAGCAACTACTCCAAAATGTGCGGTCCCCAACGAGCCAGAGCGGGCGCGGCCGTGAAATTTTTCCGGCGCGGCGCCTTGATTTTTCTGGTTCTTTTGCTCGCGCCGCGGCCGTGCTTTTCTGCCAGCGATTCGGGGGTGGCGGCGGTTGGGAAGGGTGGGCTCCCCTCTTCGCCGGCGGATTTTGGGACGTTCCAGTTGCTTCACGTTTTCAGCGGGCCTGACGGCGCCCTGCCCGCCAAACTGGTGCTGGAGGATTCGCAAAATTTCATCGGGGTGACGACCTACGGCGGGGCGAATAATACCGGCACGATCTTCGAGGCCACGACGGCCGGGATTGTGACGACGCTCATTGATTTCGCCGATGTTCCGGAATTGGTCGCTCCACTGACTCTCGTGCGGGCGACGGACGGCGCGTTTTACGGGCTTTGCCAAGGCGATGAGTTCTTCGCGCCAGCGGTGTTTCGCTACGAGCCCGGTGGCGCCCCGGCGATCGTGTACCAGTTTGCCGAAACGCCGTTTTCACTCATCGCCGGTTCCGATGGATTTCTTTACGGCACGATGGCGGAAGAGTTTAATCCTGCCGGGGCTGTCTTCAGGCTCTCGACCGCGGGTGAGTTGACAGTCATCTACGAGTTTCATCAGTCCTTTGGTGGCAGCCCGCGTCTCAATCTCGAAAGCGCCGACGGCAACTTCTATGGCAACCAGAGTTTGCCTACGCCGAGTGTTTTCCGGATCAGTCCGTCAGGCGACTTCAGCTACGTGATTCCGTTTCAATTCACGCAGGAACTGTATGTCGATATGATCGAGGATCAGTCCGGGAATCTCATCGTAACCGCCTCCCTCAGCGATGCGGTGCTTCGCGTCACGAAAGCGGGCGAGATCACTGCGCTGCACAACTTTGCCCAAGAGACTGAAGGACGTGGCCCGCTGAAGATTGTCCAGACAGGCGATGGAAATTTTGTCGGAATCACCAGTGGCGGAGGCGAAGCGGGGGCCGGGACGATCTATGAACTGGCTCCGGACGGCGGCTTCGTCCTCCTGCACCAATTCGACCAGGCGATTGATGGAGCTGCTCCCGATGAACTGGTGGCGCATCCGGACGGGACGTTCTACGGGCTGACACAGTTCGGTCCGGGAATTACCCAGGGAATCTTCTTCAGCGAGACGCCGCCTGATCCGGCCGTCCTGCCTACGCCAGCATTGCTGAACGTTTCGACCAGGGCCCATATCGGCGACGGGGATGAGCTGCTGATTAATGGTTTCGTCGTCAGTGGCGATACACCGAAGAGAGTATTGCTGCGCGCGCTCGGGCCGTCGCTGGCCGCGGCAGGGTTGACTGGTGTGCTGGGCGATCCCGTTCTGGAGTTACATGAACCGGATGGGACCGTGGTGAGCAACGATAACTGGAAGGACTCACAACAGGCCGAGATCGAGGCGACTGGCATCCCACCGGCGGACGACATGGAAGCGGCGATCGTCGCCACGCTCGGTCCGGGAGCCTATACGGCGGTCGTCCGCGGGCAGGATTCCGGAACCGGCACGGCGTTGGTCGAGGCTTATGATCTTGATCAGCCGGTCGTGTCGCAGCTCGTGAACACGTCGGCGCGCGGGTTTGTCGGGACGGGTGACGAGGTCATGATCGGCGGGATCATCTCCGGCGGGGGTAACGTGAGGATGCTGATCCGGGCGATCGGGCCGGAGCTGGCGGCGCAGGGTGTCTCCGGGGTGCTGCTCGATACGACGCTCGATCTATATGACCAGGACGGCGTGTTGATTCTCTCGAATGATAATTGGAGAGACTCTCAAGAAGCGGAGATCGAAGCGACGATGATCCCGCCGGCGGACGATCGGGAGGCAGCCATCCTGGCGAACCTCCTGGCGGGTAGCTTCACGGCCATCGTCAGCGGCAAGGATGGAACGACCGGCGTGGCGCTGATCGAGGTTTACAACCTCGGCCTGCAAAGCCCCTAGGCCCGCTCGCGAAACCACTCGTAGGTCTGCGCGATGCCTTCGCGCAACGGGATGGTGGGCTCCCAGCCTAACGATTTGATTTTCGAAATGTCGAGCAGCTTGCGCGGGGTGCCGTCGGGTTTGCTCGGGTCCCAGGTCAGCTCGCCTTCGAAACCGACCACCTCGCAGACCAGCTCGGCCAGCTCGCGGATGCTCAGGTCGTTCCCCGCGCCGATGTTGATGATCTCCGGGCTGTCGTAATTCTGGAGGAGGAAAAAACAGGCCGAGGCCAGATCGTCGACGTGGAGGAATTCGCGCCGCGGCTGGCCCGAGCCCCAGACCGTGATCGCGCCCGCGCCTGATATCCTGGCTTCATGCGCCTTGCGCAGAAGGGCGGCGATGACGTGCGACTTGGCGAGGTCGAAGTTGTCGTTAGGGCCGTAGAGATTGGTCGGCATCGCGGAGATGAAGTTGGCGCCGTACTCGCGGGCATAGGCCTGGCAAAGCTTGATTCCGGCGATCTTCGCGATGGCGTAGGCTTCGTTCGTCGGCTCGAGCGGCCCGCCTAACAAGGAGTCTTCGGAGATGGGCTGCGGCGCGTGCTTCGGATAAATGCAGGAGCTGCCGAGAAAGAGCAGCTTGCGCACCCCGTTTTCGTAGGCGGCCCGGATGACATTGTTTTGGATCTGCAGGTTCTCGATCAGGAACTCGACCGGCTCGTCATTGTTCGCTTTGATTCCCCCCACCCGGGCCGCGGCCATCAGAACGCAGGCCGGTTTCTCGCCGGCAAAGAATTGGTCGACCGCGGCGCGATTCGTCAGGTCCAGCTCTGCCCGGGTGCGGGTGAGGAGCCGGTTGAAACCTTCGCCGGTCAGCTTGCGCACGAGGGCGCTGCCGACGAGGCCGCGATGGCCGGCGATGAAGATCGAGTCGTCCTTGTCCATCAAATTCCCGGCAGCATCCGTTTAGCGTTTCCTTTTTCAAGCACTTGCGCAATGCTCCCCGCCGTGGCCAGAAAAGAGGAGCGACTCCCGGTGCAGAAAACCTACAAGCTTTTCATCGGCGGAAAGTTTGTCCGGAGCGAGAGCGGGCGGGTGGCGGCGGCGGAAACCGGCGGACGCCTGATCGCGAATTATGCGCGCGCATCGCGCAAGGATTTGCGGGACGCGGTCGGAGCGGCGCGCAAGGCGCAGACCGGCTGGGCGAAGTCGAGCGCGTATCTGCGCGGGCAGATCCTGTATCGCGCGGCCGAGATGCTGGAAATGCGCCGGCCGGAGTTGGAAGCGGAACTGACGCGCGCGGCCGGGAAAAAAAACGGCAAGGCAACCGAGGAAGCCAGCTTTACCATCGAGCGCCTCGTGCACTACGCCGGCTGGACAGACAAATACAGCCAGGTCTTCAGCGCGGTGAACCCGGTCGCAAGCTCGCACTTCAACTTCACCATGCCGGAGCCGACCGGGGTGGTCGTGGTGGTTTGCCCTAGCGAGCCGCCGCTCCTCGCCCTTGTCTCGCTCGTCGCGCCGGTGATCCTGAGCGGGAACACGGCGGTGGTTCTGAGTTCGACGACGCAACCGCTGCCGGCGCTCACGTTTTCCGAAATCATTGCGACGAGCGATCTGCCGGGCGGGGTGGTTAATATTTTGTCGGGCGATCTGGCGGAGCTCGCTCCGCACATTGCGAGTCACATGGATGTGAACGCGATCGTCGATGCGAGCGGCGACGAAAAGGTGGCGCTCGCTTTGCAGCAAGGCGGCGGGTTCAACGTGAAGCGTTACGTCGCGCGCGACCTGAAGCCGGCGGAATGGCGCACGGCCGCGGCGGAGAACCCGTATTGGATTCTCGATACGGTCGAGATGAAGACGGCCTGGCACCCGATCGGGCTCTAAGAAAAGTATGAATTAAGAAGGCAGAAGGAAGAAAACCTGCAGCGGAAAACTTCTTACTTCTTCATTCATCCTTCTTCCTTCTTCTGGTCCTTGATAGCGTGGGAGTGGGGTCGGCGCCGGATGGGGAGGCTTATGGCGACGCGTGCTGGGCTCGGTTGGTGGAGCGAGACTCTGTCGAGCTGGAGAGGACGCCACCCCAGGCTCGACAGAGTCTCGCTCCCACCACCTCTGCTGCTGCATCAGGGCGCGCGGGTACTGGGCGGATGCGGGAACGCTCGGCGGGGAGGATACGACGACTGGACATTGGGAGATTGCGGTCATCGGAATCGGCAAAATCAGCGATATCTGTGGCCGCAACGGTGGCCAAATACTTTGCGCTGCGCGAGGGCGGGCCGGTTGCGGAACCATTTCTCTGAGCTTGTGAGGTCCTTCGCTTCGCTCAGGATGACAAGAGAGAAGGAATGATGCACATCCCGACACTGATCGAACGCAAACGCGACGGAGCCGAGCTTTCGCCGGACGAGATCAACGCGCTGATCGCCGGCTTCACCCGCGGCGAGATTCCCGATTACCAGATGAGCGCGTGGGCGATGGCGGTCTTCTTCCGGGGGATGACGCCTAACGAGACCCAGCACCTGACGAAGGCGATGATGGAGAGCGGTCGCATCCTCCAATATCCAAAAGATTCGCCGCCGAAAGTCGACAAGCACTCGACCGGCGGAATCGGCGACAAGGTCTCGCTCGTGCTCGCGCCGTTGCTCGCCTGCGATGAGGTCTGGGTACCGATGATTTCCGGGCGCGGCCTCGGCATCACCGGCGGCACGCTCGACAAACTGGAAAGCATTCCCGGATTCAATGTGAACCTGGATGAAGCACGCGCCCTCCGGCAACTGGAGGAGATCGGCGTCTGCATGATCGGCCAGACGGCTGACATTTGCCCGGCGGACAAAAAGCTTTACGCCCTGCGCGACGTGACCGGGACGGTGCCCTCGCAGCCGCTGATTGTGGCCAGCATCATGAGCAAGAAGCTGGCGGAAAATCTCGACCGGCTGGTGCTGGATGTGAAATTCGGGAGTGGCGCCTTCATGAAAACCCGCGCGGAAGCCGCCCAACTGGCCGAGGCGATGACGAGTGTCGGCCAGACAAATGAAGGTGGACGTGACCCATCTGCTCAGCCCAATGGATGAACCGCTGGGCCGCACGGTCGGCAATGCTCTCGAAGTGGCGGAGGCGGTGGCGACGCTGCGCGGCGCCGGACCAGCCGACCTCGTGAAGTTGACGCTCGATCTGGCCGCGAAGGTCGCGCCCGCTTCGCGCGAGCAACTGGCCGGTTGGCTGCGCGACGGCCGCGCCTGGGAAAAGTTTGTCGCGCTGGTCGAAGCCCAGGATGGCAATGCCTCCGCGCTCGAAAAGATGGCCGAGATTCATTCCGCTCCCCTTATCCGTCCCCTCCCCGCGCCGCACGCCGGGGTGATCAAGGCGATGGATGCCGGGGTCATCGGGCGAGCCGCACTTTTTCTCGGGGCGGGCCGGGCGCAGGCCGCGGACGCAATCGATTTCGCGGTCGGCTTTTCGCAGCTCAGGAAAGTTGGGACGAGCGTCGCGCCTAACGAGCCGCTGTTGTTCGTCCATGCCCGGCAGGAGCGTGATCTGGCGGCGGTCTGGCCACTTTTGGAGGAAGCGATCGTGCTCGAATAGCTGGCCCTGCCTAACAATAAAGACAGGAACAAAAATTTGGTCTTTCGCCGGGGCGAAGTTTAGCTTTCGTAGAGGTTCAAAACGGAGCATCCTGCGATGCCTTATACAACCGAGCTAACGGAGGACTATCTGGGTATCATCCAAGTCGGGGACGGCACGGTGACCGGAACCGAAATTCTGCAGGGCTGCCGGAGCGTGACGGCGCTTGTGCAAACGACGGAAAATTTCCACTACAAGCTGGTGGATCTCACCGCGGCCCGCGAACTGCAGATCACGGGAGACGAACTGGCTGAGATCGTGGCGGAGGACCGGCTGATCGCGCGCGCCCGGCCCCAGGCCGCGGTGGTGATCGTTGCCCCTAACGAAAAGATCCGGGGGATCGCGCTCCATTGGGAAGTGCTGGTGGAGGAGTTGGGCTGGAGCACGCATGTCGCCCGCACCCGCGCCGAAGCCCTCGATTGGCTGCGCGAAAATGCGGCGGCCCCGATTGGAATCTGAGCGCCACCGTGGCGAGCGCGAGGCTGCACGACGGCGAGGATTCCGTTGACAGAGAAGCGGCCTCCTGTTGCATAACGACGACCGCGCGGCGCGGTCCGATTTTGCCATGGCTTATCTGAACGAAAATTATCTCAAGCTCCAGGCCGGTTACCTTTTTCCCGAGATCGGGCGACGGGTGAAAGAATTCTGCGAAGCGAATCCGGAGGCGGCAAAACGGTTGATTCGTTGCGGGATCGGCGACGTGACGGAGCCCCTCCCGCAGGCCGCGGTCGAGGCGATGAAGAAAGCGGTCGATGAACTGGCCGTGCGCGAGACGTTTCGCGGCTACGGTCACGAGCAGGGCTACGAATTTGTGCGGAGCAAGATCGCGCAAATCGATTATCGCGACCGCGGAATCGAAATCGCGGATGACGAGATTTTTCTCTCCGACGGATCGAAGAGCGACTGCGGATTCATCCTCGACGTCCTCGGCCATCAGAACCGGATCGCGATCACCGATCCGGTCTATCCGGTTTACGTCGACACCAACGTGATGGCGGGCCACACCGGACCAGCGGACGCGTCGGGCCGCTTCGAAGGCATCACTTATTTGCCCTGCAACGCCGAAAACAATTTTGTGGCGGAGCCGCCTAACGAACCGGTGGACATTGTTTATCTTTGTTTCCCTAACAATCCGACCGGCGCGGTGGCGACCCGGGCGCAACTGGAGAAGTGGGTCGCTTACGCGCAGGAGCACAAGTCCATCCTGCTCTACGACGCGGCCTACGAGGGTTACATCAGCGATCCGGAGATTCCCCACTCCATTTTCGAGATCCCCGGAGCGCTGGAACGCGCAGTCGAGTTCCGCAGTTTTTCCAAAACCGGCGGGTTCACCGGCGTCCGTTGCGGGTTCACAGTCATGTCGAGAAAACTCCTCGCGCAAACGAGCGCTGGCCAGGAACTGCCGCTGCATCGGCTTTGGTATCGACGCTGGAGCACAAAAGCCAACGGAGTCAGCTATCCGGTGCAGCGCGGCGCGGAAGCGCTCTACAGCCCGGCGGGCCGGGCGCAGGTGCGGGCGCTGATCGATCATTACATGGGCAACGCCCGCCTCCTGAGCGAGGCGGCGACCCAGGCCGGGCTGCAAGTTTATGGCGGTAAAAACGCGCCTTACATCTGGGTTAGCACCCCGCCTGGCCTAACGAGCTGGCAGATGTTTGACCGGATGTTGCAGGATCTCAACGTCGTCATCACGCCGGGGAGCGGGTTTGGCTCGGAGGGCGAAGGTTATTTCCGCATCTCGGCTTTCAATAGCCGGGCGAACGCGGAGGAAGTCGGGCGGCGCTTGAAGAGCGCCGACTTCTCCTGATCCGTTTTTGGGCAGCAGATTAGGAGCAAGAGCAGGAGAAGGACGAGGAGAAGTCGCAAGATGGGACTGAATCCTTGCGCCCTGCGGATGCGGCCTACAACTTATCGGCTTGAAAAAAGAAGGAGTGCAAGGTTTCTCGCGCAGTCTGCCGCAGCTTTACCGGTTTTGTTTTCTCATGACCGGTGATCCGGCCAAAGCGCTGGAAGCATTTCAGAACACCCTGCGTGAGGCCGCGCTCCTCGCTTCCCGCGGGCAACTGCCGGCCGATCGGCTTTGGTCTTTCCACGAGGCGCGCCATCGCTGTCTCCTTCTCACGCAGGACGACGTGCAACCGGAATCCACGAGCATGGCGGAGGAGCCGGTGGCGGCTGATGGCGCGGCCCGCGTCGCCCAACTGCATCCGGACCAACTCGGGGCGTGGATCGCGGCCGCGCCGGAACCGCAACGCAGCGCGCTGGCGTTTTTCTATCTGAATGAATTTACCCATCGCGAGATGCAGAATCTGCTCGATCTGAAGATGAGCGAGCTGGCCAGCCTCATCTCGCATGGCCGCTCGCAATTCCAGGCCTGGCTCAAGACCGTGACGGAGGCGCCATGAGACGCTGGCTCTCGCGCCGGAAACGCGACCTGCTCGAATGCGCGCCGATCAGCGAGGCGGAGCCGAGCGATCGCGCGATGCGCTCGGCTCTCGAGACGGCGCGCACGATTCCGGAGGCGGCGGCGAATCTCAGCGCGCAACACCAGTTTGATGTCGCGCTGGCGGATCTGGTGCGGCGGGTCGAGATCCCGAAAGAGGCGGAGGAATGGTTCGTCAACGCTGCCCTGATCAAAGGGGTAAAGCGGAGTTGGAAAAAGACGGCGCGTCACCCGGCGATTCTCGCCACCGCGCTCGCCTTTCTCGTTCTGGCGGGGATCGCGATCTTCTTTTTCGTCGAGCGACTGCATGAGTTCCCCGGCTCGGAGACGGCGAAAAAGATGCTGGTGGTGGCAAGCAACGCGCGCCGCTCGCAATTCGATCGGGTCAACACCGATGCGATCAACCTGGGCGATTATTTTTTCATGAAGTTTCAGCTCGAGCACTTTGATGTGCCGATGCGCTTTGCCGATTTCCGGGCGAGCGGGGCGCGCGTTTTCGAGGATGAAGACGGGCATCGGGTCGCGCAGGTGCTGCTCGCGGAAAGCGGGGTGCAGTTTTTTCTCTACCCGAGCGAGAGGACCGAGCCGCCGGCCAGCCCGACGGCGGGATCGCCGGATTGGCGGTACGTGGAGGACGAAGGCTGGGCCGGCGCGGTCGAGGAACATGACGGAGTTTGTTTCATGATCGCGATGCGGGGGAGCGAAGAGGAGTTGCGCTCGTATTTGGCTGATCGGGCGCGGTAGGGGCGCTTTTTGCTGTCATCCCGAACCGCGCAGACGGTGTGGAATCTCGCCGATGGAATGCACACTCCCTCGCCGAGGAAATCGCAGATTGCAGGGGAGAGGCCCCTCGCCGCGCTGCGCCGGCTCGGGAGGACAACGCGGTGGAGGGCACCGCGGCCGGTGCTGAGGGTGCGGTCTGCTTGTAAGGCGCGCATTCAGGTCGCTCGCAGAAACGAGGGCGCGCTTCCCTCCAAGGCACGGTTGCGTTGACACATTCGGCGCGCCATTCAACTTTAGCGGCTCGCGCCGCCAGGGTAGCTCAGTGGTAGAGCAGGGGACTCATAAGCCCTTGGTCGGGAGTTCAACTCTCCCCCCTGGCAGATTTCCGGAGCGCAGCGGGGCACTGGCACCTCCCCTGCTCCACCAGCTTTTCCTCCTCCATTTGACTTTGAATGAACGTTCATTCATTGTCCTCCTCTTCATGCGAACAAAGCACCGAACCGAAGCAGCCGATGAGCGCCGCCAGCAAATCCTCGACGCGGCCATGACCTGCTTCGCGGAATGCGGATTTCACCAGACCAGCATGCACGATATCAGCGCCGAGGCCGGGATCAGCGTCGGCCTGATCTATCGCTACTTCAAAAGCAAAGAGGAAGTGATCGCCGCTCTCGCGACCGAACATAAGAAGGATATCGCCGAGCTGCTGGAACGCGCCGGGGAGGCCCCCACCCTACTCGAGGCGATGGAAATTCTTTTCACCTCGCACTGCTGCGAGCAGTCGCCCCAGATCATCTCGGCTTTCGTGGTCGACCTCTTCGCGGAGGCGAGTCGCAATCCGCAGGTCGCGAAAATCGTGCGCAATGTGGTGAAGGCGAAAACCGACGGCGTGACCGAACTTATCGCCCGTTCCCCAGAGGCTCGCCGCATCGCGCCCTGGCTCGAGCCGCGCGAAATTGCGGAAATGATTTTTGCGGTCAATGATGGGAGCATGATGCGCGGCGTGTTTCGCGCTTCGGGAAACTCGATTACGCGGCAACGCGAGCATCAACTGAACATCGCCCGCACGCTCTGGCGCCTCCTCTTTAGTTCAACTTCTCATGCAAACGGCCACAACTAAGCTACCTCCCCGACCGACCACCCGTCCCGCCGCCGCGGCGCCGCGGCGCAGCCGCCGGAAACCCATCTTTTGGGCGATCGCGGGCGTGGTTGCGATTTTCCTCGTCATCGCCGGAATCAAAGTCCTGCAAATTTTCTCCATGATCCAGGCCGGCAAGGCGATGTCGCCTCCCCCCACCACCGTGACGAGCGCATTGGTTAAGCAAGCCAATTGGCAGCCGACCCTGACCGCGGTCGGGTCGATTTCGCCCGTGCAGGGCGCGATGATCAGCGCCGAGATTCCGGGAACGGTCGCGGAAATCGGGTTCAAATCCGGCCAGCCGGTGAAGAAAGGCGATCTCCTTCTCAAACTCGATGCCTCCTCCGAGATCGCCCAACTGCGCTCCGCCCAGGCCGAAGCGGAACTGGCCAAAGCCGATCTGGAGCGCGCGCAGGATCTCGCCCAGCGCAAGGTCATTTCCAAAGCCGAGCTGGATTCCGCGCAATCCAAATACGCGCAGAAGAAGGCGATGGTGGAGAACATGCAGGCGGTGATCGACAAGAAGGAAATCCACGCGCCCTTCAGCGGCGTCGCCGGAATTCGCACCGTCAATCCGGGGCAGATGGTAGCGGCGGGCGACCCGCTCGTTTCCCTGCAAACGCTCAGCCAGGTCTTCGTCGATTTTTCTCTCCCGCAACAGGATTTGTCGAAGCTCGCGCTCGGCTTGCCGGTAAAAGTGACGACCGACGCGATTCCCGGTCGCGAGTTTGCAGGCAAGCTGACGGCGATCAACTCGTCGATCGACGCGGCCACCCGCAGCATTTCGCTCCAGGCCACGCTCGATAACTCCGATGGAGCCCTGCGCTCCGGCATGTTCGCGCGCGTCAACGTCATCCTGCCGGAGACGAACCTGACCCTTTACATCCCGACCACCGCGGTCGCCTACGCCCCCTACGGCAACTCCGTTTTCCTGATCGAGAAAAAGCATGACGACAAGACCAAAAAGGACGAGCTCGTTTTGCGGCAGCAGTTCATCCGCACCGGCGAAACGCGGGGCGATTTTGTCGCCGTGCAGGAAGGCTTGAAAGAGGGTCAGGAAGTGGTCAGCACCGGCGTTTTCAAAATGCGCAACGGGACGAACGTGGTGGTGGACAATAAACTCGCGCCGGACGCTCAGCTCTCCCCTAACCCGCCTAACACATAATCCGTGAAGTCGTTCACCGATCTTTTCATTCGGCGGCCGGTGCTGGCCTTCGTCGTTAGCCTGGTGATCATCATCGCCGGGGCGCAGGCGATTTTTACCCTCAACGTCCGCCAATATCCGCGGAGCGACATTGCGTCGGTCACGGTCACAACCGTCTACGTGGGGGCGAGCGCCGACCTGGTCCGCGGCTTCATCACCACGCCGCTGGAACGCGCCATCGCCGCGGCGGACGGAATCGATTACCTCCAATCGACCAGTTCCCAGGGGATCTCCACGATCACCGCGCGCCTGAAGCTGAACTACGATTCGAACAAGGCGCTCTCCGAGATCAGCTCAAAAGTGAACCAGGTGCGGAACGACCTCCCGCCGGAAGCGGAAGTGCCCGTGATCAACATCGAGTCGGCCGACTCCCGGTTTGCTTCCGCCTATCTCAGTTTCACCTCCAATATTCTGCAGGCGAATGAGATCACCGATTACCTCAGTCGCATCGTGCAGCCGCGCCTGACCGCGATCAGCGGCGTGCAACGGGCGGATATCCTGGGCGGTCGCACCTTTGCCATGCGCATCTGGCTCAAGCCGGACCAGATGGCGGCCTTGAATGTGAGCCCGGCCCAGGTGCGGCGCGCGCTCGCGAACAACAATTTCCTCTCCGCCCTCGGCAGCACCAAAGGCTCGCTCGTGCAGGTCGACCTGACGGCCAACACCGATCTGCACACGGTGGAAGATTTCAAGAACCTGGTCGTGCGGGAGGAGAACGGCGTGCTCGTTAGGCTGGGTGACATCGCCGATGTCGTTTTGGGCGCGGAGAATTACAACTCCGAGGTGCGTTTCTCCGGCCAGCGCGCGGTTTTCATGGGGATCTTCGTTTTGCCCAACGCCAACTCGATCGATGTCATCAAGCGCGTCCGGGCGGAGATGGTGCAGATCCAGAAGGAACTGCCGACCGGCATGCAGGGCCGGATTGCCTATGACGGCACGGCCTACATCAACACCGCGATCAAGGACGTCTTCCACACCCTGCTCGAAACGCTCCTCATCGTCATCATCGTCATCTATCTCTTCCTCGGATCGTTCCGATCCGTCCTCATCCCGGTGGTGGCGATCCCGATTTCCCTCATCGGCGCCGTTTTCCTCATGCAGATCTTCGGGTTCACCGTCAACCTGCTCACCCTCCTCGCGATCGTGCTCTCGGTCGGTCTCGTGGTGGACGATGCCATCGTCGTCGTCGAGAACGTCGAGCGACATCTGCGCGAAGGGCTGACTCCGATGAATGCCGCCCTGCAAGGCGCGCGCGAATTGATCGGCCCGATCATCGCCATGACGATTACCCTCGCGGCGGTTTATGTCCCGATCGGGATTCAGGGCGGATTGACCGGCACCCTCTTCCGCGAGTTCGCTTTCACCCTGGCGGGCGCGGTCACGATCTCGGGCGTGGTCGCTCTCACCCTTTCGCCGGTTATGTCGGCGAATCTCCTGCGTCCCGGCGCGAGTGAGCGCGGCTTTGCTGCCAAGGTCACCCATGCTTTTGACCGGTTACGCGATTGGTACGGCCGCAAGCTCGATGCCACCCTGCAAATGCGCCCGGCAGTTTACATCGTCTGGATCGGTCTCTCGATCATCGCCGCGATCATGTTCCTGCTCATGCCCACCTTCGCTTCGAAGGAATTCGCGCCGACCGAAGACCAGGGCGTCATCTTCGGCATCGTGAACGCGCCGGCCAACGCCACGATCGAGCAGACCGCCTCCTTCGCCGATGCCGCGGGCAAGGTCTTCCAGAGTTTCCCGGAAACCGACTTCACTTTCCAGCTCACCTTCCCGAGCAGCGGCTTTGGCGGAATGGTCTTGAAACCGTGGGATCAGCGGAAAAAGACCGCCTTCCAACTGCTCCCCGAGGTGCAGCGGAAACTTTCCACCATCCCGGGGATCGAGATGTTTCCGATCATGCCCCCGGCCCTTCCGGGCGGCGGCAATTTCCCGGTCGAGATCGTCCTCCTTTCCACCGAAGAACCGGAGCGAATGGTCGAATTCGCCAAGCAACTTCAGACCGCCGCGCTGAAGAGCGGCCGGTTCTTTTTCCCGCCCATCATCGACACGAAGATCGACCAGCCGCAGGCCGAGGTCGTGATCGATCACGACAAAGTCGCAGCGCTCGGGCTTAACCTGCAGGAAATCGGGGCCGACATCTCGGCCATGTTTGGCGGGAACTTCGTCAATCGTTTCGACATCGCAGGACGCAGCTACAAGGTCATCCCGCAGGTGCAGCGCGCGGATCGTCTGAATCCCGATCAGTTGAAAAACATCTACGTCACCGGACCGGACGACAAGCTGGTCCCTTTGAGCACCGTGGCGCACATCGAGAAAAAGGTCGTGCCGCGTTCGCTCAACCGATTCCAGCAGCTCAACGCGGTCACGATCAGCGGAGCCACCAACATGCCGCTCGATCAGGCCCTCAAGCTCCTCGAGGCGGAAGCGGCCAAGATTCTGCCGAAAGGTTATTCGATCGATTATACCGGCGAATCGCGCCAGCTCCGAGTGGAAGGCGACAAGTTTCTGCCCGCCTTCGGTCTCGCGGTGGTGATGATCTTTCTCGTCCTCGCCGCCCAGTTCAACAGCTTCCGCGATCCGTTTATCATCCTGCTTGGCTCAGTCCCGCTCGCGCTTTTTGGCGCCTCGATTTTCATGTTCCTGAAATTGCCCAACCCGAACATGAGCTTCTTCACCAACGGCTGGACGACCACCTTCAACATCTATTCCCAGGTCGGCCTCGTCACCCTCGTCGGCCTCATTTCCAAAAACGGCATCCTCATCGTCGAGTTCGCGAACAAATTGCAGCAGCAGGGCCGGAGCAAAGTGGCTGCGGTCTCGGAAGCGGCCCGCACCCGTTTGCGTCCGATCCTCATGACGACGATCGCGACCGTGGCCGGCCACTTTCCACTCGTCCTCGTGACCGGCGCCGGCGCCAAGGCGCGTAACTCGATCGGTCTCGTCCTCGTCGGCGGAATGAGCATTGGCACCCTCTTTACGCTTTTCATCGTGCCCTCGCTCTACGTTCTGATCGCGCGCACTCACCACGAAGGCATGACGGAGGAACCCGAATCCGAGGGGGAGCCGGAGCTGCGACCAGACGGCGCGCTCCTGCCGGAATACGCCGACGCCTGACGGCGGCTCGATTCTAACGCTTGACCGCGCCGGGCGAATACTTCATACCAGAGCGCGATCGCACCTAATCTTATGAAGAAACTGCTCATTGTTTCGCCAGATCGCCTCCGTTTGGCTCGCGCCGCCGGCGCCCTGCTCCTCGCTCTCGGCCTCACGACCGGCTTTTGGATCGCGACCCTGCCGGTCGCCGTCGGGCGCCTCATGACTCCAACGGAAATGATCGAAGCGGGCCTTCCACCGGGAGTGGTGATCAAAACCGCCGGCAAACCCCAATTCCTGACCGCGGTCTGCGCGGCGGTGAGAAAACATCGTAAAGACTCGCCCGCCATCGCCCGCACCGCCGTCACGGCACACGGCGAATACGCCGGCGATATCGTCGCCACCGTCGTGCGCTGCCTGGGCGGGAAGCAGGATTGCGAATTAGTCGGGACGATCGTCGGACAAGCGACCTCGGCTGCACCTGATTCTGCGGTCGCGATCGATGACGCCGCCCTGGCCATCGCGCCGGACTGCGCCGACGCCATCCAGAGCGCCAGCGTCGAGGCGCCGGCGGAAGGCCCGGGCAACTACGGTGGACCTCCGCCCATCAGCCAGGCGCCCCTGCCGGGCGCGGTTGGGGGCGGCGGCGGTTTCAATCCGGGGGATGCACAGGTTTTGGTTTGCGACATGGGCCGGCAGCACGCCGTCCGGACGGGTCGGATCCAGCACTTCCTAAACCACCATCCGGGGGCCTATATCGGCGTCTGCCAGATCACGACGGTCGTCAACCGTTAGGCGGTCTCTGACTCCTGCGCGGCGATCGCGCTGCATCCGCGCAGATCCAGTTTGCCGGTCGCCAGCACCGGGATCTGCTCGACCCGCTGAATTTTCTTCGGGATCCACAGATTCGGCACCCCCGCTTCCTGGAGCCGGGCGCGCAATTGCGCCTGATCGATCTCGATCGTGCTGAGAAGGACGAGCGCCTCCCCTTTTTGCGCGTCGATCACGGACGTCACCGTGATGACGCGATCCCCTTCGTTGCCGAGCTCAAGCGCCGAAAGAATTTTTTGCTCGACCGTTTCGTGCGGCACCATCTCGCCGCCGATTTTTGAGAAGCGTGAAAGCCGGCCTTCGATGAAGAGGAACCCGTCGCGATCGAAGCGCGCCAGATCTCCGGTCTTGATCCATCGGTCGCGCAGGACTTCGGCCGTGCGCTTGGGATCATTCAGATAGCCCTCGAAAATGTTCGGGCCGCGCAACCAGAGCATGCCCGTATCGTGGAGCGAGAGTTTTTCGCCCGTTTCCGGATCGCGAATCTCGGGCGCCAATCCCGGCACCAGCTTGCCGACCGAGCCCGGGCGACTGGTTGGTTGAACGTGTCCGCCACAGTCCGAAGGTGGCGGGTTGGGCAGATTCACACTCACGACCGGCGACGTTTCCGTCAGGCCGTAGCCTTCGAAAACCGGCTGTCCCAGGCGCTCCTCAAACGCCTCTGCCAAAGCGCGCGGCAATTTCTCCGCGCCCGTAATCGCGAGACGCACGTGGGCGAACTGTTGCGGTTCGCCTTTGCGCAGATAGCCGCGCAAAAAAGTCGGCGCGGCCAGCACCACCGTGACCCGATAGCGACCGATCAGCTCGGCGCATTTGCCGGCGTCGAGCGGGTTGGGATAAGTCACGATCCGCACTCCGTCGATGAGCGGGAACCAGAGGGTCACGGTGCAGCCAAAGCTGTGGAAAAATGGCAACGAAGCCAGCATCATGTCGTCTTTGGTGGCATCGAGCACGACCCGGAATTGGGCCACGTTCCCGACCAGGTTGCGATGACTGAGGATGACGCCCTTGGGATCGCCTGAGCTGCCGCTGGTAAAGAGGAGGACCGCCTCGGCATGGTCGCCCTCGTTAGGCACCTCCAGCCAGCGAATGAGCCAGCTGGCGGGGAAAATGATCGCCGCCATCCACCAAAGAAAAATCTGCCGCTTCATCCCCGGGAGCAATTCGTCGAGCTGGATGGTTTTCTCCGGCCAGGGAAAGTCGGGAATCCGTTCCGCGAACGCATTGGCCGAAATCGCCGTCGTCAGGCCGGCGATTTCCTGTGCCCGCAGGACGGCGTGGCGGCCACTGGTGAAATTCAATCCCACCGGCACCTTGCCCGCGAGGACGACCGCCAGATTCGCCACCACCCCGCCCTTGCTCGCCGGCAAAACAATCGCGATCCGCCGCTCCGGGCAAACCCGCCGCAAATGCCGGCTAAGGGCGGCGGCCGCGCCTAACAATTTGCTTCGGCTGAGCGACGAACCATCCATTCCATCCACCACCGCGGTCCGAAAGGGATGCCGGGCCAGACCGCGGAGGGCGGTCACGCCTAACGACAGGCGGAGCGCGCGCCGCCGGCTGAAGCAGCCCTCGCCCAGTTGCAGGAGTCTTTCCCGCACCGTCGCGATGTTGGCCTCGTGAGGCGAAAGCGCCTGACCAAACTCGACCGCTGCCGGATAGGGAAAATGTTGCGGCCATTTGCGAAAGAAACGCCGGCCCTGGAAAGAAAAGATCGAGCCCCAGAGCTGGTCGAGAAAGACCGGCACGACCGGCGCATCGGCCCGGAGCGCGATGTGTTGATAGCCGCGCCGCAAACCGCCCAGGACGCCGGTGCGGGTCAGTTCGCCCTCCGGAAAAACGCACACGATCTCGCCCGCTCGAATCGCCTCCGCCGCAACCTGCATCGCCGCCTTCGACCGGCGGGGCGTGATCGGAATCGTCCGCGTCGTCTTAAGCACCCAATGCAGCCAGGGAATACGGTAATACTCCTCCGCGACCATGAAACGAATCGGCCGCGGGCAGGCGATGGCGAGGATGATTCCGTCCACCCAGGTAATGTGGTTAGGCAAAAGGAGGAAACCGCCCCGGGGCAGGCGCTCCAACCCGATCGTCGTGACGTGATAAATCATCCGCACGAGCGGCAAACCGAAGAAACGAAGAACACGCTCGGCAGTAGAAATTGGCGGCATCGCTTTATGGTTTACAATCTGGACGCCGCCCACTGCAATCGGCAATTCCGATGACCACTCGAGCTCAACTCAAGCCCGGCGCGTTCACCGCCCTCGCCCTTTTGCTCGGGATCAATCTCTTTAATTACATCGATCGTTACGTCCTCGCCGCGGTCGAGCCGGAGATTCGGGCGGCCTTTTTTCAACCGGGCGATCCGAACGCCATGGCCGTTAGCGGATTGTTAGGCACGGCCTTTTTTGTCACCTATATGCTGTCGGCTCCGGCCCTCGGCTGGCTCTCCGATCGCTTCTCGCGCTGGCTCATTGTTGGGTCCGCCGTCATCCTCTGGAGCATGGCGAGCGGCGCTTCCGGTCTCGCCGCGACTTTCGGCATCCTGCTTTTCACCCGCGTTTTGGTCGGGATCGGCGAAGGCGGTTACGGTCCGGCTGCGCCGACGATTTTGGCCGATCTTTTCCCGCTCGAAGTGCGCGGGCGCGTCCTCTCGGTTTTCTTCGCCGCCATTCCGGTCGGCGGCGCACTCGGGTATGTGTTGGGCGGTTTGATCAACGCGCATCTCGGCTGGCGCTGGGCTTTTTATCTCGTCCTGCCGCCGGGTTTGCTCCTCGGTTTGCTTTGTTTCACGCAACGCGATCCACGGGGGCGTGGGAGCGAGCGGGAGAAGCAGGCGCGCCCGACCTGGGACGATTACCTCACGCTTTTCCGCACCCGTTCCTACGTCATCAATTGCCTGGCTCAAACGGCCATGACCTTCGCCATCGGCGGTCTCGCCTTTTGGATCTCGGCCTACCTGCGTTATCGCGGCCAACCGCCTTCGTCGACGGCGATTTTCGGCCTCATCACCGCCGTCGCCGGATTACTTTCGACCTTGATCGGTGGCGTCGTCGCGGACAAGCTCCGGGCGCGTCATCCCGGCTCCTACTTTTCCGTTTCGGGAGTCGGGAATGCTGATCGCCGCCCCCCTGTTCGTCGCCATGCTCTACACGCCTTTCCCGGCCGCCTGGGGATTCCTGTTCGGCGCGATCTTTTTCGGGTTTCTCAATACCGGTCCATCGAACACTGCGCTCGCCAATGTCACTGCCCCGGCCGTGCGCGCGACGGCTTTCGCCCTCAACATCCTCGTCATCCACGCCCTCGGCGACGCCCTCGCCTTCCCCGCCATCGGCTACATTTCGGGCCACACGAACATGAACATCGGTTTCTTCGTCATCTCCGGGATGATGCTTCTCTCCGGCATCATCTGGCTCGCCGGGATGAAATTCCTCGGCCCCGAAACCGCACGCGTCGAAGCGCTGTAGACGTTTCCCTGTGGGAAACGCGAGAGCGATCCCCGCTGCGGGCATGCGCTGCACACCAGCGACCAATTCACGCCTCTCTCCAACCTGTCATCCCGAGCCGCGAAGACGGCGAGGGACCTCGCCTAGACTCTTCTGGACACGAGCGTACCGAAAATCATTCAAAACTGCAGGCGCGGGAGAACCTTCGGCTACCGAACTGCCCCCGCCGCCTTCTCATCCGCGCGCATGACAAGTCGGTCGTGCAAATGCACGTCGTCCGCTTCCGCCTCCGCGAGCGCGATCGCCGCCTCGTTAGGCCGACCGATCTTGAGCAGAAGCTCGCTCATCATGAGCCAGCTCTCCGCCCGATAGGGCGCGACCACGAGGCAGGTTTTCAATTCCGTGATCGCCCGATCCGGGTATCCGAGGTCGGCCAGCGCTTTGATGTAGCGCTGCTCGATCGCCCAATTCGGGGGCCCGAGCCGCGCCGCCAGACGCAACCGAATCAGGTTCACCTTCCCGGTCTCGCGGTTCTCCAGCACGGCCAGGCTTTCCTCGGCCCGCGCCCGGATCTCCGGCGGTTCCACGATTTTCTTCAACCGGGCGCGAGCCGCCGAAAAATTGCGCTCCTTGATTTCGACCGCAGCCAGATTGAGCTGCGCCAGAGGATGATCCGGTTCCTTCTCGAGCGCGCGTTCCAGCGCGCGGCGCGCGGCGGCGAGATGCCCCTCCTCCAATTCGAGTCCGCCGAGATTGATCAGCATGCGGGCAGAATCGCCGCCATCGGCCATCGTCCGGGTGAGAAAGGTGCGCTGATCTTTCCAATCGAAGGCGCGCGCGAAAGTGCGCAGGGGAAGAAAGAGCAACCAGAGCGCGAGGCCGGCGACAACGATTCTCGACCACCAGTTTTTCGCGCTCGTCCAGCCTAACGAACTGGCCGCGGTGGCCCCGGCCAGAAAAAGAAACGCGCTCGGGAGATAGAGCCAGTGTTCCGCGACGGTGGCGTTGAGCGTGACCAGACCGCTTACCGGCAGATAGCAGACCACCGCGCAGAGAAGCGGGAGAAAGATCGCTGGGGTTTTGCGAGCACGCCAGAGCAGGGAGAACAACACCGCGATGAGGACGCAGCCGAGCAGGGTTTGCAATTCGCGCCGCGAGGCCGCGGTCAGGCTCGCCGGGGCGAACCCAAAAGGATGGGTTTCGACATCGCGTTCCATGTGCAGATGCCACGGAAAAACAATCAGGCCGGCGTATTCCGCCACCGCGCGCGCAACGACAATCGGCCTCTCCGCCAGCGGCCTCGGCCTCGGAGCAGGCGGAGCGATTTGCTCCGCTGGCAAACGCAGACCGAGGTATGCGATCAGCACGGCCGCCACGATGCCACTCGCGCCTAACAATGCCCGGCGCGGCCGCTGTGCGAGGACAAGGATCAGCCAGACGAGCAAAAAGATCAGTCCCATCTCCTTGCTCAAGGCGCTGGCGAGAAAGCAAAGACCGGCGCCGACTCCCAAAACCCATTTCCGGTTTCCATCGGCGCGCAGCATGCGCAGCCCGAGATAGAGTGCGCCAAAACCAAAGGCCGCGGCCATCGGATCGGCCCGGCCCGCGACATAAACCACCGCCGCGCTCTGCACCGGATGCACGGCCCAGACGAACGCCGCAAAAAACGCGATCACAGACCGGCGCGCCGGTTCCACTTCGCAGCGGGCCAGAAATTCCTCGGCGAAATAGAAGAGCGCAATCGCCGCCGCCGCGTGCCAGAGGATGCTGACGAGATGATAGCCAAACGGCGACACGAAAAAGGCCGCGTAATCCAGGGTGTAACTCAGCCGTTGCAGCGGCCGATAGAAATTGGAGGCGGCGGCGTCGGTGAAAAGAAAATGCTGAAACCCCTCCCAGATGAGCCGCCAACTGCGAATGAGCGGATCGCGCAAGACCAGCGCGTGGTCGTCCCAGACGAACCCATTCCGCAAGGCCGGCGCGTAGGAAAGGATGACGGCCATCAGGAGAAGGATTGGCGCCAGGATCATCCGTCTGCCCGACCACGTTGCGACTGGACGCTCAGGCGCGATGTGTAAATTGGCCGATGTCACCGGTTCTTCGATGGCTGCAGGCATTGTTGCCTCTCATCGCCAGCAGCGCCTGTGCCGCTGGAGTGCCGGACGATTGCCAGCAGTTGATCGTGGGCCTGGCTCCGGATTGGAGTTCGATGCGCGGCACGCTGCAACGTTTCCAGCGGACCGCGAACGGCCCCTGGCAACCGGTCGGTAAGGCGACGCCGGTTTTGTTCGGAAAAAACGGCCTCGCCTGGGGCCGCGGCCTCGTTGGCCAGGAGGAAAGCGGCCTCCACAAGAAAGAACGGGACGGTCGCGCCCCGGCGGGAGTGTTTCGCATCGGCACGATCTACACCTACGATCCGGCCCTGCCGGCGGGGGCGGATTTTCCCTTCCATCAGGTCACGAAAGCCGACGCCTGGATCGATGACCCGACCCGGCCGGACTACAACCGTTTCGTCACGATCGACGATCCGGAGCATCCGCCGCCCTGGTTCGCGAAAGAAAAGATGCGGCATCACGATTTTGCCTACCGCTGGCTGGTCGAGATCCGGCACAACTCCGACCCGCCTGTGCCTAACGAGGGAAGCGCGATCTTCTTTCATATCCGGCGCGGCCCGTCGCGTCCCAGCGCCGGTTGCACGACCATGCCGGAGGACGCACTCGTGCGTCTGATCACCTGGTTGCGGGCTGCATGTCATCCCTGTTACGTCCTCCTTCCGCGTTCGGTTTACGAGGAGAAAAGGCGCGCCTGGAACCTGCCCGCGGCGGCGCAGATTGCGGCCCGCGAAAAGTTGTAAAATCGTATCCGGCCCATTTGCATAACGGAAAAGTTGACCTTACGCTCAACTCGTTAGGCCAAAAAAATTATGAGGAAACGATCCAATCCCGACTCTGAGCAAAACATCAAGCGCATCGACACCAAGCCCCGCGCCAAGAAACAGACGCACGGCTTCCAGGTGCACTTCGTGCGCGGCTCGTCGACTGGCACCAGGATGTTCAGCGACGCCGTTTACGGAGGGAAGGAGCAGGCCCGCAAGGCGGCCCGCAAATATCGCAAGGAAGTGATGGGCGACCTGCCACCCCGGACAACTCTCGCCACTGCGCGAAGCAAAAGCGCGAGCAAACCGGCGAAAAAATCGGCCCCGAAAAAGGCTGCCAAGACGGCCAGGGCCGGCAAGCGCCGTCGTTAGGCCAGATTGTCGTCAGGCCCGCTCGGTCCGCAAACGGTCGAGCCGCCAGCATTCGAGGAAGCCGGGCGCAAAGTCGTCCGGCCGTTCGCTGATCCAGCGCTCGATCACTTCCGGGGCGAAGAATTCGACCGCATCGATCTCGGAACGGGCCGGCTGGAACGGTCCCTCATGCTGGCCGCGATAAAGCTGGATGAATTCCTGCCCGGTCCGGGCGGAGGCCGGCAATTTCCCCACCAGTTCGAGTTCCGCCGTCACTCCAAGCTCTTCCCGCAGCTCGCGCGCGGCCGTCGCCACATACTCCTCGCCCGCTCCAACGTGGCCGGCCGCGCTTGAATCCCAGAGGAGCGGGTGCCGATCTTTCCAGCGCGAACGTTTCTGTAAAAGTAGCTCGCCCGCCCGGTTGAAAATGAAGACGTGCACGGCCCGATGGCGCAAGTTATTCCCATGCACTTCGGAGCGTGGCGCCGAGCCGATCACGCGATCGAACTCGTCCACGACCGCGAACTCTTCCGCGAGATCGTTCCCTTCGCCTGCGGAGGCCGGCGCCTGCTCAAAATTGGTCAACGCAATCCATTGCTCGAGCGAGAGCTCCTCGGCGCGCGCCTGGGGCGTAACGCCGATCTCCGCGGCTGCCTGCGCCCAATCGGCGAGCTGATCTTTGAGCAATTTGCCAAGCTGTTTCCGGCGCTGCGAAAAGCCCCGCCGGACGAGCGCGAGAAAACGTTCGTGATCGTGTTCCGGCAATTCGTTAGGCGCGCGCGGGGTCAGTCGCACGAAGGCGGAATCGACCTCAGGCGCTGGGAGAAAAACTCTCGCCGGAACGGTACGCAGAAATTCGACGCGACACTGTGATTGCACGACAAGGCCAAGTATTCCGTAATCTCTGGAACGGGGACCGGCCGACAAACGGAGCGCGACCTCCTTTTGTAACATCAACACTGCCAGAACGATGGGAGTCGGCGCTTGGAGGAAACGAAGGAGAAGCGGAGTCGAGATGTAATAAGGCAAGTTGCCTAACAATTTGACCGGGCCGCGCGGAAAGAGTTTCGCGACCTCAAACTCAAGCGCATCGCCGTGGGCAACTTCCAGCGCGCGTCCGGCAAAATGATCACGTAGGAATTCCGCCAACCGGCCATCTTTTTCGATCGCCAAAATCCGCGCGCCGGTGTCGAGCGCGGGAGCCGTCAGCGCGCCCAACCCGGGCCCGATCTCGAGCACAAAATCGTGCGCCGAAAGCTCGGCCTGCGCGACCGCCCAGCGCGCGAGGTTTTGGTCGTGAAGAAAATTCTGGCCGAGAGTTTTCACCGGCGTGACCCGGATCTCGTGCAGGGTGCGATCGATTTCCGAGAGCTTCATCCGGCGAGCAAGAGAGAGCGCGATGGAGCGCGAGAGGGAGTCGGTTTGTTCACAAATTTCTGTGAACAATTTGCACCGAATCTCGTATTTTATTCACAAGTTATTCGGCTCCTGTGGACGCCTCCCTCTGGGAGGCGCGAGAGTGGCCTTGTCAGCACGACCAGACATCGCCCCCGCGCTTCGCACAGCGAAGCGTCTACATGAGCTTCTTCGTCTTTTCCTCGGGAAGCGCGATCCGTTTCTTTTTGTTTTGCACAAAGGCGCGGCGGGCATCGCGCAGGGTGGCGCCTTCGACGAAGTAAACCGTGGCGGCCCGGCCAATGGCGTAGGTGCCGGCGCCGGCCACCATTCCGCAGACGACATTCCCCCACCCGGGGAAAAACTTGAGCGCGGCGCGGGTACCCTCCCGCAGGATCATTCCGAGACCGACATTAGCACCGAGGGCGCCGACGAATTCGGTCGCCGCACGCATACTGCGTTCGCGGCCGCTGATGTACATGATGCCCGAAACCATCACCAACTGGAGGGTGGTGAGGATGGGCAGATCAGCCAGCGGGATCGGCTGGGCGCCGATCGCGGCGCAGATCGCGCTGGTCGATTTGACCAGCATCTCCGCGATTTCGGCCTGCGCTTCCCGATCACCCCCACAGCGCACCATTTCGACCCGGGCTTCGTTAGGCAATTCGCTCGCCAGGACGCGGCGGAGGCTCGGGCCCAACGAATAGATACCGATCAGGCTGGCCCGAATCGCGGCCAGATTGGCTTCCTTCAGATGCGGGACCGACTCGCCGACCTGCAACTCGATCAGCTTTGCCCCGATCGTGCCGTCGCCATTCGAAACCAGCAACTGGTCCAGCCGTTCGATTTCCTTTCGGGTCGCGACTTTCGCGTCCCGATCGGCCGGCAAAAAGAAGAACATATCGGCCGGCTGCTGCCGCAAGGCTTCGTGCACCAGATCGAGCGCCGCCGCATCCGCCCCGCGGGCGTCGAGCAACTGGATCGAGCTGTGCTCGTCGAGGGAGATCTTTTGCCAGCGGTAGAGGCCGGTGAGGGTTTCGCGCGAGGGCGCCTCGTCCGCTTCATCGGCGAAGATCCGCGCGACAAACTCGAGCAACGGCATGGGGTGCGAGCCGGTGAGAACAAAGCGCGGCGGGCGCTGCTGGAGGAAGAGTTCCTTCAACGGCGTGAGCTCGCGCAGGACCGGCTTCTGGATCGATTCCGGAAGCTTGCCGAGAAAGCCTTCGAGGCGTTCGACGATGTGCAGCAGCGCGGAATTATTCATCGGACGAAAATCATCGTGGCCAACATGAATCGAACCGGCGTGATTTGCGAATGTCGGGCGGTGTGACCTGGTAGGGCGAGACTCTGTCGAGCCGGAGAGGGCGCGTCGCGCAGAATATAGCGTCTCCCTCAGGCTCGACGGAGTCTCGCCCCACCAGACCAGGCTGCTGCGCGGTGGAAAGAGCGGCCAGACCGTGCTAAAGAACCGACCCCGGGCGACCCGCCCGCCTAACGAATCATGTTTTCACAACTCGGCGACAAACTGCAGGACATCTTCAAGGACCTGCGCGGTCATGGTTCGATCAGCGAGACCAACATCAACGACGCCATGCGCCAGGTGCGGCTCGCGCTCCTCGAAGCGGATGTCGATTACCAGGTGGCGAAAAATTTCGTCGCCCGGGTGAAGGAAAAAGCGCTCGGCGAAGAAGTCCTGCGCAGCGTCACGCCGGGACAGCAGGTCGTGAAAATTTTCCACGACGAGCTGACCGCGCTTCTCGGGGGAGACGCCGAGCCGCTCGATCTCAACAAGCCGGCGCGCATCCTGATGGTGGGTTTGAACGGCGCGGGCAAGACGACCTCGTCGGCCAAGCTGGCGGCTTACTTGAAAAAACAGGGACGCGCCCCTCTCCTCATCGCCTGCGATTTGCAGCGGCCGGCGGCGATCGAGCAACTCGCGACCCTTGGCCAGCAGGTCGGCGTTCCGGTTTACACCCCTCCGTCTACCGAAAAGGATGTGAAGCGGTCCGCCGCCGCCAGTCTTGACTGGGCCGCGGAACAGAGCGGCAACGTGCAGATTTTCGACACCGCCGGGCGGCAGGAAATCGACGCGGTGTTGATCGAGGAGATCAAGCAACTGAAGGAATTCCTCAAGCCGCAGGAAGTGCTCCTGGTGGCCGACGCCGCCACCGGCCAGCAGGCGGTGAGCGTGGCGACGCACTTCCACGAAGCGCTCGGAATCACCGGCATCGTCCTGACCAAGCTCGACGGCGACGCCCGCGGCGGCGCGGCGCTCTCGATGCGCGAGGTGACGCAGCGCCCGATCAAGTTCGCCGGCGTGGGCGAAAAGCTGGATCAATTCGAGCCCTTCGTGCCGGATCGCCTCGCGGGGCGGATCCTCGGGATGGGCGACATCGTCGGACTGGTCGAGAAAGCGGCCGAGGCGATCGACGAGGAGGAGGCCGCGCGGATGGAGCAAAAGCTCCGGACCGCCTCCTTCGATTTCAACGATTTCCTCGCCCAGTTCAAAATGATGCGGAAACTCGGCCCGCTCGAGAACATCCTCGGGATGCTGCCCGGCATCGGCAACATCAAGGACCTGAACGTGGACGAAAAGCAGATCAAACGGACCGAAGCGATCGTCCTCTCCATGACCGACGAGGAACGCAAACGCCCGGACATTCTAAACGCCCGCCGCCGGCAGCGGATCGCGCGCGGAAGCGGCAGCACGGTCACGCAAGTGAACGATTTGCTCCAGCGTTTCAACCAGATGCGCAAGATGATGAAGAACGCCGGCAAGATGAAACGGATGATGGCGCAGATGTCGCGGATGAAGAGCTGACTTGCGATTTTGCCGATTTAGGCGATTCGTTGCCTCCCTCGTTCACCACTGAACAGTTAACTATTTCATCTTTCCGCAATGGCCGTATCAATCAGACTCCGCAGAGAAGGCGCGAAAAATCGCCCCTATTACAAAGTTGTCGTCGCCGACAGCCGCAGCCCGCGCGACGGCAAATTCATCGAGATCATCGGCACCTATGATCCGAAGAAGCAGGGAGAAAACAGCACGCTGAAGATCGATCGCGCCGAGCATTGGTTGGCGCGCGGCGCGCAGCCGTCGGACACGGTGCGAAGCCTTTTGAAGAAAAACAGGGCCCGCGCGGCAGCGGCAGCAGCTCCGGCAGAGGCCGAAGTCGAAGCCGAGCCCGCTCCCGCCGCGGCGGAATAGCTGTAGCCGGGATCGGTGATCCCGGTGAGAGAGCGACTTCGCTGCAGTTGAGACTACCGGGATCAGCGATCCCGGCTACAACTGGACAAGGCGCGGACGTGTCGCTAACGTCGGACGCGTGAGACAGTTCCTCGAGTTCATCATTCGGCAACTGGTCGAATTTCCCGACGAAGTCATGCTCTCGGAAATTCCCAATGGCCGCACGACCGTCTTTCGATTGCAGATGCGGCAGACCGACGTTGGCCGGATTATCGGGCGCAATGGGCAGACGATTCGCGCGATTCGCGCCTTGCTCTCAAGCGCGGCGGCCCGGCATGGGCAGAGGGCGACGATTGATATCGTCGAGTAAAAGTAGCGAATGCCTGGCTCGCGCCTCCCACAGGGAGGCGTCTACATGTAGACGCTTCGCTCTGCGAAGCGCGGGTATCAGCGCCGCCTACTTGTAGATCTCGACCCTGATCTTTCCGTCCTGATCAACCGTGCCGCGATACATGCCGGAGGTGTTGAACGGCATGGCGAAGTTCCCCTTCTTGTCGAGCGCGATGAGGCCGCCGGTGCCGCCGAGTTTCTTCGCATTTTCGAGCGCGATTTCAGCCGCTTCCTTCACCGGGATTCCCTTGTCGGCGATGATCGCCGAGACGGTGTGCGCGACCGCCGCCCGGATGAAATACTCGCCATCGCCCGTGCAGGAAACGGCGCAGGTCTGGTTGTTGGCGTAGGTGCCGGCCCCGATGATCGGCGAATCGCCGACGCGCCCGAATTCCTTGTTCGTGATCCCGCCGGTGGAAGTCCCCGCGGCCAGATTGCCGGCCTTATCGAGCGCAACCGCGCCGACCGTGCCGTGCCGATCTTTGTCGGCCATCGGCGTCGGCGACGACTTCGCTTTCACCTTCTGGAGCGATTGCCAGCGTTCGTCGGTGTAAAAATATTTCTGGTCGACGAATTCGACCCCCATTTTCTTGGCGAACGCTTCCGCGCCATCCCCAGTGAGCATGACGTGGGGCGATTTCTCCATCACCAGTCGTGCGAGGCTGATTGGATTGCGGATGCGTTTCACGGCCGCGACCGCGCCGGCGTTGAGCGTCTTGCCGTCCATGATTGAGGAGTCGAGCTCGTTCGTCCCTTCGTGCGTGAAGACGGCGCCTTTGCCGGCATTGAAAAGCGGGTTGTCCTCCAGGACACGGATCGCGGCCTCGACCGCGTCGAGGCTCGTGCCGCCGCGCTCAAGGATGGCATAGCCGGTCTTGAGCGCCTGCTCGATTCCATCTCGATGCGCCTTTTCGTTCTCCGGCGTCATCTCGCTGCGCTCGATCGTGCCCGCGCCGCCATGCATCACCATGCCGAATTTCATTGGTTGCTCTTTCTCTTGTGCGGTGACGGAAGCGGCAAGCAGGAAACTGCCCGCCCAGATGAGGTGAAGGAATCGAAGCATGTTTAGGATTCGCGGCCGCCGGTAACGAGAGTCGGGAAATGATCTTACTTTTCCTCGGCCTAACGACGACGCTACTGATCGATTATCAATTTCAGCGCCTGGGGTCAACCCGGTAATGCGTGGATTCATTCCGGGAGGATGAGTTTCAGGGCGCGATTGCGCAGCCCGCGACAGGGCTGGAAGTCGCGCCGGTCGGTGGTGATAATGGCGGCTCTTGGCGAAAGCTCGGCGAGCGAGACGAGCGAGGCGTCGGCCGCATCCATCGACGGATATTTGAGCATGATTTGCTGGGTGCTGGCGAGATGTTCGAGCCAGGGTCGCGCGAGCACGAGGGCACCTTTTCGGACCAGGTCGAGCAGCGCGTGCGCGGGCTGGCTGTTGCCGCCGAGTTGCCAGCAGGCTTCGCCCAAAACAATCTCCGTGGTGTGAAGCGAGCCACGACGAGCGGAGAGAACGTTCACGCTCCACTCGTGCCATTGGTCGCCGGCATTGAGCCAGCCGATGAGCGGACCGGCATCAACGATCGTTTTTATTTCCATAGCCTTCGCGGCTGGAAAGATCACGCGGACCCTTGATCATCCCGCGATAAGGGGCGGCCAGACGGGCAAAATCGACCTCGTGGTGCGCGGTTTCGCGCGCCAGGGCGCGGCGGGCGAGATCGGAGAAGCTCTCCTTTCGCCGGGCGATCGCCCGCCGGATTTTCAGGTCAAGGCTGTCGGGGATTTTGAGCGTGACGGTTTTCATCGTAATACGAGAGGTAATATCGCTCCTCTGGCGCTGTCAATCTTTCGGTCCAAGGAGCTTCCGTAGAAGGACGCGGTAAGGCCAACTCCGGAGGCGCTCGACCAGCCGCTCAATGCCCTGGTGGCTTGCCGCCGGCTTCAACTGGGGCAACTTCCTCGCAACATGGCCGCGAACCCTTCTCCGAGTCCCGGGGCCGCCGAGACATTGGTCCACGCCCCGGCGGATGTCCTGGCCGATGTCGGCGAGAAGAGCCGCTCGGTGCTCGTCGAGGTCGGGAGCATGTTCTGGTTCCTCATCAATACGATCGGGGAAACCTTCGACCGGATGCGGCGCGGCCGGGTCCCGTTTCGGGCCGCGAGTTTCTTCCGCTACACGGAGCGGGCCGGGGTCGGCTCGGTGCCGCTGGTCGCGATGGTCTCCTTTTTTCTTGGCCTCACCATGGCGCTGCTCACCGGCTACCAATTGGAACGCTTCGGGACGGAGCGGCTCGTGCCCGGGTTGGTCGCGATCGCTTTCACCCGCGAGCTCGGGCCGCTCCTGACCGGGATCATGCTCGCGGCGCGAATCGGCGCCTCGTTTACGGCCGAGCTGGGAACGATGCAGGTCTCGGAGGAAGTGGAAGCAATCGAGGCGATGGGGATCGGGCCGCTCCGTTTCCTGGTCGCGCCGCGCCTCCTCGCCCTCTTCGCGTTGATGCCGTGCCTGAGTGTGATTTCAAGTATCGCGGCGATTTTTGCCTCCGCGCTGATTTCGCGAGCCTATTTCAATATCGCGTTTGTCTATTTCCAGGATCTCGTCCTGCACGCCTTGCTCTTTCGCGACATCATCACCGGCATCCTGAAAAGTTTCATGTTCGGTTTGCTCATCGGTGCGATCGCCTGCTATCGCGGGCTGACCGTGAAAGGCGGCGCGGCCGGCGTCGGCACCGCCACCACTTCGAGCGTGGTGACCGCGATCACGACCGTGATCGGCTTCGATACCGCTCTTCAACATCGTTTACATCGTCTTTTTCCCGTGAAGGAGGCGCCCAATCATGTCGTCGAGCTGCGCGATGTGCAGCTCGCGTTTCCCGGGAAAAAAGTCCTTGACGGCGTTTCTCTGAAAGTCGAGCCGCTCGATCGGCTCGTCGTCATGGGCCAGAGCGGGAGCGGCAAGAGCACCATTCTGCGCCTCATTCTCGGCATCCTGCAACCGAGCGCAGGCGAGATCTTCTTCAAGCAATTCGAGATCTCGCGCTTGAAGCGGCGCAAGCTTCAGCAGGTGCGCACCCGGATCGGGATGGTCTATCAATACTCCGCCCTTCTCAGCTCGCGCAACGTGCGCGACAACATCGCTCTTCCCCTCGAAGAACTGACCCGCAAGACGACCGCCGAGATCGACAAAATCGTGGACGAAAAGCTCGAGCTGGTCGGGATGGCGGAGTCGAAATATCAGATGCCGTCGGAGTTGAGCGGCGGCATGCGCAAACGCGTCAGCCTGGCGCGCGCCCTGGTCATGGATCCGGAGCTGATCCTGTTCGACGAACCCTCGGCCGGGCTCGATCCGGTCATTAGCTCGGTCATCGACGAACTAATTATCAGCCTGACCGAACACTCGAAGGTGACTTCGGTTATCGTGACCCATGAAATGGACAGCGCCTTCCGCATTGCCACCCGCATGGCGATGCTTTATCACGGCCGGGTCATCGCCAACGACAAACCCGAGCGGCTCAAGAAATCGGACGATCCGGTCGTGCAACAATTCCTGAGCGGCAGCACCGAAGGTCCCATCCTGGAAGGAAGCAAAGATGCAGTTGCGACGAAATGAGATCATGACCGGCCTGCTCGTGCTCAGCACGGTCGCCGTCCTCTGTTTTATCCTCATCCTGCTCGGCGCGCCGGGATTGTTCCGTCCGCTGGTGGTTTACAAGCTCTACTTCGATAACGCCGCCGGGATTAAGCTCGGCGCGCCAGTGCTTCTCGCCGGGCGCAAGGTCGGCCAGGTGAAACGCCTCAACTCGCCCGTCTCGCGCGAAGAAGCGGCGCACGCCCTCGAGGCCGCGGCCAACCTCGGCACGGTGAGCGGCGCCCCCGAATCCCTGCCCCGCCTCGAAGTGCGGATCGACGTCGAAGTCGATCGCACCTCGCTGGTTTACAAAAACTCCAATGTCCGGCTCATGACGCTGGGATTGTTAGGCGAGACCGCCATCGACATCTCGGGCGGGACCGATCATTCCGCCCGGGCGGAGGCGGGCCAGGTTTTTATTGGCAATCGCGTGCCGGATTTCTCGGAAGCCGTCGCGAAGATGATCGGCATCATCGGACCGGTCGCGACCCAGGCGACGGCGACCTTCAAGGAATTGCAGAACACCGTCGCTCACCTCAGCAAGATCACTGACGATGATGCTCCCCTCACCCTCGCCCTGGGGGAATTCAAGACCTTCACCGAGCACCTCAACGAATTGACCGCGCCCGACAGCTCGCTCTCGAAGTCGCTCGCCCACATCGAGGACCTGAGCAATCAACTGACGAAGAACGACAACATCACCGTCACGCTCGCCAATTTCCGGGATGCCTCCGAGAAACTGGACGCTGCCCTCGCGACCCTTGGCCCGGAACTGAAAACGACGATCAGCAACACCAAAGATTTCACGGCCACGATCCGGACGCAGCCGTGGCGCCTGATCTGGCCGAGCACGAAGAAGTATCCGCAGGATGAAGCCAGCCCGATCCCGGTGCGCCGCGCGGTCCCGGTGAAACCGCGGCGGCGGGCGAGACCATAGGGATTCGAGGCGCATCTGCCTAACGGGAAGAAGAGCACCGAGGATTCGGGCCTCCCAAGCGTTGTAGAGTCCGCTGTCCCCAGCGGACCTCGCGGCCAGCCTGGTGCAGCGTCTCAGCGAAAGCGAGACCGTCACCTCAGAGACTGGACATGCGGAAGCATGTCCCTCCGGAGGGACGCGCTTCCGCTAGCTTCCGCGCGTCCAGTTTCTCGGGCTGCTCTGCGACCGCCGAAAACGTCGATTGCAAGAAGCGCGTTCGGCGGTCGTAGACCGCCGCTAGAAACGTGACCGGGCGTTTTTCCGAAGTCTGCTCGTCTCGCGAGAGGGAAGTAACGATCACAATCCTTCCCGGCGAACTTGACGGCTTAAAGCCGTCGAGTTCAAAGCACCGAGAGCCAAAGCATGCCTTTGGTCGAGAAAAAGCGCGGCCGTCTGAAAACAAATCCGGTGGCGAGCGGCCCTGACGCCACAATTTTTGTTTCGTGAGATTGTTTTGCGCTATCATTGCGGGCGGGAAGCGGCATTTCCATGAGACAATCATCCGTTCGGGAAGGACGAGCAGATTCACTTACACGGTCCCGCTACGACGCGACCCCGACGTGGCTCGGGATCGCGGCCCTGATCGTTAGTCTGGCGGTCATTGGCCTTTTCAGCACCGCCAAGCCCCAGCTTTCGGGTCGGCCACATGGCGAACGCAAGGAACGCTCCAGCGGACGCGATTTTTTCGGCACGACCGATGTGCAAACTAGGGCGCGCATTTCCGTGGCCGCGCCGGGCTGGGATTCGGAGCGGGCCTGGAGCGGGCACGACGATTGGGAGCCGTTCGTCGCAGCGGATCGCTCCTCGCCTTACGTCTACCAAATGGTGACGCGCTTCAACGCCCAGGTCTCGGGCATCTTCATTCGGCGCTCGGCCGATGGCGGCGCGAGCTGGCTCCCGGACCAACTCATCGCGCCGATCAACGTCTGGCAGGCCGATCCGCAGGTGCAGGTGGCGGATGATGGGACGGTCTTCGCCGTCTGGCTCGATGGCCCGAATTGGATGAGCAAGCTGGTCAAATCCTACGACCATGGCGCGACCTGGACCGCACCGGTCGTGATCGCGCCTTCTCTCCGCTGGACCGATCATCCCTGGCTCCTGGTTTCACCTAACGGGCAGGACGTCTACGTCGGGCTCAACATGGACGACAGCTACATCGTCACCTCGCACGATGGCGGCCAGACTTTCGGCGCGCCATTCAAGACCAACAGCCCGACGCCCGGTCACTGGTGGGACGCGAACGGCGCCGCGATGGCTCCCGACGGCACACCCTTTTTCGTCGTCATCAACTTCTTTCTCAACTACCGCGGCCCGGCCGAGGTCAACGTCGTTACCTCACATGACCACGGCACGACCTGGCAGACCACGCTCGTCGATACCTCGGCGCCGCCGCCCGGTTGCTTCGGGGCGGCGGGATGCACCTACGGATTTTTCTCCACCACCGCAGGACTGGCGATTGATCGGAATGGAAAACTGCTCCTCGCCTATCATGCCGGGGATGTCGCCAAAGAACCGCAACCGATGTGGGTCTCGGCTTCGGACGACGGCGTGAACTGGTCGCCGCGCCTGCGGGTTTCCCAGCCTAACGATGAAGCGAGCAATGGATTCCCGAGCGTGGCCGCCGGCCCGGTGGCGGGAGATTTTCGCCTCGTCTGGCAGGGAAACGCGAATGGCGATCCGCGCGGCTGGAATACCTACTACCGGCAAACGACCGACGGCGGCCTGACCTGGGGCGAGATCGTCCAGCTCTCCGACCGCACCCGCGGCGCGCCCTACAAGCATCGCTCCGGCTACACCTTCCCCTACGGCGATTATCTCGGCCTTTCAGTCGACGGGGCGGGGCGCAATCACGTCATCTGGGGCGAAGGCGACAGCTACGACGGGCCGGGCGGTGTGTGGTACACGCGGAGCACGGCAACGAATCAGTCGCGCTGACTACTCCGACCCCGCCACGGTCGGCTGGCCATCGCGGCGATAAACGACTCCGCCTTTCATGACGAAATTCACTTTCGTGAACTGCCCGGGATTCGTGAGGGGATCGCCCGCGGTCGCGACGATGTCGGCATAACGCCCGGGCTGAATCGACCCGACGCGATCGGCCGCCCCGAGAAGATCGGCGGCGTTGCGAGTCGCGGCGAAGAGCGCGTTCATGGGCGAGAGACCCCCGGCGATCATGAGGCCAAACTCCATCGTGTGATCCCCGTCCCCGATGTCGGTGCCGTAGGCGATTTTGACGCCGGACTTGACCGCGAGCGGGAAATTTTTCTTCGGCATCAGATCGTTGGCTAGTTCTTTCGGAGCGGTCCCCGGGGTCAGAAGTTCGGGATGATCGCGGGCCGCTCGATAATAGATCTCATAGACCGTGAGGGTGGGCACGAGGTAGGTGCCGTGTTCCTTCATGAGAGAAAAAGTCTGCGCCGTGGCAAAGGAACCGTGCTCGACAGAATCGACCCCGGCGCGGACCGCGGCCTCGATCGCTCCAGCCGGATAGATATGGGCCGCCACCTTGAGCCCGAGCGAATGCGCGGTCTCGACCGCGGCGTGCATCTCGTCGTCGGTCATCAACTGCTGGCGCGGATTGTCGCCGGTCGAGGCGATGCCACCGGAAGGCATGATCTTGATCAGGTCAGCGCCGCGGCGGCGATGTTCGCGCACCCGGAGGCGTGCTTCGTCGGGCGTGTTCACGATTCCATTCGACCAACCGGGGTGCGACAACCCGGGATCGAGGCCGTTGCGCGGATCGCCGTGACCGGCGGTCGGCCCAAGCGGTTCGAGCGAAACCCAGAGGCGCGGCCCGGCGACCTTGCCGGCCTTGATCGCATCGCGGAGCGCGCTCGTGTCGTCGCCGCCGCCGACATCGCGCGCGCCGGTGAAACCCTGCTGCAACATGGCGCGCCCAAAAACTTCGCCGTCGAAGGCGCGATCGAGCGCGCTGTGGGTAAGCCAGTTTTCCGTCGCGTTGGTTTGGCTCGGCAACTTCGAGGCGATGTGGACGTGGCAATCGATGAACCCGGGCATGACCGTTTCGTTCGCGAGATCGATGACCTCGGCCCCGGCCGGGCTGACGAATCCTGGCTCGACCGAACTAATCCGATCTTCATGAATCACGATCGAAACTTTTTCGCGGGCGCGATCGCTTGCTCCATCGAGCAGTCTGCCGGCATGGACGACGACATCGCGACCGAGAGCAGCGGTGGCGAGCAACGTGGAAACGAGCAACATGCCGGCGCAAAGAAACGATCTTTTCACAGGCGCAGCGTAGTTGGCCAAAATCCAGAGGGTCAACCGCAAACGGATCTCGCCACAAACCATCGGTGGTGTTCGTCGATCGTCAGTTATCCGCTCAGGCGATTCGGCGTTGTAGCCGGGGTCGCTGACCCCGGTCGAGAGCTGCGGCTCGAGCTGGGCCGCGACCCCAGATCCCGGCCAAGGGTAGCGCAAGCTTCCAGCTTGCAAGCCCATCAAAGCGCGCAAGCAGGATGCTCGCGCCCCTCGGGCCGCTCGCAGCCCTGGAGGGAAACGCGCCGAGCACGAGCGCGCGCCTCGGAAATCGGATTGCGCTTCTTCCAGTTTAGATCGAGCCGAAAAGACAAAGTCCGACCAGCATTTGTCAAGAATTGGTGAGGAACTCGCCGTTTTCGTGCGCAAGCTCATCGACAAGTGAAAACAAAAGATGCTATTCTCTCCCTCGGCTCAGTTCTGTTCTGCGCCGTGTTCGTTTACTTCTCGATGCAACTGGCACCTCCAGCCCAGGCGGATCCCCCGCAGCCAAGCCCAAGCCCCTACTGCCCCAATACGCCGACGCCCACTGCCTCGCCAACGCAAACCCCGTATAGTTGCGCTGCGTGCAACTCGACGCCCACTCCAACGGTCCCGCCAGATGAAGTAGCAATCCCAACTCGGTATCAGAAATCGGAACACGGCACGCTTGCCTGGCAGGTCTTTCCTCCCTCTCCCACGCCGAGTCCAGGGGCTTCGCCGCCTGGAATCGTTCTCATTCACGGCAGCGGGTTTAACGCCGGGGAGTCGCATCAGATCCACGGCCAGGCACAAGACTTGGCTAAGGCCGGCTATTATGTGGTCTCCATTAACTATGAGCTGGCCCCTTGCGGTGTCATTCCAGACCAACCATGCCACGCTGACGATGATCAGACGCCTGGCTGGTGGGTGCAGAGGCAAGTGCAGGATGTCGAGGCCTTCATTACGGCGCTAAGGGACAGCGGACAGGTTGATCCCAATAGGATCGGCATCGTGGCCGGTTCCGCTGGTGCCGCCCTCGCCGCCCTCGTTGTCTTTGACACAACCGACACAGGCAGTGCTTGGCCGTATTGGAGCGCCACAGTTCGACCCGTCTGCGCGGTATTGCTTTCGGGGGCCTACGATTTTTCCGATCGCATCCCGACCGACGGCGAAACCTCCATGAACCCGACAACAGTCAAAAATTTTGAAAACTTTACCCAAACCGGTGAGCCCGCGACTCAGAGGGATTTGTCGCCTGTCCACAAATTAGAAATACTGGATGGAGCCTTTGTTCCACTGCTAATGGTCCACAGCCGCTACGATCCCGTCCTTCCCCATCATCAACTGGAGGACATGCT
The DNA here is from genome assembly GCA_963772915.1 of uncultured Verrucomicrobiae bacterium. Taxonomy (GTDB): domain Bacteria; phylum Verrucomicrobiota; class Verrucomicrobiia; order Chthoniobacterales; family UBA10450; genus Palsa-1392. Next base: position 127,963 of record CAVYZI010000003.1, read on the forward strand.
TTGCTCGCTGGAAAGCGAAGGCGTGTCGACCGATTTGTACCAGGTCATAGAACTTGCATATAGCGACTTACACTCATTCCATAACTGGCAAAGCTGCGATGATTTTCACGTGCCATGTACATTGGTTCGCGATGACGTTATCAGCTTTCTCGATTCTTACCTAAAGTGAGATAATCGGCACTGGATATGAAAACGAAAACTATTTATCTATTGTCAGTCTTAAGCGTTGTCTTGCCTCCATGCGCCAATGCTGGCAGCGCGACCTGGAACGTGAACCCGACGAGTAACCTCTGGAACACGGCAGAGAACTGGACCCCGGCGACTGTGCCAAATGGAGAGACCGATGTCGCGACCTTTGGAGTTTCCAATGTCACTGACATCATGGTTGGCGGGGCGACAAACTTGCAGGACGCGGATAACGACGTCGCGGAGATTGTCTTTACTCCTGATGCCAGTGCCTACACAGTTATCTCCTTGCCTGGTTCTGACACGACCTACTCTGATCTTATCTCATTCGACGGTGGCGGGATCATAAACAACTCAGGGAAGGTGCAAAACTTTATCGCCGAAGCGGCTCCTGGGCCGGAGCCGCATGACTCGGCGGCAATCTGGTTTGTGAACTCCGCGTCGGCTGGCGAAAATGTCGTCATTACCAATCAGGGCGGCGGGTCCAGTATGGGAAATGCTTACGGCGGATGGACCAGATTTGGTCTTCAGTTCGCCGAGACTCCTAGCGCGGGGAAGGCGACGTTTATCAACGAGGGCGGAAAAGTCAGTGGAACCATCTACGGCGGAACCACCGAATTGTTCTCCTATTCTACCGCCGAGGCGGCCACCTTCATTAATCAGCCCGGAGTAGCCGATGGTGCGGCGGCGGGACATACTTTTCTTTCCACCGGCGGCAACATTGGCAGCTCCACCTTTATTAATAACCCCGCGACCGTAACCGGCGCCGAAGGTGGCTGGACCGAGATCGATATCGGGATCTGCGCCGGGTGCACCTTTATCGCCAATGGCGCGACCAGCGCCGGCCCGCAGGCCGGACAGGTCTACACTTATGGCGGGGCCGGCTATGCGACCTTCACCGCCAAGGGTGGCCAGGGCAGTGGGGCCCAGGGCGGACTCATCGAGATCCATAACATCGCCAATTCCAACGAAACCATCGTCACGGCCGAGAATGGAAAGAATGGCGGCTGGGGCGGGATGATTGTCATTACCGTCTCACCGACCAGCCTCGACCAGGTGCAGTTCCGCCTCCTTGGCAACGGCACTCTGGCCGTGACCGATCTTTACCGTCAGACGTCGGTCACGATCGGTTCCTTGAGCGGGAAAGGAACGGTGTCGCTCGGCGGCTTCACTCTCAACATCGGGAGCAACAATCTGGACACGACCTTTTCGGGCCTGATCCAGGAAAGTGGGAACCTGGGCAAAACTGGGAGCGGCAAGCTGACCTTGAGCGGCGCGAACAGTTACAGCGGCAGCACGACAGTGAGCGACGGCACCCTGAGCGTCGCCAATCGGAGCGGCTCGGGCACTGGCACCGGCCCGGTGAAAGTAAAAACCGCCACGCTCGGCGGGAGCGGGATCATTGCCGGGCCGGTCACGATCGGAACCGGGAGCGGGACCGGCGCTTTCCTGAGCCCGGCCGCGGGAACGAGCACTCCGGCCACGCTCACGATCCAGAGTGCGCTCAGCTTCAAAGCCGACGGGACCTACCTTTGCACCTTTCGAGCGAAGGGGAACAAAGCGCGCAGCGACGAGGTCATTGCCAACGGGGTGTCGATCGCCAGCGGGGCAAGCATTAACCTGAGCGGCCAGACCCGGGGCACTCTGCCGCAGGGATTGACCCTGACCTTGATCAGCAACACGAGCCCAAACCCGATCAGCGGCGCTTTCAGCAACCTGCCTGAGGGCGCGATCGTGAATGTGAACGGCAACAATTTGCAGGCCAGTTATTCGGGCGGCGATGGGAATGATCTTACCCTGACGGTCGTGCCCTGAGGGGTGGCAGTTGTAGCGGGATCGCCGATCCCGGGCAGGGTAGCGCAAGCTTCCAGCTTGCAAGCCCCATGAAAGCGCGCAAGCAGGATGCTCGCGCTACCCTCTGCAAGGACAATCTTTACCGGGATCGTCGATCCCGGCTACAACGAGGCGTCTCGAGAGCGAAGGAAAATGCTTGCCTCCGCGAGGCCAGTTGCGACAACGTCCCACGTCATGCTCCAAAAGCTCTTCCGCCCCTGACCGACATGATGGCAAAGACGGATTCTCGCGTAACCATTCATATGGCGGCGAGCCTCGACGGCTTCATCGCTCGAAAGGACGGGCGCGTCGACTGGCTCGAAACCTCAGACGAATTTGCCGGCGGGGAGACACTCGACCCGGGATTCATCGAGGCGTTTCTCAAGACAATCGACTGCTACGTCATGGGGTCGCGAACCTATGAGACGGCGTTGAGTTTTGAAAGCAAAGGGTTCGGCTGGGCGTACGGCGACAAGCCCACTTTCGTCCTCACCAGCCGTGAACTGCCGCGCACCCGGGACACTGTCGAGTTTTACTCAGGCGACCTTGCCCAGTTCGTAAGGAGCCGCCTGCGACCGACGTTCCGTTCTATTTGGTTTGTGGGAGGCGGCGCAGTTTCCGGGGAATGCCTTCGTCTCGGGCTGGCCGACGAAGTTCGCTATTCGGTCCTGCCGATCTTGATTGGTGATGGGATCCGGTTCTTCGAGAAGCTCGACCGGGACATCGCCCTCCATCTGGTGGAGGTAAAAGCCTACCAGAGCGGCACGGTAGGTCTTTGCTATGAGGTGCGATGACGCCGCGGCGCGTCGCGGCAAAAGGATATGACGTTCGCGATCAAGACGGAGGTAAAAGACCCGAAGGCGAAGACGTTCGCCTTCCGCGCGCAGAAGACAATGTATGGAGGCAAGAAGATCGCCCGGGGCGATACGGTCTTTGTCTTCGCGAGCGAAAACGAGGGCGGGTCGGGTCTGATCGCGAGCGGCGTTGTGACTTCCGCGGACCCGCTGGAAAAGAAATCTGGAATCGCCCGACAAACACCGCGCGTCAGTATCATGGTCAAACGGACCGCACTCGCCCGGCAGCGCCTCGGACGGAGCGAGTTGAAGCCATTCTCCGACTGGAAGGATGGTCGGCCGGAGACCGAGCTGAATTTCAAGTTCTATCGTCAGGCGACGAACAAGATTGTCGGCCTCTCGAATGAAGCGGCCGCCTTCCTCCGCGGTTTCTTTTGACGCACCAAATTCCACCCGCAGACTCGCGCCGCCCGCAGGGCGACGTCCACAGAAGAAGCCCGACTGGCGACGGGCGCGAAATTCTGTTAGGTAGCGAGCCATGCCTGCCGCCGCCGAGTTTCAACATACCCTCGCCAAAGCCGCTTCTTTGAGCGGCACTTCTCTCCATACCGGCGCTCGGGTCTCGCTTAAGATCCAGCCCGCCCCGCCCGATCACGGGATCAAGTTCAAGCGCAAAGATCTGCAGGACGAACCGACGATCGACGCCACGATCGCCAACGTGAAAACGGTCGAGCGCGCGACCACGATTGGAGAAGGCTCGATGCGCGTGCACACGGTCGAGCACGTTCTCTCCGCTCTTTGCGCGCTCGAGGTCGACAACGCCATCATCGAGATGGACGCGAACGAGCCGCCAATTGGCGACGGCAGCGCGCTCGGCTACGTCGAGGCGATCCGTAAAGGGGGTCTCGTCGCACAGGAAACGCCGCGCCATTTCTTCCACGTCCGCGAGCCGCTCTCGGTCGAGACAAAAAACGGCTCGCTCCTTGTCCTTTTGCCGGACGAAGAGTTTCGCATCTCCTGCACCCAAGCCGGACCGGAAAATCGCTTCACTCAGTTCATGTCCACGCGAATCACGCCGGAGATCTACGAACGGGAAATCGCGCCGGCCCGGACCTTCGTTTACTACGAGGACGTCCAGGCGCTGATGGAGAAAAACCTGATCAAAGGCGGAAGCCTGGAGAATGCCATTGTCGTTCGGGGCGAATCGGTCCTGAGCAAGGAGCCGTTGCGGTTTCCGGACGAATTCGTCCGGCACAAAATTCTCGATATCATCGGCGACCTGGCGCTTTTTGGCCGCGCCATTCGCGGCCATGTGGTGGCGGTCAAACCTGGCCACGGGATCAATACCGATCTCGCCCGCGCCCTGGCCAAAACGCACGCCGCCACGCAGGCGATGCTGCCGACAGCGCAATTTCCCGGCGGACGAAGGCGCGCTCGACATCAACGCGGTCATGAACATTCTGCCCCATCGTTATCCGTTTCTGATGGTCGATCGCATTCTTTCCTTCGAGGGCGAGACGAAATGCGTCGGGATCAAATCGGTCACGATCAACGAGCCCTATTTTCAGGGGCATTTCCCCGGGCATCCGGTCATGCCGGGGGTGCTGCAGGTCGAGGCGATGGCGCAGGTGGCGAGCGTGTTGATGATGCGGATCAGCAAAAGCGCGAGCCGGGTTGGTTATTTCATGAGCGCGGACGGGGTGAAATTTCGCAAACCGGTTTTCCCGGGCGACACGCTTTTCATTCACGCCGAGCTGACGAAGTCGCGCGGCAACCGGCTGGCCAAGGCGATGTGCCGCTGTGTGGTGAACGAAGCCGTCGTCTCGGAAGGCGAGCTGATGTTCACCTTTTTGGATAAATGACGAATGACGAAACCCGAATGTCGAAGGAATGACGAAGCTCGAATGACGAACGCTTCGGCCACGAACCGCAGGGAACGTTTGCAGGCATCGTCATTCGTCATTCGTCATTCGTCATTTTGAATCATGCCCGCCCTCCAAATCCATCCGACCGCGATCGTCGATCCCGCGGCCCAGCTCGGTCCTGGCACGGTCGTCGGGCCGTATTGCATCGTGGCGGCCGGGGTGTCGTTAGGCGAAAACTCTTGGCTGCAGCATCATGTTACGCTCGAGGGGCCACTGACCGCGGGGCGTGGGAACAAGTTCTACGCCTATTGCTCGATCGGGCAGCAGACCCAGGACCTGAAGTATCGGGGCGAACCGACCTACCTGGAGATCGGCGACGAGAACACTTTTCGCGAGTTCGTCACGATCAACCGGAGCACGTCCGGCAGCGGCAAGACACGCGTTGGGAGCGGCGGAAATTTTCTCGCCTACTCCCACATCGGGCATGATTGCACGGTGGGCGACGCGGTCATTTTTTCCAACAACGGCACCCTTGCCGGACACGTCCAGGTGGGCGACCACGCCGTCATCGGCGGGCTGACCGCCGTGCATCAGTTTTGCCGGATCGGGCGGTTCGCGATCACCGGCGGCTGCTCCAAGATCGTGCAGGACGTTCCGCCCTTCATGATCGCCGACGGCAATCCGGCGGAAGTGCGCGGGATCAACCAGGTCGGCCTGGAGCGGGCCGGTTTTGCCCCGGAAAAGATCAAGCCGGTGAAGGAAGCGTTCCGGGTCATTTACCGCAAGAAACTCAACACCGCCCAGGCGATGGAAGCCCTGCGGGAAGAGCTCGGCCAGAGCGAAGAAGTGCAGGCGATCATCCGCTTCATTGAAGAAAGCGAGCGCGGAATTATTCGTTAGGGTAGCTGCTTGCTGTCATCCCGAGCCGCGGAGACGGTGAGGGACCTCTCATTGCAAATTGCGTTTTCCGGCGCGCACCACATCGCACTCCGATTGGGAGGTCCCTCGCCGCGCTTCGCCGGCTCGGGATGACAGGTTGAAGACGAAATGCGCACGCGTCTTCCCGCGCCTAACGATCAGGCGGCGAGGAGGGGCGAGGTCCCAGGCACGATCGTGCCATTGAACTTGGGATAGAGATAGCGCGCGACCGGCCCGTTGCTTTTCGCAATCGCGCTCGCGCGGACCAGCCCGGCTTCGCGCAGTTGTCGGAGCGACTCGCCGAGCAAGGCGGTGCCGAGGCCGCGGTTGCGATATTCCATCTGCACGCAGGGCCCGGGCGCGAGATGATCTTCCGCCATCGGATCGGGTAAGAGAATGGCGGCGCCGATCATGCGCGTACCGTGGCGCAAGGCGAGGCAGATGCCGGGAGTCTCCGGAGCGAAGGCCCGTTCCAACCAAGTGGCGAGGATGGCGTTGACGTCGTGGATCGCATCCCCCCAGGAGGAATCGTGGACAAAAGAACGGCTGACGAGCGCGCGCATTTCCTTTTCTTCCCCGGGGCGGAGAGGGGCGAAATGATAATGCGCAGGCAGCGACACTTCCGGCGCGGGCAAGCCGTCCAAATCCCAATTGAAACGAATCCATTGAACGAGCTTCATGTGTGGGCCGCGCGAAGCTACCACGCGCGCTTGCGCACCCGCAACCGGCTTTCCCGAAAAGTTGGCGCGTCCCGGGGGAAAAAATCGGTCGCGCTTTACCTCGCCGCCGGCGCGCCCTCGAGGACCTCGCGAAAGGGAGCGTAGAGATCGACGTGCTGCGCCATGCCGCGCCGCAGGACCGGCTTGAAATTGGCCAGGTCGGCAATGTTTATGATCTGGTCGACGCTCTGGGCGAAGGCGCTCATCGGGTCGTTTGTGGCGTGATGATGGCTGAGGAGGATGACGAAATGCTGCCGCCGGCGCGCGCCGGGACGCTTCATCAACTCGCGCAGAATTGGGTTTTCATTCGGACGCGCCCCTTTGAAATTTTCCGCGACGACGATCACTTCGTAATTGTAGGTGGCGAGTTTGACGAGCACGTCTTCTTCAAACAGGCCGAGATGGACCTTGTAGGAGAGATCGGTCAATTGGCTGACGATCATTTTCTGGTATTGCGGATGATCGACGCAAACGAGAGCCGTCTGGTCGCCGAGTTCGAGAAGATCCTGGTCGGAGGCGGTTGTCATTGTGTTGGCTTAACGAATGCATTGGCGGGCAGGTCGAGCCGGAGCCCGGCGTCGAAGTTATGGTCGATCCCGCGTACCTTCTGCAGGAGGTCGATCCCGCGCGTGACGCGGCCTTTGCGTGAGGCAAAGACGTTGGCGGTTTCCTCGCTGATGGCGCCCGCTTCGTAGGCGCTGAGAATGGATTGGTCAAAGGTGCACCAGCCGAAGGTCGAGTTGGCTTCAATGATTTCGTAAAAGCTTCGGGCTTTGTTTTCGCCCAGGATGATGGCCTCGCGGGTGCGCAGGTTGTTCCCCATGATCTCGGTGAGAAGCTGGCGCCCGCCGCCGACCTTGGGCGCGAGTCGCTGGCTCACAATGTAGCGTAGGCTGTCGGCCAGGCGAAGACGAAGCTGTTTCTCCTCGCCTAACGAGAAGAGCCCGAGGATGCGGTTGATCGCCTGGCCGGCATCGACCGTGTGCAGCGTGCTGAGGACGAGGTGGCCGGTCTCGGCCGCCATGAGCGCGACCTCGACCGTGGCGCGATCGCGCATTTCGCCGACGAGGATGATCTTGGGCGACTGCCGGAGGGCGGCGCGCAGGCCACTGGGATAGTTGTCGAAGTCGTGCCCGAGTTCCCGCTGATTGACGGTGGCCCGCTTGTGCGAGTGACTAAACTCGATCGGATCCTCCAGGGTGACGACGTGAACGCACTGTTTCTCGTTCACCTCATTCAGAATTGTGGCCAGGGTCGTCGTTTTGCCGCTTCCGGTCGCGCCGGTGACGAGAACGAGGCCATTTTTTTGCTTCGCGATCTCTTCGAAAATTGGGGGACAACTCGAGGCTGCTGATGGAGGGAACGTCGGCTTGAAGCCGGCGCATCACGATGGCGAAGTTCCCCTGCTGGCGAAAGATGTTGACCCGGAAACGCGCCTCGCCGTTGAGCGAGTAACTGCTATCGCACGAGCCCTCGATTAGATAATCCTTCATCAGACGGCGGTTCCCCTGCATGAGGATGAGCGCGATCTGTTCGATCTGGTAGGGCGTCAGATGCTCGATCGGGGGATCGACAAAGACCGGTTTTAGCTCGCCGAAATCCTCCACCTGGAGGGGACGGCCGACGGTGAAATTGAGGTCGGAAATGCCGTCGTAGGTCTTCAGGATTGCGGCTAAAATTCGGTCGAAGTCGGGCGCTCTCATGGTCGGGAATTGCTAGTCGTCGAAGTCGTCCGGCGGCGGTGTTTTGAGGAAGGGACGGAATTTCCTTTTGTCGATCGCCTTGTCGTAGGCTTCCTCGGGCGAAATGCGCATCTGGCGGAGGTGCTCCATGATGGCGTCGTCCAGCGGCTGATTGCCTTTCTTCTTGCCGACCTGGATCATGCCCGGGATTTGATGGGTCTTTGCTTCGCGCAGGAGATTGGCGATGGCGGTGTCGACGACGAGAATTTCGAGGGCGGCGAGACGGCCCGGTTTGTCGATGCGCTTGAAGAGGTTCTGCGCGATCACACCTTTGAGCGACTCGGCCAGGGTGGCGCGAATCTGGTTTTGCTGATCGGTCGGGAAGACGTCGATGACGCGGTCGAGCGCTTTAGCGGCGCTGGAAGTGTGGAGCGTTCCAAAGACAAGGTGACCGGTGGCGGCGGCGGTGAGGGCGAGCTCGATCGTCTCGAGGTCGCGCATTTCACCCACGAGCAGGATGTCGGGATCTTCACGCAAAGCGCCACGCAAGGCGGAAGCAAAGGAACGGGTGTGGGTGCCGACCTCGCGATGCTGGACGAGGCAGTTCTGGCTCCGATGCACAAACTCGATCGGATCCTCGACCGTGATGATGTGGTCGTGCCGCTGGAGGTTGGCGTAATCCATCATCGCGGCCAGGGTGGTCGACTTGCCGGAACCGGTCGGGCCGGTGACGAGGATGAGGCCCTTCTTGAGGAGCGGAAATTTTTTCAAGACCGGCGGCAAACCGAGCTCCTCGACCGTCAGGATCTTGGATGGGATGAGACGGAAGACAGCCGAGATGCCGTATTTCTGCTGGAAAAAGTTGGCGCGATAACGCGCGACGCCCGGGACTTCGTAGCCGAAATCAACGTCGTAGGTTTCCTCGAAGATCTTAATCTTCTCTTCCGGCGCGATTTCATAGACCATCGCCTTGAGCTCGTCGTTCTGGAGGGGCGGATAATCGACTCGCACGAGGTCGCCGTTGATCCGGAGCATGGGCGCATTGTTGGTCGAGAGATGAAGGTCGGAAGCCTTTTCCTCGGCCATCAGTTTGAAGAATGCGTCAATGCGAGCCATAGAATCCCTCCCTAAAAGCTAAATTGATGCCAGCGGCGCGGAATCCGTAAGGCGAGATTCGTGAATCGTGGACCGCCCTCCGGACGATTTGATGATTCGTCATCCGGGGGGCCCGTTAAGCGTCGAGAATAAGGCGCACCTGCTCGATCAGCTTCTCGTGCGTGTAGGGTTTGGGAAGGAAGCCGCGCAGCCCGCGGGCAAGCATGTTCCCGAGCTGGGTCTGTTCCTTAAAGCCGCTGCTCAGCACCACCCGCACCTCCGGATCGATCGCCTTGAGCTCGTCGAAAACCGCGTCGCCATCCATCACCGGGAGGAAGTAATCGAGGATGATGAGGTCGATCTTCTTTCCCATTTGCCGATAAATGGAGAGCGCCTCGAAGCCATCTTTCGCCATGACGATGCGGTAATCCTCAAAATCCAACATGTCGCCCGTGACCTCCAGCAGTTGCAGGTCGTCGTCGACGAGCAGAATGAGCTCGCGTTTTCCATGCGGATTGCGGATCGCTACGTCGCAGGAATTTTCGCCCGAACCCGCCATTTCGCCCACCGGCATCTTAACCGAGACGGCGGCGCGTGCCGGAGCCCCCGGGCCGCCCGCAGCTGTCTCGGCACGGTTCGCCTCCCCCGCGCTGCCCGCGCTGGCGAGAATGCGAGCCGTGACCCGATCGAAAATCGCCTGGGACAAGCGCGAGGCCTTCCCGACCTCTTCCTCGAGCAAATCGAGCGTCTTGCCTTCGCCTTTATTCTTGCGGGCCTGGTCGGCGGAATGAGAGACCTGTTGCATGAGGCGGTTGAGTTCGGTCGTATTGGCGGCGAGCCATTTCAAATCGTCGTGGTCGAGCATGTCGTACAAGCTTCTCTAGATTTCCTTCGTATCGTTCGCGCAAGCCCACCAGACCGTGCCAAAAACTCCGCCGCAAATGATGAAAAACGCGCCAACTGAAAGCATGACACACCCCCGAACTGCACGTTTCATGCCGGAGCCCCTGCCGGTCGCAAAATGAATTCTCTCGTCCGCCAAGCCAGTGCGCAGAACAAGGGAGCCAGCCATGCCAGCCACCTTTAGGAACGCCTTCTACGCCGGGCTCCTCGTCGCTCTTTTTCTCGGGCTTTGGCTGACGCAACTTTGGTCGGCGGAAAAACAGGTGCGCCTCCACAGCGAGCATCTCCTCCGCCAAATCGAAAAGCGGAACTGGTCGGCCGCGGGAGATTTTGTCGCCGCCGAATACCACGACGAGTGGGGCGACGATCGCGCCCTCCTCATCCGCCGTCTGCGCCTCGTCCTCCGTTTTTTCTCTGGCCTAACGATCGATGCGAAGACCCCGCTCGTGCAGCTCGATCCACCGGGCGGGACGTGGCGCGCCCGGATCCAGCTCGCCGGGACTGATGCCGGCGCGGAGATGGCGCCGGAGATCATCCGCCGGGTCAACAGCCTAACGACACCCTTCGAGCTGCGCTGGCGCCAGGAAAGTTGGGAGCCGTGGGATTGGAAACTGGTCGAAGTGCGTAACCCGGAGCTGGAAGTGCCGGCCGGGTTGGATTGAAGCTACTTCCCGAGAGCCTGTCGCAACTCGCTCCTGGCCGCGGCGACGTCACTCGCGCTGTGGTGGCAGAGGACGATGCCGCGCAGCTTTTCCCCCTGGAAATAGCGCAGCGCGAAACGCCCCTTGGCGTAGGAGCCGCTTAGCTGCACCCGGCCCGGCGGGAGATTGAAGTCGCCGATGAAATCAAATTTCAGGTCGAACATTTCCGTCCAGAAATACGGGATCTGCTCGTAGCGCTGGCGTTTCTTGCCCGTGATATTGGCGCCCACGATCAGCCCTTGTTCGCGCGCATTTTCCCAATGGGTTTGCCGGCGCATCCCGCCCATCAGGCGATCGGGATAAAAGGCGAGGTCGCCCACGGCATAGATCCCCTTCTCTTCTGTCTCGAGATATTCAGTTACGGGCGACCCGTGCGGGCCGGAGAGCGGAGTGTTGCGCACAATCTCAAGATTCGGCTCCGAGCCACAGGCCACGACCGCGACTCCGGCCGCGACCCGCTCTCCACTCTTGGTCTGGATGTTGCGCAGGACGGTTTTGCCTTCAAAGCCATTCAAGCTCGAGCCCATCAGCAGGGTCACACCGTGCTTCCCGAATCGCTCCGTCACCCAGGCCGCCGTCTCCGGATCGAGATAACGATTCATGAGCGATTGATGCCGGTGCATGATCGCCACCTTCAGTTTGCCCTGGCGCAGGCTGGCCGCGACTTCGCAGGCGAGCAAGCCGCCACCCACGACCACGATCATCTTTTCCGAGTGCGACATCTCGCGCAGGGCGAGAGCGTCGCGGATCGTGCGCAGATAAATCACGTTGCCGAGCCCGATACCGGCGACGTGGGGTCGGACCGGGCGGCTCCCCATCGCGAGACAGGCTTTCTTGAATTCAATCGTCTCGCCATTGCCGAGGACGGCGAGCCGGCGATCGATGTTGAACTGGGTCACGACCGTGCCGAAGCGGGTCTCGATTTTGTGCGCGGCGAACCAGCGTTCTTCGAGACAGGGGAGCTTCTTGATCGCGGGAGTCTTGTCGCGCAGGAATTGCTTCGAGAGCATCCAGCGTTTGTAGGGATAATAAGTTTCGGCGCCGACCAGAGTAACGGAGCCTTTTTTATCAAACTGGCGAATGCCTTCGCAGACGCTGCTCCCGCCAATGCCACTGCCGATGATGAGGTAATCGCGTTGAATCATGTAGGAAAATGGGACGATAGAGAATGGGATGACGTGGATGGCGAGGGAAAAGTTAGGGCGAACACTCTCACGGACCCAACACCGCCCGGCAAATAATTACCGATGCCACCACCCCCGTTAGATCGGCCAGCAGACCGGCCGGGATGGCGTGTCGCGTCTGCCTGATCCCGACCGAACCGAAGTAAACCGCCGCGACATAGAAGGTGGTCTCCGTGCTCCCGTAAATCGTGGCCGCCGTCAGGCTGACGAGATTTTCCGGCCCGAGCCGATGCACCACGTCGGTGAAAAGAGCGAGCGTGGCGCCGCCGCTCAGCGGCCGCATCAGAGCAATCGGAAGGAGATCGGTCGGGAAATGGAGCGGAGTCAGAATCGGGGAAAGCACCCGGGCCAAAAGATCGATCCCGCCCGCGCCTTTAAACATACCGATGGCAACCAGCATCGTGACGAGAAAGGGAATGATCTTGAGAATGACGCCGAAGCCTTCCTTCGCGCCTTCGACAAATTCGTCGTAAACCTTGAGCCCGCAGAGCGCGGCATAGAGGGTGAAGAAGGCCAGCAGGAAAGGGATGGCAAGAATCGAAAGCGCGCTCACGCTTCGCACGAAATAACTCGGCGAAGGGGCGATCGGACTGGCGGGCAGCCCAAGCCACTCGGGAGAAACCTGCCTAACGAAAAGGGCGAGAAAGAAAATAAGGAGGAGCGCGAGAATCCCCTTCGCCCACAAGGGCAGGTTGTAGTCGCGATCGGTGATCCCGGCCGCGTCCGGCGAAGCGTCTGTCGCTGCGGGTGCGTTGGTCTCGCCTTTGGGACTGGCCGACCGGCCGGGATCATCGATCCCGGCTACAACGCTGGCCACCCGGCCGGGCGCAACGCCAACGCGGAACCAGGGCAGCTTTTCGAGCAGCTTCACGGTCACGATCGCGACCGTGGCGGCGCAGAGGGTGGCGAGGAGCGAGGTCCCGACGATCGCGGTCGGATTGGTCGAGCCGGCCGCGACCAGGATGGCGATTGCGGTAGTCGGAATGAGCTGGACCGAGCTGGTATTGATCGCGAGAAAGGTGCACATCGCATTCGTCGCCGTGCCCGGACGCGAATTGAGCGTTTCGAGGTCGCGCATTGCGCGGAGCCCGAGCGGGGTGGCGGCGTTGCCGAGCCCGAGCATGTTCGCTGCCATGTTCATGAGCATCGAGCCCATCGCCGGGTGGTCGTCGGGCACCCCCGGAAAAAGACGCGTCATCACCGGTCGCAAACCGCGCGCGAGTTTCTGGATGAGGCCGGCCCGCTCCGCCAGCCGCATCACGCCGAGCCAGAGCGCCATGATCCCGATCAAGCCGAGCGCGATCGTGACCGCCGTCTTCGCCCCGTCAAAAGCCCCGTCGGTCACCTCCTTGAGATGACCATTCCAGCCGCCAAGCGCGACCGCGAGCAGAACGAGCGCGAGCCAGATGTAATTCAACACGCCTAGTCTCTAGCAGCGCTCAGCCGGCCCGGAAAAGCGATTATTCAAAACCCGCCCGGGGAGCGCACGCGAGGGGCACGGTGCGTTCCCGAGATGAGCCGGCGGCCACGCGCTGCGAATTGCTGTGGCCGAGAACCGGCTTCGTTAGGCGGCGACACAGCCGTCTTTGCTCGAGACGTTCTGTTCCATCACGCGATAGAAATGGCCCACGTCGATCGGCTTCGTGATGTAATCGCGCGCCCCGGCCTTCAGCATTCGCTGGAGCTGGCCCGGGGTCGCGTCCGCACTCAGCACAATCGTCGGGATGCGGCGGGTCGCTTCATTGGCCTGGAGGGCGGCGAGCACTTCTCCTCCCGGCATGTCGGGCAGATGCAGATCGAGCAGGATCAGATCGGGCAGGTGCTGGCGGGCGAGGTCGAGGCCGAGTCGTCCCTGCATCGCGGTCAGCAATTGAAACCCCTCATCTTCACCGAGGAGCTGTTGGATGAGGGTGAGATTGGAAAGGTTGTCCTCAATGTAAAGAACGGAGCGCCGTTTGATCCCGGCCGGCCGCCGCGGGCGCGCAACCACGATTTTCTCGTCAGGCAGGGTCACGAGCGGTGATTCCGTCCGCTTCAGCTCCAGCCAGAAAGTGCTCCCCTGCCCCACGACGCTCTCGACGCCGATTTTGCCCTCCATCGCCTGCACCAGACGCTGTGAGAGCGCCAGCCCCAGACCCGTGCCCTCGACCCCCGATTGCTCCGCGCCGAGTCGATCGAAGGGCGTGAAGACTCGGGCCAGTTTATCCGGCGCGATCCCGATCCCGGTGTCCTGCACCTCGAGGCGAATGGTTCTCCCGACCGCCACGCACTTGACCATGACCGTGCCTTCCGCCGGCGTGTACTTCACGCCGTTGTTCAAAAGATTGAGCAGCACCTGTTTCAAGCGCTGGTGATCGGCCCGGACGAAATACGCCATCTCTTCCGCGGGCGGAGTCAGGAGGGTGACCGAATGTTCGACCGCCAGCGGCTGGATCAATTCGACCGCCTCGTGCAGCGCGAGACCCACGCTCACCGGCTCGACCGAGAGCTCGATTCGCTCCGACTCGATCCGGCTGATATCGAGCACCTCGTTGATCAACTTGAGCAGATGTCGACCACCGGTCAGGATGTGGCGCAGGTGCGGCACCTGGGCAGGGCGTGGGTCCTGCCGTTCGAGCAACTGCCCAAAACCAAGAATGGCGTTGAGCGGGGTGCGCAACTCATGGCTCATGCGGGAGAGAAATTCACTCTTGGCCCGGTTCGCACGATCGGCGGCTTCTTTAGCTTCGCGCAGCGCTTTCTCGACCTGTTGCTGCTTCGTCACGTCGTGCGCGACGCAGACTAAAATTTCGTCCTCGGCCGACCAACTGGCCGACCAAAGCACATCCACGACCGAGCCATCCTTGCGCAGACAGCGATTAACAAAATCTCTCCGCTTGCCTAACGCACGCGTCCCCTCCTCCGCTTCCTTCGACCAGGTGCGGTCATCCGGATGCACCAGGACAAGATAGCAACGGCCGATCAGTTCCGCCGCTTCGTAACCCCACAGCTCGCGGCAGGCAGCGTTGGTCGAGAGGAACTGCCCCTGCGCGTCCAGACTGCAAATCACGTCCTGGGAGTTGTCCATGATCAACTGATTGGATTGAAGGGCCGACTCCAGTTGGCGGTTCGTTGTCTGCAAGGCCACTTCGAATCGCTTGCGTTCGGTGATGTCGCGCGCCACCTGGAACATCGTCCCCTCGCTTTCCGACCAGTAGGCCGACCAGAGGACGTCGACGACCGTGCCATCCTTCCGCATGTAGCGATTCTCGAAATTGATCGCCGGATGACCGGCCATGATCTCCAGGTTGGCGAGGTGCGATCTCTCGCGATCGTCCGGGTGCACCATCTCCGTGCAGCTTTTCCCGATCAGCTCTTCCGCCTGGTAACCCCAGAGCGCTTCGCAGGCGGCGCTCACCGTCACGAAGCGGCCATCGGCATCGTTCGTGCAAATCACGTCGCGCGAACTGTCCATGATGCGTTGATTGGTCAGTCGGCTCTCTTCCAAAGCCGCGGTATGCATGGCGTTGGCGCGCATTCCCTGGATGCCGCGGAGGCAGGCAATCGCGAGGAAGAGGTCCTCGAAGATCACCCAGGCGCAGTGTTCCAGCGAGCGCCAGACGTTCCCATCGAGCCCTCCATAAATCGAAAGCGGCCAGTAGGCGCTGCCCAGAAAATGTTCGAGCCCCATCACCAGCGTCGCCGGCACCAGGACCCGCCAGTCGCGATAAAACGAAAGAACGATGAGCGAACAAAAGACATGAAAATGCGTCTCCTGACGGCCGTCGCTCAGGGCGATGAGCAACCCGGAGTGCAGCATCTGGGCGACCGCGATCGTGTAACGCGTCACCGCCGTCCCCGGCCGGAGCCGGACCAGCGCCACGGGCAGCAAGGTGATCGCTCCCCCCAGACCGATCGCGAGCCAGAGATGCGTCGGATCGACTTGGCCGTTCCGACCGGGCCAGCTTTGCGGCGCGATCAGGAGCGCGACAATGATAAGGACGAGCCATTCGAGGAGGAGGAGCCAGACAAAAAGCTGATCGGTTTCGCGATAGACTTGCTGGCGGCGCTTTTGGAACAGCGTCTCCGCTCGATCGCGTCCGGCATCGCTAAGGGCTAGGCTGGATTCGCTTCTCATGGGGCAGCCCTCGGGGGAAAGAGCCTGCTTTCTTTGAGCAGACCCTGTTCCACCGCTCGCGTGAAGTTATGGATGTTTCGCGGCGCGAAACTCAAGGGTTGCTCGCTTCGGCCAAGTCACCCCGCGCTTCGCGCAGCGAAGCGTCTACATCGCCAGCAAAGTGGCGGCGTGTTTCAACGCTGACTCGGTCTTTCCCCCGAGCATGCGCGCGATCTCCTCCTGGCGCGCCTTTCCTTTCACTTCGTGCAACTGCGAAAAGGTGCGGCCGCCTGCCACTTCCTTCGTGACCACGAAATGCGTCGCCGCCACCGCCGCTACCTGCGGCAAATGGGTGATGCAAAGCACCTGATGGCGCTCCCCCAGGGTGCGCATTTTCGCTCCAACCGCGTTCGCGATTTCGCCCCCGACGTTGGCGTCGATCTCGTCGAAAACGAGGAGCGGGATCGCATCCTGCAAGGCGAGGGCCGACTTGATCGCGAGCATGACGCGCGAGATTTCGCCGCTCGAGGCGACGGTGCGCAACGGCTTGAGCGGCTCGCCCGGGTTGGGAGAAAAGAGCAGCTCGACCGTTTCCGTGCCGCTCGGGCGCGGCTCGTCGTTAGGCGAAATTTTCGCCTCGAACTCGGATTGGCGAAATCCGAGATCGACCAGTTGCTGGCGAATGTTTTTTGCCAGCTTCGGGGCGGCTGTTTGGCGCGCTTTGCGTAAAGCGGCCGCGCTGCGCTCGACCGTCTTTTTCGCCGCGGCGATTTCTTTGCCCAGCCGCTCCAACTCGACGTCGCGCCCTTCGATCTTGCGCATCCGTTCCGCGGCCTGCTCGCCAAAAGCGATCACCTCTGGAATCGACCCGCCGTATTTGCGCTTCAAAGTCTCGAGCAGGGTGACCCGCTCCTCCAGTTGCGCCAGTTGTTCCGGATCGAGGTCGAGCTTCTCCGCATAACGATCGAGAGTGCGCGCGATCTCCGTCAGCTCGATCACGGCCGCGGCATGCGCGCTCGAGCTTTCGGTCAGGCTGGGATCGATCTTCTCCAACTCGCGCAGGAGTCGCTGCGTTTCGCCGAGCTGATTCAAAACCGAGTTGTCGATCTCGGAGAGCTGGCGGGAAATCGAAGTCGCCAGCTCGATCAGCCGCTGGCTGTTGCTCGCCAGCCGGTAGCGGTCGTGGATCTCTTCCTCCTCCTCTGGTTGCAGCCTGGCGGACCGCGATTTCCTGCACCTGGTGCCGAAGCAAATCGAGTTCCTGTTCCCGGACCGTTTCCGCCGTGCTCAGCGTCTGTTCCTCGGCGACGAGCGCCTGCCAGCGACGAAACGATTCCTGATATTCCTGCCGCGCCGAGTGCGCGTGAGCGAACCCATCGAGCAAGGCGAGCTGCCGCTCCGCGACGAGGAGCGATTGATGATCGTGCGGTCCGTGCAGATCGACCAGTTCGTCGCCGATCGTTTTGAGCAGCCCGAGCGTAGTGGGCGAGCCGTTGACGAAGTGCCGGCTGCTCCCGCCTAACGAGAAGGTGCGCTTCACGATCAGCTCGCCCTCGCATGGTTCGACGCCCGATTCCTCCAGCCGCCTATTCAGTGCGGAAAAATCTTCGCCCGCGAAGATCGCCTCCACCGTGCAGGCCTCGGCGCCGGTCCGAATGAGCGATTTATCGGCCCGCTCGCCAAGGAGAAGCTGGAGCGCGCCGATGATGATCGACTTGCCGGCGCCCGTCTCGCCGGTGATGGCGGTGAAGCCGGGCGTCAGCTCCCATTCGAGATCCTCGACCAGGGCAAGGTTCTTGATTCGCAGCAGACTGAGCAGCACCGGAGTTGAGAGTTGAGGGTTGAGAGTAGAGAGATAAGACCTCTGAACGCCTCCGACTCTCAACTCTCAACTACCAACTCTCAACTGCCGGGATCACCGATCCCGGCTCCAATGCGCATTACCTTCCTCGGCACCGGCACTTCCGTGGGCGTGCCGATGATCCGCTGCGATTGTGCGGTCTGCCGCTCGGACGATCCGCGCGATAATCGCACCCGCGCTTCGATCTTTCTCGAAACGCCGGAGGGCAATTACGTCGTCGATACCGGGACCGATTTTCGCACCCAATGTCTGCGCGAAAATATCTGGCAGGTCGACGCCGTCCTCATGACCCATTCGCACACCGATCACGTGATGGGCTTCGACGACTTGCGGCGTTTCGCGGTCCCGCGCGGCGGGCGCATGCCGGTCTACGCCTCGGCCGAAACGATGGCCGACCTGGAGCGGGTTTACGAGTTTGCCTTCAAGAACCCGAGTCCCTGGCCGGGTTACCTGAAACCGGAGCCGCACATTATCGACGGACCCTTCTCGTTAGGCAAAACGCGACATCACGCCGTCTGCCCGTGCCGCACGGCAGTTCCATCACCTACGGCTATCTTTTTGCCCGGCAGGGCCGGCGGCTCCTCGCCTACCTGAGCGATTGCAGTGCGGTGCCGGACGCGATCGCGCGCCAGATCGAAGGCGTGCAAGTTGCTCGTGATCGACGCCCTGCGCGAAAAACCGCATCCGACCCACCTTAGCATCGCGCAGGCGCTCGGAGGTCGCGCAGCGCGTCCGGCCGGCGCGCACTTTATTCACCCACATTTGCCACGAGCTTCCGCAGCGCGCCGAAAGCGACCTGCCGCCCAATGTCGGCCTCGCCTACGACGGATTAAGAATCGATTTGCCGACATGAAGCGGCTGCTTTATGCGGTCCTTTTCCTCTCGTTAGGCACGAGCGCTTTCGCGGCCCAAAGCGCGGCCGATCTCGCCCAGGCCACGATCGTGGTTTACAACCGCAACGCCTCCGACTCCATCGCTCTCGCCTACTTTTACGCCAAGGCGCGCCAGATCCCGAGCGATCACCTCGTCGGGTTGGAGTGCGCCACGGAAGAGGAAATCAGCCGCCAGGAATACAACAAAACGATCGCCGAACCGCTCCGGGCAAGATTTGCCGATCAGCGAATGGTGGACCGTGCGGACGAATGCCGACGATCACCCGGTCGTTAGGTCGAGCCGCATTCATTTCGTCGCTCTCATTCGCGGCATGCCATTGAAGATTCGGGCCACCGTGAACCATGAGGGCGACCATCCGCAGACCAACCCGATCGGCGGCGAAACCAAGGCTTCGGTCGATTCGGAGCTGGCCATCCTCGGGCTTTTCTCGACCCAGATTTCGGGCGCCACGAACAATCCCTATTTTCAGAGTTTCCGACCGATCGCGGAGATCGAGGACTCGCCCCTCCTGCTCGTTTGCCGACTCGATGCGACCGAGCGAAGCGATCGTCAGGCGAATGATCAGCGACGCGGTCGAGACGGAAAAGAACGGGCTTTGGGGACGGGCCTACGTCGACGGCTCCGACCACACCTCGGGCGGGATGGCCGATGGGGATCAATGGCTTAAGGCGGTCACGAAAGATCTGCGCCGCGTCGGAATCCCGGTCGTTTACGACACTGCGGCGGCGGTTTTTCCATCCGGCTTCCCGCTGAATGATTGCGCGCTCTATTACGGTTGGTACGCCGGCGGGCGTGACCGGGCCCTTCACCGATCCCGGGTTTCGTTTTCTGCCCGGCGCGGTCGCGGTCCACATCCATTCCTACAGCGCGAGCACGCTGCGCTCGGCCGACTCGAACTGGGTCGCACCCCTCCTGAGCAAGGGAGCGACGGCGTCGTTAGGCAACGTCTACGAGCCCTTTCTCCAGCTCACGACTCATCTCGATATTTTCAACGATCGTCTCCTCCACGGCTTCACTTTTGCCGAGAGCGCCTGGATGGCGACGCCCGCTCTTTCCTGGATGAACGTGGCGGTGGGCGATCCGCTCTACCGGCCGTATGCGAACTGGATGCAAATCGAAACGAAACCCGACGAGCAAAAGAAGAGCGATTGGCGGATGTATCACGAATTCGCGGTCGCCAACACCGAGCTCGAACCGGCGGATTACCTGACGAAAGCGCGCGCCGCCGCCTCGCACGCGGGTAACGGACCGATGATCGAGGATCTCGGGTTGATGGAAAAGGAGAGTGGCGACTTTGATTCCGCGATCGGCTATTTGCGCCAGGCGCGCTCGCTTTACTCGAAACCAGACGACATCCTGCGCGCGTCGCTGGAACAGGTCGACGCCTCGCTCAAAGCGGGCGATAAGAAATCGGCCCTGGCGTTGGTGCGCAGCGTGGGCCGGCTGGTGCCACCCGATAAGCCGGCCGCCGCGCTGCTCAAGAAAATCGAGAATCAGATCAATCCGCCGCCAGCCAACGCCGAAACCGTCGCCGCAGCTGTAGACGTCGCCCTGTGGGCGACGCGGGTCTGCGCGTGATTGCGAGAGCATGGCAACGTCGACACCCGCGCTTCGCACAGCGAAGCGTCCACAAGGGGACCCCGGAGCGTTATGGCTTCGCCGGAGTCTGCGCGCCCGGTCGATGGGTTTCGAGGCGGAAGATGGTCTCGCCTTCTTTCATCACGTCGAGCTTGTCGCGCGCGATCGTTTCCAGATAGGTCGGATCGGATTTCAGCAGCGTGACTTCTCTCGTCTGGCGGGCGAGAAGACTTTTCTCCTCCGTCAATTGCGCCTGCAGTTGCTCGATCTCGGCCCGGCTCTGGTTCAGTTTTTTGTAAGGCGGAAGGAAGAAGCTGATGATAAGCAGCCAGACCGCGAGAAAAAGCAAGACGCGCAGAATATGATTCATGCGCTGCCAGATGGTGGCCTCGCGTCGTGCGCGAAAATCGCCGTAGCCGGTGGCGTCCACTAGCGCATCTTACCTCCGTAGACCGCCTTGTCACCCAATTCCTCCGCGATCCGCAGAAGTTGGTTGTACTTCGCCACCCGATCGGTCCGGCAAAGCGAGCCGGTCTTGATCTGGCCGGCGTTGGTCGCGACCGCGATGTCGGCGATCGTCGTGTCCTCGGTCTCGCCCGAGCGATGACTGATGACGGCGGTGTAGTCGTTTTGCTTCGCGAGATCGATCGTGGCGAAAGTCTCGGTCAGGGTGCCGATCTGGTTCACTTTCACGAGAATGGAATTGGCCACCCCGAGGTCAATCCCCTTGCGCAGGAACTGCACGTTGGTGACGAACAAATCGTCGCCCACCAGTTGCAGTTTATCGCCAAGCCGGTCGGTCATTTTCTTCCAGCCGTCCCAATCGTTCTCCGCGCAGCCGTCCTCGATCGAGATGATCGGGAAACGCTCGCAGAGCGAAGCGTAGTAATCGACCAGCTCGGCCGCGCTCCGCTTCGAGCCGTCGGATTTTTTGAAGACGTAGGCGTTTTGTTCCTTGTCGAAAAATTCCGAGGAAGCCGGATCGAGCGCGATGAAAATCTGTTCGCCTAACGAGTAGCCGGCTTTCTCGACCGCGGCCGCAATCGATTCGAGCGCGTCCTCGACCGATTTGAGATTGGGTGCGAAACCGCCCTCGTCGCCGATCGCGGTCGAGAGTCCGCGATCGTGCAGGACTTTCTTCAGCGCGTGAAAAACTTCCGCCCCGTAACGGAGCGCTTCCGGAAAGCTGGGCGCGCCTTTCGGCATGATCATGAATTCCTGGAAATCGATCGGGGCGTCGGAATGCGCGCCGCCGTTGAGGATGTTCATCATCGGCACGGGCAGGACCTTCGCTTCGCTCCCGCCGAGGTAACGAAAGAGCGGCAGTTTTTCGGAATCGGCCGCGGCGTGGGCGACGGCAAGGGACACGCCTAACAATGCATTGGCACCCAGCTTCTTTTTGTTTGGGGTGCCGTCGAGCTCGATGAGCTGTTGATCGAGCTTCGCCTGCTCGAGCGCATCGAAGCCGATCAGAACCGGCGCGATCGTTTCGTTAACGGAGGCGACCGCCTTCGTCACCCCTTTCCCGCCGTAGCGTTTTTTGTCGCCATCGCGCAGCTCCCACGCTTCGTGCTCACCCGTGCTCGCCCCGCTCGGGACGGCCGCGCGTCCGAAACCGCCGCCGTCGAGATGGACATCCACTTCGATCGTCGGGTTGCCGCGCGAATCGAGAATTTCGCGGGCGTGAATTCGGCTGATGCTGGTCGCGGACATGTCGTTAGGGAATTAGCCGCGATTCGCGAGCGGCGCAATGGTCTTTCACAACCGCGCGTCGCGCGGGGAGAACGCGCGGCTGCAACCCGACTACGCCCGGTGACGACGCAACGATGGATCAATCGCCGAGGAAATTGCCGTCTCGTTAGGCAAGCGCTCTGGACCAAGGAACTCTACCAGACTGGTAATCGCCGGCGCGGGATCAGCCATCAGCGCTGGAAAGTCGATCTCGAGCCAGTCGATATGCGGCGCCGTCATGGCCCAACGACGCATTTCCTCTCGATGGGCGCGCAGCCCCCGTTCGAGTTGTTCGGCCTCGAGATTGGCGCCTTTGGTTCCGAGTCGCGTCGTCATCGCGGCTTGCGAGGCGACGACTTCGGCGATCGGTCGCAGCATGAAGACCACCTTGTATTGATGCTTCTCCGGGAGCGCAGTCAGGAGCATGGAGATGCATTTGATCGCCCGACCTTCGACCGCAGGATTGTCGAGCAGTTCGGGCTTTTTCACGATCTGCTTGATCGCTTCCCATTCGTAATAACCGCGCGGGTTATCGACATCGGCGGCGCGCTCCTGGTCGGTCATGGCGGGCAGGCCGCCGGCTTCGAGCATTTGCATCATGAGCGAAGTGCCGGAGCGCGGCAGGCCGGAGACGAGGACGAATGTCTTGCCCGATTTCTCTTCTTCCGGTTTCGGATCGGGACGTTCCTTGAGCAACGTCTCGAGCCGCTCGGCCCGCTTTGGAATTTCCGGCAGATCGAAAAGCTGTTCGCGGCGCGGATCGTCCTGTACGGCGCGCCGGCCGCGCCGCTGCGTGAGTCGCAGGAGTTCGCCGCGATGGAACGTCGCCTTTTCCAGGTCGCCACCTTCCATCTTGTGAATGGTCGCGAGATAACGATGCGCATTCATCATCTCCGGTTGGAACCGGAGCGCGGTTTCGAAGGCGAGCCGGGCGCGCTCGTTCTCGCCCGAGCGCACGAGGGCGACGCCGAGGTTAAAATGCGCCATCGGCAAGCGGTGCAGCAAACCAACGGCGCGCAAAGCATGATCGACGGTCTGCTGATTATCCCCGAGCCGACGATAAACGGTCGAGAGTCCGAGATAAGCGCGAGCGTCATCAGGATCGAGCGCGACCGCTTTCTCGTAGGCCGCTTTTGCGTTTTGCCACTGCAGAAGGCGGGCGTAGGTGTCGCCGATCTGGATATAGACGCCGGGAAATCGTGGATTTATCGCTTCAGCGGCGAGCAACGCCTGGAGCGCGCCGCCGAGATCGCCGCGCGCGAGTTTGATTCTTGCCCAAAGCAGCTTGGTCGCCGCGGTATCGGGCTCGCCGCCGTCAGCGATCGCGAAAAGGAGACGCTCGGCCTGCGCGAGATAGCCGGCTTGGAAATAACAGGGCGCCAGTTGCATAAGGAAGCGATCTTCCCAAGGCCGGCGCCTAACGATCTGCTCGAGCAGCGGGCGCGCTTCCTCCGGCCGGCCTTTCCAAAGGTAGGTGCGGGCGACGTTATACTTCGCCTCGATCTCGGCGGATTCGGCCGCCTTCTGTCTGTCGGCGCCGGGATCCTCGATGTAACCGAGCGCGGCGAACTGCCGCATGAGTTCGTTAGCCTGCGCCGGATCCATCGGCGGTTCGCCGGAATGCATTCCACTTTCGCCGGAAACTTCTTCCCAACTCGGAATCGTCTTCACCTCCGGCAATTCCTCGAAGGCTTCGAGCAACGGCCGCCCATCCATATCCGCGCCGACCGGCAGATTGAAAAGTGTCAGGATGGTCGGCGCCACATCGATCAGGCTCGCGCCGTAGATTCGTTCGTCGCGTCGGATTCCCGGCCCGGCCATGACAAAGATGCCGTACTGCCGGTGCCAGGCGGCGGGCCCGGCCGGCTCCCGTGGGGTGCCCCGGGGACGTTGCGCACCGGATTCGAAACCATGATCGGAGCAAAGGATCACGGTTGTCTCAGGTCCGGCGAGATCGAGCAACCGCTCGAGCACCATATCATGAAAGCGGTAGGCGCCCTGCACGACATCCTGGTAGATCTCGAAGTCTTCCTGCTTGATCCACTCCAGCCTGGGCGGGTGATAAGGCATGAAGGCATGCGAGAAATGATCGATCCCGTCGTAATAGACCGCGGTGAAATCCCAGGGCTCGGTCTCGATCAGCGCCGTCGCAACCGCGTGCACGGAGGCGTTGTCACTCAGGATCTTTGCAAACGAGCTGAGCCGCTTGTCCTTTTTCTGGTCGATCCTGGCAGCCTCCGGAATGAAGGGGAGGATGTGCGCTTCGGTGAGTTCGTTAGGAAAGACCTTGAAGCGGGCCAGCGCCGCGCCCTTCTCCGCCGGATGAATCGCGCCCCGGGGGAAAGTCCATCCCTTCTCCGGATCAAACCGCACTCCGCCAAAAGCATTCGTAATCACATTGCCCTTGATCGGCTCGGCCGGATGACTCGCCCACCAACCGATGATGTTACTGCGCAGGCCGCTTTGAGTGAGAATATTCCAGAGCGCTTTGCACCTGCGCGAAGTGCTGGTGTAGGGCCGGACCCCGCCATTCACTGGGTCGGGCTCGATGAATCCGTGGATTCCATGCTTATCCGCAAGCTTCCCCGTCGCGACTGAGTTCCAGAGCATCGGCGAAAGAATGGGTTGCAGGGTGGCGAGGTTGCCCATGACGCCGCGGTCGATCAGCGCATTGAGCGTCGGCATCATCCCTTGTTCGAGCAGCGGGGTGATGTGTTCCCAATCCGCCCCGTCCCAGCCGATGAGTAGAACTTTGCGCTTAGAAGTCGACGATTGCTTCATGATCAGCCCGAGAGGCGTCCTACCTGTCGGGGGGGATGCGAAGCCCCGAGGTCCATCGCCGAAACCCCGGCCCTGGCTAGGAAGGGTCGGAATTTCGTGACGCTTTCTTCTCCGTTAAGCCGACACTCCACGATGTCTGTAGACTCCACTTTTTGCTTAGTCTCCGCGCCATAATGGGGCCGATTCTTCCGCCGAGCGACCAAGCCCGATCACTCTGTCGAGGCAAGCAGGCCCAACGAACCGCGTCGCGCAAGACTGCTCTCTTTCGTCCAGCCTGTATCGTCACTCCGGGTCGCCCAAGCGTGATCGATCAACCAACCGCTGAACTTTCCTTCGGTGTCATTCTTAATGGGTGGGTCAGGCCGCGTAAGCTCTACCACGTTTGCGCCAGGCTATGAGCCCAGCCGCGCCGAGGGCGAGCAAACCGAGCGAGCCCTCAGCCGGGACGACCTCTTCGACATCGTTCATGGCGCGGGGCCGGCGCTGCCCGGCTTTGATGCGCTCGCCCGGATCGGCAAAGGCGTAGTCGAGCACCTTGAGGCCGTTGCCCGGGTAGCCGCTCATGTAAACCCGCGCCCAGCCGTATTGCTTGCCCGAACCGCCATCGAAGGCAAAGCCGATGAACCCGATCCCCCGCTCAAGAAAGTGCCCCGAGAAAGACGACGCCAATGTTCCAAAGCCGGACAATCGGTTCGGGTTCAGCTTGATGAAACTCCGCGCCTCGGAAACTTGGTATCCCCGCTCCAGGCGGTAGATGGGAGCGTAGCCAATGACGTTGCTTCCCGCAACGGAAGCGCCGGCGACGCCAGTAACTTTGAACCCGGTGAGCTCGACGCTGAAACCGAAAAAAGTCGAGCGCCGAACGAAGGCGATGGAGTCGCCCGGCTTATCGAGCTGAAAGGTGACTTGATTTGTTCCCTCCGGCGGCAGGGTGGCGTGGAGGCGGCCGGAGTAGTGGATATCAGCTTCGGCGGAGTGACTGCCGATTGCGGTGGCGGCGCTGGCCAGCGCATAAGCCAGCCAGCGGGTGCTCGGGACGGTTGTCTGGTAGGAGCGTTCTCTCGGTCTCATGCGGCGAGCCTATTTGCGCGCCGACCGTGAAGTAAAGAATCTTTTCTCCATCAAGGCCCGCCGCCCTTCCCTTCAGCCGGCAGCAGTGGCGTTTCGCCGGTCACGGGATTTGAGCGGGAAGTGAGACCGGCGCGGAATTTCATTTGCAAGATTTCGCGCTGGCTTTGGAGGGGCGACCGGATAATCTGGCAACATGTTTGTGAGTTTCGGTCGAGTCATCATCTGCTTTCTGCTCGCCAGCGGCGCGGCACTGGCCGCTCCCACGACGGACGCGTCCTCGGCTGAGGCGCTGTCGGCCGATCAGATGGCGAAGGCCGTAAAGACTGATGCCGTCACCATCCCGACTCCGGGTGAACTCTTCGCCGCGCTCTCCAAGCCTGCCAAACCCGACTGGACGGCGCGTTACCGCGGGCCGATCGCGATGAATTACAAAACCCGCGCCCAGATCGCCCTCAATCTCGGCGGACTGATCGCCGACGGTTTCATCGCGGTCGAGGCGCAGGACACGCAACAGGTGAAAAACATCGGTGGTGACATTGTAAAAATGGCGAAAGCGCTCGGGGTGAGTGAAAGCATCCTGGCGCGCGGCAACAGCATCAATCAATTCGCCGAGAACGACGAGTGGGCTACCCTTCAGGAGGAATTGGAGGCGACGCAAAACGAAGTCAAAGCGTCGATGCAATCGCACCGCGACCAGGACCTCATCATTCTGGTCAGCATCGGCGGCTGGATTCGCGGCACCCAGGTGGTGAGCGCAGTCGTGGCGAAAAATTACGACGAGAAGCTGGGACAAATCCTCCGTCAGCCGGAGCTGCTTGGTTTTATTCGATCCAAGATCGGGCAGGTGTCGCCCGACCTGCAAAACGATCCGCTGGTCAAAAGCGTGAACGATCAGTTGCGGGGGATCGAACAAATCGTCGCGAAGCCGTTTGGCGAGGGACTCTCGCTCGCCGAGGTCACGAAGCTGAATGAGAGCGTGAACAAGCTGATGGAGGAAATCCAGAAGAAGGACAAATGATGCGACGCTGGAAATTTCTTTGCCTAACGAGCCTGACAACACTTGCACTCATCTGCCCGGCCCTGGCCGAGACGGACCAGGAAGTGGCGGCGCGTCAGGTGGCGCTCGAACTGGCGGGCGCTTTCACCAACGATGGCTTCAAACTGCGGGATGGTCATTGGGCCGGCACTCTCGCGCCGAATGGCAGCCAGGTGATCGCGGTCAATCTTTACGCCGGCAACGAATACTGGTTTTCCGCCGGGGCGACGGAGAAGGCGAAGAAGCTTTCGATCGACGTTTTTGATGAAACGGGCGCTCCCGTGACAACAGAAACCTTCAACGAGGGCACGAAAGCGGCTGCCGGATTAGCCGTGAACAATAGCGGCGAGTATTTTATCCGGGTGCGGCTGGACGAGGGCGACGCGGCCGGGGTGTGTTTCGTCTACAGTTACAAATGAAACTCTGGTGGCTGTGCGTGGGTGCGGCCGGCGCAGGGCTGGTGGCCGGTTGTGCTTCCTCGACCAAAACCGGCGTGCTCTCCGGGACGACCGATGGATGGTATGCAGTCGCCTCCGGGAAGACGCCCTTTTATCATTACGGCCCGCAACAGGGCAGTGGCCCCGACATGCAACTGCCACACGATGCGATCATGAAAGTGATCCGGCCCTCCTTTGGCTACGTGAAGGTGCAGCTGCAGGACGGCGAAAGTGGCTACGTCGCCAGTGAAGACATTCGCCCCGCCGGCGCTGCGCTGGTCGCGGAAAAGCTCGCGCCGCCGCCGACTCCGTCGCCCGCTTACGCCAGCCAGGGCGAACAATTTCAACTCGACTCCGACGACCCGCGCCTGATCGCGCCGCCCGAGCCGCTGCCGGAAGCGACACCAGCGCCGCCCTTCCGCTACTAGCGATCCTTTGGGTTTTGGGTCGCCGCAACCAAGCGGTCATGCGGCAGCAGGTCCCTCCGGAGGGATGCGCATTCACGCTTCCAGGATCTCGCGCTTGCGTCTCCCTTTCCTCCGCGCAAGCTGAAAGCTCGCGCTACACCGGCTTATGTTCTCGCTCCAGGTTTTCTTCGCAGGCAACGTCCAGGGGATTGGATTCCGCTGGTCGGTCAAGCAGGTGGCCAAGGGGTTCGACGTCATCGGCTGGGTGCGCAACCTGCCGGACGGCCGGGTCGAACTGCAGGCGGCTGGCGAGGAAGCGGAGGTGCGCGAGTTTGTCGAGGCGATCGGCCAAAGCGGGCTGCGCGCCCACATTCGCGAGCAGACTGAGTTCCCGCTCAATCATCCACCGGCCGCACGGGGTTTTGAGATTCGCCATGACTGAGCCGGCGGTCGTGGTCGAGGGCCTGACCAAGGTCTTTCCAATTCCCTTTCGTCGGACCAAGGTCGTCGCCATCCGTGGCTTGAATCTGGAAGTGGCACCCGGGCCAGGTTTACGGGTTACTCGGCCCAAACGGATCGGGCAAAAGCACGACCCTTAAAGTCATCCTCGGGTTGGTCTCGCCGACCGCGGGCCGGACCCAAATCTTTGGGCGCGACAGCCGCGAAGTGAGAAGCCGTGAAGGGGTTGGATTTCTGCCGGAAAACCCATATTTTTATAGACATCTTACTGGTGTGGAAACGCTTCAGTTTTATGGACAACTCTGCGGTCTGCGCGGACAGGCGCTGAAGCAACGCACCGACACGTTGCTTCAGCTGGTTGGTCTCACGAGTGCCCGAGACCGGCGCCTGGGCGGTTATTCCAAGGGCATGTTGCAGCGGATCGGGCTGGCTCAGGCGCTCATCCAGGAGCCGAAGTTGGTTATCCTCGATGAGCCGACCGCGGGGGTCGATCCGGAGGGTTCACGCGAAATCCGCGATCTCATTCTCGATCTCAAGCGGCGTGGCATCGCCGTCCTGCTCTCGTCCCATCTCCTCAGCCAGGTGCAGGAGGTTTGCGATCGCGTCGGCATTCTTGCCCGCGGCATCCTTGTCCGGGAAGGACGGGTGGAAGATCTGCTCGCGATAAAGAATCAAACCGAGCTGATCCTCGAGAACGCCGGCCCCGAGGTCCTCGCGCAAATTTCCGCGCTCCTCGAGAGTTCCAGCACCCGCCTCGTCGCCCAGCGCCAACCGCAGACCACGCTTGAGGGATTGTTCCTCGAGGCGACCAAGCCGGCGCCCGAAAAGTGAAGCGCGACCCATCGCCGTTTCTCACTCGCGCGGATCGCCGCCCTCACCGGCAACACCTTTACCGGACTCGTCCGGCTGAAGGTTTTCTACTTCCTTCTCCTCTTCGCCCTCCTCCTCATCGGCAGCTCTGTTTTCATGGCCGAGCTCAGCTTCCAGGAGGAATTCAAGATCCTGAAGGACGTGTCGTTAGGCGCGATGAGCATCTTTACTTCCCTCCTCGCGATTGTGGCCACGGCCCAGCTTCTCCCGCGCGATATCGAGGACCACACCATCTACACCATCCTGGCCAAACCGGTCCCGCGTTACGAATACCTCATTGGCCGGCTGGCCGGTGTCCTCCTCCTCCTCGCCCTCAGCCTGCTCGCCATGAGCGCGCTCTTCTTCGCGCTTCTTTTCGTTAGGCAGGAAATGCTCGCGCGCGAAGTGCTGCGCCAGACCGCCGGGCTGCCCCCCGCTCAAATCCACGAGGCGCTGGCCAGCCTCCGGGCCTCGGCTTTCAACGCCAACCTCCTCCCGGGGATCATCATTATCTTCCTCAAAGCGTCGTTGCTCGCCTCCCTCACCCTCTTCATCTCGACCTTCGCCACCTCCAACCTTTTCACCATCGTGGTCATGATTTTCATTTATTTCATTGGCCACCTCCAATCGACCGCCCGCGCCTATTGGTTGCAGTTCCACGGCGGCGGCTGGTTCGCGCATGCTTTTCTCGGCTTCGTCGCCCTCGCCTTCCCCGATCTCCAACTCTTCAATCTGGTCGATGACATCGTTGCGGGGACGGCCATCCCGCTCGCCCTCTTCGGCAAAACCGCGCTTCTCGGCTGCATCTACACGTCGGTCTACCTTTTCTTTGCCTGGATCGCGTTTCACGGGAAGGAACTATGATGCGCGGCGCCATCGTCGGTCTGCTCCTCCTCGCTTTTGGCGCGCTCCGTCTGCCGATCGAGTCGGCCCTCACCGAGCAACGTCGCAGCGCTAGTTTTCACTCCGCACGCCTCGGGCTCGATCTGCGCCAGCAAATCGGGCAGCTCGGATTTCTGGCTGCGCTCAGCGGGTTCCGTTCGTTAGTCGGAGACATCGTTTTCATCGAAGCCCACGTCGCCTGGGAACGGACGGAATGGGGCCGCGTCCTTCTCCTTTTCCGTCAGGCCACCACCCTCCAGCCGCGCTCGATCCTCTTCTGGGATATGGCCGCCTGGCACATGGCCTGGAACGCGAGCGTGGCTGTGATGCGCGATCCGTCTTTGCCTAACGACGCGCTGCGCCGCCGGGCTCAGCATGAGTATTTCGAACTCGGGAAGGATTTCCTCGAGCGCGGAATCAGGAACAACCCGGAACGTCCCCAGCTCTACGAATCGCTCGCCCGCCTTTACAAGGAGAAGCTGAAAGATCACGCCGCCGCCGCCCGCTATTACGCAAAGGCGGCCTCGTTACCGGGCGCGCCCGAGTATGACAAACGCTTTGCCGCCTACGAACTTTCCTACGTGCCCGGGCAGGAGCGTGCGGCCTACGAGGCGCTGCGGAACCTCTACGACCGCGGCGAACACGAACGCCTCCCAACCTTGATCAAGCGACTGAAGTTTCTCGAACAAGCGCTCGATATTCCCGCGGATGAGCGAATTCCGGACGCCGAGCAGTAGGCTGCCTCGCTCCAGTCAGGCTGAGGGCAAATCGAGCAACCCGCGCGCGCCTAACCGCGCCATCGCCTGCGGAATCATCCCATAGCCGAAATGGGCCTGCGGCACGGTTAACATTTCGGCGCCTGGCCAGCTCTCGCGCAGCGCTTCGAGATCGGCCAGCCGAATGATGCGATCGTAGATTCCCCCGACGATGATCGTGCGTTTGGCGAGGTCGGCGACGGGGAGCGCATGCAGGGGCGAAGAAATGTGCGCATGGCGATCCACCAGCGCGCGATCGAGCCCGGCGCGCGCCAGCGGCCCACGGATCGCCCAACTTGTGGGGCCCTCATACAAGGCGTGGACGATGTTCACCATCGGCGCGAGCAGGGCGAGAAAGCGCAGATCCGGCTCGAGCGAAGCGAGCAGCGCCCCCACCCAGCCGCCATAGCTCGTGGCAAGGACGCCAAACTCCTTCGAGCCCTCCACCCGCAGCCAGGCCAGAAGCTGCCGAATTTCAACGACCGCCTGTCGCACCGTGTCGCCGGTCAGGACAAGGTCCGCCGTGAAGCATAGCTCGCCGTTGAGATGTCCGCGCGGCCGGCGCGAATAATGAAAGGGCAGATGGACGAAGGCGGCGTTCCAGCCTAACGAATTGAAGCGACGGGCCAATTGGCGGTAGCCGATGTCCGAGACCGACATCAAGGCGTGAAGCATGATCACGGTCGGCGCCTCCGGGCGCACTCGGTAGAGAAGAGCGCGCGCCCGTCCATTGACCGGAAATTCCGCGACCGAAGCGGCCGGGCTCGCCCAACTGATGGTATCGCACCCTTCGGCACGAAACTCCCCCATCGTCTCCGGGAGCGCGAAATGCTCGGTCCGCGTCTGCCGCTCACAGGCGGTGAAGTATTTCTCGGCGGCGTCGCGCGTCGTCACCCGGCCGGCGTGCCGGCGATGGAGCAGGGCCAGGGTGCCACAGAGGATCTGATCGACCGCCAGTCCAAAACCACGATGAAGAAGCGAGCGCATCGTCGTTAGGCCAGCGCGGCGGCGTCTCGACCTTTGCGATGCTGGGGCGTGGCCGGCAAGTCATCGGGCCCAAGAGCGAAATGCGCGATTGCCTCCCGGTAAAGCTTGCGCATTTCGTCGGTCAGGCGCGCATCCGCATCCTCATTTTCCAAACCCGCAACGGAAAAAGGCGCACCGATGGAAATCCAGACCGGAGTGCGCGGCGGCCCCGGGCGCCAACTGCGCGGGGCGTAAAGCCGATCCGTCCCGAGAACAACACACGGAATCATCGGAGCGCCCGATAGCCGCGCCAGCGCCGTCGCGCCGCTCTTGGGCGCGGCCCCTTCCAGAAGGGAGGTCGCGCCGGCACGAATGCCGCCTTCCGGGAACACACCTACGACTCGGCCGGCGCGCAGCCGTTCCACCCCCGTTCGCAAAGTGCGCCGATCCGGTCGCGAGCGATCAACCGGAAAGGTATTGACGGCGCGGAGCCAGGCCCCGAGGAACGGGTTGGCGTAGAATTCCTCGGTCGTCATCCAATCGATCATCCGCGGGAAAACAAACGACAGAAAAGCGGGATCGAAATGTGAAATGTGATTGGCGACCACGACCGCGGCGCCGCTCGCTTCCACCCCTCCGGGCGCGAGCCAGACTTCCTGCCTAACGAATGGCCACGAAAGAACCAGCCCCGTTTTCCGGCTGGCGCGATAAGACCAATTCTGCACCGTTGACGCATAGCCCAACGGGCAGCCACCTGACAGGAGATTCAAAGGAGACGAAGGGAGGCAGGGGAGATTTTGGCCGGCGTACTCTTTTCTTGGATCGTCGGGCGCGGAGGGAACTGAAATAGTGCTGGCAACCGGGATGAAAAACCTGATACGAGGCAACTGTTGGAACATGTGCCCGCGCCTCCGCCTGAGGGGGCCAGGGTGATCAATTCTTATGCGTGCACTCGCTACAATTTGCTCGGTGGCCATCCTGTTTCTGATGGGATGCGCCTATCAGGGGACGATCGTCCGGAAAGATTTCCGGCCCTGCCCTTTATCGACTCGCTCGGGGTGCCGGGCATTTTCCGGTTTGAAGTGCGCGATCGCGCCGGACGGGTCCACCGGCAAATGGTCAGCCCGACGGTTTTGCTCGTTATGAAGTGGGCGATTATTTTGACGATCGCCAGCCGTTGCCGGCGCCCGCCTTCCGATTCACCGCGCCCGCCCCGCGATTTCCTCCGCGGAAACCGTTGCAGGATTACGGCACTCGCTATCGCAATTAGCAACCGGACATCAACCCGATCGCGTGTGCCGTTTCCGCGTTACGGACCGCTTGCCATTGCGCTGTAAGCTTCTCTGAGAGTAGACCAATCACATTGTCGGACAAGCTTACGCTTTGACCCCTTTTGTCGATCCGTAAGGCCGAGGCGCAAATATTCTTAATATTTTCATAAAAACATACTCAACTGGCACTTATGCTTTGCTTGCAGCGGAGTGGCATGGTTGCGATTCTTTGTTGGCATCGATGCTGCTTACTCATTCTGGGAAGCAGGTATTTCCAAAAATGAAAACACTGAGAATTCTCCCAATCCTTCTGATAATCTTCGCGGCAAGTTCCGCCTTTGCCACCTTCATGGTTGACCCCAATCCAAATGGGGTAAAGCTCTACAACGACCTGGCCAATAAGAACGTTTCCCAGTTCTCTGGGTACGTCGGTGGAAACAGCAACGCGTTTCCTCTGGTCACGATCGACGCGGTTGGCAACGTCGACACGGGTTCGGGGTTCTCAAACATCAAGCCCATCAAAAACGGTTCGCTTACCATGCTGACCTTCACTCCGGCGGACCCGTTGGCGTTTTCGTCGTTTTCTTTCCGGGGACAACTGAACTCTGGAGCCAATGGAACTGTCGATGTAACGGTCGTGGACGCCGGTGGCACCTCCTTTATGTTCAGCTTCACCGGCTTGGGGAACGGGAACTTTGGGCGCATCGGAGTCATTTCGCTCGACGGCGAGACCATCAAGTCGGTCACGCTCACGAGTGATTTCAAGGAACAGAAACAGAACGAATTCGGGCTGGCGGATCCTTCGACGGTTCCCGAAGGCGGCGCGACCGTGATGCTGATCGGGCTTGGTTTGGTCGGAATTGTTTTGCTCCGCCGCTTCGTTCCCGCCTAAGCTTCGCCCAAAGTTTGATTGCCAGCGGCTGTTCCTTGAACAGCCGCTTTTGCTTTTCGGAAGAGGCGCAGGAAGCGACAGCGCGCTTCCCTCCATCGAGGAATCCTGACTTCCGCGCGCCCGAAAGATGACAAACGCTTCGTCGCCAACGAGGTTCCCGCATGCCCAGGGGGCGAGCGCGAAGCAGAGCAAGAAGCTGCGAAAAAATCTGAAGTTGCGACGACGACGAGCGTCTGACGACTTGATCAAAGGTGTGAAATTTCTCGAAGAAAATCTCGACTTCCCATTGCATCAACGGATTCCTGCCCCACAGATGTAACCTTCAAAATGCGTTACGCCCTCCTCAGCGACATCCACGCGAATCTCGAGGCGCTCGACGCCGTTCTGGCCGACGCGCGCGCGCAGGCCTGCACCCACTTCGTTTGCCTGGGCGACATCGTCGGCTACAACGCCAACCCGAGCGAATGCGTGCAGCGCATCCAGGAACTCGAATGCCCGGTGGTGAAGGGCAACCACGATGAGCAGGCCTCGATCGTGATGTCGACCGAAGGCTTCAATGAACTGGCCGAGGAGGCCATCGGCTGGACGCGGGAACATCTCTCCGCCGCCGACAAAGCCTGGCTGGCCGATCTTCGCCTAACGAGACAGGTGCGCGACTTCACCATCGTCCACGCTACGCTCGATACGCCCGGGCAATGGGGCTACGTCTTCAATGATCTCGATGCGATCGCGAGCTTCACTTATCAGCACACCCCGCTCTGTTTTTTCGGCCACACCCATTGGCCGACCGCCTTCGTCCGCGACGACAGCGTGCGCCGGCTGACCGTCGGCCAGATCGTGCTCAGCGCCGGCAAAAAATATTTCATCAATCCCGGCAGCATCGGCCAGCCGCGCGACCGCGACTGGCGGGCCGCCTATGCGATCTACCACGCCGACCGCAACCTGGTCGAAGAGCGCCGGGTGAAATACGACCTCGCCACCGCCCAGCGGAAAATTCGCGAGGCCGGTCTGCCGGATCGCCTCGCCGATCGGCTGGCCGTGGGACGCTAGGAGTCGCCGAGATCAGCTCGCAAATTTCAGATTAATACAGCCGTCCGCGAAGCGAAGCGGCCATCTAAGATTTGAAATCTGAAATTTCCTCCATCCTCATCATCAAGCCGAGTTCGTTAGGTGACATCGTCCACACTCTGCCCGCCGCCGCTCTCATCCGCGACGCTTACCCGGAGGCCGCCATCACCTGGGTGATCAACCCCGAATGGGCCCCGCTTCTGCGCGGCAATCGCAGCGTCAATCACGTCCATATTTTCCCCCGGGGCGATCTCGGCAGCTTCGGCATGTCGCGCCATCTCCTCCCCTGGCTGAACGAAACCGCCCGCCTCCAGCCGGACGTCGCGCTTGATTTTCAAGGCCTCCTCCGGAGCGCACTGATTGGGAAGACGAGTCACCCGAGGAAATTCTACGGGATGAGCGACGCGCGCGAGGGCGCGCATCTTTTCTACGGGCAAACCGCCCCGGTCGATCGCAACGCTCACGCCGTCGAGCGCTACCTCTCGCTCGTCGAGAACTTCGGGGTGCCGGTGACGCGCCCCCTGCGTTTTCCCCTCCCCAGCGGCGATCCGGTCGCGCGTTTCGACGAGGATGAACCTTTTGTCCTCCTCCATCCCTTCGCCCGCGGGCGGAGCAAATCGCTCACCGATCGGGCGGTGGAGGAATTTTGCCACGCGCTCGCTCCGCGTCGCGTCGTCATCGTCGGTCGGACAAAAAAGAAAGTGCCAACCCCAGAGAATTGCATGGATCTGCTCAACCACACCACGATCCTGCAACTCATCTGGCTCATTCGCCGCGCGCATTTCACGATCAGCGTCGACAGCGGCCCGATGCACATCGCCGCCGCTCCTGACCGATCGCCTCGTCTCCATTCACACCTGGAGCGACCCGCGCAAGGTCGGTCCTTACAACGAGAACGCCTGGGTCTGGAAAAACGGCGACCTTTGCCAGGTGCGTGACCTGCCAGCGCCGGCCCGGCGTCAGAAACGGCGGCCCTTTAAACCCGCCGACGTTGAGTCGGTGATTGAGCTTGTCCGCCAATCCCTCGACTGATTTTTCTTCGAAGCCATATTCGAGGAGAAGTCACCTCGAGCGGCCGAATTTGACTCCGGCCTCCTGCACCTCGCGGTAGGGCAGGAGCCAGACTAACGACTCGTCGTGCAGGTCGACGACCTGGATGCGGTTGCCAAAAGGGTCGTGAAAATCGCAGCGAAAACCCGGGATTAACTCGAGCCCGTATTTCTTCGTCAATTTCGCGCGCACCTCATCGAGCTGCGCTTCATCCCGCACGATCAGGCCGAAATGTTTTGTCCGGTCGGGCTGCAACTTTTTCACGGCAAAGATAGCGAGGAACTGGTGTTCGCCGATTTTGAAAAAGGCGTCGCCCTCCCCTTCCTCCATCTTCTCGAGCTCGAAGACATCCTCGTAAAACGCGACCGCTTTCGCGACATCGTCGACCTCGATGGCGAGATGATTGATTCCGTAAACGTGTACGCTCATGGGAACCAACCTATCACCTCTCGGCGGTCCCCATCGCTTGTTCCACGATAAGCGCGGCGAGTTCTTGGGTGGCTTCGTCGAGGGCGGCGTTGGCGGCTTTGAGCCGCGCCGTCTCGTGCGTTTCCATCGCCGCGCGAACATCGACTGCCCTTTCCTCGATGCGCGCACGCTCTGTCCCAGGAAAACGGTCGCTGGCCAACTGCAGCGCTTTCTCCACCGCCGCCAGCATCTCCTCCGACTTCAGGCGCGTTTCCGTCCAAACCCGTTCGCTCATGTCTTCGAAGGCATGTTCGAGTGAGTCAGCAATCATGGCCTCGACCGCTTCGTCGGAGACATCGACCGCACTCGTTAGGGCGACAATTTTCTCCGCGCCGGTTTTGGTGTCCCGCGCCAGGACCTGGAGAATGCCGTTGGCGTCGATCTCGAATTGCACGCCAACCCGGGCCACACCTTTGGGCGCGGGTTCGAATTCGAGCTCGAACTCGCCCAACATCCAATTGTCCGCCGCCATCTCGCGCTCGCCTTGCAGGACCTTGATCTTCATCGAGCGCTGATTATTCACCGCGGTCGTGAACATCTCGCCGGCCTTGATCGGGATGGTCGAGTTGCGCGGAATGATCACGTTCATCAAGCCGCCAAAAGTCTCGATGCCTAACGACAGCGGGGTGACGTCGAGCAGGACGACGTCGCGCACCGCGCCCGACAAAATCCCGGCCTGGATGGTGGCGCCGAGCGCGACCGCTTCATCCGGATTCTGCGAGGTATTCGGTTCCCGCCCGAAAAGCTCAGCGACAAATTGCCTGACGAGTGGCATCCGCGTCATTCCGCCCACGAGGATCACTTCATCCAGGTTGGCGGGATCGATCTTCGCATCGGCCAAGGCGCGCCGACAATGCTGACGCGTCCGGTCGATAATCGGCCGGGCGATTTTCTCCAGCTCCTCACGCGCCAATTCATAAGTGAGATTTTTTCCCTCCACGAAAGGCACTTCGATCCGCACCTGGGTCTCCGTCGAAAGCCGATGTTTGGCTTCGATCACCAGCTCGCGCTTCTGCCAATTGGCAATCGGCAACTGGCAACTGGCAATTACCGCCTCGTCCACATCGTCCCCCCCCAGCCGCGTATTACCGCTCGTGGCGAGCACCTGAAAAACCCCATCATTTAATTCCAGAATCGAAATGTCGAAGGTGCCGCCCCCCAGATCGTAGACTGCGATTTTCGACTTCGATTGCAGTTTATCGAGGCCGTAGGCCAGCGCCGCCGCCGTCGGCTCGTTGATGATTCGCTCGACCGTAAAACCCGCGGCCTCGCCCGCCGCCTTGGTCGCGTGGCGTTGCGCATCGTTGAAATATGCCGGCACGGTGATGACCGCGCGGGCCACTGGCCGCCCGAGCGCTCGCTCCGCGTCGGTTTTCAGCTTCGCCAGAATGAGAGCCGAGGTCTCCTCCGGCGCGTAGAGCCGATCGCGCACTTGAATCCGTAACGGTTGCCCGGCTTGCCTAACTATCTGATAATCGGCCGACGCTTCTTCTCCCGGAACGTCCTCGCCCCGCAATCCCATCAGGCGTTTCGCGGAATAGACCGTGGTCGCCGGCTGGAGTGCGCGCATCCGGGCGGCCGCCGCGCCCACGAGCGGTTCGCCATCTTCCGGAAAATGAACCACCGAGGGGGTGAGCCGGGCTCCGTTCCCGTCCGCCAGCAGGATGGGAAAACCCGCCTCCATCACGCCGATGAGCGAATTGGTGGTACCAAGGTCGATCCCAACAATGTCGTTATTCATCTCCACCCAAGACCGATCTCATATCATGGCTGATTTGTCTGCTGTGACGCTGCACCCGGCATCGGACGGGAAGCGCCGCCCGATCAGCTGTTCGCAGGTTTTTCGTTCACGATCCGAATCTGGGGAACGCCCACAATCTCATACGTGCCGGAGGCAATCCCGATCTTCGCCGCCTCCAGGCCGGCCAGGCTCCTGCGCTGCTACGAAGAAAAGAAGGAAGTCCGGCCCGAGTACCAGCGGGCCAAGGGGAAGGCGGGGGAACCCCGGTTCGCGCGGTAAAGGAGCGGTCGGTGGCAAAATGGCCATCCGCGACCCCGCCGGGGGCTGCGCCGCCCGCCGGGTGAAAGGGCGGTCCCGACCGCCCACCAGCTAAACGCCCCTGACGAGCTGCACGACGATGGCGATGACCGCCAGAATCACCAAAATGTGGATGAAACCTCCGAGGAGATGGAAGCCGAGCCAACCAATCAACCAGAGAACCAGGAGTATAACTGCAATTGTCCAGAGCATACTTATCTTTCGCTCGCGACCCTCCGTTCGGCCGGGAAAAATTTTCTCTTCCTTTCGTTCCAAGTGCCGATTCCCGTTGGAAAAGCGTCATTTTCGGCAAACGTATGCTGCCTTGAAACTCCCGTTCAGTCTTTTCCTCGCGCTCCGCTACCTCAAACCGAAGCGCACCTTCATTTCCATCATCACCCTCGTCTCCGTTTTCGGGGTGACCCTGGGCGTGACCGTCCTCATTCTCGTCATCTCGGTCATGACCGGGTTCGATCGCGAGCTGCGCCAGAAGGTGATCGACTTCGACGCCCACATTCTCGTCACGACCGATAGCGTGATGACGAACTGGCGCGATCTGACGGTGAAAATTCGCGCACACGCCCGGCGTGGTCGCGGTCGCGCCTTACATCCAGGGCCCGGTGATCGTCGAATTCCAGAACCGCCGGCTCGCCCCCATGATCCGCGGGATCGATCCGGAGGCGGAGGAAAAAGTCATTCCGCTGCGGAAGTTCATCAAACTGGGCAAGCTCGACCTCGACGGCGATAAGACCGTGCTCGGCGTCGAGCTGGCGCAAAAACTCGGCCTGACGGTCGGCGACAAGCTCACCGTCTATTCCCCCGGCAACCTCGGCGAGATCCTCGACAAGTTGAAAGCGCTCGATCAAAAGAAAGGCGAAGAAAAAGAGCAGGCGGTCGATGATCTGCGCGAAGTCGTGCTCCCGAAGGAGCTGACCGTCACCGGTATTTTCGAGACCGGCCAATACCTGCACGACTCCGAGTTTCTCCTCGTCCCCATCTTCATCGGCCAGGAGCTCTACGGCCTCGGCGACGCGCTCCACGGTCTGACCGTGAAGACCTCCAACCCCGACAACGCCGCCCAGGTCAAGGCGCAGATCGAGAAATATCTTACTCCGCCGGAATACGCGCAGACCTGGATCGAGATGAACAAACAATATTTCGACGCCGTCAGCCTCGAGCGCACGGTCATGGCCTTCCTCCTTTTCTTTATCGTCATCGTGGCCGCCTTCGGGATCATGAACACGCTCATCACCGTCACGGTGCAGAAGCGGCGCGAGATCGGCATCATGAAAGCAGTCGGCGCAACCATTGGGCAGATCATGGGCGTTTTTCTTTTCCAGGGCGTCGTGGTCGGGGTCTTCGGCACCCTCAGCGGGCTCGGGCTCGGCATGGTCCTGATCCGGTTCCGGAATGAATTCAGCCGCTGGCTCGCCGGCACCCTCCACATCGAGATCTTCCCGCGCTCCGTTTACCAGTTCTCGGAAATTCCGGCCCAGGTCATCCCGAGCGACGTCGTCAAAATCTGCATCGCGGCTTTCATTATTTGTTCGTTAGCCGCGCTCATCCCGGCCTACTTCGCGGCCCGGGTCGATCCGGTCAAAGCCCTCCGCTACGAATGACGCGACCGTGAAGGCGATCCCGCTCCGACCGAACCTCGTCCTCGTCCTCCTCCTCGTCCTCGCTCCCCACGCCCGAGCGAGCGACTGGAAAACCTTCAAGGACTGCCACTACCTGCCTAACGAAGCGAACGACGGCGACAGCTTCCACGTCCGCGCCGAAAACAAGGAATACATCTTCCGTCTCTACTTCGTCGACACGCCCGAGACCGAAGACAGCATTCCGCGTCGTGTGAAAGAGCAGGCGAAATATTTCCACGTCGGCATTCCGCAAACCCTCCAGATCGGAGCCGAAGCGGAGCGCTTCACGCGCCAGCAACTGATTCGTCCGTTCACCGTCCGCACCTGCCTGCAGGACGCGCGCGGGCGGAGTCGGTTGCCGCGCTATTTTGCTTTTGTCCAGATCGACAACGCCGATCTCGGCGAGCTTCTGGTGGCCAATGGTCTCGCCCGGGTTTTCGGGGCGGCCAATGATCCGCCGGACATGAACACCCCCGAGGTCGAATGGCGCAAGCTCGAGCAACTCGAGCGCAAGGCGAAAGCGCAAAGGATCGGCGGCTGGGGCATCGGTGCGGGTCGGCTCAACACCCGCGCCTCCACCCAGCCGGGTGCGACCGTCGATTATTTCGAAGCCTTCTTTCACCCGCACGCGGCAGCGACGCCCGGTCCAGCTACTTCGCCCTCAGCGACCGGCGCCAAACTCGACATCAACAGCGCCAGCATTGAAGCGCTCCAGGATCTTCCTGGGATCGGCCTCGTTTTGGCGAAACGGATTATCGCGGCGCGGCCTTTTCGAAGCGCCGACGACCTGCGCCAGGTGAAAGGGATCGGCGCCAAGAGATACGAGCAGCTGCGACCGTATTTTCAGTAACGAAAAGATGAGTGCTCAATCCGAAGTCGGCGCCATTAGGCAATTGCTTTTGAAGCATGCGCGCGACGCTTTTCAAAGCCCCGAGACCATCGCCACCGAGTGGCAGGCGCTGAATTTCACCGCCGCGCCTGATTTCGAAAAAGCGGTCGAGCAATACGATGCCTTTCTGGCTTTGCTGCGCAGTGGCGGGTGCGAAATCACCCTGCTGCCCAAGACGGATGGCGTCGGACTGGATTCAATCTATGTCCGTGATGCATCGGTCGTCTGCGATCGCGGAGTCATCCTTTGCCAGATGGGGAAAGCGCCACGTGCCGGCGAGCCGGCAGCACAGGAAGCGGCCTTGCGCGCCCTCGGTTGCAACATCATCGGCGCCATTCAACCGCCCGGGCGGTTGGAAGGCGGCGACGTCGTCTGGCTCGACGAACGCACGATTGCGGTCGGCCGCGGTTATCGCACCAACGATTCCGGCATCGCCCAGCTTCGTTCCTTTCTCGGCGATTGTATCGATGAGTTGATCATCGTCCCGCTGCCGCACTGGCGCGGCGCGGGCGACGTGTTCCACCTCATGTCGATCATTAGTCCGATCGATCGCGACCTGGCGGTCATCTACCCGCCGCTAATGCCTGTCCCGTTCCTCGAGCAGCTCATCGAGCGAAAGATGACCCTCGTCGAAGTACCCGATGATGAGTTCGAGACCATGGGCGCTAATGTCCTCGCCATCGCCCCGCGCCGTTGCCTCATGGTAGCGGGCAATCCAATCACCCGCGCACGACTCGAAGCCGCAGGGGCTACCGTCCTCGAGTACCGAGGGCAGCGAGATCAGTCTGAAAGGCGGTGGCGGGCCGACCTGTCTGACGCGTCCGCTGCAGAGATAAACACGCCGCCTGCGGTTACAGACCACCGCTACAACGGCTGGCGAATGCTGGGGCGATGGTCAATTTATCGTTAGTCAGCTCCTTCACTCTCTTCCGCCGACTGGACAAGGGATCGATGCCCATCTCAGTTACTTTTGAACCATGATCACATACCGCGTTGAGATAACCATTGAGCCCGAGATCGAGTCCGAATGGGTCGAATGGATGAAGCGGGTGCATGTCCCCGATGTCCTCCGGACGGGCTGCTTCTTAGAGTGTCGGATGCTCAAAGTCCTCGAGTCCGAAGGCGCCGAACCGATCTATGTCATGCAGTACCATTGCCGCTCGCTCGACGAGTATCAGCGTTACCGCGACCAGTTCGCCGCGGCTTTGCAAAAGGAGCACTCGGATCGATTTGCCGGGCGCTTTCGCGGCTCCCGCCAGATCCTGGAGGAGATCGCAGAGGTTCAGGCGAGCGCCTGACCACGGTCACCGACCCCGGCTACAATTTCACCGACGCGAACGCAGCCAGCGCCTCCGGGAAATCCTCGCCGAAGGCGACGACCCCTTCCTCGTGGCCAGCCATGGCGAAGATCTTCCTTGTGCGCACATCGGTTTCCCGAAAAAGCCGTTCCACCTCTCGAGCCATCTCGGGCGTGCCGTAGGGCACATCCGCGCCCGTGCCAGGGCCGCGCTCGAGGAGAGCTCGCCACAAGCGTCTGTCGTGCCCATGCACGACCGCGCGCACTTCCGCCGCCATCGAGTAGACCGCCGCGTGAGTGAGCGACTCCGCGGAAGCAATCGCCCTCCCCTCGCAACGCAGCCAGTTGCGCTCGAAATCCCACTCGATCACCTTCGCGTAATCCTGCAAGCCTAACGACGGCAAATTGCCCGTTCCCGAGCCCGTGATGTAAAATGAATCGGTCGCGCCATTCCGCAGGCTGATGTTACCAAACCCAATCCCGTTCCCATCCACCCCAAGCAAACCAAGTCGGCGCAATTCCTGCCGGGCCGTATTGAGTTCCTCAAAACCAGAAAACGGCGCGAGATCCGTTCCGGAAGACTCGTAGCAAAACTTGACTGCGCCGGTTTCCATCAGGTCGCATGCTCGGGAAACATGGCGAGAATGCTCTCTTCGTTAGGCTGACAGATTCCGCGCTCTGTGATCAGCCCGCTGACCAGCCGGCGCGGGGTGACATCGAAGGCGTAGTTGGCCGCCGGGCTACTCTCGGGCGTGAGGCGAACCTCGACCGACCGGCCGTCGGCCCAGCCATCGGCGTGCTTCACCTCCTCCGCCCCGCGTTCCTCGATCGGGATCTCGGTTAGGCCATCGCGCATCGTCCAATCGAAGGATGAAGAAGGCAGCGCGACATAGAAAGGCACACCACTGTCCTTCGCTGCCAGCGCTTTCAGGTAAGTGCCGATCTTATTCGCGACATCGCCGGTGTAAGTGGTCCGATCGGTTCCCACGAGCACGAGATCCACCGCGCCCCGCTGCATGAGATGCCCGCCCGCGTTGTCCGCGATGACCGTATGTGCCACGCCGTGCTCGCCCAACTCCCATGCCGTCAGCTTTGCTCCCTGGTTGCGCGGGCGGGTTTCATCCACCCACACATGGACCGGGATGCCCTCGTCGTGCGCCGCGTAGATCGGCGCGGTCGCCGTCCCGTAATCGACGCAGGCCAGCCAACCGGCATTGCAATGAGTGAGAATGTTTACCGGTTGTCCATTTTTCCGACCGGCAATCTCGCGAACCAAATCGAGACCGTGCAGACCGATTTGGCGGCAGTGCTCGGCGTCGTCATTCGCGATCGCCTGCGCCGTTTCGCGCGCCCGCTCGACCTTTTCCGCGGGAGTTGTCCCACTCGCGATCTGCCCCAGTTGATAATCGATCGCCCAGGCCAGATTCACGGCAGTCGGTCGCGTGGCGCGCAAAATCTTCGCCGCTTCGCCCAGATCCATCTCCGCCAGCGTGGCAAGATACATTCCGTAGGCCGCCGCCGCCCCGATGAGGGGAGCGCCTCTTACGTGCATCTCACGTATCGCCACCGCCATTTCCCCGACGGTTCTCACCTCTTCGATGACGAACTGGTGCGGCAGCATTCGCTGATCGATCAACTGCACAACCCGCGCGTCATTCGACTTCAGCCAGATAGTGCGAAAATGGCGGCCCGCGACGTTCATCCCTTCATGAGAGCCGAAAATTGGGACGCTGAAAGCTGAAATGAAGAGCCGGGCAATTCGATCAGTCCTGGAGGACACCGCGCCGTCGTTGTCTCACGTCCTGGGAGAACGAGCGCAATCACGTGCCGGGGCGTTGACAAACGCAATCCTACTTTTGAGTTCCTTCAGCTTCCTTCCAGCCGAATCCGCGTCCCGCCATCTCTCCAAGTCGCCGTAAAAGTATTTGTGCGGCCGGGGACGATTCTGATCCACTGCTGCGAATAGGGCCAGGCGTCGTTCAGGTCGGGCATTTGTTTGATTGTCACCAGATGCAGCCCCGTCGACACAATACCTTTATATATCCCTCCGTAACTGAGGCTGGCGACGCGAACCCCGTCGATATAGAGGTTGAAATGCTGGAAGTAGCCGATGCTGGGCGATCGTTTCACAATCAGAGGCGCGCTCGTCCTGGCGGCCGACGCCGCACCGCTCCCCGCCTGAACCGGGCTGATCATACATCCGGCGGCGATCGCCGCCGCGAGCACCGCGAGTGATAATTTCATACTGTAATAGACAACCGCACAGTCGCTCCCGCTCATCCATGGTGACCAGAAAGCGAATGCGCCGAGGCGGGATTCCAGTCAGAAGGTCAAACGTAGCTGCGGTATTCCGGCTCGTACATGAGCGATCGGACGAAGGCGTCGAGATCGGCCGGCACGGGCACCCCGGCCAGGCCTTTTTCAAACGCCACCCGGATCACCGCGACAGCGACGGCGTGAGAAACTTCACGAATATGGGTGAGTCGCGGATACACCCTGCCCTCCTCCAACTCCGCCGGCGAAACCTGGTCCGCCAGCGCGCGCGCGGCGGCGAGGAACATGTCATCGGTCACGAGCCGGCTCGCGCAGGCGATCACACCCAGGCCGACCCCGGGAAA
The DNA here is from genome assembly GCA_963772915.1 of uncultured Verrucomicrobiae bacterium. Taxonomy (GTDB): domain Bacteria; phylum Verrucomicrobiota; class Verrucomicrobiia; order Chthoniobacterales; family UBA10450; genus Palsa-1392. Next base: position 172,874 of record CAVYZI010000003.1, read on the forward strand.
GATGTAGGCGTTGTTCCCCTGCCCCGGCACGAACAGGCGGTCGAATAACGACACGGCATCGAACGGGCTGCCGCTGGCAAAGATGGCGCGGCCTTCGGTCCAGCGATACGCTTCCTCGGCCGTGCATTCGACCAGCGAGGTGGGATTCGACAAGGCAAAGACGATCGGCCGCGCCACCTGGCGGCCGACCGCTTCGAGCACGGCGCGCGAGAACACTCCCGGTTTTCCGGAAACTCCGATCAACGCGCTCGGTCTCACGCTTTCGACAATCGCCACCATGTCGGTCAGCGGCGGGTGATCCTGCGCAAAGATAGCCTTGTGACTGGAAAGATTGTTTCGACTCCGCACCACCAGCCCCTTGGAATCGACAAACCAGCAGCGCGCGCGCGCTTCCTCCTGGGGCAACCCGGCTTCGATCAGCGCCCTAACGAAAAGGTTCGCGATCCCGAGGCCGGCTTCGCCCGCGCCGAAAAACAGGACGCGCTGGTCGCGCAGACTTTCCCCCGTGATGCGCAGCGCGCCGTAGAGACCGGCGAGCGCGACTGCGGCCGTGCCCTGGATGTCGTCGTTAAAGGCGCAGACTCGCTCCTGGTATCGCTCCAGCAGTCGAAAGGCATTCTCGTTTCCGAAATCCTCGAACTGAATCAGCAGCCGCGGAAAGAGTTCGTTCGCGGCCACGACGAACTCGTCGATCAACGCGTCGTATTCCGGGCCGCGCAGGCGTCGCTCGTGCAGACCGAAGTAAAGGGGATTTACCAGCAGCTCGGCGTTGTTCGTCCCCGCATCGATCGTCACTGGCAGGCACTGCGACGGGTGCACCCCGGCGCAGGCCGTGTACAACATCAGTTTGCCAACCGGTATCCCCATGCCGTCGCTGCCGAGGTCGCCCAGGCCGAGGATGCGCTCACCATCAGTCACCACGATCACGCGCACATCGCGCGTCGGCCAGTTGCGCAAGACCTCTGCCACGCGGCCCCGATCTTCTGCCGAAATGTAGAGTCCACCCGGACGCCGAAAAATTCTGTCATACTGCTGGCACGCCTCGCCGACCGTAGGCGTATAAACGATCGGCATGAGCTGCTCGATATGATCGATCAGGACGCGGTAAAAGAGCATCTGGTTTCGGCCGGCCAGCGCGATCAGTGCGATGTAACGTTCCAGGTCGGTCGATTTGCGCGCCAGATGGCCGAGCACACGTTCGACCTGCTCGGCCTGCGTTTGGGCGCGCGGCGGCAACAACCCGCGCAATCCCAGCGCATCGCGTTCGGCAGCGGTGAACGCGCTCCCTTTGTTCAAAACCGGATCGTGGAGCAGCTCCGATCCGCGCGGGAAATTCTTCGCGTCGGCCATCTCGCAATCCTCGGCACTTTCGCCAAAGACGGAAGTGCGGTCACTTCGTTCTCACGAAAAAATGCGGAGTCTCAGGAAATGCACGCTGAATCCCCAGATAGCCCAGATTGACTAACGAACTCATCTCAGCCTTCGCGGCGCCGAGAGTCGAGGAGTGTTACTGATAGCCGATCGATGAAGGCGTGGAGGGTTCCGGCTTCGTAACCAGCGCGCGCCGCCAGCCCGAGGGCCGCGAGTCCGAGGATCGATGCGACGCCCCAGCTCTGGGCGCAAGCGGCCGCCAGGGCCAGAACGCAGGCCACGCAGAAGACGATCCCGGCCGACGCCGGCCAGGTCGGCCAGACGCGGACCCGCACCAGTTGCTGTTCGGCGCCAACGTCCTCGATGGCGATGACGATTCTGAGGCCGGCAACCAGGCCGCCGCGCGCTTCCCAGTCCCAGGCGTCGAAAGAGCCGCCCGTTCGCACAAAAACAAGTTCGGCCCGGAGCGCTTCTTCCAATACCTGGATGGTCGCGCGTCGCGCTCTGCCAATCCGGGCGAATGACGGAGTAGTCTCGCGGAAAAGGGAGCGTGAAACTCACGCCGTTCGGTTTTCGCCAGACGCGTTTCCGGGCGCTGAGTCTGCCACTCAGGCGCGCGAGAGGTTGAAGAAGATGCAGGGCGGCGATCAGGCAGCGGCGCGGGAAAATATCCGGCGTGTTCCTCAGCGGTGTCCGGAATTTGGCGCGACGCGCATTGAGACCGGCGTGAACCAACGAAAAAGCACCGGCTAAGATCAGGCACGGGGCAGCGAGAAGAAGCGGCCGCCAGAGCAAGCCAAGCGCAGCGAGCAGAGCCAACCCGCCTAACAAGACATACCACTCGGGCATCGTGGGCAGGAGACCGAGCGCACCGGCACGGGAAGGATAGACAAATTGGAAAGGGGCCGCGCCCCGAACGCCACGATAAATCCTTTCCATCCGCCACAAGGTCTGCGCGGCGCCTTTTCCATAGACATGGCCGAGCCAGGTCGGATGTCCGGCCAGATTGTATTTTTCCGGCCACTTCGCCTCCAATAGCGCCTCCGCCCGGCCATAGCCGGACTGCTGTTGCCAATAATCCGAGACCGAACCGCGGGCGTGATGCCAGACCACGGCGGCGGGACTGAAGGCCAGCCGGAAGCCCGCATTCTGCAAAGCCCAACAAACATCGACGTCGTCGCCCGCAGTGCGAAAACGCGGATCAAACCCGCCGACCGCTTCCAGCGCCTCCTTGCGAAAGGCCATGTTACATCCCGGCAGGTGTTCCGCCTCGACGTCGTTGATCAGAACGTGGACCGGACCGCCGGGCGAGTTGGCCACGCTGTCGGCGACCACGCCGTCGTTAGGCGGCTCGAGGTTCGGTCCGCCCACCCCGGCCCAGCGCTCGTCGCGGAAGGTATGGGCAAGGTATTTCAACCAATCGCGATCGGGCCAGGCATCGTCGTCGATGTAGGCCACGATTTCTCCACTGGCTGCGGCCAGGCCGAGATTCCGCGCGGCGGAAAGCCCGCCGTGCGGCGCGGTCACGATGCGACAGTCAAATTCGCGCGCGATCTCCGCCGTGCCGTCGGTCGAACCGTCGTCGACCACAATCACTTCCTTGTCGGGGTAATCCAAATTCGTTAGGCCGGCGAGGCATTCACGGATGGTCCGGCTGCCATTGTGCGTGCAAACGATGACCGAGGTGCGTGGCCAATGAACTCCCTTCGGAAATGGCGCTTCTGCGAAGGCGCCTTGCACCGCAGCGAGCGCTGGTTTCGGTTCGCGTTCTTCGTTCGTTAGGCCAAAGCTGCCAATCCTCCGTTCGCGCGCCGGCCCGAAACCATTCATCCGTCCAGGCGAAGACAAACGCGCCCGCGCAACCGCCGCTGAAGGCACTCTGCAATTGCCAGGCCAGCGCATCCGCCTGGGTCTGCTCGCCATGGCGGAGACTGTCGAGACCCAGTTCGCCCATGAGGAGCGGGCGATCATCGGCGATATTGTGCAGGCGCGCGAGGTAGGCCGCGAATGCCGGCTCCGTCTCGAGATAAACATTGAAGCAAGTCAGGTCGAGCCACGGCAGATGGAGATATTCCGTCGACGGATAATTGGCGTAGGTCACGAGCCCCTGCGGATCGGCGGCCTTCACCGCGCGATAAAGGCGATGCAGAAAACGTTCGACGCGCCGGCGGCCCAGGTAGCGCACGAGCGGCGCGGGAATTTCATTGCCGAGCGCGTAGCAGAGCAGGGCCGGATGCGCAGCGCAGCGCCCGACCTGTTCCAGGATCAGGCGCTCGATTTCGGCGACGCTCTTTCTCCGATCGATCAGGTAGCCGACATATTGTTCGGCGGAAAGGCCGACCATGACACGCAAGCCATGGCGGTGCGCCGCGTCGAGCAGCGCCAGCGGGGGCACGGTGTGTGGAATGCGGACCGCGTTGATGCCGTGCGCCGCCATCTGCGCGAAATCGCTTTCGATAATCGCAGGGTCATGATACCCGCCATCGGCGCGGGGCAGGAATGCGCCGTAAGTAACCCCTTTGACGTAAAACTTCTCCTCCCCGACAAAGAGGAATTTGCCGCGCACCGACGGACGCGACGCGATGGCGTCATTCATCCCATTCGATGATGAAAGGCAACGGTTTGTCGCGCCGCGAGGAAACCCAGGAACCACCTCGCCACGTAGCCAGTTTATCGCGCGTCCGGAATTCGGTCTGTTCGGGCACATAACCAACCGGCTCGCCGGTGACCCATTGCGGTTCGCCTTCTTTGAAGGCCAGACCGAGTCGGCAGGTTGCACCCGCGGGCGTGATTTGGCTGAGGTAGTTGTTCTCGTCCTCGCTCGTGATGGTAACGAGATGCCCGCCCGTGCGCGCGCAGAATTGGGCGGCCTCCTCGGCGTTCAAGAGTCGTTGCACGTAGAGATAGCGATGTCCGTTGTGTGCGGAAGCGAGCGCCTTGATTTCCTCGAAATGACTTCCACGCACGGCCAGAAGGAGGCGCGCGGAGAGGACGGGGAACTTCAGGCCCTTGGCTGACCAGGCGGTGATGGCACGCTCGATTTCCTCGTCTGGGAGGGTGTCGCAATCGAAAGCGAACGAAGGTGGCGGGTCGCTCGCGCTCACGAAGGGCTCCAGACTAACGAGTGGATTTTCGCTGCAGTTCAAATCCTGTAACTTGAGTCCGGTCAGCGGCACGAGGCTCTTGATTTGATTCGAGCTGCAATCGAGATACTCGATCTGGGTGCGACGGAGCGGTTCGAGGCTCGTGATCTGGTTGTGACTGCAATAGAGCTGATCGAGCGCGGGCAATTCCGCCACGGGCTCGAGCGAAGTGATGCGGTTCTCCGAACAGTCGAGCGCGTAAAGCGGCGCGCCTTTCAGGGGCGAGAGATCGCTGATTTGATTGCGGCTGCAGTAGAGCGTCTCGAGCGGCATCCCGCTGCAAGGGCGCGAGGCTCTCGATGCGGTTGCCTTCGCAGTAGAACTCAAAGAGCTTGAGCGCCTGAATCGGCTCGAGGCTGGTGATCTGATTTTGCGCACAATAAAGGGCGCGCAGATTGGTCATCCCGCGCAAGGCATCGAGACCGCTGAGCTGATTGTTCCGGCAATCGAGCCCGCGCAAGGTGTGGACCGAGGCGAGCGCGCTCAGGTTGGTCAAGCCGAGGAAGCGCAGGTTCAAACCGGCCAGCCGCGTCGTTTTCGCGGTCCACTGCATGAATTGCTCCCGCACGTCGGGCTCGAGCGCACCATGCCGGGAGCGCAGACATTCGAGGACGATGCGCGTCTCGGGATCGGCCTTGAAGATGGCGGGAAAAGCCTGCAGCGCCTCCTTGCGTTTGCCTTCTTTCCACAGCGCGAGCGTTTCCCCTTCCTGAGCTTTTTCCAGATGCTCCGCGTGGAGATCCCTTTCAAAAGGATTCCAGCTCGAAGCGGCCGGCATCTCTCGCAACTCTTTCAAAAAACGATGCCGCTCCGCCACGTCGCCGCGATAGTTGGCAAGCAGATACGCTTTGGTTAAGGCGAGACTGGCGATCGCCGGCGAAACCTTCACGTAATCCATCGCAATCGTGCGGTATTTCGCGATCGCCTCTTGCAGATGACCCATTTCGGCTAACGAATCGCCCGCTACCGTCGGGCTCGCCTTCTCGGCCAGCTTGAAGCGGTAGGCGTAAAGCGAACGGACCTCTACGTCTTTGCCCCAGGTCCGGATGCCGATGTTTTCATACTGCCCCGCCGCGCCGTCCTGCCCGTCATTCTCCCGCAGCAACGGCATGAGGTAGGTCTCCTCATGCGCATCCCGGCCGTTCACCTGCAGGGTCACCTTTTCTCCCCGCCGCTGGAAGGTGAGCGAAACATTGCCGCCGCCGTCCGCCCTTCTCCTCTCCGTTTTTCAGCAGTGTCTTCGGGAGCGCGGAAACGACGAGACTGCTGAAGTCGTTCCGCCGGTCCGTTTCGTTGCGCGTGATCAGGTCCATCGAGCCGCCCCAAATGCCGACCCGGCAGGAGTAACCCGGCGGATTGTTGTCCCATTGGCGCAGTTTCTTGCGGCTGTTGATGCAGATCTGAAACGCTTCCGGTTTGCCTTTGAAACTCAGCTCGACAAAGACCTTGGTGTCGTCCCGGATGTGCACCTTATCGAGCCAGCACCACTGGTGTTGCTGCATGACGAGGGCGCCGTTGCGCACCGGCCACGGTGCCACCGGGGCGGTGTCCTCCTTGTTTTCGAAATCGAATTTTTCCTGCAGCCATTTCGCCTGCGCCGCCTGCGCTGTTGGGGCTTTGGAAAAATCGACCGCAAACTCTTTCGTCCAGTCGCCCCATTGTTTGCGGTATTCCACCAAGGCGTAGCCGCCGAAGATGGCGGCCACGAGAATGAGCGCGGCGGAGAACAGGACCGGCGTGCGATGTTTGCGGACTCGCTTGACCACGCGGTCGACAATCGTGGGCGCGCGCGCGGTGATGGAATCGCCGGCCTGGTAACGCTTCAGGTCCTCCAGCATGTGGCGCACGCTGGTGTAGCGCTGCACCGGCACCGGACGCAGCGCTTTCAGGACGATCGTCTCCAGATCGCGATCGATCTCTTTGTTAAACTGCCGCAGCGGCGGCGACTCGTATTCCTGCAGCGCTTGCGCATCCTGGAGAAGGCTGCCGCTGGAGGTGAAATGCTTTCGCCCGGTCAGCAGTTGATAGAGAATGGCGCCCAGGCTGTAGACGTCGGCGCGTTCCGTCACGTGCTTGCTCGACTGCGCCTGCTCCGGCGCCATGTATTCGATCGTGCCCACGATCTGGCCTTCGATCGAGATGGAGAATTCCTGCGTGTCGTCCTCCAGTTTGGCCAGGCCGAAATCCATCACCACCGGCGAACCATCGGGACGGAGCATGATGTTCTCGGGCTTGAGATCGCGGTGGAGGACGCCATGCTCGTGCGCGAACTGAACCGCTTCGCAAATGGTCGCCATCATGGCCAGGACGCGCTGCATCGGCAGCGAGAGCACACTCGATGTCCGGCTCGGGCTCGCCGCCGGTTTGGGTGCCGCCGCGGCCGGTTGGCTCCCGGAGTCTGGCACTGCCGGACCGCTCCCACCCGGGCTCACACCCGAGGCGGAGGCGGCCTTTTTCTCCTGCTTGATCGACGAGACCAGATCGCTCAGTTCGCTCTCGCGCGCGCCGCCGCGCGACCGCACCCCGCCGAGCGCGCTGTCGACGTTGTGCCGGATCACGTCGCCGAGAGAAACACCGTCGACGAATTCCATCGCGATGAAGGTGGCGCCCTCGGCTTCGCCGATCTCGTGGATCCGGCAGATGTTGTGATGCGAGAGTTTGGCCATGACCGCCGCTTCCCGTTTGAAACGCTGAAGCTGACTGGAGGAGGCCCCCTGCCCGACCGTGAGCATTTTGATCGCAACCATGTTGCCGAATTGGTCGCGCGCCCGCCAAACCTTGCCCATCCCGCCTTCGCCGATCGGTTCCATGATGTGATATTTTCCGATCACGACCTCGACTTGCTGGGTCGTCGCGCGCTCCTCGCTCAGGAACCGCGATTTCCGTCCGTGCCGCGCCTGCTCCGCGGTCAGAACGGGCAGCTCTTTCGCACCTTTCGGCTTCAGGAGACAAAAATAACGAAAGGTAAACGCCGGCGGATTGTGCTGACTCGTTAGGCCGGGACCAATGGAAACAATCTTGCCCTTGAGATCATCCGGCAACGGCTGCACCCCTTCGATCTTTCCACCGACTTTGGAGAGATCCTCGTCCTCGCCGCCGAGGAGGGAACGGCTCTCGCTCATTTCCCAACCGGGCGGGAGCGACTCGAGAGCCGCATTCAGGACCACTTCCGTGAGCAGGACCTGTCCGCCCTGCGCGGCGCCGCAAATGCGGGAGGCCAGATTCACCGCCGCACCCAGCGCGGTGTAAGTCTGCTTGCCCGCGCCGCCCATGTTGCCGAGCACGACGTCGCCGCTGTTGATCCCCACCCCGCAGGCGCACATGTTTTTCCCTGCGCGCGCGTAACGCTCGCAGAGTTCGTTCACTTTCTCGACCTGCTCGCAGGCGGTCTTGATCGCGCGCAGAGCGTGATCCTTGAAATAACGCGGCGCGCCGTAGAAGGCCATGACCGCGTCGCCGATCAACTGAATCACGGCGCCGTCGTTCTCCTCCACCGCGCGGATCGCTTCTTCGTAATACGCGTTCACCATTCCGCGCACTTCCTCGGGGCTGAGCCGTTCCGTCAAAGCGGTGAAGCCGCGCAGATCGGTGAAGCTGATCGTCATGAAACGCCGCTCGGGAAAGCGGAAGGTGCGCAGATCTTCCTCGGAAAGATTGTCGAAATCCTTCAGGACATAGCGCTGCACGAGGCTGCGGAATTGTTGCTCATCGGTCACATCCTGCATGACCACGTCGAGCATCCCGTCGCGCAGAGTGGTTTTGATTTCGTAGACCTTGCCGTGATCGTCGTGGGCCACCCGCATGAGCGATTGCCCTTCCGCCGGGCGCACGATCGCCATCAGCATTTCCTGGTTGAGGAAACGCCGGAGAACGGCGGCTTGTTGTCCGACGAGTTCCTCGCGCCGGCTCACCCCGAGGTAGCGCGCGAAGGCAGTGTTGACATGCAGGATGGATTCGTCCGGGCCGATCCGCATGGCGAAGGTCTCGAGTCCTTCGATCGAAGTCATGACCGTACTCGGCGGTTTCGAGCGCGCTTTCAGGTCCTGGTTTTCCTGGACCAGCCGCTCGATTTCGGCCCGCAGTTCGTCAATCGACTCGGCCATCGTCAGAACCGCCGGCGACCCGGCGCATCCCCATCACGCGCCCGCCGCGACGAACACTGCTTCGGTTTAAATATCGGTAGCTTCATATGAAATCGTGACTACCCCACGACGGGCCATTCTTTCGGCCGGAGGAAAAAAGTGCAACGTCGTTCTCCGCCCAATCCCGTCGGTCGCCGCTTCGCTACGAAACGGCCGCCAGGCGTTTGCCTCAACCGTCGGCCGAAACCGCGTCCGCCTTTTTCCTATTTCAGGAACAACCGGGCCACGGAAGCGAGCGTGTCAGTCAGCAGAGAGCCGGTGCTGAGCGTGGCGTGGAAATCATCGCGCGACGAACCGAACCCCATGTCCATCACGCCAGACGAACTGGCGAAAGGTTTCTTTCGCTTCGCCGCCTCCCACTCCTCGCGTTCGCGTTCGCGCGACGTTTCGAGGCCGCCGGCACGGATGAACTCCACGATGCGACGCAGTTCCTCGCGGTCGAACCACACGCCGTCCGCCTTGCAGATGTCGAGGATAACGCCGGAGACGCGCGCGAAGTTCACTCGGTTCATCAGCTTTGCGCAGACGGGACAAGGCACGTAGTGGATCGAGTCGGGGGAAGGATAGGCAAGATTCGGCTGAAGCGCGTGCGAGTCTTCGCCGATAACGGCGGCCTGCTTCTCGCGGTCGGCACAGATTTCGTTAAACGTCTGCCGTGTCGATCCAGAGACCGGAACACTGCGGGCACTCGAGCGCCCTGGTGGCACCGAGCACGACGGCGTTGAGCGGCACGCGGCAGCGCGGGCACGGCCGCGGCGTGGTGCCGTTTTCCTCTGTGCGCCCGATTCTTGTCCCGCAATGCGGGCAGAACTTTGAGCCGTTGAAAATCATCCCGAAACACGAAGGGCAGGCGACTGTGGCCAGGCGCGCGCCACAATGTTCGCACGCCGCGGAGTCGCTCGCGCAGGGCGCGCCGCACATCGGACAGTTGAGCGTCGAGGCTTCCATTACGGTGCGTTAGTTCTGCACGAAACATGCCGCGCCCGCACGAACGAACCGCATAAGAAGTCATGGCTTGCGCGCCAAGGCTGCTAGCTGTTCCCACCTCACTCGATCGCTGCGCCTAACTCCCCTTCTTGATCCACGCGTAGCTGCCATCGGCCTGCGGCATTTCGATCCACTCGCCCGCAAAAGCGTTCGCGCGCGTAAGTTTCGCCGCTTCCCGGCGCAAATCATCGAGAGAAGTGTTGCGCTCTTTGGCCATGCGTTGCATCTCCATTTCGCGATCGCTGTTCTCCGCCTCCACCGTGCGCTGCACGTACTGGCCGTATTCACCGGGCGGCTGGTTGCGCACCGTCAACAGACCGAGATGATTCTCGCCGATCAGGCGCGAGTCCTTTAGCAGCTGCAGTTCGCCCAGGCGGCTCCGTCGCCTCCCTTGGATTTCATCGCCGGCGGCGGCCGGGGACGCAGTGACTTTGGGCGTCTTTTCTCCGTGCTGGTAGACATCGACCTTCATGTTGATGTCCACTTTGATCGGCTCGTTGGTGGACAAGTTAACCGACGGTCCCGCGCATCCCGCCACCAGACAAAGCCCGGCGCTAATGCACCACGACTTCGAAATTTCGCGAACCTTTGGGCCCATGGAGCTTGAGCGTAAGCTTTCCGGTCTTCCCCGCGAATGAGAAATCGCCATCGCCAGATTCGTAGTCGAAGTCCCGCAGCGTCTCAAGGCCGATGCGGGTCGCGCTTTGCTTGAGCCCGCTCCATTCCGACGGAATTCTGGCCAGCAGGTCATCCAACTTCCCGATTTTGAGATGCCCTGGCTTCCTCGTCTTGAATTGTCCAACCACTTGCTGGATATCCCGGCTGCGCGCTTTGACATTCATTTTGAAATCCACCGGCCCGGTCATGTGGAAATTCTCCGGCGCGATCATGTCGGTCAGTTGCGCCATGTCGACTTTGCTCCCGCTGATCCATCCTTCCCACGGCGAATCGGCCTTGAGAAAGAAACTGAACTGGCCCGTGACATAGCCGCCGTATCCCGCCCCGCCAAATTGACCATAGATGCCTTTCTCGTCGTAGGTCACCGACCAGAAGAGTTTCCTGCCCACAAACTGTCGCCACCTCGCCGACTCGGTTCGCAACGTCTGGACGAGATTGTTCGCCTGCTTGTCCGGCGGGAGCCCGAACTGAATCTGGCCGCCGAGTTGCCTGAAATCGAGCTCGTAGCCTGGAAAGGCATAGTCCGCCGTCGGAACCAGCAGGGTCAGCTTCAACTGCAGATCACTGAAATTGCTGAAGCTGATCTTCTCGGCATGGGTCGAAAAACTTAGCGGCAACGCAACCCGCGCCTGCCCCTCGTTGGCGATGACGAGCTGGCCGTAGGCGGCATCGATTCGATTCAGCCGCCAGCCGGCATCGCGCTCCCCGGGGGAGGTCGACGGCGCGGCCGGGGCCGCCTCAGCCTGCCGCTTCTTCAATTGGTCGACATACCAAAACAAATCCGGCCCGACAAAAATCGTCGGATTCAGCAGGACGAGCGCGTCGATCTCGTGGCGCATGATCTGGGCAAAGGAAAAATTGACGAAGACCGTCTTCAGGTTCACCACCGGCACAAAGGGATCGAGTGGCGAATGCAGGGTGAAATCCGCAAATTCCAATCTCTGCATTTCCTGGCTGGCAAAAACGATGTCGGAGGAGAGCGGCACGTCCTTCAAACTGGTGTTGAGGTCGAACTGCACGTTCGGAATTTCCACACCGAGATCGGCGACCGCGACGCGGCCATTGTGAATCTCCAGATTGCGAATCAGCCACGGCCGCCCGCTTTCCTCCGCGGGCCCCGGCGCAGCGGCGGCGGACTGCGCCTGCGCAACGATCGATCGGAATTCCGCCCCCGCGTGAAAGACCATGCCGGTCACAATCACGCCGGCCAACTCATGCCGAGTCAGGAGGCCCGCGGGCGTCAGATCGATTTGGGCGGAGTCGATGCTCAGGAATTGCTTCAAGCGGGATGATGCCGGCCAGAGCACGATGTCCCACAGTTGCGCGTGATGCAGTTTGTCCGCGGCATCGCCCATCCGCACATCCGTTGTGTCCACGCCAAATTTGAGCGAGGCCTCCGGAACGCCGGCGCCAAAGCCGCTCATCTGCACATCGCCATGCTCAATCAGCAGCCGGTCGACTCGGAGATCCGCCGCCGCGTTTCCCGGCCTCGCATTTTGCGCCGCGGATTTTTGGGGCAGGTAAGTCATCGCCTCCGGCGTGAGTTGCAGCGACGGGTTACGCACGATCAACTCCCGCAAATGGCCGCTGGCAATCTCATCGGGCGCAAACTGCGCCTCGATCGACTTAATCTCCGCTCGTGACGGCGCCTGTCCGTCCCGACCGGTGATTTCGATGTGGCTTAACTCGAGACGCTGAACCGGCGACAACTGTGCGCTCCTGATCCCGCCAGACTCAGCCAGCGGTTCGCTCGAAAACTCGAACTGCACCCGCGGGTAATGCGCAAGATCGAGCCGCGCCTTCCCACCACGGATGGCGCAGATCCCGAGAGTCCACGATTTTGCTCCCTCTTGCTTTTTCCCAGGCGGCAAATCAGCCGACCACTGCTTGAGCAACGCGTCATCCACCAGCACGACGGGATCATCGATCGTCACGGCATCGATATGCCGTTTGCGCAAGCCAGCGAGGGAGAAATCAATCGTCGCTCTGCTCAGCTGAAGGATCTCGGTATTCCCCTTCCGCAATCTTAGCGAGAGGTTTCGGAGCTCGAGGCGGTGGCGACTGACGAGCGCCACTCGTTCCACGGAGACCCGCATCTCCGGTGCCGCTCGCTGCGCCAGCTTCACCACCAGATCGGGCAGATGACGGTAGACATAGTAGCCGTACAACGCAGCCACGACGCCCGTGATCATGAGAAGCTGAAAGATGCGGCGGAGGAATCGCCGGATTTTCGACTTCGGTTTGCGCACCGGTTTCGTCATGCGGTTTGCCGCCTCATCAATTCATTATGCACCCTCGCGGCAGGTGATGCCTGCGCAGCTCGGCGCTTGCCTGAAGCCCTCGAAGTTTCGTCTCACGCAAGAAATCGCCAGTTACTGGAACCGAATCCGGCAAATCACGCCTTGGACATTCTGCACGGCCTGACCTCGAATCTTTCCTACTCGCTGGGTGTCCTCAGGAATCGAGTTCGTTCGAATGTCGCTTCCAGAGAAAGAGGAGGTAGAAGACACCGAGAAATAACAGCCAGATGGAAAGGTTAAAGGTGATCCGCGTCGCGAATGAGATCCAGGAATCGTAAACCGCGAGATAGTACACGGTGGGTCGCGCGAGCTGTTCCGAGGGCAGCGCGCGCAACGATTCCATGACGCCTTCTTTCACGTTCGCTTCGACCAGCATCTCGCCCAGGAGCACCAACATGCCGATGCTGTAGACGAGAAAGCTGAATACTCTGAGCAAAAGCTTCGCGCGGTGCAGGAAGTAATAGATCGCCACGATCATACCGAAATTGATCGTAATCATCTGGGCGAACCAGGTGACTTCGTGCTCGGTGGTCGAGCGCGCCAGATTGAGCAAATCGAGTTCCGACACGGCTTCAGTTTGTAATTGGTGCGGCGCGGCCTGGCAAGGCGTAGCAGATGAATGACAGGCGTCGGCCGCCGCGCTACGCTCGAACTCCTGCAAACGATCGCCGAAATCATCACCCGCCTGGAGGCCGTCATCGCCGAATGCGCCGCGGACAACGCCCGCGCCGGCTACTTCGCGGTCCTCTATCACCGGGTCACGAAAGAGGTCGCCGCCAGCATCGCCCGCGGGGACTTCGAAGACGGCGCGCGCATGGAGCGCTTGGACGTGAACTTCGCCAATCACTACATCCGCGCCTACGAGGATTGGCGCGCCGGCCGCGCCCCGGTCGCTTCCTGGCAACTCGCCTTTGAGGCCGCGGCCAACCGGCTTCCGCTTGTCCTGCAGCACCTCCTCCTGGGCATGAACGCCCATATCAATTTCGATCTCGGCCTCGCCAGCGTGGAGACGATGAAAGGCTACGCCCTTGAGGACATCCACCGGGACTTCAACGAAATCAACCGCATCCTCGGCAGCATGATCGCGCTGGTCGAAGACCGGCTTACCCGGGTCAACCCGCTTCTCCGGCTCCTGCATTTGCGGTGGATCCGATCGGACGACCTGCTCGTCCGGTTCAGCATCCAGACCGCGCGCGAAGGCGCCTGGCAGTTTGCTCTGGAACTAAATCAAAAAGACGACCGCGAATCTGCCGCCTGCGTCCAGCGCCGTGACGCCCTCATCGCCGCCCTCGGCCAGACGATCGCCCGTCCCTGCACCCTCTCGCTCCGCCTCATGATCCAATTGATCCGCCTCTTCGAACCAGGAAAAGTCACCACCATCATACATCTGCTGGCTGATTAACCTCTGCCGATCCGACCGGGATCGGCCCGCTTATCCGCGCCACGTTCGACCTGGCGATCTCATGGGAGTTTTGGATTTCCTTGTCCTCAATCCAAGACTGCCCCGCCCATGCCACCTTCGACGATGACTTCAGCATTTGGCAATCTCCCCATGACTCCGGCGGACGCGTTCAGGCGTCAGTAAATTGGAATGCGTCAGAGCGGGTAACTCTATCTCCTGGTGCCTGCGTTCGCGACGATCGTATAACCCGTGGTCTGATTCCAAGTCGCCTGTTCGCTCGGCGCGAACGGTTCGAAATTGGTTTGCGCGTTAGGGCCAGTCTTCCAGTCGTTCTGCGCGGTCGGGCCCGTCTTCCAACGGTTATAGGAAGGCGGCGCGGGCGCAACGACGATAACGGTATTCCTGCGGGCCTCTGCGGGGACGGTCTCGGCCACAGGGGCGGCTGGCGGGACGGGATTGTAGAAATAAATGAAGGTCAAAGCGGCAAGGATTAAGAGGAGCAACGGTTGTTTCATGTCGATGGAAGATTAAGTGGACGAATAATAATTTTTATATTGCCCATAATTGAACGAAACGGTCAACCCTTGTTTTCCATAGGATCGCCGCCCGCAAGTGTTTCACTCCGTCGGGACGAGATCTGTTGCCGCTGGACCGAGCACCAGTTGCTCGACGACACGGCGCGGGCCGCAGTGCTCGACCAGGAAACTGTGAGGACCCTCCTGCGCTGGCGTTGCCTCCCCGGCGTCTATACGACTGCGTTCATCCCGATAGTATTCACAATGGGCCGATAAAGGCTGCGCAAGCCGGCTCATGTTGTTGGTCCGATCCGAACCGACAGGCTGGAAGCAATGTCGGCCGAGTCAGGCGGGACGCCTGACTTCCGACCTGCATCCCTTTGCAGCAGAGCGTGGCGGCAAAGATACCGGTTGTTCACGGTAGAAATACCGGTTATCTTTTGTTCATGCCTGCAAGCTCATCCGCGCGCCGCAGAGCGATGCCCGCCCGAGTCACCGCGATCGCCGCTCTTTCGCCGCTCGAACAAATCGAGACCATTCGCCAGGGCCTGGCGGCTCAGGTGTTCGATCAAATCGCCGCCGCCATCGGTGTCGGCAAGGAAACGCTCGCCCGCAAACTCAACATCAACGCGCAAACTTTGCGGAAAAGAAAGTCGCGGATCCTTTCCGCCGACGAAGCGGAAAAGAGCCTGCGCGTGGCGCGGGTGTTCGCGATGGCAGAGGAAATTCTAGGCGGCAGCGACCCGGCCCGCGAGTGGTTGCAGGAAGAGATCATGGCGCTGGGAGGGAAACGCCCCCTCGACCTGCTCGATACCGACGTCGGCGCGCACGAGGTGGTGAATCTCCTCAACTGTATCAAGTGGGGAGTGTATGCGTGACGTTTCATCGTCTGGAAACCCGCGCTCGCACCAAGTCGGCGGAGGCTTTTAGCGGCGAGGGAGGTCTGCACGCCGCGGGCCGCTGGAATTCCCTCGGCACGCGTCTGGTTTACACTTCCAGTTCCGTCGCGCTCGCCTGCCTCGAAACCCTGGCACATAT
The DNA here is from genome assembly GCA_963772915.1 of uncultured Verrucomicrobiae bacterium. GTDB lineage: Bacteria > Verrucomicrobiota > Verrucomicrobiia > Chthoniobacterales > UBA10450 > Palsa-1392. The sequence goes on from CAVYZI010000003.1 coordinate 188,450, forward strand.
GCGACCGCCACGCCGTTTGATCGAACGATGGCTCTTCACTATCACAGTGCCGGACGATTTGATCGAGGAACTAAAGACGCCACCCGCCGGGTGGGATGCGGAACCTGCTGGCACGGCCAGCCGAGCCGCAGGCGACCGCTGGGTGGCGGAGGCTCGCAGCGTGGCGCTTCTCGTGCCGAGCGTCATCATTTCGGTCGAGCGAAACGCACTGATCAATCCGAGGCATCCGCGTTTTCAAATCAAGTGGGTGCAGGGACCGGTGCGATTCAAGTACGATCCGCGCCTGCAGTGAAGCGAGGCCCTTTAGGTCTGGACCACGCCCATGTGGAAGCGGGCCCCCTGCGGCATCGGGCGGCTGACGTAGCCTAACAATCGAACGAGAACGTCACGCGTGTCGCGCGGCTGAATGATGGCGTCGACCCAGCCGCGGGCCGCGCCGTAGCGAATGTCGGTTTGTTCTTCGTAGGTTTCCTTCACCTTGGCGCGCAGTTGTTCGAGTTCTTCAGGCGTGGCCTTTTTGTCGCCGCGCTCGCGCGAGCGGGCGAGGACGGAGAAGACGGTATCGGAAGCCTGGGCCGCCCCCATGACCGCGTAACGCGCATTCGGCCAGGCGAGGATGAAGCGCGGGTCGTAGGCCTTGCCGCAGAGCGCGTAGTTGCCCGCACCAAACGAACCGCCGACTACGACCGTGATCTTGGGCACGATGGAATTGCTCACCGCGCTGACCAGTTTCGCGCCGCTCCGAATGATCCCGCTCTGTTCCGCGTCGCGCCCGACCATGAAACCGGTCACGTCCTGGAAGAAAATGATCGGCAACCCGGTCTGGTTGCAGTCCATGACGAAGCGGGCGGCTTTGTCGGCGCTGTCGGAGTAAATCACGCCACCCATCTGGATCCCGGCTTTTTTCGTGCGGACCTGATGGCGTTGATTGGCCACGATGCCGACCGAATGTCCGCCGATCCGCGCATAGGCAGTGACGAGCGTCTTGCCGTAATCGGCTTTGTACTCATCGAGCGAATCGGCATCGATGATCGAAGCGAGCAGGTCGCGCGCGTCGTATTGCTTTTGGCCTTCGAGATTGATCAGGTCGTAAAGCGCATCGGGATCCCTGGCCGGGGCTTTGGCTTTTTGGGCGGCGCCATCCTCCTTTGTGGCCTCGGCTTCGGGGAGATGCGCGACTAACGAACGGAGTCGTTGCAGGCATTCGGCATCGTTCTTCTCATAAAAATCGACCGTCCCGCTGATCTCGGCGTGCATGCGGGCGCCGCCCAGTTCTTCCGTGTCGACGATCTGCCCGATGGCGGCTTTGACGAGCGACGGCCCGGCGAGATAAAGGCCGCTTCCTTCGGTCATGAGCACCTTGTCGCAGAGCACCGGGAGATAAGCGCCGCCCGCCACGCAGTTGCCCATGATGGCGGCGAATTGCGGAATGCCCGCGGCGGAGATGACGGAGTTGTTGCGAAAGATGCGGCCGAAATCGTCTTCATCGGGAAAAATCTCGTCCTGCATCGGGAGGAAAACGCCGGAGGAATCGACCAGGTAAATGAGCGGGAGCGCGTTTTCGAAGGCGATCCGCTGGGCGCGGATGAGCTTCTTCGCCGTCTGGGGAAAGAAGGCGCCGGCCTTTACGGTCGCGTCGTTGGCAATGATCATGCACGGGATGCCGGCGACATTGCCGATGCCGGCGACCGCGCCGGCGGCCGGGACGCTGCCCCATTGGTCGTACATTTTGTAGGCGGCCCAGAGCCCGAGCTCGAAGAATTGCGCGTTGCGATCGAGAAGATGCGCGATGCGCTCGCGCGCCGGGAGACGGCCTTTCTCACGCTGCCGGTCCTGGCCGATCTTGCCGCCGCCTTCGCGGAGGATTTCCTCTTCCTGGAGAATGACTTCGCATCTCTCGAGGAGGGCGTTGCGGGCAGCGGTGTCGGCGCGTGAACTCATCGGGTGCATTACTTCGGCGAAGGGCGGCGATCAAGCAAGCTGTCGGGGCGGCCGTGTCGGCCGCTTGGGACGGGCTTGCAATGGGCGCGGGCGTTTGCGGGCGGCACGCCCGCCTCTACAAGGGATGGCGCCCTAGTAGATTTCGTGTTCGGCGGGGTGAAGCGAATCGCCGCGAATCGAGCGCAGGCGCCGGCGCATGACGCGGTCCGATTCCGGGCTGTTGATCCGTTCCATCGCCATCTTCACGAGCAAGGGAATGACAGCGAGGGTGCCGACGGAGACGAGCGCAATCGCCGTCGCCTGCCGGGCGGGCCGGTTCAAACGCTCCGCCACCAGCATCCCGAGGCCGAGGCCAAAGGCGGCCCGAGTGAGAGTCCACAATCCGTCCAAGGGCAAAGCATCCGCCGTTTTTGGAATGGATAACGAAATTGACATCGCCTAACCTTATACTTCCCACCGAGAAAAAAAGAAACGGGAATTCTCAAGAACACTCTTCGCGCACGAAAATTTCCCTATGACCAAACCGCTCTACGCGCTCGTCCTCGCCGGTGGCAGTGGCGAACGATTCTGGCCGCTGAGCCGGCGCGCGCGTCCGAAGCAACTGCTCCGCCTCGTCTCGAACAAGACGCTCCTCGAGGACACAGTCGATCGGCTTGAGGGGCTGGTCGAGCCGGAACGGATTCTCATCCTAACGAACGTGGAACAGGAAGCCGCCGTGCGTGATTTGCTGCCTGATCTGCCGAAGGAAAACATCGTGGCCGAGCCGGCCAAGCGCGACACTGCGGCCGCCGTCGCCCTCGCCACCGCCTGGGTCGCGGCGCGCGATCATCGCGCCACCATGCTCGTGCTCCCGGCCGATCACGTGATCAAGGACCAGGTCGCCTTCCAGGAAACGATGCGGACCGCGGCCCGCGCCGCGGAGGAGACGGGGGCGATGGTGACAATCGGAATCAAGCCGACCTGGGCCTGCCCGGGATTCGGTTACATCGAGCAGGGCCGCCCCGCCCCGCTCCCGGACGGGAATACGCCTAACAATGTCTTTCACGTCCTGCGCTTCCGCGAAAAACCAAACCGCGAACTGGCCGATACCTTCGTGCAAAAGGGAAATTTTCGCTGGAACGCCGGCATATTTGTCTGGTCGATCCCGACCGTCTTGAGCGAGTTCAATCGGCACGCGCCCGAGCTGGCCGATTTCATTTCGCAAATCCGCGCGCCAGGAAATTGGGAAGCGGCCTTGCGCAACCGCTTTGCCAGTCTGCCGATCATTTCCTTCGATTACGCGATCATGGAAAAAGCCGATCGCGTCCTGATGGTGGAAGCGAGTTTCGATTGGGACGACGTCGGCGGTTGGCGGGCGGTCGCGGCCTATCTGGCGAAAGACCAGAATGAGAACGCGGCCAACTGCGACCTGACCACCCTTCAGGCGAGCACGAACATCGTCTTCAGCGATCGCCCGGAAAAAGTCGCGCTCCTCGGGGTGCACAACCTGATCGTCGTCCAGACGGACGACGCCCTTCTGATCTGCAACCGGCGCGATGCGGAGAAGATCAAGGACCTCGTCGCCAAACTGCCGCCGGAGCTGCAATGAAAGGATTTCCCCTAACGAAATGAAAAGAATCATGGGAATCGATTACGGGACGGCCCGGATCGGAGTGGCGCTTTCCGACGAATTGCAAATGCTGGCTCATCCGGCCGAGACCATCTCGGTCGCGAAGGGTCCCAATCCGATGGCACGGATCGCCGCGATCGTGCAGGAGAAGAATGTCGAAACGATCGTGGTCGGGCTTCCGCGACACATGAACGGAAGCGATGGGGTCTCGGCCGAGGGGGCACGCGAGTTTGCGGAAAAGCTGCGGGCGAAAGTGCCCTGCACGGTGCGCACCTGGGACGAGCGCCTCTCGACCGTGGCCGCGCATCGCTCGCTCCGCGAAGCGGGCAAATCCACCCGCCAGACGCGCGGCTATATCGATCAGGTGGCAGCGCAGATCCTTCTCCAGGCTTATCTCGACAGCCTCGAGCACAACCAGGGCGGCATCGCGCCGGATCCCTTTGCCTAACGAAAAGGCGTGGCCCACCGTCAAGCGGGCGCGCCGGCTGAAACTGATCGTCGCCTACGACGGCTCCGGGTTCGCCGGCTGGCAAAGCCAGGTCAACGGCAACACCATCCAGGACCGGCTCGAAGCCGCTTTGGCTTGCGTCGTCGGGCAAAAAATCCGCGTCCATGGAGCCGGCCGGACCGATGCGGGCGTCCACGCGCTCGGGCAATGCGCCCATGCCGATGTCGAGACGAAGCTCGAGGCCGCAGTTCTCCTCGCCGCCTTGAACGCCTCCCTCCCGCCAACGATTCGCATCCTGCGTTGCCGGTTTGTAGCCCGGACGTTTCATGCCCGCTTCGACGCCCGCGGAAAAATCTATCGCTACCGGATCGCGACCACGCCGGTGCTTTCGCCTTTTGAACTGGGCCGCGCCTGGCATGTGACCAGCCCGCTCGATGACATCCTCCTGCGCGCCTGCGCGAGAGAGTTTCTCGGCCGGCACGACTTTGCCGGCTTTGCGGCCAATCGCGGCCAGCCGGCGACTTCGACGACGCGTACGATTCGTCGGGTAAAGGTGACGCGGAGCAAAGCGCTGACGACGATTGAATTCGAGGGCGACGGATTTCTCTACAAGATGGTGCGCCTGATGGTGGGCGCGATGGTCCGTTGCGCGCTTGGCCGGAGCAGTCTGAGCGAAGTGCGGGAGAGTCTGCGCAATCCGGCCGCGGCCGCCAGGGCGCACGCTCGCCTGGTCGCGCCGGCTGCCGGATTGACGCTGATGCGGGTGCAATACTAACGGAGCAAATTATGGCCGCACCACGGGCCGGCAGTCGACGGAATGGCAGAAGACTTGCTCGTGAGGTTGTCCCATATGCCTTTCGTGCCAACGTCCGCCGACACCATGGGCAATCCGGGGAAAAAATCAGGGTTCGTGCGGAGCAAGATCGAGTGGCTCCTCAGCCCGGAGCATTTCCATTCCAAGCTTCTTCTCGGCACCATTCCCGGGGTGCTGGTGATTGTCTTGCTGGCGGTCATTTGCGTCGTCACGACCTTGCGCAGCCAGCGGCGCGACCAACTCCGCGCCCACACCATCGAGACGATGCGGCTGATCAGCGTGGTCGACAACGAGATCGCTTCGCTGGAGAACGCCTATCGCGGACATCTCCTTACCCCGGATGAAAAGTACCTGGAGAATTTCAACCGACTGGAGGGCCTCTTTCTCAAGCACAGCGGGGAGTTGGCCAGCGTCCTGGCAGACAATTCGGGCCAGCGGAAACGAATCCTTAGATCGCGGGAGAACGTTCAGACCTGGTTGAAGAAGAACGTTCTATCGATCTCCTCCCAGAATCCGAACAGTCCCGAGAAGGTCAGGGCCACGCTCCAGACGCCGGCGCTGGACGAGACGCGTGAGGTCGTGCAGGCGATTCAACGCGAGGAGCAGATGGCGTTAAACCATCGGGTGCGCGATCAGGAATGGGCGACGCAGTCCACCCAGGTTCTCAGTTTTATCCCGAAAATGCAGCGGGCGGCGGCTGATATGCAAAAAGAGAAGCGCGGCTATCTCCTGACGGGTGATCGGGCTTTTGTCGAGTCGTACAAGCGAGCGATGGCCGACTTCTATACCTACCACGGTTATCTTTCCGTCCTGGTCGGGAGTGACCCGGCGCAGGTGGCGACGTTGACTGGCATCCGCCAAAGTCTCGAGACTTGGATCACGCGATGCGCCACCCCCTACATTGAAGCGCGGCAGGGAGGCACCATCCTGGCCGACACCAAGGACGCCGGATTGAGCGACTCGCTCATGGGCAACGTGCTGCAGGCGATCAATCGCTTCGAACAGGAGCAGATGGAGCTCTACCGGGTGCGCTCGGCCGCTGCGGCCCGCGAGCGCATCCTGACCGCGACCGGGATTGATATCTTTTGTGCGCTCGCGGCTCTCCTCATGATTGCTTCCAGCATCTACAGTTTCGTGATTTGCCGCCGCCAGCTCAAGAAGCTGGATAGCGCCGACGCGCGCATCCGCTCGGTCGTCGACCATGTCCTCGACGGCGTGATCACGATCGATGAAAAGGGCGCCATCTCCTCCATGAACCCGGCGGCGAAACGCATGTTTGGCTACGCCGGCGACCGCTATTTGGGCGAGAATTTCGCGCGCCTCGTGCCGCAATACTTCGAGCGCGAAGGCAATGGTTCGCCGGTCGCCTGCGATTGGGAGCACCTCGCCAGTCGCATCGGTGGCACCACTTTCGCGGTCGGCCGGACGCGCAGCCGGGTGACCTTCCCGGTCGAAATTTCGCTCACCACAACGACGGTCGAGAAGGAAACTTTCTGCATCGCGATGGTGCGCGATATCAAGGAGCGCAAGCGTTTCGAGGAAGAACTGGCGGCCGAAAAGGAGAGCCTCGCCGTCACCCTCGCCTCGATCGGGGACGGCGTCATCACGACCGATCTCAAGGGCAACGTCGTGGTTTGCAACGCCGCCGGTGAAGCGATGACCGGCTGGAAAGCGAGCGAGGCCGTCGGGCAGCCGCTCCGAGACTGTCTTCGCCATCGCCGCCGACGCCACCTCGACCCGCCGACGACCTGCCGCTTCGGGTTATCGAAGCGAAGCCGAGGCGATTCTCCTCACCACCCCGGAGCGGGCCACGCTCACTTCGCGCGATGGCGTGGAACGCGTCATCGAGCAGGTCGCCTCCCCGGTTCGGAATGGGAAAAATGAAATCAGCGGCGTCGTGCTCGTCTTCCGCGACATCACCAAGCGGCAGCGCGATGAAGCCGAACGGCGCAAGTCGGAAGCTCTCGATCAGCTTGGACTTCTCGCCGGCGGCATTGCGCACGATTTTAACAACCTCCTCACCGCGGTCATCGGCAACATCTCGCTCGCTTCGCTTCTCCTCCCGCCCGATGACGAGCTGGTGCATCGTCTCGAAGACGCGAAGAATGCTTCCTTCCGGGCGCGCGACCTCGCGCAGCAGCTCCTCACTTTTGCCCGTGGCGGTGCGCCGATAAAACAAACCGCTTCGATCGCCGATCTGGTCGGGGAAACGGTCAGTTTCTCCCTCCGCGGCTCGCAAAGCCGGAGCGACCTGGCGATCGAGCCGGATCTCTGGTCGGCCGAATTTGACCCCGGGCAAATCAGCCAGGTCATCGCCAATCTGGTCGTGAACGCCGACCAGGCGATGCCCGAAGGCGGTACCCTGCATGTCAGCTGCGATAATTTTTCCTACGGCGCCGACGCCTCCCCCACGATCGCCGATCTGGCGCCGGGAGATTACATCCGCATCCAGATCCGCGATGAAGGGACCGGGATTCCGCCAGAGTATTTGAAACAAATTTTCGATCCCTATTTCACCACCAAACCGAAAGGCAACGGCCTCGGTCTGGCCACGGCTTACTCCATCATCAAGAATCACGACGGCCTCATCACGGTCGATTCGGAACTGCATTGCGGCTCCACTTTCACGATCTATTTCCCGGCGGCCCGCCAGCCCCAGGTGAACCCGGTCGAGCCACCACCCGCTCCGGAGGCGACGAAGACCGGGTCAGGTCGGATCCTGATCGTGGACGACGAGGAAGCGATTCGGATGCTGGTCGATTTCACCTTGTCCCGGCTCGGTTATGAAGTGGTGGCGGCGGAGAGCTCGCTCCGCGGGATCGAGCTTTATCGGCAGTCGTTGGAGGAAGGTCGGCGCTTCGATCTCGTCATTCTCGACCTCACCCTTCCGGGTGGGATGGGTGGAAAAGACGCGCTCAAGAAGTTGATCGAGATCGATCCGATGGTGAACGCGGTCGTCTCGAGCGGCTACGCGATGGATGCGACCATGAGTCGTTATGAGGATTTCGGTTTCCGCGGCGTGATCGCGAAACCGTACGAAGCCGCCGAGCTGGGTCGCAAAGTGCACGCGATTGTGGAAGCGAGCCGGATGAATTACGGCGCGGACTGTGCATTGCAGCACGCCTGCTGAGTCGGCGCGTTTGGAGACGCTTCGCTGTGCGAAGCGCGAGGGGGCGGCTCCCAATCACTTGCGCTTCGCAAGCGAACTGCAAGCGCGACGCGTCCCTAGCTTGTGGCAGAATGCCAAACGCCGCGGCCCAGCAAACCCTTCCGGCCGCCTACGATTCCAAGATCGAAGGCAACGTCATCTTCACTCAGCTCGATGCGGCGATGAATTGGATGCGCAAGAATTCGCTCTGGCCGATGCCGATGGGCCTGGCCTGTTGCGCGATCGAATTGATGGCCACCGCCTCCGCCCGTTTCGACATCGCCCGCTTCGGCGCCGAGGTCATGCGTTTCTCGCCCCGGCAATGCGACGTCATGATCGTGGCCGGCACCGTCACCTACAAAATGGCCCTGGCCGTGAAACGGATTTATGAGCAAATGCCGGAGCCGAAATGGGTCATCGCGATGGGCGCCTGCGCTTCGAGTGGCGGCATGTATCGCTCCTACGCCGTCCTCCAGGGCATCGACCAGCTTCTCCCGGTCGACGTCTACGTTTCCGGCTGCCCGCCTCGTCCCGAAGCGCTCCTCGAAGGCCTGATGAAATTGCAGGCCAAAATCGCGGGCGAGCGTTCCTTCGTTTCCCAAAAGCAGGACCTGGTCGACAAAGTCAAAGCGCTCGGTTGATCCCCTTTTCTTCCTTCATCCTTCTGCCTTCTTCCTTTCATCCATGACCGGCCCCGAATTGCTCAGCTCGCTCAGCAAACTTTTGGGATCCAAGATTCGGGAGCGAAGCGAATTTCGCGGCGAGACCACTTTCGTCATCGAGCCGCGCGATATCCGCGAGGTGGCGAGGTTTTGCCGGGACGAACTTTCCTTCGATTACCTGCTCGATATCTCGAGCGTCGATAATTTCGGGAGCGAGCCGCGTTTCGAAGTCGTCTACGAACTTTACTCGATGACCATGGCCGTTCACCTCCGCCTGAAACTCCGCGTCTCGGAAGATGATCCAACGGTCGACACCGTCTCCGACATCTGGCCGACGGCCAATTGGCACGAGCGCGAGATTTGGGACATGATGGGCCTGCGTTTCAACGGCCATCCTGACCTGCGTCGCATTTTGATGTGGGAGGGTTATCCCTACTTTCCGTTCCGCAAAGAATTCCCGCTCGAGGGACAAACCGAGCGACATGCCCGATGTCGGTTTCACGTCCGCGGCGCCGATGGAAGGCGGCCCCTTCGTCACCCAGCCGAGCACCGCGACGACGAAAGACCGCGAGCCCCGCGCCCATCCTCCGCGCGACGAATAACCGCGGTCCTCAGCGAGTAACGGAGGGGTGTCTCTCGGCTCAGGACCGAGACTCGCGGACTGCTGATGGCGATGAACGCCGCCGCGAGAAGCTGTCGCAAAAACGTCGCTTGCCGCCGTGGCCCGGCAGCGAGGACCTCGTTATGCGCGAGCGGCGGACTGATTCAATCCCGCCGCCCAATTCGTCAGGCAGGAAAAGCCCGCCACCTCCATCCCCAGGCGCGCGCGCCTGAATGGTCTCGCAGACGGTCGACATCCCGATGGCGTCTGCGCCTAACGAACGCAGCATCTTCACTTCTGCCGGCGTCTCGTACTGCGGCCCGAGCGACCCCGCGTAAACCCCTCGATGCAGCGAGACACTTTTGCCCGCGCCGCGGCCGCGAAACGCTCGCGCCAGGCGGGCGAATAGGCGTCGGTCAGGTCGACGAAATCCGCCGCTGCCTAACAATGGCGTCGACCCCGGTGCAGATTGAGATGATCCTTGATCATCATCCAGTCATCCGGGCGCGAAATCCGGATTCACCGAGCCGGCGGCGTTGGTCAGGATCACGCTCTCGATTCCGGCCCGGGCGAGGAAGCGAACCCGGCGCGTCACTTCGCGGGCAGTGTGGCCTTCGTAAAGATGAGCCCGCCCCTGCGCGAAAACGACCCGCGTGGCCGCCGATCTCGTCGAGCACAAAACGGCCGGCATGCCCTTTGACCGTCGAACGCGGCAGCCCGCCGATCTCGCTGATAAGGGAATGATCCGTTCGCGCGCCGGATTTTTGACTAACGAACTAAGGCCCGAGCCGAGCACGATCGCGACCTGCGCGCCGTATTCGCGCACCCGCTCGATCGCAAAATTTTCCACGCGCTCAGGCGGCCGAGACCGGCGGAGCGTAGGCCGGTCGTTTCGTCACCGCCATCACGTCGGGCCGCAGCCCCGTCGTCGCGCGACGGGGTCGTCTTGCCTTCCTTCGGATAGGCGATGCGCGTGTGCAGCATGTTCATGAGCGTGAAACGAAAACGCTCCGCGATCGTTTTCAGATCCCGCAGGGTCAGATCGCATTCGTCGAGTTGATGATCGGCCAGGCGCTGATCGATCAGGTCGCTCACAAGCTGTTCGATCTTTTGCGGGGTCGGTTTCTCGAGCGAACGGGAGGCGCTTTCCACCATGTCGGCCAGGCTGATGATCGCGCTCTCCCGCGTCTGCGGTTTCGGCCCGCTGTAACGGAAGCTTTCCTCCGAGACTTCGGGAATGTCTTCCTCGCGCATCTTCATGATCTTGCCGCCGGCGCGCGCGTCTTCCAGCTGCTGCAGGGCGCGTTTGTAAAATAGAAGACCAGCGACGTCCCGTGATGCTGCTGGATGACGTCGATGACCTGCTGGTTGAGCCCGTGCTTGAGCGCGAGGTCGACGCCTTCCTTGACGTGCGCGATGATGATGAGCGCGCTCATCGTCGGGGCGAGATCGTCGTGCGGGTTGCGCTCGAAGTTCATGTTCTCGGTGAAATAATCCGGCTTCACCAGTTTCCCGATGTCGTGAAAATAGGAGCAAACGCGGCAGAGGGTGGCGTTCGCGCCGATCGCTTCGGCGGCGGATTCGGCCAGGTTCGCGACGACCAGACTGTGATGATAGGTGCCGGGCGCTTCGATCGTCATCCGGCGCAGAAGCGGATGATTGAGATCGGAAGCTTCGAGCCAGGAAATATCGGTCGTGATCTGGAAGAGCTGCTCGAGGATGGGGAGCGCGCCGCCCACCACCATCGCAGTCACGATCCCGTTCCCGATCGCGAAAGCGCTCTCGATCCCGATCATCGACCAATCGGTCGCGCCCGGATTGAAAAGGTTGATCGGACCGATGATGCCAAAGGTGATGGAGAGAAGCCAGATGGCGAGGCCGACGAAAAGCCCGGCGCGAATCAGGCGCCCGCGCCGCCGCACCTGTTGGGTGAGATAGACGGCGGTCAGCCCGCTGATGAGCCCGTTAAAAAGCATCGGGGCATCGATCTTGGCGACGAGAATGCTGCTCCAGAGACTAACGAAGACGGCGCCATAGAGGCCGTGATTTTTTCCGAGGAGAACGCAGAGGATGAGCGGGGCAAAGGCATAGGGGGCGATCAGCCAGCCGGTCTCCGGTTTGAGCCAGGTGAAGACCCCACTCGCACAGAGGACGAGGAGGAGCTTGGTGATCGCGAGCTGGAGATAAATGATGCCGAAGACGAGAAAGACGCGCGAGTTGCGCAGGAACGTCTTCGGTTGATTCATCCAGAGCTGACCCACCGCGGTCGCGAGGATGAGAAGCGAGAAGACGAAAATCCGGGTCGGCTCCTGCTGCTGCCCGCTGAAAATGAGGACGGCCAGACCGACGGCGAAGGCGGCAAAGATGACGACCTTCATCCAGGGCGCGTGCTCGAGATTGCGCAGCATCTCGTTGGAGGCGCGGCGGCGGCGGGTTTTGCCCGAGGCCAGGCCTCGTTTCACGAGGCGCGTTCTGCGCAGAAAGTTGAACATGACTATTTGCGCGCCGCGCCCGCGGTATTGGCGGGCGAGCGGTGCTGCTGGTAGGCGTTAATGATCGCCCGGACAAGTTCGTGCCTAACGACGTCTTTGTCATTGAAATAAGTGAACCCGATCCCGGGCACATTTTTCAAGGCCTGGAGGGCCTCGAGCAGGCCGGAGCGCTTGTTCGAGGGAAGGTCGATCTGAGTCCCGTCGCCGGTCACGACGCATTTCGAGCGCGGGCCGATCCGGGTCAGGAGCATGAACATTTGCTCGGTCGTGGTATTTTGGGCTTCGTCGAGAATGACGAAGGCGTTGCTCAGGGTGCGGCCGCGCATGTAGGCGAGGGGCGCGATCTCGATCGTCTCGCGCGCCACGTAACGCTCCCGCTCGTCCGGCTCGAGCATGTCGTGCAGGGCGTCGTAGAGCGGACGCAAGTAAGGGGTGATCTTTTGCTGCAGATCGCCGGGCAGGAAGCCGAGCGCTTCGCCCGCCTCGACGGCCGGCCTCGTTAGGATAATGCGGTCGACCTGTTCCTTCTTCAGCGCCGCCACCGCCATCGCGACGGCGAGATAGGTTTTGCCTGTGCCGGCCGGCCCGATCCCGAAGACGACATCATGTTTCTGGATCGCTTCGATGTAATTACGCTGCCCGAGGGTGCGGGCCACGATCGCGGGCTTGCGCGCCGAGGTCAGAATCTTGGTGCTGACGAGGTCGCCCAGGTTCTCGTTGCGCGCTTCGTTCACGGAGTTAAGGGCAAAGTTGAATTCGTGCCGCTGGATATCGACCCCGCTTTGGCGTGCGGTTTCGAGCTGGGTGAAGACACGTTCCGCTTTGTCGACTTGGGCCGGCTCGCCTTCCATTTTGATCCAGCCTTCGCGAGTGGTGACTTTCACGCCGAGAGATTCCTCGAGGTTCTTGATCAGCTTCAGGTCGTTGGCGTAGAGGGATTGCACTGCCCGTGCATTCTCAAACTGCAGGGTGCGGGTCTCAGTCATCTCTTGGCCGGGAAATCATCAGCCGCGAGGATACGGCGTCGCGGGGAAGAGTGTCAAACTGGGAGCGCCCTGTGGATGTCGCCCTGTGGCCGACACGGGTCTGCGCTCAGCCACGGCCACCCCTCTGCTCGCGCTTCGCACAGCGAAGCGTCTACATTACCGAAACCCGTAAACCAGCGCCCAGTGCGTTCTTTCCTCGGGCGAGCTTTCGACTGCCACGATGACGAAGTAGCTCCCGGTGTTTTTGGGAATGAGATGGGCGGCAGCAAAGTGCCCTTTTTGCCAGCTATCGGGCTGTTCGCAGAGCTTGCCGTCGGCGTCGTAAATGTGGACGGAGACTTTCGCCTGCTCGACCTCGGTTCCCATCCAGAACCAGTAATCGTTGCCCTTGAAAAGCTGCTGCCGAACCGCCTTCTTTTCTCCCACCCCGAGATCGCCGCCCCAATAATCTTCCCGCACCTGATAGCCTTGTTTGACGTAAGGCTCCGCCGCCTGGAGCGCGAAGGAATGGGCGTCGTCGACCGATGCGCGTGAGGCCGCCACCTGCAGGGCGAGGAGGATCGTCGCCAGCAAGGCAACGCGGCGGGTGGCCGCAACCGAAGAATGCAGTGGGGGCTTCATGGGTTTCGGGTCACGATTCCTTCGTCGAGACGGGATGTGATTTCGTTGATTTTCTTGACCGAGGCCGCGCTGATCGGCCGATCGACGTCGATGAGGGGCTTCACTTCCACGAGAGAACTCTGGATTTGATTGAGCAACGGGACGCGTAGCTCCGGCATGTTCGCCAGTTTGCGCTGAAAATAATCGAGCAGGTCGGGCTGGTGCAACAGCTCCGCGCCATCGGCGGAGAAATGGCGATTCACGACCGAGGTCAGGACCTGGGTGCCGCGCAGCCAACCCCCCAGACTAACGAGCTGGGAAAGCTTCTCGTCATGCACTTCATTCATCGCCTGCTGCACGCTGTTCTGGGTGCGGTCGAGCTCCTGGCGCACGGCCGGCCAATTGCGCCGATCGGCCGCTTCTGTGATCGCCTTGGCGTGGGGCACGATCGAATTCCCCACCCCGATCCCCTTGGCCAGACTAACGACACGCTGCCCGATCTCTTTCACGCTCGGCGCGTCCTCTGCCTGGACGGCAATGAAGCCGTCGGCGATGACCGTCCCGAGAAGCAACGCGATCCGCGGCCGTTCCGTGAAATTGGTGCTCTTGTTCGTGCGGACAAATTCCTTCCAGTTCACGCTGTCGAGCTTGTTCAGGGCCCCGAAGATTTCGTTCGGCAGCGGCACAACGACATCGTCGATGCTTTTCGAGAGGTGTTTGACGTCGATCCGACGGGCTGGTTCGGCGACCGCAGCATCGACACAGAGCGAAGCGAGCAGGCAGCCCGTGATTAGAAATAGGTTAACGAAAGGTCTCATCCGCAGCTTCGACTGTTGATTTCACAAAGGTATTCAGGATTAGTTGGTCACTTTATGCAGAACCGCAGGAGGGCACAAATCGCCATATCATCCCGTCTTCTGGAATCGCGACAACCAATTTCGGCGGTGGCCTCGGGGGCGTATTTAATTAAACGCGTCGGCCTTCCCTTATGAAGTTGGAACGCCTGCGGGAGATCCTCGCCCGCGCCGCCGGCAAGCGCATTGCCGTCGCCGGCGACCTCATGCTCGACGAATTCGTCTGGGGCAAAGTCGGCCGCATCTCGCCCGAAGCGCCCGTCCCGGTGGTCGAAGTGACGGGCGAATCGTTCTATCCCGGCGGCGCCGCCAACGTCGCGCGCAATCTGCGCGAGTTCACCGACAGCGTCTCGGTCATCGGGACGGTCGGGACCGATAGCAGCGGCCGGCAGTTGCTCGATCTTTTGCGCGCGGGAAAAATCGAAACCGGTCTCGTCCTCGAAGACCGCGATTTTCGCACGATCGTGAAAACGCGCATCATCGCTCGCCAGCAACAGGTGGTGCGGGTCGATCGCGAGGAAATCCGCGGACCTTCAGAGAAACAAATCGCCGAGGTCATCGGCCGCTTGCGCGAGACATTGCCGCAGCTCGACGCCTTCATCTTCGAAGATTACGGGAAGGGTTTTCTCAATGCCGATCTCGTTAGGCAAATTTCCTCAGATCTCCGGGCAGCTGGAAAAATCGCGACCGCCGATCCCAACCCGCACCATCAGATCAACTGGGGCGAGATCACGGCGGTCAAACCCAACCGCAGTGAAGCGCTGCACGCCGCCGGCTTTCCCCTCACTGATCCGGTCGATCCGCCCCTCGAAGACAAGGCCCTTCTGACCGCCGGCATCCGCCTGCTTTCCAAATGGGACACGCAGATGCTTCTCATCACCCTCGGCGAGCAGGGCATGATGCTGCTCGAGCGCAACCAGACGCCGCATCACATTCCGACCAAGGCGCGCCAGGTCTTCGACGTTTCCGGCGCCGGTGACACGGCGATCGCGCTCTTTACCCTCGCGCTTTCCTGCGCAGCCTCGCCGACCGAGGCGGCGGAAATCGCCAACCACGCCAGCGCCGTGGTGGTGGCGAAACTTGGCACCGCCACCGTCACACCCGCCGAGCTGATCGCGAGCTTCGAGGATGACAACGGCGCCTGACGAATCAGCGGCCGCGGTCTTTCTCGATCGCGACGGCACGCTGATGCGCGAGGTCAATTACTGCTCCGACCCGAAACAGGTGGAAATTTTTCCCGGCGTCCCGGAAGCGCTCGTTAGGCTGAAAGAGGCCGGCTACAAGTTGATCGTGATCTCCAACCAGGCCGGCATCGGTCGCGGCTATTTCACCGAAGCGCAATATCGGCTCGTCGAAGCCGAGGTGGCGCGCGCCGTTCTTCCCGCGACTTTCGACGGGGTCTATTTCTGCCCCGACCATCCCGACCACGCGACCAACCGGCGCAAGCCCGCGCCGGGAATGGTGCTCGAAGCGCAACGCGACCACGCCATCGATCTCGCGCGCTCCTTTTTCATCGGCGACAAAGCGATCGACATCGAATGCGGCCGCAACGCCGGGGTGCGCACGATTCTGGTCAAAACCGGCTACGGGCGCAGGAAGACGCACGCCGCCGCCGGATTGGATCGCGGAAGATTTCTGTGCCGCGGCAGCATCATTTTGAATTTGGATAAAAGGTCGCCCGACGATTCCGGGTAGCGCACGCCTCTGGCGTGCTGGCGACGGTGTTCCACCGTCGCGAACTTTCCGGACACGCTGCAACGGAATCGACGCGTCCAACTAATTCCCTTGCGTCATGGAAAGTTCGTCGCGGTGAAACACCGCGACCAGCACGCGGAACGCGTGCGCTACCCGGAGGCAGCAGCACCATTGCAAGGGGCTTCCGGCCACTGCTAGTCTCCGAACATTCATGACAAAAATTGTCGGCATCATCCCCGCTCGCTGGGCCTCGACCCGGTTTCCCGGCAAACCGCTCCACCCGATCGCCGGCAAACCTTTGTTGCAACACGTCTGGGAACAATGTCGCCGCGCCCGCTCGCTCGACACCGTCATCATCGCAACCGACGACATGCGGATCGCCAAGGCCGCTTTCGCCTGGGGCGCGGAAGTCAGCCTAACGAAACCCGACCACGCCAGCGGGACCGACCGGATCGCCGAGGTCGCAAAAAAACTGCGCGGCGTCTCCCACATCATCAACATCCAGGGCGACGAACCATTGGTCGAACCGCAGCTCCTCAACCAGCTCGCGCGCAAAATGCAGCGCGACCCGAAGATTGAAATGATCACTGCGGTCCATCCCTTCGCCAACCCGGGAGACGCCCAGTCGCCGCATCAGGTCAAAGCCGTCCTCGACCGTCACGGGCACGCCCTTTATTTCTCGCGCAGCGCCATTCCCTACCCCCGCGATACGACTGCGCCGATTCAATATTTCCGCCACCAGGGCATCTACGGATACCGGCGCGATCTGCTTTTGCGCCTCGTCCGCTGGAAACCGAGCCCGCTCGAAAAAGCCGAGGCACTCGAACAATTGCGCGCGCTGGAGAATGGCGTAAACATTCACGTGGTCGTCACCAAAAGCGGCTCGCCCGGGGTGGACACTCCGGAAGATGCCGCGGCGATCGAGCGCCAGCTCCTCGCCCACTCGCGGCGACCGCGTCAGGCTCGTTCGCGATGAAATATATTTTTGTAACCGGCGGTGTGGTCAGTTCGTTAGGCAAAGGTCTCGCCGCCGCCTCCCTCGGCACCCTCCTCGAGTTGCGCGGCCAACGCGTGCTCCTGCAAAAGTTCGATCCCTACCTGAATGTCGATCCCGGGACGATGAACCCGTTCCAGCACGGCGAAGTCTACGTCCTGAACGACGGCGCCGAGACCGATCTCGACCTCGGCCATTACGAACGCTTCACCAATTGCGTTCTCTCCCGGAACAACAACCTGACCAGCGGCCAGGTCTACGAAAGCGTCATCCTGAAAGAGCGGCGCGGCGATTATCTCGGCAAAACCGTGCAGGTGATTCCGCACGTCACCGATGAAATCAAGGCCCGCATCCGCCAGGTGGCCGACCCGGAAAAAGTGGACGTCGTCATCACCGAAATCGGCGGCACGGTCGGCGACATCGAGGGCCTGCCGTTTCTCGAGGCCATCCGGCAATTCATTCTCGAAGTCGGCGCGGAGAACGTCGTCGACATGCACGTCACGCTCATCCCCTACATTCGGGCGGCGGGCGAATTGAAGACCAAGCCGACCCAGCAAAGCATCGCCAGGCTGCGCGAGATCGGTCTCCAGCCGCAGGTTCTGATCTGCCGGACCGAACGCCCGCTCGACGCCGACGTTCGGCAGAAGCTTTCCATGTTTGGCAACGTCCGACCCAACGCGGTCATCGAAGCGCGCGACGTTCCGCACACCATCTACGAGATGCCGCTTATGCTGCACGAGGAAGGGCTCGACGAGCTCGATCTGCCAACTGCTCCACATCGACGCGCAACAGCCGGATTTGAGCGACTGGCGCAAGTTCGTTAGTCGCGTCATCAACCCGAAGAAGCAGGTCAAGATCGCCGTCGTTGGGAAATACATCGACCTGCAGGACGCTTACAAAAGCATTTACGAATCGCTCACCCACGCCGCGGCGAGTCACGATTGCGGGATCGATCTGCGCCTGATCGATGCCGAGTCGCTCGAAAACGGCGTCGACGGCCAGCTCAACGACGTCGCGGGCATCCTGATCCCCGGCGGGTTCGGCGAGCGCGGGGTGGAAGGGAAAATTCGCGCCGCGCAATTCGCGCGCGAGAACAACGTGCCCTATCTCGGCCTCTGCCTCGGGATGCAGGTGGCGACGATCGAGTTCGCGAGAAATGTCTGCGGCATCTCCGCTGCCAACAGCAGCGAGTTCGACCAGGAATCAGCCGAGCCGGTCATCTGCCTGCTCGATGAACAGCGCAAGATCCGCAAAAAAGGCGGCAGCATGCGTCTCGGCACCTGGCCGACCAAGATCGTCCCCGGCACGCTCGCCCAGAAAATCTACAAGCACGACGAAGTGCTCGAGCGGCATCGCCACCGTTACGAGTTCAACATGAAATACCGCGAGCAAATGGAGGAAAAAGGCTTCCTCATCAGCGGCACCTCGCCCGACGGTTCGCTCGCGGAATTGATCGAGCTGAAGGGGCACCCCTTCTTCCTCGCCTGCCAGTACCACCCAGAATTCCAGAGCAAGCCGAACAAGCCGCACCCGCTCTTCAGCGGTTTCATCCGCGCCTGCCTCGCGCACCAGGACTAGCGCGAAGCGTCGCGCAGGCCTGGGGAGCGCACGCGACTCGCGTGCTGTTTGCGGCGACTCGCCGCAACATCGGCGCGCCTGGCGGGGTCGCGACGAAAGTATGCTTGGCGTAACGCGTTCCGTTCGGCGAGTCGCCGAACGAGGCGAGTCGCGTGCGCTCCCCAGTGTACACTCGATTGCGCGGCGGTTGCGCCACGGGCAAGGAAGCTGAATCGGCGGGCACCGGCAGCATTCCCACGAGCGCGGGAACCGTTCCGGCGCCCGACGAAATGATTCCGGTTCCCGGCGCAATGATGCCGGTGCCCGGCGTAATGGCTCCGGTGACCGGCGCTGTGTTTCGGGCGGGCGGCGGAATGGTGTAAGCGGGCAAGTAGATGCTACCCGCGTGCACGGCATTGATGCACTCGGGCAAGCACAAGCGCTCCGCGCCCAGGGGATTTGCTTACGCAAGCCAGGCAAGTCGCAGCCGCTCTTCAGCGTTTTCATCCGCGCCTGCGCAGCGCATCAGGGGTGATTCCGCGCCTGCGCCCGTAATTCAGGCGTCTCGCCTGATTCGTTGCGCGGGCGTCTCGCCCGCTCGTTCCCCTGGACTCTGCGGCCTGTTTGCGACCAGCCGGGACGGCTGCGCTACAGATCAGGCGAGGACGCCTGAGTTACGGTTGCCGCCGGCGCCACTGTTCAAGCGATGACTTCAGGGCTGGCTGTGTCCTACTTCCGTCCTCGCCACCACACTGCCGTTTTCAGCCACTCCCCCCGCCACAAGAACTCGGCTGCCGCCCAGCGATGTCGCCGTGGCGGCGCTCCGTCCGCTGTTGAGGCTGCCCGCGCTCGCCCAGCTCCCGCTCCTCGGGTCGTATACTTCGGCGCTTGGGGTAATCCCGCCGTTGCCGTCGGATCCGCCTACGACGAGCACGCTTCCATTAGGTAGCTGCGCCGCCTTGTGGCGAGACCGCGCCGTGGCGAGGCTGCCGGTCTCGGTCCAGCTTTTGGTTCTCGGGTCGTACAGCTCCGCGCTAACCAGCTCGCTGGTGATGTTGTGTCCCGCTGCGACGAGGACCATCCCGTCTGGGAGCAAGGCCGCGGTGTGTGATTCCCGGACGGTGTTGAGGTTGCCGGTGGCCTTCCAAATTCCGGTCCCCGGGTTATAGAGCTCGCTGGTCGCAGAAGTCCCGCCGTTGCTACGCCCCCCGGCCAGAAGGACCCTGCCGTCCCGTAACACCGTCGTCGTGTGCAAAATTCGTTCGCTGTGGAGGCTGCCGGTGACTGTCCAGCTCCCGCTCGCCGGGTCGTACAGTTCCGTGCTTGTGAGACCGGAGACTGAGGTGGTCCCCCCCGCAATCAGGACCCTGCCGTCCTGTAGCAAGACCGCCGTGTGAGAAATGCGTCCGGTACTCAGGCTGCCGGTGACCGTCCAGTTTCCGCTCGCCGGATCGTAGAGTTCGGTGCTGGCCGACTGCCCGTTGGGCTCCCAGCCGCCAGCAATCAGGACCCTGCCGTCTTGTAACATGGTCGCGGTGTGGTCAAAACGTGCGGTGTGGAGGCTGCCCGTGGGCGTCCAGTTCCCGCTCACGGGGTCGAACAGTTCGGCGCTCGCGGAATGGACGAAGTTTTGGTCAAGCCCCCCTGCGACCAGAACCATGCCGTTTTGCAGCAACGTCGCGGTGTGCCGGGAGCGCGCGGTGTTAAGGGTGCCACGGTGTTTCCAGATCCAGTCCGCCAAGGGCGCGTCAGTGCTGGTGGTATTCTTCCCGACCGCATCTCCACTCCCAGCGTTGCGCTGATCTGGAAGGGCGTCGTTTCCTGCTCGGGGCACGGCCTGCGCCATCGGCGAAAGCCCGAGGCCGGCGAACATCAGTGCGATCAGAAGTGGGTGAATGTCAGGATTCGTGCGCGGAGTAAGCGGATTCATGATTTTTCCTTTCCCCGCTAGGTTGATCCTGCGATTTGCGGGTCCGGAAGGGGCGAGGAATCTAGCGGGAAAATGTCATCCGCCCGATTCGAATCCGTTAGTGTCAGCAGCGTGGAGGAGGTCGCGGCAGCGAGTCAAGTCAAAACGCGCAACTCCAGTCTTCGCATGTTCAAGTCGGGCGCTTTCATCCGCGCCTGCCTCGTCCACCAGGGGGTGATTCCAGCGCCTGCGCCCGTAATTCAGGCGTCTCGCCTGATTCGTCGCGCGGGCGTCTCGCCCGCTCGTTCCCCTGGCCTTTGCGGGCCTGTTTGCGACCAGCCGGGACGGCTGCGCTACAGATCAGGCGAGGACGCCTGAGTTACGGTTGCCGCTCGCCGTAACCGATCCATGATCGCCACGCCCAATCCCTCTTCCGGCAACGCTTCCGCGACGATCTCATCGAGACCCGCATGATCCAGCGCGCGCAATTGCCGAAACAAATTCGCCGCCGCCTCACGCATATTGTTCGTCGTGCTCAGCCGGCGCGCTTCCACGAATGTCTCCGAAAAGGGCTTATCGCTCCAAAGCAAGGCGCCCAGTCGCTGGCCATGTGGAACCGAGACCTTGGTGATGTCATCCACAATCCGGAGCGGCGTCTGCGGCCGGTAATGCGATGGCAATTGCCCCGGCGATTCCGTCGCGCCCGCGGCGCGGCTCCGCACATCCCCGAAAGTCGCCAGCTCTTCGCGCGTGATCGGCCCCGAACGCAGCACCTCGATCGCGCCGTCGCGGGGCGCGATCACAGTTGACTCGATGCCATGCTGTGTCGGCCCGCCATCCACGATCAACGGAATCCGCCCCGATAATTCTTCCGCCACATCCGCCGCCGAGGTCGGGCTAATGCGACCGAAACGATTCGCGCTCGGCGCGGCGAGCGGATTTCCAAACGCCCGCGCCACTTCCGAGAAAACGGGATGCGCGCTCATCCGCACCGCCACGGTCGTTAGGCCAGCCGTCACGATCTCCGGAATAACCTCCGTGCGCGGCAGGACCAGCGTCAGCGGACCCGGCCAAAAGGCGGCGATCAGCTTTTCGATCAACGCGCGCGAGCCCTCGTCGACAATCGCAACGCGTTCGAGCCAATCGCGCTCCGGCAGATGCACGATGAGTGGATCAAAGCGCGGGCGCTCCTTCGTCTCGAATATTTTCACGACCGCTTCCGCCGAGAGTGCGTCGGCCGCGAGTCCGTAAACCGTTTCAGTCGGCAAGGCGACGACTTCGCCCGCGCGCAAAAGCTCCACCGCGCGCGCTACGGTTTCTCCAGGCTCGTTAGGCGCAGCGGCGGATAAAATTTCAGTCTTCATTCCGGCTTCCACCGAGTTTCTCCCCTGAATCCCCGCGCTTGGCAACTGGCCCGGGGAGCGCGGGCGCCCCGCCCGCTCGTCGAGGCGCCCCGCCTCGATGCTGAGGGAGAATTTCGCGAACCGCTACGGCGGGCGAATCCGGAAGTGTCCCGCGAGGCGCGTGACACAGGGGCGGGGCGCCCGCGCTCCCCGGAGTTAAGACCCTTCCTCGAGCCTCTCGCGGGCAAGCAATGCATTCGCCATCGCCGCGTCGACCGTTTCCCCGACCGCGGTCAGGTGCCCCATCTTGCGCCCGGGGCGCGGCTGACGTTTGCCATAAAGATGGAGATGCACATTCGGCACCGCGAGCGCGGCGGCCCAGTTCGGTTCGCCGCTGCTCCAGACATCGCCGAGCAAGTTCACCATCGCGCTCGGCTGCAGGATCCCGGTCGCGCCTAACGGAAGCGCGCAAACGGCACGAACATGCTGCTCGAACTGGCTCGTGACGCAGCCCTCGATCGTCCAATGCCCGGAGTTGTGCGGCCGCGGCGCAAGCTCGTTGATGATCAACCCGCCATCCGGCTTAAGAAACATTTCGACCGCGAGGAGCCCAACGAGATCGAGCCTGGTCGCGACCTCGCCGGCCAGCTCGCAGGCCGACCTGCGCGACCCGCTCCTCGATCCGCGCCGGCGCCAGGGTCAGGTCGAGGATGTGATTGCGATGGATGTTTTCGCAGACCGGAAAAACCGCCGTCGCTCCATCCGGTCCCCGCGCCACGATGACGGAAATTTCCTTCTCGAAATCAATCACGCTTTCCAAAACGCAGATTTTGTCTTCGCGCCCCTTCCAGGCTTCCGTCAGGTTGGTCCCCGGGTCGATCCGTTGTTGCCCTTTGCCGTCGTAACCAAAGGCCGCGCCTTTCAAAATCGCCGGCAGCCCGATCGCCCGCGCCGCACTCGTTAGTTCCTTCGCACTCGCGACCCGGCGAAACGGCGCGACTGGAAATCCGGCATCGGAAAGGAATTCTTTTTCGCGCAAGCGATTCTGCGCGATGAGCAGAATCTCGCCTCGCGGCCTGACGATCTGATCGCGCGAGGCCCACTCGATGGTGGCGGCCGGGATGTTTTCGAACTCGAAGGTCAGGACATCGATCTCGCGCGCGAATTTCGTCACCGCCTCTTCGTCGTGGTAGCTGGCCGCCGTCGCGTGATCGGAGAATTGGGCGGCTGGCCCATCTTTATCAGGCGAAAAAGTGTGGACGCGATACCCCATCCGGCGGGCCGCGATGGCAAACATGCGGCCGAGCTGGCCGCCGCCCATGACCCCGATGGTCGCTCCGGGTAGAAGCGCTTTGCCCTGGGTCATGGCAGCTTTTGCGCGAGAACTTTTTTCGTCTGGCGCGCTCGAAATTTCTGCACCGCGGCGCGGACTTTGGCGTCGTGCAGACCGACGATGCTGGCCGCCAGAAGGGCGGCGTTTTTCGCGCCCGCCGTGCCGATGGCGAGTGTCCCGACCGCGACCCCGGCCGGCATCTGCGCAATTGAGAGGAGCGAGTCGAGTCCCTTGAGCGCGCGCGATTCCACCGGCACGCCGAGGACCGGGAGCCAGGTCTGGGCTGCGATCATGCCGGGGAGATGAGCCGCGCCGCCCGCGCCTGCGATGATCACCTGGACCCCGCGCTCGGCCGCTTCGCGGGCGAACTTCGCCATCAGATCCGGGGTGCGATGAGCGGAGACGATCCGGTGTTCGTTAGGCACGCCGAACTGACCGAGCAGCTCGACGCAATGCTGCATCGTTTCCCAATCCGAGGCACTCCCCATGACCACGCTAACGAGAGCAGAAGCAGTATTCTTCGCCATAAATTCGGAAGATCTTCCCTTCTCCCGAAGCCGGAGAATTGCAATGCGATTTTTGCCCGCAATAGTGATCATCCCCATGCTGACCCGCACCGCGACCAAGATATTTCTCTGCCTCTTCGTCCTCGGCGGCACTTTGGTCTCGGCGTCGTTAGGGCAGGATCGTCCCAGGATCGGGCTCGCCCTCGGCGGCGGCGGCGCCCGCGGCGTGGCCCACATCGGGGTGCTCGAGGCGCTGGAGAAACTTGGGATTCCGGTCGATTACATCGCGGGCACGAGCATGGGCGCGGTCGTGGGCGGGCTCTACGCCAGCGGGATGTCGCCGCAGGAAATCGAGGCCAGCTTTCGCGATGCCGACTGGCGTTATCTCCTGAACGACGCGCCCCCGCGCCCAAGCGAGGCTTTCCGGAACAAGCAGCGCGATTTCGAGCTTGATCAAAATGTCGAGCTTGGTCTTTCCCAGACTGGCGATCTGCAACTCCCGGCCGGTCTGGTGGCGGGCAAGAAGCTGCTCGTCAACCTCCGCGAGCTGACCCTGCCGGTGCGCGGGATTGACGACTTCGACCGGCTGCCGATTCCCTTTCGCGCCATCGCGACCAACATCGAGACGGGCGAAAAGGTCGTGCTGCGCCACGGCAACCTGGCGGAGGCGATGCGCGCCAGCATGGCCGTGCCCGGCGTCTTTGCTCCCTACCGGATCGATGGCCGCTTGCTGGTGGATGGCGGCCTAACGAGCAACCTCCCGATCGAAACGGTCAAGGCAATGGGCGCCGATATCGTGATCGCGGTCGACGTCGCACCGGTCCTCTTGAAGGCTGATCAGCTCAATTCCGTCGTGTCCGTGACCAACCAGATGCTCGACATCATGATCGGGCAGAACCGCGCCGCGCAGTTGCGCCAGTTGACCGGCCGCGACGTGCACCTCCGGCTCGAAATGCCGGATGCTTCCTCGGCCGATTTCGTCAATTCGCCGAATAACATCGCGAGCGGCTTTGCCGGAACGATGGCGCGGGCTTCGGACCTTCGCTCCCTGGCGATGAGCCCGGCGCGCTTCCAGCGCTATCTCGCGCGGCAGCGCCGGCCACGCCCGGAGGCGGCCCAGATTTCCTTTGTCGAGGTCGAGGGCACTGCCGGCGCGAAGCGGCGCCAACTGGAGGACCCGATTCCGTTTCATCCCGGGGAACACCTGGAGTTTTCTGATTTGGACAATCAGCTTCGCCAGTTCGAAGGGATGCGGGATTCGGAGGTGGCGGATTTCCGGGTGCTGAAGGAAGGCAGCGAATACGGCCTCCTCCTGGAACCCCGCGCCAAATCGCGCGGCCCTAACTTTCTCAGCTTTGGAGCCGACTTCGCCTACAGCACGCCGGGAACGGCGGATGCCAACGTCCTTCTCGACTGGCGCATGACGCAGCTCAATTCGTTAGGCGCGGAATGGGAATCGCTTCTCCGGATCGGCGACCTGACGAATGTCTTCTCGGAATGGTATCAGCCGGTGGAACCGACCCGTTCCGTCTTCCTCGCGCCTTCGGTCCGTTATGCGAGCGACCTGGTGGACGCGCTCGATACGAATGAGGACCGGCGGCGGTTCCGCCTGCAAACGCTCGAAGGCCAGCTCGATCTCGGCCTGCGCTTGGGGAGAATCGGGGAGGTGCGCCTCGGCTATGCGTATGGCTTTAGCGATATCGGCGACGTCCTCAATCTCCCGCGCAGCGCCAGCGGCGCGAACGAGCGCGGCAGTCTGCGTGCTTCCGTCACCTTTGATACTCTCGACCGGGTAACATTTCCGCGCCACGGGTGGTTCGCCCGGCTGGAGGGAGAACTGTCCGATGGATCGTTAGGCGGAGCGGATGACTACAGCCGGGTGGAAGGGGAGCTGTATCGTCCGATTTCCTTCGGGAAGAACACGATCGTGCCGCGGCTCACGGCCGGCTTCCGAACCAGCGGCGGCACCCTGCCCTATTACGATCGCTTTGCCCTGGGCGGCTTTCTTAATCTTTCCGGCTATACGCGGGCGGAGCTTTACGATCAGAACGCCGCGCTGGCCGAGCTGATTTATTACCGCGAGCTGGGCAAACTCCCACCGGTGCTGGGGAGCGGGATCTTCGGCGGTGCCTCGATCGAAGCCGGCAACGTCTGGGCCAATCCGGGCGACATCGACCTGCGCGACACGATCGTCGCCGGCAGTCTCTTTCTCGGCGCGGATACGATCATTGGCTCCCTGTCGTTAGGGGTGGGCGCCTCGGGCAAGGGCCAGAGCGCGATCTACCTTCAGCTCGGCCCCGTCCTCGGGCGCGGCCGGATCGATCGGTGACCTTTGACCAACACGAGCCTTTTCGGAACGGGCCGGACGATAATGCTTGAAGTCGCCGGGACGCCTGCTCAGCATCCCCCGAACTATGAGATTATTTCTTGCGCTGTTGTTTGCCTGCACCCAAATCGCTGGAGCCGAAAGAGTCCCTCAGAATATCGACATGAGCCAGCGGCTGCGGAATGAGGCCGAGACTTCGATCGCGATCAGTCATACCAATCCCAAGCTCGTGACGAGCGTGTCGAACCTGGAGAGCAATGCGCTCTTTCACAGCTGGAGCACCGATGGCGGCAAGACCTGGCAGAATGACACGATCGCCGACGGCGACGCGCTCGGCTTTGCCTGCTGCGATGCGCAACTGGCTTCCGATGATTTTGGGAATATTTTCCTGACCTACCTCTCGTCGAGCATCACCGTGAAGATGGCGATCTCGACCGATGGCGGGGCGACTTTTCAGCCGCTCGCTTTCCTCACCTCGCAGCCGATGGGGTTGCCGGCCTTTCCTTACAAGAGCCTGGCTGCGATCGGCCAGACGGTGAGCGGCGACCAGCCGTCGATCGCGACCGGGCCGGGCAGTGTCTGGATTTCCTGGACCTCCTTTAACGGGGCCATCCAGGCGAGCGGTGCGGCGGTGACCGGACTCGGCCAGGTGGGGGCTTTCAGTCCGGCGCAGGGAATCGTGAGTGGAAATAAATTTGGCGATTACGGCGACACGGCGGTGGGTCCGGATGGCCAGGTGTTTGTCGCCTATCAGAATCCGACGGGCGGGGAAGGTCCGGCGACCATCTATGGTGCGCTCGATCCCGACGGGCTTGGACCGGAGGGTTTCGGGCCGGCCCAGGTGTTGCAGACGACGAATGTCGGAGGCTTTGATTACATCCCGGCGCAATCCGGGCGCTCGATCGACGCGGAAGTGGGTCTGGCCTGGGATCGGACCGGCGGCCCGCATCATGGGCGTCTCTACATGGTCTATCTCTCGGAAGAGCCGCAGGAGAGTAACGATACGGATGTGCAAATGCGTTATTCGGATGACAACGGCATGACCTGGAGCAATGCGGTGCGAGTGAACGACGACACCGGGACGACCAGCCAGTTCAATCCCAGGGTCGCACTTGACGGAACCAACGGCCGGGTGGCGGTGGCCTGGTATGACGCGCGCAACGACAAGGGAGACAACGGCCGTGGGGATACGAACGGCGTGCCTAACGACGATATCATGATCTATTCCGCGGTGAGCCAGGATGGCGGCGATACTTTTGCCCGCAACCGCCGGCTTTCCGCCGGGACCTCGAACGATAACAAGGCGCAGAGCGGGGTGGATTATGGCGACTACGCAGGCTTTGCCTTTTTCAAGGGCAGGATGCTCTTCTCCGCGGCCGACAATTCAAACTCGACCGGGGATAACCCGGACGGGACGCTTTCCCATTTCGATCTCTACGTCGCGCCGCTCCGCGTGCGTTGAGACCGGGGCAAACCCCAAAGACTCAAAAGACGCCTTCCTGGGGCGCAGTGATGCCATAGTGCAGTTTAGCGCACTCGGGGCAAACGCCGTGGGAAAACTCAGCCTGCGAATGCTCGACGATGTAGGTCTCGAGGCGAGTCCAGCGCAATTCCTCATCGAGAATTTTCTTACAATGGGAACAAATCGGGAGCAGTCCTTCGAGCTGTTTCAGGCGGCGGGATAGCTGCGCGTTTTGCTCGGCCACCTTCGAGACGAGAACGCCGAGGCTGACGAGAACGATCCCGCGAATGACGCTGTTGACGACATCGCCTGACATCGGCGTTCCTGGGTTCCAGAGGAAACTGAAGCCGAATCGCGCCAGGGTAAGAAAGAGGGCGAGGGCGATCGCATCGGTCCGGGCGCGATTCCAGCCGGCCAGCATCACCGGGACGATGAACAGGATGGGGAAAAGAAGAAACGG
This sequence comes from uncultured Verrucomicrobiae bacterium, assembly GCA_963772915.1. GTDB lineage: Bacteria > Verrucomicrobiota > Verrucomicrobiia > Chthoniobacterales > UBA10450 > Palsa-1392. The sequence continues at coordinate 216,190 of CAVYZI010000003.1, forward strand.
TCCGCAAAGATAATCCGCGACCAGGATTGCCGCCGAGAGGAGAAGCCAGCACCAGCGGCGGTTCCACGGCGGCCGTTGCAAGAGCGACCGTGCAGGTTCCGCGTTCGCGGGTGCGTCTTGCATCTATTTGTGGCCGATACTAGCGCGACCGATCGGCTTTGCAACCGGCCGGCACTTTCGAGGTTGTCCATTTCCGCGATCGAGACCGCGGTGGCGCCAGCAGCAACAGCGCCGCGGGAAAAAACGGGGCCGAGCCTGAAGATCGGCCCCGCGTTGTCCCATCTCCGGGCAGTTGAAGAAGTGTCAGAGCAAATTAGCTAGGGAGCTGTCCTAAAGAGTTGAACGACTGAGTAGTCACTTGTTCCATCGGCACACACCGTCGCGACCTGATATTCATAGGATGTGTTCGGGAGAAGATTCTTCAACTTCACCGCGGTCGCGGTGGTGCTTTTCGTTCTCCAACGATTGGTGCCGGCCCTGCGATATTGCAGTGAATAACTGCTGGCGCCAGAGACAGCCGTCCAGCTGATGCGGGCCGAGTTGGAGGTGATGTTGCTCGCAGTAACGCCGCCGGGAGGTTCGCAGCCGGGCGTCACGGTCCCATCTAAGAAGGAGCAGATGAAACCACCCCGATCGACATAGAGCAGGCTGACGTCGTCAAACTCATGACCGGAGGGAGATTTGGAGGCGCCGCCATTGAGATAGAGCGATCCATCGTTGAGCACATGAATGTCCTGGCCGGTGCCGGCGGCGTATTGCTTCACGTATTGCACCACGCCGGCCGGATCGTATTTCGCGAGGAAGATATATTCGTTACCGAGTGGCGGGAGCGAGATGGTATCGAAGACCACCCCCGGCCCGCTCCCGGCAAATCCGCTCACCCAACTGTTGCCTGCCTGGTCGACGCCGATGCTGTAGCCCTTGTCGGAGGCGGGACCGCCGGCGTGATGGAGCCATTGAATGACACCGTCGTTGTTGTACTTCGCGACAAAGATGTCGGTGCCATTGTCCCGGTGTTCACGACCGAGAGCCCGTCGAAGGTGGCGGTGCCGGTGTAGTCGCCGGTCACATAGAAATTGTTGTTGCTATCGGCCGCGATCGCCTTGGCAGGGTCGCCGACAAACGAGGTCGTGCTTCCACCGCTGTGCACCCAAACGTTGTTTCCGGCCGCGTCATATTTGGCGATGAAGGCGTCGCCGAGGCCCGCGGCTTTGATCGAGCGCGCGTCGAATTTTGCCGTGCCCTGAAATTCACCCGCGATCGCCACGTTGCCCAATCCATCAACCACAAGACCATGAGAAATATCGGACCCGGTGCCGCCGGCACGTTTCAGCCAGAGGAGCGCGCCGCTGGAGTTGAATTTGGCGAGAAAGACATCGAAGAGGCCGCTACTAGTGAGGGTGACGCCATCTACCGTCATGGTGCCGCTGAAGTGACCGGTCAGGTAGACGTTTCCAGCGGGATCGAGTCCGACGCCATAGGCAATGTCATCCGCGGTGCTGCCGCCATTTTTCGCCCAAACGACATTGCCGAAAGAATCATACTTCACCAGCAGCCAGTCGTAGTCACCATTGCCGGTCAGGGTGAAATTTCCAAAGGTCGCGGTGGGATGAAGTCCGTTAGTCTGAATCGCGCCTGCGACATAAGAAGTGCCATTGGCGTCCGTGACGATATCGTTGGCCTGATCGAGGAGATCGCCTCCGCCAAGCGTCACCCACTGGAGGTTACCGCTGGGATCATATTTGCTCAGGAAAACGTCGGAGACCTGACAAGGGATAACGACACTCTCGAAAAGCCCGGGGTTGCTGACGATCCCGGTCGCGTAGGCGTTACCGGCGGCGTCGCTGCTCACGCCGTTGCTGATGCCGCCCGTGCCCATTTGTTTGACCCATTGGGCGGCGGTCTGGGCCGAGGCGCTGGTCGCGAAGAGCGCGAGAACGAAGAGTGCGAGGGTCAAGCCGAACCAGCGAAGGATTCTTGCCCAGAGGTCAGGGCGCCTGGTCGATCGAGGAGTGAGAGATGACGGTTGCATTTGGATGTGGTTGGCCGCCTCTGTAACCGAGCGCCAAAACGAGAGCAAACAGGCAAAAGTTTCAGGGTTGTTACCTTCTCCGGGCCGTGCGACAAGGTTCGGTTGCGGCATGGGCAGTCGGTGAAATCTCGCCGCCACGCCCGCGCTGCCAGCCGCCCCGGTTGCAGGTCAAGCGGGGGCCTTGCCAGCTGCGTCGAGGCGGCGGGGTGGAAGCCCTCCCGATGCCGCAAGCGGGACTCCTTTGTCAGGGTACAACGGTGAGCGTGAGATCGTTCCCATCGCCGCCGGTGTAGCTCGCTTGGAAGTTGTTACCATTTACGGCTGCGATTCCGCCGTCGGGCAGGTTGCTGAAGGTGCCGCTGATTGGATCGGTGCCGGTGTTGCTGAGCACGGTCAGGACCGTGCCGCGCTTCAGGCGGCCCTGAGTCTGCCCTTGGAGGGTGACCGTGGCGCCGTCGATCGTGATCCCATTGGCACTCACCAGATCGGTGCGCGACTGGTTCTTTCTCGCTTTGAAGGTGTAGATGTAGGTCGCGTCCGCTTGCAGGGTAAGGCTGCCTAGCAGCATGAGGGCGACCTGTTTGTTCGAAGCAAAGGCCGGCGCGAGAAACGCACCGCTGCCACCGCTCCCCATGCCAACGGTCACCGGGCCGGCGATGATTCCCCCGCCGCCCAGGGTGCCGGCATTAGCCTTCACTGCGCCCGTGCCGGTTGCGGAACCAGATGTATTGCTCACCAGCAGCACTCCCGCACTGACATTCGTCCCCCCCGCGTAGGTGCTCGTCCCGGCAAGTGTGAGCGTCCCTGTCCCTGTCTTGGTCAGCGAACCGGCGTCTTGGATAACGCCCCCAAAGGTCGTGCTCGAGTTGTTGCTGCCGACGCTCAAATGGCCAGCTCCCAAATGCACCGTCCCATTACCTTCCAGCGAGCCAATGGCAAGTGCAGTTTGGTGAGCACTCAGGTCCAGAGTTCCGTTTCCGAACAGCTCGACCCGCGCTGTGCCACCTTTCGACCTATCGAGAAACTGAATCACACCACCTGCTCCACCATTCGAGCCGCTGTTCGCAATCAAGGTGGCGTTGCCGGCCGTGGTGGTGTCGAAAAACTGAATCATCCCGCCGCTTGCGCCGCTGACAATTGCCCCCAGGCAGGTGATCGTGGCGTCCCCAGCCGTGGTCATGCTATTAAAAACGAAGAGGGCCAAACCGCCACTGCCTCCCGCGGCCGTCCCGGCCTCGTTCGTAATATTAGCGGTGGCCGCGGTCGTTTGCTCGCTGAAATAAACAAGCCCACCGTCGCCGCCGCTGACGCCGCTGCCTTTATTCACGATGATTGCATTACCGGCGCTGCCCATAATCGTAAAAAAGAGCGAGCCGGGAACTCCTCCCGCCACCGCGGCTGCCTCATTTGTAAACATGCAGTCATTCGCCGCGCCCGCCTCGACCGATATGCTGCCGGCGCCGCCGCCTTCGTCGGTGGTGGTGTGAAAATCCTGGACCACGCCCGATTCATTATCGATCTGGCCGGAGAAGATAATAAGGGACGATCCGGGAGGGGAAGTGATGGTGTAAGGACTCGCCGTTGCCTGGAAGCCGAGGCTGAAGAGCGTGACCTGCTGTGAGAGAAAGACATCGGTGATTTGCGAGACTCCGAATGTGGCGCTCCCGTTGCTCTGTGGCACACAGTTACACGACCAGTTTGCAGGATTGTTCCAGCTTTGATCCACCGGATTGGCCTTCCAAGTGCCGCTCTCGGCGTAAGATATTGAAACGGTTAGGCCTAGTGTGGAAGCGCAAAGCAGTAATAGACAGGCGTGAAAAAATCGACATTTTGCAGAGATTGTGTTCATAAGGCTGACAGTTGCAATAGAATATGGGGTTACTTAAGGTGCGCATCGAGGAAGAGAAGAACATGGTAACTTACAGTGTGGCTTGGGCTGCTTCCCACGGGCACTATCCCATCCCAGTTGAACCAGTTTTCAAACGAGTGGCCATCTCCAGGGATGGTGAGTGTCTTGAAATCTCCATTTGCTTCGGATAGTCCAGCATCTTCGAGCACGCAGATCAGATCGAGGATTTGGGGATACGGCATGACATCGTGGATGCTGTTAATCAGAAAGACAGGATTGGCTGCTGAAGTGACCAAAGTCACTGGAGAAACACTATGCTGCTCCGAAGGAATATTAGTGTTGGTATAGTTTTCAATGTCGCCGGCGAACTTTCGAATAATGTCACTGCCGTAGCCTAAAGGCGGCTGGTGGCTTGGGTTTGGCAGCGGCGGCAGGAAATCGCTGCTCGCTCGAATCGCCGGGAATGATCGCGCTGTCATGGGTCGATATTTGCGCCGACAGCAATACTGAATTCCCAAGTCAACCGTCAAGCCGTTTTCTCTAACCATTGGAAAGGACCGGCCTGGGTTGGGAAGTTCGTGCTGGGTAGCACCCGGCACCCACGGGCTGACAGCTCGCCCTAAGCGGAGAGGGACGCAGTCATTCCTTCGTGCTCCATGCGCAGGTGCCTATTATCGGCTTATTGAAAGGCCGGGATGCCGGTGATCTCCTGGCCGAGCACGAGGAGGTGAATGTCGTGGGTGCCTTCGTAGGTCTTGACGCTCTCGAGGTTGCACATGTGACGAAAGCATTGGTAGGAATCGAGGATGCCGACTCCACCGAGGATGTCGCGGGTGGTGCGCGCGGCGTCGAGCGCGATCTCGACGTTGTTCATTTTCGCCATCGAGATGTGATAATGCTTCGCGCTCCCGGCGTCTTTTAGTTGTGCGAGGCGATGGGCCAGGAGCTGCCCCTTGGTGATCTCGGTCAGCATCCGAGCGAGCTTGGCCTGGATGAGCTGGAAACTGGCGATCGGGCGCCCGAATTGTTCGCGCTTGAGCGCATACTGCCGGGCTTCGTCGAAGCAGGCCATGGCCGCGCCGAGCGCGCCCCAGGCGATCCCGTAGCGGGCGTGGTTGAGGCAGGAAAGCGGCGAGCGCAGGCCCTGGCTCTGCGGGAGTAAAGCGTCAGGCGCGAGCGGGCAATCGCGGAACTCCAGCTCGGCGGTCAAGGCGGCCCGGAGCGAGAGCTTGCCCTCCATGAGCGTGGCCTTGAAACCGGGCGTTCCTTTTTCAACCAGGAAGCCGCGAATGGCAGCCGCACTCTCTGGATCGACACCGGCTTCGCCTTCCACTTTGGCCCAGACGATCGCCACGTCCGCGATCGTGCCGTTGCCGATCCATTTCTTGGCGCCGCTGAGGATGTAGCCATCGGAGGTTTTGCGCGCGCGGGTGCGCATCCCGCCGGGATTCGATCCGAAATCCGGCTCGGTCAGGCCGAAGCAACCGAGCTTCCCGCCTTTTGCCATCTCCGGCAGCCAGCGGCTCTTTTGTTCCTCGGAGCCGAAAAGATCGATCGCCGTCATGGCCAGCGAGCCTTGCACGGAAGCAAAGGTGCGCAGGCCGCTGTCGCCGCGTTCCAGCTCCTGCATCATAAGCCCGGCCGCCACGCTCCCGAGCCCCGGGCAACCGTGGCCCTCGACCGCGGGACCGAAAACGCCAAGCGCGGCCAGTTCCGGCACGAGCTCGATCGGAAAGGTCCCGTCGCGATAATGTTGCGCGACGACGGGGAGAAAACGCTCCCCCACCCACGCCCGCACGCGGTCGCGGATCCCACGTTCGTCCGCGGTCAGCAATTCATCGAGATGGTAAAAGTCGGCCGCTTCGAAGTTTGGCATCGGGCTTGAGCTGACTCGTGCCATGGCCCCGCCTCGATTTCAAATCCATTGACAATCGGGTCCCCACCCGGGCAGTATCGGCAATGCTTCTAATTCGTCCGCGGCACTTCGCCGCTCTCAAAAACGGCCTCTGCGTTTCGCTCATTCTGCTTTCCGGCCTCGCCCTCGTCTCCGGTCAATCCATTCCCCGCAAATCGCTTCCTAACGAAGAACTGGAAAAATACGGCGACCCGCCCGCCCTCCTCTGGCGGACCGGCGTCTCGCCCCGCATGATCTCGCAGCACGATGCCTTCATCAGCACGCAGGTAAACGTGAACGGGCTCGGCCAGAACATCACCGGCGACGCCGCGAATGAACCTTCGATCACGGTCGACCCGACGAACGGGAACAAGATCACGATCGGTTGGCGACAGTTCAACAGTGTCGCTTCCAACTTCCGCCAGGCCGGCTGGAGTTACACGACTGATGGCGGCGCGACCTGGACCTTTCCCGGCGTGCTCGAGAACAACGTCTTCCGCAGCGACCCGGTCCTGGATGCCGATAGCACGGGCGACTTCTTCTACCTCAGTCTGCTCGACACCTTCTTTGACAGCATGTGGCGTTCGCTCGACGGCGGCATGACCTGGACAAATATCGCCCCCGCCAAAGGTGGCGATAAACAATGGTTCACGATCGATACCACCAGCAGCATCGGGCACGGCTTCCAGTATCAGCACTGGAGCACCAGCGGGAACAATTACGGTGGCCGGCAATTTACTCGCTCGACCGACGGCGGAGTGACCTGGCTCAATCCGGTTAATATTCCCAACTCTGCCTCCTGGGGCACACCCGACGTCGATACCAACGGCATCCTTTACATCGGCGGCGTGAATCTCGGCACCGGCCAGATCTGGTGCGAACGCTCGAGCAACGCGAGGGACTCGGCCGCGACGCCGACTTTTGAACAGAGCACGAAGGTGAACCTGGGTGGCGACATCGGGTTCAGCTATCCGATCAACCCTGTGGGCCTGGTCGGGCAGATCTTTCTCGCCTGCGATCGCTCCGGCACCGCGACGAACAACAACGTCTACATGATGGCGAGCGTGATCCCGACCGGATCGAACACCGGGAGCGACGTCATGTTCGTCCGCAGCACCGATGGCGGAGCGACTTTCAGCGCTCCGGTGCGGGTCAACGACGACCCGATCAATCACAGCAAATGGCATTGGCTCGGCACTCTCTCCGTCGCGCCTAACGGACGGATCGACAGCGTCTGGCTCGATACCCGCAACGCGGGCAATAATACTGATTCGCAGCTCTTCTACTCCTACAGCACCGACGGCGGCGCGACCTGGGCGCCTAACGTTGCCGTGAGTGGCTCGTTCAATCCTTTCCTCGGTTATCCGAACCAAAGCAAGATGGGCGATTACATCACGATCGTCTCCGACAACACCGGCGGCGACGTCGCCTACACGGCCACCTTCAACGGCGAGGAGGACGTCTACTATGTGCGCGTCGCTCCGGCCGCGACCGACTTCGCCTTGCTCAGTGCTGACTCGACCAAAGGCGGATTCGCGATCGACCTGCCGCTGACCGGAACGCCGGGCATCGAAGACCGAAGCGGCGGTTCGAAAGGACGGTTTACGGTTGAATTCACTTTCAACAATGAGCTGGCCAGCGTCGGCAGCGTCATGACGAGCTGCGGCGTTGTCGAAAGCAGCATGATCGACAGCGGCGACCCGCACCGTTACATCGTGAACCTGAGAAACGTCACCTGTAACGCGGAAGACGTGACGGTCACGTTGAACAACGTGACCGACGGAACCTCGAACACGATCCTTGTGTCGGAGGCCGTCATGGGCTTGCTCCTGGGAGATGTCGACGGAGACGGCGCCGTCACCAGCGCCGACTTCTCGATTGAGAAGGCCGATCAAGGGCAGACGACCGATGGAAACAACTTCCGCGCCGATATCGATGCCAGCGGCAGCATCGACCGGCGCGACGCGAGGACCGTCAGGCGGCAGATCGGGACTTCCCTGCCTTAAGTCAAAATCTGCGACGAAAGATGCTGGGGGTGCGCGCCGATGATCAACGGCGCGCACACCATCATCTAGAGCGCGGCGCCCGAAGCTGACCGAGCCTTTCTCCGCGACGCCCTCAAGCTAACGAATGTCGACGTCGGCGGCGGCTGGCTGGTCTCGGCCGCTCTTGGAGGGATGGGCGCAGTCCCGTCCGTGTTTCCTTAAGCCGGGACGACATTCGCCTGAGGCGGATCGTCCCTCCAGCGCTCGCCTCTCGCCTTTCTCTCCGATGCCAAGGTGTGCGACCCGGCGGGAAGGCGGAGAACGCTGTTTCTGCGCGTCTCAGTTTTCCAATTGACAGATTTCGACCAACCCGATGCCGGTGCTGTTGTCTGCGCCTCGAACAATCGCGGTATACGTGCCGCGATTGAGCGTCGCGACGATGGCGGACTCCGCATCGTTGCTCGGCGGAAAAGTGGTCGCGATGATTTCGTCTTTCTGATCGCTCTGCCAGTTATCGTCACTGGCGATGGTGTTTCCGGCGCGCCCAGCCCTTTGCCCTCAAAGGCATCGATACCGACGGTGGCGGAGAATTCTTGAACCATCACCTTTGTCGATATTTGAAGGAGCGCGGAATTTATCAGACCCGTTCGCGCCCGTATCGCAAGAACGACCAGGCGCACCTCGAGCAGAATAACGACACGCACGAAGCGAAAGCAGTTGTCAGAAAGCGAGGACGGGGAGGAGCGAATCTGCGACGGGAAAACCTTGAAATTATGCGCCTGATTGCGGGCTGGCGGCCGCTTCATAGGTTGCATCATGCGCATCGACAAGTTCACGCAGAAAATGCAGGAGGCGGTCCAGGCTTCGCAGGATGTCGCCTCCGAGTTCAACCAGCAGGAGATCACGAACGAACATTTTCTTCTCGCCCTCCTCGATCAGGCGGAGGGAATCACCCGGCCGCTGCTCGAGAAAATGGGCGTGGGAGCCGAGGCGCTCAAAGAACAACTGCGCGCCGCGCTCCAGAAATTGCCGCGAATCAGCGGGGCGAATATCGATCAGCGCCTTGGGAACGACCTCCGCAGCGTGCTCGACGGCGCGGAAAAAGAGATGGCGAAATTGAAGGACGAGTTCGTCAGCGCGGAGCACTATCTCCTTGCCCTAACGAACTCGAAAGTCACGGCTGCGCGCCTCCTCCAGGGGCTCGGCGTGACCCGGGACAAGCTCATGCAGGCCCTGCAACAGGTGCGCGGTTCGCAGCGCGTGACCGACCAGAATCCCGAGGGAAAATATCAGACCCTCGAGAAATACGGCCAGGATCTGACCCAGCGCGCGCGCCAGGGAAAAATCGATCCGGTCATCGGACGCGACAACGAAATCCGACGCGTCATGCAGGTCCTCTCGCGCCGGACGAAAAACAATCCCGTCCTGATCGGCGAACCGGGCGTGGGCAAGACCGCGATCGTGGAAGGACTGGCCCGGCGCATCATCTCGGGCGACGTGCCCGAGTCGCTCAAGAACAAGCGGCTGATCGCGATGGACATTGGCGCGATGGTCGCGGGCGCGAAGTTTCGCGGCGAATTCGAGGACCGGCTCAAGGCGTTCCTCAAGGAAGTGACCGACTCCCAGGGCCAGGTCATTCTTTTCATCGACGAACTGCACACGATCGTCGGCGCGGGCGCGGCGGAAGGCTCGGTCGACGCTTCGAATCTGCTCAAACCGCAACTGGCGCGCGGCGAACTGCGCACGATCGGCGCGACGACCCTGAACGAATATCGCAAATACATCGAGAAAGACGCGGCGCTGGAGCGCCGTTTCCAACCCGTGATGGTGGACGAACCGAGCGTCGAGGACACGATCGCGATTTTGCGCGGATTGAAGGAACGCTACGAAGTGCATCACGGCGTCCGGATCCGCGACGCCGCCCTGGTCGCGGCCGCGGTTCTTTCCCATCGCTATATCAGCGACCGGTTTTTGCCCGACAAAGCGGTCGACCTTGTCGACGAAGCGGCTTCGCGCTTGAAGATCGAGCTCGATTCCATGCCGACCGAGATCGACGTCATCGAGCGCGAGATCATGCAGCTCGAGATGGAACGTCAGGCGTTGAAAAAGGAAAAAGACCCCGCCAGCAAGGAGCGCCTAACGAAGCTCGAAAAAGAACTGGCCAGCCTGAAAGAAAAATCGGGCGGCATGAAAGCCGAATGGCAGAAGGAAAAATCAGAGATCGACGCCCAGGCGAAAGTGAAGGAGGAGCTCGAGACCGCGCGCACCGAACTCGAACGCGCCCAGCGCCGCGGCGAGCTGGGCAAAGCGAGCGAAATCCAATACGGCCGCATTCCCGAGCTCGAGAAAAAGCTGCGCGAAATCGCAGAGAAAGAAGCGAGCGACAAAAAACCGCGCCTCCTCCGCGAAGAAGTGACCGAGGAAGACATTGCCCAGGTCGTCTCGAGTTGGACCCACATCCCGGTCTCGCGCCTGCAGGAAGGCGAACGCGAGAAATTGGTGAAAATGGAAGAGCGCCTCATGCAGCGCGTCATCGGGCAAAAGGAAGCGATCATCGCCGTCTCGAATGCCGTCAGGCGCGCGCGCGCCGGCTTGCAGGACGAAAATCGCCCGATCGGTTCCTTCATTTTTCTCGGCCCAACTGGCGTCGGCAAAACCGAGCTCTCGCGCGCCCTGGCCGAATTTCTCTTCGACGACGAGAACGCCATGATCCGCATCGACATGAGCGAATACATGGAGAAACACACCGTCGCCCGCCTGATCGGCGCCCCGCCCGGCTACGTCGGCTACGAGGAAGGCGGGCAGCTCAGCGAAGCCGTCAGGCGCAAACCGTATTCCGTCATCCTCTTCGACGAGATCGAGAAAGCGCACCACGACGTTTTCAACGTCCTCCTCCAGGTGCTCGACGACGGCCGCATCACCGACGGCCAGGGACGAACGGTCGATTTCAAAAACACGGTCATCATCATGACCTCGAACATCGGTTCGCAATTCATCACCGAGGAAGCGTCGAGGGAAGGCCGCTCGCGGCTCGTCATGGACGCACTCCGCCAGCATTTCCGCCCCGAGTTTTTGAATCGGGTCGACGAGATCATCATCTTCGATCGGCTGACTGACGAAGACCTGAAGAAGATCGTCGAGATCCAACTCCGCCGCCTAACGAAACGGCTGGAGAACCAAAAGATCGTGCTCGAACTGACCGATGCCGCCAAAGCCCGCATCGCGAGCGAAGGCTACGATCCGGTTTACGGCGCCCGGCCCCTGAAGCGCGCCATCCAAAAGGAAATTCTCGATCCGCTCAGTCTCCAGATCCTTGAAGGAAAATTCCACGAGGGCCAGACCATTCGGGTCGAAGAGCGCGACGGAAAACTGGTTTTCGAATCGAAGTAGCTCCCGGCGCGACCATCGCCTTGTCATCCCGAAACTGGCGCAGCGCGCTGAGGGACCTCTCCCATGGTCTTGGAGCATCTTCGCGCGGGTTCGTGTCCCGAAGAGCTTGGGGCAGGTCCTCTCGCTCGTCTGCGCGGCTCGGGATGACAAGCGAACGAAAGAGCTATCCGGACTGCCGGGATCACCGATCCCGGCTACAACTAGGCCACGCGCTTCACCGTGACGTTGATCGCGCCGCTGTTGTTCTGGTAGAAATCGTGCCCGAAACCGCTCAGGCGGGCGTCGTTCGCGAAAAAGAAAAGCGGACCGGAGGCAGTACAGGTCCAGGGTCGCGCCTCATGTTGGCGGTGGCCGATCGGGACGGCTGGTCGCGCACAGGTTCCGACACAGGCGATCATTTCGAACCAATTCCCGTCGGGCACCCGTCTCGTTAGGCCGACGGCATGCGATTGCAGGACCCTGTCCTGCAACCAGCCGAGAACAGTCCGCCCGCGATTCTGCTCCGCCGGCCAGCCGCTCGCGTCGCATTCGATCGTCTTATCCTTCCAGCGCCCGGCGCGGTCGGGCGCGAACAGATACTGCGCGCCCTCTTCCGCGAGCAGGCCGCTGAAGTCGAACCAGAGTTTCGAGTCGACCTCGATCGTCGCACTTTCTCCCACGGCCAGAATCCGGCCGGCGCTCGGGTGGATGTTGTCGCCCTTCAGGATGTGGCGGTCTTCCACCCGGCCCTGGACTTCCGCATGCCGGACCTCGGCCTCGAGGTTGAAGGGAAGTTGATCGGCCCGCTCCAGATCAATCGGCGCGCCGGAAGCAGCCGCGCGTTGCAGCATCCAGCGGAGCGCGATATTGCCGCGGGCGACATTGCCGTTGCCCCCACCGACATCGCTGTGCACGCCGCGGAACCACCATTCCTGGATGCGAGGAAAATCGTCATGCTCGCTGTCGACCCGGTGGACATTGAAAGCGCCGCGCCGTTCGTCCAGGGCCATGGCGTGGTAGCAATGCTCAACCGAACTCGGGACATCGAGCTCCCACCCGATGTTGATATCGTTCGCTTCGCGCAACAGAATCCCGGGGAGCCCAAACGACGGCACCACATCCCAGAGCCCGAGGAAACGAATCGCCGGTTTGATCTTTTCCCCGCCGACCGACACCCCTTTGGCGAGCTGGTTGCAGAAATGCAGCGCCAACGCCGCGCCGCGACTGAACCCGATGACATCGACCGTCCGATCTTCCGGGCCGTTGCGCTGCCAGTTGCTGGCGAAGGAATCGACCATCTCCTTGACCCGATCCCGGCCGCCGGCGCCAAAGAAGCCGCCCACGATCCGTCCCGGCTCGCCGAAACGGGTGCCGACGCCGGTCTTGTAGTCCTCGATCTGGCGTTGCGCGTCGGGATCCTTCGAGGCGTAAAAGCGAAGGAAGTTGTAAACGTTCGTGTTCTCGTCCAGATCGTCGCTGTCCGTGTCTGGTTTGTTCCAGGTGCCGTCGAACGCGTAGAGAGCCATGGGGAAAAGCTGATCCTGGAACAGAGATAGAAAATCGCCGGGGCGGGGACAAGCCAGAAAAGTGAAGCGCTGGATGCAATTGACCGACGAGGTGGCAGTGCTGCAATTTCCATTGCACGCCTTCGCGATCGATTTTCGACGCAACGTGACGCTTCTGCGTTTGCACGATGGGCGACTCGTCATCCATTCGACCGCGCCATTCGACACCGAGGATGTGAAAGCGATCGATGCCTTTGGCGAGCCGGGCTGGCTGGTGGAGGCGACGCGCATGCATGACACTTTCGCGAAGGCCGGGCACGCGGCCTTTCCCGGGCTACCCTACCTGGCCCCGAAGAATTTCCGGCCGGGGCATGGGATCACGACGCTCCCGTTGCAGCCGCCACCCGGCGATTGGAGAGGCGAAATCGAGGTGCTCGAAATCGACGGTCTGCCCTGGACCAACGAACACGCTTTTTTTCATCGCGCGTCTGGCACCCTCGTGCTGGCGGACCTGTTGTTCCATTTCGATCCGGCAAGCGCGGGCTGGGCGCGCTTCTTTGTCCGGCAGGTCATGCGACTGCCACGACTCGTGGGCCTGAGCATTTTCTTTCGTGCGCTCATTCGCGACCGGGCTGCATTTGCCGGGTCCCTTTCGCGGATTTTGGCGTGGGATTTCCAGCGACTGGTAGTGGCACACGCCTCACCAGTCCTCGAGGATGCGCGAACCGTATTCGAGGATGCTTTGCGTGAGCAGGGGCTCTGGGAATAAACCGGACGAGTGAGAAGGTTGATTCACGACATCGCCTCGGGTTCCCCACAGCGTTGAGACGAGGTCTTGAAATCGGGTCGCGTCATGCGATCTCTTCGCATGCCAAGAACCACCTTCGCCTTCATCGCCATTGCCCTCCTGCTCAGCGGTTCTGCTTTCGCCGGGGACCAACCCTGCTGTGCCGGGATGAGCGCAGGAAGCAAAGTGAATTGCTCGATGACCTACGCGAAACTTAATCTGACGACCGAGCAGAAAACGAAAATGGACGCCGCCGAGCAGGAATGCCGAAAGGATGGCTGCACGAAAGAGAGCATGGATAAATTCATGCAGACCGCCAAAGGCATCCTGAGTGCCGATCAGTATGCGCAGCTCCAAAGCGAGTGCGCTCGTCTGCCGAAGACGGAAAAGAAAAGTTAGGCGCGCTGCTTACGCCTGGGGCCAGGGCCAGGGATTAATCGTCCCCTCAATCTCCGGGGAGGCAGTTTGACTCGAGAGTCTGAGCCGACCGGCTGGAAGCCCGTCGACGGAGTCAGGCAGGATGCCTGCCTTCCGGCACGCTCGCGCCCACAATTACGGGCATCAAGATTCTTCGTTTTCCTGCCCGAGATCCGGAGCTGGACCGACCGTTTTCCCGTCTGGACACCGCAGAATGAAGTTCCTACAATCCGCGCGTGAACACCTGGCAAAAGAAGCGAAATCTCAATGCGGAAGCCGGCGGGATCGGCGAAGCCGTGTTTGTTATACTCATCCTCGCGGCGGTCGTTGGAGCCTGTTTTTGGCTCTACACGAAATATCTCAGTTCCACCGACAGCGAAGCCCACGATTATGCCGCGAAGTTCGTGGAGAAAATAACGGTCGATCACGATGCGAAGTATCTGGCGCGCAACCTGAGCGAGAAAGGCAAGATGAATTTCGGATACATTCGTCAACAGGAAGAGATCCAGGGCCTGACCCGGCTGGGCGCTCCGCGACGGCCTATCAAGGTCGAGGGCAAGGTCGCCTACGCCTCGGCGGCCGGTTCGAAGGAACCGGTCGGGCAGTTCCATGCGCCCCTGCATTATCCCGAGGCAGAGGGCGATTTCTATCTGCATGTCGCGCGCCGGCATGCACGCTGGGAGGTCGATTCGTTTTTGATCAAGTGGAAAAAGCTCCCGCCTCCTCCGACGCCGATTCCGACTCCGACTCCGAGCGAGGCTCCGATTCCGCTCCCTGAAGAAGCTCCCTAACGACCTAGCGCCAAAGCCAGGGGTGGAGCTGTTCCTCGACCTCCGGGGTCAATTCCACCCGGCAGGTGTCGCCGGCCGCGATCCGGACGGTTTCGCCCTCGCGACTCGTCAGCATGAGAGTGACCGGTTGGGCGCCCGGCGAGGAGGCGAGAATTTCGCGCACCGCCCGCAGTTCATCGGAAGCCACCCCGGCCGCGAAACGCAGGGTGATCGGCGCTTCCTCGCGAATGCGCGCGGAGCCGTTGCCGTTTCCGTTCGCGTCCTCCGGCGAAGCCGTTTCTGGTTTGAGCAGCTTCACTTTTTGCGCGGTGGCGCGGACGTTGTCGTCGCGTTTGTCGATCGTGCCCCGGATCGCGATCACCTTGCCGGGCTCGAGCAAGCTCGCGACCGGGACGTAGGTTTCATTCCAGAGCACGACTTCCAGCGTGCCGGTCAGATCTTCGACAAAGACGACCGCGAACGGTTTACCTTCCCGCTTCGTAAACTTGCGATCGACCTGCGAGAGCGCGCCCGCGATCGTGAAAGTGGCGCGATCTTCGAGTTCGCCTAACGACGCGATGGTTTGATATTTGCCGGCGGCGAAGAGATGGGCGTAGGCGTCGAGCGGATGACCCGTGACGTAGAACCCGAGCAACTCCTTTTCGAAGGACAATTTCTCCCGCTCGCTCCATTGCGGGTAGTCGCGATTCCTGGGTGCGATCGGCGCGGGCGGCAGATCACCAAAGAGAGAGACCTGCCCGGCGGCACGGTCGCGATGGTCGGCCGCGGCGGAGGCGAGCGTTTCTTCGATGCAGGCGAAGAGTTCGGCGCGATCCCGCCCGAGAAAATCGAAGGCGCCGGCCTTAACCAGGCTCTCAATGATCTTGCGATTCGCAATCCGCGAATCGACCCGGCTGCAAAAGTCCTCGAGTGAAGTGAAGTCCCCTCCCCGCTCTCGCTCGGCGATCGCAGAAGCCATCGCCCCTTCACCGACATTCTTGATCGCGGCCAACCCGTAGCGAATGGCTTCGGAGGGACGTGCTTCCGCACGTCCTGCTTCCTCTCCGGGCGACACTCCTGAGACTGGACGTGCGGAAGCACGTCCCTCCGGCGTGAACTTGAGGCTGCTCCGGTTCATATCGGGCGGAAGAATCGGGATGCCCATTCTCTTGCACTCGCCGACGAAGACCGAAATCTTGTCGGTGTTGTTGATCTCATTACTCAGCAACCCGGCCATGAACTCGACCGCATAATTCGCCTTCAGATACGCGGTCTGATAACTGATCACGCCGTAGGCCGCGCTGTGGCTCTTGTTGAATCCGTAGCCGGCGAATTTCTCCAGCAAATCGAAAATCGCGTTGGCCTTTTTCTCCGGGATTTTGTTCGTCTGCGCGCAGCCCTCGATGAAGTTGGCCCGCTCCTTCGCCATCTTCTCCTTGTCTTTTTTGCCCATCGCCTTGCGCAGCAAATCGGCCTGGCCTAACGAATAGCCGGCGAGCCGGTTGGCCGCCGCCATCACCTGCTCCTGGTAGATCATGACGCCGTAGGTGTCGGCGCAGATCTCCTTCAGGAGCGGATGCGCGTAGCTGATCCTGGTCAGCCCCTTTTTGCGCTTGATGTAATCGCCGATCAGATCCATCGGGCCCGGGCGATAGAGCGCGATCAGGGCCATGATGTCGTCGAGCTTTTGCACGTCGAGCTGCTTCGAGACGCTCGTCATGCCGCCCGATTCCATCTGGAAAATGCCGATCGTTTCGCCCCGGTTGAAGAGCCCGAAGGCGGCCGCGTCATCCAGCGGGATATCCTTGAGCGAAAATTCCGGCGCGCGCTGGTGGATGAGCGCGATCGCGTCCTCGATCACGGTCAGCGTTTTGAGACCGAGGAAATCCATTTTCAGCATCCCGAGATCGTTCAACGGCCCCATCGCGTACTGACTAACGACGTCATTCCCCTTCGAATCCCGGCAGAGCGGGACGTATTCGGAAAGATCGCGATCGCCGATCACGACGCCGGCCGCGTGGACGCCGGCGTTGCGCGAGAGGCCTTCGAGCAGCCCGGCGTATTCCCAAAGCTGGCGCGTCGCCGGTTCCGTCTCGATCGCCTTTTTCAGGTCGGGCGTTTTTTCCGCGGCCTGGGCGAGGGTGATGTTCAACTCGTTCGGAATCATCTTCGCGATCCGGTCGCAATCGCCGTAGCTCAGGCCCATGACGCGCCCGACATCGCGGACCACGCTTTTGGCTTTCAGTTTGCCGAAGGTGATGATCTGCGCGACGCGGCGTTCGCCATATTTCTGCCGGACGTATTCGAGCACTTCGCCCCGGCGCGATTCGCAAAAGTCGACGTCGATATCGGGCGGTGAGACGCGCTCCGGATTGAGGAAGCGTTCGAAGAGCAAGACCGAACTGGAGCGGATCGATGTCGGTAATCTCGAGCACGTAGGCGATGAGCGATCCTGCCGCCGAACCACGCCCCGGCCCGACCGGAATCCCACGCTGCTTGGCGAAGTGGATGAAATCCCAGACGATCAGGAAATAGCTGACAAAGCCGGTGCTCTCGATCACCTCCAGCTCCTTCGTCAGGCGGGCGCGCAGGTCGGGGTCGTTGGCGCGCGCACCGAAGCGCTTTTGCATTCCCGCCTCGCACAAGTCGCGCAGATATTGGCGCCGTGTTTTGCCTGCCGGGGCCTCGTATTCCGGAAATTTCGAGGTGCCGAAATCCAGCTTCAGGTTGCAGCGCTCCGCAATCGCAATCGTGTTCGAGATCGCCTCGGGATGATCCGGGAAGAGCGCGCGCATTTCCGCCGCACTTTTGAAATAAAGCTCCGGCACATAGCGCATCCGTTTCTCGTCGTGCACCATCTTGCCGGTGCCGATGCAGATCATGATGTCGTGCGCTTCGTGATGGCTGCGCTCGAGAAAATGGACATCGTTCGCCGCCACCAGCCCGAGCCCAAACTCGTGCCCGATGGCAGGCAGGATGGCATTGCATTTCCGTTGCGCTTCGAGGCCGTGATCGTGCAGCTCGAGAAAGAAATTTTCCGCCCCCAGAATGTCGCGAAAGGTCGCCGCGCTGGCTCGCGCTTTGTCGAGCTGATCGGCCTGGATCGCCATGTTGATCTCGCCCTTGAGACAGGCGCTCATCCCGATCAATCCCTCGCAATGCGACGCGAGCAGCTCGCGATCGATCCGCGGTTTGTAATGCATCCCCTCGAGATGCGCAGTCGACATCAGCTTCACGAGATTGCGATAACCAGCCTCGTCGCGGGCCAGGAGCGTGAAATGGTAAGCCGCATCGCGCTGCGAATTCGGGCGGTCCTTGATCGAGCCCGGCGCCATGTAAGCCTCGACTCCGATAATCGGTTTGATCCCGGCATCGGTCGCCGCCTGATAGAATTCCACTGCGCCATGGAGGTTGCCGTGATCGGTCATGGCAACGGCCGGCATCTCCATTTCGGCCGCTTTTTCCATCAGCTGCTTCATCCGCACCGCCCCATCGAGGAGCGAATATTCGGTGTGGAGATGGAGATGAACGAAGGAATCGGCGGGCACGCGACCTCACTATAAACTGGCTGACCGCAGCCTCAAGAAATCCGGCTCGCGAGGTGCGAATCTTCGCCGATAAAGGCGATTTCTGTGCGCCTCTGGTTTTGGATCAACGGTTTTCGGGAATCTGGGCCAGCGCCTGCAAGGCCAGCTTCTTTGCCTTGGGCTGATCGAAGCGGTCACTCGCCGCCGCGCTCAAATCCGCTTTCGCTTCGGCGATATTTCCGAGAGCGAGATGGGCGCGACCGCGATTGTAGAGAATGTAGGCGTCGTTAGGCGCGAGAGGGAGGGCCTGGTCGTATTCGGCAATCGCCTCCTCTGCGCGACCGAGCAGAAGAAGAGCGTCGCCCCGGCGATTGTGCGCCTTGGCCGCAAGGGGCGCCGCCTGCGAATCGTCTGGAGGAAGGCAACCCGGAATCAGACGCATAACATTGGCGCAGGTCTCCGCCGCGGCCAGGACGCGGGTGGAAGGGCCGGTCGCTTCTTTCAGGTCGTTCTTTACATTCTCGAGCAAAGCCTCCATCGGAGCAGCGTTGTCATTTCTGGCTCCGCGACTGCCGGCAAGAGTTTGCAAACCCTGCAAGCACTCTGCGGTCCTGCCGGCTTTGGCGAGTTTGACCAGCGCTGCCGGGTCCGGCGGCGGCGGAGAAGCGACTGGCAGAGGTTTCTCGATCCGAACCGAAGGCGAAGGTTCCGGGACATTTGCCGAATCCGCGACGCCTTTTCCGGCCAGATAGATGTCGTCTCCGATCAACCGCGAATATTCCGCCGGGACTTGATTGCCCTCCGACCGGGCGATGACCGCGGCCCGCGTGCGTTTGAAGACCTGCTCGATCGTTAGGCCAGGTTGCCGCATGTTGTGCAGCAACTCCTCCGTGTAGAGGCCATTCGCGCCATCACCGTCAAACGCGGTCCGGCCTGCGTCAGTCGAAAAGGCAATGAGGGAGCCAGTCGGCGGGGTCATTTCGACGAGACCCACGCTTCCCGTGATGCTGCGGTTCTGACTGTTGCGGGCGAGCGGGGTGTTCCGGCAGGCATCCAGAATCACGAGGTTGCAGCGCGCTCCGGCCGCGCTCATGTCGGCGACGGCCTGCTCGGCATTGAAGAGGTGGGTCTCCGCGAGCATGCGCAGGGTCGTTGTCCCCGCTCCTGCGGGATCGAAACCGGATTTGAGCGGGATGAGGTAATTCGAGCCATCAACCGAGATACCGTGGCCCGCATAGTAAAAGACGGCGATCTCGGCGCCGGGCAGCGTCTTGCGAAATTCGTCGACCAGACGCAGTAGCTGGTCGCGCGTGACGTTGTGTTTTTCGATAACGAAGAAACCGAGCGAGCGCAGTGTCGCCGCCACAGCCTTGGCGTCGTTGTCCGTATTGCGCAGTTTGCCGACCGACGATTCGTAACGGGAATTTCCAATGACGAGGGCAGTGCGAGCTTTTGTTTCCGCGGCCGCGCCGCGCGACCCGTTCGTCGTTAGGGCGATAAGCAGGCCGAGCGCGAGAAGAGAAAATGGGCGGAATAATCGCGAGCGAAAAATGAGCGGAGGCATGGAATCCGGGCAGCAAAGACTTTCCAATCCGCGGCCAGGAATGGCACTATGGGAATGAAATCCAGTGCGGCAAGCCTCATCCTTTCAGAACAACCCGGTTCCATCCACCGGCCGATGTTTCCTCCTCCTCGCTCTTTTCCTGGTCGGTTGTGCTGTTCCGCGCCAATCGACTACGCCCTCGCCGGAAATGATTCCTGGCGATCGGGCCACGCCTTCCCAGGTCACGCCGGCCGAAGCGCTCGCCACGGCGGAACTCTATTCTCGCCATCCCTGGCGTCCTTTCGCGCGCAACATTTTGCACGGCCGGGATGCGGCCGGCACCGAAGTGAACACTCCCGATGTCGGCTATCATCCGGAAAACGGACGCAACGGCTGGTGGGTCCCAGGACAGGTGAACGAGGGCATTCCGTACAAATGGGGCGGCTTTGATGACCCCGCTTCCTTTGACGCGGCGGTCGCCGCCGGACACGCCGCCGGCGATGTTTCCAGTCCAGCCAAGCGCGCGGCCGATAATTCTGCGGTCAGTTCGGAGGCGGCAGGAGTCGATTGCTCGGGCTTTGTTTCTCGGTGCCTGAAGTTACCCGAGGTCCGCGACTCTGCGCAATTACCTGACCTTTGCGATGCCTTGCCCGCAGCGGCCGCGCTGCAGCCCGGTGACCTGCTCAACATTCCCCATCGCCACGTCATCCTCTTCGCCGGTTGGGCGCGGCCTGATCATTCGTGGATTTATTATTATGAAACCGGCGGCATTCCTGATTGGAAACCCGCGCTCAAAGAATCGCCGCTCCAGGCAGTTCTCGACCTTGGCTTTGAGCCACTGCGCTACCGCGGCATGGCGCGGGAGGCCGTCCCCTCGGGCAAGGAAGTGCTCACCCGCGCGGCGCGCGTCGGCGCCGTGAGTGTGACAAATCCGGTAATCGGCGAGCCCTAACGACCCGATTGCACGGTGGAGGTGAAAAAGCCGCATTTGGCCTTGGCAACAAGAATGCGCCTGTTCATCGTGCCGAACAGGTCCGCATGAAAGTTACCTTCCAGATCATCCTCGCGCTCTTGCTCTGTCAGTTCACTCGGGGTGGGACCACCAACCCGCCGATGACGCGCATCGTTTGTCGATTTCTCAGCCCCGAAATTCAGCCGGGTTCCTTTGCCTCCAAGCCGCGGACTCTTTACATCGCGGGCACCTCCTACTCGCGCACGGAAGAGGAGTTGGATTCGGAACAAGGCATCCATGGTCTTGTGATCGCGAGCGAACCGAACGTCTGGAGGATCAATCTTTTTGATCACACCGGCCGGCATATCGTCGATCCGGGGCCGACCTACATCGTCCACCACCGCATCCTCGGGCAGGAAGCGCCGAAAGAGTTTGACGCGCTGGAATTCGGGAAAGAGGTGGCATTTTTTCGAGCGCATCAGACAACCCCGCTGCCCGCGCGCAAGATCGATGACGTGCGCTGCAACGCGTCCGAGTTCAAGAAAGCGCCTTATCGAATTGTGCTCTACACGAGATCTGACACGCATGTTCCCTGGCAACTGGAGGTCTATAAGGATGGGAAGCTTTCTTTTGGCGTCAGGTATCTCAGCTACCAAACGGGCCTGGCGTTTGATCCCGCTCTCTTTCGTCCGCCAACTGGAATTCGGCTAGAGGAAGCGAAACCCGATGAGGGCGCGACTCACCCTCCCGACACAAAGGTAGCAAACACGCCGCCGGCCGCGGATGTCCAGAAGTTCGGCGGCGAGATGACATATTTTTATCTCACGCCTGGACGGAAGAACTTTCGTCACTTGCAGGCGGAGGCGGATGGGTTGGCGGACTCGCTCTCGAAATCAGGCAACGTCGATTTGCTGGCAGCGGTCGTGATCGCCACCGCAGCGGAGAAACATCAATGGGAGATTACCGGCAGAGGCCAAATCTCCCGTCTGGCGAAGGAGCTGCGAGAGGGGGAAACGCGGATCGCAAAATACGTGGCGGACGATTCCATCGTCGATGTGGCCAAGCTCGATGTCTGGTGGGCGGATTTTTTGCGACCGGTGACGAGAAGTATCTGGCGAAAATCTTGCGCCGGGCGAAGCATCCGCAGCCCGGAGAACGCGCGGCAGATTTCATGATGCCGGCGATGGCGGCCTGGTCGTTCAAATCGAATTGCCAACAGCACAAGGCGGTCCTGGGATTCGCCCGGAGCTGTCTCCAATCGAACAGATTTCCGGACAAAAAGGAGCTCCTGCAAGAGTGCGTCGAAGCCGCCGGGGCCCACCCTCCGAATCGCTAGTATTCTTCCAGCCTCCCAGAGCATTGTGGAGATGGAGATGAACGAAGGAATCGGCCGGCATGCGACCTCACTATAAACTTGGCGCTAGTGGCGGCAAGAAATCGGAATTTTCTGATCCCGAGGAACGGTGAATCCCAACATCGGACAGCCCGGGGGGACCCGCTTGCCAGCGGCGCCTTTCCTCTCAGCCGGATTATCCGCCGCCGCCGCCGATTTTGGCAAATTGAGTCATATCAAGGCAGTAATGGATGCACCAGAACCAGACCACGTCGCGGGACCGCTGCAAAACGAGGATCACGGCAACGCCGAGGGCGGCGTCGCGCAGCAGGCCAGCGGCTTCGAACCAGGTCACGCCATTCGATATCATCGCCGGGATATGCCCGGCCGCGAAGAGACATGCCACGACGACTGTGGCCCAGCGCTTCCCGATCGCCGCTGCCAGGCGAACAAATAAGATGGCGATCGTAAGATCTTCGAGAAACACCTGGACCATATTATCGATGTGCTCGTAGCGCCAGATTCGGCCAAGCAGGACCCATGGTGCCGCAGCGCCCTTCCGCAGCAGCGAGTAGGCTGTGAGAGCGAGAGTCGCCAGCACGAGTCCTACGACTAATCGCAGCGCGAAATGGGGTCGAGGAAGCCAGGCCGAGGTCCAGGACTGCCGGCGAATGATCACGACCAACAGGATCGGCGCGAAGATCATGAGCTGATTAATCGAGGCCAGGATGGGCCCGAGCGCACCGCGCTCCGGAAGGCGGATCCCTCTCGTCCATAACTGACCCATGATCAGGATTCCGATGGCGCCAAGCAGAGCGATTCCGAATTCTCTCCATGGCTTCGCCATGCCTTCCGGGGGCCCACCTGGCCATACTTTGGGCAGCAAACGATTCGCGAGCAGCCATCCCCCCAGAGCCACCAGGTATGCGATAACGAGCGCCGGGTAGTGTTGCTCGAACATTTGAATCGGTTTTCTGTGTTTGTCCGATTCTTGCGCCTTTTCTACTGCGGTCGAGCGTTTTCGCCCAGGCGCCTGGCCAAGGCGGCGAGATATCGGTCGATCGTGCTGCTGTGACCAAAGACGAAGCGCGACATGAAACGGAAGAAGACGTTTGAGACATCACCGTCTTCGGTAATTATCAGTCGTGTTCGGCCCTCGAGAGAAGAAAGACGGGTACTCCCACGAACCACTGTAGCCGAGATCCCGGTCGACGATGCGCGTGACGAGACGTTCATTCGGCACGTCAGTCACGACCTCGTAGGTGACAGCTCCGTGCGCTCCGAATTCACGAAAACGAACTTCGCCGCTTTCGGATTTCAAGATCACGACCCGCTTCACGTCTGCTCGCCAGGCCGGCGCCGCGGCAAAATCGTCGATCAACCCGTAAACCTGAGCGGGCGCCGCTCGCAAGAGGATCGAACGCGAAACCCGATGGCGCCGCGGCAGCAGCGCGCCACCCAAGACCACGATGCTTCCTGCGGCCGCGAGCAGGCTGCAAACCACGACAAGAATCGTGATGATGATCTTCATCTGCGACGTTTGCTGGCACGAGCGGCGCGGGCCAGCAGTCGCATCCCTTCCACAGCCAGATCTCGTTCGGGCAGGGACAGCTCCTGCAAAAGGCGCCGGACCCGCGCGCGATCGAGGACGCTGGTCGCAGACATCGCCTCCGCGCCTAAAGTGGTTAAGTGCAGGCACCGTTGCCGCCTGTCCCGTCGCGCGGAGGTGTTCGTTAGGTAACCCAACTGCTCGAGGCGGGCGATTGTGGCCGACAAAGTCGAAGGCGCCACACCAAGGTGATGGGCCAGAACACGAGGACTGGTCGCATGCTTCTTGTCCAGATGCGCAAGCAGGGAGGAATCCTGCGACGAGAGTCGCCATTTTGTCGACGCGCTCCGCACGTGATCGACGTGGCAAGCGAGATAAATCTGCGGGTAGAGCCGCTGAATTTCGACGGCCAATTGGTTGAGCATCCTGGCCTATTTGAGAACGCAATAGTCGTTCGTCAAACCGAACGACTTCCCCGGCGGCCGACAGTTCCACGGGTTCGAAGTTTGTCAGTTGCAAAATCGTTCTCGTCCTCGTCGTCGTCCTCGTCCTTCGAAAACAGGCGGAAAGACGAGGACGAGGAAGAGAATGAGCAGGAATCACCCAACCTGACAATTGACCAACACTACCATCCTCACCACCAGGAGCACGATTTGTCTTGATCTGGCCCGGCAAAATCACTAGACCCTCCGGAAACTATGGAAAAAAACAGCACTACCACATGGGGGCCGCTGCGGCGGATTCTTTGTCTCTTATTACTCGCCGCAGGTCTCGCCGCCGCCCTGGGAGCGGTGGCTTCATCGCGCGCTGTCAGCGGGCCGGAACAGGCTGCTGCCCTGCGCAAAATTGCCCCCTGGGTGACCGAGAATACCGCCAATGGCAAACAGGCGGAGTTCATGATCATCCTCGCCGACCAGGCCGACCTGAGCGGCGCCGCCCGCCTCAAGACGAAAAAGGAAAAGGGTCGCTTCGTCCGCGACGCGCTCTGGAATAAGAAGCAGGCGACCCAGGGTCCGCTCTTGAAATGGCTCGATGAGCACAAGCTCGAGCATCGCTCTTTCTACATCGTCAACGCCGTCTGGGTGAAAGGTCACTACGAGGATGCGATGGCGATGGCGCTGCGCTCCGATGTCGCGCGCGTCGAAGGCAACCCACAGGTGCGCGTGTTTCCAGAGCATCTGGATGCCGTTGATGCGCCCACCCAGCCCAATGCTCCGGCGACGGTCGAGCCCGGCATTGCCTACACCCATGCACCTTCGGTTTGGGCCGAAGGTTACCTCGGCCAGGGCATCGTGGTGGGCGGAGCCGACACCGGCATTCGCTGGACGCATAACGCTCTCAAGCCGCATTACCGCGGCTGGGATGGCATGACGGCGGACCACAATTATAACTGGCACGACAGTATTCATTCTGGCGGCGGTAGTTGCGGGCCCGATAGCGTCGTGCCCTGCGACGATTACGGCCACGGCACCCACACGATTGGCACCGCGATCGGCGACGACGGCGTCACCAACCAAATCGGCATGGCGCCCCAGGCGCAATTCATCGGTTGTCGCAACATGAATGTCGGCGTCGGTTCGCCCGCCTCCTACACCGAGTGCTTCGAATGGTTTCTCGCTCCCTACCCGATCGGCGGCACGCCTGCGGATGGCGACCCCGCCAAAGCACCCGATATCACGACGAACTCCTGGACCTGCCCGTCGTCGGAAGGCTGCTCGCCGAGCACGCTCCAGGCCGGAGTCGAAGCGCAACGCGCCGCTGGCATCATGATGGTGGTCGCGGCCGCCAACTCTGGTCCGAGCTGCTCGACCGTTTCCGATCCGCCGGCCATCTACGACGCGGTCTATACGGTGGGCGCCCTCAATCTCAACACCGACACGATCGCCTCCTTCAGCAGCCGCGGTCCGGTCACCTCCGATGGCAGTATGCGTTTGAAACCCGACATCACCGCGCCGGGCACGGGCACCCGATCGAGTTACAACACCTCGGACACTTCCTATGCCGTTCTCCAGGGGACCTCGATGGCCACTCCGCACATCGCGGGCGCCGTCGCGCTGCTCTGGTCGGCCCATCCCGAGTTGCGCAACGATCTTGAGGCGAGCGAGGCCACCATCAACAATGCGGCCGTCCACATCCTCTCCAACAGCTGCGACGGCGGATCGCCGACCACGCCTAACAATACCTATGGCAACGGCCGGGTTGATATTCTGGCCGCGGTCGACTCCGTGATGATCGATACGGTGGCGATTTCCAAGGCCCGGTATTCCATCTCGCGCAGCCAGCTGACCGTGCTGGCGACCGACGACAATTCTTCCGCGGTCTTGACGGTCAAGGTGACGAGTTCGGGTGAACTCCTCGGGACGATGCAGACCCGGGGCGACGGGAATTACCGTCTGAAAGCTAACGGGGTTGCCAATCCGCAGAACGTCACGGTGACAAGTAACCTTGGGGGGAGCGACTCCGCGAACGTCAGAGCACGGTAGCCGACCTCGGCCACAACCTTCCCTAGTCGCAAAACGCCCGCGAAAATGCGATCGGCGCGTCCGGAAACGGGCGCGCCGATTTTTTCCTGGGCTGCCTAACAATTCCGCCGGCCGTCGACGGAACGCAACCGGAGCGCGACCCGCGAGCTTGACGCACCGCCCCGATTCCGCGCACAATCCGCCGCATGAATAATCACTCGCTTTCTCGACCGCGATGAAGCACGCCACTTCCCGATTCCTTGCCCTCATTGCCGGCTCGCTCCTCGTGCTGGCGTTCTTCCAGCTCGCCCTGCCCCTCGATTCCGCCCGGGTGGAGCGACCACGGACCGAAACAAACGACCGCGAATCCAAAGAAAGCCCGCCGGAAGACTGGTTCGTCACCCAGCGCGTCACGCACGGCGGAATCCCGGCCGGCGCATTGGAGAAAGCAGGCGCGCAAGCGGCCGCGCTCGCCGCCGCCGCGCTCTCGGATCCGCAAGCGCGTGCCAGAAAGTGGAAATTTGTCGGGCCGACAAACATCGGCGGTCGGGTCGTCGACATCGCCGTCGATCCCGTAGCCGCCGACACGATCTACGTCGCCGCAGCCACCGGAGGAGTATGGAAAAGCACTGACCGCGGCGCTCGCTTCACTTCGATCTGGCCGGCAGCAAACCCACAATCGATGGGCGCGTTGCTCATCACCTCCGACGGCACCCTCTTTGCCGGAACCGGCGAGGCCAACCCGGGCGGCGGCAGCATTACCTACGGCGGCGCGGGCATCTATCGTTCGACCGACGGCGGAGCCACCTGGCAGCTTCTTGGCCTAACGAACTCTGGCGCCATCGGCCGGCTGGCCGTCGATCCGACAAATTCGCAACACCTCTTCGCCGCCGTCGCCGGACAGCTCTACAACCACGGCGGCGAGCGCGGCGTCTACGAATCGACCAACGGCGGCTCCAGTTGGAACCAGGTGCTGGCGGGCGATAACGACACCACCGGGGCGGTCGACCTCGCGATCGATCCCACGAATCCGAATCGGATCTATCGCCGCCATGTGGGACCACCTGCGCGAACCCGATCTGCGCACCTTCGGCGGGGTGGGCTCGGGCGTTTACCGATCGATCGACGGGGGAGCCACCTGGCAGCGCCTAACGAACGGTCTTCCGGCGGCTTCCTCCACCGTCGGAAGGATCGGAATCGCGCTGGCCGCGACCAATCCCCAACGCCTCTATGCGATCGTGAACCAGACGAGCGGATTCTTTCAGGGCTTCTACAAATCCGATGACGGCGGCGATTCATGGACCAAGCTGCCCAACAGCTCGGTCCTCTCGGGCGCACAATCGAGTTACGGTTGGTGGTTCGGCCGCGTCTGGGTCGATCCGCTCGACCAGGCCCACGTCTTCGGTGCCGGGGTTTACCTCTGCGAGTCGAAAAACAGCGGTTCGACGTTCACCGGCGAGTTCAGTCCGCACGCCGACCATCACGCCATGGCCTGGGATTTGAAAGTGCCCGGGCGCGTCTATCTCGGGAGCGACGGCGGCACTTACCGCTCCGACGTGAACGGCTCGAACGACCTCTGGACAGCGGCCATCAGCCAACCCTTCACCCAGTTCTATAGCGTCGACGTCAGCGAGCAGGACAAAAGCCGGCTCGTCGGCGGGGCCCAGGATAACGGCGTCAACCGCTCCTATCCCGGGCCGGATTGGAATGGATATGTCGGCGGCGACGGACTCGAGGCTCTGATCGATCCCATCGACCAGAATTTCGTCTACGGCTGCAGCCAGTACCGGCAACTGCCTTGGATCGACCAACGGCGGCGATTCCCTCTATGGTTTCGGCGCGACCGTCTCCTCCCGTCGGAATTGGCTCACGCCCGTCCAGTTCGATCCGGTCAACCCGGCCATCCTTTACTACGCAGGCAACCAGGTTAACCGCTCCGTCGATCGCGGTGTGCACTGGTCGGTCATCAGTCCGGACCTGACCGGCGGCCCCGGTCGCGACCCCAGTTATCCATTCGGCACCGTGACTACGGTCGCGGGCGCGAAAACCGACGCCAACCGCGTCCTGGCCGGAACAGATGACGGCCGCCTCTGGTTTACCACCAATCTCGGCGGGAATTGGACCCAGGTTACCGATCCGGACCTTCCGGGAACATGGGTCACGCGGGTGACGGTGGACCCGCTGAACGCTCAGATCGCTTACGCCACCTTCTCGGGTTTTCGCTCCGGCGTGGCATTGCCCTATGTGCTGAAGACCACGGATGGCGGCACCAATTGGTCGAGCATTGCCGGCAACCTTCCGCAGGCTCCGGTGAACGACATCGTCATCGTCGGCACGTCCCTCTACGTCGCCTCCGACGTCGGCGTATTCAGCTCAAGAAACGGCGGACGAAAATGGCGCCCCGCCGGCGCGAACCTGCCTAACGTTCCGGTGACCGACCTGGAATATCGCGCCGCCTCCAACTCACTTTACGCCGCCACCTTCGGCCGTGGGATGTTCGTGCTCGCGCTCCCGCACTAACCCTCGGGTAGCGCATGAACGCTCCGGGCGTGCCGGCGACGGTGTTCCACCGTCGCGAACTTTTCTTCAAAGCATGAAAGAAGAAGAATGAGGCAGGAATGAGAATGCCCGCGCAAAACACGAACCCGCCCGAGGAAGCGGGACTGCTCGCGCGCATGGCAATCGCCATGACCGCCTGGACGGAGCACTGGGTGCCTGATGCTTTCGTCTTCGCCCTCCTCGCCACCCTGGTTGTGATTGTCGCCGGGATCGCATTCACCCCGTCAAGCCTGCCGCAGGTTATCGACGCCTGGGGACACGGCTTATGGGAGTTGATCCCCTTCACCCTCCAGATGTCACTCATCATCATTACCGGATATGTGCTCGCGACCTCGCAGCCGGTGGGGCGGGTCATTCGCGGATTGGCGGCGTGGCCGACGACGCCGCGCAACGCCGTCGCGCTGGTGACGTTCTTCGCCATGGCCAGCTCCTGGTTCAACTGGGGATTCAGTCTCATCTTCAGCGCCGTGCTCGCGCGCGAAATCGCCCGCCGGGTCGAGGGGGTGGACTACCGCGCACTGGCCGCCGCCAGCTTCCTCGGCATCGGCAGCATCTGGGCCCAGGGATTAAGCGGATCGGCTGCGCTGCAAATGGCCACGCCCGGCGCGCTCCAGCCGCAGATTCGAGAGATCGTCGCCCATGGCGGCATGGTCGCGGACGGCCTCATCTCGTTTCAGTCACACGATTTTTCTCTGGCAAAGTCTGCTTGTCGGTCGTCCTGGAAATCATTGTCGTCACGACCGTGATGTGGCTGGTCACGCCGCCGGCCGGGCGCGGCAGGACAGCGCGCGACCTCGGCATCGCTCTGGGTGAGTCGGAGATCGAACCGCCGGCCACAATCGCAAAACCCACTCCGGGCCAGTGGCTCGAACATTCCCCGATCCTTAACTGGTGCATCGTTCTCATCGGCGGCACGTATCTGGTGCGTTACTTCATGCAGGCCGCGTGAGCCGCTGAACGCGATCAACCTCAACATCGTTAACCTCACCTTTCTCCTCCTTGGGTTTCTCCTCCACAAAACTCCAGCGCGCCTCATGCATGCGGTGCAGGGCGCGACGCCCGCGATCTGGGGAGTCATCCTCCAGTTTCCGTTCTATGCGGGGATCGCGGGCATCATTACCTCGACCCATTTGAGTCAACGGATCGCGCACGCCTTTGTCGGGCATCTCCACCGCCCATACCTTCCCCGCGATCGTCGCGACCTACTCGGCCGCGCTCGGGGTCTTCGTTCCCTCGGGCGGTTCGAAATGGGTCGTCGAAGCGCCCTACGTCATGGCCGCGGCGCACGAACTGAAGGTACACCTCGGCTGGGTCGTGGCCTCCTACGACCTGGGAGAAGCGCTCGCCAATCTCGTCCAACCCTTCTGGATGCTGCCGATCCTGGGGCTGTTTCAGTCTCCGCGCCCGCGACGTCATGGGCTACACCTTCATCGTCTTTCTCGTTCTCGTCCCGGTGGTCTTAGTGCTTGTGACGATCCTCGGCGCGACGCTTTCCTATCCGCTCTAGCGGATCTGGCCAGCAGCCTAACGATTATTCCCCGCGCTGCTCGCGCTGCACGTTCCAGCTTTGCACCTTGCCGTCGCGCAGGTTAAGGGCCACCAACTGTTCGCTCCGGCCGGTTACGCCGTTGACGGTTTGCTGCAGACTTCCATAAAGCAGCAGGCGGTCCGGGAGCTCGGATCGATTGTGCAGCTCGTGGAGCGGCAGCGTCGCAGTCCATTGTGTCTTGAAATTGTCATCGAGGCGGGTGATCGCGAGGCGGCCTTCTTCGCCGAGCCGCGTCCGATGCAGGACGAGGAAGCCGGCCGGATCCTCCAGGCGAAGCGCCTGCTTCGTTCCCTGATGAATCAAAAGGCCGGCCTCGAGATACTCCGGCGCGCCCGGGATGGGCGCGACATCGAAGAGACGATCGTGCGTGCCTTCGGTGAACTCTTTTGTTTTTCCGATCCGCGCCGTCCAGAAAGTCCGGCGTGCCTGGCTCGATTCGTAAAACACCCGATCCGGATTTGAACCGGGCCCGCCGGTCGCGATCTTGTCGCCGAACTCATCCTGGCCGGCATCGGCTGCTTCTTTCTCGCTAAAAAAGCCGATCCAGCGATCCGACAGCATCATTTGCCGGACGAGAAAATCGCTCGTCCGGTAGCCGCCGTTCCAGCGCGTGGCCATGAATTGCGCGTTGCGAAAATAGTCGTCGTTAGGCGCGATGTAAGGCTCCGCCACGAAATCGGTCGCCCGCACGCGGAAACGGCGGGCGTCGGCCGCGATCAGGACGAGGCCGCGATCGTAGGCGTAAAAGTCGAGGTCTTTCGGAATCAAATCGTGCAGGGCGGGGTTGCGCTGCTCGAGGGTGGCGCGATCCGCCAGCTGGCTCCCATCCCGGCTCGAGACCGCGACCGGGCCGTCGTTCAGGAAGAGCCAGACGACTTCTCCCTCCTGCCCAAAGATGCGCGCCTGCGCGGTGCGGCCACCGGACTCGGCCTTGACGGTGAGGAGGCGCTTTTTCCAGAGCCGTTCCGCGGTCACGGGATCGTGGGCCTGGAGATCGAAATGATAAAAGACCTCCGTAATCCATTTCCCAATAAAGCGACTGCTGCCGAGGTGCCGGCTTCTTTGCTCCTCCTGTTTCAGCATCAACCAGAGGCGCGGCTGCTTTTCCTGCTCCACCAAACCGGGCGGACCTTCCCGCTCGGGCGGCAGGAAGGTGCTCCGATTGCAGGATGAAAAAAGAGCGGCGAACCCGAAGGCACCGCCGACCAACAAAACGACGCGCCTTCCCGGCAGGATCCAATTCAGCATGGGCCAAGTCTGTAAATCAGATCGCAATCGTCAATCCCCGAACGCTTTTGTGAAACCTTTTGCGATCGAGAAACGAAACTCGGGAAAGCGATTTCCACTTTTTCCGACGCCGAATGCGGCTTAGCCTGCCCGCGACGATAAAATGATGAAAAAATCCAATTCCAAAAAGATTCTCGACCTTCAGCAACGGCGCGACGCGCCGCTGCAAACGCGGACCGATCTGTCCCCGGCAGCGACCAAGGATATCGCGGCCGCGATGAACGCCATCCTCGCCGATGTCTTCGCCCTCTATGTGAAGACGAAAAATTTTCACTGGCACATGAGCGGACCGCACTTTCGCGATTACCATCTGCTCCTCGATGAACAGGCCGATCAGCTCTTTGCCATGACCGACCCGATCGCCGAACGCGTCAGAAAGATCGGCGGGCTAACGCTGCGCTCGATCGGCCAGATCTCGCGCACCCAGCGCGTGCTCGACAACGACGCCGAGTATGTCGAACCGCTCGATATGCTGGCGGAACTGGCGGAGGACAATCGGGCTCTGGCCGCAAGCATGCGCGAAGCGCATGAGGTCTGCGACGACCATCGGGATGTCGCGACGGCGAGCCTGATCGAAGTCTGGATCGACGAAGGCGAGAGGCGTGCCTGGTTCTTATTCGAATCGACCCGGCGCAGAAACTAGTTGCGGGTATCACCCGAGCTGAGACCGACTTGTCTGCCGGACATTGGACGCGCGGAAGCGCGTCCCTCCGGAGGGACCTGCTTCCGCAGGTCCGGGATCTGCCGCAGCGGTCTCGCTTCTTCCGCGACACTGCGCTAGTCGCCGGTTCTGCCGGAGGCGGCTTCGTAGAGCGCGGCATAAAGTTTATCCAGCGCGACCGGTTTTGGCAGAATCGCCATCGCGCCGGCGCCGGCCAATTGCGCGGCAGGTGTGGCAGCCGAGACGAGGACGATTTTCGCCCCCGGATTTTTCGCCAGGATCATGCGGGACGCAGTGGCGCCGTTCAGGCGCGGCAAAGCGTAATCCATCACGACGACATCGGGCTCAAGGCGGGTGTAGGCCTGGATCGCTTCCAGGCCGGACCCGACGACCAAAAGGACTTCATGGCCGCAGCGCTCGACGAGCGCCGCCAGGCTCATCCCGACATCTTTTTGGCCATCGGCAATGAGCACCCGCATGGCTCAGAATAGCCGGCTTTTCGCAGTCGTCCCTTTGCCATCTAGGAGGCCGCGACTCCCGGGCCGAAGCCAGGCGCTTCCGCAAAAACGAGCTTCCGGCGCAACTCGCGCCAGAGCAGGAAGAGGCTGAAACAGGCCTGAAACACCTGGGTCCCGACTGAGAGATACCAGACCTGGCGAATCTCAAATCCGGCCCGACGCGAGAGGATGAGCGCCGGCACGGCAAACAAGGTCACTCGGATCAGGGAGCTGACGAGAGGCGGAATGGTGTTGCCGAGACCTTGAAAGGAACTGGAAGTGGAAAAGACAATTCCAGCTGCGACAAAGTTCAGGGCGACGATGCGCAGATATTCGCTCCCGAAGGCAAGGACCCGCGGGTCGGCCGAAAATGCCCGGATGAGCGTGCTGGGCGCGTAATGCGCGAGGAGGGCGAGAAGAAACATGACGCCCGCGGCGATCGCGATCGCGGCGTAGATACATTGCCGCACCCGGTCGGCGCGGCGGCCGCCAAAGTTTTGCCCAACGACCGGACTGATCGCGAAGCTGAGAGCCACGACCGGCAGGAACAGGGCCTGCATGACGCGCGACCCGACCCCGAACCCTGCCTGAGCGGCCGGCCCAAAGTTGCGAATGATGCCGTAGACAATGAGCACGTTGACGAAGAGCAGAATGAACTCCGCTCCAGCCGGTACGCCGATGCGCAGCATCGACCACCAGGTCTTGATTTGCGGTCGCCAGAGCGCGACCCGGAAGCGCACATAGTGATATTTCGTTTCGAAATAGATCACCATCAGGATGTCGGCGATGAGGATGGAGATAAAGGTCGCCAGGGCCGCGCCCGTTACTCCCAGCCGGGGCAGACCGATCAGACCGAAGACGAGTAAGGGCGCCAGGACCATGTTGAGGGCGACGCTCAGGACACTCAGTCCCACCGCCGGTTTGATGATCCCGGTCGCGCGCAAGGCGGAGCCGAGTGCGACCAGAGGAAACTGCAACAGGATACCTGGAATAAACCAAAGCATGTAACTCCGGGCGAGAGCCGCGGTCGTCGCATCCGCGCTCAGGGAATCACAATAGAAACCGCGCACCAGAAACCCAATTATGCCCAGCCCGAATGCGACCACGATCGACAGCACAAGTGACTGATTGAAGATCAGCTCGGCGTGTGGCTGGTCCTTGCGACCCGCGGCCTGCGAGATAAGCGCGGTCGTGCCGACACCGAGCATCTGAGTCACGGCCAGGACAAACATGGTCAGGTTACCGGCCACCCCGACGGCGGCGATTGCCTCTTTGCCAAGCCGCCCTACCCAGTAAAGATCGGCCAACAGATAGAGCGTCTGAGCGACCATGCTGACGGCGAGAAAGGCCGCCATCTCGACCAGATGCCTGATCACGGAACCCTCAGTCAGATCTTTCACGCGATGTGGAGGCTCAGGCGACCGCTAGCCTTTGCGATGTTTGGCTTTGACGAAATCGCCCGGAGGCCGCTGCTCGTCATCGGGCGTCGCGCCGGCGGAGTTGGCAAAGGCTTGCTCCTCGGGGGGGAGAAATTTTTTGAAGAGATTCTTGTCGATCGCTTTCATGAAAGCTTCGTGCGGAGAGACGAGCCCCTGCTGGAGCAATCCCCAGATGGCGTCGTCCATGAATTGCATCCCCTGTCCTTTCCCGCTCACGATTACGTCCTGAAGTTTCTGGGTGGCGCCTTCGCGGATGATCGAGGACACGGCGGCGCTCGAGATGAGAATTTCATTCACCGCGAGACGGCCGCTGCCATCGGCCCGCTTGAGGAGGAGCTGAGCAAGGACCCCGCGGAGCGAGTTGGCCAGCATGGTGCGGGCCTGGGGTTGTTTGTCGGCCGGGAAGACGTCGATCATGCGGTCGATCGTCTTGCGGGCGTTGTTCGTGTGCAGGGTGCCGAAAACGAGGAGGCCGGTCTCGGCCGCGGTGAGAGCGAGCGAGATGGTCTCGAGGTCGCGCATTTCGCCCACCAGGACAATGTCGGCATCCTCGCGCAAGGCCGCCTTCAGGCCGGCGGGAAAGGTGGCGGAATGCTCCGGCACTTCGCGCTGGGTGATGATGCTCAGCTTGTTGGTATGCACGAATTCGATCGGCTCCTCGATCGTCACGATGTGTCGCGCGTAGGTGCTGTTGATGTAATCGACGAGCGCGGCCAGGGTGGTCGATTTGCCGGAACCGGTCGGGCCGGTGACCAGAACGAGGCCGCCGCGCAGATCGCCAAATTGTTTCACGATCGGCGGGATGCCGAGTTCTTCGAGCGAAGCGATCCGGGTCGGAATGAGTCGGAAGACGGCGCCGTAGCCGTTGGTCTGCTTGAGGTAATTGCAGCGGAAGCGCGAGTTCTCATCCATCTCGTAGGCGAAATCGAGATCGCCGCGCTCCTCGAAAATCTCCCAGCTCTTCGGCCCGCAAATCTCGCTCAACATCGAGACGGCCTCCTCTCGCGTGATGATCTCTTCGCGAATCGGCATGACGTCGCCGTGCTTGCGAATCTTCGGCGGCTGACCTTCGCCGAGATGGAGATCGGATGCGCCTTCGCTGACCAGGATCTGGAAGAATTTATCTATGCTAGGCATTTTTTGACCACGGATTACACGGATTTTACGGATAGTTAGGCATGC
The DNA here is from genome assembly GCA_963772915.1 of uncultured Verrucomicrobiae bacterium. Taxonomy (GTDB): domain Bacteria; phylum Verrucomicrobiota; class Verrucomicrobiia; order Chthoniobacterales; family UBA10450; genus Palsa-1392. The sequence continues at coordinate 251,338 of CAVYZI010000003.1, forward strand.
AGGTCCGGTGGAGTAATGTCCGCGTTAGGGGCGACGATGCGTTTCCAGCTTAGGGTCGCGTTCTTGAAATTTAGGAGCAGCGCAAGCTTTAGTCCGGTGATGTTCAGGTAGCCGAGCATCTGCGCAGAGTGCGTATCGGTGAAAGCCGAAACGACTTTCGGGTCGACGATGACCAGGTCGTCGACAATCATGTCGGGGATCAGATTGCCGATCATTTCTTCGCGATAGAAAACCGGGTAGCACTTCTGCAAAGCGACTTCATGCCCACAACGCCGCAACTCAATCGCCATGGCACGCTCGTACAGCTTCTCATCCAATCCCGGTTTGAGTTCGTTAACTACCTCCATCGCGGTGCCAATGATGGAGCGGCTCAACTGCTCATGAATCATCTTCCCCATCCGTGAAATCCGTGTAATCCGTGGTTAAGAAATCATCTGCGGTTCCCGACCCCGACATGTTGCCGCATCGCCTGCTTTTGTTCCGCGCGGGTGACGGCTTCCTCGGCGCTGATCAATCCCTGATCGAAAAGTTGCGTCAACGAGTCGTCCATCAATCGCATCCCCTGTTTGCGCCCGGTCTGGATGATCCCAGGCAGCATGTAAGTCCTGGCTTCGCGGATAACGTTCGCCACCGCCGGCGTGTTCGTGAGGATCTCGAGCGCGAGGGCGCGCCCCTGGCCATCGATCCGCGGCACGAGTTGCTGGCTGATCACGCCGCGAAGCGATTCGCTTACCATGACGCGAATCTGGTCCTGTTGATCGACGGGAAAAACATCGAGCAACCGATCGAGGGTGCGCGAGGCGTTGCTCGTGTGCAGGGTGCCGAGGACGAGGTGACCGGTTTCCGAAGCCGTGATGGCGAGTGAGACGGTCTCGAGGTCGCGCATTTCGCCCACCATGATGACGTCGGGATCTTCCCGGAGCGAACCGCGGAGGGCGGCGCCGAACGATTTGGTGTGGGTATGCACCTCGCGCTGGGTGATGTGGCAACCCTTCGGCTCGAAGACGTATTCGATCGGGTCCTCGAGGGTGATGATGTGCTCGCGCCGCTCGATGTTCACCTGCTCGACGAGGGAAGCGAGGGTGGTCGATTTGCCGCTTCCGACCGAACCGGTAACGAGGATGAGCCCGTTATGAAAGCGGGTGAGCAACTTGAGGCTCTCGGGCAGGCCCAGCTCGTCCATCGTGCGGACGCGGGTGTTGATGATGCGAAAGACGAGGTCGATCCCGAGACGTTGCCTAACGACGCTGGTGCGGAAGCGTCCGAAGGACGTGGCGTAGGCGAAATCGACATCGCCGCGCTCCTCGAGCTGCGCCCGTTGCGCCTCGGTCAGGAAACCGGCGGCGAGTGTCGCGGTATCTTCCGCGGTCAGTTTCGGCACGTCGGGCCAGATCGGTTGCAGGGTGCCGTGGAGACGCCAGAGCGGCGGCGCGTTTACTCCGAGGTGAATGTCGGAGGCGCCACCTTCCTGGCCGACGGAAAGATATTGATCGACATGCGGCACGGTGGCCGCGGCGGCGGTAGAAGTTTCAGCGGACATGCAGAAGCGGGCGCCTCCGAAAATAGGCAACCGCTTCCGCGGCGTAAATTGAAATCCGGCTAAGGGCGTTTCCCAAATCGCGCGAAAACGGTCTTCGCTCCCTGTTTCGCGAGGTAATTCACCACCATCGGCCGGAGGACGCTCGCCCCGAGTTTCACAGCCGCGAGGAGGAGCCCCGATCCGATGAGGGACTTGTTTGCTGAGCCCGCCTTATTGCCCGCCGGGTGGACGTAGACCTTGCGCGTCCGCGCCTGGAGGAGGGCGAGCAACAAGCCGGCGGCGAGCGCCGCCCCCACCCAAACGACGGTGTGGCGTTGGAACGCCCGCCGGAATTTGAGCGGAAAATTCAGCTCGTAGCGCAGGCCGCTCATGTCGCGCACGACGAGTTCGCGGGAGCGGGCGATCTTTTCGCGCAACTCTACGGGCGTTTCTTCTGATCCAGATTTTTCAGCCATTCGGTGTCTTCTTTCAAAACGGTCGCCGTATCCTGGAGCATGGGATGTTTGGCCTGGGCTCGGGCGATGATGAGGCAAAAGAGTGCGACCACGAAATGGAGCAACCCGACCCCGAGCGCGACCCAGAGCCACCAGACGCCGAGCAGGTGCGCGATCCCGACGATCGCGAAAACCACCAGGTAAACGAAACCCAAAAGCGACAGCACCAGCGCCACCACGAGGCAGACCACAATCGTCACCAGGCGGCGGCACCGCCGCCTTCGATTCGCGGGCAGCGAGCTTGAACCGGCTCTCGAGAAAGAGCGCGAACGACGCGATGAGCGACTTCAGATTCTGCCCCAAGCCCGCGTGTCCGGCGGGATTGCGGAGCGGCATCGGTGCCTTCCACAAGCGCGCTTGCCTAACGACGGAAAATCAAGCCGAGAACAAACCCGATCCCGAGCGCGGTAAAGACCGCCTTGGTCGGATTGTCTCGCACGTATTGTTCGGTGTCGTCCTGGAAAGTGCGGACCCGGCTGGTGGCATCGTTCCACGCTTCCTCGGCCCGGCCGCGATATTGGTCGGCCACGGCGCCGGCCGCTGATTTAAATTCTTCGGCCGCCTGGCGCGCGTGCTTGACGCCGCTTTGCGCTCGACTCTCTGCCTGCGGCGGAATGGCCGCCCCTTCTACGTTTTCTTGCTCTGCCATATTCTTCTCCTTGGTTGGGACCGCCGTCTTGCGGCCGGTCGTTTTCCGTTTCTTCGACGGTGAATTTTTCTTCTTCTCTGGGGATACGGAACTGGAGGGCGCTTTGCGCTTACGATTTTCGGGGTCGCCGCCGCCGGAGGCCACGGGAATTATTTCGCCCGGAAAATGATCCGCGCCTTCGTCAGGTCGTAGGGCGACAGCTCGACCTCCACTTTGTCGCCCGGGACGATGCGGATGAAATGTTTTCTCATTTTGCCGGAGATGTGGGCGAGGACGTTGCGTTGCCCGGCGAGATCGACCCGGAACATGGTCCCCGGCAACACCTGGGTCACCGTCCCTTCGGTCACGATCTGCTCTTCTTTCGGCATGAGACGATTATACTGCCTAACGGGAATTCCTCAAGCGACCCTCGGGTACCGAATTAATCGCCGCGCAACGAGACCTCGGGGAGATACTCGCGCATATCTTCACCCTGCCACCACTGGCCCGTCTTTTCGTGTTCCGCCTGGGTGCTGAAACGGTAGCGGTAAAGCTCGGCCCGGAGATAGCGCGGCGGCTTTTCGGGAAATGGATTTGTGCCTAACAATCGCGTAACTGGAGGCGCACTCTCGAGCAGCCGCTGGACGAGCCCGAAAAACCACGGATTTTGCCGCGCGTCGCCGAGGGCCGCAAACCACATCTGCCAATCGAGCCGGGGCTGATGCGGTTCGACAAAGGCCGGCATCCGATCGAGCGCGCCCGGTTTCCATTTGAACTCGTAGGGCTTCCACTCGATGCCATCGGCGCTCCCTTCGATGATGATTTCCAGCCGATCCTTCGTCATGACGCGGAAGAGGCCGTAACTGTTCACGATCCGGAAGGGCGCGATCGTGCCGTAAAGCGATTCGATCAGGGGCGGCCACGGTGCCCGGGGCCGGAAGCCGTTGAAGATGAGGAAGGCATTGAGCGGCATCGTCACGAGAATCACGAGCGCCGGGATAGAGGCCGGCCAGCGCCAGCCCTGGATTGGCGCGGCCGTCGTTAGGCGCGACCGCCCCGGCCAGACCCGGTCGTCGATTAACAAGAGACAGAGCGCGATCGTGAGGAGATTGAAAAAGGCGTAGTTGCCGGTCAGGCCGATCGCGACCTGGAAGAGAATGAAGAGCCCGGCGGCGAGCAGGCGCAAGCGGCGCGGGAACCAGATCAGAAACGGCACGACGATCTCGATTACGAGCGTGGCGGCGACCGAGAAATGCTTGAACCATTCGGGCGTTTTGTCCGCCCACCACCCGACGACCGTCGGGAGCGGCTGCGTCCAATAGTGATAATCGAGCGCGGTCAGGTTCCACCATGAGGGATCGCCGCTCGTCAGCTTCACCACGCCCGACATGAACATCAGTTTGAAGAGGAGAAACTGGAGGAGGAAAAGCGCGGGACGCGAGAGCGCTGCCCTCCGGTCGCGGCGCTGCCACCAGCGCCAGGGCGCGAGAAAGATGGCGAGAAATCCTGTTTCGAGGAGCAGGATGTCCCATTGGAAACTGAAGAACGTCTGGCCCGCGATCGTGAGCGAGAGGTAGAGCGCGACGAGCAAGACCAGACAGAGAATCGGCACCAGACCGATGATCAGCAGGACCGAAAGGACCGCGCCGGCTCCGCAAAGAAAATGGAGAAACGCGTCGCTCGAGTTGAGCCAGGAAAGTGTCGGCAGGATGAGCCAGGCGCGCGCGCCGAGCTGCTCGTGCGCGGCCTTGAGGTATTGCCCGATCGGCAAAATGCCGCGGGCCCCGATCAGTCCGTCGGCCTGCACCCAGAAGGAAAGAAACGCGATCAGGTAAATCGCTCCGAGCGCGCGCAGGAACCAGCCGCGCGCCTGAAAATAAGTCGGCCGGCGAACGTCGTCGCCCCAGAGCAGCCGGGTGACGCGATGCGCCAGATCGCGATGACCGGCAATGAAGCGGTAAACAAATTCCGACCCGGCCGCGAACCCGGGCACGTGCTCGTAACTCCAGCGACCAAGCGGACGCCCACCCGCGCCTAACGAACGGAAAACCGCCGCCGCGCCGCTCCAAACCCGGCCATCCGGTTCGATGAGCTTGACCGCGCGCTCGAATTCTTCGCGCGGCACTTCGGGAAAATGCGCGGCCGCTTCCTGCAGCGGCTCGTAGTCAACGGCCTCGCCGGTCTCCTCGCGCCAGCGCGCGACCCAGAGTTTGCAGAAGGAGCAGTCGCCGTCATAAACCATCAACGGCTTCGAGGGCGGATTCGGAACGTGCAGCGTCGAGCCGAGGCGCGGTTTCAACGTCCAACGTTCAACGCTCAACGTTCAAGGTTCAATTAGGGAATGCAGCAGCGGGAAGCCTAACTTCCGAACTCCGCCCAAACCGGCGCATGATCCGACGGTTCCTTCCCTTTGCGCATCTCGCGCTCCACTCCCGCATCGCTGCATCGCGCCGCCAATTCCTGTCCGGCCAGGATGGCATCGATCCGCAGCCCGCGATTTTTCGGGAAAGCCAGCATCCGATAATCCCACCAGCTAAAAATGCCCGGCTCGGGATGATGCAACCGCAGCGTATCGGCCAGCCCGAGGTCGATCAGGGCGTGAAAGGCGGCCCGCTCGCCTTCCGAGCACATGATCGCGCCCCGCCAGAGCCCCGGGTCATGCACGTCGGCGTCGTTAGGTGCGACATTGAAATCGCCGCAGACCAGGACGCGCCCGAGCGACTCTTCCTTCTCGCGCAGGCAATTCGTCAGGCGCCGATACCACGCCATTTTATACTCGTAGGCCGCCGACCCGACCGCCTGTCCGTTCGGCGCATAAATCGACATCACCCGCGCGTCGCCGACCGTGGCCGCGATGATCCGCGCCTGGTCGTCCTCGACTTCGTCGCAAAATCCCATCCGCACTTCGCGCGGCTCCTCCTTCGCCAGGATGGCAACGCCGTTATACGACTTTTGTCCGTGGAAAACCGCGGCATACCCGGCATCGCGCAGGGTTGCGGCTGGGAATTGTTCGTCCGTGCACTTGGTTTCCTGGAGGCAAACGATGTCCGGACTCGTCTCGCGCAACCAGAGCAGCAGGCGCTCCTCCCGTTTGCGCAACGAGTTGATGTTCCAGGAAACGATCCTCAAGGTAGCGCAAGCTTCCAGCTTGCAGGACCCAACGCGCAAGCTGGAAGCTCGCGCTACAACTCGATTTCCACCCCGGGCGGCGGGACGATGATCTCGCTCTCCGGCAGCGCTGCCGCCGCCGACGCCCGCACCCATTCGACCGCCGGCACGTCGCCGTGCACCAGCACCAATTTCTTCGGCGCGACTTTCCTGATGTATTCCAGAATCGACTCGCGCGAGGCGTGCGCGCTGAATTGAAAGTGCTCGAGCTGGCAACGCAACGGCTGCCCCGGCTCATCTTCATCGAGCGAAACGAGATCGTTAGGCTGGGCCTGGCGCAAAACGCCCGCTGGCGACTCCGGATCGGCGTAACCGACAAAAAAGATCGAGTGCTCCGGTCGCTCGAGGATGCGGCGCGCAAAAATGTTGGAGAGCGTTTTCGGAGTCATCATCCCGCTCGAAAGCGCGTAGATGCGTCCGGGCCGGGCCGGTGCATCGGCGATCGTCTTCCCATTCAAAACAAACGGCCCGACCTCGGGAAACAGTTGCAGGCGCGGCAGGACGCGCGGCGTTTGGTTGGCCCGGCGATCGTAAATCTCCGTCATCTTCGAGCTCAACCCGCCGATATAGATCGGGACGTCGGCGATCATTTTGCTCCGCTTGAACTTGTAGAGCATGGTCAGCACTTCCTGCGTTTTGCCGAGCGCGAAAACCGGCACCAGGACGCAGCCGCCGCGGGCAAAGGCGCGTCCGATCGCCTCCCCGAAACGCCGTTCCTCCGCCTCGCGCGAAAACCCTTCCGACAAGGGCGAATCGCCGCGCGTCGTCTCGATGATGAGCACATCGACCCCCGACTCGGGAAAGACCGCGCCGGTGAGCAGCGTCTGCTGGTCGAAATTCACATCACCGGTGTAGAAAACTGTCCGGCCCTCCGCGCGGAGGAGAATCCCGGCCGCCCCCAGGACATGCCCCGCATCGCAATATTCAAAACTCAGCTCATCGTTAGGCCGGGCCCGGCTCCGTTCCCCGTCGACCGTGAAAGGCTGGCCGAGTGGACAATGCTGCCAGCGATCCGTCGCCCGCTCCGTCTCGCGATGGGTGAAGAGCGGATAAATCACCCCCACCTCCTCTCGCTCGCGCGTCATCACATTGACCGAATTGTGGAGAAGCGCGTCGCCGATCGCGGCCGTCGGCTCGGTCATGAAAACGCGCGCCTGCGGCTGTTGCCGCATCAGGACCGGGAGCGACCCAATATGATCGAGATGGGCATGGGAAAGGAGGAGCGCATCGACCGGCCGGCCCGCAAGGTTGGCGAGGAGCGGCAACGCCATTTCGCCCTCCTCCTTCGGATGCATGCCGCAGTCGAGCACCACCCCCTGCCCGCCCGAGCCGAGGTAATAACAGTTGGCGCCGATCTCCGTCCGGCGCGTCAGATTGATGAACTTCAAAATCGAGCGCCAACTTGCCAGTCCCGCGCCCGCGAGCAATCCGCAAATTTGATTCGCAGGGGAGAAGCGGAATCGCTATGAGGGAATCATGGCGGGATACTCCGGGACGCCGCTCTGGAAAAAACTTGGGTATCGAGACGGGATGCCGTCCTACGCCGAAGGGGCGCCGGCGAATTACCTTCGGATGCTGCAACTGCCGCCAGAGGTTTCCGTCAAATGGGCGAGACGAGCCGCGCCCGGAATCGGATTCGTGCATCTGTTCTCCACCTCGAAATCCGAACTGAAGAAAAAGCTCCGGGCATTTCGAAAGACAATTGATCCAAGCGGCACGGTCTGGGTCTCCTGGCCGAAGAAAAGTTCCGGCGTCAGAACCGACATTACGGAGGATGTCATCCGGGAGGTCGCCTTGCCGCTCGGGTTCGTCGACATCAAAGTCTGCGCGGTCGATGAAGTTTGGTCGGGGTTGAAGCTGGTCATTCGCAAAGAGCTGAGATGAGAAACCGGTCACCTCTCTGGCAATTCGGCAAACCGTAGAAAAAAATGAAAACACGCCCGACCTCAGTAACCATTATCGCCTGGATCCTTATCGCGCTGGGTGGAATTTCCCTGATCACAAGCACGCTGATGCTGAAAAATGCCGCTGCCCGGGAATTGATGGCGCGCAGCCCGATGCCGCTTTCCGTCCAGTATGCGATCTTGTATCTGGGGTTGCTCGTGACGATCACGAGCGGCCTTGCCATGCTAAAGGCACGGAACTGGGGCAGACTTCTCTACGTCATCTGGGGGGCGGTGGGCTTTCTCATCAGCGTCACAACATCTCCGATGAAAACGGCGATGATCCCGGGATTTGTCGTCTATCTGGTCATCGTCTTCTTCCTTTTCCGCCCCAGGGCCAGTCAATATTTCCGCGAAAGTCAGGTCGAGCATGGCGCGCAAAGTCATTAGCATCGTCTTGTATGTCGTAGCGGGCTTCTTCATCTACGGGGTGGGCTTGTTGGCTTTTACCAACATGGACGCGATGCCTGCCGGCTCCATCAAGCCTCCCGCGTGGGCGAAATCGGCCATGATGGGCGGCTTCTCCGCTCCTGCCGGGGTTGCGTTGCTCCTTGGGTTGGCGATCGACCGGTTTCGACATTGGAAGCGTGATCTTGGTATTGTCTTCCTTTCGGGGGCAGGTGTGGCCGCGTTTGTTGTTTTGACCATCGCCTGCCTTCTGTTGTCGCCTGATTCCAAAAAACTCTTTCCCCGCGACGCGTTAGATTTTTTCAGCGCTTACGCCACTGGACTGAGTTTCATCCTGGGACTCTTGGCGATCGGCGTGACGCTCATTGCGATTTCAAAAGTGGCACCCGACGAAAAATCCAAGCCTTAAGAACTGACTCGACTCCCGCACCCGGTAATTGCGCCCGGGCGCGAACGAAATGCACCTCTACGAAACCCATCTCGCGGTCGCGAGCACGGAGAAGTCGGCCAGGTTTTACCTCGATGTGGTCGGGCTGGAGTTTGGCTATCGTGATCCGGGTCGAGACATTGTTTTTCTCTTTGTCGGTCAGGAACGGAAGTCGATGCTCGGGCTTTGGGGGCCGACGACGAAATACGGCAAAGATCCGCGCCGGGCTCATTTCGCGATCGCGGTTTCCTTACCGGAGCTGCTCGAGGCCGGTCCGCGTCTGAACCGTCTCGGGGTCGCGACGAGCAACTTCGCGGGCGAGGAAACCGTTGAGCCTTCGGTGATCGGCTGGATGCCTTCGGCTCAGCTTTATTTCCGCGACCCGGATGGTCACGCGCTCGAGTTCATCGCGCTCCTCGATGATCCGCCCGATCCCGGGTTCATCGGTTCGCTCTCGGAATGGCGAACGCGAAGCCAGGCCGCGCGATGGCATTCGCAATGAAGCGGGCGCGCGCCGAACCTAAGCCCGCGGCGCGGCCTCCAATCTGCTTCGGGATTTGCAACGCCGGGACGACCGGTCGATAACTTCCGCTCATGAAACTGGCCCTTCTCGTCTGCCTCGCGCTCGCGGCGCTCGTCCCGCGCGCCGAGGCCGGCTGGTTCTCGCGCCGGACGCCGACGCCGACGCCAACACCCTTCCCGGTCCGCAAAGCCGCCCCGGTGACTCCGACGCCAAGCCCAACGCCGTCCTTGCCACCGCGGGAACTGGTCGCGCTTCCGGTTTACGATCAGGACACCAGCGTCCGGCTCCAGATTTTCCTCGATAACCACGAGTTCGGCCCGGGAAAGATCGACGGCAAGATGGGCGAGTTTTTTGGCAAGGCGCTGGTCGCCTACAAAAAAGCGAATGGCCTCGAACCGACCGGGGCGGTCGATCAGCAGTTGCTCGCGGAAGTGCCCGAGCCGTACACGACCTACACGATTCGGCCGGAGGACGAACAATTTGTCGGCGAGACCGCATCGAGGCCGTCGGAGCAGGCGAAATTGAAGGCGATGAAGTATGGATCGCTCCTCGAGTTTGTGGCCGAGCGCTATCACGCCGCGGAGGATTTCCTGCGCAAGATCAATCCCGGGGTCGACCTCGAGCAGCTCAAGGTCGGCGACGTGGTCAACGTGCCTAACGTTCAGCCCTTCGAGATCGAGAAGCTGTCGGAGAAATTCGTCCCGAACAATCCGGCTTTCGCCAACCGGCAGATCTACATCGACACCCGGGAAAATTTTCTCGAAGTGCACGAAGGCGACAAACTGATCGCGGAGTTTCCCATCACTCCGGGTTCGAAGACCCTCCCCGCGCCATTGGGCGAATGGAAGATCCTCGGCATCGCGACCATGCCCTGGTTCCGGCACGACGAGGGCGTCCTCAACCACGGCGTGCGGACAAACGATTTCTACAATATCCCGCCCGGGCCTAACAATCCCGTCGGCATTCTCTGGATGGGGTTGAACAAACCCGGCATCGGCATTCACGGCACGAATAATCCCGAAACGATCGGCCGCGCCGGGAGCCACGGCTGCATCCGCACGGCCAACTGGGACGCCGCGCGTCTCAAGGACCTGGTCAGTCCGGGAACGAAGGTCACGATCACGATGGGGGTGCCCTTCACGCCCAATCCTACCGTGGCACACAGCGCACCTCGCTAGCCGAGGGCGCTGCTCCCCCAAAGCTTCCGATTGTCATCCCGAGCCGCGCAGACGAGAAAAGAGGGCCTGCACTGAGGCGCAGCCGAACGTGGACCTCGCAGTTGGAATGGTGGTTTTCCCTGCGGAGAACGCGCGGATTGCATGGGAGAGGTCCCTCGCCGCGCTCCGCCGGCTCGGGATGACAGAATGCGAGAGCGCCCCTCGAATGCGACTGCGCGTTCCCGCCGCCTGACAAAATTCCAAAAATAATTCGCGCGGTTTCGCGACCTCGCGCGTCTAGGCTTTTGATCGACCGATGGATTCCAGCGAGCACGACATTTTCCGAGCAGCCATCCGCGGCGATCGCGAGGCATTCGAAATGATCATCCGCAGTCAGAGCCGGGCCCTTTTCGCCATCGCCTACGGCATCCTGCAAAACCGCGAGGAAGCCGAAGACGTCGTCCAGGACACGCTCGTCAAAGCATGGAAAACCCGCTGGCGGGTGCGTGATCCGGAGAAGTTTCCCGCCTGGCTCGGCACGATCGCGCGCCACCGCGCCCACGACCTTCTCCGCCGCCGCCGCGAAGTCCCTTTGGAGGGCAACGCGCCGTCGTTGCCGAGTCTGGAGGAGGCTGCTCCCGACCCGGACGAAAACGAGCGCCACGCCCAAATCCAGGCGGCCCTGTCCACCCTGCCCGAGCTACACCGGGCCGCGCTCACCCTGCGCTATTTCGAAGCGATGGATTACGCCACCATCGAACGCACTCTCGGACTAACGAACGGCGCTCTCCGCGGCATCCTCGGACGCGCCATGGCAACCATGCGGCAGCGCCTTCGCCCCACCCTCGCCACCCTGGAATGAAACCCATGCCTAACGATACCATTCACGAAGAAATCGAGAGCTGGCTCGCGGCCGATGTGCACGACCAGCTTTCGAAGGAAGAACGCGCCGCCTACCAGCAACATCTGGCCGCCTGCGCCGCCTGCCGCACTTTGCAACAGGAGGAAAAAAATATGCATCAACTACTCAACCAAACCCTCGCCCCGGAAAGCGCCGACCCGGCCTTTGAAGAACGAATGGTCAGCCGGTTCCGGGACAGATCCCCGGCGCCAAACGGCGGACTGATCACGTTTTTCACCGGGCTCCTGCGGATGCGCGCGGCCCAAATCACCGCAGTTGCCGCCCTCCTCCTTACCCTCGTGCAGGTCGGGAAGATGGTGACGGGCGAAGGCCAGTCGCATTCGCAGTCAGAGGCGCGGATGAACTTCGCGGCGCAGGGCCTTTCGCGAGATGAAAAGAAATCGCTGGAAGATCGCGCCCTTATCACCGGTTCGAACATTCCCGCAGCAGAAGAAGCAGGGCCAAATCCGACGCTCGAGGTCCACCGGGACCTGGTGAGCAAGTTCGCCACGAGCTTGCCGCCGGCCGCGCCGGCCGCAAAATCCGAGCTGCGCCCGAAAGCGAAGGACGATGAAGACCGCAGCGATGCGGGGGCGAGCGGGCAGTTGTCGAATGACACGATTCCCGCGGCCGTGCCGGCGACCCAAGCCGACAATCGCAAGCTGATTCGCAACGCCCAGCTCGAACTCCAGGTCGCAAACTACGAAACGACGGTGCAACGCCTGACGACTTTCGCGACCGAGGACGGCGGATACGTCGCGACCCAGGGTTCGAGCAAATTACCTAACGGAAAGCTGCAGGGCACGATCGTGATCAAGGTCGCGCCGCAAAACCTCGAGCGCTTCCTGCAAAAAGCCCGCGGCCTGGGCGAGCTGAAGAATCAGACCCTCGGGACACAGGACGTGACCAAGACCTATTTCGACACCGACGCCCGGCTCCGGAACGCGCAACGGATGGAGAAGCGCCTCCTCGAGATGTTGGAAAAGAAGACCGGCAAAGTTTCCGACCTGCTCGAAGTGGAAAAGGAACTGGCCCGGGTGCGCGAATCGATCGAGCAAATGCAGGGTGAGCTGAAGTATTACGACACGCTCGTTCAGTACGCGACGGTCACAATTTCCCTCGCGGAAAAGGACCTGACCGAACCGGCGGCTTTCCTCCTCCGAGAAACCGCCAACCTCTCGCTCTTCTCGGCCGACGTGGAGAAAACGTTCGGGGAAGTGAAGAGCGCCCTGCAAAATGCGAGCGCGCAGATCGTGCAATCGACCCTCGACCGCGACAATTCCGGTCAGGCGACCGCGCGCATGACGCTGCTCCTCGAACCCAAAGAAAGCGATGCCGTCATCGAGAAAATCAAAAGCCTCGGTCGGGTACAGAATTTCAATGTCCAGACCGAGCGCGTGGCGCAGGATGGCTCCGGATTATCGAGCACCGCGAAGGTTGAGCGGGACAAGGTGCAGCTCAATCTCGTCATCTCCCGCACCGGCGAGGAACCGGCGGTGCAACAGACCCGTCTCGCCATCCTCACCACCTCGGTGCCCGACAAGGTGGCGCGCTTGAAAGCCGAGACGATCAAGCTGGGCGGCGAACTGCGCAGTTCGACCTTCACCCGCACCCCGGACGGACAGGAAATGGCCAATCTGATCCTGCGCGCCCCGATGAAAAGTTATCCCGCCCTCATGAAATCGTTCGAGGAGCTGGGCAAAGTGAAAGACGTCAACATCCAGCGCAACGATCAGCCCGGCACGATCGCCAACCCCGAAAACGCGCCGGTGGAGATCAGCGTGCAGGTTTACACGCCGAACGTGATCGTGTCCGATCAGAATGGGGTTGGCGCGACGATTCGCCGCACACTCGGGCAGGGGGTGGCCGCGCTGGCCTGGAGCGTGCGCATGATCGGCGTCGCGATCGCCTTCCTCGCACCCTGGGCGCTCGCGCTCGGGCTGGTCGGTTGGCTAGTCGTGCGCCTCGCGAAACGCCGCACTGATCGTTAGGCGTGGCGCGCCGCGGCACAACGTCCGGGTAGCGCACGCGTTTCGCGTGCCGGCGACGGTGTTCCACCGTCGCGAACTTTTCATCAGGCGCGCCGCTCCAGCAGCCGTTCTCGCCTCGCGGAAAGTTCGCCTCGGTGAAACACCGAGGCCAGCACGCGAAACGCGTGCGCTACCCGGAGGGGGTATCACGGCGCCAGAACTCGGAATGGATCATCTCGTTAGGCGAAAGGGTCGCTCCTGGTGAGCGAAAAACACTCGGCCCTGAAGAAACGGCCGGTAATCGACGAGATGACGCCGCCTTCGATCCTGAGACGACACGAAAGAAGAAGTACATGAGGGCGATCAGAAATCGTTCCCGCAGACGTCGCCAGGTTTTCTCCGGCAGACAGAAATCGGCAATCAACCAGTGGGCATTAGGGGCGGCGGAAATTGGCCAGCTTCGCGATGACGAACAGAGAGCGCCTCTTCGTTCGAAGCAATCCAGAAAGAAATGGGTCACGATCAGATCGTAGGTCGCCGCCGGCAGCTCCACCTTCCGCACGTCGCCCTGAATAAAGCGCACCCTGGCCGTTCCAACTCGCAGCCGTGCCAAGTCGATCATCCGCCCGCTCGCTTCCACACAATCGATCTCGGCCGCCGGATGCACTCTCACGAACTCAGCGAGGAACCGTCCGTTCCCCTCGCCCACCACCAGGACGCGCTGCGGCGATTCGATTTTCTGCACGAAGGCAACCCGCGCCTCCTGCAATTGCGACCCGAAAACGAGCGTCTCGAGCCAGCGGTAATGCGGTGCGACGCGGTCGAAGCTCACCGGAGTGAGAAAAGGAGCGCGAGCATCGGTGTGAGCAGGACGAGGTCGGCCAGGGCGGTGCGATTGTCGCGCGGCAGACGCTCGGCCAGATTCAGCCTAACGAGCAGGAGCGCGCTGGCCGCGAGGCAAAGCCAAAGCGGAAGCGCGAACCGCCAGAAAATGGCGCAGCCAATGGCGAAGAGGGTGATGCCGTAGCCAATCGTCTTAAGAGCGCGCGCGGCCACCGGCCAACTGGTCATGAACGACGCTTTCCCCTGGGCGGCGTCGAGCTCGCGTTCCCAGGCCGCGATCGAGAGGCAATTGAAGGTGCAAAGAATGGCAAAGAGCAGGACCGCGACCCCGAAGGAAATCGTCAGTCCGGGCAACTCGCCCACCACTCCGAGGGTGGTGCCGGCGGCGAAGAGAATCCCGATCGCTTTTTCCTTCATCGGAATCGGACGCCACTTTCCCCCTAACGAGTGATTAACGAAGAGGTAGAGGCCGCAGATGGCGGCCAGGGTGCCGCCAAGGAGGAGCATTTGCAGATCGAGGCTGCGCAAGGCAAGCGAGATATCGACGAAAAAAATCATCACGATCGCGATCCACCAACCGACCATGTGTTCCCGGCAAAACCGGTGGCGCAACGAGATCGGGCTCTCGGGCGGCAGCTTGATCGTGTCCGCGAAACGATCGGCGAGATAGATCAGCCAGGCGGTGAGGAAGAGAAGCAGGCGAAGTGAAAAATCGAGGTCGGCGCCGAAGGTGCGGGCAAAGAGCCACTGCCAGGCGACGGCAACGATGGGCGCGTCGAGACAAAGAAGGTTCAGCCATACGACCGGTGGATAAGCAGTCGCGGATCGCGGCGGCGGGCGCAGGTGCGGCGATCAGTTCCGGCGCGTCAGGCATTGCCGGAACCTATCGAGCGTCGCCGATCTCCGCAATCGGACGGACGGCCTCGATCCGGGCCCGCATGGCGAGGAAGGTTTGCCGCAGGTTATCCGGCAAAGCCGGGATCTCGAGCTGTTCGTAAAAGAAGCCGTAGGTCAGCAGGTCGCGCCATCGCAAAAGCAATGCCGGCCATTTCAGCCACACCGGATCGGTAAGAAGTCAAAAACGCATAAGTAACAACGACAAGCGGTTTACTCGCGCGCGTTCGCGCCGAAATTCATCGCGTACCTGCGAATGCGGCAAACGCGATTGAGTTTGCCACAAACGCGGTTGAGAACGAACCAACCGCGCCCAAGGCAACGGATCGAGAACGCGGTAAACGCGACTGCGATGATGCCTTTGCGGTCCCCATCGTCAGGTTCGCTTCCGTCAAAAGCCGGCACGGATGGTACAGAGCTCAAAGCGGCGGGCAGATGCCTTTTCCGAGGCTTGTTCGCCACACAGTTCATCGGGTATCGTGGCCAAGATGGCAGCTGCCACCGTGGCCCAATACCTCGCTGCACTCCCCGCGGATCGCCGCGCCGCGCTCAACGCCGTGCGCAAGGCGATCAATGAGAACCTGCCGGACGGATATGAAGAGGGCATGCAGTTCGGGATGATCGGCTGGTACGTCCCGCTCTCCCTGTATCCGGCGGGCTATGGCGAGAATCCCAAAGTGCCGCTGTCATTTGTTGCGCTCGCCTCGCAGAAGTCGGGCATGGTGCTGCATTTCCTGTGCTTCTACGGTAATCCCACTCTCAGAGACTGGTTCATCGAGCGAATACCAGAAGAGCGGCAAGAAGCTCGACATGGGTAAAGGTTGCGTCCGCTTCAAAAAGTTGGAGGACCTGGCTCTCGACGTGGTCGGCCGCACCGTTGCGCGCGTGTCCGCGGAGGAGCACATGGCCAATTACCGGGCGGCGAGGGCGCTCCTGGGCAAGGGCCGTCACGCGGGTGAAGGAGCGGCCGGGCTTTCAAAAAAAAAAAAACGGCCGGGCTTTCCAAGAGCAGCGCAAAGAAGGGCGCAAAAAAGTCCACACTGAAGAAGGCGAAACCAACGAAGTGACCCTGGGGACGAAAGTGGCTGACTAGCGAATTATTTTTTGCTCAACTAGCCTCCAACAATGGAATTTTTCATCGACTTGTTTTCGCCAGAAACGCACGCGGCGTTTATCGGTCGTCGCGCGAAGTCTCGGGATTCCGCGCTCGGCATCGAGGGATGGCGGAGCGCATCCTGCCCGGGGACATGCGCGTGTGTTACCTAACGCGGGTGTCGCGTTGGGTCAAGCCTCCTCGCAGTGGTTGAAGGCCCGTATCACGGAGAAGAGCCGATCTTTGTGCCGGCGACTGAGGCTGATCCTTTCACCGTTCGGTTCCGCGTGCAAACCGCGGGTTTCGGCTGCCTGTCGAACAGGGCATTCCAATTCACGAAGACATCATTTGGAGGAATCTCAGCTTCACGCGCGCACTCGAGAAAAACTCCGCTGCTTGGACTGGCAAAGTACGAGGAAGCCTCTCCCGTCTCGACGATGGAGACGTGAATTGCTCGCACATCATTGATCGAGCAAGCAAACGCCCCGAAAAACACATTCCCTGGACGAAGAAGGTCAGCGGAAGCTGAGAACGCATGTCGTCAACTGGTCGGACAAGTCGTCACGGTCTCTGTGCCGGAAGAAAACGACGAAACGTCTGAATCAGAAGCGGAGGACTGCCGGTCAAGAAGGCGAGCCGCGGGAATCCATTCGGATGCAAGCGATGGTCGCGCAGATCGGAGCGCGCATGGGTCTATCGATACGGGTGCCACGCAACGATCGCGCGGCGGTTCTGCGTGAAGCGAATTCCGACCACGGCAGCTTCCTTGAGCGACTGCCCCTGAATTATGACGACACGACACGCGCACTATCGAACAAATCGACGTGCTTTGGCTACGTGGCCGGTCATCGTCCGCGCGTTCGAGGTCGAGCACACAACGTTCGTATATTCGGGAATTCTGCGGATGGCCGACCTGCTGGCGCTCCAGCCGAACATGGACATCAAACTCCACATCGTGGCGCCAGGAGCCAAGCGCGATAAAGTTTTTCAAGAGATACGCAGACCCGTGTTCTCGCTCCTGGAAAAAGGGCCTCCGCGGAAAGCTGCACGTATTTGTCCTACGACAGTTTGAAGGAATTGGCGGGGCAGCGGCACTTGGAACACCTATCAGATACGGTTCTCGACGAGTATGCAGAGGAGGCTGAATAAGCAGAAGCGCAAATCGCTATGTTGATGTCGAAAGGAGACCTCCTCTTCAATAAATTCGACTTACGCGCAACACTAGATAAGCAGGGCAAACGCGCGCGCGAAGCCGTAATGGAACTACCCGAAAAAGAAATCATCGGAGAAGCTGAGGAGACTCTCGTGAACAAGCTTGCTCCGAATTACATTGTGGAACCGATAGAGCTTTTGGAAAGTGACATCCAAGTCGAATACGAGGACACGCAGGTTGATGTGAGCAGGGATCCGATGCGGAATCTCTTTCGTGATCCCGGTCCGATTTATGTTGCGGGACAATCTGTCCGATACCTCGTACAATTTCGCGGCGAACAGCAGCTGTTCCATTTTCAAGCAAGCACAAGAAGCCTCAATCCGCCGCGTGCGCTCGTAGAAGACGACAACTTAGTATTCGAGTATCGAGTGCCAGTAAATGAAGTAGCTCAAACCAAAAGCGCATTTCAGGAAGAACTTTCGAACGTTAAGCAACATCTGGGCTGGATTTCAGGCGATCTTCAAACTCAAGAGCACCACATTAAGAATTCTTTACGCGCAGGAATTCAACAGCGAACCACTCAGCTAGCTCAAGCTAAGCAGCAAATCGAAGCCCTTGGTTATCCTGTTCGTAAGAAAGAACGCTCCAGCCCTGAAAGAGCCATTCTTCCGCAGTCCAAGTCGCTCCATCAAAACACGCCGGTTCGAAATGGAGAGTATGATGTCGCTTTGTCATTCGCTGGTGAAGACCGCGAATACGTCGAAGAAGTCGCACGAATTCTAAAAGCAGCAGGTGTTAAAGTCTTTTACGACAAATTCGAGACCGTGCAGTTATGGGGGCGCAATACTAGCAGATCACTTAGGAGATGTGTACGGGAAACAATCTCGATTCGTTGTGATTTTTATTTCAAAACATTATCCGTTGAAAGCATGGCCGAAACATGAACGACAAAGTGCGCAAGCACGCGCGATCCGCGAGAACACGATTGTTTTGCTGCCAGCCAAATTTGACGACACCGATATCGAAGGAATGCCATCGATTACATGCATATGTCGATCTACGCAAGACAAGGCCTGCTGAATTAGCAAAGCTAATTCAGCAGAAGCTAAGCGAATAGATGCTTCAAGCCTTGGCGTAACTTCGATGCTGGATTCCTTGGACTCTTTGGCTTTCTGTTCCAAGCCGACTTGAAGCTCTTGCTCTTCGGAAATTTTTGCTCTGCAGCGACATTGACGCAAAATGATCGTTCACCTCGTCGACGGCACTTACGAGCTCTTCCGTCACTTCTACGGCTGCGCCGGTTCAACAAAGGCGAGGATCGCCCCTACGGCGCGGTCGTCGGCGTGCTGCAGACGCGTTCTCCAAATCATCGAAATCGAGGGCGGCGCCACGTATCTCGGCGTCGCAACCGACCACGTGATCGAGTCGTTTCGCAATCGGCTTTGGGCGGGCTATAAGACCGGGGCCGGCATCGAGCGCGCGCTGCTGCGCGCAGTTCCATCCGCTCGAGGAGGCGCTGGTGGCGATGGGCGTGGTCGTCTGGCCGATGATCGAACTCGAAGCCGATGATGCGCTCGCTTCGGCCGCGCATCTCGCGGCGAAGGACAAGAAGGTCGAGAAAGTCGCCATCTGGACGCCCGATAAGGATCTGGCGCAATGCGTGCGGGGGACGCGGGTGGTGCAGATCGACAGTCGGCGCAAGATCATGCGCGATGGGGCTGGGGTCCGCGAAAAGTTCGGGGTCGATCCGCCGCTCATTCCGGACCTGCTCGCGCTGGTGGGCGATGCGGCCGATGGCTATCCCGGCATCCCTGGGATCGGCGCCCGGGGTGCCGCCCAGCTTTTGAACCGCCACGGTCCGATCGAGAACTTCCCGCCGGAGGTGCTTGGCCAGCGGCGCGATCTCGCACTGCTTTTCAAGAATCTCGCGACGCTGCGCACCGATGCGCCGCTCTTTAAGAAGGTCGAGACGTTGCGCTGGCGCGGTGCGATGCCGGCCTTCGCGGCCTGGGCGGAACGGATGGAAGCGCCGCGGTTGCTCGAGCGCTGCGAAAAGGCTGCGAGCCGCAGCTAGATTCAGCAGTGTGCCCCCAGGGTCAAAATCCACCGCTGTCAGACCAACCTTGCCTTTTAAGCGGATTTCTGTTTCGATCGGAACGTGACTGCAGACGATTCCCCCCCGGTAAATCAAATTGTCTCAGGCGAATACAAATGGTCCATTGGGTTTCCCGCTACCCACTGGAGCGTCGTTCTGGAAGCGAAAGGCAAGTCGGTCGCGGCGCAGCAGGCCTTGGAAAAGCTATGCCGCACCTACTGGCGGCCGGTTTATAGCTTCACCAGGCGACAAGGCGCGGCTCCGGAGGAGGCCGAAGATCTTACCCAGAGTTTTTTTGCGCTGCTCCTCGAGCGCCGCGATTTCGATGCGGTCCGCAGGGATAAAGGGCGGCTGCGCTCGTATCTTTTGACTTCGCTGAAGCATTTCCTCGCCAGCGAACACCGTCGGGCGACGACGGCCAAGAGAGGCAAAGGACAACGGCCGGTGCCCTTGGAGGAACTGACCGCAGCCGAGCAACTCGGGATGGAGCCGGCCGATCCTCTCACTGCTGACCGACTTTACGAACGTCGCTGGGCTTTGACGCTGATGGATCAAGTGCTGCGGCGATTGAAGGACGAATACCAGGCAGCAGGCAATGCCGAGTTGTTTGATTGCCTGAAACAATTGCTGCCGGACGAGCCGGGAGCGCCATCGCGGGCGGAGATCGCTGCTCAGTTGGGCATGACGGATAATGCAATGCGACAAGCTTTCCATCGGTTCCGTCATCGTTATCAGGCCTTGTTGCGCGAGGAGATTGCCAACACAGTTGCGATTGCCAGCGACATCGAAGATGAGCTCCGTCATCTGATCGCGGCGCTGCGAGCGTAACGTATGACAGAATTTCGCGCAGTACAAGATGGAGAGCGCGTTCGCGACTCTCCTGCCATGAGCAGCGTCCTCAGAGTTTGCCGAAAGTGTGAGGCGAAGATTCTCTCCGATGCACCGGAGGGGCTTTGCACGGCTTGTCTGTTTGAGACTGGGCTTGGTCTGCTTTCGGAAATGCCCGAAAGCGAAGGCGACGACTCGAGCTGGGATGACGACACGCCAGCCCCGGTCAAAACGAAAACAGCACATCCGGCATTGCGGTTCTCGGACTTCGGCGATTACGAGTTGCTGGAGGAAGTCGGGCGCGGCAGTCAGGGCGTGGTGTTTCGAGCGCGCCAGAAAAGTCTCAACCGCATAGTCGCCCTAAAGATCATTGCTCTTGGTCAATGGGCGACGGAAGCGCACCTCAAGCGTTTTCGTCTTGAAGCCGAAGCGGCCGCGAGATTGGAGCATGTCGGAATCGTTCCGATCCACGAAGTGGGCGAGCGCGATGGCTCCTGCTACTTCAGCATGAAATTCGTGGAAGGCGGACCGCTTGCCGCAGTCGTCGACCGCGAGCCGATGCCAGTCCGGAAGGCGGCGGAACTGATGGTAAAGGTGGCGCGCATCGTGCACTACGCGCACGAACACGGCATTCTGCATCGCGACATCAAACCGGGAAACATTCTGCTTGATGCCAAAGGCGAACCTCATCTGACCGACTTCGGCTTAGCCCGGCTCGTCGAGACCGAAAGCAGCGTCACTCAGACTCTGGACGTCCTTGGCACGCCCAGTTACATGGCGCCGGAACAGGCACTTGGAAACAACGCGGCGGTCGGCAGCGTGACAGATGTCTATGGGATTGGTGCCGTCTTTTACCATCTCTTGACCGGTCAGCCGCCATTTGCCGGGGGAACAACCTACGAGACGATTAAGTTATTGGAGAATACGGAGCCTCGGCCACCGCGCCTCCTGAATCCGAAAGTAAATCGCGACCTCGCCACCATCTGCCTCAAATGCCTCGAGAAAGATCCCGGGCGTCGCTATTCTTCCGCGCTTGCTCTGGCCGAAGACCTCGAACGCTGGCTCAGGCACGAGCCAATCATGGCCCGACGCACCGGACTGATCATGCGTGGCGCGAAGTGGGTGCGACGCAATCCCGGTATCAGCGTCATGGCAGCGGTTTTAGTGGCTCTGGCCGTCCCCCTGGGTGTGTTCGTCTGGAAAAGTGAGTTTGTCCGACCTCCACGCACAACCGGCATCGCGGTGCTGCCATTTAAGAACTTGAGCGAAGACAAAGAAAACACTTCTTTGGCCGACGGGATTCAGGACGACATCCTGACGAAGCTGGCAAAGGTGACTGATCTCAAGGTGATCAGCCGCACCAGCGTGATGGAGTATCGCGGCGAACAGAACATCCGTGAGATCGGCGAGGCACTGCGCGTGTCTCACGTCCTGGAAGGAAGCATCCGCAGGAACGGGAGCCGAATTCGCGTCAATGCCCAGTTGATCGACACGCGCACCGACCAGCACGTCTGGGCGCAGGAATACAATCGGGATTTAAATGACGTGTTCGCAGTGGAAACGGACGTAGCCCGATCAATCGCCAGTCAGCTTGCAGCCAAAGTTTCCACTCGCGAAAGAGCAGCCATCGAAGAGCGACCGGCCAAAGATCTTGTCGCCTATGATCTGTATGTTCGCGCGACAGCTCTTCTCTGGGATCCGTTCGACTCCAATTCAACCTATGAGCAGGACCTTCCGGCCGCAGTGGAATTGTTGAACCAGGCAATCGCGCGCGATCCATCCTTTGTTCGCGCCTATTGCCGGCTCGCGCAAACGCACGACCTTCTCTACTTCCAGGGAGTCGACCCCACTCCGGCTCGGCTGGCATTGGCAAAGTCGGCCATCGATGCAGCCTTTCGCCTGCAACCGGAGTCGGGTGAGGCGCATTTGGCCCTGGCCGAGCATATTTATTTCGAATCTTCGGATTATGAACGCGCCCGCGCCGAACTTGCCATTGCGCAACGCCTTCTACCCAACAACTCCGAAGCCTATTGGTTCGCCAGCCTCATCGACCGGCGAGAGGGCCGCTGGCCCGATCACATTCGCAACCTAAAGCGCGCCGTGGAGTTGGATCCGAGAAATGTTTCCATGCTCTGTGCGTTGGCCAGAAACTATTGGTTCCACCACGACTATGAAGAGGCGGATGCCACCTGGACTCGTGTCCTTGAGATTTATCCCAACAACGTCTTTGCGCGAATCCAACGCGCCACGATGAACGTGGACCGGCGAGCGGACACCCGGACGCTGCAGAGCGAAATTGAGAAGATCCTGGTCGAGGAACCTTTGAAGTCCGCAAATAACCAGATTAAGCAAATGCGTTTTCTTCTCCCTTTGTGGGCACGCGACACTGTGGCGGCCAATCGTGCGGTGGCAGCACTACCCGAAAAGAATGCTCCCGAGGATAACTATCAATTCTGCCGTGATTTTTGGGTCGGCGTTGTGGCCCGCATGGAAGGAGACGCCGCGGCTGCGCAGACGGCCTTTACCGCCGCGCGCAGAGGCCAGGAGGCACACCTTCGCGCGCATCCGGACGCGGCTCCCTGGCTTGCTGGTTTGGGGATAATCGACGCTGCGCTTGGTCGAAAAGAGGAAGCGCTTCGCGAAGGCCGGCGAGCAATCCAGCTTGCGGCCGCCCCGAAAAACGCAATCAACGAAGCGACTACGTTAAGGGATTTTGCCTTGATCTGTGCGTGGATTGGCGAACGCGATCTGGCGATCAAGCACCTTGAAGAGGTCGTGAAGAGGCCATGGGGACCGACCTACGGTTCGCTCCGTCTCGATCCCCTTTGGGATCCGTTGCGTGACGATCCGCGTTTCGAGAAGATCGTTCATTCTCTAGCTCCAAAGTAGTGCGTCGGTGTGGCAACCACGCCGTAGAAGCTGTTTGAAAAATCGCGCTTTCGACGGGATGTAGGGCAACCGCCGCTGCGGTTGCCGAGCAGCATCGCCACTGGGCAGGCGGAGCGCCCGCCCTACAACCGGTCGCCGCATCGGCTGGGTAGCGCACTCGTTCCGAGTGCTGGCGACGGTGTGTCACCGTCGCGAACTTTCCCTGGGAGGTCGAGTCCTCGCCCGGCACCGCTTGGCCTAACGATGCGCAAAGAAAAGTCCGTCGCGTTGGAACAACGCGACCAGCACTCGGAACGAGTGCGCTACCCGACTATTGCGACGGCGGGTCGCAAAACAAATTCGCAAGTTTTCCGTAACGCCCAGCCATATCGCGCGCAGTACAGGAGTATGAGCACTTCTATCCATACACAATTCAAAGCCTTCCTGGCACTCGCCATCCTGGCGGCGCTATTCCCCTTAACCGCTTCAGCAATAAACCCGCTAAGGCCAAGGATCGGCCCGGTGATTCCTTTCGGCAGTCTGAACGCGTCTGGCGGGCTCGAGGGCCTCGCGGTCGCGCCCAATAACGATGTCTACGTCGCGGCCCAAGTCGAAGGAATCATCTATCGCATCACGGCCGAAGGCGCGGTCTCCGTCTTTGCCGACTTCGGGATCGAACCCGATGACGCCTACATTATCGGCCTGGTGGTAAATGGAGACGGCAGCCTCTACGCGTGCGTCCTCGGCTGCGTCAAACCCGAACTGAACGGCGTCTGGCACGTGGATACCCAGGGCAATCCTGTCCTCGAGTTTCCGATGCCGACCGCTGGCTGCGCGGATTCCATTCCCAATGGGCTCGCCTATGACAAAGCCGGCAATCTTTACGTCACCGAGTCCACCCATGGAGGAGTGTGGCTCTTGGGAGCGAACGGCGCCGAACTCTGGTTCGAAGACGATCTCTTGAAGCCCAGACCCGAATCGCTCAACCAGGTGGGAGTGGACGGCATCGCGTATCGCAATCACAGCCTCTGGGTGAACAACCTCGACACCGGTACGGTCGTTGAGGTGCCCATCAGAAGAAATGGATTGCCCGGGCAAGCGCGCCTTTTTGCAGAGGGTCTGGGGCATCCGGACGGACATCAATTCGATGTCCAAGGCAACCTGTGGGTGGCAAACCTCGGTTATCAGGAATGGGACGAGTTCGATGGCTCGGAAATCAATATCCTGCGCGTCAGTCCGGACGGGCGCGTGAGGGTCGCGATCCCGACGGAAGACTTGAGCGCGATAGGCGTCCCGGCCAGTCCTGCGTTCGGATTCGGGCGCGCGCGCTCGACCCTCTTCATCTCCAGTGCGCCGCTCGAGAATGAGCCAGCCTCAGACGTCGGGAGAGTAGACGTCGGGGTCGCTGGGATGAGATTGCCGCAATTCGAGCACTAGGACGATCGGCCGGCGGCTGAACGCGGGAGCGTTTATCGCCAGGTAATACGCGGCGGACGTGCGCGATAATGCGTGCGTCCGCTTTGCCGTTGTCCGCTGGCTCATCGGTCGAATCGCCCTTGCCCGTCCTCGCGTTCGGCCATAAAATTCATCGTGCGGTTCGGCGTCGTTAGGCGACCGCGAATTTTTCTCTTCTCCGGAGGTGTTGCGATGAAAACAGGAATTCCAATGAACAACCCGGCGGTGGCCGCGCTGCCGAAGCATTTGCTGCAATTCGCCGTCGATCAGCTCTACGACGATTACACATCGGTCGATCACGCGGTCTGGCGTTTCATCATGCGGCAGAACATTTTTTTCCTGAAGGAATATGCCCACAAGGTTTACTTCCAGGGTCTGCTCGAGACCGGCATCTCTTTCGAACGCATCCCGCGGATCGACGAGATGAACGACATCCTGGGCAAGATCGACTGGGGCGCAGTGGCGGTCGACGGGTTCATTCCGCCGGCGGCCTTCATGGAATTCCAGGCTTACAAGGTTCTCGTGATCGCCTGCGACATGCGGCAGATCAATCACATCGAATACACGCCCGCGCCCGACATCGTCCATGAAGCAGCCGGGCACGCGCCGATCATCGTCGATCGAGAGTATTCGAATTATCTCCAGCGGTTCGGCGAAGTCGGCGCGAAGGCGATGTCGTCGCGCAAAGACTTCGAGCTTTACGAGGCAATCCGCCATCTCTCGATCGTGAAGGAACAGCCCAACCCCGACCCGACCGAGCTCGCGGAAGCGACGCGCAAAGTGGAGGACGGCCAGAAGAACCTCGGCGATCCATCGGAGATGGCGCTCCTCTCGCGTCTGCACTGGTGGACGGTGGAATACGGCCTCATCGGGACGCTGGATAAGCCGAAAATCTACGGCGCGGGCCTGCTCTCTTCGATCGGCGAATCGGTCAGTTGCCTCGAACCGCACGTGAAGAAGCTCCCCTACTCGATCGAGGCCGCGCAGACCGCGTTCGATATCACAACCAAACAACCGCAGCTCTTTGTCTGCCGCGATTTCAAGCATCTGCGCGATGTGCTGGAGGAATTTGCGAACACGATGGCGTTCAAAGTTGGTGGCCTGGAGGGAATCAACAAGGCGATCGAGTGCAAGAACGTGACGACCTGTGAGTATTCGTCCGGCTTGCAGGTCTCGGGTGTTTTCACCGAGGTCCTGACCGACTCGAATGGCGAGGCGATTTATTTGCGCAGCTCGGGCCCAAGCGCGCTCGCTTTTACCTGCAAGGAATTGCCGGGGCACGGACGCGATTATCACAAGGACGGCTTCGGTTCGCCGATCGGTCATTGGAAAGAAACGGAACTGAACGAGGGAGAAACGGCACGCCTGGAATTTGAAAGCGGCATTGTCGTCGAGGGCAAGGTCGAGAAGCTCCTCCGCCGCGAGGGCAGGTTGCTCCTGGTTTCGTTCTCCGATTGCACGGCGAAACTGGGCGATCGCGTATTGTTCGATCCGGCGTGGGGCACCTATGACATGGCGGTGGGCGATAAGATCACATCGGTCTTCAACGGGGCAGCGGACAAGGACGCATTCAACGAAGTCGCGCTCGTCCCGAAAGAGCGCACGATCAAAAACCCGTCGGATGCGAAACGGCGAAAACTCGAGAGCCTCTATCAGCAGGTGCGCGACATTCGCACCCGCCAGGCCGGCTACGAACGGCTGGGCGAGATTTGGGAGACGCAGCAGGCCGAGCACAGCAACGACTGGCTGCTCTCGATGGAGATTTTCGAAATTCTCGACGAGACCGAAGAACAGCCAGCGCTGAAAGCGAAGGTGCAAAAATTCCTCGAAGAGAAAAAGACCCGAAACAAGGACCTCTCCACCCTCATCAGTTGGGGCTTCCGCCTCGTGGAATATCACAAGCAGGGCGCACACGCCGCCGTTTAGCACTACGAAATCCTGGACGCGCGGAGGCGCGTCTCTCCGGAAGGACTCGCCGCGGCGAGTCCAGGATCTCGCTTCCAGCGAAACGAGCTTGCAGTTCGGGCGCCGATCTCTCAGGCTGAAGCGGCGAATGAAATCCCACCTCCGCCCGCATGATTGATTGGTGGAATTCGCTCTTCCTCGCGAAGCAGGTCTTCTACGCGATCGGGATCGCGTCGATCGCGATTCTTCTCATTCAGATTTTTCTCACCTTTCTCGGGATCGACTCGCACCACGATGCCGATCTCAGCCAGGGCGACCACGAATCAGGTCTCAGTTTCCTAAGCGTGCGCACCATCACCGCCTTCTTCGTCGGGTTCGGCTGGGGCGGTGTGATCATTCTCAATCGCGGGCATTCGCTCCTCGCCGCGATTCTCGGTGGAACCGCGACCGGGATCGTCTTTCTCCTCGTGACGGCCTTTCTCATTCACAACCTGCTCCGCCTGCAAAGCAGCGGGAATCTCGACTACCACAACGCTATCGGCGTCGTTGGCACCGTCTACAGCACCATCCCCGCGGCCGAGGCCGGCGGCGGACAGCTCGAACTCATGCTGCAGGGTCGCCTGACGATGGCCGAGGCCTACACGAGGGCGGAGCGCGATTTGAAACCAAACAGCAAAGCCCGCGTCGTCGCCCTCATCGGCGAGAGCACCCTTCTTGTCGAACCCCTGACCCATTCGCCTAACGCCTAACCATGCAAGTCCCATCCTCTTCCAACCTCGACGTTCTCTTCCTCGCCGCCGCCGCGATCATCATCGTCTTCGGCACTCTCATCGCCTTTGCCTCGCGCTACAAAAAATGCCCGTCGGACCGTATCCTCGTCGTCTACGGCAAAGTGAGCAGCGGCAAGTCGGCCCACTGCCTCCATGGCGGCGCGGCCTTCATCTGGCCGATCATTCAGGATTACCAGTTCCTCGATCTCACGCCGATGCCGATCGAGATCAACCTCCAGGGCGCGCTCTCGAAGCAGAACATCCGCGTCAACACGCCCTCCACCTTCACCGTCGGCGTCTCGACTGAGCCCGGGGTGATGGAGAACGCGGCCGAGCGCATGCTCGGGCTGCAGCTCACGGAAATAAAGGAGCTCGCGAAAGACATCATCTTTGGCCAGATGCGCGTTGTGATCGCGACGATGAACATCGAAGAGATCAACTCCGACCGCGACAAGCTCATCGCCAACATCGCCACCGGGGTCGAGGTCGAGTTGAAAAAGGTCGGGCTGCGTTTGATCAACGTAAATATCCAGGATGTGACCGACGTCTCCGGTTACATCGATGCCCTCGGGCAGGAAGCGGCCTCGAAAGCGATCAACGAAGCGCGGATCAAGGTGGCGCAAGCCGATCGCGACGGCCAGATCGGCGCTTCCGAAGCGCAGCGCGATCAACGCATCCAGGTGGCGAACGCGAATGCGGAAGCGACCAAGGGTGAAAACATCGCCGGCGTCGACATTGCGAATTCCAATGCCGATCGCCGCAGCAAAGAGGCCGAGGCCGAGCGCATCGCGACCGCGGCCGAGAAAGTGGCGTCCGCGCGCGCCCTCGAAGAAGCGTATGCCTCCGAGCAAAAGGCCGAGGCGCAGCGGGCCGAGCGCGACAAGGCCACCCAATACGCGAACGTCGTCGTGCCGGCGGAGATCGCGCGCGATCGTTTGCTCGTCGAGGCGGAAGCGCAGGCCGAGCAAACACGCCGCACACAGAAAGGAACGGCGGACGGACAACGTTCCGTCAAGCAAGCCGAGGCGGACGGCCTCCTCTTTGTCAAAAAAGCGGAAGCCGAAGGGTTGAAGGCGCGACTCCTCGCCGAGGCGGACGGCGCGCAAGCGATCCTGACGAAAAAAGCCGCCGGCTTCCGCGACCTGATCGAGACCTGCGGCGGAGCGAGCGGCGCGCAAAACATGCTCATCACCGAGCAATTGCCCAACCTGGTGCACGAACAGGTGAACGCCATTTCCAACCTCAAGATCGACAAGGTCACGGTCTGGGACGGCGGCCAGAACCGCGATGGCAAGACCGGGACGGCCGATTTTTTGTCAGGCATGATCAAGGTCCTGCCGCCGTTGCACGAGCTGGCACGGAACGCGGGCCTGGATTTGCCGACCTACCTCGGCCAACTCCAGAGCGAAGCGCGGCGGCAACAAGGCGCTGACAAAAATCCGCCACCAGCCGCCGACGCAGAGACGAAGGAGAAGCGGCCTCCGGCACAGTCGAAGACGCCCGCCAGTTAGCTCTTGCTGGCACTCGCTCCGAGCCGCGCTATCCTCTCGCCCATGAGATTGACACTGCTACTTTCCCTCGCCGGCCTTGTTCTCCTCCAATACGGGTGTGCACTGCCTCCGACAATCGACGAGCAATCGCGCGAGGACGCACGGCGACAGCAGGTGGAGCAGAAGAGTGACGCTTTTGCCAAGGGCCTGCAGCAATAGCGGGCGCGCCGGCCGGCACGATCCATTTGAAATTCGGCGCCGCGCACGCCATAGAATTTGATGACAAACAATTTGATAGCGCGACGAGTGATCCAGTTCGGAGCGCTTCTTCTTATCGGCGACGGAATCATGGGACTTTTAAAGCCGCGCTGGCACTCGCTCCTTTGGCATTTCGGCCCGCAGGTCGCCCGTGCTGCGACCGAAGAATTGGCGGAGCATCCGAATACGGCGCGAGCCGTTTATCTGGCGGAAGCAGCCATCGGCGTAGCTCTGGCTGCCTGCCAGACACCCGAGATTGATTAGGGCCAGGCTTTTATCCGCTTAGCGGCGGAAGGCGAGGCACAAAGCTTCACCAGCTCTCGCCTGGAGGCGGCGCTAGCGTAAACCGGTATCGCAAGTCCAGTTCACACTGGTCATCTTGCCCGGGCTCACATCCACCTCGAACGGCCCGTATTTGCCGACGGCGCCGACGTAGTCTTTGCGCGCAACGCTGTAGTGGCCGGGATCCAGAGCGACCTGGAAATGACCCTGCTCATCCGTCTCGAAAGAGGTTATGACGCGGCCTCTCTGCTTCACCAGAAACGACATTTTTGCTACCGGTGCCGAGCCGGACTCGCCTTCGCGGACGGGGCCGCCCCGGGTCGGTCCCGCGGAAATGGTGCCCTCGATGCCGCTGGCACCACCCGCGGTCGCAGTGGACGTCACTTGGGCCAGCGTAAAGCAGGCAAGCAGACCGGTGAGGGCCGACGAGAGAAGCAGGATCTTGTTCATATTGCGACTTCCTTTCGCGCCGCCGAGTCGCACTCCTCACGACTCGTTTGCGCAAAACCAAAGTCGCATATCCGGACAGGATTGCGATCGCTTCCGGACTGAGCGCGGCTCAGATTCCGACCACAAGCAACCCTGTAAGATCTGCTCCGCCTAGTCCCTGATCCCTCGCTTTAATTCCCAGACTTTCAAGGCCGCCAGGATCAGTCGCTTGGTTCGTGCCATGGTCCCAATCGCGGGCAAATGCTCTTCTTCGGGCGACACCTCGGTCTGCGGCGGCTTGGTCCGTCGCTTCGGCCCACGTCGGGACGGCGAGCGACCCGGAGTTCTCATTTGCGGGGGTGTGCCTTCCCATGATGCGGTTTGGTTCATAAATTTCTTGAAAATGACGTTCTCGATCCCGGAATGGAGAATCTATTTAGTTATCCGAACGCCGGATGCCGCGTTGCCTTAGAGTGCCCTGTGCGTGTGACAATATGGTGCCAAGCATGGAGCAATTGTGCAAATTCTGCGGGCCGCTGGAGTCTCCCGTTCAATGCCCGATTCCCTGCTTCAATTCCCAGACGCGCAACGCTGCCAGGAATAAAGTTCGCGTCCGCGCGAGGCTTCCCCGGACCGGTCGTTTACGCTCAAAGCGCGAGGATTCCTCTGCTTTGTTCGAGCGGCGACGATTCGCCTTGCGATGCGGTCTTCCCTTTGTTGATCGATTGCCGGCCTTCTCTCCCCTTGTGAAGCCGCCGCAATCTGGCTCGTGCCGATTCATGCGCGTGGAGCTTTAGCAGCTTGCAAGCCAGCAGGCCCAAACGACCGGAAAACGCACGCAGGTTTTCTTTCCAAGTGCCCCCGCACGCTGGGGGGCGATTCCACTTTGCGAAGCAAAAGAAAATCCTGCTCAGCGTTCTCTCTTTCTTCTTCCCGTCTCAAGATGGATCAATTTCTGCGCAGGTTGCGGCAAAATTGGGCAGCCAACTGTCCATGTGAAGCCGTTCGCGCCGGCCCTCCGCAGCGGAAAGATTGAGGCACTGTTGATGGCAGAATTCGTGCGCAAAAGAGTGGCGCAACCGCTCTCCAATACCGGCACAGAAGCTGCTTAAAATTATAGTGAGCCTAATCAATATCACACTTAGACGCACACTATGACGACTACATTTTCTCAAACAATCCCGTCTGAAACACCACAATCCGCTGTCCTCGCCCAGTTCCATTCCATCGCCATCGAGCCGTTCCTCGTGCTGGCGACCTGCCTCTTCTGGCTCATCGTTCTACCCTTTAGCGGTCTCTTCTGCCTTGGAGTCGTCCTCTTCGACAAAGTGACGACCTTTAGTGCGCCTAAAATTGGACTTCTCGCTCTCCGGCCGACCAATAATCCGCTCGTCCTGAGACGAACTGCGCTGACCGGCGAAAACGTCTCTGCTCCACCTCGCTCCGGCGCTCAAACCGCCCGCGCATAGGAGGGGCCGTGCACTCCGCTCTCGCTTTCCGTCATCGTGCGGTGGCAGCGAGCGGCGCAGATTCTCCCCTACGAAAATTCTGTGTCCGGAGATTTCTTTGCTGGCCGCAATTCTTCTCGACTTGCCAACGCTTGCAGTGCACCCTCGCTAAAGCAACTACCCTCAGCTAAACATGCTGGCATCGCGATCGAAACCGCAGCCCAAGCAATTGGGTCGATAACCGGACGGAATCAATGGCGGGCGAAAAAGACGAACCACAGGCCAGGGAAAAGAAGCTTCCCAAGCTGGAAATCCGCGACCTCAAGCCGAAAAAAGACCCCAAGGGCGGTTCGCAAAGTCCGAAGGAAAACGAGAAACGATCGCCCGGGACAACCGGCGAAATTGATTTCATGGGCTGGGATTAAGGGCCTGGCCTTGCCCTGCAAGATCTCGACCGAGACCGCCCTAGCGCATTACACCGCGGCAGCGCGGCGACCCGCAAACGCAGGGATGCCCCGGCTGCTGGGAGGGAGTGTAATCGAGCGTGATTTCTTCACCTGGCTCGATCGCGCGCAAGGCATAGAAGAAAATCCGGCCATGCGCCACCCGGCTGAAACTGTTCGGGGCGCAGGAATGATTGATGAACGCCGTTGGATGGCCGCATCGGCTCGCGTCGATGCTCCAGCGCTCGTCGATTTCGCAGATGGTGATTGATCCGCCCCGCGCGACGCGCCGTTTTGCTTCCGCGGCGCTGATCTTTTCGCCCACAAATTCGCCAAACTTCTTTCGGGCCGGCAGGTGCGCCCGGCTGAAGCAACCGCGGCCATGGATGGACGATCGGCCGATGAAAAGCTGCCTATCCTCCGAGGGCATGTTAGCTCGGGAGCTTACGGAGCGTCGTAAGCTGATGCAACATTTCGCAAACCAGGCGCGGATTGGACGCCACCCCTTTTTGCATTCGCCCAAGTCGGGGTGGCGAAGCTCGGCGGGAGAGCTAATGGTCACGAATGCGCTACGACGTTGTGGTAGTGGGCCTGGGCGGAATGGGGAGCGCGATCCTGGCCGATTGCGCCCGGCGCGGGGCGGCTGTGCTCGGCCTGGAGCAGTTCGAGCGCGGCCACGATTTGGGTTCGTCCAGCGGCAAGAGCCGCATGATCCGCAAAGCCTACTTTGAGGATCCGGCCTACGTGCCTTTGCTCTTGCGCGCCTACGATCTTTGGCGCGAATTGGAGCGCGCCACCGGCCAGGAGCTGCTCCGTATCACTGGGCTTCTGATGGTCGGGGACGAAAGTGCCGAAGTGATCACCGGAGCGCAACGCGCCGCGCGTGAACATCAACTTCCGCTCGAGACCCTCAGTGCTGGTCAACTTCGCTCGCGCTATCCGATGCTCCACGTGCAGAACCACGAGGTGGGAGCTTTCGAGAACGACGGCGGCGTGCTCGACCCGGAAAAGGCCGTCCAGGCGCAACTGCAAGCTGCCAGCGCCGCCGGCGCCGAAATGCGTTTTGGCCTCGCGATGGAAAATTGGGAGGCGGGCGATGACGGCTTCATCGTTCGGCTCGCCGATGGCACGACCGTGGCGAGTCGCGCACTTGTCTTGTCGTTGGGTCCCTGGTTCAAGGCGGCCCTCGAGGAACTGGGAGTCCCGCTCCGGGTGCAGCGCAATGTCCAGACCTGGTTCGCGCCCAAGACCGATGTTTACGCCGCCGGGCGTTTTCCTCCGTTTCTGCTCGACCGCGCCGGCCTGCCCGCGCCGCTCTACGGCTTTCCCGATTTCGGCGATGGAGTAAAGGCCGCGTTTCATTCTCACGGTGATTTTACCGAGGCTGATCGGCTCATCCGCGACGTTGATCAAAGGCGCGACATCGAACCGATCGTGCGAGCGATGGAAGAATGGATGCCCGGTGCCGCGGCAACTTTTCGAGCCGCCAAGCCGTGCCCCTATTCGTTGACGCCCGATGGTCATTTCGTGGTCGATCGCCACCCGCAACATCCGCGTCTTGTCCTTTGCGGCGGTTTCTCCGGTCACGGCTTCAAGTTCACGCCCGTGATCGGCGAAATCTGCGCCGACCTCGCCTTGGAAAACGAGTCGCGACACGAGACCAATTTCTTTTCCCTGCGGCGTTTCGCGGTCTCGGCCGGTTGAAGCTGGACATCCCGATGGCAAGCAAGGCGCAATTCGCGGCTGAAGAATCAGGCTCGGGAGAGTTTCAGCGCCAGGAGGACGCTTTTCGCGACTGGGTGTCGACCGACGGCTCGACCCCGTATCGAGCGGAAGCGGGCCGCTACCATCTCTATGCTTCCCTCGCCTGCCCCTGGGCCAGCCGCACGATTATCGTCCGGCATTTGCAGGGTTTGGAAAATGTCATTGGCATGACGGTGGTCGATCCGGTGCGCGATGAGCGCGGCTGGGCCTTTCGCGACGGTCCCGGCTACAGCCACGATCCGGTCAACGGCTTCGCGTTTCTCGCCCAGGCCTATCGCGCGACCGATCCCAATTTCGACGGACGCGCGACAGTCCCGGTCCTTTGGGACAAACAAACCCACCGCATCGTCAACAACTCGGAGGACGACATCTGCCGGATGTTCGACACCGCCTTCCGGGCCCTCGCGACCCGTGACGCCCAACTTTTCCCTAACGACATCGCCACGGAACAGGCGGAGCTTTCCGAGTTCATCTACCAGAAAGTGAACAACGGCGTCTACCGCGCCGGCTTCGCCACCCACCAGGCGGCCTACGAACGCGCTGCCCACAAGCTCTTCGCCGCGCTCGAGGAGCTGGAAATGCGCCTAACGACAAGCCGCTACCTCTTCGGCGATCGGATCGTCGAGTCCGACTGGCGCCTTTTCTGCACCCTCATCCGGTTCGACGTCGTTTATTACATCCATTTCAAGTGTAGCCTGCACCGCATCCTCGATTATCCCAGTCTCCAGGGCTACCTGGCCGATCTCTACCAGCAGCCCGGCATCGCCGCGACGGTCAACTTCGACCACATCAAGCGTCACTACTACCTGACGCACGACGCCATCAACCCGACCCGCCTCATTCCGATCGGGCCCATCCTCGACCTCACGCGCCCGCACGGCCGCGAGAGACTAAACCGTTAGGGCACGATCTTTCTGTGATTGACGCCGCTCCCGCCGATCGCTAAACCCAAGCGCATGGGCACCATCCAAGTCAATCGCGGCGAAACCAAACTCGGTATTTTTTCAGAAGAAGAAATTCAGGAGGGCCTGAGCAGCGGACGATTTCTTCCGACCGATCTTTTCTGGCGCGAAGGCATGCCGACCTGGCTGCCGCTCGCGCAATTCCCCGCGGCGGGCAGCGCGGCCGCTCCAGCGCCTGGCGCTGCCGTGCCCGGCGTTGCGATTGTCGCGCAGGGCGGTCTGCCGTGGGATCGCCGTCAGGAGCTTGGTTTTTTCCCGGCGTTCTTCGAGACGCTCAAGCTTGTTCTGCTCAATCCGGCGGTGGCATTTGCGAATATGAAACCCGAAGGCGGCCTGGTGGATCCGCTGATCTACGCCGTGATCGGGGGAAGCGCGGGCTGGGTCTTCTACTTTATCTTCAGCCTCTTCATCGGATCGCTCGGGGCGCTGGGTGATCACAATGCGCTCGGCGGCCTCGTCGGGCTCGGGTTTGGCGGCATTTTCGCCCTGATTTTCTTTCCGATCTTTCTCACCATCGGGCTCTTCATCGGTGCGGGGATCGTGCATCTGTGCCTCATGCTGGTGGGCGGGGCGAAACGGAGCTATGAGACGACGCTGCGAGTGCTTTGTTATTCGGTCGGCTCGACTTATCCGCTCATGATCGTGCCGGTGTGCGGCGGGGCGATTGCCGGCATTTGGTGCCTGGTGGTGGAATGCATCGGCCTCGCCAAAGCGCACGAAACCACGACCGGCAAAGCGGTCCTGGCGGTTTTTCTGCCAATCATTGTCTGCTGCGGTGGCGGGTTTGTGCTGGGGGTGATGTTTGGGACCCTCGGCGCGCTCACGGGCCATCACTAAACGACCGGGCCGATGCAGTATTGCCGCCGTCGACTCACGCCGCAGGAGCTCGATCACGAGCTGCTCTGGCTTTTGGTGTCGTTAGGCGCTTTTCTCGCGCTGGCGCTTTGGGCGTCGGCCCGACTCCCGATGCCGCAGTGCGCTTTTCATTCCCTGACCGGGCTCCCCTGCCCGACCTGCGGCGCCACCCGCGCGGCCTGGCAATTCCTCCACGGTCACTTCGCGGCTTCGCTCCTCTTCAATCCCCTCGCCTTCTTCGGCTACTGCGCAATCGCAGTCTTTGATCTTTATGCGGCGGGTGTTCTTCTCCTCCGCAGTCCTCGAGTGCGGGTAAGGAATTTCACCCGTACCGAGAAATTTTGGTCCGCGGGACCGTCCTCGCGCTCCTCGTTGGCAACTGGCTCTATCTTCTGGTGGCGCGACCCTTCTGATTGTGCGCGTCGTACTTTCGCTTGAACCACGTCGCACCACTCCCCTGGAGGGCACCGCGCCGTCGGTGCTGGGGATGCGCTCTGCTTGCAATCCATGCGATCTCCCAGTTCGGGGAAGCGACGGCGCGCTTCCCTCCAAACGTCGGCCATGCTTTAACTATGTCGTGCCTCCCCGACGGAAACATCCGGTTCATTGCCCCGTGGTGGAACGGTTCAATGAACCCGACCATCATTTTCCTCACTGTTTGCACTCAGGAACGGAAACGCATCCTCGCCAGCTGCTAACGTCGCGCTGCTCCTGCAAGATGCATGGCGGAAGGCGACGAGTTGGATGGTTGGGCGATTCATCATCATGCCGGACCATTGCATCTGTTTTGTGCGCCGGCCGAATTTCCGGAGCGCCAATTTGCCGCAATGGGTGCGCTACTGGAAAACATTGTTTCGCGACGATGGCCGCGCCCAGAGCAGCAACCAATCTGGCAACTGGATTTCTGGGACACGCAACTCAGGAAATCAACGCACTACGATGAGAAATGGGAATACGTCAGTCAGAATCCCGTCCGCGCCGGGCTCGTTAGGGCGCCCGACGACTGGCCATATCAAGGTGAGTTGAACGAGCTGCGCTGGTGACACACGCGGCCCTGGAGGGCACCGCGCCGTCGGTGCTGAGGGTGCGGTATGCGTGCAATGGACGCGTTCTTAACGTTCGCGGAAGCGACGGCGCGCTTCCCTCCACGGGCAAGTCGCGGCGTTTTAGTAAGTCTCCACCGGCGAGCGCTTGCCGTCTTCGATGCTGAGTTCCTGGGCGCCCTCCTCGCCGAGGACGGCCACGCGCAAATCCCAGATCTCGGCGTTGAGCGAAGCGAAGGCTGATTCGGAAAATTCTTCCGGCGCGACAAGGTTCGCCTTGCAGCGGGCGATGTTGCTCTGCGCGCGTTCGAGCTGGTCAGCCGGCAACATCTCCAAGTAGCCAAGCGCCTCCTCGATCGCCGAAACACGGTGGCAAATCATCGCCAGATCGTTCCCGGCCCCGATGGCCCGGCGGATCGTTTCCTCGAAACCGTACTCATTCAGGATCGCGCCCATATCGAGGTCGTCCGTCATGACCAGGCCTTCGAAGCCCAACTCGCCGCGGAGAAGCTCGGTCACGATGCGATGGGAAAGCGAGGCGGCGGTTTTCTCCGGCTCAAAGCAGGGATACCAACCGTGACAAATCATCATGCTGTCGACCCGCCCGGCGAACTGGCGGAAGACGGCCAGTTCATTCGCCTCCAGCTCGGCCCGACTGCGCTCGATGAGTGGAAGGTCGTGATGGGCGTCGACCGTGGCGGCGGAGTAGCCGGGGAAATGTTTCCCGCAACTCGCGATCCCCTCCCCGCGCATGGCGTCGTTGAAAGCGCCGGCCAGCCTAACGACTTCCTCGACATCGCGCCCATAGCAGCGGCCGCGGAGCGAATTGTCGGCCTCGTCGTCAAAGGAAATGTCGAGCACCGGGCAGAGATCGAGATTGAAACCAAAGAGACGCAGCAATCGCCCGGTGATCTCGCCATGCCGCCTAACGAGCGCGATGTCGCCCTTGTCGCGCAGTTGCTGCGCGTTGGGCGGCTCCTGCCCAATCAGGCGCAGGCGCGAGACGCGACCGCCCTCCTGGTCGATCGTGATGATCGGCTCGATCGCGCTCAGATCGCGCAGGTCGTCGATCAATTTCCGCAATTGCCGCGCGCTCTCGATGTTCCGTCCAAAAATGATGAACCCGCCCGGCTGCACCTTGCGAAAAAGGGCTGCGGTCTCGCGATCGATCTCTTTCCCGGGCACGCCGGTCAGGAGCAGTTGACCGGGTGAAGCGCTCTTCATAAGGTCCGACCTTAGGATCGATGGAGGGCGCGCGAAACAAAAAATGGATCGTCAGGTTAATCGCCCTGTGGCTCTGTCTTAATCCCTCCGCCGCATGGTGGGGAGTTTCGGCGCACGCGGCCCAAATACCTGCTTTACTAGAGGCTTGAGAAAAATCGGCATCTACGGCGGGAGCTTCGATCCCATTCATCACGGGCATCTCATTTTGGCCCGGGAAGCGCTTGAGACCCTGCAACTCAGCGAGATGATTTTCGTCCCGGCCGCGCAATCGCCGCACAAGCTCGAGCAGGAGGTGTCGCCGCCGGAGATTCGCTGGGAAATGCTTGCCGCCGCAATCGCGCAGGAACCCGGCTTTTCCGCCTCCCGTTTGGAGATCGAGCGTCCCGGGCCCTCCTATTCGGTCGAGACCGTCGAGACTCTGCGGGCCGCAAATCCAGGCGCCGAATTCTATTTTCTCATCGGCCAGGATAACCTGTCGCAGCTGCACGACTGGCATCGCTTCGATGACTTGTCGCGCCTCGTGCAGTTCGTCGTCCTCGACCGCACAGGGTTGGTGATCGAATACTCATATCCGGCGATCCGTCGCAAGATCGACATCTCGGCGACCACGATCAGAAAACGAGTTGCCAGCGGTCAATCGATTCGTTATCTCGTGCCGGAGGCGGTCGAGCGAATCATCCGCCGGGAAAATCTTTACCAAGGGACCAAGCAATCGAACCAGAAGAGCTAGCCAGGGCCTGCGCACATTTTGCGGCGGAGAAAAAGGCGGAAGGCATCGTGGTGCTCGACCTGCGCGGGATTTCCACTTTCACGGATTTTTTCGTCATCTGCTCGGGAACCTCGGAGCCGCACCTGAAGGCGATCGCGGGCGAGATCGAAACGCGACTGCGCGAAGATCACAACGTCCGGCCGGCAGCAGTGGATGGTTTTCCGGTCAGCCAATGGATCGTGCTCGATTACCTGCAAGTGATCGTCCACATCTTCCACACCGAGAAGCGCGACTTCTACAGTCTGGAAGATCTCTGGAGCGACGCGCCTCGCTTGCCGCTTGCGTTGTAGACGTCGCGCTGTGGGCGATGCGGGTGCGCGCGCCGCTGCGGAAAGAACCGGGCGAGCGTCACCCTCGCGCTTCGCACAGCGAAGCGTCTACAATTTCGGCGACGCTTATGGTTAGGGCTTGGCGCCCGCCGCGGGCGAACCGGCAGCCTTCGGCTTCGGCGGAACTGTTCCGGCCGTGCCCGGCTGGCCGGCCGGCCGACTCGAATCGTAGGTCGCTGGTTTCGGCGTTGGCGTGGGCGGGACCACTTCGAGCAATTCGACGTCAAACAGGAGGGTCGAATTCGGCCCGATGTCGGAGCCGGCACCGCGTTCGCCATAGGCGAGGTCGGGCGGGATCGCGAGCTCGTATTTCGCGCCCGGCTTCATGAGCTGGAGCGCCTCGGTCCACCCTTTGATCACGCGATTGACCGGGAAAGTGGCCGCCTGGCCGCGCTTGTAGGAGCTGTCAAATTCGGTCCCCTCGATCGTCGTCCCGCGATAATTCACCTTCACGGTGTCGGTTTCCTTGGGCGGTGTGCCTTTGCCCTCTTTCAGCACCTTGTATTGCAGGCCGCTCGCCGTCGTCTTCCAGCCTTCTTTCTTCTTGTTTTCGTCCAGATATTTCTTTCCGGCGGCGGCATTCTTCTCGCCCATCTCTTTTTTCGCGGCAGCCTGTTTCGCCATCATCTCCTTTTGGAAACCGGCCATCGTTTCTTTTACCTGCTCGTCGTTCATGAGTGGTTTCTTGCCCTCCAATCCATCTTTCAGGCCGTTCTGCAGGAGCTCGGGATCGACGTCGATGAGCTGCCGCTTCAGAGTCGAGCCAATGTCGAGGCCGATGCTGTAGCTCACCTTGTCCTTTTGCGTCTTGAGCGGACCGATCGGCTGATCGGCGGTCGAGGGAGTCGGAGCGGGCGTCTGCGGCGCAGTCTTTTCCGGCTCAGCGCCCCGCGCGAGGGGAGAGAGAGCGATGGCAGTAAGGACAATTAAAGGCAATGATTTCATAATTATGATCGATAAGATTCAACGTGCGGCGGCCCGTTTTCGGCCTGCCGCGCACAATCCATCCACGGGGATGGCGTCCGCGTCAAGGGCGCGAAAGCCATCTGCCCTCGGCGCGGCACACCGGCTGAAAAGCGCCGCGCTTGTCGGCGGCCTTGGCCTCCTCCTCTCGGTTTCCGCTTCCGCCGGTCTCACACTTTCGCATCAGGAGGCGATGCGGATCGGCCACAAGATTTGGCAGAACGAATGTGGCGGCACGGTCAGTGGGCTCACTTCCTGGAACGCAGGCGAGAACTTCGCTTCCCTCGGGATCGGACACTTCATCTGGTACCCGAGCGGCGCGCGCGGGCCATTCGAGGAGAGTTTCCCGCAGTTCGTTCGCTACGTGGAAAAGCGAGGCGCGAAGTTGCCGGAACTGTTGCTCGGGCAAAAGGGCGGAGCCTGCCCGTGGGACTCGCGAGAAGAGTTTCTCGCCGCGGCGTCGAGCCAGCGAATGAAAAATCTGCGGACTTTTCTCGCCGATACGATCGATCTGCAGGCCGATTTTATGGTCGAACGGCTGCGTAATGCGCTCCCAAAAATGCTCGAGGCCGCGCCAACCGGTGAGCGCGAAAAAATCGAGACTCGTTTCAACCGCCTCGCCAATCGCGCCCATGGCTGCTATGCGCTGATCGATTACGTGAACTTCAAAGGGGAAGGCGTGCTCGCGACCGAGCGCTACAAGGGACGCGGCTGGGGGTTGCTCCAGGTCCTGGAGGGAATGTCTGACGACAGTGGAGCATCTCCCCTGAGCGAATTTGCCGACTCCGCCGAGCGCGTCCTGCGCGAACGAGTAAAAAATGCGCCTCCAGAGCGGAACGAAGCCCGCTGGCTTCCCGGCTGGCTAAAGCGGGTCGACACCTATCGTTAGGCGGATGTCGCCCGTGTATCTCAAGTGCGCCGCGCCCGCCACCGCATCGCGACCAGAACAACCAGCGCGACTCCCAGAGCAATCAACCACCCACGCCCGCCATGTGCCGCCTCGCGCGGTGGAGCGAGCGCAACCAGCGGCGATTCCCATTGGACCGCGCCGCCCGGCCCCAGCGCGGTCACGCGCAGCATGTGCAATCGCTCCGGATCGAGCCCGCCGATCCGGGCCACGATCTCACCGGAGGAGCTGGAAATTTCCGGGGCCTCCAGCGGTTGCCAGGATGTTTCAACTTCACTGCCATTCAAAGCGAGCAGTCGCTCCTCAATTCGATACTTTGCGACCGGCTCCCCCGGCTGCCTCCAGTGCAACTCCCAGCGGGAAGAATCCAACCGCCGGGCGCCGACGGCGATGAATGCCCCCGCTGAAGGCGTGGCTGATGGCGTTGCGGCTGTTTGGAGAGAGCCAACCGTTGCTAACCTCGGTGCCGGGGTCGCCGCCGGCAGCCCGGAAGACGGCGCCGCGGAAGAGGTCGCTGCACTCTTTGTTTCCACGGTTGGGAGCGGCTCCGCTTGCGCCTCGACCGAAACGGACCGACGAAAACCCGGCCCGACAATCGCGATCTGCTCGTGCACCGGAACACTCCGGTCGGCGGTGATTTCGATCTCGACTTTTTTTGTCGCCCCCGCTGCCAGAACCAGGTCAGCCACCGGACGAATCCTGGAACTGGCCGCGAGTTTCAAAGGCAGCTCCTGCTCTGTTCGATTCGTTAGGGAAACCGCCCCGCGACGCGGCGCGCTCTTTTCCTCGGGAAGACCGATCCGCAATTCCGCCGGCTCGATGCCGATGGGGGAGCTTGCGCTTCCAAGGAGCGGAATCGTGGCTTGGGCGCCATCCGAACCAAAGAGCGTGATCTGCCCAACAAAGCTGCGCGCTTCCGTCGGACGAAAAACGAGTGCGATCGATTCGGTGGCTCCCGCGCTCACCCGGTAGGTCGTCGATCCAAGCGCCCACGGCGCTGAGGCGGTCAACCGCCCTTCGAGCACACCGCCGCCAGCATTCGTGATCACAAAGTTCTGCGTGGCGCTCTCGCCCGCCCTGATCTCGCGGAATTCGATCTGGTCGGGAACACGCAATTTCGGAGGCGCTTCCTCGACGAGAATCGTCACCTCGGCCGGGGAGGAAACGCGGTCACTGCTTTTGACCACATAGGTAAAGCGGTCCCTTGTCGCTGGAGCAGAACCGTCATTTTGATAGTTGATGTTCGCCCGGTTGTCGCCGAGGAGGCGGAGATCGGAGAGCGTACCGTGCTCCGGACGTTTCACGATCGAGAAAGAAACGGTGCCGCCGCCGCCATAATGAGCTCGCAATGGAATCGTTGCCGCACCGCCGCGCACCACATGGACGGTCTGTGGGTCGGCCTGCGGTGGGGCCGGCGCCGGCAGCTTAATGTCCGCCCAGAGGGAGGCGCTGGCCGCAAACAGGAGTGTCAGCGAGACCGCGATCCAACTTTGGAGGCAAGGATGCACCGGGCCGCGAGCGTCGCGCATTCGCCCGGAAGTGGCAACTTATCCGCGCTCCTCCGTCAGGCGAACCGCCGCAATTACGATCGCGGCCCGTCCGATTGGGAAATTTTTTCATGGTGGTCGAGGCTCGTTTGCTGCTAGCCAGTGACAAAGAATCCCTCGCGTGCGACGATGCGGACCGATTTCCGCGTTGCCAGCCGCCGGGGAATTCTCCATTTTGCTTGCGGTGCGGTTGAAATGACCGCTGCCAACATTTTTTGTGATTGCCCGTTTTCTTAAGATTGTCGCTGCGCTCCTGATGTTCGCGCTGACCTGCGTCGACCTCGGGGCGCAGGTGCCGCGCTCCGGCTCGCGACCGTACATCCGCCTGCCGGCGCGACAGCCGCAGCAAACCCGCGCCAAGCCACCGATGAAGCGGGCCGGCGATCTCATCCATCGCCAGGAGCCGATCAACGTCTCGCCCCGCCTCCTCGAGCGGGTCACGCCCGACAATTCGCATGTGCGGGTTTCTCTTTCGAAACAGCGCGCCTACCTCATGATGGGCGACGAAGTGGTGATCGATTCGCCGATTTCCTCCGGCAAACGCGCCCGCCCCACGCCACAGGGGAATTTCCAGGTCCTGGAGAAGGACAAGGATCACCGCTCCAGCATCTACGGCGATTTCGTTGATTCCTCCGGCCGCGTGGTTCGCCGCGGTGTGAGCACCAAGATCGACTCCGCGCCGAGCGGCACGCATTACGTCGGGGCCAACATGAAATGGTTCATGCGTCTGACGAACGAAGGCGTCGGGATGCACGTCGGCTTCCTCCCAGGTTATGCGGCGTCGCACGGTTGCATCCGGATGCCCTCGGCCGCGGCGGAGATGTTCTACAACCACGTCAAAGTCGGCACGCCGGTGGTGGTGAGCGACTAGTTGTAGCGACGCTCTGGGAGCGTCGAAGGGGTGGCTGGCCGCGGGAGTTCGACGGTCGTAGACCGCCGCTACAAAACGATCAGGCGCCCGCGCAGGAGGTTGAGCGCCATCTGGGTGGCGAGCTGCTTGAAGGTCTCGCGATCGGTCGGGAAAAGGAGATGCTTCACGACGGTCTCGCCGCCACCGGCCAGCGCAATGTAGGCCGTCCCAACCGGCTTCGCCTCGCTCCCCCCACCCGGACCCGCGATGCCGGTTGTGGCGAGGGCGAAGGTTGCGCCGGATTTCTCGCGTGCTCCCTCAGCCATGGCACGGGCGACCGGCTCGCTCACCGCGCCATGCTCGGCGATCGTCTCCGCGGGCACGCCCAGGGCCGCAACTTTCGCCTCGTTCGAATAAGTCACATACCCCGCCAGGAAAACCTCCGACGCGCCCGGCACATTCGTCAGGCGATGGGCGAGAAGACCGCCGGTGCAGGATTCGGCCACCGCCAGCGTCGCCTTTTGCGCGGCGAGCTGGCGCACGATGACCGCCTCGAGATTCTCGCGCTCGGTCGTGAAAATATAATTCTCGAGGCGCCCGCGAATGATGGCATCGGCCTGCTCGAGCATTTCCACCGAACCGATGACGCGCAGATCGACTTCCCCCATCCGCGCGCAGTAACCGAGTTCCAGCCCCGCGATGGCGAGCAGCTCCGCCCCGACCGCTTCTTCGACGTAGGATTCGCCCATCCCGACGAGGCGATAGTTGCGATAGGCGACGGCCCGTTCCTGGCTGACGATTTGTTGCAGAATCGGCAGGACCGACAGGAGAAACATCGG
Source organism: uncultured Verrucomicrobiae bacterium (assembly GCA_963772915.1). Classification (GTDB taxonomy): domain Bacteria; phylum Verrucomicrobiota; class Verrucomicrobiia; order Chthoniobacterales; family UBA10450; genus Palsa-1392. The sequence continues at coordinate 294,803 of CAVYZI010000003.1, forward strand.
ATGCAATTCACGCGGCGGACCCGGGAGCAAAAAGAGATGGGGCGTGGCCACCCCGCCGTTCCGACCGGCCGCGAGATAGAGCCCGGCGGCGCTGCCGTTGTCGTTAGGCAAAACCAGCGCACCGCGGGGCACCTGCGCCTGGCGCAGAATGCGGTTGGTCAACCGAATCCCGCGCGTCGTTAGCCGCTCGGTGATGCTCGCCTCCAGTGCCGGGTCGAGCACCAACTCCAGGCCGAGCAATTCGGCAGTGATTTCCCGGGTTATATCATCGGTCGTCGGGCCCAGGCCGCCGGTGACAAAGATGAGGTCGGCCTTGGCGAAGTTCTCGCTCAGAGCGTCGCGGATGGCGTCGCCGTCGGGGACGGAAATCTGGCGTTCGACCCGCAGGCCAAGCGGAAAAATCTCACGCGCGATGAAGGTGAGATGGGTGTTGAGAACGTCGCCGAGGAGAATCTCGGTGCCGGTGTTGATGACGAAAACGCGCATTTCGGAAGAAGGGAAGCAAACGTTCAACGTCCAACGCTCAACGTCCAACGTTTCAACTCAGAAAGCAGCGGAGCGCTGCTCCGGTCTCCAAAATCGAACGTTCAACCTTGAGCGTTGAAGGTTAGGCGCGAAGCGCCTCCTCTTAAGCGGCGTCTTTGTCCTGCTTCTTGCGAATCAGCGGAACCTTTTTCCCCTCGACCACCGCACGATTGATCGTGACCTCGGCGATATCCTCGCGGCTCGGCACCTCATACATGATGTCGAGCATGATGCGCTCCAGCATCGAGCGTAACGCCCGGGCGCCGGTGCCCTTCGTCACGGCCTGGGCAGCGAGTGCGCGCAATGCGTCCTTCGTCACCGTCAGCCGCACATCTTCCATCGCGAAGAGCTTGGTGTATTGCTTGATCATCGCGTTCTTCGTGTCGGTCAGGATCATGACCATCTCTTCCTCGGTCAGGGCGTCGAGCGCGCTGATAACAGGGAGACGCCCGATGAACTCCGGGATCATGCCGAAGCCCAGCAAGTCCTCCGGTTCGACCTGGCGGACCGCTTCGCGGCGCAACGCTTCCTCGGCTTCCAGCGACGGACTGCTGAAACCCATCGTTTTATTGCCAAGTCGTTTCTGGACGATTTTTTCCAAACCAACGAATGCGCCGCCGCAGATGAACAAAATCTTCTCCGTGTTTACCTGGATGTATTCCTGGTGCGGATGTTTGCGGCCACCCTGGGGCGGGACGTTGCAGGTGCTGCCTTCAAGAATTTTCAGGAGGGCCTGTTGCACGCCTTCGCCCGAGACGTCGCGGGTGATGCTCACGTTGTCGGTCTTGCGCCCGATCTTGTCGATCTCGTCGATGTAAACGATCCCGATCTCGGCCCGCTTCACGTCGTAGTCGGCGTTTTGCAGGAGGCGCAGGATGATGTTTTCCACATCCTCACCGACGTAGCCCGCTTCGGTCAGGGTGGTGGCGTCCGCGATGCAAAACGGGACGTCGAGAATCTTGGCCAGCGTTTTGGCGAGGAGCGTTTTCCCGGAACCGGTCGGTCCGATGAGCAGGATGTTGCTTTTCTCGATCTCGACATCAGCGAAGGGATCGGGCTGGAAGGCGGCCGAGGTGTCGGCCGGCGGCGCGCTCTGCAGGACGCGCTTGAAATGGTTGTGGACCGCGACCGAGAGCGTCTTCTTCGCCATGTCCTGGCCGACGACATATTGGTCGAGCGAATGCCGGATATCGGCCGGCTTGGGCACCCGGATGGTGGACGACTGTCGGCGGGCGTCTTCGTTCAGCTCCTTATCGAGGATGCTTTTGCAGACGTTGATGCAACTGTCGCAAATGTAGACACCGGGCCCGGCAATGAGCTTGCGTACCTCCGCGTGGCTTTTGCCACAGAAGGAGCACATCGTGAGGTTCGAGGCGCGCGCCATAGTCGTCTCCTCTTAAAGAGCAGTTCCTATTCCTCGACTTTCTGCGGCAAGGCAGCCTCCGCGACCGCAGTCGAGCGGTCGCTCAGGGTCTTACTGGAGCCGTCGCCATCGAGCAATTTGGCTTCCTTGCGCGACTTAATCACCTCGTCGACAAGCCCGTAGGCCTTGGCCTCGGAAGCGTTCATATAATAATCGCGATCCGAGTCGAGCTTGACCTGCTCTTCGGGCTTGCCGGTATGCTGCGAAAGGATGCGAATGAGCCGCTTCTTCAGCTTGAACATGTATTCGACCGTGCGCTCGACGTCGCTCGCCTGGCCCTGCGCGCCGCCTGAAACCTGGTGAATCATGATGTCGGAGTTGGGGAGCGCGAAGCGTTTGCCCTTCGTCCCCGCCGCGAGCAAGACCGCCCCCATGCTCGCCGCCATCCCGAGGCAGTAGGTGGTCACGTCACAGGTCAAAAACTGCATCGTGTCGTAAATCGCGAGCCCGGCTGTGACCGACCCTCCGGGTGAGTTGATGTAAATGTTGATGTCCTTTTTTCCATCCTCCATTTGCAGGAAAAGGAGCTGCGCGATGACCAGGTTGGCGATGTGATCGTCAATCGGCGTGCCGATAAAAACTATCCGATCCTTGAGCAGGCGCGAGTAGATGTCGTAGCTGCGCTCGCCGCGTCCGGTCTGCTCCACCACCATCGGCACGAGCACGGATTGAGAATAATTAGAGTCGCGATTTGTCGTCATTTTGATTCGTTAGTCGGCTCGGAAACTGGCGTTGCGGGCGCGCTCTCGATGGTAGCATTCGACCCGAGGAAATCAATTGTCTTGGCTAGCAGGACCTGCTCCACGAGACCGTTCATGCCGTCGTTTTTTTCAATTTCCTGCCGCATTTTTTCGGGGGTGATGTTGTGGTGCATCGCCTGGTGACGAATGCTCTCGTCGAGGTCGGCCCGGGTCACTTGGATCTTCTCCTGCTCCGCGATGCGATGGAGGATGAAGTTGGTTTTCAGGCGATGCGCGGCCAGGCCGCCCGCCACCCGGATGAGTTCCTCTTCCTTTTCCTTCAGGGCTTCGTCCGGCACCCCGCGCTCGCGATTGCGCTGCACGAGTTCGGCCAGTGCGTTGCGGGTTTCGTGCTTTAGCAGATTCGGCGGCAGCTCGAATTGGATCCGCTCGCTCAAAAACCGAATGACCTGCTGCTCGCGCGCCCGCTCCAGCTCGTGACCCTTTTCGTGCTCGATCTGGTGCTCGAGCGCCTGGCGCAAATCGGCCAGAGTCTTTTCCGGCATCCACTTCGCCGCGAAAGCATCATCGAGCGGCGGGAGGACGCGTTGCTTGATCTCCTTCAACGTGACCTGGTATTCCGCGGTCTTTTCCGCCACTTCCGCGATCGGGAAATCGGCCGGGAACTCTACCTTGATCGTCCGCGTCTCGTCCGGCTTTTGACCCATCATCTGCTCGACGAAACCCGGCAGAAAATTATCCGCCGCCAGGCGGAGCCAGAACTTCTTTCCGCCCTGCAGATTCCGGCTCGCGCTCGGAGCGATCTCCGCGATCGGCTTCCCGTCGATCGTGCCTTCGAAATCGAGCACTGCGAAATCTTCCATCTCCAGTCCCCGCTCCGGCACGTCGATAAAATCGGCCGATTGCTCGCGCAGCCTTTCGACTGCGGCATCGATTTCCTCTTCGGTTACCTTTGTCTCGGGCAGCTGGAGCGGGATGCCTTTGTAATCGGGCAGCTCAAATTCCGGCGCGGTCACGACCGTGGCGCGAAAACGCATCGAGCGATCGTCCCCGAACTCGACCTCTTCGAGATTCGTTAGGGAAACGACCCGGAGCTGCTTCTCCGCGATCGCTTCGTGATAGCTTTTGGAGACGAGTTTCTTCGTCAGTTCGTCCTGAATGTCCTTGCGGAATTTCGCCTCGATCACGCGGCGCGGCGCCTTCCCCGGACGATAGCCCGGAATGCGCGCCTGGGCGGCAAAGCTGTTCGCGATCGCGTCCCATTCCTTCGAGACCTGCTCGGGTGGCAATTCGATTTTGAGCGTGGCGACGCAATGCGGTTGGTTTTCGACTTCGACCTTCATCAAGGTCTAACGCTACGGTTGCGCTCCTCCGGGCGCAAACCGCAGCGGAAACGTGAGCGCTGCGCCAGACCACTCGCGATCCGCGCAGCGCATCTGTAGACGTCGCCCTGTGGGCGACGCGAGTATCGGCTTTCGCTTCAGTCTGCGCTCCGAGGCCCCTCTCGCGCTTCGCACAGCGAAGCGTCTACAACCTCGCCGCGAATGTAGACCGCGTGCGTCTGCGGCAGGCCAAACCAGTAGGCGATCTCGCGATAATCGGCACAGTCGAAGATCGCAAAGTTCGCGAGTTTGCCGACTTCGAGAGACCCGATCCTGTCGCCCCGTCCGAGACTGTAGGCGGCGTTGATCGTCGCTGCGCTCACACCTTCCGCCGGTGTCATCTTCATCTGGGTTGCGGCCAGCGAGAGCACCATCGGAATCGACGGCGTCGGCGAGGAACCGGGGTTGAAATCGGTTGCGAGCACGATCCCGAGGCCGGCCTCGATCATGGCGCGCGCTTTCGGATACCGCGTCTTCCCCAGCGCATAGACCGACGCCGGCAAAAGCACCGGCTGCACGCCCGCCTCGGCCAGAGCGGCGATCTCGGCGTCGTTCGTTTGCTCGAGGTGATCCGCCGTCGCCGCCCCCAGGCGCGCGGCCAGGAATGCCCCGCCAGAATTCGTGAGCTGATCGACATGCATGCGAAGCCGCAATCCGTGCTCCTGCGCCGCCCTCAGAATCTTCTCCGAATCCGCGAGGTCAAAATAGCCTTGCTCGCAGAAGATGTCGCAACTTTCGGCCAGCTCTTCCTCGGCCACGGCCGGCAACATTTTGTGAATGACGAGCGCGATGTACTGCTCCGGCGCGCTGGCAAACTCTTCGGGAATGGCATGCGCCCCGAGAAATGTCGGCACAAATTCAAGCGGCGTCGTCTCGTTCAATCGCCGAATGACGCGCAGAATTTTCAGCTCTTCCTCGAGCGACAAGCCGTAGCCGGACTTGGCCTCCATCGTCGTCGTCCCGCAGCGCAGAAACCAGTTTGCTCGCTCTTGCGCATCCGTGAGAAGTTCCGCTTCGCTCGCGGCGCGGGTTTTGCGCACGGTCGAGCGAATTCCGCCCCCGCTGGCGGCGATTTCTTCATAAGTGGCGCCGCGCGCCCGCATCTCGAATTCATCCACTCGATTCCCGCCGAAGACGGGATGAGCATGCGCGTCCACGAAACCCGGCAGCACCACCCGGTCCTCTGCGTCGACAACTTCGACATCGCCCGGCAACTGGCGCTCGATTTCGTTGGAGGTTCCGACCGCCGTGATCATACCGTCCCGGACCAGCATTCCGCCGTCCTCGATGATCGCGAGATGGCTCAACTCGCCGCCAACGCGCGGGCGCTTCGGACCAGCAAGGGTGAGCAATTGGGCGGCATGCAGGACGGCGATGGAATTCACACGAATGAATCTGCCGTGATCCGCCGCCGAGTCGAGAAATCAGCGAGTCGGCCACCGACGTCGAACGCACCTCCGGGTAGCGATCGAACCTACAGCTTGCCTTCCACGATCTGCCGCGCGCTCTGGTGGCGCTTCTCCGAGTCGGCGACCAGTTTCTCCATTCTCTCCTGCAAAGTCGTCTTCACTTTTTCGTCCTTCAGCCCAGAGAGATTGATCCGCACGTTCATCGCGGCGCCTTCGATGCAGGCCCGGGTCGCGAGCAAGCCGACGCCGACATCAGAGATCGAAGCGGGATTTCCTTTCTCGGCCATTTCCGCCAGCAGTTCGTAGGATCGACTCGCCGTCTCCATCACCTTGAGCGGAATTTCCGCGGCATATTGGTTGGCCGCCTGAATCGCCTTCGAGCGCGCGGCTTTTTCTTCGGCGGAATCTTTCGGCAGGCCGAAGGCCGCCATCACCCTGTTAAAGGCGGCGGTGTCTTCATCGACCAGGAACAGCAACTCGTCCTTCAACTGCTGGCCCTTCACCGCCCACTCGCTGAAGAATTCGAGCTGCTCGTCCCAGCCGCGTTTGCCGGCGGAAAGATTGGCCACCATTCCGCCTAACGACGCCCCGAGCGCGCCCATCAGGGCCGCAACCGAGCCGCCACCAGGCGCGGGCGAATCGCTCAGGGTCTCGTTGCAGAATTGGCGCAGATTCATTTTCACGAGCGACTTGCCCGCCGCCGACTCGATCCGGTATTCGATCACCTTCTCGCGCGGATCGAACGGCTTCAGCTCGCTCAACCCCATGGAGCGGATGGCGAGATCGATCAGTTCTTCTTCCGACGCGCCCTCCGACCATTTTTGTTTGCGCAGATAATGGCGGCCGGCTTCGACGAGGCATTTCTTCGGCAGCATCCCGACCACTTCCGACCCGGTCGCGCGCAGGCCGCGTTGCGCGGCAGCTTCGGCACAGGCGTCAAAGGCGGCGTGCAGCGGCGTTTCCTCGATGTTCGTCAGGTTCATCGAGACCTGGGCGATGCCGTATTCCTCCACGAACCAGCCGATGGCCTTGACGTGTTTCAGCATCCCAGGGATGCGCACCGGCTCGCCGTTTTCATCCAGCACCTTCTTGCCGGTCGGCGTGCCGTCTTCGGTCTTCACCCGGCCGTTTTCGCGCACGTCGAAGGCCACTGAGTTCGCGCGCCGGGTCGACCGCGTGTTGAGGTTGACGTTGTAGGCGACGAGAAAATCCCGCGCCCCGATGACGGTCGCGCCGGATCTTTCGTTAAAGACCGCCGGACCGAAATCGGGCTTCCAGGCCGGTTGTTTGATCTTCTCGAAAAAGCCTTCGTATTCACCCGCGCGAATGACGGAGAGATTGGAGCGTTCCGGACCGCTGGCCGCTCTCTCGTAGAGATAAACGGGAATATTGAGCTCGTCGGCGACGCGCTTGCCTAACGATTTCGCACATTCAATCGCCTCCTCCCAGCTTACGTCGCTCACCGGGATAAAAGGGCAGACATCCGTCGCGCCCATCCGGGGATGGGCGCCTTTTTGTTTGCGCATGTCGATTAATTCCGCGGCCTTCTGGATCCCCCGGAAAGCCGCCTCCACCGCCACTTCCGGGCTGCCGACGAAGGTCACGACCGTGCGATTGGTACTCGCGCCGGGATCGACATCCAAGAGCGACACCCCGTCGACTGCTTCGATCGCTGCGGTGATCTGCTTAATGACAGCAAGGTCGCGTCCTTCCGAAAAGTTTGGGACGCATTCGATCAGTTTTTGCCCCCCAGCCATCGTTACTTTGCCTCCTCTGCCCCGAGCAAGACAGTCACTTCCTGGATCAGGAGTGGCAGGCTTTGTTCGACCACACCCCAGACCACGGTGTCGTCGACAGTGTCGTAGCCGTGAATAATCCGATTGCGAAAATCAATGATCCGTCGCAATTGCGAGATGGAGGTTGCGGTCACAGGATCGACTTCTGCGAGGCGTTTGAGAGCCTCTCCGATAATCTCGAATTCGCGCTCCACCGCGCGCCGGAGCAGACGGCTGCGCGAGTACTCAGCCAGGCTCTTGCCCGCGGTGTTTTCAAGAATGCTTTCGCCCGCTTCGCGCACGTCAAGCAACAGCTTTTTCGTCGCGACGGTCATAAAGAAGTTCGCGTTGCGCATGAACCGCCTCGCGAAAATAGCGGTTACGAATGGAACTCTCGGTCACGAGATCAACCCGTCGCTGAAACAACTCCTCGAGGGCATGGGCGAACCCAAGATAGTTTTCCGCATACTCCGCCGAAGGCTGTGGCTGCAGAGTAACGAGAAAATCGAGGTCGCTGGTTTCCGAATGGAACGCGCCTTTCGCCGCCGACCCGAAAAGGTAAAGCCGCTCGACACGGAATCGCTCGCACAAATCCCGAAGGGGCTTTTGCTCTCCCAGAAAATCCATTGCCGTTCAGTCTAATGCCCGATGGTTGGTTGTCGAGCTAGTCGTTAGTCGCGCACCTGTGGCGTCATCGGAATCCTGATGTCGTTTTCTTTCGCGAACTGGATCGCGCGCGAATAGCCGGCGTCGGCATGACGAATGACGCCCATACCCGGGTCGCTCGTCAGGACGCGTTCGAGGCGGCGCTTGGCGCTGTCGGTTCCATCGGCCACCACCACCATGCCGGCGTGCTGCGAGTAGCCGATCCCGACGCCGCCGCCGTTGTGGATCGAGATCCAGGAAGCACCCGCCGCGGTGTTAACGAGCGCGTTGAGCAGAGGCCAGTCGGCAATCGCGTCGCTTCCGTCGATCATGCCCTCGGTTTCGCGATAGGGAGAAGCGACCGAGCCGGTGTCGAGATGGTCGCGCCCGATTACGATTGGCGCTTTCAATTCTTTTCGCCTCACGAGTTCGTTCATCGCGACTCCAAATTCCGCTCGTTCGCCGTAGCCGAGCCAGCAGATGCGGGCCGGTAATCCCTGAAATTGAATGCGCTTCTGCGCGAGCTTCATCCAGCGGGAGAGGATTTGGTTGTCCGGGAAAAGCTCGAGCGCGAGACGATCGGTCCGCGCGATGTCAGCCGGATCGCCGCTCAGCGCGACCCAGCGGAAGGGACCCTTTCCTTCGCAGAAAAGCGGCCGGATGTATTCCGGAACGAATCCGGGAATATCGAAAGCCTTTTCGCAGCCGGCCTTTTTCGCCTGGGTGCGAATGTTATTCCCGTAGTCAAACGTGATCGCGCCCTTCTTCTGCAGCGCGAGCATGGCTTCGACGTGCTGCGCCATCGCGGCCATCGAGCGCTCGACATATTCGTCGGGCTTTTCGGCGCGCAGCTGGAGGGCGGCGTCCAAAGACATTCCGTTAGGCACGTAGCCGTTGAGCGCGTCATGCGCGCTCGTCTGGTCGGTCAGGACGTCGGGCACGATGCCGCGCTTCACCATTTCGGGAAGGACATCGGCGCAATTGCCGACCAAACCGACAGAGATCGCCTCGCCACTTTTGCGCGCCTCCTCGAGGAGTTGCATCGCTTCATCGAGCGAGCGCGCGATCTTGTCGCAGTAACCACTCTGCAGCCGCTTTTCGATCCGCGCCGGATCGACCTCGACCCCGAGACAGCAGGCACCGGCCATGGTCGCAGCCAGCGGCTGGGCGCCGCCCATTCCGCCGAGGCCACCGGTGACGAGCAATTTGCCTTCGAGCGAGCCGCCGAAGTGGCGTTCTCCGGCGGCGGAAAAGGTTTCGAAGGTGCCCTGCACAATTCCCTGGCTTGCGATGTAGATCCAGGAGCCGGCCGTCATCTGGCCATACATCGTTAGGCCAAGTTTTTCGAGCCGGTTGAACTCGGGGTAGTTCGACCATTGGCCGACGAGATTGGAATTGGCGATCAGGACGCGAGGCGCTTCGTCATGGGTGCGAAAGATGCCGACCGGCTTGCCCGATTGGACGAGGAGCGTTTCGTCGTTCTCCAGCTCGCGCAAAGACTTGACGATAGCGTCGAAGGCTTCCCAGCTGCGCGCCGCCCGGCCGGTCCCGCCGTAAACGATCAATTTTTCGGGATTCTCCGCCACCTCGGGATCGAGGTTGTTCATCAACATGCGGAGGGCGGCTTCCTGCTGCCAGCCTTTGCAACTGAGTTCGGTGCCGCGCGGGGCGCGGATGGTTTTCTTGCTCATAGTTATTCCTCTTCGCTGTCGAATTTGCCGCTCCGGATCGCCTCCGCGACGCGCTCGATATCGGGGGAAAGAGAGCGGTCTTCCTCCAGTCGCGGCGCGAGGCTGCGCAAGGTGGCAAATGCCCGCTCGACCCCGACGCCGGCTTTGAGCGGTCGCCGAAATTCCAATCCTTCCGCGGCCGCGAGCAGTTCGATAGCAAAGACGCTTTCCGCGTTCTCGACCACTGTGCGCAACTTGAGCGCACCGGTCATTCCCATCGAAACGTGATCTTCCCGACCCGCGGAGGTGGAAAGATTATCGACGCTCGCGGGATGGGCCAGCACTTTGGCTTCGTTCAGGAGCGCGACCGCGACGACCTGCGGGATCATGAAACCGGATTGCATCCCAGGCTGCTGGGCGAGGAAAGCCGGGAGCCCCTCGCTGAAATCCGGGTTCGTGAGGCGATTGGTTCGCCGCTCGCTGATGCTCATGAGATCGGTCGTGGCGATGGCGGCGTAATCAAGGGCGAGGGCGAGCGGCGCGCCGTGGAAGTTGCCGCCGGAAAGGACATCGCCCTCCTTCGCGAAGACGAGCGGGTTGTCGGTCGCGGAGCCGGATTCTATACCGAGAATCTCCTCGCAATGAGCGAGGGCGCCGCGCACCGCGCCGTGCACCTGCGGCATGCACCGCAGGCTGTAGGCATCCTGGACCCGCGGATCGCCGGTTTCGTGCGAGGCGCGAATTTCGCTCTGGCGCAGAAGGGCGAGAAGATGGCGCGCGGCTGCCTGCTGGCCGGGATGGGGCCGCGCGTTGTGGATCCGTTCGTCGAAGGCAACCGGTGTGCCCGTGAGCGCTTCCAAAGACATGGCGCCGGCCACGTCGGCGACGCGCGCCAACCGTTTCGCGCGGAGGAGGGCGAGGCCGCCGACGGCGTGCATCGCCTGGGTGCCGTTGAGGAGGGCAAGGCCTTCCTTGGCTTGGAGATCGGTCGGCTCAAGTCCGGCTTTGCGGAGGGCATCTGCGCTCGGCATTCGCTCTCCTTCGAAAAAGGCCTCTCCTTCCCCGAGCAGCGAGAGGGCGAGATGGGCAAGCGGGGCGAGATCTCCGCTCGCGCCGACCGAGCCCTTTTCCGGAATGACGGGCCAAACACCGCGATTCAACATCTCGACCAGAAGCTGAATGACTCCGAGCCGGATCCCGCTGAAGCCCAGAGTGAGAACATTGGCCCGCAAGAGCATCATGGCGCGCACCTCCGGCTCGGAGAGAGGACGACCGACCCCGCAGGAATGGCTCCGGACGAGGTTGACCTGGAGCTGCTCCAGTTTGTCGGGCGGGATGTGAATGTCGGCCAGCTTGCCGAAGCCGGTGCTGACGCCATAGATCACCTCGCGGCGCGCGACGATTTGTTCCACCACACCGCGGGAGGCGTGGATCGCGGGGTGGGTCTCGGCCGCGATCTCGACCGGCTCCCGGCCAAGTGCGACGCGAACAATTTCTTCGAGTGCCAAAGGCCGACCGCGGAGCTGCATCATTCTGCGAATACTACGAGAAGCGCCCGAGAATTCCACTCTGGGTGGGCGCGCCTTCTGTAGACGTCTCCCTGTGGGAGACGCGAGGGTTGTTTCCGCTGGCAGACCCGAGACTCCCGCTTCGCACAGCGAAGCGTCTACAGTGCGGCTGCTTGCCGCGAGGCAAAAGGAAAAGGCCAGGCCGCAAAGACGACCTGGCCTCTTGGGTTAAAGTTGTCCGGTCGGAGGCGAACCGCCGGTGCGGGACTATTTGGAGTATCCGGTGGACGCCGGCGCCGGCGCCATCGTCTCCTTTTTCTGCGCGCAAGCACCCAGGCTCAAAACGCCGGCCGCCACGGCCACGATCATCATTACTTTGACAAATTTCACTATAAACTCGCCTCCTTCCTTAGCAGGTTGCTGCCGACTAGTTAGGTGGATAAGCCAGCGCATGCAACGAAATTCTCGGCCTTTTTTTAGCTCTCGATCAGCACTTCCGCACCGAGCGGAATTTGCTCGAAGAGGGTCACCAGATCGGCGTTCTTCATCCGGATGCAGCCATGGCTGGCGGGCTCTCCAATTTCTTCCTCGTGATTGGTTCCGTGGATGTAAATGAAGCGGTCGCGGGTGTTGGCGTTGTGCGCTTCGAGGCCCTCGAGCCAGAGGATGCGCGAGAGGACGAGATCGTCGGTCGGCGGCGGCGGATCCTCGGGCGCGAGCGGGACGCGGCTGCGAAAGACGGTATTGAGTGGAAGACCATCGCCAATTTTTTCGCCGATCTTGAATCGGCCGAGCGGCGTTTTCATGCTCCCCTCCTCCGAGCCCAAACCAAAGCGCGAGGTCGAGATCGGATAACTTGCGAGAACCACCTCGCCCGAGAGCAGATCGAGGCGCTGGTCGCGCACGGATATTTTGATCATCGGGTCGGACATTTGCATCTCAAGAGGCGGGCGATAGACTGCGCTCGCGATGCCAAAAAGCTATCACGTCGCCATCGTCGGCGCGACCGGCGCGGTCGGGATCGAACTGCTCCGCGTGATGGAGCGGCGCGATTTTCCGGTCGCGGGTTTGCGCCTCCTGGCCTCGCCCCGCTCCGCCGGGAAGACCCTGGAATTTCGCGGACGGGAGTATGCGGTCGAAGCGCTGACGGAAGATTCCTTCGGTGGAATTGATTTCGCATTTTTCAGTGCCGGCTCGGGCACGTCGCAACAGTTTGCCCCGATCGCGCAGAAGGCCGGCGCGGTGGTGATCGACAATTCGTCGGCCTTTCGCATGGACGCCGAAGTGCCGCTCATCATCCCGGAAATTAATCCGGAGGATGTGCGCGGGCATCGCGGCATGATTGCGAATCCAAATTGCACCACGGCGGTGGCGCTCATGGCGCTCTACCCGCTGCACCGGGCATTTGGATTGCGTCGGGTCTTCGCGGCCAGTTATCAGGCGGTCTCGGGGAGCGGGGCGCGCGCAATCGAGGAACTGCGGCGACAGGTGGAGGCGATCGCAAATGGTGGCGAGATCGTACCGGAGGTCTACCCGCACCAGATTGCGTTCAACGCCCTCCCGCAGGTCGATTCATTCCTCGAGAACGGCTACACGAAGGAAGAGATGAAGCTGCAAAACGAGGGGCGCAAGATGATGCATCTGCCGGTTTTTCGCGCTTCTGTCACTTGCGTGCGGGTCCCGGTCTATCGCGCCCACTCGATCGCGCTGAGCGCGGAATTCGAGCGGCCGGTTTCGGTCGATGCCGCGCGCGATGTGCTCGCCAAAGCGCCCGGGCTCGATCTGGTCGACGAGCCGGCCGCGCATCGTTATCCGACTCCGCTCGCGGCGGCCGGGAAAGACAATTGCCAGGTCGGGCGGCTCCGTCTCGATTGCGCGCTCGAGAACGGGCTCAGCCTCTGGGTCGCGGGCGATCAGCTTTTGAAAGGCGCCGCGTTGAACGCGGTCCAGATCGCGGAGTTGCTGTAACTGGACATGCCGAAGCATGTCCCTCCGGAGGGACGCGCTTCCGCGCGTCAAGGATCTGCGCATGACCCTATGACAAAACGGCCCCGGGATTTCTCCCGAGGCCGTCGCTGATGGTTGTGCCGTTTCGTTAGGGCTTGGGCTCGTCATCGCCGCGTTTTTTCTTCTTCGCTTTGCGCGCGCGTTCCTCGTCGTTCTGGCCCTGTCCCTGGTTGGGACGAGCCTGCTGCGGCCGCCGGTCGGGCTGCGCGCGTTGGGCTTTCTCCGGACGATTAGGGCGCTCTGCCGGCCGCGCCCTCTGGGGCTGGGCCGGCCGTTCTCTCTTCTGAGCCTTTTCGGGTTTCTGGGCGCGCTCCTGTTCGGCCTGACGGCGAGCACGTTCGGCACGCTGGGCCTCTGCCTGCTGCTGCTCGCGCTGCGCCTTTTCCTGGCGCTGGGCGTGCTGTTCCTTCCCCGCTTTCTGCCGCGCCTGCTCCTGTTCGGCCTGACGGCGGGCACGTTCGGCACGCTGGGCCTCTGCCTGCTGCTGCTCGCGCTGCGCCTTTTCCTGGTGCTGGGCGCGCTGTTCCTTCCCCGCTTTCTGCCGCGCCTGGTCCTGTTCCGCTTGCCGGGCCTTCTGCTCCTCTTTCGCCTGCTGCGCTTTGCGTCGCTGCTCTTCCTTTTGAGCCGCCTGTTGCTTTTCACGGGCCTGACGCTCTTCGGCGCGCTGCGCTTTTTGATTGCTCTTTTGCGCGTTTTCCTGCTGCGCCTGTTGCTCCTTCTGGGCCTGCTCCTTCTGCCGCGCCTGGCGCTCTTCGCGTTGCTGATTCGCCTTCGCCGGCCTGTTCTGCCCGGCCTGTTCGGATTCGTTAGGCTGAGCGGCGGCGTTCTGGCCCCGGTGGCCCTTCTGCGGTTGGAAACTGGGCGGCGGCACGTTCTTCGCGTTCTCTTTCTTCATCGCCGCCTCGATCTGCGGCCGATTATTGACGCCCTGCCAGCCGCGCTGGACGTTGGGTTTCTCGACTTTGGCTTTCACCTGCCTGGGAGCGATCTTCTCCTTCGAACGCTGGACGGCAGGGGCGGCCACGAGCAGGGCGTTGCCGTTGACCCGATTCAAATTGCCGCGCCGACCTTTGAAATTGGCGTTCGTTTCCCGCTCCAACTTCAGGCGTTGGATCGGACGGCTGGAATACCGATCGATCCGAGCCAGATCCGGCCCGTGGTTGATCACGATCGAGTTGTTGTAGGTGATGTTGGTCACGTTGACGGTGCGATTGATGATCGTGACGTTGCGCCGCGGCGGGAGGATGCGCCCGCGCAGGACCGGCTCGCCGATGTAGCGGATGTCGACGAAGTTATAATAGAGCGGCCCGATATTGAAGCTGACGTCAACTGCGCCGGTGATGGCGCGACCCTCATAGACGACGCCGTTAGGCTGCGGCGGCAGGGGCGCCCAACCGACATAGTCGCCACCGGTGCGCCACGAGACCCAGGCCGGACCCCATTCGTAACCGGGCACCCAAACCCAACCATAGTCGTCCAGATCGGCCCAGCGCCCATAGTGGTAGGTGGCCCAGCCAAAGTCTTCATAGGAGACCCAGGTCCAACCGACGTCGGTGTAGGCCCAATAGCCATCGGAATAGGGTCGCCAGTCGCGGTTGCTCACCGCCACGCTCGGTTGAAAAGCGTAGCCGTAACCCCCGACATCGATCCAGTTACCGTAGGGCGAAAGGTTGTCGTAAAAGAAATTGAGTGAGACCTCGGTCTCGGCTTCGGCTCGCGGCGCGAGCGGGAGGAGGAGACCGACCATCGTTAGTGCAAGTAAGATTCGTTTCATTGCTGTGCTGTGTGAAAGCATTGGACCCGGCCGGGCCCACGCTTATTCACTGAATCGAAAATGAGGGTCGTGCTGCGCGCCTCTGAGCACGGCCGGAACGAGGACCCAATCTAAGTCCTGCGAGCTTTTCGAAACGACCGCGGCGAGATCGCAGGCTCAGCGCGGTTTGACGACGACAAACGAACGACTGCGCTGCCGGCAGACCGACAAGACCAGAGGCTGGCTCGGATCAAGATCCTCGACCGCCTGCTCGTATTCCTGCACGGAAGAGATCGGCTCCTGGTTGACCGCTTCGATGACATCGCCCGCCCGCAGCGCTCCCGCGTCGATGGCCTCGCCCACCTGCGCCACCACGACTCCGCGTACGCTCGCGGGCACGCCTAACTTCTGCGCCAACTGCGGGGTCAATTCACGCACCTCAATCGAATCGAACGCTCCGCCGTTGGAAGGCGGCTGGTCCGTTTGATCCTGATCCGGCTCGTTAGGCTGAGGCACCTGCAGCGGACCCTGGCTGTCGGGTGGAAGAGCGCGAGCCAGTCCATAGTTAGGGGGCTGTTCCTTGATCGTGGCTGAGAGCGTGACCGGCTTGCCGTTGCGCGTCACCTCGACCGCGACCTTCTTGTCCAATTCCGTTTGCGAAACGAGCCGGCGCAATTCCATGATGTTGCGCACCTCATGCCCGTCGAATTTTTCGATGATGTCTCCCCGTTGGATCTGCGCTTCGGCGGCGGGTGAATTCGGCAGGACCGCCACCACCGGCACGCCGGAATTGCCGTTGCCACCCATCGGCCCGGGCTGAAACCCCGTCGTCTCGATCCCGAGATAACCGCGAATGATTCGGCCCTTCTCCAGCAGGCTCTCCAGCGCCATCCGCACGGTGTTGGAGGGAATGGCAAACCCGATCCCCTGCGAGCCGCCGCTGCGGGAGATGATCGCGGTGTTGATCCCGATGACTTCGCCTTTCAGGTTGATCAACGGACCACCGCTATTCCCCGGATTGATGGCCGCGTCCGTTTGCAGATAATCGCCAAACCCGTCGACCCGATTGGGTCGTCCTTTCGAGCTGATGATTCCGTCGGTCACCGTTTCGTCGAACCCAAACGGGTTACCGACCGCGAGGACAAAATCGCCCGCCTGCACCGCATCGGAATCGCCCAGTTTGAGCGGTTTCAGATTCGGCTCGTCCACCTTCAAAACCGCCAGGTCGAGTTCCTTGTCGGCACCGATCAGACGCGCCTTTTTTGTCCGGCCATCGCTCAGCACCACTTCGATTTCATCCACCTGATCGACGACGTGATTGTTCGTGATGATATGTCCCTCTTTCGTCACGATCACGCCTGAGCCGAGGGAATTTTGCACCAGCGCCTGGTCGGCCGGACCACGAAATTGGCGGTAGTTCCCGCGGAAAAAATCAAACGGATCGAGTCCGTATTGCGGCCGGCGGATCCGCTTCGAAGTCTTGATGCTCACGACCGACGGGACGACGCCCGCGACCAGCTTGCGGCGTTCGTTGCTTAACGAGGCGAGACTGGCCACCGCCTTCGGATCGACGGGCGACTGATCTGCCAGGGTAAACTTTTCCGGGGTCGCATGCGGCCTGAGGCTAAGACGGCCGTGGCGCAACTGGTAATCATAAAGGAGCGAAACGCCCGCGCTGAGGACGAGAACCAACAAAAGAAATTTGAGCAAATTTTTCATTAACTGACGTGGGAGAAGGTTTTTCCCACTTCTTCGACAACCAAAGGCCGGAAACGTTGATTCTCCGCTTTGGCGAGGAGTGGATCGTCCCGAAAGATTTCGAGCGCGGCGGCACGAGCGCGCTGCATTAACTTCGCGTCCGAGCGCAGATTACCGAGTTTCAGTTCCGGCAAACCGCTTTGCGCCGTTCCGAGCAAATCGCCTGGTCCGCGCAATTCCCAATCGGCCTCCGCCACTTCGAAGCCATTGCTCGTTTTCTCGAGGACGGCGAGTTTTGCGATCGTCTCCGGGGAAGGATCGGAGCGGAGCAGGATGCAATACGATTTGTGCTCGCCGCGTCCGATCCGGCCCCGCAATTGGTGGAGTTGGGCGAGGCCGAAACGCTCCGCGTTTTCGATCAGCATGACGGTCGCATTGGCCACGTCGACCCCGACTTCGATCACCGTCGTGCTCACCAGCACACTCGTTAGGCCCCGCCGGAAACGATCCATTGTCGCCTGCTTCTCCGGCGCCGGAACGCGCCCATGCAGCAGCTCGCAGGTAAAGGGCTCGAGACGTTCCCGCCATTTCTCAAACTCGGCCGAGGCCGCTTTCGCCTCCAGTTTCTCGCTCTCGTCGATCAGCGGATAGACGATGTAAGCCTGCCGTCCCGCTTCCAGCTCGCGGCGGAGAAAGGCGAGGACATCGGGCAGTTTCTCCTCGTCGCGGGCCGCCGTTACGATCCGGCCGCGATCGGCCGGCATCTCGTCAATCGTCGAGACATCGAGATCGCCATAGAGACTCATCGTGAGGGTGCGCGGGATAGGCGTGGCCGTCATGACGAGGACATCGGGCGCGGGCTCACGAGTCGTTAGGCGAGCGCGCTGCGCGACGCCGAATTTGTGCTGTTCATCGATCACCACCAGTCCCGGATTCTCGAGTCCCTCCGGTTCGTAGAGGAGCGCATGCGTCCCGACAAAAATCTGCCCGGGAGTTGGAGCCTGGGTAGCGCACGCATTCTGCGTGCTGGTCGCGCTGTTCCAGCGCGACGAACTTTCCTTGCCGCGCGTTTCATCCTCTTGCGTCCAAACCCACGGGTAGTCCTGATCCTGCCGGACAACCTTCGCCTCCCAGGGATTGCGGACGATGTAGAGAAATTTCTCCTCCAGATCGCGATCCGACCGAACATAACGATCGAACCGCTCCCGTTCCCATATACCCCCGGTCCGGTTTTCCAGTTTATTAATTTCGCGCGCAGAGAACGATTTAATCGAACGCAGGAGCTCGCTCAGCGACCAAAACGCCACACTTCCCTCATCATCCTCTCCCTTCGGCCACGGCTGGACGAGCAGGTGGACGTGGTCGGGCATCACACAGACGGCAAACAACTCATAGCGGCGGTTATGAAAGTGGCGCAACGCATCGAGCACGATCGTTCGCGCCTCGGGGGAAAGGCAGCGGCGCGATTTGGTCCCGATCGTCACCGCATAAATCGCCCATGGTTTTTCGAAATGGGGAAGGCGGCGGCGATGATATTGGGCGCCACCGGAATCGGCGCGGTCAGGAAAAGTTCGCGACGGTGGAACACCGTCGCCGGCACGCGAAACGCGTGCGCTACCCGGAGGTGGTACGGGCGCAGCCGCAAACAACGGCAGCGGGTCCTCTTTTCGCGCGCCGGTCCGCAAACGAGACGGCCACGCCTAACGGCTCCAGCCAGCGCTGCAAAACCTCGTAATGCTGTTCGGCCAGGATTTGGGTCGGCGCCATGAGCGCCGCCTGGAAGCCCGCCTCGACCGCGAGCAGCATGGCCGCGATCGCCACTACCGTTTTGCCGGAACCGACATCGCCCTGGAGCAGGCGGTTCATCGGGATGGGCGCAGCCGAGATCAGCGCGTAACTCTTCGATCACCCGCGCCTGCGCCTTCGTCAGGTCAAAGGGCAGCCCGCGCCAGGAAACGCTCCAGCAGCTCGCCCGCGCCGCTGTGGGCGGCGCCGCTCCGCGCCCGGGTGCGGGCGCGACGCGAGGCGAGCAGCATTTGCATCGCGAAAAATTCCGCGAGCACGATCGCCTCCCGCGCCTCGGCGCGCGCTTCGTCGCTCTCGGGAAAATGGATCTCGCGCCAGGAACGCGGGGTGAGCCCGCGGGCGAGCTTCTTCGGCAAGGCGGTCGTTAGGCTGAAGTCGTCGCATTCCTGGAGAAGACGATAAACCAGGCTGCGCAGGACGCGCTGGGAGAGGCCCTCCGTCGCCGGATAGATCGGCGTGATGCGCCGGAAATGGATCGAAATCTCCTCGTCGTTTTCGATCACCTCGAATTCCGGGTGCTCCATGCAAATCCGTTGTCCACGCCGGCGCGGCTTGCCGAAAACGACCAGACGCTGACCGGTCAGGATCATCTTTTGCACGTAATGGAGATTGAACCAGCGCAGGACGAGCGGCTGGCTAAGGGCGTGCGCGCCGTCTTCCTGCAGAGTGGCCTCGAAAATTCTCCGGCCGCGTCCGAAATGGTTGAAGCGCGTCTTGACCACTTCGCCGCAGAGACAGATCGGCTGCTCGCTCTCTTCCCGCGGGAAACCGGCAAACTCCCGCCGGTCCTCGTAACGCCGCGGGTAGTGCGTGAGCAGATCCCCCACCGTCTCGATCCCGAGCCGGCGCAACTGCGTGCTGCGCGGGCGCGGAATCCAGTCGATCTCGCCTAACGAATGATTGAGGTCCAGGCTCATTTCTCCAACGGTTGCGCGCTGCGTAGCGCCTCCACCTGCATTTGCACGCGGATTTCGCCCTCGTATTCGTCGGCACTGATTCGGAAGGCCACATCCCAGGGCGGCTTGGGTAAGGGTTCTTCGGCGCCACCGAAAAAGATCGCACGCTGGACGCGGCCGTTTTGACGCAGACGCAGCGCCAGATGCTTTTCCTTCAAAATTCGCGGGGCAACGACCGGCTCCACTCCCCGGGCGAAAAAGAGCGGCTGAGGATTGCCGTGGCCAAAGGGCTGGAGCAGTTCGTGCCAGCGGAGCAGGTTCCAGTCGAGATCACGCAGACTGAGCTCGGCATCGAGATGCAGCCGCGGCTCGAGCTGCTCGGCGGTGAGAAGCCGACCGCAGGTCTCGGTAAACCTGGCGGTAAACGCAGCGATATTTTCCTCGCGAATGGTGAGACCGGCGGCCATTTCGTGGCCACCGAATTTCTCGAGCAAGTCGGCACATTGCCCGAGAGCAGCGACGAGTGAGAACCCTTCGATGCTGCGTCCGCTGCCCTTGCCGAGGCCGGCTTCGTCGAAGCCGATAATAATGGTGGGCCGATGAAAACTGCGAGCGATTCGCGAAGCGACGATCCCGAGCACGCCCGCATGCCAGCCGCGCTCGCCAAGGACGATGGCCGGCGCGTCGCCAAGATTTTGCTCAGCGATTTTTTCTTCCGCGGCGACCACAATTTCGCGTTCCAGATTTTGCCGCTCACGATTCTGGGCATCGAGCTCGTCGGCCAGGGTGCTGGCTTCGGTCGGATCGGTCGTAAGGAGCAGGCGGAGCGCTTTCTCTGCGTTCGTCAGGCGCCCCGCCGCGTTGAGCCGCGGTCCGAGCCGGAAGCCGATATGCTCGGACGCGATCGGTGGCCGAACGCCCGCGACATCGAGGAGACGGCTTACGCCTAACAATCGCCGGTTGGCGATTTCCCGTGCGCCGTGATGGACGAGAATCCGGTTCTCCCCTTCCAGCGGGACGATGTCGGCCACGGTCCCGAGGGCGACGAGATCGAGCCGCTGCCGGAGGTCGAAATCGGGCAGCGGGCGGGTTTTCAACAAGGCGTGACAGAGTTTGAAGACGACCCCGACGCTGCAGAGATAACGGAACTCGGATTCGGGCCCGACCTTCGGGTTGACGAGCGCGAGTGCATTTGGGCAAGTCGGCTTTCGGCTCGTGATGATCGAGCACGATGACCTCTGCGCCGCGTTCGCAAAGGTCGGCTATTTCGGCACAGGAGGCGGTGCCACAATCGACCGCGATGAGGAGCGCGGGGCGATGCGCCTGCCAGCAGCGCTCGATCGCCTCGGCGCTCAGGCCATAGCCTTCCTCCATCCGCATCGGGAGAAAAAGCGCGGGGGCGGCCCCGTAAGCGGATAACATCTCGTTGAGCAAGGCGAGTGAAGTGACGCCATCGACGTCGTAATCGCCGTAAAGGACGATCTTCTCGCCGGTGTCGATCGCGTGCAGGATACGATCGACGGCGGCGCGCATCTGCGGGAGGAGAAATGGATCTTGCAGCGCGCTCAACCGCGGCCGAAGGAATTCACCCGCCTGCGCCTCGGTCAGGAAACCGCGGCGTTGCAGGAGTTGAGCGATGCAGGGCGGCCCGCAGGTTTCCCCCGAAAGAGGCGACACTTCCGGTGCGCCATTCGGGGCAGCGATGATCCAGCGACGGGCGCGTCTCATGGAGCGATCTCGTTAGGCCGGGCCTCGAGCGTGAAACCTTGCATCGTTATCAAAGTAAACGAAAACGTCGCGTGCACCCAGGCTCGACGGAGTCTCGCCCCACCAAGCCCTAAACGAATTCGGGCGCGGGTGGAATGGTCGGGAGGAGGTTTTGCTCTACGCATGACTCGGCAAATTTTTGGAAGCCTCGTTTCTCTTCTTCTCCCAAAGAAAAGCGCAAACATTGGCGAAAATAAAATTCGCAGAAGGCGCGTTTGGATTCCGGTTGGGCGGCGATCACGCGGTCGAGATTTTCGAGATTGGCCTCGGCCAGCGCGCGCAGCGCTGTGGCCACTTCCTCCCTCGCCGGACAAGCGGGCCGAATGAGCCAGAGCGCGTAAACAAAAGGAAGCCCCGTCGCCCCCCGCCAGGCGGCGCCAAGATCGAGGATCTGAACTTCAGCGCCCGCTTGCTCGCGAAAACGAATCGCCTGGTCTCCGATCAGGAGCTGCCCGCGAATTGCACTGAGCTCGCCCCGGTCGACAAATTTCGCCGTGATCCCGCGCTTGCCTAGCAAACAGCGCAACAAGCCGACCGAGGTCTCCGAGGCCGGATCGAGCACGACTTCGCGCAGCGTTTCGAGCGGGCCGAGGTGCGCGAGGATTACGCTGTGGACCGGCCCGTGCGAGGCGATGGCGAGCTGGTCGACGACCGCATAGACCGGATGGCGCAAGTATTCGAAACTGGAAACGAGCGCGACATCGAGCTGACCGGCGGCCAGTTCCCGGCAGAGAATGGACGGATGATCGAAGTGGACCTCGCCCGGCCAGCCGTGGATGAGCGGGCGGGCGTTGAGATACTGGACGCAACCGATCCGGAGCGATGGCAGATCGTTAGGCGCAGGCAAGATCGGCTGCCGGCTGCCGGGAGGGGTTCACATCCGCGGGCGTGAGATGGTTGTAGTAACTGTCGCGCTGGACCGGGATGCGGCCGGCCTCGCGAATGGCCTGGCGCAGCGTCTCGACGGTTTGTTCCTCGGGCGTCAGGGCGCCGGCCATGTGGAAAATCTTTTCCCGCATGATCGTGCCGTGGAGATCATCGACCCCGTAGGCGAGCGCAACTTGTGCGAGGGGGAGGCCGAGGCTGACCCAGTAGGCGGTGAGGTGGTCGATGTTATCGAGGTAAATGCGACTAACGGCGAGATTGCGCAGTTGTTCGAAGGCGGTGGCGCGCGGGAGATGGGAAAGGACCGTGCTCTCCCCCGGCTCGAAGGCGAAGGGAATGAAGCCGGTGAACCCGCCGGTCTCGTCCTGCAGCTCGCGCAATTGTCGCAGGTGATCGACCCGCTGCTCGTTGCTCTCGATATGACCGTAAAGCATCGTGCAGGTGCTTCGGCCCCCCATCTGGTGCCAGGTGCGATGCACGTCGAGCCACTCGGCCGCGGTCTCCTTGCCGCGGCAGAGTTCGTCGCGCACGCCAGGATCGAAAATTTCGGCTCCGCCGCCGGTGAGTGAATTGAGGCCGGCCTCGCGCAGGATGCTCAAGGTTTCGGCGATCGATTTTTTGAAAATCCGGCGCGCCAGATGGCGAATCTCGATCGCGGTGAAGGACTTGATCTGGAGCGCGGGATCGAGTGCGCGGAGCCGGTGGAGGAGTTCCAGATACCAATCTTTGCCTAACGTCGGATGCAACCCGCCGACCATGTGCACCTCGGTGATGTTGCTGGCGAGAGCTTCCTCGACCGCGGCCACGATTTCGTCGATCGAGTTTTCAAAGGCGTGGGCGTCGCGTTTCTTGGCCGCGAAAGCGCAGAACTGGCAGGAGAGGACACAGATGTTGGAGTAATTGATGTAGCGATTGAGGATGTAGGTGGCGACATCGCCATTCTTTCGCTCCCGCACCGCGCTGGCCATGATCCCGAGGGCATTGAGTTCGGTCGAACGATAAAGGGTGAGCGCGTCTTGCTCGGTGATACGCTCCTGGCGTTCGATTTTCTCGGCGATCGGTTGGAGCGTGGTTGGGATGAGCGAAAGTTTCATGCAAGAATCTGCGTTCCAAGCGGGGAAACTGGGCGGCTTATGATGCACAGGAGGCGGGGTGAGCGCAAGCGTCTACAGCGCGAGCCGCCCGGCTCTGGTAGAAAACAAAGGGGGCGAACCCGAATACCGAGGTCCACCCCCTTCCAACCCCACAACAAAATTTGATCTCTAGAAGTCCCGCTCCTTGGCCGTGCTCATGAAGCGCAGTTTGCTCGGCTCCGGGGCGACGCCCGGTTTGGGATAATCGGCCGTGATCTGGCGATTCGAGGTCGGGACGAGTCGGACTGCGCCCTTGGCGTTGTTTCGCCAGCCGTTGGGGTCGGCAAATTCTTCGCCGCTGTGATGCAGACCGGAAATCTGATCTTCCAGACCGGTGCCGTAACGCTGCTCGAGAATCGTCGGGGTAACGAAGACGAGCAGGTTGCGCTTGGTGCGGGCGTTGAGACGTTCCTGGAAGAAATAGCCGAGGATCGGGATGTCGCCCATGATTGGCACTTTGGTCCGGCCTTTGGTTACCTCGTCCTGGAGGAGACCGCCGATGGCAAGGGTGTCCCCGCTCTTGATCAGCACGTTCGAGTCGAGCGTGCGGGTGTCGATGACCGGGCTGGCCACGGTGGCGCCGGCAAACTGGAAGGTGGCGTCGGCCACCTTGTTACTGATCTCCGGTTTGACCATCAAAGTGATGAAGTCATCCTTGTTGACCGACGGCCTAACGACCAGGGTGTTGCCGAATTTCTTGTCCTCGAAGCCACCGAAGACGGCGGTCGCGGTCTGCTCGTTGAAGTTTAACTGCGGAACCGGCTGGTTGCGGATGATCTCGATTTTCGCCTGCTGGTTATCCGCCGTGACGACGCGTGGATTAGCGAGAAACTCGGCGTCGGAATCTTCATTGAGAAGGCGCATGGTGAGGGACATTTGCGGGACGCTCAAGATGGCCAACTGGGAGCCGCCGATCGCGCTCCCGAGCAGTTTGCCAAAGTTGTCGCCGAGGTTCCGCTGCGAACCGGAAAGGGCGAAATCGTTCGTGATGATTTTGCCGTTCGCGTCGGTCTCGATCGTATATGTGCCGTCCGCGAGTCAGGAAAAGCGCTCGCCCCGTATTTCACGGTCTGCGGTGAGGTCGAACTGCCGACGACGCCGGCCCAGTTGATGCCGTAGCTCTGTTTCGGATTGGCGTTCACCTCGACGAGGCGGGCTTCGATCATGACCTGCTTGGTCGGCTTGTCGATCTGCGCCAGCATCTTTTTGATGTTGTCGATGTTGCTCCGCGTCTCGCGATAAAAAATGGTGTTCGTTCGCTCGTCGACTTGCGGCACATCCTTGCTCGAAAGCTGCGAGGCGAGGAGAGGCGCGACGTCCTTGGCCCGGCCGTAGCTGAATTGGTAGCTGGCGCTTTCGGTCGGCTCGGCCGTGCGCTCGGCGCCGGTTTTGATGTAGTAGACGTTGTCGATCTGGTCCATGAAAAGACCCTTCGACTTCACGATGATCCCGATCGCCTGCAGAGCGGTCACGTCCTCCAACCGCATCGTCACCGTGCCGGTGACCGCTTCGCTCACGACGACGTTGATCTTCGCCTGGCGGGCGAGGAGGCGCAGGACCTGCCCGACATCGTCACCCTGAAATTCACGCACCCCGACGCCGCCGCTTTCGGTCACGCTCGAAGTCGCGCTCGAGTTCGACGGAACAGCGGGGGCGGGCGTGCCGGCGGGAGCCGGCTTGGCCACCGCCTGCGACGCCTGCACGAGAGTCAGGGGCGCGACTTCCGTGCTGCGGGCAGCAGGGATATCGCTGGCGAGAGGGGCCGCCGACGCGGTCGTTTTGGCGGGCTCGGCCGCAACGGTGGCGGCTTCCTGGGCGAGAGCCGCGGACGCTGCGGTCAGCGAGACAACGAGCGCGCAGATGAGTGGTTTGGTCGAAGTGGACATAATGGTTGAAGGCGACGGTGTTTGGTATTGCTCAGAGAGAGGTAAAAGCAGGAACCAGACCAGCCCAGCCACGCATTCCATAAGCAACGCTCGCCTCAATCCGTGCGGCCGGGCGGGAGAGGCGATCGGTGCGACCGCCAGAGTGCCGAAGCAAAAGACCCCCTAACTCACGACCAGCTCGCCCGGGCGGGCCGGGCCGCCGTTGCTCGCCGCGAACCCGAGCGCGGTCTTGCTGAAATCCGCCACCGGCATTTGCCTAACGAGTCGGACGATCCCGTCCTGCCATTTGCGGCTGATCTCGATCAGGTAGGGATCGTCCTGTTCGAGGCGGGTGCGCATCTTGACCTGGAGGGAATCGGTCTTGTAGCAGAGGATGTCGATCGGTGGCCCGACCGCGACGTTGCTCTTCATCGTCGCGTCCATCGAGATGAGGCCAAACTTGAGCGCGTCCATCAGGGTGCCGTCGTAGCGCAGGCCGCGATCGAGAATTGGCTTCCCGTATTTCGACTCCCCGATCTGGAGGAAAGGACAATCCTTGCTCGCGTGAATGCTGTTGCCCTGCGGATAAATCGCGTGCACCTCCGGCTCGAGACCGGCGATCTGGCCACCGACGATGAGGTTGATATTCCAACTGAAGCCGTCGGCCTCCAGCGCGGCCCGATCGCGTTGCTCCACCTCCCGCACCTTGGAACCGACATAGCGCACCGTCTCGTACAAGGTGGCGCGATTCATGAGGTGGCTCCGCGCCGGATGGCTCTCGTGCAAATGCAGATCGTCATCGATCAGGGCGAGGGTCGCCTGAGTGAGCGAGAGATTGCCCGAGCTCAGAATGCAAATTACCCGGTCGCCCGGCTTTTCGTAGATCCGCATCTTGGTCCGCACCGTGATGTTGTCCATCCCCGCGCTGGTCCGCGAGTCGGAGAGAAAAACCGCGCCCTGGCGACAGAGCATGCCGAGGCAATAGGTCATGATTCGCCCGGCTTGCTGCTCCGCACGACGCGGCCTTCGACCTGCCGGATTTGGGCATGATGGGTGATGGGATGGACGCGCCCGTCACTCCCGCGGAAGAAGGCGCTCAGGACCCAGCTCACGATGCTGATTAAGATCGCGCCCCAAAAGGCGCTCCCGAAACCCGTCGACATGGAAGCCGCTGACGAATTCGTTCACGAGCAGGAGCATGAGCCCGTTCACGACGAAGATGAAAATTCCGAGCGTGAGGATGATGAGCGGCGCCATGAGGAGAAGCAGGACCGGGCGCAGAAAAGCGTTCAGGATCCCGAGCAAAAGCGCAGCTCCAATCAGCGAGCCGACGACTATCGTAATGAATCCCCCGGATGACCGCGGCGGCGACCATCACGGCCACGGTCGTTATCGCCCATCGAAATAGAAAATGCCGCATCGTCTGGTCTGAGCGCAGAGCCTTTTTCGTGCCGATTTCCGCTTGCGCGGCTCTGCTCTGCGCGTACAGGCTTGGCCGACGAAAAGGAAAAGTAAATGGCGAAAAGTTTAAAAAAATCCAAAGCAGCCGCGGTGACCGAAAGCATACCAACCGCGGCCACACCAGAAATCCGGAACGGCAACGGGACGGCCAAACCGGCGAAGAAGCCGGTCGCAAAAAGCAAGGTCAAAAAGCCGGCGAAGGCGACTGCGAAAACCGCCGGCCAGAGCCGCAGCACAACTCCCCGCAAGAGCGTTGCGCCGCGCAAACCGCGCGCGACCAAGCCCAAAAATCCCAATGGCGGAGAGAGCATCGTCTCCGATGATGACATCCGGATGCGCGCTTATTTCATCTCCGAGCGCCGCGTCCAGGAGGGACTTCCCGGCGATTCGGCGCACGACTGGCTGGAAGCGCGCCGGCAGTTGCAGGAAGAGGCGGGCCAAAAGGCCTAACGATTGCCGATCGCCGTGCCCTCAGGCGATGGCGCTCGCTCTCCGGCAGCGCATTGCTTCACCTTTTCCAGGAGCCGGTTGATCGTGAAGGGCTTGGGCAGAAAACCGAAGACGCGCGCCTCTTTCAGAAGCTCCTGGGCGCGCGCGTCCGTGCCCTGGCCCGAGACGAGCAACAAAGGCGGCATCGTCCGGGCCGGCGACGAATTCTCGTAGACCTTCGAGATGAGCGAGAAGAGCATCGTCCCGTCGATCAGCGGCATCGAGAAATCGAAAATCATCAAATCGTAGTTTTTCTTCAAGGCCAGCTCGAAGCCATATTCGGGCTTGGGCGAGGTGTCGATTTCCCAATGAAGAAAATTCTGCAGGGCCTCGCGAATGATGCGCAGGACCGCGGTGTCGTCATCCACAATCAGAACCCGCTTTATCTCCGGCTCAGACATGTCCGGACGCTTCTTGCGCAAAATTGCGTCGCGATACAAGCTTTAGTTGCGCTTTTTTGAAGGGAGCGCCCGCCGCATGAATTCAGCCGAAACCGCACTCGCCGCCGCCCTCCACGAACGGCGCGCCATCATTGCCGACGAGACCAGCCGGCGCGACCCGGAACGGCACCTCGAAAAGCTGAAAGCGGTCTCGGAAAAGATTGAGGCGCTGGGCAAATCGCTCCCCCCACCCATCGACCCGCGACTGACGCATTACCTCGAGCGTTGCAGCTACGACAAGGCGCTCGAAGCGCTGGAAGGGTAGCTGTAGGGGCGGCCGTGTCGGCCGCTGAACGGCGCTTCTGCGGGCGACACGCCCGCCGCTACAATCCAAATCGAGGCCGGTCTAGCGCGAATACAACTCGACGATCAACTGTTCGTTGACGATCGGCTGCATCTCTTCGCGGGACGGAATGTGCGCGACTTTGCCGCTCAGGGCGTCGCGGTCCGCCGTCAGCCAATCGGGCACGGGCGCGATCTGGGTCAGCTCCATGTTGCGCAGCGCAAGCTGGCGCGATTTCGGACGATCCTTGATCGTGATCTCGTCGCCCGCCTTCACGTTGAAGGAGGAGATGTTGACGTTCTTCCCGTTCACCTGCACATGCCCGTGCGAAACGAGCTGCCGCGCGGCGCTCCGCGTGTTGGCGAGCCCGAGGCGGAAGACGACGTTGTCGAGCCGCGTCTCGAGCAACTGGAGCAGCGTCTCGCCGGTCACGCCGCGCCGTTGCAGCGCGGTCTCGAAGATGCGGCGGAACTGTTTTTCCATCAGGCCATACTGAAAACGGAGCTTTTGCTTTTCGCCGAGCGCGATCGCGTAATCGGATTGTTTGCGGCGCGAGCCTTTGGGGCCGTGCATTCCCGGCGGATAATTTTTCCGCTCGAGCGATTTGGAAGGTCCGAAGAGCGGCACGCCGTAGCGGCGGGCGATCTTGGTTTTGGGTCCGGTGTATCTGGCCATCGAAGAAGTTGAGAGTCGTTAGTTGAGAGTTGAGAGAATCAATCAGACGCGGCGTTGTTTTGGTGGGCGGCAACCGTTGTGCGGCACCGGGGTGACGTCGCGGATGACGGTGAGATCGAGCCCGATCGCCTGAAGGGCGCGGACGGCGGATTCACGGCCGGCGCCTGGTCCCCTGACGAGGACTTCGACTTCCTTGAGGCCGTGGCCCATTGCCTGGCGGGAGGCGTCCTGCGCGACCATCTGGGCGGCGTAAGCAGTGCTTTTGCGCGAGCCTTTGAAGCCGACTTTGCCGGCGCTCGACCAACCGATCACGTTGCCCTGCAGGTCGGTGATGGTGACGATGGTGTTGTTGAAAGTAGAAAGGACATGGGCGTAGCCGGAGTGAATGTTCTTGCTCCCCTTCGCCTTGACGATCTTCGGTTTCTCGATGTCGTTCGGATCGAGGGAAAGATTCTCTTTGGGCGCTTCGGCCGCGGCGGGAGCTTCCGCTTTTTTGGCCTTCTTGGCTGCCTTCGGTTTGGCTTCGGCTTTCGCTGGCGCTGCCGCTGCCGCTTCCGTCGGCGCGGCTTCGGTCTTCGCCTCCGCCACCGGCGCCTCCGCGGGGGCCGGAGCTTCAGTTGATTTTTCGGCGGGCGTTTCCGCCGGGGTCTCGCTCACGGGAGCGGCGGCCTGTTCCTCAGGCGCGGCGGCTTCAGGCGCGGGCGTTTCGGCGGGCGTTTGGTTTTCGGATTCTTCGGCCATGTCAGTTCGTTAGGTTAGACCTTGCCCGCTTTGGCATCCTTGTTCCGGATGACGCCGACCGTCTTGCGCGGACCTTTGCGGGTGCGGGCATTGGTCGAGGTGCGTTGTCCGCGCACCGGCAGGCCGCGGCGATGCCGAATGCCGCGATAACAATTGATCGCCTGCAAACGTTTCAGGTTGCTCTGCACTTCGCGGCGCAGATCGCCTTCGATCGGGAGTTTGTTGTGCGTGATCGTCTGAATGATTTCGTTGACTTGCTGCGGGCTCAAATCCTTGGCCCGCAGGTTCGGGTCGATATTGGTCTGTTCGAGGACGCGCCTGGCGGTCGCGGGGCCCACCCCGTAAATATAGGTGAGTGACGCTTCGATGCGTTTATCGGCGGGAATTTCTACTCCTAATAGTCTTGGCATACTTCGTTTCGGATTTCGGGTTTTCTTCCTAGCCTTGCCGCTGTTTATGGCGCGGGTTCTTGGCGCAGATCACGCGCACCACGTTCTTGCGTTTCACGATTCTGCATCCTTCACAAAGTCTTTTAACTGACGGTCGTACTTTCATGGTTTCACGAGACGAAAAACGCGGAGCCTTTTCTCCGCGCTAGCGATGGCGAAAAGTGATTCGCCCTTTCGACAAATCGTAGGGGGAAACTTCTAGCATAACTTTGTCTCCTGGCAAGATGCGAATGAAGTGCATCCGCATCCTGCCCGAGATGTGGGCGATAACGCGGTGCCCATTGGGCAGTTCCACCCGGAACATCGTATTCGGCAGGAGCTCGACCACGGTGCCCTCTACCTCAATTGCGTCTTTGCGCGCCATGTCAGGATTTCAGGTTCGTCTTTTGTGATTAGAACCGTGTGTTCAAAATGGGCCGAGGGCAAACCGTCGGAAGTGCAGACGGTCCAGCCATCCTCCAGGAGGCGCACGCCGGCGCCGCCGAGATTGATCATCGGCTCGATCGCCAGGGTCATGCCAGGTTTGAGGCGCGGGCCGCTTCCGCGTTTGCCGTAGTTCGGGACCTGCGGCTCCTCGTGCAATTTCCTCCCGACTCCGTGGCCGACAAACTCCCGCACGACACTGAAATGACTTCGCATCGCTTCGTCTTCGATCGCGGCGCACAAGTCACCGAGCCGCTCACCGGCGGTGGCGTGAGTGATCGCGCGCTGCAGAGCGCTCTGGGTCACGGCGAGCAATTTCTCAATTCGCTCATCGATCATCCCCACCGGCACGGTCGAGGCGGTGTCTCCCACCCAACCGTCCTGCACCACCCCGATGTCGAGTTTCACGATGTCGCCGTACTGGATGCGGCGCTGGCTGCCAATCCCGTGAACGATCTCGTCATTGAGCGAAATGCAAATGTTGCCGGGAAAAACCCGGTGCCCGAGGCGATAACCAAGGAAGGCGCTCCGCACCCCGGCCTCCTGCATCAGATCGGCCGCGGCCTGGTCGATTTCCTTCGTCGAAATGCCGGGACGAATCAGCTCGCTCACCCGCTCCAGAACATCGCTCGCGGTGCGGCAGGCGAGCCGCATCTTCTCGATCTCTCGAGCCGATTTGATTGGGATCATTTTGCTCGCTCTTCGATCAGGGCCGCGATGTCGGCGAAAACCGTTTCCCGGTCGCGATTGCCGTCAATCCGGTGGAGCGCGTCGCCCTTCTCGTAAAAGGAAAGGACCGGCTCGGTCTTGCTCTTGAATTCCTCCAGCCGGGTTTGCAGGACCGAAGCGTTGTCGTCGTCGCGCCGAATAAGCGGTCCGTCGCAATAGGGGCAGACCGGCCGATCGGCAAAGCACGCGCTCGTCACGCTGGTAGTAAAGCCACAACGACGGCATTGCAGCCGGCTCGCAATCCGATCGCGCACCGTTTGCTCGGAAACCTCGAGCCAGATCGCGAGATCGAGCGAAGTTCCGATTTTTTCCAGGAGTTCGTTCAAGCGCTCAGCTTGTCTGACGGTGCGGGGAAAGCCATCGAAAACGAATCCTCCCTGGCCGTGCAGATTCAGCCAGTCCTCGATCAGTTGAACGATGACGTCATCCGGGACGAGGCCGCCCTGTTTGGAAATCTCGTCCGCTTCCAGGCCCAGCGGGGTCCCCAGATCGCGCTCCCGCCGCAGGATGGTCCCGGGCGATGTGACCGCGATGGCGAAGTGCCGTGTGATCATCTCCGCCTGCGTTCCCTTGCCAGAACCGGGCGCACCGAGAAGCACAATGCGATTTTTCACTTAGCGCCCGTAGAGGAAAATTGCCACGCCGCCGATCACCAGGACCGCAATACCGACGTAGAGCCACATCAGCGTTCCCTGCTGCGCCGCATCCCCGCGACTGTAGGAGGATCGATCAAAGGCCCGGCCCCGAATCCGGCCCTTGCGCAGGAATCCGTCGTAATGCCGCTGGATGAGATGGGTCTCCACCTGTCGCATCGTGTCGAGGATGACACCGACGATAATGAGCAGACTGGTGCCGCCGAAAAATTGCGCGGTGATCGTCGGGACATGGAGCCCCTGACTCAAAAGACTGGGCAGAATCGCGATCAAGGTGAGGAAGATGGCGCCTGCAAAAGTCAGCCGCGTCATCGTGAAATCGAGAAAATCCGCGGTCGGTTTGCCCGGACGCACGCCCGGGATGTAGCCGCCATATTTTTTCAGGTCATCCGCGATTTGGGCGGGCTGGAATTGAGTCGCGACCCAGAAATAACTGAAGAAGAAAATCATCGCGGCCAGGACCGTGTAATGGAGCCAGCCGGTCGAAAGCATCTCGGCAATCACCTTGGCCGTGCGGCTGTTCTTGAAGGCCAGCCCGACGATCGTCGTCGGGAAAAGAAGCAGCGCCCAGGCGAAAATGATCGGCATGACGCCGGCGTAGTTCACCTTCAATGGCATGTATTGCGTCTGGCCGCCGTACATTTTTCGGCCCACGACGCGTTTCGCGTACTGCACAGTAATTTTGCGCACACCCTGGGTGACCGCGATCACGGCCGCGATCACGATGAAGAGAAACGCGACCATCAAGACTAGGATCGCCGGGCTCACCTGACTGGTGCCGGTTTCCGCCGAGGGCACGAAAGTCTTCCATGCCTGAGCCAGTGCCGCGGGCAGGCGCGCCACAATGCCGATCGTGATGATGAGCGAAATCCCATTCCCGATGCCGCGGTCGGTGATTTGATCGCCCAGCCACATGAGGAAAAGCGTGCCCGTCGTCAGGGTCAGGACCGTGATGATGCGGAACGACCAGCCAAGGTTATCGACCAGCGGGACACCCAGTCGGGCTGTCGTCTCGGTGATGCCGGGGAGCATGGTGTGATAGGACTCTGGATGCTGGAAAGAAACCGCGAGCAGATAGCCCTGGAAAATGCAGAGCACGACCGTCGCATAACGGGTGTACTGCATGATCTTCTGCCGGCCGCCGTCCTCTCGCGACAAACGGCTGAGCGACGGGATGACCGCCGTCAGCAGTTGGAGCATGATCGAGGCGCTGATGTAAGGCATGATGCCTAACGAAAAGACAGCGCAGTTTTCGAGCGCCCCACCGCTGAACAAATTGAAGAGCGCCGCCACGCCGCCCCCGGCGCTCTGCGACGAAGTCTTAAACCAATCCTGCAAAACCGCCGGATTGACGCCGGGAGTCGTGATCGCCGCACCGAGGCGCACCACAACGATGACCGCGAGGGTGAACAAAATCCGCCGGCGTAGTTCCGGGATTTTGACCGTGTTAAGAAAAGCCGAAACCATCCGCTAAGTCCGAACTCGCTTATTCAGCGGTCTTCTTCTTTTTCTTCGCCGCCGGTTTCTTCGCCTTCGCCTTCGCCTTCGCTTTCGGCGGCGCCGGCTTCGGGGCTTCCTGCTTCGGCTCGGCCGACTCGAAACGCTTGCCGTCGGTGAGCGATTTGCGCTCCCGCAAGGTCACGGTGCCGCCGGCCTTCTCGATTTTTGCGCGGGCCGATTCGCTCACGCGGTCGGCCTCGATCGTCAGGCTGTGCTCCAATTCGCCACGGCCGAGAATTTTCAGCCCCGCGACTTTTCCGCGAATGTGCTTTCCTTCGCGCAGCATCTCTTCGTTCACGACCGTGCCAGCCTCAAACTGGTTGAGATCGTCGAGATTGATCAGGGCGTAGGTTTTCTTGAAGGCGGCGTTGTTGAAGCCCCGCTTCGGCAGACGGCGAATGAGCGGCATCTGGCCGCCTTCGAAGCCGAGACGAATGCTGCCGCCGGAACGCGCTTTCTGGCCCTTGTGACCCTTGCCGCTCGTTTTGCCGTGGCCGGAGCTTTCGCCGATGCCGAGGCGTTTGACGCGATGCCGGGAACCAGGACGCGGCTTGAGATTGTGCAACCGAATCATGACTGGGCCGGCTGCGCCTCCTCGCCATTGTTCGGGGTGCTGACGCGAATGCCGCGCGCTTTCAAAATTTCATCGCGCCGGCGCAAGGAGCGCAGCGCTTCGATCGTCGCCTTGACCACGTTGGCGTGATTGCTCGAGCCTAACGACTTGGCGAGGACGTCGCGAATCCCGACCGCCTCGACCACCGCGCGGACGCCGCCACCGGCGATCACACCCGTGCCGGGCGAGGCGGGACGCAAGAGGACGCGTCCGCCACCGAATTCTCCGACGACCTCGTGCGGGATGGTGTTATCGCGCAGCGACATTTTCTCCATCGATTTGCGGGCCGCTTCGGAAGCCTTCCGGATCGCTTCCGCGACTTCGTTCGCCTTCCCAAATCCGCAGCCGACCTTGCCGTCGTGATCGCCCGCCACGATGAGCGCGCTAAAGCTGAAACGGCGGCCGCCTTTTACGACCTTGGCGCAGCGGTTGATGAACACGACCTTCTCGGTCGTATCGCCTCTTGCCGGAGGCGTCCGGTCCGTGGTGCGTGAGTCGCTTCGTCTGCCTTGGTTGCCTGCGTATGCCATATTAAAGTTTCAATCCGCCTTCGCGGGCCGCGTCGGCCAGCGCTTTTACTTTGCCGTGGTAAAGGAATCCACCACGATCGAAAACCGCCTTGTCGATATTCTTCGCCAGCAAACGCTCGGCGATGGTTTTGCCCACCTTCTCGGCCGTGGCGCGATTGGCGGAGTGTTTGCCTTTGCCGCCGAGCGCTTTCTCCGTCGTGCCGGCGGAGACCAAAGTCCTGCCCGCTTCGTCATCGACCACCTGCGCGTAGACATGTTTGCCGGAAAAATAAACGCAGAGCCGCGGCCGTTCCGCGGTTCCGGAGACCTTGCGCCGAATGCGGTTGTGGATGCGCCCGCGAATGACTTTTCGATTGATCGTAGCCATGACTAACTATTGAACGGTTTTGCCTTCCTTGCGGCGAATCTGCTCGCCGGCATAACGAACGCCTTTGCCCTTGTAGGGCTCGGGCGGGTAATAACGACGGATGTCGGCCGCGACCTGGCCGACCGTCTTTTTGTCGACGCCGCTGATCGCGATCTTGGTGTTATCCGTCACGGTAATTTTGATCTCCGCCGGGATCGGGAAAAGAACGGGATGCGAAAAACCGAGACTGAGATTGAGATTCTTGCCCTGGACGGCGGCCTTGAACCCGACGCCTTCAATCTCGAGGTTCTTCGTGAAGCCGTCGCTCACGCCCACGACCATGTTGTTGATCAGAGCGCGGGAGAGACCATGCAGCGCTTTCACGCTCCGGGTCTCGGCGTTCCGGACTAACGACACTTCATTGTCGGCCACGTTCGCCTTGATCCCTTTCGGCAGCTTCCAATCGAGCTTCCCCTTCGGACCCTCGACCGCGACCTTGCCGCTGCCGTCGATGTTCACTTTCACTTTGGCCGGAATTTCGACCGGCTTGTTTCCAATCCGTGACATAACTCGTGAGCTACCAAACGTAGGCCAGCAGCTCTCCTCCCACTTTTTGTTTCTTGGCCTCCCGGCCCGACATCACGCCGCGCGAGGTGGATAAAATCGCCGTGCCCATTCCGCCGAGAACCCGCGGGATTTCATCCGCGCCGACATAACGGCGCAAACCGGGACGGCTGACCCGCTTCAAACCGGTAATGGCGCTGGTGCGATTCGAAATTTTGTTCGTGATCTTGATCCGGGGATGGGCCGCCGTCGTGTCGAGCTCGAAATCGGTGATGTAGCCTTCCTCCTTCAGGATGCGAACGATCTCGTTCTTGACCTTCGAGTAAGGGACAAACATTTCGAGCTTCTGCGCCTGCGTGCTGTTGCGCACGCGCGCCAGGAGGTCGGCAATAGGATCAGTGACAGTGCTCATGTGGGTTCGTTAGGCGGCTTGCGCGGCGGGCTTCTTCACCCGGTCGCTGAAGGGCATTCCCATCTCGCTCAGGAGCGATTTGGCCTCTTCATCGGAGCGCGCAGTGGTCACGATTGTAACATCAAAACCAATGTTGCGCTTGATTTTGTCGAGCTCGACTTCGGGGAAAATCGACTGGTCGGAAACGCCCAGGGTGTAGTTGCCGTTGCCGTCGAAACCCTTCGGCGAAATGCCGCGAAAGTCGCGGATCCGCGGGAGGGCGGCCTTGATCAGGCGCTCCATGAATTCATACATCCGCTCGCCCCGGAGGGTGACCTTGGCGCCGATCGCCTGTTCTTTGCGCAACTTGAAATTCGAGATGCTTTTCTTGGCCCGCGTCTCGGCCGGCTTCTGGCCGGTGATGACGGCGAGCTCGGTTTTGGCGTCTTCCAGGGCCTGCTTCACGTCCGAATGCGAGCCGACCGACGTGTTGATGACCACTTTCTCCAGTTTCGGAATCTGGTGCTCGTTCTTGTAACCGTGCTGCTCTTTCAGCGCGGGGATGACGCGATCTTTGTATTCGCGGTAAAATTCGTTTTCCATTTTCTAAAAGTGCGATCTTAGGCGCGAGGTCTACTCGTCCTTCTTCGTCTTCTTCTCCTTCGCCGCTTTGGTTTTGCTCTTCTTCTCCTTGTCGCGTTGGACCATTTTCACATTCGAGATATGGATCGGGCCTTCGCGTTCCGCGATTTTGCCCGAGGGATTGTCCTGCGATTTGCGCATGTGCTTCTTGATCAGGCGCACCCCCTCGATCAGAACCCGGTTCTTCTTTGGCAACACCTGCAGAATCTTGCCGGATGATCCGCGGAAGTTCCCCGAGATCACCTCGACGTGGTCGCCCTTCTTCACATGGTGCTTGATCCGATTCATAAAACCTCCGGAGCGAGCGAGACGATTTTCATGAAATTGCGTTCGCGCAGTTCGCGCGCGACGGGACCAAAAATGCGGGTGCCGCGGGGATTAAGGTCCTTGTCGATGATCACGATCGCGTTGTTGTCGAAACGGAGGAGCGAACCGTCATCGCGCCGGATCGGCTGCTTCGTCCGGACCAAAACGGCGCGGACGACGTCGCCCTTCTTGACCGCGCCGGTCGCACTCGCTTCCTTGACGTTGGCCGTGATGACATCGCCGATGCCGGCGCATTGGGCGCCGCCTTTGCCGATGACACCGATCATCGTCGCCATGCGGGCGCCGCTGTTATCGGCCACGTCTAATCTTGATCTCAGGTAAACCATAAAACCTCCCGCATTCCTTACTTCTGCACGACCTCGACGAGGCGCCAGCGTTTCAGCTTGCTCAACGGGCGGGTCTCCATGATCCGCACCGTGTCGCCGGCCTTCGCTTTGCTCTCCTCGTCGTGGGCGTAAAATTTCTTCTTCTGCTTTACGATCTTGCCGAAGGTGGCGTGGGGCACCCGGGTCACGGTTTGGACGACAATCGTCTTGTTCATCCCGCTCGAGATCACTTCGCCGACGCGCGTTTTGCGCGTCCCGCGATTCGATTCGTTGGCTGGGGTTTCCTGTGTGGTCGCTTCGTCCATGATGGCTATTCCTTCGTCGCGGCCTGCCGGCTGCGCTGCGTGAGTACGGTCTCAACCCGCGCGACATCGCGCCGCAGAAGACGGAGCCGGCTCGACTGTTCGAGCTGGCCGCTCTGCTGCTGGAGACGGAGATGCAGACTCTCCTGGCGCAGATCGCGCTTTTTCGTCAGCAGCTCTTCGGTGCTCATTTCCTGAATTTCTTTGAATTTCAACATGGTCGTTAGTCGTTAGGCCGCGAGGCGGTGGCGGCTGAGAAACTTGGTCCGAACGGGCAGCTTGTCGGCCGCGAGACGGAGGGATTCACGCGCGACGGATTCCGGCACGCCGTCGAGCTCAAACAGGATGTTGCCCGGGCGCACCGTCGCGACCCAGTATTCCGGCTGGCCTTTGCCCTTACCCATGCGGGTTTCCGGCGGACGCGAGGTGACGGACTTGTCGGGGAAAATCCGGATCCAGAGCTTGCCTTTGCGTTTCATGTTGCGGGTGAGCGCGACACGGGCGGCTTCAATCTGGGTGTTGGTGATCCAGGCGCGCTCCAGGGTTTGGAGGCCGAATTCGCCGAAGTCGATCCGGAGATTACGCGACGCCATCCCCTTGCGGCTTCCCCGCTGGGTCTTGCGATACTTTACGCGTTTGGGCATTAATGGCATGGCAATATCTCCTTAAAATTCGTTAGGCAGCCGGAGCGGGTTCCGGCGCCGCGGCCGGCGCATTGGCCGGGGCCGGGGGCGCTTCTTCCTTCTTACAAATCCAGCATTTCACTCCGATTTTCCCGTAAACCGTGTTCGCTTCGGCAAAGCCGTAATCGATCGGCGTGCGCAGGGTGTGGAGCGGCACTTTGCCTTCGCGATACCACTCCGAGCGGGAAATTTCCGCGCCGTTCAAGCGCCCCGAGCTGCGCAGACGAATCCCCTGCGCGCCAAAATCCATCGCGATCTGGACCGCTTTTTTCATGGCGCGGCGGTAGGCGATGCGGCGTTCAATCTGGAGCGCCACGTTTTCGGCCACGAGCTGGGCGTCGAGTTCCGGAGTCTTGATCTCCTGGATGTCGATCTTGACCTGTTTGCCTTGCGCCATGCGCGAAATCTCTTCCGTCATCTTCTCGATCTCGGCGCCCTTGCGTCCGATCACGATGCCGGGACGCGCGGTGTGAATCGTGACCCGGATGCTGTTCCAGGCGCGCTCGATGATGATCTTGGCAACGGCGGCGAACTGGAGCTTCTTCTTCACGTAATCGCGAATCTCGATGTCGTTATGCAGAAACGCGGGCATCTCCTGGGGCGAAGCGTACCAGCGCGAACGCCAGTCGCGGTTCACCCCGAGACGAAAACCGATTGGATTAACTTTCTGTCCCATGAATTAGCTTTCTGATTTTTCTTCGCTGGCTTCCGCTGCAGCCTCGGCGTTCGCCTCTTCTTTAGCCTTCGTGTCCTTTGCGGCCTTGGTGCGAGGGCTCTTCTTCTTGCTCGTAGCGCGTTTCTTTTGTCCGCTCTTCTTCTCGCGCGTCTTGATTTCGATCTCGTCGGTCAAAATGATCCGAATGTGGCTGCTCCGTTTGCGAATCGTGCTCCCGCTGCCGCGCGCCCGGGTCATCATCCGCTTCATCGTCGGGCCTTCGCCGACCGTGGCTTCTTTCACCACCAGTCCGTCGACGCGCAGATTGGCGTTGTTCTCCGCGTTGGCGATCGCACTTTTCAGCGTTTTGCTGATCATGCCGGCCGCTTTCTTCGGGCTGAACGCCACAATGTCGAGCGCTGCCGAGACCGGCAGGCCCTGAATGGCGCGAGTGACTTCGCGCGCCTTAAACGCCGAAATCTTCGCGTAACGATATGTCGAGCTTACTTGCATCTATTTTAAACTTACATCCTGACGCGCATCCACCTGGAGGCGATCGCCAACTTTTATTTTCGTCTTCTCCGAATCCAGTTCTTGAATCACCGCCCCGCTGATTTTATCGCGCACGTCCACCACTCGCAGGGTCGCGACCGTTTTTCCGCCGCGCACGACGCGCAACGGCATCCCGATCTTCACCCCCTGCTGCGCCCCGAGGTTGCCGACCACGAGCGACCACTCTTCTTTCACGCTCAGGACCTTTCCGTCCATCAGGTCCGGCTGCGCTTCCTCCTCGGGCACGGCCGAGCTTTTTTCGGTCAGGAGCTGGCCCGTTGCCCGTAACTGCGCTTCCACCTCGGCCCGCGCCTGCGGATCGGCGGCCTGCGTGCTTTTCACGTAGCGTAGCATCGTCTCGGTCAACTTCAGCAACTGCTCACGGTAAGCCTCCTTCTCCTTGTTCATGAGTTGAAGGTCACTGACCGCTTTGAGAAGGCGTTGCTCCAGTTTCGCGCGGTCTTTGCTGACCGACTCGACTCCGAGCGCGTCCATCCGCGTTTGCAGCTCTGAATATTTCCGGCGAAACAACTCCGCCTCCGCGTTCGAGACGACGAGACTGTCGGTCAACGTCTTCTGCGTTTCGCGGTCGAGCGAGAGCTGTTTGCGCAGGAGATCATTCTGCGAAAACAACGTCTCTGACGTCACTTTCGCCTCTGCGGCTTCAAGATTTGGATCTAACAAAGAACTATCTTCTGCCGCCAGCCCACGGGCCGACAACAGACACACCAGCACAACTGCGAGCCGGGAATTGAGAGCGGAGACTTTCATCTCATCCTCTCAATCCGCAACCATCAGTTGAACTACTTCGTCACCTTCGCGGTGTGCGACCCGTGCTTCTTAAAGATACGGGTAGGTGAAAACTCGCCGAGTTTGTGGCCGACCATGTTTTCGGTCACGAACACGGATTGAAAAATTTTGCCGTTATGGACGAGAAAGGTGTGCCCGACAAAGTCCGGGGTCACCATCGAGCGGCGCGACCAGGTCTTGACCGGCTTCTTCACGCCGGAGGCGTTCATCTTGTCGATCTTCTCCAGAAGATGCGGCTCCACGAATGGTCCTTTTTTTAACGATCTGCCCATAACAAATTATGACCTTTTCTTCTTCGACTTGCGCCGTTCCAAAATGAAACGGTTGCTCGCCTTGCGCTTGTGTCGTGTCTTGAAACCTTTCGCCAACTGGCCCCACGGGCTGACGGGGTGATGGCGTCCGCCACCGCCCTTCGACTTGCCCTGGCCGCCGCCCATCGGGTGATCGATCGGGTTCATGACCATGCCGCGCACGTGCGGGCGGCGCCCCTGCCAGCGGGTCCGGCCCGCTTTGCCGCTCGAGACGTTCATGTGATCGACGTTGCCCACCTGGCCCATTGTGGCGTAGGCGCTGTCGTGAATGCGGCGAATTTCGCCGGAGGGCAGTTTGACCAGCGCATAGCCGCTTTCGCGGTTGCTCAGCGTTGCCTGCTGGCCCGCGCTGCGCGCGATCTGTCCGCCGCGGCCGGGCATGATTTCAATGCAATGAATGTTTGCGCCCAACGGAATCGCGCTGAGCGGGAGCGCGTTGCCGACGTTAGGCGGAGCATCCGCTCCCGCTGTTACCTTCGCGCCGACCTCGAGGCCGTCCGGAGCGAGAATGTAGCTCTGTTCGCCATCGCTGTATTTCAGGAGCGCGATGCGCGCGGTGCGATTTGGATCGTACTCGATCGCCATCACTTCGGCCGCGACGCCACGCTTGCGACGCTTGAAATCGACCTTGCGATATTTCTGTTTGTGACCGCCGCCGATGTGACGCGAAGTCAGACGGCCCCGGTTGTTGCGGCCGCCGCTGCGTTTCTTCGGTTCGGTCAGGCTCTTGACCGGCTTGGACTGCGACTTGGTCACTTCCTTGAACATCGGAAGCGACTTGAATCGCAGGGTCGGCGTGAGTGGGCGGAAATTTCTAAGTGCCATAATTCAACTAGACGAGATCGATCTTCTCGCCCTCTCCCAGGGTCACGATGGCTTTTTTCCAGTGCGGCTTGCGGCCGAAATCAGCGCGACGTTCGCGCTTTTTCTTGCCGGCGTAATTGCAGGTGTTCACGTCCACGACCTTCTTCTTGAAGAGAATCTCGATCGCCTTTTTGATCTGGATCTTGTTCGCGCGCGGGTTGACGCGGAAGACATACTTGTTGAGCTTTTCGCCTAACAACGAGGCCTTCTCCGTCAACTGCACCGTCTGGATTAAATCGTAGGGCTCGTTCATGTTTATTACGCCGTAGCTTTTGGCGGAGGCGGAAGCGGTCCTCGCCGCCAATTGTTCGAGCGCCTTGTCGGTCACGATGATCTTGTCGAAGGCGAGCAACTGTTCGGTGTTCACGTCGGCCGCGGTCGCGAGCAGGACCGGCCTTACATTGCGCGCCGAGCGGTAGAAATTTTCCTCGAACGTGTCGGAGATGAGCAGCACTTTCTTCGCGTCGGTGTGGCCCTTGACCAGACTAACGAACGCCTTCGTCTTCGCTTCCTTGACGCTGAAACCGTCAACCGTCAGGACGTCGCCGGCCTTGATCCGTTCGCTCAGCGCTTTCTGGAAAGCGAGCCGGCGAACCGTCTTGGAAACTTTCTTCGTGTAATCACGCGGCTTCGGACCGAAGACGACACCGCCACCACGCCAGATGACGGACGATTTGTAACCCGCCCGCGCCCGACCGGTGCCCTTTTGCCGCCACGGCTTGGCGCCGGAGAGATTGACCTCGGCCTTCGTCTTCGTGTTGGCCGAACCGGAACGGCGCGCCGCGCGCATCGCCACGACGGCGTCGTGCATCGCCTGCGTGCCACGACCGTTCTCGATCAACACGATCTTCGCGCTCTTTGCTGCCTCTGCTGTTAAAACTTTTGCGGCCATCTGTTATCGAACGGTTATCGCCGGCTTTTTCGCGGCCTCTTCTTCGTCGTGTTTCCTGTGCTCCCGATGTGCGGCAATCAACTTGCCCGGATCCTTGATCGCCGGCCTGATGACGACATAGCTGCCGTTCGCCCCGGGCACCGCGCCACTGATCAAAATGATCTTGTCCGCTTCGCGCACCTGCAAAACCTGCAGATTTTGCACGGTCACGCGCTCGTCGCCCATGTGCCCGGGCATGCCCATGTTTTTCCAGATGCGACCCGGGGTGGAACGATTGCCGATGGCGCCGTTGCGCCGGTGCGTCTTCGAACCATGCGCCGCGCCCTGGCCGTGGAAGTTGTGCTTCTTCATCACGCCCTGAAACCCCTTCCCTTTCGAACGACCAATGACATCGACGAAATCGCCGGCCTGGAACTGCGTGACCGCGAGGTTGATCTCGCCTTCCGGCGCCT
This sequence comes from uncultured Verrucomicrobiae bacterium, assembly GCA_963772915.1. GTDB lineage: Bacteria > Verrucomicrobiota > Verrucomicrobiia > Chthoniobacterales > UBA10450 > Palsa-1392. Next base: position 336,754 of record CAVYZI010000003.1, read on the forward strand.
CTTCCGTGAGGCGAAATTCCTTCACGAATTTCTTCGGCTCGGAATTCGCCTTCGCAAATCCACCGAGGAGCGCCTTCGTCACGCGCGATTCCTTCTGCGCGTCGAACCCAACCTGGACCGCGGAATAACCGTCGTTCTCGCTCGTTAGGCGGCGGAGCAGCGTATTATCCCCGGCGGCAATCACGGTCACCGGACGCAGCTTGCCGTTGGCGTCGTAGACGCTGGTCATGCCGATTTTTTTTCCGAGAAGTCCGATACTCATGGTCGTGGGCTGGCAAAAGTGGTGCTGCGAAAAGCGTTAAATCTTGATCGTGATATCCACCCCCGCCGGCAAGTTGAGTTTCTTCAACTCGTCCACCGTCTTGGCGGTCGGCTCGATGATGTCGAGCAGGCGCTTATGGGTGCGGATTTCAAATTGGTCCATCGATTTTTTGTCGACGTGGGGAGAGCGATTGACCGTGAATTTCTCGATCAGGGTCGGGAGTGGAATCGGTCCCGCCACCCGGGCGCCGGTGCGCTTGGCGGTCTCGACGATATCGACCGCGGATTGATCGAGCATTCGGTGGTCGAATGCCTTTAGACGAATGCGAATGCGTTGTGCGTCGGCCATACTATTTCGTTTCCTTCTGGTCGAGCACGGCCGCGACGAGCTGCTGCGGGACTTGTTCGAAATGGGACGGCTCCATCGAGTAGCTCGAACGGCCTTTGGAGAGCGAACGGATGGCAGTCGCGTAACCGAACATTTCCGCGAGCGGAACTTCGGCCTGGATCATGGTCAGGTTGCCCTTTACCTCGATGCTCCCGATTTTGCCCCGGCGGCGATTCAAATCGCCCATGATGTCGCCCTGATATTCTTCCGGGGTCGCGTTTTCGACCTTCATGATCGGCTCGAGCAGGATCGGCTTCGCTTTCTTGAAGGCGTCCTTGACCGCGAAAATCGCGGCGAGTTTGAAGGCCATTTCGTTCGAATCGACGTCGTGATAGGAGCCGTCGATGATGTCGACGTTGGCGTCGATCACCTGGTAGCCGCCGACGACGCCGTTCAGCATCGCTTCTTCGATGCCCTTCTTACAGGCCGGAATGTATTCCTTCGGGATGTTGCCGCCCACGACCTTGTTCTCGATCGTGATGCCCTTGCCCCGCTCGTTAGGCTGAACCTTGATGATGACGTGGCCGTATTGGCCGCGGCCACCGGACTGCTTGATTAGCTTGCCTTCGCCATCGGCCGGCGAGGTGATCGTCTCGCGATAAGCGATCTGAGGTTTGCCGGCATTCGCGTCGACTTTGAACTCGCGCAACATGCGGTCACGGATGATTTCCAAATGCAGCTCGCCCATCCCGGCAATGATCGTCTGGCCGGTGTCTTCGTGGGTATAGACCTTGAAAGTCGGGTCCTCTTCAGAAAGGCGCTGGAGCGCGATCGCCATCTTCTCCTGGTCCTGCTTGGTTTTCGGTTCGATCGCCATCGAGATGACCGGATCAGGAAAGGAGGGCGGCTCGAGCAGGATCGGATGGTCCTCGTCACAGAGCGTGTCGCCCGTCGTGATGTTCTTGATGCCGACGATGGCCGCGATGTCGCCCGAGTAACAGGTCTCGATGTCTTCGCGCTTGTCGGCTTGAATCTGGATCAAGACGCGAGATGCGTTCGCGCTTGTTCGTTCGCGGGTTGTAAACTGTGTCGCCCTTCGTGAGCGAACCGGAATAAACGCGGAAGAAAACGAGTTTCCCGACGAACGGATCGCTCCACAATTTGAAGGCGAGCGAGCAGAATTCGCCGTTGTCATCCGTCGGCGCTTCCATCTTCTCGTGGGTGTCGGGCTCCATCCCGATGGCGGGCGGAATGTCGAGCGGGCTGGGCAGGTAATCGATCACGGCGTCAACCAGATACTGGACGCCTTTGTTCTTGAATGCCGAGCCGCCGACGACCGGGACGAACTTGTTCGCGATCGTTTGCCGGCGAATCCCCGCCTTCAACATTTCCGGCGTGACCGGCCTTTCTTCGAGCACGGCTTCGGCGACTTCGTCGTCGATATTGGAAATGGCTTCCACCAGATCCGCGTAGGCCTTTTCGACCGCGGCTTGGTGTTCCTCGGGCACGTCGCGCACTTCGTAGGTCGAACCGATCAGATCGTTATCGAGGTAGAAGACCGCCTTCTTATTGACGACGTCGAGCTGGCCCTTGAGGTAATCTTCCTTGCCTAACGGAATCAGAATGGGCCAGGCATTGGCCGCCAGCTTCTTGCGCATGCTGTCGATCGACATGTCGAAGTCGGCCCCAACGCGGTCCATCTTGTTAATGAACGCGATGCGCGGGACGAGGTACTTGTTCGCCTGCCGCCAGACGGTCTCGGATTGCGGCTGCACCCCGGCAACCGCGTCAAAAACCGCGATCGCGCCGTCGAGCACGCGGAGCGAGCGTTCGACCTCGGCCGTGAAATCGACGTGGCCGGGAGTATCGATGATGTTGACGCGCATTTTGACGTCTTCAAACATCTTGTAGACGCCTTCTTCCTTCTTCTGCGTCCAGGCGCAGGTGGTGGCGGCCGACGTGATCGTGATCCCGCGCTCGCGCTCCTGCTCCATCCAGTCAGTCACGGTCGTGCCTTCGTGCACCTCACCGATCTTGTGGATCATGCCGGTGTAAAAAAGGATGCGCTCGGTCAGGGTCGTCTTGCCGGCGTCGATGTGCGCGGCGATCCCGATGTTCCGCGTCTTTTCGAGCGGGAACCTGCGGTTCGGCGAATTCGGGTTCGTCGCTTTGGGTTTATCTAGAGTCGCAGAAGCCATGACGGGAAAATTTGTTTACCAGCGGAAATGCGCGAAGGCGCGGTTGGCCTGGGCCATCTTGTGCGTGTCGTCGCGTTTTTTGATCGCGTTGCCCTGGCCGGCGGCGGCGTCGCGCAATTCATGGGCGAGCGCTTCGGCCATCGGCATGCCGCGACGGTTGTCGGCGTAGGTCACGATCCAGCGCATCGCGAGCGAGACCTGGCGGGAAGCGGTTACCTCCATCGGAACCTGATAGGTGGCGCCACCGACGCGGCGCGATTTTACCTCGAGACGGGGACGCACATTCTCGAGCGCCTTGTTCACGACCTCGAGCGGATCGACCGAGTCGGAACCCTCGCGCGATTTGTCGATCGCGGTGTAAACGATCCGTTCGGCGAGCGATTTCTTGCCCCGCTTCATGACGGTCGAAATGAGCCGCGCCACCGCCACGCTGCCGTAACGGGAATCGACCTTCTCTTCTTTCTTGTAAGTTCTACGACGACGAGACATGGGAAAAATCGGTTACTTTTTCTTCGCGCCTTTATCGCCTTCGGCCGCGGCCTTCGGGCGTTTGGCGCCGTACTTCGAGCGGCTGCGGCGGCGTCCATCCACCCCTAACGAATCGAGCGTTCCGCGGACGATGTGATAACGCACGCCGGGCAAATCCTTGACCCGGCCGCCGCGCACGAGAACGATCGAGTGTTCCTGCAAATTGTGGCCTTCGCCCGGGATGTAGGCGATGATTTCCTGGCCGTTCGTTAGGCGAACTTTTGCCACCTTGCGCAGGGCGGAATTCGGCTTCTTCGGCGTCCGCGTCATGACCTGGGTACAGACGCCGCGCCGCTGCGGACAATTCTTCAGGGCCGGTGATTTCGATTTCACCGAGACCTTCTTTCGTCCCTTGCGAATAAGCTGATTAATGGTTGGCATTTTCGTACATTGCAGCCGGCGAAACTTTGAAGTTTCAGACGACAAAAAAACCGCTCAAGCCGTGTCCACCTTCCTCACGCACCTGATACGGAGAGCGCGCAATATAGAAACAAATATTTGCCTCGCAAGAATATTTTGGCGCAAGGCGCGGAACTTTTGACCTGCGCTGCCCGCGGGAGAGTCAGCCTCCGGCTCCGCCACTTCCCTCCGCCGGCTGCAAGATGGATTCCGCCTAACGAAATCCCGCCGCCCAATCAACCCGCCGGCCAGGCTAGGCGGTCGATGAATTTCTGAATCTCGTTTTCCGCCCGCTCCCGATGCCCGGCGGAATAGGAAAAGCGATACTCGATGAAGCGCGATCCGCGTTGAAAAACGAGCAGATCCGACTGATACGGCGGCGGAAACGAATAGTGATAGCCCTGGCTGATAGCAAAAACCGCCTTCCAGCCGCGACGCGCTTTCGCGCCCGGGTGAATCGTCACCTTTCCCTCGTGCAGCCTTGCATCGGAGCGGGCGAGTCTGATCTCGTCTTTCCGGTCCGCAAATTCCGTCGCCAACATCTTTCCGCCGGCGGGATATTCGTAGATGTCGGTCATGATCAGCTCGCCGGCCTTGTATTTGACCGAAAGATCCAGTCCGGCCGCTTCGTATTGCTGACCGCTCTCGCGAACAAAGACGCCAAGCCGGGCCGGGAATCGGAAGCCGCTGCTCTGGATGATCAGGTCGCTCTGACCGGTCCCACCCATGAAACCACCGGCAACGGGCGCACCGTCGCGCAGGCGGACAAAGCGAGGAGAAGAGCCGCGAGAGCGGTACGGGCGAGTTTGGTCTCGGGAGGCATCGTTTGAGGTTAAGGAAATCTCCGGACGAAGGAAAGTGAAATGGATTACCGGGCGAGACCTCATTAATCGAAGCCGCCGAGGAAAGTTGTTTTCGGCGAAGTATCCGCTCGGCGTTGCGCGTACTTTTGCCGGCGAACAACTCGCGGCGCTTTCTTCGTCTGTCATCCCGAAGCTGGCGCAGCGCGCTGAGGGACCTCACCCATGGTCTTCGATCGTCTTTCGCCTTTTCGTATCCCGAAGAGTTTTGGGGAGGTCCCTCGCCGTCTGCGCGGGCTCGGGATGACAAATGAAAGAGCGCGCGTCAGTTGCGGGGGCGACAGAGCGCGCCACGCAAACAGATACTCGGTGGAATGCCGCAATCAGCGCGCGACACGCCCTCACACGGCGGACAGGCAGTGCTCTACCCGGCGATCGCGGCGAGCTCGGCCCAGCGTTCGTAGAGTTCGGCGACGCTCCTCCGCGCCGCGCGCAGTTCGACTTCCAGCTTCTCCCAGTCGGCCGCGTGGGTGGCGTAGAAATCGGGCGCGGCAAAAATCTCCTCCAGCCTGACGACCTCTGCCTCTGCCGCCAAAATGGCGTCCTCCATTCCTTCCAATTCGCGTTCCTCTTTCCATTTCAGTTTGCGCGGCTTCTCCTTGCTGTCGCCGGGGGCGGCGACCCTAGCCGGCTTCGAGGTCGCTGGCGGGCCGGGATCAGCGATCCCGGCTACAACTCGTTTCTCGAGGTAGTAATCGTAGTTGCCGACCGTGTAATGGACCACCCCTTCGCCCTCAAAAGCCAGAATCGCGGTGCAGACCCGATTTAGAAAATAGCGGTCGTGGCTAACGACGATCACGTTTCCTTGGAAGGCGACGAGCGCTTCCTCGAGCAACCGGAGCGTGCCGAGGTCGAGATCGTTCGTCGGCTCGTCGAGGATGAGGACGTTGCCGCCACGCTTCAGGATTTTCGCGAGCAGAACCCGGCTCCGCTCCCCGCCACTCAGTTGATCGATCCTGGTGTTGATCCGCTCTTCGGTGAAAAGGAAGCGGCGCAGATAAGCGCGGAGCGTGATGTTCTCTTCGCCCAGCCTAACGAACTCGCTCCCCTCGCCCACTTCTTCCCAGACCGTCTTTGCGTCGTCGAGCAGGAGACGATCCTGGTCGACGTAGTTGATCTCCGTCCGCGCGCCGATTTCCACTTCGCCGCGCGTTGGCTGGAGTTCCCCGAGCATGACTCGGAGGAGCGTTGATTTGCCGAGCCCGTTGCGGCCGACGATGCCGAGCCGTTCCCCGGCCGCGAGGTTGAGGGAGAGATTTGCGATCAGCGTTCGTCCGCCGAGATCGACGCCGACCTCGCGCAACTCGATCACGCGGTTGGCCAGCTTCGGCGCCGGCGGAATGATGAGATCGACATCGAGTTCCGCTTCCGGCGCTTCCTGCACGGCCATCTCAAAATAGCGTTCGACGCGATCGACCGACTTCGTTCGGCGCGCCCGTGGCGCCTTGCGCACCCAGGCCAGCTCGCGCTTGAGAAACTTCTGGCGCTTCTTTTCCTGCATCTCCTCGACCGCCGCTCGTTCGGCCCGCGCCAGGAGATAGTCCGTGTAGTTGCCGGCGTAGCTGAAGAATTTGCCGCGCGCGAGTTCGATGATCCGCGTCGCGACGCGGTCGAGAAAATAGCGATCGTGCGTGACGAAGAGGCAGGTCCCGGTGTAGCGGGCGAGAAAATCTTCCAGCCATTCGATCGAGCCGGTATCGAGATGATTCGTCGGCTCATCGAGAATTAGAAAATCGGGTCGAGCGAGGAGCGCACGACAGAGCGCGACGCGGCGCTTTTCACCGCCGGACAAGGTCGAGACCGCACGCTCCGGATCGGGGGCATGCAGATTCGTGATCAAACTCTTGCTCCGATACTCGAGATTCCAGCCGTCGAAATGCTCGATTTGTTCGAGCAAGATTCCGCTCCGCGCGCCCTCGGGCGGCGCGCTTTCGTATTCATGAATCAGGTCCAGCACCTGCTGAGCGCCGGCCAGAATGTTCGCGTGCACCGAGGTGGACTCGTCGAGCTCAAACATCTGCGGCATGTAGCCAACGACGAGGTCGCGTCGTCGATTCATTTCCCCCGCATCGGGCTGCACGACGCCAGCCGCAATTTGCAGAAAAGTCGATTTCCCGGAGCCATTGCGCCCGACCAATCCAACACGTTCGCCTTCCAAAATCGTGACCGAGGCAAGATCCAGCACCACCTGGATGCCAAATCGCACGACCAGTTCGGTCGCGCTCGCGATGGCGTTGGGAACTGGCTCAGACATCGGATGACATAGCACATCGAGCGGCCGTCTTCCCGCTTGCGAGCGTCGCCTCCTTCCCGACCGTAGCCGCGAATGTTTGAGCTGCTGCAAACCGATCTGGCCACGAAAGCGCGCCGCGGCCGTCTGACGACGGCGCACGGCGTGATCGAGACGCCGGCCTTTATGCCGGTCGGGACGCAGGGGAGCGTGAAGGGGGTGAGCCCGCGTGAGCTGCGGGAGCTGCAGGCCCAGATCATTCTCGGCAACACCTATCACCTCTTCGTTAGGCCAGGGATGGAGGTGATGCGGCATTTCGGCGGATTGCATCGGTTTATGAATTGGGACGGTCCAATCCTGACCGACAGCGGCGGGTATCAGATTTTCTCGCTCGCCAAGCTGCGCAAGATCACGGAAGAAGGCGTCAATTTTCAGAATCATCTCGACGGGACGCCGACGTCTATCTCGCCGGAGATCGCGATGGAGATCCAGCAAACATTAGGCAGCGATGTCGCGATGGTGCTGGATGAATGCCCGCCGTATCCGTGCGAGCACGATTACGCGGCGCGCAGTTTGGAGATGACAGCGCGCTGGGCCGCGCGCTGCAAAAGCGCGCATGTCTCCGGGCCCATCGGGCGCGGTGTAGAGGCGGGCGTGTCGCCCGCAAATCCCACGAGCGACGCCGCAACTGCGAGCTGCGATGCGGCCGACACGGCCGCCGCTACGCCGGCTGCGCCGGGGAATTCGCAACTGCTTTTTGGCATCGTACAGGGCGGGACGTTTGAGGATCTGCGCCGGGCGAGCGCGGAGGCGACGGTCGCGATCGGGTTCGATGGCTACGCGATCGGGGGGGTGAGCGTGGGCGAACCAGAGCCGGAAATGATGCAGGCGGTGGAATGGAGTGAGCCGTTTTTGCCTAACGACAAGCCGCGTTATGCGATGGGCCTGGGGACTCCGCCGCAGTTGCTCGAGTTGATCGCGCGCGGGGTGGATATGTTTGATTGCGTGCTGCCGACTCGACTGGCCCGGAACGGCACCGCCTTCACCACAAGCGGGACGCTCAATCTAAAGAATGCGGAGTTCGCTCTCCAAAAAAGGCCGATCGAGGAAGGCTGCACCTGCCCGGCCTGCCGCGAGTTCACCCGGGGCTATCTGCGGCACCTCGTGAAAGCGGAAGAAATTCTCGGGCTGCGTCTGATCACGCTGCATAACCTGCATTTCTACCTCGAGCTCATGGCCCGGGCGCGAAAGGCGATCGAGACCGGAACCTTCGCGAGCTACCGGCGCGATTTCGTGGACGGGTATCGCGCCCCAGGTTGAAGGTCGTTAGGGGGCCTGCGCTACCCGGCCGCCTGATTTGCCGGCGAAAATCTGGTCGAGCGCACGGAGCGCGTTTTGCGGGCCGAGATATTTCTCGCCATCGTAACTGGAGGCGATCGTGCGGCTGCTGCCATCCAGCACGAGGAGCGAAGGAATGCTGCTCCCACTCAGTTTCTGGATCGCGCTCAGACCGCCAAGCTGGTCGTAGTCGACTGCCAGCCACGGCATTTTCGTTTCGCGAATGTAGGTTTCCCAGCCGAAGCGCGAGCGGTCTGCGCTCACGAAAATGAGCTCGAATTCCGGATGGGCCGCCGCTACCCGGTTGTAATACTCGACGAGCTGCGGGGTGAATTTGCGGCAGGGGCTGCACCAGTGCGCCGAGAAGTAGAGGGCGACGACCTTTTTGTTCTCCAGTTCGTTGCCGTCGGCGCGGTGAACCGAGCCATCATGGCAACGGACGAGCTTCGTTTTCAGGGCCTCGAGGACCGGCGTCCCGGTCGCTGGCCCTGCGGTCGCGGCCTGAGAAAGAGCCTCAGCCCTCTGGGCTTGATAAAGCGTGTTGCGTTCGCGGTCCTGTTCAACCTGCGCCGCTCGTCGCGCGGTGATCTCGGCTTCGAGCTGCCGGGCCTGATCGGCTTCGGGCGCCGAGACGATGTAGGCGTCGCTTTCGAGGGCCGCCATCAAGGGCGCTTTGGCGCCGAACTCGAGGAGCGATTTTTTTGTTTGCTCGTCGAGCGGTTCGAGCAGGCGACGAGTACTGATTTCGGCGAGAATGCTTTCGCTCGAATAACCGGAGCGGAGCATGAGCCCGATCTCCTTGTTGGAGAGTGGTCGCGGGGCGGCCGTGGCGGCGAGAGCGAGGCCGGCCGCAAGCACGAGTGAGAGAATGCGCATGCTTCTCTCGCAGCAAAAGATGCGCCACTGGGCGAGGCGGAAAGCTGGAGGGACGACCGCCGTGTCGTCCGAGTTTCTGAAACACGGACGGAACAGCGCACGCTACAACGCGCCGGCTATTTTTTCGCGCCGGGGAAGTAGCGCGGGAGCAGGTTGCGAAATTCCGATTTCGCGGCCGCCGCTTTGGTCGCGAGATCGCGGGCGGCCTCGGTTTGCCCGGTCTGGGCGGCGAAGATGGCGCTGAGCCATTGGCGTTCGGCGATGTCGGAGACCTGCGGACGAATGAAGGCGGTCGACATCGTGAGCAGCATTTGCGGTGAGAGATTGATCCAATCGGTCAGGACGCTGCCGTAGCGGGTTTTCAATTCGAGTTTGTCAGCCGTGGCGCGGCGGACCGGTCCGTCATAACGCACCCCGTGAATGTCGGTCACGACGCCGCCAAAGCCGGTGCCGTTGAGGTCGCTGATCAGTTTGGTTTTCCAATCCAACAGCCAGCGGGCGCGTTGCAATTCTTCGTCCCGCTCGGCCTGAAGCGAGCTTGCTTTCAGCTTGGTCGATTCAATGATCTGGTGCGCTTTTTCAAACTGGTAAGCGGCGATCGCGCGGCGTTCCGACGCCAGCGCCGCTTGCCAGCGCGGCGCCTCCTCCGCGGCCAGCTTTTTGTCTTCCGCCGCCTTTTGCTCGGCGACTTGCGCAGCCTGTGCGGCGAGCTTCGCTTCTTCGTCCGTCAGTTGAAAGGCGAGCGCGCCTTTCGATTTCAGCTTCTTGAGGACGGCGCGAATCCGGTTGAGCGAGGTCTGCGGATCCTTGCTTGATCCGCGCTCTTTTTCCCAATCGCTGTAGAGCCGGTAGTCGTCGAGGCGGTCGCGAGCGAGCGACTTTTCATCGTTCAACCAACCAAACTCCGGCGGCGGCTTAACTTCGACGAAGTGTTCCAGCGCAGTCGCGGCCTGCGCAAATTGCCCACGCTCCCAGAGCTGGAGTCCCGCGCAAAGTTCGGCCGCCGGGAGAACGTTAGGCTCGGCCGGTGTCAGCTCACGAAAAAGGGCTTCGGCTGTTCCGTAATGTCCGTCCTCAAGTTCGCGCCGCGCCTGGGCCAGTTGCACTTTGGTTGAGGGCGTCGCGGTCGCCTCGGTCGCCGCCTCCGTCTCTGTCGGCGAAGCCACGGCTTTGTCGCGCTGTGGCAGATGACGCAATCCGAAAGCAATCCCAAAGCCCAGCGCAGTCAGGACGACGAATGCGCCTAACGAAACGGCAAGCCGCTTCGGCCAGCCCCAGCGCGCGCGCAATTCCTCCTCTCGCGCCACCAGCGCGGCCTGGGCTGCTTCCAGTTCCGCGATCAGCTCCTGGTAGGAATTCTGGCGCTCGAGCGGATTGGGACGCAGCATTTTGTCGATCACCGCCGCGGTTTCGGCGGAGACATCGGGCGCGACCTCCTTCAACCCGATCGGATTCGACTTCAGCGTTTTCAGTTCGGCAGCCGATTGCGTCTCGTTTTCGAAGGTGGGCCGGCCGGAGATGGCGTGGAAAAGAGTCGCCCCGAGGCTGTAGAGGTCACTCCGGAAATCCTCTTTCGAATTCGTCAGGCGCTCGGGCGCGATGTAGTAGGGCGTGCCCCAGATTTCCCCTTCGGTCTCGGCGTGCTGCGCGGCGAGCAGGGCGAGACCGAAATCGACGATCTTGGCCGTGTGCCGGTCGGCGAAAAGGATATTGCCCGGTTTGATGTCGCGATGGATCAGCCCCGCCTGGAGCGCCGCGAGCAGCCCCTTCGCCACCTGTAAACCGACCTCGAGTGTTTCCGACTCCGAAATGCGCTTTTCGTCCTCGATCCGATCGTCGAGACTGCCGCCATCGACCAGTTCCATCACGACGTAGAATTGTCCGTGGTCTTCGCCGACCGAATAAACCTCAACCACATGCGGGTGCCGAATCGACGCCGTGATCCGCGCTTCGTCCTTCAATTTGACGGTGAAGGCAGCGTCGCCCGCGAATTCCTTGCGCAAGAGCTTGAGGGCGACGAACCGATTCAGCCGCGTGTCGCGCGCCTTGTAGACCGACCCCATCCCGCCGGTCCCGAGCGGCTCGACCACGGCGTAGTTTTCAAAAACGCGCTCGACTCGCAGTTGAAAACCACAGGCCGGGCAATTGACCTTTCCAAAGGGCTCGAGGCCCGCCGTCTCGACCGGTTGGCCGCAATTCGGACAGGACTGCACTTGCGCGCCGCTTCCGGTCGAGGCCATTGGCCGGATCATAGCATCCCCCGTCGCCCGTCGCGATGATTGAATTGACCGTGCCTAACGAACAGGCGGGAGAGCGGCTCGATCGCTTCCTCGCCCTCGCGCTTCCCCAGTTTTCACGCTCGCGTCTCCAGGCCTTGATCCGGGCGGGCCAGGTCCAATTGCAGGGCAAAGGGGCGCGCACTCGCGAGACGGTTCGGGCCGGCGATGTCGTTAGGCTAACGGTGCCACCGCTGGAAGTGATCGACGCCAAAGCGGAGGAAATTCCGCTCGAGATTCTTTTCGAAGACGAAGATCTGCTCGTGTTGAACAAGCCACCCGGCCTCGTCGTCCATCCCGGAGCCGGCAATCAGACGCACACCCTGGTGAACGCACTTCTCCATCATTGCACGAGCCTTTCCGGAATTGGAGGCAAGGAGCGGCCCGGTATCATCCATCGGCTCGACAAGGACACGAGCGGCTGCCTGGTGGTGGCGAAGAACGACGCCGCGCACCACGAGCTCGCCCGCCAGTTTGCCGAGCGGGAGGTAAAAAAGATTTATCTCGCGCTCGTCGCGGGAACTTTGAAACGTCCGCGCGGAACGATTGACGCGCCGATCGGGCGACATCCGGTGCAGCGGAAGAAAATGGCCGTCGATCTGCGCCGGGGGCGGGCTGCGAAAACGGAATATCGCGTTCTGCAATCAGGCGGCGGACTCAGCCTGGTCGAATGCGCGCTGCACAGCGGCCGCACCCACCAGATTCGAGTACACCTCCATCATCTCGGACATCCGATCATAGGCGATTCGCTCTATGGGAAAAAAGGCGGAGCGTCGCGCCAGATGTTGCACGCCTGGAAACTCGGTTTCAACCACCCGCGGACGAAGGAGCGACTCTTCTTCGAGGCGCCAATCCCGGAGGACTTTCGTCGGTTGCGGGAGATCGCTTTTCGTTAGGCAAGGAACCGAAGTTCGCCCCGGAGCTCACGCGCCAGATTCCGGGTAGCGCACGCCTGTGGCGTGCTGGCGACGGTGTTTCACCGTCGCGGACTTTCTCAGGAGCAGGCCCCAAGGAAAAGTTCGTTGCGGTGGAACACCGCAACCAGCACGCCACAGGCGTGCGCTACCCGGAACCGGCCAGGGCAGTTTCTCCTGTTTCGTTAGGCTGACGGCTCCGACGCAGGGCCAGGATCGTCGCCACCGCCGGCGGAATGAGAATGAACCCGCGCAGCCACGGCTCCGAGTGCCACGGGAGCAGGAAGAGCCGCTCGTTCCAGAAGAGGTAATAGGCAAAGATGGTGACCGAGAGCACCTGCCAGGCATCGTTCCGACGCCAGGCGGCGAAGGGCAGAATCCAGGTGCAATACCAGGGGTGCAAGACCGGGCTCAGGATCAGCGCCGTGCCCATCACCCAGAGCAATCCGCGTTTCCAATTCCAAATGAAGCAGAGCGACACGAGCACGACCGCAACGATGATGATGACGTTGTAGTGATAATTCTTCTGGTGCGGATTGGGCCAAAATGTGTCCTCGATCAGCCACCAAAACATGTCGTTGAGCCGCGCCACATAGATGAAACGCCCTAACGACTCCCAAATCGGAACGCGCGGCACGCCATAGGGAAGACTGAGCACCGCCGGAATCCCGAGGCTGACCCCGAGCGCGAGCGCGCGGCGCCCGAGGGCAAACACGCAGACCGGCAGGAGCAGGATGGGCACGAGCTTGATCGAAATCGCCGCCCCCATCGCCGCCGCGCCGAGCAGGGCCCAGCGCCATTTCAGACGGGATTCGCTCGCAGCCCGAGAGCGCACGAAACAGAGAATGCCGCCGATCATCGGCAGGATCATGAGACTGTCGAAGTGCGCCGCCCCCGCGAAGCTGTAAACGACGAGCGGATTCCAGGCATACCAGGCGGCGTCGGCGTGACGCGCGCGCCCGCCGATCAAGCGCAGGAGGAGGGCAATGGCGGCGAGATCGGCCGCGGCCAAGAGCAGTTTGTAAGCGAGCGGGCCGGCCCCGGCCCGGCTAAGCCCGGCAAACATCAACTCCGTCCCCGGCGGATAAATCGCGCTGTAATCGCGATGATTGATCTGGCTCCAATTGGGAAACCCGGCGCGCAACGGAGCCAGTTCTTCATCGTTAGGCGCAAGCACGTAGGGATTAAATCCGGCGTTCTGGACCCGGCCTTCCCATTGGTAGCGCCAAAGATCGTCCGTTGGTGCGAGGGGCAACGCCACGAGGCGGAGGAGGAGCGCCACGCTCCAGAAAATTCCCGTTGTCCAGCGCCCGGCCGGCAGTTCCGCAAAAGAAGAGGCCGCGGCGAAAAACGCGATCCCGCAAAGCACCGCGGTCTCGACAAACTTGACCGGCATGGAGGCGTAACGCCAGTCGTCGAAGCGCGAAAGCGCGGCGAGGAGGAGGATCTCGGCGAGGAGCGCGAGCCAGAAGCGCGCCCGCCTAACGAACGGCATCGGTGGCCTTTCCTTTTCGCATCCGTTGCAAGCCGAGGCGATAGGCGGCCACATCCACAATCTCCGCCACCCGCCGTTTCAGCCGCCGGGCACGCGTCGCGAGGAAGAGGAGAAAGACCGCGTAGGGAACCAGGATTCGCCAATCTACTCCGCCGCTGTTCAAGCCGCGATAGATGATCATGGCGAGGAAAAGGAGGTTGATGATGACCGTGGTGGTAACGAAGCGATAACGCAGCCGCACCCGGGTCAGGCATTTCGGGCCGCCATGATATTCGGTCACGGTCTGGAGGATGACGCTCCAGAAAAAATTTCCGTAGATCTGGATGTCCCACTCTTTCCAACCGGTGTCGGCGGAGTAACTCCAGCCTTCTTCCTCGAGCAGCTCGAAGATCGACTTGAGGAGCCCGTTGCGCTCGACGCCTTCTTCGCTCCAATAATTGCGCCGCCGCAAACTGCCACGGCCGGCGCCGCCGACGGGCATTTTCTCGTGCGTGCCGAGGACGCCGCGCGGGGTGCGCTTGAAATCCAGCCAGGTAAAATAGCGGTTCCAGCCCCTCACGAGCGGCTGAGCGAAGGCCAATAACATGACGAGGAGACGGGCCGGCGCGGTGTCGAACTTCGGCTCGATCCTCGCCCGCAGCATGTAGGAGAGGGCGACGCAGAGCGTCCCACCGAGCATGAGGTAGGGGACGATCCGGAGCACCGGGAGGAAGATTCCGAGCCCGAAAAGAAAAAGGGTGAGGACGAACCACTCGATGCTGCTGAGATAATTCGCGATCTCCGACTGCGGCGACGGGTAGATCGATTGAAAAAAGCCTTCGCCGAAAATCCCGTGATAGATGATGGGCTGGTTGATGAACCAACTGAAGCGGGGCGAACCGTAGATTTGTCCACGCCACTTGGCGGTCCCGGTCGGTCCAAAAAAGATCAGGTGCTTGAACCGGAGCATCGACTCCGCTTCGCCATAGCCGGCCTGTTGTTTGCGAAACGCGCCTAACGTAAAGCGGCGATGATGCCAGACGATCGCGGTCGGGCTAAAGGCAATGACGTGGCCTTCCTGTTGCAGGCGCCAGCAGAAATCGACGTCGTCGCCCGCCTTGCGATAATCGACATCGAACCCCCCGACCGTGTCGAACGCCCAACGATAGAAAGCCATGTTACAACCCGGGATGTGCTCCGCCACGGTGTCGGTGAGGAGGACGTGACTCGGCCCGCCGGGCGCGGCGGCGACGCAGGCCTGGACCCAGTTTTCCGCCGGGGGCGAAATGTTGGGGCCGCCCACGCCGGCGTAGTCGCCGCTCACGAGCGTGCCGATCAAATAATAAAGCCAATCGGGATCGGCCATGCAGTCGGAGTCGGTGTAGGCCAGCACTTGGCCTTTGGCGGCAGCGGCGCCGGCGTTGCGCGCGTAGCTCAAGCCGTGATTATCCTGGCGGAGGTAGCGGATGTTGGGAAATCGGACGGCGATCTCGGGCGTGTTATCGGTCGAGCCATCGTCGACCAGGATGGCTTCGTAGGCCGGGTATTTGATCTTGCCTAACGATTCGAGACAGGCGGCAAGCGTCTTCGCGCCGTTGTAGGAGCAAACGATGACCGAGACGAACGGAGTTTCGGACAGCTCGCGGCGGGGAAGCGAGGCGTCGTCCTGGCCGAGTCGCTGCTGGAGGGCGAAGAAGGATTTCTTCGGGGTGCGATCGCGCCGGACGAGGCCAAACGACCAATCGGTGATCTCCTGTTCACCGGTGAACCATTCGTCCGTCCAGGCGAAAAAGATCGTCCCGGCCAGTCCGCACCGCACGACGCTGTCGACGTGCCAGCAGAGCATCTCGGCCTGCTCTTCTTCGGAGTGGCGGATGGTGTCCATCCCAAATTCGCCCAGCATGAGCGGCTTTTCCTCGGCCAGATTTTGCAGACGAAGGAGATACTTTTCGAAGTCGCGCTGATCGTGCAGGTAGACGTTGAAGCAGAAGAAATCGACGTTCTGCGGGAGCAGGTACTCGGTCGGCGGATAACTGGCGTAGGAGAAAAGAACGTGCGGATCGGCCTCGCGCCCGACCCGGATGAGGGTCTCGATAAATTCCGTTACCCGTCGCACACCGAGCCAGCGGACCATCGTCGTGGGGATCTCGTTCCCGACGAGATAACCAAAGATGGCCGGATGTCCCGCGTGGGTCGCGACCGTGCTGCGCACCGCCCTCACGATCTCGCGCCGGGTTTTTGCCCTAACGAGAAATTCGATGTGCTTCGCCCAGGGGAGCGTGATCAAAACGCGGACCCCGGCTGCCGTACAAGAATCGAGAAACCAGCGCGGCGGGAGATGATAGACGCGCACCACATTGATCCCGAGCTCGCGCATCTGGGCGAGATCGCGCCCAGCCTGCTCGGGGGTGCCAAGATAATCGCCGGCCGCATCCGGCTTGAACGGCCCGTAGGTCGCGCCCTTGACGAAGAATTTGCGCTCGCCTTCGAAGAAAAACTTGGCGAGAGCGCGGACGCGAACGGGCGAAGGCTGACTCACGAGGAGCTTTTCCTAGTGCAGGGAGCCGAGGGACGCAAAGCTTTTGCGCGGCCCTGGCCTAACGAAAGACTTGCGCCAGTCCCTCGTCCACGATCCGCGCCGTGGCGTCGATCTGAGCCGGCCGGTGCGCGGTCGAGATGAATCCGGTCTCAAACTGCGAAGGCGCGAAATAGACCCCGGCTGCGAGGCAGTGATTAAAGAAGCGCACGAATTTCGTGATGTCGCTCCGCCGGGCGGTGGCCAGATCGGCGACCGGACCGGCGGTGAAAAAAAGGCAGAACATGGAGCCGATGCGGTGAAAGGTGGCCGCGACCTTCCGCTTGCCTAACGAGCCTTGCGTCGCCTCTTCCAACTGCGCGCCGAGCGCCTCAAGCTGTTTCCAACCATCGATCCGTTCCAGCTCGCGCAATTGGGCGAGGCCGGCCGCCATCGCGAGCGGATTGCCGGAAAGTGTGCCGGCCTGATAGACCGGCCCAAGCGGCGAGAGCTGATCCATGATTTCCGCGCGACCGCCAAAGGCGCCAACCGGCAGACCGCCGCCGATGACTTTGCCGAGCGCGGTCAGGTCAGGTTGAATCCCGTAGATCTCCTGCGCCCCGCCGCGCGCGACGCGGAAGCCGGTCATGACTTCGTCGAAGATAAGAAGCGCGCCCTCCCTGGTGCATTCCTCGCGCAACGCCTCGAGAAAACCGGGCTGCGGAAAATAGAGCCCGGCATTGGCCGGGATCGGCTCGAGGATGATGGCGGCAATCTCCCGTGGATTCTCGCGGAAAGCCTGGCGCACGGCCGCGATGTCATTGAAGGGGAGCGCAATCGTCAGGCCGGCGAATGCCTCGGGAACGCCGGCGCTGTCCGGTTGTCCATGGGTGAGCGCGCCGCTCCCGGCGTGGACGAGCAGAGAATCGACGTGCCCGTGGTAGCAGCCCTCGAATTTGATGATCTTGTCGCGTTTCGTGAAGCCGCGGGCCAGACGAACGCAGGACATGGTCGCTTCCGTCCCGCTGTTCACCATCCGCACCTTTTCGATCGACGGGACCCAGCGGCAGATCAGTTCCGCCATCTCCACTTCGAGCGGGTTGGGAATTCCAAAGCTGACTCCGCGCGCGGCCGCTTCGCGCACGGCGTCGATCACGACGGCGGGGGCGTGCCCCAGAATCGCCGGCCCCCAGGTGCCGACGTAGTCGATGTATTCTTTTCCATCGACATCCCAGATGGTCGCACCGGCGGCGCGCTCGACGAAAAACGGCTCGCGCCCCAGACCGCGGAACGCGCGGACCGGGGAGTTGACCCCACCGGGGATGCGCTTGCAGGCGCGGGTGAAGAGTTGAGAAGAAAGGTCGTTCACTGCCTAACGTTCAACGTTCAACGTTCAACGTTCAACTCGCGAAAGCTTTCGGAGTTCAGCGTTTAAAGTTTGCTGGCGGTCCCTTCCGTTGACACCTCCAAGGCACGCGCCTACGCTCCGGTTCGCAATTTCGGCGGGGTAGCCAAGTGGTAAGGTCGGGGTCTGCAAAACCTCTATTCGCGGGTTCGATTCCCGCCCCCGCCTCGCCCCCACGCCCCGGCGGGGAATGTCGAAATCCGAATGACGAAATCCGAAAAAAACGTCAGGGCAGTGAGAGCGCATTGAAGGGTTGCGGGGATGGATGTTGCCGGTCACCCTCGTTTCGAAACTCTTCGGCAACGCCTGGAGGAAGCGCCGGAATTGCTGCGGCCCTGGAGCGGGGCGGCCTATCGCGTAACGACGCTCGATTATCCCAGCCCGAAAAGCATCTTGCTCGGACAGGGTAGTTATCTGCACGGCGGACGCTGGAACGCTCCCGGCTCCTTTCGCGCCGTCTATGGAAGCACGGAGGACACGGTGGCGGTGGCCGAATCGCGGGCGACCGCCGACTACGCGCACGTGCCCTGGCCGTTTCGCACTCCGCGATTGCTGGTCGCGATCGAGTTGTCGCTCTCGGCGGTGCTTGATCTGACGCGTCCCGAAGTTCTCGGAATACTCGATCTCCAAGCCGAGGAGTTGCGCGCCGAAGATTGGCGCAAAGTCCAGGAAGAAGGTGAGGAGAGTCTCACCCAGGCGATCGGACGCGCCGTCTTCACACAAGGCGGGGAAGGAATGCTCGTCCCGTCGGCGCGCGTCGGCGGCGGGGTGAACCTTGCTTATTTCCCGGAGAACCAACGGACCATCAGCCGGGTGACCGTTCTCGAAGCGGAAAAGCTCGAGCGGGTGCGACTCGCTCCCGAATAAATACATGCAGATTTGCACGAATAAATGCTTGCGGAAGTGCGCTGGCAAAGCTAGGATGAGAGCGTGAAAGCAAAGAAAAAACCGACCCGGCGCAAGGAACCGACCGCCCGCGTCAAAGAAGCGACGGCCATTTATCACCCGGCGATGAAGGTGGCCGAGCCTCCGGCGATCGAAAAAATCGCCGAGAAATTTGGGCTGCGGCAGGAGACCCTCAGCCGCATGACCGGATTCTCGCTCCGAGCCGTCGCCGGCTGGAGCAATGGCAAGTCCCCCTCGACACCGGTCCGGCGCGCCTTGGTCGAGATGGATCGGCTGCTCGATAGTCTCGCTCGTTTGATGAAACCGAAAGATGTCGGGCGCTGGTTGAAAGAACCTAATCCCGCGCTCGATGGCTCCACTCCAGTGCAGGTGATCGAACGCGGCCAGACTGATCGTATCTGGCGGCTCCTCTATTTCCTCGAATCCGGCGAGCCCGGTTAGACGACCAGGTCACTGCCCGCAAGCAGTCGCCTGCCCGCGGTGGCGCGGAGAGAGCGCAGGATTTTCCGATGGTTATCGGGATGCAGAGAGGGCTGATTGATGCAAGTGTTTCAAGGCCGCCGAAAACCTATCACCAGTTATGAACGATCACTCGCACTCGCCGCATGGAAAAATCAACCTGCACGGAAATGGCCTCGGGGTTCCCTCTCCCGAAATGGTGGAGAAACGGGCGCGCGAAATCGCGCTGATCGATGAACGCAACCCAGACGAATTCACCGAGGAAGACTGGCGGCAGGCGAAGAATGAACTGATCGGCGTGGAGGAATCGCACGCGCCGGAGGTGGACGACGCGGTCGACGATGAAGTAAGCGAGCGCGACGATATTCCGGGGGCATCCGGGCATCACGTTCCAAACAACGGCTTCGAGGAAGACGTGAATGTCGGCGAGGAACTCGTGAGCGGCGGGATCGACGAAGCGGCCCACGACCAGATGGTCGAAGCGCGGCGCGAGGAATTGGAACAGGAACGCGAACAATAATGAGCAGCCAATCGGTCATTGACCAGGTCGCGCCCGCTTCCGGAGTCGATCGTCGAGGCGGAGAAGACCGCGCCGCGAATTTGCTTGAGCGCTTTCGCCGGATTCGCAACTTTTCGGAAGCGCTCTGCGCGACACTCGAGCCGGAAGATTACGTCGTGCAGTCGATGCCCGACGTCAGCCCGACGAAGTGGCATCTCGCTCATACGAGCTGGTTTTTCGAGACCTTCATTCTCAAAGTCTGGATGCCGGATTACCAACCGGAAGTCCCGGAATACGCCTACCTTTTTAACTCCTATTACAACGCCGCCGGCGACATGCACCGGCGCGATCTGCGGGGGCTGATCTCCCGACCGACGGTGGCGGAGGCCTATCGCTTCCGGCGCTCGGTCGATGCCCACATTCAGGAGTTGCTCGAAAACGCCGACGACGAGGTGCTCGAGCAAATCGAGCCGGTTTTCACGATCGGGCTGCACCACGAACAGCAGCATCAGGAACTGCTCGTGACCGATATCAAACACGTCTTCGCCCAGAATCCGCTCTATCCTGTTTTCCGGGAGCGAAAGGGGAATCCGGAGCGCCGATCGATCGCGCCCTGCGGCTTCGTCGATTTCGAGGAGGCGATTGTGGAAATCGGACACGATGGTCGCGGCTTCAGCTACGACAACGAAGGGCCACGACACCGCGCGCTCGTTCCTGCTTTCTCGCTCGCGACCCGCCCGGTGACGAACGGCGAATACATCGAGTTCATCGAAGCGGGTGGCTACAAACGGCCGGAATACTGGCTGTCGTTAGGCTGGATGACGGTCAACGAGTCCGCCTCAGGCGGATGGGAAGCGCCGCTTTACTGGACGAAACGCGACGGCCGCTGGTGGAATTTCACTCTCGCCGGGATGCGACCGGTCGACCCGGCCGAACCCGTTACCCACATCAGTCATTTCGAGGCCGACGCCTTCGCCAATTGGAGCGGGGCGCGTCTCCCGACCGAATTCGAATGGGAACGCGCCGCGGCCGGGGTTCCGATCGAAGGCAACTTTGTCGATTCGGAGCGCTTTCATCCCGCTCCAGTCGCCGCTCAGCCTGACGGAAAGCTGCAACAGATGTATGGCGACGTTTGGGAGTGGACGCGCAGCGCCTACCTCCCCTACCCCGGCTACCGCGCAGCGCCGGGTGCGCTCGGCGAATACAACGGCAAGTTCATGAGCAACCAAATGGTGCTCCGCGGCGGCTCCTGCGCCACTTCGCGGAACCACCTCCGCCCGACTTACCGCAATTTCTTTCAACCGGAAAAACGCTGGCAATTCACCGGCATCCGGCTGGCGCGCGATCCGGCATGAGCGCCGCTCCCAGTGGAGTCGCGCTGCTCGATCTCGAGCCCGCGACTTCGGATTTTCTCGAGCAGGCGGTGGCCGGCCTTTCCGGCTCGCCCCGCATGCTGCCAAGCAAGTTCTTTTACGACGAACGCGGCTCAGACCTCTTTCAGGAGATCTGCGAATTGCCGGAGTATTACGTCACTCGCACCGAGACGGAGATTCTGCGTCAGCACGGCCCTGAGATCGCGGAATCAATCGGCGACCATGCGGAACTGGTCGGTTTCGGCACCGGGGCCGGCGTGAAAACGCGGATGCTGCTCGATCACCTCGAGAGCCTGATCGCTTATGTGCCGGTCGACATTTCGAAGCAACGCCTGAAGGAATCGGCCGAAGCGCTTAGTCGCGAAATGCCAGGGCTCGAGATTCTGCCGGTTTGCGCCGATTACCTGCAGCCTTTCGATCTGCCCACGCCCTCGCGAACGCCGGCGCATATCGCGGTCTATTTCCCGGGCTCGACGATTGGCAACATGCAGCCGGAAGTGGCGCGTCATTTCCTCACCCGGGTGGCGCGACTCTGCTGCCACAGCGGTGGATTGATCATCGGGGTCGATCTCCAAAAATCGCCCGCGATTTTGGAAGCGGCCTACAACGACAGCGCGGGTGTGACCGCGCTCTTCAATCTCAACATGCTGGTCCGGGCCAATCGCGAGCTGGGCGCGGACTTCGATCTCGCCCAATGGCGCCATCGCGCCATCTACAACCAGGAGGCGCATCGGATCGAGATGCACCTGATCAGCGAGCGGGCGCAGGTCGTGCACCTCGGCGACCACGAATTTCACTTCGCGCCGGGCGAGAAAATCATCACCGAGTTTTCCTACAAGCACACCATCGAAGGCTTCAGCGCGCTCGCCGCCTCGGCCGGTTTCCAATTGGCGCGGGTCTGGACCGATCCGGAACAGCTCTTCGCCGTTTTTCATTTTACAACCCTCTAAGCTCTCAGGTGTAGTGGCGGGCGTGTCGCCCGCTTGCCTGCGCTCTCCTTGCGGCTGACACAGCCGCCACTACATCCATGGATCCGCTCGTTCGATTAGTCGGGGTCAGCAAAAGCTTTGGCGGCACGGTCGCGCTGCACACGACCGATCTCGATTTCAAACCCGGCCTGACGACCGCGTTGATCGGCCCGAGCGGCTGCGGCAAATCGACCCTCCTCCGCCTCATCATCGCGCTCCTCACGCCCGACCGCGGCAAAGTCATGTTCGACGCGACCGAAGTCACCGAAACCAACGCGCAGGAAGTTCGCCGGCGCGTCGGTTACGTCATTCAGGAAGGCGGGCTCTTCCCGCATCTCACGGCGCGAGGCAACGTCCTTCTCATGTCGCGACACGTCGGCCGCCCGGTTGACGAAATGGAGTCGCGGCTCGCGGAGCTTTGCGCACTTTCCCAGTTTCCCCGCGAGGCGCTCGATCGTTATCCAGCCGAGCTTTCCGGCGGGCAACGCCAGCGCGTCAGCCTGATGCGGGCGCTCATGCTTTCGCCCGAGGTGCTGCTTCTTGACGAGCCGCTCGGCGCGCTTGATCCACTCGTTAGGTCAGCCTTGCAACACGACCTGAAGGAGATTTTTGCCGGGTTGAACCAGACCGCCGTGCTCGTCACTCACGACATGGGAGAAGCCGCCTATCTCGGAAACGAAATCGTGTTGATGAACGAAGGCCGCATCGTCCAGCGCGGGAGCGCGGAGGATTTGCGCGACCGGCCGGCGAACGCATTCGTCTCCGAGTTCATCAATGCGCAAAGGAGCGCCGCGTTTTGAAACTTGGCCTGCTCCTCAGCCTGCTCGCCACCTCGGCCTTGGCGGCCGATCCGATCGTCGTTGGCTCGAAGAAATTCACTGAATCCTACGTCCTCGGCGAAATCGCGAAAACCGTGCTCGAGCGAGCCGGTTTCGCCGTCCAGGAACGCGCCGGGATGGGCGGCACGATCATTCTCTGGCAGGCGCTGAGCGGAGGGCAGATCGACCTTTACCCGGAATATACCGGCACGATTGGCGAGGAGATTCTGAAAACGAAGGAGCGCTTGTCGGAGGCGGCGATGCGCGAGGCGTTGAAAAAATTCGGGGTCGGAATGTCGGCTGACCTCGGTTTCAACAACACCTACGCGCTCGTCATGCGGCGGAACGAAGCCGACCGGCTCGGCCTTCATACGATCAGCGATCTGCGGCAACACCCGGAATTGAAAGTCGGGTTGACGCATGAATTTCTCGATCGCCAGGACGGCTGGCGTCCGCTCGCAGAACGTTACGGCCTAACAATGCCTAACGTGAGCGGAATTGACCACGCGATCGGCTACGCGGCACTCGCCAAAGGCTCGATCGATGTGAAGGACGCTTATTCGACCGACGCCAAAATCCAGGAGAACGATCTCGTCGTGCTGCAGGATGACCTCCATTTTTTTCCCGAATACAAAGCGGTTTTTCTTTATCGGCTGAACCTCGATCCGCGCGCGATCGACGCCTTGAACCATTTTGGTCGCATCGATGAGACGAAAATGACCGCGCTCAATGCCGCCGCCGAGCGGACCAAAAACTACGCCTACGCCGCGTCGCTCTTCTTTCACGACGGCTGCGCCTAACGAAACCGCACCGCAGCGAAACCTCGCCCCGAAACTCGCACGGTGGATCGGCCGTCACCTCGAACTGGCCGGCATCTCGCTCCTTCTCTCCATTCTGATTGGCTTGCCGTTAGGCATCGCGGCCAGTCGGGGTGGCGCGCTCGGGCACGGGATTCTCGCGATCGTCGGGATGATCCAAACCATTCCCTCCCTCGCGCTTCTCGCCCTCCTCGTGCCCGTTCCATTTCTCGGGATCAGCGCCACGACCGCGATCGTGGCGCTCTTTCTTTACGGGCTCCTGCCGATCGTGCGGAACACGGCCACGGGAATTCAGGATATCCCGCCGGCGCTGCGCGATTCCGCGACCGCGCTGGGCCTCGAACCGAGCGCGCGGCTGCGCAAGATCTATCTCCCGCTCGCCTCGCGCACCATTCTGGCCGGGATCAAAACCAGCGCCGTCATCAACATCGGGACCGCTACGCTCGCGGCCTTGATCGGCGCCGGCGGCCTGGGCGAACCGATTCTGAGCGGGCTCAACCTGAACGATAACGTCACGATTCTCGAAGGAGCCATTCCCGCCGCGCTGCTCGCGCTTTTGGTCCAGGGATTGTTTGATTTGCTCGATCGCTTTCTCATCCCGCGAGGGTTGCGGCTGTAGACCGTGGACATGCGGAAGCATGTCCCTCCGGAGGGACGCGCTTCCGCGCGTCCAGTCTCGGCGCACTCGTTAGGGCGAAGCGAACCGGCTCGGGACAAGAATCCCGTCGCGCATCCCGTGGATCAGTTTCTTATCGGCCGGGACGACGGTGGCGAGCGCGCCGCGCAGCATCACCTTCTCCGCCTCGACGAAGTAGTAGGGACACAAACGCACCCGGCCGCGCATCGTTTTCAGCTCCTCCGTTTCCGCATCCCAATAAGGATGATCGAACAAGCGTCCTTTATGAAAACGCTGCATGATGGTCGGCTCGACTTCGAACCTGGCGAGCGCGTCGTTGATTCGCTGCTGCCATTCGGCGTGCGGCAAATCGGCCCCCAGCGCCACCCCGCGACTGCCCCAGCCTAACGGCGAAAATCCGCTCACCTTGAGGAGAAGATCGCGCTCCTTTTGGCTGAATTGCGCCGCCTCGCGCCAATCCTGAATTTCGAGCCGCGGAATGACAGCATGCTGCGGCAGCGGCGTCGGATCGAGAATCCAGGTATAGGGAATGATCTGCTGGAGCTGCCGGAAATATTTGTCGCCCAATTCGCGCCGCCAGAACTCGCGCAGCGGCTGGAGCCAGAAAAGCGCGAACCACATCTTCTCCTCGAGAAACGGTTTGAAGGGCGGCGTGACGCTGAGATCGCCGCGACCGGCCGCCGCCATCAATTCGCCGATTCGCGGAATGTTTGGCAAATCGAAAAGCTCGAAGAATCGATAGACGTCGCGACCGTTTTGCGGTGTGTAGTTCTCCGCCGCAACGACCTGCCAGGAGCGCTCCGGGAAGCGCGCGTTCAATTGCCTGACGAGCCACTCCATCTCGGGGCGATAGGTGGCCGATTCCTCTGAAATGACAATGTCGCCCCCGCGCGGCAGGACGGTCGCGAAGCCCTCGAGCATGCCTTCCGCTCCGCCGATCACCTCCGTGCCTAACGACGCGTAGGTTTGATTGAGCCACGCCGTCAGTCCGATCCCGCCAGGGACGGAGTCGATCTCCGCAATCGTCCAGCCTTCATCGGTCAGAATGAGGTCGGGGCGGATCACCCGCGGCAACGCCTCGCGAAACTCTTTCGCGCGCGCGAACTCGATCAGCTCCGGCGGTTTCCCCAGATCGAGGTAACGCGCGACCCAGGCTGGCTGCTTCCCTTTTACACTGAGTTGGTAAAGCTGATTGCAGGCGCGCTGAAAAACGAGCAACTGGTGACCGAGCCGTTCGAGGTCGCGCCGGAGTTTTTCCTCGATCGCGAACGGTTCCGGCGAAATGAGCCAGTCTTTTTCCGCGAAAAGGCCTTCGGCGGGCCGGGCATCGCGAATGAAATCGAGGCGGTCTGTTTCAGCGATCATTTCGAGCGGCAATTTCATCCGGCAGGCGCAAAGTGGGCAGGACTTTTTCAATCGCATCCCGGTTCGGCTCCAGCCAGGGCGGAAGAACGAGCGATTCGCCTAACGATGCCATTTCCTCATCAACATGAAAACCGGGCCCATCGGTCGCGAGCTCGAAAAGGACGCCGCCCGGCTCGCGGAAATAAACCGACTTGAACCAGAAGCGGTCGATCACCGGGGTCGGATGGGCGCCGCCGCGCAGCGCCGCCTCGCGCACTTCGAGCTGGTGTTCCTCGTCGGCCACGCGCCAGGCGATATGATGGACGCTGCCCGTCCCCCACGCTCCACGCCTCGCCTCTGGCATTGCCTGCAGATCCACATATTGGCCGGAGGCTCCCTCGCCCAAGCCGTAACGCTGCCAATTTCCTTCAGTGCCCAGTTTCCGAAAGCCAAGTGAGTCGGTCAGAAACGAAATGGTCTCCGCCAGGTCGTGCTCCACCATCCGCGCGGTTTCCAGACCGCGGATCTGATGTTCGACCGGGATCGGACTCTGCTCCCACGGAGTGAAGGGCCGGCCTGATGCGCTCTCGCTTTCCGTCAGGGCAAGAGGCAGCCCGTGCGGGTCGACCAGCGGCAGGACATGCTGTCCGAAGCGCGTCTCTGGAGAGGAAACCCTCGTGCCGTAACGGGCCAGTCGTTCGTTCCAAAATCCGAGACTCCCCGGCGGCACGGCGAGCGAGACCTCGGTGCTCAAGCCGTAGCCCTCTCGATGCGGAGCCAGTTCGGCCCATGGAAAAAAGGTCAGGTCGGTTCCCGGATGGCCCTCGGCGTCGGCATAAAAGAGATGGTAAGTGCCAGGGTCGTCCTGATTGACGCTCTTTTTCACCAGCCGCATCCCGAGAACGCCGGCGTAGAAGTCGAGGTTTTCCTGCGCGGGGCCGGCGATGGCGGTGATGTGATGCAGTCCGCTGATCGGTTTCATGAGGAAAAGAACGAGAGCACAGGCGGGGTGAAAATTCGCGTCGAAATCACTTGACGGGACAAATATCGATATGATATCACCTCAATATCACACGAAATCCTATGTCTGACCTCAATCCAACTACTGACAATCGGGAACGAAATCGCAGCGCCCTGAGCGGCTGGCTCATGTTGCTGGTCAATCTTGCCCTGCTTTTTGGCGGAATCGCACTCCTCGTGCAGCAGATCATCGCACTGGCGCACGATACGGATGGATCGCCCGCCCTGATCGGCGTGGCCCTGGGTCTGATCGTCCTCGCGATCATTCTTCTCTGTGGCCACTTCACTCTTCAGCCTAACGAAGCCCGCGTCCTCATCCTCTTCGGCGATTATCACGGCACGGTGCGCAAGAGCGGTTTCTTCTGGGCCAATCCGTTCTATTCGCGCAGCCGCGGGCGCATCCCCCTCTCTGGCCGGGATGAAAGCGGCGACCACAGTAAGGTGCAGGGCGCCTCACAGTCCTCCCGCACGCTGAGCGCGAAGATTTCGCTCCGGGCGCGCAATTTTAACAGCGAAAAACTGAAAGTGAACGACAAGCGCGGGAACCCGGTCGAGATCGCGGCCGTGATCGTCTGGCGGGTCGAAGACACGGCGAAGGCGGCCTTCGATGTCGATGATTTCGAGAGCTACGTGCAGATCCAGAGCGAGTCGGCCATTCGCCACGTCGCGAGCCTTTACGCCTATGACCGGAGCGAGGATGACGACGAACCGACCCTGCGCGACAGCGCGGATGAAGTCGCGCAGGATTTGCAGACGGAACTGCTGGTGCGGCTGGCCAAGGCCGGGGTGACGGTGGATGAAGCGCGTCTCACCCACCTCGCTTACGCGCCGGAGATCGCCCAGGCGATGTTGCGCCGGCAGCAAGCCGAAGCGGTGATCGCGGCCCGGATGAAAATCGTGCAGGGCGCAGTCAGCATGGTCGACATGGCCTTGAAGGAACTCTCCGACAAGGCGGTGGTGGAGATGGATGAAGAGCGCAAAGCCGCGATGGTGAGCAACCTCCTCGTCGTCCTTTGCGGCGAAAGTGAAGTCACACCCGTCGTGAACACCGGGACGCTCTACAACTAAACCGGATGGCCGGCGGCGCGCGCAAACCATTCCTCCTCCGGCTCCCTCCCGATTTGTGGAAGGAGCTGGAAAAGTGGGCCGCCGACGAGCTGCGAAGCGTGAACGGTCAGATCGAGTATCTTTTGCGGGACGCGGTCGCGAAACGAAAGAACGCCCAAACGGAGAAGGAGACGAACAAATGAATACGCACACTTCAGCAACCGGAGGGACGCGCTTCCGCGCGTCCAGGGTGTGGCTCTCGCTTTTGCTTCTCGCCAGCGGATTCGCCTTCGCGACCGTGGCGTCGGCTCAGCCGCCGGTGATTTTCCTCGTGCGCCACGCCGAGCGCGCGGCCATCAGCGGCCGCGTCCCATCCGATACCGGACTTTCCGCGGTTGGGCGAACCCGGGCGCGAGCTCTGGCGGAGGAACTAAAGGACGCGAAAATCAGCGCCATCTACACGACCGAATACAAACGCACCAAAGAAACCGCCGCGCCGCTTGCCAAATCGTTAGGCATTCGACCGGAGATCGGCCCGTCAGACCTGCGAGCGCTGGTCGCCAGGCTAAAAGCCAGCCGAGGCAATGTGCTGGTGGTTGGACATTCCAACACCCTGCCGCAAATCATCAACGCGCTTGGCGTTTCCGCGCGGATCAAAGTGCCCGAGTCCGACTACGACGACTTATTTCTCGTTGTCCGCGGCGCGCGCCCGCAGCTTGTCCATCTGCACTATCGTTAGGCCCGAAGCGCGATTTGTGCCGGAGGGCAACGCTCCGTCGTTGCCGAGTTTCGATCAGACAGGGCAATGACAGAGCATCACTCTCCACTACTTCTGCTCGAAGATGTCGGTCCGCCGGACCCGTTCGCCTTTCAGGAAAACATACGAGATTGCGGAAAGCGCCCGCACATCCTGGAGCGGGTTGCCATCAACTACGAGGAGGGACGCTTCCTTCCCTTTCTCGATCGTGCCGATCCGCTGGTCGGCCCGGAGAAGCTTGGCGGCGTCGAAAGTCGCGGCCTGCAATGCGACCCCGGGTGGAATACCCGCCGCGACCCAGAGCTCGATTTCGCGCTGCACTGTCGGGCCGTGCAGGACGAGGAAATTTCCCGCGTCCGAGCCGGTCACGAGCATCACACCGGCGTGCCAGGCCTTGAGCAGATTGCGGTCGGCCAACTCCATCGAGAGCGGATAATGACTCAGACCCTGGCGCATCTTTTCCGTGTCTTTGCTCGTGAGCGCGTGCTCCGTCCCGGTGAGCAATTCCTTGGTCGTGACCTGCTGGACTAACGAACGCTTGAGCAGGTCGCCCTTCCCCCTGGCAAAATCCGACAGCCCCTCGACCACGCTCAGGGTCGGATCGAAGGCGATCCCTTTCGCTTTCATCTCGGCGATCGTCGCGTCTGGGATCTCATCGCGGAAAGAGCCGTGCTCGACCGAGTCCGCACCGAGCGAGACCGCATCCATCACGTCGCGCGCGTCGCCGGTGTGAATCGAGGCCGGCAATTTCCGCGCGTGCGCTTCCTCCACCACGGCGCGGAGCAGATCGAGATTCATGCGGTTAAAGCTGTGGCCCGGGACACCCGCTTCGAGCACTCCCTTGATCGCGTTGACGCCCTTCGCCGCCAGCTCGTCGACCTGCTTGCGCGCTTCCTCCGGCGTCTTCGGGATGCGGAGGAACTGCGCGTTAAAGCTGGAACGCGCCATCTCCGGCAGGTTCTTCGCATATTCGGTCCCGTGGCCACCCTCGGCGGTAAAGAGCGGACCGCAGAGAAACAATTCGCTGCCCAATTTCTCGCCGCTGTTGAAGAGCGCCCGCAGCTTGATCATGTCATCGACCTTGTCACCCGCGCTCCGGACCGCCGTGATGCCGCAGTAGAGATAGGCCTCGAGTTCGCGCTCACTCGACTTTTGCGGATCGAATTTTGTCCAATCGTCGTAGAAACCGCCCGGGCCGCCGAGATGCACGTGCATGTCGATCAAGCCCGGCAGCACCGTCTTTCCCGCCGCGTCGACCGGCTCGGCGTTGAGCGTTTTCGCATCCGGAAAATTTCCGTCGTAGACCTCCGCGATCCGGCCCGCCCTAACGAGCACCGCGCCCGACTCAATCACCTTGCCGTTCCCGACAATGATACGCGCGTTCTGGATCAGCCAGGTTTGGCCGCGCCGGACATTGCGCGCGAGAATGCGCGACTTGGCCAGGCTCTGCTGACTCCAGGCTTCGTATCCGCCGAGGAAAACAAACGGCAGGAGGACGACGAGCACCCAGAGCTTGGCCGAGGCGCGCAGCTTTTCCTCTTTTTCCCAGCGAAAAAGCTTGGCGGAAATAAAGAGGCTGATCCCGGCGGTGACGATGAGGGCGACGGCCGGCAGCCAGTTCTGGGCGAGCGATTCGCCGCGTTGCAGGATGCCGCCCGCGCCGGTCATGAGATAGGTGGCGGGAATGAACTGGGCGACGATTTGCAGCCACTTCGGGAAGACGCTGAGCGGGATCGTGACGCCGCTCAGCAGGAGCATCCCAAGGTAGATCGGCTGGATCAGGATCTGGCTTTCCTGGGAGGAATTGACGACCGAGGCGACAATCAGCCCGATGGCCCGGAAGGCGACGGTCGCGATCGAAACAAAGATGAAAAGGGAAAACAGATTGCCCGGCACCGGCATGCCGTAGAGGCGGTTGGCGAGCACGAAGATCAGAATGAGCGCCGGCAGAAAAATGAGCAGACCGGTAATCATCGAGGCGGCGAGCAATGGCACCGGCGTGATCGGCGTCACCTTGTAACGACGCAAAATATTTTCCTCGCGCTCCTGCACGGCGCGCATGCCGGCGCCGTAAAGACCGTTCCCGAGAATGCCGATCGCGATCACCATCGTGACCACCTGGAGGGCAATCGCGGCGCCCTGCTTGGCGTCGAACATCTGCCCGAACATGAAGAAGAAAACGAGCGGGAAGAAGTAGTTGAAGAACATGACAAGCCGGTTCCGCATGGCCAGCTTCAGGTCGATCTTGATCAGCGCGAGGTAGGCTTTCATTCGTCAGTCGCGCAGGCGTTTGCCGGTCAGCTCGATGAAAACATCTTCGAGCGTGGGGCGATTGAGATGCACGTCTTCGAGCTCGAACCCCTGGGCGTCGATCCATCGGATGAGCCCGACCAGGGTTTTGGGCGGGCGGCTCGAGCTCACGGAGACATGCCGCCGATCCTCGCTCACGATCGTCCGGATGGCCTCCGGCCAGGCCGGCAAGTCGCCGGGCGGGAGGGGCTGGCCTAACGAGATCTCGATGCTCGACTGGGTCGCGCTCTTCGCCTGCAATTCCGCGGGCGAGCCGATCGCGATGATCACGCCGTCGTCGATGATCGCAACCCGATCGCAGAGTCGTTCCGCTTCCTCGATGTAGTGCGTCGTCATCAGGATGGTCCGCTTCTCCCCCCGCAGCTCCTCGATCAGATCGCGGATCTCGAGACGCACCTGCGGATCGAGACCGGTCGTCGGTTCATCAAGGAAAAGCATTTGCGGTTCATTGATAAGCGCGAGGGCGAGCGCGAGCCGTTGCTTCTGACCGCCGGAGAGCGTGGCGTAGCCGGCCTCGCGCTTTTCCCAAAGTTGCAGGCGCCGCAGGAGCGCATCGCCATCGACCCGCTTCGAGTAAAACGAGCCGAACAGGTCGAGCGCTTCGTGCACCTTGATTTTGTCGGGCAAATTGGTCGCCTGCAGGCAGACACCGATCCGATCCTTCAAGGCCTGCTTTTGCCGGTCGGGATCGAACCCGAGCACCTTCACGTCTCCTCCGCTCCGCGGACGCAGCCCTTCGAGAATCTCGACCGTGGTCGTCTTGCCCGCGCCGTTGGGGCCGAGGAGGCCGAAGACTTCGCCGGCGCTGACTTCGAAATCGATCCCTTTGACCGCTTCGAGCGGCCCATAGGATTTGCGCAAGCCGCGGGCGAAAATGACCGAGTCGTTCTCCATCGTCGCGCGAGACTATGCACGGAAAATGGCGAGCCGCGAGAGGGTTGCGCGGCCTGCGGGCGCTACCCGGATTTCAGCCTAACAATCCGCACGAGCAAAAACAACGTCGCGAACGCCGCGCAGACCTTGGCGAAGAGTTCACCATGCCGGACATAAAACGTGAGTTCGCCACTTGTCGGAACCGCGATCGTCCCGCTCAGAACGCCTTCCGTGAACTGGCTGCCCTTGGAATCAAGCAGCACCTGCGTGACGCGGCCGAAGCGATTCACGAAACAGGTCACGCCGGTGTTGGCGGCCCGGGCCATCGGACGGCGCGTTTCAACACAGCGGAAAATCGCGTTCTCCAGGTGTTGCTGTGAACCGGCTGAGCGCAGGAACCAGCCGTCGTTGGTGACGTTGGCAAGCAGGTTCGCACCGCGGAGGACGAACTGCCGGGTCAACTCCCCAAGCGTGTCCTCGAAACAAATCAGCGGCGCGACCTTTATCTTATCGGTCGTTAGGCTAAAGACCACCGGCGCCTTCCCGCGGGTGAAATCGGCCGGCACCTGATCGCCAACGATCCGGGCCACGAGGGGGACGGTGTTCCGTCCGGGGACGTATTCGCCGAAGGGCACGAGGTGCAGCTTGCGATAGACCTGGATTTTCTCTCCTCCGTTGGAGACGAGAATCGCCGCGTTGTAATCGCCATCCTGGTCCGCGTCGATTGTGCCGAGGAGCAAGTCGGTTTTGATCGAGGCCGACAAATCCATCACGAACCGGTAGTTGTCTTCGTCGAGGAGAGCGGGCGCGGGCGTGGAGCTCTCCGGCCAGATGATCAGTTGCGGTGGCGGGCGGGTGGCGAGAGCGACCACGGGTCAGCCGGTCAAAGAGGGCGAACGTTTTCGCCTGATAGGCGCGACTGAATTTTTCCTCGCGCGGGACATTGGCCTGGACTGCCGCGACGCGGAGCGGTTCGGTCGCGCTCGTGTTCTGCAAAACACGAATCCCATAAGCGGCGAGGCCGACGATCGCCGCCATCGTGAGGGTGAAATCGAAATGCGGCCGCCGGATGCGCACCTTCGTCTCGAGGAGGAAGCGCCGCACGGTCGCGATCGCGATGACATTGGCGAAGGCGACGAGGAAGGAAAGCCCCGCCACGCCGGTGTATTCCGCGATCTGGATGACGGGGAGAATTTTGTGCAGCGCGACGCCGAGCCCGTTCCAGCCCCAGCCGGTAAAAATCCAGCCACGCACCCATTCGAGTGCGGTCCAGGCGGAGGCGAGGACGAGCGCCAGCCAGAGATTGTGCAGCGAACTTAGCCAGGGCGAGCGCGCTTCGGGCGGCAATTCGTTAGTCTGAAACGGTGGCCTAACGAATCGGACGCTGACCGGCGCGTGCAAGAGGCCGCGCGGGCGGAAGAGCCCGGCGAGCCAGGCCCAGACCGCAAAGTAAACCCCCATGTAGAGCCCGACCAGAACGAGCCCCGGCACGGTGACCGTGTGCAGCCAGGAGAAAACGCCCCAGAAAAAAATCACGCCCGCCACGTAGCCGAGGAGCAGGTCGCGCAACCAGCGGTGCTTTGCTCCCGCGCCCGAGAACCAGACCGCCGCGAGGAGGGGCGTGAGCGCGAGCCAGCAGAGCCAGGTCTGCCCGAAAGGCGCAAAACAGAGAACGGCGAGCACTCCGCTCGAGCCCGCGGCAAGCCATGGCCAGAGCTGAAGCCATTTTCGGCCGGGCGAATTTTCCCTCACTCGCAAAATCAGGACCGCCGCCGGCGCCGTCCGGTCTCATTCTTCCGCCGGGAAGGATAGACCGCGTCTTTCAGATCTCGCGCGCAGGCGGGATTGATCCGGAAAGAAGCGCTCTTCACATCATCCATCGTGCGGACATTGACCTTGTTCGAGACGACGTAATCCAACGACATCAGGCCGGAGAGGGTGTCGAGAAATTCGGCGCCCTCCATTTCTTCCATCCGGTCGGCAAGCTGCGCGCCGGGCATCATGCTACCGCTCAAGCCGATCGTTTTCAGGATCGAGATTTCACCGCCGTTGAGACTGATTTCGGCCACGAGCCAATTGTGACCGCCTCCCGCCAGATGTCGAGTCGGCTCGGTGATTTTGTAGACGCCTCCCTGTGGGAGGCGCGGGTATTCGCTCGGCTCGGGCAATCAAGCCCCGGACAACCCTCGCCCCCGCGCTTCGCACAGCGAAGCGTCTACACTCGGCGCTTCGCGTCTTCCTGCAGCCAACTCCAGAGTGCTTCCAGTTTTTGCTCGACCTCGGGCTTAATGGCCTTGAGCTCGTCGGGTGTGAACTCTCCGCTCTCCGGCCGGCGCTGTGCGAAAAGGTAATACTTGATCTTCGGCTCGGTGCCGGAACCGCGCACCGCCACCCGCGTCCGGTCTGCCAATTCGAAAATCAGCATTTTCTCTTTCGGAATTTCGTCGCCTTCAACGTCGCGGATCGTGTCGGTCTCGAAATTGCGCACCGCGGTCACCTTGCTGCCGAGCATTTCGTTAGGCGGATTCTGCACGTAGGTGGCGAGGAGCTTCTGGATCTTGGCCGCGCCTTCCGCGCCTTCGAAAGTGAGGGCGCCGTTTTTCTCCAGGTAATATCCGAGTTCGCGATAAACCTCGTCCATCAACGCGTCGATCGTGAGCCCGCGCGACTTGGCATGGGCTGCGACTTCGCAGAACATGATCGCCGAGCCATTCCCATCCTTGTCGCGAATGAAATCCGCCCCGCTGTAGCCGTAGCTTTCCTCGCCGCCGAAAATGTAAAAGGCGGAATGCGCGAGGCGCAGCCGGCGCGTCTCCGCTTCCGCCAGGTCGCGATAATCGACTCCGGCCGGCAGCGACACGGCACGCTCATATTTCTCCAGCTTCGCGCCGATGTATTTGAAGCCGGTCAGGGTCTCGACGCAGCGGACCCCGAACTTTTCCGCGACCGCTTTGAGGAGATCGGTCGTGACAAAGGTCTTGATGATGACACCACGAGAAGCGTTTTGCGCGTCGAGCACGCCCTGGGCGAAGAAGGTCTTCGTGCGGTAGTAGGCAATGAGCGACGCGATCTGGTTGCCGGTAAGCAATTTCATTTCGCCTTGCGCGCTCCGCACCGCCACTCCCATGCGATCGCAATCGGGATCGGTCGCGATCACGAGGTCGGCGTTTTTCTTTTTCGCCAACTCGATCGCCAGCTTGAGGGCCTCGGCATTTTCCGGGTTAGGCGACTTCACGGTCGGAAACCGCCCGTCGAATTGATCCTGTTCTGCGACCACGTCGAAAGTGAACCCGAGCCGTTCCAGCATCGGCTTGATAATGACGCTGCCGGTGCCGTGGATCGGCGTGTAGACGATGCGCAGGTCGCGCTGGGAGCGGACCAGCTCGGGATCGAGCACGAGAGTCTGGAGTCGCGTCATGTAGGCTTCGTCCACCTCCCGGCCAAGGGTGACGACCTCGCCATGCGATTCGTTAGGCGCAGGCGTCCCGGCGGCGTTCACCCTGGCAATGATGCCGCTGGCGTGCGGCTCGACGACCTGGGCGCCATCGCCGAAGTAAACTTTGTAGCCATTGTCGTGCGGTGGGTTGTGGCTCGCGGTGACGACGACGCCGGCGTTCGCGCGCAGATGGCGGACGGCAAAAGACAGCTCCGGAGTGGAGCGCGGACCATCGAAGATGCAGGCATCGCAGCCGTTGCGGGCCGCGACTTCCGCCGCCAGGCGGGTGAAATCGGAGGAGAAAAAGCGGGTGTCGTGCGCGATCACGATTTTCGGTCGGTCGCTCAGTCCCTCGCGCTGGAACCATTCGCAGAGATACTCGGCCAGGCCCTGGGTGGCGCGGGTGACGCTGTCGAAGTTCATCGCGTTCGTGCCGACGCAGGGATATTGCGGACGTCCAAGGTCGTTAGGCGTGCCGCGCTCCGCCGCGGTCACGATTTTGCCGATCGTGCGGCCGCGGATGCCACCGGTGCCGAAGGCGAGGGAGCGATAAAAGCGGTCGTTCAGCTCCGTCCATTCACCGGCCTCGCTCAGCTCCGTGATCGACTGCGCGGCGATCGGCGAATTCGTTCCCTCAAGTGTGCGACGAATATTGGCCGCACTCGACTCGAGCAATTTTCCATCCGACGCGGCGCGATCAACTGCGGTCAGCGTTTCCATTCCGCCATCTTTCCGAAGACGGCTCTTCTTTGCAAGCGGAGCGCGGCACAGGTGACGGCATTGTTGCGCGGAGGTGTGCCTCGACATCGGCATGGGTTTCCGTCAAGAACGTCCGGTGCTGAAGATTGAGTCGGTCTCGAAACAGTTCCGCGGCGGGCAGTTCGGCGTGCGTGATGTCTCGCTCGAACTCAAATCGGGCGTGATCGGCCTGCTCGGGCCGAACGGCGCGGGCAAGACCACCCTCATGCAGATGATCGCCACCATCACCCGGCCGACGAGCGGGCGAATTTTGTTCGAAGGCGCGGATGTGACGCAGCGGCCTGACGATGTCCGGCGCAAGCTCGGTTACCTCCCGCAGGACTTCGGCGTTTACGACAACCTGACGGCGATCGAGTTCCTGACCTACTTCGCCGCGCTCAAGGGCGTGAACTCGAAAGGGCGCGTCATGGAGATGCTCGAACACGTCAATCTGCACCAGTCCGCCAATCGCGCCGTCGGCGGTTTCTCCGGCGGGATGAAGCAGCGACTCGGGATCGCGCAGGCCTTGATCAACGATCCCGCGCTCCTGATCGTGGACGAACCGACCGCCGGGCTCGATCCGGAGGAGCGGGTTCGGTTTCGCAATGTACTTTCCGAGATCGGCTTCGGGAAACTGGTCATCCTTTCGACCCACATCGTCTCGGATATCGAATCGATCGCGACCGAGATCGCGGTCCTGAAGGCGGGCGCGCTCCTCACCGTCGGCGCGCCCGAAAATCTGCTGCGAGCCTGCGAGGGCAAAGTCTGGCGCGCGGTGGTCTCGTCGGAGGAATTCGACCGCCTGCGCACGAGCCTGAAGATCTCGAGCGCGATCCGGAAACCAGACGGCGTTCACATCCGCTTCGTCGGTCCCGAGCCCGCCATCGCCGCCTCGCCGGTCGAGCCGGAATTGGAAGACGCGTTTCTCTATTTGATGAATTTCGGCGCGGAGGAAGGGGCGAAGCCATGAGCGGCAGCCTCGCTCGCCTCGCCGCGATCGTGCGGGTCGATTTTCTCGTCCGGTTTCGCCGCGTCTCGACCGTGATCGTGTTCCTTCTCCTGAGCGCTTTCGCCTACGTCTGGCTCCCGGCGCCGTCCAGCGGTCGCACGCTCATCCAGATCAACGACCACCGCGCGATCTATAACTCGGGCGCGATCGGGATGGGGACAGCTTCGTTAGGCATGATCTTTGTCGGGCTCTTCGGCTTTTATGTGATCTCGAACGCGATCCGGCGAGATGTGGTGACGCGCTGCGGCCTGGTCGCGGCCTCGACCCCGATGCGGACGGGCGAATACCTGCTCGGGAAATTTCTCGGCAACATTCTTTTCCTCACCACCTTCCTCGGCGGCTTCATGCTCAGCTCGATGGCGATGTTGCTCGTGCGCGGCGAGGCGCCGATCGAGCCGCTTGTTTTCGTTGGGCAGTATCTGCTCCTCACGCCATCGGCCGTCGTCTTCGTTTCGGCGGTCGCGGTTTTGTTTGAGTCGATTCCGTTTCTCTCCGGCAAGTTCGGCGACGTCGCCTACTTCTTTTTCTGGATGGCATTCCTCGGCCTCGTCATCGGCGACGAAGCGAGCAAGCGCGGCATCAGTTGGGCGCGCTACTTCGATGTCACCGGCTTCGGATTCATGATGGACCAGATGACGCGGACGCTGCACACCAGCTCGCTCTCGATCGGCGCGTCGACCTTCGATCCGAAGAAGGCGCCGGTCGTTTTCCCGGGGTTGAGCTTGACGCGGGAATGGGTGCTGCCGCGGCTGGCTTCGACTCTGGTTCCGCTCCTCTTCCTGCCGCTGGCCGCGCTCTTTTTCCATCGCTTCGATCCGGTGCGGACGAAGCAGACATCGGAGAAATCGCGCGGGAACTGGATCGGGCGGTTGCAGAATCTGTTCAAGCCGCTGAGCCGGCGCGTCGTTGCCCCGCTGCTCCGGCCGGGGCGCGGGGGTTCCTTTGTCGGGGCGATGTGGAGCGACGCCACGCTCACCCTCACTCTTTATCCGCTCGTGCTCGTCGCTTTCGTGGCCGTGACGATCGTGGCGCTGTCCGCCCGCCTCGCGGGGGTGATGCCGGCCGTTTTCGCCGCGCTCGCCATCATTGTGGCGGACGTGGCGACGCGCGACACGCGGGCGAACACGCTGGCGAGTCTGCGCGCGCTGCCGCGCCTGCGGGAGAATTTCGTCTGGTGGAAACTGGGGTCGACGCTGCTCCTTTGCTTCTTCCTTTGCGCGGTCCCGATCGCGCGGACGGCGATGCTGGGCCCGTTGCCGCTCGCGGCGATGATGGTCGGGATTATGTTTGTCGCGGCGATCGCGACTTCGTTAGGCGTGATGACGGCCAACCCCAAGACCTTCATCGTCGTCTTCCTGAGTTTCTGGTATCTGGTGGTGAACGACCGCGGCGCGAATCCGTGGTTTGATTTCGCCGGCTTTTACGGACGGGCCAGCGGGATCACGGTCGCGTTCTATGCCGGGTGCAGCGTCACCGCGCTCGTCCTCGCCCAGACGCTTTATCGCGCCCGCCTCGCCCGGACTTGAGCGGAACGCGACCGATCACATTCTCGTAGGCCTGCCGAAGGATGGGACGGAGCTGCGTCACTTTCGCATTCGCGAGCTGGACGAGCGTGCTTCCGCTTCGGCCCCAGGCGCCCGCCGCCGGACGGAAGACATCGGGACGAGCGCGAATGACTTCCGCCTGTTGCTCCGGCGAAAGCCGCACCATTCCCCACCCCGAATCGGGATATTCAAGAGTCGCGAAGATTTTGTTGCGGACGCGAAAATCGGGATGCGCCATGTGCGAGCTCTCCTCCGTTTCTGGCAGCGCAAGGGCAAGGCGACGGAATTGATTCGCGGTCATTTCAAGATCGTGATCGCGTAAGTCACGAAGCCACAAATCACCGCCATGAGGACAAGAGCGAGGAGGAAGACGACATCGGCAAAGCGCTCGACCCGACGCATTCGTTGCGCGCTGCGGGTGCGGAGCGCCCAGTAGGACGACAAGCAGGCGATGAGAAAAAGCAGTGCGTCGAGTGCGAGAAGATCGTCCGCGAAGGTGTCGGTCTTGCGCAGGGTAATAACGACGCGGAGGAGACCGATGACGGTCAGGCAAACGCCCACCATGCCGGCCGAGACGGTGAAGATGTGAATGCTAATGTCTTCTTCCAACTGCTTCTCGGAATTCGGATCCGGCATGAGAAACTCTAAGCGGGCGCGTGATGATGCAACAAGCGGGCGCGAGACTGGCGGGACAATCGCCTAACGACGAAGAGTGAAGCGATTGTTAGGCGTTTCCCAAAGGCGGAGCCGCGTCAGCCGGTCGTCGAGCCGCGCGTTGCACTTCGGCCAGAGGGCGCGGACGATGTTCTCCCCGGTTGAGGGTTTTTCTCGAAATTCTTCCGTCTCGAGATCGAGATGTTTGTCCTGCCAGGGCGCGAGGGCGGCGTCGAGCCCGTCGCGGAAGGCGAGGAAGTCGTAAAGCGTGCCGCTGCGTTCGTCGTAGGAACCGCCGATTGTCGCCTCGGTCAGGTAACGGTGGCCGTGTCCGCGCGGGTTGTTGCATTTGCCGTAGAGCGTGACGTTCTCCGCCGCGGAAAGGGCCGGGGCGTGGAGGCGATGAGCGGCACTGAACGGACGCTGCATGCCGAGAAAATAATTTCCGCCCGTCCAATATTCGGCGAAGAAATCGTCGCGCTCGTGCAGGCGGACGCGGTGAATCGGAAGCACGGCAGCGACCCGAGTATGAATGTATCGCGCAATGCTCTCGGTCGTTTTCGGACAATTCGTTAGGCCGGGGACTTCGTGGTTGAGATTCCTGTGATCCAGTTCCGCGCGAAGCGATTGGAGACACGCCGCCAGTTCGGATTGTTTTGTCTCTTCACGAAAGGTGAGGCGCGTGCGGTAATGATGGCCATGGCCATGAGGTGAAGCCGCGGTTCCGAAAAGCGTCTCATTCTCCGCCGCACTCAAATGCGGCGACATGGTTTGCCGCGCAGCCGAGAACTCGAACCAGTAATTTGCTTCCGTTAGTCGGTCGGCGTAAACCGTCGCGCTGCGCTCCGGCGTCTCCTCGAGATGGCAGGCGACCAAACTGGCCTCAAGGTCGGCAAAGAGCGGCTCCACTTCGGCGAAGAGCTGGCGCGCGACGTTTTCCGCGGTCGGCGGCGTTTCTCGAAAATACGGATGATCTTCATTGAGAAATTTGTGGTCGAAGCGCGAGTGGAGCACGTCCTCCACTCGCCGTTTGATCTCGCTGATGTTGACGAGCATGCCGTTCGTCGGGTTGACCTCGCCGGTGAAAACGAAATAGGCGACGTAGTTGCGCCCCGTGCCGTAGCGGGCGGCGGACTCGGGGCCAAAGGCGGCGAGGTTTTCCGCCTCGGATAAGGTGGGCGAATAAAGGCGGCGCGAAGCAGAAAACTCCAGGCGCTTGCTGACTGTCAGCAGCATCGGGAGGTCACTGCGCGAGGAGGGCGAGGAACTCGCCCCGGGTGCGCGCGTCCTCCTTAAAACTGCCGAGGAGGCAGGAGGTCTTCATGACGGAGTTCTGCTTCTCCACCCCGCGCATCATCATGCAGAGATGTTTGGCCTCGATCACGACCGCCACGCCCGACGGATGAAGTGCCTGCATGAGGGCATCGGCCACCTGGGTGGTGAGCTGTTCCTGGATCTGGAGGCGCCGGGCAAAAACATCGACGATGCGGGCGACCTTGGAGAGGCCGATCACTTTCCCGTTCGGAATGTAGGCGACATGCGCTTTGCCGATGAACGGCAGGAGATGATGTTCGCACATCGAGTAGAGCTCGATGTCTTTCACCATCACGATCTCGCTCGCGTCGGAATCGAAGATGGCGCCGTTGACCACTTCCTCGACACATTGGCGGTAGCCCTGGGTGAGAAACTCGAAAGAGCGGGCGGCGCGGCCGGGAGTTTTGGCGAGTCCCTGGCGTTCGCGATCCTCGCCCACGGCGTCGAGCAACTCGCCGAAGATGCGTTCCATTTCCGCGAGGCGTTCCTCCCCCAATTGGGCGGGCTGTCTCGTTAGGCGCTCCGAAATCTCGAATTCGTTATTCTGCACCAGAGACCGTAACACAGCCGTCCCGGCTGTCAGGTCGAGCAGGCGTCCCGCCTGCAGTCTGGCATTGTGCGGGCGAGACGCCCGCCTAGTCGAGCCAGCTCAGCGGATATTTCGGATCGTCCAGCGCGAGCGATTCCTCGGTCAGCTCGAGGGTGTGGGCGGTGTCGAACATCACGGCCAGCTCTTCGGTGCGGAGCGCATCCTTGCTCGCCATGATCGTGCCCGGATGCGGTCCGTGCGGAATGCCGCGCGGGTGAAGCGTGATCGAGCCGCTCTCGATCCCGCGCCGCGATCCGAAGTTTCCGCGGACGTAAAACAGGACCTCATCCGCTTCCACATTGTCATGCACCCATGGAATCTTGACCGCTTCGGGATGGGTATCGAGGAGGCGAGGCGCGAAGGTGCAGATGACGTAACCGCGCACTTCAAAAGTTTGGTGGATGGGCGGCGGTTGATGGACCGCGCCGGTGATCGGTTCGAAATCCTGCGCGTTGAAGGTGAACGGATAAAGATAACCATCCCAGCCGAGGACATCGAAAGGATGCTGCGCCAGGGTCACGCGGGTGAAGCGCGAGCCGTCCTTCACCAGCACATCCACATCTTCCTCTTTGTCGATCGTGATGATCTCGGTTGGCCCATGCAGATCGCGCTCGGAATAGGGCGAACCCATCTTGATCTGGCCTTCGTGATTGAGATAGCGCTTGGGAATTCGCACCGGACCGACCGACTCGAGGATGAGATAATCTTCTTCCTGCACGTTATCGGGCACGAGCCGGTAAGTAATCCCGCGCGGGATGACGATGTAATCCTCCGCCCGATAAGGCAGCTTGCCGAAAATCGTCTCGACCACGCCCCCGCCCTTGAAGACGAAGATGACTTCGTCCGCGCCACCGTTCTTGTAATACTCGAACTGGTCGTAGGCCTTGGCCGGGCGCGCCCGGTAGGCGATGATGTCCTCATTGAACAACATCGGGATGCGGCTGGTGTAAAGATCGCCGCGGCGCGGAATCTCCGCGGTCTTGAAATGATGATGACGGAGCGGGCTATCGGTAATTTTTTTCGGCTCCCAATGCTTGATCAGCTCCACATTGCGCACCCGCGTGGGCGGCCTCAGGTGATAGACGATGGAATACGCCTCATCGAATCCTTCGGTGGTGAAGACGTG
The DNA here is from genome assembly GCA_963772915.1 of uncultured Verrucomicrobiae bacterium. Taxonomy (GTDB): domain Bacteria; phylum Verrucomicrobiota; class Verrucomicrobiia; order Chthoniobacterales; family UBA10450; genus Palsa-1392. Next base: position 378,595 of record CAVYZI010000003.1, read on the forward strand.
TTCGTAGGCGATGCCTTCGTTCTTGTAGGTGGGCGCTGAACCGTTGCGATGAAACCAGATATGATGCTTCTTCGGCATCTGGCCGAGTTTTTGATAGTATGGCATGCTTGATCTTACTTAGAGGTTGCCGCGCAGTTCCTGTTCCTTTTCCAGGGCTTCGAAGAGCGCTTTGAAATTGCCTTTCCCGAAACTCTTCGCGCCTTTGCGCTGGATGATTTCGAAAAAGAGCGTCGGCCGGTCTTCCACCGGCTTGGTGAAAATCTGGAGGAGGTAGCCTTCGTTATCGCGATCGACCAGAATCCCGAGGCGCTTGAGCGGCTCAAGGTCTTCATCGATCTGCCCGACCCGATCCAGCAGCGTGTCGTAATAGGTCGTCGGGATATTGAGAAACTCGACTCCGCGCGCCTGCAGATCGGTCACGGTCTTGACGATATCCTTGGTCGCGAGCGCACAATGCTGCACGCCTTCGCCATCGTAAAAATCGAGGTATTCCTCGACCTGCGATTTCTTTTTTCCTTCCGCCGGTTCGTTAATCGGAAACTTGACGAAGCCGTTGCCGTTACTCATGACCTTGCTCATGAGGGCGGAGTATTCGGTCGAGATGTCCTTGTCGTCGAAGGTGAGGATGTTGCGGAAACCCATCACGTCCTCGTAAAACTTGACCCACGGATTCATCTGGTTCCAGCCGACGTTGCCGACGCAGTGATCGACATACTGGAGACCGGTATCGGGCGGATTATAGACCGTCTCCCATTTGCGGAAGCCGGGCATGAACGGGCCGTGGTAATTCTTGCGCTCGATGAAAAGATGGACGGTCTCGCCGTAGGTGTGAATGCCGCTCATCACGACTTCGCCCTGGTCGTCGGTGAGGGTCTTCGGCTCGAGGTAGCTTTTGCCGCCGCGTTTGGTCGTTTCTTTCCAGGCGGAGGCGGCGTCGGGCACCCGCAGGGCGAGGAACTTCACCCCGTCACCGTGTTTGGCGATGTGATCGGCGACCGGGTTGCCGGCACGCAGCGGGGTGGTCAGAACGAAGGTGAGTTTGCTCTGCCGGATCGCATAACTGACGCGATCCCTCTGCCCGGTCTCCGGCCCGGCATAAGCCAGGCTCTGGAAACCGAAGGCGGTCTTGTAGAAATGGGCGGCCTGCTTGGCGTTGCCGACGTAAAATTCGACGTAATCGGTGCCTTCGAGCGGGAGAAAATCTGCCGCCGGCGTTTGGGTGCGTTTTGGTTCAGCGATTGTTGTTTCCATATGCGTGTTTTCCGGTTGGCCAGCCTAACGACTAACAAGGCCCAGCCTTGCTAAAATATAACGGCGCCCCGCGCCCCCCGCAATCCCGAGAATGCGTTGGGAAGTCCGTGCAGCCGAGAGAGGTCACGCCAAATCATTTTGTCATCCCGATCCGCCGAAGGACGGAGAGGGACCTCGCGAGCGTCGTCCGGCTTTCGCCTGTTGGGGGTCGCTCGTGTGATCCCGGCGTTCCGGCGCTTGGATGCGAAAAGACCAATGTGAGGTCCCTCGCCGTCTGCGCGGCTCGGGATGACAAGCCTGGAGGACCCGCTCGCGCGCAACCATCAAAAGGCGAACCCGAAGCTGAAATGAAATGCCCCGAAGGCTTCGTCCCGCGCGCGGGCTCGGATTGACTCCGTAATCGAGCCGCACCGGCCCGATCGGGAGGTTGTAGCGCAGGCCGGCGCCGATGCCGTAACGCATGTCGTCGAGGCTGGGCGAGCTCGCGTCGGGCAGCAGATTGCCGGCATCGACAAATACCGCGCCCATCAATTCGCCATAAATCGGGAAAGTGTATTCGACGTTAAAGATGGTGTAATACTCGCCTCCGATTGGATGGCCAAAGCGGTCGTGCGGCCCAAGGTCGCGTTCGTCGAAACTCCGCACCGTCGTGCTCCCGCCGATGAAAAAGCGCTCGTCGATCGGGATCGCGACGGCCGCGCTCGTTCCCGCGGTATCGAGCGGATAGACGATTCCGGCGCGCGCGCCGAAGGCGAGCAGGCTGCGCTCGAACCATTTTTGCAACCCCGACTTCGCCAGGTCCTCGCCTTCGAGTTGGGCCGGGTCGGGCGCGAAGGAAAGATAGTAGCTCACCCGCCCGGTGGCGCGGAGCAGATCGATATCGCTCCCGATCGCGCTCGAAGCGACATCGACCGTATTGTCGAATACAAAACCGCGCGGCGCGACGAGCGGGTTCTTGCGCAGGTCGAGCGTCTGGGTGAACCCGATCGAGCTGATGTAATAGGAGGTGTTGCCGAGCAACTCGTTAGGGATGTCGGCGCTGGTGACCTCGACATGACGCCCACCGTAGACGAGGCCGACGGAATATTTGTCCGTGATCTTGCGGCTCAGCGTGACCCGGCCGCCCAGCTCGAATTTGGTGTAGCCATCGAAGTCGTAGGTCAGGGCGGAGAGCCGCATTTGCAATCCGAAGCTGGTATTAAAGAGGTAGGGATCCTCAAAAGTGACCTCGCCCTTGTAGCCGCGTTGCGACCATTCGACCGAGGTCGTGACCGGCCGCCCGAAACCAAAGAGGTCGCGATTCGCAAAGGAAGCGCCGACGATGGCGCCGTCGAAGGAGCCATAACCGAGCGAAAAACCAAACTCCCGCGGCTTGGCTTCCTCGACCGTGATATCGAGTCGCAGGAGGTTTCCGTCGACCGGCGTGGGATTGACCTTGAGGATGTTGAAGAGGCCCGACCGCATCATCTCGCGGAATTTCTTGTCCAGCGTCTCCGGGCTGTAGGCACGGCCACGCAATTTCTTGAAGCGATTAACGAGATACTGCGGGCGCAGTTGCCGCGTGCCCTTCACCGTCACGCCATCGAAATGATAAACCGGGCCGGGATCGATCGTGATCCGCACCGGCACGCGCCCGTGAATGGCGAGCGAGGGATCGCCGACCGCGTCGACCTTCACCGCATAATAACCGCGCGTTTTGTAGTAGGCCTGCAAACGCCGCGGGATATCGGCCAGACGCCCTTCGGTGTAAGGCTGGCGAAGGAGGTCGAGCATTTGCCCCTGCAACGCTTCGCCGCCGTAGATGGTCGGCCCGACCCAGTTAATGTTGCCAAAGAAATATTGCTGTCCTTCGTGGATCACGATCCGCGCCGTGACCAGATCCGGCCGCACGTATTCGTAGGTGGGCGGCTCGACCACGCATTCGACGTAGCCCTCCGAAATGTAGAAACGCTGCACGAGGCTGGCCCCTTCCTCCAGATCGCCCGGCACGAAAGGCAGGAGCGCCTGCGCCTTGGAAACCCGCTCCCGCGTCGGGCCGACCGCGTAGTCGAAGAGCTTGTCCGATTTCACCTGTTTGTTGCCGATGAAAAGGAGCTGCCCAAGATGGACGAGGGGTCCTTCCGCAACCGTGAGGCGGAATCGATTCGCGGAGAGGAGGGTGTAGCTCACGTTCACCTTCGCGTAGCCGTGTTTGCGGTAGAAGAGCTCGAGGAAAAACGCGGCGTCATCGGCTCGGGCCGCGGTCAGGCCGTTTTCTGCGATGAAAGTGATCTGCTCCTTGAGCTGCGAGCGCAGCTCCTTGTCGTCGAAAGCGGTGTTGCCGACGATCTCGAGATTGGCCTCTTGCGCGACTTTCTCCTGCTGCTTCGCCTCGGCCTTTTTCTCGTTCTCCTGTTGCTCCTGCTCCGGGAGTTTGACCGCACCCTGGCCGGCAGCAACGCGAGTCGTTAGGCAAAAAGGAGGACGAAGGCAACCTGGACGCGCCGAAGCGCGTCCTCCGGAGGGACATGCTTCCGCATGTCCAGTTTGACTATTTCTCGCGCTCCCATCTAACGAAACCGAATGAGATACTTGACCAGTCCCCGGAACCCGCCCTGCACCCCAAGATCGCCGATGAGCACGATGTGGTCGCTCACCTTGTAGCGGGCGGTCGCGGTCTGCTCCCCGGTGCGCGGGTCGACATTGCCAAACTCGACATCGAGCCGGTTGAAAAACGAGTCATCCTTTTCCGGCGGAGCGCCTTTCTTGAAGATCTTGCGATAGAGCTGCTTGACCAAAAGGATGGCGGCGCGGCTCGCCAGGACGTTGCCGGTCGCCAGTTCCTCCCGCGTCGTGCCGGTGGCGAGGAGGGAGATGATTTCCTCCTGCGGGAGCGGCGGCTCACTGCTGAAAATTGCCTGCGGATTCTGCGCCGTGCCGTAAACGTAGACGTGAATCGTGTAATCGCGGATGAGCGAGGTGCCCTGCAATTCGATCCGCGGATTCAGCGGATCGTCCGGGTCGAAGTAGAGAAAACCGAGATTAATCGAGAGAGTGCTGAACGGCAGCGTGGCGTCGAAGCTTTCCAGCCGCACCTGGCCCTGCAGCTGGGGCTTCAGGCCGGTGCCGGCGAGCTTCATGTCGATGATCGCTTTGCCAGTGGCGAGGTTGCCGCGAATCAGAAACGGCTCCTTGCTCTTGATCGTGAGGTCGAATTTCCAGTCGCGCAGCGGCGGATCGGGAAAAGAAAGGGTGGGCGCGGCCGAGGGCGGCTCGGGATGCGGCGGCGGCCGGCCGGGGAGCGCGATCGGGATGATGTCGATGTTCTTGAAGAAACGGCTGTTCGTCGTCAGGACCTGACCGCTCACCGTCGCGCTTTTCAGCGGGCCTTCGACTTTAACGTCGGCGTCGACCCGCGCGGTCAGGTTGTCGTTGCGCGCCACGAGCACACTGTTCGCCTGCAGGTGCAGATCGAAATTCGGCTCGGTCAATTTGGGCAGGGTGATCCGGCCCGCGACGGTGAAGGGTCCGCCGGCGAGGTCGCCGCCGAAGCGCTCGAAGTTCAAAGTGTTGTCGCGAAAATTGAGCCGCGCCTTGAAGTCGTGCAGGGCGGGCATGGTCGGGTTTTCAAATCGCGCCGAGACGATGTTCATCTCGGCTGCGCCGCTCAGGGCCGGCGTCCCGATCGTCCCGTCGAGGTTGACGTTGAGCGCCAGGTCGCCGTCGAGTTGGCGCAGAGCGGGCACGAATTCGCGGATGAAATTGACCGGGCTCCGCGGCATTTCGACCCTGGCGGTGATCGGCGTCTGCTCGTCGAGCTTTTTCTTCGCGATCACCTCCGAGATGTTCAACGGCATCCGAGCATCGATTTGGATCGGCTGAATTTTCGGTTGCTGGATTTTTCCGGCGACCTTCAGCTCGTTATTCTGGAGGCGCAGAGCGAGATCGATTTTCGTTGGGTCGAGCTGCTTGACGGCGGCGGCTTCAAGATTCTGGAGCTGGAGATCGAGGCTGGCCTGCAACTGCTCAAGCGGGCCATGGGCATCGAGCTTCACTGTTAGCTGGCCCGAAACAGGTGGTTCGGCGCCGAAATTCTGAAAGAGCTTTGCGATGTCGAGATTCTCCGAATCGAAATTGATCTGCACCTTTCCGCTCGGCGGAAAGAGCGGCTTTCCCGTCCCGAGATGACTCCAGAAAAATGGAATCGCGGCGTAGGCGGTGGCCCACTTTGTTTTCGCCTGGTAGATTTCCAGGTTGCTGACCTCGATCCGTCCGTTCTTTGCCTGGACGCTGGTCTGCAAATTCAGTTTGTCGCTCGCCAGATAAACGATCGGCACGTTCAGCTCCTGCGGTGTGTAATGCGCCTCGACGTCGGCCTGGAGATTTTCCAGATCGGCAAACCGCCCACGCTCGAGCCTGAGATGGAGGTCGCCGTTGTTCTGGAAGGTTGCGACCTCGCCGTTCCCGTTCCAATCCACGACCAGCGAGCCCGCCAGCGGCGTCTTCTTCTCTTGCTTCGTGAGCAACGGCTCAAACGTCGAAAGATCCGCCAAATTCACCCTGACCGCCCCCGTGTACTGCAGCGGCTGCTTCAACTCCATCGTCCCGTGCGCAACGATGAAATCCTTCTCGTTCATGCGCGCGGTGAAATCGTTCAGGTAGGCGAGATTGTCCGCCACCGCGAGCTGCGCACTGAGCTGTTTCACAACGAGTTTTTGCGCCGCGATGTCTTGCCCGGAAAGATTCAGTTGCCCGCTCGCTACCTTTTTTCGAATCCGCAGGTTGCCGTCGGCCTGCAACTCGCCCGTCACCTTGTTCGGCGCGTCGCTCCGCCAGTAGTCGGCCAGTTGCGGCGCGCGGAACGAGAGCTGCAAATCGGCCGGCTGCTCGAGGGCTTTTCCTTCCGGCGGCGGCAACTGATAATTTCCCCTAACGAGAAGCAGGTTGTTCTTGCGCTGAACCGAGACCGGCTCGAGCGAGACCATCGCGTCCTTGCTTTTGACCTCCGCCCGCACTCTGTCGACGACAAACTGGTCGTAGCGCAGATCGCTCAGCTCCGCCTCGATCGACGAATCGAGGTTGGCATAAAACGGTTCCTCGGTCGCATCGGTCCCGGGGAGTTTCTTCGTCGCGGAAATCTTCGCGCTCAAAGTCTTCACCGCCGCCTTGCCGTAGCCGAGCAGGTCGCCCTCGGCGATCAGCTCGAGGTGCGCGATCGAGTTGTCGGTCTTGATCGTGCCGTCGGCCTGCAGGCTGCCGGTCACCGGCGTCGGCAGAAACGCCGTGATCTCCCGCAAATTCGGCGCATCGATCCTGAGCTTCAGATCGCCCGGGGTGCGCCGAAACCCGGCCGTTGTTTTCGGCAACTGCACCGTGCCATTCAGCCGCACGTGATTCGTCCCCCGATCGATTTTGGCTTCGAGCACCGTCGCGGTGCCGTTTTGCGCCACCACGTCGAGTCCGACATGATCGAGCGCGACGCCGTTTTGCCGGACGTTATCGACCTGGGCCGCAATCGTCCCCTCCCAGCTCCGCGGCTCGTCCAGCGTGCCCCGCCAGTCCATCTGGAAATTCTTCACGTCTCCCCCCAGTGCGCCCGCCGGTCGCCCGAAATATTCGCTCAACTGGCCTAACGAAATATTGGAAGCGTTGACCTTCGTCTTCGTCTGGAAGGACGACTTCGTCGTGCTCAGCCCAACGTTGCCCTCGATCTTCCCCTGCCCGACCGAACCCTTCACGTCCAGGGCCAGCTTGCCGCCGCCCGCCTTCGAGAGATCGATGTTGACCGTCTGGAAGTGATGCCCCTCATCAAAAGTGAGGTTGTGCAGGAAGAGATTCTTATTCGCGTAGGTCGTGGTCGCGGTGATGTCCTTCCAGGTATGGAGGTTGGGGATCTGCAACTTGTCGATCCGGAGCGCCCCTTCCTTGTCGGGATAAAGCCCGAGGTTGAGGTTTTTCACGACCATGTCCTGGGGTTCCTGCTTCATCGTCAGGTTAATGTTCGCCGCCACCAAACGATCGGGAAAATAGGCCGGCAAACTCACCTCTGCGCTCGGCGTCGGCGTGGGCGTCGGAAGCGCTTTCGACGTGTCCAGGACCGCCGTCACATCGCGCACTTCGACATTCTTGAGCACGTCGGACAGGCCGTGGAAAAGCAGATCCGACAGGCTGTAATCCACCTTCGCTTCCCCCACATCGAGCGATTGCACCGCGGTCGGACCGGTCGGGGTCGCCCGCAGATTGCGGAGCGTGATCCGATCGAGCGGGTCGCCCTCGATCTGGAAATCGAGTTTCAGGTTCTGCCCCGCCGCGACCTTGACCGCGACCGTGTGGATAACGGCGCGCAGGACCGGTCCATGAAAGACCGCCAGCAGCAGAAGAATGGCGCCGAGCCCGATGAAGAGCCAGCGAATCCAACTTCTGCGGCCGTGCGGTTGGATAGTGCTCTCTCCATCGTCGCCCACGAGTATTGACACGTTAATTTCCCACCTTTTAATCGCAACCGCTCACCGCGGCGCGCTCACTTTCTGGACTAACGGCTCTCCCGCCTTAGCTTGCGCTCTTCATTCGCCACCAAACGCAATGACGCCAGAAAAGTTTTTCGATTACCTCGAGGGCAAACTCCCGCCGCCCGAGCGCGAGCGACTGGAGCGCGCCCTCATTTCCGATCCGGAATTGCAGCGCCAGTTCGTGGCCGCGCGCCAGATCCATCGCGGCCTGCAGCGTCCTCCCGGCGAATCGTCCGCCACGACCAGGGCCGGTTCGCGCGGTCGGCAACTGGCCGCCGCCTTCGCCGTCCTCGTCGCGATGAACGTCGCGCTCGGCTTGATCTACATTTTCCATACGGCCGGTCCGCCGAAAGAGATGCAAAAAGAGCGCGACGCGGCGCTCCGTCAGCAACTGCAACGCTCGCTCGAGAAATCGGCCGCGGCCGCCTTCACTCCGCCGACCCTTGGAATCGAGCCGGTGCAGATAACCGTCCCGCGCGAAAAACAGGACGAGGTCGCGCAAAAAATCATCGGGGCCGCGACCGCGGCCGGCGGCTCCGGGACGAAGGGTTTGCCTGACGACAGCCACGCCAAGGTGCTCGTCCTCATCCCGGCCTCCGCCGAGGCGCAGTTCCGGGAAACGCTCCATGCCCTCGGTGCGCCCGCCCCCGGACCGGCGCCGTCTCCCCGGGAGGTTTCGCCTAACGAGGCGGTTCACCTCGAGATCGTTCTCTCCGCCCCGCGCTGAGCGTTTCTCGATGATCGCGGTCACCTTCGCCCTGCCGAGCGAGAGCAGCGATTTTCGACGGCTGCTCGGCGATCGCCACTGCGAAGTCGCCATCCTCCACACCGGCGTGGGCGAGAAAATCTGTCGGGGACGTATCGAACCGTTTCTCGACTCCCAGCCCTTTGAATTCCTGATCAGCAGCGGCTTCGCCGGCGGGGTCGAGCCGTCGTTAGGGGTGGGCGATCTTCTCCTGGCCGAGAACTTTTCCGATCCGGAGTTGCTTCTCCGGGCCCGCGACGTCCTCATCGCCCGCGTCGCCCAACTCGTGACCACGGACCGGGTTATCGCCACCGCGACGGAACGCACGCAGTTGGCGCGCGACGAGGGCGCCGCCGCGGTCGACATGGAGACGCAATGCATTGCCCACGCCTGCGCCACGCGCAGGATTCCGATGCTTTCGCTCCGCGCCATTAGCGACACCGCCGCGGCGCCTTTTCCCGCTCCGCCGGAGGTGCTTTTCGATCTCGCACGACAGCGGACCGATCTCCGGCGGCTCGCCGGTCACTTCCTGCTCCGCCCCGGCGCAATCCTGAGGCTGGCGCGTTTCGCGCGCCAGATTGCCCTCGCTCGCAATCGCCTCGCCGTCGCGCTCGACGAACTGGTCACCCTGGCCTAACGAGCCGCCTTCGCCGGCTCGATGTGCACCAGGACATCGGCAATCCCCGGATTGGCGTGCTTGATCGCATCCTTCACCTCATGTGCCACGTCGTGCCCGGCGCGCACCGACATCGTTTCATCCACTCCGACGTGGAGATCGACGTAAAACTCCAGGCCCATTTTGCGCACGAAACATTTGTCGATCTCGAGCACGCCCGGCACCGCCCTGGCCGCCGCCCGCACCCCATCCGCGATCTCACCGCGTGGGGCCGTATCCAGCACTTCCCGCAGGGCCGGGTAAAAAAGACGCCAGCCGTTGGCCGCGATGAGCACGCAGGCAAAGAGCGCGGCCCAGGCATCCGCGCTCTGCCAGCGCGGTCCACCGAGGAGCGCGATCGAGATGCCGACAAAAGCCGCGATCGAGGTCAGCGCGTCGGTGCGATGATGCCAGGCGTCGGTCTGGATCGCGGTACTTGCCGCGTTTCGCCCCAGACGATCCACGGTGCGAAAGAGAAGCTCCTTGACCACCACCACGGCCACGAGCACGACAAGCGTGAACGGCGCCGGGGCGTCGTGCGGCTGGAAAATTTCGTGCACGCTCCGGGCCGCGATCACCATCGCAGCGGCGAGCACACCTAACGAGACGATGATGGCCGCGACCGGTTCGGCTTTGCCGTGGCCATAGGGATGGGTTTCGTCCGCCGGCCGGGCGGCAAATTTTAACCCGCCCCAAATGATGGCCGAGCCGCCGATGTCGAGCGCGGATTCAATCCCGTCGGCGATCAGGACATAAGAATGGCCGAGCGCGCCGGCGAGGATTTTCGCCGTCGCGAGGACGACGTTGGCGGCCATCCCGAGGAGGGCGACGCGGGCGCCCGATTGGAGATTGCCGGCCGGAGTGTTCGCGTTAGGATGCGGGGCCATCGGATGAGCGAAAGTATTAAGGCTATTGTTTACGAGGCGCACGGAAAACCGGAGGAGGTTTTGCGTCTGGACGAACAACCGCTGCGCGAACCCGCGGCCGGCGAAGCGCTCGTCCGCATGCTGGCCGCGCCGATCAACCCGGCAGACCTCAACCAGATCGAAGGCAAGTATCCGATCCGCTTCCCTCTCCCGGCGACCCCGGGTTTCGAGGGCGCGGGCGTGGTCGAGGCGCTGGGCGAAGGAGTGAAGGATCCGACGGTTGGGGCGCAGGTCATCCTCCCCCACGATCTCGGCACCTGGCGGGAGAAAGCCGTCGTCGCGGCCGACAAGCTGACCCTCGTGCCTAACGACATCGCGCCCGAGCAGGCCGCCATGCTGAAAATCAATCCCATCACCGCCTGGCGGATGCTGCATGATTTTGTCCCGTTGAAGGCAGGCGATTGGGTGATTCAGAACGCGGCCAATTCCGCTGTCGGACGGGCGGTGATTGTCATCTGCCGCGAGCTGGGATTTCGAACCGTCAACGTTGTTAGGCGGACGGAACTGATCGACGAGCTGCGCGCCGCGGGCGGCGACGTCGTGCTGCTCGATGATGACGATCTGCGCACGGCCGCCGCGGAGGCGACGAGGAACAAGCCGATCCGGCTGGGCCTGAACGCGGTCGGGGGCGAGAGCGCCTTGCGCATGGCGAAAGTCGTCGCGCCGGAGGCGACCATCGTCACCTTCGGTGCGATGAGCCTGCAACCGCTGCGTATCCCGAACGGGTTGCTCATTTTCAAAAATCTCCATTTCACCGGTTTCTGGGTGAACAAATGGTACGAGCAGGCGAGCGCGGAAGCGCGTCGGGAAACCTTCGCGCCGCTCATCGACCTGACGCGGCGCGGTCTGCTCGAGACCAGGGTGGAGCGCGCCTATTCGTTAGGCGACTTCGCCGAGGCAGTGGCCCGGGCCGGCCAAGGCCAGCGCGCCGGCAAGATCATCTTCCGAATGTAGCCCGGTCCTTGTAGACGCCTCCCTGTGGGAGGCGCGAGGGTGGCCATGATTGCGGACAAAATCTTTCCTGCTCGTGATTCCCTGCTCCCGCGCTTCGCCCAGCGAAGCGTCTGCCAGTTGCCGATCCGGAAGAGCGGCGTTCCTTACGGGATGAAACTTCGCGCTCTGGTTTTGTTGTTGTTCGTCTCGTTAGGCGTGGGAACTGGTCTCGCCCAGGATTGGGCGAAGGAGCGACTCAACAAATCGCCTCGCCACAGCGAATGGGTCGATCTCAAACACGACGGCCGGACCGTCAAAACCTTCGTCGTTTACCCCGAGGTGAAAACGAAGGCGCCGGTCGTGCTCGTGATTCATGAAATCTTTGGCCTGACGGATTGGGCGAAGAACCTGGCGGATGAATTGGCCGCGGCCGGCTACATCGCGGTTGCGCCCGACCTGCTCTCCGCCCCCGGGAAAGACACGAGCAGTTATCCCGATCAGGGTGCGGCGATCAAAGCCGTCTCCGCGCTGCAAGACGCGCAGGTCTTTGCCGATCTCGATGCGGCGGCGGAGTACGCCGAGAAGTTGCCCGCGGGTAACGGCAACCTCGCGGTCTGTGGTTTCTGCTGGGGCGGCGGGAAGGCGTTCGGTTACGCCAATCACAATCCGAAACTCAAGGCGTCGTTTGTTTTTTACGGGACCGGACCGGACGAGGCCACGAAGGCGGCCAACATTGCCTGCCCGGTCTACGGCTTTTACGGCGAAGATGACGCCCGGGTCGGCGCCACCATCCCGAAGACGACAGAGATCATGAAGGCTGCCGGGAAAACTTTTGAACCGGTAATTTATCCGGGCGCTGGCCACGGCTTCATGCGAGCCGGTGAAGCGCCCGACGCTTCGGAAGCCAATCGCAAGGCGCATGATGCCGCCTGGGAGCGTTGGAAATCGCTCCTGAAGAAGCTCGGCCCGTGAGTGTAGGGGCGGGCGTGTCGCCCGCTGGATTTGCACGCGCATCTTCCTGCCGCGGAGCGGAACATTTCCTGCTCAAAATAAAGTCGGCGCGATCACTCGCGCCTGCCCTGTGAAAAGCGCGCCGGTTCATCCTCGTTCGATCGATACCTCCATGATATTGTTCGGCGTCCTCGTCGCCTGCGCGTTCGCCGGTATCTATTGCGCGATTCATTTCGGCAGTGCGCGCGGTGTCGAACGCGCCCTGATTACGCTGCGGGAGCGGCCCGACGATCCGCAGCCGAAATATCTTTCCGTCCTCATTCCGCCGGAGACGAACGGCGTTTCAACCAAAACCGAGCCAGGCGGGACCCGAAGCACCCCGCTGCCAACACCGCCCTCCAAACTGCACGATGCCCGGAGGCAGAAAGAGGGTCCAACCCGCACCGCGGGCAAGTCGAACACGATCAACCGGAGCAGTTCCGGTTTGCCCGACGAGCGGCCAGACTTTGGTCGAGGGATCGCGAGTGAGCCGCTGCCGGCAACAGCAAGCCTCCTCATCTCCGGCTCGACGATTCCCTCCACTTTCTCCGCAGGGGCGATCGCGTTCGAAGAAGTGGAGTTGCCGACCGAGGTCCCGGAACCTGCGACCACGGCGTTCCTCCTCGGCGGCACGGGGCTGGCCTTCGCCTTCCGCCGTCGATCCGCTCGTTAGGCGCGCGGCTTCCAGAGGGCGGCGTCGAGGATCGACCAGAGGTGGATGAGCCACCCGAGGAGGATGAACCAGAGCACCGCCGCGAGGACAAATTGCAGGATCGCCATGAAGAGCCGTCCCTGAAGCAACTGCCCGAGCCCCGGAATGAAGAAACTGCAGAGCGCCGCGATCACGTTACCGGTAGAACCTTGACCAGCCATAAAGGGAATTTTCTCCGCGAGGGGAAAAGGTGCAACCGCCAAAACCAGCGAGAAACGCGCGCCCGTGAGGATTCGAACCTCAAACCTTCTGATCCGTAGTCAGATGCTCTATCCAGTTGAGCTACGGGCGCGAGGGAGGGTAATTAAGAGAGGCGGAACGAAGCGTCAAATCTCCTCCTTCTCTTCTCCTCAGGCTCGCGATCGATTTGCAGACAGGTCCCCGAGATCGTGAGCGGTCTGAGGTCAGGGCGAGTTGGCCGCGTCCATTGAATCGAGCATGTCACCCGGTGTGCGAGGGCACACCGCTCACAGACACTCAGCGCTCGCACTTGGAAGAACTGCTGCGCGATCGGCCGCAGTGGTTCAGAGAAAAGGTCATGGCCGACATTGCCGCTGAAGAACCGCAGGAAGACCGCGATGCGCGCGGCATCGGACCAGGCACGGGCCTGAGCTCCCATACGCTGGCCTGCCTGGAAGCCGAGCTCGGGATCATGTAACGCCGCGTGGGGCGACGATCTCACCCAGGCCGAGTCTCTCGACGATGCCTCGGGCGATGTTGAAGACCGCGTCCACTTCAAACGGCGGAGAACCGAAACCCGAAAGCGTGGCGGCGAGTGTAAAAGAGTGGCACAGCTCGCGAAATGCAATCGTTTGCCCGAGCGGACGGTCCAATCCAGAAATCTCTTGTCGAGCAAGAAATGCGCGGTTGTTTTGCAATCCGTCCGTTCGTAACCGTTTTTGCAGAAAATCCATGAAGCTCGATCCCTCCTATCAGGCCCTGGCCTCAGACTTCCTGGCAACGCACCGCTCAACGCTGCATGAGGACCGATTGGAGGCGCAGCTGATCCGCATCCAGCACATCTCCGCAAACGTCGCATCTTTGGCGAACAAGCGCGTGCTCGATCTCGGATGCGGCTCGGCGAAAAACAAGGACAGTCATTGGAATCCGATCGTCCGCTTGTGGCAGCGGTTGATAAGACCGAAAGAGTTCGCAAGGTTCCAGCCGTGGTACTGCAGAATCCTGCAGGAGGCCGGAGCGCAACCGGTGGGCATCGACATCCAGAGCAATGCGGGAGAACGATTCGAATCCCATGCGATGGATCTGACGGATCCGAAAGCGCTTGAACGGTTTCCCGATGAAAGTTTCGATCACGCGAACAACTACTTTCTCACGGTGCCGAAAAACAGCATGCATGCGCGGTCCGGAACGTCGCCTAGCATATGGCTTTCTCTCCAGCGGAAACACAGGCTCGACAACTACAACCAGGCGAAGGAACAAGGGATTCCGCTTAAGGACTTTCCGAAATTTTATGAACGCCAGAACTGGAAACGGATGTGGGCCATCAATGACGGGATTTTTCTCCAGGTCCAGCGCCTGTTGAAAGAGGGTGGCGTCTACACGCTTGCGGAATTCGCTTATCGGAAGAAGAAAGGGGTCCTCGTGCGGGAGAAGCAGATCCCGCTGTCACTCAGGCCGCAGCCTCTGCCACGACGCGTTCGCGCGTAATCTGCTGATCTTTTGCCGGTTCGGGTGCCGTCGCGCAACCAGCAGCGACACACAAAACGACAACGGTCAGGCTTAGGCTCACGAAGGAGGTATGGAAAGCATCGCTCGCCGCTGCTGACCAGCTTAAGGAACTAACGTCAAGCGGAATTCCCGCGAGTCGTTGCAGAAGGCGCCGGCGGTGTTGAAAAGTTCTACGATCATTTTCTACGGCCGAGCCCGATTTCGCCGGAAAATGATGCAAAACCACGCTACATATTTGCGCCATTGCCTAACGATTTTACCTGTGAAACCTTCTCGTCCCACCGGGTGGCAAGGAGGACCTTATTATTTTCGTTTCCCACCGCCGTCAAACTGCCGAACCGGATCCGCATGGTCGATCGTCCGCTGCGAACGGACGTCATCGCGCGTGCGAACGCTCAGGACGGACCGGATTAATCCGCCGTTTCGAGCAAATCGAGGTGGTCGCAACCCACGTCGGTCGGATGATAGTCCGCGAATAACAATCCGACTCCTTGCGTTTCTGCAAGTCGACGAGCAGCGAAGAGTTCTCGCTGCCTTGTTCGGTGAGCGATGACGGTTTGAGCTTCCAGGGTAGAGAGCAGGTCTACCAGGGACGTATCGCCAAAGCCGGGTATCTCGAACAGTTCCCGGAAGGTAGTCTCCGCGAGTCGTGCCGGGTTGCCTAAGAGTCCCGCCTCGCTCAACCGTCTGAACGTCCAATTCTGAAGATGCAGCACCACCGGTCTACCGTTCGTCCGCGGTATCGGCAGTCGTCGATTGCCGAGTTGACCACAAAGAATGCATCGAAACCTCCGCACTCGGTCAACGACTTCCAAAACAAGTTCGTGGCAGGTCCTGGGGTCAAACCGTTCCCAGGCAGATTCGTCCAGGTCCCGCAGTTTGACCCCGCCCATGTGCCGGCCTCTGGTCGGGACGTTGAGGATGTGGGAAAGCGTGCGCGGTGCGATCCTCTCGCCTCTCCTTGGAAAGCGGGAAATCTCGACTCGAAATTCTGAAGGAAGTTCAGTCGCAGGAACAGGGCCGGCACCGATCGCATTCTCAACTCGGAGTTGCTGATGCTGGAATCGGTCTGATTTCGCGGCGGCACTTTCAAGAGCAACCAGAAGATCGACCAAACTGCACGCCCCAAGATTCCTCCAATTGAGCAGGTCTCCTACGGTCAGATGATTGAGAAATTGCAGATCACCCCAACGCGGAGTTCAATACAATTGTTGAGACAGTTACAGGTCCGAACATCCACTTCGAGTGCGGAAACAGGAGTCGGTTGATGAAATTGGGGCAAGGGTTTGGTTCTCACCGCTTCCGGGGTCCGAGGCAGGCCCCATTGCACTTGTTGCAGGACGAACCTGCCCAGAACCCCGCATTGGGTCGCAGGCAGATGCCGCCACACTGTCTCATCGAGATCGGCCAGCGTTTCGTAGCGCTCCGGCACTTGACCGCTCAACTCGGCCGGCACCGGAACGTCGAGAATCTCCCGGAGTGTCTCAGGAGCGATTCGTTGCCCGGGCCGCGGATATTTGGAAACTCCCATAGGTGATTGTTACGGCAGCGAGTTGCCCTGAGCCGCTTTCGTCAGCTTAATATCCGCGTGGTTGACCTTACCGTCGGCCGACACGTCGTTGCGGAAGTTAGCGTCCGTTACCAGACCACGTCCCGAGTTCATTCTGACCTGTTGGAGGTCGTTCCCGTCGACGGTGCGATCCCCGTTGACGTCACCGGCCAACATTCCAAAGGTGACGGCTGCGGAGGCCAGAGTGCCTGAGTCACCGTTCACCCCGGTTAAGGTGACCGTGACGTCCGAGCCATCACAGGATTGGATGTTGTTGAGTAACACGGTGACAGTTGAGCCGTCGGCCGTCGTGCTAATGACCCGACCACAGCTCGTGGACGTGCTATCCACGGAATTGACCGCGTCCGAGAACGTAAAGACGATCGAAGTCGCGCTGCCAAGGGCTCCCTGCCGGCACTCAACGCCCGGAGTCCCGCTAAGCGGCAGATCAATATTGAATATGCCCGCGTTGCCGTGATTCTTGCTCGAGACCGCACTGACCAGCGTGATTCCACCCTCATCGTTTGTGTAGAGTTCCGCGCTCGCGGCAGCGTTCTTGCCGTCATAACCGCCTGCGGCGAGCACTTTGCCTTCGAGCAGCAACGTCGCCGTGTGACCAAAGCGTGCAGTGGTGAGGCTGCCGGTGGCCGTCCACGTCCCGCTAGTCGGGTCGTAGACTTCCGCGCTCGTGACAACGTCCTCGTCTTCGCCGCCTGCGACAAGCACCTTGCCGTTGGGCAGCAACGTCGCCGTGTGACGATAGCGTGCGGTGGCGAGGCTGCCGGTGGCCGTCCACGTCCCGCTAGTCGGGTCGTACAGTTCCGCGCTCGCGGTGGCGGGAAAACCGCCGCCTACCACAAGCACCTTTCCGTTAGAGAGGAGCGTCGCCGTGTGATACTGGCGTATGGTGGCGAGGCTGCCGGTGACCGTCCAGGTGCCGCTCGCTGGGTCGTAGAGTTCCGCGCTCGCCAGATTATGTACCGCCTGCCACAAGCACCTTTCCGTTAGACAGGAGCGTCGCCGTGTGACGAAAGCGTGCAGTGGTCAGGCTGCCGGTGGCCGTCCACGTCCCGCTAGTCGGATCGTAGACTTCCGCGCTCATGACAACGTACTCGCCGTCTTCACCGCCTGCGACAAGCACCTTGCCGTTGGGCAGCAAGGTCGCCGTGTGCCTAGAGCGTCCGGTGCCCATGCTGCCGGTCGCCGTCCAGGTAGCGCTCGCCGGATGGTAGAGTTCCGCGCTTGCGAAAGCGAAGTCGATGTCATGGACAAAGCCGCCTACGACGAGCACCTCGCCGTTGGGCAGCAACGTCGCCGTGTGATACTGGCGTACGGCGGCGAGGCTGCCGGTGACCGTCCAGGTGCCGCTCGCTGGATCGTAGAGTTCCGCGCTCCGGAGAGCGAAGTCGTCGTCAGTACCTCCTGCAACGAGCACTTTGCCGTTGGGCAGCAACGTTGCTGTGTGATCATAGCGTCCGATGGCAAGGCTGCCGGTGATGGTCCAGGTCCCAGCCTGACCCGCACACGGTTGCACAAGCACCAGCCCCGCACCGAGCAAAAGCAGCGGAAACGCGATCCGCCGCACAAAAATCGAAACAAACGGCAGAAGACCGGCGACCAGAGCGGGGAAACGGGCTTCGTTGTCTTTGCTGTCGTTAGGCCGAATGACCTGCGAAGTTCTTCGGAGTGAAGTTGTCTTTATGAGCCGAGCTGAATCATTCATACGGTTGGTTCTTTCACTTTGGGGGGGTGTGCTTGCGCGATTGCAGATCTGAAGAAGCCCACCGGGATGAGCGTCTGCACCAGTTCCAGATCGATTGGTTGATTTGAAAGTTTCATTGTTGCGGTCGGCTTGTGAACCCGCCATCAGCGCTTCGATTTCTCCAGGGTCGTGTCGCCATGGTTCACCTTCCCGTCGACCGTGATGTCGTCGCGGAAGTCGTCTTCGTTCACCAGGCCACGGCCCACGTTCATCCTGATCTCGAGCAGATCTGCCCTGCTGACGACGCCGTCGGCGTTCACATCGCCGGTGAGCAGGGTCATGGTGGCGGAAGCATCGACCGAGCCCGAGTCACCGTTTACGCCGGACACCGTCACGGTGATGTCGGAGCCGTCGCAGGTAACGTGTCCAAGTTCCACCGTGACCGTCGAGCCACTGATCGTGGCGCTGTTGACCGTGCCGCAGGTCGTGGTCGTGGTGCCAGAGATACTGGTCACCGGCTCCGAGAAGGTAAACACGATGGTTTGCAGGAATGTGCCGCCATTTCCTACCCGGCATTCCACGCCCGGAGTTCCGCTGAGGGGCAAGTCAATATCGAACGGGCCTGCGTTGCCGTGCGTCTTGCGCGAAGCCGCATTTACCAGAGTGATTCCGCCGCCCTCGTCGCTTTCGTAGAGTTCCGCGCTCGAGAGCGCGTTGTCGCCGTCATACCCGCCGGCGACGAGCACCTGACCGTTGAGCAGCAAGGTCGCTGTGTGATTATCACGTTCGGTGGCGAGGCTGCCGGTGGCCGTCCAAGTCCCGGTTGCCGGATCGTAAAGTTCCGCGGTCGTATCGCCAAAACCCCCTGCGACCAGGACCTTCCCGTTTTGCAAGAGCGTCGAGGTACCATACGCACCGAAGGGGCTACCGGTGGCCATCCAGGTGCCGCTCGCCGGGTCGTAGAGTTCCGCACTCGTACTCCCTGCGACGAGCACCTTGCCGTTGGGCAGCAATGTCGCTGTGCCACTTAGCAAAGTAATGAGGCTACCGGTGGTTGTCCAGGTGCCGCTCGCGGGGTCGTAGAGTTCTGCGCTCGTATCGCCAGAACCTCCTGCGACGAGCACCTTACCGTTAGGCAGGAGCGTCGAAGTGTGACGCAAGCGTGCGGTGACAAGGCTGCCGGTGGTTGTCCAAGTCTCGCTCGTTGGGTCGTAGAGTTCCGCACTGGTGAGAACGGAAAAGTCCTCGTCAAGTCCGCCTGCGACGAGCACCTTGCCGTCGGGCAGCAAGGTCGCCGTGTGATAAAAGCGTGCGGTGGCGAGGCTGCCGCTGGCTGTCCAGGTCCCGCTCGCCGGGTCGTAAAGCTGCGCGATTGAGTGAGCGAAGAAGCCCTCACGGTCATAGCCGCCTGCGACGAGCACCTTGCCGTTGGGCAGCAGCGTCGCCGTGTGAAAAGCGCGGGAAGGGAGGCGACCGGTGGTCGACCAAGTCCCGCTCGCCGGGTCGTAGAGCTCCGCGCTGCCGAGAGCGAAGAAATCACTGTCAGTTCCGCCTGCGACGAGCACCTTGCCATCGGGCAGCAACGTTGCCGTGTGATAAAGGCGTTCAATGACGAGGCTGCCGGTCTCAGTCCAGGTCCCGCCCTGACCCGCACACGGTTGTCACGAGCACGAGCCCCGCACCGAGAAGAACCAGCGGAAACGCGATCCGCCGCACCAGATAGGAAACCACCGGGAGAACGGCGGCGATCAGAGCGGGGAAGCGGGTTTCGTTGGCTTTGCTGTCGTTAGGCCGAGTGACCTGCGAAGTTCGACAGTGTGAAGTTGTCTTTATGAGCCGAGTTGAATCATTCATACGATTGGTTCTTTCACTCTGGGGTGTTTGCTTGCGACTGCGGATCGAGTTTGTCCCGGATCGAATCGCTGTTCTGCGTTGCGTCCGGAGTTTCATCGTCGTTTACCTTTCACTGGAGTTGTGTTCCGGGGGGAACAGCGCCACTTCAGCGCCTGCCGCAGACCTGGGAGGAGGGGAGCCGCCCGGGAAGGGGAAGTTATCACTTTCACCATCTTTTTACGGGAACCGCGAGGCGAAGTTTCGAAGAAATTTTGAAATTTTTTTCGTATGCGTGTTCGTTGGGGCCGGCCTAACGAAATTGTTGATGAGAACCGGCCAAAGCAGATGCGACGGAATGGAACCCGCTTCTCGTTAGGCAGTCTGCCTGGCCGTCTGGGTTTGCCTCCCAAGAGTTGAGGCTGCCGGAAGCGATTCCGGCAGCCTCGGATTGCTCACTTCTTTCCCTCCTGATTTCTAGTCAGGGCTGAAGCGCGTTGAGGGCGGCGGTGAGATCGTCATAGATGGGCCCTTGGGCCGCGCAATCGGTGATCCAATCGAAGCCTGGGCCGCTCCCGTCGGGCGCGCCGCGCAGGGCGCAACCGTCGGTTCTGCTGATCGCCTGATTCAACTGATCAATCGCACCGGCGATGTCGCCGGCACGGATGTCCTTGACCGCCATGCGGAGAAGATTCTCGAAGTCCTTTCGGTTTCCCTGCTGGGCGATCTGGCTCCTTGGGAGCGCCGCAACAATGCGCGGCCGCGTCCATGATTTTCTCCGTGGCGAATTGGGCGGCGTCGCTCGCGACCAGGGTCACGCTGGCGGGCGTGCCGGCGCCGATGAAATCGCTCACCGTCAGGGTAATCACATATTCGCCGACCACATCCGGGGTGAAGCTGGCCACGGAAGCGTGCGCGTCTACCTCTGTGATCGCGGCGACGCTGCCCGCGGGCTGGCTGGTCACCGTCCAGGAATAGTTGAGTGGATCCCCGTCCGGGTCAGTGCTCGTGGTCCCGTCGAGGGTGACCGGGTCTCCTACCATCGGGAGCGTAGTGCTGGCCGTGGCGTAGGCGGTCGGCGCCTGGTTATAGCTGCTGATGAGCACCTGGTCAGGCTCGCTCGCCAAATCGGCCTCATCGGTCACGACCAGTTGCACGACATAATTGCCGTCCTGATCGGCCACGAAGCTGGGCGTTGCGGTGTTGGCATTGCTGAGGGTGGCGCTGCTGCCGGCGGGCCGCTCGGCGAAGCTCCAGGAGTATTGGAGCGCGGTCGAAGCCGTGTTGTCGTCGTAGGAGAGACTCCCATCCAGATTGACTGTATTGCCAGCATGGATCGATTGGTCGAGACCCGCGTTGGCCGTGGGTGCCTGGTTCGGGACCGCGTGGGCAATGCCAATGTTCAGGATGAGACTGTCGGAGACACCTCCAGTCGACCAGGTCCACTCATAGGTTCCTGGATTTATCTCCAGGGTCCCAAATGTGGCATTGGCGAATGTCATGGTGGAGTAGATGGCAATGCCCGCGTAGCCAGAGTTGAAACCGATATTAAACGGGAGGCCATCATGAGGGAGGCTAAACATAAACGGCGCGCCAGCGGAGGAAGATGCGACAAAGATGACTTCGCCGAATCCGAAGCTGGAGGGACCGCTGAAGTCGCTCGTGGTGAATGAATCGTAGGTCCACGACTCGTTGTCCGAAACGCTCGGCACCATCTGAATGAGCGGAATACTTGGATCCATCGTGGGCACGAAGCCGGTCCCGGGATTGCCGGTGGACGACAAAACGAGGGAGGCCATGTTGACGCTCCCGCTCAGCTCGAAAACGACATCATTGCCGACCTCGCTGACGTTGATCGTAATCCTTGCCTGGGCTGGAATGGCAGCCATAAGCAAGACGGCAATGGCCAGGAGGAGGGGTAGTTTTCGCTTTTTGGGAGTCGGTTGTTGCGGCAGTCGCTCGCCGAGCGCTGCGGTTATCGCTTTCGCGTGGATTTCTGTTTTTTTGGGGGTTTGTGTTTTCATTGGGGGGTTCTTTCTTGGGGTTTTGGTTGTTTGCTGAGGGAAGATGGTTTGGTCCTAAGGGATTTCCGGAGGTCACTTCTGCCTCCACAGAGGTAATGCGTAAAATTCGGCCGGAGGTTACGCAGAAAGTTCGAGAGGCAGCCGTTCCGGCACTGGAAAGACGTTTTTGCTTAAAGATCGGGTGACATGCCTTCGCAACGCCTCGCCTGGAAGCCGCCGATTACCGGTCTTTAGGACTGCAACGCGATGGGCGGATTTGGCGGATCGGTTTTTAAGGGGGAGGAAAAGAAGCGAAAAAGACGGCAAGATTGCAGACTCGACAAAGCTGTTTCAGGACGCGGTCTTTGCGTTTGCTGATCGCTTGTTGGGGAATGCGCAACGAACTGGGCGCAAGCGTCAGTAGGGCCAGGTTATGCATACAGCAATCTTTCGCCGGGGCCGAACTCTTCCTCCCAGCCGCCGTAGTAAGTGATGCCATTTTTGTCGAGCCATCGAAAGTCCGTTGGGCCGGCCTGTGAGACGTTCTTCGACAACCTTTCGATGCCGCGGAGTCGCATAAGGAACAATTTTTTGCATGGGGCTTGAGGAATTAAGTTGAAATGACGGGGGACGATTCGGAAGGAGCGCTGCGCGAAAGTCGGGACGATTCTGCGGTTATTTGACGAGACGCGCGCTTGCGGAGTTGCATGCAGGACAGGGCGAGCAAGGCGAGCGCGCCCGCCAGCCATGTTCCCGGTTCCGGCACCGGAGTCATCGGCGAGAGCTCGAGGTTGTTCGCATTGTAAAAAAGGCCATAGCCGCTCGGCAGGTTTGCGATGTCGTTAAATACGCCGGTGACGGAACTGAATGTCGCCAGGACATATGTGGTCGTGCCGTCCGCGAACCCGCTGAAGCTGAGGGAGTCATACAGATTGCTCAAGTCGAGGACTCCGCTGATCGCCAGCCTGTCGCTGGTCGCTCCCAGCAGATCGACCACGAAGGTCGCCAGGCTGCCGCTGGCGCCGGCGAAAGTCGCGGTGCTCATCAGGGTCAGGGTGCCGACCGTTCCGTTCGTCGCACCCGTGATACTGGCGCCTTGATTCACCGTGACGGCGCCGCCGATCGTCCCGGTGCCGCCCAATAATGTCCCGGTGTTGTTCACGGAAACGGCGCCTGTCGCTGCACTTTGGTTGCCGTCTATCAAGAGCGTGCCCGCGTTCACGGTGGTGGCGCCGGCGTAGCTGTTGGTGCCGGTCAGGGTGGTGGTTCCGCCGCCGATCTGAGTCACGGTGCCGCTGCCAGAGATGTCATTGGCGACGGTCATCGCATTGCTGCGGTTGAAGGCTAGGGAGCCGTTGTTGATGACGGCGCCGCTACCGAGCGTGCCCGTGGCTCCACCGGCACCAATCTGCAAGGAGCCGGCACTGATCGTGGTGGTTCCAGCGTAGCTGTTCGTGCCGGTCAGGGTGGTTGTTCCACCCCCGATCTGAGTCACGACACCAGTGCCGGAAATGTTGTTGGCAACGGTTATCGCATTGCTGCGATTGAACGCCAGGGTCGCATTGTCGATGACGGCGCCGGTGCCGAGCGTGCCGGTCGTTCCACCGGCACCAACCTGCAACGTGCCGCCACTGATCGTCGTCGTACCCGAGTAGGTGTTGTTAGCGGCGAAGGTGATCGTGCCCGCGCCAAGCTTGCTGAAGGTTCCACCGTGGATATTCGTCAGAGAGCTGTTGAATGGGTCGATATTCTGGCCGTTCGAATCGACGCTGAAAGCGGCAAGAGCATGGCGTTGTTGAAACGAGAGGAATAATCCCTGGTGTTGAGCGCACTGTATTGCAGCGTGCCGCCAAAGAAAAAGATGGTCCCCGTATCTCCGATGGCATCGTCACTGCCCAACGCGAGGACTCCGCCCTGAATGCGTCAGATAGAGATGCTGTCCCGCTGAAACCGGCGACAGAGTTTGGGTGCCGTTGCCGATCTTTGATCAGAATGCACGTAACGAATCGCGCCGGAGTAATCACCCGAAGCGTCGCCGTTACCTACCGTAAGCGCCTCGGCTGCCAAGGACGCCCGCGATCCAACGCTGAGGTGTTGCTGCCGTTGAGGGCGCCGATCGTCTGAATGGTCAGCACGTGAGATCGACGGTGCCGCCATTTATCGTAAGGGGGCCGTCGTCGAGCCGAGCGCGCCGTTGGTGTAAATCTCGCAGCCGTGCCGTCGGAGACAGTTGTGCCTCCAGTATATGTGTTCGTGCCGAACAGTCTAAGCTCGCCCGCGCCGGCTTTCGTAATGCTATTCGCAGTTGTGCCATCCGAGATGACGCCGCGGATTTGCCAAGAAATGAGCCGTCGATTGTGATCGTTCGATTAGTGCCAGGCGGCAGTCCCTAACGAAACGTTACCTGTCCCAGGAAATTCAGACCGTGCGTAACAATTCCGATCGGACCCACCTTCGAAGGTGAAATCGCTATTCCAAATTTGAGCGTAGGTATAGTATGGAAGAGGGCCGCCGCTCGTGTTGTCAATCGTGCCGCCATTGATCACGAATGTGCCTGCGGTCGTGCCCGAGCGCGTTTGCACTATTGATGTTCAAAGTGCCGGCCTCCAAGGTCACTCCGCCGTCAAAAGTGTTCGCGCCGCTCAACGTCAGGGTGCCGCCGCCGGTTTTCGTGAGAGAAAAACCGCTGCCGGAGATGACGGAGCTAATCGTGAGACTCGAGCCGGTCTCGACATGAAGATTTCCACTCGATGCCAGCGACCAGTCCGAGCGTGCCTGTGCCGCTGCCCGAGTTCGGGCCGAGGATTGTCAGACTGGAGTTGCCTGAGAGAAAGATCAGGTCGTTCGCAGTGCTGCTCCAGACATTGGTAAATCCGGCGCTGTTGCCCAGGGTGAGCGTGCTATTGGTCGCGGTGGTTGTTGCATTCGAAATGGAATAGGACGTGCCGTTCAGCGCGCTCAGCGATTCCATCGTGATGTCGGCGCTGGTGATGGTCAGACCCGTTCCGCCGGTCGTGAGTCGCACGTCATCGGTGTCGGTCGGCAGCCCGGTGGGATCATAATTGGTGCTACTCGTCATGGCCGTGTTCTGGAAAAAATCTTTTCCGCTGCCGGTAATGGCGTCCGGACCCGTCAGGCTACCCAGGGTCGACATGGTCGAAGCCGACTTGAACTGATACGGCGTTATCGCGTCGCCGGCCGTAATCGCCAGGGTGCGCTCAGAGATGCCATTCTTTACGGAACGCGCCGGGACGCCGGCCAAATTCGAAAAACCGGCGGGAGTCATATCCGACTCGCTGACGTAGCGGGACGCTTCGTCGATGGTCGAGGCAATTGCCTGCGTTCGCGAGGGCTTGGTTGCGACAGCCGAGGGGTTGTCGGTCAGCGCGCCAAACCCAGTGCCGTAGGCGGGAATGGTGCTGCCGACCCGCGCGCCGTTCGACCAGTTCGCCAGATGCGAGGCTGAAGGCGCGGCCGACCTACTCACCTGGCCCGCGATCGATGGCTGCCGGTGCGCGGTGCGCCTGGCGGCTTTCCGCGGATAGCCATGATGGGAGCGAAATCCTGATTTCGAATCTGCCGACAATCCAGCGAGCGCCGAAAAGTCAGCACCATTCAATGCGGCATAGCCTGGCTCGCCTTGGATGAGAAGGATTCGGCGCGACCAGCACCATGGAAACTCTTGGTTCGGCGTGGAAGAAACTGAGCGTGGACCAAACCGGTCGTGGAGCGGCCGCGATGAAAGTTCCCTGGCCGTGCGCCGAATCGCGCAGGAAGAGGGCGATGACGAGGATGGTGAAGATGAAGAGGAGCGCGTCGATGCGCTTTTGAAACTTCGTGGCATAGGGGTCGATTTTTGGAGGCATATGGGTGGGGCCTTTGGTTATTCGTTGTGGGTAATGAGGTGTCGAAAATGGATCCGCATCTGCGAGGTCGAAGGGCGGAAGCCAGAGACGGCGGGCGTCTTGAAGGGGCGAGCCGGAAACGGAGGCGTTCGGCCCGGGCAAGAGCGCCGGGAGTAGAGAACACCTACGGCACGAAGCTGAGCGACGGAGTTCTTCGATTTGGGGATCACTTTTGTGCGCCTCACGGGCTTAGAGGCCCCCTGCAGGCTGCGGTTGTTGCTATTGTGTCGATTTCGGACCTGGTTTTTTTGTTTTTTTTGGGGTTGTTCTCGAGGGTGATGGTTTTGGTCGTTTGCAGAGGGAAGATGGTTTGGTCCTAAGGAATTCCTGGAGGCCACTTCTGCCCTCCACAGAGGTAATGCGTAAAATTCGGCCGGAGGTTACGCAGAAAGTTGGAGAGGCAGCCGTTCCCGCGCCGAAAGGACGTCTCCGCTAAAGATCGGGGGGACATGCCTTCGCAACGCCTCGCCTAAAATCTGCCGATTACCGGTCTTTAGGGCTGCAACGAAATGGGGCGGTTTTGACGGATCGTCTTCAGGGGAAGAAAAGAAGCGACGATATTTGCGTAACTAGATGTCGGGGTCGATCCCGATACCGCCGCGTTCCAAGTCGTCAACGAACCTGTTGACGTTTAGTCTTGCTTTTCATCGCAGCCTTTTTTGGAAAGCGGGGGTCTTGCGCAACGGTCCCAAATCGGATCAAGCGTTAAAAGCGCGGATACAACGCCAGTGCGCAGGAACTCCGCTGCGAGGTTACGCGGACACTTGACTTCGCACCGTTAGGTTTCGGCGAAGAAGATATCGCTTTTTGTTGCTTCAGGGCGAAGACGCGTTTGACCAATGCCTCGAAGCGTGGGTCGGAGCGGAGGTTATCGAGTTGAAAATCGATCTTCAGCCACGGCATCCAGTAGGAGCGCTCCGCACAGGCCTTGTTCAACAAGGCAAATGCCTCATCCTTTTCTCCCAGGGCGGCAAAGATCGTGGCGACAAAATAGCTATCGACGTAGCTCTCTTTTGAGCGCCGCTCCAATTCGGCTATTATCCCTTGCGCTCTATCTCTCCGACCGGCTGCGGCGTAGGCGTACCCGAGTGCGGCGATCATTTGTGTGCTGTTCCCAGAAAACTCGACGGCCTTTTGCATTTCACCGATAGCCTCGTCGTACCTGTGCCTTTGGACATAACACCATCCGAGGCGCTGGTGTGTCGGCGGGAAACGCGGATATAGCTCAACCGTCTTTTGAAATTGCGCCATCGCTTCATCATAGCGGCGCGCGTAGAGGTATTTCCCCCCCACGCCCTGATTGATGATGAGCGAGAGCGGGTCAAGCTGTTGTGCCTTTTTGATCTCCGCCATCGCTTCACTATGACGTTCCAGCATCGAAAGTAATTCGGCATACCACTGGTGAGCCGTGGCGTAATTGGGGTTGAGTTGAATCGCTCGCTGGTATTCTCTCTCCGCGCTCTGCCAATCCCAATCGTAATTTATCAGACTATAGGCCAGTGCGGTATGAGCTTCACCGAGCGTCTCATCCAGTTCTAGTGCCTTGATCGCCGCGGCCTTCGCCTTTGGGTAAGATTCCTTTGGCGAAAGGGCGCTGTATTCACAAAGGAGATCGTAGGAGTCGGCCAATCCCGCAGCGGCCAGCGCGTAGTTGCGATCTTTAGCAAGCGCATGATTGAAATAATCAATCGCCTGGCGCAAGCCCGCGTCGGTCCGTTTGTTCCAGAAGAATCTGCCTTTGAGGTAAAACTCGTAAGCTTCAGGATTTGCGGTCGGGCGGAGAGCGAGAGCCTGCCGTTCCGAGCGAGTCAGCTTTGCTTTGAGATTGGCGGCGATTGTTTCCGCGATATCGGTCTCGACCAGAAACATGTCGGTCAGCTTGCGATCATAGGTCTCGGCCCAAAGGTGGGAGTCGGTTTGTGCGTTGATCAACTGCACATTGACACGCACCTGATCGCCCGTTTGTTGGACGCTACCCTCCAGGATGTTCGCTATGCCAAGCTGCTTTGCAATCTCCGCGAGATTGCGGGGTTTGCTCTGATATTGCTGCGTGGAAGTGCGCGAAGTGACCTTTAAGTCTGCGATCTTGGCCAGGCGAGTCAGGATCTCTTCGTGGATACCATTAACAAGGTAGGCGTTATTCGGATCGGGACTGAGGTTTTCAAAGGGAAGGACGGCAATGCTCTTTGGAATAATAACCGGGGGTTTACGGGTCCAGAGCGTCAAACTCAACCCGGCGGCGAGGGCGAGGAGCAACGTGGTTAACACGGTGGTGCTTGGATTACGTCGCACCCATTTGCGGGCGTGGGTAAAAAATCCGCTTGGCTTGGCGCGGATCGGCTGGTGCTTTAGCCAGCGCTCGAGATCTTCAGCCAACGCAAGAGCGGAAGAGTAACGGCGCTGCGGGATCCTTTTCCAAACACTTCAAACAAATTGTGGACGGGTCTCGATCGATTTTAGGATTCAACAGACGCGGTGGTCGCGGCTCAGTATCCAGGAGCAGCCGGGTGGTTTCGTAAGTGGTTCCTCCAGCGAAAGGCGGATGCCCGGTCAGCAGTTGGTAAAGCACGGCGCCAAGCCCATAGACATCTGTTGCGTTCGTAAGTCTGCCACTTTCACCAACCGCTTGTTCCGGGGCCATGTAACTCGGCGTTCCCAAAACTTCCTTCGTGCGCGTAACGGTGCTTTCGGTCTCAGCCAGCCTCGCGAGTCCGAAGTCGGTGAGATGGGGTTCTCCTTTTGCGTCGAGCAGAATGTTGCCCGGCTTGATATCGCGATGAAGAATCCCGTGCTCGTGCGCATAATGGACCGCGCGCGCGAGCTTCGCGATAAGTTCCACTGCACGACGCGCCGGCATCGGGTCGCGCCCGACCACTTTGTCGAGTGGCCCGCCTTCGATAAATCTCATGCTGAAGTAGCACGAGCCATGGCGCTCGCCCACTTCGTAGATCGGAACGATGCTCGGATGATCAAGGCTCGCGGCAGCCTCGGCCTCTCGGTGAAAGCGCGTCAAGTGCGCTTTGCTCGCCCACTGGCCGAGGCTAATTACCTTCAACGCAACGGTGCGATTGAGACTCTTTTGCCGGGCACGAAAAACCGCGCCCTGCGCGCCGCGACCGACCTCTTCCAGCAACTCGTAATCACCCCATTCTCCGACAAGCTCCGCGGCTCGCACTGCGTTCTCGAGATGCGAAGCCCCAGCGGCCGCATTCGCTTCAACACTTAGAGCGGAATCGTCCGCGGCTGCGCCTGCATCCGAGAGCAGCCCCAGGCCGGTCTCGAGAAGGCAACCCGGGCAGCCTCCTTCTGGCGCGTCGGCTGGGATTGCCGCGCCGCAGTTTGGACAAGATCTCAGTGCGCTGATCATGCTCGGAGGCGTGCTCGCAGCCTCTCTCTTAGTGCCTAAAATGTCATCAAAGGTTACGCTCGGACTACAGCGATGAGATGGCGCAACTCGTCTTCGATATCGCTGGGCATCGCCACCGTGTGGGCGATCTCCTCTCGCAATAACGTTTGGTAACGCTGGCGAAATCGGTGAAACGCTTGTTTGACTGCGTTCTCAGTCATGTCGAATTCCCTGGCGACCTCCGCTTGCGCCGGCCGGCCCGGTTCGCCCATGAGCATTTTCTTCATCTGGTCAAAGAATCGCAGATTGCCCGCAGAGCGATATTCGTCGCGCAGGCACGCTATCACTTGCTCCAGAATCGTAAACGCCCAACGACGCTCGTAAATTTGGTCGGCACTCAAGCTGTCGCTCCGTTCAAGATCGACGCCCGCCCGCTCATGAATCTCCTCCAACGGAATCAAGCGCTGTCCTTTGCCCCGCTTGACTGCCATCGCGTGGCGCGATTCGTCGGCCAGAAAATGTTTGAGCGACGTAAGCAGGTAAGAGCGAAGTCGGCCCTTTTCCTGGCGAACATTATTCAGATCCTTCCGCTCTAATAACAAAGCGAAGAAACCCTGGGTGAGATCCTCCGCATCCTCTGGCCGCGCGCCGTGTCGCCGCACGAAGCTGAAAATGGGTCGCCAATACGTGCGACAAAGCTTTTCGAGCGCCTCCTGCGCCGCCGGCGATTCACCTTGTGCCTCCAGGACCACGCTCCAGTGCGTGGTATTAAACGCCCAGGCGCCGTGATCACCATTTCCACCAATCGCGGTCAGTGAGGTCACGTCATCAGAAGGCATGCTCTGGTCCAAGTAAGAAACCGCGCCACCATCAAGCCTGTATTCAGCCGATAACGCGTCCAGACAGATGCAACGGCACGCTGGCAAACAAAGGCGGCACGCGGAACGCCCCGCTTTGGGTCGTAGTCGAAATTAGCCCGGCAACCCGCGGCAGCGATGATCGCTCTGGCCTCCTTGTGCCAATCGCTCAACGACCAATTTGGCGGCGTCCGCCAGCCGCGCACTGCCGCAAACGCGCGGAGAATTGCATCGTCCGCGGCGCCGTCAGCGGCAGCCGGCGAGCTGGATGAAGACCCGGCGCTGCGAAAAACTGTTGGCAGTTGGACAGCATCAGTTTTTGTCATGGGTGTTTGATTTGGTTGGGGGCTCCAAACGCGGTGCCCGTCTATCTTGTACTACGGGAAATCCCGGCCAAAGTTGGCGATTTTTTTGACCGCCCTCTGGCGAGCCCGGATCATTCGATCAACCACGTCACTCCCATGCGATGTTGGGGCGGACTGCGAACTGTTGGCGGTTCGCGGAAAGCTTCCTCAGCGCACCAGATCGACGTAATCCAGCAGGAATTCGAGGCCCTGGCTCTTTCCGTTCCGTCCCGTCACCACGAATCGAAAGGCTTTGTCCCCGGCCTCCGTGAATGTCACCCGACCCAAGTCCAATACCGCGTAGTCAACATCCGCGGAGTAAGCATCGCTGGCGGTCCCTTGGTCCACGTTGTCGATCGACAGCTGAACAATCCCGCTCCTTTTGCCCGTTCTTATTCCAATCTTCACCTCATAGGTAGCGGCGACCGGTACCGTTATCGTGTAGGTGATGGCCTCGCCGACTGCTGCTTGAGGATTGAAGAGGATACCAGCCTCTCCACTCAAATTCTCATCCTGGACTCGGACGAGCGATCCATCCGCTTTCACCGGTAACGCTTCTGCCTCGAAATCGCTCGCTAACACCAGTTGGATGTCATCAAAAAGAAAATCATAACCGGGACCCTTGGGGTCGCGCTCCGTGACGAGAAACTTGAACGCCTTCTCCCCGGCGTTTTCAAATTTAGCCACGCCAAGGTCACGGACGCCGTCCGCCCCAGCCGAATAGTAGACTTCTCCCTTCTGCGGATAACCCTGCTTTTGGCCATCAATCAACAACTGAAAACTAGCCGCACTTCCCGTCGGCTTGGTCTTGACCCGGACGTCATAATTTCCGGAGCTCCCGAGCGGGACCGCGTAGGTAAGATAGTCGCCCAGTTTCCTCGCCTTAAATAGCGTGCCGGCGCCGCCGCTCAGCTCTGGATCATGGAAGGTTTTGTACGGCGCGGTGTGTTTCTTGACAAACAACTTTTCGGCCTCGAAGTGAGGAACCAGGTCGATATAGTCGCAGACGAATTCACGGCCGCTACTGTGCGGGTTCTGGCTCGTAATGGAAAACTGGAAAGATTTGTCCCCGCCGCTATCGAAGGTGACCGGGCCGAGGTCGCGGACCTCGTAAGCAACGCTGGGAGAATAGCCGTCCTGCGGCGCTCCCTGGTTAATCTCGTCGATTGCGAGCTGGAAAATGCCCTCGCTTTCGCCCGTCCTGATTCCAACCTTCACGTCATAGGTTCCACTCTTTGCCACCGGCACGGTATAGCTGACGTAATCGCCAATCCTGGTCGCTTTCAGCAGCCCGGCTCCGATCCCGCTCGCCAGGGGATCGTCGGTGAAAATGACGTAATCGGTCTTGTCAGAACTCTTGCTGCTCAAAACCTCGGCTTCGAAGTCGTGCAACCCGATGATAAAATCGAGCGGGGCAGTTCCAGTGCCCTCCGGCTCCTCCGTGGCGAAGAATTGAATACGAGGCGGCGGTTCTTTCTTGATCGTCTCGATCGTATCGATCCCTTTCCTTGGAGAATCCCGGTTTGTCCTGCTTTCGGGCTGTTCCCACCGACACGAGGCAGAAGTCTCGCCGGTGTAAATCCCCGAGATCGTTCCGGTGGAAGCATTAAAACTCAAACCGGGCGGCAGCGCTCCGTCCAAGACGCCGTCCAGGCCGAGGTAATCGAAAGCGGTGGCGTGCGCGTCGGCGGTGATGGTGTAGGAAAAAAATTTGTTCAGGACGAGCGCGGCTGTCGAGCCGCTGGTGATGACGGGCACAAACGGATCGGAAACAAACGTGAGCTGGAGATATGACTGCGCGGAATCCGCATTCGCCAAACCGAGCTGAAGGCCAAAGCTTTTGGCGGAACCGTCAAGCGTGGACGGCACCGTTCCAGTGATGAAGCCTGTCCCGGGATCGAGAGCAAGCTGAGGTCCTCCCCCCACGCCTGGCTCATACGGCAACCCAGTGGCCTTAATCGTCGCTTCCAAACCGGCATTGATCCTTAAGACTTGAAAGGCAAACGGCTGGCCAGCCCGACCGGTCACGGCGGTCCCGGCCAGTATGCCGCCAAGTTCAGGCGAAGGTAACCGACGTCGGGCGATATAGAGACTGACCTCCTTTGAGTCGGAACCGCTGGAATTTGTCGCCGTGAAGGTAACGATGAAGCCGTCGGCCTGATGTGTCGGAGTTCCGAAGATGATGCCCCGAGCCGGGTCGATATGGAGACCATCAGGCAGAGGGAAGGCATCGTACTCGGTCGGATTGTTGGTTGCCGTAATTTGATAGATGAACGGTTGACCGACTCTGGCCGCGAGCGATTCACCGCCGATGGCGTAGATGGTGTCATTAACGACCGCGGCGCCCAGATAGCGGCGAGCAGTCGGCATGGCCGTCTCCGTCGTCCAAACGTCGAGAGATGGATCATAAACATCAACCGTCGAGATGATGCTGTTACCGCTATTCTCTTCTCCTCCGATGACATAAATTTTGCCATCCACGACCGCAGTCGCTGAATTAAGTCGGGGATGCGGCATGATGGCGGATTTCGTTGTCCAGGCGCCGAAACCACCGTTGGCATCCGGGTCAAATTCCTCGACCGTGTCGATGGCTCTGAAGTTCTCTTTTTGCCCGCCAACGGCGTAGATCTTTCCATTAACCGCCGCCACGGCGGGAAATCCGCGCGGCGTGTTCAGATGTTGTTTTACCGTCCAGGAATCGGTGGAGGGATCGTAGACTTCTACCGTATCGAGAGCCGTGAAATCGGTATTGGCTCCCCCGACGGCATAGAGGAGATCGTTCGCGGTATCGACGCCAAGACCCACTTGAATCCTGGCCACATTCAGAGGCTGCCTGTCTGTCCAAAGGTCGGTCGCTGGATCGTACGCCTGAACGGTGTCGAGAGCCTGGCCGGGACATCCGTCTGCGAGTCCGGCCACCACGTAAACGAGCCCGTCCAGTGCACCCGCGGATGGTCGGTAGCGAAGCGGCTCTGGGAGCGGAGCCAGGTCCGTGGCCCAGAGGTCGCTATCCACATCATAGGCTTCGACCGTATCAATCGGATTACACTTGTCGACGATGGCTCCGGCGATCGCGTAGATCTTTCTGCCGGCGGCAGTCGTTGCGAAACCGGCGCGGGCGGTTGGCATCGGCGCCCTTTCCAGCCACTCGGGGTCGGCTTCAAGCGGGCTAATTTTTATGTTTACATCCAGATCGCGGAGGTTTGCCGGATTTGTAATGACCGGGGCTTGCGCGTGCAGGGCGGCGGGAAGGACCAAGAACAGGCCTGCGATCGCGGCTCCAAGCCACAACCGTCGTGCTCCGCGCGGAAGATGGAGTTGGGGGTTCATACGCTATACCGCTTCTTCTTACGAATTCGTTAGCCTATCCGTCAAGACTATTCCAAGGTTCTGTCCGCATGATTATTCTGGCTTAAGCAGAGTCCGTAACAACCGGGCGTAATTCTTCGTCACGGGGTGCTCCGGGCCGAAGGTGTCGCGGGTACGACGTTCGGCGCGCTCGACGAGGGCAGCGGCTTCCTCCGTCTTGCCCCGGTCGGCCAAACTGGTGGCAAACTTCTCCGTGAACCTCACGGTGTCGGGGTAGGTCTGGCCCAATGTCTCCTCCATCGACGAGATAATCTCCGCAATTTCCCTCTCCCCTTCTTTAATCCTGCCTTGACCGATTACAGCGACCACCAGGTTGCCGCGACTATTCAACGTCAGGCGATGCTGCGGACCGACGACTTTGGTTTCGAGGTCGATGATTTGGCGGCACTCGGCTTCGGCCTCGGCATACTTGCCTTCGTCATCCAGCAGCTCGGCCAGATTATTGCGGGTGTTGAGCGTGTCGGCGTGGCGCGGGCCGAGCACCTTTTCCTGCAATTTGATGACGGCTTTGTATTCGGCTTCGGCCGCCGGATACTCATGGTTGGCATGCAAGGCCGTGGCCAAATCCATCCGGTCATTGAGCGTCACGGGATGCTCGGGACCATAGGCTTTTCCGTCGAGCCGGATGACATCCCGATAAGATGAGATCGCCTCTCCGTACTTACCCTGGTCATTGAGCGCGTTGGCCAGCCCGATGCGCGCCGCCAGGGTGCGACGGTGCTCGGGACCGATGACGTTTTCATCCAAATCAGCCACAACCCGATAAAGTTGTTCCGCCTCCGCATACTTCCCTTTGTGATAGAGCGCATTGGCCAGGTTGTAGCGACTAAGAAGAGTATCCGGATGTTCGTAGCCGAGGATCTTTTCTCGGAGCGTCACCACCTGGCGCGCCTCCGCGATGGCCTCGTCATGCTCCTCTTCTTGGTTCAAGGCATAGATCAACCGGTTGCGGCTGGCCAGGGTGTCGGGGTGTTCCGGACCCAAAACACGAGTCCGCAATTCAATCACCCGGCGATAGAGGGTCTCGGCCTCGCTGTATTTCCCCTGGGCAAAGAGCAGATCGGCGATGGCGTCCTCTAGTTTGGCCCATTCCTCCGAGTTGCGTTTGATATCGGCAAATTTCTCCGCCTCGCGAAAGTGCTGCATGGCCCGCGGGTATTGAATGGCCGCCTGGGCGGAGAGACCGGCCAACCGCAATGCCTGGACGACCGCCTTCCTGTTGGGAGGCGAGAGTTGCCGCGCCTGCCTGGCGGCTTGCAGGGCCAGAACCTCAGCTTCGTCATAGTCCTTCGCCACATAAGCGGCGTTGGCCCGCTCATAGGCCGAGGCGGTGGGGGAACGTTTCAGGGAGGCGGCAAACATGGGCAATTTCCCGCGCAGCACTTTGACGTCGACCCCGAGCTGCCGGGCGAGCGGCTCATAGACATCGTCCGGCATTTGTTTCTCGCCCGGCTGGCAGACTTGCGCCTGCATCTGGGCGAATTCCATCACGCCCTCTCTAAGCTTGGCGATCTCGGCGTTTGCCTCCGTCTGGGAGTGCCAATGCCACGTGAAGAGGCCGCAAGTAAACAGGAAAAGGACGACGACCGCCGCCACGGTTCCGGTGAGAAGAGGATTGCGCCTCGACCAGCGCCACAATCGGACCGGCGGCGAGACCGGCCGAGCGAGGATGGGCCGGCCTTCCAACCAGCGCTCCAAATCGTCCGCCAGATCGCCGGCCGATTCATAGCGCGCGTCCGGTTCGCGCTCCAGGCACCGGGCGCAGATGGTTTCCAAATCGCGATCGGCGGTTGGCACTAACGAACGTAACTTGGGCGCCGATGTCTCTGCGGCCTGATGGATCACCGCCAGGGCATGCTCCCCGAGAAACGGCGGCCGACCCGCCAGGAGGTTGAACAGAATCGCACCGAGACTGTAAACGTCGGCCGCCGGTTTGAGATTGGCGGCGCGGCCTTGGACCTGCTCCGGCGCGATGTAGCCGGGCGTTCCAAAGACGGTCAGTGTTCTTGTCAGGTCGCTCGATGCATCGAGCCATTTCGCGAGGCCGAAGTCGCTCACGAGCGCTTCGCCGCGGCTATCGAGCAGGATATTGCCGGGTTTGAGGTCGCGATGAAGGATTCCGTGCTGATGAGCGCACTGCACGGCGCGCGCCACTTTCGCAAGGAGGCTCACACAGTGGCGCGGATCTTCCCTGAAGGCCGGCCCCACCTCTTGCAGGCTGCCTCCGGGCGCAAACTTCATGCTGAAGAACGGCACGCCTTCGCTCTCGCCCACTTCGTAGATCGGCAGGATGTTGGGATGATCGAGGCTGGCGGCCGCTTCGGCTTCGCGCCGGAAACGGGTCAGTGTCTCGTGGGAATCGGCGTGGTAACTCAGGACCCGCTTTACGGCGACGATTCGCCGCGAATGCCGTTGTCGCGCGCGGTAAATGATGCCCATCCCGCCGCGGCCGATTTCCTCCATGATCTCGTAATTGCCGAGGCGCCACTGCGTGTCTGGGACCGCGATTTCATCGAGCGCAGCCGCGAAACCCGTCCCGTCTGCGTCTCCCTGGACGACCGTATCGTGCAGGAGGCAACCGAGGCAAAGGCCGTAAGCAATACGGGAACTGCTGCCGCAAACGCGGCATTTCTGCGGCAGCGAAGTGACTGCCGCAAGCGAATCGGTAAGGCCGTAAAATTTCATGAGGAAGTTGAAGCAACCAGCGCGGAACAGAGATAACGCAGCTCATCCTCCACCTCGGCGGGGTCGTCGATCGTCGCAGCCACTTCCGCGCGGAGCAGTTGGCGATAACGAAGGCGCATTTGATGGAGCAACGGTTTAATCCTGGACTCCTCCACCCCGAGTTCGCGCGCCAGGACAGCGTAAGAAACATCTTCCCGCTCGGCCGTGAGGGCGCCGCTCAAGGCATCAAAGACTCGCCGCCGGCCATGGCTTTCGCATTCCTCCTGCAAGCGGCGCAGAGCTTGTTCCGCGACCGTCGCCGCCCAGCGAACGTCGAAAATCGTCTCCGCCGGCCACTCGTTGATCGCGGCCATGGGGACCGACAACTGCGACGGCGCCTCCGCCATCCACTCGTCCCAGGCCACGAATTGCACATCGCCGCCCCGCTTATGCGCCTTGCGTTTGTCGTAGGCGTCGCGGAGAAAATTCTGCAGGGCCCTGAGGAGGAGGGAGCGGAATCGCCCGCGGTTGCGATCAGCGCGCTCGAGCAGCTTACCTTTGAGCACCATCATGAAAAAATCCTGGGTCAGATCCTGCGCGTCGGGGACGGGATATCCTTTGTGACAGATGAAGGCAAAAATCGGCCGCCAATAGATTTGGCAAATCTCCGCGAGGGCCTGGCACGCTTCGCGATCGCCCGTTTGGGCGTCGAGCGACACGAGGATAAGGCTCCAATGGGTGGTGTGGAAACGGCCGCTCTCGTGACTTGGCTCCGTTGGGGTGCCCGGCATCATGTCCGCCGATGATGCCGAAGGCTTTGCGAACCGACAAGGTCCAATTTGAGATGAACCATCTCCTCCCGAAGTCAGACCACATTTGCTTTCTTTCTCTTCTTTCTTTTCCACGCCCGGCGCCGGAGCGGCAGCCGGCGTGTGGAGGGCACGCCGGCTGGCGCGCCTAGAGCAAGCCGAAGTCTCGGACATGATGCCGGTGCCGGAGTGCGATGAGGTTGAGCAGGACCAACCCATCATGCAGCTTCCGCCTCACGACTTCGACCTTCGCGCGCAGGGGGAAGTAGCGGCTTGTTCCGGTGGAAACAGCTCGGCTTTGGGCTTTTTCGCGGGTAACCGTGCTGCTCTTTCCAGGAGAAATTTTCATGTCTACAATCTTTCTACGGGAAGCGCGCGACGAAGTTTCCAAATAATCCTAAATCTTTTGCTCGCGCGAGGGCGCGGCGGGCTTGCCTCGCTGCCCGGCGGAGCGATTCTCTCGCTCGTGACGATCTTTCTCGGTTGCGGATTTGCCGCCAAGTATCGTGAGGGCGGCGGGGTTTTCTCCGTCCCGCTGCAATGGATGCTGGGTCTGCGGAGGCTCAGGCAGGACGCGATCTGGCTCGAGCTTTTGCCCGCGACCGCGGACCGGGCCGGCGATGCGGCCTGTATCGCGAATTTCCAACGGCAACTTCGTTCGCATGGTCTGGCCGGCCGCTATTGCCTGCTCTATCAGGAGGAGACGAAGCAGGAACACGAGCTGGGTTCGTTGCGCTGCATCGGCCTTGCGCGGCGCGAACTGCGCGCGCGGCTGGCCGGGCCTAACGTTCTTCTTAACCTCGCCTACTCGATTCATCCGCCCTTCCTCCTTGAATTTGAGCGGCGAATTTTCTGCGATCTCGATCCAAGCGAGGTTTTTTATTGGATGACGAAACTCGAGATGGGCCAGAGTTCGCATCACGAATTCTGGACCATCGGGCTCAATGCAGGTGCCAAAGACTGTGGTCTCCCAAAATCGTCGCTTCCCTGGCGGACATTTTACCCGCTGGTCGACACACGGTTTTTCCAGGCGCAACCGCGCAAGCTTTCGCGGCCGCAGTTCACCACCATCGGGCAATGGTATTGGAGTGGAAGCGTGGAGGTGAACGGCGAGTTTCCCGATCTTTCGAAAAAGGAGAGATTCGCGCCTTATCTCGACCTTCCCTCCCGCGTGCCGGAGGCAGAGTGGGAGTTGGCGATGCACATCAATCCCGACGATCCGGAGACAAAGCGGCTCGCGAAGCTCGGCTGGCGCCTCGTCGATCCGCACCGGGTCGCGCGCACTCCGGCAAAATATCGGCGTTACCTCGCCTCCGCCATGGCGGAATTCACCGCGATCAAAGGAGTGGATGTGAGCTGGCGCACCGGCTGGGTGAGCGACCGGGCGGCCGCCTTTCTCGCCACGGGCCGGCCGGTAATTACGGAAGACACGGGAGCGGCGAAATATCTGCCGCCGGAGAGCGGTTTCTGTTTCGTGCGCAACGCGGAGGAAGCGATGGCGGCTGCGCGCCGCGTTTTACGGGATTGGCCTCGCCTTTCCCGCCAGGCACGCACCTGCGCCGTGGAGGTTTTCGATTCCGCGAAAAACCTGCGGCGAATCCTTTCGCTCTGATTGACGATGGAGGGCGAACCGGAGAGTGGTAACCCCGTGCTCAAGCTTCTTCTGACCGTCGGCATCCTCTCGCTTAGCCTGACCCCGTCGCGGGCGGATCAGGTCGAACCGGTTCAATTTGAAAATGGCGGGACCAGGCTGGCCGGAGAGATTCGCTGGCCGGCCGGCAGCGCCGACAAGCGCTGCCCGGGATTGGTGATCATCCACGGCTCCGGCACGAGCGCGCGCGACAATCCCTGGACTGCGGCCTGGGCCGATGCGCTGGTCGGGCGGGGCGTGGCCGTGCTTTATCCGGACAAGCGCGGTTCGGGAGCGAGCGGCGGCGACTGGAAAAAGGCCGATTTCGCGACGCTCGCCGGCGATGCGATTGCCGGCGTCAAATTGCTCAAACGCCAGTCGCGGATCGACCCCGAACGGATCGGCGTGATCGGATTCAGCCAGGGCGGCGATATTGTGCCGCTGGCCGCGAGCATGAGCTCCGAGATCAAGCTGGTAATCAACGTCTCGGGATCCGTCGTTCCGTTGCAGGAAGAAATTTTCGATGAGATTCGGCAGGACGCGATCAAGGCCGGGATGACGAAGCAACAGATCGAGCTGCTGCACGGCTTGCACGCGCAAGTGCTCGCCCTTGCGCGCGGGCGGGATGAATGGCCGCAATACGAAAAGCTGATCGAAGAAGCCCGTGCCGCCGGGATCAAGGGCAAGTTCATCGAGAACCTGCCGCGCGAAAAGTCGCTCTGGGTCTGGCACTGGCTGGCCCTGAACGCGGGCTTCGATCCCCTGCCCTATTGGAAAGCGCTTCAGCAACCGGCATTGATCATCTATGGCGGCCAGGATGAGAATGTCGATACCCGCAAGAATCTCGACCTGCTGAGGAAGGAATTGCTGAACGATAAACGCAACCTCTCGCTTCTCTTTCTCAACCCCAATGGTCACGCTTTGTTTCGCGACGACGCGGTCGCGTTCGTCGCCCAATGGATGAAAGACCGCGGCGCAAAATAGCGCTTAAACTCGGTCGCTGGCCTGGTCGAAAAAAGGGCTTGGATTCCCCGTTGCAAAAGCAAAACGGGATGCTACTCGTGTTGCCGTCATGGCCGAGCTAATCAAAGGGGACGAGCTGAAGAATCGCCTGAAAAAGATCCCGGAATGGGAGCTCGAGAAGAAACACATCGAGCGCACCTTCGAGTTCGACGAGTTCTCGGAGGCGATCGACTTCGTGAACAGCGTCGCGGAAGTGGCCGAGGACGAAGAGCATCATCCCGACATCGATATCCGCTATAACAAAGTGCGGCTGGTGCTTTCCACCCATAGCAAGGGCGGCCTGACCGACCTCGATTTCGGCCTCGCGGAGCGGATCGACACGCTGTCGGAATAGCGGTCATGGCGCCCGCTGACGATGCAGCCGCCCGGCCATCGCGGGTGCGGCTGATCGTGGCAGCGATCGTTGTCGTGCTTGTCGTGGTGGCAGTGTGGTGGGTAATCGATTACCGCCAGAAGCCGCCGCCGCCGCCGAACAAGATCGGCGAACAAGTGCCGATGTAGACGCTTCGCTGTGCGAAGCGCGAGTCTCGGCGACCGTTGGAAAATCAGTCTCGTGTCGCTCACAGAGCGACATCCACAGGCCGTCCTTCATCCGCGTCGATGAATTGGAACATCGTCTCGATGTCGGCCCGGTCTTTTAAGCCGCTTTGTTCCTTGCGCCATTCCAGGGTCGGCGTGATCGAATCTTTCCAGCCGCATTTCCGCATGAACTCGTTCCAGTTCTCCATGTCTTCCTCAGTCAGCTCGCGCCCCTGCTGGCGCGCCCACTGCCAGATTTCTTCGTCCGTGCCGCCTTCTTTCACCCGGCGGACGACGTCGTCGTAATTCAAACCAAGGAAACGCACACAGCGGCCGTCGAAGCCGCTCCCGAGCTTCTCGACATACTCCGGCGGCAGCTCGCCCCGGGCGTTGGCGCGGATCTTGTCCAGCATGCGACCGAAGTAAACCAGGCCGCCAACTTTCTCGGCCGGACTGCGCGCCGGAAATGGTTTCGTGCTCATGCGAGGAAGTTGCGCCCCGCATTGTCCCTTGTCCACGGCGCGCGGGTGTTGGATGATCGAGAGGGATGGACCGGATCGCAGGGATCGAAACGGAATACGGCTGCCTCGTGAGCGCGGAGGCGGTGCATCCCAACGGCGACGCCTGGCCGGTGCGGGTGAAAAATCATCTCTTTCGCAAGATGCGGGCGGGCGCGATCGACCTGCATTATCGCGACTACGAGGAGCCACCGGGCAACGGCGGTTTCCTCCTCAACGGCGGCCGGATTTATCTCGACATGGGGCACATCGAATACGCCTCGCCCGAGTGCCGGCAATTGCGCGATGTCGTGGCTTACGACCTGGGCGGCGACCAGCTCCTCCAGGCCGGGCTCGACTCGTTAGGCGCAAGCGACTCCGTTTCCTTCATCAAGAACAATATCGATCATCACACCGGCGCGACTTTCGGCTGCCACGAGAATTACCTCATGCGACGCGAGGCGCAGTTCAGCCCGCCGGCTCTCGGGGCGCTCCTCGCTTTCCTCGCTACCCGCCAGATTTTTACCGGGGCCGGGCGGGTCGGGCAGGCCAATCCCCTCGCCTTCGATTTCGAAGTGCCGGCGACGGAGGAGACGATCGATTTCCAGCTCAGCCAGCGGGCCGATCACATCGTAAACGACATTTACCAGTGGGTGCAGTTCAACCGCGCGATCATCAACGCGCGCGACGAGCCGCTGGCCGATTACCGCAAATATCGCCGACTCCATCTCCTGATCGGCGACTCGAACATGAGCCCGTTCGCGAATGCGCTTAAGATCGGCACGACCGCCTGCATCCTGACCCTGCTCGAGAAAAATCTTTTGCCTAACGACCTGACGCTGCTCGACGCCGTCCAGGCGACGCGCGACGTCTCGCGCGATCCGACCCGGAGCTGGATCGTCGAGTTGGAGAATGGAAAAACGATCGGCGCCCTCGATGTGCAATGGCAACTGCACGCCCTCGCCACCCGTTATCTCGGGGGCAAGGACGAGGAGACCGACTGGTTGCTGGAGAGCTGGAGCTACACCCTGGACGCTTTGCCTAACAAACCCGAGGCGCTCATCGGCGGAGTCGATTGGATCAGCAAACGATGGCTCCTCGAGACTTTCATCGCGGCGGAAAATCTCACCTGGAGCGATCCCTGGCTGCAGAGCCTCGACCTCGAGTATCACAACATCTCGCCCGCCCGCGGCCTCTTCTTCGGGCTCAAACCGGCCAAGCGGATCGGCGAATGGAATAATCTCGTGCGCCAGAAGGACGCCACCTTCACCCCGCCGGCCGACACCCGGGCGAGCGGTCGGGCCCACGCCGTTGCCTCTTTCCGCAAAGAAAAACGGCCCTATGTCATCAACTGGGATTCGATCGCCTGTGAGAGCCACGATTTCCTCGTCATGGGCGATCCGTTCAAGAATTACATCGACGAGGTCGACGCCTTCATTCGGCGGGAGCGGACGACATTATAGAAATCAGTTGCCGCTCCGGAGCGAGACCCTAAGTTCCGCCTCGCTCATTTTTTCAAATTTATGATCACTGTCATGCGCAAACACCACAAGGTCCTGATGATCATCATCACGGCTCTGGTTTGTATTTCCTTCTCCTGGTATTGGAACAAGACCGACTTCGCGCAGATGAATAACGGCACCGTCGGCAAGATCTACGATCGGACCGTTTCCCAGGTCGAATACCAGCGCAACGCGCGTCTCCTCCGCCTCGCCAGCCAGCTCGGGATGCGCGAGCTGGTGCAGCAATTGAC
The DNA here is from genome assembly GCA_963772915.1 of uncultured Verrucomicrobiae bacterium. GTDB lineage: Bacteria > Verrucomicrobiota > Verrucomicrobiia > Chthoniobacterales > UBA10450 > Palsa-1392. Next base: position 420,784 of record CAVYZI010000003.1, read on the forward strand.
CCTCGGCGCTCAGACTGAAAACGATTACTACGAGAATTTTTCCTGGAACCTGATGGTGCTGCGGCACGAGGCGGAGAAGCTCGGGATCGAGCCAACGACGGCGGAGATCGCCGCGGCGGTGAAAACGCTCCCCGCTTTCAAGGGCGAGAATGGGTTTGATCTCGCGGCCTACAGCAAGTTTGCCGATCACGTCCTCGGCTCGATGGGTTTTAGCGAAGCGCAAATCGAGGAGCTGGCGGCGGACCAGATCCGGCTGGAGCGGGTGCAGAAACTCCTGAGCGCAGGGATAAACATCCCGGAAGCGGAAATGCGGACGCAGTTCGAACAGGCCTACGCCAAGATGGAGGTGAGCGTCGTGCATTTTAAGACCGACGATTTCGAAAAGGACGCGCAGGTGAGCGACGACGAAATCTCGAAGTATTACGAAAAGCAAAAGGGGCAGTTGAAGAGCGAGGAGAAACGGAAGGTCAAATTCGTCCAGTTCGGCCTGAGCGATGAACAGAAGAAACTGAAAGGCAAGGAGCGGATCGACGTTCTGCAAAAGCTGGCCGACAAGGCGAATGATTTCACCGACGCGCTCCAGGCGAAAGGCGCGGATTTCGATCAGGTGGTGGCAAAATTTCAGCTCACCCCGAAGGAGACCGGCGAATTTACCCAGAGCACGCCCGATCCGCTCCTGGCGGGAACTCCGGCCCTGGTGCAGAGCGCCTTTGGCCTGACGAAAGAGTCCCCGAACGGCGACGCGGTCCAGACGCCGGATGGATTCACGATCGAACACCTGGTCAAGATCGAGCCGTCTCATCCGCTCACCCTGGAGGAGGCGCGGCCGAAGATTGTCGAGATCCTGAAGAAGGAGAAAGGGCGCCAGTTGGCGGCGGCGAAGGCAAACGAGGTCGCGCAGAAGTTTCGGGAGGAGTTGAAGAACGGCAAATCGGTTGAAGAGATCGCCAGCCAGGCGGGCGTGAAGGCGGAGAAACTGCCGCCGTTTTCCCTTATCGATACGCCGCCGGACGCGACCCCGGCCCCCGAGCCGACGCCGCCAAAGGATGAAGCGCCCGACATGCAGGTGATCAAGATGACGGCGACCAAATTGGAGCCAGGGAACGTGAGCGACTACGTGAGCACGGAAAAGGACGGACTGATCGTCGTGCTCGACAAACGGGAGACGCTCGGGCCAGCCGCTTTTGAAAAATCGCGCAGTCTTCTCGAGGATCGGGCCATGACGAACAAGGGGCAGGTGGTGTTCTACGAGTGGTTGCGGGATCGGCGCCACGCCGCCGGGATCGCAGACAAGAAAGCTCAGCCCGCGCCCGCCGCGCCCGGCTAACGGGCTGCCGGCGCCTAACGAAATCATGGAATCGGTCGACGAGATTTTTGACGACGCCAACGGCGAGCTCGCGATCGGCGAACTGGAAAGCGCGGTGGAAAAGTATCGCCGCTGCGTCGAGCTCGACCCGCAGTTTTTCGACGGCTGGCATGCCCTCGGGATGGCGTTGATGAAGCTGGGCCGCTTCCCGGAGGCGATCGAGGCGGGGAAGAAAACGGTCGCGCTCAAGCCTAACGATCAGATTGGCTGGACGAGTCTCTCCTTGTTCTACAATCGCAACGGCCAGATCAAGGAAGCCGAAGCGGCCGGGACGAAGGCGAAGATTCTGTCCTGGGGCGGGAAGATTGCGTAACACAGGCGTCTCGCCTGTCGGGTCATGCGGGCGTCTCGCCCGCATGGTTGAATCGGCAGGCGAGACGCCCGCTTTACGGATCAGGCTGGAAGCCTGAATTACTTCCCAACCCAGCGGTAGAAACTCTGATAGTGCCCGATACCGCTGCGGTAGTTGACGTAGGTGGCCAGGGCCAGAAGCGGGAAGTTCTGGCGATACATGTCGTACTTTAGATAAAAGACGCGCGGGAACCCGGTGCCGGTGATCTCGAGCTCATCCCAGGCGCCATCCTCGCGCTGGTTGTCGAGCAGATAGCGCAAACCGCTCTGCACGCTCGCCCGGTCGAGATCGCCACAGGCACAGATCCCCATCAGCGCCCAGGCGGTTTGCGAGGCGGTGCTGGCGCCTTTGCCTTTCAGATCGGGATTCTCGTAGGAAGCGCACGATTCGCCCCAGCCGCCGTCGTCGTTCTGACAACTCTCGAGCCAGTCGCGTCCGCGCAGGATCCAGTTCTGATCCATGTCCTCGCCGATCGCGCGCAGCCCACGCAGGACCTGCCAGGTGCCGTAAATGTAATTCACTCCCCAGCGGCCATACCAGGAGCCGTCGTCTTCCTGCGTCGCGCGCAGGTAACGGATCGCTTTGCGCACGAGCGGGCGGCCGGGATTGAAGCCGATGTAGCCTAACAACTCGAGGGTGCGCGCGGTCAGGTCGCTGCAGGTCGGGTCGAGAATTGCGTTGTGATCGGCAAAGGGCATGTCCTCGAGCCAATGGCGGGTCACATCCTTGTCGAAAGCCGCCCAGCCGCCGTCGCGGCATTGGAAGCTCAACTGCCAGCCGAGGGCGCGCTCGAACATTTTCGCCAACTCCGATTGTTCGTTAGGCCGAACCAGCCGCAGCGCCATCAGGACCATGGCGGTGTCGTCGGTGTCGGGATAAAAAACGTTGTTGTATTCGAAAGCCCAGCCGCTCGCTTCCGGATGCGAGTTGTTCTCCGTCCAATCGCAGCGCGCCCGCACTTCCTTGTCGGCCAGCCATTGGGCGGCGCGTCGCAGGGCAGGATGCTGCGCCGGGAAACCGGACTCGGCGAGGGCGATGATATTGATCGCCGTGTCCCAGACGGGCGAGAGACAGGGTTGGATGCGGAAGTCCTCCGGATCATCGACGAAGAGACCGGCAAAATCCTTCAGCGCTTTCTGATAAAGCGGATGCTCTTTTGGATAATCGAGCGTGCGCAAGGCGATGATGGAATTGAGCATGGCGGGGAAGACCGCCGCCAGGCCGTCGCTCCCCTTCCCGATGCGCTCGACCATCCAGCGCTCCGCTTCCTCGAGCGCGCGCTGGCGCAGGGCGCGGCTGTGCATCGGCTCGAGCATCTTGAGGGCGCGGTCGGCCCGGAGGAAAAAATTGCGCCAGGTCAGGAGCCGCTGATCGCGCGGGAGGGTGAAATCGTTCCCCTCCGTCCCGACCGGGTAAAGCTCGTGCAATTGTTTATCGGGCGGGAGACCGCGGGTCGGCTTGAAATGATTGATGATGGCGAGCGGGATGAGCATGGCCCGGCTCCAGGAGGACATTTTGTAAATGTGGAAAAAGGACCAGCTCGGGAGGAGGACCATCTCGACTGGAATGGCGGGGAGATATTTCCAGGGAAACTGGCCTAACAATGCCAGGTAAAGCTTGCTGTAGGTGTTCATGCGGGGAATGCCGCCGAGGCGCAGAATGTTGGCGCGGGCTTCCTGCATGAACGGCGCGTCGGGGCTGTGCCCGGCGAGTTTGAGGGCGAAATAAGCTTTGACGCAGGCGTTGATCTCGCTCGGGCCGCCGTAGTAAATGTTCCAGCCGCCATCGGGGAGCTGGCGCTTGAGGATGTGCCGGACGCAGCGGCGTTGCAGGGTCTCATCGACCTCGCCGAGCCAGTGCATGAAGAGGACGTAATCGGAGCAGAGGGTGCTATCGACCATCAGCTCGCCCACCCAATGGCCGTCCGGCTTTTGCTGGCGGAGGAGATTCTGCTGGGCGCGCCGGATGGCTTCCGCCAGTTCCTCGTTAGTCGTCGGGCGAGGCGCCGCTTCCTTCCCGACGCGCGGCAGCGCAATGATGTTGACCGAGGGATTACCCATGGCTGGCGCTCACGACGCCTTTTCGGCGGGGACCGCTTTTTTCCCCGTGAGATGCCCGTTGCCCGTAGTCACGCCGTTGTAGACCGTGATTTCGTTGCCTTTGCCGGTCGGCTTGGGCCGGGCGCTGAAGTTGAATTTCACCGTCTTCCAGGTATCGCCGGGCTTGGCCTGCAAGCCGAGGCTCGCGGTCGGCTCGTAGCCGCAGTGCGTCATGCAATTTTCGCAGCGCGGATCCTTCGCCACACCGTCGACGACACCGTATTTGCTCCAGTCGACGTGCTCGAGGAGCTCGGCGTAGGAATCGTAATGCCCCTTCGAGCTGACCGTGTCGGTCATGAAATAGCAGGGCGCTTTCCAGCCGCGAATGTTGCGGGTCGGGATCGCCCAGGCCGAACAGGTCAGGTCGCGTTTCCCGGCCAGAAATTCGAAATAAACCGGCGTCCCAAAAAAGGTGTAGCGGTTCATCCACTCCTCCATCTTGCTGAATTTCTGCACCGTCATTTTGCGGGTGAGGAAGAAATTTTCCGGCTGCAAATTAAGCCGCGCGATCATGTCTTTCTTGGCCGCGTCGTATTCGTAGCCGGGCGTGATGGTGTGGCCGTCGACGCCGAGATCGCTCAGGAAATCGAGCATCTGCTCGACTTCGTCCATGTCGGTTTCCTTGTAGATCGTGGTGTTGGTCGCGACCTGGTAGCCGAGCTCCTTCGCCATCTTGATCGCGAGAATGCATTCGTGGAAAACGCCCTCGCGTTCCACGATCAGATCGTGCGTCCGCTCCAGGCCATCGAGGTGCACGTTCCAATACAACCACTTGCTCGGGCCGATCGTCGGCTTGGCCGGGTCTTTCGGGCCCGCCGGGATGGCCGCCGCCTCCTTCTCGCTCATCAAACCCGCCGCCATCAGCGCGCTGATTTTTTCCTCACACCAGGTCGGGCGCTTCGCATATTCCGCGGCCATCCATTCGCGCATTTTTTTGCGCATGAACATGGCGTTGGTGCAGATGTAAATGATCCGGCGCTGCTCGTGCAGGCCCTGGACGAGGGCCTCGATTTGCGGATAGATGAGCGGCTCGCCGCCGCAGATCGAAACCATCGGGGCGTTGCACTCTTCCGCCGCCGCCAGGCAGTCTTCCAAAGGCAGCAAATCCTTCAGATTGGTCGAATATTCCCGGATCCGGCCGCAGCCGGTGCAGGTCAGATTACAGGTGTGCAGCGGCTCGAGCTGCAGCACGGTGGCAAATTTTTGCGTCCCACGAAGCTTGTGGCCGACAATGTACGCGGCGATCTTGCTCGTAAGCGCGAGAGGAAATCTCATAAGTGCCGGATACTAACTAGCAGGCTCTGCCTGTCAATGGAACCACTGGTTAGGCCCGGCCTGCCAATTTGACGGGCGCCAAACCAAATCCTTACACAATGGCCCTTATTCCTGAAGAAAAAAGAGCGGTCGCGGTCCTGGGGGCGTCGCCCAAACCCGAGCGCTACTCCAACCAGGCGATCCGGCTCCTGGCCAGTTTCGATTACCGGCCGATCCCGGTGAATCCGGCTTTTGACGAGATCGAGGGGCTGGCCTGCTTCCCGCGCTTGTCGGAAATCGGCGAGCCGGTCCACACCATCACCCTTTACCTCGGCCCGGCGCGCTCGACCCCGTTGATTGACGAAATCGTGGGGGTCAACCCGCAGCGAATCATCATGAACCCCGGGGCCGAAAACGAGGATTTGGCCGCGGCCGCGAGTGGCGCGGGGATCGAAGTGGTCGAAGCCTGTACTCTGGTGATGTTGCGCACCGGCCTTTTTTGAGAACATCTTGAGGCTCGGTTTGCGCTGAGCGGTTAATTTTTCGAGATGCAGTTTCGTGAAATCCTAACGATGGCGCTGGCCTCAGTCGGGGCCAACAAATTGCGCTCCGCCCTCACCATGCTCGGGATCACGATCGGCGTCTTTTCCGTCATCTCGGTCATGACCGCGATCGGCGCGATGCAGGCTTCGATCGAGACCGGCCTCACCATCTTTGGCTCGAACATTTTCCAGTTCGCGAAATATCCCGTGACGGTGCATGCGGGCGGCGCCGAGGCGAACAAATACGAGAACCGGCGCGACATCTCCTATCGCGACGCGCAGCGTTACGCCGAGCTGATGGAAGGCAACGCCCAGGAGGTTTGCCTGAAGGTTTTCGACAACGGCAAGCAGGCGGTCTACAACGGGGTCAAGACCACACCCAGCCTGACGATCGTGGGTACGAACAAAAGTTTCCTCGCCGCCAACGCCTACTCCCTCGCCTACGGCCGCAACCTGAACGACGAAGATGTCGCCCTCAGCCGCCGGGTGCTGCTCATTGGGCGCGAGATCGAAAAACGCCTCTTCCCCCACGAATCGCCCATCGGCCGGGTGATCAAACTCGGCGGCCACACCTACACGGTCATCGGCGTGATGGGCGAAAGAGGAACCGCTTTTGGGCAAAGCCAGGATGACATCGCGGCCATGCCCATCACCCGCTATTTCGAGGACTACGGGTCGGCCAATCGCACGGTCAACATCGCCACCCAGTCCTTTTCCCAACTCGATTACAATCGCACTTTCGATCGCGGGGTGGGCGCGATGCGGATTGCCCGCGGCCTCCGCGCGGAAGAGGAAAACGACTTCGAGATCTACACCAACGACTCGCTCAAGAGCGCCTTCGCTTCCATCGCCGGGGTGATCAAGATCGGCGCCTTCGTCATCAGCACGATCGCGCTTCTCGCGGCCGGGATCGGGATCATGAACATCATGCTCGTGAGCGTGACGGAACGGACGAAGGAGATCGGGGTGCGCAAATCGATCGGGGCACGCAACAACGACATCCTGCGCCAATTCCTGGCCGAAGCGGTTTTCATTTCCGAAGCCGGCGGGATTCTCGGTATTCTCCTCGGGGTGCTGGGGGGCGATCTGCTCGCGCTTTGGTTAAAGGTTAACCTTATTTTCCCGATCGGCTGGGCGATCGCCGGGCTGGTGGTTTGCTCCGCCATCGGGATCGGGTTTGGCCTTTATCCGGCCTATCGGGCCGCCTCGCTCGACCCGATCGAGGCCCTCCGCTACGAGTAGCCGGCGGGTCCCCCCCTAACATTCTCTCCAAGGGCATGCGCGTTGCTTTGACAACCGCAACGCTTCCTCTATTCTCGGGCGCTTTTTCTCTGCCTAACGTGCCAACATACCCTCCAAATCCTATCTCCGATGACCTCCCCCGCAGCATTCTTCTGCTCGAAGAATACGGCGCCCTGGCGGTCGCGATCTCTTCTGCCCTGCGCAAATTCGCTTCCCTCCACCGTGTGGAAGTGGCGCGCAGCTTTGCCGAGGCGGAGGCGGCCGCGGAGAAGATGCGGCCGGAATTGTTTGTCCTCGACCTCGATCCTCCGCCCTCGGGCGAGATCGAATTCCTCGGTCATCTCCAGGCGCGTTATCCTCATGCCCGCGCCCTCGTCATCGCTGCCGGCACCTCGCGCGAACTGCGCACCGAGCGCGGGACGGCGGGGGCGCTTCAGTTCATCGAGAAACCGTTCGACCTCGCGGAATTCGGCGCCGCCGTGCAGGCCCTCGTCGGCCCCTGGACGGGACCGGCCGGCAGCGTGCGCGGCACCCTGCGCGACCTCGGCATCATCGATATCGTCCTCGTAAAATGCCTGGCCGACAGCACTGCTCTCGTCCACCTCGCGATGGCCGACGGACGGACGGGCGAGATCCATTTTCAAAAAGGGCAAATCATCCACGCCGCCACGGGAATCCTGGCCGGGCTCTCCGCGCTCGACGAAATGCTCCATTGGTCGGACGCGAGAATCAGTGAAACGGAATCACCCGCCGAGGGGCCACGGACGATCGACATCGTGCGCGATGATTTTCTTCTCGCCACCATCCGGAAACTGACCGGGCAGAAAAAGGAAAATTCGCCAACCGGATCGCCCAACTCCCCGTCGTCCCGGGGAGGCAACGGCCGCAGAATCCTTGTCATCGACGACACCGAGATGCTGCTCATTTTTGTCGCCGATGTTCTGGCCAACGCCGACTCCAGTTTCCAGATCTTCACTGCCTCGAGCGGCGGCGACGGAATCAAACTCGCCTCCGAGGTGAATCCTGATCTCATCCTGCTCGATTACTGCCTGAGCGACATGATGGGCGACGCCGTCTGTCAGGCTCTGCTCGAGAACGAGCGGACGACACGCATTCCTGTTTTGATGATGTCTGGGCATCTGACCGAATTGATGCGGACCGCGAATGATTACTCGAATGTGATCGCAGCGTTGCCGAAGCCGTTTCTCTCCGGTGCCCTGATCAACGCCGTCGAGAAGGCGCTCGAAGCTGGTCCGCTGCCGAAACCGGCATCCCCTAAAGCGGCCCCCCAGCCTGCGCCGTCCGCCGCGGCGGAAGATTCGGTCCCAGTCTCGCCTAACGGACACGTCCCGGGGGAAGACGGCGCGGCGACCAAGCCATCCGCTGCCGCCACCTCGGCGGTGACGATTGTCGAAGACCTGCCGGCGGCGGCAAAGCCGATCACGCCGCCCAAGCCCACTTCGGCGGCGGTCGTGGGTGGCGCGGTCGGCGACCCAGCCGTGAGGCCGGCGGGGACGGCGCTGAAAGTGACTTTCTCGCTCGAGATTGTCGCCCTCCGCCTGACACCGCTCCTGCAAATGGAGGTGGTGCGGTTACAGCCTGTGCACCCCATTGTCGCGGTCGAAAGGGAGCAGGGGGAAGGCGAGACAGAAACGGTCCTCGAAACGGGCTTTCGCCTCGGCAAAGTCGAAACCGCGAGCGGTGGGCAGATCGAGAGCCTCCGGCTCATTCCCACCCGGGAGAGCTTTGAGTTACCCGAGGCTGCAAACTCGTTCGCCGTCGGCGAGATCAATTTGCGCCGGGCAGATTCACACCGCGACCTCGAGCTGGTCGCGGCCAGCGACGCCGCGATGAGCGTGCAACTGACCGCGTCTTTCGAACTGCTCCGGGTCGAGCTTTCGCCCGGATTTGAAATCGGAGCGCTCCTCGTCCGCGCCCGCGGGACGCGGGTCTTCATCCGCAACCGCGAAACCGGCGAAGGCACGCCGTTTGAGCTGGAGGAAGTGGAGCTCGATCCCGCGGGGGAATTGCACCGCCTTCTCGTCAGGCCATCCGCCTGAGCTTATTTCCTGCGCGACGCCGGCTTTCAGGCGGTCGCGGCGCGGGGCCGCGGCCAAAACCAAAGCAGGAGGAGAAGGCCAAGCAGGGCGAGGTCTAGGAGGAGATGCCAGGTGAAGCTGAGCCCGCTGCTCGCACTGCCGAAACAACCGCAGGCCACGTCGATCCCGCGCGCCTTCGTGATCGCGGTCGCGCCGATGAAGACCAGCATGAGGCCGGCGGTGAGGACGAGGGCGCCCTCGAAAAGCCGATGAAAGATGAGAGCCAGGCCACAGAGCACTTCGAGCCAGGGCAGATAAAAAGCCAGGCGCACGGCCAGCGACCAGGGAAGGATCTGGTAATTGCTGATGTCGAAGGCGAAACTGACCGGATCGATCAGCTTGAGGACGCCGGCATAGACGAAGACCGCTCCGGCCACAAACGCCAGGATGCGCCTAACGATAACGGACCAGCCCGGTTTCATCGGTGCGCCTCCTCCCATTCCTCCCAGCCCCCTGTCAAAACGTAGACGTTGGTCAGGCCCGCTTCCTTTCGCAGCCGCTCCGCCACCTCGTGGCTGGCGTGGCAGCTTTCCCGGCTGCAATAGACGACCAGCTTACGGGTGGGCGACCATTGCGCGAGCATCCCCGGGAGCAGCTCGTTCCAGCGATCCTCATTGAGCTGCAAGGCGCCCGGGATGTGGTCGTGGTCAAATTCTTTGTCCGGCCGGGCATCGAGCCAGAGTACGCTCTCGCCCCAGCTCCGTGCCTGGGCGAGCGTGACGGGCGCAGAATCGACTGCCGGTGGCCGCTGCCACGAGGTCGAGTTGCGGTAGTAGACGGCCTGCCCGATCGCCGGGAGAAAAGCCAGCCCGAGGAGCAGAAGGATCTGCCGGACTAACGAACCACGCACAAGCTACTTTGGCGGCGCCATGGGCGCCTTAGGCATCTTGGCCCGGCTATCGACCCGCACGTTGGCGTAATACGGCTTGTGCGCGTCGTCGGGCAGCACCGGTTCGATCTTGAGCGAGGCGTTGATCGGCCGGCCGCTTTCCGTCGGCTTGACGATGACGCGAAATTCCTTCTTGTCCGGCACCGGCACGACCTCGGTCTCGATCGACTTATCGGTCGAGGTCACGTTCATTTTATCGACCTTAAAATCCGCCCCGACATCGACCGTGATGACCTTCGGAATAAGATCATCCTTGGCCGACCAGAAAAGGAAGACCGGCGCGACCGTCAGAACCTGTGGAATCGTCGCCTTCAGTCTCAGGATCGTGGCCTGTTCCGGCTGGTCGTCCGTCCGCACCGTGATCGATTTCGTCTGCACCCCGGAACGATCGCCAATCGTGAAGGTGGCGACGATCTCGCCGCTCTCGTTAGGCGCGACCGTGTCCTTGGCCAGGGCGGCCGTCGTGCAACCGCAGGAGGCATGGACCGAGGTGATCTTGATCGGCTTGTCCCCGGTGTTCTTGTATTTGAAATGCGCCACCGCCGTCTTGTCGGCCAGGGCCGGGTGGAGGTCGATCTCCTGTTGCTCCCAGGTGAGGGAGGCGCCGGCCGGGGCGATCAGGGCACAGGTGAGACCGACGATAAGCAAGGGAATGCGGATTTTCATTTTGATTGGTTTAGAAGAAGAAGCCGAAACCGAGGTTTCCGCCAACCGAATCGATCCCGAAATTCGGCTTCTTGATTTCGGCATTGGAAATGTGGCGATAAGCGCCTTCGATCACGATCGACCAGCGATCGTTCAGCATGATCCGGGTCCCGGCCCCGGCCTGGAGATTGAACTCGACCGGCAAGCTGATCAGCCCGCCGGATTCTTTCTCCGGGATATCGGTGTAGACGCCGCCCGCGCCGACCTGCACGTAGGGAATCAGGCGGGCGCGCGGCTGGACGAAATTGTAACGGAAAACCAGCGTGCCGCCGGCGAGGACGTTGCCCGGACCTTCCACGACGGGGCCGGCGAAGACTTCGCCAAGGATCTCGAAATTGCCCGCGAGCAGACCGGGGCCGATGGGATCGTTGAGCATGATGCCGAGGCGCAGCGTATCGAGGGAATAATCGATCGAGGGGCGTCTGTTGGGGCCGGTATCGAAGTAGAAAAACGCCCCGGTCACGTTTTGAAATTCCTTCCCGCCTTTGGAAAAGTTGCTCTCCGCCTCGTGCTTCACGACCGCGGGGCTCGGTTCCTCCATCCCGGCAAACGCCGCGCCACAGGCGAGAAACGCGAGGGCAACCGAGGTGAAAACCAATTTCATCCTGCGCGCGATCAAACGCGAGCCCCGGCGAATTGTCAACTGGGACTCTGGGCGGTGTTGCAGCCGGCCTAACGATCCGCCAGGTATTTTCGCACGTAATCGGCCACCGCCAGGCGCCAGTCACGCGGCGCGGTCCCGGTCAGGCGTTCGTATTTCCCGGTCGCAAGGACGGTGTAAAGCGGGCGGCGGGCGACGAAATTCTTCATTTCGCCTAACGACAGCGGGCCGACGGTTTTCGCTTTCATCGGGACCCCGAATTCGTGGCAGCAATCGAGCGCCCATTGCGCATACTCCTGCCAGCTGCAGGCGCCGCGGTTGGCGAGGTGGAGAATTCCACTGACCTCGTTCGAATCGAGAAACGGCCGAAGCAGAGCGGCGATATCCGGAGTGTAGGTGGGCGTGGAAAATTTATCCGCCACCGCCGCGACCGCCTCTTCGGTCCGCGCCCGCTTCAGGATCGCGTCGACAAAACTCGGGCGATCCGGTCCGAAAACCCAGGAGACGCGGAGGACGAGAGCGCGTCCGTTCGCCGCCAGAACCTGCAATTCCCCCGCCCGCTTCGATTCGCCGTAAACACTGATCGCCTCGGCCGCGTCTTCCTCCGTATAGGGCTCACGCTTCTCGCCGTCGAAGACGTAGTCGGTGCTGACATGAACGAAGCGCGCCTTCTTCTCCCGGCAAATCTTGGCCAGGACGCGCGGGGCGGTCGCGTTGAGGAGCATGGCTTCGTCGCGATGGGTCTCGCAATAATCCACATTCGTTAGGGCGGCGGCGTTGATCAGGACATCGAAAGAAAGCGGCGCGAGAGTCGAACGAAGCAATTCCAATTGCCCAAGATCGAGCTGGGTGTGATTGAAGGCGGTGACCTCGCCGATCGCCGCATATTCACGGGCGAGCGCGGCGCCCAGGCGCCCGCCGGCGCCCACCACCACGATTCCTGGTTTCGTATTCATCACTTAGCCGACCCTCTGACCATTTCTCCTCTTGAACCACGCCGGCAGCCCCGGCAAGAGCAGGCTTTCGTTAGTCTTGACACCTGGCCCGGGAATAGCTGACCGTTCCCATACTATGCGCGCGATCTGGAAGGGCAGCATCAACTTCGGGCTCGTTTACATCCCGGTCTCGGTTTATCCCGCGACGAAGGAGGAGAAGATCAGTTTCCGCCAACTGCGCAAGACCGACCTGAGCCCGATCCGTTACAAGAAAGTCGCCGAGGCCGACCAGAAGGAGGTCCCGGCCGATCAGATCGTCAAGGGCTTCGAATACGAGAAGGGAAAATGGATCACCCTGAGCGACGAGGATTTTGAAAAGGTGCAGATCGAATCGACCCATTCGGTCGAGATCACCGATTTCGTCGAGCAATCCCAGATCAACCCGAAGTTTTTTTACAAACCGTATTTCCTCGAACCGCAGAAGGGCGGGGAAAAGGCCTACGCCCTTTTGCACAAGGCGCTGACTGCATCCGGCCGCCTCGGCGTGGCCAAGGTCGCGATCCAGAAGCGCGAGTATCTGGCCGCGGTCAAGCCGGACGGACTTTTCCTCATCCTCGAGCTGATGCACTTCGCCCAGGAAGTCCTCGAACCTTCTTCGCTCAACAGCGGCGCAGACCGGAGCGTCTCGCCCCAGGAACTGAAAATGGCGACGGCCTTGATCGACGCCATGACGAGCGATTGGGACCCGACCAAGTACAAGGATCAGTATCAGAACGCGCTCATGCAGTTGATCGAGGAGAAGGCGCAGAAGCGCGCTCCCGCGCCCAAACCGGCGGTGGCCCGCGTCCAGCCTAACGTGATCGACATGGTCGCGGTCCTGCAGCAAAGCCTGCAACGCGCCGGCATGAAAAAGAAAACTGCCGGCTCCAACGGCCGCTCCGCCGCCAGGTCCACCTCTTCGCTCGTGAAGCGGAAACGGCGCTCGGTCGCCGCCTGAGGGGTGATCCTCGACCAGCGGAAGCGCGTCGCTCGGGAGGGACTCGCCGCGGCGCGCCCACGCTCTGCCGTCGCGGTCTCGCTTCCTCTGCTCCGCCGCGCCTAAGCGCAAACGCATTCTGTCGCGATCGTAATCCCGCCGTCATGATGCCGTGCTCGAGCGAGACGCAGAGTGCCGGCCATATCCGGTTTTGCAGTCAGGAATTACGCGGCTAGGATGAAGTCGGTTTCATCCCGGAGGCCAGCCAAAATCACGCGCATGCATATTTTAGTTGTCGAGGATGAACAGAAAATCGCCGCCTTTATTCGGCGCGGCCTGATGGAGAATGGTTTCGTGGTCGACATGGCGGAGGATGGCGAGCAGGGCCTGGAGATCGCGCTCGCCCGCAAGGTCGATCTCATCATTCTCGACGTCACTCTGCCGAAGCGCGACGGCTGGTCGCTCATGAGCGAACTGCGCAGCGCCGGGGTGCAGACTCCCGTCCTGTTCCTGACCGCACGCGACAGTGTGACCGACCGGGTAAAGGGATTCGACCTGGGGGCGGATGATTATCTCATCAAGCCATTTCATTTCTCCGAGCTCCTCGCCCGCGTCCGCTCGCTCTTGCGGCGCGCGCCCGAGCGGAAGGAGGAAACGATCAGCGTCGGCGATCTCGAGATCGATCCCCGCCGGCACAAGGTGGTGCGAGAGGGCAATTTGATTAACCTCACCCCGAAGGAATTTGCCCTCCTTCGTTATCTCGCCTCCTCCGCCGGCGACATTGTCTCCCGGACCGCGATCGTCGAGCAGGTCTGGGACATCAACTTCGATACGGGCACGAATGTGGTCGATGTCATGATGCGCCGGCTGCGGGCGAAGGTGGATGATCCTTTCGAGAAAAAGATGATCCAAACTATCCGCGGGGTCGGTTATGTCCTTAAAGCCGATTAAGTCCGTTCTCACCCTGCCGGAAGCGGGGTCGCCCAAGTCGTGGTCGATCGTCTTTCGGCTCGTCCTCCTCTTTACGGTCGCGGCCGCCGTCATGCTCCTCGTCGCCATGGCCGCAGCCTACTGGGCCGTGGTGCAACATGTCGATCACGACAACGATCGTTACCTGACCGATAAGCTCGCCGCCATCCGGGCCGATATTGCGGTCGATGCCGGGCCGCAATCCTTCAATCGGGAATTGAAAATCATCCGCGCGGCCGACAAAGCCTACGCCGTGCGCGTGCTCGACCAGGCCGGCAATGTTGTGGCGGAAAGTCCCCGGATGCGCGGGTTGCTGCCGATCAATGTTTTTCCCAAGGCGCTGACGGTCCGCGGGCAGCGTCCCAAGACCACGATCTACCACGCTCGCAACGGCAAGACCTTTGCTCTCGTCACCTCGCCGGTCGATTTCGGAAATCAGTCTCTCACCCTGCAACTGGCACAGGAACGCACCCACGACGAGCGATTCAGCGCCCGTTATGCCGGGCTTCTTACCGCGATCGTGGGCTGCGCAGTGCTCACCTGTGCCGGGGTCGGATTGCTCGTCACCCGGCGCGGCCTTTTGCCTCTCAAGCGCCTCGCGCAATCGATCGATCGCACCGCTGCGACCCATCTCCACGAGCGGGTGCCGGTCGCTGGCTGGCCCGATGAACTCCAGCCGCTCGCCCTGGGCTATAACAAAATGCTGGACCGGCTGGAGGATTCTTTCACTCGCCTCTCCCAGTTTTCCGCCGATCTCGCGCACGAGCTCCGCACCCCGATCGCCATCCTGCGCGGGGAAGCGGAAGGCGTCTTGATGAAATCGCGCTCGCACGATGAATACCGCGAAGTCATCGAGTCGAGCATGGAGGAACTCCAGCGCCTCTCTGGGATGATCGATAATCTGCTTTTCCTGGCCCGAGCCGAGACGATCGACTCGCTCGATCGCAGTTCCTTCGACGGGCGGGCGGCGATCGAAAAGATCCGTGAATTCTACGAGGCGATCTCGCAGGAACAGGGGGTGGAAATTCACTGTCAGGGGGAGGGCGAGATTTACGCCGAGCCGGTGCTTTTTCGGCGGGCCCTGATCAACCTGATCACGAACGCGCTCCGCTTTACCCCTTCGGGTGGGAGGGTGACCGTTTCCCTCGCCCACCGCAACGGTGGGGCCGACGTCTCGGTCGCCGATACCGGCTGCGGGATTCCCTCGGAACATGTGCCCAACGTCTTCAACCGCTTCTTCCGGGGCGACGCCCAGCGCAGCGCCGCCGGCACCGGGCTCGGGCTCTCGATCGTCAAATCGATCATGCAGATCCACGACGGCTCGGTTTCGGTCCAGAGCGAGCGAGGCAAGGGAACGGTCGTGACGCTTGCATTTCGAAATCGCAATGGAACATCCGCCTCCTAGTCCTGATCCTGCTCCTAATCCTAATCCTGATCCCGCGCGCTTTGATTCATTGAAAACGAGCAAGAGCAGGAGCAGGCTTAGGCGTATCAAAATGAAAGGCACCGCGCTTTTTTGTTCGCTCCTCTTCCTCGGCGCGGACTCTCTTCCCGCCTACGTCCTCGAAGGCCAGTCCTGGACTCGCGATCGCACCGTCGTCATCCAGGCGTCGTTAGGCGGGCCGCGCAACCTGATCGACGGCTTCACCTCTTTCAACGAAAGCGCCCAGGACGCGCTCAACCAGTGGAACCTT
Organism: uncultured Verrucomicrobiae bacterium; assembly: GCA_963772915.1. Taxonomy (GTDB): domain Bacteria; phylum Verrucomicrobiota; class Verrucomicrobiia; order Chthoniobacterales; family UBA10450; genus Palsa-1392. Next base: position 436,507 of record CAVYZI010000003.1, read on the forward strand.
TACCTGCAACACCTGCACTGCACCGCGGTCCTCGCCTCCCCCGTCGTGCCCTCCGACGGTGATGATGAAAATTCCGCGTTCTTTGCCTCGAACGTCTATGGCGACAAGTTCGGTTCCGGCGTGCTCGCCATCACCCTCCTCAGTTACCGCGGCAGCGTGATGGAAGAGACCGATACCATCTTCAACTCCGCTTACACCTGGGATTCCTACCACGGCCCCTTCAATCCCAGCCTGCTCGATTTCCACCGCGTCGCCCTGCACGAGTTCGGGCACACCCTCGGTTTGGATCATCCCGACGACGCCGGGCAACACGTCGTTGCGATCATGAACTCGCACATCAGCGATCTCGATACCCTGCAGAGCGACGACATCAACGGCATCCACTCCCTATACGACAGCGGCCCGCCCTACCAATCGGGAGTCGACGCTCCGGTCCTGGCCAATATCTCGACCCGCGCTTTTGTCGCGACCGGGAGCAACGTTTTGATCGGCGGTTTCATCGTCCAGGGATCGGAGCCGGCGAGCGTTATTTTGCGCGCGATTGGCTTTTCGCTCAGCGCGGTCGGTATCAGCGGCGCGCTCTTTGACCCTACGATCACGGTCTACGACGCCGACCAGCATCAGGTCGCGACGAACGATGACTGGTTCGTCAGCCCCGATGCCGAAACCATCGCCAGCTTTCACCTTGACCCGCCGAACAGCCGCGAATCGGCCCTTTACCTCACCCTCCTGCCAGGCTCCTACACCGCGATTGTGCAAAGTTTCAGCGACAATCAAACCCCGCCGGCGAGCGGGGTCGGTTTGTTTGAGCTCTACGATCTCCACACCACCGGCGGTCGGGCCGGCAACGTCTCGACCCGCGGCGAGGTCCTGAGCGGCGACCAGATTTTGATCGGCGGCTTCATTATTGGTGGATCGGAAGCAAAAACGGTCGTCGCCCGCGGGATCGGGCCGTCGTTAGGCGCGGTCGGCGTCAGCAATCCCCTCCCCAATCCAAACCTGGAATTGCGTGACAGCAACGGCGCTCTCCTGCAGGCGAATGACGACTGGGAAGATGGGGCCGACGCGCAGGCCATCACCGACCTCGGCCTCGCACCGGGCAATCCGCAGGAATCGGCGGTGCTCGCGACACTCAACCCGGGCAGTTACACCACCCTCCTGAGCGGCGTCGCAGGGGCCACCGGCATCGGGCTGGTGGAAATCTACGACACCAGCCCGGTGCCATAGCGATTGCACAGCAGGGAATGCCTTTTTGGTGTCGTTAGGCGGAAAGAGCCATCGTTCGTTGGGCATGGCCCGGGAAAAGGCGCTCCCCCTCATCCTGACCTTCTCCCCCGCGGGGAGAAGTGACCGCCGCGACACGCTGACCTTTTTTCGGCCGCCTTGCGGCCCGATTCGTCGGACCAGCTTGCCGCGGCGACCCAGGGGCTCCAATAGCCACGAGCGAAAACCCTCGCAGAAACAAAGTGCTTCCCGTGTCGCCGAAGAGCAGGCCGCTTCTTTCCCCTCTCCCTTCGCTTGCGAGGGGAGAGGGCCAGGGTGAGGGGTGCGAACGGGCAAAGGCGCCATCCATTTCGAAGAGGGCCACGATTCCGGCCTCGTTCGGCCGGAGATTTTGTTCGCGCGCCGACCAACTCCCGCGCGTCCCAGAGGGACGCGTCTACAGCCCGAGCTCGCGGCCGCGCGCGCTGGCTGCTTCCACCGCCGCGCTCAGGCCCGCGGCCGTCGCGCGTTTTTCCATCTCGGCCAGCCCGGCCGCGGTCGTGCCGCCGGGGGTGATCACCATCCGGCGCAATTCCTCCGGCGAAAGACCGCTCTCGAGGGCGAGCTGGGCCGCGCCCCGTACCGTCTGGGTGGCCAGGCCTAACGACACCTCCGGCGGCAATCCGCACTTCGCCCCCCCGGCCGCGAGCGCTTCGATCACCGTGTAAACAAACGCCGGCCCGCTCCCAGCCAGCGCCGTCACCGGATCGATCTGCGCATCCTCCACCTCCGCCACAAATCCAATCGCCGTAAAAATCTCCCGGGCCCGCGCGAAATCTTCCTCCGTCGTGCGCGACCCGCGCGCCAGGGCCGTCGCCGCCTGGCAGACCCCCGCCGGCGTATTGGTCATCGCGCGCATGAAGCGCGCGTTTGCCTTCTCCTCCATGCTCGCGACCCGGATCCCGGCCGCGAGCGAGACGACCAGTTTGCCCTCGATGGCCGCCGCTATTCCATCGATCACCGTCAGCACCACCCCCGGCTTGACCCCGATCAAAATCACCTCCGCTTTTTCTGCCACCTCCGCGTTCTCGGCGGTCAGATCAACTCCCGTCGCCTCCCGCAGACTCGTCCCCGCCTCCTCGTTAGGCTCACTCACCAAAATTTCCGTCGCCGGACAAAACCCGGCCCGGACCAGCCCGCGCACAACCGACCCCGCGAGCTTGCCGCCGCCGATAAATCCGAGCCGATACCGTCTGTCGTTGGTTTGTAAACTCATGGGATGAGCGGATATTAACCGATGGTAAGCGTCGGTGTAAATTTTGGTCTCGATCTGGCCGAGGAAATCACCGCGCTCAAGCGGGAGCGCAACGCCATCATCCTGGCCCACAACTACCAGGTGCCCGAGATCCAGGACGTGGCCGATTTCGTTGGCGACTCGTTAGGCCTGAGTTTCCAGGCGGCCAAAACCGACGCCGAAGTCATCCTTTTTTGCGGCGTCCATTTCATGGCCGAGACGGCCAAAATTCTCAACCCGGGCAAGAAAGTCATCCTCCCCGATCTCGACGCCGGCTGCTCGCTTTCCGAGTCGTGCCCGCCGGACAAGCTCGCCCAATTTCTCGCACCAGCACGCCGACAAAAACTATTACGTCATCGCCTACATCAATTGCAGCGCGGGCGTGAAAGCGCTCTCCGACGTCATCTGCACAAGCGGCAACGCGGAGAAGATCGTTAGGGCCGCGCCCGCCGAGCGCAACATCCTCTTCGTTCCCGATCAAAACCTCGGCGCCTGGGTGATCGAGCGGACCGGGCGCAAGATGGATCTGTGGCAGGGCAATTGTTACGTCCACATCGAGTTCACCGCCCGCAGCATCGGCGCGATCCACGCCGAGTATCCGGGCGCGCCGGTCGTGGCGCATCCCGAGTGCCCTTACGCGGTTCGGCTCCTGGCCGACGAAGTTTGCTCGACGGAAAAGATGGTCACCTACTGCAGGGAATCGCCGGCGAAAGAGATCATCGTCGTGACCGAAGCTGGCATGCTCCACCGGCTGAAAAAGGAGATTCCCGACAAACTTTTCATCCCCGGCCCGACCGAGCGGTGCGCCTGCGCCGAGTGTCGCTTCATGAAGATGAACACGCTCGAGAAAGCGCACGCCGCTCTCCTCAACCTCGAGCCCGAGATCATCCTCCCAGAGCCACTGCGCGCCCGCGCCGAGCTGCCCATCCGCCGCATGCTGGAGTTGAGCCGGTAGAAATGCGCGTCCCTCCGGCGCGCTGGCTAACGATTCAGCGTACGCTTGTGGTCAACCGGTGACCTGACGATACTCGCCACCATGACCCGTATCGGCACTCTGGCCAGTCTCTGGCGTTATCCTGTGAAGAGCATGCGGGGCGAGGAGGTGCCCGAGGTTTTTGCCGGCTTCGCCGGACTTTATTGCGATCGTCTTTTTGCCTTTCGCACGACCGCCGGGCGGAGCGGCTTTCCTTTTTTCACCGCCCGGGAGCAGCGCCGGATGTTTCATTTTCAGCCGCGGTTTCGGGAACCGGAGAAAACGCTCGCGCCACCGAAACTGGCGGAGGCGGAGAATCTTCCGCCAGGTGCGACGCCCGTTTATGCCGACCCGGCGGACCTGATCCTGGAGGTGGAAACACCCGGCGGCGAAACGCTCGCGATCGATGATCCCGCGCTCATCGAGATGTTGCGCGACGGGATCGACGAAAAACATCAGCTCACTCTGATGCGATCGGAACGCGCCCTGGCCGATTGCCGGCCGGTCTCACTCATCTCGCTGCAATCGGTCAAACAACTTGCTGAAGAGACCGGGATGGCGGTCGATAAACTCCGCTTCCGGGCTAATTTTTATCTCGACCTAACGAACGGCGAAGGCTTCGCCGAAGATCGCCTCGTCGGTCGTTCTGTGCGCATTGGCTCGAAGGCCACCTTCGCCATCCTGGAGCGCGATCCACGTTGTTCCATCATTGTTCTCGACCCCGTCACGGGTGAGAAAACGCCCGCCGTTCTCAAGACCGTGGCGCAGAAGCACGGCGGAATGGCTGGACTCTACGCGGCGGTCCTGGTCGAAGGAATGATTCGCCAGGGCGATCACGTCGAGCTCTTGGACTAACGATCAGGATCGTGATCGGGCGGCGCGGTGTTGAGTCCGCTCCGGAATTTTTCTGTCGCGCGCAGGACGGCCTCCTTCGCCCGGTCGCGCGGTCCGGTCGTTTCGATCTGGATTTGGTTGATCGCCCGGTCCATTGCCGTCTTGATGCTGGCCGCGGTGCCGCCCTTTTCGCATTCGCGCACGAGCACGCCTTCGAGCCGCGCAATGACGGCGTCGATTGTGTAATTCGGGTTGACCTCGGGCCGCTCGTGCGTCTCGATCGCGCTGTAGACGTTGATGACTTCCTCGCTGTGCGCGCCCCAGCGCAGGACCTGATAGAAAAGCGAACCCTGGCGTTCGCCTTTGAAAACGAGGTCGAGCGCCGCGGCCACGAGCGAGACCGGCATGAGCGCGAAATCGCGCACGTTATCGAGCAACATCTTGAACTGAAAGACGACGACGTCGCGGAGAAACTTCCAATGATCGTCGGGCCTCGGCGGCACGACGAGGGATTCGGCTGAGCTCATGGCGACACTCTAGGCAGATCGGACGAGAGAGGAAAGTTCGCTCCGGGCAGCGCTTTGCCTAACGACCTGGAGATCGGGAACCCCGTTTGACAGGCCGAGAAGCGCAGCCGTACCGATGTCGCATGAGCCGGCCGGCCTTTCGATCGAGCAGCCGCGGGGTTTTGCCGATCGCCTTGCTCGCGCTGGCCGGCGCGGTCGAGACCTGCTGTGCGGCACCGGCCCCGGCGCCGCCACCGCCCGGGAAGGAGTTTGTCTGGCGGGTGACCGATCTGCCGGTGCCTTTCTATCTCGTCGGCTCGATGCACAACCTGCGGGCCCGCGATTACCCATTGCCGCGGGCCTACGGCGAAGCCCTGAGCAATTCGCAGCGCCTCGTCTTCGAATACGATCCGAGGGAGAGGGCGGCCTTCGCGCGCAAATTTCGCGAAGTGGCAAGGTATCCCGACGGTGAGACGATCGAGGATCACCTCAGTCCGGTCACGCTCGCTCTGCTAAAAAAGAATGCGTGGCGTTTCCGCACCAGGCTCGAGAGAATGCGGCGCTACCGGCCGTGGGCGATCGCGCTGCAGCTCCTCGCCGAGCGGGGACCGATGGGGGCCGGCAATCCCCGGAGCATGGATGCGCGCCTGAGCGCGGAGGCGCGTCGGGCGGGCAAGGAAGTCGCCGGCCTCGAGACGGCGGATGAGCATGTCGCCTTCTGGCGGGAAATGCTGGAGCGGGATGGCGAAAGCCTCCTTCGCTACGCTCTGACCCGCGAGCGGGCGGTGGGCGATCTGCTCGACAGGACGAGGGATGCATGGAAGCGCGGGGACGTCGCGGCGTTGGCCGCAGCCAACGCGCGGCTGCACCGGGTGAACCCGGGGATCGCGCAAAAGTTGCTCGACCGGCGCAACGCTCCGCTGGGTGGTGCGGATCGAAGCGGAAATGAAAACCGGGAAACCGACTGCGATCATCGCGGGGGCGGGACATTTTTCCGGTCCGGGAAGCGTGCTCGAGCGGCTGCGCAAACGCGGCCACCGCATCGTGCGGCTTTGAAGGATGGGCTGTCGATTGCCCGGTTCGTTAGGGGAAAAGGTTGCAAATTCGGCCTTCCTAATTTCGAGTGGCCCTGTTAACCGAACACGGTGAAACGGCTTCTCTGGCTCGATATTGCAAAAGGTCTCGCCATTCTGGTGGTCGTTTACTTTCATTTTTTCCGGACCTACTTCGAGCACGGCTCGCTCCCGCCGCCGGACTGGAGCACTCTGGCCGCCGGCCTGACGACTTTCCTCGGGATTGCCTGGTTGAAAATTTCCGGGCTCGGTTTCCACGCCGTCGGGGCTTTCATCGTCCTGAGTGGATGGGTGCTGATGCAATCGACGGCGCGCCGCGCGGACGCCGGCGGAGTGGCGTGGGGCGCGTGGTATCGGGCGCGGCTCTTTCGGCTTTACCCGATGTACTGGGTGGCGCATTTGGTTTACCTCGTTTCGCCTTTCACGGCTCGCTTCGAGAAGATCGACGGCCGGATTTTTCTCAGCTTGCTCGGGCTGCGCTTCATCGATATCGAGAGCAATTTTTATTATCTCAATGCCGCCTGGTGGTATTTCGCCATGCTCATCCAGTTTTACCTCTTCTTTCCCGTCATCTTTTGGGCGGCGCGGAAACTGGGGCCGGGAAAATTTCTCCTCGTCGCCTGCGCGCTCGGATTTTTCGTCCGCTATCTCCTCCTCGTCGCCTATCCGCAAAACGGGATGTGGGTCCAGGGCGGCTTCGCGCTCTGCCGGCTGCCGGAATTCGCCCTCGGGATGGCTTTGGGCATGTGGGATAGCCGAGCGTCTGCACGGGTCGAGCGTTTTCTTCTCGGCGGCGCGGGACTCGCGACCGGAGTGGTGCTTTACCCGGCTGCGCTCCAGCTTTATCACGGGCTGGTCGCCTACATTTTCGTCGACTTCGCGACCGGCGCTTGCTGCTTTCTCGTCCTCGTCGGCCTCTCGGGCATGATCGCCCGCTTCCGTTACCCGGCCAAAGTCTTCGGGCTGGTCGGAGCTTTCTCCTACGGCATCTATCTGATCCATCATCCCTACGTGATCTGGCTCGGGCTGCGCATCCGCGAACAACCGATCTGGATGTTTTTCCTCATCACGCTCGCGACCCTGACCGTGCTCAGTGTCTGGGGCGCTGTTTTGGAAAAAGCCACCAATGCGCTCGTCAACACGCTGCTGCGGGTGAAAGCGAAATCCGCCAGCTGACGCCCGCGATGAAACCGGGACGCCTCTTCATCCTGACGGCGTCAGCGATGATCGCTTTCGCCGCCAACTCGTTGCTCTGCCGCGCGGCCCTGCGGGAGACCGGGATCGATGCGGCCAGCTTCACTTTGATTCGCATTTTCTCCGGCGCGGCCGCGCTCTGGATCATTCTGCGGCTGCGCCTAACGAATGGGAAAAAATCGGGCAACTGGCTCTCGGCCTTCGCCCTCTTCGCTTATGCCGCAGCTTTTTCCTTCGCCTACAACACGCTCTCGGCCGGGACGGGCGCGTTGCTTCTTTTCGGCGCGGTCCAGGCGACGATGATCCTCTGGGGTCTGGGCCAGGGCGAACGCCTGCGCCCACCGCAATGGCTCGGCCTGGCGGCGGCGCTGGGTGGATTGGTCGTGCTCGTCTTGCCGGGTCTTTCGGCCCCACCGCTTTCTGGATCGGTCCTCATGCTGACGGCGGGGGTGGCCTGGGGAGCCTATTCCTTGCGCGGCAAAGGCGAGGCGAACCCGGCGAGCGCGACCGCGGGAAATTTTCTGCGGGCGGTGCCGATGGCGCTGGCGCTGAGCGTCGTCCTCTTCCCCCTGGCTCGGGTCGATCCTGGAGGAGCCGGCTATGCCGTGCTCTCCGGGGCGATCGCTTCGGGCTGCGGTTACGTGATCTGGTATACGGCCCTGCCGGGTTTGCAGGCGACGAGCGCCGCGACTGTGCAGCTTAGTGTTCCGGTGCTGGCCGCGGCGGGCGGGATCGTTCTGCTCGGCGAACCGCTCACCGCCCGCTTCGTCCTCGCCTCGATCGCGATCCTGGGCGGGATTGCGCTCGTCGTGCTGGAACGCCGGCGTGCCGCGTGAATTTGCCCGCGATTGGCGAAACACCTCATCCTGCTAGGTTCAGCCATGAGCACCAATTTGAGTCACGCACCTGATCTCACCCAACGCCCGCCACGGAGCCCGCGCGTCCGTCTCGGCGGTTACGTCGTCCTGCCGCGCATTCTGGACAAGGGCCGGGCCGAGCTGGCCGGGAAGGCGGGCGAATTTAAGTACAATAATCCGGCCGATTATCATTGGTTCCGTTTCACCGGGATCACCCCCGAGGCGTTGAAAGCCGAGCTCGCCACCGGGAAGAGCGACGGGGAAATGTTGAAGTGGATCGAAGAGAACGCGCCGCACAAGCGCGCCCCGTGGGAAATCCAGCAGTGGAGCGCCTATTTCAACGAGCGCGGCCCGGACAGCGACGTCGAGACGCTGGAGTTTTTTGCGAAACGCCTCGGGGAATTCAACAGGGACCGCGAAGACGTGAAGACCTGGTTCGACCTGCTCGACCTCGACGATTACGTCACTTTCGGCGGCAAGGCGTAAAATATCGCCTAACGCTGGAGGGCACCGCGCTGTCGGTGCCGAGGATGCGCTCGGCCTGCAATCGACGCCCTCGAGCCATTCGCGGAAGCGACGGCGCGCTTCCCTCCAGAAGGCGAGTCGTGGGGTTAATGAAAGTCGGCTTTGGCTGCGACGTAAACGGTGCTTTCGGAGGTCCCATCGAGAAGCGGATTCTGAAACCGGACGATGTGGGCGCGCGCGGTCGCAAAGACCGCGCCGAGGGCATCGAGAAATTCGTCCTCCGGGGCTTCATCGGACCAAAGCGCGAAGATGCCTCCCGGATGCAAATGCGCGGCTAACGAACGGAGCCCGTCCGGCTGATAGAATTTCGCGTTGTCGGGATGAAGCCAATGGCGCGGCGAATGATCGATATCGAGCAGAACAGCGTGAAAAAGCCGGCCGGGTCGCTCCGGATCGAACCCCTCCGCCGACCGGGCGGAGGCGAAAAAGTCGGCGCAAAGGATTTTGCAGCGCGGATCGCCGTTGAGTTGCGCACCGAGAGGCACGAGCCCGCGCTGGTGCCATTCGATCACCGCCGGGAGGGCGTCGAGGATGCGAAGGGAGGCGACTTCACGATGGCCAAGGGCCGCGACCGCAGTGTATCCGAGACCGAGCCCGCCCACGACCACATCCCACCCCTCCCCTTGCAGCTCCGACAACCCGAGATCGGCCAGGGCCATTTCCACTTCGTGGAACAGGCTCGACATGAGAAAGGCGTCGCCCAGCTTGACCTCGAAAATCTCCATCCCGCCTAACGACAGGAGGCGGCGCCGGCGCAGGCTCAATTCGCCGAGCGGCGTTGCACGGAAATCCAGCTCCTCGAAATCCCGACTCATGTCCAAGGGAAGGTGGCGCAACCCCGCTCGCCGAAGAAGCGCCCGGCTCGCCCCCTAATTCGATCTCGCCCGCACCACGATGGCGGCGACGCTGTCGAGATCGACCGCGGCATCGTAAAAGTCAGCACCCGTCAGTTGCGCGAGAAGGGCCATGTTGTCGGTCACCTTCTCGAGCTTGCCGGCAATCTTTTCCCCGGATTTCAGGCGCAATTCGACCGCCTTGCCGACCTGGCGTTCGAGGACGGAACGGACGGTGTCGGCCGCGTGGAGATCAATTTTGCTTTGCGCGAAAGCATTCGGACTCACGAGAGCGACGACGGCCAGAAGAGCGAGCAGAAGTGGTTTCATGGACGACATTCAACCGGGTCGGGTCGGTCGTGGCCAGCGGAATTCTTGGCCGTTTCCCGATCTTTGCACTCTGACCAACCCGTTTCTCTCACTTTGCCAAAAAAAGGCTGGGAGATGGCACGATTCTGAATTTTGCACTTTCGCAGCCTCTGGCGGCGTTTTTCAGCGACCAGAGAAAAGAATTATCGAGGGGATTCCGGGGAGAGCGAGAGTTTTTGCCCCCTCCTCCGCCTGCTGGCACATAAATTGTTTTTGACATTGAGACTCATTTTTCGCAGGATCGAGATCAGCCAATAAAAGCCATGCACTCGATTCAAGAACTTGCCGCCCTCTTCCCCTTCATCGGTTTGATCACTGCCGTTTCCCTCACCCAATTGCTGCGGCGCCGAAAAATGGCGCAACTGCGCGCGACTTCTTCATCGGCCCAATAAAGTCTTCCTGGTTTGGCTTGGCGGCCGTCCTCGCGAGGGGGCGGCCGTTATTTTTTGGGGAAATGAAACCGAGCGCCCACTCTAGCCGCCGACCGCCATCTGGGCGGTCGCGATCTCGAGCAACTCGGTCGTGATGCTGGCCTGGCGCATCTTGTTGTATTCGAGGGTGAGATCCTTGATGAATTGATTCGCGTTGTCGGTCGCGTTCTTCATCGCCACCATCCGGGCACTGTGCTCGGAGGCGCGGGCATCGAGGACCATCTGGAAAACCTGGTACTGCACAGTAGTAGGGCAGCATGAAGTCGAGCACCGCCTGCCGGGCTCGGCTCGAAAGTGTATTCCAGCATCAGGATCCGCCGCGGAACTATTCGTCCGCAATTGCTCCGCGCTGTTGAAAGCGAACCGGCTGATCGGGAGCAGGGTCTGCGCGATCGGTTTCTGGTTGATCGTGTTGACGAAATGGGTGTAAAGCACGGTCACCTTGTCGACTTCGCGGCTGAGGAATTTTTCGACGCAGAATTTCGAGATCGGCTTCGTCTCCAAAATCGTCGGCGCGTCCTTCAATTCAAAATCCGCCAGCAGCTCGCGCTTCGTCCGGGCAATGAACTGGCGCGCTTTGCGCCCGGCTGACACGTAAACCGTCTTGGCCGGATCGTAGGTGGCGGCTTCCCGCATCAGGTTGGTGTTGAGCGCGCCAGCCAGGCCTTTGTCGGTGCTGATGACGAGGACCAGCTCTTTATTTGTCGGGCGAATCTGCAAAAGCGGATGAAGCAGCGGATCGGTCCGGCCTTTGAGCGAGACGAGGACGCGATTGAGCAACTCGGAGTAGGGCCGCCCGGCCAGCGCGTGCTGCTGCGCCTTGCGCATTTTCGAGGCGGCCACCATCTGCATCGCCTTCGTGATCTGCGCGGTGTTGCGGATCGATTTGATCCGGCGCCGGATGTCCTGCGTGTTCGCCATTTCGTCAGGCCGCTATTGCCAGGTCGCCTTGAAATCGTTCAGCGCCGTCGCCAACTCGGCTTCGAGATCCTTGTCGATCGCCTTCTTCGTCCGAATCGCGGCGAGCACGCTCTCTTTCCGCGTCTGCAGATAATCCTGCAGCTTAGTCTGGAATTCCTTCACCCGATCGACCGGCACCGGATCGAGGTAACCGTTCTGCATCGCCCACAGGACCGCGACCTGTTCTTCCACCGGGATCGGGTTGTATTGAATCTGCTTGAAGAGCTCGACGATCCGCTGACCGCGATCGAGACGCGCCTTGGTCGCGGCGTCGAGGTCGGAGCCAAACTGCGCAAAAGCCGCCAGCTCGCGGAACTGAGCGAGGTCGAGCTTGATCTTGCCCGCCACCTGTTTGATCGCCTTGATCTGCGCCGCCGAACCGACACGGCTGACGGAAAGACCGACCGAAATCGCCGGGCGAATGCCCTGGAAAAACAGATCCGTCTCGAGATAAATCTGGCCGTCCGTGATCGAGATGACGTTGGTCGGAATGTAAGCCGAAACGTCGCCGGCCTGCGTTTCGATAATGGGCAGCGCGGTGAGCGAACCGCCGCCGGCTTCTTCCGTCACCCGCGCGCTGCGTTCGAGCAGACGCGAGTGCAAATAGAAGACGTCGCCCGGATAAGCTTCGCGGCCGGAGGGCCGCTTCAGGACGAGCGAGACCTGGCGATAAGCGACCGCGTGCTTGGAAAGATCGTCATAAATGATGAGCGCATCCATGCCGTTATCCATGAACCACTCGCCCATCGCCGCGCCGGCAAACGGCGCGAGATATTGGTTCGTCGCGCTTTCCGAGGCGGGCGCGGAAATGATCGTCGTGTAGGACATCGCGCCGTTTTTCTCCAGGACCGCGAGGGTGCGCGCGACGTTCGAATTCTTCTGGCCGATCGCGACGTAGATGCAATAGAGCGGCCGGTGATCCTTGAGATGGCCTTCCTCCGCCGCCTTATTCAGGCGCGCCTGGCTGATGATGGTGTCGACCGCAATGGTCGATTTGCCGGTCGCGCGGTCGCCGATGATCAGTTCGCGCTGGCCGCGACCGATCGGAACCATGGCGTCGATCGCCATGATGCCGGTCTGGACCGGCTGGCTGACGCTGCGGCGTTTGATGATGCCGGGCGCGATTTTTTCCACCGGATAAAACGTGTCGGTATTGATCGGCCCCTTGTTATCAACCGGCTGGCCGAGCGTGTTGACGACGCGCCCGAGGAGCGCTTTGCCCACCGGCACCTGGAGCAGCCTGCCGGTCGTCTTGACTTCGTCGCCTTCCGAGACCTTGGTCGGATCGCCGAGCAGGATGACGCCGACTTCCGTCTCCTCGAGATTGAGGGCGAGCCCGAAGTCGCCGCTCGGGAACTCGATCATCTCGTTCAACATCACCTCGCTCAGGCCCTCGATCCGGGCGACGCCGTCGCCCGCTTCGCGGACGACGCCGACGTTGCTTTTGGTGGTCGAGGTTTTCAGCCCCGCGATTTGCGTTTCAATTTCTTCCAGAATGCTGCTCATGATAATTCGTTAGGTTAAAGTTTTTGCTGCAGGCGCTCGAGCCGGTTGCGCACGCTGCTGTCCCAAACATCGCTCCCCACGCGGACGCGCACGCCGCCGAGAAGAGCCGGGTTGACAATGAAATTCAGTCGTTAGGCCGGAGCCGTATCTTCGCTCCAGATCCGGCGACGATCTTGCTCGCCCGCTTCCGGGTCGAGCTCGGTGGCCGACTCGATCGTGGTCCGGCGTTTTTCGAGCTCGAGACGCAGGAGGCGTTGATAATTCTCGAGCAATCGGATGTAATTGCGCGGCTTGTTCTCGAATGATCGACTGGACGATCGAGTTGATCCTGTTCCCGATCGAGCGCGCCATCGACATAGCTCGCGCGCGACGAGATTGCGCGAGAGCTGGCGGATGTCTTTGCTGATCTTCACGCTCGCTTCTCGATTCGTTAGGAGGCCACCTGGCGGCTCGCTTCTTCCTGGAGACGGCGTTGATCTTCCGGCGTCAGGACTTTGCCGGTCACTTTCGCGGTCGTGTCGACGACGAGCCGGCCGAGCTCGCGCTTGAGCTGGCTCATGGTGCGCTCGTGCTCGAGCACGCTCGCTTCCCGCGCCTTGGCCAAGATTTGCTCCGCGGCCACGATCGCTTCCTGCTGTTTGCGTTCCGCGATCACGCCGGCGCTGGCCCGCGCTTCGTCGATCATCTTCTGCGCTTCGGCGTTGCCTTTGGCGAGAATTTCCTGATAGCGCTGTTCCGCTTCGGCCAGTTGCTGTTTGATCTTCTCGGCGTTCAAAAGTCCCTCCGCGATGCGCTGCCGGCGCTCTTCCAGCACTGCCAGGATCGGCTTGTAGGCGAACCGCTTCAGAAGCAGCGCGACGATGACAAAGCTGATGACCTGCGAGAGGAAAATCCAGAGGTCGAAGCCGAATGACTCCGCTGTCTGGCTAACCAGGTCGCCTATTCCGCCTGCGGCGGCGAGGATTGTGATGTTCATCGTGAATGATGGCGGGCGGCGCTAACGCCGGCCCGCGCGCTGACGATTTATTTAGTGGACGAGGAAAAGGGCGTAGAAGACGATCGCTTCCGCGAACGCGATCGCGAGAATCGCCTGCACCAGGATCGGGGTCGCCGCGCCGGGATTGCGTCCGACCGCGGAGGAGGCGCCCATGCCGATGAGTCCCACGCCGATCGCCGCGCCGAGGGCCGCGAGGCCGACGTGAATGCTTCCGGTCATCTCTGCCAGTAATGGTAATATCATAGTCTTTCCTTTTTGGTTGGTTTGCTTCAGGCTCCGCCGTGGTCCAGCCGCAACGGTCGCTGAAAATTTCTTAGTGGTGTGCGCCCTGGGCCGTGTCGTCGTTGCGCGATGAGGAGAGTGAAGACGGCGGTCAACAACATGAAGACCAGCGCCTGCACCATGCCCACCAGCAGTTCCATAAAATAAAACGGGATTGGGATCAGCCAGGAAAGAGCCGGCACGAGGTGCGCCATCGATTCGAGCATGTTCTCGCCGGCGTAGACGTTGCCGTAAAGCCGGAAACTGAGCGAGATCGGGCGGAACAAAATCGAAACGATCTCCAGCCAGCCGACCATGAAGAAGACGATGATCATGAGGATCTTCAGGACGCCCTTCGATTCGCCTTTCGGTCCAAAAAGGTGCATGACGAATCCGCCAAAACCGTTCTCCTGCAGCGCCCAGACGATCCAGAGCGCGAAGAAAACGACCGCCATCGCAAAGGTGAGATTGAGATCGGCATTCGCGCCGCGAAGAAGCGGGCGATCGACGTGGAAGGCGTTCGTCGACCGGATCGTGGTGCCCCCAGCCGATCGTGCCGACGCCGGGAATGAGGCCGAACCAGTTCAGGAACAAAATGAAGATGAAGATGGTGGCGAAAAACCAGAAGGTTTTGCGCACCAGATGCGAGCCGATCACGCTCTCGAGAAAATTGTAGAGGCCTTCCACCATCCATTCCCAAAAGTTCTGCGCCCCGGTCGGGACCGGCTTGATTTTGCGCGTCGCGATCTGCGCGAAAACGATGATGGCCGCCGCCACCATCCACGTCACCAGCATCGAGTTCGTCACCGTGAAGCTGCCGATGGTGAAAAGCGGCGCGGCCTTTAGGGAAACGCGCTCCTGCTGCTCCGCCTGCTCCGGCTGCCCGGCTGCAGGAGCGATTTCCTCCGCCGCGCGCGCGCCGGTCGTCAACCCGCCAACGGCGAGCAGAGCAACGAGGCTGAGCAACAGTGGTAGAAAATAGCGATAGCGCATACGCGGGTTCGAAAAGCGGCGCTGCCGGGTGCTCGGTGGGACAGCGACTTGTTCCGACGACGGAACAGGCGTGCGCCTCAAGGCCGCTTACGTCGCGCATACAGAAGAGCATCTTGCCGCGCTGACAAGCGACTTTGCGGGAGTTTTTTTCGAGGTAAAATTCCGGCCCGAAAAACGCGCTCGAAAGCGCTATTTGGCGGGCACGCGTTCCGCTGAAATTGCGACTTCTAAGACCGGCCGCGCGGCGCTCGCGCCTGCTTCGGCTTCCTGCGCGATTTCCGTCGCTTCGCGGTAATGCGCTTCCAGGTTCGCGATGTGATCGCGCTGTTCGAAGTTCGCCGCGACCGATTCGCTCGCCAGCACACCCATCTCGGCAAACGAATGCTGGGTGCTTGTCATCTTTTTCATTTCCGCCGCCAGCGCCACGTGATCGCGTTCCTCCACCAGCGCTCCGCAGCGACCGTCCTCGACCGCTTCCGGGATTCCACCATGCCGCGTCGCCAGCACCGGCATCCCGGTCGCCATCGCTTCCAGAATGGAATTGGGAATGCCTTCCTGATTTTCGTCCGCCGGCATCTCGCTCGGATGGAGGAAAATGTGGCAACTGTGATAGAGCTCGAGCAGATCCTCCTGCGAGAGAAAGCCGGTGAAATGCACATGATCGGCGAATCCCCAACTGCGCGGCGAGCGCTTCGAGCGCCGGCTGCAACGGCCCTTTGCCCGCGATGAAAAGTTGCGCCTGCAGGATTTTCGCGGTGGAAAAGGGCGAAGGCGCGCAGACAGGTCGTGAGGCCCTTTTTTGGAATCAGGCGGCAGGCCTGGAGAAATCTCCAGCGACCTTCCGCGCGGCGCCTCGCGGCGCAGCGGTCGGAAACTGCCGCAGCGGAATGCCCGTGCGATTGATCCGAATCTTCTCCGGCGGGCAGCCGAGCTGAGATCGAGCCGCCGCTCGAGCGAGCGGGAACGCGCCAGGACGAGCGGCGCGAGCGCGAAAAACCTTCTTCAATTTCGCCGCGTAATCCGGGGTTTCCGCCTTCAGCATCACATCGGCCCCATGGAACGAAACGATGCACGGTTTGTCCCAGCAGGCGATAAAGGGGAGCAAATGCACGCCGGTGTGGCCGAAATAAATGTGCATCAGGTCTGCCCCGCGCCGTTCGAGCAAATTGGCCAGCAGCCTGATATTCGCCCCGATAAACAATCGGCGGCTGGCGCTCGACAAATTTCATCCAGCCGTGCCGGAACAGATTCATCCGCGGGGGCGGGATCAGTTCGATATCGTCAAAAGGAAACCGGTCGCTGTTCTGCATCTTCTTCGTCATGACAAAGGTCTGCACCCCGCGAAGAGCGGTCACCTGCCGGTAGATGTGGAGCATCTCCGACTTCAGAAATGTGGTGCAGTAACTTGCGACGACCAATTTCGACATGATAAAACGGGGAACTCCTATAGAAAAGCGCCAAAAAGTCGGGAACTGTTAGCGCATCGGCTGTTTGTCTAACTGTTATTCGCGCATCCTCCGGTTGCACGGCCTTGCATAAGCAATTGCCATGGTCGCGGACAGTCCTGCCAGGCCTCGTTTCATCCAGCCATCGATCCAGAGCACGTCTCAGGCTATCGATTCCTTCCCGTTCTTTCGCTGATACCGGCATTACTTCTAGCTCCGGAAAGCGTTGGCGGAAAGGGGCCAGGTTTTCCTCCGCTTCCGGCAAATCCATTTTGTTCGCCACCACCCGCCACGGACGCTGCGAGAGCCGCGGATCGTAAAGATCGATCTCGCGCCGCAAATGCTGCAGATCCGCGATCGGGTTGCGGCCTTCGCTCCCCGCCATATCGAGCACAAAAAGGAGCAGCCGGCAGCGCGTGATATGCCGGAGAAAAGCGTGCCCGAGCCCGAGATTTTCGCTGCGCGCCTTCGATCAACCCCGGAATGTCCGCCACCGTCGCGCGCCGATAATCGGCGAAATCCACCACCCCAATCATCGGGTGCAGGGTCGTGAATGGATAGGCCGCCACCTTCGGATGGGCCGCCGAGATTTGCCGCAGCAAGCGTCGATTTGCCCGCGTTCGGATAACCGACCAGGCCGGCGTCCGCGATCGTCCGCAGCTCGAGGATGAAAGTTCGCCTGCCTCGCCCTCTTCGCCTTCGGAGTATTGGCGCGGCGCGCGATTGCGCGAGCTTTTGAAATGCACGTTCCCCTTCCCGCCTTTCCCGCCATGGCAGAGAATGAACTCGTCGTTAGGCGCGGATCAGATCGGCGATCGGCTCGAGCGTCGCTGGCGGCGCTGCCATCGTCCGCGATCCGGCGTGTCCGCCAAGGCCGAGGGATCATCCCGGCGCGTCCATCCGGTACCAACCACCGTCCCCACCGGCACCTTCACGATCTTGTCGCGGCGCGCCGCGGCCGTGCATCTGTTTTCCCATGCCCGTGTCCGCCATTCTTCGCCTTGATCAGCGGCTCGTAGAAAAGACTCGCCAGATTATCGGTATGCTCGTCGGCCCGCAGAATGATGTCGCCGCCCTTCCCGCCGTCGCCGCCGTCCGGGCCACCCGCGCGGGACGAATTTCTCGCGCCGAAAACTGACGCAACCGCGCCCGCCATCGCCCGCTTTCGCCATCACTTTGATCCGATCGACAAACATTGCCTAACCATACACGCTCCCGCTCCTCTGGGTAGCGAGCGGTCGGGCGGTCGCTACGACATTCGCGTGGGACGAGACTCCGTCGAGCGCAGGAAGGAGCGTGCACGAGCCTGCAGCAAAGCGCTTCGCCTCCCGAAGCTCGACAGAGTCTCGCTTCCACCAGACTTGCAACCCAAAGAAGCCGCGCGCGCCTAACGAGTGCGCGATTTCAACAGGAGCGACTCGTAGAGCGCCTTCGTCTCCTGCGCGATCGCGCCCCAGCCAAACTTCTCTTCCGCCCGCTTTCGCCCCGCGCGTGCCAAACTTTTCCTGCAGCTCCGGCTGCGCCATCAGCTCGATTCATCCGCGCCGCCAGATCGCGCTCAAACTTCTCCGGATTGGTCGGCTCAAACGGGCTCTCCGTCATCTGCTCGACCGGGACGAGAAAACCCGTTTCCCCATCCACCACCACTTCCTTGATCCCGCCGACCGCGCTCGCCACCACCGCCGTCTCGCACGCCATCGCTTCGAGATTGATGATCCCAAACGGCTCATAAATCGACGGACAACAAAAGACCGCCGCCTGCGCGTAAAGCTGGTGCACCGTCTGCTTGTCGACCATCTCGTCGATCCAGATAATGTCGCTTCCGTTTCGCCTGCGCCTCGCTCACTGCCGCTTTCATTTCCGCCGCGATCTCCGGCGTGTCCGGCGCGCCCGCGCAGAGCACGATCTGGAACCCTGGATCCATAAACTGGATGGCCCGCACGAGATGAACGATCCCCTTCTGCCGCGTGATCCGCCCGACGAAAAGGAGAAAGGGCCGCTGCCGGATCGATCCCGTAGCGAACGAGCGCATCGGTCGCCTCGGTCGGCCGATATTCATCGAGATCGATCCCGTTGTAGATCACGTGCAGACGTTCCGGCTTGATCTGGAAAAGCCGTTCCACATCCGCCTTCGTCCCCTTCGAGACCGCGATGACTGCGTCCGCCATTTCCAGCGCCGTCTTTTCCAGCCAGACGGTAAAATCGTAACCGCCGCCAAGCTGCTCGCGTTTCCAGGGCCGCAACGGCTCGAGCGAATGCACGGTGATGACGAGCGGCATCCCGTAATTCAATTTCGCCAAAATCCCGCCAAAATGGCTGTACCAAGTATGGCAATGCACGACGATCGGCCGTGATGTCGGTGGTGTTGAAATCGAGGCAGCGCTGCACCGCGCCGAAGACCGAGCGCAATGGCTTGGGAGAAGTGATAGCCGCTCGCGTCTCGAGCCCAAATCCGCGCACCTCCGGATTCGTGCCTAACGACTTCTGGTCGCCAAAACAGCGCACCTCCACTTCCATCAATTTCGCCAGCTCGCGCGAAAGATAATCCACATGCACGCCCGGCCCCGCCATAGATGTGCGGCGGGTATTCGTTAGTCAAAAAAAGTGCCTTCATCTTTTTGTCATCCCGAGTCGCGAAGACGACGAGGGACCTCCCAATTGCAATCCCCGCGTTCGGGTTCCAGAAAGCGTTGGTTACAGATGTGAGGTCCTGCGGCGTGCCGCGCCGGCCTCAGGATGACAGAAAAAGAGAGCGCGCGAGCGGCTCCTATTTAGCCACGTTCATCAAGAGGACCGGCACCTTCGCGAGATGGCGCACCTGCGTAATCGTGCTGCCGTAGAGCAGGTCCTTGAAAAAGCGGTGACCATGCGTCGTCATCGCAATCAGATCGCACTCTTGTCATCCGCGGTTTTCAAAATACCGGTCCGCCGGATCGCCGAGCGCAAGCCGCGTTCCGACCTCGAGCCCCTGCCCGCGCAGATCGTCCGCCGCCTTCTCCAGATAAGCGCGGTCGTCCTTCATCTCCTCCGATTCCGCGAGCTGAAACCGGTTATAGTTCCGCGCCGCCCAGCCGTCGGAGACGTGGAAGAGGAGCAGCTCCGAGCCGTGCACTTTGGCCAGCTCGACGATCGTGCGGAAACATCGCCCGATCGGTCGGGCTGTTGTCGAGCGCGACGAGGATTTTCTTGATACATTGGAGAAGCAAAAATTCAACGTTTCCTCACTAAGGCTTAAAAGTTACGCCTTAAAGCGATTAAATGGTCGCATGACCCCACGACGCACCGGTCGTTCTCGCCCTCGATATCGGCACCTCCTCCGTCCGCAGCGCGCTTTTCGATCGAAAGCGCGCAGCTCATCCCCGACTCCCGAGCGAGCCAAACCTATCGGGTGCATCACTCCGTCGAACACGGCGCCGAACTCGATCCGGCCGTTCTCCTGCGCGCCGACCCGGCGCTGCCTCCGTCAGCACGCGCTCGCGCCTAACGAAAGGATCAGCGCCGGTCATCGCCGGCTCCGGTTTCTGGCACAGCCTCCTTGGGCTCGACCGCGCCGGCCATCCTCTCACGCCCATCTACACCTGGGCCGACGCCCGTTGCGCGGAGGACGCCGCCCGGCTCCGCGCCCAACTGGACGAACGCGACATTCAACAACGCACCGGCTGCATGCTCCGCGCCTCCTTCTGGCCGGCCAAGCTGACTCTGGCTGCGCCGCACCCAGCCGCGGCTTTTCCGCCGCGTCGTCGCGCTGGGTCTCGCCCGCGGAGTGGATCTTCGAGCAACTCTTCGATCAGCGCGGTTGCAGTCATTCCATGGCCAGCGGCACCGGTCTTTATCATCTCGCGGCGGCGCGATTGGGATGCGGAGATTTTGCAGCTCACCGGCCTAACGACCGCGCAGCTCGGACCGCTTGCAGGACCAGTTCGAGGCCAGGCAGCACGATTCTTTCCCGCCATCGGAGACGGCGCCGCGAGCAACCTCGGCTCCGGCGCCACCCGCTGCCGGCGTGGTCGCGATCAATTTCGGAACGAGCGCGGCGCTGCGCACGATCCCGCCCGGCGATGCGCCGTTGCCCTTCGGTCTTTTCAAGTTACGTCGTCGATCAGGAGCGCGATCTCCTCGGCGGCGCGATCAGCAACGCCGGCAACCTTCGCGCCTGGTGTCCTGCGCGAGCTGCGTTTGCCTAACGACGAGCGTGCCCTCGAGCAACTTTTGCGCAAAGAAACCCGAGGCGCCGCTCGCCTCACGATTCTGCCCTTCTGGGTCGGCGAACGCGCGCCGACCTGGCCGGAAAATCTCACCGGCACGGTCGTTGGCCTCAGCCAGGCCACCACCGCCGCCGATCTTTTGCTCGCCGCCTTTCGATGCCGTCTCCTTCCGCCTCGCGGAAATTCTGGAAGCGCTGGAAGTCGCGCTCGGCCGCTCGAAAAAAATCATCGTCTCCGGCGGCATCCTGCAATCCCCGGCCTCGCTCCAGATCCTGGCCGATTCGTTAGGCCGCGATCTCGAAGTCTGCGCCGACCAGGAAGCGTCCCTCCGCGGCGCCGCCGTCCACGCCCTCGAACAGCTCGGCCATAAAGCCCCCGCCCCGAAGTTCGAAAAGCGAATCCGTTATCAGCCGGCGGCGGCCCGACGAGCCCGGGAACAGCGCGCCCGCCAGCAAAGTCTCGAGGCCTTCCTCGCCAATTGGAGGTAACGAGTTTAGTTGGCGCCGCGCGCTAGTCGCGATCGAGCGCCTTGAGCCAGCTCATGACGAGCCGGTGCTTCTCTCTTTCACCGGCCCTTTCGAAGATGAAAACGAGATTCGCCAGCATTCGCATCAGGACGAGCCGGGGCGCCGCGGGTGCGAAATACCTCGACTCCGTCTTGAGCCGCTGCCGCGCCAGGATCGCCTCGCAATCGGGGCGCGAGAGGATGCGCCCCTGATGAAACGGGTCGAACAAAATCCGCTCGTAACGCGCGATGAAATGACCCGGGAGATTGATCCCATCGATCTGCATGTTGGCCCGGCGCCCGACGATCACGTAGAGCATGGCGAGGGAAATCGGGATGCCGAGGCGCGTCTCGATCACATCGCTCAGGAGCGAATTTCTCGGATCGTAATATTCCTCCGCATTGCCGCGAAAGCCGAGATCTTCGGCCATGAAAGTCGTGAGGGCTTGAAGTCGTTCTCGCGCCGAGTCCGCCTCCGCCAGGAGCATGCGCAGCCGCCGCCCCCAACTGTCGAGTGTGCGTCGCAGTCTGGCGATCGGCGCTTCCGGTTCAAAGCACGCAGTTAAGAGCCACCAGGCCGACTCGATATCGCCGTGCTCGGGAAACAAATGCGCGCAAAGGAGCATGTCGTCCTGCGCCTCGTTCGTCCCGATTCGCTCCAGCACTTCGCGCACGTGCGCCGTGACGGCCGCGTCATCGAGCGCGAGCAAATCGCGCAGGGCCGCGATCCCGTCGCTCCCCGATTCGATCAGTTGTTCCTTCAACAGGCTGACCGTAGCCGGATCATTGTCGCGCAGAAGCCGCAGGATCGCGTCCTTTTGGAACATGACCGTTTCTACGATTTTCACCGCGCGCGCGCAAGTGTGGCGCGGCGTCAGCGTCCGTCGGCCCGATCGGCTTCGTTAGGCGGAGGGCTATCTTTTCACCGCGCCGTCCGCCGGGATCAGTCGAGCTTGCTGCGGGATTTTCTTCGCCGGCGAATCCCCGCCCGGACCGTTATGGCAGTCGTAGCAATTGAACTGGTGATTGGCGGGAAAGCTCTTCGATCCTTCCTCCACCCGGAAGGTGCGAGCGATCTTCGACTGCGAAAGCGGCAGGCCCCGGTAATCCGACCCATGACAGTAGGTGCAGCCTTGCGATCCGTGGTGCTCGACATAATCCGGATGGGCGTCGACCCATTTCTGGCCGACCACGTGGAGCCCATGCGGGCCGTCCAGCCCGCCCGCCGACATGCCGGCAGTGTGACAAACCGTGCATTCGGTGATCTTGGCCGCGTAGCCCTGCAGTGCGATCGGAGCCACGTTGTCGTTCGCGTCCAGCGAAGGATATTCCGCATGCGGCGAGCCGTGGCAGGCAGAGCAAAAGACGCCGCCATGCCCTTTGCTAAAGCGAAAGAGGTTCGCCCCCGGCACCGGGACGTCATCGTTGGTCGCAAAAGTTTTGTCGGTGGTTTGACGCCACTGGCCGGTGTTGTCGAAGGCGGTGGTAAAGCGCTGGCTGGTGTTGTGACACATCTGGCAGGAGGGCTCAATGATCCACGGGTTGCGCGTCGGCATACCGGTGTAAGTGAGGTTGCCGTGGCAACTGGAACAGAGGGTCGCGTTCATGGCGCCACGCTTGCACTTCGTCGTTAGGCCAGGGTGACAAAGATAGCAGGAGTTGGCATCGCTAATCGCGCTGTTTTGATCGAGCGTCAGACCGTTGGCCTGCAAAATCTGAGGCCCGTGCAGGGTGTGCATATCGCTCGCCTCCGCCCCGATCCCGGGGAGACCGGGCAAGGCCAGGGCGTTGTCGCTATGGCAGGCGGCGCAGAGAATAGGCGTTCCCCGGGTGGCCGTCGCATAAAGGGTTTTCCTGTACTTGTAACCGTTGGCTTTCAATTGCCCCAGGTAGGGCGAAATATCGACGCGATCGTCGTGCTTCAACAGGATGTTGAGCTTCGTATCCCGCCACGGATCCGGGTCGTTCACCCAGCCGTGAGCAGGCATGGCGGCCGGGTCGCTGTTCGAGGCGTGGCAGATGTTACAGCTAATCTCGTCGCTGACAGAAAGGACAACCGAGGTCTGCGCCAGAGCCGTGCCGGTGGGATCCTTGGCGACGATCTGCGCCATCGGCAAGGGCTGGAAATTCCCATTGTCATCGTAGTTCAGGGTCGGAATGCCCAGAGCTTCCCAGAAGCCTTCGCCGGTGATGAACGACATCTTGTTGGGCTTGAGGCTCTGCACCTTGTAACCCGCCAGGCCGACGTCGGGCCTGACCCTGGCCAGAAAGAGCTTGCGCACGTAATCCCAGAAGTTGGTCTTGGTCGAGCTGATGGTGTTGATCGACCCGGTCGCGTCGGCCATGGCCTGATAGGTCACGTTGACTCCGCTGGTGATCGCGATCGGCGGTTCGCCAATCTTGAAGACCTGCGCGTGGACCACGTTGTAGGGGGGCAGAATGGCAAAGATCGAATAATCCTTCCCATCGTCGCAATGCATCCCCAGTTCCGACCAGGCGAGCAGGCTATAGGTGTCGGCGTCAGGCGCGGCGGCGGAAACATCGGAAACCTTTGTCACGGCCGACGGGGGCGACGCGGGTTTCTGTGGGGGCGCGGTTTGCCCGCTGCTACTCTCTACCATACCGAGGGGATATAGAGCGGCAAAGGCCGCCACCAACACCAGTTGTTTCATGAATCCTCCCGGATTTTCACGCGGCGTTATGCCGCGAGATGGGCTGAGACTAACAGCGCCGTCTATTTTAGCTACGCATTTCTTAGGTCTTTTTCTGTCGGGAACGGCTGGATTTGCCGGGAACGGGAGATTCTCCGGCGTTCGCTCCCAGATTCTTCCTCCCAACGCGAGAATCTCTACACTTCCAATCCCGGCGCCGACGGACCGCGCTCGTGCTCCTGCCCTTCCACGGGCGCCGCATGCGGGCGCTCCTCGGCACTGGATTCGTCCAGCCGCGTCAGCGCGGTCCGGACCCGCGGCAGACTTTCCGGATAACGGTTGCGCAGAAATTCGATCAAGCCTTCGCGCACCTGGCAGCGCAGATCGAAACTCTGGCCCGCGTTCGCGCTGCTCACGAGCGCGCGGACTTCGATCGTGTTCGGCTTCGTGTCGGTCACTTGCAGGCCACAGACCTGGCCATCCCAGTTTTCATTCTTTTCCACCAGCCGCTTCAGCTCTTCGCGCAATTCGCCTAACGGCACCTGGTAATCGAGATAGAGAAAAATCGTCCCGAGAAGTTGTTCGGATTTGCGGCTCCAGTTCTGGAACGGCTTCTCGATGAAATAAGTGATCGGCACAATCAACCGCCGCAGATCCCAGGTGCGCACGCTGACGAAGGTGAGAGTGATGTCTTCGATCCGGCCGAACTCTCCTTCCACGATCACGACGTCGTCGATCAGGATCGGCTGGCTGAGCGCGATCTGGATTCCGGCGAGGAAATTGCCCAACGTTTTCTGGGCCGCGAAACCGAGGATGATGCCCGCGATCCCGGCCGAGGCGAGGATGCTCGTCCCGAGCTGGCGGACGGCGTCGAACATCATGAGGATGGCCGCGATCCCAGGATTACGACGACCGAGATGATGATTTTGCGGATGACCGAGACCTGGGTGTAGATGCGGCGCGCGGTGTAATTGTCCGGCCACATCGAGCCGATGCTCGCGGAGCAGCGCCTGCTGGACCGCGCGCACGCCGCGGATGATGAGAAAGGCCAGACTAACGATGAGCAGAATGCCGAAACCCTTCTGCGACACCCAGGCCCATTTCGACGGGAGATCGAGCAAGGGGAGAAGGAGAATGACCGCGAGCAACGGCACGGCGAGCCGGAGCGTCTGTCCGATGACCGGTACGAGGACGTTATTGAGCACGCTCCCGCTGCTCTGCGCCCAATGACGCATCCTTTTTCTCCACCGCGCGGATCGCCTGAAAAATGAGCCAGAGGACGGCGATGACGCGCCCGGCGTAGAGAATCGCGGTCAGGCTATTGGCAAAAAAGAGGCGGCTGCGAGCGCGAGGAGATGCCGGCCACGATCGGCATGAAGGCGAGAAAACCGCCGATCAACCAGACGATGAGCGCGAGCGGCTTGCGCATGGCCGAGGCGGCAAGCGGCGAGCCACGATTGGTGCTGGTTCGATTCGATCTCCCCGGCCCGTCGCCTAACGAACCAGAGAAGCCAGCCGGTGAGCAGAGCGAGGACGGCGAGCGACCCGAGGCAGGCGAGCACACGCATCCAGGTGACGCGATCGAAAACCGGTCGCTGCAGAAATTCGCTCCCGCTTTCTTGCGCCAGGCCGTCCAGCCAGCTGGCTGTAGGCGAGGCCGGCCTGGTACATCTTGCTCCGCTCGGCTCTCGGCCCGTTGCGGCCGAGAAACCTGCCGGCTCCGGCGTCGGCGTCGGCGCAGGCGTGGGGGCGGCGCCGGCCAAGGAGGGCCAGGAGGCAGCAAAGCGCGATCGTTAGGCAAAAGACTTTCGCCATGCAACCGCTCTGCTCACTCCGCTCGCCCCTCGAGGATAATCGTCGCCATCCCGCTGTTCTCGGTATGGCTGAGGCTGATCCAGACCTTCTCGACCCCGCGTTCTTTTGCCATTTTTTCCGCCCCGCCGCTCAGGACGACAAACGGTTCGCCGCTTTCTTTCTTCTGCACGTCGAGATCGCGCCAGCCCATCGATTTGCCAATGCCGGTGCCGAACGCTTTGGAGAGCGCCTCCTTCGCCGCGAAACGCGCCGCCAGATGCCGGGCCGGGAATTTCATCGACTGGGAATAAGCGATCTCGCCCGCGGTGAAGACCCGATGGAGAAAGCGATCGCCGAAACGCTCGATCGAATTCTCGATCCGCGTCGCAATCGACCAAATCGATCCCGAGGCCGATAATGCTCATCCGCGGATAGTTTTGCATCAGGGCGAGCATTTCGCGCACCGCGGTCTCGATCCCGACGAAGATCGCCCGCGCGACGATGGAGTGGCCGATGTTCAGCTCGACGAGATGCGGGAATCCGGTGGATGAGCGAGATGTTGCGGTAATTGATGCCGTGCCCGGCGTTGACCTGCAGCCCGAAATTCGCCGCCCGGATCGCCGCCGCCTGCAAGGCGTTCGAGTTCCTGTTGCTCAACCTTTTCGGTGAAAGCATTGGCCAGCGCGCCGGTGTGCAGTTCGACCATGTCCGCTTCGAGGTCCTTCGCCATCTCGACCTGCTCCGACTGCCGGATCGATGAAGAGACTGACGCGAATTCCGGCCGCGTGCAGGCGTTTGATGGTGGGCGCGCAGTTCGCGCTCGTGCCTGACGAGATCGAGTCCGCCTTCCGTGGTGATCTCCTGGCGCTTCTCCGGGACGAGGCAAACTTCATCCGGTTGCAGGCGGAGAGCGAAATCGATGATCTCAGGCGTGTTGCCCATCTCGAGATTGAGCTTCGTCATGATATTGGCCCGGAGCCGTTCCAAGTCGCGGTCCTGCATGTGGCGCCGATCGGCCCGCAGATGCGCGGTGATCCCGCTCGCGCCCGCCCGTTCGCAGAGGCTGGCCGCCGACGATCGGATCGGGCTCGGCGTTTTTCGAGTCGGGCATGGTGGCATAACGCGCCTGCCGCAGGGTGGCGACATGGTCGAGATTAACGCCGAGACGCAAAGTTCCCATCTGGCACCAATAGGAGTGCACCCCCGCGAAGTGCAAACGCGAAAGAGCGCGTACGCGAGATCGGAAGCCTGGGTAGCGCACGCGTCTACGCGTGCTGGTCGCGGAATTTTACCGCGACGAACTTTCCCGAAGTGCGCAATCTTCTCCTTTCGCAGCCGCGCCAGGAAAAGTTCGCGACGGTGAAACACCGTCGCCAGCACTCGACACGAGTGCGCTACCCTGACGGCCACTGCAACGCCATCCCTAAGGCAAAACCTCGAACTGGCTCATGAGCCGAAACATCTCGTAGCGCTCGTCGATTTCCTCACTCGTCAGGTCGCGCAGCCGGTCGAGGCTGAAGGCTTCGACATTGAAGCTCGCCAGCACGCTCCCGTAAATCACCGCCCGGCGCAGAAGCGCGAAATCGATCTCGTCCGCCCCCTGGCCGGCGAGATAACCGGCCAGGCCGCCCGCGAACGTATCCCCTGCCCCGGTCGGATCGTGGATGTCCTCCAGCGGATACGCGCCGCAACTGAAGAAATCGTCCGGCCCGAAAAGGAGCGCGCCGTGCTCGCCTTTCTTCACCGCGACATATTTCGGTCCCATCCGCCGAATGGCGCGCCCGGCGCGGATCAGACTCGTGTCGCCGGTCATCTGCCGCGCTTCGCTGTCGTTCAGGATCAGGAGGTCGACCCGCGGGAGAAGCGCATCGAGATCCTTGCGCGTCGTCTCGAATCCAGAGGTCCATCGTGTCGGCGACGACGAAGCGCGGCCTTCGCATTTGATCGAGCACGTGGGCCTGCAACGACGGCGCGATGTTGGCCAGCAGCACCATTTCGGTCTCGCGAAAATTTTCCGGCAGTTCCGGCTGGAAATTTTCGAAGACGTTGAGCGCGACCGAGCGCGTCTCGCGCGTGTTCATGTCCCAGGCGTATTCGCCCGACCAGCGAAAGGTCTTCCCCTGCACCCGCTGCACCCCGGCGGCGTCGATGTCGCGCGTTCTTCCAAAACTCAAATTCCGATTCGGGAAAATCGTCGCCCACCACTCCGACCAGTTTGACCGGCGCGAAAAAACTCGCGCCCGACCGCGGCGTAGGAAGCGGAGCCGCCGAGCTGATCGGCATGTTCTTCGACCGGAGTTTTGACGGTGTCGAGTGCGATGGAACCAACAACGAGAACGGACATGGATAATTTGAGAGTTTTTAGATTGCGGAGTTGAAATGAGCGCCTTTTCGCCGCGCGCGTGGCGGCGGCGACGTCGGCGCTTTGCAGGAGGCCAGATACGATGACAACGCGCTTTGCGCCAGCGGCCAGAACCTGCGGGGAGATTTTGCAACTTGATTCCGCCAATGCAGAAAATCGGGAGCTGCACCAACTCGTGAACGCGGCGGATGTCGTCGGTCCCGATCGGTTCGTAGGCAGGCTTGGTCGGGGTGGCAAAGAGCGGACCGAAGCCGATGTAGTCGGCGCCTTCCGCTCACCGCGGCGGTCGCCTGGGCCAGGCTGTGCGTCGATTTTCCGATCCAGCAATTTCCGCCTGACGATTTCGCGCGCGGCCGCGATCGCGAGATCATCCTGGCCAAGATGCAAACCTTCCACGGCAACGTCGCGGGCGATTTCCGGGTGGTCATTGATGATCAGCGGCACGCCCGCAGCGCTCGTTAGGCGATGCAACTTTTCCGCGAGGGCTGCGAGCGCGCCGACGGTTTGTTCTTTGCCCCGAAGTTGGATCAGATCCGCCCCGCCCTGCAAAAGCGCCTGCGTGACCTCTTCGGCCCGGTCCGGGGCGACGTAGCCGAGATCGAGAATGGCGTAGAGCCGGGCGCGCGCGAGGACTTCCACTTCCGCCGCGATCAATCGTAGAGACGGCCGTTCGAAGGCCGTAGCTCGAACGTATCGGAGTTCATCATCCGGTCGACAAAGCCGGTGTCGTAGTTGCCGTTGCGGAAATCGGCGTTGCGCATGATGGCGTTGTGAAACGGAATCGTCGTCTTGATTCCCGGTGATGAGATATTCGCCCAGCGCGCGCCGCATCCGCGCGATGGCCGATTCACGCGTCGCGCCGACCGCGATCAATTTCGCAATCATCGAGTCATAGTTAGGCGGAACGGTGTAGCCGGTGTAGGCGTGGGAATCGATCCGCACTCCCTCGCCCGCCGGGCGCGTAGTAGAAATTGATCCGGCCGGGCGAGGGCTGGAAATTGCGCGCCGGGTCTTCCGCGTTGATCCGGCACTGGATGGCGTGGGAACGGGCCAGCGGCCGGGCGACGTGCGGCGAAAGTTTGTCGCCCGCCGCGATGTGAATCTGTTCTTTGACCAGATCGCAGCCGTAGACTTCCTCCGTGATGGTGTGCTCCACCTGGATGCGGGTGTTCATCTCGATGAAGTAATAATGCGCCCTTCTGGTCGACGAGAAATTCCATCGTTCCGGCATTCACGTAGCCGACCGATTGCGCGAGCTTGACCGCGGCCTGCCCCATCCGCCGGCGCATCGCGGGCGTGAGCAGGGGCGACGGACATTCCTCGATCACCTTCTGGTTGCGCCGCTGGATCGAGCAATCGCGCTCGCCGAGATGCACGGTGTTGCCGTGCGTATCGGCCACGATCTGGAACTCGATGTGGTGCGGGTTAACGAGCAGCTTCTCGATGTAAACCTCGGCGTTGCCGAAAGCCTTTTCCGCTTCCAGGCGCGCGCCGTGAAATCCCTGCACGAGGCTCACTTCGTTATGCGCGGCGCGCATCCCGCGACCGCCGCCGCCGGAGACGGCTTTGATCATCACCGGGTAACCGATCTTTTTCGCGACCTTGATCGCCTCGGCTTCGGTTTCGACGATGCCGTCGCTCCCCGGCGTCACCGGAACGCCGGCTTTGCGGGCCGCAGGCCCGGGCGGAATTCTTGTCGCCCATCGCGCGCATCGCCTCCGCGCGTCGGGCCGATGAACTTGATTTTGCAGCTCTCGCAGACTTCGGCGAAGTGCGCGTTCTCGGCGAGGAATCCGTAGCCGGGATGAATCGCATCGACGTCGCCGACTTCGGCCGCGCTCATGATGCGATCGATCTTCAGGTAGCTGTCGGAGCTGGGCGGCGGAGCCGATGCAGATCGATTCGTCGGCCAGCTGCACGTGGAGCGAATCGACGTCCGCCTCGGAGTAAACCGCGAGGGTGCGGATGCCGAGTTCCTTGCAGGCGCGGATGACGCGGAGGGCGATTTCGCCGCGGTTTGCGATCAGGATTTTTTCGAACATTTGCCTAACGAATGTCAGCGCAAGCGCGAAGGCTCGCATGGATGGCGATCCACGTCCAACTGGCTGTGAGAGTCCTCGCTCCGCTCGGGATGACAAGGCGTCACCTAACGAACTTTGAACAAGGCCTGGCCAAACTGGACCGGTTTGCCGTTTTCCGCCACCACCTCGGCGATCACGCCGCTGACTTCGGCTTTGATTTCGTTCATCACTTTCATCGCCTCGATGATGCAGACGACCGTTTCTTCGTTCACTTCCTGGCCGACATCGACAAAGGGCGGCGACTCCGGCGAAGCGGCGCGATAAAACGTGCCGACCATGGGCGAGGTGATTTCCTTGCCCGGCTTCTCCGAGGCGGACGACTCGCCACCGGCTCGCTGCGGCCGCGGGGCTCGGCGGCCGGCTCCGCGATGGCAAGGGGGCGGCGATCATCTGCGGCATGGCGGGGGCGGCGAAAACGGTCTGTTCGCCCGCGCCTTTTTCCAGTTTCAAGCGGAACCCGTCCTTCTCCATCTCGAAAACGGAGAGGTCGTTTTTCTTCATCAGATCGATGATGGCTTTGATATCTTTGAGTTCCAAAAGGCGCTTCCTTTCCCCGGCGTTGGTGAACCGTTAGGTAAAGCGGTTTTGCCGGCGGGGTCAAGCCGGGGCTTGCACCAAGGGCGGAGGAAGATGTTCCCGCCGATAATCGAAAATCCGCTCCAGCTGCGGGCGAATGACGAGAGCGATTGAGGAGCGCGCCGAAGGGCCCGAGCGGGGGCACATAGGTCACGAGATCGTGCACCTCGGTCCCGCCCTCGAGGCAGAGCGCGGAAGGAATGTTCGTGATGCCAAATGCGGTAGGGCCCGACCCGCTGTTCGTCGACGAAACGATGCGGCGCGTCGACGTGCACGATCTCGGTCAGCCAGGTGAGCGGGATGCCTAACAATGGCGAAACGGTGTATTCGATCATGAGGCCGGGGTAAACCTCCGGCGGCAGGGCGCTCTTGATGGTGAAGTTCATCGAGGGCGGCGTGATCTTCTCGAGATTGCGCGGATCGGAAAAGAAGCGCCAGCATTCCTCCAGGCCTAACGAGACCGTCTGTTTTCGTTCGAGTTGGTAGATCGGCATGAATAAAATCAGGCCCGGGAGACGGCCAAAATGCGATCGCTGACGATTCTGCCGTCGCGCATCTCGATCTGCCGCGAGGCCACCGCCGCGACCTCCGCACTGTGCGTGACGAGAATCAGCGTGGTCAGTTGTTCGCCCGCAATTTGCCGGAGAAGCTCCAGCACCCGCTCGGCCGAGGCGGTATCGAGATTGCCGGTCGGCTCGTCCGCGATGAGGAGCGACGGCCGATGGACAAGGGCGCGCGCGATCGCGGTCCGCTGCTGTTCGCCGCCGCTCAGTTGATGAACGAAATGGGTCCGCCCGATTCCGTCAGGCCGACGAGCCGCAGCAGCTCGTCGGCGCGCGCGTCGCATGCGGCCAGGCGCGACCCCTGCAGGAGCAAAGGCAGACTGACGTTTTCGAGCGCGTTCATCGTCGGGAGGAGATTGAAAAACTGAAAAACGAGTCCGAGCTGGCGGCGGCGGAAGTTGGTCAGTGCGGCATCATCCGCCGTCGTTAGGCTAAGGCCGTCGACCACGATTTCGCCCGCGGTCGGGCGATCGAGCCCGGCAATCAAATGCATCAGCGTGCTCTTGCCGCAGCCGCTCGGCCCGACGACGGCGACGAATTCGTGCCGCGCGATCGTGAGCGAGACGTCATCCAGCGCATGGACCGGAGCGTTCGCCGGCGTCGTAATAACGGCTAACGTTTTGTAGAGAAATCATGCCGGCGTCCGCTCATCTACCTACGGCCATGGCGCGCGCAAGGACGCCGCCAAAATTCCGCATCGTCGACGGAGACGGAAGATTACCTCGTGGTGGAGAAGCCGCCATTCCTTCTCATTCACCCGAGCAAACCCGACGGCACGCCGACGCTTTGGGCGGCCTTGCGCGAGCTGCTCGCCTTCGAGCTGGTCAACGGCGGGCAGGTTTCGATCGTCAACCGGCTCGATCGCGAAACCAGCGGGCTCGTCCTGATCGCGAAAAATCTGGCGAGCCGCCGCGCGCGTCTTCGGGCGCGCGATGGAGCGGCGCCGGATCGAGAAGGAATATCTCGCGATCGTGCACGGCTGGCCGGAGTGGGAAACGACGACGCGTCGACGCGCCGCTCGCGCGCCAGGGCGAGCACGGGCCATCCGCCATCTGGCTCAAACAGACGATCCATGAAAAGGGCGCGCCGGCGCGACGGATTTTCGGGTCGAGGAGCGATTCGTTAGGCAAGGGCGACCGGGTGAAATTCGCCGATCGTGCGCGCGATTCCGCGCACCGGCCGCACGCATCAGATTCGCGTGCACCTCGCGCATCTCGGCCACCCGATTGTCGGCGACAAAATTTACGGCCCTAACGAACAACTTTACCTGCGCTTCATCGAGACCGGCTGGACGGACGAACTGAGCGCCAGCTGCTCCTGCCGCGGCACGCGCTCCATTCCGCGCGCATCCATCTCGCCGACGAGTTCGACTGGCAAAGCCCGCTGCCGGAGGACCTGACGACGTGGATCGGGGAACGCTCCGCGCGCTGACTCCGGGGAGCGCACGCGACCTCGCGTGCTCAATCCGGCGCCTCGCCGGATTGCTCGGGCGAGGGGACGTTCGCAAGTCACCCTGCAATTGCGCGCGCAAAGGTTTGCGGCGAGGCGCCGCAAACAGCACGCGAGGGCGCGTGCGCTCCCGGAGCCAGTCGCGCCGCGCTATTTCGCGACGTCACCTTCAGATCCAAATCCGAATCCGCACACCGCCATCCATCTCGTGATCCGTCGCCAGGGTCAGCCCGCCGGATCTTCTTGTAATCGTCCCAGGTGGCGTGCATCGATTTCCCGGGTTCCGGCATGTAATCCCAGGAGCTCACGAGCTCGGTCGCCGGGTCGATATAGAGCCGATATTGATCGTTAGGCGTGAGCCCGACCTTGCCGAAACTCAAGCGCAAGACTTGCACGCTCCGCCCCGTCCATTTCCTTCGTCCCCTCGGCGCTCACGTTCGTTCCCTTGTCCTTCAACTTCAGCGGCGCGAGCAGCCAATAGGAATCGTTCACCCAGCGCGCGTAAGCCGCTTTCGCTTCTTCCTCCGCGCCGGGTTCGGCCAGGTTCACGGTCACGTCCTTGCCTTTCCATTTCACTCGATCGGTCTGCGCCGCGACGTCCCAATGATGCTCCGCCGAGAGACCGTCTTGCCTTCCTTCTCGACCGCAAAAGTGAAGTCGATCGTCTTCACGTTCGGCCATGTTCGCCGCCGCTCGCCTTCCAGACCGCGTCCGCCAGGGCCGCGCCGCTCTTTGAATCGTCCGCCGCCCGCAGCAGTCCGAAGGCAAGCGGTCCGGCCACGACGAGTACCAAGGCGAGTAATTTTTTCATGACGGCAGCATGACGATCGGGCGGCTCGATTGCAATTGCAGGAACTCGAAATATCCTTCCGCCCTTTCATGAAACTCCCGCGCCTCTTCTGTCGCCTTCTCCTCGGCGCTCTCGGCATTTTCGCTGCCGATCTGCGTGCCGGCGAAGCCCCCGCGCCCGCTCCGGTGCTCTGAGCGCGCTGGAGCCGTTCGAGCCGCCACATCTCGAGTTTGCCGCCGAGACCGCTTATCTCCTGAGCTTTATCGGGCAATCCGAACACCTACGAAATCGGCGCCCAGTTCTTCACCGCGCGGCTGCGCTGGGGGGTCAATCGCAACGATGAAAGCTTCTTCCGCGGCTACAATCAGGTTTACCTCCTCGGCGATGGCGGAGCCGATTTTCCGCGGGCCGGAGAACCGCTACTTCGGGATCTCGATGGGCTTTCGCCACGTCTTCGTCCGGCCCGGCTGGCGCATTCAGCCTTACACCTCGGGCGGCGTCGGCGCCGGCTTCATCGACAGCACCGATCAGTTTCGTCAGGGCCAGGGGCAGGATTTCACCTTCAATATTCTGACCCCGGCCGGCTTCGATTATCTCGTGAACGACCATTGGAAATTCAATGTCGGCGCGCTTTACCAGCATCTTTCCAACGGCGGCCAGACCGATCCCAACCCGAGCCTGAACCTGCTCGGACCGCAGATCGGCGTGACCTATTCGTTTTAGTGAGCGCATCCCTTCCTTCTCTTGCTCCTGCTCCTGCTCCTAATCTCGTCGGGGTTATGAAAAAGAGCAGGATTAGGAGCAAGAGCAGGAGAAGGAATCATGAGCGCGCCTAACGAAAACGTCCTCGTCGTCAAGCGCAGTCTCTTCGACGAGCTGGGCAGCTTCCACGGGCTCAACTTCGAACCGCAAGCGCTATCTCGACGCCATGCTGGCGCGCGGGAACAATCATTTCCTCGCCCGCGCCACGGCCGAGAACGATCCGACCCACAAACAGATTATCCCCTACGCCCTCCTCGTCTGCGGCGATCGCGTCCTGCATTACGTCCGCGGGAAAAAAGCCGGCGAACAGCGTCTCGTCGCGAAGGGCTCGATCGGCATCGGCGGCCACATGAACGACGAAGACGAATCGCTTTTCGCCTGGGACGAAGCAAGCCTACCGCGCCGGAGTCGAGCGAGAGGTGAACGAAGAAGTGCAGATCGAGACCCCATTCGAGGACCGGATCGTCGCGCTCCTGAACGACGACACGACCGAGGTCGGCCGCGTCCATCTCGGGGTGGTGCACGTTTTTCGACTCGAAGAAGCGAAGGTGCAGAAGCGTGAAGCGATGATCACGAACCTCGCTTTCCTAACGAAAGGCGAATTGGAAGCGCGCCGCGAAAACCTGGAGACGTGGTCGCAGATCTGCGTCGACCACCTCGACCGGTTGCTCGCCTAACGACGTCCATTTTCCCAGGCGGCGTGTAGACGCTTCGCTGTGCGAAGCGCGAGTATCGGTCCTGCTAACACGCGCAGACCCGCGCCTCCCACAGGGAGGCGTCTACAATGGGGCGTCACAGGCGCACTGCGCAAAACCAAAGCTCCGGATCAAGCTCGGCCCGCGCCCGGGCGGCGAGGGCATCGCCCGCCGCGCCGTCGCGGAGGACCGCGAACATGGTCGAGCCGGAACCCGACATGAGCGCCGCCTCCACCTCGGGTTGCGCGCGCAGCCAGCCTTTCATGCGCGCCAGAAAAAGATGCTTCTCGAAAACCGGGCGCTCGAGATCGTTCTCGAAAACCAGCTCTCCCAACGCGCTGCGGCGCGTAATCCACCCCCGGCAACTCCCGCGATTCGCGCCAGCGCGAATAGGCCCACGGCGTCGGACACTCCAAACTCCGGTTTGAGGAGAAGGAGCGACAACGCCGGGAGCCGCTCAACCGCTTCCACGATCTCTCCGCGACCGCGGCAGCGGGCCGCGCTTTGGGCCAGAAAAAAAGGCACATCGGATCCGAGGGCAGCCGCCAGGTTCGTTAGGCGAGCGGGCGAGACGCCACCTTCGTGAAGCTGGTTCAAACCCAGCAGCGTGCTCGCGGCATCGCTGCTCCCGCCGCCCAGGCCTGCGCCGTGCGGGATCTTTTTCTGGAGCCTGATTCGCACCCCCGGCTCCTCGTTGATCTCCGCGAAAAAACTGCGCGCCGCCCGCACCACGAGGTTATCTTCGCCGGCCGGCAGGGTGGGATCGTCCGTCGAAAAAGCGATCCCGCTCCCCGAGTCGTTAGGCTCGATCGTCAGCTCGTCGCCGAGCGAGATCGGCGCCATCAGGGTCTCGATCTCGTGGAAGCCGTCTTCGCGCCGGCGCAGGATTTTGAATGATAAATTGATCTTCGCGGGCGCGAAAAGCTGCATAGGTTTCCGCCACCCTGTGGAAAACCGCATGAACTGGCAAGCCGCTGCAATCAAACCGAGCGAGCGCATCATCGTCGCGCTCGACGTCCCGACGGACGACGAAGCCCTCGCGCTCGTCCGCCGGCTCTCGCCCCACGCCGGCCTCTTCAAGATCGGGCTCCAGCTCTACACCGCGGCCGGGCCGGAAATTGTGCGTGCGGTCCGCGACCTGGGCGGACGAATTTTTCTCGATCTCAAATTGCACGATATCCCAAACACGGTCGGGCGCGCGGTCGAGAGCGCCGGTTCGTTAGGCGTGGAAATGCTCACCCTCCATCTCTGTGGCGGACGCGCCATGATCGAAGCCGCGGTCCAGGCGGCCCCGCCGAAGCTGTTGCTCCTCGGCGTTACCGTCCTAACGAGCGCGGATGAGGACGACGCTGCGCGAAATCGGCGTCGATTCCTCGATGGAAAACCAGGTCCTGCGTCTGGCGAAACTAGGCGCGGAGGCAGGGATCGGTGGAGTCGTTGCGAGTCCGCGGGAAATCGTTCCGCTCCGCGCGGCGCACGGGTCGAAAATCAAAATCGTCACGCCCGGCATCCGGCCTTCCGGTTCGCCGGCGGGAGATCAAAAGCGCACGCTGACCCCGGCCGAAGCACTGCAGGCGGGCGCCGACTTTCTCGTCATCGGCCGCCCAATCACGGCCGCGCCCGACCCGCGCGCCGCGCTCGAGCAAATCGTGGCCGATGTTATTTGATCGGCTGGTCGTTCATGACGATCGCAGCGCGGCGGGCGCGGCGCAGAACATGGCGATCGACGAAGCGCTCCTCGAGCAGGCCACCCTCCCCACCCTGCGCTTTTACGGTTGGGCGCGCCCGTCGCTTGTCCTTCGGCTACTTCGGAAAATTTGCCGAGGTCGCCGTAGAAGCGGGACGGCGCGATCTCGTTAGGCGTTGGACCGGCGGGGGCAGCGTGCTGCATGGGGAAGATCTCACCTACGCCCTCATCACGCCCGCGACGGACCCGACCTCAGCCCTCGGACCAGCCGCAATTTATGCCGCTCTGCACAACGCGATTTGCGACGCCCTGCGGATGGAAGGTCGAGAGGCGGAATTGGCCGCCGAGGCTGCGCCCAGGATTTCCGACGCTTGTTTCGCCAATCCGGTGCGCGATGACGTCATGATCCGCGGCCGCAAGATCGCCGGCGCCGCCCAACGCCGGACACGCGGTGGTTTTCTTCACCAAGGCAGCATCCAACTGCCCGATTTGAGTGCAAAGTTCCGCGAGCGATTTGCCGCCGCGTTATCGCCAAAGATCCAAGGCGCCGAAATCCCGTTATCGGTCCGCACGCGCGCCGCCGCTCTCGCCGCTGAGAAGTATGGAACCGACGCCTGGCTCCGCCGCTGGTGAACTCCGGGGAGCGCACGCGCCTCGCGTGCCGTTTGCGGCGCCTCGCCGCAAACATTTCCGCGCGGCAGTCAAGGATCGCTACCACGCCCTCCCTCCGCTCGAGCAATCCGGCGAGGCGCCGGATTGAGCACGCGAGGGCGCGTGCGCTCCCCGGAAAAAAGCGTTCGCGCATCCGCTCACTGCCCGTCGAGTAGCTTTGACATTAAAAGCCGACCTTCTATCCTGCGCTTGTGAAAATTTCCGCGAACTCAGCTGCCACGGCCAACGGCGTGGTGGGGCCGCTGAGTCGCGTCTTTGAACCGGTCCAGGCGGAGCTCGATGAAGTCGACCGCCGGATCACCGCGCAGACGACGGCGTTTGACCCCGCGA
The DNA here is from genome assembly GCA_963772915.1 of uncultured Verrucomicrobiae bacterium. Lineage (GTDB taxonomy): Bacteria > Verrucomicrobiota > Verrucomicrobiia > Chthoniobacterales > UBA10450 > Palsa-1392. The sequence goes on from CAVYZI010000003.1 coordinate 473,883, forward strand.
TTGAAGGCTACGTCGCCTATGCGATCGGCGGCGGCGGCAAACGCCTCCGCCCGCTCGTTGCCCTCCTGAGCGGCGGAGCGACTGGTTCGTTAGGCTCGGGCCACCTCGATCTCGCCGTCATCGTGGAATTGATCCACCTCGCCACTCTGGTGCATGACGACATCATGGACGACGCGGAACGGCGCCGCTCCCAGCCGACAGTCAACGCCCGCTGGGGCAATTCGCTCAGCGTCCTCCTCGGCGACGTGCTTTTCGCCCATGCCCTCAATCTGGCGACCGATTTCGAGGATAACCACATCAGCCGGACCATCGCGCGGACCGCGACGGAGGTTTGCTCGGGGGAAATGATCCAGACCCAGCGACGCTTCGATCTCCAGCTCTCGCGCGAGGAATATTTCCGGATCATCGGGATGAAAACCGGCTCGCTCTTTGCCTGCGCGGCCGAGCTGGGAGCGGTCCTGAGCGGGGCTTCCGACGTTGTCGTTAGGCAAATGAAGAACTACGGGGCCAAGATCGGCACCGCCTACCAGATTTACGACGACTGCCTCGACATCGCCGGGACGGAAAGCGAAACCGGCAAGACGCTCGGGACGGATTTGCGCAAAGGGAAGCTCACCCTCCCCGTCCTGACTCTGCTCGAGTCGGCCTCGGCCTTCGACCGCGAACGCTGTTGCGCCCTCGTCCTGGAAGGAAAGCTGGAGGAAGTGACCGCTCTTCTGCAAAATGCACCGGCCGACGGCGCGCTCGGCGCGGCGGTGGAGACGGCGGCGGAACTGATTCGCGACGCGCAATCCGAGCTCGCGCCGCTGGCTGCCAATCGCTGCCTCGATTCACTCTTTGGGCTCGGCGAAGCGCTCCACGAGCTGCTCGAACAACTGCGCGGTTAGAGTCCCGGTGGAGGCCGCATTTTCCCCGCGAGCGAAATGACGGCGCCGCTCAAGATTCGCGAGTTGCCACCCGAGGAAAGACCGCGCGAACGCCTGGCGGCGCAGGGCGCCGGCGCGCTGAGCGACGCGGAACTGATCGCGATCCTGCTCCGCACCGGCGTGGCAGGGAGCAACGCGGTCGAGGTCGCGCGGCAACTGATCAAGAAATATGGCTCGCTCGATGCCTTGAGCCGCTGCTCGGTGAAGGAGCTGGCCGCGATCAAAGGGATTGGATTTGCGAAGGCGGCGCAATTGGCGGCCGCTTTCGGGCTCGGGCAACGCCTGGCGCGCGAGAAACGGCCGGAGAAAAAGATCGATACGCCGGAACGCGTTTACGAGTTGCTCGGGCCGGAGATGCGGGCGCTGCGCAAGGAGGCGCTGCGCATTGTGCTCCTCGACACCCGCTACAATTACCTCCGGATTGAGGAGGTGTCGTTAGGCAGCGTCAATGAAAGCATCGCCCATCCACGCGATGTTTTCCGGCCCGCGATCATCTATTCCGCCTATGCGGTCGTGGTGGTGCACAACCATCCCTCGGGCGACCCCTCCCCCAGCCAGGCCGATCACGGCCTGACGAGAAGACTGCGGGAAGCGGCCGAGCTTTTGCAGATCAAGCTGCTCGATCATGTCATCATCGGCGCGCCGGGCGAAGGCCGGCTTCCTTATTTCAGCTTCAAGGAAATGGGGGTGCTGTGAAGATTCATCCCACCGCGCTCGTCGATCCCGGCCGCCCGGCTGGGCCCGGAGGTCGAGATCGGGCCTTACGCCTCGATCGGGGCGGAGGTGGAAATCGGGCCGCGCACGATCGTGCAAGCGCATGCCGTGCTTGAAGGCGCGGTCCGGATCGGAGCGGAGAATCGCATCGGACCGGGCGCGATCATTGGCGGTTGGCCCCAGGACCTGGGTTTCAAGCCGGGGACGCGCAGCGCGGTCGAAATCGGCGACCGCAACGTCATTCGCGAATACGCGACCATTCATCGCGGCACGGCGGCGGATTCCGCGACGCGAATCGGCGACGACAATTTCCTCATGGCCGGCGCGCACCTCGGCCACAACTGCACTCTCGGCAACAAGGTGATCATCGCGAACAACTGTCTCCTCGGCGGATACGTCGCGGTCGATGATGGCGCGTTCCTCGGCGGCGGCTGCGTTTTTCATCAATTCATGCGCGTCGGCCGGCTCGCGATCACGCAGGGGCTCTCCAAGTTCGGCAAGGATATCCCGCCGTTTTGTCTGGCGGCGGAGCGCAATCTGGTTTTCGGCCTCAACGTCATCGGGCTGCGCCGCGCCGGTTTCAGCGCCGCGGATCGAGCCGAGTTGAAACGCGCTTTCCGGCTGCTTTACGAAAGCGGGCTGAACGTGAGCCAGGCGCTGGCGAAGGCGCGCGCAGAAGAGTGGCCCGCCCCAGCGCAGGCTTTTTTCGATTTTGTCGCGGGGGCAAAACGTCGCGGCATCTGCGCGCTGCGACGAGGACGCGACGAGGCCGGGTCTGGGGAGTGAGCGGGCCGTTCGAATAAGAACGGTGCAACTCGAGTAGCGTTGTCATCCCGAGCCGGCGCAGCGCGGCGAGGGACCTCACGACTGGAATGAACGTTTCCCCGATCCCGAACGCGCGGATTGCAATTGTGAGGTCCCTCGCCGTCTGCGCGGCTCGGGATGACAAGACGGGAGACGCGCGTCCGCCAAGTCGTTAGGCGAAATCGTCAGGGCGCGGGCGTCGAGGTCGGGACGGTCGGTTCGTTGACCTTGATGCCAAACTTTTTCACCAGCTTTTGCGCTGCTTCATCTGTCTTGGAAAGGTCGACCAATCCGCGGACCAATTTCTCGAGGCCGGCCTGCACCTGCTTGGCCTGCTCGACCACCTTGACCTGCTGTTCGCCGAGCTGCTGGGCGCTCTGCCGGGCCGCGACGCCGACCCAGATTTCCCACGTCAAAATCGAGATCAGGCTGACCCCGATGAGGAGGACGGGCCAGAAACCGTTGTAGGTCGGGCTGTGCTCCGGGACCGCAGGGTGGATGTGAGGCTCCGATTCCATCGTTAGGGGCTGGGCGAAGTCTCGGCTTTGGGGGCAAGATTAAAGCCGTTCTCCTGCAGGAGTTGCCTCATCTTTTCGTCCGTCTGGGCGGCCACCGCCATTTCGCGCACCAGATTGGAGCCGATCTGCTGGCTGAGCGCCCCCTTGTTGATGACGGCCTGCTGGGCCTGGACGGCTTCCTGCAGTTTGCGGTTTTGGCGCGCGAAAACAATCGTGACCAGGCTGAGGCAAAGACAGATCACACCGATCGCCATCAGGAGGTTGAATTCCGCGCGCTTCATTCGACCCACCGATAGCAGGGCGACGAGCGGAGCGTCAATTGGAAATTTGCGAAGCGGGAAGCGCGAGGAGCGCGAGCATTCGCCCGGTGCGCGCTTTCTCCGCGCGATAGGAATAGTAGCGCCCGAGATCGCAGGCGGTGCAGCGGCCGGCGTCGTGCACCTGCTCGACTCCGGCCGCGCGCGCCTGTCGCACAATCTCGGCCGCGAAATCGACTTCGTAATGCGGCGGACGAATGCAGGGAGTGAGCTGCACAATGAGATCGCGCGGCGCGGAGCCGAACGCCTCCTTCATCTTCCCAATCGCGTGGGGGACGATCGCCAGCTCGGTTCCCTTCTTCCCGGAATGCACGAGGCCGATCGCTTTTCGCGCCGGATCGACGAGATAAACCGCGCAACAATCCGCGACGTAAATGCCTAACGACACCCCAGATTGATTCGTCACCAGCCCATCGACCCCGGCAAAGCAGCGATCTTCGCCTAACGAGTCATCGATCAGGGCGATTTCCTTCCCGTGCACCTGCTCGGCGGTCGCGAAAACGGTCGCGCCGAGCCCAAGCTCCGCTCGCAGGGCGCGATGGGTTTCATCCAGCCGGGCGAGCGCTTCGGCCCGATCGGTCGCGACGTCGATCCCCGGGATGCGCCCGATAAAGGCGTGCCGGACGACCTGGGACGACAAGGCTGGGAAAAATTCCAGCGGCGACCGCGACGCGCGCCCTGCGCCTGCGCGTTTCTGAAACTCGGACGGGACTGCGCCCGTCCCTCCATCACGCGTCGTCACACGCTCCGGGCTATTTTCCCGACGATTCGACCGGGCTCGATTCCTTGACCGTGGTCTTGATCATCCGCGTCTCGCCGCGGCGGCGGGTGAGCGGATCGTTGAAGGTGTCCTTGTAAATCGTGTCGGTGGCGGTCGCGCGATCGAACTCCGCCAGATCGGCGTTGTAACTGAAGAGGGCGGACAGCCGGGTCGACTGCGCCTGGGTAAGAGCGACCTGCGCATTGAGCACATCCAACTGCACGCCGGCACCCACCCCGAGCCGGGCACTGGCAAGGCGGAGCGCTTCCCGCGCCTGGTCGACGTTTTTGGACTGGCTGAAATAAAGCTCCCGGTCCTGTTGCAGGTTGGAATAGGCCTGCTGAATCTCCAGCTCCACCTGCCGGACGGCGTCGTCGTAGGTGATCTTGGCCTCGCTCAGGATGGCTCGGGCCTGTTTGACTTTTCCGACCGTCTCCAGCCCATCAAAAATGGCCCAACTTCCGGTAATCCCGAAAAACCAGCCTTGCAGCGTGTCGTTCAGGTTGCTCGAAAATTGCGAACTCTCGAAGGCCTTGCCACCGTTGAGCCTGAGTTCCGGCTGAATCCCGGCAAACGAGCCGCGCAGGTTTTGCACCTGGACGAGAATGTTGGCCCGCTGCTGCTTGAGGAAAGGGCGCCGCTCTTTGCCCAACTCAATCGCCACCGGGAGCGGAATATCACGCGGGGTGTAGGTCAATTCCCCGACGCATTCCAGCGGCGGTTTGTTACCCCGGCGCGGATCGAAGTCGAGCCCGATGGTTTTCGCAAGCTGAAGCTGCGCGATGCGGAAATTGTTCCGCGCCGTGATGAGGGCCGGCTCCTGATTGACAAGGGCGACTTCGGCCTGGAGGACGTTGAAGCGCGGCACGGTCCCGGCTTCGAATCGATTCTGCTGATCCTTCAACTGGTCCTGCAGCAGCCGGACGGATTCTTCCTGCACCACAATCAGCGACTTGTTCAGGATGACTTGGTAAAACTGCTGCCGAACGAGCGCGATCACGGTGTCGATCGTGTCACGCAGGGCATAGAGGCTGGCATCCGCCGCGTGGCCTGCCCCGACGATCGCGGGAATGACCGTCCCGTTGTAAAGGAGTTGCGAAGCGGTGATGTTAAGATTGTAGGAGTAATCGCTCACGGTGGGGGAGGTGAAGGTCGTAACCGTAACCGAACCGGGCGTTGCCGTGGGGACCGGAGTCGCGCTTGGCAAAGGAGTGGGCTGGCCGCCGGTCGTGGTGATCGTGGTCGTGCCGCCACTGCTGCCCCGCAGACTTGGGTCGGTATAGTTAATGGCTGCGGTGGCATCGAGATGCGGCAACGCCTGGGAGAGGACTTCGATCTGCAGGCCTTTGGTGCGCCGAATCTCCTGGCGGGCGTTGAGGATCTGAGGATTGCGTTGCAGCGCCGTCTCGATCGCTTGTTTCAGAGTGAAACGGCGCGACGGCGGTATTACTCCATTGCCGTGTTCGCGAAGGTTGTCGCTCGCGGCGAAGGCCGAGAAGGAAAGCGCGAGCAATCCGGCCGAAAAAGCGAGAGGGCGCCGGAAGGATCGGAGAGAAAAAAAGTGCATCTTAGAAATTCCTTTGTGCCCTTTGCGTCCGTCGTGCGAGACCCGCTGGCGCATCGAAAAAATGCGGGGCCAGCGAAAGCACTTCAGGCGTTGCAAGGCGGACGAGATTACTGCCCCCCGCCGGGTCACGACTCATTTATTTTGGCAGTAATCGTATATCTTGCTGTAAATTTGCAACCACGATTTCTGCTCACCGGGTGAGAGGTGGGCCATCATCTTCATCAGGTTGCAAACCATCTCCTCACGGATGCGCCTAACGAGCGCCGACCCGCGCGGAGTGATGCAAACCATCACCTTGCGCCGGTCATCCGAGGCGTGGGAACGCATGACATAACCAAGATTTTCCAGCCGCGCGACGAGTCCACTGGCGGCGGCGGTGGTGTGCCCCATTTTCTGCGCGATGGCCGACATCGTCAGGACCTCCTTGTGGTCGAGATAAGTGAGGAGGAAGAACTGCGGGAATGAGACATTGCCCGGGGCGAGTTCTTTCGAGAGACGGAGGATGAAGCAGCGCTGCATCTCCAGGATGATGTGCGCGAGCCGCTCGGCATCGAGTCGGAGTTCATCCGTTTCATGTGCGAGGTAAGCGGTCGCTGATCCCATCTTCGACGCCTAAACTATGAGGCGAGACTGGAGTGTCAACCAGGAGGAGCCCGAGGAGGAACTGAAACTCTTGCCTGACCGGCGCGAAAATGCTCTCCTCGCCCTCCTGACAAATGCCGCTGAGCCCAAAGTTAACCGCTGACCAATTAGCGACCAACCTGGCCGACATCGCCCCGCCCTATACGGAGCAGCAGGCGCTGGTCGAATCCTCCCGTTGCCTCTTTTGCTTCGATGCGCCCTGCATCACTGCCTGCCCGACCGGCATCGATATCCCGGCCTTCATTAAGAAAATTGTGACCGGTAATCTGACCGGCGCGGCCCGCACCATTCTCTCGGCCAACATCCTCGGGGCCAGCTGCGCGCGGGTCTGCCCGACCGAGGTCCTGTGCGAAGGCGCCTGTGTCATGCTCGATCGCGACCGCGACCCGATCAAAATCGGCCGGCTCCAGCGCTACGCGACTGATCACGTTTACGAAAATCGGATCCCGGTTCTGCGACCGGCCGCGAAAAGATCCGGCAAACGCGTCGCCGTGATCGGCGGCGGCCCGGCTGGAATGGGTTGCGCGGCCGAGCTGGCCCAGCTCGGGCACGAGGTCGTGATCTTCGAGCGCAAACCGAATGCCGGTGGACTCAACACCTACGGCATCGCCTATTACAAGATGAAGCCGGAGGTGAGCCTCGAGGAGGTCGAACTCGTCAAATCGTTAGGCGTGGAATTCCGCTGCGGAGTGGAAGTGGGAAAAGACGTGACCCGGGCCGAGCTCGATCAGTTCGACGCGATTTTCATCGGGGTGGGCCTGGGCGAGGGGCAGCGGCTGCGCATTCCCGGAGAAGACCTGCCCGAGGTGGTCGATGCCCTTACTTTCATCGAGCAGATCCACACCGAGCCGCTCCAGCGGATCCCGGTCGGCGCGCGGGTCGCGGTGATTGGCTGCGGGAATACCGCGATCGATGCCGCCACTCAGGCGCGGCGGCTTGGCGCGGACGAGGTCGTGGTCATCTATCGGCGGAGCGAGCGTCAGATGTCGGCCTACGCTTTCGAATACGACCTCGCAAAACGCGACGGCGTGACTTTCCTTTTCCATCATGCGCCGGTCGAGGTGCTCGGCAAAGACGGTCATGTCACTGGGCTGCGTCTGGCCCGGACGCGCTTCAATGCCAGCGGCGCGCTCGAGCAAATCGAAGGTTCGGAATTCACCGAACCCTTCGACATGGTGCTGAAGGCCGTCGGCCAGCAGAAGCAGAGCGACTGGCTGGCAAAAGTTTTCCCTGAGCTGGAGCTGAATCGCAACGGCACCGATCGTGCGCGACTTCGAGACCGGCCAGACGAGCCTGCCGAAGGTTTTCGCTGGCGGCGATTGCGCGAATGGCGGCCGCGAAGTGGTCAACGCGGTCGGCGAAGGCAAGAAGGCGGCGCGCGGAATTCACCAGATGTTTGGGCGAAGCCGAAGTCGTGGGCCCGATCCAGCCTTCGCGCTGGGGCGTCTCGCCTGGTCCCTACGGCTCCGGTTTCGATGCGCCCATCCGTGTTCCGGAGTTGGAAGCACAATACGAAGCGCTCTCACCCGCCTCCCACCCCGAGCCCGCGACCAGCGCGCTGACTTCGAAAAACCAGGAGTAGCCGGACGATGGCCGATCTTTCCACCAACCTCGCCGGCATCAAATCCCCGAACCCTTTCTGGATCGCTTCCGGCCCGCCGGCCAACACCGCTTACCAGGCCCACCGCGCTTTCGAAGCCGGCTGGGGCGGCGTGGTCTGGAAAACCATCGGCGACCCAATTCGCAATGTCTCCTCGCGCTATTCCGCGATCGATTACGGCAACCTGCGGATGGCCGGCTTCAACAACATCGAACTGATCAGCGATCGCGCCCCCGAAACCAACTTTCGCGAAATCGCCGAGGTGAAAAAACGCTGGCCTAACCATGCCGTCATCGCCTCGCTCATGGTCGATACGCGCGAGAACTGGCACGACTTCGTCAGGCGCTCGGCCGATTGCGGGGCCGACGGGATTGAACTGAATTTCGGTTGTCCCCACGGCATGTGCGAACGCGGGATGGGCTCGGCCGTCGGGCAAAATCCCGATGTGGCCGAGACCATCATCGGCTGGGTGATGGAAGTCGCGACCATCCCCGTGATCGCGAAACTCACTCCCAACATCACCGACATCACCGCCGCCGCCCGCGCCGCCAAACGCGGCGGCGCGAACGCCATCTCGCTCATCAACACCATCAACAGCATCACCCAGGTGAATCTCGACACCTTTGTTCCCGAGCCTTACGTCGGCGGATTCAGCTCCCACGGCGGTTATTGCGGGCCGGCGGTGAAACCGATCGCGCTCAACATGGTCCAATCGTGCGCGTCCGATCCTGAGGTCGGGCTCCCGATTTCCGGCATCGGCGGCATCACCACCTGGCGCGATGCGGCCGAGTTTGTCGCCCTTGGTTCGACCACGGTGCAGGTCTGCACCGCTGTCATGCACTACGGTTTCCGGATCATCGAAGACCTGATCGATGGACTAAGCGATTACCTCGATTCGAAAGGGTTCCAAAGTCTCGAAGAACTCCGCGGGCGCGCGGTCGATACCGTCCAGAAGTGGGAAACGCTCGATCTGAATTACAAGCGGATCGCCGAGATCGATTACCACAAATGCATCGGCTGCAATCTCTGTTACATCGCCTGCGAAGACGGCGCCCATCAGGCGATCGCGCTCGTCGATCCTTCCGCCTACGGTCTCGGACCTGGCCGTGTCCCGGGCAAACCGGTGCCTGAAATCAAGGAAGCCGAGTGCGTCGGCTGCAATCTCTGTTCGTTAGTCTGCCCGGTCCACGGTTGCATCACGATGGTGAGCGTCGAGACCGGCCTTGAGCCGCTCGCCTGGGCCGATTATCAGACCCGCCTCGCCGCCGGCGAGGCGACCCCTTTTCCACCGCATCCCTAAACTTATGGTTACAAAAGCATTGGAGCCGTGTCCCGTTTTCATCGGTGGCGATTGGCGCGAGATTGCCGGCTCGGCAACCTCGCCGGTCTACAATCCCTCCCGCGGCGAAGTCATCTCCGAGGTCCCGCTGTGCGGCGCTGATGTCGTGAATGATGCCGTCAACGCCGCGGCCGATGCTTTCCCGGCCTGGCGCGATACGCCACCGGTCGAGCGCGCGCGTTTGTTCTTTCGTTACCGCCAACTGGTCGAGGAAAACTTCGATCGCATCTGCCAGATGGTCACGCGCGAGCACGGCAAAACCCTGGCCGAAGCGCGCGGCAGCGCTTATCGCGGACTCGAAAACATCGAATACGCCTGCGGCATTCCCACCCTTCTGATGGGCGACACGCTCGAGAACATCGCCCGCGGGGTCGACTGCGAGACGATGCAGCAGCCGTTAGGCGTCTGTGTCGGCATCACGCCTTTCAACTTCCCCGCCATGGTCCCGATGTGGATGTTCCCCCTCGCTCTCGCCTGCGGAAACACCTTCGTCCTCAAGCCAAGCGAAAAAGTTCCGCTGACCGCCAATTACCTGATCGAACTGCTCGAAAAAGCCGGCCTGCCGAAGGGCGTGCTTAATGTCGTGCATGGCGGGCGCGACTGCGTCGACGCACTTCTCACTCATCCCAAAGTGCGCGCCATTTCCTTCGTCGGTTCGTCGCCGGTCGCGAAACACATTTTCGAAACCGGCACCCGCCACGGGAAACGCGTCCAGGCCAATGGCGGGGCTAAGAACTACATCGTCGTCATGCCCGACGCCGACGTCCCGCGCACCGTCGAAGCGCTCGCCACGGCCGCCTTCGGCTGCGCCGGCGAACGCTGCATGGCGGGTTCGACCGCCCTCACCGTCGGCGCGGCCGCGGATCAACTGCTCCCGTCGTTAGTCGAAGCAGCGCGTGCCATCAGAGTCGGGCCGACCGATGTCAGCGCCCAGCCCGACATGGGACCGGTCATCACCGCGCAACATCGCGATCGCGTTCTCAGCCTGGTCGCCAGCGGCGAGGCCGAAGGCGCCAAAGTGATCTGCGATGGGCGCGGCGCCCGCATCGCCGACGCGCCTGACGGATTTTTTGTCGGCGCAACGATCGTTGACCAGGTGCAGAACGAAATGACGATCGCACGTGAAGAAGTTTTCGGCCCGGTCCTCAACGTGATGCGGATGGACGATCTCGATCACGCGATCGCGATGGCCAACAAATCCTCCTACGGCAACGGCACTGCCATCTTCACCAACTCCGGCAAAGCGGCGCGCGAGTTCAAGCACCGGGTGAAGGCTGGGATGGTCGGGATCAATGTCGGTGTGCCCGCGACGATGGCGATGTTCCCCTTCACTGGCTGGGACGATTCCTTCTACGGCGACCTCCACATCCAGGGAAAAGAGGGCGTGCAGTTTTACACCCAGCAAAAAGTGGTGAGCACCCGCTGGTTTGGCGACGGGGTTGGGGATGTCTGGAAGAGATAGCACGATGCGCAAATCACCGATCAGTGACCATCCAGACGAAAAGTGGTGCGCACACGTCTGGGGAGCGCACGCGCCCTCGCGTGCTGGCGAAGGCGCCTCGCCTTCGCGAACTTTTGCCCCGGTTGATCCACGTCAACACGGTTGGGAAAGACTGTTTTGGCGAGGCGCCAAAACCAGCACGCGAGGGCGCGTGCGCTCCCCGGAGCTGGCGCGCCGCGGCAGCCTGTTAGTCAATCCGTGAACCTGCCATGAGTATCCTGATCAAGAGCGGCGAAATCATTACGCCTAACGAACGCTACGTCGCGGATATTTTCTGCGAGGACGAATCGATCACGCAGATCGGTCGCGAATCTGATCGCGCCAGACGACACCGAGGTGATCGACGCAACCGGGAAATATGTCTTCCCCGGGTTCATCGATCCCCACGTCCACATTTATCTCCCCTTCATGGGCACGTTCGCCAAGGACACGCACGAAACGGCGAGCCGGGCCGCCGTTGTCGGCGGCACAACGACCTTCATCGAAATGATCTGCCCGGGCTGCAACGACAAGCCGCTCGAGGCCTTTGAGCTTTGGCTGGGCAAGGCGGAGGGCGCGAGCGCCTGCGACTTCAGCTTCCACATGGGCGTGACCCGCTACGACGAGGAGGCGGAGCGGGATTTTCGCGAGATCGTGAAGCGCGGGGTGAGCAGTTTCAAAGTCTTTCTCGCCTACAAGGGCGCCTTCGGGGTCAACGACGAGCAGCTCTACAAAACGCTCCGCCTCGCCAAGTCGTTAGGCGTGATCACGACCGCGCATTGCGAGAACGCCGAACTGGTCGCGGCTCTCCAGCAAAAGCTCCTCGCGGAAGGAAAGACGGGCCCGGAATGGCATTACTGGAGCCGGCCGCCGGAGGTGGAAGCAGAAGGCGTGCATCACCTCATGACCTTCGCCAACATCACCCGAGCGCACGTTTACATCGTCCACCTGAGCTGTAGCGAGGCGCTACGGGAGGCGTTGCGCGGTTCGGCGCGCGGGGTGCGCGTCTGGGTCGAAACGCTGATTCAATTTCTTCTTCTCGATCGGACCGAGGCGGAGAAGCCAAACTTCGAAGGCGCCAAAGCCGTCATGTCGCCGCCGTTGCGCGACAAGAAAAACCAGGACGCCCTTTGGAACGGTTTGCGCCAGGGCCTCGATCGCGACCCTCGCGACCGATCACGCGCCTTTCGATTTCGCGACCCAGAAAATCATGGGGCGCGATGATTTCACCAAAATCCCGAACGGCATTCCGTCGCTCGAAGATCGGATCAATCTTTACTACACCTACGGCGTGAAACGGGGCTGGATCGACCTCCATCAATTCGTCGCCACGGCGCAGCACGAACCCGGCGAAAATCTTCGGCCTCTTCCCGCGCAAAGGCACCATCCAGTTAGGCAGCGATGCCGATCTCGTGGTTTACGATCCGGAGTATCGGGGAAAAATTTCCGCGGCGACCCACCAGATGAATCTCGACTACAACTCCTTCGAAGGATTCGAAATCGAAGGGCGACCGCAGGTCGTGACGGTGCGCGGAAAGGTGGCGGCACGAGAGGGCAGGTTCGTCGGCGAGATGGGCCGCGGGAAATTCCTCGCCCGCGAACCGAACCACTTCTGACCGCAAGTATAGTTCTTCTTGGTGGGGCGAGACTCCGTCGAGCCGGGGTGGCGGGTGGAACCTGCAAAGTCGCCCTCCCTCAAGCTCGACGGAGTCTCGCTCTACCAGGCAGGCTAGTCGTCCGCGCCGATCGGCGAACCATCGGGAATGCGCGGCGGATCCGGAAATTCAAGCGCCTTGGGATCGCGGCGGAATTGATCGATCTGCGCCCGCAGGTAGGCGTTCTGCGCGATCTCCGCGGGATCGTTCGAGGAAGTCGATTTCCAGGCGTTCGCCAACTGGTCGATCCGCTGCAAGGCGAAGGCGTTGACCTGCGGTTCAGTCTCGCGATTGAGCGCGAGTCGCAGGAGGTGATTGAGGAACTGCTTTTCCAAAGCGCGCGCGATTTCCTTTTGCGGACCGGTTTGGTTCGGCGTGCGGGCGGCGGTTTGCAGGATCGAGTCGAAAACCTCGCCTAACGACAGGCTCTTCAGGCAGACTGGCGTTCTGCGCTACGATTCGGGAAAGGCGCTCCGGATTCAGGAGCAGGTCGAGTTCGGCATCGATCCAACTCTCCGCCGCCGCCTGCGGGTCGAAAACCAGGCCGTCGTGCGAATCGAACGATTCGCGATCGCGCGGGTACCCCGGTGGCACGGGCGGGAGGAGCGCGACCAACTTGGCGGGCATCTCGAGAAAATCGGGCCGCAAGGTTTGCAGGACGGCGGCCAACGCGGCCCGCTGCTGGTCGGCCGGCAGCGGTTCGTTAGTCACCTCGCCGTCGCCCCGGGCGGCATAGGTGTAATTCACGCCGCCGATCAGTTTCGTGGCCGCTTCCGCCTGGAAACGGTGCATCAGGTAGACCGGCACCAGCACTTTCTCGAGCGTCGCCATCGGCGCGCCGGGCGGGATGTTTTTCTCCCCCAGCCGGCTCAAGGCCAGCGCCCGCACTTTGAGCAGCCGGTTCAATTCCTCCGTCGCCGACACTCCGCTGTCCCAGAGATGGGCAAACGGATTCGCGCTCCCCGGCGGCCGCGCGTCGGCATCCGTCAGGTAACGAAAACCTTTCGCGATGTTTTCCCGGAGAATGGCGGCGAGGCCATCCGATTCGTTAGTCCCGCTCGGGAAGTCCTGGTAGCCATAGAGAATCGTCCGCTTGTCCCAGGCGCCGATGCCGGTCGCGTAGGCGTGGCTTAGATCGAGGTTCCCCTTCTCATCAATCGATACGACCGGCGGCGGGTAATCCATGACCGAAGCGCGATCCTGGGTGCTGGCGGCAAAGTTATGTTGGAGCCCAAGAGTGTGGCCGACTTCATGCGCCGCCAGCTGGCGCAAGCGCGCGAGCGACAACTCGAGCAGGCGCGGATCGGGCTTCGCACCGTTCGCGTAGGCCTCGACCAGTCCCTGCGCGATGAGGAAATCCTGCCGGACGCGGAGCGAGCCTAACGACACGTGGCCCTTGATGATCTCGCCCGTGCGGGGATCGAGGATCGATTGGCCGTAGGACCAGCCGCGGGTCGAGCGATGCACCCATTCAATCACGTTGTAGCGCAGATCCATCGGGTCGACCCCTTCGGGCAGTTCCTTCACCTGAAAGGCATTCTTGTAGCCGGCCGCTTCGAAGGCCTGGTTCCACCACGAAGCGCCCTCGATCAGAGCCGAGCGAATCGGTTCCGGCGCGCCGCGGTCGACATAGTAGACGATCGGCGCCACCGGTTCGCTCGAGGCCGCGGCCGGATCTTTTTTGCGCAGGCGATGGCGGGTGACGAAGCGCTTGACGAGCGGATCCTGAATCGGCGTCGCATAATCCGCGTAGCTCAGCGCGTAAAAGCCGGAGCGCGGATCGAAGGCGCGCGGTTGATACTGATCGTCGGGCAGCTCGACGAAGGAATGGTGTTCCCGCACCGTGACCGCCTTGGGCATCGGCGTGACGGAACGGATCCAGTCGCCGGTTGGTTCGCCGACAAAAGTGAGCGTCGCCTCAAACTCGGTGTTCTTCGGAAAATTTTTCGTGAGGGGAAGGTAAACGGCCGAGCGCGTCTCATCGATTTTGTAGGTGCCCTGTTTCCTGGCCTTCAGCGTGTCGGCCACGCCGTGCGCGTCGTGCAGGAGAAAGGGCGTGGCATCGACCAGCACCCGTCCTTTTTCCTCCGCCTCGACTTTGAAACCCCAGAGCACCGAGCGGGCAAACGCTTCCTCGACCGAGCGCTTTTCGTCCGCATTCTTCGTCACCGCGCGATAGGCGAGGTTTTGCTCGACGAGCAACACCTTGGGCCCGCTGCGCTCGAACTTCACGAGGTGCTCAGGTCTGCTGCTCCCGTCGTTGAGATCACCGAATTGCCCGCGATCGAGCCCAATGTCGTTCGAGCCGACGCCGGCCGCGAGCGAGGCGACGTAGAGAAAATCTGCGTCGAACTTGTCGATCTCGAGCCAGACTTTGCCAGCGCGCGCCTCCCAGTAGAGGTTGAAATAACCCGGCATCGCCTGCATCCCGCGCGTTTTTTCGGTGATGCTGGGCAGCGGTTTGTTTTCCTCCTCGTTAGGCTGGCTTTTCGACGCAGCGCGACCAGTGGAGGAAAGAAGAGCGGCCAGGACGAAGGCGGAGAAGAGACGACGCATCTTGCGGGCGAAAGTAGCAGCTTGTTTCCGGCGGCGCTCGGCTAAAGTCGCGCTCGCCATTTTCATCTGCGCGATTCCTGGCCGGGGAAGCAAAAAACGGGGAGCTTTTGCCAATTATGGGGGAGCAAGGCCAGCGCCTCCGGCACCATCTTCCTCCCATGCAGACAGACCCTCTTCCGACAACCGAAGCAGCACCCGATCCCGGGCACAAGGAGATGGCAAGACGCCTCGCCGCGCATCCCTTTCTCGCCGGGTTGAACCAGCGGCATTTGGCCATTCTCGCCGACTGCGCGATGGAGACCCACTTCGAGCCCGGGCAGGTCATCTTCCGAGCCGGCGAGCCCGCGAATGGTTTTTACCTGATCGAGAGCGGGAAGGTGGTGATCGAGGAACCGCATCCCGGTGAGGAGCCGGTCACGATCGACGTCGTCGCCGGCGGCGAACCGTTAGGCTGGTCCTGGCTCTTCGCGCCATATCTCTGGCAATTTGACGCCCGCGCGGTCGAGCCCTGTCGGGTCTTGTGCTTATCCGGCATCATGCTCCGGCAGCATCGCGATGAAGATCTCTTTCTCAGCCATGAACTCTTCAAGCGCACGAGTGAAGTGATGGTGCGCCGCCTCCAGGCGGCCCGCAGTCACCTGAGCGCGATGAAGAAAACCGCCCGCTCCGCCGATCGCGGGCGCGGCCCTGCCTAACGATGTCGCATTTTGTTTCCAAGAATGGCCAGCGCTATGGTCCCTATGCGCTCGCCGAACTTCGCGAGGAGGTTCTGGCGAATGTTTTTCGGCCGGAAGATTTCGTCTCCATCGATGAAGGTCAGACCTGGGCGCAGATCCGCGTCCTCCCCGGGATCGGCCCCCTGGATTTCGTGATCGAAGCGGAGGCGGGGCAGAATCTCCTTATTATTCGCTATCACGGTCATGTCCGATCGGCGGCGGTCGAGCGTTGCGCGGGCGAAGCAGACAAAGCCCTCACGAAGCTACGGCCGGGTTTTCGACTCCTGGCGGATTTTAGCAACCTGGAATCGATGGAGGTCGCGTGCGCGCCCCATCTCAAACAGATCATGCGCCTCTGCAATCGGCACGAGGTGAGCACGATCGTGCGAGTGATCCCACATCCCCAGCGGGACATCGGCTTGCACATCATGTCATACTTCCACTACGGACCCGAGGTGCAGATCAAGACCTGCGACACGGTTGAGGAAGCGAGGAAAATCCTCGATTGTGATCAGGGCCAATTCGCGCACGCCGCCACTGGGTCTCTAGCCGAAGCAAACGAATGACGGGGAAAGATCACGTTTTCACTCTTGGGATCGAGGAGGAATTCCAGATTATCGATCCGGAGACGCGCGAGCTCTGTTCGCATGTCCAGGAGATTCTCGATGACGGCAAGATGACACTGAAGGAGCACGTCAAACCGGAGATGCACCAATCGGTGGTGGAACTGGGGACCGAGATTTGCCCCGACATCCAGTGCGCCCGCGAGCAGGTGACGCAATTGCGGAGTGAGCTGGCGCATCTCGCCGCCCACCGCGGCCTGCTCATCGCTTCCGCCGGCACCCATCCGTTTTCGCATTGGATGAATCAGCTCATCACGGCGGGCGACCGCTACGCCACGATCCTGAACGACATGCAACAGATCGCGCGCTGCAATCTCATCTTTGGCCTGCACGTCCATGTCGGAATCCCCGATCGCGAAGAAGCGATCCAGCTCATGAACCAGGCGCGCTACGTCCTGCCCCACATCTATGCCTTGTCGGTCAACTCACCGTTTTGGCTCGGCCAGAACACCGGGTTCAAGGCTTACCGGCATAACATTTTCGAGCGTTTCCCGCGCACCGGCATTCCCGATCCCTTCGAGAGTCTCTCCGAGTACCGAGGATTACCTGAAGATCCTGATCGATACCAACTGCATCGATAACGGGAAAAAAATCTGGTGGGACATCCGCCTCCATCCCTTCTTCGACACTCTCGAGTTCCGGATCTGCGACGCCCAATCGCGGGTCGACGACACGATCGCGCTCGCCGCCCTCATCCAGGCGGTGGTGGTGAAATTGCACAAGCTTCTTCGGCAAAATACTTCCTTCCGCATTTATCGCCGGCGGATGATCGAGGAAAACCGCTGGCGCGCCTCACGCTACGGGCTCGATGGGAAATTAATCGATTTTGGACGCAACCGGGAAAAAGACACCCGTGCCCTGATCAAGGAGATTCTGGATTTTGTCGAACCGGAGGTCCACGAGCTGGGAACGGAGCGGGAGATAGCGCACATCGAGCGCATCATGCGCGAGGGGACGGGCGCGGATCGGCAACTGGCGGCCTACGAGGCCCGGCATGAGATAAAGGATGTGGTCGACCAGATCGTGGGCGAGACCTATGCCGGCCTAACGAATTCACCGCTCGGCGCAACGGGAGAGTTTTCTTCCTACGCCAGCGCGGGCCGGGTCGCAGGCGGATAATCCGCGGCAGAGCGGCCTTCAATCGTAGTCGTCGTAGATCGTCGGCTCGGCCAGGTGATGGTGACGCTGGCGGCGCAGGTCGACTTCGTAATAGGCGTCGACCGCCTGGGCCACCCAACAGAGCACGGGCAGGAGCAGACCAAGCCCAGCCGTGGCGAGGCTGAGCAGGATTCCGATCCAGATCGCGAGTGGCATTCCGACGAACATCAAGAGCAAGCCGGGCGTGTAGCGCCCCTTGTAGACCTGCCCCAGACCAGGAATGACCGTGCTGAGGGCCGCGGCGATAACGTTGGACGCGTTGGCCGCTTCTGTGGTTGTGGTTGCGAGGGCGTTATTCATTTCAATTAATCTCCTTTTTCAAAGAGGGTCGCGCCTGCCTGCATCGTCCGCTCACCGCGAATTGGCGAATTCGCATCAAATTTTGTGCTTGAGCACTCGTCCCGGGATGACAAGAATCGCCGCACAAATAGCAAGCGACGCAGGGTCAGGTCCAGTCGCAGGATGCTTAATGAGACATGACTTCGATGCTATTGCCGACTCTCGAAAGAAAAACGGTTGCACGGGCGGAGCCCGCCAAAATCTGGAAGGCACGCTCTTACATCCATGAACATCTCGATGAAGAGCTTTCGCTGACAAAAACCGCCGACTTCGTCGGCATCAGCTCGAACCATCTGAGCGAGAAATTCAAGGAAGTCACGGGCGAGAAGTTTGTCGACTACATCGCCCGCCGGCGCTTTCAGAAGGCGTGCGAACTCCTGCGCGATCGACAGCTCAGGATCAGCGAGATTGCATTTGAAGTTGGGTTCCAATCGCTCTCCCAATTCAATCGCGTTTTCAAAAAAAGGGCCGGCCAATCGCCCAGCCAATACCGGTCGGCGCAAAGCGAATTCGACAGATCGCATCGGCAGCCCGGAAGCGGATGTTTTCAAAAGAAACTTCGACCGTAAAAATGCGTAGCCGGGCTTCCGCGCTTGCCCCCACACTCCGCCATCGTGGAGCACTCAATGGTAGCAACCTGGATCAGGAACATACGGAATAAACTGCTTTGGATTTGCGGCGGCGGCGCCGTCCTCACCTTAATCATGCTCTCTTGTAGCACGACGACGACGCGCACGATTCTGGCGCCGCCCAGTATTCCGGGCGCTGAGTTTGTCGGCTCAAACGAGTGCGCGACCTGCCACGAAGAGATTGTGCGCGATTTTAAAACCGCAACCCATGCCAACCTCAAGGCGGAAGGTCCCAACGCCCAAAACATCGGTTGCGAAACCTGTCACGGTCCCGGGAGCCTGCATGTCGCCGCGGGTGGCGGCGCGGGGACGATTGTTAACCCGAAGGACTCCCCGCAGACCTGCTTCCAATGCCATCTGGAAGTGCGGGCGAGATTCACTCTTCCCCACCATCACCCGGTGCTGGAAGGCAAGGTCAGTTGCTCCGATTGTCACAACCCGCACAAGGGTCCGGCAATTCCGGCCGGCGGCACCGAGCTGGCGGGCGCCAACGAAACCTGCTTCAAGTGCCATACCGCACAGCGTGGTCCGTTCGTCTTCGAGCATGAGGCGCTGCGCGAGGGTTGCCTCTCCTGCCATCAGCCGCACGGCACCGTCAATCAACGGATGCTGACCGAGCGCAATCAGACCCTCTGTTTGAAATGCCACTTCCAGCAACAAACCGCCGCCGGCGCGCTTCTCATCGGCGGTCGCGATCACTCTTCTTTCCTCACACGCGGCACCTGTTGGTCGGCCGGCTGCCACGAAGCGATTCACGGTTCACAGGTCAGTTCATCTCTGCGGTTCTAGCGAGGAGAATTTCATCATGAAAAATACGCTCTTTCCGATCGGCCTGCGCGAGGTGGTGCATGCGGGAACCATTCTGCTCTGCGTCATCGCCTTCAGCCCCTCTTCCCTCCGAGCCGGCACAGAACCCGCCGGGGTGAGTCCCGCGCCCGCCGCCGAGGAAGAACCATTCACAAACTGGATCGAACTCAGCATCGGCGGAGTGGTCACTCATGGCGACAAAGCCCAATTCCAGCAGCGTCACGGGGTCAATACCGATGTCTTTGGCGGCATCGGCGATTTCCACTACGAGCAGGATCTCGGCAAACGCGGCTCGCTCAAGATCGATGGGCACGCTCTTTTCGGCAATCAGGACTACGCCGGCCGGGTCCAGCTCTCTTTTCCCGACATCGGCTACATCGACATTGGATATAATCAATTCCGCACCTTCTACGATGGCAACGGAGGTTACTTCCCCGGCAACGGCCAGTTCTTCCGGCTCTACGATAACGAACTGTCGCTAGATCGCGGCGACGTCTGGGTCGAGCTCGGACTGCGGATGCCCAACCTGCCCGCGATCACCTTTCGTTACGAGCACACCTTCCGTAACGGACAGAAAGATTCGACCGAGTGGGGCGATACCAATCTGACCGGCGTTTTCGGGACCCGTAATATTGTTCCCACCTTCCTCGGCATCGACGAGAAGCGCGATGTTTTCACCCTCGATGTCAAGCAGACCGTCGGGAACACCGACCTCGGTCTTGGTCTGCGTTATGAACTGACTGACAACAACAACACTCGCAACATCCGGCGTCGGCCGGGCGAGACCTCCGATCGCTTCCTTACCGAGCGCGAGACGGTCAGCTCCGATCTCTTCAGTGCACATGTCTTTAGTGAGACACGCTTCACCGAGGGAGTGCTCCTCACCGCGGCCTACTCTTTTACCACCCTCGACAGCGACATCGGCGGAACCCGCATTTACGGCGCGAGCTACGACTCGGTCTTCGATCCGTTTTTCGTCAACCGCCAGACCCGTGACGAGGGTTTTATCAACCTGACGGGGGGCGGCCAACTGACTCAGAACGTCGCGGCTCTGAACCTTTCCTGGAACCCGGTGAAGGATCTTGTCATCGTGCCCTCGATCCGCTTCGAGCACGAGGACCTGAGCAACGTCTCGAGCTTTATTGAGACCAACGTTTCGAGTGGCGTCACGACCCAGGATCCGCTCGAGGTGCAGAGCGATCACGATTACTGGAACGTGACCGAGAGTCTGGAAATGCGCTACACCGGTATCCGCAACTGGTCCTTTTATGCCAGCGGGGAATGGCTGCAGGAAGATGGAACGCTGAACGAGACCGAGATCGCGCTCGATACCGGTGCCATCGACCTTGCCCGCCGAACCAACTCCACCATCTTCAATCAGAAATACAAGATCGGAGCGATCTGGTATGCGATGCCGCGCTTGAATATCGCGACTCAGTACTACTTCAAGAAGCGCAACTATGATTACGACCATCCGATCGATTCGACGGACAATGTGCCGCCGAGCGGCGACCGGTATCCGGCGTTTCTGATCAACCAGAATTTCGAGACCAACGACTTCAACGTCCGCACGACCTGGCGGCCCTGCAGTAACGTCACTCTGGTTGGCCGCTACGATTTCCAGCTCTCCACCATCGACAACCAGGGCGATTTCCTCGCCGAAGTCCAGAGCGCCGAGATCACAACCCACATCCTGAGCGGAACCATGACCTGGACGCCGCTCTCCCGCCTTTATATCCAGGGCACGGTTCATTACGTCTTGAGTGAGACCAATACGCCCGCCGATCAGGCTCTCCCGGGGATCATTCTCGACTTCCAGAATGATTACTGGAACGGCACCTTCTCTGTCGGCTACGTGATCAACGACACGACCAATGTGCAGGCGGACTACTTCTATTATCGGGCCGACAACTTCGTGAACAACGCCGCCTTCAGCCAACCCTACGGCGCCGGTGCGGAGGAGCATGCCGCGACCGTGACTTTGTCGAAACAGTTCAACCGAAGCCTGCGCGGTTCGCTCAAGTACGGCTACTACAGCAATCAAGACGACACCTCCGGCGGTTATAACAACTACCAGGCACACCTGCTCGCCGCCTCGCTTCAATTCCGCTTCTAGCGCAAGATTTTGGATGCGAGGGGCTGAATGGGGGGCGCATCAATTCGTAACGGCAACCTGCCCTTGCTCTCCGACGCGGGTTGAGGGTTGTTAAGGGCGAGATGCTGCGGAAACTGCTCACCTTTGTCGCCTCCCTGCAACTCACCCTCATCTGTCTGGCCGCCGCCATCGCCCTGATTTTCGCCGGCACGATTGCGCAGGTGCATCTCGGCATTCACGAGGCGCAGCAGCGCTACTTCCAGAGTCTTTTTGTCTGGTGGCCACCAGGGGGAAGCGCTTTCCGGATTCCGATTTTTCCGGGCGGTCATCTCATTGGCGCGGTCTTGCTCATTAATCTGATCGCGGCACACGCCAGGCGCTTTCAGTGGGCCTGGCGCAAGCTCGGCATCCATCTCACGCACACCGGCCTCATCATCATGCTCGCGGGCGGTCTTTTTACCGATCTCTTCTCGGTCGAAAGCCACATGCACCTGGCCCAGGGTGATACGAAAAATTATTCCGAAGACCCGCGCCGGATGGAACTGGCGGTGATCGACACGAGCGATCCAGCCGCCGATCAGGTGACCGCCATTCCAGAAACATTGCTGCGGCGCGAAAGCACGATCAGTCATCCCAGTCTGCCGTTCGAAATCGTGGTGCGGCAATTCTTTCAAAACTCCCGCCTCCAGATGCTGAGCGGAGCGAACAGCGGAGCCGAAGCGATTGCCGATCGCGGCCCGGGGGCGCGGATCGCGGTCCAGCCTCTCCCGCGCGCCACGGGCGTGGATCAGCGCGATGTGGCGAGCGCCGCGATTGAGATTGTGCCGACGGATTCCGGGGCGGGCCTGAAGGGTCGGTCGTTAGGGACGTGGCTCGTTTCCGATGCGCTCGGGGCGCAACAAACATTTTCCTGCGCCGGGCGCAGGTGGGAATTGACGCTGCGCCCGGCCCGTTACTACAAGCACTTCAGCGTGACGCTGCAAAAGTTCTCGCATGATGTCTACCCGGGCACCGAGATTCCAAAGAATTTCTCCAGTCGCATCACGCTGAGGGATCCCGAGCGAGCGGTGCAGCGCGATGTCCTCATCTACATGAATCATCCGCTGCGTTATCGCGGCGAAACCTTTTATCAGTCCGGGTTTGAGAAGGACACTCAGGCGTCGATCCTCCAGGTGGTGCATAATCCGAGCTTCCTCGCGCCTTATGTGGCCTGCGTGATCGTCGCCCTTGGGCTGCTGGTTCAATTTGGTTATCATCTCGTCGGGTTCTCCCGTCGCCGGAGAACGGCTCTGGCATGAAGCGCTTTTTTCCAGCGATCGCCCTTCTCCTCGCCCTGGTTTGGGTGGCATCGAGTTGGCGCCCGTCGAAGCCGGCCGCCGAGGGTTTCGACCTGACGAAGTTTGCCAGGGTCCCGGTCCTGGTCGGCGGTCGCGTGAAGCCGCTCGACACGGTCGCGCGCAATTCGCTCCTCATCATCCACGGCCGGGAAACGGTTCGCCTAACGAATGGCAAAACGCTCGCCGCCATGCGCTGGCTGACCGACACGCTCTTTAATGCGCCGGTGGCCGATCAATATCCTGTCTTTGTCATTCAAAACGCGGACGTGCTCGGGCTTTTCGGTTGGGAACAGAAGGACCGAAAATATTTCAGTTACGCGGAGATGCATCCATTCCTGCGCCAGATCGAGGAACAGGGTGCGCTCTCTGAGAAGCTGCAATCGGTCGAACGCTCCGCCTACCAGAATGCGGCGCTGAATCTGCGCAACGCGCTCGTCCTTTACCAGCGGCTGAAAAACAGTCTGCAACCGGAAGACGCAGTGAATTGGGCGCGCGAGGTTGGGGCCCTTTCTACTCCCGGGTCTTCTCCTGACCAGGTCGCCCGCCTGATCCAGCGCAATCAGCAACTGGCCGAGACTGCCTACATTCTCGCCGTCCCGCCAGTTGCGGGACAAGGCGAGAGTTGGCATTCCATCGGCGAAACGATCCTGCAATCAATCGGGACCGCCAAACTTCATCCGGTAGCCGGAATGTATGCGCAGATCGGCGACGCCTGGCGCGCCGGAGACCGCATCGGATTCAATCAGCAGGTCGCGCTTCTCTCCGACTGGATGGCGCAACGACAACCAACCGCGACCAGCCGCACCTCGTTCGAGTTTCTCTTCAATCAGGTCGATCCCTTCACCCACAGCATGGTCCTCTACGTCCTGGCCTTTCTCCTCGCCTGCGGTTCATGGCTGGTCTGGCCCCGCACCCTCAATCGGTCCGCCTTCTATCTCCTGCTTCTCGCCCTCGCGATTCACACTTTTGGTCTGGTTTCGCGGATGTATCTCCAGGAACGCCCGCCGGTCACGAACCTCTATTCGTCGGCCATCTTCATCGGCTGGGGCGCGGTTATCGTCGCGCTCATTCTCGAGCGAATTTTCCGCGATGGCATCGGGTCGGCCTGCGCGGGCGCGATCGGTTTCATCACGCTCATCATCGCGCATCATCTCGCCGGCAGCGGCGACACGCTCGAGATGTTGCAGGCGGTGCTCGACACCAACATCTGGCTCGCCACCCACGTTGTCGCCATCACCACCGGTTACTCGGCCATGTTCCTCGCCGGGATGCTGGCCATCATCTACATCGTGCGCGGCGTCTTCACCCGCTCGCTCACCCGCCCGCTCGCCGACTCCCTCGCCCGCATGACCTACGGCGTGGTTTGTTTCGCGACTTTCTTCAGTTTCGTCGGCACCGTCCTTGGCGGCATCTGGGCCGATCAATCGTGGGGCCGTTTTTGGGGTTGGGACCCGAAGGAAAACGGCGCCGTCCTCATCGTCCTCTGGTGTGCGATGATTCTGCACGCCCGCTGGGGTGGATTCATTCGCCAGCGCGGGCTCATGATCATGGCCATCTTCGGCAACGTCATCACCAGCTTTTCCTGGTTCGGGGTCAACATGCTCGGGGTCGGCCTGCACTCCTACGGATTCATGGAGAAAGCGTTTCCCTGGCTTTGTGGCTTCGTCGTGAGCCAGCTCGCACTCATGGCCGTGGCGGCGATGCCGCTGGAACGCTGGCGCAGTTTCCGAATAACCGTCGGCGCAGTTCGTCCAAAAGAACGCGGACCGGAAATTGATTTCACAAGCCCGGAATTAGCGATAGAAACGAAGTAAATTAAGGAGCATCAAACCAAATAACATCATGAAAATTATTACCTTCATCACCCTTAGTGTCCTGGCCGTCTCGGCCAGCGCTGTTCGCGCCGGCAGCGCGGCGGAAAACTGGAACAAAGACTGCACGCAGTGCCACGGCAAGACCGGCGCCGCTGACACCAAAATGGGGAAAAAACTGAATGCCAAGGATCTGAGCAGCCCCAAGGTCCAGGCCAGTTTCACCGATGCCGAAGCCGCCAAGGCGATCAAGGAAGGCATCAAGGAAAACGGCAAGACGATGATGAAAGCCTTTGGCGACAAGCTCAGCGATGAAGAGGTCACGGCCCTCGTCGCCTATGTCCGGACGCTGAAGAAGTAATCCAAAATTACCCGTAATTGGTTTGACGCGTCCGGCGTCTTCCATTCAAACTCCACCTGCCAACCAACTGAAAGCCTAACTAAATGAAACGAAAAATATCCTTACTAATGTCACTGATGATCGCCTCGGCCGGAACCGTTTTCGCGGGCGACGCGACCGCACTTTGGAACCAGCATTGCGCCTCCTGCCACGGCAAAGATGGAACCGGTAATACGATGATGGGAAAGAAGCTGAAGGTGAACGACTATACGGATGCAAAAGTCCAGGCCTCCTTCACCGATGCGGAAGCGGAGAAAGCGATCAAGGAGGGCGTCAAGACCAACGGCAAGCAGTCGATGAAGCCGTTCGGGGAAAAGTTATCCGACGCCGACATCAAGGCTCTCGTCGCCCACATTCGTTCGCTCAAGAAATAGCTGTCGAACATCCTCGCTCACACTGTCCTGAGGGTTCGCTCACCTGGCGCGCCCTTGCCAATCTTCATCTTTGACTGATGCCTGACAGCGCCGCTCCGCGCCAACCGTTCAAGCATTACCTGCGCAACTGGGTCAGTTGGGCCGGAATTGTCCTTGCGACCGCCGCGGTCTTCGCCTTTTTCCTCCTAATTGCGATCGACTTCATGGCGGGTCATCGCAACCCGTACGTCGGCATTCTTGCCTACGTTGTGGCGCCCGGGTTTTTTGTCCTCGGCCTCGTTCTCATCGTCATCGGTGTTTTGCTGGAGCGGCGCGCCGAGCGCCGGGCGGTGCGGGTCGCAGCGCCGATGGTCCTCAAGATCGACCTCTCGCGCCCCCGCGACCGCAAGATCCTGGCGGTCTTTGCCGCGGCCAGCGTCGCCTTCCTTTTTGTCACCGCCCTCGGCAGCTATCAGACCTACCAGTTCACCGAATCTGTCCAGTTCTGCGGCCAGACCTGCCATTCCATGCAGCCGGAACTTGTTTCTTCGGAACATTTCTCGCATGCCAGTGTGGAATGCGTCGCCTGCCACGTCGGGCCGGGCGCCACCGCTTATCTCAAAACGAAGGTGAACGGCGTCAAACAGCTTTATCACACGATCGCCAACGACTACCCGCGCCCGATCTACGTCAACGAGGCCAACCCCCGCCCGCCGCAGGCGCTTTGCGAAC
Source organism: uncultured Verrucomicrobiae bacterium (assembly GCA_963772915.1). Classification (GTDB taxonomy): domain Bacteria; phylum Verrucomicrobiota; class Verrucomicrobiia; order Chthoniobacterales; family UBA10450; genus Palsa-1392. Next base: position 499,761 of record CAVYZI010000003.1, read on the forward strand.
AATGCCATTGGCCAAAGCGCTACGTCGGCAACGTCGAGCGGACCTTCCACCATTTTCTCTCCGACGAAAAGAATACGCCCTTCACTGTGCGTCTCCTGCTTTGGGTCGGCGGCGGCGAACCTGCCAATGGCCCCGAGGGCGGCATTCATTTTCACATGAATATCGCGAACAAAATTGAGTACATCGCGACCGACGACCGGCTCCTTAACATTCCCTGGGTCAGGATTACCAACCCAAGAGGCGAGACGACGGAGTACCGGACTCCGGACTTCAAGGGCGATCCAAAAAATTTCCGCATCCGCCGGATGGACTGCATGGATTGTCACAGCCGGCCGGCGCACAAGGTCCGCACGCCTAACGACGCCGTCGACCTCGCGCTTTTCACCGGGCGGATCGATTCCAGCATTCCCTGGGTGAAGTCGAAAGTCGTGAATGCACTCGTCCAGCCCTACAAGACCAAGGCGGAAGGTTTGCAGAAGATCGCGCTCACTCTCCGTCAAGCCTATCCCAACCCGGTTCAGGCCGACCAAATCGTCAACGAGGCGCAGGCCATCTATCGCGCCAACTTTTTCCCAGAACAAAAGCTCGACTGGCGCACCCACCCGGATTTCGTCGGCCACAAAAGCTGGAACGGCTGCTTCCGTTGCCACGACGGCCAGCACAACTCGGTGGATGGCAAAAAGTCGATCAAGGCGAGCGACTGCAAATCATGCCATCTCATTCTCGCCCAGGGCAACGGAGCACAACTCGATCAGGTCAACCCGAAGGGCTTCAATTTCATCCACATCGACTCCGAGTATTCCGACTTCGCCTGCGCCGATTGTCATACCGGCGGCCTCCAGAAGGAATAAGCGGCCGCCTTCCGAAAAAATGCGGAGCTTTTTTTCTCGCCAAGAAGCCGACTCGTAGCTTGGGTTTGAGATTGTTTTCACGAGAAACCAATCAACCAACGAAGATGAGGATTTTTGCCCACGGATGAGCCTTCCGGCTCGAGAGATCTGAATGGAACAGCCTTCCGCATCGGTCCCAAGTTCCCCCACCTCCCGCCGCCATTTTATCGATCTTCTTCTGGGCGCGAGCATTCTCGGGTGGCTCGCCAGCATCGCCTATCCGGTCATTCGTTATCTCAAGCCGCTGCCGCAAACCGGCCCCGGGGGCCCGACGCGGCTGACCCGCGATGAAGCCTCCAAGCTGGAGCAAAACAAGTTTGTCATCGTCCCGGTGAGCGGGCAGCGCGTCATCGTCTTGCAGCATGAGAACGATCTGCTCGCCTTCAGTGCCAAGTGCACCCACGAAGGTTGCACCGTGACATACCAGCCGGGGCAATCGGTCATCTGGTGCCCGTGCCACGATGGTCGCTTTGATCTCCACGGCCGCGTCCTCTCGGGGCCACCCCCACAGCCCCTGCCGAAATACGCGGTCAATCGCCAGTCCGACGGCACGATTCTCATTTCCGAAGAAAGAGCCGCATGAGCGACGCCGAAAAAGGCGGAGGACTGCGCGGCTGGGTCGACCGGCGCTATCAACTGACACCGCTCTTCGAGTTTTTGCGGCACAAACAGGTGCCACTGGGCTCGCACTGGATGGGATGGTATTACCTCGGCGGCATCACGATGTTCTTCTTCATCGTCCAAGTCGTGACCGGTGTGCTTCTGCTCATGTACCTATCAGCCGGGTGAAGCGACCGCCTACGAAAGCATTCATTTCCTAACGACCAAGGTCCCCTTCGGCTGGCTCATCCGCTCCATCCACAGTTGGAGCGCGCACCTCATGATCATCTCCCTGGTGCTGCACATGTTTAGCACCATGATGCTGAAGGCCTATCGGCCGCCGCGCGAAGTCACCTGGGTTTCCGGTTATCTTCTCTTCCTCCTGACCATGGGGTTCGGTTTTTCCGGGTATCTCCTCCCCTGGAACAAGCTCGCCTACTTCGCCACCACGGTCGGCACCAACATCGTCGCCTCGATCCCTCTTCTCGGCCCCTGGCTCCTCCAAGTCCTGCGCGGCGGCCAGGACGTCAGCATCAACACGCTCTATCGATTTTTTGCCGCTCACGTCGTCATCCTGCCCCTCGCTTTCGTCGGTGTGATTGCTTTGCACGTTATCCTCATTCAGCGGCAGGGCATGGCCCCGCCGTTAGGCAAAACAACCGCACCGCGCGGGATGAAATTCTTTCCCAGCTTTGCCCTGCGCGATGTCCTGCTCTGGCTGGCCTGCCTCATGGTCCTGGGGGCGCTCGCCGTCTTCCTTCCTTACGGACCGGGCATCCCGGGGATGGACTGGGAACTCGGCGACAAGGCAGACCCGTTCGCGTCCGCCTATCCCGGAATCAAACCGGAGTGGTATTTCCTCTGGGAATATCAGCTTCTGAAGGAATTCCCGCCGCATCTCTTCGGGCTGGAGGGACCGCAGGTTTGCCTCTTCGTCATCGGAATCCTCTTCGCGCTCTGGATGGTCATCCCGTGGGCCGATCGCCGCGCCTATCGGCGACAAGCCATCACCCGCCTTCAGCGACCTGGCCTGGGCGGCGCTCCTCTTCCTCGACTTATCTCACACTCATGGGCTGGGACATCGGCGCCGGGGGCAAGGCCGAGGAACTGGCCGCGCATGCACAAGGTCGCGCGGGTCTGCGCCTGGTGGACGCTGGCGGCGGGCGCGGTCGTTATCGTGGTTCGCTATTTGCGATTTGAGCATCGCTGGTTCGTTCTTCACCGGGGCGGCGCTCTTGCAGGTCGTGCTGCATGGTTTGTTCGGGGTTTCCTATCTGATCGCCGGGCGTCATCTCGGCCGGGCTGGCGATCGTCATCATCCTCGGCTCCTGGTTTCTCCGGCCTAACGAGGACTGGCGCAACGTGAGAACCTTCCTCATCATCCTTGGCGCTGCTCTTGCTTGCCTCCGCTGCCCTGGCCGCAAACCAGACCAGCGGCGACCATCCCTCCCAAGCTGGCTGCTTTACTCAACGCCAAAGATCAAAGCGGCAAGCCCATCATCACCCAGGAGCAGCGGGCTTATTTCGACAGTCTCAACGATAACCTGAAGGAACAGCTCGCCCAGGCGGTGGAGAAGGAAATCATCACCAAGGCGGAACATCTCGGGATCCTCCTCGCCCTCCAGTTGCGCCCACAAAAGATGGAGTTGGTCCTGCAGAACAATTGCATCCTCTGTCACACCGACGCTGAAGTTCAGGCGCCGGAAGATCTCTTTACCCTCACCCCCACGGCGGAAAACACGCCGACCCATCTCAGCCTCAAAGACATGGTCGAAGACGTTCATTTCCGCAGTGGACTGGCCTGTGCCGGTTGCCACGGCGGCGATCCGACCGCCGACGTCGGCCATGAGTTCGTCAAGGAATGGCCAGACAAAGGCCGCGACAAAAATCGCGCCTGGGTCGCGCAGTTTTGCGCCCGCTGCCATTCCGATCCGACCTTCATGCATCAGTTCAATCCGAGCCTGCCAACCGATCAACTGGCCAAGTTCCAGGGCAGCCCACATGGCCAGCTCCTGCTCGTGCAGCACGACGATCGCGCCCCGCAATGCGTCAGTTGCCACGGCGTGCACGGCATTCGTCCGGCCAAGGACCCGCAATCGAAAGTCTATGCGCAACGTGTGCCGGAGACCTGCGGGGCCTGTCACGCGAACCCGAAGGTTATGGCCGGCTTCACCTTGCCTAACGGCGCGCCGCTTCCCACCAATCAACTGGCGGATTACAAAAAGAGCGCGCACGGCCAGGCGCTCCTGGTCCGGGGCGACCTGGGCGCGCCCGCCTGCAACGATTGTCATGGCAACCACGCCGCCAGCCCGCCGGGAGTGGCGAGCGTCAGTCGCAGTTGCAGCCTTTGCCACTCGGCCAATGCCAGCCTGTTCGACGGCAGCAAACACAAGCAGGCCTTCGATGAGCACGGCTGGGCCGAATGCAGCAAGTGCCATGGCGAACATAACATCGCCAAAACCCACGACTCGATGCTCGCTACCGGCGCCGGCGGCTTGTGCGGCGATTGCCATCGCCAATACGCCAAGGACCACCCGGAATGCATCACGACGGCTAATTATTTCCGCCAATCCATCGACCAGATGGACGCGGCCCGGGGAAAATTCACCACCGTCTCCGAAAAGCTCGCCGCCAAGGGACTGGATGTGGATCCGATCAACAACCAGCTCACCGAGCTGACCGACTCCCTGAAAAAATCGCGCACCTACGTCCATTCCTTCAGCCGGAACACCTTTCAACAAGTGGCGGCGCCAGGCGAAGAAGCGATCAAGCACACCGACCAACTGGTCGAGAAAGCGCGTGGCGAATACAAGTTCCGCCAGATCGGCCTCGCCGCCGCCATCGCCTGGATCGGCCTCCTCATGCTGGCGATTTATCTGAAGCTGCGCCAGCTCGAGAAGTCCGAAGAGTAGTGGCCGTCCGGCCACAGCTCCGTCCCGCCCGATAACCGCGGCCGCTTCCCGGCCGCCTCCCGCGCATAGGCGCCACCTATGCCAGCCAGAGGTACTAAATATTTCAAATGGAACGCCGTCGGCCCGTCATTCAGGCATGCAAATACTCACCTTAAGCAGCAATGGTAGACACGGTCGGCTGCCGGATCCGAGAACTCCGATGCGCCTGCGCGCATTTCGTTTCCTGAGCGAGCGCTACGCGCAGCGCGAGCGGCCCGGTGTTGCGGCCGAATTTCTTCTTTTCGCACTGATCGCCCTCACCGCCGCCTGGCCAATGTTCACTCTCGCTCATGCCCTCGGCCTGGGCCGGTAAAACGAGGTAACTTTCGCCTGATGCGGTGCTTGTCGGGTCGGACCGGCCGCCCGTCAGGTTAAGAAGGCTGCCGCGGCTTCCTCGCGGAAGGCTGCGGCGGCCTTGCTCTCGAACCGCAACGGATTGCGCAGCAAGGTCAGCTCGCGCGTCGGCACCGGGCGGGCAAAAGGCACCGCCACGCAGCCGCGGGTAAACCCGGCCTCGACCATCATCTGCGGGATCACCGTCACCCCCAGCCCGGCCGCCACCATGCTCGCGATCGTGACGAGCTGAGCGCCCTGCAGCACCACCTCGGGATTCAACCTGTTCGCCGCGAGCAACTGCCGCACCTTGATCGAGACCGAATGCACCTCGTGCAAAAGGAGGAACTTCTCCGTCGCGAGATCGCTCCACTTGATCCTCTTTTTCCGCGCCAGCCGATGCTTCTCCGGAAGCAGCATGAGCAACGGCTCCTCGCCCAGTGAATGACGTTCCAGGGTGGGCGATTCGTCGCCCGACGACGCCAGCACCACGTCCAGCGTCCCGTCCTCCAGGCGCTGCGCCAGCTTGTCGGTCGTATCCTCCAACAACTCGAACGTAACCTTCGGATAGCGCTGCTTAAATCGCGGGATGAGCCGCGGCAGCACGTAGAGCGCGATTGATGGAATCGCCCCCACCGAGAGCCTTCCGGCCACCTCCTGCTCGAGGGCCGCGACCGAGCGACGGGCATCGGCGATCCCGGTCAGAATTTGCCGCGCGTAGCCGAGCAGAGACCGGCCGGCCGCGGTCAGCACGACCGCGCGCGGCAGGCGATCAAACAACGGCTGATTCAGCTCCGCTTCCAGTTTTTGGATTTGCTGACTAAGCGACGGCTGGGAGACATGCTCGCGTTCCGCCGCATGCGAGAAGCTGCCCTCCTCCGCGACCGCCACAAAGTAGCGCAGCTGATGAATTTCCATCCTGCGATACTCCGCTGCGAACGCCGCTTTGTCGAAGGATGCGCCGAATCAACCTGCCTTGACCTGGGCCGCCAGTTTCTCAGCCTGGATGATATCGGCTTCGAGCTTTTGCTCACCTTCTTTCGCCTGCTGATCGAGCTGGCGGAAGACGGCCTCCTGGGCGGCGGTTGGTCGAGCATAGGCCAGGTCGATATCCGCAGCCAGATAGGCGAGATGATCGCGCAGCCTGGTCTCATGGAGCAGGTCGCCTTCGCTCCCCCGCATCGCCATTTGAGCAAGGCTCTCGATATCGCGGGTGAGCGCGGCGATGGCGCCATTGGCTTGCACGTCTGACAGAGTGTGGGCGGCGACTGCCTTTTGCAGCTTGTCACGCAGGGCCAGCGCTTTGTTAATGTCTTTATCGAGCGCATCGAGCCCAGCGTGAATCTTTAGCTCCAAGTCCAGCCGCGCTTGCAGGTCCTTTTGAGTCGCGTGGAGTCGCGGGTCGAGAGTGACCTTAAAGCTCTCTTGCGTCTTCTTTCCGCCATAGTCGAGCACGACCGCATAAGTGCCGGGCACCACGACCGGGCCCTCAACGGAATCCTCCAGACCGCCGGCGGCGATGGGAGCATGGTAGCCGGTGATCTCGGTGGCATAGGGGTAACGCAGGTTCCACTGGAGTCGATTCGCTCCCGGCTCGACCGCCCCGAGCCTGGCTTCGCTTTCTCGAATCTTTTCGTCTGTGCTCTTCTCGATGTTCTCCTCTTCGGCGGCATTCTCTCGATGCTCGGTTCTCTCCGCCGTGTCTGCATACGCTGCCATCTCTGCTTTCTCCTTGTCCTTTTTCTCCTTCTCAGTCGCGAGATGGAGCGGGATGTTGCGGATCACTTTGCCCTGCGCATCGACGAACTGAAGCGTCGCCGGCGTCTTGCCGTCATAGTTATCGGGCATTTGAAAGAAGACGGTCGCGCCGAAGGCTGGATTGTAGCCGGCATCGGGCGGCCGCCTTCCGTCGGGATCAGGCAGGCCATAGGCATGAGTCAGCCAGGCTTCCTGGGGAGCGAAGACATAAGTGTCGGCCGTTTGGACGCTGGGATTTTTGCTCAACTGCTCGAGCAGACTAAGATTATCCAGAACCCAGAAGGAGCGGCCGTGAGTCGCAGCCACGACCTGACCCTGGCGGGTATTGATGGCAACGTCCCGCACCTGTGCCACCGGCAGGTTCAAGGTCAGCGGCTGCCAGTGCGCTCCGGCGTCGAAGCTGAAATAGACGCTACTGCGGGAGCCGACGAAGAGGAGGTTAGGCTCGTTCGGATCTTCCCGCAGATCGAAGACAAATTCGTCCTGCGGCAGGCCGGTTGTGATCGCCGTCCAATGTTTACCGAGATCGGTGGTCTTAAAAATATAGGGCTTAAAATCATCCAGCATGTAGCGACGGGCACTGAGATAGGCCGTCTGTTTTTCAGTATGGGAGGGTTCGATGCAACTGATCCAGGACGAGTCGGGCAGCTCGGGCGGAGTGACCTTCTGCCAGTTCTTGCCGCCATCCGTCGTGACATGAGCCAGGCCATCATCGGATCCGGCCCAGATGAGATTGCCGTCGAGCGGCGAAACCGCGAGCGCCGACACCAGGGGGTAAATTTCCGCGCCTGATTGGTCGAGATCGATCGGGCCGCCGCTTGGCACTTGCTTGCTTTTCTCGTTGCGCGTCAGATCAGGCGAGATTTTGCTCCAGGTCGCGCCGTAGTCGTTGCTCTTAAAGATAACCTCGGCGGCAGTGAAGAGTTGCTTCGGGTTCGCCGGCGAAAAAAGAATCGGATGGGTCCAACCCCAGCGATACTTCAGCTCGCCCGAAGATGCGCCTTCCTGATAATGCGGCCACGGACTGATGCTGCGGTATTCATCCGTGCGCCGATCGTGCGTCACAAAGATGCTGTAATAGCCGCTGCCGTAAGTAATATTGGGATCTCCCGGTTGCGGCACGGCATAAGTGCTTTCCCCGTAGGCGACGTCGTGCCAGGCGGAGAGCGGGATCGTTCCGCCAGCGTAAGCGCTTGGCCCTTCAAAGGCACCTTCGTCCTGCTGCGCGCCATAAATGTGATAAGGGAACTGATCGTCGAGGTTGACGTGGTAGAACTGGGCCGTCGGTTGATTATGCTCGGTGCTCCAGGTTTTCCCTCCATCGGTCGAGACCGTCGCGCCACCGTCGTTACCTTCGAGTAAGATGCGCGTGTCGTTAGGATTGATCCAGACGACGTGGTTATCACCATGCGGCGTCTTGAGTTTCGTGAAGGTTTTGGCGCCGTCATGTGAGACAAACAAGGCGTCAACCTCAGGCGCGTAGACCGTCTCAGGATCCTTCGGGTCGGCATAAATGGTCATGTAATAGAAAGCGCGCTGCCGCAGCTTCATTTCGTCATTGACCTTCTTCCAGGTCGCGCCAGCGTCATCGGAACGGAACACTCCGCCTTCTTTTGCCTGAATAATGGCATACACCGTGTCCGGTTTGCTCGCCGCGATCGAGAGGCCCATGCGTCCCAGGACTCCCGGCGGCAGACCGGGATTGCGCGAGATATTGCTCCAGTGCGCCCCGCCGTCCGTCGTCTTGTAAATGCCGCTGCCCGGGCCGCCGCTGACCAGCCCCCATGGCATGCGCGCCGCCTGCCACATGGAGGCATACATCAGGTTGGGATGATTCGGATCCATCACCAGGCAGATCGCCCCGGTGTTGTTGTCCACGAACAAGATTTTCTGCCAGGTCTTGCCGCCGTCAGTGGACTTGAAAATGCCGCGGTCAGGATCAGGAGCGAAAACATGCCCCATGGAAGCGACGTAGACGACATTTGGGTCCTTCGGATCGACCACGATGGCGCTGATCGAGTGCGCGTCGCGCAAACCGACGCTCTGCCAGGTCTTACCGGCATCGGTCGTTTTGAAAACACCGTCACCGGGGATCATGTTGGCGCGAATATCGGCTTCGCCGGTGCCGACGTAGAGCGTGTTGGGATCCGACGGGGCCACCGCCACCGCGCCGATACTGGAACTTGGCCCCGGCAGTTTGCCATCGGTGATGTTTTCCCATTGGATCCCCTGGTCCGTGCTTCTCCAAACTCCGCCGCCCACCGCCCCGGCGTAAAAGAGGTTGTCGTTTCCCGGAACGCCGGTCACGGTGACCACGCGCCCGCCGATGTATGGGCCGACGCAACGCCACTTGAGCTTGCTCATGAGGGTTTGCGGAGAGAGAGCTTTCGACTCCTGCGCTCGCGCGACCGGCAGAGTGAACGCGCCGACGGCGAAAAGAAGCAGTGCAGGCAGATTGACGAAATCGAGAAGACGTTTCATGGCATGAGTTCCTCTGGCCGATTTCTGCGGGTGTCAATTTTTGCCTCAGGCTCGCCTCCGAACCGCTCAAGCGCACCGTAACGGTTGCGCCGCGCCGGGCATCGGCGATTCCCGGTGAATTTTGCCAGGACAGTGTCTAGCAATCGACCGTCAGGCGCAGGCTGGGCGAGAGTGGCGATTAGTTTTAGAGGTGTGGAAGGGGATTCGACCCCTGAACTCTGGGGGGAAATCAGATCGAAAACTGCGGGCTTAGTTCTCGCGCACACGCAGCAGGCAGTGGTTCAATCCAGCGCTCATTTGCGAGACGTAGAAGAGCGAAGCACTTCCGTTGCTGTAGATCAGTGTCTCGTCTGTCCCCGAACGGGTGATCCCCTCTTCCTTCGGAACCTCGCGCCACCGCTCGTGGTTGATCCAAACGTCAAGGCCGCTCGCGTCGTTGTCGTGCACTTTCACCCACACACCTCCGCCGGGCATTGGAATGTAATCGTCCTGATCGAGCGGCACGGGACGATTGATCCCGGCCGCTTTGAGCGCGGCGCGCTTCAGCTCCTCCGCCACCCGGCGCATCCGTTCGGCAAATGCTGCCTGCTCTTCCGCCGCCGGTTCGCTTTGGTGTTCTTCCATTAGCGTGCCTTTGACGTTCGCTTTGCGGTTTTGCTCGATCGATCGTTGCTCGTCGGAGATCGCGGGAGCAGGGGGCAAGCTGGCAACGGCGGGCAAGCTCGCCGGCGGCGTGGCTACGGTCGTCGCGGTATCAATCGAGTCGGGTCGATCCCAAAAGAAAAATGCTGCCCCACCCAGCACGATGGCGATGAAGGCGCCGACGATTGCGAGAGGCACCCGACTGCCGCCGGAGCGGGAGTGCGAGGGGCTGTGGAGGCCTCGCGCCATCGCGTGATAGAGGTTCATGCATTTTGCAGAGCACAATGGATGCCCCGTCAGTCGAAGTGAGATGGACCTGTGTGCCGCAATTCTCGTCCGATCCTGCCTTCCCCATCCGTCAGAAGCCGGTTCGCGAGCGCAAGAAATGCCTCGTTTTTGACAAGCGGCGTGTGGAGCGCTTCTGCCGCCCGGACTACTTGTTACCCATGGCAATCGCAAGCGCGGCCATAACGTCTGACTGCACCCAGGAGGGTATATATCTATGTTAACAGAACTCGTCTCTCGTCCCATCGCTCCGGTGCGCCCGGAAAAGTCGACCATCTCGTTCGGGCCACGACGCGGCGTTTACATCAACGCGGCCGATCGCCTCGCCGAGGAAGGCGAGCCCCTCGATGAAGGGGCGCTCGAGGTCTGCGAAACGTTCGACCTCTTTTACCGCACGCTCTGTGCCCTGATGTATAACTACGCGCCGCTCTCCGGTCATCCGGGCGGTTCGATTTCCTCCGGGCGTATTGTGCAACGGCTGCTCTTCGACGTGATGGATTACGACCTCGCACGCCCTCAACGCCGCGACGCCGACCTCATTTCCTACGCCGCCGGACACAAGGCGCTTGGTCTTTACGCAATGTGGGCCTTGCGCAACGAAATCGCGCGCATCGCCGCGCCCGAGCTGTTGCCGATTCAAGAGAGGTTTCAATTCCGCCTTGAGGACCTGCTCGGTTTTCGTCGCAATCCATCTGCGCACACGCCGCTCTTCACGAAATTCCGCGCCAGGGCGCTCGATGGACATCCGACGCCGGCGACACCGTTCGTTAGGCTGTCGACCGGCGCCTCCGGGGTGGGTTTGCCGGCGTCGTGCGGCCTCGCCTGGGGCGCGGCCGACCTCTACGGCGAGAACGCACCGCGCGTCCACATCATCGAAGGCGAAGGTGGAATGACTCCCGGGCGCGTGGCGGAGGCCCTGGCCGCGGCCGGAACGGCATCGCTCGGTAACATCATTCTGCACGTGGATTGGAACCAGGCCTCGATCGATTCCAACCAGGTCTGTCGCGACGGCGAAACACCCGGCGACTATGTGCAATGGACTCCGGCCGAGCTGGCCTACCTGCACGACTGGAATGTCGTCTACGTGCCGGACGGGTTCGACTGGCAACAGATCACCACCGCACAGCGTCTGGCCCTCGATCTGCACAACGGCCAGCCGACGGCGATTGTCTATCGCACGATCAAAGGCTGGCGCTACGGCATCGAGGGACGCGCCTCGCACGGAGCTGGTCACGGGCTTTGCTCGGCCGAGTTCTTCGCCGCGGTCGCGCCCTTGTTTCCGAAGGATGAGATCGCCATCCCGCGCTGCGACGGCGCGCAAAAGTGCAACTGCGGAACGAACACGGCCATTCTCGAAGGTTGCTACTGGCAAACGCTCGAACTCGTCAGGCAGGCGCTCCAGAGCCGGACCGCGACGGTGGAATCACTGGCCGCGCAATTGCGCCGGGCGCAAAATCGTCTCGACACGCTCGACCGCCGACCACGCACCGATGCGCCCAGGATCGATCTCGCCTACCAAATGGCGGCGGAGACGAACGGTCGCGTGCCCAAGGAACTCGCGCTCGAGTTTCGCAGCAAAACGACCTTGCGCGATGAGTTGGGCCGCGTCCTCAATTACTTCAACCGGATCACGAACGGCGGGTTCGTGATCGCCGCCGCCGACCTCCTCGGGTCGACCAGTATCAACAAAGCTGCCGACAATTTCCCGGCCGGATTTTACAATCGCCTGACGAATCCGCGCGCGCGGCAGCTCGCCATCGGCGGCATTTGCGAGGATGCCATCATGGCGATGTTGTCGGGCGTCTCGGCCTTTGGCTCGCACATTGGAGCTGGCTCTTCCTACGGCGCATTCAGCGCGCCGCTCGGACATATCGCGGCCCGACTGCACGCGATCGGCAATCAGGCGCGGGTGACGTCGGAAGGCGGCGCCTACCGTCCCTTCTTCCTCATTTGCGCGCATGCTGGCCTGAAGACGGGCGAGGACGGCCCGACCCACGCCGACCCCCAGGCGCTGCAATTGCTCCAGGATAATTTTCCGCTCGGCACCATGATCACGCTCACGCCGTGGGATCCGCAGGAAATCTGGTTCCTCGTTGCCGCGGCGCTGGCGAAACGGCCCGCGATTATCGCGCCGTTCGTCACTCGACCGGCGGAGACGGTGCTGGATCGCGCCGCGCTTGGCTTGCCCCCGGCCGCGGCCGCCGCGCAAGGTGTCTATCGCCTGCGAACGGCGCACGGTCGTTCGCAGGGAACGATTGTCCTCCAAGGCACGGGAGTCACGAATGCGTTCGTGAACGAAACCTTGCCGATGATCAACAACGCCGGTCTCGGCTTGAACGTCTACGTCGTGACCTCGAGCGAGCTCTTCGACATGCTCTCGCCGGCCGAACGCGAAACGATCTTCCCCGAGGCGCATCAACAGGAAGCGATGGGCATCACCGACTTCACCTTCGCGACCATGACGCGCTGGGTGCGGAGCGATTACGGTCGCCAGTATTCGCTTCATCCCTTCCGCCACGGGCATTTCCTCGGGAGCGGTTCCGGCGCGGCGGTGATGAAAGAGGCGGGACTGGATGGCGCCGGGCAGTTTGAAGCGATCCGCGCTTACGTCGCCGATCGCAGCGATCATGTCTGAGGTCGTCGAAGCGCAACTCGGCGACGATCCGATCGCGCTGTTTCAGACCTGGTTCGAGGAAGCGATTGGCGCGGAGATAAAAGAGCCGACCGCGATGTCGCTCGCGACGGTGGACGAAACCGGTCAGCCCGACGTGCGCATGGTTCTGCTCAAAGGCGTGGATGAACGCGGGTTCGTTTTCTACACCAACCTCGGGAGCCCGAAAGCAGACGCGCTGCAGCACGACCCGCGGATCGCGCTCTGCTTTTACTGGGACAAACTCGATAAACAGGTGCGTGTGCGAGGCCGGGCGGAGCGCGTCAGCGACGAAGAAGCCGACGCCTATTTTGCGACCCGACCGCGCCTGAGCCAGATCGGCGCCTGGGCTTCCAAACAATCGACGCCCATGCGCGGCTACTATGAACTGGAAACCGAAGTGGCAAAGACGGCCGTCCGTTTTGGCGTCGGCGCGGTGCCGCGCCCGCCCTTCTGGTCCGGCTTCCGCGTCCTGCCGGAGCAGATCGAGTTTTGGAAACAAAAACCCTTCCGCCGTCACGAGCGGATCCTCTACACGCGCGCGGCCGCCAGCTGGAAGAAAGAGTGGCTCTATCCGTAGCCGCGCCCCACACGCACGCCGTTGAGCTTCACAACACCGGACCGAGCATCGCAATCGCATTATTCCAAAGCCGGCGCCTGATCGGCCATTGGGCGACCATCTCCGCGGTGACCTCGTGCGATTGGGCCAGGTAGGCATCCTGACGGCGGCGCATCTCGGCGGTGAGGGCGGAATCGCAAAGCAGAATGTTGTTCTCGTAGTTCAAATCAAAACTGCGCCGATCCATGTTGGCCGATCCGATCAGCGTGATCTCGCCATCGAGGGTGAGAGATTTCGTGTGCAGCAGCCCGCCCTCGAATTCAAAAATCCGCACCCCGGCCGCCAGCAGGTCAGCGTAATAACTGCGGCTCGCCGCCTGCACGATGAACGAGTCGTTCCGGGCCGGAAAGATGATCGTCGTCGCGACCCCCCGATAGCCGCTGGCGCAGAGCGCGGTCTGCATCGCTTCATCGGGCACGTAATAGGGCGTGGTGATGCAAAGCTCTCGCCGGGCCGCATACATCAGCGTCTCGAACACCTCGGGCATGGCGGAATGGCGCACCGTCGGTCCGGTGCCGATCACCTGTGCGGCAAAGCCCGGCTCGCTCGGATGCAGGGGACGCTGCAGGAGCTCGCGGATGTCTTCGTCCTTGTGCGCCATCCAGTCGCCGACAAAAAGATACTGGTTCTGCCGCGCGATCGGGCCTTCGAATCGCATCACCGCATCCACCCACGGCGCATACTTTGCCTTGATCCGAAACTCCGGATCGGCGCAGTTCTGGCTTCCGCAGTAGGTAATCCAGTCGTCGATCACGACGATTTTGCGGTGATTGCGAAGGTCGATGCGCCCTTTCAACGGTCGCAAGAGCGGATTACCAATCGGGAGGGCAACGGCGACATGCACGCCGGCATCGCCCATCGCCTTCCAATGTTTCGAGTCGATCAGTGATCCGGGAGCCGAGGCCGTCGGCCATGACCCGGCAGGTGACGTTGCGCGCCGCCGCCCGCTTTAGTGCTTCGACCACCTTGAGGCCGTTGTTATCCGGCAACCAGATGTAAGAGATCAGGTGCACGTGATCTTTTGCCGCATCGATGTCCGCGACAAGAGATTCAATCGTGAGATTGGAATCCGGCAGTAGTCGCCCACGGTTCCCACCCACGGGTTCAAACCCATTCACAGAATGTCCGACGCGGAAGAGAGCGCTGTAAGACTCCGGGATTTGGGCCTGCCGAGCTGGTGCGTCGAAGCCAGGCGCGTCGGCGACCGGCGGCATGCCGTCCAGCACTGCCTGCATGCGCCGCACGCGACGCCGACCGATGTTCGTCTCCCCGAGGAGAAGATAAGCGACCATGCCCACCACGGGCAGGGCAATAATCAGCACAATCCAGGCGACCCGCGAGGCAGGTTCCCGGTGCGGACGCAGGATGACGCGCACGATCACCGCGGCGTAGAGGAGCAAAAGAAGGAGCGCTCCGAGCGCGGATATCATCGGGCTACTGGTCACTGATTATCGCGTGCTTTCTTCTGGTTGAACCCCGGCGGCGTCATGGCCGGGCTGAACTGCCTGGTGACTACTTGAATCCCCCGGGGCGCCATCTTCGTGCCTTGCCCATACCGGCTCAAGCATCTTCCCTTTTCTCGTCAACGCCGCCTCCAAGCCTGCGCGACCGGCCGCTCGCCCCCTGCTTTCCGCGCGATCGCCTTAACGACGTCGGGCCCCTCGTGCCACCTTCCACTTTTTACTTTCTACCCTGCCGTCAGCGCGCTAGAAACTTTCACACCGATGGCTCGCTCCCGCTCCTCCACGAAGAACAACTCCACCGCCAACCTCGGCTTCGAAGCGAAGCTCTGGCTCGCCGCCGACAAGCTCCGCAGCAACATGGACGCGGCCGAATACAAGCACGTCGTCCTCGGCCTCATCTTCCTCAAATACATCTCCGATGCCTTCGAGGAACACCACGCGACGCTGCTCGCCGGCAAAGGCGACTACGCCGGCGCCGATCCGGAAGACCCGGACGAATACAAAGCCCTCAACGTCTTCTGGGTTCCGCCCGGCGCGCGCTGGACCTATCTCCAGAACAGCGCCAAGCAGCCCGAGATCGGCAAGATCGTCGATGACGCCATGGTCGCGATCGAGCGCGACAACCCGCGCCTGAAAGGCGTCCTCCCGAAAGAATACGCCCGCCCCGCGCTCGACAAGCATCGCTTAGGCGAACTCATCGACCTCATCGGCACGATCGGCATGGGCGACAAGGCCAGCCGCTCCAAAGACATCCTCGGCCGCGTCTACGAATACTTCCTCGGCCAATTCGCCAGCGCCGAAGGCAAGAAAGGCGGCCAGTTCTACACCCCGCAGAGCGTCGTCCGCCTCCTCGTCGAGATGCTCGCGCCCTACAAAGGCCGCATCTACGATCCCTGCTGCGGCTCCGGCGGCATGTTCGTGCAATCGGAGAAATTCGTCGAAGCCCACGGCGGCAAGCTCGGCGACATCAGCATCTACGGCCAGGAGAGCAACCCCACCACCCGCCGCCTCGCCGTCATGAACCTCGCCCTGCGCGGCATCGAGGCCGACTTCGGCCCCGAGCACGCCGACACCTTCCGGCGCGACCTCCATCCCGACCTCCGCGCCGACTACGTCCTCGCCAACCCGCCCTTCAACGACTCCGACTGGTTCCGCAAAGACGACGACGTGCGCTGGCAGTATGGCGTCCCGCCCCGGGGCAACGCCAACTTCGCCTGGGTGCAGCACTTCATCCACCACCTCGCGCCCCACGGCATGGCCGGCTTCGTCCTCGCCAATGGCAGCATGTCCTCCAACCAGTCCGGCGAAGGGACAATCAGGCAAGCCCTCATCGAGGCCGACCTCGTCGACTGCATGGTCGCCCTCCCCGGCCAGCTCTTCTACAGCACGCAGATTCCCGTCTGCCTTTGGTTCTTGGCGAAAAACAAACCGGCGGGGCGACGTCTCCGACTGCGTCTGGTTTGAAACGTCGCAACCGCAAAGGCGAAACCCTCTTCATCGATGCGCGCAAAATGGGAACGCTCATCGACCGAGTCCACCGCGAGCTCACCGAAGCCGATCACGCGAAGATCGTGAACACCTATCACGCCTGGCGCGGCGACCAGCGTGACGCATGGACCCAGATGCGCATAACTCGATCGGCCGCAACTTACGCGGACATCGCCGGCTTTTGTAAGTCAGCCACGACAAAAGAAATCGCGATCGCACGGCTATGTGCTCACGCCCGGGCCGCTACGTCGGCGCCGAGGAAGTCGAAGACGACGGCGACCCCTTCGAGGAAAAGATGCCGCGCCTCGTCGCCGAACTGCACGCCCAGTTCGCCGAGTCCGCGAAACTGGAGCAGGCCATCAAAGCAAACCTGAGGGGGCTGGGTTATGGCGGGTGAGCCAGTTAGAATGTGCCCGACTGTCGAAGAGTTGCCGGACCATTGGCAGGTGAAACGGCTTGGATCGTTCTGCACGAAGATCGGAACCGGCGCGACACCGCGCGGCGGGAGCGAAGTCTATCTGAATTCTCGCGTTAGCCATGCACTTGTTCGTAGCCAGCATGTGTTCGACCGGCACTTTGATACAGACGGGTTGGCATTCATCTCAGACTCACACGCCAGCGAGCTTCGCAACGCAGAAATCCAATCGGGCGATGTACTGCTCAACATCACGGGAGATGGCATAACCTTTGGACGTTCCTGCATCGTCCCTGACCGCGTTCTCCCTGCCTGCGTCAATCAACACGTCTCCATCATTCGGCCGGACCGCCGCGAGTGCGACCCGGGCTATCTTCTGTCGGTCTTCACACATCCGGCGACGAAGGGTTACATCGAGTCGTTCAACTCCGGTGGCAGTCGGAGAGCGATAACGAAGGGACACATTGAGTCGTTCGAAATTCCGCTTCCACCCCTCGCCGAGCAAAAAGCCATCGCGGCGGTGCTTGGGGCGCTGGACGACAAGATCGAGTTGAACCGGCGGATGAACGCGACGCTGGAGGCGATGGCGCGGGCGCTGTTCCAGAGCTGGTTCGTGGATTTCGACCCCGTCCGCGCCAAACTCGACGGCCGCCAGCCCTCCGGCCTCGACACCGCCACCGCCGCCCTCTTCCCTAACGAGTTCGAAGATTCAGAACTCGGTCACATTCCGAAAGGCTGGACTGCCCAACGGCTGCCCAATGCCGTCGAAGTAAATCCCCGGCGCACGTTGAAGCCTGGAGTCGTCGCGCCTTACCTCGACATGAAGAACCTTCCAACGCAGGGACATTCCGCCGAGGAAGTCATCAACCGCGAGTTCAGCTCCGGCACCAAGTTCCAAAACGGCGACACGCTGCTCGCCCGCATCACGCCATGTCTAGAGAACGGCAAGACCGGATACGTTAATTTTCTCGAAGACGGACAAGTGGGCTGGGGCTCGACCGAATACATAATCCTCGCGCCAAAGCCGCCACTTCCACCTCAGTTCGGATATCTCCTCGCCCGCTCCGACGCGCTGCGCTCGCACGCCATCCAAAACATGACCGGCACCAGCGGCCGCCAACGCGTCCCGTCCGAGTGCTTCGACACTTTCATCCTTGCGGTTCCGCCTTCCAATATCGCGCGTCGCTTCGACGAACTCACCGCACCGCTGATGGCGAAGATCAAAGCCAACTCCCGCGAATCCCGCACCATCGCTACCATGCGCGACGCGCTGCTTCCGAAGCTTTTGAGCGGGGAAGTCTCGATTCAGCCGAAAACATCTGCCTTATGAGTGCATGGCCCGATTGGCTGAAGCTCATTCAGCTCAAACCACGATTTCTATTTGGCATTTGGCTTTTCGGCGCGCTCCTGCTGTTTCTTCCCGACCGTGTCGCCGCGGGATTCGGCATCAACGACATCCGGACTGCGTTGCGCGGTTGGATTGGAATACTGACTCTTCTCGCGCTCACCTTCTGGCTCGTCCAACTCCTTCCTCTTTGGCACGTGAAGAGAAGCGTTAAACGCGCGCGCGAACAGGCGTTCCGATCACTCCAGTCGCTCAGCGCGGAGGAATGGCAATTAGTCGCGTATTGCCTCAATCGCGGGCAACAGACGATCACCCTTGAAGTCACTCATCGAGCAGCGGGCGCTTTAAAGGCGAAGGGCATTTTTCTGATGGCCGGCGGAGTTGGCAACTCACTTGCGTGGCCCTTCACCATTCCAGATTTCCTCTGGAAATACTTAACGGAGAACCCACAAGTCATTTTTGCAGGCGTTGATCCCAACGATCCTCAGCTCCAGGCGCGGTTTGAGGAGATCGAGCATCATATTCATCGCCATGATTTTCGTTTCTGAAACCGAGCTTTCGTCGAACACTCCAGAATGAAGCTCGCAGAATTTCAGAACATCAGCTTGATCGACAACCTCCCCTCCATTCTGAAATACGGCATCCTCTCGCACGTCGAGGCTGCGAAGATCCCCCATTTGTCGGTGGCTCTTCAGCCGGTTCAGGACAAGCGCGATTTGAAAAAAGTTCCGGGCGGCCTGTCGCTACATGAATATGCGAACGTCTATTTTCATGCTCGCAATCCCATGATGTCGCTGAGACGAAATGAAGCGCATCGGCTCTGCGTTTTGCGTGTCTCAACCGAAATACTCAATCTTCCAGGCGCGGTGATTACGGATCAGAATGCCGTGAGCAAATATGTGCGATTTTCGACGCCCGACATCCTCAAATATATGGATTTGGAATACGTGTTCGCGCGCAATTGGAAACATCCTGGCGATCAAATCGAAGAGTGGCGGCACAGCAGCGCGAAGTGCGCCGAAGTTCTGATTCCGCAGCGAATTCCGACAGAACTTCTACTGGGCGCCTACGTCCTGAACGGTGCGAGCCGAAGGCAACTTGAGGTCCACGGCTTCGAACTTCCAATTCAGATCGATTCGGACATATTCTTTCACTGACCAATGGAGACCAGCAGCCAGATCAAACCGCAGATCGGCGACATGTTTGCCAGCAAGATGCAAACGCTTGTCAATACGGTGAATTGCGTCGGAGTGATGGGCAAAGGCATCGCCCAGCTCTTCAAGCAGAATTACCCGGAAATGTACGCTGATTACCTCGAACGATGCGAGCGAGGCGAGGTCAGGCTGGGCAGGCCATATCACTACCGAGATCTCACCGGAGTCTCGATTGTGAACTTCCCCACAAAGAGCCACTGGAGGGCCGCAACACGTTTCTCGGATGTCGAAAAGGGGTTGGACTATTTTGCATCGCACTTCAAGCAGTGGGGCGTTACTTCCGTGGCCTTCCCTCCGTTGGGCTGTGGCAACGGCGGACTGGAATGGGAAGCCGTTGGTCCGCTGATGTACTCCACGCTGTCTAAGCTCAGCATTCCAGTTGAAATATATGCCCCTTATGGAACGCCTGCAGCGCAGCTAAAACCTGAGTTCCTGGGCGCGGATCAACAGACGGAGTTTCTGCTCAAGGGAAGGCGGCGCGAAGCGCTCCGACCTGAATGGGCTGCATTGGTCGAGGTTATTTATGAGCTCGAGAAGCAGCCGTACGCCAACCCTGTGGGTCGAACCACCTTTCAGAAAGTTTGCTACGTTCTGACGAAACTCGGGCTCGACACAGGCTTCCATTTCGAGCGAAGCAGCTACGGGCCGTTCTCTGGAGAAGTGAAAGAAGCGATAAACGTTCTCGCTAATAAAAATTGGCTGACGGAACAGCAGCTTGGCCGGATGACCGCTCTGCGTGTGGGGCCCGAATACAGAAAATCACGTGAGCAACTGACTGCAGAATTGAAGCCGTTTCGACAGAAGATCGACAAGACAGTCGATCTTTTCAGCCGCATTAAGAACACCGACCAGGCGGAGGAAGTCGCAACGGTTATTTATGCAGTGCAAAATCTGAAAGAAGAGCGGAAGCCTGATGAGGTTTCCGAAGAAGACCTCTTCAAATACATTCTGGAGTGGAAGAAACTTTGGAAGAAGGACGAGGCCAAACAGAAGAGTTTAGTCGAGGCAATTCGAAATCTCGAAATGCTCGGATGGGTGAAGCTCCGGTTTAGCGAGTCTTTGCCGGCTCCCGCCTAGTTCGTGTCCGCGCTGAACGAATCGGTCGTCGAAGACGCGGCGTTAAGCTGGTTCGAAGAGCTTGGATATGCAGTTGACGCAGGCGCTGCACCTCGCGCCGGATGAGACCGCGGCGGAGCGGGATTCATTCGCGGATGTCGTGCTTGCCGGCCGATTGCGCGATGCGATCACGCGATTGAATCCCGCGATTCCCGACGACGCGCGCGAGGAAGCGCTGCGCAAAGTGCTGCGACACGATGCGCCTTCGCTCGTCGGCAACAATCGCGCGTTTCATCAAATGCTGCGCGACGGCGTGCCCGTCGAGTATCGCCGCGAAGACGGAAGCATCGCGGGCGATCACGTCCGGCTGATCGACTTCGACAATCCCGACGCGAACGACTGGCTGGCGGTGAATCAGTTCACCGTCATCGAAGGCCAGAACAATCGCCGGCCGGACATCGTCGTCTTCGTCAACGGGCTGCCGCTCGGAATCATCGAGCTGAAGATTCCGGAAGACACCGACAAATGGTTCGCCGCGGCTTACAACCAGATCCAGACCTACAAGCAGGAGATTCCTTCGTTGATGCACTACAACGAAGTGACCGTGATCTCCGACGGGCTCGAAGCGCGCATCGGCTCGCTCACGGCGAATCAGGAATGGTTCAAGGTCTGGCGCACGATCGAGGGCGAGTTCGATGCGCCGAAGACGGCGCTGGAGTTGGAAACGCTCGTGCGCGGCGTTTTCGAGAAGCGGCGCTTCCTCGATCTCATCCGCAACTTCATCGTCTTCGAAGACGATCCCGACACCGGCGCGGTGCACAAGCTGATGGCGGGTTATCATCAGTTCCACGCCGTCAAAGCCGCGGTCGATGAAACGATTCGCGCGACCGGCAAAGACCGGACCGGGGAAGCAGAGGGAACCTATTGGGCGGGCAAGATGCAGGGCGGCGCGGAAGGCGATCGCCGGGTCGGCGTCATCTGGCACACGCAAGGTTCGGGCAAGAGCTTGTCGATGCTCTTCTACGCCGGCTGCATCATCGAAGAGCCGGCGATGGCGAATCCGACGCTGGTTTTCCTGACCGATCGGAACGACCTGGACGATCAACTCTTCGGCCAGTTCCAGCGTTGCCACGAAATCCTGCGGCAGACTCCGGTGCAGGCGGACTCGGTCGAGCATCTGCGCAAGCTGCTCAATGTCGCGAGCGGCGGCGTGGTTTTCACCACCATCCAGAAGTTCATGCCGGAGGAGAAAGGCGGGAAGGCTCCGGAGTTATCCAAGCGCCGCAACATCATCGTGATCGCCGATGAAGCGCACCGCAGCCAATACGACTTGATCGACGGGCTCGCGCGCAATCTGCGCGACTCGCTCCCGAACGCGTCGTTCATCGGCTTCACCGGCACGCCGATCGAGAAGACCGACGCCAATACGCGCGCGGTCTTCGGCGATTACATCAGCATCTACGACATCCAGCGCGCCGTGGCCGACAAGGCGACGGTGCCGATCTATTACGAGAGCCGCGTGGCCAAGCTGGGGTTGAACCAAAGCGAGCTGCCGAAGATCGACGAGGAATTCGAAGCGATCACCGAAGGCGAAGAGCTGACGCGCAAGGAGAAGCTCAAGACGAAGTGGGCCGCGCTCGAAGCGTTGGTCGGGAATCCGAAGCGGATCGATCTCGTCGCCGCCGATCTGGTGCAGCACTACGAGCGCCGGCTCGAAGCGATGGAAGGCAAGGCGATGATCGTCTGCATGAGCCGCCGCATCTGCGTGGAGATGTATAACGCGATCATCAAGCTGCGCCCCGAATGGGCGAGCGGGCCGAACGATGACGACAACGGGAAGTCATGCGTCGCCAAGATCGTCATGACCGGCAGCGCCGAGGATGGGCCGGATTGGCAGCAGCACATCCGCAACAAAGAGAAGCGGCGCGCGCTCGCGGGCCGCTTCAAAGATCCGAAGGACCCGTTCAAGATCGTGATCGTGCGCGACATGTGGCTGACCGGCTTCGACGCGCCGTCGCTGAGCACGATGTATGTCGACAAGCCGATGCGCGGCCACGGTCTCATGCAAGCCATCGCGCGCGTGAACCGCGTCTTCCGCGACAAGCCGGGCGGGTTGGTCGTCGATTATCTCGGCCTCGCCGATCAACTGAAGCAGGCGCTCGCGAACTACACGCAAAGCGGCGGTCGAGGCGACCCGAGCATCGACACCGCGAAGGCAATCGCGGCCATGCTGGAGAAGCACGAAATCGCCTGCGGCATGATGCACGGCTTCGACTGGTCGAATTGGTGCGACGGCACGCCAGCCGAGAAGATGGCGCTGCTCCCGCCCGCGCAGGAGCACATTCTCCAGCAGGAGAACGGCAAGGAGCGCTTCGTCCAGATCGTGACGGAGCTCTCGCAAGCCTTCGCGCTCTGCGCCGGCAGCGAAGAAGCGCTCGCGATCCGCGACGACATCGGCTTCTTCCAAGCCGTCAAAGCCGCGCTCGCCAAACCGCGCGGCGAACGGAAGTCATCCGAGGCTCTCGATCACGCCGTCCGCCAGCTCGTCGCGAAAGCCATCGTCCCCGAAGGCGAGATCATCGACGTCTTCAGCGCCGCCGGACTGAAGCAACCCGACATCAGCATCCTATCCGACAGTTCCTCGCCGAGGTGCGCGGACTGAAATACAAGAACGTCGCCGCCGAGCTGCTGGCGAAGCTGCTGGGCGACGAAATCAAAGTGCGCTCGAAGCGGAACCTCGTCCAAAGCCGCGAGTTCTCCGAGATGCTGAAGAAGACGCTCAACGCCTATCACAACCGCGCGATCGCGACGCAGGAAGTCATCGAAGAGCTGATCAAGCTCGCGAAAGAGATGAGCGCCGCGACCCAACGCGGCGTCGATCTCGGCCTGAACGACGACGAAGTCGCGTTTTACGACGCCCTCGCCGCAAACGACAGCGCCGTCGAAGCCATGGGCAAAGACGAACTCAAAGTCATCGCCGCCGAACTCGTCACCCAGGTCCGCAAAAGCGTCACAATCGACTGGACCCTGCGCGAAAGCGCCCGCGCCAAGATCAAAGTCATGGTCAAACGCATCCTGCGAAAACACGGCTACCCGCCCGACCTCCAGGACGAAGCGGTCAAAACCGTTCTCGCCCAAGCCGAGCTCCTCTGCGCAGAATGGGCTGCGTGAATCGCTGCTCAGAGAAAATACAACTTTATGGATGATCCAAAACCCGACAAAGCAACGCTGAAAAAATGGTACGAAGAAGCAAAAGGATGGGTCACAGAAATCGGATGGCCCTCCTTCAAGAGCGGCGAGTGGCTTCCGATCTTGGTTAAAAAGAGTTTCAAATCATACTACGACAATGCGAGTGCCGCTTATTTTCGCCGGAAATATCCGGGCCTGAAAGAGGATGCGATTGTTAAGAAGTTGACAACCGTTGCGGCGAAGAACGCAGCTATTCTTGGAGCGATCACCGGTGCCGCAATTTCAGTCGACGAAATAATCGCATTGGTTACTGCTGCTCCCACGGGCGGTCTCGGCTTGCCAGCACAAATGTCGGCTGGATTGGCCGCCCTCGCGACGGAAGCGGTGGTCTTGATTGGTATCCAACTCAAGTTGATTGCGGAGATCGCCAAGTTGCTGGGAGTTCGTCTGGATCCCGACGACCCGGAAGACATTCTGGTCATTCTAGAATTTGCGATCGGCGGAGCGGGGATTGAAGCCGCGGGCAAGTTCACCGCCAAAATGGGCGGTGCCGCAACGAGGCGATTTGTTCGGAAGAAAATCAGCAAGAGCACATTGGAGGCCCTGAAAAGATGGGGTGCAAAGCTTGGGATAAAGATCCTGCAGCGATCCATCATCAAATACGCCGTTCCGATTGTCTCAGCGTTGATCGGTAGCACGTGGAATTATCTCGCCACGATGAAAGTGGGCGGCATCGCTGCTGACCACTTTCGAAAGCGTCGTTCCGAACGGGCGAAAAAGGTCCGGCGTAAACCGCGAAAAGGCACTAAAACAGCGAATCCCGCAAAGAAAAAGAAGGCGCGAAGAATTGGGGTCAGTGTGCAAATCTTGACAGATGCGGCACACGTCGTCGGATCATGAGCTGAACTTGGGAGTGTGAGTCGGGGTTGCGTCCGATCTCAGAACTCCGAGCGGCAGTCTTCGAGCTGCTCCTGATTTGAGAATTTGCGGGCGACACGCCCGCCCCTACACCGCCCACTTACCGAGGCGGTTTTTGCGCCGACAAATACTCGTGGATGCCGGCTGCGGCTTTGCGGCTGTCGCGCACCGCGCGCACGACCAGGTCGGGACCGCGCACCAGATCGCCGCCGGCGAAGATGCCAGAGACACTCGTCATTTGGTTGGCATCGACGACCACGCAGCCCCAGGAGTTGACCTCGATGTTGTCGGCATTGCCGGCGGGGCGGGGCGGATGAAATTTCGAGTGTCGAATTTCGAATGCCGTTTGACGGAACGGGCGTGGGCATTGGTGAGGGCGGAACGGTAGCGGAAAAGTCCGACAACTGGAAACTCTGAAATGCGAAGGAAGGAACGCGGAAAGCGGTCGCCACGGCGACTTCGTCCGATGGCAAAGAAGTCAGAGGGCAGAGCTGTCGGACCGTTAACGAGCCGGTTCCAGGGCTCGCTGCCGAATGATCTTTCGCAAGGAAGAATTCACTGCCTTGGAAGTCGGGAATATTTTGGCAACATCGGGCTCCAAAATCACGACATTCGCCCCTTGCGCATAACGGCGCGCATACTTCCCGCGCACGGCTTGCGAGAAATCGTAGTCGCTCTTCATCGCTCGCTCTTTGGATTTAGGAGCCTTCTTCTTCATAAAATTTTCGTTCCCGCGAGTTTGCCCGCCGGGCACTGATGATGCGGACATTATCGCCACGTTCGGTGTGGACGACAACGAGCAATTTGTTGCCGAGGGCTCTGCCCATGGTGATGAAACGTGGTTCGGTGAGCGAATGTTCCGGGTCCGGAATAGTGAGCGACCTCGGATCACCGAAGACGGTGGTGGCCATTTCGAAGGCAACACCGTGTTTAGCAAAGTTAGATCGCCCCTTACGCGAATCCCATTCGAAGGTGAGTGCCATTTGTGAGGCGGAAGCCTAACGGAAGAGATCAAACGCTGAAAAGCTGAAACCACGCAGGACGTGGCGCGCGCTCAGGTTTCGGCGGACTTGGGAGAAAGCGGAGACCCGAACAGAGAATTCATCTCCATTCTCCCGGCTGCTCCGGGAAAACGAGCATCTCTCCGCCCGCTTACCGAGGCGCCTCTTGCGTAGACAGGTATTCGTGAATGCCGGCCGCGGCTTTGCGGCTGTCGCGCACGGCGCGGACAACGAGGTCGGGGCCGCGCACCAGATCGCCGCCGGCGAAGATGCCGGGCACGCTCGTCATTTGGTTGGCATCGACGACCACGCAGCCCCAGGAGTTGACCTCGATGTTGTCGGCATTGCCGGCGGCAAAGATCGGCACCGGATCGAAGCCGAATGCCACCAGGACGACATCGACCGGCACGTCGAACTCGGAGCCCGCAATCTCGCGCGGCTTGCGGCGGCCTTTGGCATCCGGCTCGCCCAGCTCCATCCGCACGCAGCGCGCGGCCGCCACCGAACCGCTTTCGTTGCCCGAGAGCGCAATCGGGTTCGTTAGGAACATGAAGCGCGCGCCTTCTTCGATCGCGTTCAGGTATTCGCGCTGGCTGCCGGGCATGTTCTCGAGGTCGCGACGATAGATGCAGACGACTTCGCTTGCCCCGGACCGAATCGCGGTCCGCAGACAATCCATCGCGGTATCGCCTCCGCCCAGCACGGCGACGCGCTTTCCTCTCACATCGATGAGCGGCTCCTCGGGCGCTTCGAGGTTCTTTTGAATCAGGAAGGGCAAGGCATCGAAGACTCCGCGCAGATCGGCCCCGGGAATGTTCAGCTCCTTTGGTTTCTGCGCGCCGATCGCGAGATAGACCGCGTCGAATTGGCTCGCGCAGGGCCGACAGGGAAATGTCGCGCCCGACCTTGACTCCGCAGCGGAAAGTGACACCGCGCTTGCGCAGCAAATCGAGCCGCCGTTCGACAATCGATTTCTCGAGCTTGAACGACGGAATCCCATTGACCAAAAGCCCACCGGGGCGGCTTAGCGCCTCGAAGATGGTGACTGCGTAGCCGCGCTTCGCCAGTTCATCGGCGCAGGCGATGCCGCCGGGACCGCTGCCCACGATCGCAACCTTCAATCCGTTAGGCTCGACCGGCGTGACATCCACACCGCCATGGGCGAAGGCGTATTCGTTGAGGAACTTCTCCAGCGCCCCGATCGCGACCGGCTCGGAACGCGCATTGAGAATGCAGGCCCCTTCGCACAACCGCTCCTGCGGACAAACCCGGCCGCAGATCTCCGGCAGGTTGCTGGTCGAGCGCGACACTTCCGCCGCTTCGAGAAAACGGCCGTCCGCGACGAGGGCCAGCCAGACGGGAATGCGGTTGCCGAGCGGGCAGGTTTGCGCGCAGGGCGGGTCGGGGCAATTGATACAGCGGCTGGCCTGCTCGCGGGCGGTCGCTTCATCGAAGAGGCCGTAGATTTCGTCGAAGTCGCAGACGCGCTCTGCGACCTCGCGTTTCTCCGGCATTTCTCGCGTGATGTAACGCCAGTTATGTTTCGCGGGCCACGCTGCCCCCGCTGGCGGTGCGGAGTCCGTCCTTCTCGTTCGACATTTTCTTGCCATAAGCTTCGCATGTGCGCAGACGACGACCTGCGCATGATTTGGCAATCACTGCGCATTTCTTGGTTACTGGGCCCGGCACGATTGAAGGAACGATAATTCCGTGCATGGTCGATCCCTCATGGTGACCACAAACTTCAAGCGACCGATCTTCGTTTTCGCGCTGGCGCTCGCCGCGTCGCCCGTCCTGGCCGCGGATGATGCCGCCCAGGAGGCGCGATTCCTCACTAACACGCGGCAACTGATTTTCGAAGGACGCCGAAGCGGCGAAGGCTATTTCTCGCCCGACGGCAACAAGCTCATCTTCCAGAGCGAGCGCGAACCGGGGAATCCCTTTTACCAGATCTATACGCTCGATTTCCAAACCGGCGATACGCGGCGTGTGTCCCCGGGCACGGGCAAGACGACCTGCTCCTTTTTTCAACCGGGAACCGATCGCGTCATCTTCGCTTCGACCCATGGCGACCCGGAGGCGGTCGCGAAACAAAAAGCGGAATTGGATTTCCGCGCCAGCGGCAAGGCGCGCCGCTACTCCTGGGATTACGACGAGAACTTCGACATCTACTCCTCAAAAGAGGACGGCACCGATCTCAAGAATCTCACCCGATCGCCCGGCTACGATGCCGAGGGAGCGTTTTCGCCGGATGGCAGGCAGATCGTTTTCTGCTCGCTCCGCGCGGCCTTTCCGCTGAACAAACTTTCACCGGAGCTGCGCGATCGCTACCAGAAGGACCCGTCGTGGTTCGGCGACCTCTACCTCATGAATGCTGACGGCTCGAACGTCCGCCGCCTAACGAACGAGCCAGGTTACGACGGAGGTCCGTTTTTCTCGCCCGACGGGCAGCGCATCGTCTGGCGACATTTCGAGGAGAACGGCGCGATCGCCGACATCTGGACGATGAAAACCGACGGCACAGACAAAAAGCGCCTGACGGATTTCAAATCGATGTCGTGGGCGCCGTATTTTCATCCGAGCGGCAAATACATCATTTTTACCTCGAACAAACTCGGGTTCGAAAACTTCGAGCTCTTCATGGTCGACACCGCCGGCGCGCATGAGCCGGTGCGCGTCACCTACACCAACGGCTTCGATGGGCTGCCAGTCTTTTCGCCCGACGGCAAAAAGCTCTGCTGGACGAGCGGACGGACAAGTGACGGCAAGGCGCAGCTATTTTTGGCCGATTGGAATGACGACGCCGCGCAGAAGGCGATCGCGCAGGCGCCGCTCCGTGGCCAGGAAACGAAGGCTGCGTCGGCCGCATTTTCACCGGCGATCGCGAAATCAGATTTGGAGCATGAAGTCGGTTGGCTGGCGGATCCCAAACGCGATGGCCGAATGACGGGCACCGCCGGTGCCAAGGCCGCGGGCGACTGGCTGGCCGACTATTTTCAGAAAACTGGACTCAAGTCGTTCGGCAAGGATTACGCCTTGCCGTTTGAATTCACCTCCGGCGAACGCGTCCTGCCGGAGAAGACAGACTGCGAAATCGCGCTCGAAGGAAAGCCGAACGTAAAAGCGAAGCTCGACCAGGATTTCCGGCCGCTCGCTTTCAGCGAAAACGGAAATGCCGAGGGTGAAGTCGTCTTTGCCGGCTACGGATTGGTCGTGCCGCCAGGAGACGGCGGCGAGCCCTACAACTCCTACGACGGGCTCGAGGTGAAGGGCAAGATCGTCCTTCTCCTCCGTTACGTCCCGGAAGGCGTCGAGCCGGCGCGGCGCGCGCATCTCAATCGCTATGCCGGCTTGCGCTACAAGGCGATGCTGGCGCGCGAGCACGGCGCAAAAGCCGTCCTCGTCGTCACGGGGCCGAACTCGCCGAACGCCGGCGAACTTCTTCCCCTAACGAATGACGGCACCGCCTCCGGCAGCGGCATCGTCGCGGCTTCGATCAGCGATAAGATGGCCGCGAGTCTGCTCGCGCCCAGCGGCAAGACCTTGAAGCAGCTCCAGACCGCGCTCGACGACGAAAACCCGCACGCCGAACACGGCTTCGTTTTGCCGAAGGTGAAAGTGCAACTCGCCTGCGGCGTCGAGCACATCAAGAAAAGCGATCGCGACATTGTCGGCTACCTGCCGGCCGGTCCGGGCGGCAAGGACGAGTACGTCCTGGTCGGCGCGCACTACGACCATCTCGGGCACGGCGGCAACAGCTCGCTCGATCGCGCCGGCGAGGAAAACAAGATTCACCCCGGCGCGGACGACAATGCCTCCGGCGTCGCCTGGGTGATGGAGCTGGCCGCCGCGCTGGCGAAAGAGCGCGCCGAGCACCCGGAGAAATTCAAGCGCGGCGTCATTTTCGCCTGCTGGTCAGGCGAGGAGATCGGGCTCATCGGCTCGGCGGCCTTTGCCGAGCATCCGCCGGTGCCGTTAGGCAAAATCGTCGCCTACGTCAACGCCGACATGGTGGGCCGAATGCGCGACAACAAACTGACCGTGCAAGGAGTCGGCTCCTCCCACGCGTGGCGCCGCATTCTGGAAAAACGCAACGTGATGGCGGGCTTCAATCTCAGCCTGCAGGACGACCCTTATCTTCCGACCGACGTGACGAGCCTCTACGTCAAGAATGTTCCGGCCGTGAATCTCTTCACCGGCGCGCATGAAGATTACCACCGCCCGACCGATACCGCCGACAAACTGAACTACGACGGTCTGGAGCGGATCACGAAGTTTGCCGACCAGATCGTCCTCGATCTCGCGCAAACTCCGCAACGCCCCGACCTCGCGAAGGTCGAACGGAGCGGCCCGACCGGCGGCGGGGGGCGCGAAACGCTCCGCACCTATCTCGGCACGATCCCCGATTACACCACCGAGGTGAAAGGAGTGAAACTGAGCGGCGTCCGCGCCGGCGGTCCGGCGGAAAAAGCGGGCGTGAAAGGCGGCGACATCATCGTCGAGTTTGCCGGCCAGAAGATCGCCAACATTTACGATTACACCTACGCGCTCGACGCAGTGAAGATCGGGAAGCCGGTGAAAATGATCGTCGAACGCAACGGCCAGCGCGTCACTCTTACCGTCACGCCGGAAGCGCGGAAGTAGTGGGCAAAGTAAGAATTAAGAAGGAAAAATGCAGAAGGAAGGAGACCTAAGGGATCGAACGATCGGCACCGTTCCCGCCGAAAAACTCACACCGCTGCGCCGAGAAGTTGACGAACTCACCGCGATATTCGTGACCATCCTGAAAAGATCGAAGGAAAAGTGACTCGGACTCCGCTTCTTAATTCTTCCTTCATCCTTCTTAATTTTCAGGTTTTGACTCAAAACCTGAGCAGCGGCCGCCACCAGGGGATGCCGCCGAGCATCAGCAGTAACGAGAAAATATAGGCGACAGCCGCGCCGCGGTATTTCGTCGCATCCGTGCGGCCCTTGCGTGACAACGCCGCACCGAGATGGGCGCAGATCACCGCCAGAAGCATGAGCAGCGTGTGCTCCACGGTAAAGAAGCGGGATTCGTGTTCCTTCATCGCCGCGCCGAAATCGGACATCGCCGCGCGCGTGATCGGACTGGCACCGAAAAAAAG
Source organism: uncultured Verrucomicrobiae bacterium (assembly GCA_963772915.1). Lineage (GTDB taxonomy): Bacteria > Verrucomicrobiota > Verrucomicrobiia > Chthoniobacterales > UBA10450 > Palsa-1392. The sequence goes on from CAVYZI010000003.1 coordinate 530,185, forward strand.
CACCAGCCCGATGAGTAACTGAATATCCATTGCGATGACAAAGATCACGCTGGCGAGTCGCAGATTTTTCCCCGCCGGCTTCGCCCCGCTCCAACCGGAGAGCGCGACCAAAATCGCGGCAAGCGCGGCGGCGAGAGCGACCCAGCGAAGCAATCCGTGAAAGGCAAGCAGATGCGGATAGAGATTTTGCAGCATGGCCGCCAATATCCTTAGCCGGCGTTTGAAAGTCGAGCGTCCTCGCCCGCTTGCCACGCCATAGCCCTGGCGACGGCGGGTCCCTCGCCCCTTTTCCCCTTTCCAACGTTTCCGCTTTTCGTTCTCCTTTTCCCATGAACGAAACCGTCACCCAACTTCGCGACACGACCGCCAACCCGGCTCCGCTCGGGTTGCTCGGCTTCGGCATGACCACCATCCTGCTGAACCTGCACAATGCCGGTTTCTTCGAGCTCAACAGCATGATCCTGGCGATGGGGATCTGTTACGGCGGCGCGGCACAGATCGTGGCCGGCGTCATGGAATGGAAGAAGGGAAACACCTTTGCCACCACCGCCTTTCTTTCCTACGGCTTCTTTTGGTGGTCACTCGTCGTCCTCGTCCTGTTGCCAAAGACAGGCGTCGCCACCGCTTCGGATGCCACGGCAATGGGCGCCTACCTCGCGGCGTGGGGCCTGTTCACCTTCATGATGTTCATCGGCACCTTCCGCCTGAATCGCGCCCTGCAAGTTGTCTTCGGGACACTCCCCCGCCTCTTCGCGCTCACGCGATCGGCGACTGACTACGGTCAGCGTCGCCTTCAAGCACGGCACGGGCTACGAAGGAATCTTCTGTGGCCTCTCCGCCTTCTACGCGGGCGTCGCCCAGGTCCTCAACGAAGTCTTCGGCAAAACCGTGCTGCCCCTCGGTCTCCGGAACAAATAACGGCAGGCAGCGTGCCCCCTCGCCCCTCGTCCGACTGCCCAATGATCGAAGCGGTTCTTCACCCGATCGAAGTCGTGAAAGACGAGAAGATCATTCGTCACCGGAGCCATCGCCGGCGCGACGACGGACGGCGCGACCGCTTCGCCGCGCTGAACCGGTCGCTCGGGCCGGACGCGATCAACTGCGCGATTCCGCAGTGCGCGGAAACGCCAGGCGACAAACGCAGCCAGACTCGCTCCCGCCAGGAGCGCAACCGCCAGCCGGCCGCTCGTGACAAGGCATCCGACGCCAATGGCCGCGGCGGCCGGGGCGAAGGCGAGGACCAGCATGATCGCAAGGGACAACGCTTCCCCCAGAATCTGAATCGCTCGCTCAACTGCCCGACGACACGCCGTTCCGACCCCCCCAGCATAAAGATTCATGCTGCGAATTCCGTGCCACGCCGCAGATCGGAAGGAGCGTACCTCCTCCGCCCTCTGCTTACTCCGTCCTCTGACCGCCGTTCCGTGATTTCCGGAATTGCCTCGACATCGTTGCCAGACCCGCTAGAAACGCCCCCGGAATGTCGACCCCGAAGGACCGGACCCACAAATGAGCGAAGCTGAGTGGCTGACGCGCAAGAAGCGAATCGACGCCAGACTAAAGAAGCAGGGTTGGAAGCTTAAGAAATTTTCCTCCGGACTGGATCTCACAGCGCTTGATCGCGTTGCCGTTGAAGAGCTCTCCACCGCGAACGGCCCGGCCGATTATGCGTTGTGTGTAGCCGGACGTCAGCTCGGAATCGTCGAAGCGAAAAAGGTCACGGTAAACCGCAGAAGGTCTCGAGCAGACGAAGGGATACGACGCGTGCGTCTCCGATGCGGTTGGCCATGGATGACCCGCGTTCATTGCTTAACGCGAGCAATCACGCTCATTTGGCATCTGGACACGCGATCAGAAAAGCTCGTCTGCGACCATGAGGATCGACACTCAAATGTCTCGAAGATGAATTGCTCAGAGACGCGGGCGCAAAAACCTATCTGCTCGACACCCCGCCGGACCAGATCACAAAGCTGAGACCGTATCAGCGCGACTGGAGGCAACGCGGCGAGCGGACGAAAACCTTCAGGGTAATTCACGACATGATGGGCGCGATGGCTACTGGCACAGGAAAAACATAGCTGACGGTCGCGCAGGTCTATCGCCTCCTCGAATCCAAACTCGTCCGACGAATTCTCTTTCTCGTCGATCGGAAAGCGGCTCGCCGCTCTCGGTCGGCAAGGCTCCAAAAGCCAGGGCCGCACCGCGGCGGCGGGAGTGGCAGCGGCGTTCAAGATGCAGGTGCTAGTGGATACGCCCGTCTGGATCGACCCCTGTTCCGGTCTGACGCGACGCTGCAAGGACTTCTACCGGGCGCCTTGTTATCTCGACTCCGATCCTCGGCAACTGGCGGCGCAAACGATTGTCGGGATGGTTTCAAGCAACGGCGAGCGGCGAATTGCCGAATCGACGGCGAACACTGGCGGACCTGCGGCTGATGCGGCGCCTCGCCGAACCGCACCCGGAGAAGGTGCTCGATTGGGTGGAAACGCACACCCTCGGAGGCAAGGGGCTGTACACGATGGTGTGGATTGCGACTGCTGTTGGAGAGCGAGTTCCGCTGCCACCTTCAACCATCGGGCGCGAAATCTCAGTGGCTCGACGTCGACTCCACCCGCACTCGCAAAACCTCGTTCAAGAATCCAGAGATTCCTCGAAATGTGATCCGACCAGCGCAATTCCAACGCGTCAATTTGCCAATCGAGAGCCATGTCGCCACTGAAGCCAGCGCCGCTCTCGCTTGATCTCTCCTATCCGACGCTGATCCACCTGGTCAGCGACATCGAGGGATCGTGTGAGGGCTACGATGTCGAGTCCGATATACAAGTCGCGCAGAGCAAGAGCCACGAGCGACGCTGGCGCGTGCAACTCGCGATCAAGTTTAGCGCCAAGGGAACCGGAGTGGCCGCCCATACGGGCGAAGTGACATACGTCGGCATCTTCACCGTCGATCCGGCTTACTCGGTGGAAAAAATGCCACGACTGGTCGCGGAGAAAACGCGCCGTCGATTATTTACACGCACGATCAGCATTCTTGCCCGTCCTAACCGGTGCGGGCCCCTGCGGGCCTTCCTCTAAGGGACGGATTCGCTTTACGAAATCCCCTTATACCAGACATCAACCAACTCGGGCCGGACGGCATGTTTGCCGAGGCGCAGCGGGACAGCATCGTCAACATCCGCATAAACGCGGATCGGCGCGACCGAGAGGCGGTCGCCTAAACAGTAACGGAACTCTCCTGGCGGCTCGCCCAAAACTCACAACTGCATGCAGACCGCTTTCGTCTCGGTGTAGAGCTCGAGCGCTTCGGCGCCCATCTCGCGGCCCCAGCCGGATTGGCGGTAGCCGCCGAAGGGCAGCGCGGCGTCGAAGATGTTGTAGCAATTCACCCAGACCGTTCCGGCGCGCAGTTCCGAGGCGAGCCGGTGCGCTTTCGACAGGTCGCGCGTCCAGATCGCGGAAGCGAGTCCGTAGATGCCGCGGTTCGTTGCCTGCACGACTTCCATCGGGTCGCTGAACGGAACCGCGCAGACCACCGGGCCGAAGATCTCTTCCTGGATCACTTTCATGTTGGGCTTCGTGTTCACGAGCACGGTGGGCTGGACGAAATAGCCGCGCTTCCCGGCCCGGTCGCCGCCGACGGTCGGCTTGGCGCCTTCGTCCCGCCCGGAATGCAGGTAGCCCATGACGCGATGGAGCTGCTCCTCGGAAACGAGCGGCCCCATTTCGGTGTCAGGCTGGTCGCCGGGGCCGAGTTTGATTTTTTTCGCCGCTGCGGAAACGCCGCTCACGACTTTGTCGAAATGCTTCTTGTGCACGTAAAGGAGTGAGCCCGCACAGCAGCACTGGCCCTGGTTGAAGAAGATCGCGTTGGCCGCCCCGGGAATCGCCGTCTCCAGATCCGCATCTTCGAAGACGATGTTGGGCGATTTGCCGCCGAGCTCGAGTGAAACTTTTTTCAGATCATTGGCCGCTGCCCTAACGATCAGCTTTCCGACTTCGGTCGATCCGGTAAAGGCAATCTTGTCCACGCCCGGATGACCGGCGAGCGCGGCGCCGGCCGTTTCGCCCAGACCGGTGACCACATTCACCACGCCGTCAGGGATGCCGGCTTCCTGGATCAATTCGCCAAGCCGCAACGCGGAGAGCGGCGTCTGCTCGGCGGGTTTGAGGACCACCGTGCAGCCAGTGGCGAGAGCAGGGCCGAGTTTCCAGGCCGCCATGAGCAACGGGAAATTCCAGGGGATGATCTGCCCGACGACGCCGATCGGCTCGCGCAACGTGTAGCTGAAAAACCTCGCCCCCGGTGCGTAGGGGACGGAAATCGGAAACGTGTCGCCGTGAATCTTGGTCGTCCACCCCGCCATGTAGCGGAACAAATCGATCGCGAGCGGGACATCGGCCACCCGCGCGACGGTGAGCGGCTTGCCGTTGTCGAGCGATTCGATCCGCGCGAATTCCTCGAGATTTTGTTCCAGCAAATCGGCCAGCTTCCAGATCGCCCGGCCGCGATCCGATGGCGTCATCCTGCGCCACGGTCCGGTCTCGAAAGCCGCGCGCGCCGCCTTGACGGCGCGGTCGACGTCTCTTTTATCGCCGGCCGCGACCTCGCAAATTACATCGCCGGTGGCCGGATCAAAGGTAGCGAAGGTTTCGCCCGAAGCTGCTTCGACCCATTGGCCGTTGATTAACATCCGGCGCGCTTTGCTCGAGACGCTCCGCTTAACACGATGAGCGCCGTTGCCGCTAACGCGATTTTTCCGAGAAGGTGAAAGTTTTGTTTTCATGGGTTTGCTCCGTTTCTTAGTGGTTAGATGAAATGTGGGCCGCTTCTGTTGAAACGCGATGAGAAAATGGGCGACAACGTCGCCTGCTCTGGAGTCGTCCGTGTTTTATTCGGCGGCAGGCGACGCGCTTGCCCTACAATTTGTCCCTGGTGCGAGAGCCGCGGCATTTTTCGCTAGGCGCGGCTTCCATTCTTGTCGGAACGCGCGGGAATCTTCCAGCCGCGCACTTTTGCCACTTCGCGGCCGATCGTTTCCAGCTGCGGGCTGATGTCGTCGCGCGGCAGCTTGACTTCAATCACAGTCAGCTTGCCCGAGTCGTGCGCCGCACGGATGGCTTCATCAAGCTCGCCTTTGGTGGAAACGGCGACGGCTTCCCCGCCCCCCACCAAGTCGCAGATCTTACAATAATTCCACTGCGTGATGATGTTGAACCGGCCCTGGTGGATTCTTCGCATCGTGCCGTAGCCGTCGTTATTCAAAACCAGGACAACGGGATTCAATCCCAGCCGGACGGCGGTCGAGATCTCGGTCCCGGTCATTTGAAAAGCGCCGTCGCCGACGACAACGAAGGGCCGCAGCTTTTTCGCGGCCAGCGCCACGCCAATGCTCGCGGGCACGGCGAAGCCCATCGACATGTAATAGGCCGGGGCGATGAATTGCGCCTGGCGCTCGCTCCGAATCCCGACCGCGCCGAAGATCGCGTCCCCGATATCGGCAATGACGCAGCACTTCTCATCGAGATGGAGCGAGAGGATGCGGAAGAAATCCACCACCGTGAGAGGCTCGGTGCGCTCCTTGTTTTTCAGCGGCCTGGGCGCGGCGTGAGGGTTGGGATGATGGAACGGTTTGGAACGAATCTTCGCCGTCGCCAGGGCATCAAGAAAATCGCGAAACTGAATCGATTCGTAGCGATGATATTGGACGTTGACCCGCTCCGTGGTCGCGAGCACGGTCCGTTCGCGATCCAGTTTCGCGGTGTAGAAACCCATGCTCATATCGGTGATAAAAGTGCCGAGCATGAGCACGAGGTCGGAGGATTCCACATACTTCCGCACGTGCTCGTCGCTGCTCATGGCGCCGCCGTAGACGCCGAGGTAAAGCGGATGGTTTTCCGGGATCGCACTCTTGCTCAGAAGATCCGTCGCGATCGGGATGTGCATCCGTTCTGCGATCCGCACGACGAGATGGGCGAGCCGGTAACGAGCCAGCTCGACTCCTGCCAGAATGACCGGACGCTTCGCCGCCCGCAGGAGGGCGAGCGTTTCTTCGACCGCTTCCGCCAGCGCCGGCGGATCGGAGGTTTCGGACGCGGGCGGCGACGGGAGCGCGATGGGAATTTCGCGCCCCGCCATGTCGTGCGGCACCTCGATGTAAACCGGACGCTTGTGCCGCAGGCAGGCGTCGACGCAACGCACGATCTCCGCCGCGGCGCGCTCTTCATCGAGCAGCACCGTGCTCGCGACGGTCACTTCGTCGTAGACGCGTCGTTGCGTCTCGAAGGTCTTCACCTTGTGATGCAGGAGCGGATCCTTTTCCCGGTCCTTGCGACCCGGCGCCCCGCTCACGACCACGACCGGCGATTTCTCCGCGTAGGCGCCGGCGATGGCATTGAGGACATTGAGGCCGCCGACGCAGTAGGTCACACAGACCAGCCCGATGCCGTTAATGCGCGAGTAGGCGTCGGCCGCGAATCCGGCACTGGGCTCGTGGGTCATGGTCACACTTTCGATTTTGGATTTCTCGAGCCAGGCGAAAGTGGGGAGGGCGAAGTCGCCCGGAATACCGAAATTGTGGCGAACCCCGCAGCGGTAGAGGTATTCGAAGAGAAACTGGCCCATCGGCATCCGGGCCGGGAACGAATGGTTCGGCGGCGTTCTGTTTTTGAATTGGCTGGCGAGCGCGAGGCTGCTGTTCGTGGTCCCTGCCGCACGGCGCCGCCCGCCGGGCATGATTTGTTTCATGGTAAACTAATCCGCCTAACGAAGTCTTCCCACTCACCGTTCCTTGGGAAAAATGCGGCGGATCTTGCCGCGGATGCAGGAGTCATCCGACCGCCCACGCCTCATCCGCTGACATTCCCTCGGTGTCATTTTCCGTGAGACAACGGGTGGGTAGCGCACGCATTCTGCGTGCTGGCGACGGTGTGTCACCGTCGCGAACTTTCCGGCCACGCCGCCATGGAATCGGCGCGTCCAACTAATCCCCCCGCATTAAGGGAAAGTTCGTCGCGGTGAAACACCGCGACCAGCACGCGGAACGCGTGCGCTACCCGGAGCAATCTCGCGTTTTCCCTTCACCGGAATCCAAAAGCACGCCGGGCGCGGCTGAAATAAGGTGGCGCACCGTCGACTGCCATCGCAGATTGGGTTGTGCACCAGATCTCCAGCGCTTCCGTCGATTGGTCGGCGATCCGGAAGGATTTCCCGATCCTCGACCAGGACGTGCACGGCCGGCCGCTGATCTACTTCGACAATGCGGCCACGACCGCAGAAACCCCGCGCGGTGCTCGACGCGCTCCGGCATTATTACGAAAACGACAACGCCAATGTGCACCGTGGTTTGCACGAGTTGAGCTCGCGCGCGACCGAGGCCTACGAAAACGCGCGGCAACGCGTCGCCACCTTCCTGGACGCGGCGAGTGTGGACGAAATCGTTTTCACCCGCGGCACGACTGAGAGCATTAACCTCGTCGCGCAGGCCTGGGGCGAAAAGTTTCTCCGCGCGGACGACGTCATTCTGCTCACGGAAATGGAGCACCACAGCAACCTCGTGCCGTGGCAGCTGCTGGCGGAACGGAGCGGCGCGCGACTGCGCTTCGTGCCCGTGCGGGAAGATGGCACGCTCGATCTCGATCAACTTCCGCAGTTGCTCACGCCCGAGGTGAAGCTGTTCGCTTTCACCCACATCTCGAATTCGTTAGGCACGATTAATCCGGCGGCCGACCTTTGCCGGCAGGCACGCGCAGTCGGCGCGCTGACGCTGATCGACGCCGCGCAAAGCGCCGGACATTTGTCGATCGATGTGCAGGAGCTGGGCTGCGATTTTCTCGCCTTCTCCGGACACAAGATGTGTGGGCCGACCGGGATCGGCGTGCTTTACGGTCGCGCGGAAATCCTCGAGATGCTGCCGCCGTGGCACGGCGGCGGCGAAATGATCGTCAGCGTGACGCTGGAGAAGAGCACTTACAAGAAAGCGCCGCACCGTTTTGAAGCCGGCACGCCGAATATCGCCGGAGCGATCGGGCTCGCGGCCGCGATCGATTATCTGGAGCGGATCGGGCGCGAGGCGATCTTCGCGCACGACTCGCAGTTGGCCGCTTATGCGGCGGAGCAACTCGCGGAGCTGCCCGGGATGCGCCTGCTCGGGCCCACTGACGGGCGCGGGGCGCTGGTCGGTTTTGTCATGGAGGGCGTGCATCCGCACGACCTAACGACCTTCGCCGACCAGAATGGTCTGGCCTTGCGCGGCGGACATCATTGCAATCAACCCCTGATGCGCAGGTTCGGATTGCCCGGGACGACCCGGGCGAGCTTTTATTTCTACAACACGACCGCCGAGATCGATCGCATGATGGAAATCCTGCGCGACGCCGTCCGTTTCTTTGCATGAACCCGGAACTCGAAGAGTTGTATCAGACGGTGATTCTCGATCACTCGCGTCGGCCACGAAATTTCGGCGAACTGGCCGACGCTTCGGTCCACGTCCACGGCGACAATCCTTCCTGCGGCGATGAGATCGATCTGGGAGTAAAATTTGGGTCCGACGGCAGCCTGGAGGAGATCAAATTCAGCGGGCACGGTTGCGCCATCAGTCAGGCCTCGGCCTCGCTCATGACGATGAAGCTGAAAGGGAAATCCCGTGCCGTTGCCGAAGAAATGGCGAGCGCCTTTCGCGATCTGGTCGCGGGCGAGGGCGAGGACAGCCCGCCGTCGTTAGGCGATCTGCGGCTCCTCCGCGGGGTGCGAAAATTCCCGCAACGGGTGAAGTGCGCGATGCTCGCCTGGCGCGCCCTGGAACAGGCGTTGCACAGCCCGAGCGCCGAATTTTCCGTTTCCACGGAGACGGACTAGCGCGTCGGCGCAAGAAAGGCCGAGATTTTTACAAATGATGTCTGGTCTATCGCGCCCGGAGCAGGCATCCTCCCCGCCATGATGGAATCGGCCGACGAACCAAAACCGACGCTGGCAGTGGAGGAAAAGTTCTTTCCGCGCGGCGCTATCTTCTTCTTCGTTCTGCTCCTTCTTTTCTACGCCGCGGTTTGGTTTGTCATCTATGGGCTCATGATCGTCCGGAGCTAACGCCGATGACCATTACCCAACTGGAAAAACGAGTCATCGGGAGCGCGGTCGTTTTTGTCCTTCTCCTCTTTGGCTTCGCCGCCCTCGCCATCAACCTCTTTCACGTCGGCCTCCCCACCTGCCTGACGAGTGTGAAGCCGTTCGAAAAGGGCGAGCTGATCGCGCATTCGCCGACCCACTACGAGCTGCATTACGTGGCGCGAATGTGGAAGTTTGAACCGGCCGAGGTGACCGTGCCGGCGGGGTCGACCGTCGATGTCTATCTGAGCGCGGCCGATGTCACCCACGGCCTGCTCTTGTTAGGCACGGACCTGAATCTGATGGCGGTGCCCGGGGTGGTGAATTACACCCGGATCAAATTCGATCATCCGCGCGTCTACCGATTGCTTTGTCACGAATTCTGCGGGCTGGGCCATGACCGGATGGCCGCGACCCTGCGGGTGGTCGACCCGGCGACCTATCATCCGCCGCCCGTCGCCCCGGCGGCGGCGTTGCCGCAGAGCGAGGGCTACCGGCTGCTCGACACGAAGGAATGTTTGAGCTGCCATTCAATCACGGCCGAAGCCGATCTCGCTCCGTCCTTCAAGGGGATCTACGGGCGAACCGAAAAGATGACCGACGGCTCGGTTGTGACGGTCGACGATGCCTACCTGCGCGAGGCGATTCTCGATCCCGACCACAAGATCGTCGACGGCTATGACGACCTCATGCCCGAGCCCGAGCTGACCGAGCAGGAGGTGAATGAGATCATTTCCTATCTCAAGACCCTGAAGTAACCACGATGCAAACTTCCAACGACCAAAGGTTGACGATTGAGCCCGGGCTGAAGCGGATGATCGTGATTGAAATCGTCTTCCCGATCGTTCTCCTCGTGCTCGGTATTTATCACGGCCTGCTCCAGGTGCTCTATCGGGCCGGCATCATCCGGAACACACAGTTTCTAGGCCTCGAATATTTTCAGGGACTAACTCTGCACGGCACGGTGAACGCGATCGTCTTCACGACCTTCTTCGCGGTCGCCTTTGGCTACGCGGTCGTCCGTTATCACCTGCGCCGGCCGATCCACATGAAAGTGGCCTGGCTCTCCTTTGCCCTCATGGTGATCGGCACCCTGCTGGCCGCGGCCGCGATTCTTTCCGGCAACGCGACAGTCCTCTACACTTTTTATCCGCCGTTGCGGGCTCATCCGGCGTTTTACGTCGGCCTCGTCCTGGTCGTGGTTGGTTCCTGGATCGCGTTCCTGAACTGGCTGCCCCCGTACTTTGCCTGGAAACGCGAGCATCCTGAGGCAAAAATTCCCCTCGCCGTTGTCGGCATGTTCGCCACTTTCATCGTTTGGATCATCGCCACCATCCCGGTGGCGATTGAGATCCTCTTCCTGCTTATTCCGTGGTCGATGGGCTGGGTCGCGACGGTCAACGTGCCCCTCTCGCGGATGCTCTTCTGGTTTTTCGGTCATCCGCTCGTCTATTTCTGGCTGCTCCCGGCCTACGTCATGTATTACACGATGCTGCCCAAGCTCGCCGGCGGGAAGCTCTACTCGGATTTTGCCGGACGGCTGACCTTTCTCTGGCTCGTGCTCTTCTCCGCGCCGGTCGGTATTCATCACCAGTTCACCGAGCCGGGGATCAGCGACACGTGGAAGTTTGTTCACGCTTTCTTTACCATGCTGGTTGCGGTGCCGAGTTTCGCGACCGCCTTTACCATGGCCGCCTCTCTGGAGCATGGCGCACAGCAACGCGGTGGCCGCGGGCTTATGGGGTGGTGGAAGAAGCTGCCTTACCTCGACACCGATCGCTGGCTCTTCTCCTATCTCTTTTGCGGGCTGGTCATTTTCGTCTTTGGCGGGATCACCGGGATCATCAACGCGTCCTACAACCTCAACAACGTCGTGCACAACACCTCCTGGCTGCCGGCCCATTTCCATCAGACGGTCGCCGGCCCCGTCTTTCTTTCCTTCATCGGCATGAGCTTGTTTCTGATCGCCACGCTGACCGGCAAGGAAATCAAATTCCCGCGGGCCAATGTCTGGGTGCCGTATCTCTGGATGGTGGGGATCATGATTTTTTCCACGGGCGGATTTGTCGGGGGCGCCGCCGGCGAACCACGCCGCACAAATCTCGGACTGACCTACGCCAACCCGCAATCCCCACTCTACCAGGCCGACTGGCAGTTCGCGCGGGTCTGCACCACGATCGGCGGCATTCTCATGACGATCGCCGCGCTTATTTTCTTTGTTGTGTTCTTCGCCACCCTTTTCGGCCGGGCGACAAAAGAGGGCGGACTCGAGCTGATTGTCTCCGAGCCGTATCACGATGAGCGCGTGGCCGCGGTGCAAAGCTTCACCCCATGGTTGATCGGCGCTGCGCTTCTCCTCATCATCGCCTACGCTCCGCCGATCACGCAGACGATTCGAAGCGGTTTTCCCGGCGCCCCTGCCTATTCGCCGGCCAGCCCGATCTCAGCCGGCGCTCCGCCAGGTCCGTGAAATTTTCCGCGCCACATCTGCTCTCGGTTTTTGTTTTGGCGTCGATCGTTTCGACTCCGCTCTTCGGAGGCGTGGTCGAAAATGTCGCGCCACAGCTCGGTCGAACGGCCGCCCCGGTGAGCTGGGTCGACGAGAGCGGAAGCGTCCATCGTTTATCGGAATTCACCGGCTACCCCGTGATCCTGCTCCCGGTTTACACGCGTTGCCGCACGGCCTGTGTCACCAATCTCGGCCAGTTGAAAGCCGCCCTGGCCGAGACCACCGCCGATCCGACGCAATTTCGCGTCCTGCTTTTTTCCTTCGATGCCACCGATACTCCAGCGGTCCTGGCCCGCTATCGCGCACGCGAGAATGTCCCGCTGAGCTGGTCGATCGGGACCGCTTCCAAAACTGAAATCGCGGCGCTGCTCGACTCGATCGGATATCAAATCGGGCAGGCGGGAAAAGAATTCACCCATCCAAACATGCTCGTGTTTCTGGACAGCAATCTCCACATCGCGAAATGGATTTTTGGGGATAGTTATTCCGGGCGGGATGTGGATGCGGCGTTGCGCGTCGCCGCCGGCGAGAGCGACTGGGTCGGCCGGCATTCCGACGTGCTTTATGCGTTGTCGGTTTTCGCCCTCACCCTTTGCGCGGTCGCGCTTTCCTATTACGTGCTGCAAGTGATCAGCGATCGGAGGGCGCGCCGGGCCCCGGCTGCCGGGTAAGTGCCCGGAGGCGCACGTGCGCCGTCGGTGCCGCCACTCGCTCGGAATAAAAAGCGCGTCTCCCGACCCAATATGGGCATGAACGTCAAGCGAGTGACCCTCACCTGCACCCTGCTCGTTTCCCTCGGCGCGATCGGCGTCGCCCGCGGTCAGAGCGGCCGTCGCCGCGACAACCCACGAACGAACACGGATTAACCAATTTCCGTGATCGCTTCACGTTTGTGGTCCGCACGGCGGGAGTGTTATGTTTCCGCCGATGCAATTGACCAGGACTGCTTTTGGAATGTGGAGCGGCGGACGCTTCATGCACTTCGGGGAACCGATCTCGGATGAGCGCTTCGTCGATCTCATTCACCTCGCCTACGAAAAAGGAATTCGGACTTTTTTCACAGCCGACGTTTACGGGACGGGCGAGGCGGACTCGCTTCTTGGGCGCGCGCTGGAAGGGATTGCCCGCGACAGCTATTGCCTGGTCGGCGCGATCGGGCACGACTTCTATGAGGGGCAGCGCGACGGCTCGAAGGGCTTTCCTCGTTTCACGAGCGCGGCGCTGCGCAAGCCGGCCGACTATGCGAGCTATCTGCGCTCGGCGGCCGAGAAGTCGCTGGAGCGCTGCCGGGCCGATCGGTTCGATCTTCTCCTCCTGCACAATCCCGACGCGACCGGATACACGAGCGATGCGGTCTGGAAAGGGATGGAGAAAGTGCGGGATGCCGGCCTAACGACACAGCTCGGCGTGGCGCCCGGCCCGGCCAACGGATTTACGCTCGATCTCATTCTCTGTCTCGAGCGTTTTCAGGGCCTGATCGATTGGGCGATGATCATCCTCAATCCACTCGAGCCGTGGCCGGGCCGGCTCGCGCTGCCCGCGGCGGAAAAGACCGGGACCAAAATCGTGACGCGGGTGGTGGATTACGGGGGTCTTTTTCACGATGACGTGAAACCGGGCCACCAATTCGCGCCGCGCGATCATCGCACTTTTCGCCCCGCCGGCTGGGTCGAGGCGGGCGCGGAGAAGATCGACCGGATGCGGGCGATCGCGGAGGCGCATGGCCTGACGATGTTGCAGCTCGCCTGCGTCTGGAATCTCCAGCACGCGCCGGTGCAGAGTGTGGTTCCGACCCTGATTCAGGAACCGGGCGCGAACGCCAAACGGATCGAGAGCAAAGTGGAGGAACTGGCCGCGCTGCCGGAAGTGGCGCTGACGGAAGCAGAGTGCGCGCAGATCGCCGAGATCGGCAACAACGCGAATTGCATGAGCTTGAAAGGCGGGAGCGCCGAACACAGCGGCGATCCCCTGCCCGATCGTTGGCAGCTCAACGACGAGCTGGAAGCGATCGCCGATCGCTGGAAAATCGATCCGGTCCAGGATTTGGCGAACGCCATGAAGCCAGCCGGAGCGGCCAGCTAGAAGCATTTGCCAAAAATCATTTCCGGAGCTCAAGCGTTGTAGCCCCGAAAGCATTCGGAGCTGTCCTCAGCGGACATCTCGGTTTGCCAGGCACAGCCTTGGTGTGCTGAGACAGCGCACTCTACAACCGCCGGAGCCATTGAGTGAAACCGGCTGATCAGACAGTTGTCACCACATTGACCTGGATCAATGCCGGCTTCGGGAAGGCTGGATACGTATCTTGAGCGTCTTCCGGAAAACGAATGCAAAATCGCGCGCACCAAAGCCCATTGTTCTGCGAAGAACCGTTTCGCATTTTTTTCCCGATCGGTGCGTTCCTCGCCCTCCTCGGCGTTTCGCTCTGGCCGCTCTACTACGCCGGCGCGCTCGCCGAGTATCCCTCCATCCCGCACGCGCGCCTCATGATCGAAGGGTTCATGGCCTCGTTCATCATCGGCTTTCTCGGCACTGCCGGACCGCGCATCACGTCCGCGCCTCATTTCACCCGGATGGAGGTAGTGGTTCTGGTCACGCTCGATCTCTTCGCGGCCGGTCTGCACGTTGGCGGTTCGCACCGCGCGGCTGATTTCCTTTTTGCTCTTTGTCTCGCGACCTTTGCCTACATTCTCGGCAAACGCTTCGCGCAACGCGCCGATTCGCCGCCGCCAAACTTCGTCCTCGTGGCGCTCGGTCTTTTGAACGGAGTTGCCGGTGCGTTGCTTCTCGCGCTTTATCAGGATGAGCTCTATGCCGCGCCCTACCGCATCGGGGCGAGTCTGCTCGAGCGGGGCTTTGTCCTTCTGCCGATTCTTGGTGTCGGCCCCTACCTTCTCGCGCGCCTGCTCAATATCTCGCGCGCGGATGATTTGCCGGAATCGCGCGTTCTGCCACCGGGCTGGCTGCCCCGCGCCGCCTTCGCCCTGACGATTGGCCTAACGATCGACGCGACTTTTGTGGCAGAGACATTCGGTTGGGTAACGCTGGCCGCCTGGCTGCGCGCGGCTGCGGTCCTCGTTTACGTCACGCTCCGCACGCCTCGGCGCGGCCGCAGTTTCCTGGGCAATTGCATGCGCGTCGGTCTGGCCGCTGTCGTCCTCGCGCTCGTGGTCGAGGCGCTCTGGCCACAGTTTCGCATCGGCGCTCTTCACATCCTGTTCATCAGCGGATTCAGCTTCATCGTCCTGACGGTTTCGATCCGCGTCATTTTCGGGCACAGTGGCAACGCGCATCTTTTCGAAAAGCGCCTGCCCTTCTTCATCGTCGCGGGTGTGCTCATTTTTCTGGCCATGGTCTCCCGCTACGTGGCCGACATGGCTCCCGGGGCGCGCACCATCCATCTCGTTGCAGGCGCCCTTTGCTGGATCGCCGCCCTGCTCATCTGGATGGTGAAAGTGCTGCCGAAGGTGAGGATTGCGGAGCCCGAAGGAAACGCCTAGAGCTCGCCGAGGTTTTTCTGCAGGAGCTGTTGCAGAGCTCGCGGGCGGGTCAGCGTGATGGTGTTTCCCTTTACCTGCACCAGCTTTTCCTGGCGGAATTTCGCCAGGGTGCGCGAGAGCGTTTCGCTCGTCGTGCCCATCTCTGCGGCGAGGACACGTTTGGTGCGGTCGAGCTGCACTGAGACCGCTTCGTTAGGCAAAGGCCGCGGGCAGCGTTTCAAAAGCCAGTTCGCCAGCCGCGTTTCCATGTCTTTCAAGGTCAGGTCGTCGAGCAGGCCGACGAGGACGCGCAGATGCTGGCTCATGGAAGCCGAGCATGCGCAGAGCCAGCTGCGGGCGGCTGCGCAATAGTTCGATGAAATCGCGTTTCGGAATCAGCAGCACCGTGCTCTCAACCGTCGCGCGCGCATTCGCGGGATAGCCCGTTTCGCTCGCGAGAGAGGCTTCGGCGAATGATTCCATCGGCTGAAAGACATGGATCGTCTGCTCCTTCCCCGCTGCGCTGACGCGATGGATGTTGATCGCGCCGCGCTGCACGATGTAGAAGCCCTCCGAAGGCGCGCCCTCGTGGAAGAGGTAATCGCCCTTGGCGAGCTGCTTCGGGATGGCGCAGGCCGCGATCGCGACGATATCAACAGCGGGCAGACCGAGGAAGAGCTGACAACTCCGGAGCGCGTTCTCGATCACGAGCTGTTTGAAATGTCCGCGCTCCAACGACACGGAACACAACTAACGAGCCGCCGGTTATTCGTCGCGCCAAAAATTCACCGCCCAGGCGCCGTCCGGTTGATGTTGGACGCGGGAACGATAACCTTCGCTGCCCAATTTCTCGATCAGGGGCGCGGGCAGGAAGGGGGCGATGACCGTCAGTCCCTCGCCCGCTTTCAGGGTGTCGACCCGGGCGCGGATGGTGGTAAACGGCTCGGCGCCTTTTGCGATCAGAGGGCGCACGTCCATTACTTTGAATGTCACCGGCATGTCTATTCCTCCCAACCTCTCAGGCGGCGGGCTGTTCCAGCGAGCAGTCCCGTCATCCACGCGATCGAAATGAGCACGAACCAGAGGCCGCTGTGGGCGAGCCACCAACTCGTTAGGCCAGTGTGGCTGGCCGCTTCCGCCGGGATCCGTTCCATGGCGAAGAGGGCGTCGATCCGGAAAGCGTCGAGCGGATTCAGCATCAGAAGCGCCGCCCAGATGTCCGGCGCCTCTTGCAGGAAGGACCAGCGCGCCAGGAGGAGCGCAACCAGATCCAGCCCGAAGAGAAAAAGCAGCCAGGCGCTCACCCCCAGGACCAGCCCCTGGACGCGGTCCCGGGCCAGAAACCCCGCCCCCAGCCCGAGCGAAACGAACAT
The DNA here is from genome assembly GCA_963772915.1 of uncultured Verrucomicrobiae bacterium. Taxonomy (GTDB): domain Bacteria; phylum Verrucomicrobiota; class Verrucomicrobiia; order Chthoniobacterales; family UBA10450; genus Palsa-1392. Next base: position 546,643 of record CAVYZI010000003.1, read on the forward strand.
CGCGGCCAGAGTCAGCGTCCGCCCGTAGAGCCCGAGGAGGACAGCGTCGGGTGGCCTAACGAAAAGGGTGGGGAGAAAAAGCAGCGCCAAAAGCCCGGCGAACATCAATGTGAGGGCGAGAAATTTCCCGAAAAGAAAGGCGGAACGCGCGATCGGTTGAGCAAAGAGGAGCGGCCACTCCGAACTCTCCGCCCGCGCGCTGCTCGTGCCGATGAGGAGGGCAAAGAGCGAAACAAAGTAGAGCGCGATCTGCAGAATGAGCATGGGCGCGGCATCGGCCGTCTCCGCCAGGAGCGCGGCGCCGATGCCGCCGGCCAGGGCAAGCGCACAGAAGACCTGGAGGTAGCGATTGAGAATCGCAGCCTGCAGCTCGCGCGCGATGATCGCGCCGGTGGCGCGCTGCTCAAACGGCGAGGCGGAGTGAGTGAGCGAATTCATGTTTGGATGGGGCTGGCTCGAGATCGTCGAAATCATCGAAGTCGTGCGGCAGGTCGTTGGGGTCGAGCTCGCGCTCGATCCGGCCGCGGTGGCAAAGCAGGCAGCGTTGCGCGACGCCGTTCCATTCCGCGATCAGGTGGGTGGTCATGAGCACGGTTTTGCCGCGCGCGGCTTCGGTGTTGAGCATCTCCTGGAGCCGATTGCGCCAGCCGGGATCAAGGCTCAGACCCGGCTCATCGAGGAGGAGAACGGGCGCATCCGGTAAAAGGAGAAGCGCGATCCCGAGCCGCTGGCGCATCCCGCCGGAAAGCGCACCGGTGCGCTCGTGCGCCGCAGTCGTTAGGCCAAGAAGTTCGAGCATTTCTGCGTTCCGCGTCCGGTCGATCCCGCGAAGCCGGGCGTAGAAATTGAGCACCTGATGGCACGTGAGCCGCGGATGGAAGTCGGGATTTTGCGGGAGATAGCTGAGGGCGCGTTGCGCCTCGCGCCGCGCGTGCACGACGTCGTGGCCGGCAATGAAAGCGCTCCCGCTGTCCGCTGCGATAAGGCCGGCGAGCAGTTTCATGGTCGTGCTTTTGCCCGCGCCGTTCGCGCCCACCAGCATCGTGATCTCCCCCGCACGCGCCTCCAGGGTGAGGCCGCGCAAGACTTCCTTGCGTCCAAAACTTTTGTGCAGATTTTTGGTCGCGATCATGGCCTGACGAAATTAGCGGCGCGTTGCGCGCGGATTCTCCAGAAATTTGCGGTCAACGGCGCGGGATCTTCGATCGCGGCCAGACCGGGGAGGGCAGCGTGGTCATTGGCAAAGCGGAGGAGCCTGACCGCCGGGCTGCCGGAGAGAAAAGCGATCTCCGGAAGTTCGCGCCGGAGCGGGCCGAAAAGATCGAGCTCGCGATGGGGCAGTTCGCCGATCCCGTCGCCGTTCAAATCCATGATTTCCTGGTCGCCCCAAAAATTGCCGACCCCATTGACGGCCCAGCGGTTGTTGGTGCCGGCGCCATCGGCATCGACCGGGTGGGCGTTTTGGGTGAAGCGGTTTTCGGTAAACGCGTTCTCATCCGAGTTCCCGTAGAAGCGCAGCCCGATGTAGTTGTTGCTCACCTCATTTGCCCTCACGACAAAGCCGACCGCCTGCTGAAAGGAAAGCCCGACCGCATTGTGGCGGATGACGTTGTTTTCCACCCGCACGTTTTCGTCGGACTGGAAGAGAATGCCGTAGGCGCGGGAGCCGCGGTTATCGATGAACCGGTTGCCGCGAATGACGAGGTCGCGCGAGAACATGACGGCGGCGCCGGCGGCGTTTTGGGCGAAGAGGTTGTGCTCGAAAACGTTGTGGTCGGAATACATGTAGTGCAGCCCGTAGCGGACGTTGTGCACCCGGTTGTTTTCGGTCCGCGAATGGTTGGTGAAGGAGAAGTAAATGCCGTCGCGCGTATCGCTGATTTCGTTGCCGGAAATGAGATTGTGCTCGCAGCTCCATTGGTGGATGCCGTTGCCGCGTTCGTTTTCGTTGAGCGAGGTTTCGCAGAGTTCGCCGATACCGGCGGTGAGGGTTTGCTCGATCGGTTTGGTGGAAGTGAGGAGGGTGGTTTTGCCGCGGATCCGATTTCCGATGACGCGGCAATCGCGCACTTTTTTCAGGTAAACGCCGTGGAGAGAATTCTCGATCACGTTGTTCTCGATCGTGACGTGATTGCCGGTGACGAAAACGGCGGCGTTGTCGTCGGAGAGTTGCACGCCGGAACCGGTGATGCGGAGACCGCGCACGGTCACGTTGTCCGCGTTGATGGTGACGACGTTGCCGGTACCGTTACCGCGAATTTCGGCGCCGGGCTGGCCAACCAGATGGAGGGGCTTGTTGATGGTGATCGGGCCGGGATGGACGCCACGTTCGATGCGGATCGTTTCGTTAGGCGCGGCCGCCGCGATCTCTTGCTGGAGCGTCGCGGCAGAGATTACGTTCGTTAGGCCAAAGAGGCTGAGTGCAAGGATCCGGGTAGCGCACGCGTTCCGCGTGCTGGTCGCGGTGTTCCACCGCGACGGACTTTCTCTCATCGCTATCCACCAGTCAGCGATTGCGTCTCGGAAAGTTCGTCGCGGCAATATGCCGCGACCAGCACGCGGAACGCGTGCGCTACCCGGAGTTTCGCCGCGGCGCTTCATGCGGGTTGGACCTCCTCTTTGCGTGAGAACCAAATGGCCAGGATGAGCAGGAGCATGAAAATCCAGAGCAGATAGGTGCCCAGCTCCGGGTAACTCGATTGGGTAAAGTTCGCGATCTTCTGCGTCCCGAGGATGAGGGGCGTGAACGATGGAATGTGGACCGGCGCGTGGGGATCCAAATTGTGTCCGTACCACCAGAGGCGGTAGTAGAAGGCACCGATGGAGAAGGCGCCGAAATAGGCGGCGAGGACGAAAAGATCGATCACGTTTTTCATTTCCCCGAAAACAACCGCGCGCAGGGCGAGGAGGATGAAGACGCCAAACATGAAGGGCATAATCTGCATCTCGGTAAAATCGGCCTGGTCGATCTTTTTCATCCCGATGTAGTGATTGAGATTGTTGATCTCATTGATGTCGTTGCCGTTCAGCCCCCCGCCATGGATTTTGTAGGGGTAAATCTGCATCGTTAGGCCGCCGGCGTATTGGGGCGCGACAAGGTGCAACTCCCAGAGAGGAAACAGGACCGAGACCGCCACCGTCAGAGCGGCCGCAAGCAAAAGAAGCCGCGACCAGACGTTGAGTGATTTGTGCAGGAACCGGAATTCCCGATTGAGAAGCTTCTTCACCATGAGATCGCCAGGTTAGAGGGCGGCGCGACGAAACGCGCCGCCCTAACGGCTCCTGCCTACGGAGTGGGAGCCGGTGAAGCAGCCGGTTGGCTCGCTGGATTCGCCGCTTCCGTCGCCGGCATGACCGCTCCTTCGTTCTGCACCACCAGGTAACCCTGCATTTCCTGGTGGAGCGCCGAGCAGAAGTTGGTGCAGTAAAACGGAAAGACGCCCGGCTTGGTCAGCTTCACCTGGAAGGTGCGGGTCTCGCCCGGGTCGATCGTGATGTTGAGGTTGTTCTCAACCAGGCCGAACCCGTGAATCATGTCGGCCGACTGTTCGATATTCGTCACGTGCACGGTGAGCGTGTCGCCCACTTTGGCATCGATTCGATCGGGCACGAAGCGGCTGCGAATGGCGGTCACTTTCACGTCGACCTTATCGCCATTGCGCGTTTGACCCGCATGCTCCGAGTCCCAGACCGCGTTCGGATCCTTGTTCTCGTCCTTCGGATAAACTTCGATCGGCTGGATTTTGTCCGCCTTTAGGATTTGCGCGAAGTGCGGCTCCGGTTCGGCGAACGCCTCGTAAACCATTTTCATTTTCGCGCCGGTAATATCGATGAGCTGGCTGTCTTCCGGCTGCGAAGGACCGACGCTGAGGTGACGGCCTTTGGAGAGCTTGTTCATGGCGACGAGCCATTTTCCATAGGGATGCATCGTGTCGCTGCCGGCGACGACGAGGTGACCGATGCTGTAGTGCACGGGGATTTTATCGAGCACGACTTTGGAGAGATCCTTCTTCTCCTCGTCGCTCCAGGGCGGCATTTTCCATTTCGCCACCTGCGAATCGATGAAGAGCGAGGTGTAGGCGTTGCCGAGACCATCGTATTGCGTGTGCAACGGGCCGAGACCGACCGGCACCTCGCCTTCCACGACGTCGTCGTGTTTCAAGATCGGCACCCCGCGGAACTCGCCTTCAAAATCTTTCTTCGCGATCGCGTTTTGAATTTTCTCGAAGTTCAAAACGGTCGTGGTGGGCTGAAGTTTTCCGCCGGCGACGATCCATTTGCCGGTCGGATCGACATCCATCCCATGCGGCGATTTCGCGATCGCGACAAAGTAGAGAACGCCGGGTGTCTTCGCCGGATCCAGCACCGGCACACCGTCCATCATCGTGGCCTGGCCATCGGCCACCGCCTTCTCCGCCGCGCGCCAATTCACGACCGCAGCGAGATCGCGATCTTTCTGCGAGGCGTTGGATTCGAGGAGGGTGTGCGCCATCTCGGAATTGTAGGAAGTCCAGAAGGCCCAGCCGCTGCTCGGTCCTTTGCCGGTCGAGCCGAGATCCCAATCGAAGGGCGGGGTCAGGATTTGCCAGCCGATCGCCATCTTGCCGGTTTGCGGATCAACTTTGATCCCGCTGACCATGCCGTTGAACTGGGTTGCGAAATCATTCGGATCGGCCACGCGTCCTTTCGGCAGCGGGACGGAGAAACGGGTCGCGACCAGGACGTATTCCGTGTTCTCGGTCACGAAGGACGAACCATGGTTGCCCATCGAGTTCGGGATCGGACCGAAGATTTCCTTGGTCTTGAAATCGCGCAGATCGATCCGGGCGACGCGGTTATTGGCGTTGTCGTTGACGAAAAGCCAGCGGCCGTCGTATTCGCTCTTGGTTTGCGAGAGACCCGGGTGATGCACATCGCCCCAGGTGTAGTCGCCCATCATCTTTTTCGTTTCGACGTCGTATCCGTATCCCGTCCCGGAGTAGGGCGAGAAGACAGGGATGGTCGCGATATGTCGCATCGATGGAATGCCCGCGACAAAGACCTGTCCCGAGTGGCCGCCGGAATAGAAGAGATAATACTCGTCCTTCTGTCCCGGCGGGACGTAGGAGGCTTGCGCGTTCTTCGCGTCGTCGCTGCTCATTTGAGCTTTGTTCTCGCTCCCGTTCTTGTTGCAGGCGCTGGGCAGGAGCGCGAGCACGGCCAGAATGACGACGGGTAATGATTTCAGAGCGTGGGTTTTCATTTTCATTTGGGTTTCTCCGGAGTGGTGAAAAATCAGCGTTTCACGGTCATGATGCCTTTGGTTCCCTGGGCGTAGTGCCCGGGGAACGAGCAGAGGTAGAGGTATTCGCCGGGAACGAACGGCGCGTTGAAAGTCACCGTGTCGGTTTCGCCCGGCCCCAGCAGTTTCGAGTGCGCGAGCACCTCCTTCGCGCCCGGTGGAACGTAATCATGCGAGGCCTCGACGGAGGCCTTGTCCAGAAAAGTCTGCACGTTCTCGGGGTTCACCGCCTTATCGAGCAGGACAAAATTGTGCCCCATCGAAAACTTCGGCGTGGTGCCGACATTTTTGAAATTGACGATCACCTGCTGGCCCGGCGAGACCTCGAAGGCCGTCAGGTCGTACTTCATTTTGTCGTTGGCATTGACCGAGACTGTCTTGGGCGGCGCCTGCGGCGCCCGCGAACAGCTCGAGGAGAGGAGCGCGCTGCAACCGAGCACGGTGATTAGGATTGGGACGCTGAACTTGTTTCTCATGGCCGCACTTTGCGGCGGCGCAGAAGGCGGGGCCTTGATCCACATCAAGGTTCGGGATGATTTCTCACGCCATATTGCAGCCATGGACATCACTCGTTTTTCCCGGCCTTCTTCCGGATTTGGACCGCCAGGATCGCCCTCCTCCTCTGCGCGGCGTTACTCAGCGTCGCCTGCGGGAGAAAATCGGAGCCAACCGGAAAAGCCCCCTATCGCTACGAGGTGCGCGGTCTTGTCCGCGGCCTCCCGCCCGATCACAAAACGCTCGACATCGAGCACGAAGACATTCCCGGTTTCATGCCGTCGATGACGATGCCCTTCGAAGTCCGCGACGAGAAAGAGATCGGCGCCCTGCAACTCGGCGACGCGATTGCCTTTCGGCTCAACGTCACCCAGCGCGACTCATGGATCGATCACGTGCGGAAGATCGGGGCCAGCGACCTCCACTTGCCGACACATGCTGCAGTCTCCCCGCCGCCACCGGCGACGGCCGCGTCAGAGCGCCTCCACGAAGGCGACCCGATGCCGGATTTCAAGCTCACCGATCAGGACGGAAAACCGGTCACGCTGGAAACATTCCGCGGCCATCCGTTCGTCCTGACCTTTATCTTCACGCGCTGTCCGATTCCGAATTTTTGTCCGCGGATGTCGTCGAATTTTGCCGATCTGCAAAAGGCGATCGAATCCGCCTCGTCCGGTTCGCTTGCCGCCACCCGCCTGCTCAGCATCTCGTTCGATCCCGAGCACGACACGGCGGAGGTGCTGAAGCAATACGGAGAGCATGCGGGCGCGGACTTCGCGATTTGGAAATTCGCGACCGGCACCCCAGGCGAGATCCATGGCCTAACGAAAGGGTTTTCCGTCCTCGTCCAGCCAGAGTCCGGCACCATTTCCCACAGCCTCGCGACCGCCCTGGTCGATCGCGACGGAAAAATCACAAAAATCTGGCGGGGCAACGCCTGGAAGCCGGATGAGGTGATTTCGGAATTGGAGCGGGGGCAGTAACGCCGTGCCCGGCTGGCGGCGAAAACAAGCCGTCAGTTTCCTGTTCGATTGCACCGAGCCAGGAGACTTGAGACAAAACAAAAGACCTCAGGAGAGACTAAATCTCGCGCTCTCGCCGGCCCGTAGTTCCTGGAAGCTTTCGGCACAACCGACTTTGATCGGCCCCTTCTCGGCCTTCATGGAGGCGACAGTCAGGGCGCGGTCGCGGACTTCAACGCTGAGCGAATGGCCGCGGTAACGGATGTGCAATTTCAAGGCCGTGAGGTGGCTGGGGAGGGCGGGATTGAAGTGGAGCGCGTCGTGGCGCAATTCCATCCCGGTGTAGGCGCGTTCGAGCAGGTCGACCGTGCCGGCCATCGCACCGAGGTGGATCCCTTCCGGGGTGGTGCCGCCTTGCACATCTTCAAGATCGCTTCGCAAAGCGGCGGTGAAGAGTCCCCAGGAGCGTTCCCGGTCGGAGCGCGCCAGCACCCACGAATGGATGACATTGCTCAGGGTGGACCCGTGCGAGGTGCGTTGCAGGTAGTAGTCGATATTCCTCTGAATGGTCTCGGCCTCGAAGGGGTAGCCGAGCCGCTGGAAGAGACGGCCGAGCGTCTCGGCGGAGAAGAGATAGAAAAGCATCAGCACGTCGGCCTGCTTCGAGGCCTTGTAGCAGTTCACGGAATCGCCTTCCGCTTCCAGGATGCGGTCGAGCCGCTGCAGGTCGGGATACTTTTTGGCGTAACCTTCCCAATCGAATTCCTCCAGCGCCTCGTAACCCTGGAACTGGCTGATGATACCGTCGCCGTGAAAGACCACCCGCATCTGGTGGCTGATCGCTTCCCAGCGTTCGATCTCGGCCTGGTCGATGCCGAGCCGCTCGCTTAATTCCTGCCGCCGATCGTGCGGGGAGAAACTCGAGCAGCTCGAGCGCATGCCACAGAATCCAGGCCGCCATCAGGTTGGTGTAGCTGTTGTTATCCAGCCCCGGCTCCTCCCGGCCGGGGAGCCGGGTGTGATACTCGTCCGGCCCGACGACGCCGAGGATTTCGTAGCGCCCGAGGGTTTCGTTGAAGGTGGCCAGGCTCGACCAGAACTTCGCGATTTCGAGAAACATTTCCGACCCCTCGAACTGCAAAAACTCGCTGTCGCGCGTGACCTCGAAGTATTGCCAGATGTTGTAGGCGATGGCCGCATTGACATGACGCTGCAGATGGGTCTCGTCGGGAATCCAGCGGCCGGAGCGCGGGTTGAGGTGGACGATCTGGCTCTCCTCGCGGCCGTCGCTCCCGCTCTGCCATGGGAAAAGCGCGCCGCGATAACCAGCCGCGCTCGCGGCCTGGCGCGCCGCCGGCAAGCGCCGATAACGATAGAGGAGAAGGGCGCGCGTGATCTCAGGGATGTGGAAATTGAGCAGCGGAAAAATGAAGAGCTCGTCCCAAAAAATGTGGCCCGCGATACGCTTCGCCGTGCCAGCCGCGCGCGGGCACGCCGACATCGAGTCCGACGGTGTGGGTGGAGGTGGTCTGGAGAAGATGAAAGATGTGGAGATGCAGAATCATCCCCGTCTCGCCGTCGCCATCGACCCGCTCGAGGCCGATGTCGAAGCGCTGCCAGAGTTGCTCCCAGGCGGCGACGTGCGCGGCGAGGAGCGCTTCGAAACGCGGCGCGCGCTCCACCGCCTGGCGCGCCCCCAGCCCGCACTCCGAGATGGCGCGGTCGCGGGTGGTAAACATCGCCATCACTTTTTCGATCGTTAGGGCGCGCCCCGCTCGCAGCTCGAGGGCGAAAGTCTCGGCGATGAATCCCACCTCCTCGACCGTCTCGCGCTCGACCGCGAGCGCTTCATCTCCCTGGAAAATCTGCGTGCGCACAGCCTGCGCGATTTCCTGACGCGCCTGGCGGGTGCGGACTTTCAAACAAATTGCATCCTCGGCGCAGCGGGCCGTCTCGATCGGCTCGAGGTGTTTATTCTGCAGGCTCGCGTAACGCTTCACGCCTGCGTTGACCACCGTGCCGTCGAGCGCGCTGCGAAACTCGAGCCGGCCCGACCAATTCTCGGCCGTGAAACTGGTCTCGGTCGCGGCCAGATGCGGCTCGCGCATGCTGACGAGGCGCCGGCTCTGCACGCACGTCTCGCGGCCCTCCTCATCGCGGAAACGCATCGTGCGTCGCAGAAGGCCGCGCCGCAAATCGAGCTCCTGCTGATACTCGATCATCTCGACGCCGAGCGGCCGAAACCAGTTGCCGTTTTCAATTCGGAACTCGAGCAGGAGCCAGTTCGGCATGTTGACGAGGTCTTCGTTCTCGACCATGCGCCCGGCGATTTCCGTCGCGAGACGATTGTAGCCGCCCGCCAGATAGGTGCCGGGATAATGAATCTCGTCCGCGCGCGTCTCCGCCCCCGCGCCCCGGGTGACGAAGTAGCCATTGCCGAGCGCGCAGAGCGCCTCGCGCAGCCCCTCGTGTTTCGGGTCGAATCCTTGGTAGGAAAGCAGCCACGGATTCATGGCCGGTCTCCTTCCAATCGCCGGCAGAGCGCGCTCAGCCAGCGATGCACCTCCTCCGGATTTTCCAGCGCGAGGGTGGCCTTTGTTTCGCGCGGTTCGTCGCGCACCACGATCCCGCTCCCGCGCTCCCGCAAAACCGCGAAGGCGTCCTCGTCCGTGATGTCATCGCCGATATAAACTGGAAGCACTTCCGGTCGATCGAGACCGAGCGTGCGCAGAACATGAAGGAGCGCTTTGCCTTTGTCCCAATCGATCCGCGGCTGCAGATCGTGCACTTTCTTGCCGGGCAAATCGCGCAGCTTCAAAAAGCGCTCGAGCACATTCGTCACCACCGCCTCGACCGCGGGGAGATCGTCCTCCGCGACGTTGCGATAATGGACCGCGATGGAGAATTTTTTGCGCTCGATCTGCGCGCCCGCCACCCGCGCGAGCCCGCTCCGCAACTCCTCTTCCGCCGCGGCCAGCATGGGCAGAAATTCATCGCGCTCGCTCCCCCCGGCGAAGGATCCCTCCGGTCCCGCGATGTCGAAGCCATGGCTGCCCGCGTAGACAATCCCCTCGACTCCGACCAGCTTCCGGACGTCGGCCAGATCCCGCCCGCTGATGATCGCCACCGTGCAAAGGCGCGCCAGTTTCGCCACCGTCTCACGCACCTCTGGCGCGAGGACCGCGTCTTCCGGGCGCGGCACGATCGGGGTGAGCGTGCCGTCGTAATCGAGGAAGAGCGCCAGCCGACGATCCCGGCGGCCCACGATTTCATCCAGTCGTTCCAGAGCCGATGGCAGGGCGCGCGCGTCAACTCCCGCCTCCAGCCCGACTTCAGCCAGATCCGAAACCACGATGCTGGCGCCGTTTTCCGCCAGCCGCGCCGGATCGCCGCCGCGATTGACTCCGATGACGCAGCCGAACTCGCCGGCATGCCCGGCTTGCACGCCAGAGATGGCGTCCTCCACCACGACCGCGCGGGCTGGCTCGACTTCCAGCCGCCGCGCCGCTTCGAGGAAAATGTCGGGCGCCGGCTTGCCCTTGATACCGAGGCGAGCGGACTCCACCCCGTCCACTCTGGCATCGAAAAGATCGGTCGCCCCGACCGCGTCGAGAATCGGCGCGCAATTCTTGCTCGAGGAAATGATCGCCGTCTTTATCCCCTGCGCACGCAGCTCGCGGATCAACTCGATCGTCGATTCGTAAGGCTCCACCCCGTGCTCCGCGAGTTCCGCCCGGAAAAGGGCGTTCTTTCGATTGCCCAGTCCGCAGACCGTTTCTGCCTCTGCGCCATCCTCGGGCGAGCCCCATTCCAACTCAATCCCACGCGATTCCAGGAAACTGCGCACACCGTCGTAACGCGGTTTGCCGTCCACATACTGGAGATAATCCTCACCCGTATCGAAAGGCCGAAACTCTCCGCCGGTCCGGACCGCGTGCGCCTGCAGATATTGGTCAAAGAGCCGTTTCCAGGAAGCGGCATGGACGCGCGCGGTCCTTGTCACGACCCCATCGAGATCGAAAATGACGGCGTCGAATTGCGCCGGAGAAATGTGGAGAGTTTTCATTAGCAGGGCCGCGAGATCAGTCGTGGACAGGGAAGACTAACCGGAAGGCAGCCGGCCGGACTACCCCAATTTGGCAAATGTCAGGCACAAATTGCGCCGGAGCGATCCTCGTTAGGCTGGGATGACCTGGCTCGACCCGCGCCCGAGAGAGTCGCCTGGGGAGGATTGCCCGGCGCGCCGCACTTTTATCGTGCACCTTCTTGGCCGGTTGATCAGAATGCACCCCATGACGCCGTCAGGCGGAAAACTGCGCGCGGGATCGTCTCCGCTCTGATACCCGATGGAACCGATCCACCTCGGTCTGATCGACGGCGCGATTCTGATCGTCTATTTCCTCTTCGTCCTCGGGATCGGGTTTGTGCTCAAGCGCTACATGCACACCAGCACGGATTTTTTTCTCTCCGGCCGGCTCATTCCGACCTGGGTCGCCGGGCTCGCCTTTCTCTCCGCCAATTTGGGCGCGCAGGAAGTGATCGGGATGGCCGCTTCAGGCGCCAAGTACGGCATCATGACGAGCCACTTTTACTGGGTGGGCGCGATCCCGGCGATGGTCTTCGTCGCCGTTTTCATGATGCCGTTCTACTACGGGTCGAAGGCCCGTTCGGTGCCGGAATATCTCAAACTGCGCTTCGACGAAAAAACACGCGCGCTCAATGCCTGCACCTTCGCCGCCATGACAATCTTTTCCTCCGGGATCTCGATGTATGCCATGGCGCTGCTTTTGAATTTGCTTCTCGGCTGGGATTTCAACGTCAGCGTCTGGCTCTCCGCCCTCGTCGTGCTGGCCTACATCTCGTTAGGCGGGTTGACCTCCGCGATTTACAACGAGGTGATGCAGTTCTTTCTCATCGTGGCCGGGTTTGTCCCGCTCGTTTTTCTCGGGCTGCGCGATGTCGGTGGCTGGAGTGGTTTGCAGGCCCGTCTCGCGGAGGTCTCGACCGCGCAGGGCTACGCGCCCGGTGCTTTTTCTAATTCGTGGAAATTCATGGGGAGCGCATCGGCCAATCCGATGGGCGTGGAATGGTTCGCGATGCTGATGGGGCTCGGCTTCGTCCTCTCCTTTGGCTATTGGTGCACCGACTTCCTCGTCATGCAGCGGGCGATGGCGGCGGAATCGATGGGCGCGGCCCGGCGCACCCCGCTCGTCGCCGCCGTCCCGAAAATGTTCTTTCCCTTTCTTGTTATTCTGCCGGGCATGATCGCGATTGCGCTCACTCAGCATCACGGGACGAGCGGCTTCGCCCTCCCGGCCAAGCCGGACGGTTCGCCTAACTTTGACCTCGTGATCCCGATGATGCTCGGGCATTACTTTCCCTCCGGCATCCTTGGCCTCGGCCTGACGGCTTTGATGGCTTCCTTCATGTCCGGGATGGCGGGCAACGTGACCGCTTTCAACACGGTCTGGACCTACGACATCTATCAGGCCTATCTGCGCCCGCGCGCGACTGACTCGGCGCTTCTCTGGATGGGTCGCGCGGCGACCGTGGTCGGGATCGCGGTCAGCGTGGCGGCCGCTTATTTTGCGGCCCACTTCAACAACATCATGGACTTGCTCCAGCTCGTCTTTGCTTTCGTCAACGCGCCGCTCTTCGCCACTTTCCTTCTCGGCATGTTCTGGCGCCGCACGACCGGGCACGCCGCTTTCATCGGGTTGTTGAGCGGGATTCTGGCCGCGGCATTTCACCACGGACTGACCCAGCCGCACGGCGCCATGACGCTGGTCAAGGGCGGCTGGCTCGGGCAGGTCGTGCATGTTTATCCGAGCGAGATGGCGCAGAATTTCTGGACTGCGATTTTCGCCTGGACCACCTGCTTCCTCATCACGATCGCGGTTTCGTTCCTCACCCGGCAGCAGAAAACCGACGAGCAACTGCGCGGCCTGGTTTCCTCCCTCACCCCCCGCACGACGGAGGAAGACGTGCTCTGGTATAAACGTCCCGCCGCTCTGGGCGGGTTTGTCCTTTTCGTCGCCCTGATCCTGAACATCATTTTCTGGTGAGCGGCATGAAGTTTTTCGATCTGCGCATTCCGTTAGGCTGGCTCTTCGCGGTCCTTGGCTTGCTCCTCGTCATCGCCGGCCTGCGCGCGACCCCGGCGGTCGATGCCCGGTCGTTAGGCATCAATATCAACCTTATCTGGGGTGTGGTCATGATAGCCTTCGCTCTCCTCTGTCTTTGGCTCGCTCGCCGTGAAGCGCGGCGACGGGGACGGGACCCGTGAATCGATGGCCGGCGACGTTTTTCACTTGTCACTCGTCACGCATCACTGATCACTTCCTGGAATGAAACGACATCTCCTTTGGGCGGCAATGTCTCTCGTCCTCGTCTGCGGGCTGCAGGCGCAGACGCCGGCGCCGGCACCGGACGCGGCGGAACTGACCAAGCTTCTGCAGGATTTCCTGGCCGGAGCGAGCCGCAACGACGCCGCGATGCACGATCGTTTTTGGGCCGATGATTTGATCTACACGACCTCGAGCGGGCAACGGAAAGGCAAGGCGGACATCATGAAAGAGGTGCGGGCGGAGGTGCCAGCCGATCCGGGCGACGAAAAGACCGTCTACACCGCGGAAGATATTCGCATCCAGCAATACGGTGAGACCGCGATCGTCGCTTTCCGCCTCGTCGGGACGACAGAGAAGAAGGGCGCGAAAGAAGTCGCGAATTACCTTAACACCGGCACGTTTCTGAAACGCGACGGCAAATGGCGGGCCGTCGCCTGGCAGGCGACCAAGGTGCCGGAGAAAGAAGCACCCAAGTCCTAGGCGGGGCCCGGGAAATCGAAGGGCGAAGATTCTCGCCGGCTAAGGCAGTGTCTCCGAAGAAGCGAGTGCTGCGTGACAGAGTCTAGACCTGCGGAAGCAGGTCCCCCCGGAACGACGGTGTTTAAGCGGCGGCTTTGGCGAGCCAGGAGTGCATCCGGCCCCCGCCGATGGCTCAACGAATGTCCAGACATACAAGGGACGCGCTTCCGCTCCTCCAGAAACTGCGCCCCAAACAAAGTCGCCGCCTTTCGATGAAACGATCTCTGCCCGATTGCCCGGGTAGACCGAAGCGACGACCTTGTCGCATGCCATCAAAGGCAAACAAACCGCATCGCGTGGTGCGGCGCCGGACGAAGGACTGGAAGATGCCGGCGAATACGGTCTACGTCGGGCGACCGACCGTCTGGGGCAATCCGTTTATCGTTGGCTCGGAGCTGATCGGCGGCGAGAAACTGACCGCGGAAAAAGCGATCGCGCTTTACCGGCAGTACGCGCACGACGCCTTTAACGAGCGGGATCTGCGCGCCTGTCTGCGCGGGAAGAATCTCGCCTGCTGGTGCCCGCTCGGGCAACCCTGCCACGCCGACGTCCTGCTCGAGATGGCTAACTCGGCCTAACGAATTGAGGTCACACTCGCTGATGGCACAAATCGTCTGAAATACGTCATCGTGCCATGAGCGCAGGTCGATTATGGTGGGCCCGTGAGAACGTTGCGCATCGGGATCGTGGGCTATGATGGACTGAACGCTCTTGATCTGATCGGTCCGAGCGAGGCTTTTGCGACCGCGCAGGGGCAGGTTGCAGGCGAGCCATCGGCGAACGCTTACGAGGTGCAGGTCGTTGGTCTGTCGCGCCGGCGTTTCGTGGCGGAGTCGGGTGTCATTTTTCATCCGCACACGACCCTGCAGGCTGCGCCAAAGTTCGACACGATCATCATTCCAGGCGGGAGAGGGTTGCGACGGCCGGCGACGAATCGGGCCGTGGCAGAATGGATCAAGGAGCGCGCTGCTTCGACGCGGCGCATCGTCTCGGTCTGCACTGGGATCTACGGACTGGCCGCGAGTGGTCTGCTCGACGGGCGCCGGGTCACAACCCATTGGCGCTTCGCAGCCGACGTGGCGCGACGTTTTCCCAAACTCAAGGTCGAGCCAAATGCCCTCTTCTTGAAAGACGACAATTTCTACACTTCAGCCGGCGTGACGGCCGGAATCGATCTCGCCCTCGCGCTGATCGAAGACGATCTCGGATCGGGCATCGCGCTCGCAGTGGCGCGCGATCTGGTGGTCTACCTCAAGCGTCCAGGTGGCCAGGAACGGTACTCGGAGCCGCTCCGGTTTCAGACCCAGGCGAACGATCGCCTGACGGAGCTGGCGAGCTGGATCACGAGCAATCCGAGGCGCGATCTTTCGGTCGCGGCTCTGGCGCGGCGGGCCTGTCTTTCGCCACGACATTTCGTTAGGCGCTTCAAGGACGCGTTCGGTCAACCGCCCGGCCTCTTCGTGCAGGACCGTCGCCTCGAGGAAGCGCGCCGCCGGTTGGCCGCCGCCAATCTTTCGATCGACGTGATCGCGGCTTCGGTCGGATTCCGAAGTGCCGATGCCTTTCGGCGCGCCTTTCGGCATCGCTTTCGGGTCACGCCGGGAAAATATCGGCGCCGCTTTGGGCTGGCGGACGACCAACCACGGCAGCGAGCCGCTTCCTCCCGGACGAAGAAACACAAACCAAGGAGATGATGATCATGAAAAGAAGAAGTTTTCTGGCCAAAGCGGCCGGCCTAACCGCGGCGCTGAGCGCGTGGCCGAGCCTGCGCGGAGCAGCCGCCGCGGAGGAGGCAAAGCAAAGCCAGGCGAAAGGCCTAACGATTCCGAATGCCAGCCTGAAGCCGCCGGCCAAGGGACACATCCCGGTTGCGGTCGCAATTTCCGAAGGCGTGACGGTGATCGATTTCGCCGGTCCGTGGGAAGTTTTTCAGGACACGATGGTCGGCGACGAGATGCCGTTTCAGCTCTTCACCGTGGCGGAGAAAAGCGAGATGATCGAGGGGAGCGGCGGGTTGAAGCTGGTGCCCGACTATACCTTCGCCAACGTGCCCGAATGCAAAGTCGTCGTCATCCCCGCGCAGAGAGGTTCCGAGGCGTTGCACGCGTGGCTGCGCAAAGTTTCGCCGACGACCGACGTCACGATGTCGGTTTGCACCGGCGCATTCCAACTGGCGAAGGCCGGCCTGCTTGATGGAAAGGCGGCCACCACCCATCACGATTTTCTCGATCAGTTGGAGAGCAAATTTCCGAAGGTGCAGGTAAAGCGCGGCGTCCGCTTTGTGGAAGGCGAGCGGATCTCGACCGCCGGCGGGTTATCCTCCGGGATCGACCTCGCCCTGCGGGTGGTGGAGCGCTATTTCGGCCGCGAAGCCGCGAAGCGAACCGCGACCTATATGGAATACCAGGGCACCGCCTGGATCACTTGATCGAACAAGGAAAAGACCCGGATATTTTCTTGATTCGTTAGGCGGCTTTCTGGTAGCTCACTTCGTCGTCCTTTTCGAGCCAATCGAAAAGGGGCGTCGTAGCCGGGTCAAGCCCGAGCGGTTTCAGTTGCTCGTCGTACCACTCCCGTTTTTCCGGGTCATCGTGGTAATTCAAGGCCAGCACCTTGTCGCACCAGGCGGCTTTTTCCTCCTCGGTCCTGGCCGTGCCGTGCTCGTCGACCCATTTCGCCATCTCCTGGTCGCTCTTGCCCTTCGCCACTTCCGCCTTGAAGTCATCACCCTTGATCCCCTTCCAGCCGAAAAGCAGATTATCGAGCGGGCAATCGAAATGATATTCGCCGATATTGCCGGCGAGGAGGGCGCGGCATTTATCGAGCGTCCGTCCGAGGATGGCATAACCGCCGATGCGGGTCTTGGGACTGCGAGGGGCTTCTTTGGTTAAATCTTTTCCTTTTACATCTTGTTCCATACTGGGAAATCGCGTCCGGGCAGGCTGATGCGCGTAATTCTCCGGCCAAGGGGCGCGCTCCCGGGTCGGAATCCGATTCAGTTGCATGAGCCAAAAAAAGGAAATCATTTCAACACTGAACAATCTGATCGAAACGCTGAAGGACGGGCAGGAGGGGTTCAAGCAGTCCGCCGGCGGCGTGGATGATCCGCAACTGAAGACGATCTTCGACACCCTCTCGCTCCAGCGGTCCAAGTTTGCCGGCGAGCTGCAAAGCGAAGTCGTAAAACTGGGCGAACCCGACCCGGAAGATTCGAGCAGCACGAGCGGGCGCGATGCATCGAGCCTGGATCAACGTGAAGAGCGCGGTCACGAATCGCGATCGGCATGCCATCCTCGCCGAGGCGGAGCGCGGCGAAGACGCCGCCGTTGATGCCTACAAGGACGCGATGGAAAAAGATCTGCCGATGCCGATCAAAGAGATCGTCACCCGGCAATCCGCGGAAGTGCAAGCCGCGCACGACAAGGTCCGCGCGCTGCGTGACACCGTGGCGCAGAAGTAACTCGGAGAGCCAACCACAGTCAGCGACCGGCGGGACGCCTCGGTGTTCCGCCGGTCTTGTTTCCGCTAAGTGGCGCGGTGGCCGTGCCGATGACAAAACGGTCCGACCGGAAGATCCTGAACCACGAATCAGGCGGCGGCGATTGAGTCGAGCGACTCTCGCTTGTCGAGCGCCGCTTGTGCCGCGTCACGGATGCGGAGGAGGGCGCTCTGGAAAACGAATAGGTCCGTAGCGCTCCAACCAAAGCCGGCGCCGTGGCGCGCGATCAGATCAGATAAAGCGGCGGCCAAATCGCGCAGGCCTCGGAAATTTTCTGGGAGCCGAAGATCGTTCCTGGCGCAGGGGCACTTTGGGAGGGGTTCCGGGGGGTGCTCTGAGGAGAAAAGGTCGCGTCTCATTTTTTCAAGGCCTTGCTGCGACGGGGCCGGCGATTCATCCACTTTTTCAGAAACTGGGACTGATCTCGCCAGGCATTCATCTCTCACCAACCTTCTACGGAAACGGCAGGCTGAAGTTTCCAAAAAAATTACATTTTGGGGCTTGTCACCAATCAATCCGGGCGGGCTAGATCTCTTAATCCCTATGACCCACCTGAATGCCCGCCCATTGCGCGCGCTGCACCGCGTGCTGCTCCAGGAGATGAATCGCGCCACGGCGACCACGCCTAACGATGTCCGCACTCCCTGATCCCGGTGCGTTCCCGCCGCGGGTTGCGGGAGGTCACTATGGCCGGCTCTGCCCTGCGGCCTCCGGCCAATGGGCGCCGCATGACGAGCAGGCGCTGGCCACGCTGGCCGGATTAATGCAGGACACCCCCGAAAAGCGCAGGCAACGGGCGCCGACCGTCCCGCGCGATCAGGTGATGCGTTCCGGCTACGTCTATCTCGGGCAATTCATCGCGCACGATGTCAGCCGCGACCTTCATTCGTTAGCCGAAGCCACTTCGGAAGCGGAGCAGACTCCGAACTATCGCACCCCGCGTCTCGACCTGGAGTTGCTTTATGGCGCGTCGCCGGAGGAGGCACCTTATCTCTACGAAGCGGACGGTCGCTTGAAACTGGGAATGACTGAGCCCGTCGCCGGCGCGCAATCGACCGAAGATGATCTGCCCAGAGCCGCGGATGGCGCCGCGCTCGTGATCGACTCGCGGAACGACGACAACCTTCTCATCGCGCAGATTCATGTCCTGCTGGCGAAGTTCCATAACCGCGTCTGCGAGCTCCTCCAGGAACAACCCGACCTTTCCGTCGGGCCAACCGGCGCGAGCCTTTTCGAGCAGGCGCGGCGCCTTGTCATCTGGCACTATCAATGGATTGTGCTGCACGATTTTCTGCCGCTCATCGTGCAGGCGGCGACCTTGCGCGACATGGAACACCAGGGCTTGCGCCTGTACGAGCGCGCCGGCCGGCGGGCAGATGGACCGCTGGCTTTGCCGCTGGAGTTTACTCTGGCTGCTTTTCGTTTCGGTCACAGCATGGTGCGGCCGGATTATTTCCTGAATCCGACGGTGGGAGTTGTGAACGCGGCCGCGCTGATCACGATGACGAAACGGGGCGGCGGCATTGAGGCGCGTTTACCGGCGAATTTCGTCGTCTGGTGGCCGAGGTTTTTCGGCGGCGGTAACGCGACGGTGAATCGCGGCGAAAGTATCGACACCTTTATCGCATCGGCGCTCTATGATCTTCCCCTGCTCCCGCCCGCTCCCCCCGGACCCATGATTCCCTCGTTACCGGAGATGACTTTGAGACGCGGCTCGCGGGTGCGATTACCGAGCGGTCAGGAATTTGCCCGCCGCTTTGGCTACCCGGAGCTGGCGCCCGAGTCGATCGCGCCCGGGCCGGAGGAGGAGGATTTTTTCCGGCGAAGCGGATTTCGGGAGCGCACTCCCCTCTGGTATTACCTTCTGCGCGAGGCAGCGGTCGAGGGCGTTTACGAAGAGGAAAATGGCGGCGGCCATCTCGTGCAAAAGCTCGGGACAATCGGGGGGCGAATCGTGGCGGAAACCATCTATCAGCTTCTGGACGCCGACCGCGACTCGATCCTGCACGTCGGGAAATCATGGCGACCGCCGACCTTCGTCTTCGCCGACGTCACCCGACCGCGAACGCTTAACTCGATGGCCGAGGTTACTCGCTTCGCCAATCCCACTCGCAGCTAGCGAGAGGCGACAGGATCCTACCAATATTTGTAGGTCCCGAGGACCCGACCAAGGAGGGCCGCATCCGTCGGATTGGGTGAACTCGCGTCGGGCAGCTCGATGATGAGCGAGCCTTTCTCTTTCAACGCCTCCTCCCCCGTGGCGAAAATCACGACGCGCGCTCCGGCCGGGATGGAGATGTTCCCGATGTTGGGATCTTCAAAAAGCGCACGGGCGGCGTCGTCGTTTCCGACGCAGTTTTGGCCGGCGGCCGGATGGTTCACGATATAGTGCATGACGCGCAGGATCGCGGCCCGTTTCTTGTCCAGATCATGCCAGTCCAGTGTCTCTCCATTACTCATGAATGTTAGTTTCGTTAGGCGAAGCGGTTTCGCCGTTGTCAGCCACTTTCTGCGACTGGCTGGTGCGTCGTCTTAGCTCCGCGAGATGGTGCGCGAGAGCTGAAAGCATTTTCTCGAAACGCGGCTCATGGGCGATGGCATCGAACCGGGGATCGAGCCGCGGCGAGCGCGCATCGCTCCAGCCGGCGGCAATGGCCGCTTGCAAATCATCAAGCGCCTGGGCCGTCTGCCCGAGAGAGGATTCGATCGCGGCCAGGCTGTAGAGAACCTGGGCGGTCTGAGCCCCAGCGGGCGAGGCCAGCTCGGCGGCTCGCGCTTTTTCCAAAGCTGCATTTCCGGCGGCCTCCTCGCCGGTCAATTGTTGGAGTCGCCCGAGGGCGGAATCGTAGGTCACCGATCCGAAGAACCTGGCCCCGTTACTCGCGTCGCGCGCCGCCAGATCGCGATAGATCTGCTCGGCCTCGGCATAGTTTCGACCGAAGAATTCGATCTGGGCCGCGATCGCATCGGGGTTGGTATCGGAAGGCTTGTCGCGCAGGGCGCGCGCACGATTCTCGCGGCAAAGTTCGCGCGCTCCGGCCAGGTCGCCTTCGAGCAATCGGAGATGGCAAAGCCCAACCCAGCCTTCAGAGCTTTCGGGACGCAGGTCTCTCGATCGCGCATAAGCCGCCTCGGCTCTCGCATCGTCGCCGAGTTCGCTCCAGCAATCGCCGATCAGGGTGTCGTAGTCTCCCGGTCGCGAGGCCCAGTGACGAGCCAGCTCCAGCCAGCCAAGGGCCCGACCGGGTTGTCCCAGCTTCCCATAGGTCGTGCCGATAAAGGCCGCGACCAGTTCCTCCGGGCCTCCCGTCTCGACCGCGCGGAGTTGTTCTTCGAGTGCGGCATCGTAGCGGCCGGTCTGAAAATAAACGGCGGCCAGCGCACGATGCGCATCGGCCAGGCGCGGTTCGAGGGCGAGCGCGTGCTTCGCCTCCCTCTCGGCCCGGGCGAGGAGCTGCGCGTCCCAGGCAAAGTGAATCCGGCCCGCGGCGGTGGCGGCGAGATAGGCATGGGCGATGGCCGATTTTGGTTCCAGCTGGATGGCTCTTTCCAGACAACGCAGGGAGCGATCGAGATCGGTGGTCGAGTCGCGGAACATTAGTTGGCGTCCCGAGATGATGAATTCCCGCGCGCTCGGATCGCGCAGGCCGGGATCGCGGTTCCGGATCGTCATCCGAGACCAATCTTTTTCGTCGAGGATGGAATAGATCGGCTTGACCAGCTTGCGGAGCGAGGTGATTCCGCCGGACGCATCTTTGTCGGCGACGAATGATTCGGCGAGCAACGCATCCCCGGTCGCGGCGCTGATCAGCCGCAGCGAGACGCGCGATTTTCCGTTCACAAGACGAGTACTTCCAGTCAGGACGGTGCGCGCATTGATCGAGCGGTTCGCTTCCTTGATGTCGTCGCTGTCGGCCGTGTCGGCCCAGTAACGATTATTTGCCGGCACCTGGCTGATCCGGGCTGGGCCGATCCGGGGAAGAAATCGCTGCAACGAACTGGCCACGGTGTGGGTGAAGGCTTCGTCCGGGGCGGCCGTGTCGAGATTGAGAAAGGGCAGGATGACGACCGAATGCAGAGCGAGCGCGTCTGCCTCCACTGCCGCGCGCAGGCGCCGGCTCTGCACCTGCCGCCCGACCGCCAGGCTCCCGAGGATGAGGCAGGCGGCGATGCTGCCGGCGAGGGCGGGATTGCGACAGGCCCAACGCCAGGCCCGAACCGGCGGCGTGACTGGCCGTGCGATGATGGGGCGGCCTTCCAGCCAGCGCTCCAGATCTTCGGCCAGATCACCGGCCGATTGATAACGCGCTATCGGATCGCGCTCCAGGCAACGGGCGCAGATCGTTTCCAAATCCCGGCCGGCATCGCGGACTAACGAACGCAGCCTGGGCGCCGGCTTGTCCGCCGCCTGCCGAATGACCGCGAGCGCGTGCTCGCCGAGAAAAGGAGGGCGCCCGGCAAGCAAATTGAAAAGAACCGCGCCGAGACTGTAAATATCGGCCGCCGGCGTGAGGTCGGCAGCGGGTCCCTCGGCTTGTTCGGGAGCGATAAAACCGGGCGTGCCAAAAACCGTCAGGGTCCGGGTGAGATTGGTGGAAGTGTCGAGCCATTTGGCGAGGCCGAAATCGCTCACCAGCGGTTCGCCGCGACCGTCGAGGAGGACGTTGCCCGGTTTCAGGTCGCGATGAAGGATGCCCTGGCGATGGGCATGCTGCACGGCGCGCGTGATCTTCGCCATCAGCCGAATGATTTCGCGCCGATTATCGCGCAGCGCCGGACCGACCTCCTCGAGGCTGCCGCCCGAAGCGTACTTCATGCTGAAGTAGGGAACGCCTTCTTCGCTCTCCCCCACTTCGTAGATGGGCAGGATGTTGGGATGATCGAGGCTCGCGGCCGCTTCCGCTTCCCGCCGGAACCGGACCAGCGTCTCGCGCGAGTCGGCGTGATAACTCAGGATGCGTTTGAGGGCGACGATGCGGCGCGAATGGCGCTGCCGGGCCCGGTAAATCACGCCCATCCCGCCGCGCCCGATCTCTTCCAGGATTTCGTAGTTCCCCAACCGCCAATGGGTGTCGGCCACCGCGACAGCGGCGAGCGCGGCCTCGAATTCGTCCGGCGCGTCCGGCGCGTCGCAGTCGGCGCCGCTCTGAAGCAGGCAGCTCAGACAGAGTCCGTGCGCGATGCGCGAAGTAGCATGACAGACCGGGCATTCGTTAGGCGCGGAATCGATGGCGGCGAGCGAATCGGTGAGGCCGGCGAGGTTCATGGCGGGCTGGGGCGTTAAATCGCTAAATCGTGAATCGTTGAGCTGCTTTCACTCGTCACATCACTCATCACTCATCGCCCTCCCGGCGGCCAGGGCCGCTGACGAGGTAGCGCAGCTCGTCCTCGACGTCTTCCGCCTTTTCCACCGTGCCGGCGACTTCACTCCGCAGCAGTTGGCCGTAACGCCGCCGCAATTGGTGCAGGAGGCGCTTGATCTCCGCCGTGCCCGCCCCCAACTCACGGGCGAGGGCTTCATACGAGACATCCGCCCGGTCGACCGCGAGCGATCCGCTCAAGGCATCGAAAACGCGGCGGCGTCCCCGGATTTCGCATTCCTCCTGCAAACGGCGCAGGGCTTGTTCCGCGACCGTCGCCGCCCAGCGGACATCGAAAATTCGCTCCGGTGCCCAGCTCTCGAGGGCCGACGCCGGCAGGGTGAGGCGGGAAGGCGCTTCCGCCATCCAATCATCCCAGGAAATAAACTGGGCGTGCCCGCCCCGCTTCCGGGCATGCGCCTTGGTGTGCTCGTCGATCAGGAAATTCTGAAGCGACTTGAGAAGGAGCGACCGGAAACGGCCGCGATCCGCTTTGGCGCGCTGGAGGAGATCACCTTTCAAGATCATAAGAAAAAATTCCTGAGTCAGATCCTGTGCGTCCTCCGGAGAAACTCCGCGCTGGCAGATGAAGGCAAAAATGGGCCGCCAATAGATTCGGCAAAGCTGCGCCAGCGCTTCGCGCGCTTTGCCCTCCTCGCCCTCGCCATCGATCGAAGACAGGATCAGGCTCCAGCGCGTCGTATTGAAACGACCGCTGTCTCCCATCGCATCGGTCGCCGTGTCCGGGGCCATGGCGTCGGATGCTCTTTGATTTCGGGCGGGGGCTCAAGCCCAATCTCAAGGGCGGCGAGCGGGCGGGATTGCGGGAGTGCAGCGGGGACAGGCTGGCGCACCGTTCTCTCCCGGCCGATGCGGCGGACGGCTGGGGGCGTCCTGGGGGGAACGCCGCCCTTATTGGGGGGGAAATTGCCGCCCGCCGCCGTGCGCTGGTAGCTTTTGCCGGCCAACGGCCGTTATCGGACCGCTGTGGGGAACTGCCGGAAAGAAAGCAACCCATCGCTACCTACCTACTACGGAAGTTGCGGGCGGAAGTTCTCAGAAATTTTCGCCGCGCGCGAAATCGGTGTAGCGGCGGCCGTGTCGGCCGCAAACGCGCAGTTCGTTCTTGCGTGGGCGCGGCCCAGCGGGCGACACGTCCGCCACTACAGCCTTTTCTTCGAACGCATTCCGTGCGGGTTTGTCTCACCATGCCTATGAGATCAACGCAGGAGATTACCCAACAGGTCCAGGAGTTGGGACAATGGATTTCGCCGCTGCGCGAGCAGGTCGGTCACGTCGTCGTCGGCCAGAAATATCTGGTCGACCGGCTCTTGCTCGGATTGCTCGCCAACGGCCATATCCTGCTCGAAGGCGTTCCCGGTCTCGCCAAAACGCTCACCGTCAAAACGATGGCGGCCGCGATTCAAACCGGGTTCCAGCGTTTGCAATTTACGCCCGATCTTTTGCCGGCGGATTTGATCGGCACCCTGATTTACAATCCGCGCAGCGGCGAATTCACGACCAAACTCGGCCCGATTTTTTCCAACCTGATTCTGGCCGATGAAATCAACCGCGCCCCGGCCAAGGTGCAGAGCGCGCTCCTCGAGGCGATGCAGGAACGCCAGGTCACGATCGGCGACAAGACCTATCCGCTGGCCGATCCGTTTCTCGTCCTCGCGACGGAAAACCCGCTCGAGCAGGAAGGCACCTACCAACTCCCGGAGGCGCAGCTCGATCGTTTCATGCTCAAGCTCAACGTCGGTTATCCGGCCAAAGCCGAAGAGCGCCGCATCCTCGATCTGATGGCGACCTCGGCGCCCGATCTGCACGTCGACGCCATCATCGCGCCGGAGCAGATCATCCGGGCGCGCGAGCTGGTGAACCAGATTTACATCGACGACCGGGTGAAGGACTACATCGTTGACGTCGTTTGGGCGACGCGCGAGCCGGCCTCGTATCGCCTCGAGCTCGAGGGGCTGGTGCGCTACGGCGCTTCTCCGCGGGCCACGATTTACCTCGCCCTCGCCGCCCGCGCCTACGCCTTCCTCAACGGCCGCGGCTACGTCACGCCGCAGGACATCAAGAGCATCGGTCCCGATGTGCTGCGCCATCGCATCATCGTGAGCTACGAAGCGGAAGCGGAAAGCGTGACGAGCGAAACGGTGATCGAACGAATCTTTGCGGGGCTGCCGGTGCCGTGATCAGGAGAACTCCGCTGCACAAAGACCAAACGAAAATTCGCCGCCGCGCTCGCATCTTGTCATCCCGAGCCGGCGAAGCGCGGCGAGGGACCTCCGATTGCAATCGCACGTGCTTGTCGCGTATTGCAGAGCGTCTCGCCATCTGCAGGCTCGGGATGACAAGCTTCGCATCGCCTTTGAGATGACCGAAACACGACAAACTCCCGCCGAGATCCTGAAGAAGATCCGCGCCCTCGAGATCAAAACCAAAGGTCTCGTCCAGTCCGCCTTCGCGGGCGATTACCACAGCGTCTTCAAAGGCCGCGGGATGAATTTCGAAGACGTGCGCGAATATCAACCGGGCGATGAAATTCGCGCGATCGATTGGAACGTGACCGCGCGACTCGGCAATGCCTTCGTGAAGAAGTTCACCGAGGAACGCGAATTGACCGTCATGCTCGTGGTCGACGTCAGCGCTTCGGGAAATTTCGGCAGCGTCGCGCAATCGAAACGTGAGCTGGCCGCGGAAGTCGCCTGTTTGCTCGCCTTCAGCGCCATCCGGAACAACGACAAAGTCGGGCTCGTGCTCTTTTCCGATCAGGTCGAGCTGTTCATTCCACCGAAAAAGGGGCGCTCGCACACGTTGCGTTTGATCCGCGAGATTCTGTTTTTCGAGCCGCAGGGCCGCGGCACGCTCCCGAGTCTGGCCCTCGATTATTTGAACCACGTCGTGACGAGGCGCTCGGTCGTTTTCTTTATCTCCGATTTTCAGGCGGAGGATTTTTCGCGCGCCCTCACGATCACGAGCCGGCGGCACGATTTCATCGCCATCCGGATCGACGACGAGCGCGAACAGTCGATTCCCGACATCGGCATCATCACTCTGGAAGACGCCGAGACCGGCGAACAGATCGAGATCAACACCGGCGATCGTCGCACCCGGGTCCGCTTCAGCGAGGCGGCGCAGGCGCAGCGCGAAGAAGTCACCCACACCCTGCGACGGAACAACATCGACGCCATCTCGCTCCGCACCGGTGACGATTATCTGCCGGCCCTGCGGGCGTTTTTTAAGCAACGCGAAACGCGCATGGGACGTCGTTAGGCCAAAGGCGATGCAGATTATTCTCGCGCAGGAATTTCACGACATCACCGGGCCGGTGAATTATTTCCTCCTTCAGCCCTGGATGATTTTCTGCGCCGTCGCGGGCACCCTTCTCCTCATTGGCCTGACGATCTGGCTGATCAAACGCTGGCGCAATCGACCCGTCGCCGTGCCCACCCCGCGGCAACGCGCGCTCGATCTTCTGGCCCGGATCGAAACCCAGATCGACAAGCTGACCCCGTATCAATTCAGCATCCGCGTTTCCGACATTCTGCGGCGCTACGTGACCGAGCAATATCAGTTGCCGGTCACGCGCCAGACCTCGGTCGAGTTTCTCAATGCGCTCGCGGCGGCATCGCCCTTTTCCGCCGATGAGCAATCGCTCCTGAGCGATTTTCTGAATCGCTGCGACCTGATCAAGTTTGCGCGCTACGAGGCGACCCGGGAAGACAGCCGGCTTCTGCTCGATGAGGCGGAGCGTTTTGTGAAGGGAGGTGCGCTTGAGCCTGCCTGATTTCTGGTCGCCCAATTCGCCCTGGGGATTTTCCTTCGCCCATCCCTGGCTGCTCTTGTTGCTCCTGCTTGGTGCCGCTCCTGATGTGGCTGCGCGGGCAGCGCGGCGCGGCGGCGGCTCTGGTTTTTTCTTCCACCTCCACCTTGCGCGCGCTCGGTAAGCGCAGCACCTCGCGCGCAGGGCGCATCATGCATGGGCTGCTTTATCTCGCGCTTGCGATTCTCATCTTCGCTCTCGCCCGCCCGCAGCTCGGCAAAAGCCTGACCGAAGTGGAAGCGAGCGGGATCGACATCATGGTCGTGCTCGACGTTTCCGGCTCGATGTTGACCAAGGATTTCACGGTCGGGGGCGATTCGGCGACCCGAATCGACGCCATCCGGGAAGTGACGCGCAAGTTTATCGAGGCCCGGCCTAACGACCGGGTGGGAATCATCGCCTTTGCCGGACGGCCCTATGTCGTTAGTCCGCTCACCCTCGATCACGATTGGCTGCTGCAAAATCTCGAGCGGGTCCGGATCGGCCTGGTCGAGGATGGGACCGCGATCGGCTCCGCCATGGCTTCGGCCGCCAATCGGTTGAACGACAAGAAATCGAAGAGCCGCGCCATCGTTCTCCTGACCGACGGCGAAAACAACGCCGGCAAAATCCCGCCCAACACCGCGGCGGAAGCGATCAAGGCGCTCAAGATTCAGCTTTACGCCATCGGGGCCGGGATCAACGGCGTCGCGCCCGTCCCGGTTTTCGATCCGTCGAACGGCCGACCGGTGACGGACGTGGCGGGCAACATCATTTATCGCAACCAGCGGGTGCAGTTCAACGAGGCCGGCTTGAAAGAAGTGGCGAAGATCGCCGGCGGGCAGTTCTTCCGCGCGACCGATACCGACTCGCTCGAGCACATTTATGCCGACATCGACAAGATGGAGAAGTCGACCGTCTCGGTGAAAAAATATCAGGAGTATCGCGATTTGTTCCCGGCCTGTCTGATGGCCGGCGCGGGGATTCTGCTGGCGGAGCTGCTCTTGTCCCAAACCATCTGGAAGAAGCTGCCATGAGGAGGGTGCCTAAATGACCTTCGGAGAACCCATCTGGCTTTGGGGTTTGCTCCTGCTCCCGGTGCTCGCGTTTTTCTTCGCCCGCGCGGAACAGCGCGGAACGGAAAAGCTGCAACAATTCGTCGCCGCGCGCCTCCTCCCGCAACTGGCCGGGACGGTCAATCGCACCCGGCGCATCCTGCGTTTCATTCTTCTTCTCCTCGTCCTCGCTCTCGTCCTCGCTAGTCTGGCCCGCCCGCGCTGGGGTTACGCCTACGATGAAGTGAAACGCAAGGGCCTCGATCTCCTCCTCGCGGTCGATGTCTCGCGCAGCATGCTCTCGAACGATGTCCAGCCAAACCGCCTCGAACGGGTCAAGCTCGCGACCCAGGATTTGATCAACGAGCTGCAGGGCGATCGCGTCGGACTGATCGCGTTCGCCGGACGCGCTTTCCTCCAGGCGCCGCTCACGATCGACTACGACGCCGCGATCGACTCGATCAACGAGCTCGACACCAAGATCATCCCGGAAGGCGGGACCAACATTTCCGACGCGATCGCCCTCGCCACCCGCACCTTTGGAAAATCCGCCATCGGCAATCGCGCCCTCATCATTTTCACCGACGGCGAAGACCTGAGCGGCGACGCCGTGCGCGCGGCCAAGTCGGCGGCGGACGCGGGTGTGAAGATTTTCACCGTCGGCGTCGGGACGCCGGGCGGTTCGCTCATCCCGATCCAGAGCGACAACGGCGGGACCGCCTTTGTGAAAGACGCGAAGGGCGAAGTGGTGAAATCCAAGCTGGACGAGACGCGCCTGCGCGAGGTCGCGCAGGCGGCGGGCGGATTTTATCTCCATCTCGAGAACGGCCCGCGGACGATGAAGCAACTCTTCCACGACGGGCTGGCCAAGATGCAGGTAGCCGACATCAACGCCCGCCTCTCCCGCCGTCCGATCGAGCGCTACGAATGGCCGCTGGCGGCGGCGATTCTATTCTTCGCGATCGCGCTCTTGATCAACGAGCGCAAGGGATCACGCGCCGTGATGACGCGCGCTGGAGGGACGGGCGCCGTCCCGTCCGTCGATCAGAAACACGGACGCCAGAGCCGGCGTCCCTCCATCGTCACGGCGGCGATTTTTCTCCTGCTCGTTAGGCACGTCTCCGCCGCCTCGGCCGGACTCGAACTCTACGAGCAGCAGAAATATCCCGAGGCCTACGACCATTTCCAAAAAACGCTCCAGGAAAATCCCGGGGCGCGCCAGACCGACCGGATCCAGTTCGATGCCGGGGCCGCGGCTTACAAAATGAAGGACTACAACAAGGCGCTGCAGTCGTTCAGCCAGGCGTTGCTCTCGAAAAATCCGCATCTGCAAAGCGAGAGCCATTACAACCTCGGCAACACCCTTTACGAACGCGGCGCAGCGGAGAAGAGCGACGAGAAGAAGCTGACGAACTGGGAAGGCGCGCTCAAGCATTACGAGGAAACGCTCAAGGCCGAGCCGCAAAACAAAAACGCGAAGGACAATTACGAGTACGTCAAAAAGAAGATCGAAGAGCTGAAGAAAAAGCAGCAACAAAAACCGCCGCCGACACCCACGCCGTCGCCTTCGCCCTCCCCGCAAAAGAACCAGAAGAACGATCAGAAGCAGAACGACAAGAACCAACAGCAGAAGCAACAGAAGAACGACCAGCAGCAGAAAGATCAGCAACAACAGCAGTCGCAAGGCGGGCAGGGATCAGGCAAGGGCGAGAAGTCGCAGAACAACCAGCAATCGCCCACGCCAACGCCGACGCCCACCGCACCGGAGTCACCGACCCCGGCTACAACGGCAAGCCCGAGTCCGACCCCCGGTGAGAATGGCGCCGGACAATCGCCGACTCCGACTCCGACACCGGGCGAGCAGGAAGGCGCTTCACCGACTCCCGGAAATGAAGGCACTCCCTCTCCCACTCCCGGTGAAGGCGAACAAAGCGGCAACGAAAACGGCGCACAGCCCAGCCCGAGCCCGGCCGGCACGCCCGAGAAACCGCCAACCGGCGAAGTGAAAGGCGCGGGCGAAGAAAAACCGAAAGGGTCGCCGCAACCGGCGCAGGCCGCCGAAGCGGAGCCGGAGAAGGAAGGCGAGATGAGTCCGAAGCAGGCGGCCATGCTTCTCCAGGCGATGAAAGACGAAGAAGAGAAAGTCCAGCTTGATGAACACAAGCCTGTGCGTCCTGTCTATAACGACTGGTAACTGGGGAAGTTGATCCGCGGATAGGCGGATCGAGAGTTGAGAGAAATGTTATTGTTCCGACGAATTTTTTTGCTGCTGTTTCTCGCCATCGCGGGCGCGACCTCGGTGCGCGCCGATGCGCCGACCGTGACCGCGGTTCTGACCAGCTCGGAAACGGAAGTCGACCAGCCGGTGCAGTTGCAGATCAAGGTGACGGGCGATTCCAGCGCCACTCCCCCGAGCGACATCCCGGTCGACGGACTCGACATCCGTTACACCGGCCAATCCCAACTCGTGGAGGGGCGCAATTTCCGCTTCACCTACAGCTTCGTTTACAATTACACCGTCCTCCCGCTCAAGGCCGGCACCTTCACCATCCCGCCGCAAACCTTGCAGACGAACAGTGGCCCTCTCCGCACCCCGGCCCTGACCTTGAACGTCTCGCCTGACGCCAACGGCAGTAGCAGCGGCGGCGCAGCGGCCGGTCGCGGGAACAAGGCGCCCAACATGAAAGACATCGTTTTCTGCGAGCTGGTCATCCCGAAAACGACCGCCTACGTCGGCGAGACCATCCCGGCCGAAATTCGTCTCGGCTTCAACACCAGGGTCCCGTCGCGCTTCGTCCAACCGGCCACCCTCAGCGGCCAGGGATTCACCTCGCAGGGAATTCCGAACGCGGCGGCGCAAAATCCGGAACAAAGCGTTCGCTCGATCAATGGCCGCCCTTTCGACGTTCTGACCTTCAAAACCGCGATCACGCCAGCGCGCAGCGGCAAGCTCGAGATCGCGGCCAAAGATGCCAAGGCCATCGTCCAGATCCCGCGCCGCCGGGGGAGCCGGCCGCGTTCACCCTTCGACATGTTCGGGATGAACGACCCGTTTAACGATCCGTTCTTCGCCGACCCCTTTGGCGGCGGGGGTGAGCAGCGCGAAGTGACCTTCTCGAGCGAGACGACAACGATCGACGTCAAGCCGCTCCCCCCAAATGCGCCGCCCAGTTTCTCGGGCGCGGTCGGCCATTTCAACCTCGCGACGGAGGTGAAACCGAAGACGGCGCAGGTGGGCGATCCGCTCACTCTGACCGCTACGATTTCCGGGCGGGGCAACTTCGACCGGGTGAGCGCGCCGGTCCTGGAGAGCGACCGCGGCTGGCACACCTATCCGCCGGGCTCGAACTTCAAGGCGGACGACGACATCGGTCTGAGCGGGAGCAAAACCTTCGAGATGGTGCTCACGCCTAACGAACCGAAAAAAGAAGTGCCGCCCCTCCTCTTTTCCTACTTCGATCCGCTCAAGGAAACCTATGTCACCCTGAAGAGCGACAAACTCCCGGTCGTCGTGGAAGGCGGCGCGGCCCCGAGCGCGACCCCGGCGATCGCGAGCGCCTCGACCACCCCGCCACCGGCGACGGCCCGACCAACCGTCGTTCCCAAGGAAGAGGACATTCTCTATCAACTGACCGATCACGGCGGCTGGGGGAAAAGTTTTACGCCGATTTTTGAGCGCCCGGTCTTTTGGGCGGCGCAGGGAATTCCCTTCCTCGCCCTCGTCGGATTCTTCGGCTGGGAACTGCGCCGCCGTCGCCTGGAAAATCGCGCTGGAATGCGCCGTCTCGCCTGGGAACAGGAGACCTCGGAATTGCAGCGCAAGCTGCGCCGGGCGGATGATCCGGCCGATAAATATTTCGCCGAAGCGCTCCGCGTCGTGCAGCTCAAGACCGCCCTCGCCGCCGGTGATCGCCGGATCGAACCGAATACGGTCGATGTCGAGACGGCCATCACGGCCTTCGATCTGCCGGAGGAAAAACAGGATCGGATGCGTGAACTCTTCCGGCAGAGCGACGAGGTGCGTTACAGCGGCCGCGGCAATGGCAACGGCTCAGTCGCGGAAGCCACGAAACGCGAAGTCCTGGAATTGATCGAGAGCCTGAACTGAAAATGCGCGCCCGAGTTTTTCTTCTTCTTTGCAGCGTGGCGCTTTGCCTGACTCCGCATGTATGCGGGGCGGCCGGCGCGGAGACGGAGGCGACTTTCGCCAAGGCGAACGCGGATTACGCGGCCGGAAAATTTCCCGCCGCGATTGCCGGCTATGAGTCGCTCGTCCAGAACCGCCAATGGAACCCGACGGTGTTTTACGATCTCGGAAACGCCTACTTCCGGACCGGCGACCTCGGCCGCGCGATTCTGAATTACGAGCGGGCGCTCGCTCTCGATCCCAACCAACCCGAAGCGAAGGCCAACCTGAACCTCGTGCGCGACCAGGCCCGGGCGCTCGAGCTGGCCAAAGGCTGGCCGGAAGCGCATCTCGATTTCCTCACCCGCGACCAATATGCCTGGCTCGCGATGGGAGCGTTTTGGGGCGCGGCCGCGATTCTTTGCGGGCTCTATTTTGCGCGGCGTCGGGCGGTCGTTTGGATTTTTGCGCTGGTATTGTCAGGCGCGGTCTCGGTCGGGGCGGCCTTGGCCGTTTATGAGCTGGAGACGGGAAGCGCAGGACGCGATCTGGCGATCGTGACGCAAAAGAACATCCAGGCCCGGCTCGCCACGGCGGAGAGCGCGGGGACGGTTTTGGTTCTGCCGGCCGGAAGCGAGATCAAGATTCTGAGCACGCGCGGGGAATGGTCGTATGCCGCCTTGCCTAACGATCTGATGGGCTGGATCCCGGCCAAAGCCGCCGAGCCGGTGCGGCTGTAGACGTCGCCCTGTGGGCGACGCGGGTATCGGCTTCCATTGCAGGTGACGTTTTCCCCCGCGCTTCGCACAGCGAAGCGTCTACAGGAGGGCGACCCTCCAGATTTGAGATGCGCGCGATTGCCTTCATCTTGAATCGATGAACCCGGAAATGGATGTGGGAACGAATAAGAAGGCGTTCCAAATCAATCTCGATCGCAAGCGCTACGGCACCTTTGCCGAGATCGGCGCCGGGCAGGAAGTGGCGCGACGTTTTTTCCAGGTCGGCGGCGCGGCCGGCACGGTCGCGAAGACGATGTCGGCTTACGACATGCAGTTCAGCGACGCGATTTACGGTCCGGCCGATCGCTACGTCAGCCGCGCCCGGCTCAAGACGATGCTCGATCACG
The DNA here is from genome assembly GCA_963772915.1 of uncultured Verrucomicrobiae bacterium. Lineage (GTDB taxonomy): Bacteria > Verrucomicrobiota > Verrucomicrobiia > Chthoniobacterales > UBA10450 > Palsa-1392. Next base: position 579,224 of record CAVYZI010000003.1, read on the forward strand.
AATACCGGTTGCTGATCGAGCGGCTCGATCAAAAAATGGGCGACGAATGCACCTTCTTCGTTTTTGCCGACACGGTCGCGGCCCGCAGCTTCAAGCAGCATAACGAATCGCACGGCTGGCTCGGGATCCGTTTCCAATCCGAGACCCGGGCCGAGCCGAGCGAGATCATCATCCACGTGCGGATGCTCGACGAAGCCAACGTCGACCAGCAGGAGGCGCTCGGCATCATCGGGGTCAACCTCATCTACGGCGCCTTCTATTATGAGGAGCCGGAGAAGTTGATCGCCTCGATCCACGAAAATCTTCCGCCGGAGCGCATCCAGGTCGACATGATCAAGTTCTCCGGGCCGGCCTACGAAGGAGTCGACAACCGCTTGATGAGTCTGCAACTGGTGAGCCAGGACCTGACGGACGCCGTCATGTTCACGGCTGATGGCGAATCGGTCCAGCCGGCCGAGATTTTGCACAGGAAAGCGCTCATCGTCGAGCGCGGCAGCTTCCGCCCGGTGACCTACGCGACGAACGACATGCTGGAGGGGGCCCGCAAGATTTACCTGCGCCAGCCAGGGGCGAAGGCGGAGGACCTGGTCGTGCTGATGGAGATGACGCTGCAAAATCTGCTTTCCGAAGGGCAGCTCAATCACGCCGATTTTCTCGCCCGGGTCGATATTCTTGGTTCGTTGGGCCGGACGGTCCTGATTTCGAAGTTCGGCGAATACTACCGGCTGGCGGGTTACCTTTCCCGCTACACGAACCAGATGGTGGCGCTCGCCATGGGCGTGCCGAGCCTGCACGAAATCTTCGACGAAAAATATTATCTCAATTTGGAAGGCGGCATTCTGGAAGCGCTCGGCCGGATGTTCAAAAGCGGGCTCAAGCTTTTCGTCTATCCGCTGGAAGACGAGAAGAGCGACCAACTGATCACGGCCAGGCAGCTCGAGGTCGCGCCCAATCTGCGCCATCTCTACCAGCACTTGATCGAGAACGGCTACATCCAGGAGATCACCGACTACCATCGGGAATACCTGCAAATTTTCCCGCCCGACGTGCTCGCGAAAATGCGCGCGGGCGATCCGAGCTGGGAGAGGATGGTCCCGCCCGAGGTCTCGCGCATGATCAAGGCGCGGGGGTTTTTCGGTTATCGCGAGACAGTCGCGGCGTAGCTGCATTTCCAAAACGTGGGGGGCCTTTGTGTCCTGATGGGTTGCGGTCGAGCGACGGAATCACCGCACGAAGGCGGCTCCCACATTCTGCGAAAGGCTCTTCCCCACATTTTTGCAAAAGCGCCGCACCCCCGGCACGGTTTTCGCTTTATGAATCGCATCCATCATGGCCAGGCCCGCGAATTCAGTCATTGGCATCGATCTCGGCAAACACGTCTTCAAAGGTGTGCTTTTGCAGCGGAAAGGCGACCAGCGTTTCGTCCTCACCAATTACGCGTCGCGTCCGGTTCCCGAATCAATTGCCAACGCCGACGAACTCGCGCAGCAGGTGAAACTCCTTCTCAAGGACCTGGGCGGCAGCGCAAAAACCTACGCGGTCGCCGCTTCCGATCCGGCCGCGCTCCTCCGCATCGTCGAGCAGCCGACCACGCCGGTGGAATTGCTGCGGAGCGCGCTCCGTTTCAACGGCCTCGCGGTTCTCAACCAGGAATGCAAGGATTTCGTCCTCGATTGCGCCCCGGTCTCGGCCGTGGCGCTGGCCGGCGTCGCGCCGGATGGGAGCGCGATGGAGGGCACAAGCCCAAATCTGGGCAAGACCCGCTATCTCGTTGGGGGAATGCTGCGTCCGGCGGTCAAACAAATTTCCGAAGCCTTTAGCAAGGCGAAAGCGGCCGCCAGCCTTCTCCAGCTCGCGCCGATCTGCTCCTTTAACGCTTTTGAGTTCGCGCATCCGGAAGTCTTCGCCAAGGAATCCTTCCTCCTCCTCGACATGGGCCACGAGCAAAGCACGGTCCTGATCGGCCGGAAGGCGGAGTTGATGATGGCCCGGAGCGTCGATTACGGCGGGAAAGTCTTTGGCGAAACGCTGACCGCGGAAGGCGCGGTCGATGCCGCCGGCGCCCGCCTCCTGATGGAGGAGGGCGACCCCGGAATGGCGGAGTTGTGCCGCAGTTCGCTCCTCAGCCTGGCGACGGAAGTGCGCAACTCGATCGGGTTTTTTGAAGGCCAGTACGAAGAAAGCATTCACCGGATTTTCGTCTCCGGCGGCATGGCCAAGAACGAGATGATTTTGCAAACCCTGAGTGATGAGCTGGGGCTGCCCTGCGAAATTTGGGATCCACTCGAAACCTGCGAGGTGGCGCTTCCCGCCGCCAAGCGCCAGGCTCTGGCGAACGAATTTGTCTGCCTGAACGTCGCCTGCGGCGCAGCCATCTCCTACCTGAAAGCCGCCTAGCGATGCCCCTGCAACTCAACCTTCTCCACGAAGAATTTACGGAGGAACGCCAGCGCAAGCGCGACCCGCTCAAGCTCGGCACGATGGCCCTTGGCGCCGTCGGAGCGATCATGCTCCTCTTCTACGGGTTCCGCGCCTACCAGACGCTCTCGTTCAAGAGGCAACTGAGCAACATCGAAGGCGAATGGGCCAAGGTGGAACCGAAAGTAACCGCGGCCCAAAAGCGGGCGGACGAACTCAACGGCATCATCACCACCACCAAGGTGCTCGATTCGGTGATCGAAACCCGCTTCTTCTGGGCTCCCGTCCTCCAGACCATTGCCGGCTGCGTCGCGCCCAACGCCCAACTGACCAATTTTGACGGCACGCTCAATCCCAACAAGTCCGTCGTCCTCACGATCGAAGGAAAGGCGACCGGGGCCGAACCGCGCGCCGCGGCCGAAGAGTTCCGTCAACTGCTGAGCGAAGAGCTGGGCAAGAAATACCGGAGCGTCAAGGCGGAGTTTAAGATTTTGGAGGATCTCGACGCACAGGTCGAGGTGGGCGGGACCAATCTGCCGGTGGCGCGTTACATCATTGCGGTCTCGCTCGAGCCGCAAGTAGCACCGGCGACGCCAGATGGCGCCAGCGTCGATCCAGCCCTCGCGAAAAGATGAAAAGGATGGGCAAACTTTCCAAGGACCAGATTCAGAAGGTCGCGCTGAGCGCGATTGGCTTCGTTATTCTGCTCTACGTCTATTTCAGCTTCTTCCTCGGGCCCCTCACTCGGAGCCGGGCCACGATGGAGAAAACGATGGCCGACCTGCAGAGCAAGATCCACGACTCGAAAAACGATTTGCGCAAAACGGCCAACCTTGAGCATGAGGCCGGCACCGCCACCACCCGTTACGCTGCACTCCAGGCGCTGACACCGGACGGGGCGCCCATTGCCTGGTTCCCGCCCAAGATCAAGACCTTCTTCGCCAGCGATCAGATCGACAAAGCCGTCGCGCACCTCGGGAACACCGATGATCCCAAGGATCCCGCCCTCTCCGGTTGGAGCAACTACACCTGGTTGATCAGCTTGCCCGAGGCCGATTACTCCGCCCTCGGCAAGGCCATCGCGGACCTCGAAAATTCGGAGCCGCTGCTTTCGATCGACCGGCTGACGATTCGCGCTCAGCCCGAGCAACCGCAGTTTCAGCAGGTGGAGATCGTAGCCACCAACATTATCAAGAAGAAATGAGCAGGCTCACCGCGACACTTATTCTGGTTCTCTTCACGGCTCGGGCGCTGGTCGCCGCCGATACGCCCAAGCTCGAGGTCAAGAGCAAGTCTTCCTTCACGATGGAAGGGAACAAACGCAACCCCTTCTGGCCCATCGGCTGGAAACCCGCCGTCCGGACCGACTCCAGTGACCAGGCCACCCCAAGCATTTCGGCGAACGCCTTTCTGGTCAGCTCGATCGCGATGCAGGACGCGCAGCACTTCGCCATCATCAACGGCAAAATCATGCAGGAAGGCCAGGAGTTCGGCCTGCAGATGAAAGGCCAGATCTACCGCATCAAAGTCAAAACGATCGAGGATGGGAAAGTCATCCTGACCCAGCACGACGAGGAGATCGTGGTCGTCTTGCGACGGAAATAAGAGAGCGTGACCCGGCCGCGCCCGGGCGTTACCAGCCATGACGAGGCTCGCGGTAGTTCCGATTCATCTTCTCCAGGCCGGAACGACCGCCTTTGCGACAATTTGCGCCGGCGCCGGCACTGTGCTCGCGATCCTTTGGCGACTCCGGGGAATGCTCGCTAAAAGGGCCACAGCCTCCGGTCAACGAACCAGCGATTGGTCCAGCCGCATTCCCGGTAAACGTATGCCCGGCTAGCGCCGATCTTCTGGCTTCCGCGTCCCAGCAAACCGAAAGCGATGAAAATTGAATGCCGGAAACGGATGCTCCGGGCAGGAGGACGACGGTCGCAAAAAAAGCAGCCATTCTCCGGATAAGCAGCCGAAACCAATCGTCCCGATCGGGCGTCGACCAACGGACGAATAAGAGTTCCGAAATGAATCGGCGGGGATCATTCGCTCGGCATAGCGTCTGTCGGATTACTTGACGATTTTCTCAAACCGAAATTTTTCATTCAGGGATTAGGATCGGAGGATTAGTTATCTTAACGCCTGATCTAGAGTTGTTTATGCAAGATTACGAATAACAACAACAAAACTGCGCATACTTCCTGCTGTTGCCATTCCTCGACAATCCAGCAATTATGAACATCCTAAATAAAATCTTCTTCCTTCTGGTGATCGGCGCTATCTCCGTAACGGTCTCCTTCCGCAGCGCGTCGGCCCTCACCATGCAAGCCACCATTAACTACGGCACCCGGCATTCTGGCAATGGCGGCGAATTCAACATCTCTTCGGCCGACTTCAACCCGACCACGATGGGTTATGCCGCTAACACAATCTCAGGCGGCGGTTTCGAAACGTTCTGCGTCGAGGCGAACGAGTACTTTACGCCCGGCTCCGCCTACTACTACGCGATCAGCCAGGCGGCCGTTAATGGTGGCATATCAGGCGGAAATCCCGATCCCATCTCATTGGGAACCGCGTTCCTTTATTCTCAATTTGCCAAAGGTACTCTTGGCGGTTATGACTATGGCACGTTAGGCGGCAGCAGCGCCAGTGCGGGCAGCCTCCAAGCGACCATTTGGTGGCTCGAAGGAGAAGCAAGTGACCCGGGGACAAGCAATATCTTCAGAGACGCCGTTCTCACTCAGTTTGGCACTGTGGCCGGTGCCATGGCAGACAGCAATGGCGCTTACGGCGTTGGCGTTCTGAATCTGTGGGTGGACCATGGTCATACCAAGGTCGCTCAAGATCAACTGGTCCTCGTGCCAGAAGGTGGGTCAACACTCATATTGCTTGGTTTCGGACTGGTCTCGCTCTACATGGGTGGTCGGAAGTTGGAGCGGCTTAGTTAGCAGCAAGCGAAACGCTGTGGTATTCCGTTTCAGCACTTCGTTTGCGATGTGCCGCATCGTCCCCTGCTTTTCAGCCACAAGAAATTGGAAAGGACCAGTCGAAGTCTTCGTGACCGTCTGAACAACTAGTCTTCGAGGAAAGTGATCCGACTTTCGCGCGCTTTCGACCGCCAAGAGTTGCTTTTCCTTGAAGCTCTATTTCTGGTCCACCTGCACTCGGATCTGCTTTCCCTGGCTGGAGAGGGCGTCTCTCCCGAGGGAGACGGAGCTGAGATCAATATTGCGCGGAGTATTATCTAATGTCGTTTGTTTCTGCGCCGCGCGCGTTTCCTCGAGATATTTAATCGCCCGCGGGTCCGAGCCAGGAAGGTAACGGATTTCGCGGAACTGATCGGGCACCGCCACAAGGATGTGGCTTGTCTGGTACTGACCGTTGCGGTTGATGACCGCGACTCCTCTCCCCGAGGGGATCCGAGGCACGAAAGTTTCGCGGGACTCGGCAACCCTGGGTCGGGGGCTTGGCAACGGCTGCGCCGGCTGAAACGGCGCCGGTGCCGGCTCGTTCGAAATATAAAGCCGTATGGCGAGAGCCGAAAGCGCTATCGCACCCAGAGTAATGACGCCGATTTTGGATCGTTTACGGGTGGTGAAAGATGTCATTAAGGAAGGGTTGGGTAGACGATGGGATCACTGGCGCTTTGCACGTAGGTCGAGTTCCAGGTGCCCGGCACAACCTCAAAACTTCCGGTGCTGGGGAAAAAGGGCGGCGCACCACCGGGCTCAGAAGCGCGCTTGTCCCAAAGTTGCGTGAGGTTGACGCCATTGGTGATTCCGGAAGAGTTGAACAAAGCCCAATCCATCGCTCGATTCTCGATCATGCCGCCGAGAAAGTACGCCTGACCGGGCTTGCGGGTAAGTTCCGATTCCACTCCAAAACCCCCGTCACCGGAATTTGCGGTAGCTGCCCCGGTCGCCATCACCACCGCGTCGATATAGATTGGCTTGCCCTTGTCGTCTGCGATCTTCTTTCCGTCGAGGTCCTTTTCCTTCACCATCACGTCTCCCTCCGCGACGAGCCCTAGAATATCCGTCACCTTATCGAGTTGCGACTGGAGTGTGCTGATATATTCCTGGTTGATCCCGGCGCCGTCGGCGGTGAACACTTCGGGCGCGTCGGTGTATTTGAAGCCCGGAATGTCCATCCGCGATTGGTACTGGACGTCGCCCGTAATGCCGATGTTGCCACTGTTCGCGACGGATGGGTCGGCGAACACGCCTATGGTGAGGCGGCCCTTCAGGACGCCCTTTAGCGAAACGACATTTCCTTTCACGATCATAGCCCCATTGACGGCCGTGACATTCGTCACCTGGGATGGCCCATAAACTGGGCTTCCCTTATTGGTTCCTAGGTATTGGCGCACGGTGATCTGGCTGCTGCTTCCCCCGGGATTCGACAAGTCGATGACAAAGTTTGGACCGGCTGCCGCCACGTAGCCGGGATAACCGTCTGGGAGAAATAGACCGGCGTTATCGCGGAGCTGCTTCGCCCGCAGGTCGACTTTCAAATCGTCGGGCAGCGAAATGGGCGTGGGCAGATTGCGCAATCCACCGTAAAACTGAGGAGCGTTTGGGTAAGTCGAGCTCATGTATTCCAGGATGTTCACGTAATCTCGCGCGTCGCCCTTTCCGTAAACCCCCGCAATGTAGCTTCCCCAATCCGCGTATGTCCTGATGCCCTTCGGCGCGGCGGAGGTGACCTCGCTCAAACTCCAGAAGTTCGGAAAAAAGGCGCACCCCGTATTGATGTTTACCGGACCCATGAAAACCGATCCCAAACCTTGGAAGTACACATAGCCCGAGGTCCAGACGGGACCGAAATCATTGATAAAGAGTTCGTATCTGGCAAAATTCTGCTGGGTGAGCGTCGTTTGCACACGTCGAGCGACGGAAAGATTCCGAGTTTCCGCCGTCTCGCAGTCGGCGGTCGCGGTGATTGTCCAGAATCTATCCGCTCCAATCGTCTGCACGTGGATGGCTGCCGTAACATTCTCGAAGGGAGCGAACTCGGCCGCTGACAGGGTGATCGTCTGCGTCGCATCGCTGTTTGGGAGGACTGGGTTGGTTCTCCAAGATCGCGATTTGCGTAGCCAGGCCGGCTTCGGCTGCCATTATGGCCCGGTCGTCCAGAATCCGCTGCTCCTGCAGCCGTCGGTAATTCCCGAGGCTGGCGAGATAGGTTCCCAGTCCCATGGACAAAACCACGACGACCATTATCGCCACGATAAGCGCGCCACCCTCTTCACGCCGGGCGGCTTTGCCCGCGACTGATCCGATGCACTTTCCAGATGATCTACAGACGCAGAAATTAATCATTTTGGCTTGGTGGGATTTTTTTTTGGAGGAGGTCTTAGGCGTAAGGAACTGAACCTAATTCCGCGGCAGGGTGCTGGTCGAAAATCTCACGAGGTCGGCCTCTTTCCCGCCGGTTACCAGAGTCGCAGACGCGAAAGTCCCAACATTAAATCCCACGCGGATTGAACCGTTCACATCACGACGAAATTCCAAATCCCGGACGCTACTGACCAGAAGTTTGTCCGTCAGCGGGTTCGGAGTGGTGGCGGCGTTCGCTGCATAGTAGATCCCGCCGGAGTTCGGGTCACTTGTCGGAGCGTAGCGATAGTAAGCTACCAACGTGCCAGACGGTTTTTGCAATACCAGACAGGACCCGAATTCCCCTCCCGCTCCTGACATTCCGAGGTAGTTGGAAAAGATCTGCGACGTCAGAGATTGCTGAATTTCGGAGCTAATTCGTCGGACCGCTCTTGAGCCCTGATCGCGCGCGATCATTTCCGTCGAGTTGGTTTTGAAAAGGTGCGTTCCTTCCGCGATCGCGCCGATGCTGATGAGGCCGATGATGCTGCCGATCGCTCCCGCGACGGACGCCTCCATCAGGGTGAAACCGCGTCGGGAGATGCGCCGCGAGAGAACGAGTCGCTCTTCCGTAAGTTGATCCGTCGTCTGACTCATCACAGGTTGGGAAAATCGCTGCATACCTTCGGTACTGATGGCGTAGTTGAGAGGCGGGCGAGTGGATCCGGCGTAGAGCTTCCATTGGATCCGGATGTTGATCTGCTGCAGTTCCGGGACTATCGGATCCGGCACGAAATCCACCGTCCAAACTCCTTGTGGAATTTTGTCCGCGACAATTCCAGGAGTGGAGCCCGACCCGGAATTGACCGTCTCCACGGGCAGCGCTTGCCACTGACCCGCCTTAGGCACCACCCATGACAAGTTGGGTGTAGCCGACCCGAAGCCTTTGAGATAGACCGGGGCCGAGGCTGTGCTGTTGTGCATGTCTGCATATTGAAGCGATTTGAAGAGCTCGATCATCTCCGTGCCGAGCGACGCCACGAGCATGCGTTGGGATGCCGTACGATTCTCCATACGCATGTAGGAAATGGCTGACAGCGTCGAGATGGTTGCAATCGTGAGGACTGACACCGCAACCAATGCCTCGATTAAGGTCATGCCGGAAGTAGCACGTCGTCGAGACATCCAATCCCGCCAGCCGAGATGGACACCATCGACAAACGCCACACCTGCGGAAATTTGAGGAGGCATAGCCAACACTTAAAGCAACTGTCAGGCCAATTCCCCGCGCGGCAGGTGGGCTCTGCCCGGAGGGGCGCGTGAGTCCGTTCGAGCGATATCGGGCCGTCGCGTCCCGCCCGCTATTGAAAGCTCAGCCGTCGTCGAGGGTTTTCCCCGGAGCGACGTCGGACGGCGATCGACCTCATCTTCAGGGGCGAACAGCAGGGCTCGCTCGTCTATCAGGTGCTCCGCTGGGGCACGCACAGCGAGGAAGCTTTGGAATCCTAGCTCGAACGGGCGCCAGGCCAACCAGGGTCCAGCAAAGCAACTGTGGTCCCGCCCTCTGGCACAGAGCGGGTGCTCGTGCTCGGAGCGAAGAGCGTCCACCCAGAAAGGCCCTACTGGCCGCCAGTCGCCTGAATTGTGACGGTCCAAGTCAGCCCCCGATTTACCAGACTACAGAGCCGCAATTTGGGCCATCGTATTTTGCAAAGAGGTATTCAAAGCCAGTTGCGCCAAGATTAATGTTCGATCGGTCACACACGGATGGAAGCGCTTTTCACCCGATCAGGGTCTCTCCGAGGAAGGCGTCGGCAACAGGCGAGGCACCAGATTGTCCAGCGGCTGCCCTCGGAAGCCTCGCCCTCTATGGGAACAACCTTTTTTTGTCCGCTGCGGGACGGCATATGACCTGCTTCGTGCAGAATAATGGTCGTTCCCTGGCACGCCAGGGTGGCTCCGATTAGAAATGCGAATTCTCTTCACGGCAGTTCTCACCGCCGCCGCCGCAATGCGGTGCGTCGCCGGACCGATCGACCTCACTCCCGTGACCGGTCAACGTGAGCTGGAAGGGATTGTCTTCCCTCAACTTCTTTTTCATCAGGATGGCCATGTCATCAGCTACGAGCCCCCGCGCGGCTGGACCTGCACGGGTGGCGGCCCTCACCTGAGGCTCACTCCGCCGAAGGTCTTCGAGGCTCAGGCCAGCATCGAACAGGCGGCGCTGCCCGCTCCGCAGACTTTTGACCAAGCGACCATCGAGCAACTACAACAGATCGTGCTTGGTTCATTGCCGCCCAACGCGCAAAACGCTCGCTTTGCGGCCGCGGAAAGCAACCCAATCCGGATCAATCAGCAAGACAGCGTCGTAATCACGGTCGGTTACAGCTATTTTGGTCAGGAATACCAGACGAGCGTGATCTTCGCCAATCTGGGCGACGTCCAATTGCGCTTTCGAATCTCGGCACGCAAGGAGGATTTCGAGGAACTCCAGCGCGCCTTCCGAGCCAGTCTTTTCACCCTACACTGGTCTTAGTCGTACCAGGTCAGCTGCGAGTCGCGCGCAAGAACCAGAACGCCGAAGGCCCGCTTGCTAGTCCATATACCAGCGAGAACGCCGGTAGTTATAGGAGGCGAGAACGCCGGGTGGCGGGGCGAAGACGAAGTTGGTATCGAAATACCAAGCTCGATTGGGCGGGCTGTAGACGTTGCCGGCACCCCACCTGCCATTGCCCTGCTGGCTTTGGTAAAGCTCGATCATGGAACCGTAATAGGTGAAAGTCTTGCCCGACCAATTCTCCAGGAAGCGTGGGAAATTCTCCAGACCGCCGCTGTAATAGCCGTTGCCGCTTGGAACGATGCCAGAGAGGATGGCGGCATTCACAGTGGTGGGGCTGGCCGTCGGGACACTGCCGGACTTGGAGTCAGCCCAGGAATTGGAAAGGACGGTGACGGCATCGGCGATAATCGCAGCGGGTTCGCGGGTGTAGTCGGCGACAGTCGGCTTGGTGGGATCTCCCGAGTTGGAAGGAGGCTCAGTTGTACCAGTGCTCCCAGTGTTGTAGTCGCCCTGCACATAAACGGGATTGCCGCTCGCAATCGTGAGTCCTCCGCTGGGAAGGCTGCCTCCATTTTTGAGCCGGATGGCGCGCTTGGCAGTCACGCCTTTCGGGTCAGCACTGGTGTCGACGACATAGATGAGATTGTTTACAATCTGCCCTGCGGTGGTTTTTGCGATGGTGAACTTGCTGGAATTCAGCGCGTCGGCGATGGCACCGACGTCGAGAGTCGCGAGGCGAACCGAGCCGTTGCCGGTGGTGGCGCCTTCGCGGTTGTCGGTGATGGTTTGGTTGGTGGTGATGGCGGCCTTAAATGCAGTCGCGGTGTTGATATCGTTAGTGGTGCCGCCATTTTTCTTCTTGATGTTAGTGATATCGGTCCCGTTGGAGTTGTAGATCTTGACATTGTTCGAGCCGTCGATGGTAATAACAACGCCAGCCTGGGTCTGGAAGCGGTAGGGATCGAGAGTCGTGCTGGAAGTGGTATAGTCGATGAGCTGGTGGTAATCGTCGAGCGCGACCCCGTAGGGCTGTTGCGTTTGGTCGGCAGCCGGTGGCAATCCGCTCCCCCAACTGGGGCTGGTGGGAGTCTCCGGATGCGTGCTGTCACCAGGCATGAAGCCAATTGACCAAGTGTCAACATAGGTCGTCTTGCCATTCAGTGTCAGGGTATTGTGGCCGGTGTAGAGGCTCCCATTGGAGTGGACGTCGCCGCTGATTACCATTGGAGCGCCGGGGTGAATCTCCAAGTCGTTGTCGTAAAAGGCGGCATAACGCCACAGAGAAAGGCCCTCCTTTTGGAAAACCCGGCGGACCCGGGCCACTATCGTCCCAGGGTCATTCGGGTCGGTCGCATTCTTGGCATTTACCGTTGGGATGACCACGTCGGCGGTGGCGAGGTAGTAATAGCTCAGGTCGCCGTGATTTGGACCAGCGATCGGTGCCGGGGTGGAGGCAGCGGCCGTCCGTGCGTTCCAATAGGAGTCGAGCGGATAGATCGCGTAGTTGAGCAGAGTGTACTGCCCAACGCCCGGAAAGTTGCCCGGCGTGGGGGTGGGAATTGCGTTAGTGAAATCGCTCCGTTTGAAGATTTTTGTCTGGTTTGTTCGACAGATCGCCCGCCAGGCCGAAAACGCCATCTCCGTGCTTGCGTCGCCGATGTTCGTCGCCTGGCGCAGGAGAAGGCTGCGCTGCACATTTCGGCCGATGGAGTTAGTGTATTGCATGGCGAGTTCGACGAAGACGCCGACGATAGCCATGGTCATGAGGGTAACGAGGAGGGTGTTGCCCATTTGGGCGGAGCGGCTGGGATTTCGTTTCATTGCGTGTTGGTCAAACGACAGCGAAAGGGAATCTTGGAACTGATGAACATGTTTACGGCGGCGTAACCGCGATTACTAAAGCTCGATTCGACGGTCGAGAGATTGACTGCCGCGACGAACCGGTTCTGCAATCCACCGCTGGACTGGAGAGGCACGGTAAAGGGAGCCGGAGAAACGAGGTTGCGGGTGATCACCATAAAGTTGGCAGGATCGTTGGTCGGATAGTAACGCAACTCCGTTCCGACGACGGCGTAGCTGACCCGCCTCGTAATGAAGGCCGTGATGACGTAGCTGACCCCGCTATCGCCGTCAATCCCGTCTCCGGAGATTCCAATGGCGGTACCGATTCCAGCCGCTGGGGTCGACAGATTATACTTCCGGTTCGAGCCAGCCGCCGCCGTAGACAGGATGTCGTATTCGATGCTGTGGGAAGGAATGTTAAACCGCGCGTTGGTGGGCGGAGTGTAGCCCGGGCAATAGACAACGACCGATTTGTCGGTCGCCGCGGCGTTGGCGACGACGGGGAAAGGCCCGGCGCTGAAACTTTGAAATGAAATTCCTGCTGCCGGAACAGGCTGGCCGCTGCCGTCCACCTCAGCGACCGGCTGCAAATTGGCGTCGACGAGCGCCGGGATGGAAACCGAGCTATGAATATTCGCGAGGATCTGCTCGACGCCGGCACGGGCCTGCTGGTGGGCGGAGTTCACAGCGGTATTTTTCGCGTAGAGAACCATGCCCGAGTTCAGGACCAGGAAAATCATCATCCCGACGAGCGTCGTAATCCCTATCGTGACAAGCATTTCCACGAGAGTGAACCCGCAGTGATTCGCTTGCTGCCTGAGGGTCATACGTCTGAGGCGCGCATCGCGTTCAACTGCACCCGGTACGACTTGCTGCGAAAGACGTAGGTCACCACGACAGTCGCAGAGTAAAGGTTAAGGTTTTGGCTTTGCGTCACGATATTGTTGCTCGTCACCGTGGTCACCATCTGCCCGGTGATGGCATGGGTCTGGCCATTGGCCCCGGCCGGCTCCGAATAGATCGTAACGGTCTGAATCCCGATGCTTCCGACCTTCCATTCGTTGGTTGTCCCGAATTCGCCGGACTGCGGATTGAAAGGGGTATCCGTCAGCAGGTAGTCGATCCGGCCTTGGGCGGCCGTCTCAGCGCCCGTGTAAAGCCGGGCGATGGAGGCATAATTGTTGGCTTGGGAAAGAGCCCAGATCGAACTGCCGGCCAACAGACCGAGCAGAACGGTGGCGATGAGAACCTCGGCCAGGGTAAAACCCGAGCGGAGCAGTTCCACACGAGCAGACAGGGGTTTGATAGCAAGACGCATAGACGGCAGCCTAGAGAAAGCAATCTGCGTACCGTCTTCGGCTCGAGACCCGATCCAGATTAGCCTTCCCGGGTCGCGACGCCTTTCGGCGCTGGGCCAGAGGAAAGGCTTTCGTGAATCGGTCCTCAGCCGGCGTCGATTAGTGAGATTACGCCAGAGAAGCGAACCGGAATCAGGGCTCACAATCACACCGACATCCCCACGGGAAATACCTGGCATATTGGGACCGCCCGGCCCGGAACGCAGGCGGGGTCTGCCGAATTATCCACGCTAGTATCCGAAAAAGCTACGCCTACGCCGGAGAAACGCTCCCCCGCCGGCTGACCGACTGGTCAGCGCCTGTCCGAGGGAGGCGCCGACAACATGCGAGGCAGCCAGATTGTCCAGCGGCTAATAGTAAGCGCGATAACTCGCGGCGTTCTTCTCCAGCTTTTGGCGGAGCGCCTTCTGCGGATCGCTCCCCCGCCCCCGTCGCAGGACAAGCGCCCGGCAAAGCCGCACCATTCCGATAAAGTCATCGATCGCAACAAACTCCTCCGCGATCGTGCCCGGCGGGGTGACGTTGTGATAATTCCCCAGTGCCAGGCTCGCCGCTGCGCAGGTATAGCCGTAAAGCTGGTAGGCTGTCGCTTCGCAGGTGCCGCCATCGAGCAGGCAACGTTGCACCGGAATCTTCTCCGCCTCCGCTGCGCTCAGGAGCCGTGCGGTCGACGGGCCGTCAAAGCTTGAAACCTTGTCTCCCACCCGCACGATCGGCCCTTTCCCGATCTCCGCCGTCCCGCGTGGCGTGCTCGTTTCGAGAGAAAGAATCGTTAGGCCGGATGGCAGGATGTCGGCCTGGGCGAGCTTGATCGCGCCCACGAATCCGACCTCCTCTGCCCGGGTGAAAAGACCGAGGCAATGCGCGTTCGCGTTGCGTTCCGCCAACTCGCGAAAGAGGCAGATGATTTCCGCGCAGCCCAGCAGATCGTCGCAGGCCCGGGAATGAATTTGCCGCTCGCGAATCTCAAACGGCGCCAAGTCCCACATCGCGAAATCGCCAAACGACTTTGTCTTTGGATTCTGCCGAAAGCGCTCCGCGACCGAGCCGAGGAATTTCATCTCGCCGTTCCGTTCCCGCACCCAGCCGGGGTGATCCATGTGCGCGGCGAAGGCCCATTCCGCCGGCCGGCGACCGCACCGGAAGCGCGCGATGACGTTGCCAAAACCGTCGCGCTCGAATTTGACCTGCGGAATTTTCCCGAGCTGCGCCTCGATCTCGGCCCGGACCGCGTCCTCATGAAAAGGCGCGGTCGGCTGCCGTGCCAGGGCTGCCACCACCGCCAGCATCTGCTTTCTCGCGCATCTTGGCCTAACGATTCGGCGATCGGAATGTGCGCCAGACGTAACAAACTCGCTCTCGTGCAACTCGATCGGTTCGGTCCCGCGCAGCAGCCGCCACCATTGCCAGGCACATCCGCTCACGATCAGGAAAACGAGCACGAGAAAGGCGAGCGCCACCAAGGCGTCGATCCGCCAGATCCACGCCTGACGCGAAAAATCAACACTGGTCGGCCCAGCCGCGACTTTCGCGTCCAGCATCCGGGCGCCGCTCAGGAACCCGATCCTCGGGTCCGGCGACCAGATTTTGAGATAGCCGGCCGAGAACGTGACCACGACCATGAAGGCGAGCGGGACAAGCGTCGTCCAGACATAGCGCGCCTTGCCCATCTTGATCAGAATGGTGGTCCCGAGACAAAGCGCGATGACGGAAAGGAGCTGGTTGGCAACGCCAAAAAGCGGCCAAAGACTATTGATCCCGCCTAACGGATCGAGCACGCCCTGGTAAAGAAACCAGCCCCAGGCCGCCACGAGCAAAGCGCTGGCCAGGATATTCGCGCTCCAGGCGCGGGTGTTGCCAAGCGGTCGCCAAAATTGGCCGAGCAAATCCTGAAGTAGAAAGCGCCCCACCCGCGTCCCGGCATCGAGCGTGGTGAGAATGAAGAGCGCCTCGAACATGATCGCGAAGTGATACCAGAGTGCGAGCGCGGTCGGGTTCGCCGAAATGCGCGAAAACATGTGCGCCATTCCGACCGCAAAAGTCGGCGCGCCCCCCGCCCGGCCAAACATCGTGCTCTCGCCCAGTTCGCTCGCCAGTTGTTTCATCTCCGGCTCGGTCACGGGAAATCCCGCCGCTGAAACCGTCGCCACCACCTCGGTCGGCGCGCCCTTGGCGTTGATGGCAAAATATTGCCCAGGCGAAATGACCGAGGCCGCGACCAGGGCCATGAGCGCGACCATCATCTCGGTCACCATCGCGCCGTAACCGATGTCGCGAATCCGCTTTTCACTCTCGATCATCTTCGGCGTTGTCCCCGACGCGATGAGGGAGTGAAACCCGGAGACCGCCCCGCAGGCGATGGTGATGCAGACGAAGGGAAAGACCGGGCCGGCAAAGACCAGCCCGGTGCCGTCGATGAAGCGCGTCAGCGCCGGCATTTGCAGGGTGGGATGAATCACGATCACCGCCAAAGCGAGCGCGGCCACCGTGCCCAGCTTGAGAAAGGTGCTGAGGTAATCGCGCGGGGTGAGGAGCAGCCAGACCGGCAAGGCGGAGGCGGCAAAGCCATAAATCATCAGCGCCCAGGCGAGCGATTTCTGGTCGAACCGGAACCAGCTTTCGAGCACCGGAAACTGCGCCAGGAACTGCCCACCCCAGACGGAAAAGAGCAGGCCTAACAATCCGAAAATCGTGATCCAACCGACTCCGACCCGGCCGCTGCGCAGACCGATACCCATGATGAGAGCGATCGGAATGGTCATCGCGATCGTGAACACGCCCCACGGGCTTTTGGCCAGCGCCTGCACCACGACGAGAGCGAGAACCGCGAGCAGGATCACCATGATGGCGAGGACGCTGATGAGAGCGAGCGTCCCGACCGCGCTCCCGATTTCCTCCTTCACCATCTGGCCTAACGTCTTCCCCCGCCGTCGCACGGACGCGAAGAGGACAATCATGTCGT
This sequence comes from uncultured Verrucomicrobiae bacterium, assembly GCA_963772915.1. Taxonomy (GTDB): domain Bacteria; phylum Verrucomicrobiota; class Verrucomicrobiia; order Chthoniobacterales; family UBA10450; genus Palsa-1392. Next base: position 595,673 of record CAVYZI010000003.1, read on the forward strand.
GCACCCCGCCGCCCAGCGTTGCTCCGATCAAAATCCAGAGCATCCCCGGGAGATAACCAAACTGCGCCGCCAGCACCGGACCGACCAGTGGCCCCGGCCCGGCGATGGCGGCAAAGTGATGACCGAACGCCATCCAGCGATTCGTCGGGACGAAATCTTTGCCGTCGTCGACGACGAGCGCGGGCGTGGCGCGCTCTTCATTCAGGACGAGCACCTTGGCCGCGAGCCATTTGCTGTAGAAGCGATAGCTGATCGCCGCGGCGCAAAGGCCCGCGGTCACAATCCAGAGGGCGTTGATCGGTTCGCCCCGGGCGAGAGCCGCAACCGCGACGGACACCGCCCCAAGGAGCGCGATGCCTAACCAAAGAAGAAATTTCAGGATCCGAGTCATGGCCGGGCAGGAGTATAGCGCAGCACTGTTTTCGACGGCAATGGCGGAAACCCCGGGCGCGATTGATGCCGAGAACCTGCCGGGTAGCGCACGCATTCTGCGTGCTGGCGACGGCATCTTGCCGTCGCGAACTTTCCTGAAATTGCTGTCCCGAAAGAAATTACACCCCTAACGAAAAGTTCGTCGCGGTAAAATACCGCAACCAGCACGCAGAATGCGTGCGCTACCCGGCAGCCTCGCCAACTCAGCCTAACGAATCGCGCATCCGCTCGAGCTGCGCGAGGCGCTCGGCAAAATCCTTTTCCCGCTGCCGATGCTCGGCCACCACCGCCGGCGGCGCGTTGCTAACGAAGTTCTCGTTCGCCAATTTCTTCCGCACCGTGACCAATTCGGCTTCCACCTTGGCGATCTCTTTCCCAAGCCGCTGTCGTTCCGCTTCGAGGTCGATCAATCCTTCGAGCGGGAGGTAGAGTTCGCCTAACGGCGTCAGGGCGGTCGGAGTTCCTTTCGGCGGCTCGTAGCTCTGCGGAAGATCGAGCCGCTCGGCGTTCAGCAGGATGCGCAGCACGTCGGCTTCCTCCTCGGCCAGCGGACTCGACGGCTTGAGCACGAAAGCGACCCGCTTGTTCGAGGCGATATTGAAATCCCGCCGCAACCGCCGACCAGCGGTGACGGTCTCGTATTTCGCGTTTGCGAATTGTTCATCGTTAGGCGTGAGGCCGTAGTGCCGTTTGAAATCGTCGTCCAGCGGCTGCGGCCAGGGCGCGAACTGGATCGTCCTGGCTCCCTGGTCGTCCGGCAGTTCGGCATTGAAACCCATCCCGTGCCAAAGCTCTTCCGTGATGAAAGGAAGGAAGGGATGAAAAAGGCGCAGCGTGTGCCCGAGAATGAAATCGATCACCGCCAGCGCATTGGCTTTTCGCGGCGAGTCCTCTCCGGGGAGCGCACGCGCCTCGCGTGCTTCGTCCGGCGCCTCGCCGGACGATCCGGGAGCGGGCGGCGGGCTCGAAGAGGTTGATGGCGAGGCGCCATCAACGGCACGCGAGGCGCGTGCGCTCCCCTTGCTCGCCTCCAGATACCAATCGCAAAACTCGCTCCAGAAAAATCGATAGAGGGCCTGGGCCGCTTCGCTGAAATTGTAGTCGTCGAGCGCCTCTGTGACCGCGCGGATCGCCCCGTCGAGCCGGAGCAGAATCCATTTGTCGTCGCTCGTCAGGAGGGCGGGATTGATCTCGCCCTCGATTTCGCCGCCCTGCATCTGGCGGAAGCGGCAGGCGTTCCAGAGCTTGTTCGCAAAGTTGCGCCCTTCCTCGATCTGTTTCTCGTCGTAACGGATGTCCTGCCCGATGGGCGCGATCCGCATCAGGCCAAAACGCAAACCGTCCGCACCATACTTCGCGATCAAATCGAGCGGGTCGGGCGAGTTGCCTAACGACTTGCTCATCTTCCGCCCCTGCCCGTCGCGAATCAGCCCGGTGAAGAAAACGTCGTGAAACGGCGCCTGCTCCGTGTATTCGAGCCCGGCCATGATCATGCGCGCGACCCAGAAGAAGATGATGTCCGGCGCGGTTACGAGGTCGCTCGTCGGATAAAACTTGGCGCGCGTCGCGTCGTCCATCGTCTCGAACGGCCAAAGCCAGCTCGAGAACCAGGTGTCGAGCACGTCGGGATCCTGCGTCCAGTTCTCTGGGTCGGACGGCGGCTCAACATCGACATGCAACTTCGCGGGATCGTCGTTCGCGTACCAAACCGGGATGCGATGCCCCCACCAAAGCTGCCGGCTGATGCACCAATCCTGGATGTTTTCGAGCCAGTGCTCGTAAACCGTCTCCCAACGCTCGGGACGGAAATTGAATCGCGCTCGTCGATCCGACCGCGGCGCGCGCTTCCGCGACCCGCGGATATTTCAAAAACCATTGCTCGCTCAGCCGCGGCTCGATCGGCACCCCGGCGCGTTCGCTGAAGCCGACCGTGCTCTCGTGCGGCTCCTCTTTCGCCAGCAGTCCGCTCTCGGCCAGCATCTCGCCCGCTTTTTTGCGCGCCACGAAACGGTCGAGCCCGTCGAGTTCGGGAACGTTCGGGCAATTGATCGTGCCGTTGGGATGCAGCACATCGATGACCGGCAGGCCGTGGCGCTGGCCAATCTCGAAATCGAGTTTGTCGTGCGCCGGCGTCACTTTCAGAACGCCGGTCCCGAATTCCGGATCGATCCCCTCGTCACCCACCACCGGCAACTGCGCCCGATCGAGCGGCCGCCAGACTTTTTTGCCTAACGACGACTGATAACGCTTGTCGTCGGGATGGACCGCCAGCGCCACGTCGGCCATGATCGTCTCCGGCCGCGTCGTCGCGACTTCGAGGTATTTCCCCGGCTCCTCGACCAGCTCGTAGCGCACGTAAGAGAGCGCGCTCTTCTGCGGGGTCGGGATGACTTCTTCATCGGAGAGCGCGGTGAGCGCGACCGGGTCCCAGTTTACCATCCGTCGCCCGCGATAGATCAGCCCCTTGCGATAAAGATCGACAAACGTGCCCTGGACGGCGCGCGAGTAACCCTCATCCATCGTGAAGCGTTCGCGCGACCAATCGCAGGAACAGCCGAGCCGCTTCAGTTGCTCGATGATGATGCCGCCGTGTTTCTCCTTCCACTGCCAGATGCGCCTGACGAACTCCTCGCGTCCGAGATCGTGCCGGGTTTTCTTTTCCTCCTTGCGCAACTGGCGTTCCACCACCGTCTGGGTGGCGATGCCGGCATGGTCGGTTCCGGGCAGCCAGAGCACTTCTTTGCCCAGCATGCGGGCGCGCCGGGCGAGGATGTCCTGGATGGTGTTGTTGAGGACGTGGCCGAGGGTGAGCACGCCGGTCACGTTGGGCGGCGGCATGACGATCGAATAGGCGGGCTTGGACGAAGTCGGGTCGGCCGTAAAACAGCCGTCCGCCAGCCAGCGCGCATACCATTTCGCCTCGACCGCCTGCGGTTCGTAAGCCTTGGAAAGTTCCGCCATGGGCTGAGAATCATCGAAGAGCCGCGGATGATTGCAAAACGAAAACCAAGAGGCGTGTGGGGAGCGGTCCGTCGGCCCGTGCGGACGCGTTCTCTGCGGAGAAGGCCCGTTCCCGGGCTTTGCTCCCCTCGGGCCGGGGAACACGCGAACCGCTTTATGGAAGGTGATAGACTTCCGCGAGAGCAACGCCGATTCCGCCATTTTTGCCCGCCACGACCGCGGTGTATTCGCCGGCTGGCAGCGTCATGATAATGGCCGCCTCGAAGCCGTTCAGCGGCGCAATCCCGGAGGCGACAATGGCGGCGGCTTGGGCGGGGTCGTCGTGCCAGTTGTCATCCGACATCAGGAGCGTCCCATTGCCATCGTAAAGACTCAGCGTCGGATCGGCCAGGACGTTGGCAATCCCAGTGAGAGATGGGCCGATGGCCCGGACGAGAATCGTTGCGCCCGTCGTTGAATCATCGTGACCGGCGATTAAGCCAGCGATCATGACGTCGTCGCCGGTCTCGACAAAGCCGCGAGTACCTAAAATTGGCCAGAGTCGAATCGGATCCCTCGGCCATATCGTACAGTTCGACCAATCCAATCCCGCTGGTTCCACTGTTGCCTCGCAAGATGACGGTGTAGCCGGCCGGGTCCAAATTCGCGATGATCGCCGATTCAGGTCATTCGTCGGGGCGAGACCGCTCTCCTGAATCTCCGCCTCCTGGTTGTCCTTCCAGTTGTCATTGCTCGCAATCAGTGCTCCGTCCGGACCGTGTAGCTCGATGGCCGGGTCAGCCAGCAAAGGGCCTAGACCCACCATCGAAGGCCCGATGCCACGCACCATCATCCTTTTCGTCGCATGACCCGTAATAATAAAGCCGCCGATTGAAACATTGTCACCGGCCTGCACGACCAGGCGGGTCGACAGATTGATTAACTCGGCCGGCCCCGGCGTCGGGCTTGGGGTCGCGGTTGGCTGGCTTGGTAATGTCTTGCACGGGGTTGCCGTCGGGTCCGGAGTCGGTGTCAACGTGGGTGTAGGCGTTGGGCTTGGGCTAGGAGTCGGAGTCGTCGAGGGTGTCGGTGTTTGGGTTGGTATCGGCGTCGTCGTTGGTGTGGGTGTGGGTGTGAGTGTCGGAGTCGGGGTTGGGGTTGGGGTTGGAGTCGGAGTCGGAGGTCGGAGGTGGAGGGGGTTGGAGTTGGAGTTGGAGTTGGAGTTGGAGTCGGAGTTGGAGTCGGAGTCGGAGTTGGAGTTGGAGTCGGGGTTGGGGTTGGAATCGGATTAACAATTACGGATTCATTGCTCCCATTACAGGTCCCGGCTACCGCCTTGTGATCCACGTCGCCGCTGTAGCTCGCCACGAAACGATAGGTCCCCGTCACTAGCGGGGTAAAGTTTTCCGAGCCGTAATCGCCGTTGCCAGTTACGGCCACTGAGGACGTAAAGGCTGACTTGCCACCACAGGTGGCATCGTCGGGCCCATAGACGCGGAAAGTCATCGTGCCAGTCGGATTGGTGCCGCCGGAAAGTGTCGCCGTGTCCGAAATGTCGTTTCCGACCGTCGTGTCCGCGGACGCGCTCGTGGTCACGGCCGGAGTGATGAGGGCCTTCCCAGGACTGGTCACGTTGTTCGTGGATAATGTTACGGCGGCGGTCACTGACATGACACGACCAGTCACATTAGCGCCACTCGCCAGGGTGATCGCGGTATGGCGAGAACGTTTCCGGTGAAATCACTACCGGCAGGCATGGTCGCCCCGGTCCCTACTTGAAAGAAGACATTCTGCACGTCGGCCTGGTTGACTAACTGCACCGAGGCGGTGGTAGTGGTGGTCAGGGTGGTTCCAATTTGGATCACGAAGCGTGCGCTCGGATCATTCTCCGCATCCAGAATTAAAGTGCCGGTTAACGTGGCGGTGGTCGCGAAATGGTAGACACCAGGGGTAAGGGTCAAGCCTCCGAGATCTTGCCCGCTCAAGTCATTGGCCGGCGGATAAGACAAAGCGGCGAATGCGTCGTAGGCGGTCACCAGGTCGGCATAAGCCTGTGCCGCAGTGGCGTCGCCTGGATGAAGTGCGCCGTTCGTGATAACGCCCGGTGGGAATCCGGTGATGGACGTGCCTGGGCTGACGCCGACATCGCCGGAGATCTGGCTCGCACCGGCATTGGTCACCGTGGTCGCGCCAAGGACAGCGAAAGTCTCGGCCGAGCCGAGGGACTGGGCGCGGAGTTGAGGGGCGCAGGTCGCAAGCATGGCGCAGGCGAGGAGAAGTCTCGGGATAGAGCCGCGAAAAGATGACTGGGTTGGTGTATTTATGGCAAAGTCATGCGCTTCCAAATTATCCTCCGGCTGACCGATCGGGGCAGACCCGGGAACTGTCTTCAGATGGCACGAAAGAAAGCTGACCTCACCGCGGCCCTTGTGTCCTAAGCCGGAACGATCGAACTCTCCTAATCCGCGGCGGTGCGAGCGCACCAGATACCCGAATTACGCCGTTACTGGAGCAGGAATCGGTCCGCCCAAGTGAGCAGGTGGTCCCCTCGGCGCCACCTGAATTGCAGGCATCCGATCGACTGCGTTTGCGGCCTGGCTACAGCGCCTCAATTTGCCACGATGGAAAAGGTAAATCTCGAGGAAAAGTTCGCGGCTTTTGCGAGCATTGGCGGCCGAAGATCGTTGGCGAACTGAACGGTCAGGAAGTGAAGGTGGTGAAATTCCAAGGCGAGTTCCCGTGGCACCGGCACGAGAAGGAGGACGAGCTCTTCCTCGTTTGGCGCGGCCGGATGCGGGTGGAATTTCGCGACCGCATCGTCGAGTTGAGCGCGGGAGAATTTTTCGTCGTCCCGCAAGGGGCCGAGCATCGCACCGCAGCGGACGAGGAGGCGGAAGTCGTCCTTTTCGAGCCAGCCGCGACCCGGAACACCGGGACGGCAGCGGAATCGCCCTTCACCGCGCCGAGCGGAGTTCGCATTTAGGGTCGCGCAAGCTTCCAGCTTGCTGTCTGCCACCCGCGCAAGCTCGCCACGGGACGAGTCGGTCGCCTGGCGGGCTGGAAGCTCGGGCTACCCTATCGCGGCGGCACCTCGTCGAGCGCGGCGAGGGCGAATATTTTCCGGCCGATTTTGAAGACGAGAGTGTCCGGGCGCTGCAACTCGAGATCGGCGAGGTCCAACTGCGACCAATTGTGCATAGTCGTTAGGCTAGCGTCCCCAGAGCCGTTTGACAGATTGATCGCGCCAGCCACCCGCTCCCGCCCGTCGGCTCCCCTAACTACGGCATCTGTGCAATTCCAGCTACGGCACGACCGTCAGGGTGAGATCGTTGCCATCGCCGCCGGTGTAGCTGGCTTGCAAGTTGTTGCCGTTCACGTTCACCACCGCGCCATCCGGCAGGTTGCTGAAGGTGCCGTTGATTGGGTTCGCGCTCGTGTTGCTCAGCACCGTCAGAGTTAGCCCGCGTTTTAGCCTGCCTTGGGTCTGACCGACCAGATCCAGGGTCGCGCCGTTGATCGTGACTCCGTTGGCGATCACAAGATCGGTGCGCGATTTGTTCCTCCTGGCTTTGAAGCTGCAGGTGTAGGTCGCGTCGGAGTTCAAGCTCAGCGCGCTTTGCAGGGTCAAGGTCGTCTGCCTGCTGCTTCCCACCGCCGGAGCCAGGTAGGCGCCCGCGCCACTCCCCGTCCCCATCGCGACCGGGCCAGCGATGATCCCGCGGCCTCCCAGCGTCCCGGCGTTCACATTGACTACGCCAACCCCAGTGGCGGAACCAGCCCTGTTACCTGCGTTTAGGACGCCTCCGCCGACGGTGGTCGCCCCGGTATAGGTGTTGGAGCCGCTCAGGGTCAGAGTGCCGGTTCCGCTCTTGGTGACCGAGCCGCTCTCCTGGATCACTCCAGAGAAGGTCGTGCTCTGGTTGTTGCTCCCGATCGCCAGTCTGTTGGCGCCAAGAAAGACCAGGCCATTGCCAGCCAATGAGCCGATAGTGACCCCGGGTGGCGCGTGCGTGCTAATGTCCAGTTCGCCATTGCCCAGGAGCGAGATGCTGGCCGTGCCGCCTTGGGATTTGTTCTCGAAGAAAATCACCCCACCTTCCGCGCCATCGACCCCGCCGTTGGCGGTGAGGTTGGCCGCGGCGGCGGTAGTGGTGTCGATGAAAATCAGGCTCGTGCCCGCCAGTCCCGCGCCCATGCCGCCGTTGATGACAAAGGTGGCGCGGTCCGCCGTGGCACTGCTGGTGAATTCGATGAAGCTGCCCAGCTCACCGCTCGTGCTCGCCCCGATGGCCGTGAAGGTGCCTTCTTCGGCCGTGGCCAATCCTTGGAAAGCGATGTTCGCTGCGTAGAATTGACTTCCGCCGATGCAGGTCCCCACGGCATGACCCCCACGAGCAAAATCGTTAATGGAGAGGAATGATGCGCCGCCGCTCACCGTGATGTGCGCGTTGGCCGCCGTGGAGCCGTCAAAAAAACTCACTACCCCTTGCGTAGCCGTGATCGTGGACTCCGCCGCAGTGGTGGAATCCCAAAAGACAATCCCGGATTGGACAGTTCCGCCACCAAGGTTGAAGGCGGCCGAGCCTGCCGAGGTTGAGTCCAAAAAGAAAAAGTTACTTCCCCCCGCGCCCCCGAAGGTGGTCATATCACCCGCCGTCGCAGAATTATAAAAGAGGAAAGCTCCTGTAAAAAACATGTCCGATTCGCACAGGAAGGTCTGGAGTTTACCGGAGCCGTTAACGATACCCGAACCGCTGAACTTGATAGGATTGCCCGGCGGAGAGAAGATCGTAAACGCATCGGCTCCCTGACTGAAATCGATTCCACCAATCTCCGTAAGCGCGGAAACAGCGATTTGCGTCTGGTTAGAGGTCGCGAAACTCGCAATGTCCGACGCAGTATTGGGCACCGTCTGCGGCGTCCAATTCGCGGCTGTGTTCCAATCCCCACTTGTTGGATTGGTTCCCCATGTGGCGCTGCCAGCGAGGGAAGGCCGCTGCGCGCCCAGTGACAGCAGCGCAGCGGCGATGATAACATTCAAGGTCTTCATTGGCCCAAACGTTATGGGTGGCTTTGCAGGAAAGCGATCACGTCCGTGCTCACACAATTACCCGTCAAAGGGCTGATCACGTGCCCGTTTTTGAAAGCGTGGTTACTGCTTCCTTGGAAGAAGGTGTATGTTACGAGGACGCCAATGCCATTAAGTGCGGTGTTCATCTCTTCTGCCTGTTTGTATGACACGGTATCGAATTCGCTTGCATACAACATGACGGGCGGGCTGCTGGTCGCGCCGTTGGTGATTAAACTGACCGGCGAAGCGGCGTATAAGGTCGTGTAATCGTAAGCCGGGTAAGTTAGACCAACGTACTTATCGACGCGAAATTTGAAATCCTCATAATCAGGATCAGGGATGCCGGGGTGGTCCCAATTGCTCGGATCGGTCACCCCGGAAAAACTGACGACCGCTTTGATTTTGAGTCTGGCACTGTTATCCCAAAGCGTGACCGCACCGGCCGCAGATTCCAAGCCTGACCAAAGAGCGAGCGTCCCGCCAGCGGAGCCACCGATAAGATAGACGCTGCCGTTGCACTGAGGGTCGGCGAGCGCGGCCAGAATCTGGCGTTTGGCATCGTCGGTTTGAGCAGGCGCCCGGCCGCTACTGGTCTGACCGGGCAGCGCGCCTGGAGGGGCAAGACGGTGATCCACCTGAAAGACAAGGAAACCCGCCTGCTGAAGATCGTAGGTCGCCCAACGCTCGCTGGGGACGCCGTGGTCACCGTAATCCAAGTAGAAGACGTCCGGCGGAAACATCAGCACCGTCGGGAACCTTTGACCGGGAACCGCATTGGGTGGCACGAAGCGAAAGCGGTGCAGGATGTCTCCATCCGGCGGTTGATATTTAGAGTCAAGTGTCTCCTCATTAGCGGGCATTGCCGGCTGGATGTTGGGCGGGCAGGTGTCTGCGAAGCTAAAACGCACGGATAAGAATCAGCGCGACCTATGAAAGGCACACCCCGAGAAGGCGTGTGTGTGTGTGTGTGTGTGTGTGTGATCTGGCGAGCAGGGGTTTTCATGATGGCCCCCATCATGCGCGCCGGGGACCGTCGCGGTCAACCATAAATAAAAAAGAGCGCGGAGCGTGGCTTTACTCCTGCCCTGCTCATTTCGGATGCCCCGCAGAAAAGAATTGATCCCGTCGGCGTTCGATAAAACAGGTCGATGAAACGCCCGCCCTCAATGTGGCAATCTTCGCCCTCGAAGAATCCGACGATTGGAACGATTTCCAGAACGCGCTCGAAGCCAATCTGCAATATCAATCCCAAGGCGGCCTCCCTGTTCGCGGCAGCGGCTTGCGGCTGGGCCGGCCGCCGGCAGGTTTCGCCCTGTGTCATTCGCTCCGAAGTCACTCTCCTCTGTTTCCGGCTCGCTTCTCTCGCGAGTCGAGCGGCGGCCCGGAGGACTGGAAGGTCATTAAGGCCGACGGGCGCGACTACGTCACCTTTGCCAACGTCGCGCAGTTTTATCGCTTCCCGAAATACAGCCACGTCAGCCGCACGGTTTCGTTACGCGACGAGCGGCGCGGGCTGCGGGCGCAGGGTGGGACGAGCGAGTTTTACATCAACGGGGTGCGTTTCTTCAGCGACTACCCGCTCCTCGCCCGGGCCGAGGCCAATCTCATCTCGGCCACCGATGTGGCGAAAATCATCGAGCCGGTCCTGCGCCCTTACAAAATCGCCGGCGCGAAGAAGATCGATACCGTCGTGCTCGATCCCGGCCACGGCGGCGAGGACAGCGGAACCCCCGGTCGCTGGGGGAGCGAGAAGATTTACACCCTCGATGTCGCCCTGGCCGCGCGCGCAGATCTCGTGCGCGCCGGGTTCAAAGTGGAAATGACGCGGACCACGGACAAGACCGTTTCGCTCGAGGACCGGGTCGCGTTCGCCAACCAATTTCCGAACGCGGTTTTTATCAGCATCCATTTCAATTCTGCGCGCGGCGGTTCCGGAGTGGAAAGCTATGCACTCGCTCCGGCCGGGGTGCCGTCAAATGCCGTCGCGAGCGAAGAGCATACGCCGGGCGTCGAGACGCATTGGTATCCGGGGAACGCGCAGGACCCGGCCAACATCGCCCTGACCGCCGCCGTCCACGGCGCGATCCTCTCGCGTGTCTCCGTCTTCGATCGCGGGGTGCGACACGCGCGGTTTCATGTCCTGCGCGACCTCAAGATTCCGGGAGTGCTGGTGGAAGCCGGTTTCCTCAATGACCGGCTCGACGGGGCGCGCATCGCCACCCGGCAATACCGGCAGCGGCTCGGACAGGCGATCGCGGAGGCGGTCACGAATTACAACAAAGCGGTCAATTTCCAGACGAGCGGGACAACCCTCGTGACAAGCGCGAGCAATCTCCCGCCGCACACCCATTCGATCATCGAGTCGTTAGGCAAAGCCGGGCGCGCGCCGGCGGCCACGCGACAGGAGCCATCGGCCGCCATTGGTGGCGCGAATAAATGAAGGCCGCCATGCACGAGAGCGAGAGAGCAGACCGGGCCCGGCCGATCGGGGTCTTCGACTCCGGGATTGGCGGACTGACGGTGGTGCGCGCACTGCGCGATCTTTTGCCTAACGAAACAATTTTTTATCTCGGCGACACGGCCCGGGTTCCCTACGGCGGGAAGAGCGCGGCCACGGTCGAACGCTACAGCCTCGAACTGACCGCCATGCTGATGGAGGAAGATTGCAAGGCGATCGTGGTCGCCTGCAACACCGCCTCGGCCCTTGCCCTGTCGACTCTCAAGGCCCGCCTCTCCGTTCCCGTGACCGGGGTGATCCGGGCGGGGGCGGAAGCGGCCGTCGCGGCCACGCGGAACCGTCACATCGGCGTCATCGGCACGCGAGCGACGATCAAGAGCGGCGCCTATGAGCGCGCGATCCAGGCGCTCAACCCGGAGATCAAAGTGACGGCTCGGCCCTGTCCACTTTTCGTGCCGCTGATCGAAGAAGGCTGGCTGGAAGGTGAGACCACGGACCAGGTCGTGAGGCAATATCTCGCACCCATGATTGCCGACGGCGTTGACGCGGTCGTGCTTGGTTGCACGCACTATCCGCTCCTCCGCGACGCCTTGCACAAGTTTCTCGGCGATCAGGTGGTGCTGGTCGATTCGGCGCAGAATTGCGCCCGGGCCGTGAGGCAGTTGCTCGAGGAAAAGCAACTCCGGGCCGGGCCGGAGGCGCAGGGAGAGCTCACCGTCGCGCTGACCGATCCGCCCGATGTCTTTCTCGAAGTGGCGCGCCGAGGCGCTGCAACTCGAGATCGGCGAGGTCGAGCTGCGACCGGTTGTTCATTCCAAGTAACGCGCCGCGAGCGATGGAAAAAATCTCACAGGTCGTTTTTGCCTCGTTCCCTCGCTGAAATCGCCAGCAGGCGGTCCTCGCCGCCCGTGCATAGCTCTTGACTAAGCGGACGCTTTCTGGCGCAATCAACCCCATGAATCTGTTCCCTTACCCTGTCGCTGCCCTGCTTCTCTTTCTCACCATAAGTCTCGCATCTGCCGGTAGCGCCACGTGGGGTAACAACCCGTCCAGCGGCGATTGGAACGCTGCTGCCAACTGGACTCCACAAACCGTTCCGGATGGACCAGGCGACGTAGCGACATTCGGCCAGTCGGCAGTGACCAATGTTTCCATCAACGCTACGATCGTCGAAGTCAGCAACATCGTTTTCACACATTTGGCCGATCCTTTCATAATTTCTCTCGCCTCAAATAACAACAATGGGCTTCTGGATGTTACAGGTTCAGGGATCATCAACCATTCGAGAACTACCCAAAAAATCGTCTGCGGAGAAAACACCGGAGTGTTCTTCACTAATGGAACCGCGGGCGAACACATGTCTTTTATCGGGGCTGGCGCCTCTTTCGCTTTCAGTGGCGTGGCGTCCGCAGAGTCGGCGACTTTCGACGTTAGCAGCAGCGGAATTTATCAAGGCCACTTGATTTTTGACGATAGCTCGACCGTAGCGAACGCCACAATCAATGCGAGTAACTCTGCAGGCGTCTCCTTGTATAGCTCCTCTTCGTCAGACAACGCGATTTTCGCGATTAGTAGTGGCGCCTTCCTGGCTTTCGCGGCCGCCACTGCCGACCACGCAACGGCTACCTGTATAGGCGGACAAGGAATCTATGGGAGCAGCATCCTATTCCAAGGTCTCGCCAGCGCCGGCGAGGGTTATTTCACCGCGATTGGTGGCACCACTAGCGGCGAGGCGGGCAGCGATATCGATTTTTACGATTTTTCGACTGCGGCCGACGCAACCTTTGTCATTAACGGCGGTGCGGGACCGAGTCTGGCCGGCGCCCTCTTGCTTTTCGAGAATAGCAGTACGGCCGCGAATGCCACCATCACCGTGAACGGCGGAGCCGGCGGGGCCGAGGGTGGTGCAGTGATTTTTCACCGCACTTCCACCGGGGGCATTGCCCGTATCGAATTGCTGGGTAATGGCGAGTTAGACATTAGCCGCAGTCATTTGACCGGGGTGACAATCGGCTCGCTCTCCGGTGACGGTCTGGTCTTTCTCGGCTCGAAAACGTTAACCATCGGCAGCAATAGTCAGAGCGCCACGTTCTCCGGGGTGATCCGGCAGAGCGGCTCCCTGGCCAAGATCGGGACCGGAACCCTGACGATTACTGGATCGAACGCCTACACTGGAACGACCACAGTGACCGGCGGTGTGTTGAACGCCAGTAACAGGATGGGCTCCGCCACCGGGCCCGGAGCAGTCAAGATCAACGCTGGCACGCTGGGCGGCAGAGGGATCATTGCCGGCCCGACCACCATCGGAACTGGGAGCGGCGCCGGCGCTTTTCTGGCTCCGGCCGTCGCGAGCAACAAGCAAACCGCGCTCACTTTCCAAGGTGCACTCACCTTGAACGCGGATGCGATTTATACCTGCACTTTCAAAGCCAGGAAGAACAAATCCCGCGCTGATCTGGTGATTGCCAACGGGGTCACGATCAACGGCGCGACCTTGGATCTAGTCGGCCAAACCGAGGGCAGGCTGAAGCGCGGACTGACCCTGACCGTGATCAGCAACACCAGCGCCAATCCAATCAGCGGCACCTTCGCCAATCTGCCGGATGGCGCGATCGTCACGATCGATGGGAACAACCTCCAGGCCAGCTACGAAGGTGGCGACGGGAACGATCTCACCCTGACAGTTGTTCCATAGAGGCATCGAACCGCAGCTTACACAGACAGCGCAGGTCTACGGCTAGAGCGTTTAAGGGAAAGCGTCGCCACTGTCTGGGGAGAGCACGCGCCTCGCGTGCCTGTTTCGGCGCCTCGCCGAAACAGGCTTTCCGGAGAGCGCTGTTGACCAAAAACTTTCAACCGCAGCGAGCGCTTCCTTGGCCAAAGTTCGCCAAGGCGAGGCGCCTTGGCCGGCACGCGAGGCGCGTGCGCTCCCCAAGACCGCTGCTCCGCTCCGGCCACACTGTTGTTTCAAACGGCTCTAGCGGAGATGTGTTGAAGGGACGAACCGCGCAAGTAAGGATGCTCGCGCCACCCTAGGTCGGCCTTCGCCGCTTCCGCTTCGGCGTCTTCGCGGCAACCAGCTCGTAGGAATGGTCGATCATTTGCCGAATCTCGGCCGACGGAACCCCACCGCTCAGGATGACGGTGTTCCAGTGCTTCTTGTTCATGTGGTAACCGGGCTGCACCTCTTCATAGCGATCACGCAGGTCGAGGGCGCGGTCCGGGTCGCATTTCAAGTTCACCCGCGGCGGCACCTCGTCGAGCGAAGCGAGGGCGAACATCTTGCCGGCGACTTTGAAGACGAGGGTGTCTTCGCCGAACGGTGTGCCCTGGGTCGCGTTCGGTTTCGTTAGGCAATACTCACGGAAGTCTTCGAGGTCCATTGGTTGATGAATTGCTTATGCGATCGCCGCAAGCAGCGCTTGCGGGCAGCTCGCTGATCGCCACGCGCTCCTGCTCCATGCTGTCGCGATGGCGGAGGGTGACGGTGTCGCGCAAGGCGGGGTCGCGTTCGCCTAACGTTTCGAAATCGACTGTGATCCCGAAGGGCGTCCCGGCTTCATCCTGGCGGCGATAGCGGCGCCCGATCGCGCCGGTCTCATCGTAGAAAACGTTCATGTGCGGGCGGAGGAGCGCCTGCACTTCGCGCGCCTTCTCAACCAGCGCGGGCTGGTTTTTCAAGAGCGGAAAAACGCCGGCCTTGATCGGTGCGACGCGCGGATGGAAGCGCAGCACGATGCGCGTTTCGCTTTTGCCTTTCTCGTCGGTCACCGTTTCCTCGTCGTAGGCCTCGCAGATGAGCGCAAGGACGGTGCGATCGACGCCCGCGCTGGGCTCGACCACGTGCGGCACAAAGCGCTGCTTCGTTTCCTCATCGAAATAATCGAGCGGTTTGCCGCTGGCGTTCTGGTGCTGGGTGAGATCGTAATCGGTCCGGTAAGCGACGCCTTCGAGTTCCTGGAGGCCGAAGGGAAATTCGTATTCGATGTCGTAGGTGCCCTTGGAATAGAAGGCGCGGTCGGCGTCGGGGACGGTGAGGACATGCAGCTTCGACGCGCGGGATGCCGATATTCTCGTAAAAGCGGATGCGCTCTTCCTTCCAATACTCGAGCAGCTCCATCCCCTGCTCCGGCCGACAAAAATATTCCAGCTCCATCTGTTCAAACTCGCGCGAGCGAAAGATGTAGTTGCGCGGGTTGATCTCGTTCCGGAAGGCCTTCCCGATTTGCGCGATGCCGAAAGGCAATTTCTTGCGCGAAGTGTCGAGCACGTTCTTGAACTGGACGAAGATCGATTGCGCCGTCTCGGGTCGGAGGTAGGCGAGCGACATCGGGATCGACGGAGGCGCCCATCTGGGTGGAGAACATGAGATTGAAGGGGCGCGCCTCGGTCAGGTCCTTGCCGCCGCAGTTGGGACATTGTTTGACGTCATTTTTCTCCGGCAACTGATCGGCGCGGAGCCGCGCTTTGCAGGTGCGACAATCGACCATCGGATCGCTGAAAGTGTCCTCGTGTCCGCTGGCCTTGAGCACGGCGCGATGGGTGAGGATGGCGCCGTCCATCCCGACGACGTCGTCCCGCTCGCGCACCATCACGCGCCACCAGTAGTCCTTGAGGTTGCGCTTGAGCTCGACGCCTAACGGCCCGTAATCCCAGACGCCGTTGAGGCCGCCGTAGATTTCGCTCGCCTGGAAAATGAAACCGCGCCGCTTGCAAAGGCTGACGATTCTCTCCATGCGCTGCGGATCGGAAGTGGTGGTCATGAAATAAGGAATCTGGAAGCCATGAAAACAGGAGGGAATCAGGAAAGCACGAAAGCAGGAAGAAGAAGCCCTGTTGCCACCGTTCTTCCTGTTTTCCTGCTTTCCCGATCCATCCCGTCTTTTCCTGGCTTCCTGGTTTCCAGATTCAATCCAAGCGAGCGCTGCCTTACTTCGCCACGGTAACGTCGGTCTTGACCGAGTTGGCGATGAAACAGTTCTCGTGTGCGAAATGGTGCATCTCTTCGATGTCCTTCTCGCTCGGCTGATTGTCGCCGGAAAATTTCAGCTTCGGATGCAGCTCGACCCGGGTGATGGCGAGCTTGCCCCCGGCATTCTTTTCCATGTGGCCGACGGCTTCGTCGACGTATTCCTCGAGCAGGAATTTCTTCTTACAGGCGACGGCGAGGAAGGTGAGCATGTGGCAACTGGAAAGCGACGCGACGAAGGCTTCCTCCGGGTCGACCAGCTTGGGATTGCCGAGGTAAGCCGGGGCGGCGGTGGCCTGCATTTCGTGGCCGCCATCGAAACTCCAGGTGTGATCGCGATTGTAGGTCTTGTATTCGAAGTCGGGCGTGGCGCGCTTCCAGGTGAGCGTCATTTTGTGTTCGGACATGCTTCTAGATAGGTGCCGGGCGCTAATTGGCAAGCGCCCCAGATTCCGCCCGCCGATGGAACAAATCCTGCATCACCAAAGAGGCCAGAAGCGCTCCGGGCCAGGCTCCGTCCTGCCCGTGGCCGAATTTTGCTACCTAACATGACCCACGAAGACCTGCAGGCACTCCTGACCGCGATGCTGGAAAGCGGCGAAGGCGTCTCAGACTGCCTGTTCATCAACGGAAAACCGCCCCTCGTCGAGCACTACGGAAAATTGCACGCCCTCCCGATGGAGGAGCCGGGCGGGACCCTCCAGCCGGCGCACATCGACGCCATGGCCACCCTCCTGATCGCCGACAGTGAGCGGCTCCAGGCCGACCTTGCCAAGTCCGGTTCCTGCGACACCAGCTACGCCCTCCCCGGCCTGGCCCGCTTCCGGGTCAACATCTACAAGCAGAATGGCCACACCGGCATCGTCATGCGCAAACTGCAATCGCAGGTGCCGACCATCGAATCGCTGGGCCTGCCGCCGATTTTCGCCGAGATCGTGAAGGAAAAGAACGGCATCATTTTTGTCACCGGCAGCACCGGGAGCGGCAAGACCACCACCCAGGCCGCGATGCTCAACGAGCTCAACCAGACCCAGGAAGTGCACGTCGTGACGCTCGAAGACCCGATCGAATTTGTCCATCCGCACGGCAAGGCGGTCTTCAGCCAGCGCGAAATGGGCAAGGACTTTCCCGATTTCGCGACCGGCTTGCGCGCCGCCCTCCGCCAGGCGCCGAAGGTGATCCTGATCGGTGAAGTGCGCGACCGCGAAACGATGGAGATCGCCCTCACTGCCTCCGAAACCGGTCACCTCGTTTTCTGCACCCTGCACACGATCAACGCCGGCCAGACGATCAACCGCATCCTCGGCCTCTTCACGACCGACGAAGAAAAACAGGTGCGGGAACGGCTCGCGGACACCTTGCGCTTTATCGTGAGCCAGCGGCTGGTCAACAAAGTCGACGAGGGCCGTTTGCTCGTGACCGAAATCATGGGTAGCAGCCTGCGCACCCGCGAAACCCTGCTCTACGGCGAATCGGAAAATCGCACCTTCCAGGAGATCATCGAGGCCGGCAGCACGCTCGGCTGGCACAGCTTCGATCAATCCCTCATGCGGGCCTTTGAGGACGACCAAATTTCTGAGGAAACCGCGTTGCTCTTCTGCACGCACAAAAACAAGATGCGCCGCGACCTCGAGATGGCGAAAAAGCTGCGCTACCCGGTCGAAGACGAACCATCGGGCTTAAAAATGGCGTCGCTCTAAGAAAAAATAATGAAGACCGAAAATGACGATCGCCTGCGGCAGGAACTCCGCCTCGCCCAGCTCGAAATCAAAGTGCTGCGCGAGCAGCTTCTCAAATCCGTCCAGGAAGCGCAGCGCGCGCGGGAGGAAATGGCAGCGCAGGCGGAACCGCCCGCTCCCGCCACCCCCGAAGCGCGCGTCATCCTCCCGATGGTACCTATCGACGAGTCCACGCCTGACGATAACGCCGCGCCGAACGGATCGGCCGGGCCACAAGCCAACGGCGGCCGTCCCCGGGTCCTCTACGTCGAAGACAGCGAGCCCAACTTCCGCCTCGTCGAGAACGTCCTGCGAGAGCGCCCCGGGATCGACCTGATCTGGGCCGAAACCGGAGCGCAGGCACTCGAAATGGCGCGCGCCAATGCGCCCCAACTCGTTCTCCTCGATCTCGATTTACCCGACATGCATGGGAGCAAAGTGCTCGAGGGCCTGCAAACTCAGCCCGGGTTGGACAAAACGCCGGTCATTGTCATCAGTGCCGACGCCACCCCGAGCCAGATCGAGCGCATGCTGACCGCCGGGGCGCGCAATTACCTGACCAAGCCCTTCGATATTCGCCGCTTCCTCTGCATGTTTGACGAGGTCTTCGCCGCCGCCTGAGCGCGGGGCTGACCGGCGCACAACTCCAGTTGCTCATCGTGGCCGCTGCGCCGATGGTGCGCGACGGATGGAGCAGCGCCAGTTTCCCGGGAAAATTCTCACCGTATTGCGATGGCGACAGGTTGCCCTCGCGCTCCTCATCCTTGCGCTCCTCGGCGGCGGTCTCTGGCTCCGTCGCGTGGCCTGGGCGGAAACGACCCATCTCCGCTTCCAACGCGACATCGTGAACGGCTTTTTCTGGGGCAGCCAGACGGTGAAGGAAGGAAACCGGCTTTCGCCCGGCACCACGCCGGATTCGTGGCGGAATTTTGCCCGCGGCTACTTCGGCCTCTACGAGCGGGTCGAGCGCGAGGCTTACGAGAATAATTATTACCTGGATTATCCGCCCCTCCGGCTCCTCGCCATGTCGGTCTGGGCCAGGAGCGTGCGGGCCAAATTTCCGGGAGCGGAGGATGGCACGCCGGAATACGTCGAGCCGCTCCTTTTGGTTAATCTCTTCTGCGAGCTGCTGGCGGCGGGCGGAATTTTCCTGCTCGTCAGGCTGGGAGTGCGGCGCGCTTTCGGTGCGACCGACTCGGGATTGCTCCATCGTCTCCCGCCCGCGGAGCGCGGCACGATCTGCGGGCTCCTGGCCGCGAGCGTGGTTTGGCTGGAGCCCTCTCTCATCCTCGACGCCCACGCCTGGCCGCAATGGGACGTCTGGATTCTCCCCTTTTACATTTTTGCCGCGCTCGCTGCCCTCACCAGGCGCTGGTTCTGGTGCGGCTGCCTGCTCGCTCTCGGCGGAATGCTCAAGGGCCAGCTCCTCTTCGTCACCCCATTCTTTTTCTTCTGGCCGCTCTGGCAAAAACGCTGGGCGCGCGCCGGGCGGGTCCTGGCCGGTTTTGTTGGGACATTCGCGCTCGTGGTTTCGCCCTGGCTGCTGCGGAACGCGACGGCCTGGGTGCTGGTGGCCGCGACCGGCCTTGGGACGCTGGCCTTCTTCTGGCAGCGCCGCTCCCGTCACGCCGCGGCCTGGGCGGCGGGCCTCGCCGGGGTGACCGCTTTCGTCGTGGGAGCGCTGGGGGTGGGAAGCTTCGCCTGGTTGAAAATCGGTTTCCTCTACGGCAGCGAGCGTTATCCCTACCTCTTCATCAGCTCCTGCTACAACCTTCCTTCGATTCTCTCCGATTGGGGTTGCTCGCTCAAGGAGCCGTTTCTCTCCGGCCATCTCGGGTCGCTCCACCTCGCCCTTAACCTCCAATGGACCTTGCGCCTGATTTATCTCGGCGGCCTCATTCTTTGCGCGCACGGGGCCGCCCGGCATGCTCGCAATCGCGACCCGCGCCTCCTCATCGCGATCGCCGCGCCCTGGTTGATCATGTTCGCGCTCCTCGCGCAGATGCACGAGCGCTACCTGCTCTGGGGCGCAGTCCTCAGCGCCGTCGCCCTCGGGGTCAGCCTCCGGCTCAGCCTCCTCCATTTTCTTTTTTCCACCATGAGCGCCATCATGATTTATCAGGTGCTTTTGATGGACAAAAAACTCGGCCCCACCCTGCACACGATCGATCTCCTGGAGCGCACCCGGCCGATTGCTTCCTGGCTGCTGCTCGCCGCGGTGGCGATTTATTTCCGCGAAGTGCTGTCGAGTCGCGCCCCGCTCTTCCGACCGCGCCGGAAGCCAATCGCGCTCGAGGACGAACCGGCGCTGGCCCTGCCTTCGGCCGCCGAAAAAGCCTAGCCGACTTCATTCGGGGCTCGATTTCCGGCGCGATTAGCTCAGCGGTAGAGCGGTCGCCGCGGCGACAAGTCGCACGATCAAACCAGTTGCCCTGCGCTGGGACCGCGCTAAATCTAGGATCGCTCGTTTCCCGGCGCGATTAGCTCAGTGGTAGAGCGCTTGCTTCACACGCAAGAAGTCGCAGGTTCGAACCCTGCATCGCGCACCATTGACTGTATGCTGACGGAGGAGAAATGAGAGGGATCGGGTACAATCAACCACTCTACATCCTGCCATTCGACCATCGGGGTTCGTTCGTTACGAAGATGTTTGGCTGGCAGGACGATTTGACTCCGGCGCAGACCGCTGAAATCGAGGCAGCCAAACAGGTCATTTACGACGGGTTCAAAATCGCTCTGGCAGACGGTGCCCCGAAAGATAAAGCCGGCATCCTCGTGGACGAACGATTTGGGGCAGCCATTCTGCGCGACGCCAGAGCCAATGGCATCACGACCGCCTGTCCGGCCGAGCATGAGTGGGCGGGAAGAGTTCGAGTTTGAATACGGCGATGACTTTGCCAAACACATCGAGACCTTTCGGCCGACTTTTTGCAAAGTGCTCGTGCGCTACAATCCCGAAGGCGACGCGGGATTGAATCAGCGACAGGCGGCGCGCCTGAAAAGGCTTTCCGATTATCTCCACACCGAAAGCGAGAGCAGGTTCATGTTTGAACTGCTCGTGCCGGCGGAGAAGGCACAGCTTGAACGGTTCAAAGGCGACAAGAAAGCCTACGACCTGGAGCTTCGGCCCAGGTTGATGGTGGAGACGATCAACCAGCTGCAGGACGCGGACGTTGAGCCGGATGTCTGGAAGATCGAAGGACTCGATCGTCGCGAGGATTGCGAAGCGATCGTGTCCACGGCACGCCGTGGCGGACGGGACAAAGTCGGCTGCATCATTCTCGGACGCGGCGAAGATGATGAAAAAGTGCGCGAGTGGTTAACGACGGCAGCCGGCGTCCAAGGTTTTATCGGTTTCGCCGTCGGCCGCACGGATTTTTGGGATCCGCTGGTTAACTTTCGAGCCGGAAAGATATCGCGCGAGGATGCCAGCGCGGAAATTGGGCGGCGCTACCGTCAGTTCGTCGCAATCTTCGAGCACGCTCGTCCTGCATGAAGCAGCAAAGCAGTAACCGACCTCAAATCCTGAAATGAAAACAAATTCACCAATGCAACTTGGCATGGTCGGGCTCGGCCGAATGGGCGCGAACATGGTTCGACGACTCATGAAAGGCGGACATCGGTGCGTCGTATTCGACTTATCTCCGAAAGCCGTTGACGGCCTCGCCAAAGAAGGAGCCGCCGGCGCCGCTTCCTTTGCAGATTTGGCAAAGCAACTCGATAAACCACGCTCGGTTTGGCTGATGGTTCCCGCCGCGGTGGTGGATGGCACGATCACCGAACTTCTCCCTTTTCTCGAAGCGGGCGATACCATTATCGACGGAGGGAACTCCTATTATGTCGACGATCTCCGACGCGCCAAAGAGCTCGCGCCGCGCGATATTCATTACGTTGATGTCGGAACGAGTGGCGGCGTCTGGGGCCTTGAACGCGGTTACTGCATGATGATCGGCGGTGAGACGGATGTGGTCCAGCGCATGGATCCCATCTTTTCCATCCTGGCACCTGGGATTGGTGACATCACACGCACGCCGGGTCGCGAGAAACCAGGCAGCACAGCGGAACAAGGCTACCTGCATTGCGGGCCCAACGGTGCTGGCCACTTCGTCAAAATGGTTCACAACAGCATCGAATACGGCATCATGGCCGCTTACGCCGAAGGTTTCGGTGTCTTGAAGGCGGCCTGCGCTGGGAAACAGCAAAGCGAAGCTGACGCTGAGACGACTCCGTTACGCGACCCCGAGCATTATCAATACGAGTTGGACCTGACGGATATCTCTGAAGTATGGCGACGCGGCAGCGTGATCACATCCTGGCTCCTCGACCTGACGGCAAACGCTTTGGCCGCGGACCCCAAGCTCTCCCAATTCGCCGGCCGGGTCTCCGATTCCGGCGAGGGGCGTTGGACGATCAAGGCGGCAATCGACGAAGACGTCCCGGTGCCGGTCCTGACCACGGCACTTTATGAGCGGTTCAGCTCGCGTGGAGCAGCAGCGTTCCAGGACAAATTGCTTTCCGCGATGCGCCTCGGTTTCGGCGGCCATCTGGAGAAACCGGCAACGAAGATATCGTAACCGAATCCATTCTGACGTTCTCGTCTTTTTCGGGGTCATGCCTGAGCAAACTACGGTTTGCCGCGCAAATCGCGGCTTGGGATCCGGCTATTTGCCGAAGTGGAATTCTTCCTGGTAAAAGCGCGGATGTTTTTCCGCCGCCAGGCGCAAACGGAGCGCGCGCAGCATGGCCAGGCCGCGCGGGACTCGCATCGTGGGAGGCCGATTGATCAGGGAAGCCGTCATCCGAGAGTTCAAGCGAATATTCTTTGTCATGCGCCGAACTTAACTCCCGGGGTCGGACATTAGCTGTCCAATGGAGAAAAAAAGTTCGCGAGCTCGAACAGGGCCCGGGACGCGCGCTACAGTCCTGGCAGGAGTTGATGATTCTCTGGCAAAAACAGGCGTCGGCGGCGTGGTTGGCCGCTCACGAATCTGACCTCGAGGCAATCGCTGGCGGCGATCTGGCGGTTATTTCGCGACCGGGAAAAGTGAGAAGCCTGGTGCAGGTCGTTTGTCGTCGACCCGCCCGGGCCGCTCGCCTCCACCGCGAGTTCGGCGGCGTGGCCCGACCGCTGCCGCGCGACTGGTTGAGAAAATCTCAAGCCGCGAGGCCGCCGTCGCTCGATCCAGGTCGGAGGCCGTCTCGAGATTGCGAGCGAGGAAAAACAATTTTCCAAATCCGCGCTCAAACCCCGACTCCTGATCCCGGCCGCGAGCGCGTTCGGCACCGGCGAACATGCGACGACGGCGATGTCGCTGCGTCTGCTCGAAGAGACGACGAGAAGATTGTTCGCCGGTTGGCGCCTGCTCGACGTCGGGACTGGCACCGGGATTCTGGCCCTCGCCGCCCGCCGACTCGGCGCGAGCGGGGTGGTTGGAATCGACATCGATCCTCACGCCGTCAGGCACGCCCGCGCGAATGCGCGGATGAATCAGATTTCGCGCGCGACTTTTCGGGTGGCCGACGCCCTGGATTGGAAACCTGGCGTGCGTTACGAAATCATCACGGCCAATCTTTTCAGCGAGCTATTGATCAGCGCGCTGCCGATTTTTCGGCGCGCCATCCGGAGGAATGGTCGGCTGATCATATCCGGCATCCTGCAAGAGCAGGCTCCAGCGGTCGTTCGCGCGCTACGCTGCTCCGGGTTCCAGCTCGAGACGCGACGCCGGCGCGGCAAGTGGGTGGCGTTACTCTGCGCACACGGTCGCTGAGTCTGGAGGGAAGCGCGCTGTCGCTTCCGCGAATGAAGGGCGAGCGTCCATCGCAATTGACGCCCACCCCCGGCACCGACGGCGCGTTGCCCTCCAGCGCCTCGCCTCGCGGCGAAGCAAAACCCAGTTGAAGGCCCGTTAGTCGCAGCTACCTTCCCCGCGTCCGAGCGACTTCGACTGCCTGCAAACCCGCGGCTGAACCCGTCAAGCCGCTCAGGATCTCCTATGCAGGCTGAAGAAATCTCCTACGTCATCGTCACACCCTATTCGATGCGCAAATCGCGCACCGGCGGCATCGTTTCCCGCCTCATCTCCCGCACCGGGCTCGACCTCGTCGGGGGTCGGATGTTCGCCCCGAGCGAAGAACTCGTCAGGCGCTATACCGAGGGGATCGTGACCTCGAAGGACCCCGGGCATCGCGCCACCCAGGAGCTGATCCGTGATTACGTGCAAAAGAATTTCACCGGCGAACGCAGGGGCCAGCACGCGCGCGTGCTGCTCCTCGTTTTTCGCGGTCCCGATGCGATCGAAAAAATTCGCCACGTCGTCGGCCACATCGTGCACGAACGGACGAGCGGCGAAACGATTCGCGATACTTACGGCGATTACATTACCGATGAGGCCGGCAAGGTGACCTACTTCGAGCCGGGCGTGATCGCTTCGCTCGATGCCGAATCGGTCGAGGAAAATCTGAAACTCTGGGCCGAATTTTCCGACCGCGACGGCGGCATCCTCGATAACGTGATCACCTACCCGACGGACGCGAAAGTCGAGAAATCGCTCGTCCTGATCAAGCCGGACAATTTCAAATTCCCCAATATCCGGCCCGGCGGCGTGATCGAAGTTTTCTCGCGCACCGGGCTCTACATCATCGGCTTTAAAGTGCACCGGATGAGCGTCGCCCAGGCGGAAGAATTTTACGGCCCGGTCCTGGCCGTTCTGCGCGACAAACTCGGGGCCGAAAAAGGGCGCGAGGCCTGGGAAGATATCGTCGAATTCATGTCCGGCCGCCGGCCGAGCGCGACGAGCGACGCCCAGCGTCTTCTCCCCGGCACCGAGAAATGCATCGCGATCGTTTACCAGGGCGAAGATGCGGTGCGCAAAATCCGCGACGTGCTTGGCCCGACCGACCCGAGCAAGGCTCCGCCCGGGTCGATTCGCCGGGAATTTGGCCAGACCATCATGATCAACGCGGCCCATGCCTCCGACTCGGCCGAGAACGCGAAACGCGAGATGGAAATCGTGCAGGTGCGCGAGAACAACCTCAAACCTTTGATTGAAAACTTCTATGCGCGCCCCTAGTTTGCGCTCCCCATTTTTGGAAAAATTATTGTGACCACTTTAGCCATGGAAATCTCAACCCGCGCCTCTCAACTCAACCCCTCGCTCACTCTCTCGATCGACAGCAAAGCGAAGGCGATGAAGGCCGAAGGCATCGACATTTGCGGCTTCGGCGCCGGCGAACCCGACTTCGATACGCCCGAGCATATCAAGGCGGCCGCCATCGCCGCGCTCGAACAAGGTTTCACCAAATACACCCCCAGCTCCGGGCTGCCGGAGTTGCGCCAGGCCATCGCTGACAAACTCATGGCCGACAACGGCCTCGAATATCGCCCGAGCCAGGTGATCGTGAGCAACGGCGCCAAGCATTCCTGTTACAACGCCATCCTCGCCACCTGCGAGCGGGGCGACGAAGTCATCATCCCCTCGCCCTATTGGGTGAGCTATCCCGACATGGTGCGGCTGGCCGGGGCCGAGCCGGTGATCGTGCAGACGAACGAGCGCAACGGCTGGAAGATGACGGCGGAAGAATTCGAAAACGCCATGACCCCGCGGACCAAAATGGTGATCATCAACAGCCCGGGCAACCCGACCGGCTCCGTTTACACCCGCGAGGAACTGGAAGCGATCGTCAACGTGGCGGCCGAGGAAGACATCTACATTTTATCCGACGAAATCTACGAGAAGCTCGTCTATGACGGTGCGGAACACGTCAGCATCGCCTCCCTCTCCAAGGCGGCCTACGACCTCACGATTACGGTCAACGGCTTCAGCAAATCCTACGCGATGACGGGCTGGCGGCTGGGCTACATGGGCGCGCCGGAAACGATCGCGAAGGCCGTCGATTCGATCCAAAGCCACAGCACTTCGAACCCCTGTTCGTTCGCCCAGAAAGGCGCCATCGCCGCGCTCAAAGGCGATCAGCAGCCGCTCTCCGACATGCACGACGAGTTCGATATGCGGCGCAATTACATGTTCGACCGCATCTCGAAAATCCCGAACATCACCGCGGTCAAACCGCTGGGCGCCTTCTACGTTTTGGTCAACATCAGCCAGCTCGGGTTGACCTCGCAGAATTTCTCCGATCGGCTTCTGAGCAAAGCGAACGTGGCGGTCATTCCCGGGATCGCTTTCGGCGACGATCGCACGATCCGGCTGAGCTACGCGACGAGCATCGACGTGATCAAGAAGGGCCTCGACCGCTTCCAGGATTTCTGCCGCACGCTGTAAAGCGCCCGCGTTATTGCACGGTCAAGGTGAGATCGTTCCCGTCGCCGCCTTCATAGCTCACTTGCATCTGATTTTTGCCCACTTTGAGCGTCGCGCCATCGGCCAAGTTGGCGAAGGTGCCGTTGATCGAATTGGTGGAAGTGTTGTTGATGAGGGTGAAGACCGTGCCGGGGCTCAGCCTTCTGCGGCCGATCGCCTGCAGGGTGAATTGCGCGCCTGGATTGATCGTCATCCCATTGGCCACCACGCCATCGGCTTTCGCTTGCCGGGTGTTGAGCCGTTCCTGTAGTGTGCCGTCGGAGTTAAACGTGAGGCTGCTTTGGATCGTGAGCGTGGTGGGAGTCTTCGCCTGCAATCCCGGCGCGAGTATTGCACCTGGTCCACTCCCGCTGCCGATCGTCGTCGCGCCTGCGATAACTCCTCCGCCAGCAAGGCTGCCCGCGTTGATCTGGACCGATCCGGTGCCCGTTCCCGAGCCGGTGGTGTTGGAAATCGTGAGTTGGCCGCTACTCAAGGTTGTGCCGCCAGTGTAGGTGTTAGCACCGCTCAAGGTAAGCGTGCCGCTCCCCGTTTTGACGAGCCTGCCACCGGTTCTGCCGCTCAGCCCGCCATCCTGGATCGCACCGGAAAATATGATGTTGCGATGATTGCTCCCAATCGTAAGCGAGCGCGCTCCAAGGAAAATCTGGCCGCTGCCTTGCAGCGAACCGATCGTCACCGTGGCCAGAGCATTCTTGCTGATGTCGAGTTGAGCGTTACCGGAAAGCTTGAAGCTGGCGGTGCCGCCGTCGCTTTTACTGAAGAAGAAGACCGATCCGCCCTGACCTCCATTTTGTCCGCCGGAAAGCGTGATGGTAGCGTTATCCGCCGTGGTCTCATCAAAGAAATTCATGATGGAACCGGCTGCGCCAGCAGTTGTGCCGCCATTGAGGGTGAAACGGGCGTTGGCGGCGGTCGAGGCACCAATAAACAGAACATAAGATGCCGATTCGCTCGTCGAAGCTGCCCCTGCAACCGTAAAACGTCCATGGTCCGCTGACGCCACTTCGGTGAATGCGATTTCCCCCCCGGCGCTGCAATTGACCACGGCATTAGCGGCGGTGCTATTGGTGCCGAACGATACGTATCCGGGGCCATACATACCCCCAGTGGCAGTGAAAACCGCGTTGCCCGCCGTCGAGTTGTCTGCGAAATCCACGGTTCCAGCCGTTGGCACGATGAACGTGGCGTTAGCCGCCGAGCTGCTGTCGAAGAAAATAACGTCGCCCCCGCTAATTCCAGGATCATTCGTCACCATAAATGTCGCGTAGTCGGCAGTTGATGTATCGAGGAAGAAGACCGGATTTCCGGCAGTGGTAAAAAAAGTGTTCTTTCCTGCAGCAGCACTCCCGAAAAAGAAAAACCCGCCCCCGAAGCCGCCATTGCGGACGCCAACGAAATTCTGCACAACGCCCGAGGCATTCGCAATTCCGGTCCCGTTAAAGATGAGGTTCGTAGCGGGTTCAGCGGTAACTGTGAATGCATTGGCACCCTGTGGGAAATTCAGCGATCCGACATTAATGATCGCGGAGAGCGTAATGTCAGTAATCCTCGACTGTAGGAGAGTCGCCGTGTCTGTATCCGCGTTTGGGACAGTTTGTGGCGTCCAATTTTGAGCCGTGCTCCAATCGCTGCTGATTGGCTCAGTGGCCCAAGTGGCGCTGCCCGCGTCGCAGCGTTGCTGCGCTGTCAGAAACGGCAGCGCAGCAACAAGCGACAAAACAAAACGCTTCTTTAAAATCTTCAAGAGTCGATGGTACTCCTATGGCTAATTCAGGTGCATGTTGAAAAAAGCAGTTACGTCTTGACTTACGTAATTACCGGTCTGCGCGTTCAGTGTGTGCCAGTAATTAAAAGCGTGCAGATTACTTTGGTTAACCTCGTACTCCAGAACATCTGCACCGCGTAACTGTAGAGCACCAAACATCTCCTCAGACTGCTGATGAGGGACGGGATCTTGGTGCGTGTAGAAGAGCCGAATCGGTGGGATATTGCTCGCTCCGGCTACCAGTGAAACGGGCGAAACGGAATATTGAAATGCTTTATCTCCGCCGTTGTTTGTTGTCGTGTTGGTGTAGTTCTTGATGTCATCTCCGAACTTGGCGAGGTTATTGGGGTCGTCGCCCACCCACGAAGAGAGATCACAAGGCCCGGAGAGACTTGCAATTGCCCGAATCGCCCCCGCCGGCAAAGGCCATTGCGGCACAGTTGGTGCCGAGTGGAGCCCGCACCAAAGCGCGTGGCATCCACCAGCGGAGCCGCCTACGAGGAAAATCTGACCGTTACACTCGCTGTCATAATAAGCGGCCAGCATCTGCTGCTTCACATCGTTGGTCTGTTCGGGCGGACGGCCGTCGGCGGGGTTGGCGTGGTTTTCGTCCTGATTGAGAATGAAACCGGGCGGCGCCAGCCGGTGGTCAATCGAGAAAACGAGAAAGCCGGCCCGGGCCAAATCATGATCTGCCCAACGTTGGCTGGGGACGCCGTAGTAGTCGCCATTTTTGAAAACGCTCGGAAGAATCGTGATCGCCACCGGCCACGGGCCGGTGCCGTACTGACTCGCGGGCGGTCTGATTCGAATGCGCTGCAAGGTCGAAGGATCGCTGGAATAGGCTGAGGGCTGGTACTGAGGATCGAGCGTCTCCGGCGGGGGGATCACGTCCGGTTCATCAGGCGGCGGTGCGTCGGCTGAAGCCACCCTGCTGCGGAAGAGCAGACCAGAAGCTGCGAGGGTCCAAAGGAAGCGTCGCCTGCTCGTTAGGCTGATTGCTGATTGCTGGTTGCTGGGTGGTTTTTTGCATAGGCGCTCAGGATGATGAAAAATCAGCAGGGCTGTAAAGCAGAATCTCGAAAACTTTCCAGGACTTCCGCTTGGCTAAACCTTCCTTCACCTTCGAGCGTCTTACCTAATTGCGATCGTGACCAACTCATTTCGCCCTCATTCTGCACGCCCATCTTCCTTTCGTCAGGCACGCGGAACACGAGGATTTCCTCGAGGAAGACTGGCTCTTCGAGGCCCTGACCGAAACCTACCTTCCACTCCTTCGCATGCTGCGGCGATTGGCGGAGGAGGGCGTGGCTCATCGTTTCGCGATGTCGCTCACCGCGCCGCTCTGCGCGATGCTGCGCGACGAACTTCTGCAGCAGCGTTACCTGCGCCATCTCGAGTCGCCTGATCGGCCTCGCTCAACAGGAAGTCGAACGCAACCGGCATCATGCTCAACTCGTCGGAGCTGGCGACGTTTTATGCCGAACTTCTTCACCGATACGCGCGTCTTCTACGACGAGACTCTGCAGCGCGATGTCGTTAGGGCACTTCGCGAGCTGCAGGATGCCGGCTCGCTCGAAATCATCGCCAGTTGCGCGACTCATGGCTTCCTCCCGCTGCTGCAGGATTTTCCGGAAGCACAGCGCGCTCAGATCCGGATCGGGTGCGACAGCTATCGCGAAATGTTCGGGCGCGAGCCGAACGGCTTCTGGCTCCCGGAATGCGGCTACAGCCGCGACCTCGATTCCATTCTGCAGGAAGCAAATATTCGCTGGTTCGTCCTCGATACCCACGGGCTGATGTTCGCCCAGCCCCGACCGCAACACGCCATCTTCGCTCCCTGCTATACTCCGGCCGGTCCGGCCGTCTTTTGCGCGTGACCGCGAATCAAACCGCGAAGTCTGGAGCGCCGAGTCCGGCTACCCGGGCGATCCGGTTTACCGCGATTTCTATCGCGACATCGGCTTCGATCGACCGGAAGAGGAGCTGGCGCCGTTTCTGCGCCCGCGCGGCATCCGGAAATTCAGCGGGATCAAATATCATCGCGTCACTGGCGGCGAGGGCGAGAAGGAGGTTTACGATCGCCCCCGGGCGCTGGCGATGGCCGACGCGCACGCGGAAGATTTTTTCGCCAAATGCGGGGCGCGTTTCCGCGAGCTGGAGGAAATGAATTTCGATCCCGTCATCCTGAGTCCATTCGACGCCGAGCTTTTCGGGCATTGGTGGTTTGAGGGTCCCCGCTTCCTCGAGACTTTCATCCGGCACGCGGCCGGGGCAGAAGCAGATTTTCGCCTCACGACGCCGAGCGAGTTTCTCGCCGCCCATCCCTCCCAGCAGGTCGTTAGGCCAAATCCCTCCAGTTGGGGCGAGGATGGTTTCAGCAGCGTCTGGCTGGATGAGAAAAATGCCTGGATTTATCCGCATCTGTACGCCGCTACCCGCCGCATGACCGAGCGGGCACGGCAGCACCGCGCGACGAGCGATCCGACGATCGAGCGCGCGCTCAAGCAGGCGGCGCGCGAGCTTCTTCTCGCCCAGGCGAGCGATTGGGCCTTTCTCATCAAAACCAGGAGCGCGCCCGAATACGCCACCGAACGAACGAAAGATCATCTCCGGCGTTTTGACCGGCTCCATGAAAATCTCGCCACCGACCAGATCGATCTCGAATTTCTTGGCGAATGCGAAGAGCGCGCTAACCTCTTCCCCGAATTGAACTGGCGATATTACCTCTAACTGATGACGGCCACGCGCGTCACGATTGTCTCTCTTCTCCTCGGGCTTGCCGTCGCGATCGCGCAGGAAACTCCGGCGCCGTCTCCCTCGCCCTCCGTCGCGCCGACGGTTTCAGCCACGCCCATTCCCGCGCCTTCTCGCGAGGTGCCGCTGCGCTTTGCCCTCCCACCGCTCGAGGGCACGATCAGTCTTGGGATTTACGATGCCTCCGGAAAGCTGGTGCGCGTTTTGCACCGCGAAGATGCCACGACCGACTTCACCGAGGGGCATGACGCTCTCGAAACCATCTGGGACGGGACCGATGACGAGGGTAATCCGTTGCCCGACGGAAAGTATCATGGCCGTGGTTACGTGGTGGGCGACCTGAAAGTCGAAGGCGTCGATTATTTCTTCAACGATTGGGTGACGGACGAAAACTCACCCCACATCCTTCGTCTCGACCAGCTCTGGATGGAGAATGGCGAGTTGCTCGTTGACGCAGAACTGGCCGGCGGAAAGAAAGCGACCTTCATTTGCGATCAGGCGACCGGCGCGATTCGGGGCGAGGCAGCCGCGCCGGAGGGTGTGCACTGCCATCATATCCCAACCTTTCCCAACGTCGTCGATTGCGCCGAAGGCAGGGATGGAACGATCTGGTTTGTTGATTATGCCGAGGCCCAGGGCCCACGCCAGGTGCGACAACTGGCAAGGAATCACGACGTGTTGCGCCGGCTCGATTACGTCGCGTCCGATCCGCAACCGGAGCGAATCGAAGCTTCCACGACAGAAGAGAAAATTTTCCTCGTCGAGCGCAACCAGCTCCTCGAACGCTTCCGCGGATTGACGCTCGTGCGGACAATAGCTGATGGGGCAAACGGAGCCGTCTCCGATTGGAAAAGCCTTTTCGACAAGAAAATCATCGCACACCAAAATTTTGCGCTGGAGAACGGCAAACCCCGGGCCGCCTCCGCCGCCCCGCCAAAGGAGCCGGAAAAAATCACCCAGGAATTGCGGCCCAATCCGCTCGAGCACGACCAACCGGGCAAGGTCGAGCTAACGGTCGGGATCGATGACGACGGCTGCTTCCTCGAGACGAGCGATGGTCTCCCGCTCCGCACGATCAGCGACACGCCCAACCTGAAGCGTGTCCTGCTCGCCCGGCCTAACGACGGGACAATCGAAGTTTTTCAGGACGACGGCGCGGTCGTCGAGCAATTCCGCGTTTCCAATCTCGCGCAAATGATTGCTTTCGATTGCGGCGACTTCGAGTTGAAATAGGACGATGCCGCGCGACATCGTCTATTTCGATCTCGAAACCCAACGGACCGCCAACGACGCCGGCGGTTGGGATCGCAAGGGCAACATGCAGATGTCGGTCGGCGTCATCTACAGCACGCGCAGCGGGCGCTACGAAATCTTCCACGAGCCGCGCGTCCACGACCTGATCGAACGCCTGCGCCGAGCCGATCTCGTCGTCGGGTTCAACGTCCTCAATTTCGATTATCACGTCCTGATGGGCTACACCGTGCTCGATCTCGCCCACGAGTTGCCGACCGCCGATCTCATGCTCGACATGGAAGCGAAACTCGGCCATCGCCTCGGCCTCGATGCCATCGCCCAGGCGACGCTCGGCGTGCGCAAAACCGCCGCCAGTCTCGACGCCATCCGTTGGTGGCGCGAGGGGCGCATCCTCGAGATCGCCGAATACTGCTGCTTCGACGTGAAGGTGACGCGCCTCGTGCACGAGCACGGCTGCCGGCACAAGGAGCTTTTCTTCCACGATCGTTTCGCCCGCAGACAACGGGTCGAGGTCGACTGGGAGCTGTAACACTCCTTGCCAGCCTGGTAGAGCGAGACTCCGTCGAGCTGGGAGAAAACGACGCTGCAAGCCACCCGCTCCCCGGCTCGACAGAGTCTCGCCCCACCAAATCTTGCGCGGAGGCCAGGCGTTGCTAACGAATCTCGACCTCGACCGGCAGGCAGTGATTGATCATGTAACTGCCGCGATCCGGATCGCGCTCCATCGGCTGGGTCCGACCGCGCGAATCGGTCGCTCGCGCCAGCAGACTGCACGGCCCGGGCGCGCCGGCGTTCGCCAGTCGTAATGCCAGAGCCGCCAACTGTTCGGCGCCGGCTTTTCGCCTAACGACGCCTCCGCCCAGGTTTGCCCGCCGTCCGTGCTGATTTCCACTCGCACGATCTCCGCGTCTGAAGTCCAGGCGGCGCCGCTGACGCGATAGTTTGACCCGGCCGCGATGATCTCGTGGCTCCCGGGCCGGGCGATGGCCGCCTTGACCAGCATCTCGGTGATCGGGACGATGCGCGCGCCGCCCGCCCCGCGTTCCCAGAAAGTGTAGTCGATCGTCTGATAGTAGCCGTGAAACGGCTGCTCCGTCACGACGACGCGCTGGAGCCATTTCACCGCCGCCATCCCATACCAGCCCGGCACGATGGCACGGAGCGGGAACCCATGTGCCGGAGACAGCGGCTCGCCGTTCATCCGCAGGGCAAGGAGGACGTCTTGCTGCGCTTTGCCTAACGACAAGCTGCGCGTGTAAAAGATTTTCCCGGCCGGCCGCGGCGGCTCGGCGATCGGGCCGCAGTCCGCGCCCTCGAGGATGACTTCGCAGGCTGGCGGGGTGCAGCGCGCCTCGCGGAGCAGCTCGCCTAACGACACTCCGGTCCATTCCGCGTTGCCGACCGCGCCCATCTCCCATTGCACGCCCTTCACCTTGGGCTGGAGAAAAATGCGGCTGTTGCCGGCGCATTCCATCGTTGCCGCCACCGTCGTCTGCGGCCGGGCCAGGAGGTCGTCGTAGGACAACTCGATTGGTTGCTCGACTGCGCCTTCGATCTGCAAACGCCAGCTTGCCAGATCGATCGGCGGAACCGGAAAATGGGACCGGACGTAAAATTGTTCGTTAGGCGTGATCGGCCCGTCGAGTGTGCCGAACGGCATCTCGAGATTGGCCGGTTCATTTTCGCGAATGATCATATGAGAAAGCCTCGTTTTGCTCCCGAGCCGGGGAGGCTGGCCCGACCCTATCACGGGCCTCCGCTCTGCCACAAGCCGCGGCAAAAATCTCGCCATCGCGCCGCGTAAAGGTAGGATCCTGCCATGAACTTCATCTGCTCAGTTTGCGTTTGCTGCTTCATTTCGCTCGCCGTCGTTTCCGCCGCCGCACAGACGCCGGATGATTTGGCTCTCATGAAAAAGGTGACCGCTGCGGCCGCCGCTGCCCCAGCCTCACGCGTCACCTCTACCGTGACGGACCGCGATTCCGGCGCGGTCGTCGAGACGGTTGTGATCGAGCGCGTGGCGCCAGACACGGTTCATGTCGTTACCACCCACAACGGGCAGCCGGGATCGGAGATGATCTCCGATGGCAAACGCAGCCTGCGTCGCGCCGGCCCGAACGACCCCTGGAAGCCGCTCCCGATGAATCTGAGCGAGATGATGAACGCTTCGCGCAAGGAATTGAGCGACGATCAAATGCGAGAGCAACACGGCCATCTGACGCCGGCCGGCGAGGACCGGGTCGACGGAGTCGCGGCCAAAGTTTACGAGCTGAGCACGGACAGCGGCCGGTCAAAAATCTGGATCGCAGCGGACACGTCCCGCCTCCTAAAGGTGGAACGCGATTACGACGGACCGGCGCCGAGTTCTCCGATGAAAAAGAGCGCGAACGGCAAGATCGACTTGAAGGCGCTGCAGGCGCAACTCAAGGCTGCGTCCGCGCAACATCACCTCCATTCCGTCATCAACTACGTCTACGATCCGTCGATCAAGATCAACATGCCGGCGAATTAGCGCGGTGTTTTACTTCAGACCGAGACGGCGTTTGGTGGTCGCGCGGCTGCGGAATCAGGCGCGGCAGTTTTCCGCCACCCAGGCAAGGTAATCCTCCGAACCGGCCTCCACCCGAAAGGCCAGGATTTCCGGGACATCGTAAGGGTGCAGCTCGCGCAGCTTTTCCTGGAAGGCGTCGAATCGCGCGGCCGTCGTCTTGAAATAGACCATCACTTCGCTGGCCGTTTCGACTTCGCTTTTCCACCAATAGAACGAATCGACCGCGGAAGCGACGCTGGCGCAGGCAGCGTAACGCCCCGCCACCAGTTCCTCCGCGATCCGCTGCGCTTTCCCGCGATCGGGAAACGTGCTGAGGACGAGAAGGACTTCGTCCGCCATGATGTCGTTAGGCAGCCGCGACCGCCGCGTGGCGGCAAATCCAGCCGCCCGCGACTACCATGTCGCCGTTGTAGCAAACCGCCGCCTGCCCCGGTGTGACCGCCTTCTGCGCTTCGTCCAGCCTGACGAGCGCGCGGTCGCCCCCGAGCGGAATAAGCGTGCCGGCCGCCCCGGGATGGCTGTAGCGAATCTTCACCGTCACGGCGAGCGGCTCGTCCGATGCCGCGCGACTGCTCCAGTTCACGCGCTCGATTTCAAACTCCTCCACCAGCAAATCCTCCGCGTCGCCGACGAAAACGCGGTTGGTCTGCGGATCGATATCGACCACGTAGCGCGGACGCGGCGAGCCGCCGGGCAGCCCTTTGCGCTGTCCGATGGTGAACATTTCGATGCCCTCATGCTCGGCGAGGAAGTTGCCCGAGAGATCGTAAATGCCGCCGCGATGGAATTCCGTCTCGCCGAGATGTCCGCGGAGGAAGGCCTTGTAGTCGTTCCCCGGAACGAAACAGATTTCCTGGCTGTCGACCTTGTCCGCAACCTTCAAGCCTAACGACCGCGCTATTTCGCGAATCTCCGGCTTCGACATCGTGCCCAGCGGCGTGAGCGCGCGCCGCAGTTGCGCCTGGCGGAGGCTGAAGAGGAAATACGACTGGTCTTTGCGTGAATCGCGCCCCTTGCGCAGGATGGCGCGATCGGCCTGATGCTCGATGATCGCGTAATGGCCCGTGGCGATGAACTCGCAACCGAGCGCGCGCGCCTTTTCCCAGAGGCTGCCGAATTTCAGCTTCTCGTTGCACATCACGCAGGGGTTCGGCGTCCGGCCGGCCTGGTATTCGCTCGAGAAATAATCGATCACGACGCGCTCGAACTGGTCGGCCTCATCGACCACGTAATGGGGAATGCCTAACGAATGGGCGACGCCGCGCGCGTCCGCGATCGCCTGCGGGCCGCAGCATTTGTCCTCGGCCCGCGAGATGCAGTCCTGCGGCCAGACCTTCATCGTCACGCCGACGACGTCGTAGCCCTGCTCGCGCAGCAAATAGCCCGCGACGCTGGAATCGACTCCGCCGCTCATGCCGAGGAGGACGCGCTCTTTTTTTCCGTTCATTCGAGCGCGTAAAGTCGGCGCAATCGAGGGAATGGTCAACGCGATCGAAAATAGCGCGCGGGCCGCCGCCCGGCGTTGTCATCCCGAGCCGCGTAGGCGGAAAAGAGGCCTGCACTGAGCGAAGCGAATGTGGATCTCGCAATTGCAATCCGCGTCTTCCGGAAAGGGAAAGCGTTCCTTTCAATCGTGAGGTCCCTCGCCGTGCTCCGCCGGCTCGGGATGACAGGCGAAGCGGCCTCGCCCGAAGTTCTGACCCCGCACTCACGTATGGGCTGTCGCGGAGTGTGATCCGGAGACATGAGCGCCGCAACAGGGCCGCCGATTTAGCAGCGTCCGGGGAGCGATGTGCTCAGTAGCGACCGTAGTCGGAGGGATTCACAATTCCCACGTAGCGAGTCATCTGAAAAGAGCAGTCGCCCGGTTTGCCCTTGCGAAAACCGGGGACAAATTCCGCCGTAGCGAGCATGTCCACTTCGTATGCTCCCAGATTATAGCCGCGCGGTTCCTCCGACAGCACCCGGCTTGAGAGCAACTTGCCTTTTTCGTCCACATGCAACTCGAGCCTCACCGCGCCATTCTTGTATCTCCGCGTAAACGCATCGAGTCGCGGATCGTTGTCGACCGAACGCGCGGTGCCAAAGATTTCCTGAGGGGCAACGAAGTCGTCGAAGCGAGCCAGGGCATCGGGGTCTTGGTTTGCCAACACCCGGAGGTGAGGCACGGAGTGCGCGAAAAACAAAACGGTCCCTCGGAAGTAAACCGGGACAGGCTTGTCGTTCGCGATCGCCGGAACAAAGCGGGATCGTTGGAGCGCGCGCAGGATTTCATTTTTCAACAAACGCGATCCGGGGGTGACGCGATTTACCTCTGCGAAATCCATACCCTTCCCCGGCGGGAATACTCCCCGCGTAAACATCACGGCGCCGTCCGGTTCTCCTTTCTGCAAGAGCTTCTGCACATTTATCAGGTTAACCACGGATTTGGCTCCAGTGCCTACGAGCGCGGGGCGAAAGGCAGGTTCGCCGCCGCTGAGGGCAGAGGTCAGGCCGCCCAGACAAACGACGAAGGGGAGGAACCAGATTCTGGAAGTAATCATCGCGCCGTTTAAAGGGAATTTGCCTGGCGGATGCAATCAAAAAGCCTGCCAACTTGCGGCCTAACGACTCTTCGTTTGACGAAACCGGGCCGCGTTCCGCTGCACCGGGACGCTAACGAACGGGCTGTCGCGCAGAGTGAAACGCCAGGGAAGATCCTTCGCTCGACTGATTCCGATCCGTGGATCGGCCACGACTTCGACATGGTCGTTAGGCCGAGGTCGAAAAGAATGCGCCGGGTCGGAGGAGAGATCGATCTCGTGATAACGCTTGGTGATCGCGAGCGCCTGGGTCAGCTTGCCGGGCCCGGAGCAAAGCCGGCGCAGCGCCTCCACCCCGCGCCGTTTCCGCATCAACGCGAGGCCGCGCCGCGGCTCGAGCGCGCGAATGAGGATGAGCCCGTCGCGCGGCCCGCCTTTCACGAGCACGTTCAACATCCAGTGCGCTCCGTAATTGAAATAGATGTAGCAGGCCCCCGCTTGGTTTCGCCTAACGAACTCGCGCGTGCTCGGTCGCGTGAAGGTGTGACTGGCCTCGTCGCCCTCGACCAGATACGCTTCCGTCTCGACCACGATGCCGGCGCATTTCTCCCAGACAAGTTCGGTGCCGATCAGATTTGCGGCGCAATGCAGAGGATCGGTCTGGAAAAAGTCCGTCGGTAACACAGCCGAATCATAGCAGAAATCGGATCACGGAATCCGCCGCCGCTTGCGTCGCACACTCCGGTCAGCGAAAGGATGCAGGATGACACACTTTGATCCGGCGGTTTCTCTGGCCAATCTGCGGCATGAATTCGGCGAGCACGGCGGCGTCAACATGTCGATCGAGGCGAGCACGACTTTCACCGTTCTGCAGGCGGGCACCATGCCGGAGATTTTCCGTGGCCGACGCGGACCGGAAAGCGGCGGTTGCTACCTTTATGGACGCCATTTCAACCCGACGGTCTACGTCCTCGGAAGGGAGATCGCGGCGATCGAAGGCGCGGAGGCCGGTTACGCGGCCGCGAGCGGCCTGGGCGCAATTTCGGCGGCGCTGCTGCAAATTTGCAACCACGGAGACCACATCGTCGCGGGCAATACGATCTACGGCGGGACCTTTGCGTTCTTAAACGATTACCTGCCGGCGAAGGCTGGCATCAGGACGAGCTTTGTGCCGACTGAAGACGTCGACGCAGTGGCCCGGGCGATCACCCCGAAAACGCGCGCGATCTATGTCGAGTCGGTCAGTAACCCGACCCTGCGCGTCGCCGACATTCCTCGCCTCGCCGAGGTCGCGAAATCGCGTGGCGTCCTCCTGGTGGTGGATAACACATTCACCCCGATGATTCTGAGCCCGATCGTCCTCGGGGCGGACGTGGTAGTGCATTCGCTGACCAAGTTCATGAACGGGGCGAGCGACATTATCGCGGGGGCGATCGTCGGGACAACGGCGTTCATTTCCAGCCTGATGGATCTGCATACGGGATCGCTCATGCTGCTGGGGCCGACGATGGATCCGCGAATTGCATTCGAGATCAGCCTGCGCCTGCCCCATCTCGGCTTGCGCATGGCCGAGCACGGACGACGCGCACTGACGTTTGCGCAACGGCTCAAGGAGCGCGGATTATCGGTCGTGTATCCGGGATTGGAGGATCATCCGGATTACCAGTTGCTCGTGAGCATGGCGAATGAGGGCTACGGACTGGGCGGAATCCTGGGCCTCGACCTCGGGACGGAGGCGCGGGCGGAAGCGTTAATGGAGACTCTGCAAAATGACGAGCGCTTTGGCTACATGGCGGTGAGCCTCGGGTTTTTCGACACGCTCATGAGCTGCTCGGCGGCGACGACCTCGAGCGAACTGAGCGAGGAGGATAAGCAGCGCGCCGGGATCCAACCGGGGCTGGTGCGGATGTCGATCGGGATCACGGGCTCGCTCGAGCAGCGCTGGGCGCAGCTCGAAACAGGATTGCGACGCGTCGGGATTATCTGAAGACTGGGAGGCACACGCATGAGCCGACTAAACGAGTTTCGCGAATTCCGCCAGAAAATGAACCAGCGCATCCTCGAGGAGAAGAACCTGGTCACGAACCGGTTCTTCGCGCTCGACACCAAGACTTACGAGGAGGGCGCGCTCGATGCGCGGACGAAGGAGCTGGCCGGGCTCTCGGCCTCGCTCGTCCTGCGCTGTGACGATTGCATTGCCTATCACGTCATTCGCTGCAAGGAACTCGGCTGCTCGGACGCGGAGGTCTGGGAGATTCTCAACGTCGGACTGATTGTCGGCGGGTCGATCGTGATTCCGCATCTGCGTCGGGCGGTTGCGCTGCTGGATGAGCTGAAAGAGCCGGCGGGCGATTCTGCCGCCGCTCCGGACGGCGGCTCGTACGAGACCTGACACGGACGCCACCCGCCGCGGCGGGCAGGCTCTGGGCGTCCCTCCAGTTCGCTCAGGCCGCTTTCGACAAACCGGACGCAACCAGCGGGCGATGGATCACCTGGTGCCGGCGGAAATAAGCGATGAGCGCGTCGCGGGTTTGCACCGGATGAAAAGTCATTCGGGCTTCCGGCCGGGCGAGCATCTGACGCAGCTTCATGAAACGATGGCCGCCGCTGCTGGCGTCGAAGGTGTTCATGGCAATGCGATAGCGCCGGGCGGAATCAAGCGGACGGCCGTCGGCGCGGCGCAGGTTCGTTAGGCGACGATGGCTTCGCTCGCCCGTTACCTCGAAGCGGAATCCGGCCAGGCTGCGCGCTTCGCGGCTTTCGAAGACTTCGTTCATCATCACCTTGAGCGCGACCGGGTCCAGTTCGGCGGTCACGAGAAAGTTCTCGTAAGGAAGGACGGTCCAGAGATCGCCGATCGTTTTGGGACCTTTCTTCAAAGCATGCTCGTCAAACAAACCGTGGAAAACGCCGTCGATCTTGAGGCCGTGTTCCTGCAGCGCTTCGGTGATCGCCGCCGCAATGAGCTGGGCGAGCGGGCTCGGCTCGCCGGGCGGAGCTTTCGCGCTCAGCGTGTCGGCCAGCTCTCCGATTGGCTCGGCCAACTTCGCTCTCGCCTGATCGAGCTGCGGCTGTGTGCGACCGAGGACGACCGGATCGAGCGCGATGCGGCTGTCCATCAATTCAGTCCGCGCTTCCTGCTGGAGGAGCTTCTTCGAGTTGCGATCGAAGAGCAGGTCGACCCGGCCGACGTGAATGCCGAAATGGTCGGCCTGAGTCAGAATCACCCCGTTCGTCAGGCGGCTCTCGATCGGCTGATGGGTATGACCGGCAATGAAAACCGCGGCCTCCGGAAACTCCGCGGTCAGCGACATGGCGCGATTGGCGAAATCGTCGCCGCCCGTTCGGTCCTTCAAGCCCATGTGACCGGCGAGGACGATGGCATTCGCCCCTAACGAACGGGCCTGGCGGACGGCGCGGCGGGCGGCATCCACCGGGTCGGGGAATTCCATCCCC
Source organism: uncultured Verrucomicrobiae bacterium (assembly GCA_963772915.1). Taxonomy (GTDB): domain Bacteria; phylum Verrucomicrobiota; class Verrucomicrobiia; order Chthoniobacterales; family UBA10450; genus Palsa-1392. The sequence goes on from CAVYZI010000003.1 coordinate 635,887, forward strand.
TCCGTGAACCTGGGCAGGAACCAGAACGGCATCCCCGGAGTCGTCAGCCCAATCACCGCCAGCTTGATCCCGGCGATTTCCTTGAGGAGAAACGGCTGGATACGACTGAAGGGATGATCGCGCTGCTCAAATTTGCCGGCCGGCTTTCCAGCCAATGCGGTGTTGGCCGCCAGGACCGGCATCCTGGAGCGCGCGACGGCGTGCAGGAACGGCTCCATGCCCCAGTCGAATTCGTGGTTCCCGACGATCCAGGCGTCGTAACGCAGGAGGTTGAAGAGGTCGATCATCCTCCGGCCCTGATCGCCGAGCGCGAATTGCGTTCCCTGATAAACGTCGCCCACGTCGATCAGGATGGAGTTGGGATTTTCGTGTCGCCAGAGTGCGATCTGGGTCGCGCACCGCGCCATCCCGCCAAGGTCGGGATGTCCGTTGTAATCAATGGTCGGGAGGATGTGACCGTGCAGATCGGTCGTGTGCAGGATCGAGAGCCTAACGACGTCGGGCGAGAGCGCTTCTGCCGCCCGCAGCCAGGGCGGGGCGAGCAGAGCCGTGGCCGCTCCCCCAAGGAGACGGAGAAATTGCCGGCGATCTGGAGGCGGAACCTGCACGACCCACGATCTTTGACGGCATCTGCGCGAAGGACAATCTTTTTCGCGCCATGAAACTCGAGGGGATCGATCACGTCGCGATCGCCGTTCCAGACATGGAGCGGGCCATCACCTGGTACAGCGAGGTGCTCGGATTGCAACGCCTCCATGCCGAGGAGTGGGACGGGGTGCCGGCTTTCGTCGGGATCGGCTCGACCGCGATCGCCTTTTTCCCGGACAAGGACAACGCCGGCCGGCGCGGCCCGATGTTGCATCTCGCCTTCCGGACCGATCGCGCCGGATTCGTTAGGGCAAAGGAGGAGCTGAAAAAACGCACGATCGCGTTTCACTTCGAGGATCACGGGATCGCGCATTCGATTTATTTCCGCGATCTGAACGATCTGCCACTCGAGATCACGACCTACGAGGTGTAGCACGGTGGATTCTGGCGTCTTCGGCGAGGAGCGAGGACGCCGCCGAGAACCTGGGCGCGCGGAAGCGCGTCCCTCCGGAGGGACATGCTTCCGTATGTCCAGGATAGGAGCGCGCTAGGCCCGACGGATTCGGCGCTCACAGAGCGCCGTGGAGCGGGTGACGAGACTCGAACTCGCGACGTCCTCCTTGGCAAGGAGGTGCTCTACCACTGAGCTACACCCGCAGCGCCGATTTGGCGGAGTGCAATAATGTCCAGCCACCCCGGTCGCGCAAGGGCATTGTTGGCGACCTGGCTCATGGCAATTGACGCCCTGTGTAGAATCCGCCCATGTCCATTCTTCATTCTTCCGGCAGCGCGATCTTCGCCCTCCAGGTCCTGATCTCCGCGTTCTTCGCCATTCTTTTTCTGCAGTCTGGGATCGACAAGGTGATCGACCGTCGCGGCAACATGGAATGGCTGAGCGGCCATTTCGCCAAAAGCCCGCTCGCGGGGATGGTCGGGCTGCTCCTCAGCGTCATCACCGTTATGGAACTGGCCGCCGGTGCATTAAGCGGAGTCGGTTGCCTGATCATTCTTCTCCGACATGACGCAACGATCGCCTTTTACGGCGCGGTTTTGGCCGGGCTCGCCTTGCTCTCGCTCTTTTTCGGGCAGCGGATGGCGAAGGATTATCCCGGCGCGGCGGCGCTCGTGCCGTATTTCCTGGTCGTGATCGCAGGCATCCTTTGGCTCGGCCAGGGCTGATCGCGGCCGTTGCGTCCGTTCCCTCAGCGCCTGATACTCACCGCATGGTCAAAATCTCGGTCGAATACACGGGCAATCTGCATTGCAACGCCATTCACGGGCCCTCCGGCTCGCAACTCGCGACCGATGCGCCGACTGATAACCAGGGAAAAGGGGAAGCATTTTCCCCGACCGACCTCGTCGGGACCGCGCTCGGCACGTGCATCGCGACGACGATGGCGATCGTGGCGGAGCGGCATGGGATCGAGCTGAAGGGAATGACCGTGCAGGTGACAAAAGAAATGGCGAATGATCCGCGCCGGATTGGCCGCCTAACGACTGAGGTGCATATCCCGCTGCCGGCCGATCATCCGCAGCGCGAGCTGCTCGAAAAGACCGCGCTCGGTTGCCCGGTTCATCGCAGCCTCTCAGCCGAAATGGAGCGGCCGACCGAAGTTTTTCTGGGAAGGCTAGCGAGTATCCTACTGCCCGAGCACCCAGGCGAAGATCAAGGGCGCGCAAATCGTGGCGTCGCTTTCGACCACGAACTTCGGAGTGGAGGCGGCGAGCTTGCCCCAGGTGATTTTCTCGTTCGGCACCGCGCCAGAGTAGCTGCCGTAGCTCGTCGTCGAATCGCTGATTTGGCAGAAATAACCCCACAGCGGCACCCCGGTGCGCTCGAGGTCCTGGTGCAGCATCGGGACGACGCAGATCGGGAAATCGCCGGCAATGCCGCCGCCGATCTGGAAAAACCCGATTGAGCCCTCGCGGTTGCGCAGCTTCTTCGCGTTCTTCGTGTAGTAGTCCGCGAGCCAGGTCATGTATTCGATGCCCGTGCGCACGGTGTGCACGTTCTTCACATCGCCGCGGATCACAGCCGCCGCATACATGTTACCGAGCGTCGCATCCTCCCAGCCCGGCACGATGATGGGCAGATTCTTTTCGCAGGCCGCGATCATCCAGGAATGCTTCGGGTCGATCTGATAGCTCTTCTTCAGCTTGCCGCTGCGAAGAATCTTATACATGAACTCATGCGGGAAATAGTGCTCTCCGGCGCGGTCGGCCGCGATCCACTCCTCGAGCACCGCCTTCTCGATCCGCCTCATCGCTTCCATCTCCGGGATGCACGTGTCGGTTACGCGATTCATGTGCCGGGTGAGCAGTTGCTGCTCGTCCTGCGGCGTCAGCTCCCGGTAGTGCGGCACCCGCTCGTAGTGGTCGTGCGCGACGAGATTGAAAATATCCTCCTCGAGGTTCGCGCCGGTAGAGACGATCAGGTGCACCTTGTCGCGACGGATCATCTCGGCCAACGAAATGCCGAGCTCGGCGGTCGACATGGCGCCCGCGAGTGTCACCAGCATCTTGCCGCCGGCGGCGAGGTGTGCCTCGTAGCCCTTCGCGGCGTCGAGCAACGCGGCGGCGTTAAAGTGGCGATAATTCCTGGCGATGAATTTCGAAACGGGACCTTTTTTTGCCGCGAGCGCGGCATTGATCTCTTCCGGGCTTTTGGAGCGTCGTTTGGCTTTCATTGCTTGGTAAACTTTGGTCAGGCGGGGTACAACCAGCGCATGTAATCCGCCACGCCGTTTTCCAGCGGGAACTGCGGTTCGTAGCCTAACGATTTGCGCACATTGGTCAGGTCGGCCTCGGTGTAATTCTGGTAATGGGCGTGCGGATTGTCGAAGTACTCCGGCTCGTAAGTTGGTGCCCAGCGTTTGGTTGAGGATCGCGATCAACTCGTTGAAGGAGCGCGCCTGGCCCGAGCCGAGGTTGTAGATGCCGCTCTCCTTCGCCTCCAGCGCGCGCAGGGTTCCCTGCACGATGTCCTTCACGTAGACGAAATCGCGCTTCTGCTCGCCGTGTTTGAAAATGCGGGGCCGCTTCCCGTCTTTGATCTGGCGCGAGAGATGCAAAATCATGCTCGCCGGCATGCCTTTGTGCGCCTCGCGCGGACCGTAGACGTTGAAATAACGCAGGCCGACGATTTTCCATTCCGGATCGTCCGCCGCGGCGCGCCGCGCGAGATTGTCCATGATCACCTTGGAGAAGGCGTAAACGTTTGCCGGCGCTGCCTCGTCCGCTTCAGTGTTCACGCCGCTGGCCGCGCCGTAGGTCGCGGCCGAGGAAGCGTAGACGATGCGGGTGCGATTCGGCTGGGCGAAAGCGGAGCAAGCGGCGAAAACTCTCGACGTTGTCGTGCACCTGCGGGAACTGGTCGTGCACCGTCGTGTCCGTGATGGAGGCGAGATGAAAAATGCCGTCGAACTTTTCCTCGCCAAATTGCGCCTGCCAATCGAGCGCGGCGAGGTTGGCCGCAATGAGATCGCCCCGGTAGCCGCGCAAGTTTTTGAAGTCGCCGGAGCGGAAATCGTCGATCACCGTCAGGCGCGCGTCGGGATATTTCTCCTGCAGGGCGAGGGTCAGGTTGGAGCCGATAAAGCCGGCGCCACCGGTGACGATAAAGTTGAGTTTTTTCGAGTCCACAGCGCGAAAGTTTCGGGGAAGGTGACAGATAAATCTTGAGCGGGGAAGCGCAAGCCGCTACTTCTGACCTCAGTTCTTTGCGAGTTTGACCCCGAAAGTGTTCGGGGTTGATCCGTGGATCGGCGCGAGAAATCCCGTGTGAACCGGGAGCAGTTGCGCTGCTGTAACTGGATACGACTTCCCATGAGCCAATCGTCAGGCCGGCGAATGCGGCGCTGGCGGTGAAGGCGGGAAGAAGGTTAAGCCAGGAGCCAGAATATTCGTCCGCTCCACCTCATTCGTGCCGCTGTAGCCGGGATCGGTGATCCCGGCGACCGGGGTCACCGACCCCGGCTACAACAGAAATCGGCGCGATAAAACTTCTTCGCAAAAAAGAAGAATGAGAGCCGTGGGCGAAGCCACGCTCCTGCGTGACGAGTCCGCCTCTCACAACCTTGGGGGTAGATCGTTATGTTTGGAATTGCGTTGGGCGCCGTAGCAGGCCCGGGTAGCGCACGCATTCTGCGTGCTGGTCGCGGTGTTCCACCGCGACGAACTTCCCCGGGCGGGATCGCATCGAAGGAAAAGTCCGCGACGGTAGAATACCGTCGCCAGCACGCGAAACGCGTGCGCTACCCGGAATGCTGGTTCGCCGCGTCACTCTGCTTTTTTGTATCGTCAGGCATTTCCCGCGGCGCAGGACGCCGTCACGCCACCGGAGACGGCCGAGCTGGTCATCAGCGCGACCCGATTGCCGATTCCCGGAAGAGGAGGCGCCGGCGAGCGTGAGCGTCGTGACCTCGCAGGATTTCGAGGATCGGCAGATCGAGCGGGTGGCCGATGCCTTGCGCGCCGTGCCGGGCGTCTCGGTCGTGCAAAGCGGCACGGCCGGTCAGCTCACCTCCGTTTTCACGCGCGGGCTGCGGAGCGAGCACACCCAGGTCCTGCTCGATGGCGTGCCGATTAACCAGGGGCTGGCCGGACTTTTCAACTTCGCCGACCTCACGATCGATAACATCGACCGGATCGAGGTCGTGCGCGGACCGCAGAGCACGATCTACGGGCCGCGCGCACTTGCCGGGGTCATCCAGATTTTCACCAAACAAGGCGGCGAGAGGCCGGAAGCGAGTGTCAGTTTCGAGGGCGGCAGTTACGGGACCTTTGCGCGAATCGCTCGCCGCCTCGGGGAAATTCGGACCGATCGACTACTCGTTAGGCGCGAGCCGGCTCGATACGGATAACGCCCGGCCGAACAATCAATACCGGCTCTCCAATTTCATCGGCAACCTCGGCTGGTCGCCTAACGACCAACTGCGGATCAGCAGCCTCTTCACCTACTCGCTGGCCGACACCGGGAACCCAAACACGATCTTCGATCCCAAACCGGTCGATAATTTCCTGACCGAGCGCTGGCTGATCGCCCCGCACATCGATTGGAAACCCTCGGAGGATTGGGAGCATAAACTGATCGTCGCCTACGACGAGGAACGGCAGGTGAACGATCCGAACGAGGACGGCTTCGTCGGCCCGACCCGGGCGCTCTTCACTCGCCTGACAATCGATTATCAGAACAACTTCCGCCCGGCGAAATGGCTCACCCTCACCTCCGGCTTCTTTTTCAGCCAGGTGGATGCCGGGCAGGAGCGGCCGTTCGTCTCGCAAGTTTTCGGCCCGCAGCCGACTTTCATCAGCGATTTCACGGATGAGCGGGCGGTTTTCCTCGAAGCGACGGCGCGCCCCCTGCCGGAGCTGACGCTCGTCGCCGGTGGGCGCTACGATCATTTCAACCAGTTCGGCGGCATCTGGACCTATCGTTTTGCCGGCAACTACCGCATCGCGCCGACCGACACCATCGTGCATGCGAGCGTCGCGACCGGGTTCAGTCCGCCGAGCAGCCAGGACAAGATTTTCGGGAATAATTTCGGGCTCGAGCCGGAGGAAGATCTCGGTTGGGAAGTGGGCGTCGAGCAACACTTCTGGGAGCGCCGGGTGAAGATGGCGGCGACTTACTTTCACAACGACCTGACGAACCTGATCGGCTTCAACGGCCTCTTCGACACCCTCAACCTGGGCGAAGCCCGGACCCAGGGGGTAGAAGCCGAACTGGAGATTCGCCCCCTGCCCGGCCTGATCTTCTCCGCCAGCTACACCTACCTCGACGCCCAGAAAACCTCCGCGGCCGACATCACCCAATTGCCCGGGGCGCGTCTCCCCCGGCGGCCGCGGCACGAAGTCTATGTTTCCGGCTCCTACCTTTGGCTCGGGAAACTGCGCACGACGGCGGAGGCGAAATTTGTCAGCGCGCGCGAGGAACTAAACTTCGGCGGACCGAATTTCGACATCGAAGATTATTCGGTCGCAAATTTCGCCGCCGAGTATGCCTGCAACGCGCACCTCACGCTCTTCGGCCGGGTCGACAACCTGACAAACGAGCATTATGCGGAAGTTTTTGGCTTCCCCGCTCTGGGTCGGGCAGTGTATGGTGGATTTCGTCTTCGCTGGTGAATTTGAAAATGCACGCCCTTCAAGCGGGCACTGGACCGCGAGAACTTTACTGCCTGTGCTAAATTCCGCCCCTTGAGTACGCGATCATGAAGGACGTTTTAAGCTGGCTCGGCCCGTTGCTGCCGACGATCTACCTCATTGTGACGGCGGTGGTTGCGTTTCTCCTCGGGATGTGGATCAACCGGCTCCTGCTCCGGCGTGAGCGGGACCTCGCGGTCAAGGATTGCGAATCGGTCCTCAATACCCAGATCGCAGCGCTCTCGAACAGCCTCGCCACCGCCCAGGAAAAGAACACCCGCATCCCTCTTCTGGAAACCGAACGAGAGCGGGCGGCGCGCGAGATTCAAACCTTGCGCGGGGAACAGGCCCGCCTCGAAACGAGACTGGCCGAGGAACGCAAGGCGGCGACGGAAAAGCTCGCGCTCCTCGATCAAGCCCAGACGCGGTTATCCGATACCTTCAAGGCGCTTTCGGCGGACGCCCTGCGGCATAACAACACCTCCTTTCTGGAGCTGGCCAAATCGACCCTCGATAAGACGCAGGAAGGCGCCCGCGGCGACCTGGAAAAGCGGCAGCAGGCGATCGACGCCCTGGTCAAGCCGGTGCGCGAATCGCTCGAGAAAGTGGACGCAAAAATCAACGAGCTGGAGAAGGCCCGCTCCGGCGCCTACGAATCGCTCACCACTCAGGTGCGTTCCCTGGCCGAGTCGCAAAATTATCTGCGCTCCGAGACGAGTAACCTGGTGCGGGCCTTGCGTTCCCCGGTCGTGCGGGGGCGCTGGGGAGAAATCCAACTGCGCCGCGTGGTCGAGCTGGCGGGGATGGTCGACCATTGCGATTTCATCGAGCAAACGACCATCCACACGGAAGATGGACGACTCCGGCCCGACATGATTGTGCATTTGCCGGCGGGAAAAACGATCGTGGTCGACGCCAAGGCCTCGCTGAATGGCTACCTCGAAGCGCTGGAGGCGAGCGACGACGAAGCGCGCGCGCACTGCCTCGATCAGCACGCCGCGCAGGTGCGTTCGCACATCGAAAGACTTTCGCGCAAAGCCTACTGGGAGCAGTTCCAGAACGCGCCCGATTTCGTCATTCTATTTTTGCCGGGCGAAATGTTTTTCAGCGCGGCGCTGGAACGCGATCCGATGCTGATCGAGTTCGGAGCCGACAAAAAAATTATCCTCGCCACCCCGACGACACTGATCGCGCTCCTGCGCGCGGTTTGTTACGGCTGGCGGCAGGAGAGGCTGGCCCACAACGCGCGCGAGATCAGCCAGCTCGGGGGCGAATTGTATAAACGTTTCGCCGATCTGGCGGCGCATTTCGGAAGAGTGGGCAAGGGTTTGAACAGCGCGGTGGAAGCTTACAACCGCGCGGCGGGCAACATCGAAAGCCGCGTCCTGGTGACGGCGCGAAAGTTCAAGGAACTCGGCGCCACGCCGCTCGGAATGGAGATTGAAGATCTGCCGCAGGTCGAGCAGATCGCGCGCGACCTGCAGGCGCCGGAGTTATTGGAGCCCGGGGAGAACGGCGCCCGCGAAAGAGCTGCCCAGCCGGAGCAGAACGGTTCGGCGTCGGAGTAGCCTGGCTTGTAGACGTTTCGCTGTGCGAAACGCGAGGGTGATTGCCGCTCGGGGGAAATCTTTCGTCCGAACAACCCGCAGGCCCGCGTTTCGCGCAGCGAAACGTCTACAAGACCGCGTCCCACTTCGATGGATCCTTGAGCAGGATCTCGCGCAGGAGACGGATCGGGGGCGCGCCGTGGTTGAGGATTTCGTTGTGGAATTTTTCGAGGGAGAAATTCGCTCCTTCCTGCGCCTTGTAATCGGCGCGCAGTTTCAGAATCTCCCATTTGCCTAACGTGTAATTGAGATAGCCCGGATCGAACGTCCCGCGCATCGCTTCCGCCATCGCGGGCTTCTCTTCGTAGTAGCAGTTCTGGTGGATAAATTTCGCCGCGTCCGCGACCGACATCCCCCCGGTATGCATTTTGATCGAGACGCAAAGTCGGCAGAGGCGGAGGAGCGCTTCGTCGGCCTGCGCCATGCGATACTTCGCCGCCCGCACCTTCTCGTTAGGCGTGGTGGGGCGAGTCCGTCGAGCCTGACTTTCCCCACTGCCAAATCCTTCATCGAGCATCATCTTCTCGCGTGTAGTGCGCCCAGCCTTCGACAAAGGCGTAGCTCCCGAAAATCTTTTCCACCTGGGTGGCGGGCGAGGCGTTGAGGTGCAGGAACTGCACGTAATGCCCCGGATACGCCTCGTGAATCGAGACGACGTCAGCCGTGTAGTAATTGAACGAAGTCAGCCATTCGTTCTTCTGTTTCTCGGTCCAGCTCGCCTCCGTCGGGGTGACGTAATAGTAGGCCTGAGTCGCCTTTTTCTCGAAGGGCCCGGGCGTATCCATGGAGGCAAAAGTGGTCGCGCGATCGAATTGCGGGGTAGCCGTGACCGTCGCCCGCACCTCGGACGGGATGCCAACGATGTGATGATCGAGGACGAACTGCCGGATCTGATCGAGGTCCTTCGCCACCTCCGGGATCAGCTCGCCCGGCTTCGGATGCTCGTTCTGGATTTCCTTAAAAACGTCGACCGGCTTTTTCTTCGGATCGATGATTTTGGCCGCGGCGGCGAAAATGTTCTGCTCCTCCTTGAGCCGCTGCAACCCGAGGGCAAGGATCTTATCGGGCGGGAGATTAACCAGCTCCGTGGCCGCCAGCATTTTCTGATACTTGGCCGCGCCGATCGCGAAATCCGCCGTCGCCTTTGGCAGCCGCTCCTTTGTCAGCCAGCTCGCATAATCGCGCAGAGCGGCGGCCGCTTTCTTGTTCGCGTCCTGGAAGGCCGCCATCAGCGGCTCATCCTTCACCTCTTGCACGGCCGCGGCAGCTCCTTCTCGAGGAAATCGGCCGAGCCGTTCGCGATCTGGATCGCCAGCTCGACGTAGGGTTTCGGGAGCGCGGGATCGAGATTTGTCTTCGCCGCGGTCATGATGTTGGCCGTCTGGTCCTCGATCGTGACGATGTCGCGCACGCGGTCATCGAGCGGTTTGAAATCGCGCTTGATGTAGATGTTGACGTCGAGCGCCCGCGCGTAGGTCATCGGGTTGCGCTCAAAAATCCCCATGTCCTCGATTTGAAAAAGCTCACCCGCGATCGCGCTGAGGAGAAGGCGACGATCGAGATCGGCCTGCTTGCTCAGCTTGCTCCCGTCGAGTTTTTGAAAGTCAGCCTGAAACCGCTTCAAGCGTTCGACTTCGGCATCGATCGAGAGCCGGGTGTAATCGCCGATTTTGCCGTCGTACTGGTGAAACCCGAGCGCGACCCCCTGGAGCGGCCGGGCCGCGAGGTAACCGGCGACGAAATCGAGCGCGAGATTGTTGAAAGCCGCTTCCGGTGAAGGAGGCCCGGGGGTCGGGGTCGCGCCCGAAATCCAACCCCCGCCTAACGAAAGAACGAGGATGAGGAGAAGCCGGCCGGTCGGTTTCATCCGCGCACTTTAGAGGAAAAAACACCCTTGTCATTCCGGCCGGTTGGCAAAAACCGGAGAATGAACGACAATCGAATCGTTTGCGTCCAAGCATGATAATTATGAAGCGTCGCCTGCCGTTCCACTTCGCTAGTCTGCTCGCCGCCGCGGGGATTTTCCTCTCCGCCGGCCCCCTCCGCGCCGCCGACCCGGAGCCGGCCACAACCGGGCCCAACGAGGACACCGGTTACTCCGATATCGCCACCTTCGCCAAGGCGGTCGAGCTCATCCGGCAGGATTACGTCGACGGCAACAAGGTCAGCTATCACGACCTCATCTACGCCGCCATGAGAGGCATGCTCTCCTCGCTCGATCCGCACAGTTCCTTCATGGACCCGGGCGATTTCAAGGACATGCAGGACGACACCCGCAGCCGCTTCAACGGCCTTGGAGTCGAGGTCGCGGTCAAAGACGGGGTGCTCACCGTCGTCACCCCGATGGAAGACACGCCCGCCGCGCAAGCCGGGATCCTGGCCGGCGATCAGATTTTGAAAATCAATGGCTCCTCGACCGAGAAGCTCGGCTTGCAGGACGCGATCGACGTCCTGCGTGGCGAGCCCGGGCAGAAAATCACCCTCACGATCCTGCGGCCCTCGACCAAGGAGATCAAGGACTACCCCCTCGAGCGCAAGGAGATCAAGGTGGAGAGCGTGAAAGGCGCGCGCCTTCTCGATCCGGAGCTGACCGGGCCGTTCAAGGTCGGCTACGTGCGTATCGTGCAATTCAATGAGCCGACCGCGGATGAATTCGCCAGGACACTCGACAATTTGCAGAAACAGGGGATGCAGGCGCTTGTCCTCGACCTGCGCAATAATCCCGGTGGCCTGCTCAACAGTGCGGTCGACGTCCTCGGGCAATTCCTCCCGCCCAACACCAAAGTCGTCTCGACTCAGGGCCGGGCTTCGTCGCAAAAGCACGATTACTCGACCCCGGCCGGGCTGAAGGAACGGCCGCGCTTCCCGCTCGTGGTGCTGGTCAACGAAGGCAGCGCAAGCGGCTCCGAGATCGTCGCGGGGGCGCTGAAGGATCTGCATCGGGCGATCGTGGTCGGCGAGACCACCTTCGGCAAAGGCTCGGTCCAAAACGTCATGCAAATGCCAGACGGCTCCGCCCTGCGTTTCACGACCGCCAAATATTACACCCCGAGCAAAACCGTCATCCAGGGCAACGGCGTCGTGCCAAACATTCTCGTCCCGCTCACGCCCGACCAGGACCGGGCCGTCGCCACCCTGCGCAACAACGACAAAATCCCGCCTGCCGAGGCCACCGGCCTGATCAAAGCAAAGGACCTGCAACTGATGCGCGGGATCGACGCCCTCAAAGGCGTCATGATCTACGCCCAGCAAACCGCGCCGAAAGGCAACCCGGTAAAGAAATAGTGCCGTAGCACAGGGCGTCTCGCCCGGTGAATCGTCGCCACATGACACTCCTCGCGATCGAGACTTCCTGCGACGAAACCGCCATCGCCGTGCTGCGCGATGGCGAGTTGCTCGCGAGCGAGATCGCCTCCCAGGTCGCGGCCCATCAGCCCTACGGCGGCGTCGTGCCCGAAGTCGCCTCGCGCCATCATCTCCAGCATGCTCCCGCCCTCCTCGAACATGCGGTCGCGCAGGCCGGCATCTCGTTAGGCGAAGTCGACGCCTTCGCCGCCACCAGCGGGCCCGGCCTGGCCAGCTCGCTCATGATCGGCGCCTCGCTGGCCAAGGGGCTGGCGCTCGGCTTCGGTAAGCCCTATCTCGCGATCAATCATCTCGAAGGCCATCTGCTCTCGCCCTTTTTCGGGAGCGAGAGCGGGATCGAGCCTAACGTTTCGCTCGTGGTCAGCGGCGGTCACACCCTCCTCGTCGAGGTAAACGGCGTGGGCGATTATCGGATCGTGGGGCGCACGGTCGACGACGCCGCCGGCGAAGCCTTCGACAAGGTGGCCAAGATGCTCGGGCTCGCCTACCCAGGCGGACCGGAGATCGAGCGCAGCGCGCAAGGGGGCGACCCGGCGCGGTTCGATTTGCCGCGCAGCATGCTCCACTCGGGCGACGCGAATTTCAGTTTCAGCGGATTAAAAACCGCCGTCCGTTATCTCTTGCCCAAGGTCACGCGCGACGATCACGCCGATCTCTGCGCCTCCTTCCAGCGCGCGGTCGTCGATGTGCTGGTGGCAAAAACAATCGCCGCAACTCTCGCCGCGCAACGTGAGCTGGTGACGGTGAGCGGCGGAGTAAGCCGGAATCAGGATCTGCGCGAGCAGATGTCGTTAGGCTGCAAAGCGACCGGGCTGAACCTGCGATTCGCCGCCCCCGAACTCTGTACCGATAACGCCGCCATGATCGCCTTCGCCGCCAGCCTCCGCCTCGAAGGCGGCCGCGCGACTCCCCTCACGACCGAGATCGATCCCAATCTCGCGCTCGCGTAAGTTTTCGTCCGGGTAGCGCCCACCTCCGGGTGGGCTGGTCGCGGTATTCTACCGCGACGAACTTTTCTTGCCGTGAGCGCGGATCTCAGAGCGGTGCGCAAAGAAAAGTTCGCGACGGTGAAACACCGTCGCCGGCACGCGAAACGCATGCGCTCCTCGGACCTCAGTATTCGCGCTCGAGGAGATAATTCGCGAGCGCGTGCAGCGTCTCCGCCTTTTTGCCTAACGGCTTCAAGGCCGCATGCGCCTGCCGCGTCAGCCTACCCGCCTCCAGGCGCGACTTCTCCAGTCCGAGGACCGACGGATAAGTCGCTTTGTGCGCCGCGACATCTTTCCCCGCGCTCTTCCCGAGCTTCTCGCTCGTCTGGGTGACATCGAGAATGTCGTCGATCACCTTGAAAGGCGAGCCCGAGGGCATAGCCGAAATCACTTACCGCGCTCAATTGCGTGGGGGTGGCATTGGCACTCATCGCCCCGAGCCGGATCGAGGTCGTGAGCAGGGCGGCGGTCTTGTTCTCGTGGATGTAACGCAGTTGCGCGCGGTTGATCGGTTTCCCCTCGCCTTCCAGGTCGGCCACCTGACCGGCAATTAGCTTCCGGCTCCCGGCCGCGACCGCGATCTCCTGAAAAATCGCCCGCAGGTCATAGCGCGGCCATGCTTCCGCCTGGGCGGCGATTTCAAACGCGATCGTGAGCAGGGCATCCCCGGCCAGGACCGCAATCCCGTCGCCGAAAACCCTGTGGCAGGTCGGCCGCCCGCGCCGGAAATCGTCGTTATCCATGCTCGGGAGATCATCGTGAATCAGCGAGTAGGTGTGAATGCACTCCACCGCGCAGGCCAGCGGCAGCGCGCTTTTCGTTAGGCCAGCACAAGCCTCGGCCGCCGCCAGGCAAAGAATCGGGCGCAGCCGTTTTCCTCCGGCGAAGAGCGAATACCGCATCGCCTTGTGGATGGTCGTCGGCTTGGTCGAAGCCTTCGGCAAGAAACGATCGAGCGCGCGATCGACCTCCTTTTGACGTGCAGCGAGATAAGCTTTCAGATCCACGGTCTGGCGAATCTGGGAAGTGAGATGCCCGGGCGCAACGCAAAAATTAGCCGCCCACGGCCTGGTAATGTCCGAGCCCGCGTTTCCACATCAGATTGGCCGCGGCCCACATCGCCAGCATCCACCCGCATTGGATGGCGAGCGCGCCATACATTTCCGCCCCTCCCAAACGCCCCTGGAAAATCGCGATCGGACAAAACAGTTCGTAATAGAAGGGCAGCCATTTCATCACCGCCTGAATCGCCGGCGGCATGATATCGAGCGGGAACATCTGACCGCCGAGGAAATATTCGAAGCTGTAAACGATGAACACGATGGTCGAGATCTCGAGAATCCAGAAGGCCATCATGGAAAGCGCGTAGGTGAGGAAAAACTGGATGAAAGCCGACATGAGCAGGGAAACGGTCGCCGCCAGCCAGGTCACGACCTCGTTAGGCAAAATAATGAAGCGCCGAAAATAAATGAAGATGGCCGCGATCGGCAGAATCGTGACCGCGGTGTAAACCAGCCGTCCGCTGAGGAAAATGCAGAAGCGATAGGCGAGATAGCTCATCGGCTTGGTCAGGAAGGAATTGATCTGCCCCTCGCGGATATCGGCCGCGATCTGCCATTCATCCTCGGTCGGGGTGACCAGATTGCTGACCAGGATGGTGAGCAAATAATAATAGATCATCGATCCGTAGTCGTAGCCGCGCATCCCGCCGCCGCTTTCCTTGAAAATGGCGCGCCAAAGGAAAATCGTGCCGACGAGCGGGATGAGGCCAAAGACCGCGCGCAAGAGGTAATTCCAGCGATAGACGAAGGTGTTCTGGATCCCGAGGTTAAAGACGGTGAGATACTTTTGCGGCTGCATGAGCGGGTGTCGAAGTAAAGCCCGCGCTTTCCACCTTGTCATCCCGAGCCGCCGCAGGACGGCGAGGGACCTCACAGTTGTAATCAGCGTTTCCTCGTCAGGCGAACGCCCTAATTGCAATTGCGAGGTCCCTCGCCGCGCTACGCCGGTTCGGGATGACAACGCTTTTCGACACCGCGTTCCTCCGATAATCAGATCACCACCGGCTCGGCAGATGGCTCATCTGTCGGTCCTGCCAGCGGCTCATCAGGATGAGTGCAGAGATCGCGCCGATCAGCGCCATGAACATGTCTTCCTGCGTGTCCCAGACATCCCCCTGCGTCCCGAGAAACGCATCCGAGGCCGCGCCACCCGCCACCGCCGTGCCCCATTCCAGCAACTCGTAGAGGCCGCTGATCCCGACGCAGATCAGGATGACGATAAAAAAGCGCCAGCCGCCGCCTGGCACGACCCGCAGCCTAACGAAAAGCTCGCGCGCGATCAGCGCCGGGACAAAGCCTTGGAAAAAGTGCCCGAGCCGATCGAAATGATTCCGGTGCCAGCCGAAGAAGGGCTGAATCCAGTTGAAGAGCGGCACACGGGCATAGGTGTAATGCCCGCCCACGCAGAGCACCATGATATGGAGCGCGATGAGGGTGTAGACCAGGGTGGTAAAACGAAAGCTGGAGTAGGTAAAAATGAGCACCGCCACCCCGACGATGCCCGGCGCGACTTCGAGCCACCAGGTCAGGCGATCGTAGGGGCGCCAGCCCGACCAGGCAAAAACGATGGCGGCCGCCGCCAGGAGCGCGAGATGAAGGGGCGAGATGCGGGTATTCATCCCGGGGACGCTTCCGCAAGTTCGACCGCAAGTCGAATCGCGGCGATCATGCTCTCCGGACGCGCGATTCCCTGGCCGGCGATCGCGAAGGCGGTGCCGTGATCGGGACTGGTGCGCGGGAATGGTAAACCAAGGGTGACATTCACCCCTTCATGAAAGGCGTGGAGTTTGAGCGGGATCAAGCCCTGATCGTGATACATGCAAAGCACGGCGTCGAATTCTCCCTCGACCGCGCGATGAAAAACCGTATCGGGCGAAAGGGGGCCGGAGAAGGGAAGTGGTCCGCCTTCGCGATGCTTCGGCGCGACAAGCGAGCGGTTCAGTTCCGCGATCGCTGGCTCGATGATTTCGATTTCTTCGCGACCGAGGGTGCCGCTTTCGCCGGCGTGCGGATTCAAACCGGCGACGGCGATGCGCGACGAGGAACCGCGCCGGGCAAGAAAGTCACGCAGCAGCAAACCGACGCGCACGATTTCGGAGGTGCGCAGATTTTTCGCCACGGCGGCGAGCGGGATGTGCGTGGTGACGAGCGCGACGGTCAGGCCGGCTCCGGTGAGAAGCATGGCATAGTTCTCGACCCCACAGCGCGCGGCGAAGAATTCCGTCTGGCCGGGAAATTCGAAACCGATCTCATACATGCGCGCCTTATGAATCGGCCCGGTCACGACCCCATCGATCTCCCCCGCGAGCGCGAGGCGGGCGGCTTCCTCGAGCGCGGCCTGCGCCACGCGCGCGCCATTCGGAGTTGGCGCGCCTAACGAATGGCCCTTCGCCTCGCCCAGGAGCCGGTAGTCGGCTGCGGGCAACTTTCCGGAGGCGAGCGCCGCCCTGACGATTTCCGGGCCGATCCCGGCCGGATCGCCAAGGGTGATGCCGATGCGTTTGCGCATGTTCGCACTCTTAGCAACAGCTCGGGAACTAACAACCTGGACTCGCCGCGGCGAGTCCCTCCGCAGCCATGCGCTTCCGCGCGTCCAGGCCCCTCAGAACGTCTTGATGTAAGCCTTCGAGCGGAGGCTGGCGAGCCAGTGTTCCTGCAGTTCCTGCGCCTGTTCCTGACGCAGGCGCCCTTCGATCTGGGATCGCAGCTCCTTGGTCAAGGGCTGCACATCGCCCCCCTGCCGCGCTTCCACCTTCATGATGTAATGGTTCCCCCCGACATCGACCACTTTGCTGATCGCGCCCGGTTTGAGGCTGAAGGCAACCTGCGCCAGCTCGGGCGAGAGCGTCTTCTCATCGATCCAACCCCAATCGCCACCCAGGTCGCGCGTGCTGTCTTCCGAATACATCTGCGCCATTTTGTCGAAATCGGCCCCCGTGATGAGTTTGGCCCGAATCTCTTCCGCCATCGAGGCCTGGGCCGCACCGCCCTGGCCAGGGATCATGATCATGCGCAGTTTCACCTGCGGCTTGCTCGAGAAAAGCTCCCGGTGCTGGCGGTAATATTCCTCCACTTTACCCGGGGGAATGATGAGGTTCGACTTCACGTTCTTGGCCCGCATCGCCTGGACGATGATCTTCTGTCGTTCGAGATCGCGGAACTTCGACATCGTATACTTCTGCGCCTCCATCGTCTTGATGAACGCCGACCGATCACCCCCGAAGTTCTCCTTGATCACTTCCTCGACTCGCTCATCGATGAAGTGCGCAGGAATTTGGAGCTTCTCCTTGTCGAAAGCCTGGATGATGAGCTGGCGATCGATCAAGTCCTGGAGCGCGCTCTTGCGCAGTTCGGTGATTTTTTTCACCAGCTCATCGCCCGAATATTGCGACCGAAGAAGACGCTCGCGCGGCTCGACCACTTCCCGCACTTCGGAATAGGTGATGACCTTGTCGTTCACGATCGCAGCGATGCCGTTGACCGACTCCGCACCGTGGGTCGGCGAGGCGGTGGCCGCGACACCGAGGCAGGAGAACGCGAGGAGCGCCACCATCGGATAGTGCCAAATGAATTTCAGAGTTGCTTTAGCCATTGCAGTACCTCAGGGAGATTGAGATCAATCCTAACAGAAGTTAAACGAGGAAATTTCCCACCGACAAGGATAAAGTCGCCTCGCCGCGTGAGCATCAACTTGCCTTCACGCACCTCGACCCGACTGACGCGAGCCCGGGCAGCGGAAAGCTTGATTTCGCTGAGAAGGAGCAAATTGTCAACCGCCACCGGCCATTTCCCGAACCGATCGCGCCAGTCGCGCCGGAGGCGCTGGAGCTGTTCGGTGGTCGTGACCTCAGCGAGGTGACGGTAGGCCTGGATGCGGAGCGCGGCGTCGCTGATGTAGGCGGTCGGGATAAAGGCCGGGACCAGTTTCTCCGGGCCGGCGGCGAGGTATTCGCCTTCGTTCGTGGCGAGGAAATCGAGCCGTGTTTCCACTTCGAGGCGGGGCCGCAGCTTTTCGCCTTTGAGTTGCGCGACCGCCTGTTTCAAAAGCTGGCAGTAAAGATCGAACCCGACCGCGACGATGTGGCCACTCTGCGCCGTGCCGAGAATGCTGCCCGCGCCGCGAATCTCGAGATCGCGCATCGCGATCCGAAAACCCGCGCCTAACGAACTGTATTGCCGGATGGCGTTGATCCGCTTCCGCGCCGCGCCCACGGTCATCATCTCGCGCGGGAGGAGGAGGTAGGCATAGGCCTTGTGCTCGGCCCGCCCCACCCGGCCGCGCAATTGATAAAGATCGGCCAGCCCAAAGCGGTCGGCGCGATCGATCACGATCGTGTTCGCGTTCGGAATATCGAGCCCGCTCTCGATGATCGTGGTGCAGACCAGGACATCGATCTGGCCCGCGACGAACCGTTGCATGACGGCTTCGAGTTCATCCGCGCTCATCTGACCATGGCCGAACTCGACCCGCGCCTCCGGACAAAGCTCGGCGATTCGGTCGCGCACTTTTTGGATCGATTGCACCCGGTTGTGCAGGAAATAAACCTGCCCCTGGCGCTCCAGTTCGCGATTGATCGCGTCCCGAATGATGCGCTCGTCGTAACCGCAAATCAGCGTCTCGACCGGGAGCCGGTTAAGCGGCGGTGTCTCGATCGTCGACATGTCTTTGACCCCGACTAACGACAAGTAAAGCGTGCGCGGAATCGGGGTGGCGGAGAGGGTGAGGACATCGACGAGCTTGAAAAGCTCCTTGAACTTCTCCTTGTGCAGGACGCCAAAACGCTGCTCCTCGTCGATCACCACCAGGCCCAGATCCTTGAAAACGACGTCGCCAGAGATAAGGCGATGCGTCCCGACCACCACATCCACTCCGCCCTCACGCAATTCTTTGAGCACCTTGCGCTGTTCCGCCTGGGAGCGGAATCGGCTCAGCATTTCGATCCGCACCGGATAATCGAGCATCCGCTGGCGAAAGGTCTCGAAATGCTGTTGCGCAAGGACGGTCGTCGGGGTGAGCACCGCGACCTGCTTCCCTTCCATCACCGCCTTGAAGGCAGCCCGGATCGCGACCTCGGTCTTGCCAAAGCCCACGTCGCCGCAGATCAGGCGATCCATCGAGCGCGGCTCTTCCATGTCGCGCTTCGTATCCGCGATCGCTGTCAACTGATCGGGCGTTTCGCGAAACGGAAACGAATGCTCAAACTCGAGTTGCCATTTCGTGTCGGCGCCAAAGGCATGGCCGCGTTGCGTCTCCCGCTCGGCCTGGAGGGCGAGCATTTTGCCCGCGTAATCGAAGATGGAAGCGGCCGCGTTCTTCTTCGCCCGAGACCATTTTGCGTCGGCCAGGGAACTGAGCGACGGCGATTTTTTCCCGACGCCGACATAGCGCGAAATCATGAAAGCCTGCTCGAGCGGAACGAAGAGCTTTGCCTCGTCGGCGAACTCGATCGCCAGCACTTCTGGTGTCGCCTCGCGTGTAGAGGCGGCCGTGTCGGCCGCAGAATAAGTAGCCACGTCCTGCGCGCCTGCGGGCGACACGCCCGCCTCTACACCGGCCGGCTGGCCCATTTTTTGCAGTCCGAGAAAACGGCCGATGCCATGCTCGAGATGCACCACCAGTTCGCCCTCGTTGAGGTCGCTGAAATCGATCTGGGCGCGCTGCGTTCCAAACTTCGCCGTCCGTCGCAGACGCCGGCGGCCGTGGGTCGGCGCCCGGCCAAAAAGTTCGGCCGCCGCCAGGACGACGAGATTGGCAGCCGGGAAACAAAAGCCGCGCACGAGCGTGCCTTCGAGGAGATCGATTCCGCCTAACGAGATCTTCGCTTCCGTCATGATCTCGCGGAAGCGTTCGATTTCGCCTTCGGTCTGGAAATAGATCGCGATCCGCGCCCCGCTCTCGCGCCAGCCTGTCAGGCGGGAAAAGAACTGCTGGCGCTTCGCTTCCGCGATCAGGAACTCGCCGGTGTCGAATTCTCCGATCGCGCAATCGACAAACGCGCCGCCGAAATCTTCGATCGCGTCCCCGCCTTCGAGCCACCCTTCACTGATCCGGACATCGTCCTCCTCCTCGTCCTCGTCCTCGATCCCAATCCGGAGATGATCCTTCCCGATGTAATCGCGAACCTTCCCGCTCTGATCATCCGCCGCGCCTAACAACAGCTCGACCTCGTTGAGATGGCGCGACGAAATCTGGGTATCGAGATCGAACTCGCGCAGCGATTCGATCTCATCCCCAAAGAATTCCGCCCGGATCGGCGCCGCTGCCTGCCAGGAATAAACATCGAGAATCCCGCCCCGGACCGCGAACTGCCCGCGGGTCGTGACCTGCGCGACGCGCTCGTAGCCCGCCTTGCCTAACGACTCGACAACCGCCTCCAGTTCCTGCCCGCCGCCGCGCCGCAGGCGGAGCGCAGCGGCACGCAGCGTGCCCCGGGCCGGCGCCGGTTGCTCGAGGCTGGCCCGGGTCGCGACGATGACGTGGAGTTTTTTGCTCGTCTCCAGCCGGCTGAGAAGCGCGAGCCGTTCGGCCGCGATTTCCTGGTCGGGCAGAATGTTTTCCACCGCCAGAAACTCCGCTTCCGGGAGGAAGAGCGCTTCGGGCAGCCAGTTCGTCAGGCTCTCGTGCAGCAACTCCTGGGTGCGGACGCTGGGGCAGATGACCCAGAGCGTTTTGGGAATTTCGCCGGCAATAACCGCAACGAGAAACGAGCGGGCTGACTCGATGACGTGGGAGAACGCCACTGGCCGCTGACCGCTCTTGAGGGCCTCGAGCCGGCTCGCGATCGGCTCGGCAGCCGCAACGATTTTCAGGAGTTCGGCGCCGCTGGGTTTTTCCACGTCATGCTCTCGCCGAAAGGCGGGCGAAGTTCAATTTTCGGGTCGCTCCAGGTTGCGGGCCAGATGCACCCTCACCCGTTTAAAAGGCGAAAGCTCACTTTGCTTCGACGCTAACCGGTTCCAGGGGCCGCGGCTCATTGGCGATGAACTGCGCCAGCTCGCGCTCGGCCAGTTTCGCGCGCGGATCTCCCAGGGCGCGGTAGCAATCGCGTCGCACCCGCAAAAATTCACGATCCCACGGGACGTTGGGCTCGAAGGCGGCGATGGCTTTGCGGGAATATTCGGTGAAAACATTGCGGTCGATCTCGGCCGCGATGAGAGCGAGCGCTTTGCGCCGATGGGACTCTAAGGCAAAGACGGCGAACGGTTCCTCGAGCGCGTGATAAAGACGCGGCGCAAGGCTCGGGTTTTGCCCGGCGATATGCTCGGCGACCGCGATGGCATGCTGCATGACGAGCAGCAGTGGCCAGGGATCCTTGCGCGCAGCGGTGAAAGCCGACGCCAGCACCTCCGTGGATTCAGTCAGGCGCCCCTGGCTGTAACGGAGCAGCCCGAGGAGCATGTCGCCCTCGGCCGCATCCAGCGCCCGCACCCTGTCGATGTATTTCATCGCCTCATCATCACCGCCCGCGGCGAGCAGCTCGGCCAGCATCGCAGAATCGGCCGGGGCGACCGCGTCGCCCGATTGGGCACGCCAAAGCTGGAGCGCGCTCGCAATGTTGCCCTCGATGTAGGCGCCCTCGGCCGCCACCCGCCGCAGTTGGTCGGGATCGAAAAAACTGTAGGCCGGCGGTGGGGTTTGCCCAAGCAGAAGACTGACGGCCGCGTTCTGTTCGTCGACCGCTTTCCAATCAACCGTCCCGCCTAACGACAGCGGCCGATCCGCTCCGTGGCGGTGGGCTGCTTCGCGCAATTGCGGAATATCGAACCCCTTGAAACGCCCGACGCTGCGGGCAAAACCGAACTCGACAAAATTGCGGTCGTCGGTGTTGACGACCGTGCGCGGCTCGCGCGCCATGATTTTCGCGAAGTCGCTGTTCGCCACATAATGGGAGAAGAGCCCTTCGACATCGGTCACCTGCCAGGCGCCGAAAAATCCGGTCTTAAACGGCTCCTGCGCCATGCGCTCGCGCAGGAGATCGGCTTCGTAGTGCATCGGTTGGGAGGAGCCGATGAAGAGCAGATCGGTCCCGTTGAGCTGCCAGGTTTCGACGTAGGGAAGGACCGAGCCGACCGTGGCGTAGATCGAGCGAATGGTCGAGCTGTCGACCTCGTAAGCCTGGACGAATTGGAGGAACAATCCGCCCGGCCGCAAGCGCTGCGCCGCCGCTTCGTAATATTCCTTCGTGTAAAGACCCGCGATCCCGGCGCGGTATGGATTGGAAGGCTCGGAAACGATCAGGTCATACTGGTCGCGGCTGGTGAGAAGGACTTCGCGCGCATCGCCGATCGTGATGTGGACCTTCGGATTGGCGAGGACGTTTTCGTTCACCGGGGCCGACATGGCCGCGACCTTGAGGACGGCCCGCTCCAGCTCGACGACGTCGACCCGCTCCATCGCAGGCACGGCCCCGAGCCAGCCGGCCGTGCTCCCCGAGCCGAGCCCCACGACTAACGAACGCGTCGCCTGTGGTTGCAAGGTCGCTCCGAGCACGCCGAGCATGACCTGCGTGCTTGCGTCATAAAGCGAGTTGCCGTCGGATTTGCCGTTGATCAAAAAGGAGATGCCGCCGCTGATCGAAACCCCGAGGCAACTTTCCACGCCGTCGACCTGGAAGGCGATGTAACGGCGCGCCTGGCGGAGCCATTCTTCGCGGGTGTTGGGCGAAGTCACGGTGCTCTCTTCGCCCCGGCCGGCGCCGATCGGGCTCTGGCGCCAGGCCGCGGTCGGGCCGGTCGCGGCGAGGAGCGCGACGGCGGCGATCGTGCAGACCGCCGCTGTCGTTAGGGCAAATATCCCGGCGCGCTCGCGCCAGGAAAAAACCCAGACGACCGCCCCAAGCAGAGCCAGCCCAACGACGGCAAACTTCCAGGCGCCGGTCGCGGAAAGGAGCGGGAGCAAACCAAAGCCACCGGCAAGCGAGCCGGCGATGGCGCCGAGCGTGTTGCAGGCGTAGACCAGCCCGGTTTGGGTTCCGACTTTTTCGCGACCTTTTCCAAGCAAGGCGATGAGCAACGGAAACTGGACGCCGGCGACAAAGGCGGCGGGCAGAACGACAATCGACGCCACTTCCGTCCAGGCAAAGACGTGACCATAAAACCCAAAGGCGCCTAACGGACGGAGCAGGAGAGTGAGAACGGCAATCCGGTCGCCGAGGGCAAAGGGCAGGGCGAGAAAGAAGGCTTCCGCGCCGCAGGTCAGAGCAAAAGCGCTCAGGCTCGGTTGGCGGTCGCTGCCAAACCAGGAATAAGCCGCGCTCCCCAGGCCGATCCCGAGAAGCGCGACGGCCAGAATCAGGCCAAAGGTAAAAGTGGTTCCGCCGAGGAGCGGCGCCATCATGCGATACCAGACCAGTTCCATGAGGAGAAAGACAAAGCCGACCACCCCCGCGGAGATGAGGAGGAGAAGGAGCGGCGCCGGTCGACGCTCGTCGCGCGGCAGATCCCGGGCTTTGCGGGCCGGAGCGCTCGTCGCCTGCGGCGCAGAGCGCGAGAGCGCCAGAGCGCAGAGCGCGACGAGCAGATTGAGGCCGCAGGCGAGCCAAAGGGTGCCGCGATTCCCGAGGTGTTCGAGAAAATAAAAAGTCGCGAGGACCACGCCGGCCACCGCGCCTAACGTGTTCGTGCCATAGATGAGAGCGAGGCGCCGCCGGCTCACATCGGTCTCGGTCTCGATCGCGCGACCGGCGGCGGGCAAAGTGCCGCCCATGAGAAAGGTCGGCAGACCGATGACGAGAATGGAAAGAAGAAGGCGGAAAAGCGTCGCCCAAAACGTCCCGAGCTGGGCCGAGCCCCCGATCGCGAGATAAGCCGCGCGCACCAACCAAAGGAGAAGCGGCGAGGCCGCCGCGGCGAGCGCGATGATCAATTCCAACTGCCCATAAAAGCGCAGCGGGTGCGGCCGCTTGTCGGCCTTCGCCCCGAGGACGAGACCACCCGCCCCGAGCCCGCCCATAAAGATGGCGAGAACGGCCGCCGAGGCCGGAGTGGACGAGCCAAAGATCAACCGGAATTCGCGCACCCAGACCGTTTGGTAGGCGAGCGCAGCGAGGCCGGACCCGAAAAGGAGCAGCGCGATGAGAAACGAGCGCGACTTCATCCTGCGAATTCCGGACGGCGAACCCAACCCGCGTGCTTAAAGTTCGCGGCCAACTGCTTCCGCCACGGCCCGGATTCGCCTAACGAGATCGTCGAAAACCTCCGGCCGCAAAGCCTGTTCGCCATCGCTCCGGGCCTGCTCGGGTGCGTCGTGCACTTCGATCATGAGGGCGTCCGCGCCCGCCGCCACGGCCGCCAGCGCCATTTGCGGGATGTAATCGCGCAACCCAATACCGTGCGTCGGATCGACCACCACCGGCAGGCGGGTCTTCGCTTTCAGGATCGGGACGGCGTTCAGATCGAGCGTGTTGCGTGTCATCGTCTCGAAGGTGCGAATGCCGCGTTCGCAGAGCAGGACATTTGGATTTCCTTCGCTTAAAATGTATTCCGCGCTCATGAGGAGATCGTTGATCGTGGCGCTGAATCCGCGCTTGAGCATGACCGGCAGACGACTCCGGCCGACTTCCTTGAGGAGGGCGAAATTCTGCATGTTGCGCGAGCCGATCTGGAGGCAGTCGGCGTATTGTTCGATCAAGGCGAGGTCGCGCGTGTCCATGATTTCGGTGATGACGGGCAACCCGGTTTGGGCCCGCGCTTCGGCCAGGAGCCGGAGCCCATCTTCGCGCAAACCCTGGAAGCTGTAGGGCGAAGTGCGCGGCTTGAAAGCGCCGCCGCGCAGGACGCGAGCGCCGGCTTTTTTCACCGCCTGCGCGATCGTGAGCACCTGTTCTTTGCTCTCCACGGAGCATGGGCCCGAGATCAGGACGACGCGCTGGCCGGTGCCGAATTTCACCTCACCGATCGAAACCGGCGGCGGGAGATCGCCGTTCTCCTGGGCGACGAGCTTGTAGGGCTTCATCACCGGGACGACCGATTCGACGCCGGGGATGGCGGCGAGCGGCTTCTCCCGGATCAAATCTTCCGAGCCAAGGACGCCAATCACGACCCGCGACTCACCGCGCATGATCTGCGAACGCAGGCCAAACTCCTCGATCCGCGCCACGATGTGGTCGATCTGCGCTTCGGTCACGGCCGGTTGAGTGATGATGATCATGTCGCGGGGAGCAGGAGTTTAACTCCTGCACGACGACGGGCAACCCTTGGCTGCAGGCGCGGCCGAACCCGGCCTCAGGGCGCGATCGTGACCGGCGTGCCGACTTCGACGTTATTGAAAAAGTCTTCCGCCATGAACTCCGGCATCCGAATGCAACCGTGCGAAGCCGGATACCCGGGCAAGTAGCCGGCATGCATGCCGACCCCGCCAACGATGCGCATGAAATAGGGCATCGGCGCGCCCTTGTATTTTGTCCCGGGCGGTTTCGGGTCTTTCTCGTTGTCGACGTTCGGCACGACGACGTTGTCATATTCATCGACGTAATCGCCGTAGCGACTGGAGGCGTGGTCGATGTCCTTCTGGGTGATCTTGTAATTCCCGACCGGAGAATCGAGTCCCTCGCGGCCGGTGGAAAGCTGCGAGATGCCGACCAATTGTCCGCCCTTGTAAAAATAGGCGCGTTGCTCGCTGAGACTGATCTTGATCGAGGGCTTGCCGGGCACTCCGTCACCGTCCCAGTAGGAAACGTTGTCATTCGGCGCGGTCGAGGCGACCGGCTGATTGCCGTAGACGCCGCCCAGATACTGGGTTTGGCCGTAGACGAGGCGGGGGTCGTCTTCGCCGCAACCGGCCAGCAGGACCAGAGCGCAGGCAGCCAGAGCGAGCCCGAGGCGCGGGAAATTGGGAAAAATGTGCGATTTTTTCACGACGGGAGTCGCAACTAACGTAGGTGCCTCCCGAAAGTCAAGGTAGCCGGTCTCGTGCCGAGGCGGGAGGTCCGCGGCTTGAATTTTGCTTAAAGTTGCTGAGACTGCCGCCGTCCGCCTAACTATTCCTGCACCATCATGCCCACCTACGAATATGCGTGTCAAAAATGCGGGCAGAATTTCGATGCCTTCCAATCGATGCGCGACGAACCGTATCGGATATGCCCGAAGGAACTCTGCCGCCAGGCGAAGTGGGGCAAAGGCAAAGTCAAACGCCTGCTCGGGACGGGCGCGGGCCTGATTTTTAAAGGCTCCGGCTTCTATATCACCGATTACCGGAGCGACTCCTACAAGGACGCCGCGAAAAAGGATTCGGCCGCCGGAGGCGAAAAGAGCGGCGAGAAAAGCGCGGCGCCCAAACCGGAAAGCAAACCCGCGCCCTCCGCCACTCCTGCGCAACCGGCCAAAACGGGGAAGGAGAAGAGCGCGTGACCAAGCTGATTTGTTCCGATTGCCAGCACGAGAATGAGCCCGAGCGCATTTATTGCCACAACTGCGGGGCGCGTCTCGACCGCACCAAAGTGATCAAGGAAAAAGTCGACGCGGGTGACGACGAGGCGAAGACGAAAAAGCATCTGAAGAGGATGTTCGATTCCCGGCGGGGTCGGACCAGGGCCCTCGTTTTTAAGTTTTGCAAAATGCTGTTCGGCGCCCTGCTCACGGCCGCGCTTGTCGTCATGTTCCTGCCCCCGGCCAGCCTCCCGCCCGAGACGAAGTCCGGAGACTTCCCGCCGATGATCAACATGGAGTTGATTAACGCCACCTCCAGCGGACAACCGGCGACGCTCGTCTACAGTGAGGCGCAGGTGAACAGCTACCTTGCCTCCACCATCCGGAGTAAAAGCAGTCATGCCGGCGAGGGTTACCTCCCGCTGCGGCGCATTTTCGCTCAGTTCCGGGAAGACGAATGCGCGATTAGCATTCAACGCCAGTTCTTCGTCCTCCCGATCTATGCCAGCGCCTCCTACCAAATACGGCTCGTGAACGGCAAAATACTGACCCGCACTCTCGGAGGTCACATCGGGCAGATGCCGATTCATCCGTCGCTCATGAAGCTGACCGATCTCATCTTTCAAAAAGCCTGGACCGTCCTCAGCCGGGAGCATAAATCCGTCGCCCGGCTGACCAAGATCGAGTTCCATCCCCAATCCGTCACGCTGGTTGCCGGTCAGTAGGGTCCTGAAGGCGCCTGGTCAGCCGGCGATCCAATTCGCGCCGCTCTCGTCGCTTGTCATCCCGAAGCTGGCGAAGCGCGCTGAGGGACCCCACCCATGGTCTTTGATACTCTCGCTTGTTGCGTGTTCCCAGGGACTTAGGCGAGGTCCCTCGCCGTGCTCCGCCGGCTCGGGATGACAAGCGTAGCCAGCGCCCATTCGATGATTTGCCCCCTTTGAGCAAAAAGCTGAATCCAATCGCCCCCCATCCCGCATCTCACTGCAAAAGAACAATTATGAAAATCACCCTCTTTAAGATTAAAGCCTTCACTTACCTTTGCTGTGTCGTCGCTCTGGTTTGCACCGCGCACGGCCAAATGCCAACGTCACCTCCCGACGCGGCCCAAATGGCTCCGTCGCCAGCCGCCACCACGCCGGCCGCCACCATGCCGGTCGCCACGCCCCCGGTCACCTCCGCCGCGGTCACTCCCGCCGTTACGGCCGTGGCCGCGCCGGTCGCCACCGTTGCCCCGGCCGTCGCACCGTCGGCCAGCCCCGATACCGAGGAAGACTTCGACCGCGCGATCGAGCGAAAGATTCGCAAACATTTCACGGTCGATTTCGATGGCGGTCATCATGGCGGCGAGGACGTCCCCTGGATCGCGGTCCCGATCGTCCTGATTGTTTTCCTGACGATCTTTGGGCTCCCTGTCGCGATTGTCGGCACCATCCTCTACTTCAGTTTCTCGAAGAGCCGCGCCATGCACAAGACGGTGCGGATGATGGTCGAGAAGGGTCAGCCCGTTCCCGAAGCGCTTCTCAATCCTCCGCCCGTTATCCGGCAGCGCTCCGACCTCCGGCGCGGCGTCGTCCTCCTCATGGTCGGCGCTGGCCTGATGGTCTTCTTCGG
Source organism: uncultured Verrucomicrobiae bacterium (assembly GCA_963772915.1). Lineage (GTDB taxonomy): Bacteria > Verrucomicrobiota > Verrucomicrobiia > Chthoniobacterales > UBA10450 > Palsa-1392. The sequence continues at coordinate 663,622 of CAVYZI010000003.1, forward strand.
CGCCGTCAACGACTGGGAAGGGGGCGCCTGGAGCCTCGGCATCATCCCCTTCCTCATCGGTCTGGGCTACCTGCTCGTCTGGAGATTGGACGTGCACCGCGAAGATACTTCCCCCAAGGTGTAAGCTCTTGCAGTGCCGCTCAATGATGCCGATCTCGTCGCTCGCGTTTTACTTGAGGATGATCACCACGCCTTCGCCGAGTTGGTCCGCAACCATCAGTCCCCGGTCCGAGGTCTGCTCCGCCAGCTCACGCGGAGCGACCTCGCCCTGGCGGATGATCTGGCCCAGGAAACTTTCCTGCGCGCCTACAAAAACATTCGCAGCTTTCGTGGCGAGGCGAAATTTTCCACCTGGCTTTATCGCATCGCCTATAACTGTTTCCGCGAGGAAGCCCGCAAACGAAAGGAACTGGTCGGGATCGATGAATCCCAGCTCGAGGCCGAGCAGGATCCGCAGACCGTCGACCCCGCCCTGAAACACGATCTCATGCAGGCACTGCAGCTGCTTCCATTACACGAGCGAACGGCCATTCTGCTTTGTTGCCAGAATGGCCTCTCGCACGATGAAGCCGCCCGCGTTTTGGAGATCCCGCTCGGCACCGTGAAAACGAACGTCTTGCGCGGACGGGAAAAATTGAAGAAAATGCTGGCAGACTGGGGACCGAACTGAAAATGGACGATCAATTCCAGGAAGATTGGCTCGAACGGCGTTTGCGCGAAGAGATGCCCTATATCGACGACAACGGCTTCACCGCCCGGGTCGTGGCGAAACTGCCCGCCGCCCAGGCCCCATCCTCCTGGCGCGCGGCTATCCTCATCGGCGTCACGTTGGTCGCCAGCATCCTCGCCTACCTCCTCTCCGATGGCGGCCGCTTTTTCGTCGTCGAGGCTTATCGCCTGGTTTCGATGCCGATCGGCATCATCAGCCTGGTCGCGATTTGCTGCACCCTTGTTATGACCGCGGTCGCCGCCGGCGCCGCCTGGTCGAACATGCGCGAGCAACGTTAGGTGTTGTTAGCCGGGATCACCGATCCCGGCTCGAACATGAACGCGCACGCACGGCGCGCTGTCTAAACCGCCGCCGATGAGCGCGCTCCACCTCACGATCAACGGCCAGCCGCGCGCGGTCGAAGTGGATAACGACACGCCCCTTCTCTGGGTTTTGCGCGACTCGTTAGGCTTGACCGGCACGAAGTTCGGCTGCGGGGCCGGCATCTGCGGTTCCTGCACCGTGCTCGAGAACGGAAAGGCTCTGCGCTCCTGCCAGATCACGGCGGGCGAGGCGGCGGACCGCTCCTTCACCACCATCGAAGGTCTCTCCGCGGACGCGGACCATCCCTGCCAGCGCGCCTGGATCGAGGAGGACGTCGCGCAATGCGGATTTTGCCAGCCGGGCATGATTCTGAACGCCTGCGCCCTGCTCCGCGAACATCCCGACCCGAGCGATGAAGTGATCGACGAGGTCATGTCCGCTTCCGTTTGCCGTTGCGGGACCTATCCGCGGATGCGCAAGGCGATCCATCGCGCGGCGGCGCTCTTGCGCGAAAAAACGACATGAAAACTTCCCGCCGCACCTTTCTGAAAACCGCGACCCTGGGCGGAGCGGCGCTCGTCGTCGGTTTCGACGGGCGGCGATTGTTAGGCGCGGAAAAGGCCGCGGCCGCTTTTCAGCCTAACGGATGGATTCGAATCGATGGCGCCGGTGCCGTCACCCTCACCCTCGGCAAATCCGAGATGGGCCAGGGCGTGCGGACCGCTTTGCCGATGATTCTGGCCGACGAACTGGGGGCCGATTGGTCGCGCGTGCGCATTGTCCAGGCGATGCCGGGTCCCGATTTTAAACGACTCGGCACCGGCGGGAGCGGAAGTGTGCAGGGAAGTTTCAAACCATTGCGCGAAGCCGCCGCCGCCGCCCGCGAAATGCTGACCGAAGTGGCGGCCAGGCGGTGGCAAGTCGATCCCGCAACCTGTTCGACCGAAGCCGGCGCCGTCCGCCACGTCGCCAGCGGTCGGAGTCTTGAATTCGGCCAGCTCGTCGCGGAAGCCGCCAAGCTGCCCGTCCCGCAGACCCCGCGTTTGAAGAAGGCGGAAGATTTTCGACTCATCGGCCGGCGCACCTCGCGAATCGACGCCCGCGACATCGTCACCGGCAGGACGAAATACGGCATCGACACCCGCGTGCCGGGGATGCTCTACGCCTCGATCGAGCGCCCGCCGTCGTTAGGCGCGAAGGCGCGCAAGTGGAACGAAAAAGCGGCCCGCGCGATTCGCGGCGTGCGCGCAGTGGTCCCGGTCAAAAGCGGCGTGGCGGTGGTCGGCGATTCCACCTGGGCAGCCATGAAAGGCCGCGAGGCTCTGGCCGTCGACTGGGATGAGAGCGGGGCCGTGCGCTTCGATTCGAGCGCCCACCGCGACAAGCTGGAGAAATCTTCCCATGAACCGGGAATTGTCCTGCGGAGCGAGAAGCCGTCGACGCCGGCGGCCGTCGGAAAAACCCTGGAGGCGACCTATTTTTATCCCTTCTACGCCCACGCCCCGCTCGAGACGATGAACTGTGTCGCGGCCGTCACGCCTAACGACTGCGAAGTCTGGGCGCCAACCCAAAGCCCAAACGGTTTGCAGCTCGGGGCGGCGAAATTGCTCGGCATATCACGCCGGAAAAAGTGAAGGTCCACACGACCACGATCGGGGGCGGTTTTGGCCGGCGGCTGGCCAATGATTACGCCTATGAAGCGGTCGAAATCTCGCGCGCGGTCAAGGCGCCGGTGCAGGTGCTCTGGACCCGGCCCGACGATATGCGCCATGGCCATTTTCAGGCCGCCTCCGTGCATCGTCTGAGCGGCGCGTTCGATGCCACGGGCGAACTCATCCGCTGGCGGCATACCGAGGCGGCCTCCCTGCACAATCTCGGCGGAGTGGAGAAACCACCCACGCCTAACGACGCCACCTTCTACCAGGGTTACGCCTGGGGCCTTTACGATTTGCCCTATGCGGTTCCGGATCTGGAGATGGCCTATGTCCCCGTCGATCTGCCCGTGAAACACGGCCCGTGGCGCTCGGTTTTTGCCCCCTCCAGTGTTTTCGCCCGCGAATCTTTCATTGACGAACTGGCCCACGCGCACTCCCTCGATCCACTTGCTTTTCGCCTCCATCTCTTGCGAGGCGATGAGCCGTTGCAGGCGGGCGACCTGACGATTGATCGAAGCCGACTGCGCCGGGTCCTGGAAATGGTGCGCGACAAATCGCAATGGGATTGGTCGAAAAAGCCCGCCCCCGGCGAAGGCCGCGGCGTGGCCTGCAACATCTACGATGCCGACACCCACATCGCCTATGTCGTCGACGTGGCAATGCAGAATGGAACCGTGCGCGTCAAGCGGGTGGTGGCGGCGGTCGATTGCGGGCTGGCGATCAATCCCGTCGGGATCGAACAACAGATCGAAGGCGGAATCATCTGGGGCCTCTCCTCGACTCTGAAGGGCGAAATCACTTTTCGCGGTGGCGCGGTCGAGCAGGAGAGCTACGACGATTTTGAAGTCGCGCGGATGGGCGACGCGCCTGTCATCGAGACCCACATCATCGCGAGCAAATCGGACCGGCCTTTCGGAATGGGTGAGCCGCCCGTCCCTCCGATCGCGCCCGCGATCGCCAACGCCATTTTCGCCGCAACCGGGAAACGGATTCGGAAGCTGCCGATTCACCCCCGAGACCTGACGAGCTGAGCGCCCGCCCCCTTTGTCATCCCGAGCCGCGCAGACGGCGAGGGACCCCGCAGTTGCAATTTGCGTTTTCATCCGACGCGAACGCGTCCGTTCGCAGTTGGGAGGTCCCTCGCCGCGCTGCGCCGGCTCGGGATGACAACTCGGGAAGCGCCCTCCCCCTCTCAGCTTGTTGCAAAAATCTGACGTGCCGCCGCGACATCGCGGCCGATCTGTTCGCGCAGCGCTCCCAGGTTCTCAAATTTTTGCTCGGGCCGCAGATAACGAAGGAAGCGCATCTCGATCTCTTTCCCGTAAAGATCGCGGTCGAGATCAAAGATGTGAAACTCGAGCACCCGCTGCGGCAAGCCGCCTTCGATTGTCGGGCGCACCCCGAGGTTCACCACCCCGCGCAGCGTTTTCCCATCGAGCAATCCTTCTGCCGCGTAGACGCCGTTCGGCGGGAATTGCTCGCTGTGCGCGCTCAAATTTGCGGTCGGGAACCCAAGGCTTCGTCCGAGGTGTTTTCCCTCCTCCACCGTCCCGAGAATGGTGTAATCGCGGCCCAGCATTCGGGTGGCGCCGGCAAAATCTCCCGCCTCCACCGCCTTGCGAATCGCGGTGCTGCTCACTACTTCGCCATCGGAAGTGACCGGCTCCACGCCGACGACGTCGAAGCCGAACTGGGCGCCGAGTTCCTTGAGCAAGGCGAGATTGCCGGCGCGGTTTTTGCCAAACGACCATTCCTGCCCCACACAGATTTCCCGGAGCGGTTTCGCCGCTGCGACCAGTTGCCTAACGAATTCGGTGGGCGCGGTCGAGGCCAGCTCCCGGTCGAATTTGAGGACGAGCAAATGCGAAACGCCGAGCGCGCGAATGAGCGCGATCTTGTGCTGCGTGGCACTAAGCAGGCGCGGGCTTTCCTTTGGCCGCAGAATCTTCGCCGGGTGCGGATCGAAAGTCACGACGACCGCGGTCCCACCTGCCTCTCTGGCATCGTGCGCCGCGGTCGAGATGACCGCCTGATGCCCGCGATGGACTCCATCAAAGACGCCAATCGCGAGAAAAACCGGCCCGGGCACTTCTGCCAGCTCCGGAATCGATCGCAGGATGCGCATAGATCTTCGCTCGTTAGGCGCCGCGCATCCGGGAGACTTCCGGCAGCGTCAGGATTCTCTCGAGGATATCGACCGGCGGAGCGTTCCGGATTTCATCCACCGTCACGGCTCGCGCCAGATCAAACCGCCCCGAGCGCGTCCGCCGCAATTCTTGGAGATGCGCCCCGCAGCCGAGCGTCTCGCCGATATCGTGGGCGTAGGTGCGGACGTAAAACCCCTTGCTGCAGAGAACCGTAAAATCGATCTCGGGCGAGGCGATCCGATCGATGTTGGAGCGATAGACGTGGACCAGGCGCGGCTCGCGCTCGACCGTTTTGCCCTGGCGCGCCAGCTTGTAGAGCGGCACCCCGCCCTGCTTGATGGCCGAAACCATCGGCGGCATTTGGTAAAAATCGCCCCGGTATTTGTCGAAGGCAGCGCGGACATTCTCTTCCGTCAGCTCCGGCACCGGTCGCTCCTCAATCACCTGGCCGGCGCGATCCTGTGTGTCAGTCGTTTTGCCTAACGACAGCGTGCCGACGTATTCCTTGTCCTCACTCATGAGCAGGTCCTGAATCTTGGTCCCGCGCCCGAGGGTGAGGATGAGGAGCCCGGTCGCGATCGGATCGAGCGTGCCGCAATGGCCGACTTTCTTGATCTGGAGCTGGCGCCTAACGAGTGCGACGACGTCGTGCGACGTCATTCCGGCGGCCTTGTCGACCAGGAGGACTCCGTCGGGTGTGGCGGTGAGGGACACGATTTCCTTGGCTACTCTTTGAGCGCGGCGACCGTCGCGACTGCGGCCGCGATCACTTTTTCCTCCGCCTCATCGAGCGGCCCCGGCATCCGGATGCCGGCAGCCAATTTGTGCCCGCCGCCCTTGAAGCTGACGCAAATCTTGCAGACATCGGCGCGTTCATCCTTCGACCGCATGCTGACCCGGACTTTGCCGCCTTCCAGTTCTTCGAAAAAGATCGCGATGATCACGCCCTGGATGGCGCGGAGGTGATCGATTAATCCCTCGTTGTCTTCCGGGATGACGCCGAGTTCGTTGGCCTTGGCGAGCGGCAGACTGAAGCTCGCCACTTTGCCATCGGCATCGAAACGCATCCGGTCGAGCAGGACGCGGAGAAGCTCAATCCGGCGGCGCGGATAACTCTCGTAAAGTTTCTGGCTCAGCTCGCCGACTTTGATGCCGCAGCGAAGCACGTCGGCCGCGATCTCAAAGGTGCGTGCGGTCGTGTTTGGATACTGAAAGGAACCGGTGTCGGTCGAAATGGCGGCAAAGAGATTTTCGGCGATCGGCTCGTCGAGCGGGAGATCCTGGCTCTGGAGCAGCTCGAATAGAATCTGGCCGGTAGCGGGCGCGATCGGATCGATGTGGACGAGATCGCCGTAACGCGGGTTGCTCGGGTGATGGTCGATGTTGATCCAGACCTTGATATTGCCCACGGCCGCGAGGCAATTGTCGCCCAGCCGTTGCCGGGTCGCGGTGTCGAGGGCGAGGACGACGTCGAAATCTTCCGCCTCGTCAGGCGGGCACGAGACCAGGTCGCCGCCCGGGAGGAAAGAAAACTTTTCGAGCAAGCCCTCTTCGTTCCAAACCTTCACCTTCTTGCCCAGCTTTTGCAGCGCGAGGCCCATCGCGATCTCGCTCCCGAGGGCATCGCCGTCCGGCCGCACATGGCTGAGAACGAGAAAGGTCTCGTAAGTGCGCAGGACTTCCGCGATTTCGGCGAAGGTCGAGTTCGTTAGGTTGGCAGGTGTAGTGGCGGCTGTGTCAGCCGCACGTTCGGCGGTGGTAGTGGCGTTCATTCGTTTTCGGCGCTGGGCGGAGGTTCGATTTCCTGCAGGATTTCCAGGACGCGGGAGCCGCGCTCGATCGAATCGTCGAGATGGAAAATGAGATGGGGCGTGTATTTCAAGACAACGTGCTTCGAGAGGTCGGCCTGGAGGGCGGCACGGCTCGCTTCCAGTTTGGGGATGACCTGGTTGCGACCATTTGCGCCCAGGACGCTGATGTAAACGTGCGCCGACTTGAGATCGGGCGTGACGTCGACCTGGTGCACAGTGACGAGCAGGTCTTCGAAAGTCATTTCGCGCACGAGGAGCGAGCTGAGTTCTCGCTTCAAAAGTTCGTTAACGCGGAGGAGTCGGTGTTTCATTAGGAAAGTTGAGGGCTGAGAGTCGGCAGCTTGAGAGAAAGCAATCGAGAGACCAGCGAGTCTCTCAACTTTCACGAACAACTCTCAACTGCATTAGAGCTTCTGCGCGACCTGTTCGAGCTGGTAGCACTCGATGATGTCGCCGACCTGATATTCGCTGAAGTCGCCCAGCTTGATGCCGCACTCGAGACCGACTCGGACTTCTTTCACGTCGTCCTGGAAACGGCGCAGGGTGGAAAGCCCGCCATCGTAAACCGGCTGGCGCCGGCGCAGGACACGCGCCCGGGCGGTGCGGCTGATGCGGCCATCGGTGACAAGACAGCCCGCCACAATCCCGCGGCTGAGCTGGAAAACCTGTTTCACTTCGGCGTGGCCGATGACGGTCTCGCGATGTTCCGGATCGAGCAGGCCGGCCATCGCTTCTTTGATCTGATCGATCAGCTCGTAAATGATGCTGTAAAGTTTGACCTGGACGCCTTCGCGTTTCGCGGCCCCAACCGCGTTGCTTTCGACCTTGACGTTGAAACCAACGACGACCGCGTTGGAGGCGCTGGCGAGCAGGATGTCGGACTCGGAGATCGGCCCGACGCCGGAATGAATCATCTCGAGATCGATCTTCTTGCTCTGGATTTGGCCTAACGACGCGGTGAGCGCTTCGAGCGAACCTTGCGCGTCGCACTTCAGGACGAGGCGCAGGACCTTCTTGCCATCGGCCACTTCGAGCAGACTTTCGAGGGTGGCGCGCTGGGGCACGCTCAGCTTTTCGGTGCGCCTGGCCGCGAGGCGTTCCTCGCTCAAGACCTTGGCCGATTTCTCCGATTCCATAACGAGGAACTCGTCCCCGGCGTTAGGCAGTCCGGTAAAACCGAGCACCTTCACGGGCGTCGACGGACCGGCCGATTTAATCGGCTTGCCCTGATCGTCGACGAGCGACTTCACTTTGCCGCCGTAATCGCCGCAGATGAATGGCTCGCCGACTTTGAGCGTGCCCATCTGCACGATCACGGTCGCGGTCGGTCCGCGCCCGGCTTCAACCTGCGCTTCGATCACGGTGCCGCGCGGAGTGGCGGTGGGCGAGGCTTTCAATTCCATCACCTCGGCCTGCACGACCATGTTCTCGAGCAGGTCTTCGATCCCGGTGCCCTTCGTCGCCGAAACCGGCACGGCGATGGTTTCGCCGCCCCAGTCTTCCGGAGTGAGTTCGTGTTCCTGCAATTGCTGCTTCACCCGATCGATGTTGGCCGAAGGCAGATCGATCTTGTTGATCGCGACCATGATTTTGACATGGGGCGCGGCCTTGGCGTGATTGATCGCTTCGATCGTCTGCGGCATGAGACCGTCGTCCGCCGCCACCACAAGGACGACGATGTCGGTCACGTTGGCGCCGCGGGCGCGCATGGCGGTGAAGGCCGCGTGGCCGGGCGTATCGAGGAAAGTGATCCTGGTCCCTTTGTAATCGACCGTGTAGGCGCCGATGTGCTGGGTGATGCCGCCCGCTTCGCCGGCCGCGACGCGCGTCTTGCGAATCGCGTCCATGAGCGAGGTTTTGCCGTGGTCGACGTGCCCCATGAAGGTGATGATGGGCGCGCGGAGCTTGAGCTCTTCTTCCGTCTCGATCACGGGCGGCGGGGGCGCGACCACCACTTCGACCTGTTTATGGACGCCGCCGCCTTTTTCGCGACGCTCCATCTCGAAGGCGAACCCGTGTTTATCGCAAATCTTGGTCGCAACTTCCGGTTCCACGGTCAGGTTCGGGTTGGCGAAAATGTTGAAGTCGTCCATCAGCTCTTTAATGAGCTGAAAATTTTTCAGGCCGAGCTGGGAAGCGAGATCCTTGACGATGATCGGCGGCTTGATGTGAATGATCTTGCGGCCGTCCTCGGTCTCGGTTTCGAGCTCGCCCGCTTCTTCCGTGGGGTCGGCGGCGGCGGCTGGCGGAGGCGGCTCTTCGTGCACCGGTTCGGGCGCGGCCGGTGTCGCGCGGATGCGGGAGATCGGCGGGAGAATCGTGCGCTTGACCGCCTCGTCGGAAGGCGCGCGCTTCGGTTTCGGGACGTGCGGGTCAATCAGGGAAACGCTTTCCACGGCAGGTTTCGGAGCGGGCGGCTCAGGTGCGGCCGGCGGCGGCGGCGCGGCCGGCTTGGTCGGATGCGTTCTCGCCGTAATCGGGGCGAAGGCGGACTTGGTCGGAGCAGGCGGAGCGGCCTTCGGCTTGGCCGGCGCGGCGGGCTCGGGCTGCCGGCTCGCGGGGACCGCAACGGTCTGCCCGTCGGATTTTTCTGCGACCGCCACTTTTTCGCTTACTGCAGGCTTGGAACTCTTGGCGGGCTTGGCCGCGCTACGCGAACGAGTGGAGGACGACTTGGCAGAAGCGGCGGGCTTCGCCGTTTTGCGCGCAGGCGTTTTGGTCGCCTTGGTTTTGGTCGTCGTTTTCGCTGGCATTAAAGTTCCTTAAAATGTTGCTCATGGCCGTGAGCGGTTAGGCGAGGCCATGGTCAGGGAGAAACCGGTTCACGATGCACGGCCTCGTAAATTTCGCGCGCCTTCTCTTCCTCCACCCCGAGGATATCAACGAGGTCCTGCATCTCAGCATCGTGCAATCCTTCCAGATTCGTAAAGCCGGTTTTCACGAGCGTCATCGCCTGCTCCTCGGTAATCGGCAAGGCAGTCGAGAGCGCCTGCGCGGCGTGGGCCACTTTTTGTTCCACCGCGGTCGTGCTCGGCGCTTCCTTCTCGATGTTAATTTCCCAGCCGGTCAGCCGGCTCGTGAGGCGCGCGTTCTGCCCTTTCTTGCCGATCGCGAGTGAGAGTTGATCTTCATCGACCGAGATGGTTGCGCTCTTTTTCTCGATATCGAAAACGAGGTTCTTGACCTTCGCCGGCTTGAGCGCTTCGAGGACGAATTCCTTCGGATCGGAGCTCCAGCGAATGATGTCGACCTTCTCGTTGTTCAGTTCGCGCACGATGTTTTTCACCCGCGAGCCGCGCATGCCGACGCAGGCGCCGACCGGATCGACTTTCGGATTGTCGCTGAAAACCGCGATCTTGGTCCGATAACCGGCTTCGCGCGCGATCCCGCGGATCTCGACCGTGCCGTCGGCGATCTCGCTCACTTCGAGCTCGAAAAGGCGCCTGACGAAATTGGGATGGCTGCGCGAGATGATGATCTCCGGGCCGCGGACGCCGTTCTCGACCGCCACGACGTAGGCGCGGAGCCGGTCGCCGACGTTGTAATCCTCGACCACGACGCGTTCGCGCTGCGGCATGATCGCTTCAAATTTTCCGAGATCGAGAATGACGTCGGAACGATCGAAGCGCCGCACGGTGCCGCTGACGATCTCGCCCGCGCGATCCTTGAACTCTTCGTAGATCATTTCCTTCTCGACCTGGCGGATGCGCTGCATCATCGCCTGCTTGGCGGTCTGGGCGGCGATGCGCCCGAAATTCTTCGGCGTCACTTCCACTTCGACGGCTTCGCCGATTTCGGCGTCGGGCTTGATCTTGCGGGCTTTCTCGAGGGAGATCTCGTCCTGCGGGTTGGTCACTTTCTCGGCCACGAGGAGATTGGCGAGGGCGCGGATCTCGCCCGTCTTCGGGTCGATGTCGATGTGGAGATCGCGGGAGGCGCCGACGCTTTTTTTCGAAGCCGAGAGGAGGGCGTTCGAGACCGCCTCGATCAGGATTTCGCGTTTGATCCCGCGTTCCCGCTCCAGGTAATCGAGCATGGCAATGAATTCGGCATTCATAAAATTAGCGTCCGCAGACAAAAAAGAGTGGGACGCTGGCTCCCACTCCAATCCACAACGGACTAGGCGCGGAACTTACTTTTGGCGATGCGGTTCGTCAAGTTGGGTCACGCCTAACGAACAGGGCGGGGACCCCCTCATTCATTTGTGTGGCTCACGCAACGGCTGGTGGCGGCGATAAAGCTCCAACCGCTGCGTCATTTCCTGGCGAACCCCTGCGGGCATATCGTTCAACTCGAGGGCCTGCTTTTCCGCGTCGATCGCCTGGTCAAACAAACCTGTCTCAGCATAAGCAGCGGCGAGGGTATCGAGACTTTTGCTGTTCTTCCGCTGAGTCCGAAGGCAGAGCGCCGAGGCCAGTTCGACCGCCTCCAGACCATTGCGCAGAATCGCGAAGGGTGAAGTCGCGCGGATTCTTGCCACCTGTTCTATCGTCCGTAGACGCTGGGAAGGATTTACTTCCTCGAGGTGTTCGAGCGCCGCCTCGAAATCCGCGTTGGCCTTCTGCAACTGCCCCCGCTTGACGAGAATCTGCGCGCGGTCCAGCAAAGCGGGGGCATAGGTGGGACGCTGTCGCAAGACTTCCTCGAAGCCACGCAAGGCCTCCTCGATCTTTCCCTGCCCCAGCGCGGTGGTTGCGCGGTTGAAGTGGGCCAGGGTGGCATCGGGATTAAGTCGAATCGCTTCATCGTAATCTAGAAACGCCTTTTCCGTCTGGCCAAGCAGGCGATGAGCATTGGCGCGATTGGTCAGAACCGTGCTGGCGGTCACAGCCCCAGGAGCGTAGGCCAGCGCTTCATCATCGAACCGGATCGCTTCTTCGAACCTGCCCGCCTGAAAACTGCGCACCCCCTTCTCGCGCAGATCGCTCGCGATCGTGTCCTTTAACGCCGCGATTCTTTGCTTCAGACCATCGCGCAGCAACAGTTTCTTTTCCGGCACCAGGCGCAGAAGCGCTTCGAAGTTTGCCAGAGCGCTGGCGACGTCGTGTTTGGCGAGATAGGCGTTTCCCCGATCCTGCAAAGCTTCCGGATTCTCCGGCTCGATCCGGACCGCTTCGTTGAAATCCCCGAGAGCAGCATCGGCTTGGTTGCGCTGGAGAAAAAGGTTGCCGCGCCGGAGAAAGGCCGGGAAATAATTTGGCGAAAGCGCGATCGCGCGGGTGTAATCAGCCAACGCGCGATCGAGACCTCCTTTCTGGCGATAAGCATCGCCCCGCGTGGAAAAGAGCTCGCCCACCTGCGGTGCCAGCCGGATTGCCTGGTCGAGGTCGGCAATCGCCTGGTCGGACTTGCCTTGCGCGAGATAAACTGCGCCGCGGCCGCTGTAGGCAAGGGCGCGGTCGCGCGCCGTTAGTCGAGCATCGAGAGCCGCGGTGTATTTGTCGAGGGCCGTGCTCTGGTCTCCGCGCGTAAAAGCGGTAAACGCATCATGCACCAGTCGCTGCGCGCGCCGCTCCTCTTTCCAAAGATAAAAAACGGTCGCGGCCGTGCCGACGAGAATGACGGCAAAGGCCAGGAGTAAAAGGCGAATCAGGCTTCTGGCCGACATCGAGCTGTCGTATCCACTAATGTGATCTCTGGCTTTGTTCCACGATAGAATTTGGCATGGAATGGCAAAGGAGACAGAGATTGTTAGGCAGGCATATTTCTCTGCCCTCACTGCCTTCTCTGCCCTTCTACTTTAGCCGATGACACATCTGCGCCCGTATTTCCTGATTTTCCTCGTCTGGGCGCTGATCTATCTTCCGCGCCTTGGTTCGCTCGAGATCAAAAGCGAGGAAGGCCGGCGCATCCTGCCTGCGGTCACCATGCTCGAGACCGGCAACTATCTTGTCCCCCGGGTCGGGAGCGAGCCATACCTGCGCAAACCGCCGCTCGTCAACTGGCTGGTCGCCGCTTCGTTTCGGCTCTTCAGCGTGCGCAACGAATGGGCGGCACGCCTTCCCTCCGTCCTCTGCGTTCTCTCGGTCGCGCTCGCCTTCCTCGCGGTCGCCCGCGGCGCACTCGGCCCGAATGGCTCGCTCGTCGCCGCCCTCATGTGGCTGACGAATTTCGGGCTGCTCGAAAAAGGCCGGATGATCGAGATCGAAGCGCTCTACGTTTCGCTCACCGCCCTTGCCTTCATCTTCTGGTTGAGTTGGTGGAAGGAACGGCCCTGGCTCGCCTGGACGGCAGCCGGGATTTTTCTCGGGTTCGGTCTGCTCGCGAAAGGGCCGCTGCTTCTCCTCTTCTTTTACGCGGTCGTGCTCGCGGTGCTCTGGCAATCCGCAGAACTAAAGCGTCTCTGGAGCCTCCCGCACCTGCTCGGGATCATTCTCATGCTCGGGATTTTCGCCGCCTGGGCGATTCCGTATCTGCAATCGACCGAAGCCGGTCATGTCGCGAGTGTTTGGTCGAAACAGTTTTCCGGCCGGGTGAGCGGCGACCATTTCAAGCTCGGCGACTGGCTGCTCAACATCCCGCGTGGCATCGCCTACCTGCTCCCCTGGGCCGCGTTGCTGCCGTTCGCTCGTCTTGCGCTGCTGGAAAATGAGGACGACCGGAAGCTCGGCCGCGCCTTGTCGTTAGGCGTGGCGTTCCCCTTCGTTCTGGTCAACCTCGTCCCGGGTGCGCTTCCCCGCTACACCATGCCGTTGCTCGCCCCGGCAATCTGGCTGCTCGCCATTTTCATTCGCGAACACGCCCTCGTCTGGCCCAAACCGTTGCGCAAAGCGATCACCTGGACGGTCGCTCTGGTCGTCTTCGCGATGCTGTTTTATTCACTCGCGCTCATTCCGGTGTTGGAACGGCGGGCGAAGATCCGCCCGATCGCGGCCCAACTCGAACAAGCCATCCCGCCCCACGAATCGCTTTACGCGGTCGATCCCGATTACCAGCCCTACCTTTTCTATCTCCACCGGCCCATCGTCTACGCCAGCGAGGTGAGCGACCTGCCCCGAACCGCGCGCTACATCCTGGTTCAGCCGGCCGATGAAAAGAAAGCCGAGGAATCGACCCGCTGGGCGCCGCAACAGGCGGAGCCGATCCTGCGGATCAAGGACTACCGGCGGCGCCGGGTTATTCTCCTGCGGGTGCGGGGCAATTCGGTGCATCCGGATTGACAAGCGGAGCGAAACGAATTCGTTAGCATGCTAACGATGACCGAGATCGACCCGGAGAAGATTGGGCAACTCTTGCACGAGACGGCGCGCGTCTGGCGGCACAAGCTCGATCAACGCCTCCGCCCGCTTGGCTTGAGCCAGGCGAAATGGCGCACCATCGCCCACCTCGCGAACGGGGAACTGACGCAGTGCGACCTGGCCGACCGGCTCAGCATCGAGGAGCCGACCCTGGCCCGTCTTCTCACCCGTCTGGAGAGCGGCGGCTGGATCAAACGCGAAAGCGCGCAACACGATCGGCGCTGCAAGACGGTGCACCTGGAACGCAAGTCGAGCCGGTTGCTCCAGCAGATCGAAGAGACGGCACGCACCTTGCGCCACGAAATTCTGGCGACCATCTCGCCCGATGATTTGCAAACCTGCCTCAGGGTCCTGGGCGAAATCCGGCAGAACGCCGCTGCGGCCGAGACGCATCTGGGTAACGGAAACGGATCGGCGAAGAAGGAAAAGAAATGATTTCCGCCAACAAAATGACCGTCGCCTCGCGCGAGCTGGCCGAAAATGTCGAGCGGCGCTCCGCCCGCAAATGGATTTATCTCGGGGCGGGCGCGATCGGCCTGCTCGCGATCCTTTTCCTTGTCCGGACCTGCAGCACGCCCGAAAAATCCGCCGGACCGCCCCCGCGTCCCGTCTCAGTCGCGAAAGTTATCACGAAAGACGTGCCGCTTTACCTCGATGAAATCGGGACCTGCGCCGCTTATGAAACCGTGCAGGTGCAGGCGCAGGTGAGCGGGCAAATCGTCGCCCGCGATTTCAAGGACGGCGCCGATGTGAAAAAGGGCGATCTCCTTTTCACGATCGATCAGCGGCCCTACGAAGCCGCCCTCGAGGCGGCCAAAGCCGATAATCAACTCGCCCAGGCAAATCTGAAACGACAACTGGAATTGCAGGCCAAGGACGTGACCGCGACGCAGGACCTCGATACGGCCCAAGCCGACGCCATGCGAACCAAGGCGGCGGTCGACGCCGCGCAGGTCAACCTCGACTACTGCTCCATCCGTTCGCCGATCAACGGCCGCGCTGGCCTCCGCCAGGTCGACGTCGGCAACACCGTTTCGGCCGGAACGAATAGCGCCGTCCTGGTGACGATCGACAACCTCGACCCGATCTATACCGATTTCACGATTTCCGAACCTGATCTCCCACTCGTTAGGCGCTACCTCGGCAATCCGAATTTGAAAGTGCTGACCGATGCCGAGGACGACAACTTTCCGCCCCGCGCCGGCAGCCTTTATTTTCTCGCCAACACCCTCCAGCCGGGCACCGGAACGGCGCAGGCCCGCGCCGTGACTCCGAATCCCGATCATGCCCTTTGGCCGTCGCAGTATGTCCACGTCCGCCTGATTCTCGACACGATCAAAGACGCCAGGCTGGTCCCGAGCGGCGCCGTCCAGATCGGCCAGAACGGCCCCTACATTTTTGTCGTGAAAAAGGATTCCACGCTCGACCTGCGCCAGGTGAAGCCCGGGCAAAACCAGGACGGCGATCTGACTGTAATCAAGGAAGGCGTGCAGCCGGGCGAAACGGTCGTGGTCCGCGGCCAACTGCAACTGGCGCCCGGGACAAAGGTGATCGCGAAAGAAGACGAAACCCCGTCTGACAAAGCCGGCGGCGAGTCCGACCCAAACGCAGCGCCCTAACGAATGGCGGATTCGGACAACAACGGTTGGGACGAGCAGGGCAACGGCGCCTCGGCGGAAAAGCCGGCTGACCGTGCCCGCCTCCAGAGCGAGCACGGGGCGCCGAAAAAGCTCGTCCAATTTTCCTCCGGCCTCTCGCGCCCCTTCATCCAGCGGCCGGTCATGACGATGCTGCTGACGGCCTCGATCATCGTCTTCGGCATCCTGACCTACAATCAACTGGCGGTGAACGATCTTCCGGCGGTCGATTATCCGGTCATTCGGGTGAGTGCCTCCTATCCCGGGAGCCAATCCGGAGACGATGGCAAACACGATCGCGACCCCGCTCGAGAAGCAGTTCACCCAGATCCCGGGTCTCGAGCTTTCCACCAGCACCAGCTCGCAGGGCCGCACCCAGATCACCTTGCAATTTGCGCTCAGCAAAGGAATCGACGCGGCCGCGACCGACGTCCAGAGCGCCCTGCAACGCGCCACCGGCCAGCTCCCGAGCGATCTCCCGAGCCCGCCCACTTTCAACAAGACGAACCCGAACGATCAGCCCGTCATGTATGTAGCCCTAACGAGTGACACGCTGAGCGACGGCGAGCTTTACCGCTACGGCACGACCCAGGTCTCGCAGCGGATCAACATTTTGCCCGGCGTTTCCGAGGTCAACATCTACGGCGTCAAAGGCGCCATCCGAATCAAGGTCGACCCCGGCGCCCTCACCACTCGCAACATGACTTTCGAAGAACTGGCGCGCCGCCATCCGCGCCGGGACGTCCTATTCCGGCGCCGGGCAGTTTGATGGTCGCAACAAGTCGATTACCCTCCGGCCTAACGGCCAGATCGACACCGCCGAGGGTTATCGCAACCTCATCATCAAGCGCGGCGCCAACGGCTCGCCCGTCTACCTGCGCGACGTCGCCAAAGTCATCGACGGGGTAGAAAACGAGCGCTTGTCTCGGCATTTTTTTGTCCGCGGATTTCATCCGCCGGCCTCGGTCATCGTCTTCGCGGTCTCGCGGCAGGCGGGCGCGAATGCGGTCGCGGTCGCGCGCTCGGTGCGCGCGCTTCTTCCCGAGCTGCAAAGCGAACTGCCGGGTTCGATCCGCCTCATTCCGGTCTTTGACCGCTCGCAATCGATCGTCAATTCGCTCCACGACGTCCAGGCCACCCTCGCGATCGCCTTTATCCTCGTCATTTTCGTCATCTTCGTTTTCCTCGGGCGCGCTTCCGACACCCTCATCCCGATGGTGGCGTTGCCGATGTCGTTCCTCATCACTTTCATCGCGATGTGGACCTTCGGTTATTCGGTCAACAACCTCACCCTTATGGCCATGACCCTCGCGATCGGCTTCCTGGTCGACGACGCGATCGTCTTTCTCGAGAACGTCGTGAGGCGGGCGGAAGCCGGCGAGTCGATCTATCGCGCCACCCTCAACAGCGCGGGCGAAATTTCCTTCACCATTCTCTCCATGACCCTCTCGCTCGCGGCCGTCTTCATCCCGCTCGCCTTCATGCCGGGATTGTTAGGCCGAATCTTCCGCGAGTTCGCCATCACCATCATCGTCGCCATCCTCGCTTCCGGTCTGGTTTCGTTAACTCTGACCCCGTTGATGTGTTCGCGCATTCTGGTCGAGCGCGGGCCGGACCATCGCCGGACCTGGACGGAGAAATTCGTCAGCCGGTTCTTCAATCCGGTGCGGGACTTTTACGGCCGCTCGCTGGATTGGTTTCTCGATCATGGCTGGCTCGCGCTGCCGATCATTGTGGCCTGCGCCGTCGGCGTTTGGTTCTTCTTCAACCAACTCCCGTTCACGCTTCTGCCGACCGGCGACAGCGGCGTCATCCGCGGATTTTTCATCGTCCAGGAAGGTGCTTCGCCCGACCAGCAACGCCAGCTCCAGGAAAAGCTCGATCCGGTTTTACAGGCGAACCCGGCAGTCGATAAATATTTCACCGTGGCGGGACGCTCCGGCCTGGGAGCAGGCGTGTTCACCGTTCTGTTTCTGAAGGACGCGGACAAGCGCGCGGACATCGATACGATCACGGCTGAACTGCGCAAAGCGTGCAGCGGAATTCCGGGAGTTTTTCCAACGCTCAACCCGCAGCCGGTCCTGCGAATCGACATCGGCGCGACCGGCAGCTCGTTCGGTCGCTACACTTATGTCCTGAGCGGGATCGACCCGGAGGAAGTTTACGCCGCGGCCGACAAGCTCGAAGCAAAGCTGCGCGACTACGACGGATTCGCCAGCCCGCCGCGCTCCGATCTTTTCCGCAATACGCCCAACCTCGACATCAACATCGAGCGCGGGCGAGCCGGGCTTTACGGCGTTTCCACGACCCAGCTCGAAAGCCTGCTCCGGGCCGCTTACTCGCAGAACTACGTTTATCTGATCAAGCAGGCCGACGACCAGTATGAGGTCATCGTCGAGGCCGACGACAAGGCGCGCTCCGGGCCGGAGGATTTTCGGCAGATCTACGTCAAGCCGGATAACGGCGACAAGCTGATCCCGATCCGCGCCCTAACGACCGCGAAAGAGACGCTCGGGCTGCAATCGGTCAATCACACCAACCAGTTCACGAGCGTCACCTTCGGCTTCGACACCAAGCCCGGTGTCGCCCTCGGGGACGTGACGAGTTTCATCAACAAGACCGCCGCGGAAGTGTTGCCACCGACGGTGAAAGGCGAGTTGCAGGGCGAAGGCCTCGTCCTTCAGCAGCTCTTCACCGCGCTGCCGTTTCTCGTTATCGCCGCGCTCTTCGTCATGTATGTGATTCTCGGCATTCTTTACGAGAGCTACGTCCATCCGGTGACGGTGCTTTCGACTCTCTTCCCGGCGGTCGTGGGCGGGCTCATGACCCTCTGGGTTTTCGGGTCCACCCTCTCGCTCTACTCGGTCATCGGGCTTTTTCTCCTCATGGGCATCGTGAAGAAAAACGGCATCATGATTGTCGACTTCGCGCTCCATCGTCTCGATGAAGGCTACGACCGGCGCGGGGCGATCCACGAGGCGAGCGTGGAACGTTTTCGCCCCATCATCATGACCACGCTGGCCGCGCTCATGGGCGCGTTGCCGCTCGCTTTCGGGTTCGGGGCCGATGGCTCGTCACGGCGGCCGCTCGGGTTGGTCATCGTCGGCGGTTTGATCTTCTCGCAACTGATCACGCTCTACATCACGCCGGTGATTTACCTCGCGCTGGAATGGTTCCAGGAAAGCGTGCTCGATCGGGTCCCGTTCTTGCGCAGCGCGCACACCCACCACGCGGCCGACGCGGAAAAGCACGGGACCGAATTGGAGCCCGTCGCCGCGCGTTAGAATTCCGGGGAGCGCACGCGCCCTCGCGTGCCCCATTCGGCGCCTCGCCGAATGGAACGAGCGTTCGAGCAGTGTTTCAAGTTCCACGCGCTCCCAGGTGTTTGCGGCGAGTCGCCGCAAACGGCACGCGAGGGCGCGTGCGCTCCCCGGAGTCTGGGCGCGACGCCTAACGAACCGCGATCCACTCCATCGCCTTCGAGGCCAGCCGATCAAAGGCTCGCACTGCCAGCTCGAGATGCTCCTCTTTCGTGTCCTCGATCTTGTTGTGGCTAATCCCGTGCAAACTCTGCACGAACATCATGACCGTCGGAATCCCGGCCCGCGCCACTTCCGCTGCATCGTGCAGCGGACCGGAAGGCAGGCGATGCGATTTGCCGCAGGTCTCGCGGATCGCTGCGTCACAAAAATCGATCAGCTCCTCCTCGAAGGGCATCGGCTCGATCTGCCAGAGTCGCTCCCATGAGACAGTCACATTGCCCTCGTTGGCAAACCGCTCGCTCGCTTCCCGCGCCTCGCGCAGCATCGCCGCGAGGGCCGCGGCGTCGAGATGGCGCTGGTCGAGCGTGATCCGGCATTCCTCGACCACGCTGGTCACGATCCCCGGTTTCGTCAGGCAGGAACCGATCGTGCAAACGCCGCCATGGCGATCGGTGATCCGATAAATTTCCGGACTCATTCTGGCCGCGGCGAGAAAGGCGTCTTTCCGTCGGTTCATCGGCGTGCTCCCGGAATGCGCCGCCTGGCCGTGAAAAGTGATCGCGTGCCGCTCGACGCCGAAAGTCCCGAGGACCGCGCCTAACGGCAGGTCGAGATCGAGCAAGACCGGGCCCTGCTCGATATGCAGCTCGATGTAGGCCGCGGCATTCGCGAGCTGGCGATTGGATTTCTTGACCTGCTCGAAGTCGATCCCCTGTTCCCGGAGCGCGTCGGGCAAACTGATTCCATCCTTATCCTTCAGGCCGCGGGCTTCCTCCATGTCGAGATTGCCCGAGCAGGCCGAGGAGCCGAAAAGGCTTTTCCCGAAGCGCGCGCCTTCTTCATCGGCCCAATCGACCAGGCGGACCGTGACCGGCGGCCGCCCGTCGGATTGCGATTTGATCCGGCGCAGGATTTCCAGACCGGTGAGAGTGTTGAGCGAGCCATCGAGCCAGCCGCCGTTAGGCACGGAGTCGATGTGGCCGCCAATGAGAAGCGCTTTCTCGGAGGCGCCGGGCAGAGTCATCCAGAGGTTGCCGGCTTCATCGCGCTCCGCTTCCGCGCCCATGGCGCGCGGCCTTTTCCTCCAGCCATTTTCGCGCCTTTGGCCCAGGTTGGAGTGAAGGCGACGCGTTGTGCGCCATTTTCGTCCCCGGTCAGGGCGCGCAGTTCCTTTAGCTCGTCGATTGTACGGCGCGGATTCAGGCTCATGCCGGGAATCCTAAGGAATCTCGAGGGCCGTCACAACGAGCAACGTCGATAGCCGCGCTTCGCACAGCGAAGCGTCTACATGTAGACGCCTCCCTGTGGGAGGCGCGAGTCTGCGTTCTCGCTTCCAGGGAGTGTTCACAAATCCGTAAACGGATCCGGCTTGGCCAGCGTCCCGCGCGTTCCCTGCTGCTGAATCAACTTCGCGACCAGCCCCGTCCAGCCGGTCTGATGACTCGCCCCCAGGCCCGCCCCGCTGTCGCCGTGGAAATATTCGTGAAAGAGATAGCGGTCGTGGTCGGTCGCTCCGCCTAACGAATCGCCGGAGGCGCGCGCGAAGGGCCGTTCCCCGCCCCCATCGCGCAGCCAGAGCCTGATCAGGCGAATGGAAAGCTCGTTCGCAATTTGGTTCAGGGTGAGGAAGTGCCCCGAGCCAGTCGGGCATTCCACCTTGAAATCGTCGCCGTAATAATGGTGAAACTTTTGCAGCGACTCGATGAGGAGATAATTGATCGGGAACCAGATGGGACCGCGCCAGTTCGAGTTGCCACCGAAAATCCCGGTCTGCGATTCCGCCGGTTCGTAGCCGACCACTTTTTGCTCGCCGCGCACTTCGAGGACGTAGGGATGGTCGCGATGAAATCGACTCAGCGAGCGGACCCCGTAATCGCTCAGAAACTCGTTCGGATCGAGCATCCGGCGGAGGAGAGACTTCATGCGGTGCCCGCGGGTGAGGGCGATCAGGCGCCGGTCGCCGCTCCCCGGTTCGGACCAGCGCGAGATCAGGCTCGCGAGGTCGGGACGATTCGCCAAATACCACTCGAGGCGCTCGCGAAATCCCGGCATCGCCTCGAGCAGCTCCGGCTCCAGCACTTCCACCGCCAGCATCGGCATGAGCCCGACTAACGAACGGACGCGCAACGGCAGGTAACGATTGCCCGGGGTATGGAGAACATCGTAAAAAAACTCGTCCGCTTCGTCCCAAAGTCCGATCCCGCGCCCGCCCGCGTTGTTCATGGCGGCGGCGATCCCGAGGAAATGCTCGAAGAATTTGGTCGCGATGTTTTCGTAGACCGGGTTCTCGCGCGCCAGCTCGAGAGCGGTCCGCATCATCGTGAGGCAAAACATTCCCATCCAGCTTGTGCCGTCGCTCTGTTCGAGCCGGCTGCCGTCGGGGAACGGCGCGCTCCGGTCGAAAACGCCAATGTTATCGAGCCCGAGAAAGCCGCCTTCGAAGATGTTGCGGCCGCCGGAGTCTTTTCGGTTCACCCACCAGGTGAAATTGATGAGCAACTTGTGGAAGACGGTTTCGAGAAAAGCGCGATCGCCTTTCCCGGTGGCGCGCTGCTCGATCTTATAAACCCGCCAGGCAGCCCAGCCGATGACCGGCGGATTAACGTCGCTGAAATTCCATTCGTAGGCCGGGATCTGGCCGTTGGGATGCTGATACCATTCGCGCAGGATGATATCGAGCTGGCTCTTGGCGAACTTCGGATCGACGAGGGCGAGCGGGATGCAATGGAAAGCCAGATCCCAGGCGGCATACCAGGGGTATTCCCAACTGTCCGGCATCGACATGACACGCTCGTTGTAGAGGTGATGCCATTCGACGTTGCGGCCGGTCCGGCGCTCGTCAGGCGGAGGCGGCTGCCCCGGGTCGCCTTCCAGCCACTGCTCGACGACGTAATAGTAGAATTGTTTCGTCCAAAGCATTCCGGCCAGGGCCTGGCGCTGGATCGCGCAA
This sequence comes from uncultured Verrucomicrobiae bacterium, assembly GCA_963772915.1. Taxonomy (GTDB): domain Bacteria; phylum Verrucomicrobiota; class Verrucomicrobiia; order Chthoniobacterales; family UBA10450; genus Palsa-1392. The sequence continues at coordinate 685,575 of CAVYZI010000003.1, forward strand.
TGTTCGGCACTCAGGCAACTCGGGGCGAGGGCGCGGTAAAATTCGTCGGCTTCCGCCCGGCGCTGGTCGAAGACCGCGTCGAAGTCCGCGAAGGTTGTCGCCTGGTCTGTAATTTTTTGCAACCGCAGCCTAACGACTGCGGCTCTGGCCGGGGTCGACCTGCATCTCGTAATGCGCGGCGGCTTTCGTTCCCATGCGATCGGGACTGACGGCTGCGGAATTCCCCCGCACGATCGCTTCGTGAAAGGCGTCCTTCACGTAGAGCGACTTGTTCGGCACGCCGTAGAGCCGTTGCAGATTTGTCTCGTTCTCGGTGAAAAGGAGCGGCCCCGCCTGCTCGCAGAGGAGCCGGTATTCGCCCAGCGTATCGTGGCTTGCCTCGACGATCGCGATCGAATCGGAATGGTCGCGCCCGACCCGCAGGTTGGGCCGCGACGAGTCCTCGGCCCAGCTCCAGGTATTGCGAAACCAGAGCGTCGGCAGAAGATGGAGCGCCGCCGTTTCCGGCCCGCGGTTCGTGACCGTGGCGCGAATCAGAATGTCGGCCTCCGCCCCCTTGGCGTATTCGAGCGTGATATCGAAATAGCGATTCTCCTGCAGCACCCCGGTGTCCCAGAGCTCGAACTCCGGTTCCATCTTGGAGCGTCCGGCATTTTGCCTGACGAGTTGGTCGTAGGGAAACTCCGCCTGCGGATAACGATAAGTCATCCGCATGCAGGAATGGGTCGGGGTGTTGTCCTCGAAGAAGAAAATTTCCTTCACGTCCTCGCCGTGGTTCCCCTGCGGACCGGTCAGGCCAAAGAGCCGTTCCTTGAGGATGGGATCGCGCCCATTCCAAAAAGCGAAGGCGAAACAAAGGCGCTGCTTGAAATCGGAGATGCCGCCGATCCCATCCTCGCCCCAGCGATAGGCGCGGGAGCGGGCCTGCTCGTGCGGGAAATAATTCCAGGCATCGCCGTTCGCACTGTAATCCTCCCGCACCGTGCCCCATTGCCGCTCGCTCAGGTAGGGGCCCCAGAGATGCCAGCGTTCGGCGCGATGATCGTTTTGCTCGAGGCGTTGTTGTTCGGCGTTCATCAGTAGTCGGTGGCACCCTCCCGCGGATCGTTAGGCGCCTTCCTTTCCTAGTGATAGTGGAGTCATTTCCGGCTGTCGACCAAACAAGTTGGGGGTCGCGATCCGGGCGGATTTGTTCTAAGGAGCGATATGAATCGATCTGCTTCCGTTCTCGGGCTTTTTCTCCTGCCTCTGGCTTTGGCGGGCGGGGCCACGCCGCCCAGCCTCACGATTTACAATCAAAACTTCGCCGTCGTGCGCAGCGCCGTCCCGCTCGATTTGCGCGAGGGGGTCAACGATGTCCGCTGCGCCGATATCACCGGCCGCCTCGAGCCGAGTTCGGTCATCCTGCGCGATCCGGAAGGGAAACAACAATTCCAGGTCCTGGAGCAAAGTTATCGGGCCGACGCCATCTCGCAGGCGGCCATGCTCTCGCGATTCGAGGGGCAAACGATCGACTTCCTCGTCCAGCAACCGGCGAAAGCGGATTCGATCGTGAGCGGGCGGATCGTGCGCGCCGGCCGCGAGCGGAATGACGCGGGCGGGAGCGAGTCGCCCATCATCGAGATCGAGGGCAAGTTGCGTTTCGATCTGCCCGGCAAACCGCTTTTTCCCAAACTGGCTGACGAGTCGATCCTCAAACCGGAACTGAACTGGAAAATCCGCGCCGCCCAGGCGGCGAAGTTCGAGGCGGAGATCGCCTATCTGAGCGAGGGAATCGATTGGGGCGCGGACTATAATGTCGTTAGTCCCGAGAGCAGCGGACCGTTGCAGATCGCGGGCCTGATCACGATCAATAACCAGAGCGGAAAACAATTCACCGACGCGCAGATCAAACTCGTGGCGGGCGACGTGAACAAACTCAAGGCGGTGGAACAGGAAAGGGCCTACGCGCCGCGGCAGCGCGCCATGGCTGCGGCACCCGAGGTCGGCCCGGAGGAAAAAAGCTTTGCCGATTATCACCTCTACACTTTGCCGCGACCGGTGACGCTGCGGGAGGGGGAGACAAAGCAGATCGAATTCGTGCGGGCCGAGGGGGTCGAGGCGCGGCGGACCTATCAATATGATGTGACCGGCTACGAGACGCCGGAGCCGATCCCCTACCGCGGCGGGCCGATGATCGATCCCGGCTGGGGGACGGATTCATCGAGCAAGGTCGGCATCATTTACGAATTCAAGAACAGCGCGGGGAATCATCTCGGGGTGCCTTTGCCGGCCGGGCGCTGGCGCTTTTATCAAGAGGAGAGCGACGGCCAGTTGCAGTTCACAGGTGAAAATCAGCACGGCGTCGTCGCCCAGGACGAGAGCCTCCGGATTTTCACCGGGATCGCTTTTGATCTCGCGGCGGAAAGGCACCAGACCGATTTCGCGATCGACCGGGCACAGCGAACGATGGAGGAAGCGTTCGAAATCCAACTGCGCAATCACAAGCGAGAGCCGGTCGAGATTCACGTCCTCGAGCATCTCAACCGCTGGCAGAGCTGGGAGATGGTCGAGCATTCCGATCCCTTCACGAAAAAGAATGCGCACGCGATCGAGTTCGTCGTCGGGCTGAAACCGGGGGAGGAAAAGGCGGTTCATTACCGGGTGCGCTACACCCAGCTGCCGACGAACTAGAGATGGAGGGACGGGCGCCGTCCCGTCCGAGGATCGAAACTATTTCGGGAGATAGATGGCGAACCAGGCGAGATAACGCTGGTAGCGGTCGAGGATGTAGCTCGGCTTTTTCAGGCCGTGGAATTGGTCCGGGTAAATGACCAGCTCAGTCGGTACGCCTAACGACCGCAGTGCCTGATACATCTGCTCGCTGTTGAGGAGCGGGACATTGAAGTCGCTCTCCCCACAGAGGAACAGGGTCGGCGTTTTGATTTTGTCGGCGTGCAGAAACGGGTAGGAGATTTTCGCCCAGACCTCGGGATGCTCCCAGGGCGTGCCCAGCTCGTATTCGTAATCGCGGATGTATTGGTCGGTGCCGTAGCCGGCCATGATGTTGGAAATCGAGGCGCCGCTGACCGCCGCTTTAAAGCGGGTCGTGCTCGCGATGAGATAATTGGTCGACATCCCGCCGTAGCTCCAACCGCCGACCACGAGGCGGTCCGGATCGGCCAGGCCGCGGGCGATGGCGTCGTCGACCGCGGCGAGATCGTCCTGCACATCGACGCTCCCCCAGCCGGCGTAGATGCCCATGGCGTAATCGGTCCCGCGCCCGGTCGAGCCGCGCGGATTGGGCAGGACGACGAGGTAGCCGCTGGCGGCAAAGAGCTGCTTCTCGAAATCGAATTCGTTCGCGTACTGAGACTGTGGGCCGCCGTGCGGACGGAGGACCGCTGGGCTCCGGACGCCTGCCTTCTCGTTAGGCGGATGGACGAGGAAGCCGTGCACTTCCGTTCCGTCCGAACTTTTGAATTTGGTTTCTTGGACTTTGCCCAACCGGATCTGGGCGAGAAAGGCGTCGTTCTGCTTCGTCAGGCAGATCGGCCCCCGGCTGCTGGAGAGGAAAATCTCGTAGGGCCGATCGGGCGTGCTGGCCCGGATGACGAGGAGGCCGTTTTCACTCAGGCTGTAGGCCGTCACCTTGCCACGACCGCCCATCACCGGCGGGGGCGAGCTGTTGGGTTGCCAGGCTCCGCCGACGTTGACCAGTTGCTCGAGCGTGGCGGCGCCATCGTTTTCTTCAATGAAGAAAATGCCCTGGCCGCGGGCGTTCCAACGCGGCTGGGATGCATTGCGATCGCTGGCCGCGGTCAGATATTGCGGTTCGCCGCCGGCCGCGGGAATGATCGCGAGCGAATGGGTCGCGTATTCGATCTTCTTCGGGTCGCCGCCGTGGAGGTAGGCGATGGTTTTGCTGTCCGGGCTCCAGGCCGGGGCGCTCTCCCACTCGGGATGGGCGTCGGCTTCCGGCGAGGTCGTCAGCTGGCGATCTTTCGCGCCGGGCTTCGGGTTGATCAGGTAAACATCCCAGTTTTCCGTCCGGTCGGCCTCGGGACCGCGTTTGGAGACGAAGGCAATTTGTTTTCCGTTCGGCGACCAGGCCGGGAGAACATCATCGTGTTCGCCACTCGTTAGGCTGGCGACTTTGCGCGGCGCGAGATCGAGCAGCTTGAGGTGCGACCAGCGATTGGTCAGGTAACCGGCGATGTCTTTCTTGAACTGGAACCGATCGATCACGATCGGAGGCACGGTTTTCTTTTCCTTCTTTCTGGCCTCGGGCTGGCGCGGATCGGGATCGTGCACGACGAGCACGAGCCGTTTCGAATCCGGCGCCCAGGCAAAGTCATCCACGCTCCCCTTTTCGTGGGTGAGCTGCTCCGCTTCCCCGCCGGCGCTGGGGAGAATCCAAAGCTGGTCGTCGTCGCTCTCGTCGCCACGGCTGGAGAGAAAGGCGATCCATTTCCCATCGGGGCTCCAGCGCGGATGGGTCTGCTGATTCTCGCCAAAGGTGAGGGCGCGATTCTCCGAGCCGTCACATTGGGCGAGCCAGAGATTCTTCGGCTGCTTGTCTTTTGGCAGATCGACCGTGCCGACGACATAGACGAGCCGCTGGCCATCGGGCGAGAGATCCGGTTCGTCGACGTCGCGCAAGGCGGCAAAATCCTCCGGCTTGAGCACGCGTTTCGGATTTGCGCCTAACGAGAAGTGGGCGAAGAAAAACGAGAGAATCAGAACAAAACGAAGCGCCATGGCAAAGTTGTAGACGTTTCGCTGTGCGAAACGCGAGAGCAAAGCCGCCACGCTCCAAGCCGCACCCAGAACCGCGCTTCGCAAGAGCGAAGCGTCGACAGGCATCTCTAGCCGCGACCCGACTTGTCGTAGAAGAGGATGTTGATCAGCAAGGTCACCCCACCGCCCGCCGCGAGCAGGAAAAGGATGATCGCCAGCCCGGGGTAGCCCCAGATCCGGAAGCTGGTCTCGACCCGCATCAACATGGCCGCGCCCACGATGAGCGCCGCGAGGATGAGCCCGACCGTGATCCTGTTTGCGACTTTCTGGAATCCTTCCACGAGGGTCTGCTCGTCGATCGCGTCGACCTGGACCTTGAATTCGTTGTTCGCGACGGCGTCGATGACCTTGTTCAGCCGCGCCGGCAAACGCTGGATCAGGTCCTTCAGCTCGAGCACGCCGCTGAAAAGGTTGCCGGGCGAAATGCTGCGCACGAGACGCTGTTGCATGATCTGGGCGGCGTTGCGGCGGATGGAGGCGTTCGGATCGAAATCCGGCGCCAGGGCGCGTCCGACCTGGTCGAGATTGAGCAGGGTCTTGCCCAGCATGGTTAATTCCGGGGGCACGCGAACGCCGCTTTCGGCCGCGGTTTGCGTCACCTCGAGCACGAGCCGGCCGACCTGCATCTCCTCCACCGTCGCCGTCTTTTGCTGGGCCACGATCTCGCCAATGCGGCGAATGAATTCCTTGCTCTCAAACTCCTCTTTCTGCTCGCCGATCTTGATCGCGATGTTGGCCGCTTCGTCGCCGTGGCCTTCTGCGATCGCGAGTAGCAGCTGCAACAAGTTTTCCTGCAACCTGGGCAGGATGCGCCCGACCATTCCCAAGTCGAGAAGCGCGATCCGATAGTCGGGCGTGATGAACACATTGCCCGGATGCGGATCGGCATGGAAAAAACCGTGCACCAGAATCTGCTCGAGATAAGCGCGGAAGAGTTCCTCGGCGAGGGTCGCGCCGTCGAAATCCATCTGCACGAGCGGGCTCAGGTCGGTGATCTTTTTCCCCGGCACAAACTCCATCGTGAGAACGCGCGAGGTGGTGTAATCGGCGATCGGCGCTGGGACGATGATGTGTTCGAATTCGCGCAATTGCTGGCGAATCGTGGTCAGGTTGCTGGCTTCCTGCCGGTAATCGAGTTCCTGGAGGAGGCTGCGCCGAAACTGCTCCAGCGTCTGACAAAACTCGTAGCGCCGGCCGAGTTCGGTGTGGTTATCGAAAAATTCCGCGATGTCCTCGAGCGCCTCCAGATCTTCCACCATCTGCTCGCGGATCCCGGGTCGCTGCACCTTGACCGCGACCGGGCGCCCGTCGCGCAGGGTGGCGCGATGGACCTGGCCTAACGACGCCGCCGCCATCGGCTGATCCTCGAAACTGGAAAACGCTTTTGAAATCCGCACTCCGAGCTCGGAGCTGACGATTTTCTCGACCTCGGCAAAACCGAACGGCTCCACCTTGTCCTGGAGACGGGCGAGCGCCTCGAGATAGGCCGGCGGGAGAAGCTCGACCCGGGTGGAAAGAAGCTGGCCGAGCTTGACGAAGGTGGGCCCGAGCTTTTCGAGATCGTCGGCCAGCTCGTTCGCCTTGGCGGCTTCGGCCGGGGCGACGCGTTGCTCGGAAGCGAGCGCTTCGGAGAGACCGGTCTCCTGCACGAGGTCGGACCGGCCGTATTTCATGAAGATCCACGCGATCTGGCGATAGCGGTTGAGATGTTGCGGTTTAAGAGAAATGCCCATGGTATGTGCCGGGACCGGCCCGCCATTCTCTAAAACGGAACTGGGACGCTAAACGGTCTTTTTTCCGAAGGCCGCAGCAGACCGGAGGCAGGCAACGGGCGAGACCGAACCGCCCCTGATGAAGAGAAATCCGCGCCGTCGGATGAGCGACCTACTGGAGCCGATACAACTCCAGCAGAGCCACCCCGGTGAGACCGCCCTTGCCGGCGACAATCGCGGTGTAAGAGCCGGGCGCGAGAGTCGCGATCATCGCCGGCTCGAGATCGCTCGCGGGCTGCATCCCACTGGCGGCGATCTCCCCTTTCTGCTCGGTTTTCCAGTTGTCGTCACGGCGCACGATCGCGCCGTTTTCGTCGCGCAATTCGAGCGTCGGATCGGCCAACACCTCGGTCACGCCGGCATCGTGGAGCGACGGACCGAGGACGCGGATCAGCATTTTGACCTCGTCGTCGCCGCCGCCCACGACAAACCCGCCGACCATCACGCTGCTTCCCGTGCCGACAAATCCCCGTGTGCTGAGATTGCTAAACTGCGAGGCCGGCTCCGCATCCAACTCGTAAGCCTCGACCAACCCGATCCCGGTCGCCCCATCCTTCCCGCTCACGACCACGGTGTAACTCCCCGGATCCAGAGTGAGGACAAGGGCCGATTCGCGATCGTCTGTCGGCGCGAAGCCAGTCGCTGCGATGTCGGCTTGCGCCCCGTCTTTCCAGTTGTCGTTCGTCGTGATCAGCGAGTGATCGCTCCCGTGCAGTTCGAGGAAGGGATCAGCCAGCGGGTTGGAAATTCCGAGCCGGGCGAGCGACGGCCCGAGCGCCCGCAGGATGACGCGCTGCGGCCCCGTGCCGGTAATCACAAATCCGCCGACGACGACGCGGTCGTCGGCGCCGACCGCCACGCGCGTGGAAATGTTCAGCGGTCGGGCTGCGATCGGTCGCGGCGTGGGCGTCGCCTCCAGGACCGTTACGCTCCCGGTCATCGCGCAACAGGCTCCGTGGGCGGCGCAGAAATACGGAAACGTCCCCGGCTTGGTGAAGGTGTGCGAAAAACTGGAGCCGGAAATTCTGATCCCGGAGTCGAGCTCGCTCTCGGCCGCGGCGCCCGGCGGTGCCCGCGGTGACACTGTGCCCGGTGGTCTTCCAATTCCAGGTGACCGTGTCCCCCACTTCAATCGAAACGGACGGCGGGGAAAAGACCAACTGCCCTCCCGGCGCCACATCCACCGAGACCGTCTTCGCCCCGGCCGTGCCGCTGCTCAGGCCGGCGACGATGGCCAACGCCGTGAGACAAAGGAATGTCCGGCGCCAAAAAGAAAATCTGGTCTGCGTGTCGTGTTTCATTCTTTCCCTGTCTTTCCCTTATCCCTTTTTAAGCAATTTCGAGGCAAAGTGCCAGCTCCATCTCCCTGGCGGCTTCCCGACTCTCCCGGCGTCATTCGCCCAAACAAAACCTTTTCCGAGCGGAATCCCGATGTAGATAAAAACGCCTGCTTGGTCCAATCGGGCCATGCCGCCTTAGACTCACGAACCATGATGATTGCTCAAAACTCGACCTTCACTCCGCCCTTCTCGATCGCGTCCTCGCGACCGCTTCGCTTCGTCCTCCTCCTTGTCAGCGCCGGTCAGGCGGCGGAAGAGTCTCCCTCGCCTTCACCCGAGCGCCGCATCCATGACCGAAAATCCGTTACTCAAGGAAAGTTCGCTCGATTTCCACTATCCGCCCTTCGACAAGATCAGGGACGAGGACTTCGCGCCCGCCTACGAGCAGGGCATGGCGGAACAATTGAAGGAGATCGCGCCCATCGCCTCCAATCCCGCGCCGCCAACTTTCGAAAACACGATCGTCGCCCTCGAGAAAACCGGCGAGCTGCTCGACCGGGTCGATCGCATTTTTTCCAATCTCTCGGCCGCCAACACCAATCCCCAGCTGCAAAAAATCGAGAGCGAGATGGCGCCGAAGCTTTCCGCGCACCGGGACGCGATCTACCTCAATGGCCCGCTCTTCAAACGGGTCGAGACCCTTTACAACAAACGCGACCAGCTCGGCCTCGACGAGGAATCGAAATGGCTCGTCGAGCGTTACTACAAGGATTTCGTGCGGGCGGGCGCGAAACTTTCCGAGCCCGACAAGACGAAGCTGAAAAAGATGAACTCGGAGCTGGCCGAGTTGCAGACCAGGTTTTCCCAGAACGTCCTGAAAGAGAAAAACGCCGAGTCGATCGTGGTCGAGAAGAAGGAGGAACTCGACGGCCTCTCGCCTAACGAGATCGCGGCCGCGGCCGCCGCCGCCAAAGAGGAAGGGAAAGAAGGCAAGTTCGTCTTCCCGCTCCTGAACACGACCCAGCAACCGGTCCTCACCGGCCTGAAAAATCGCGCTCTGCGCGAGCGCATCATGAAGGTGTCGCTGGCCCGCAACAGCCACGGCGACGAGTTCGACAACCGCGCGGTCGTCCTGCGGACGGTGAAGTTGCGCGCCGAACGCGCTGCGCTTCTCGGCTACGCGAGCCACGCCGCCTATCAGCTCGAAGATCAGACGGCGAAAAATGTCGAGACGGTCAACAAACTCCTTGGCCAGCTCGCGCCGCCGGCGGTCGCGAACGCGCGCAAGGAAGCGGCCGACATGCAAAAGTTGATCGACAAGGAAAAAGGCGGCTTCCAACTCGCCTCCTGGGATTGGGCTTATTATTCCGAGAAAGTGCGCCAGGCGCGCTACGCCTTTGACGAGTCGGAGATCAAACCCTACTTCGAGCTCAACCACGTCCTGCTCGACGGCGTCTTTTATGCCGCGACCCGGCTTTACGGCATCACCTTCAAGGAACGCCACGACCTGCCTGTTTATCAGCCCGACGTGCGCGTCTTCGATGTCTTCGACAAGGACGGCCAGCCGCTCGCCATTTTCCTCGCCGACTACTACGCCCGGCCCTCGAAGCGCGGCGGCGCCTGGATGAACGCCTACGTCCGGCAGAGCCAGTTGTTAGGCATGAAACCGGTGGTGGCGAATCATCTCAACATTCCCAAACCGGAAGCGGGCCAGCCCACCCTTCTCACCTACGACGAAGTGCGGACCATGTTCCACGAGTTCGGCCACGCCCTCCACGGCATGTTTTCCCATGTGAAATATCCGCGCTTCAGCGGGACGAGCGTGCCGCGCGACTTCGTCGAGTATCCCTCGCAGGTCAACGAGATGTGGGCCGTCTGGCCGGAAGTGCTGCAGCATTACGCGAAGCATTACCAGACCGGCAAACCGATGCCGAAAGAGCTGCTCGATAAAGTGATCGAGGCCGAGGAAAAATTCGACCAGGGTTTCAAGACGACCGAGTACCTGGCCGCCGCCCTCCTCGACCAGGCGTGGCACCAACTGACGCCTGCCGAAGTGCCTGACGACGTCCTTCCTTTCGAAGCAAGCGCGCTCCAGAAGGCGGGCGTCGACTTCGCCCCGGTCCCGCCGCGTTATCGCACGACCTATTTCTCGCACACCTTTGCGGGCGGCTACAGCGCCGGCTACTACAGCTACATCTGGAGCGAAGAACTCGACGCCGACAGCGTCGAATGGTTCAAGCAGCACGGCGGCCTCAAGCGCGAGAACGGCGATCATTTCCGCGAGACCCTTCTCTCCCGCGGCGGCAGCCAGGACGCGATGAAGCTCTTCCACGACTTCACCGGTCGCGACCCGTGGATCGAGCCGCTCCTGAAACGCCGCGGGCTGGAGCAGCCGAGCGAGCCCAAGGCCCACGGCGACGCGCCGCCCGCCTCTGGGTAGCGCACGCGTTCCGCGTGCTGGTCGCGGCATTTTGCCGCGACGAACTTTTCGAACAACGCACTTTCGTCCTGGCGCCGACGCGCAAGGAAAGTTCGTCGCGGTGAGACACCGCGACCAGCACGCGGAACGCGTGCGCTACCCAGAGTTTTGCCGAACCCGGCGCGAGGTGCAGCGAGCCTGCCCAGCCGCCGCCGGACTCACACCTGACGAAGGCCAGCTGCCAATGGCTCGGCCGCGCCCTCGACTTGCCTCCGAACCTGGTGACGCCGGAGGGCGGGATCAATCACGCGGCTCATCTCCGCTGCGGTAGGCAAGCGTTCTGGGCCAAGGAAATCGATCACACGCCGCAACTCCTTTTCCGGTTCGTGGATGAGAGCCGGGTAATCGATTGCAATGAAATCGACATGGGGCGCGGCAGCGAGCCACTTGAGTGATTCCGCGCGATGCGCGCGCAGCCCGCGCTCGAGCTGCGGCAGGGTCAGATTCGCGCCCTCGCCGCCGAGGCGGGCGATCATTTTTTTCTGCGAAGCGGTCACTTCCTCGATCGGCCGCTGCATGAAAATGACTTTGTAGGAATGCTTCGGCGGCAGTTGGGGGAGGAGCATGGAAATGCACTTGATCGCTTTGCCGGAGACTCCCTCGGCTTCGAGGATCTGCGGCTGGCGCGCGATCTGTTTGATCGCTTCCCATTCAAAATAACCGCGCGGATTGTCAACATCCGCCGCCCGTTTCCCATCGGTCAGCGGCGGGAGACCGCCCGCAGCCAGCATTTGCATCATGAGCGAGGTGCCGGAACGCGGCAGCCCCGAGACGATGATGAATGTCTGACCGCTTTTCTCCTCGGTCGCTGCATCGGGACGTTCCCGCAGAAGGATCTTGGCGCGTTCCGAGGCCGACGGGATGGGCGGCAACTCGAAAAGGCGCTCGGCACGGCTTTCTTGAGAATGTCGCTTCGGCGACCGCCGGCGGGCCAGACGCAACAGCTCGCTCCGGTGCAACTGCGCTTTCTCCCGGTCGCCGCCATTTTGATTATGCAAAGCGGCGAGGTAGCGATGCGCCCGCACCATCCCCGGCTGAAAACGAAGGGCCGTTTCGAAAGCAACCCGCGCCCGCTTCAGTTTCCCGGCGCGGGAGAGCGCGACCCCGAGATTGAAGTGCGCCTGAGGGAGACGATGGAGCAAACTCACCGCCCGCAGCGCGGTATCGACCGTCTTCTGATGACGATGCTGGCGGCAGTAAACTGTCGAGAGCCCCTGCCAGGCATGGGCGTTCTCTTCATCCAGCTCCAACACTCGGGTAAAGGCTGCCTCCGCCTCAGACCAGCGCAGCAACTGCACGTAGGAGCGGCCCAGTTGGAGATGGACCTGCGGAGAAAGCGGGTTGGCCTCGGCGGCGGCCAGGAGGTGGCGCAGGCCCGCTTCGATTTCGGCAAAGGCCAGCTTGATCTTGCCTAACAAGAGAAGGACCATCGCGTTTCTTTCCTCTTCCCGGTAGGCCGCCGTCAGGAGGTGTTCCGCCTGCCGCAGATATCCGGCCTCAAAGTAGGCGGACGCCAGATAGAGGAGAAAGCGATCCTCCCATGGGCGCCGACGCACCAGCTCTTCCAACAGGCGCTGCGCTTTCTCCGGTTGCCCCTTCCAAAGATAGGTCCGCGCCACGTTGTAGTTGGCTTCGATCTCTGCGCCTTCCGCTTGTTTCACCCGATCGGTCCCCGGATCTTCGATATAACCAAGGGCGGCAAACTGCCGCATCAGTTCCTCTGACTGGGCGCGGTCGATCTCCTTCCCCTCCTCGTGCCGGCCCGCGTCGCCCGTCACATTTTCCCAGCTCGGAATCGTGCGGACCGAGGGCGGTTTTTCGAAAACCTCGAGCAATGGCCGGCCATCCATATCCTCGCCCACGGGAAGACCGAACAGGGACAGGATGGTCGGCGTGATATCGATCAGGCTGGCGCCGTAAATTCTTTCGTCGCGTTTGATCCCCGGCCCGGCGACGACCAGGACCCCGTATTGACGGTGCCAGGCCGCGGGGCCGGCCGGCTCGCGCGGGACGGCGCGCGGCCGTTGACTGCCGGATTCAAATCCGTGATCCGAACAAAGGATGACCGTCGTGTCCGGCCCGGCGAGGTGAAGCAGGCGCTCCAGCATCATGTCGTGAAAGCGGTAGGCTCCGCGAATGACCTCCTGGTAGATCTCGAAGTCGCGCTCGGGCACCCAGGGAAGCCGCGGGGGATGATACGGCATGAAAGCGTGACAGAAATGGTCGATCCCATCGTAATAAACCGCGGTGAAATCCCATGGCTCGGCTTCCATCACGGCGGTCGCGACCGCGTGGATCGAAGCGTTGTCGCTCAAAATCCTGGCCAGGGAATTGAGTCGTTGATCTTTCTCCTGATCGATCTCCGCGGCCCTCGGGATGAAAGGCAGGAGGTGCTCCCCGCTTAATTCGTTAGGGAAGATTTTCTGGCGCGCGAAGAGCGACATCTTCTCCGGCGGATGAATGGTTCCGGGGGGAACGCTCCACCCCCTTTCGGGACAAAATTTTACCGCGTTGAACCCGTTCGTGACCACGGTGCCGTTAATCGGCTCGGCCGGATGGCTGGCCCACCAGCCGACGACGTTACTGCGCAGCCCTGATTGACAAAGAATGTTCCAAACCGCTTTGACCTTGCGCGAGATACTGGTGTAGGGACGCGCGCCGCCGTTCACCGGATCCGGTTCGATGAAGCCAAGGATGCCATGTTTGTCGGCATATTTTCCCGTCGCTACCGAGTTCCAAAGCATGGGCGAAAGCACCGGCTGCAGGGTGGCGAGATTGCCCATCACGCCGCGGTTGACCAAGCCCTCGAGCGTGGGGAGCAACCCCTCGTCGAGGAGCGGATTGATATGTTCCCAATCGGCCGCGTCCCAGCCGATCAGGAGCACCTTTCGTCGCTGAGGCATGCCGTGGGCTGATTAGACGGCGACTTTGGCCGAGTGCCTGCGCATGGCGAAGAGCCCCGCCGCACCCAGCGCGAGCAAGCCGAGCGAGGAACCAGACTCCGGCACTTGTCCAGTCCTCAGGATTTCACCCGGATCGCCAAAGGCGTAATCGATGAAGGTATAAGAGTTCAGTCTCGCCCCATCCATATCCAGCCGGGCCCAGCCGGTACTGAGTCCCGTCGCCGACATCGAACCGAAATCCAATGAAACCGACGCCGGGCGTCGTCCACTGGCTGTTGGGGTAGCCGTTACCTGAAGCGAGGGCGTCGAATTTATAGGGAATGTTGGGGATGAAATTGGTGCCGTTGGCGATGCTTTGATTCAGGCCCAGCTTTGAAACGTAATGGTAAGGATTGCCGTTGAACGTTCCGATCACGCCGAGGAATTTCGCGGACAAAGCCCCGAGGGTGCCGAAATAAAAACCCGCAAACCCCCCACCGTTTGGGCCGGTCGCGTGCAGAAAGGTCAGATAGGCGCCCGTCTGCAAACCGAATTGCTTGATGACGTAGCTTCCTTGCACGTTCTGCGCATTGAAGACTTCGTTGACATCGAAATGGTGGATCACAGCCTCCGCGTTATTGCTGCAGACCAATGCGGTGGCGGCGCCGGCGGTCGCGTAGGCGGCCCAGCGGCGGGAGGTGATGCGAACCTGACCTTTGGAATGGGCGCGACGATGGGATTTTCGTTTCATATCCAGTAACGCAAAAAACTCCGGCAAAAAGGCTCAGGTCATCGTCGAAAATTTTTGCGGCTTGACCATCGGAGCCTGAGGCCGTGAAGTTTTTTCCAAGATGGCCGGAAAAAAAATGGAGCCAAAGACAGGCAAACCGACTGAACCGACGCCTTTCCCGAGCGAAGAGGAACTGGCCGGGGCCGATGTCGACACCCTCGCGGCGCTCTTGCCGGAGCTTTATGAAGAACTGCGCCGGCTCGCCGCCGGTTACCTGCGCAATGAGCGGGCCAATCACACCCTGCAACCAACCGCACTCGTGCACGAGGCTTACCTTCGCCTCGCGGATCAACCGGAGGTCCATTGGCGGAATCGGGCCCATCTCCTCGGGATCGCGGCCCGCATGATGCGCCGCGTCCTGATCAATTACGCCGCGGCCCGAACGGCCGAAAAACGCGGCGGGAAAGAACCGATCCGCCTCACCCTGGATGCGGCCATGGAACTCTACCAGCACAACGACATCAGTCTGGCGGCCATCGATGAAGCTCTAAAAGAGCTGGAGGCGCTCGATCCGCGGCAGGCGCAGATTGTCGAATTGCGATTCTTTGGTGGCCTAACGACGGAAGAGATCGCGAAAGCGTTGCAGGTTTCTCCCGCGACCGTGAAAAGGGAGTGGGCCACGGCCAAACTTTGGCTGCAACGTCAACTCTCGCAGAATTCGGATTAGCTCTTTTCGCCGTTTTTCCGGCGTTACCTAAGGTGGAATCAATCTGCCATGCGCATGACCGGCGAACGATGGAGCAAAGTCAAAGCGGTGCTCGCCGGAGCACTCGAACTGGAGCAACCAGCGGCCCGCCAAACGTTTCTCGAGCAGTCCTGCGGGATCGATACCGAGCTGCGCGAGGAGGTGGAGGCGCTGCTCGCGCAACCAACCGACACTCTGGAGCAAATCGCGCAGGCGGTCCCGAGGCTATTCGAAACGGAGGAGTCGTTCCGCCCGGCCGGCGAACGAATCGGCGCCTACCAAATCGTGCGCGAACTGGGCCGCGGTGGAATGGGCGCGGTTTACCTGGCCGAGCGGGCCGACGGTTCCTTCGAGCGCGAAGTGGCGATCAAGATTCTCAAGCGCGGCACGGACACAGATGAAATTCTGCGCCGGTTTCACGCCGAGCGTCGCATTCTGGCGCGACTCGATCATCCCAACATCGCGCGCTTGCTCGATGCCGGTACGACGGCCGACGGGCTTCCTTATTTCGTCATGGAGTACGTCGCGGGCGAACCGGTCACTGCCCACGCCGATGCGCGTCAACTCAGTCAGCCGGACCGCCTGAAATTATTCCTGCAAATCTGCGCGGCGGTCCAGTTCGCCCATGAAAACGGCATCGTTCATCGCGACCTGAAACCGGGTAACATTCTCATCAACGCCTCGGGCGAGCCGAAATTGCTCGACTTCGGCATCGCCAAGCTGGTCGCGACCGACGGCCAGGAGCTAGAGGCGACCCGGACGGCGCAGCAGCGATTCACTCCGGTTTGTGTCTCTCCGGAGCAGGCGCGCGGCGAAGAGATCACCCCGGCGAGCGATGTCTACGCGCTGGGCGCGTTGCTTTATGAATTGCTCACCGGCGCGACCCCTCACCAATTCCCGCCCCGGCGTCCCTCGCATGAGGAAGTGATTCGCATTCTCGAGCAGGAGCCGCAGAGGCCGAGCGAACGCGCTCCCGATGAGGCGACTCGCCGTCACTTGCGCGGCGATCTCGATACGATCGTTCTTTTCGCCCTCAGACAGGATCCGGCACTCCGTTATTCTTCCGTTGCCGCCATGGCGCAAGATGTTGAGCGCTTCCTCCAAGGCCACCCGATCGAGGCACGGCCGCGCACCCTCATTTATCGCACGCGGCGCTTCGTGCACCGCCATCGGTATGTCGTTTGGCCGGCCCTTGCCGCGGCCGCCTTTTCGCTCCTGGTTTTGCTCCCGCTCCTTCTCTTTCTTCTGCCCGGGCGAAACGGAGCCGACATTCCAACCCGCGAGAGGCCGGCTCCTATTTCGGACAAGAGCATCGCCGTCCTCCCCTTCGAGAGCATCGGAGGAAAAGATTCGGATCGCGTTTTTGCCGATGGCGTGCGCGAAAGCGTCACGACCGATCTCGCGCGGGTGGCCGACCTGAAGGTCGTCAATCGATCGAACCCGGCCGAGCTGCCTAACGATACGGATATCAGTAAAATCGGTCGCGCTTTGGGAGTAGCTCATCTTTTGCGCGGCAGCGTGCAACGCGCGGGCGATCGCGTGCGAGTCGATGTGCAGCTGATCGATTCCCGCAATAGCCGGGTGATATGGGCCGAGCAGTACCGATCGCGAGTTGACCGATCTCTTCTCCCTTCAAAACCAACTCGCCCAACAAATCGTCGGTCGGCTGCGCGCGACGCTTTCTCCGCGGGAGCAAGCCGCGATCAACCGGCCGCCGACGAACGATCTCGAGGCCTACGACCTCTTTCTCAAAGCCCACGCCCTCGCGCACAACTTCGCTGGCTACGGTCCCGCCTACCGGGCGAATGCCGCCAAGGCAATCGACTTGCTTCACCAGGCGGTCGCCCGCGACCCGAACTACACCCTTGCCTACTGCCTTCTCGCTCAGGTGCACCTCTACCTTTATCGCTACAATTTCGATCACACACCCCAGCAGTTGGAGCAGGCGCGAGCCGCCTCCGACGCCGCTCTGCGCACCGCCCCTGATGCACCGGAAAGCCACCTCGCCAAAGCCCGTCTCGCATATTTTGGCACTCGCGATTTCGTCGCCGCCGCCAGGGAGGTGCAATTGGCCGCGCGCGATCTCCAGAATGATGCCGACGTTATGGAACTGTCCGCTCTTATTGCGCGGCGTCTCGGGGATTGGGAACGGGCGTTGCGGGACGGTCGCAAGTCAATCGAGCTGGATCCACAACAGACGGCCCGGTTTGCCGAAGTCATTGAGACCTGCCTCGTTCTCCGGCGCTACGATGAAGCCAATCGGTTGCTGGATGAGGCCCTTGCGTCGCTCCCGCCGAAGGCGGCTGACTTATATTGGTGGCACAAAAGCTTTGGCGCGCTCGCGCAAGGCAAAATCGAGCAGGCGCAACGTGCCCTCGAGAGCGCCACCTCGAACCGGCCCGAGACCCGCCTCAGGCTCGCCGAGGTTTTGGTCTTCCAACGCCGTTTCAAGGTGGCCGACCCGGAGCTGGATGCCCTGACCAAAATTTGGCCGGACGACGAACGCATTTACATGCTCAAAGCCACCATCGCCCGCGCCCAAGGCGATAAGACACGAGCCAGCGCCGACTTTGCCAAAGCGCGCGAGTTGATTGAGGCCGCTTTGGGGAAGGAATCCGATAATCCCGATTTCCTTTCCGAACTCGGAATCGTCCAGGCTGGCCTCGGTCAACGCGAAGAAGCGTTGCGGGCCAGCAATCGAGCCGTCGCGCTCATGCCGACTTCCAGCGATGCGGTGCAGGGGCCGACCCTGGAGACAGCACGCGCGGAGGTTTATGCCTTGTCAGGCGAGCGCGCCGCTGCGCTGCGCGAGCTGGCCCGTCTCGTCCGGACACCGGGCGGGCCGAGCTTTGGCGAACTGAAATTGAATCCGGTCTGGGATTCTCTGCGCAACGACCCCCGCTTCCATAACCTGCTCGAGGCTGCCGCCCTTCCTCTGTCCTCGGAACGCGCCGCAACTACTGCGCAGAAGCCGACTCCGACGGATTAGCGTCCGCTGTTTTCTGGCTGCCGAGGTCGGCGAAAAGCGCGGCGTAAACCTCGATCCCGTCCCAAAGATTCTGCAGGCGCAGGTTTTCGTCGTTCGAGTGCTGGTTGTCGTCGTGGTTGGCGATCGGCAACCCGATCACCGGCGTGTCGTTAGGCTGCTGAAAAAGATACATCGGGATACTCCCGCCGACCGTCGGCAAGCGCACCGGGTCGTGACCGGCCGCGCTCATGATCCTCGCGATCTCGCGCGAGAGCGGCAGATCGAGCGAAGTGCGGGCCGGCGGATAACCCGCGCCCCAATCGACCCGGACAATTTTTGGATTCTTCATCCGTGTCGCGGCATCGGGCACTTCATGCACAACGGTGTATCCCTGCGCCTCGAGGTGTCGCTCGACCAGCGGCTTGACCGACTCCGGCGTCTCGTCAGGCACAAGCCGGAAGTCAATCGAGGCCCGCGCTTCGGGCTGGATGGTGTTGGAAGCTTTTCCGCCGACGTGCCCGGCTTCGATCCCGCGCACATTTAGCGCCGGCCGCAGGAGCAGCTCATTGAGGTGCTTGCCCTCCCCTTCCGTGCTCGCGATCTCAAACTCGCGCCGCAGAGCCGCTTCCACGTCCGGGATCTTCGCCAACCGCGGCCTGTTCTGCCGCGGTCGGCGCGTTCACGTCGTCGTAAAAACCTTTGATTAGAATCCGCCCGTTTTCGTCTCGCATCGAGTCGATCAAGTGCGCGAGCCTAACGACCGGATTCGGCACCCAGTTCCCGTAATGCCCGTCGTGCAAACCCTTGACCGGTCCGTAGACCGTCAGCTCCAGATCGACCGTGCCGCGGGCGCCGAAGAAAAGTTCCATCCGCCGGCTTTGATGCACCGGACCGTCACATAGCACCCAGGCGTCCGGGCGCAGAATTTTGGGATATTTATCGAGGTACTGTGCGAGATGCGGTGAACCGGCTTCCTCCTCCCCTTCAAAGACGAATCGAAGATTAACGGAAGGCTTGAGCCCGCTGGCCTGCAGCGCGTCGAGCGCCGCCAGCATTCCGATGATGGGCGCCTTGTCGTCGCCCGCCGAGCGGGCATAGAGACGCCACTCGGGATCGATCGCCTTCGCCTTCTGCCAGTCGACATCCTTGCCCGCCGCATCGCGCATCACTGGTTTCCACGGATCGCTTTTCCACTTCGCCGGATCGACCGGCTGCCCATCGTAATGCGCATAAAAAGCAATCGTCCGCTTCGCTCCCGGCGCAGAGAGATCGCCCACCACGATGGGCGGCGCGTCGGGTAAGGTCAGCAACTGCGTCGTTAGGCCGCGCTTCTCCAGGAGCGCTTTGATCATGGCCGCGTTGCGCTGAATGTTCGGCCCGTCGCTGGCCAGGTTCGGGATCGCGAGCAGATCGGCAAACTCCCGCAAAATCTCGCGTTCATGAGCGGCGCGCCAGGTTCTCGTCTCCGTTGCCACCTTGGCGGCGTCGGCCCCGAAGGCGTTTCCGCAAACGAGAATTCCGAGGACGAATAGGAGCTTATTCATTGTCTTTCAGCCGGCTGAAGTAACGAAGTATCAGGAAATCGACTAATGCGAGCAGGACCGCGATTTCGTAACGACCGAGTGCCACGGCCGCGCCGATCGCACCCGTATTCCAGATGCTCGCCGCCGTCGCGCTGCCTTTGACGTGACCGTTCTGTTTCAGAATCGCCCCCGCTCCGATAAACCCGATGCCGGTGATGACGCCCTGCAGGACGCGCGCCTGCGCCTCGAGATTGCCGGAAAACGCGCTTTGCGCGAGAAGCATGAAGCCGCAGCTCGCCATCGCCACGAGTGGGAAAGTGCGCAGCCCCATGACGCGATCGGCGCGCTCGCGATTCCAGGCGATCGGGAGAGTGAGAACCAGCGCGAAGACTAGTTGCGCCAGTTGCCGCCCACTCTCCGCCCAGTTCCAATCCGTCATGCCTAACATTCGTTTCTCCTAGCGAATTTCCGCGCTCGCTCCCTCGATCTTCTTCCACGGCTCGGCCCGGCCGCCGAGATGTTTGGCGAGAAACTCCTCCACCCGACCGTAGAAATCGCGGTTGTTTTCGGGCCGGGCGAAGCCGTGCCCCTCGTCCGGATAAACCACGTAGACGACTTCGCGATCCGCCTTGCGCAAAGCCGCCACCATTCCGTTCACGTTCGCAATCGTGACCCGCGGATCGTTCTGGCCCTGCCCGATGAGAAGCGGCGCGCGAATCTTATCGACGTGATAGAGCGGGGAGACCTGACGATTCAATTCTTCGTCGTGATCGAAGTCGCCCCCGCGCCGGCGCCAGCGCGTCATGATGTTGGACCAGTAACTCGGAAACGAACGAAAGAGCGTGGCAAGATCCGCCGGGCCAACCCCGTCCACGCCGCAGGTAAACATCTCGGGCCGCATCTCGAGCGCGCGCAGGGTGGCAAAGCCGCCGCCCGACCAGCCCATGGCGGCAATTCGTTTCGGATCGGCGATTCCCTCGTCGATCGCCCACTTGACCGCATCGAACAAGTCTTCCTGCGTCCCACGCCCCCACTCATTCGTCCCGGCGTTGAGAAACTTGAGCCCGAAACCGGTCGAACCGCGATAATTCACCTGGAGCACGGCATAACCGCGGTTCGCGAGCAACTGCACCTCCGGATCGAAAGAGTCGTCATCCCGGAACCACGGGCCTCCGTGAATCAGCAGCACCATCGGCAGATTTTTCGCCGGCACACCGAGCGGCGTGGTCAGGTAACTCACCAACTCGAGACCGTCGCGTGCCTTGATGATCACGGGCTTCTTCGGGGCGCAATAGAACTTCGTCAGGGCCGGTCGTTCTCCGAAAAGCCAGCGCCACTTTTTCGTTTCCCGATCAAAAGCATAGTAGCTCGAGGGACCCTGGCTGCGCTCCAGGGCCATAATCCATTTTTTGTCGGCGCGATCGCGGCTGATCAGATCGAGGAAACCGGGAAGCTCATTTTCCATTCTCGCGAAATCCGCTTCCACTTCCGGGTCCAGGAACACCCAGTGCGGGGTCATGTAGTCGAACCCGACCGCCTGAATGGCGTGCGTTACCGGGTTGCGCAAAACCTTTAGCTCGGATCCGAGACCGCCATCGGCCACATCGGCCTGCGCATCCTGCGCCAGGACTTTCACCTCTTTCCCGTCACGCAAGTCCACCTCCACGAGGCGACCCGTGTCCTGCTGTAGGGGCGGCCGTGTCGGCCGCTTCTCGCGCGATTCTCCGGCCATCGCTTCCTTCTTTGCGGGCGACACGCCCGCCTCTGCATCCGCTCGCAACGCGGAATGAATGATCAGCCCTTTCCCATCCGGCGCGAAGCCGGCGATGAGCGATCCGCCCACGACCTGTCCGCCGAAGAGCGCGCGCTCGAACGGCATCGTAACCAGATCGCGCCACGGTTTATCGACCGCGTCGCGCACCCGGATGATCGTGTTCCCGCTCTTGCCATCGAAGGCCGTGGCCGCGCGAATGACAAAATCGTTGTCCGTCGTCCAGGTCAGGACGTCGCCCGGATTGCTCGCCTCGAGCGTGACGGCGCCCGTCTCGAGGTCGATGCGATACATGTCAAAGGCGTGCGGATTGCGCCGGTTGAGCGCAACGAGGACGAACTTCGGATGTTGCAGGTCGGTCAGAACATTCTGCGCCCGCACCCCGCGGAACGGCGTCAGATCGCGCACCTTGTCGTTCGTCAGGTCGGCGGAGAAAAGATGGTTGATTTCGTCGCCCGCGTTGTCCTGCAGAAAAAGGATGTGTTTCGCATCACCCGCCCAGGCGTACCAATCGATCGGGCGGTGATTTTCGTTCGTCACCACCCGCTCTTTCGTCCCGTCGATCGAGCTGATCCAAACGTTCAGGACGCCGTTCTTATCCGGCGCGAGCCACGCAATCCGCTCGCCATCCGGCGAAAGCTGCGGGTGCGAGCGCGCCGGATTTCCAAAAAGAACTTCGCGCGGAATGAGCGGCGGCAGCCCAGCCTGCGCCGTCAGGCCGAACGCGATCGTCAGGGCGCAAGAAAGAATTCTTCTCCAGTCAGACATGCTTCTATCGCTTCGCCCGCCGCGTCGGCGCGGTCTGCCCTTTTTTCGGAAAACCGAGCGCGAATCCGATCACCCCGTAGAGCATGAGGAACGCGCCGATCGGGACCAACCAGACGCCCGTCCCGGGATCGCCGTCGTAGGTCCAGAAACCGCCGAGCAAAAAACCGCCGGGGAGCAAAATCGCCGCCGCGATGAGCGCGAAGGAAACCGAAGGGCGCAACCGAAAGCCATCCACGCTCCGAATCGTTAGGCCAGCGGCGATATTAACCAGCGCCAGCATCGTCCCGTGGAAGTGCCCGAGGGTAAACATGAGCCGGCGCACCTCGTTCCCGACATCGAGGTACCACCCGAGTCTTGAAGCCATGCATCATCTCGAGGCCGATCCCGAGGCCGACGTAAACTGCCAGGGCCCACCAGCCAAAACGCAGATGTCGGTTCGAGTCATTCATTTGGTATCATCCGCCGATTTCGCCGATTGACGCAGATTTTGGGAGAGTCGTTGCCTTTGGTCAGACTTCAATCTGCGTAAATCTGCGTAATCTGTGGACAAAACTCTCTCCAACAACCGGCGAAGAATATCCACAGATCGCGCCGATTGCATAGACTGCGATGCGCCCGACTTTCGTCGCACTCTTTGTCGCTCGATTTTGCGCTGGCCGCGGTCGTCGTCCGAAACTCGCGCGTCCGGTCACCCCCTGTGAGCACGTCGCGCGGGATTATCGGGAAGGGCCCGAGTCATTCGACTTGGAACACTTCGAGAAAAAAACGAAACGGCGCACCGATCGTTCCGAAGCCGCGGCGGCGGAAGCCCGACGTTTCCTTGCCCGGCGGACCAACGTCGATTCCTACATCTCGACAACGCGCGAGATCATCGAGCTTTTGCAAAACGTGAAGCGCGATTTCGGCTTCCGCTTCGAGCCCGAAATGATCGCGCGGAACGGCGCTGAACTCATCATCGTGCCGCGCAAACCCCTCGACTCCACCGCAACCGAAACGCAAGCATAGCGTGGCAGATTTCAGCGGATGTTGTAGCCGGGATCGGTGATCCCGGTTTGGCACAAGGGAGCGTCATCCTGGGCCGGGATCAGCGATCCCGGCTACTGTTGCGACATTGGCGAGGCTGTAAATCTCGTCCCAGGGCGGTCCCGAATGGATGATCTACGGGCCCGACAGCTGCCGTCCGCTACGGCCTGGGCGAACCTAAATAACATTCACTGCAAGCCATAAACTTCGATCAAGCCAATCCCGTTGCCGTCATTCTTGCCGCGCAGGATTGCGGTGTAGGCCCCAGCGGTGAGCTCGGCCAGGATGGCCGATTCGCGATCGTCAGTTGGCGCCAGGTTCGAGGCTTGCAGTGCGGCCTCCTGCACGTCTTTCCAGTTGTCATTGGAGGCAGTCACTGTGCCGTTGGCATCGTAAAGGTCGAGGGTCGGATCCTGAAGCGAGTCAGCGATTCCAAATTGACCTAATGACGGCCCGAGACCACGCAGAACCACGGTGGTGATGTTCTCGCCGGCGAGAATTACGCCGGCAATCATCACGTTGTCACCGGCCCCGACAAAACCCCGGCTGCTAATGTTTGCCAGGTTCGAAGTCGCCGCCTCATCCAGGTCGTAAAGTTCCACCAGACCCACTCCGCTCTCGCTATCCTGGCCGCGAACTACCGCCGTGTATGCGCCCGGTTCCAGCGTCGCGACAATCGCTGACTCGAGATCCTTCGTTGGCGCCAGTCCGGTGTCGATGATTTCCTGTTCCTGGGTATCTCTCCAGTTGTCGTTGGTGATAATCGGGCCGTCAGGGGCGTGTAACTCCAGAACCGGATCAGCCAACACAGCTGTGGTATCTCCCAGCAGCACGGAGGGTCCGAGAGCGCGCAGGATCACTCTTTTGGCATCAGCGCCGCCAATGATGAACCCACCGATCAGCACATTGTCACCTGTCCCCACACTGGCTCGGGTGGACAGGTTCAGGGGCCGGGGAGTCATGCCGCTGACGCCGGTAAGATAGCGCGCCACGAGAAAGTCGGGACCAGCCGAGCCGGCGGCAATAAGCTTGCCATCCGGTTCGATGGCCATGGCGGCGATGCTGTCGAAACCCAGCGTAAGATCAGCGATGACTGTGCCGTCGCTCCCAAACTCCGAATCAAGGGATCCATCGGGATTATAGCGAACAAGCGCGAGATCCGGGTTGTCGCTCCCCCCGATTTCCAAGTTCGCGTAGCCGCCCGCAAGGATCTTGCCATTGGCTTGCACGACTACGCTTGCAGCGAGTTCGCCCAGTAGATTGAGATCAGTTGTTACTTTCCCGCCGGTGCCAAAGGTTGAATCGAGCGTGCCGTCTGCTCCATAGCGAGCCAGCGCGAAGCCAAAGTTGTTTTCCCCTGTTTCGAAGAAGGTAAGACCGGCGACAACGATGGCCCCATCTGGCTGGAGAGTCATGGATAGCGCCACTTCACTGTTATCCGAAAAATCAGTGTTCACTTTGCCATCTCCATTGGGGCCAAAGGTCACATCCAAGGTTCCGTCGGCATTGTAACGGGCCAGCGCAAAGTCCGCATTCTGCGCGGTGTGGGCCCGACCCGCCGCGATCAATTTTCCATCCCGCTGCTGAACCAGAGCGCGGGCCCCGTCTTCAAAAGAATAGAAATCCGTCGTGACCATGCCGCCCGTGCCGAAGCCGAGGTCTAGACTGCCGTCGCTGTTGTAACGAGCGAGGGCGAAGTCTGAGTCATTCAGCGGTGGTGAGGGGGTGCGATAGCCGTCCCCGGCGACGACGATCTTCTCGTCGGGTTGCACCACGATCTCATATGCTCGTGAGTCGCGACCAGAGAAAGTCGTTAGAACTTTGCCATCCGTCCCGAAGCTCGGGTCCACGGTCCCGTCGCTGTTGTAGCGGATCAGGGCAAAAGTTTTCTGTGTGCCGCTGATTGCTTCGCCCACCACGATCATTCTGCCGTCCGCTTGAATGGCAACCGCATGTCCATAATCCGTCGATCCCGCGAAATCGCTCGTCACTACTCCGCCGCTCCCAAAATCCGGATCAAGTGTCCCGTCCGGAAGATACCGTGCCACGGCAAAGTCAGTCGTGGTGACATCCGCTCCCGATTTCGCCGACCCTGCGACCACAATCTTACCGTCCGCCTGCACCGCAATAGCGGTCGCGAAATCGTCGCTTCCGAAAAAGTCAGTCGTGACTATCCCGTCGACGCCGAAAGTTGGATCGAAATCGCCGGGCGCGGCAATCAACCTGGTCACGCGGAGGGTTACGGCTATCAGCATAACCGATCGAAGATCTGCACTTCGGATTTTCATGGGTGAACTCCTGAGAAGGAATGAACGTGGACGAACTCATCGGGACAAAATCGGTCGAGGCATCACTCGTCTCGACGAAAGGAGCGCAGACCGTCGTGAGCGCGACGCGCGAGCGAACGAAGGCCAGTGTTCTCATGGGGTGACGTTGGATTTGGAATGCGCTTCTGCGGTGATCCCGAAACCAACCAACAAAGTCAAGCCGGTAATTCGGTTCGGTCGCCGGCTTTGGGTAGCCGGGAGCTTACTCCGCGAGCATGATCGGCTTGTCATCGCGCTCGCGCCGGAGCCGCTGAAAGACCTCCTGTTGAAAGCGCCCATCAGGATCGAGAACCGTCTTCGGATCGAAGCTTGGATTGGCCGGACGATGCTCGCTCCACCACTTTTCGTAGCCGCGTTTCACGGCCGCTCCCAGCTCGTCGGCATCGGCCGTGTAAGTAAACTTAAAGTCCGAAAAACCGGGCAGCGTCTGCAAAGATTTCCAGGCATCGAACCGAACCGCGGCATAGGGATCAAGCAGACTGTAGGTCAAAAACGGATAGAGCCAGGCGCGTCCGGAAATTTTCTGGGCCGGCGCCCAGCCCATTCCCCAGGCAAGTAGAGCGCGCTGGCCGGCGTCGCCTTTCACCAGCCATTGCACCGCAGCCGATATGTTTTTGTCGTCGTCGGAAAGCTCCGGCACCGGTTGCTGATACCAGGCGTGGAGCTTCTCCGCCGTCCAGCCTAACGTTTGATCGAGATGGCAAAGGTTGCAGGCGTTGGGCCGGCCGTAGTCGACGCTCTCGCGCACGTTAGGCGAAGAAACCTGGTGGCTGCGCATGGCGTGGAGCAGCCCGAAAGTGGTGTGCGGCATGTGGCAGTTGTAACAGCGACTCCCGGAGGAATCGGCCTCGTGATGCGTGTGACTCGTTAGGCGTGTCGCCAGATCCTTGTGGCACTGCAAACACGCTTGGTCGGATTCCATTTGCGGGGCGAGCTGGTCGCTCCGGGCCCACGTCTGGAGCGCGACCTGCGTCGTCTTCGCGGGGTGCATCTCGTGGCAGGAGATGCAGGAGAAATTTCCGCCCTGATAGCAGGGCGAGGCCTCGACCCCGTTCATCTCCCGCCCGGTGACCCGGATCATGCCGTCGCCCCAGAAACGGTTCCGAAAAAAATCGGGCTCGGTGCGCCGGATGAAATCCTTCTGCGTCGGATGATCCGGTTCGTTAGGCTGAACGACAAAGCGCTGCCCGAGGTCTTTTTCGCCCGGGCGAAACCTCCCGCCCTGCCGGTTCCAGGTGAGTTTCTCGTCCATCCCGTTGAAGGCCCAGACGCTGTGACATTGTCCGCAGGTCAGGGCCGCCGCCGGCCCTTTCATCCGTTTGGCGTTGGCAATCGTGGTGTCGGCCTCTTTCGTGAGATGCAGTTTCCAGCGTCGAAGCGGATTGCGGTTGGCCGCGACGTGCTCACGGCCTTCGCTGTGGCAGGCTTCGCAGGCGATGCCGAACTCCGCCAGTTTCGTATCCCAACGGTTGCCCTCAACGAAGTTCGAGACTCCCTGCGTGACATGGCAATCCATGCAGGCGCCATTCCAGGAACCGATCGAGTAGGCCTCTTTCGTCCCCGGGGGCATGAGGAAGGTCTGCGTCACCGGCGCCCACATTTTCTCGGCGATGATGTAGGCGAAAGGAAATTGCTCGAGCGTCCGGCCCTGCCCGGTTTCGATCCAGAGGATCTGCAGAGTGTGCGAGCCGGTCAGGAGCACCACCTGCCGGGCCGGACCGTAATCCTTTTCGCCTAACGACCGATCGGCCACGAAAATCTTCTCGCCGCGACGCGTCAATTTGTATTCCCGCCCGACAAAGCTCAGCTCGACACCGTGCGCGTCGGGGATCAACGTCGCCGCGCTCGCCACCTGCGTCATGGTGCGATGAAAGGAGGTATGCCAACTGGCGTAGTTGCCCGGGTGACAGGCGCGGCAGGTATTCGAGGTCACGTAGTTTTCCTCCTGCGCGACGATCGGGCGATTCCCGGGAATCGTCGTCGGCTGCGAGAAAGCGTCGTGCCAGGCCAAAGCGACTGCGATAATGACCAGGAAAAGGCAGCCCGAAATCACGAGCCAGCGATTCTTGCGCGCGTCCGGTCCATCCTCCATCGCTTGCGAAACTGGCGGTTCGCTTCCGAACTTTCAAGAGATGTCACGGAAAGTTGTCGGGACTGCACGCGAGGCGCGTGCGCCCCCCGGAAGCAGTCGCTGATGTTCGTTTGGCGTTAAGAACCGAAAAAATAATCTTGCGCACAATTACTTTGTAATACAAAGTTGTCGCCGATGAGCGAAAAATCCCGGGCTGAAGAACACCTCCGCGTGATTCGCTCCCTCATGGAGCGGGCCACGATCTATCGTGCCATTTCCGCCCCCACCGCACTCGTCGGCGGCCTCCTCGCCGTCGCCACCTCGGCCGTCATCTGGTTCGAGACCGGCGCCGAAGCGGGCGAGGCCGGTCCAATCAGCGGCCGGCTCTTCGGCGAAATCTGGCTCGTTATTCTGGCGCTCGTGCTCGCGCTCAATGCCTTTTTCGTTCGGCGCGAGGCACAGCGAGATGGCCGACCTTTTCTTTCCTCCGGCTTGCGCCTCGCGATCCGCGCGATCGCGCCCTGCCTTCTCCTCCCGGCCGCGACCACGATCTGGTATTTCAAAAACGCCGAGCCGATCGACAAGGAAATTCTGGTCGCCGTCTGGATCGCTTTCTACGGGCTGAGCCTCCTCGCCACCGCCCTCTTTGCCCCGCGCTCGCTCGTCATTCTCGGCTGGGCCTTTCTCCTCTCCGGCCTGCTCATGATCTTTTGGCCAAAATCGTTCGGGAGCGATCCGCGCGGATTGCTCCCCACCCTGGAGATGGGCGCGACCTTCGGGCTTTACCATCTCGTTTACGCCGCCTGCGTCTGGCGGCAACGCGAACCCAAAGCCCGCGAAATTTTGCCGTCCGAATGAGCGATGCCCGACTTCGACAAACTCGACAAGGCGATCCACGAAAAGGGGCGGCTCGCGATCATGACCTTGCTCGCCAGCCGGGTGAGCTGGTCGTTTCAGGATCTCAAAGCCGAGCTGAAAATGAGCGACGGGAATCTCGTCACGCATCTGCGAACCCTGCACAAACTCGGCTTCGTGGCGGTGACGAAGGAAGTGCTCGACCGCCCGCAGACGAGCTACGCCCTGACGACCAAGGGGCGGGCGGCTTTTACCGATTACCTGCATGTGCTGGAGCAGATCGTGAAAGCGGGCAAAGCATGAGTTTTTTTGGGCTCATGCTTTGCCATACAAAGTAACTGCTGCATCGAAATTATGAGAATCATCCTGGCCGACCATTTCGGCATGTGTTTCGGAGTCCGCGACGCAATTGCGCAGGCGGAAAGATTGGCGGACGCCGGACCACTCACGATCCTTGGAGAACTGGTCCACAACCCCGTTGTGCGCGAACGGCTCCGCGCCCGCGGCGTGCGCGAGAACCCGCTCGAGCAGCTCAAGGCCGAGGTTTCGCCCAATGTCATGATCACCGCCCACGGGGCGTCGGAGGCTCGGCGCGAAGAATGGCGCGCGGCCGGTCACAAGGTGGCGGACGGAACCTGTCCTCTCGTCCGGCACGCTCACGCTCAACTGCGCGCGTTTGTCGCGGCCGGCTATTTCCCGGTCGTGATTGGCCAGCCCGGGCACGTCGAGGTCCAGGGCCTAACGGAAGATTTTCCTGAGAGTTTTGTGGTCGGCGTAGAAGAGGATGTGGCCCGGCTCCCTCACAAATCCGGCTTCGGCATCGTCTCGCAAACCACCCAGCCGATCGAGCGGGTACAACGTCTTGTCGCGCAAATCCGCCGGGCGCGCCCGCGGGCCGAAGTCCGTTTTGCCGACACGATCTGCAAGCCGACGAAGGACCGGCAGCGCGCCCTGCAGGAACTGGTTACCAAAGCGGAGGTCATCGTCGTAGTCGGAGGACGGGGGAGCAACAACACGCGGCAACTGGTCGCGACCTGCCGGGCCGCCGGTCGCCCCGCAGTTCACATCGAGCGCGCGGAGGAACTTTCCTCGCACGATTTCACCGGCGTCGCAGTTGTCGGCGTGACGGCCGGAACCTCCACGCTCGACGAGACGGTCGAGGCCGTGGTGGCCCGACTCCGTCGCATCTCTGAAAACCAAACCGTGAAAGGAAAAACATTATGAACTTGTCCTTTACCCAAACGAGCGAGCTGCGCGCCGGACAGGATCTGTGATTATGAAAAACAAAAATATCATCCGCATTGCATTCGCGACGGGAGTCATATTGCTGCTGCCCTTATTGGCGATGCAGTTCACTGATGAGGTGGCCTGGAGTCCGGGCGATTTTGCGCTGGCCGGCGCGCTTATCTTCGGCGCTGGTCTCACCTATGAATTGGTAGCCGGAAAAAGAGAGAACATCGCGTATCGAGCCGCCGTCGGCCTCGCGGTCGGGACAGCGCTCTTCCTCGTCTGGGCGAATCTTGCCGTGGGGCTAATCGGAAACGAGAAAAACCCGGCCAACCTGATTTACCTCGGGGTGCTTGCGGTTGGGATCGGCGGCGCCCTGGTCGCGCGCTTCCAAGCACCGGGGATGGCGCGGGCGTTGTTTGCGACCGCATTTGCTCAGGCTTTGGTCGCCGTGATCGCGCTCCTGGCAGGGTTTCGCTCCAGCTGGACGCTTAATGGCATTTTTGTCGTCCTCTGGCTCGGAGCCGCTTTCCTGTTTCTTCGCGCCGGCGCGACGCTTCGAAGCGGGAGCCCGGAGCGCAACGCGGAATTCAATCGGTGAAATCCCGCAGGATACTTTTGCGTGCGTCGCGCATGGATTTTTCGCTTCCACACCGCCCGGGTAAATCCGTTGCCTAACGAGTGAGACGTCGCCTCAAATCTCTCCTCCGCGGGGACGCGAACGAGATCAGCTCCTGGCTGGATGAACCGGGGCTGCGCTGGGCGGCGGTGTGCCTGCTGGTCGTGCTCATTGGCAGCGGCCTCTACGGTTTCACCGTCGGTCTCTGGCGCGCGCCGCTCCAGAGTTTCCATACTGCGCTCAAGTTTCCGCTTCTCATTTTTCTAACCTGCGCCGGGAACGCGCTGCTCAACGGCATGCTGGCCCAACAACTCGGGTCAGGCCTTTCCTTCCGCCAGACCTCGCTCGCCATCCTCATGAGCTTCGCGCTCACTTCTCTCATCCTCGGCGCCCTCAGCCCCGTCAGTCTCTTCGTGCTCTCCAACACGCCACCACTCGGTTCCGGCGCGACTTTGCTCGGGCACAGCGTGACTCTGCTGACTCACGTCTTTTTCATCGCGCTCGCCGGGTTCATCGCCAATCAGCGGCTCTATCGCCTCCTGGAAAAGGTGAGCGCCAGCCGGATAATCGCACGACGCGTGCTCTGGGGTTGGTTAGGCGGAAATTTCCTTCTTGGGAGCCAGCTCGCCTGGGTCCTGCGGCCCTTCATCGGCAGCCCGGGATTACCGATCGAATTCCTCCGCGACGACCCGCTGCGCGGCAACTTTTACGAGGCCGTCGGACGCGCCCTCCAGCACATCCTTTTCTCAACCTAACGACTAACGAATAACCGATATGAACACATCCGACACTCCACCACTTCCTCCGCCCTTGCCGCGAAGGGAGCATTTCAAATTCGAACCGATGAGCGGAGACCCCGGTCCGCTTCTCTTTCTCGAAACCCTTCTCAAACATCCGGGCCGAATCGTTTATGAACTGGAGGGGGGTCGAGAGCGGACACTGGCGCTCTGGCTCTTGTTCTTCGCGCTCGGCGCGATGGCGGTTTACGGCGTGGTCGTTGGGTCGCTCACCGGCGGAGCGCAACTCTGGATCGCGCCGGCCAAACTTGCGCTTGGCACTTTGCTCTCGGTCCTGATTTGTCTGCCGAGTCTCTACATTTTCAGCTGTCTCGGTGGAAGCAATGTGCGTCTCGCGGCGGTCGCGGGGGGACTCGCGGCGGCGGTTTGTCTTAGTTCGCTCCTCCTCATTGGCTTCGCGCCCGTCGCCTGGATTTTCTCGCAGTCGACTGACTCGGCCGCCTTCATGGGCACGCTCCATCTTCTTTTCTGGATGATCGGGCTCTTCTTTGGTCTGCGTTTGATCGGCGGGATGAGCCGATTTCGCGGTGAAAGCCAGCGCGGCCATCTCAGGACCTGGAGCGTGATCTTCATCCTCGTCTGCCTGCAAATGACCACCACCCTGCGTCCCATTCTCGGGCGGTCCGATCATTTCCTGCCCAGAGAAAAGAAGTTCTTCCTCACCCACTGGGCCGAATCGTTAGGCGCAAAACACGAGTGATATTGCGGCGAAGGTTTCTCCGGGGAGGCTGTGCGCTCCCCAGATCGTGCTTTCCCGCGCTTCCGGTTATGATAGCTTCCTAACGATGGCAGATGATCGCTGGTGAGACCGCAAGGTTTTACGAGAGGAAAGTCCGAACACCACACGGCAGCATGCCGCGCAGAAAGCGCGGGCGCGGTTTTTCGAAAGGAAGCCGCGACGGAAAGTGTCACAGAAAACATACGGCCTGACGGACGCGCGAGCGATCGTCAGGCAAAGGTGAAAAGGCGAGGTAAGAGCTCACCGCTCGCACAGCAATGTGCGAGGCACGAAAAACCCCATGCGGTGCAAGACAAAACAGGGGACGGACAGCCGGTCCATTAAATCCCCGGGTATCGTCGCATCACGTCGGACTGCGGCGGCGGTCTCTGACCCCGACGGCGGTTCGGCGGGCGTCCCGCGCAAGCGGGATGAGATAAATGATCATCGTCCGGAGAAATCCGGATACAGAATTCGGCTTATCGCCATCGAAATGAAGGGCGTTCTCGGAAACGAGGGCGCCCTTTCCCTTTCCGCCAAAGATGGACAGGATTTACGCGGACCAATTGGATTAGGGAGGGCGGTGTTCGCAGGGCCGTTCGGTACAATCCTTTGAATCCTGTTAATCCTGTCTCGAAAAAGTGAGCTCTGCTACGCACCGTTTCCAAGACTGGCGCATCCCGACCGCGTGGCTCACGCTCTGCGTCGTCTGGAGCTCGACCTGGCTGGTGATCAAGATCGGGCTGGAGGATCTGCCGCCGGTTTCGTATGTCGCGATCCGTTTCGTCATCGCCGCGCTCGTCCTGGTCGTCATTTCCATCGGGCGCGACCGGTTGCTGCCGCCGAAACGAGCCGATTATTTCGTTCTCGCCGGCACCGGCCTGCTCATGTTCGCGGTCAATTACGCGCTTCTTTTCTGGGCCGAGTTGCACGTTTCTTCCGGACTCGCGGCGGTCATCCAGGCGTCGATCCCGATTTTCGGAATGGTTTTCGCGCACTGGATGCTGCCCGACGAACCGTTGCGCTGGCAACGACTGGCCGGCGCGCTCGTCGCGATTCTCGGGGTCGCATTCATTTGCGCGCGACTGCTCAGCTTCAACGGCTGGCTCGCCTTCCTCGGTGGGGTCGGCATCACGATCGGCGCGGCCAGTGCAGCGTTTTCCAACGTGGTGCTGAAGGCGAGAAAGATTCAGCTCCCGCCCTCGATGCTCGCCGCCTGGCAGATGATTTTCGGCGTCGTCCCCCTCCTCCTGCTCGGTTTTGCGCTGGACGGAAATCCATTGCACTTCCACTGGACCGGCCGCGCGATTCTTTGTCTGCTTTATCTCGCGGTCGTCGGCTCGTCTTTCACCTTCCTGCTTCTCTATTGGCTGCTGCCGCGGATGTCGGTGACCAATCTGCAAACGATTTCGCTCATTACGCCACCGGGCGCGATTGCGATCGGCTGGGCTTTCGGCGGGGAACGTTTGTCGGTCTGGTCATTGTTAGGCGCGGGGCTCGTGCTGCTCGGAGTTTGGATGATCTTTCGTCGAATCGATGAGCCGAAGCGTGCCAGGGTAGTTGCGGCCGCGAGCCGCGGCTGATCTCGAGTTAAGCCCCGAGGCAATCGTCGAGACAGCGCAACAAATGCGAAACCGTTTCCTCGGTTTCGTCGCCCATATTGGAGAGGCGAAACGTCAGGCCCTTGATCTTGCCGTAGCCGCCGTTGATGACGAGGTGATGCTTTTCGCGCAGGTCGCGCACCAGCTTCGGCACATCGATCCCGCGGTTGTTTTTCACGCAGGTAAGAGTGAGCGCGCGATGCCCTTCGGCGGCGAAAAATTCGAAACCCGCGTGCGCGCACCCAATCACCCACGAGCGCGTTGGTACGGGCGTGACGTGCATAGCGATTTGTCAGGCCTTCGGCGAAAATCTCCTCCAGCTTCGATTCCAGAGCGTAGATGTGTCCAATGCTCGGGGTCGTCGGAGTCATGTCGCCGGCCTGCTGTTTCTTGAATTCGAGGAAATCGAAGTAGTAACCGCGATCTTTCACCTGGGCCGCGCGCGCGAAGGCTTTCTCGGAAACGCTGAAAAGCGCAAAACCGGGCGGAAGCGCGAGCGCCTTTTGCGAGCCGGTGAGGAGGACATCGATCCGGTATTCGTCCATTGGGATCGGGACGGCGGAGAAGGAGGAGACGGAATCGACGATCAGCGCCACCTCCGGATATTTCGCCATCGTGCAGCAAATCTCCGGGAGCGGGTTCATCACCCCGGTCGAAGTCTCGTTGTGGATGAGGGTGACGGTGTCGAACTTTCCGGTCGCGAGCCGGGCATCGAGCGCCTTGTGGTCGATCGCCTGCCCCCACTCCGACTTGCAGCGGCTCGGCTTCCTTGCCGCAACGGCGCGCGACGTCGAGCCATTTGTCGGAGAAGGCGCCGCACATGCAGCAGAGGACGCGTTGTCTGACGAGATTGCGGATCGCGCCCTCCATTACGCCCCAGGCTGAGGAGGTGGAAAGAAAGACCGGCTGCCGGGTGCCGAAGAGTTCCTGCAAGCGCGGATGGATGGCGCGGTAGAGCGCTTTGAAGTCCTCCCCGCGGTGGCCAATCATGGGACGCGAGAAGGCGGCGAGGGTTTTCTCCGAGACCTCGACCGGGCCGGGAGTGAAGAGCTTGTCGTGTGGAATCACGGGAGAACGTCCAACGTTCAACCCGCCTTCGCAATGCCAGGGCGCGGCATCCGCAATCAGGGCCCGGGCGTTCTGGCGCTTGCGCGAAAAACCTTCGCGTGGCATAGACACAACTCCCGATTTCCAATGGCCACCTTATCGCAAGTCACCGCCGATCCCGCCCTCGAGACCCATCTTTTCTGGGCGCAATACAAAACCACCATCATCGCCGTGGCCGTCGTCCTCCTCCTCGGCGGGCTCGGTTTCGCGGGCTACGAGCTCTACTCGGCACGCCGGGCGGCAGAGGCGACCGCGCTCCTCGCCAATGCCAAATCGGCCCAGGATTACGAGCAGGTGATCGCAAAATTTCCCGGGAGCGAGCCGGCGGCCAGCGCCCACCTGCTTCTCGCGGCCCAGTTGCGGGCGGAAAAGAAATTCGCGGAAGCGAACAAGACCCTGCACCAGTTCATCGATCGGTTTCCGAAGCACGAGCTGATCACGACCGCCTGGATGGGAGTGGCGGCGAATCTCCAGTCGTTAGGCAAAGACGACGAAGCGCTCAGCACCTATCAGCGGCTGGCGACGGAATATCCGCAGAGCTTTAATGCCCCGCTCGCGCTTCTGGCCCAGGTTCCGTTTTTGAAAGCGAAGAACAAAATCGAAGACGCGCGCCGGATTTGCGAGACGGTCCTGACCCAATATCGCGACAGCGCGGTGGCGAATCAGGCGATCCAGGAAATGATGTCCCTCCCCAGGCCGACAACCGTCACGGCTCCCAACCCAGCGCCAACCGAAGCCCCCATCCCGATGGCCCGACCGCCCGAGGAGCCCGCCGCCTCCGCGCCTGCCGCCCCCTCCGCCTCGCCCTAAGGGCGACGCTTATTTACCCGCGTCCGCGCAACGCATGTAGACGCTTCGCTCTGCGAAGCGCGGGCCTGCGCCTGGCCGACACAAAGCCTGGTTGCGATTGCCATCCCGGCGCTTCCGTTTTGTCATCCCGAAGCTGGCGCAGCACGCTGAGGGACCTCACCGATGGTCTTGGAGCAACTCCCCTCTTTTCGCTTACCTGAGAGCTTGGGAGAGGTCCCTCGCCGTCTGCGCGGCTCGGGATGACAAGCGGAAGGGAGCGCGCGAACTGCTTGCGAAAGAGAGACGAAAGACGCGCTGCCCGCCTCAGAGCATGCCTCGTTGCCCGAGGCGTCGGGCGTCCGAACAGAGAAAAATGCCAGCGCCTAGCGCTTCGAGAACTGGAAGCGCTTGCGCGCGCCCGGTTGGCCCGACTTCTTGCGCTCTTTCATCCGCGGATCGCGACTCAGCAGACCTTCGGCTTTCAGGGTGCCGCGCAGATTCGCGTCCACTTGCAGAAGCGCCCGCGAGATCGCGAGCCGGGCCGCGCCCGCCTGACCGGTGGCACCGCCGCCAGTCGTGTTGACCGAAATGTCGTAGGCATTGGCCAGCTTTACCACCTGCAACGGTTGCAGGACCGTGTTTTGCAGCGGCACGGTCGGGAAATAATCCTCGAAACTCTTGCCGTTGATGTCGATTTTGCCGCTGCCGGCCGTCATGCGAATGCGCGCGACGGCGGTCTTACGGCGACCGGTGGCGATGAATTCCTCTTTTTCAGCCATGAAAATAATTCGTTAGTCGACGACGGCCGTTTCCGGCTGCTGGGCGGCGTGGGGATGGTCCGCGCCTTTGTAAACTTTGAGCTTGCGATAAATCGCGCGACCGAGCCGGTTGTGCGGGATCATTCCGCGGACCGCGTGTTCCACCAGCAACTCGGGATGCCGTGCGCGCCGGGCCCGGGCGTTTTCGCTTTTGTGGCCGCCGACGAAGCCGGAAAAGCTCATGAAGGTCTTTTGCTCTTCCTTCTTGCCGGTCAGACGCACTTTCTCGGCATTGATCACGACGACGAAATCACCCGTATCGACATGCGGGGTCACGATCGCCTTTTCTTTGCCGCGGAGGAGGTTGGCGGCCTTGACCGCAACCCGGCCGAGCACCTGGTCCTGGGCGTCAATGATCCACCACTTGCGGGCGACCTCGTTGGCTTTTGCGGAAAACGTTTTCATCGGAAATCTTGGGAAGGGCGGGGAAGTTAGCGGCGGGCCTCGGGAGTGTCAAATGTCGGCTCACGCGAGCGGCCGATGGTTTATCCAACGAGCGCGAGCCCGGGCAAGGTTGCATTTGCTCTTTGCCGCGCAACAGTTTGTCCGCGCGAACGTGGTTCGTCGTTAGGCCAGCATCCATGAAAAGACTCCTCGTTCTCGCGTTTCTTTTTGGCTTTGGCCTCGCTCGTCCCGCCTCCGCCTACGGACCGGACGGCCACAAAATCATCGGCGCGATCGCCGACCGAAAGTTGGCCGGCACTCCGGCGGCCGCGCGGGTCGCAGAGTTGCTCGATGGCTACACCCTGGAGGAAGCCTCGATCATGGCCGACACGATCAAGCAATGGGACAAGCCGGGAATCGAAGACCCGAAGGTGCAAAGATACTTTTCTTCGCACCCGAAGATCGCCGCACAGTTGCGCGCTTTCTGGCAGGCGAATCCGCCCATGACCGACCCCAAATCAACTGTTCCCTCGCAGCACTGGTTTCATTACACCGACGTGCCCCTGGTGGGTGACGAGAAATATGCCGACGGCAAAACGGGGCGGAGCGCATGGGACATCGTCCACATGATGCGTTACTGCATCGAGGTTCTGCAGGGCAAAATCCCCGAGACGAACGAGCGCAAAATCACCAGACCGATCGCTCTTATTCTCCTGGCGCATTTTGTCGGCGACATTCATCAGCCGCTCCACGTCGGGGCGCAGTATTTCGACGCCAAGGGCAACCCGGTGAACCCCGATAAGGTCAGCGAGTCGTTTCCCGACGAAGGCGGCAACTCGCTCCGGATCAAGCTGACCGACGGAGTGCCGCGAAAACGCGACCCGAAGTTTCACGGTTTTTGGGATATGGACACCGTCCTGGCCAACCTCCCGCAATTCCCCGAGACGATGCCGAAGGAAGAGCGGCAAATGAAAATGGAGGCGGCGGAGAAAGCCCTAACGAGTCGCCTGGCGCAGGAGCCGCCCAAGGATTGGAAGCTGCCGCCGAGCGTGCCGGTGGAGGATTATCCGGAGGCGTGGGCGAACGAGATTCTGCCCCTGGCCCGGGAAGCGCATAGCCGTCTTCGCTATCAAAACGTGACCCCAAAGTTGGACAAGGAGCAGATGGTGGCGGACGGCGAGCTGGTGGAAGCGCCGGGTCAGAACCCGCCATATCGCAAATGGTCCGCCGGAGTCGTGCTCGAAGAGCTGCACAAAGCCGGCTGGCGCCTGGCCGATTTGCTGCAAAAGATTCTCGGGCCGCCGTTGTAGCCGGAATCGCTGATCCCGGCTACAACTACCGCGAAAGAACTTCCGTCGGTTTTCCCGCGTCGCCCGCCGGCAGATTGGCCGCCTTCCAATCCATCGCCATCCGGATGCGAGCCCGACCGCTTGGATGATCGAAAAAGATCATCTCCTCGAGCGGACCCGGGTCGAGTTTGCGGTAGTCGGCCAATTTCAGGGCGACCTTGGCGAAACCATCCGCCTCCCGCGCGGTGTTGATCCCGAACGCGTCCGCCTCCCGCTCGGTCACCCGGATGGCGGTGTTGTAGAGAGGCGTGATGAGAAAAAAGAAGATCGAGAAAAGCAACACGAGAAGCGGGAAGCCGGCCGGATCAGCCAGGCCGCGGACCCCCCAGCGCTCGCCCCAGCGGCGGACGGCACGATCGAAGGTCAGCTTGGAAAAAGCGAAGGCGCCAAAAACGAAGAGTCCCAAATAGAGAATGATCTTGAAAGAGTGATTGAGGATGTAATGCCCCATCTCGTGCGCCATGACGGCGCGAATCTCGGGCAGGGTGCAGCGCTTGAGCAGGTTGTCGTTCAAGGAAATTCGGGTGGTGCCGAAAAGACCGGAGACGTTGGCACTCACCCGGTTGCTTTGGCGCGAAGCATCGACCTCGAAGACCTCGTGCACCGGGATTTCATTGGCGGCTGCCATGGCCAGGATCGGCCCGCTGATTTTCGGATCGGTGAGCGGTTTGTAGGTATTAAAGAGCGGCGCGATAAAGACCGGCCCAATCAACATCAAGACGGCCAGGCCGAGAACCCCAACCCCCGTTCCCCAGAGCCACCAGGTTCGCTCGGCCCGCCGAAAGACGGCGTAGAGCACGATGAGCAGGATCGCGGTCAAAACGATATCGACGGCGAGGCTGATGAGTTGCTCGCCGAACCAGGGCCCGAAACTCTGCGTGGCCAGCCCATAGGCGTGTTCCCGGAAATAGCCGGCGTAAACACCTAACGGAAAGGAGAGGAGAGCGACAACCACGGTGTAGCCAACCGCATAAATTGCGACCTGGAGCGATTTGAAGCGCGTCGTGCGCTCGGCGAAATCGCGCAGACGAGCAGAGAGACCGGTGCCGAGCAAGAGCAGCGCGATGGCCGCGGCGAGGAGAAAGTTCCAAAGAATCAGCCAGTAACCGCCTTCGAAATAGGCATCCGAACGGGCGCGTTTCTCGGCCGGGACGGTATCGAGCCAGGCCCGGGTAGCCGCCGCGGGGTCGAAAGCCTGGGTTTGCAAATTCGTTAGGGGAACGGGCGCGGGTTGCGCGTTGGCCGCGAGCGGCGCGTTGGAAATGAAACAAAGGCTGAGCAGCAGGACGGCGAACTTCATCGAGCGAAAATAGCGGAGCGCCGCAAAAACAGAAGCGCGTTCTCCGAGCCTCGACTTCGGCGTGGCCTGCGACTAGTTTTGGACGTGCACCGGAGAACGAAAATCTTCCTGACGTTGCTGGCTCTGCTGGCCTTTCCCGTGGCTAACTTCGCGCAGCAAAACGTGCCCCCGCCTAACGCCGTCTACGGCGCCTATCCGAAAAACTACCAGGAGATCATCACCGCCTGGCTAAACCAGAGCCTGGTCGATCCCAAAAGCGTAGTCATAAAGTGGCTCGGCGAACCAAGACCGGGTGAACTGAATGTCGGCAAGGGCCAGATGGTATCCGGTTTCCTGGTCGATTTCTCGGTCAACGCGCGCAACATCTTCGGCGCCTACACCGGCGCCCAGAAACACACCGCGCTCCTCCGCGACGGACAGGTCGTAACCGCGACCGGCTTCGTCTTTCACTGAGCCGGCCTGGGCCCGGGAATTGCGCTTCCCAGTTGCAAACCGGGCGAGGGCGCCGGGGAAAGCACGCGCAAGAGCAACGGGCTTCCGCTTTTTGCCTCCGGCCCGACAAAAAGGGTCGTGCGTGAGACCGGGCCGACCTCGCCATCTTCGGTCGTAAGCGTCAGGCTGGCGGTCGATCCGAATCTTCCCCTAACGAATGCTTCCTGGAGGCGGGGCGCGCCCGTCGCCGTGCCTTTCCCGAGCAGGCGAATGAAGGAAAGATTGGCTCCCGCGCGGGGTGAATCGGTCACCTCGATCACCTCATCCTGAGGCTTGAGGGTGAGCGCGAAATTCTCCCGGCTGACGGTGAAACGGCCGCGCCAGCTGGTCGGAATCGAATTGACCTCAAACCGGAGCGGATCGATCACGGCCTCCCGGTTTCCAAATTGAATCTGCGCCGTGAGCGCGGTCACCCCGGGCCAGGGCGGCGGCGGGCGGAAACGCCCTTCCAGGATTTGCGCTTCGCCCTTGATGGCCGGCGCTGCCAGCGTGCTGGAGAAGGCGATGCCCCCGCTGAGCAGGCCCCTTTCCGCTCCGAATCTTAATTCGTTAGGCAAATCCTCCAGGAAAAGCGCCGGGCAATCCATCCCGGCAAAAAACGGATGTGCCGGGTCGAGCATTGTCCCGGCCGCGATTTGACTCTTTTTCAGGCGCAACGGAAGCGAGGCGCGCAGCCTGATCGGCTGGGAAACGCCAAACGTCGCCATTGCCTCCATGTCGGCCCGCCCCCCGACGTACCTCCCTTGAAAATCAATTGCGTTCGAGGCCCGATAGGAGCCGAGATTGGCGAGGCGCCAGGTCGTCGTCACCTGGAGGGAGGGCAACGCGCCGAAGGCGGCGAGTTTGCCGTCGAGCACGCCGGTGAGAGCCGATGCTTCCGCGAGGGCATTGGCCAGGCCGCCGAGATCGAGCTGCTCGGCCACGAGATCGACATCGAACTTTTGTCCTTCATCCAACGCCGCCAGGAAACTGTGCGAGCTGCGCCATTCCCAGAAGCTGATCGGCAAAAAAAGCGTCCCACTGACGCGCGGGGCGCCGTCGAGGGTCAGCTGAAAAGACTGCAGCTCGATGAAGTTGCTTCCGAGCATGAGGAAACCGCCTAACGACACCCGGTCGTTCGCCAGCCGGAAGGTGCGGAAGAAGACATCG
The DNA here is from genome assembly GCA_963772915.1 of uncultured Verrucomicrobiae bacterium. GTDB lineage: Bacteria > Verrucomicrobiota > Verrucomicrobiia > Chthoniobacterales > UBA10450 > Palsa-1392. The sequence continues at coordinate 725,898 of CAVYZI010000003.1, forward strand.
CTCGGCGAATAGCTGCCCTCGAGGGTGACATCGAGCGGCAAGCGGAGCGGCGCGACCGGCAACTGCAAGCCGTGGGCGAAGAATTGCATCGTGCCGGAGTGGGCCGCGAGCGTGCCGTCGCCCCGCCAGTCGAAAGTCGCGCCCCCGCCGATTTTCGCGGAACGCCAGTCCGCCGGAAGAAGGGGCGCGTAGACACCGAGGTCGTTGATCGCCCCAGTCAGGCGCCCGGAAAAGCGGTGCGGCGCCGCCAGTTCGACCGTGCCGTGGGCGCGGAGGAAGTCCTCCGCATGCCGCGCCTCCAGATTCTCCAGCTTCACGTCCGAACCCTTTAGCTCGAGAGTTCCGCCTAACGAATCGAGAGAGACGCCGCGAAACTTCACTTCCGCGCCATGGAAGGCGAGGCGGCCATGCCTTTCCGGCGCGAGCAGATTAATGTCCCCATTGGCCAGGAGCGCCCCGGTAAAATCGCCGGTCGTGGCGCCGAAAAATTGCGCGAAGCCGTTCAGGTCGGGAATGGTCGCGTTGATCTGCCCGCGGAAAGGTAACTGCGCCCAACCGCTCTGTTTCTTCGGCCAGAGCAGCTCGCCGTTGATCGTGAGCTCATTCTGCCGCTGTCGCACGTAAAGCTGGTCGACTTCCAGCCGGCGATCGTAGTAGGTCGCGCCCAACATCACGCTGTCGGCCCGGCGCGCCCGCCAGGAAAAATTGGTCAGCTCCACCCAGACCGAAGCGGTCCCGTCGAGAAACTCCCCGGGAGTGCCGCGAAAGGTAAACTTAGAGGCGCGCACGGCGCCCGTGATTGGCTCGAGAAATCCGAACGCCTTCGAAATTTGCTCGAGCGAAACATTGGCCGCCGAGCCCGCGATATCGAGCGCGAACTTCTGCCGGGCGCGCCCATCGAAGCTGGCCCGCAAAGTCCCGCCGTAGGTGTCGAGATGGAGGTCGACCCCGAGACGCCGCCGCGCCAGATGCGAGAGGTCGATCGTGAGCGCCTCCAGATCGAGCCCGCGGGCGAGCGGGATGCCCGCGATCGTCAGGCGATCGCTTTCCCAGGTGGTCGCGCCGCGCAGATCATGGAAGGTCTGGCGCAGGATGGGCGAGGTAACGGCGATCTCCTCGCGCGAAAAACTTGCCCGATTCGATCGCGCTCCCGCTCAAGGTGAGCCCCCGTAGACTGACCGCGGCGGTGGCGGTGGTGAGATCGAAGTCGGCCGCGCCGACCCGGAAATTGTCCGGAAGCAATTGCGCGAACTGTTTCCAGTCCAGGTCCCGGATGGCGGCCGGGTGGTTGGGAGCCCGAATCTTGCAGACGAGGTGATCCACCTCGACCGAGGAGAGAAATGCCGTCCCACGACCGAAGAGCAACCCAGTGAGATTGAGATCCAGCACCGCGCTGGCCGCCTCCAGATTCACATCCGGTCCCTTGCCGCCGGCCGGTGCGAGGCGGAGCCGCCGGATGGTGACCGGCCCCAGAAAAGGCGCATCCACTTCCTCGATCTCCGCCTTCAGCCCCTCCTTTTTCGCCGCCCAGGAAATCCAGAAGCGCACCCCGTGGGCGACGACGTAGGGCGCGAGCAAGGCGTCGAGCGCGCCGGCGACGAGCAGGAAAATCAAAAAAAAAGCGAGACGCTTGCGCATCGAGATCAACTCCCCGCGCCTAACGAAACCTAACCGCGCGGCGCGGGTGCCGGAAAGATGGCACGAACCGGCTGCGGCGGGTGAAATTTTTCGCGCAACTGCCGGGTGAAAGCCTGCTCCGCTTCGGCCGGCAGCCCGGCGGCCTTCTCTCGCGCCAACTGGGGGAGAATGGCGAGCTGGCCCTGGATGTCGTCGGGCGAGATCCGGTTCCAGAGTCCGTTTTCCAAGGTCTGGACGTCGACCTGTTGCTGCTCGACGGAAAGAATCTGGGCATGGGGCAGGTCGATCACGATTTCATCCGGCTTGAGGTTGACGCTGAATTTTTTGCGCAGATCGAAACCGGCTTTCACGACAAAAGTGCCGTGCAGTTTGATCCGCTTCGTGCTCCCGGCCCAGGTATGCATCATTTCGTGCTCGACCTCGACCCGGCGAGCGAGGACGGCGAGTTCCGCGATCGTGCTCGTTTGTTCGAGATAGACGCGGTTGTTGACCGTCACCCGCGGCTGGAGATGGGCCAGCCTGACGAACGTGTCGCGGGCCTCGCGGCCGAGGCGTTCGAGCCCGGTCACGCTCCGGGCGGCGGTCCGCTCCGGCCAGGTTTCGAGGCGATAAAAAATGAAACCGGCGAGGAGGGCGAGAATGAGGACGATGAGGGCCGCGACCCACGGCCAGCTCGACCGCCTCCGTGGCTTTTCGGTGGCGGGGCGGTTTCCTTGCAACTCCATCAGCCCAAAAAAGTACCGCCCCCCACACCCGAAGGGTATGAAGGGCGGCTGTTCCCCCCAGAACAATCTTTCAAATCTGGGTCTGGGATAACCGACCTAACAGAGGCTTGCAAGAAAATTCTCTCACTTCGGTTGAAAAAAAGTTCGAGGCGGCCCTACCCTCTCTCCGTGAAGCTCGGCGTCCGCTATGAAACAGCTTATCGCTATCCGGCGTCGGTCAACTTTTCCACCCATGAAATCCGGCTTTTTCCCCGGAGCGATGTCTTCACCCGCATCCTCCGGAAGGAGTTCCAGACAAACGACGGAGCCAGCGTCCGCTTTGGGCGCGACGTCTTCGATAATTGCGTGGCGGCCTGTACCTTTTCGAGCCCGGCGGAGGAACTGCGGTTTCAGCTCGAGCTCGATCTGGAATTGGAAGAAAGAAATCCGTTCGACTTCCTCCTCGCCCCGGAAGCGGTCTCGCTGCCGTTTTCCTATCGCGCCGGAATTGCGACGCGTCCTGGCCCCGTTCCAGGACGCGCGGCGTGAGCGAGCGACTCGAGATTCCGCTCTGGGAACGGCCGACCGCCGATTCGCCACAGCCGACGGTGGCGGCGCTCGCCGGATTGAACGAGACGTCTGCACGAATGCATCGGCTATGAGCGACGTGAGGAGGGCCCGGCGCGATCGCCGGTGGAAACGCTGCGCCTCGGGCGCGGCGCCTGTCGCGACGTCGCGCTGCTTCTCGCCACGCTCCTCCGGCAACTGGGACTGGCCGCGCGCCTAACGAGCGGCTATTTGCGGGAAGGCGAGGAAATGGAGGAGCGGCGCGCGGAAGGCTCGTTGCACGCCTGGACGGAGGTCTATCTGCCGGGCGCGGGCTGGGTCGGGATGGATGCGACGAACGGGATTTTTTCCAACCATAATTTCATCGCCGCGGCGGTCGGGATCGAACCGGGCGACGTCACGCCGATCGACGGGAGCTATTATCCGCCGCAGGAAACGGCGGCGCAGATGACGAGCCGGCTCGAACTCGTTAGTCTGTGAAGCGCCTGATGCTGCGCGATCTGCAGTTGCGGAACTTCCGCTGTTTCGAATCGATGGCGGTCGAGTTCGGACCCGGCTTCACTTTCATCGTGGGTCCAAACGGGCGGGGCAAGACGACCCTGCTGGAAGCGGCCTGCGTTCTCCTGCGCCTGCAATCGCAGCGCTCCTCCAGCCTCGCGCCCGCCGTCCGCGCCGGGCAGCGTTCCTTCGTGCTCTCGGGCCACGCCGACGAACATCTCCTGCAATTTTTCTACAGCGCGCTGCGGCGCAAAGTGGCCTTCGACGGGATCGAGCAACGCGACCCGGCGGAGTATTTGCGACTCGTTAGGGTGGTCTCCTTTGCCAATCATGATCTCGACCTGATCCGCGGCCCGGCGGAGATTCGGCGGCGCTATCTCGACTTTGTCGGGACCCAGCTGGACGCGCGCTACCGGCCCGCGTTGCGCACCTACGAGCGCGCCCTGCGTTCCCGCAATGCGCTCCTCAAATCCGCTCACCCGCGCCCGCGAGAGTTGGAGGCCTATACCGAGCCGCTGGTCAGGGCGGGGACGCTCCTGCGCGGGATGCGGACGGAGATCGTCAGGCGGTTGGCGCCGGCCGCGGCCGCCAGCCAGGGCGCGATCAGCGGAGGCCACGAAAGTCTCACCCTCGAATACGCGCCCGGTTGCGAGAAAGATTTCGCCGCTCACCTCGCCCGGACGCGAGCCGAGGAAGAACGGCTTCGCCTCACGACGGTCGGCCCGCATCGGGACGATCTGCGGCTGCTGGTCGAGGAGATGCCGGCCGCGCAATTTGCCTCGGAAGGTCAGCAACGAACGAGCGCGCTGGCCTTGAAGCTGGCCCAGGCCGGGCTTTTCGCGGAAGATTCGCCCGCCCCGCCGTTGTTGCTCATCGACGACATTTTCGGCGAACTGGACGCGCAGCGGCGGAACGCGCTCCTGGCCCATTTGCCTGACGAATCGCAAAAGCTCGTGACCGCGACTTCGCTCGCCTGGCGGGAAGGCGAACTGGAAGGGCCGCTGCTGCAATTGTAGACGCTTCGCTGTGCGAAGCGCGGGGCGAGAGCGGAGCCTTTTCTTGCCGCCGGGTCGATACCCGCGCCTCCCACAAGGAGGCGTCTACAAGACAGGCGCCTACAACCCGCTTGCAGAGCTTTCGCCTGCGCCTTCTATTTCCTTATGCGCCACCAGTCGGGTAAGTCGCAGAACTTCACCGGTCAGTTGCTCGTCGCTCATCCCAGCATGCTCGATCCCAATTTTCGGCGGAGCGTGCTTTTCATCACCGCGCACGATGAAGCGGAAGGGGCGATCGGCGTCATTCTCAATCGCCCGCTCGACAAGCATGTCTCGGAGCTGGTGAGCGACCCGACGCCCGAGGCGCTCGGCGCCGTCCCGGTCTTTCTCGGCGGCCCGGTCGCGACCAATCAACTCATGTTCGCGGCCTTCGATTGGGAGGGACGCAATTCGTTAAGCTTGAATCAAAATGTCGACCTGGAAGCGGCCGACCAGCTCGCGGCGCAGGATGGGAACGCGGTTCGCGCCTTCGTCGGATACGCCGGCTGGACGGCCGGCCAGTTGGAAAACGAGCTGCGCCAGAACGCCTGGGTCCTGCAAAAACCCGACCGCGCCGCGCTCAAACCGGAGCGCCTGCCGCGACTTTGGTTCGAGATCATGCGCAGTCTCGGTCCCTGGTTCAAGATGCTGGCGGCGGCGCCGGATGACCCTTCTTTGAACTAGCTTCGCGCCCAATACAATGCGAAGCAGTGGACCATCATGATCATCGGCATCCCGAAAGAGATTAAGCAGCAGGAAAATCGCGTCAGCCTGCTCCCGTCCGCAGCCTACCAACTCAGCAAACGCGGCCACACCGTCCTGGTGGAGAAAAACGCCGGCGTCGGCACCGGCTATCCCGATGCCGGATTACGCCGCGGCCGGGGCGAAGATCATCGAGAGCGCGCCCGAGCTTTTTCAAAAGGCCGACATGATCGTGAAGGTGAAGGAACCGCTGCCGGCGGAATGGCCGCTCCTCCGCAAGGGTCAGATCCTTTTCACCTACCTCCACCTCGCGGCCAGCCGGCCGCTGACCGAGGCGCTGGTGAAATCGGGGGTGACGGGGGTCGCTTACGAAACCATCCAGGTCGGCCACCGCCTGCCCTTGCTCGAGCCGATGAGCGAGATCGCCGGTCGCATGTCGGTCGTGATGGGCGCCTATTTTCTCGCCAAACACAATGGCGGCAACGGCGTTCTCCTCGGTGGAGTGCCAGGCGTGCTCCCGGGCCGGGTCGTCGTGCTGGGCGGCGGCACTGCCGGGGTCAACGCCGCGCGGATGGCAACCGGACTCGCCGCCGACGTCACGATTCTCGAAGTCGATCTCGAGCGGATGCGTTTTCTCGATATCACAATGCAGACCGCGCACACCCTTTATTCCAACGAAGCCCACCTGCATGAGTTGATGCCGTCGGTCGACCTGCTCATCGGAGCCGTCCTCGTGCCGGGCGCAAAAGCTCCCAAACTGATCACCCGCGAGATGCTGCGCCAGATGCGGCCGGGCAGCGTCCTGGTCGATATCGCGATTGACCAGGGCGGTTGCGTCGAGACCTCGCGGCCGACCACGCATCTCGACCCGGTCTATGTCGAAGAAGGCGTCATCCATTACTGCGTCGCCAACATGCCGGCGGCCTACGCCCGCACCGCGACCCAGGCGCTAACGAACATTACTTATCGCTACGTCGAATTGCTCGCCGATCTCGGTTTGAAAGAAGCCTGCGAACGGCAACCGACACTGGTCGGCGGGATCAACACCATGGATGGCAAACTCACTCATCGCGCGGTCGCCGAAGCCCATGGGATGGATTACGAGCCGCCCTTCCAATCGGTCGAGGTCGGCACATTCCCTTCCTAGATTGGGATTTTCAGAGCATTGAGCGGAGAAATAAAAATCCCGCAGGTCTGAAAAGTTCGCTTGCTCCGATTCAGTTGTTAACCCAACATGGGCCTTCATCCAATACCTATGAAGAAATATATCTGCATCCTGGCAAGCGCCGCGCTCCTCGTAGCGTGCGAACAAAAAACCGAAACCGTGGCCCCGGCCGCATCACCCGCTGAGACGACCGAGAATAACACCACCGTTGTGAATCCTCCGGCGACGACCGAGACCACGCCGGCGACAACGACCGAAACGACCGAGAGCAGCACGGTCACGACTCCGGCGGAGTCGACTCCCATGGAAACCATGACCCCGGCCACGACTGAGGGCAGCACCATGGAAAGCACGACCTCGGAGAGCACGACGACGGAAGCGTCGCCGACTCCTTAATCCAAGCTTAACTTCAAAAGCTAAATCTTCCCGCCGTCGACGGCGGCGGGAAGATTTTTGCTGTCCCGAAGTCGTTAGGGGCGCGGGCTGGCAGCCCTTGCGCCGGCCTCCGCATCGGGAAATTCCACTTGCTCCCAAAGCCCTTCGCGGCGGGCAAAGTGCTCACTCGTCGTCCTCCGAAAATCGCCGCTCGCCGCCTGCCAGTGATGGTGCTCAATCGCGATCGCCCGCCTTTCGATCCGGATGACGTTGAAAGAATTCGCCTCCCCGCGTCCCCGGGTGGAGATGGTCGTGCCGGCCTGGGCAAGGAGCGCAGAGTGCCCCTCGATCGGGTAACGTGCTGTCGTTAGGCCGATGTGCTGCAAATGCAGATGACCGGAGAGAATCAGGTCAACCCCCGCGGCAGCCAGCCCTTCCATCGCCATGCCGGAGCGCCCGACAATCGAGCGGCTGCGCAAACCCGGGGGCAGGTCGAAGGGATGATGCGTAATCACTACTTTGACGAGCGCGGGATCGACCCGGGCAAAAATCTCCCGTGCGCGGGCCACCTGCCGGGCGTTGATCCGCCCGTATTTTCTCGTTAGGGAACGGGCCGTGTTGATGCCAAGCACGGCCATTTCTTCGTCGGCGTAAAAGGGGGAGAGGTCCTCGTTGATGTAATGCCGATAACGGCCCAGCGGACTAACGAATCGCCGAATCACGTTCCAAAGCGGGATGTCGTGATTGCCCGGCACCACGAGGCGCGGCTGCGGGAGCCGCCGGAGAAAGGCGCGCGCCGCCCGATACTCCGATCGCCGCGCCCGCTGGGTGAAGTCGCCCGAGATCACGACCAGGTCGGGCCCGATCGCCTGCGCCGCTGCGACCAGGGGTTCGACTAACGAATCGTCCACCCGGCCAAAATGCAGGTCTGAAAGGTGGAGCAGCTTCTTCAAGTCGACTTCTTTTCCGGCGGAGCCAGGACCTGCAACTCCTGCGGTGCAACGCGAAAGCGGAGCGGACTTTTCAGGACCTCCAATTCGCCATCCACCGCCGCCCGCAGTCGGCGGCGACGGAGCGTTTCGATCGTCACATCAGACGCACAAATCGTTTCATAGTCGATCTCGACCCGGAGGCGTTTCATGACGACCCGCAATCCAAGCCGAAAGATCGTGGCCCGGCCCGCCATCCGCGCGACGTAGAGCGCGAACTTGCCCGATTGGAGACACTCCATTCCCGCCAAACCGAAAGTCTCCATCTGGAAAGCATTCGAACAAATCATGACGAGCGGGGTCTCGCGTACCACCTCGCCCTCCTCCGTCGCCAGGCGCACGCGCAAACGGGGCGGCGGCTGAAAAGCGGTCAGGACCACCGAAAGGTAGGCGTTCAACTGATTCCGGCCCCACCGCTGATAGAGCTTCCGCCGCTTCAAGAGGACCGCCGGATGAATCCCGATGCTGGTGTTGTTCAAGATCAGGCGGCCATCCAGATCGAGGACGGGCGCACGCACCGGCTGGCCATTGAGGATGACGCGGGCCGCCTCCTCCGGATCGAGCGGAATGCCGAGGTTCTTGGCAAAATAATTGAAAGTGCCCAACGGCAAGACACCGAGAAGTTTGCCCCTGCCTAACGACGCCTCGGCCACACCGCAAATCGTGCCGTCCCCTCCCCCTGCGACCAGGATTTCACAATCACCGGCCGCTTTCTCCCGGGCCAGGCGCCCGATCTTCTCGCCGCGCACGACCGAGATGTGGAAGGAACGGCCTGATTCCTTGAAGACGCGGGCGATGATTTCGCAGACCTCGTTTGTCCGCTGCGAGCCGGAACCGGCGTTGAGGATCACTTCGATCGAGTTCGCCATCGGAAGAAGGGAATCTGGCTGGACCTAAAAGCAATGCCAGGCCGGATCAGCGGCTACACGCTCGCCACGTGCAGATCTTCGTCTTCCGCCGGTGAATACTGATAAGGCGGCCCGGTCACGACCGGCGTCTCCTGGAAATTATGCTTGGGCGGTGGCGACTCGGTCTGCCATTCCAGGCCCGTGGCGCGCCACGGATTCGGTCCCGCCACCCGTCCGCGCTTAAGCGACCAGATAAAATAAAGAAACGGGAGGAGATATCCGACTCCGAGAATCGAAGCGCCAGCCGTCGACAAAACATGGAAAACCTGGAACTCCGGGGGGTAAGCATGGTAGCGCCGCGGCATTCCCAGATAGCCGAGGAGAAACTGGGGAAAGAAGGTCAGGTTGAACCCGATGAAGGTGATGATGGCCGCCATCTTTCCGAGGAATTCCGGATAGAGTCGCCCGGTAATTTTCGGCCACCAATAGTGCAGGCCGCCCATGAAGGCCATCACCATCCCGCCCACCATGATGTAGTGGAAATGCGCGACCACGAAATAGGTGTCGGTGACATGGACATCGACCGCGAGCGAGGCCAGAAAAAGCCCCGTTAGGCCGCCGATCGTGAAGAGCCCGATGAAGCCGAGGGCATACAACATTGGCGTTTGAAAACTGATCGACCCCTTGTGCAGGGTCGCCGTCCAGTTGAAGACCTTTATTCCTGACGGAATCGCGACAATGAAACTGAGAATCGAAAACACCATCCCGGCATAGATCGACTGTGAACTGACAAACATGTGGTGCCCCCAGACGATGAAACCAAGAATCGCAATCGCCATGCTGGAACAGGCGATCCAGCCGTAACCAAAAACCGGTTTCCGGGCAAAACAGGTGATCAGTTCGCTGACCACGCCCATCCCCGGCAGGATCATGATGTAGACCGCCGGATGCGAGTAGAACCAGAAGAGGTGCTGGAACAGAATAGGATCGCCGCCCAGTTTCGGATCGAAAATTCCCACACCCCAAAAGCGCTCGACCGACATGAGGGCGAGGGTGATCGCCAAGCACCGGCGTCGCCAGCACCATGATGAGGCTGGTGGCATAAAGCGACCAACAGAAGAGCGGAAGGCGAAACCAGGTCAGCCCGGGCGCCCGCATTTTGTGAGTGGTGACGATAAAGTTGAGACCGGTCAGGATGGAAGAGAAGCCGGCGATGAAAACTCCCGCCGCCATCGAGATGACATGCGAGTTTGCGTAGGTCGTGCTGTAGGGCGTGTAGAAGGTCCATCCGGTATCGACCCCGCCATGAATGAGCGACCAAAGAGCAAGCGCTCCGCCGAGAATAAAGAGATACCAGCTCATGAGATTGAGTCTGGGAAAAGCGACATCGCGCGCCCCCAGCATCATGGGCAGGACAAAATTACCCAGCACCGCCGGAATCGACGGGATGAGAAAAAACCAGACCATGAGGACGCCATGGATGGTGAAGAGCTTGTTGTAAGTCTCGGAGGTGACGAGGTCACCCTGCGGCGTCAGGAGTTCGATCCGCATCATGGCTGCGGCCACGCTCGCGATGAAGAAAAAGACGATGATCGTCCAAAGGTAAAGAATCCCGATGCGTTTATGATCGGTCGTCAGCAACCACGACCGCACGCTATGGTCCCGGCTCAGGTAATTGACGGGCGCCATTTCCCCCGAGGTCCGAAAAACTCTCGCCGTCGCACTTTCCATTTTTAGTTTTCTCCTTCCAATGCAGTCGCGCAGTTCCACTCACGGCCCGCTGCCTCGAAAAGCGATCGAGTAGCAAGGCGTATTACGACGGGTTCCTCCTCGCCCCCGTTTCGGGGGAGAGGACTGAGGTGAGGGGGCAAAAGCTCGATCTCACTAAGAGCATCCAAATTCACCCGCCCTGCCTCCAACAAATCTCGCCCAGCAGCGTCACAAGAATACGATGCGAGCAGAGGCAACCCGGTATGCGTGCGAAGAGTCACGCGGGAGAAATCCCTCACCTTAATCCTCTCCCTTTTCAAAAGGGAGAGGAGAGAAGAGCGGCTCGGCGATCCAGCTATCGTGGCCTCCGGGCGCAGCGACGCGCACCCCAGGCAAACTGCCTTCTGTTTCGCGCTCAAATTGCCTTGGCTCGAGAGCAAAAAAGTCGGTAAGTCACCAGGCGTCCGAGCCATCGAGGGTGTCGCAACACGATCCTCCTCGCCCCCGCTGCGGGGGAGAGGACTGAGGTGAGGGGGCAAAACCTCCGCCTCGCCAAAAGCATCCAAATTCGCTATGCCTCTCCCAAATGAATCCCGCCCAGCGACTGCGCAAAAATGCGACCCGAGCCGAGCGCATTCTCTGGCAACACCTGCGGAATCGGACCCTCTCCGGTCATAAATTCCGGCGTCAGCATCCAATAGGAAAATACATCCTGGATTTCTACTGCCCGGAGGCCCGCCTCGCGGTGGAGTTGGATGGTTCTGGTCACGCCTATCGATTTCGGCAGCAACGGGATCAAGAACGCGCCAAATTCCTGGCGCAGGCCGGGATTCGCACTCTGCGCTTCTGGAATGACGAAGTGCGAGAGAATCTCGACGGTGTCCTTCAGGCAATCTGGTATGCCCTCGAAGAGCGAGACGGGGGAAATCCCTCACCTTAATCCTCTCCCTTTTGAAAAGGGCGAGGAGAGAAGAACGGCCATGCGATGGGGCTATGACACGCTCAGTTCGCAGTGGCGTTTCCAACCAAAAAAAAATTAAAACCCTCGGCAGCCTCGGGTTGCGGTGAATCGAGAAGAAAAAATCCGCCAACCCCCCTCGTGCTCGCCTAACGAACCGTGTCGCGACACGATCCTCCTCGCCCCCGCTTCGGGGGAGAGGATTGAGGTGAGGGGGCAAAACGCTCCTTTTGCCAAACGTCCGCGAAATCTCCCCGACCCGCTGCATCGATAAAGCCATCCTCATTTCGTCCCCTGCGGCTGGTCACCGATTGATTTGAGATAAGCGATGATCTGCATGATTTCGGCCTCGCTGATGTGACCGGTAAAACTCGGCATGAGGTTGTCGTATCCCGCGGAAATCTGTTTCCCCGGCAGCAAGATCGAGTCGCGAATGTATTGGTCGTCAGCCGTCACCACTTCGCCGGAATTGAGCGGCACCTGCTTCCCATAAACACCCGCGAGCGGCGGCGCGTGCACCACGGCGTTGCCTTCATGGCAACCGCTGCAGCCCTTTTCCCGGAAAAGCCGCCGGCCTTCGAGCGCGATCGATGGTCCCGTCTCTCCCGTCGTTAGCCAATGCTCGTAATCGGCCGGCTCCATCACCACCACCCGGCCGATCATCCTGGAATGATTCGTCCCGCAATACTCGGCACAAAAAAGGTGATACTCACCCAGCCGCGTCGGCCGAAACCATTCCGAGGTGTATTTCCCCGGCACCACATCCTGTTTCACGCGAAAGGCGGGCACGAAAAAGCTGTGGATCACATCCTGCGAGGTCATCGTTAGGGCGACATCCTTCCCAAGCGGCACGTGCAGCTCGTTGATCTCCTTTTTTCCCTCCGCGTGTTGCAGCTTCCACATCCACTGCTTGGCCACGACCTGGACCTCGAGCGCGTCCCGCGGCGGCCGCTCGATCTGGTAATAAACGATCGCGCCCCAGGTAAAAAACCCGAGCGAAATGACCAATGGGAAGAGCGTCCAGCCGCTCTCGAGCAGGTTGTTGCCGGATGACGGATTCGAGCGATCGACGTTCGCCCCCCGCCGGTAACGAATGGAGAAATAGATGATCGGGAGAAAAACGACGACGCAGAAGAAAATCATCATCGCCGTCAGGCCAAAGTAGAGCCAGTCGACCTGGCCCGCGCTGGTCGACGCTTCCGGTGGAAAAAGATGAAATTGGTCCATCTCAGCCGGCCTCCGTTGGTCTTGGGCGGTGGGGATCGCGCCGGCACATCCAGAAAATCCAGCCGGCGAGCAGAATCACCGTCCCGACACCCAGAACACGCAGCATCGTGAGCACGGCCGCACCGTATTTCCCGGTGATCGGATTGTATTGGCAGCAGAGGAGAATCAACTGCTTGATGACCGAACCGCGCTCCCCTTTCGACGCCGCGATGATCGCGCTCCGCAGCTCTTTCGGATCGAAATTTACCCCGAAGAAATAACGGGAAACTTTTCCCTCCGGAGTGAGGACGATGAAACCGCTGGGATGCGCGTATTCGTTCGAGACCGGGTCGAGCTTGTAGCGAAATCCCGCCTCATTCGCGAGCTGCGCGATCGACTGTTCATCCCCGGTGAGAAAGTGCCAGCCCTCCGCCGCGCCGTGCCGGCCATACCGCCTGAGATATTCTTTTTTCTTCACCGCTGCCACCTTCGGCGTCTCCTGCGGATCGATGCTCAGATTGATGATGTTGAAGTCGCGCCCGACGTTGAAACGCAGTTCCTGAAGCGCCTCGATCAGCCCGTCGTTGATCAGGGTGCAGAGCATCGGGCAATGGTAGTAACCGAGGACGAGCAGGGTCGGCTTGGAATTGAAGAGGTCGCTCAGCGCCACTCTGCGCCCGGTTGAATCCCGAAAGATCAGGCCGGGCGAAATCGGCTGCCCGATGTGCTGATCGTAGGTGATCTTTTTCAGATCAGCCGGCGACAACCCGGCCATCACGGGCCGGGCCGGAAGGAGCAGAGCCGTCATCGTTAGGCAAAGAACGAGGGCGGGCGCTTTCATGGCGTTGCCTCCGGCGCCGGGGAAGTGATCGGCTCGTTAGGCTGAACGTTTGTCTGCGGGACGCGACTGTTGGAGTTGGAGCCGGGTCTGGCCGGCGCCGACCTCGGGCAGGCCGCGTTGCAAAAGCAGCTTCATCGCCTCCGCGATCGGGATGCGCGCCACGCCCGCCTTGCGATCGACCCAGCCGTAGGTCTTCAGTCGCGTCTCCGCCGCCAACTGCGTCTCCTTCCATTCGCTCCCCGGCTGAGTGATGAGCTGCGGCTGGGGAAACTTCGCCGTCTCCTGCACCATCCGGATTCGCGGCGGTTCCTGCGCGGCGCGTTGTCGATTAAAGGCGTGCAGGATGCCGTAGCAAACGAGCAAACAGACCACGATCACGAGCAGGAGAAGCCCGGCAATCATCGCCAGGCTAATCACGTCCGCGTCCTTGCCCTCGTGACCGCCCCGGCTGCTCTGATGTCCCTGCGGATTCATACCTCCGCCGCCACTTCTGTTATGACCGCGAACCGCGGATCGTTCACCGGCAGGAGCGGTTTGCTCTCCAGGTTGAAGATGAAAAAGAAAAACCAGACGCCGCCCACCCCGAACAAGGCCGCGAAATCGAGCCAACTGACGTGGATGCCCTGCGGATAAAAGGTCGGCGTGATCATCCACCAAACGTCGACCACATGGGCGACAAACATGACCCCGGCAATCGTCGCCAGCGCCTGGCGCGTTTTCTTCATCTGGCGGGAAAGGAGAAGGAAAAACGGCCCGAAGAAATGAAAGAGGACGAGGAACACGACGACCCAGCGCCAGCCGCCCGCAATCCGGTGCAGGTACCACGAAATCTCGTGCGGCAAATCACCCGACCAGATGATGAGCAACTGCGAAAAGGCCATGTAGGCCCAGAGCATGGTGAAGGCGAGAAGGAGGCTGCCGAGATGATGAAAATTTTCTTTCCCGATGATTTCGGAGAGCGAGCTGCGCGGCCCGAGCCAGGCCAAAAGAAGGATGACAAAGGCGAGCCCGCTTAACATTTGCCCGATGCAGATCAGGATCGGAAAAATGGTCGAAAACCAGTCCGGCTCGAGCGACATGACCCAGTCGACGAAGGTCACCGTGATCGTTAGGGGATAGATCACCAAGCCGGGCCCGCTCAGTTTGCGCAGCCGCTTCATCGGTCCGACGTCGCGGGTCGCGTCTTGCTCACGCGACCATTTGTTGAGGAGATGGGCCATCCCGATCCAGATCGCGAAAAAGACCACCGCCCTCACAATGAACCAGGGCGGGCTCATGTAGGGATGCTTGTGCCGCAGAACATGATCGGCCGCGACCTGCGCCGGCTTCGCCCAGGGATAGAGTTGGTGGAGCCCGAAAAAGACGGGGATGAAGAGCACCCCGACGAGCGGAAGGGTGTTGGCCGCGGCTTCGAACATCCGCCGGACGGGCCAGCCCCATTTTCCGCCCGTCAGGTAATGGATCATGAGAAAAGCCATGCAGCCGAGGGCCACTCCCAGCCAGACGAGCACGGCGCAGAGATAGGAGATGAAAAACTGGCGCGGACTAACGAACCACCCGACCCCGCAAAGGAGGAGGGCGACGACGCCCACTCCGAGCGCCATCCGAGAGCGATTTCCGACCAGGGTTTTCAGTTCCTCGCTCATCGGGCTCGCTCCAATGCTTCCTGTTCGTTAGGCGGGAGGTCGCTCGGGCTCGCGTGCTGGCTCAATTGCAGAGCGCGGATGTAAGCCGCGATCGCCCAGCGATCGCGCGGCTCGACCCGCGCCGCGTAGGAGTACATGACGCCGTAGCCGTTCGTGATTACGTCGTAGAAATGTCCGATCGGGGCGTTGCGCAGCCGGTCGCTGTGATAGGTCGGCGGCGCCGGAAAACCGCGCTGCACAATCTCGCCATTCCCCTCCCCGGTCAGCCCGTGGCAGACCGCGCAATAAATCTGGTAACGCTCCCGCCCGCGCTGGAGCAGCTCCGGCGTGAGCTTGACCGGCAACTGCGCGACCAACATGCCATTCGTTAGGCCGGTGGCGAAGGCCTCGTTCTGCAGCGCACCGTGATACTGAACGGTGTGGGCCGGAACCGGCCGGGCTGATGTGCCATTCTGAAAAAAGTCCGTTTCCGAATACGGCTTCGTGCGCGGCTGGTTGTACATGTCCTGCCGGCAGGCGGCGAAAAACGAAAGCGCCGCCAACGCGACCAGCATCCGCGCCGTAACCTCCGGGGAGCGCACGCGCCTCGCGTGCCGTTCGCGGCGCCTCGCCGCGAACTCCCGGCGCGTGGCGCAACGCGTAGCCTGGTTCGCCCGGGGAGGCCCCGGCCGAAGCACGCGAGGCGCGTGCGCTCCCCGGACCCGCGCAACCCGTTTTCTCATCGCCTTCATTTGGCGACCTCCGCGACCATCAGTGGCTCCAGGCTTTCGAGAAACGCGGCGCGTCGCCTCGGCCTCGAAAAGCGTGTCGTCCGCCTCGATGCAGAGAAAAAAACGATCCTGCGAAGCGCGCTCGAATTCCGGAAGATTGAACATCGGATGATAAGGCTTCGGCAGACCGCTCAAGCCTAACGAAAAGAAAAACGCGGTCAGTGACGCCCCGAGGACGGTGAGCTCGAAAGTGATCGGAATGAACGACGGCCAACTGTGCAACGGTCGCCCCCCGATGTTGAGCGGGTAGCTCACGACGTTGGCAAACCACTGCATGAAATAGGCGCTGCAACCGCCAAGGATGCCGGCGCAAAGAACAAGCAGCGGGATGCGATTCGATTTCCCCAGCGCCTCCGCCAATCCCTCGATCGGAAAGGGCGTGTAGCCATCCATTTTGCGATAACCGCGCGCGAAAGCTTCCTCCGCTGCGTGCACCAGTTGCGCGTCGCTCTCAAACTCGGCCGCTAATCCGTAAAGCTCATTCTCGCTCATAGGGCGTTGGCCTTTTGCGGTTCCGCGACCAACTCCCGCGATTCCGAAATCGAAATCATGGGGAAGAAGCGCACGAACAAAAAGAGGAGGGTGAGGAAGAGCCCGACGCTGCCGAAGAGGACGGCCCAATCCCAGATAGTTGGATAAAACATCCCCCAGGCCGAGGGCATAAAGTCACGGTGCAAGCTCGTGATCACGATCACGAAACGCTCCACCCACATCCCGACGTTGATGAAAAAGGCGACGATGAAAAGAGTGAGCGGATTGCGCCGAATCCGGGCCGACCAGAGCGCCTGCGGAATGAGAACATTGCAGGCCATGAGGCACCAAAAGACCCAGCCATAAGGTCCAAAGGCGCGGTTCATCATCATGTATTGCTCGAAGATGTCGCCGCTATACCACGACATGAAGGCCTCGATGACGTAGCCGTAGGAGACCATCAGGCCGGTGACGAACATGACGTTCGCCATGTTGTTGAGGTAACGCTCGGTGATGAGGTTCTCGAGGTGATAAATCTTGCGCACCGGGATGACGATGTTCAGCACCATCGCAAAGCCCGGAGTAGATCGCCCCCGCCACGAAGTAGGGCGGGAAAATGGTCGAATGCCAGCCGGGCACCATCGCAACCGCGAAGTCGAAACTGACCACGCTGTGCACCGACAGGACGAGCGGTGTGGCGAGCCCGCCTAACAATAGGTAGGCGATCTGATGCCGCTGCCAGTGAGCGGCGGAATTACGCCAGCCAAGGGCGAGAACGCCGTAGAATTTTTTCTGCCAGCCTTTCTTCGCCCGATCCCGCACCGTCGCGAGATCGGGCACCGAGCCCGAGGTACCAAAACAAAACCGAGACGATGAAATAGGTGCCAACGGCAAAAACGTCCCAGACCAGCGGGCTGCGAAACTGGGGCCATAGCCCCATCGTGTCGGGATAGGGAAAGAGATAATAGAAGAGCCAGGGCCGGCCGAGGTGGAGCAACGGCATCAACCCGGCGCAGGCGACCGCGAAGAGGGTCATGGCCTCGGCGAAGCGATTGATCGCGGTCCGCCAATGCTGAAACATGAGGAGCAAAATGGCGGAAATGAAGGTCCCGGCGTGACCGATTCCGACCCACCAGACGAAGTTCACGATCGCAAATCCCCAGGCGACCGGAATGTTGATCCCCCAGATACCGACGCCGCGAATAAAAAGCCAGGCGAGCGCGAGGAAGAACATCATGAGCAACCCGAAAGCGACCACGAACCCGATCCACCACGGCGCCGGCTGCCGGTTGCGGAGCACGATCGAGCCAATCGTTTCGTTAACCGTCTCGTAGGTTTGGTTAGGCGCGAGAAGATTGGAGGGATAACCAAGCCGGGACATCCGCGTCTTCTGCCGTTCGTTAGGCGGAATCGTGCTCATCCGATTAGAGCGATCCCCTTTCCATCCAGAATCGGCCCTGCGTGAAAGACGCGTTCGTTGGGCCACCGTCGCTGCACCTGAACCCGCAACGACAACAGCGATGGCAGTGGCGATCGCAACCGCCGCTCCGCGGCGCTTGCTCCCCTCGCCCTTGGAAAGGGAGAGGGTAGGGTGAGGGTTCGACCGCGCCGCCCTCCGGCCAACGTCACGCCGCAGGCCCTAACGCTGTGCGCGGGGTCAAAGGAAACCTGAACGATGCGCAACGCCTTGAGTGACTTCGGAAGGAGCGTGCGCGGTTCATGACTTCAGATGCGGATTGGAGTTGCGCAGCTTGGCGGCGTAGCTGGTGCGCGGACGCGTGTTCAATTCCGCCAGCATTCCGTAGTCGAGCGGGAGCGATTTCAGTCGCGAAACGCGGCTCTTTGGATCGTGGATGTCGCCGAAAGTGATCGCCTCCGCCGGGCAGACCTGGGCGCAGGCCGGAATGATTTCGCCGTCGCGGATTTTGCGTTTCTCCAACTGCGCCGTGATGCGGGCGGCATTGATCCGCTGCAGGCAGTAGGTGCACTTCTCCATCACCCCGCGACAGCGCACTGTGACATCGGGATTCTTGACCAGCTTCTCGCTCGGCGAGAGGGCGCCGTTGTATTCGAGGAAATTGAAACGCCGCACCTTGTAAGGGCAGTTGTTCGAGCAATAACGCGTGCCGACACAGCGGTTGTAGACCTGGACGTTGAGCCCTTCGTCATCGGTCATGGTCGCAGCCACCGGACAGACCAACTCGCAAGGGGCGTCCTGACAATGCATGCACGGGACCGGCTGATGATGAAACTGGGGGTCGTTAGGCGAACCCGCGTGATAGGTGTCGACCCGGATCCAATGCATCTCGCGTCCGGCGATGACCTGCGCCTTGCCCACAATCGGGATGTTGTTCTCCGCCTGGCAGGCAATGGTGCAGGCGTTGCAGCCGATGCAGGTGTTGAGATCGACCACCATCCCCCAGGCGTAGCCCGCGTTTTTGTATTCGTCGGGGTTGTAGAGCGTTTCGTCGTGCTTCGGCACTTCCTCCATTTCGGCCGCGAAGCGCGGTTGCCTGACGAACTCGGCCAGGGTCCCGGCCCGATACATGTCGCGCCCCTCGATCGTGAAATGGTTCTGGGTGGTGGCGAATTTGAGATGCCGATCGATCTTGCGCATCGTCAGGCCGGTGCCCTGCCAGAGGGCGTCGGAGGTGCGCAGGGTGTAGGCGTTGTAGCCCTTGTTCGTCCCCGTTCGGCCGGCCTGCATCCGGCCGTAGCCGAGGTGGAGGGTGACGCTGTTCTCCGCCTGGCCGGGCAAAATCCAGATCGGCGCGCCCAATTTTCGGCCCCGGAAACTCAGCTCGACATAGTCGCCGTTCTTCAGGCCTTCGCGCGCGGCAAGTTTCGGACTAACGAGCGCGGCGTTGTCCCAGGTGATTTTGGAAAACGGTCGGGGCAATTCCTGGAGCCAGCCGTTGTTGGCATAACGACCGTCGAGCACACTCGGGTCGGGACGGAATAAGATTTCCAGATTCTTGTCGGTTGGAGGCGACGACGCGCCTTGGGCGGAAGCGGCAGAAGGGGCGGCTCCTTCTCCCGGCGCGAGATCGCCTCCGATACCGGGAGTGGCGCCGGCGCTCAGGACCGAGCGCCACTGGGCTTCGAAGGTGTTGGTCGGATTGTTCTGCTGCCAGGTCGCCCTAACGAGCTGGTATGCACTTCGCCCCGGCAAGTGAACAAAGGCATCGAGCAGCTGATGCACCGAGACTCCTTCATAGAGCGGCTCGACCAGCGGCTGAACGATCGCGATCGTGCCATCAAAGGCGCGGATGTCGCTCCAGCTCTCGAGGAAATGGGTGGCCGGAATGAGCCACTGGCAGAGCTGCGAAGTTTCGTTGGCCCAGAGGCTGTGATGCACGCTCAGCTTCACCTTTTCCAGCGCGCCGGCGAAATCGAGATCAGCCGGCGCATCGTAGACCGGATTGCCGCCAAGGACGAGAAGCAGCTCGACCGCGCCCCGGCGCATCTCGTCGATCAACATGCGGAGCGATTGCAATTGGTTGACCGGACTGGCCTCGACCGAAGGGGCGTGCCGGATGGTGGCGCCGACATTGCCTAACGAAGCATTAATTTGCGCGACGAGCGCGTGCACTTCGGGCGGCTGGGTGGCACCCGCGATGACGATGCTGGTGCCGGCGTTCGCGCGCAGATCCTGCGCGGCCGCCCAGACCCAGTCGGTCGCGTGGTGCGGCACTTCGGCCGCCTTTTCTCCGGTGCCGACGAGCGCCGCCAGCGCCGCCGCGACCTGCGGAATTTCGTAGGCCGCGAGAGCGATACGATGGTCGGCATTCGAACCCGTGATGCTTGGGGTTGGCTCGGCCGCGTAGAAGCGGCTCATGCGTCGCGCCCTGCGGTTTTCCCACCCGGCGCCCGGCCGCGAAATCGCGCGTGTGACGCAGGGCGGCCGGATGGAAATAGAGAAAATCCGAGTCGAGCGCGACGATCACTTTCGCCTTCGAAAAATCGTAGAGGGTCTCGGCGCCAAAGACGCCGCCCGCGCGCGCTTCACGCTGGGAGTCGTTGGTCAGCGGTTCCCATTGATGCCATTTGGCACCGGGAAATTTTTCACTTATCGCCTGCATCTGCGCCGTCATCGTGGGCGAGGTGACCGTCTGGGTGAGGATGCGAAGGCCGGCGCCATCGCTCGCGGCCTGCGCGGAGAGGGCGCCCTGCAGGCGATCAAGAAAGACGTCCCAGGTAGCGACGGAATCGCCGTTCGTCAGGGCTTTGGCCCGGTCGGGATCGTAGAGATCGAGGACGTCGGCCTGTGCCCAGATGGTGGTCGCGCCGCGGCTCGCGGGATGGTCGCGGTTTCCCTCGATCTTGGTCGGGCGACCTTCGTAGCTCGTGACCACGATGCCCTGGCCGTAGCCGCAGAAGGTCGTCGCGGTCGCGAAGTGGAGCGGTTTGCCCGGCACGACTTCCTCGGGGCGATCGACGTAAGGGACGATCTTCTCGATCGGCTGCTTGGTGCAGGCACCGAGGCCGGCGAGTGCGACGGAGGCGCCCATTAGCCTAAGGAAATCGCGGCGCTGCATTTCGTTTGCCCACTCGGAAGCGCCCCGCGGGAATTCGCGGTGAAGGCGTTCTTCGAAATCGGGCGTGGCGGCCAGTTCTTCGAGGCTGCGCCAATATTTTGGAGCGGGGCGCATCATGGAATGGGACGAATGGGACTCATCGATGGCAGACGGAGCAGTTCGTTAGGCGACCGGTCGTGTCGATCTGGTATTGCTGGAGGAGGCGGGCGCCCTGCGTGGCCTGGTCGGGCGGAGGCGTCCAGTGGAGGTTGTAGATCTGGTCGACCGGACGGAGGTAGTTTTGCGGGGCGCGATGGCACTCGAGGCACCACTTCATGTAAAGGGTCTGGGCCCGCCAGGTGAGCGGCATGCGGTCGACTGCGCCGTGGCAGGTGGAACAGCCCACCCCACTGTTGACGTGGATGCTGTGGTTGAAATAGACGAAGTCGGGCAGGTCGTTAACCCGATTCCAGCGCAGGGGCTGACCACTCGTTAGGCTGCGCCGGACGGTGGCAAGGACGGGAGCTTGGTTCCAAAGCTGGGAATGGCAGGTCAGGCAAACCTGCGTGCTCGGGATGCCGGCGAAGGACGATTTCTCGACCGAGGTATGGCAGTAGCGGCAATCGATCCCGTCGTCGCCGACGTGATGTTTGTGACTGAATGGGACCGGCTGATCGAGCGGGACGCCAACGTAGGTCGTGTAGGGCGACCAGAAAACCGCGTAGGTGGTCCAGCCCGCGCCGCAGACCAGCACGACCACCAGAACGATGATCACTTTGGCATGGACGTTGGTGCTGCGGGCAAAGATCTGGGCCATTCTCCAGCTACTCCGCCCTCACCCAGTGTTCGGCTCCCGCCAGATCGGCCGGCATCAAAATAGCGGACCCGTTCGGGCAGAAAAACGGAGCCGATCTTCGTCAACCATGCCTGCCACTTCTTTTCTCCCACCATCGCGACCCGGTCGACCTCATGCGCGTGACCGGCGCTAAAACAAAAATCGTCCCAGGCCGCGCCCGGTTCCCATCCATGAAGGTCCTCCATCGCGAAAAGCATCCGCATCGAGCCCTCCTCCTCGATCGTGCGGCGCCAGACCGGAATGAGCTGGTCGTAGTCTTCCTGAGTCAGTTTCCCGGTCGCCCGGACAATAACGAGGTTGCCTTCATTCCGCGTAATTTGATCCATCGAGAAAAAGCGGCGCCTGTCCGGCCGCCACTATTTCTTCGCTCGCCGCGCCCGGGGAGGATGTTGCGAATTTCAGGCGCGCTTGCGCTCATCGACCGCCGCGCCGGGTTCCTCGGAGAGGACCTGGGCGGTGTTGACGAGGCCGACGTGGGTGAAGGCCTGAGGGAAATTTCCGAGCTGACGCGTCTTCTTCGGATCGTATTCCTCGGCCAGGAGGCCAACGTCGTTGCGCAAATCGAGGAGGCGCTCAAACAAAAGGCGCGCGTCTTTCTTGCGATCGATGAGATGCAGGCAATCGGCCAGCCAGAAGGAGCAGGGCAAAAAAACGCCTTCGTTACCGGGGAGCCCGTCGATCTCGCACTCTTTCGGTCGATAGCGCAGGACAAGGCCGTCCTGCATGAGGTCGCGCTCGACCGCTTCGATCGTCCCGCGCACCCGTTTGTCCGTGGCCGGGAGGAAACCGACGAGCGGAATCATAAGCGCGCTCGCGTCCATCGCCTCCGAACCGTAGGTCTGGGTGAAGGCTTTTTTCTTGGGATGGAAGCCTTTCTCGCAAACTTCGCGATGGATTTTGTCGCGCAGTTTTTTCCAGCGCTCGAGGTGACCGTTGTCCGCGCAGTTGTAGTTCTCGATCAGCTTGACCGCGCGATCGAAAGCCACCCAGGCCATCACTTTGGAGTGAGTGAATTGCTGCGGCTCGCCACGGATTTCCCAAATCCCTTCGTCGGGCTCGGGCCATTTCGTTTCGAGAAACTCGAGCAGGGCGACCTGCATCTGCCAATCCGCTTCGCTCGTCTCGAGGCCGGCGCGTTGCGCGTGATACATCGCGTCCAGGATCTCGCCATAAACGTCGAGCTGAAATTGCTTGGCGGCCGCGTTGCCTTCGCGCACCGGCTGCGAACCTTCGTAACCGCTCAGCCACGGCAGCTCATGCTCCATCAGACGCCGTTCGCCACGCACACCATACATGATTTGCAATTGCGAAGCGCTCCCGGCGATCGCGCGCAGGAGCCATTCCCGCCAGGCTTTGGCTTCTTCATGATAACCGGCGCCGAGGAGCGCGAAGAGAGTGAAAGTAGCATCGCGCAGCCAGCAAAAGCGGTAATCCCAGTTCCGCACCCCGCCGATTTCCTCCGGCAGCGAAGTCGTTAGGGCGGCGACGATGCCGCCGGTCGGCGCGTAGGTCAGGCCCTTCAAAGTGAGGAGCGAACGCATGACCGCGTCGCGCCAGGGCCCCTGATGGGTGCAGCGCCTCGACCAGTCGTTCCAAAAACTCTCCGTGTCCTGGAGCGCATGCTCGGGATCGACTTCCCGCGGCGGCGGTTCGTGGGAAGGGTACCAGGTGAGGACGAAGGGCACGCGATCGCCTTTCGCGACCGTAAATTCGGCCATCGTCTTCAAATCTTCGCCGTGCGTTTTGATCGGGGTGTGCAGGATCAAAGCGTCCGGCCCGGCGATCGCTTCGAGCCCGCCGTAGCGTCGTCGCACCCACGGAACGATCGACCCGTAATCAAACCGGATGATCAGTTCCATCCGAATCGTGACCTTTCCTTGCAGGCCCTCGATGATCCGGACGATGTCGGGATTGGTCCCGCGCGGCGGCATGAAATCGATGAAGCGCACGACCCCTTCCCTGGTGTGGACGTCGGTCTCCAGGATGAGGGTGTCGCCGCGATAGCGCCGTTCACATTTCGTGATCTTTCCCCTCGGCGTCAGGCTCCAGGAGCCGTTCTCTTTTTCGCCTAACAATGCCGCGAAACAGGCGCCGGAATCGAAGCGCGGCAGGCAAAGCCAGTCGACACAGCCCTGCCGCGAAATGAGCGCGCCGCTCTGCGTATCGCTGATGAAGGCGTAATCCTCAATCGGCGATGACTTTGAGTTGGTAGTCGCTTTTTTCATGGAGTCGAATGGCGGAAAAATTTTGAACGGCTTTTTCAAAAAGCGCGTCCCTGCTTAGTAAGAATGAAAACGAAACTTACTCGAAAGATTATCGTTTCCGCGGCCGTTTTGGTTCTGGCCGCGCCGACACTTTCGCTCGCTCTTTCCCCCTCGCCGACCCCTCTGGGCACGCCGGTTCCGGCTCCCGGTAATTCCTCCACGGCTTCGCCTTCCCCGAGCACGAGCGCCTTGTCGGCCACAAGCGCGGAAAAACGGATGCGCCGCCTCGATGCGCAACTCGATTCCATCTTCGCCGATACCTTCCATAACCTTGGCCACTGGTTCGGCGACTCCAAGTTGGCTTCCTCAATCGATTTGCGGGAACAGAAGAACAAATATGTGGTGCGCGTTTATCTGCCCGACGCGAATTCCTCCAAAGTGAGTGCCCGGGTGGAAAACAACATGCTCCACGTCGTCGCGACCGAACAGGAACAGGGGAAAAATAACGCACAAAGCGAACGCTATGAACAGATCATGAGCCTCCCCGGTCCGGTGCAGAGCGACAAGATGAAGATCACACGGAAGAAGAATCTGTTCGTGATCACTCTGCCCAAGGCACCGAGCGCGGTGGCGGCTGCTTCGCCCGCCCCGAGTGCCAATCCCGCTTCCCCGGCGCCCGATTGGGCGACTCTCGATGAGTCGATGATCAACCAGATGAACCAGATGCAGGGACGGATGGAACAGATCTTCCAGGATGCTTTCCCGCAGGATCTGACCCACAGTTGGAACCAGCTTCACCTCGGTTCCGCCGTTCATCTCGACGACCAGAAAGACCAATACGTCGTCCGCTTTTATCTGCCGGATAAAGATCTCAAGAACGTAAACGTGAAGCTCGACAATGGTCAGCTGCGCCTGACCGCTTCGGAGACGGAATCGAAGCAGCAAAAAGGATTTAGCAGCCAGGAATCCGGCCGCTACGAACAGCTCCTCACGCTCCCCGGACCGGTTAAGGAGAAGGGCATGAAGGTGGACCGGAAAGAGGGCACGATCGTCGTCACGCTGCCAAAGGCGTGATTACGTAGGGGGGAGGAAGCGGCGGGCGTCTTCTTGGGTGGGGCGCTCGCCGCAAACTCAGGCTTCCCCGGCGAGATTGGCGATGCCCTCGCGGGTGAGACGAAAGATCGTCCACTCCTCGTTGGGCCGAGCCCCCAGCTTGCGATAAAACTCGATTGCCGGCTCGTTCCAATCGAGCACCGCCCATTCCATCCGCCCGCAGTTGCGCTCGGCCGCGATCTGGGCGAGGCGCACGAGCAGGGCTCGGCCGTAACCTTTCCCGCGCTTTTTCGGATGCACGAACAGGTCCTCGAGGTAAAGGCCGCGCCGTCCCAGCCAGGTCGAGAAATTGTGAAAGAAAAGGGCAAAAGAAACCGGTTCGCCCCCCTCTTCGCCGAGCAGCACCTCGGCCGCCGGATGTTCGCCAAAGAGCGCTTCGCTCAATCCTTGCTCGGTCGCCACCACTTCGTCAGGCGCGCGCTCGTACTCAGCCAGATCTCGAATCAGGGAAAGAATGGTCGGCACGTCCGCTGACGTGGCGGGTCGGATGCTAAAGGCAGGAATGGATTCGGAAGACATGATGAATGATTGGCCTTGCCGAAGGGGCTGATCCAGCAATTTCGGCGCGAGGAAAGCGATTGGAGCATCAGGCTCTCTGGCCGGCGGTCCCCGACCCCCTAAAACGTAGATCGCGGGGCAGGCTGGACGGTCACGCTTCCTTTGTCATCCCGAAGCGGCGTAGGGCGCTGCGGGATCTCACCGGTGGTCTCGGATGCCTTAGCGCATCTTGTGTCCCGAAGAGCTTCGGGGAGGTCCCTCGCCGTCTTCGCGGCTCGGGATGACACGCTGAAGAGGGTGCGATCCAACACGGAAGCGAGAACGCTGCCCCACGCTAAACCAGGCGGCGATCACGGGATTGGCGGTTATTCCAGTACAACCAGTTCGTTTTCCCGTCGGATTGAACGGCTCCATCGGAGTGGCAGGCCCCTTACTTCTTCGCCAGGCGTTCATGCAGGAAAGCCAAAACCGCCGCTTCCTCCGAGCGCATCTCGCCTAACGAATCGGCGAGCGTTTTTTCCGTCCGCTTTTTCAGGCCCTCGATCAGGTTGCCGTCGAGATAACTTTCGAGAACGGCCGGATGGACGTAGCACTTGCGGCAAACCGCCGGGGTGTTCCCGAGCACCTTGGCCACCGCGCTGATTGCATCCTTGATGTTCTTTTTCGCCTGCGACTTGTTTTCGAAAGGCTCCTGATGCTGCAGAGCCATCGCGGCCATGACCGTCCCCGCCCAAGTCCGAAAATCCTTGGCCGTAAAATCTTCGCCCGTGATCTCGCGCAGGTAATGGTTGACGTCGTCGGAGCTGATGTGGTGCCGCTCCCCCTCCTCGTCGAGGTACTGGAAAATCTCCTGGCCGGGGAGCTCCTGCAATTTGCGGATGATGCGGGCGACCCGGCGAGCTTCGGTGTCGATATCGTGCTCCTGGCCGCTCTTCCCCCGGAACCGGAAACGGACCTTCGCCCCCCGCACCTTGACGTGGCGGTTGCGCAGCGTCGTTAGGCCAAAGGATTTGTTTTCCTTCACGTACTCTTCGTTCCCGACCCGGATGAAGGTGCGCTCGAGCAATTGCACGACGGTCGCGAGCACTTTTTCCCGCGGCAGGCCGCGCTTCTTTAAATCCCTCGCAAGGCGGCGCCGGATTTTGGGCAGGGCCTGGCCGAAGACGACCATCTTCTCGTACTTGTTCTCGTCGCGCTCTTGGCGCCAGCGCTCGTGATAGCGATACTGTTTGCGCCCGCGGTCGTCGCGTCCGGTCGCCTGGAGGTGCCCGTTAGGCGAGGGACAAATCCAGACGTCGGTGTAGGCAGGCGGGATGGCGAGCCGATTGAGGCGCAGGATGCGGGTTTCGTCCCGGATTTCTTTTCCTTCGGTGTCGAAGTAGACGAACTTCTTCCCGCGCCGCTTGCGGGTGTAGCCGGGGCGGTCGTCGCTCACGTAGCGGAGCCCCGCTTCCTCGGCCGCTTCCTCCGGATCTGTCACGATCTCGAGGGCAGCGATCTTTTTCTTCTCCGAAGACAACTTGCGAGCAGCGGCGGGCACGCTAGCAATACGCGTGATCGGCCGCATCAGGTTGCCTCAGATTTGCAAATGAAGGTTCTGGAGACGGAGAGATTGATCCTGCGCCAGCTCACGACCGGAGACGGCGCTTTCATGCTCGAACTGATGAACGAGCCCGGCTTCATCAGGTTCGTGGCCGACCGGGGCCTGCGCACAACGGCGGATGCGGCCCAATTCCTGCGCGATAAGATTCTGCCGAGCTACGAGCAATTTGGATTCGGCTTTTACCGGATCGAGTTGAAGGAAACTGCCACCCCGATCGGGATTTGCGGATTTGTGAAACGCGAAACGCTCGCCCATCCGGATGTGGGCTTCGCGGTTCTGGCGAGATTTTGCGGCCACGGATACGCCTCCGAGGCGGCCGCCGCCGTCATGCAATACGGGCGCAAGGTGCTGGGCCTGGCCAAGATCGCGGGCGTGACGGCGCCAGATAATCAGGTTTCGATCCGCTTGCTGGAGAAGCTTGGCCTGCAGTACGAGCGGACGATTCATCTTCCGGGATACGGCCCGGAGAGTTTGCTGTTTCGGCTAACTCGTCGGCTCGGTCGCGCCTATCGGTGATTCCTCCCGGGGGCGGGCCAGCGGGATTTCTTTCCGGGAGCCGGACTGCATTCAAAGGGGACGGCATGGGCAATGCTATAATCTCCATACTGACTATGAACACTCTACTCTCCCGCTCGGCCAGGCGCCTTCTCGCTCCCATCGCCTGTCTCCTCTCCCTCGCGACTCTTCCTTTGGCCGCCACCGGGGGAAGTGAGCCCTCCGAGGTCTTCGCCACCGCCACCGACGGCACCTTGCTCCACTGGACCGTTTTTGCTCCGGAAGGAACCGGGCCCTGGCCGGCCGTCCTCGTGATTCATGGCGGCAGCTTTAAAGGCGGCACGACAACCCCCCCCGATCTGGTTACCTGCGGTCGCGATCTGGCCGCAGCCGGATACATCGCATTTTCGGTCGAATATCGCCTTGCTCCTCCGGGCGCGTTGAATGGCCAGGTCTCCGACGGACGTTTTCCCGATCAGTCCGACGACGTCCGGCTGGCCGTCCTCGCCGCGCGCGGCGATCCCCGCTGCAACGGGCAGGTCGGATCGGTCGGCGGCTCCGCGGGCGGCTATCAGACCGCCTTCATGGCCGGAACCGGAACGCCGGGCGTGGATCGGATCGATGTCGGAGTCAGCCTCTCGGGAGTGTATGATTTTTCGGATTTCAGCCCCGACCCCGGTATCCAGATTTTCGCGAGGAACGTGACCAACTACGTCAACGTCACGACGGTCGAGACGGAAGCGTTGCGCGCGGCTTCGCCGGCCTATCTCGCCGACGGAAACACGAGCCCCTTGTTCCTCGTCAACACGGAGCAGGACCCAATGCCGTTCAGCCAGTTGGCGGACATGACCAACGCCCTCGACGCGCTCGGCCTCAAGAACTACCAGGCGCTGAGCCTGCCCGGCGATCTGCATTCGTTTTCCAACTGGTCAGCAGTCAAGGATCACGCGCTCGCTTTTCTCGCCGCCGGGTTTGCCGGCGTCCCGCCTCCCCCGCTCCCGACGCCCACGCCGGAACCCTCCCCGACTCCGCCACCGGTGGTCGAGCCGACGCCTTCCAAGATTCTGCTCAACGTCTCGACCCGGGTGCGAGTGGAGAACGGCGACAGCGTGATGATCGGCGGTTTTATCGTCACCGGCGACGCGGCCAAGCAGGTGGTCCTGCGTGCCATCGGGCCCTCGCTGGCAGACCTCGGAGTGCCGGACGTGCTGAGCGATCCGGTCCTGGAATTATATGATTCGACCGGCCGCCTGATCGCGCAGAACGACGACTGCTCGACGCTCCCGCCGAGTCTCATCCCGGACGGAATGAAGCCAGCGAGCGGCAAGGAATCGCTCATTACCGCAACGTTGCCGCCGGGGAGTTACACGGCCATTCTGCGCGGAGTGAATGGCGAGACCGGTGTCGGTCTCTTTGAGCTCTTCGATCTCGACCCGGCCAGCTCGCGGATCAGCAACATCTCGACCCGGGGCGATGTCGGCATTGGGAACGACATCATGATCGGCGGCTTCATCATCGGCGGCGACGAAGCGACCAAAATAATCGTGCGCGCCCTCGGTCCCTCGCTTGCGGCGGCCGGGATTTCCAATCCCCTCGCCAATCCGATGCTCGAACTCTACGACAGCAATGGCTCGCTCATCTTCGGGAACGATGATTGGCGCACGACTCAGGCTCAAGAGATCATCGACTCCGGTTTCCAACCTTCCGATGAGCGCGAGTCGGCGATTATCGCCACTCTCGCTCCGGGGAGTTACACCGCGCTGGTTTACGACGCCAGCCCGGGGACCGGGATTGCGCTCATCGAAGTCTACAACCTCGACAACTAAAGGCTGTCGGCCTGTGTCCGGGATCATCGACCCCGGCCAGCGCTACGAGCCGTAGCTCTTGGTGAATTTTTTCTTCGACTCCGATTCGGATTCGCTCGGAGGCGGCGTTTCGCTCGAAGCGGCGGCGGCAGATTCGGCTCCGGCGGCCGGCTCAGGTGCGGCTTCTTCGGGCGACCCGGAGGACGGTTCGGTCCCCGCTGGCTTTTTCTGCGACGCCTCCACGAACGCCATCTGCAGACTCGAGAGCGCGTTGCGCAGAACGGTCGTTTCGTCATCGGTCAGATTGCCGCGGGTTTTTTCCTGAATCATCGCGAGTTGATCGATGAACATGCGGGCGACCTCGAGGTTCACTTCCGCCTGGCCGGTTTGCGGATGCGGAATCTGACCGAGAAAAAGAGCCGCGTTCTGCGCCTGCATCATGACAAATTCGATGAAGCGCTGGGTCAATTCTCCGGATTGGTTGGTAGTTTGGACTTCGGCCATAGGAGTGGTGTGGTGGTGGTTGGGTTGCGGTTGCGGTTGCGGAACGGCTAAACTTTACTCATCGGCCGGACGGTGGCGAGGACGTATGGCTGTTGAAAATATTGCGCCGCCACCCGCCGGATGTCATCGGCGGTGATGGATTCGATCTCTCGCTCGAGTTGCAGGTGATGATTGAAGCCGAGCCCGTAAAGTTCATCGAGCGCCGCCATGTAGCCGAAGGATTCGTTGCTCTGGTTCGCAATTCGTTGCTGGCCGATGAGTTTCTTCCGGGCCCGCGCCAGCTCCTCGTTCGTTAGGCCGTTGCTTGCCAGGCGGCCGATCTCCTCGAGCAGCGCCGTCTTCACCAATTCGAGCTTGGCCGGATCCGTCCCAAGATAAAAAGCAAACAACCCCGGCACCAGGCCCTGCATCTGGCTCGCTCCCACGTAGTAGGCGAGGCCCATCTCCTCGCGGATGCGGATGAAAAATCGCGAGCCGAGATCGCTGCTCGCCTCATCGATTAATTCCAGCGCATAACGATCCGGGCTAAACATGTCCGCGCCGCGATAACCGACCATCAAAACTGCCTGCGCCTTCTCCCTGATCGCTTCGACCGCAATCGTCTGCTCGAGCCGCGGTGGCGGATTGGCGGCGCTCAGGGCCAGCTCGCCCGGCTTCATCGCGCCGAGCATTTCTGCAAAAGAATGCTTTACCTCGAGCGCGTTGACGTTCCCGAAAACTGAAACGACACCGTTGCGACCCACGACGTGCCGATCACGAAACGCGAGCAAATCCTTTTGCGTCAGCCGGGTGACGGCGTCGGGCGATCCTTTCGTGCGCAGGCCGTAGGGATGCTCGCGGAAAAGGGCGGCCCGCAGGATATTTCGGGCCACCGTCGTGAGGTGTTCCTCTTCCTCGCGAATCCCCGCCAGTTGCACTTCCTTTTCCCGGGCCACGGCCTTCTCCGGCATGGTGGCGTTGAGCAAAATATCGCAGAGCAACTCGGCCCCGAGCTGAAGATCGGGCTGGGTCACGTCGAGCGAAACGCTGAAGCTGTTGTTGCCGGCGTCGCTTCCCAGGCTGCCGCCGACCGCCTCGATCGTGTCGGCGATCTGTTCGGCGGTGCGCGTCTTCGTCCCCTTCACCAGGACCTTCGCCATCAGGCGGGTGAGGCCGTTGGTCTCCGGGGTCTCGGCGAGCAGACCGCCGCGGAAAACCGCCACCATCGAAACGAGCGGGAGCCGGGCATCTTCCCTAACGAGAAGGCGCAGTCCGTTGCCGAGCTCGAACTTCTGCACCTCGCCGGCGGAGACGGCGATCGCCTCGGTCGTCTTCGCGGCCAGCGTCCCGCGCGGATTGAGGGAGACAACGGTGAGATTATCCTCGACCAGATAATTCGCCGCCACGCGCTGGATGTCGGCGAGCGAGACCTTCTGCATCGCCTCGAGATAATCGCGGGTGAAATTGAGATTGCGGGTCACAAACCAGTTCGAGCCCAGATCGGAGGCCTGGCCACGCATGGTGGTGAGCGAGCCCAGCGAATGGCCCAGCGAAATCTTTTTCGCCTTCGCCAGTTCCTCCGCCGTCACGCCGGCCGCCTGCAGTTCGGCCACGATCTGCAGAATCAGTCGCTCGGCTTCGATCCGGTTCTCCGGCTCGAGAGTGGCGTCAATCCCGAGAATCCCGGGATCGCCCGGGGTGTAGGAGAAAGCCGAGATCCCGAAAACCAGCCCCGCCTCTTCCCGCACCCGGCGGTAAAGCCGCGAGCTGCGGCCGTCGCCCAGAATCGTCGAAAGCAAATCGAGCGCCGGCACATCGGGATGGGTGATCTCCGGCACATGCCAGGCGAGGGCGAGCCGGGTCAATTCGGTCGCGAATTCCTCGTTCACTTCGCGCCGGCCCTGCTGCGCCGGCTCCCGCGGGATGTAGCGCGGTTCGAGCGCCCGCGCCGGGTAGGCGGCGAAATATTTCGCAAGCTGATCGTAAAGCTGGCCCGCATCCACGTCCCCCACCACCACGAAAGTGATATTGTTAGGCGCGTAACGGCTCCGGTAGTACTCCAGCACGTCCTGCTGCGTGAGCTGATCGAAAATCTGGATCTCACCGATGACCGGGAGACGATAGGGATGCCGCTGGTAGGCGGTCCGAAACATGAGCTGCCCGACCATCCGATCGGGATCGTCGTAGCTCATGGCAAATTCGCGCCGGATGACTTCCTGTTCCTTGCCGTATTCCTCGACCGGCAGAGTCGAATTCATCATCGCGTCCGAAAGAATATCGAGAGCGCTCGCCACCCCTTCCTTCGGGACGTCGATCCAGTAGACGGTGCGATCGAAGGAAGTATAGGCATTAATGTAACCGCCCTCGTCCTGCACGCTCTGCGCGATCGCGTTCGGCGTGCGCGTTTTCGTTCCCTTGAAAAGCATGTGCTCGAGGATGTGGGAAAGCCCGGCCCCGAGATGCCGCCCTTCGTCGATGCTCCCCGTCCCGCACCAGGCCTGCACGCTCGCGACCGGAGCGCTCCGATCGGTCTGCACGATGATCGTGAGCCCGTTAGGCAAGGTCCACTTCTGCGCCGTGACCGGCGGAAAGGTAATCGTGGCGGAGCCGTTCGACGGCGCGCTATTGAGTCGATCGGTGGTCAGCATGGCAGAGAAAACGAACCCCGGGCGCAAGCCGGTCGGTTCATGAAAGCTTGGGCGCGGGCAGCGTCGGCGGAAACTTGGCCGGAGGCAGCGCCTTCGTCTCGGGCCGGAACGGCTTCACAAACGCGTCGTGAAAGGTGTAGACGGATTTGAAATCGTCGAGCGAATCCTGCTCCGTTTTTCCGAAAATGCCGGCCCCGATGAGATTGAAAACCATCTGCCCGATGTCCTCGCAGCGATCGATTCCCCAATAGGAAAAAACCGTCATCGCCATCGGACCAAACTCCTTCAGGGCATAGAGCCGCACCCCTTCGAGCAACTCTGGGCCCGCAACGTGGCGGACGGCGGCACCCTTCGATTTCTTCTGCTGCTTGGTCGTGTAATCGAGCGCGTCGCGCAGAAAGACGTAGGCGTCGCGATGGTAGCGGTTATCGGCCCCGACGATGGAATCGAGGGCTTCAGCAAATCCGATTTTTTGCATGGGAAAGAGGTGGCGTCCCGGGGAACGCGGACGCTATGATAATCAGCATCCGACCCCGGAGCAACCCTCTCTTGGTGGGGCGAGACTCCGTCGAGCCTGAGATGACGATTCGCCGCGGAGAGACCGCTCCCCGGCTCGACGGAGTCTCGCCCTACCAATGCAACCCGGGAGGAAAGAGAGCGCTATTCCATTTCCATCTCGATCGAGTCGAGATAAACCGAAATCGGATCACGCCGTCGCGGCTGGGCGTCGTCGGCCTCATCCACCTTCAGCACCTGCGAGAAAGCGCCGCTTATCGTTTTGGCCTGCGTGCCCTCGTACCAATTGAGGTAATCGTCGATTTCCTTGGTTTGCGTTTCCACGACCGAGCGGTAGCTCGCGACCCGCTCGAGGCGCTCCTCGACCCGGCGCGTCTTGCCCCGCGCGAGGAGTTCGGCCAGCGCATAATCCTCCTGCACGATCGGTCGATAGGAAGGATGGCTCCGGGCGCCAAGGAGGAGCAGTTGCCGGCTCACGCGCTGGAGAATCGCCCGGGAGGCGGGCAGTTTGCGAAAAGCTTCGTATTCGCCTAACGAGTATTCATGCGTCTGCCCGTCCCGCCCGGGAATGGGAAAACGCAGGATCCGGTCGAGCTGCCTTGCCGTATCTTTGGCGCTCAGGGTCTCGAAGCGATCAGCCGCGGAAAGTCGCGCCACGCTCAGCGTCCACCATTTGGCGGGCGACCGGCCAAGCGTCTCGGGGAAATGGACGCGCAGATCGGCCAGGGCGTCGTTAGGCGCGACCGGCAGATCGGCGATGAATTGGCGAAGCTTCCCGGGTCCGCCGCGCGCCCCGAGGAGCAACTGCAGGAGCGCCCGCGAGTAGGCATCGAAGAATTTGCGGGAAGGCGCGTCGAGCCGCGCCCGGCGCTGCCCGACAATTTCTTCGAGGGGCGCGATCCTGTTCGCGGCCACGACTGATTGGAGCAGTTCCGCGTCGTCATCCGAGTTGCTCCCGGGCTGCGAGCGGAGGACGCCGGCCACGAGCCAATCGGGCGGGGTGACGTAGGGCGTGCCGGCGGCGATGTTGCCGCGCTCGCGATACATCATCTCGACGAGGATGGCGCGGAGCAATTCCTCCTCCACGTTCCGGCCGCGAATCTCTTTTGTGACGAGCAAATTGAGCTGGAGCTTGAGACCGTATCCCAACTGGCTGACCTCGAGCCGGGCGGGCGGCGCCCCGGGCAGGTTGGCCTGGGGATAATCGAGATTGACGATGAGCGGCGTCTTCCAGTTATCGCGCAGCTCGAGCAGGTGCAGGAGGTTGGTTTTGGTCTCCTCCGCCAGGTCGCAGACCGCCCCGCGCAGCCGGACATCGGCGCCGTAAACGAGGAACTGGCGCGAGGTGCTGGTACTGCGCGGTTTCGCGGCCGGGGACGCCACCCGAGTCGTTAGGCAAAGAATGCCGCCAAGGGCGAGGAGGATTTTTCGCGAGCCGCGCATCGGTAGCAGGAGCGGACGATATGCGATTTTGATTTGCTGAAGAAGCGGAAAAATTTGCGTCCCTGTGCTATATTCGCGTCGATCCAACAGAGGAAAAACAAACCATGAAAATGACGAGAACTCTGACGATGATTTTAGCGGCGGGAAGTCTACTGGCTTTGGCCATGCCCGCGCAGGCGCAACGGCGCGGCAACCATGGCGGCGGCAACCGCGGGGGCGGCAATTTCAATCACGGCAATGTCCACCGCGGCAACTTCAACCACGGCCGGTTCCATCACGGCAGCCGGGTGAACTTCTTCTTCGGCGGCTTTGGGTATCCGTTCTATTACGGTTATCCGTATGCCTACGGTTACTACCCGTATTACTACGGGTATCCCTACGGCTACCCGGTCGGCGCTTATTACAGCTACGATCCGCGGGGCATCTACGAAGGCCGGGTGGCGAACCCGCGGCGCACGACAAATGATGGCGGCAAGGATTATTCCATGGCCGCACGGGTGCAGCGGCAACTGGCCGCGGCCGGCTATTACCAGGGCGAGATTGACGGCATCGTCGGCCAAGGCACACGACGCGCGATCCGGGGCTACCAGCGGGCGAACAACCTTCCGGTCAGACGGCCAGATCAGCGACAATCTGCTGAACGCCATGGGGCTGGGGTAACCGACGAGCACCTGGAGCCCGTGTAGACGCTTCGCTGTGCGAAGCGCGGGGGAAGGCGTGGCTCGCCCAGCAGAGGCCTGATCTGCAGCGAGAGCCAATACCCGTGTCTCCCACCGGGAGACATCTACATCAACGAGCTCAGCAGCTCGTCAGGCGACGCGGCCGCAGCAGTTTTTGTATTTCTTCCCGCTCCCGCAGGGGCAGGGCTCGTTGCGACCGACTTTCGGCATTTCGCGACGGACCGGGGCGAGCTCAAGTTTGACCTCCGAGCCATTTTCATCCGCTTCGCCATTCCCGCTGACCGGCGCGCCGATGCGCTCGGGACGCCGACCCGGGATGGGGCCGTTCGCGGTCGGGGCCTGCTCGCGCATGAGAAATTGCGGGAGGGTGGAGAGGAAGGTCTCGAAAGCCTGCAGATTGGAGGTGCTGCGAAAGAGATTGTGCAGGACTTCATTTTTGATGCTCGCCATCAGGTCGACGAACATCTCGTAAGCCTCCGTCTTGTATTCGATGAGCGGGTCTTTCTGCGCGTAGCCGCGGAGGTAAACGCCTTCGCGGAGCGCGTCCATCGCGTAGAGGTGCTCCTGCCAGAGGCGATCGATCGCATTCAGGATGATGTAACGCTCGAGGCTCTTGACCGCGCCCGGCTCTTCGTGGCTCGACTTGCGCTCGTAGGCTTCCTTGATTTTGCCGATCAGGAACTGCGCGTTCTCCTCCGCCGTGCGGGTCTCGAACTGCGCCTTGTCCTTCGTTAGGCCAAGCGGGAAGGTGGTGTTGACCCAGTTCAGCAGACCGGCGTAGTTCGGCTCCTCGCTCGGGCGCGCCGGTCCCGAGGTATTCCTCCACCTTGGCCGGCACGGCTTCATCGATCACTTCGTAGACGAGCTTGTGCGGATCCTCGGTGTCGATGACTTCGTTGCGGTAGGTGTAAACCACCTCGCGCTGATTGTTCATCACGTCGTCGAAATCGAGGGTGCGTTTGCGGGCGAGGTAATTGCGCTGCTCGACGCGTTTCTGCGCCGTTTCGACCGAGCTGGTTGAGCCAGCGATGTTCGAGTTCCTGGCCTTCTTCGAGGCCGAAACGCTCCATGATTTTCGTCATCCGATCGGCCGCGCCGAAGTTGCGCATCAGGTCGTCCTCGAAGCTGACGTAGAAACGGGTCGCACCCGGATCGCCCTGGCGCGCGCAACGGCCGCGGAGCTGGCGATCGATCCGGCGCGATTCGTGGCGCTCGGTGCCGATGACGTAGAGGCCGCCGACATCCGGGACGCCCGGACCGAGTTTAATGTCGGTGCCGCGGCCGGCCATGTTGGTCGAAATCGTGACGGTGCCGGGCTGGCCGGCGCGCTGCACGATCTCGGCTTCCTGCCGGTGATATTTTGCGTTCAGGACGTTGTGCGGAATTTTTTCCCGCTTCAACATCCGGCTGAGCAGCTCGGAAGCTTCCACGCTCACCGTGCCGACGAGGACCGGCTGATTGGCCGCGTGCCGTTCGCGGATTTCGTTGATGACGGCGTTGTATTTTTCGCGGCGCGTTTTGTAGATGCGATCGTTGGCGTCTTTGCGCGCGACCGGGCGATTCGTCGGGATGACGGCGACGTCGAGTTTGTAGATGTCGTGGAATTCGTTCGCCTCGGTCTCGGCGGTGCCGGTCATGCCGGCGAGCTTGTGATAGAGGCGGAAATAATTCTGGATCGTGATCGTGGCGAGGGTCTGGGTTTCGCGATCGATCTGCACGCCTTCCTTCGCTTCTACCGCCTGGTGCAGGCCGTCGCTCCAGCGGCGACCGGGCATTTTGCGACCGGTGTATTCGTCGACGATGACGACTTTGTTCTCCTCGACCACGTAGGCGACGTCCTTTTCGAAGAGGCAATAGGCGCGGAGCAATTGCGAGATGTTGTGAATCTGCTCGGCCTGCTTGTCGCATTGCTCCTGCCGCTCGGTTTTCATCCGGTCCTTCTCGTCGTCGGAAAGGGTGCGGTTGAGATCGATGTCGGTGAATTCGCTGATCAAATCCGGGAGGACGAAAGAATCGGGATCGTCGGGATTCAAGAAGGCGCGGCCCTGCTCGGAGAGATCGGCTTCGTGCGATTTCTCGTCCATCGTGAAGAAGAGCTCTTCCTTGAGGGCGAAGAGTTCTTCCTTGCGCGTGTCCTGATAAAAAGAGAGCTCGGCTTTGTCGATCGCCTT
This sequence comes from uncultured Verrucomicrobiae bacterium, assembly GCA_963772915.1. Classification (GTDB taxonomy): domain Bacteria; phylum Verrucomicrobiota; class Verrucomicrobiia; order Chthoniobacterales; family UBA10450; genus Palsa-1392. Next base: position 763,052 of record CAVYZI010000003.1, read on the forward strand.
GCGCTTTTCCGGGTCCTCCATCATGCGGAGGAGCTGCTTGTTGCGCGGCTGGCCGAGCTTCACTTTGAACATGAGCAGGCCGCCGGTTTCGGTGTCGCCGCTTTCGAAGGCTTCCTTCGCTTCGCTGGCGAGACGATTGCAGAGCATGTTCTGCTTTCTCACGAGCTGATCGACGAGCGGCTTGAGCCGATCGTATTGATGGGTCGAAACCGTCGCCGGGCCGCTGATGATGAGCGGGGTGCGCGCTTCGTCGATCAGGATGGAATCGACCTCATCGACGATCGCGTAATGATAACCGCGCTGCACCTGTTGGTCACGCGTCGTGGCCATGCCGTTGTCGCGCAGGTAATCGAAGCCGAACTCGGAGTTCGTGCCGTAGGTGATGTCGGCGACGTATTGCTCGCGACGTAGATCGGGCGGTTGATCGTGCTGAATGATGCCGACCGTGAGGCCGAGGAAACTGTAGAGCGCGCCCATCCATTCGGCGTCGCGGCGAGCGAGGTAATCGTTCACCGTCACGAGATGCGCGCCGCGACCGGCGAGGGCGTTCAGATAGAGCGGGAGGGTGGCGACGAGCGTCTTGCCTTCGCCTGTCGCCATTTCCGCGATCCGGCCGCGATGGAGAACGATGCCGCCGATCAACTGCACATCGAAATGCACCATGTTCCACGTCATCGGCTGATCGCAGACGGTGAAAGTCGTCCTGGCGCTCGGTCAGGCGGCGGGCCGCATTTTTTACCACCGCGAAGGCTTCGGGCAAGAGTTCTTCCTGCCGGCGGGCAAGCGCCTCGGGGTCTTCGATCGTGGAAAGCTCGGCATTCCAGGCGGCGGTTTTGGCGCGCAGTTCGTCATCCGAGAGCGACTTGAACTGCTCGTCGAAGGCGTTGATCGAGCGCACGATCGGCTGCAGGCGCTTGATCTCGCGCTGATTTTTCGAGCCGAGTATTTTCTTTAGAATCCAGTTAACCATGGGAGAAGCAATATCGACGAGAATCGCGCGCGATCAATCGTCGCCGGGGTCGGTGACCCCGGCCGCGCAAAATATGAGGCGCTCACGCGGCCGGGATCGCCGCTTCCTGCTCCAAGGTTGCTTCCGCGTTGTGCGAGAACCTTTTCCAGCTAAGCTCGCGCGATGAAGAAAATTGTCTCCACTAGTGATGCGCCGGCCGCGATCGGGCCCTACTCGCAGGCGATCCGCAGCGGCGCGTTCCTCTTTTGCGCCGGCCAGATTCCGCTCGATCCGAAAACCGGCCAAATGGTCTCCGATGATATTTCCGAACAGGCGAAACGCGTCCTGGAAAACATCAGCGCCATTCTGCGCGCGGAAAACATGAACTTCGGTCACGTGGTCAAGACGACCATTTTCCTCACCAGCATGGATGATTTCCAGGCGGTGAACGAAGTCTACGGGAGCTATTTCCGCGAAAATCCGCCGGCGCGTTCGACCGTCGCCGTCTCGGCCTTGCCGAAAGGCGCGAAAGTGGAGATCGAAGTGATCGCGATGGCGAGCGACGACGCCAACGGCGGCAAAACCGTCGGCGACACCTCGGGCTAGTCTAGACGCATGACCGCCAGGGACGATGAGCGAAGATCTGCTCGCGCTTTTCCGCCAAACCGGCGCGCTGCTCGAAGGGCATTTCATTCTCCGCAGCGGGCTTGCATAGCCGGCAATTTTTCCAGTGCGCGCTCCTCCTGCAACACACCGAGATTGCGGCGCGGGTCTGCGGACAACTGGCGGACAAGCTGCGCGACCTCGAGTGCGACGCGGTCATTTCGCCAGCCCTCGGCGGGATCATCGTCGGTCAGGAAGTCGGACGATCGTTAGGCAAACGCCACATCTTCGCCGAGAAAGAAGCGGGCGGCCTTGTCCTGCGCCGCGGTTTCACGATTTCGCCTAACGAAAAGTTCGTCGTCGCGGAAGACGTCGTGACCCGCGGCGGCCGGGTCCAGGAGACGATCGACATCGTGCGCCAACACGGCGGCAAAGTCGTCGGCGTCGGCGTGATCGTCGATCGCAGCGGCGGCGCTCGGCCCGATTTCGGCTGTCCCTTCGTCAGTCTGGTCGCGATGAAAGTGGAAACGTTTCCCGCCGACCAGATTCCGCCTGACCTGGCGAACGTTCCCGCGGTCAAGCCGGGGAGCAGATAATCAGCGCACTGGGCGACCTTCGGTGATCAATCGCTCATAGAGAGCATTGAGGTCTCGCGCAAAAGTCTCGCGTGAAAACCGCTGCCTGGCTGCGCGGCCGCGCTTCGCTCGCCGAACTCCTCGATTTTGGAGGATTCTCGACAAAAAAGCGCAGCCGATCGAGAACGGCGCGCAAATCGAGATATGGAACAAGAAAACCCGTTTCGCCATCATCAATCAGTTCCGGAAGCGCGCCGTGACGATACCCGATGACAGGACGCCGCGCAGTCAGGGCTTCGGCGACTGTTCGTCCAAAAGATTCGGCAAAGTGAGAGAGATTCAGGACCACATTCAAATCGCGATAGGCCTCCGGCGGATCGACGACATGGCCACGGAGATGAAGATTGCCGGGGAGCATTTGGCTGCCCTCGCGCCATTCTCTCGTTAGGTGGCTCTCGGGCCCGATCAAATTGAACTGCAGCGTCGGCAACTGCTCTTCCGCTGCGCGGGCCAATTCGAGGAAATCGAGCACGCCTTTCTTCAGGATGTTGCTGCTCACGAGTCCGACATGGATCTGACTGGGGTCGACGCGCTGCGGAAGATCGAAGGCTTCGGGGTCGACGCAATTGTAGAGAAAGCTGCCCTCTTTTCCGCACGGATACTCGGCCAGCGTGGCCGCGGAGTTCGCCAGGAGATAACTCGCGTTTTCGCACACAGTGCGAGCTATCTCTGGGGCCTCGCCACCCAGACGAGCGATCAGTTCGTCGTCGCGCGAGATCAATTCGCGCGCGTTAGTGATCGCCGGAATGCCCGCCCGCCGCGCCGCGAGGAGCGGATCGCTCAGCATGATGGTGTTGGCGTGGACGAGATCGATTGCATGCTGTCGGCAAATTTTCTCGAACGTCGAGACCGACTCTTCGTCGAAACGCCGATCTATCCTCCACCAGGAGTAATCGAAGACCGCAATGCCCTGCACTTGGAAGCGCAAGGCAGCAAAAACCTGGTCGTTCCGTTCCGGGAAGACAGCGAAAACATCGAATTTCTCCCGATCGATCGCGGCGATGATCTCGAGCAGGCTTTTTTCGCTCCCAAACAGGGTGCCGCTGAGAAGATGCCCGACCACCAAAATCCGACGACGCGACGGTTCCTCGCCCAAACCCTCCCTTGGACCGGCAAATCTCGGACCACGAACTCGCCAGCAATCAACGGCTTCGTCGGCAGGCGGTAGCAGTTTGCCCCGGGGGATAAAGGGCCTGAGAAACCAGCGTTTTCGCAGACCATGAAGGAGCGCCTTGTAGTGGTCAGCCTCGGATTCGTTTGCGTTTACAGAGCTTTGCCTTCTCGCGGACCTGCTTCAACAACTCCTCGGTCGCGCGAAACTGCCGCTCGAGCGACAGGTTTCGCTCTATCGCAGTCTGGTAGTCCGCCTTGAGCGCGGCAAGTTCCTCTTGGAGCCTTCCAAACTCACTATCGCGCGACGTCGACCTATCTTCTGAATTCATCCCGCAGAGTGAATCTGCCTCATAAAGCCCATCAGGCGCAACTACCGAGATTCATCGCGCGCTGTGAGCCTCCCTTCCTGCGTCATCTTGGTTCCTCTAATGAACAGGGTGAGAGAATATTTGGCCCGAGCCAACTATAACCTTCTGAAAGAACGGCCTTGAGTTAGATAATTTTCCGAAAGTTTGAACGTCTGCCAATTGAGTTCCGCCGGTCCACGTCGGAAAGCCGTGAACCCCTTTTTGATCACACCGTCCCTGAGGATATCGGGACGCGAAGCGCAGAGCATCGTCAACTCGAAGACCAGATTACTTAACGCCGGCTGGTCAATGTTATAGCCCGTCTTGCCATCCTGCCACTTCGCGCCCGGCCAGTGAGCCCAACTCCAATCCTCGATAATGTAGAAGCCGCCCGGCCGCAAATGCGGCAGGGCCGCTTCAAGTGTCTGGACCGACAACTCGTATTGATGAGAAGCATCGTCGATCACGACATCGCATAAACCGTCAAACTCTTCATCGCAGATTTGTGCGATGCGCGCTTTGTCCGCCTGCGAAGTCTCATAAAATAGCCTCACACGGTTAGAACCGTACTTCCTCTCTAGCAGCGTGAGCACCGTGGCATCTTCGCGCCGGCGATCCAGCCCGACATACTTCGAAAGCCTGAATAGGCTGGTATGCAGGAAGGCGCTGCCCCCTTGAGCAATTCCAATTTCCAACATCGTCTTCGGCTTGACCGGCGAAAGGTGTGCGTAGAGTGCGTCGATGATGTTACGGTCTTTGGCAACAATGATTCTTTGTTCGTCGGTCGGACGGTTCAAGTGCGAAGTGACGTCGCAGCTGAATGATAAGCCGTCAAATTCAAACTCGCTGGGGGAGATCCAATTTACAGGCGCAATGGTCGGCTCGCCCGCCATGAGGCAAGGCCGGTCATGATGCTCCGCATCTTGAACTGCGCGCGGCTCCTGGTGACCGACCGGTCTGACGGGCCGCGGCGAATTTGATCGCTTCTCTGAGATTGCACCGCGACTGGGTTCTGATCCCGTTTCCATCGGGGCAGAGGGGCGATCTTGGGCTGAGCGAGGAGCAAAGAACCTTCGGCATATTTTCCCCAAGACGAGAAACGCCTCCCGAACCCGCTGGAGCGGCGCAGTCCGAAGCCACGATTTCTCGGCAATCTTGATCGAGTGCGTCGACGACTGCGAGGATTCCGGACGAATCATGAATCGGCTTTGGATGAGCCGCCAAGCGGTTTACGCTGGAGAACGATAATTGGCTGTTGCGCGATCCGCGAATAGTCGACGACCCATTCGCGAAAAATGAATTGGTCAGTCCAGTTGTTCTGCACATAACTGGCAGGAATGACGGCTTCCCCGTAGAAGGAGCTGCTCAGGACGCCTCCGCCGCCTGTCGGCCCGAATACAAACTTACCAGAGTCGTAGTCGCGGATGGCTTGGCCAATATCCGGTAGCATGTTCGAGTGACATTTGCTGATGTCGATTGAGGTCGTGACGACCGGCTAACGCAAGAGCATTCACAAGGTGCACTCTGGGCCGAGTAGTAATACACGCAATTCCGCCCGGGCGTATTATCCGGGCAAACTCGGTCAACCATTGTCGGGCGGCTTCTTCGGAAAGGTGCGAGAAAACTGAATAGGCGACCACGATGTCGACCGTCGATGCGGAAACAAATGTCAAAGGCGGAAATGGCTCAATCCTGTGAAAACTTAGCTTCGGAGCCAGTTCTTGCGCCGTTGTGATAATGCTCTCTCTAACATCAACTCCACTTAGGTGCTTTAAGTTGATATCCCGGAGAAAAAGCCGGGTAATCCTTCCCCAGCCACAACCGAAATCCAGAACTCGCGCATCTTCGAGCGGCCCACCCCCAAGCCTGCCATACCGCTCTTTCGCAACCTCGACGAAGTCGGACGCCTCTTGGACCGCCGCCAGGCCAATCTTGCCGACGGTAGAGATTTGAACTTCTTCCGACGGCAGTTGTGGGATCAGGCTGCGAAATTCTTCAGCGGCTCGCTTCGGATCTGCCAAAATGGCCAGCCACTCCTCTTGCGTCTGGCGCTTCAGATAGGATCGGAACTCCTCGATCTGGTCGCCGTTTCCCCGCTTTGTGAAAGTCCCGGATGCGCACTCCGAGACGGAGATGCCGAACAAAGAACAAACTTCCCTCGGATCGAAACCCGCATTGTCAGGCAAGTCGGCTTCGACGCGGTCGATGCCGCACCGCAACAACCAAACACCAAACTCTTGGGAGAAATTCCGTGTGAGCGCGATTGGGGTCTCGCTCTCTCCCACCATAAAATCACCCTTCGGCAGAAAGATCTGCTCCGAGGAACACACGGCCACGAATCGACGCTCCCCGTTAGCAGACTGAACCTGAGATAAAGCGGGTGTAGCCGTGCATACTGCAACGCGCGTTTCGACAGACGTTATCATGGCGACCGCGGTCGCCGCGCGTTGCGCGGCAGCTCGCAAGTCTTCCATGTCTCGATGCGAAAAGGCATTCCTGACACACTGAGCGTAGTCTGGATAACGCTTTGTAATAACGTCGACACCTGTAGTCAATAACCGCTCCTTTTCTCCCTGAAAGCTCGCGTTGCGACGATGGAAAACGAACGCTGCCGGGGATATCACGTTTCGCCAACCAGCATTCACGGCACGCATACAGAAATCGTTTTCCTCTCCGTAGCCGCGTGGGAAGGCTTCCTCATCCAAACTCCCAATCTGAGAGATCAGTTCTCTTTTGATAAAAAGGCAAAACCCATTCCCGGTTGGGACACTTGGTATTGAGCACCCACTACAGAAGTGATGCATGCTCCGCGCGTAGTCAGCATTCGCAATTCCATCGGGCTTCGGATTCTGCTGGTTTGGCACTGGCACCGAAAATGCCCCGGCATTGTCGCTTAGAGCCGTCGCGGTCCCTACCGCTGAAGCGGAATAAGCAGCGATGCGCAGTGACTCCAACCATCTTGGCGTTACGATCGTATCGCTGTTCAGCAGCACGACATCCCAGGGCGCCGCCAAGGACATCCCTTTATTACACGTCTTTGTGTATCCGATATTCTGTTCATTTCGAATATACTCGACCTTAGGCCGACCCTTGAGAAAGTCCGCAATTCGTAGGTCCGTGCTGGCATCGTCGATAACGATCAGGCGGTTTTCCGTCAAATCTGTATAGGCTATAACCGACCCGATACACTCTCTGAGTTCCTCGTACGCATTATAGACTGGAATAATGATAGCGGTGCCCGGCGCAGAACGTAGAAGTTCGACATTGCAGATGCTCGCTGGGCTCACTGTCACTGAACGATCCGCGCTCAAGATCTCAGAATAGACATCTTCGAGACGCTCCGCGAGCACGCGTGGCGAGTAACCGGTGACTAACGACTCTGCGGCCATTTTCACCCATTTGGAGAATCAAGGCTGGGTTCTCGCAAAGCTCCTTTACCCGCGAGGTAAGTTCCTCTACACTCCGATAGCTCACAAGAAAGCCCGTCTCGCCGTCTTCGACCAGCTCCGATAGCGCCCCCCAGTCATATGCGATCACGGGGCGTCGCGCGGCCATCGCCTCAGCCACCGTGCGACCGAATGACTCCCCGAAATGCGACAGATTCAGAATAACATTGGCTTGTGCCATAACCTCGCGAGGAGTTTTGCGATATCCCAAAAATTCGATGTTTTTTGCTGTTCCCCCCTTTTGATCGTTGACCAGCGCCGTAACCTCAGGCGTTTCCCGACCGATTAGCACAAACCGTGCATTAGGGACGATTCTTTCGCACTGCTTTGCGAGCTCAACAAAGTCGCCAAGTCCCTTCTTACGAAGGTTGTGACTGACCATCGCAAAACGGACCTCTCCCGGATCGACCACATTCGCCAGGTCCAGCTCATTCGCGTCCACCGCATTGGGGACAATGCGAACGGGTTTCGTACGTTTGAAGCATTTTGCGGTCGCTTCGGAGTTTGCGATGATATAATCCGGCCTCGCGATGACCTCCGCAATGATCTCCTCAGGAGGAAGACCGATTTGCTTTGCTAGAGCCTGGTCATGGCTGATAATCTCACGCGCGTGGATAACAGTTGTAACGCCACTCCGTCGAGCTGCCGTAAGCGCTTCACGAAGCATTATCGTGTTTGCGTGAACAACGTCCACCTTATGTTGTTGGATAATTTCAACAAATCCTTCCACTACCGCTTCATCCTCAGGCGACTGATCCCACTGTCGGTAGGGTAATATGTAAACTCCGACCGAACGTTCGCAGATCGCATCCAGATAGTGACGGTTGGCAGTTCGCGGCAGGCTGACAATGATGTTCACACCGATAGTCACCAGTGCATCAAGAATATCTACAAAGCTACGTTCAGCGCCGAATAACTGATGCCCACATGAATGTGCACAGATTAGAACTACCGCTTTTCTTTCAGCAAATTCTCGCTTCCCCTGAAAGTATCCAGAATTCCACGCCGAACCGTCTTTCGAGATTGGTACGTAGGCAGCGTCTGAAAGAGCCAGTCGCGTAGCTTCCAGGTGGGCATAACCGTATCGCCCATCTGGTTCGAGGTGGGCGCCTTCGCCCCATTCATTCCAGGCATTTACAAAGATTAAGCGCTCATCTCGGTTCTGGAAGCGCTCGCAGGTATCACTGATTGCGTTGAGCAACCACTCGTGATAGCCCCGCGGCGAATTATTAACCAGAATCCGGCTAGAATTCCGTTTCCTGGCTGTATTATCCCAGGAAGGACAAACCGCTCGGAACAGCTTATAGTCTTGACTCGGGTAGTTGCGGCTCTCGGCAACGAATGATCTCCAATCGAGAACCTCACAGGCGAAGTCTTCGTGCAAACGCGTGACATTTTCGCTAAGATTCGGCAACTCAAAGCTCTTGGCTTTCATATTCGGGTGGAACTCTATGGCGGCATCAAAACCATAAATGGCGGGATCAATCCGCTCAAACGACTGCGTATAGGCGAGGTAAATCTCTCCTAGCCCAGCGCTTCGACACCATGCTCGCCAGCGTTGACCAGTTTCCATGGCCGAAGGCAGCAGGTTCGGGCGGTAGACTAAAAGCAGCGGCTTCCCGCAAATTCGAATGTATCGAGGATCACGCAGATACATTGAGATATGTTCGATGAAGGCCAGATCATCTTGAGCGGAATGATTCTGTGCGATTAGAATGTCCTTCTCCCTGCCATCCCACCTACGCGTCCAATTCTCGTTTGCCCAACACAGGCAAAAGGGGAGGTCGAGGTTCTTGTCTTGAAGGTAATTGCCTATTGGCGTCTCTAATAGTCGCTTACCGTCAAACCAGTAGAAATAGAAGCAGAAGCCTCCTACACCATAGAGCTTTGCCAACTCAACTTGTCCTCGCTGTACAGACCGGATCAAGCAAATCATAGTAAACCTAGCCCGGAACGTGCGGCTGATAGTGCCCCACGAACTGCGGTTTGCCAGTTCGGACATTCGTTCAGTCCGTAAACCCTTTCCCGAAAAGGCCTCATGCTCGGGAACAGGGTGAAGACTGCGGGAGGTAAAATGCGATAGAGTTAATCGGCGCGTTGCGGACTGGTTCCCCATCGTACCTCGGAACGTATTCTGCGCTCGACCGATTGTATTTCGCGCATTCAGTCTGATCCGGGGGGCCCGGCTTCGCCGCCGCGAGCGTAGCGGGGTATTTAGGCGTAACCCAGCGTCTGCACGGAGTTGGCGTTCGTGAACTCCACAGCCTTGGGCGCGCGCTGATCTCTTGTCGGCTGAGTCGTTGAACAATCGCCGCCACGCTGGATCCACACTTTAAATTCGCTTAGGAGCCGCTTCCACCAGCCGCAAGGATCCGATTCGCCGGCAAACTTGCCGGTTGAGCTAAGAGCGCCAGAGGCTGCCGAAACGCCAGCAAGATGAGGGTGAGCGCCCATTTCCAGCAATCCTCCTGCCTTAGATAAGAGTTCCCGAAGCTTCTCAATCCGACGCTGATCGCGCGCGATGATCGCTGCCTGTTGTGAAACGGTCCCTCTTAGCTTCTGCACGTCCTTCTGGCTCTCAGTATGTTGCCTCCTGCTCTGCTCCAGCTCCTGTTTCAGCTTCTGCGCGTCCTTTTGACTCTGCAAGTATGTTGCTTCCTGCTCTGCTCCAGCTCCTGTTTCAGCTTCTGCGCGTCCTTCTGACTCTCAGTATGTTGCTTCCTGCTCTGCTCCAGCTCCTGTTTCAGCTTCTGCGCGTCCTTCTGACTCTCAGTATGTTGCTTCCTGCTCTGCTCCAGCTCCTGTTTCAGCTTCTGCGCGTCCTTCTGACTCTCAGTATGTTGCTTCCTGCTCTGCTCCAGCTCCTGTTTCAGCTTCTGCGCGTCCTTCTGACTCTCAGTATGTCGCTTCCCTGCTTCTGCTCTAGTTCTGGTCGTAATTGATCTCATAGAGTACCTTGGTTTCCCGCAGCTCCTTTTTGGCTTTGTTCCAGCTTGTTCTTTAGATCGGAACTTTGGGCAACAAGCACAAGCCTTTTGCTCATCATTTTGCGGAAATTTTCTCTTGGGCCCCGATCCATTGATCATGCTGTTTTAATGCTTCTTGCGCTTCTTTTGAGAAATGGATGGCCTTTTGCGAAACCAAAATTGTTCCACTCTGAAAGGCGTCGCGCAGTCTTCGCTGGGCGGGGCTCAATCGAACGCGAATCTCCTTTCCCTTCGCCCGGTAGAGCGAAAGATGGATAAAGGCCCGAATCTCTTCGGCCGACGGCGCACGCAGGCCGCGCACACCCAGCGTTTTGAGATTTTTTTGAAGCTGTCGCACCGCCCCGACCGGGTCTGCCATCAGATCGGCATGGTTAATTTGAACCTGCCGGAGGCCGCGCGTGGCGGTTAAGGCTCCGATATTGTAGCGCTCCCAAAGGGCAAGTCCAAACGAAGGTGGAGATCCATTTCGTATCTCAAGAGAGCGTGCCACTTCCAGTGGCGAGCGATTTACCAGAACGCACACAGGAAACTCCAGCAGAATCTAACCAAAGCGGCGCGAGTACACAAAATCGCGGCTCTTTCAAAAACCAGGGCCGATGGGCATCAAGATAAGAAGTGGTTGCTTTCCGGCCTCCTTCTTGAACTGAGCCAGAGCCGGCGCTGGCACTTTCTTAAGAGAAAAATCGCTTACCCGATGCCAATCAGCCCCAGCCGCGTGAAGCACCGTGTCGTTCAAAGCGCGCACATCACGGCGTTCCCAAAAGCCCTTTGGGTTCTCCCGATTGGCTCCTGTTGAAGTTCCTTCGGGAGCAAAATACACCCCGCCCATCATGTTTAGGAGACACACCGCTCTCGACGTGCCCGACCGATGCATGCCCAAAACCAATATCTGCATGTTACGTCAAGTTCTGTCTGCCTTTGCTTTCGACTATCCCCGCGGGGCCGGGTGGCGATCAGGTGAGCAAACCGCTGGGTTTCCCTGCTGCGGCTGCCCGAGCGCTTAAGGCTCAACCAGCAACCTAAACGCCATCGATTTGATTTCAGGACCCGCCCCAGATCGTCCGACATACGATCTGACCATTTGCCTAATTTCGCGAGCTGTTTTCTTCAATCGATTTTCCGTTTCCTGGAGTTTCTTCCTGGAGGCTTTCGATCTGCCGTTTTCTTCGAATCTGCCGGTTCTGTCGTTCAATCGTCTTCTGCAGGGCAATGGCCTTTTCAGGCGGCCCCATCGGGGCGGCTCGCTTTGCCGCCTGTCGATCGGTGGAAAGCAGACGATCCTTATATTGCGGGTTACATTCTAACCGATACGCGTCGAAGTCGCCGCCGAGAGTAATCTTGCCCAGCAGCTCTTGGAAGCGCCGCTTCGCCCAATCGTAGAGCTCGAAATAGTCTTCTGATAAAATTCGTGAACGAGATCGATCATATCTTGCCCTAACGTCCAAGTCATGGGTCGATCAACTGGTCTTTCGTCCCGCTTCCAAGCGGGCACGGTCCGTGGTCCGCAAATATGGGCCACGACAAAAATCGTTTCTTCAAACATTTCAGAAATGCCCGCGAAATAAACATGCCGTTGAATATTCTCGATGGAACGCTCAAACATTTCTTTCGGCATGAGAGATTTTTCCAACCTGTGGAAATCTTCCCCATGCTTTGCCGCAAAGTGAACAATCTGAGCGTGACGCTTTCCGACGCCATCACGTACAAATTGTTCAAAGCCCGGATAACTTTGCGGCGTTCCTCCGCTTCAAGATATGCCTTCTACGAAGCCGTTGGTTGATAAAAACACTTTGTCTGCGGCGAGGGGGTGTCTGAATTGGGTGATAATTCTTAATTCCAGTCGTCGAACGGCACTTGCCAAAACAAGTAATGAGCGACGAAAAATCCGGGCGGGGCAGATGTGCGAATAGGATCGAGGGATTTGGCAAGTTCAATGCCCGAATGATAATGCGAGTGAAGCTGTCATCCATTCGGCCTTCTTCAGCATGGAGTCGCAGACCACCTTAGCCATGCAAAGCGAGCCGGACTTGTTTATGCCGTGGAAAACAATCTTTTTGTCCGGCTGCGGCAATATGTGTCCATTATCTTGAACGACGAGCCTGAACCAGCGCGGCGGCACGAGATCGGGAACGAAGGCTTTCGCAGTGGGTAAAATAAGAGGCTTTGAACCCATGAAAAAAACTACGCCGAAGCGCGGATGCGAATCACGACTGGGTCTTCGCCATGATAAAGCGCCAGTCCGGTGCTCTCCAAGGCCTGATCGACATTGAAACCCGCCTCCTCGAGACGCTGCCGGAGCTCGGCGAGAATGATAAAGCGACGGTAGTGTCCGTGAATTCTTTCCGTCGGACTGATTACTTCTCCGAGGCGCGCAAGAGGATCGTTGATCGATCGACACTCAAGATACATGCAGCCGCCGGGACGCAGCCTGTGGTACCACGTAAAAAAGCATTTCTTTTTTTTCAGCCTGGTGTCATTGCATGGAGCACGAACCGGCAATAGATGATATCGAATGCGCCGCCCAGGTCGAGCGCCACGTCTCCCAGCCTGCCGACCTGAAATTCCACCCCATTGCGCCCATATAGACGGTGGCACACCGAAATGGCTGCCGATGAGGCGTCGAGCGCCACTACGCGAAGCCCGTGGGAACCAAAGAAGACGGCGTCTCGGCCGTTCCCACAGCCAACTTCCAGCAGTCGTTCGCCGCCGCGCAACCGTTCAGCAACGTGCTGCGCAAACGGCGAAGGCGGCAACACTCGCCCAAAGCACTCCGATAGAAATCCTCCCAGTAGTCGGCCTTTCCTTTATTAACCGTCTCAACAACCTCAGCGAAAAGAAAATGTCTGACGATACTGGACGCTGCCATTTCTGGAGAGACCTCCCCAAAGCAAGGAATCCGCAAATCCGGGTCGGTCGGTGCGCTCGGTACAATTCTGCCAACGAGCCGAGCCGCGAGTAAACGTTCTTCGAGAGCTTGTCGCGGCGGAGGCGTTCTTCAACCGGCACGTCGAGAAATACCTCAACAACATTCGGAATGTGGGCGCGAATCCAATCTCGAACTTCATCGTACATCGCGACCGCTGCCAGGATGACCGTAAATCCTTGAGATGAAAGGTAACTGCAAAGCCTGAAAATAAACGCGTGCAAGGTCGATCCGATCCGATCGCGCATAGCCCCATTTTTCGGCGAAGATATTCCGCAAATCGTCCCCATCGAGTAGGACTGTAGGCGCATTTCGCTGGCGGAGGATCTTCTCCACCTGCCGCGCCACCGTCGTCTTGCCCGAGCCGGAGTAACCGGTAATCCAAATCACTCCCGGTTTGGACAGGATCGTCGGAAGTTGCTCGATGTCCCCGGCTCGATGGGTACGAGAACGGCGCCCGATTTTTCGAAAATCATCAGAGCGATCAAGCGCGATCCGGCTTTGCCGCAACGCTACCAAAAATGTCTCCCGCGGCGATTGAAAATGGAAGAGAGCTCCGGCGATAGCCCGCGCAGCAGCGTAGCCATACGTAATGGCATATCTTCCCCAGGAATGAAGATGTATCACAAACTGAGGTAGTTGATGCGAGGGCATGATCGTGGGCACTTCCAGAACGAGATTTCACCCGAACGAGCGTTCAGTTCATGTACCAAATGAGCGGAACCGTCAAATCGCTTCGCAGGTTTGAGCCGCCATCCGGCATTGCACGATCGGCCCGGCTGAGCCAATCCCAGGCCGAAGGGATTGCTTATCGAAGCGCATGCGCTCGGCAAATTTGCTCCACTCGCCAGCGGCACGCACTGCATGGCGCGCCTGGAACTTGGCGGCTCGATTATTTCATCTCGGACCGAACATCAACTTCCTCTTCGGGTGCCTACTAAGACTTTTGGAATCATTTCCGCTGCTGACCGGGTTCTCGCCTCGGCGAGGTCCTCCGTCTTCTAGTTTCGAACTCGTACCGGCGGGCGATCGCTCTTTTTCCTACAGAATGTCGCAGCGTTCAGCTCCGCCACCCAACCTGTCGCGCTTTTATCGCCACTGCTCCTTTGTCTGGGCTTTATCGGGAAAACAATACCTTATTAGAGTCCCCAAAAACCCGCGGCACATGAGGAGCGCGAAGGTTGGCTCACTCTCACTTGACTGCAGGATGGCCCCTTCTAGTTTGGTTGCGTCCGCGCCGTCACGCGACGCCTATCTGTGACCAATATCGCCGCCTTTCATCGCTCATCTGTCGGACGGAAAATGATCGTGGCGGTGACTGGAATCGTCCTCATCCTCTTCGTCATCGGGCATCTGCTCGGCAACCTGCAGATTTTTCTCGGCCCCGAATGGATCAACGGCTATGCCCAGCACTTGCGCGATCTTGGGCCGCTTCTCTGGCTGATTCGCGGTTTCCTGCTCGTGGTCGTGATCGCGCACATCTATTACACTATCCGGCTCGCGATCGAGAACCGGCAGGCACGCCCCGACCGTTATCGACGCAAGGACACGGTCAAGGCCGACGCTCGCCTCGCGCGGCATGGTCCTGAGCGGGCTCATCCTCCTCTCCTTCATCATTTATCATCTCCCGCACTTCACCCTCCGCGCCACCAATCCGCGTCTTTCCGCGCTTCCGAAGGATCCGCTCGACCGCGCCTCTCACGCGTGGCTCGTTTCTTCGCCTTACCTCCCGCTCGACAAACTCCGACCGGCCTGATCGACTCGCGCGTTCGGCGACAGATGGAGCCAGAGGAGCAGGGGTTTTTGTCGCGAAAAGCCATCGCGATGGGCCAGCGAGTAAGACACCTGCAACGGATGGGCGCCCGATCAAAATGAAGCGCAGATCCAGAGCGCGTTCCTCGGCGAGGCGGTGCCAGATCGGCAAGAGCCGCGATGCGCGCGGATCCTTGACCACGATCCGGCTGGCATCGCCAAATTCCTCCTACAGAATGCCAGCCAGCTTCTGGGCGGCGTCATCAATTCACCCGCCCTGGAACGCGCTTTCGGGCAGGAACCGCAAATCGTGCCATGAAGAGTCGAGGTGTTCCAGCATTTCGCTGTGCAAGGAAGGCGCCAGATGAGAACCGCCAGCGCAGAGGTCCCGCTCCGATGCATCGCAGATCCCAAACGACCTGACGCAAATTTCGCATTTCTATGGAAGCTCCTCTGATCAGCTTTCCTTTCACAAACGGGCGTCGGCATGCTGTCTAACGAACTGCCGAACTGTTACATTCGAGATCACTTTGCTCCCCTTCTCTCGATATCCCATACTTTCAAGTCCGCGTGCATAGTCTCGGAAAGCCTGGCTGTCTAAATCCTGATAGCTGACCGTCCAAATACTGGGATGAGGATCGCTTTGGTCTGACGGAAGAATCGTATACCGCAACTGGATCTGTTTGGGAGAAGGCCAATAATAGTTGAGGGCCATTCGGTTGGTCATCAGTCCCACGACAATCTTGTCTCTCGGCGCCACCCGGACGATCAGGTACCGGTAAACCTCTCGAAAATCCGGACCATGATCGACATATGGATTCTGATAGTTGTTCTTGATCTGAGTGCCCCCGGCCACGGCTACGATTACGAAAAAGATCATGTAAGCCCAAGAGCGCGCCGCGGGCCGCAACGTCGATACCACCAAGCGGGAAAAGCTTAGCGGGATCAGCAAAGCGACGTACGGAAGATAGAGAATAAAATATCGCGGCCAGGTCGAAAGAGGTTCGCGCAAAAAAAAGTAGGCAATTTGGAAAGTCAGAAATCCGAGAACTGTCAAAACAATATACTGAATCTCAGAACGCTCCCGAAAAAGGCGGTACCCGAAGATCAGCAACGCGCCACCCAAGATTACGACTAGACTCCAGTAGTAAATTTGCCAAAGCGCGTGACCGGCTAACTGAGATCCGATAAGCAGGTGTAGGGTTCCTCCGCGCAGCCTCGCGAGCAGAAGACCGAAGGTCGGCGGTCGTTTATCCCACAAAGCAAAAACCAGGGAATTCCTTGGCATAGCAAATATCGATGGAAGACAAAGCAAGGCCGCAACAGCCAGGCTGCTGAGGACGGTGAAGACGGCGCGCCGGTTGCGGCGAAATGAGCACAACGCAACCACCGCCTGGGGCCAAAGAAAGAAGGGCGCCCATCTGGTGGTATAGAACGCGCCAGCACTGCTCAAACAATAAGCCATCGCCACCAGCCAAAAACGCCACCCGCCCGGTATTCCTACCGAATTCAGTAACACGCAAAAAAGCAGGGCATTATAGACAAGAAAGCAGAGAACTAGCGGATACTCTCTAACCTGCAAAGCATGCACCATCGCAAACCCATTCCAAAGATAAAAGAGAACAGCCAAGAATCGCGGACCAGGGGCGAGTAAACGTCTGGCGAGGAGAAACAGGCCGACCGCCGACAGGAGATAAATAAGCACATTCGTCGTCACAATCGGGATGACGGAATCAGGAATACCGTCAACCGAAGAATGAGATTGACCAAAAGGAGATACACTGGCTGGGTCGCATAGATGCGATTAGCTTTTATGACATGGGCAAAATCCCCGGGATAACGCTAGCCGCCCATGTCTTTCGTGGCCACACCACCGTTGGCGATCGTAAGACGGACGGCGTCATCGTTCCAGATTCCCTTGAGATCTGCCGCAGCATAAGTAAGCAAGAAAAGTTGCAACCAACAAAACAGTCAGTGCCGCGCATTGACGGGAGCGAAGACGATAAATCAGAATGCTGGGGGCATGCCTCCATCGCTTTGCAAATGATGGCCGTCGCACCTCCGACGTCCACTCCGGAGCTGTTTTAGTGGCTAGTAGCGGAATTCTTGATCCGCCTTTTGAACTGGCTCTCGTCTCTCTCATCGCGAACAGATTGAAATAATTGGCCTGGGCTTCCGTGTATTCGACCGGGTTATGGTCCAATGCTTTAACCCACCCTTTGCCACCGAACTACCAAAAAGAAAACGTTGGCCTTCTAAGAACGAGACAAGTTCCCCTGCCGACCCCACCGGCTTGTTTAAGCCCGTAGGGCCAAAATTCCAACAACAGCGCCACCTCAGGATTGTCGTCCAGAACACGCGCCGCTCCGCGCAAGGCATGCAGTTCAAAGCCCTGGATATCCATCTTGATCAAGTCAACGCGCTCGCCGGGTTTAAAATAGTCATCGAGCGTTGTGGCACGGATGGTGACTGTGCGGCGGCTGTCTCCAGTCGTCGGGTACGCCCGGTGATCGACATTCAGATTGTCGGAAATGTAGAGGGTTGATTCGCCGGTCTCGTCGCTCACGGCGAGTTGATTGGCCGCACATTTGCCACGCCTTCCAGCCCCTCGCGCAATCGCCTGTAGTTATCCGGAGAAGGTTCGAAGCTATGGACCGTGCCGCCGGCACCCACACATCGTGAAAGAAATTGTGAGTAGATTCCAATATTCGCACCGGCATCGACTGCGACGGCTCCGGGCTGCAGTCGGCCAGCCAGGATGCGACGTTCCGCTCGATGGAGTAAGCCTTGAAGCTGCTGTAAAGCGGGCGGTAGATCGGAAAGGCTATCTTGTAGAGCTCGTTGCCGAATCTTCGGCAAAGGTGGAGGAGATCGAACATTGGCTACATGGGGTTCTCTATCTCCGTGCCCGGATGTGGAGCGAGCCAGCGATTTCAGCAAGGAACGGCGTCCGCTCCAAACGGTCGCCGAGGGCTTGCAATCGAGGGATCCAATTTGGTGAGATTCGCGGATGCAGAAAATCAAAAGGTTGAATTCGTATCTCCCGAAAACCTGCTGCAGCCATTCGTCGCCGCAAGGACCACCGGAAGAAGGCCGTTTCATCTGGCGAATCCCCGAGCCGTCGTTTGAGCGCGGGCAGATTTTTTTGCATCGCGATCTGGGGATTCAACATGTTGGGCTCCGTGAAGTTAACCGAACCTCCGGGTTTCAACACCCGGTGGATCTCCTGAAGCGCGGCATCCACTTCAAGATGATGCAGCACCGAGCTTCCAACGACTGAATCGAACGTCGCGTCGGCGGCGGTGAGGTCATAAGCGTTTTGAACCTCGAAGCTAACATTTTCGCTGGGACACTCCCGTTGAGCGGCCGCTAGGAGATCAACCGAGATATCGATCGCCGTTATCTGCGCCCCGGTGGAAGCGAGGGCGCGCGTAAAGTAACCGGTGCCGCAGCCCAGTTCGAGGACTCTCTCACCCGGGTGGAGATGGCACGTGAGCATTTCGACCCGCCGCGCCCAGCGAATGCGGCCCGCCGGCGTTTCCCAATTCCAGACTTCGCCCGCGCCGTGGGCAAGCAGGTATTTGCCGTGCTCGATTTCGTTTTCCAGTCGATTGCTCATCCTGTCCCGACAAGTTAGGTAAACTTGATTCTGGCGGCGGCGAACCCGAGCATCCGGAGAAGGATCACCCCGTGTTTCCAGCGGTCGATATTGGTGGAACCGTAGCTGCGTTCCCGATAGTGCACCGGAATCTCCACGATACGCAATACCATGCGCGCTGCGCCGAAGATGAGATCGAAATCACCAAATGGGTCGAACTCGCCGAAGTATTTCCGGTGCGAGGCCAGTTTTTGATAATTTGCCCGGCTTAAGACCTTGGTGCCGCAAAGGGTGTCCTTGAACCGCTGACCTAGCACAAACGAAAACATGAGGGCAAAGAACTTGTTCCCAAGGATGTTCATGAATCGCATAGCTTGCTTTTCCATCGGATAAACCAGCCGGCTGCCGTTTATGAACTCGCCTTTCTCTGAGACGAGAGCGTCGTAAAAGCGCGGCAATTCCTCCGGTGGCACAGTTAGATCGGCGTCCAAGATTATCAGGATATCCTTCTGCGCGAGAGCGAAGCCCTTTCGTACCGCGTCGCCTTTTCCTTTTCCACCCTGTCGATCGATCCTAATCGTGCGCGTGCCCTGATACTTCTGCTGCATCTGGCATAGGATTTCCCAAGTGTTGTCAGTCGAGTGGCCTTCGATAAAGATCAGTTCGTCATCGGGGCCCATCGCGGGCGTGCGCAAGATTGCGGCCTCGATGTTCCCCGCTTCGTTGCGCGCTGGAACGATCACAGAAACCGAAGGAGCCGGGGCATGCTCGGCAGCCGACAATTTGATCGGCCGCGCGACTGCGATATTGAGCAGGTTAAAAAGCCGAAAGCCGGGCAGCGGCGCCAGGAAGCGGTTGGCGAGATAACTGAGGACTGGGATGTAGACCGGGATAATCAATTTACTCTCCTCCCGCACAAGCTCGTATCCAGCGAGGAGGAGCAGGTTGCGCAAGTCCTCCGGGGCGATCCAGTTTTCTTCGGGCGTCTCACTCCGCAGTCCCAGCGCCGTGGCCACGCGCAAGAGTGGTCTCCAGAGATTGCTGTAAAAGGTGATGATTATCCGGACCGCCGGCGTTAACACCTGGCGAAGGTCCTCCAAGAAACTCTGAATGTCGGTCTCGTAGTGGATGTTGCCGTTTAGCAACACGTAGTCGGGACGGAACGTTCCAACCTCGGCGAAATCTCTTCCGGTGTCGGAGATCGTTGTCCCAAGCTGCACCAAGTGATTTTGAAATTTCAGTCTCTCGGCGGTCCCTTTGACATCAATTTCGAAGATTCGATCGTTCGGGCGAATGTAGAGGTCGAGGTATTCGCGGAGCTTACTGTAAAAATATTTTCGCATTCAAGTCAGGGTCCGGAGGAGCGGCGGCGAAACGGGATTCTATACTCGTGCCCGTCTGCAACCGAGGACACCCCTCGGCGATGATGACAGCACCTTCCCGCACACAAAAAAAAATGCAATCAGCAGACTGGTCGGCGCAGTTCTCTGTCCGCGCGACTACATCCGAGTGTTGCCGCGCCGCGGCAACCTTCACGGCTTCCCTCCACCTCGATCCCAAGACGCCGCAGCGGCACACGAAATTGACAAGGGCGGGCGGATAGCATGAATTCGAGCATGTATCCAGCAACATCAGGACGGGCGGACCCCGGCCGCTCCCGCGCGCATTGCAGACTCAACGGGTTGATCGCGGTCTTTGTGATTGTCACCTTATGCCTGGTCGGATGTGGCCGGCGCGAAGAAAGGTCAGCATCGAAACCGGCACTCGCGCCGCGGCATTCTGAGGCTCAGCTCGAGCGCCTCTTTCACGCGGCCGGCGAATCCGCTCTCTCGATCGAGGATCTGGAGGGCTTTAAACAGATCAAGCCCGTCCAAAACGTTCATCTGACAGCGGAATCTGAAGGTCTTAAGATTGAGGCGACGAACAACGATCCCTCAGTCCATCTTCCGGAATTTACCGGCGGCCACGACATCGTGGAAGTCGTGGTCGAAAGCCCGGCGACCACCGAAATGCAATTGTTTTATCTACTCCCGGGACAAAAATCCTTCACCGAGCCGCAGAGTGAAAAGCGGCCGCTGAGGTCAGGTCACAACGTCGTTTATTTCGAACTGCCCGACCCTGCCTGGACCGGCGTCCTGCGACTCGACCCTGGGATGATGCCGGGCGTCTATCTGATCAGAAGCATCAAGGCGAAGACTGCTCCGGCAGCCGGGACTAAGTAAATGGGATCTGGCCGTCGACTGATTCCCTTCCGTGCCCGGCCTTCGGCGCCCTTCGAATTAATCCCGTGACCAATATCGCCACCTTTCATCGCTCATCTGTCGGACGGAAAATGATCGTGGCGGCGACGGGAATCGTCCTGATTCTCTTCGTCATCGGGCATCTACTCGGCAACCTGCAGATTTTTCTCGGCCCCGAATGGATCAATGGCTACGCCCAGCACCTGCGCGATCTTGGGCCGCTTCTCTGGCTGATTCGCGGTTTCCTGCTCGTGGTCGTGATTGCGCACATCTATTACACCATCCGGCTCGCGATCGAGAACCGGCAGGCGCGCCCCGAGCGTTATCGGCGCAAGGACACGGTCAAAGCGACTTTCGCCTCGCGCAGCATGGTGCTGAGCGGGCTCATCCTCCTCTCCTTCATCATTTACCATCTCCTGCAGTTCACCATCCGCGTGACCGATCCGCGTTTTTCCACGCTTCCGGCGGATCCGCTCGGCCATTACGACGTATATTCCATGATGATCTTTGGCTTTCAGAGCCCGCTCGTCTCGGGGTTTTACATCCTCTCGATGTTCCTCCTCGCGCTCCATCTCAGCCACGGTTCCTCCAGTTTTTTCCAATCCCTCGGCCTCAATAACCAGAAGCTCGCCCCGCGTCTCGCGCTCGGCGGCCGCGTCTTCGCCTGGCTGCTTTTCTTCGGCTACAGCTCAATTCCCGCCGCCGTCCTCCTCGGCTGGGTCAAATTGCGGGGACAACCATGATCGGCACGCTCGATTCCAGAATCCCGCACGGTCCGCTCTCCGAGAAATGGCGGCGGCACCAGAACGATTCCAAGCTGGTCGCGCCGAATAATCGCCGGAAATTTGAGATCATCGTCGTCGGCACGGGACTCGCCGGCGGGTCGGCTGCGGCGACCCTCGCGGAGCAGGGCTACAACGTGAAGTCGTTCTGCTACCAGGACAGCCCGCGCCGCGCCCACAGCATCGCCGCCCAGGGCGGAATCAACGCCGCCAAGAATTACCCGAACGACGGGGACAGCGTTTACCGGCTTTTCTACGACACGATCAAGGGCGGCGATTTCCGCTCCCGGGAGGCGAACGTCTATCGGCTGGCGGAAGTTTCCAACCACATCATCGACCAATGCGTCGAGCAGGGCGTCCCCTTCGCCCGCGAATACGGTGGACTCCTCGCCAATCGTTCCTTCGGCGGCGCCCAGGTCTCGCGCACCTTTTACGCGCGCGGGCAGACCGGGCAGCAGCTTTTGTTAGGCGCCTATCAGGCGCTTTGCCGGCAAATCGCGGCCGGCACGGTGAAAATGTTCCCGCAAACCGAGATGCTCGATCTCGTCATCGTCGACGGCCAGGCCAAGGGGATCATCACCCGCAACCTCATCACCGGCGAAATCGTTCGGCACGCGGGCGACGCCGTCGTCCTCGCCACCGGCGGCTACGGCAACGTTTTTTACCTCTCGACCAACGCCCGCGGCTGCAACGTCACCGCCACCTATCGCGCTTACAAAAAGGGGGCGCTCTTCGCCAACCCCTGCTACACCCAAATCCACCCCACCTGCATCCCGGTGAGCGGCGACTACCAGTCGAAGCTCACCCTCATGTCGGAGTCGCTCCGCAACGACGGCCGCGTCTGGGTGCCGAAGCGGAAGGAGGATTGCGGCAAACCGCCTAACGAAATTCCGGAAGGCGATCGCGACTATTATCTCGAGCGCAAATATCCGAGCTACGGCAACCTCGCCCCGCGCGATATTTCCTCCCGCAGCGCGAAGGAAGTGTGCGACGAAGGTCGCGGGGTCGGCCCGGGCGGGCGCGGCGTTTACCTCGATTTCAAGGACGCGATTGCGCGCCTCGGCGAGGACACGATCCGCGAGCGCTACGGCAACCTCTTCGACATCTACGAAAAAATCACCGGCGACAACGCCTATAAAGCGCCGATGCGGATCTATCCCGCGGTCCATTACACGATGGGCGGGCTCTGGGTCGACTACAACCTGATGAGCAATCTCCCCGGCCTGCACGTCATCGGCGAAGCCAATTTCTCCGACCACGGCGCGAATCGCCTCGGGGCGAGCGCCCTCATGCAGGGGCTGGCCGACGGCTATTTCGTTCTCCCCTACACCTTGCCTAACTATCTCGCCGGTCAGATCGGCAAACGTCCCTCGACCGATGCTCCCGAGTTCGCCAAGGCCGAGAGCGACGTGCGCGAACGCACCAAGCGCATGCTCGATGTGAATGGCAAACGCTCGGTCGACTCCTTCCATCGTGAGCTCGGCCTCCTCCTCTGGGACAAATGCGGCATGACCCGCAACGCCACCGGTCTCCAGGAAGCGATCGCGCGCATCCCGCAATTGCGCGAGGAATTTTGGAGCAACGTCACGGTCCCGGGCTACGGCGAAACCTTTAACCAATCGCTTGAGCGCGCGGGCCGGGTGGCCGATTTCCTCGAGTTCGGCGAGTTGATGTGCCGCGACGCGCTCGCCCGCGACGAATCGTGCGGCGGCCATTTCCGCGAGGAACATCAAACGGCGGAGGGCGAAGCAGTCCGCGACGACGAACATTTCGCCGACGTCTTCGCCTGGGAATATCAGGCTGAAGGGGCCGAACCGAAATTGCACACCGAGCCGCTCGTCTTCGAGTCGGTCCATCTCGCCACGAGGAGCTATAAGTAGAGTTGAGAGTTTTTAGTTGAGAGTTGAGAGACGGTGGAAACGACGAACCATGTTTAATTTTGAAAAGCTCGAGGTTTGGCAGAAGGCAATTGATTTTGCCGATCTGGTTTACGTCACGACAAAGGCGTTTCCTGCTGAGGAACGGTTTGGCCTGACAAATCAGATGCGGCGCGCCGCGGTTTCGGTTTCGTCAAATATCGCGGAAGGCAGCTCGCGGATGTCGAAAAACGATTTCGCCAGATTTATTGAGATCGCGACAGGCTCCGTCTTTGAGGTGGTCTCGCAAGCTTTCATCGGTCGACGTGAAAGCTTTCTCGACGAGCCGAAATTCCAGGCACTCTACGCGGCCGCCGAAGAACAAAGCAAAATGCTGAGCGGCCTGCGCAAGTCGCTTCTACCCGACTGATCCCCGCTTGATGACTCTCTCAACTCTCAACTCTCAACTATGAACTTCTCCCTGAGAATCTGGCGCCAGCCTTCGCACGACGCCAAAGGCAAGATGGAGAAGTACGAGATCGCCGACATCTCGCCCGCCACCTCGTTTCTCGAGATGCTCGACATTCTCAACGAGCAACTCACGACCAAAGGCGAAGAACCGGTCGCCTTCGACTCCGATTGCCGCGAAGGGATCTGCGGCACCTGCAGCCTAACGATTAACGGAGAAACCCACGGCCCCTCCCATCCCGCCGCCGCCTGTCAGCTTTACATGCGCGAGTTCAAAAACGGTGAGACGATCACGGTCGAGCCATTTCGCGCCCGGCCCTTTCCGGTCATCAAGGATCTCGTCATCAATCGCTCCGCGCTCGATCGCATCGTCCAGGCCGGCGGGTTCGTCAGCGCGCGCACCGGTTCCGCGCCGGAAGCGAATTCGATCCCGATCCCGAAACACAATGCCGACCTCGCGATGGAAGCGGCCGCCTGCATCGGTTGCGGCGCCTGCGCGGCCGCCTGCCCGAACGCCTCCGCCATGCTCTTCACCTCGGCCAAGATTTCGCATCTCGCGCTCCTCCCCCAGGGCCAACCGGAGCGCTCCCGTCGGGTCCTTGGCATGGTCAGGCAAATGGACGCGGAAGGTTTCGGCAACTGCACCAACACCTACGAGTGCGAAGCGGTTTGCCCGGCCGAAGTCAGCGCCAGTTTCATCGCGAAAATGAATCGCGAATACGCGCTCGCCAGTCTGAGCGAACGCATCGGCGAATAGGGCTGCCGTCACCAACTCAGCGGCAGTTACCGCCCTAACGATCGCCACTTTCTACCAGCGGCCGGGGGCTGGTTTCCCGCGGCGCGGTTTCTCGCCAGCGCACAATCTCCACCCCGCTGATGCAAAAGAGCAGCCAAACGGCGCCCTCGATCATCGCGACCAGCGCATCGCTGAGTTGCGTGGCACGAAGATAAAGGCTGCTCAGGGCGACGAGAAAAATTACCAGGACCGTCCCGACGATGACCAGCGCCCGCCGGCTCCAGCGACGCAGCGAGCGGACCACCATATAGGCGAGCGCTCCGTAAACAATCGTCGCCGCGAGCAGATCACCGCCGAGCGGACCGAGCGGGGCGCCATGTCCGAAAGCGTGACCGAAGCGCGGCTTCGCCTGCGCGAAGAGATGCTTGAGCAGAAAATCAAGGAGCACGCCGCCGGGCGCAGCAATCAGGAGAAGGCGCAGGCGATGCCGGTGGCGGCGCCAGACCAGCAGCGCCGTCAGGCAAAGCGCCGCCAGCAACCACGCCGACCCGAGATTCGCCAGGTGGGACATCGCCGGGCTGACCACCCCCCCCGAATGGTTCGCGAACCATTCCGCGACCCGCAAATCGGCCGCGACAAACCAGGCCCGCGTCCCGATTCTTTCGAGCAATCCACTGAAGAGCGGGGTCGCGGCGAGGAGGAGGAAAATTCCGACCGTCAAGTGAATACCGAGATAACCGCGGGGCGAAAAGCGCTGCTCGAGCCAATCAATTTGCCGGGCAAAGCGGCGGCGAAGGTTCACCACCGCGGGACGCGCACAAAACTGGCGCCACCATTCGCGAATCTCCAGTTCGCGGCTCGCGATTCCGCGCCAGAGCACAATCGTCACCACCAGCATGGCGGCGAGGATCGCCGCGATCACGCCCGCTCGACCGATCCAGTGTTCGATCAGGTGCCAGCTTTGCCCAAAGAGATAACCGAGCAGAGAAAAGATCGCGGCCCAGAGAATGCAGCCGATCGCGTTAAAGCTGAGAAAACGGAGATACGGCAGACGCGCCGCGCCAGCGAGGAACGGCATCAGGGCGCGGCCGAATGTGCAGGAAATGCGCGAAGAGGACACTCCAACCGCCGTAACGATGAAAGAACGCGTCCATCCGATCGAGCCGTTCGGGGCGCAGCCAGAATCTCTCGCCGTGGCGCCAGAGCCAGCCGCGTCCGAGGCGCCGGCCAAATTCATAGCCGATGCTGTCGCCGACGATCGCCGCCGCTGCCACCACCACAATAAGCACACGGACGTCGAGCAACTCCTGACCGGCGAGAAAACCGGCCACCATCACCATGCTCTCCCCCGGCATGAAAAAGCCGAGGAACGCCTGGCATTCCAGCATGACGATGAGGAAAACGATCACATAACCCCAGTTATTGAGGCGCAGGATCAGGTCGTTGAGATGTTCGAGCATCGTCATGGCCAAGCGTCGAAGGTGCGCCAACCGTTCGCCTCGCGCGACTCCAAAGCAGAGCCTTCCAAAACTTCAGGCGAAACTTCTCCCCGCCCCGCCACGGCGCCCGGGTTCACCGCGACTTCCCCGTCCGGCCTGGCCCTATCCCGTGTCAGGCGAAAAATTGTTCGCCTTTGCAGACGAACGCTCGTCCGGCTTTCGTTAGGCGAAAAAGTGAGCAGTCGTGGAAATTGACGATCCGAGAGGGGTCGGGACGGGGTCGCGTCTTAATCAAGATCCCTTTCCTGCACAAGATTCGCCAAGAGAATGACAAGAAAGGAGGAGCGCGCGGACGGCATCCGGGATTATTGGGATCGAAGACAATTCCAGGAGGGAGGTCGAGTGATGGCGGAGAAATAACCGCGAGACATTTCGCACGACGACGAACTGAGGAGCTGGAAAAGGATCGGCATCGCCGCAGGTCTTTTGGCCTGTTTTGTCTATCCCATCATGATTCTGGTGTCGCTGCCGCGCGTCCCGCAAGTGATGCTGGGGGCCAGCTTCGGGCCCGCCCTGGCCGTGGCCAGCGTTGCCCTCGCTCACATCTTGCAAGCCCGCCGGCGCGCTCCTTCCGTCCAACTGGCCGGAATTTTTAACTGCCTCGCGGGCGCCTTGGTAACCGCGATGATCATCGTCCAGTTGGCGATCAATTATTCCAAGGCTCCGGCGGCTGACGCGCAACTCAACGCTCTTCTCCAACATCGCATCTGGGACGTCGTCCTCGGGCTCGACGTGTCGTTTGACGTGTTCATCGGGCTCGCCACCCTCCTGTTCGCAGTCAACATGATGGGCGATCCCCGTTTCGGCAGGATCATCGGCTGGACGGGAGCATTTGTGGCGATCGTCCCTTTGCTTGGGGCGAACATCTACTTCTTCCCCGATCCACCCTACCTGCACGGCTTTCCGCATGTCGGGATCTTTACTGGCTTCTGGTATCTGGCGGTGACTCTTCTCATGGTCCGTTCGCTGCGCAGAGGCGAATCCAATGGCGATGCGGGCATGAACGAATAAAGATCATCCGCAGGATGGATTCGATTTTGGAGCGACGGACGGCGCCCTGATCGCGGCGCTGATCTCGGGCGGGCTGCTTTATTTCACGGTTTCGTTGCAGCCATGCTGGCTCGCAGCCTGGTTCGCGCCGGTGCCGCTATTGCTCGCTTCATTTC
Organism: uncultured Verrucomicrobiae bacterium; assembly: GCA_963772915.1. GTDB lineage: Bacteria > Verrucomicrobiota > Verrucomicrobiia > Chthoniobacterales > UBA10450 > Palsa-1392. The sequence goes on from CAVYZI010000003.1 coordinate 790,152, forward strand.
ACGCTTCGGTCCGGGAGACGCGGCTGCTTTGCGCGACAGCCGCGCTTATCGGTCTGCCGAGCATCATTGGTTACTACAGAATCGTGACCGTCGGGATGGGTTCCTTCGTCCTGCTCGTGCTCCTGGAGATGGGTGCATGGATGCTGGTGGTCGGCTACACGCCCGCGATCGTGCGACGGTCGAATCATTGGTCGACCGTCTTCGCTTTTCCGCTGGTTTGGGCGGCGCTCGATACCCTCATCTCAGCCTTCTCGCCCCACGGCACCTTCGGCAGCCTGGCCTATGCGCAGATGGATCTGTTGCCGCTCGTGCAGTTCGCTTCGCTGGCCGGAACGCCGGGGTGGTTTTCGTCATCAGCCTCCTCGCCTCCATCCTCGCGCTCGCTCTCTATCGGAGAGAACCGCGCAGCCGGCCGATCCTCGCTTACGGACTGCCGGCCCTCATTCGGGTGGCGGTCTTGTTTTTGGCGCGACGCGCCTAACGAATCGCCCAACCGCGGTCGAGACGATGCCGATCGGCCTGGTCGCGATCGACGATTTCATCGGGCCGAAAATTCCGCGCACGCAAGCCGAAGCGATCTGGCGGGACTACGAGGCATAGTCGAGCAACACAGCCGCCCGTCGCCCGGCGCTTCCGTGATCGCGCGCGTGCCGGTGGGCCCGGCAAAAGCGACACCCTATGCGCGCTATGGCGATTGGTTTGGCTGGATGCGTGTGGTCCTCGCCGTGGTCATGCGCATTTCTCCGGTCGTTAGGCAAATCGCCCCGGGGGGCACTGCCCATCGATGCCGGGTGAGCGCGGGACGAAGATCTCAGGCGCTGACCGTCGGAAATGCTGACAATTTTCGACGATGATGAGTTTGTTCCAATATTAAGTACAAATTGAAACACCCATACAACCAGATGTTTATGCAGGTGAAAGACTGCACGGAACGGCAATTGCTTACAAGCGAACTGTGATCGTCGATCCTGGGCATCAGGCGCTCGGAACCGGCCTTGGTTTTAACCCCAAATGAAAGAAACCCCAAATGATGAAAACTAAACAAACCCTCATGAGAGCACTGGTGGCGGGCGCGGCTCTTTTGGTAGCCGGAAGCGCCTTCGCCGACACCGTCTACGATAACTTTGCCGGATACAGTGATTTCTGGCACCCTCTTGGCAACCCGGATACTGCCACCTACGGAGAGACGTTTACGGCGCCAGCCAGCGCCGACGTGAACCTTCAGGACTTCGGCTTCTATATGGGCAGTCCTTTCGTTGCCGGCGATATCAAGATGCGCGCCTACATCGCGACTTGGACGGGAACCAACGCCGGCACGCTCTTGTACACCAGCGCGGATATCGATTTCGCGAACATGGGGAATGAGCATCTCACGTTCTCCACAGGCGGCCTGTGCCTTACGCCTGGGGCGGACTACGTTGCGTTTCTCAGCGTCTCGGAGCTTTTCGGCCAATCGTCCGGACAAGCCTACATATCCCAGGGGGACCCCACGATTCCCGGGGGCAACTTCGTCTTCTATAACAACGGCGGCGACTTTGCGGCCCTCTTCAATAGCACTTGGGATGCTACGGGGCTCAAGCCGGATTGGGCCTTCAACGCCACCTTTACTCCCTGCTCGGTGCCGGAACAGGCAAACCCAGCGCTTCTGTTGGCCTTGACGTTCGGTGCCCTCGCCTTGGCCCGGCGTCGTTTCGCCTGCTAATACTCTTGATCGCTTCGCCCCAAGGCGGCGGGCAAAGCGGATGATTCAACCAATCGAGGCGGGTAAACGCCCGCCTCGATTGGTGCTTTTTTTGCCAGCGCAAAAGAAGATAGCGAGGGTAGGCGCGGATTACATTAGGATCTCCTCTCGCACATTCGCGGAAGCGACGGCACTCTTCCCTTCAAGGGCACAGCCGCGCGTTACATGAAAAGAAGGATCACTCCGGTCGCGACGAGAGCCAGGGCCCAGGCGAAATCGATGTTGAACCAGGCCTGCTTCAGGACCGATAAGCCAAGCTTCTCGTAAAAGAGAAGCGCGACCACACCGGCCACGACGAGATGGCCCAGCGTGTGGACAAGCACGGCTGCGGTCAGAACACCGGGACCGGCGAGCAGCGGCAGGTGCGACGCATGGTGGCCCGCCATCTCGTGGTGATGGGCCATCGACGATTCGTCCGACGACCACGTGGCGAGAAAGACCGGCACCAGCATGAGGCCGGCGCCGTGCGCCGACGCCATCAGGAACGACCACATCGTCAGGTCGCGAAATCCGACGCGCATCCCGACCCAGCGCGGATGCCGGGAACGGACCGCGCGATAACTGCCGTAGCCGATCAGCACCGCCGCCGCGGCGTATTTCAAGAGTTGCGGTTGGAGGTTGGCGCGCAATGCCGCGACCAGGAAAACGACCAACCCGACCGAGAGGGCGTGCCCGAGAGCGATCGGGGGCAGCGCAGCGAGGACCGCCGCGCGCCGCTTTTCCTGCAGCCCGAGACAAAGGGCAAAAAGCCAGCCCATGCCGGGATTGATCCCGTGCAATGCGCCCAGTCCGAGGAGCACGAGCCATGGCCAGAGATGGGTCATGGTTAGGGGAGCGCACGCGCCCTCGCGTGCTGGTTTTGGCGCCTCGCCAAAACCTTCCGAAAGGAGGCGCGGAGTCGGAAAAAAGTTCGCGATGGCGGGGGCGCCATCGCCAGCACGCGAGGCGCGTGCGCTCCCCAGAGCGACCGCGTCGTCGCGCTACGCGAGTGACAAATCCGAGCCACTAGTTGAAGCAGGACCGAATCGGAGGAAGCGTCGCCGCCCTCCAGCCGGATCTGGTGCAGCCGATAATCCTTCGTCTCGAAGAAGAACTTCGGATCGAATTGGATGCCGCCCTCGGGTGCAACATCGAGTTTCACCATCCAGTTGCCCACGCCATCTGGATAAAATTGTTCATCCCAGGCGGCGTAGAGCGAGTTAGTGAAATAGACGCGTTTCCCGTCCCGGCTCACCTCGACCATTTGCGGGCCGCCGCGCAATTTGCGGGCGGGATCCTTTGGGTGAGGCGCCTGCCTGACGATGCCCCCGATGTGCACCGAGCCGGCCAGCTTCGGATGAAACGGATCGGAAACATCGTATTGCTGCATCTCGCCCGTTCCCCAGCAGGAGACGTAGAGAAAACGATCGTCGAGCGAGAGGTCGATATCGCTCACGAGCGGCGGCACCGCCTTGAAGGGCTTGAGAGCGGGCGGAAGCAGATCGGGATCGGCCGGTTCGGCCGGAATCTCGATGACTTTTTGCACGCCCCATTTCCCGTTAGGCCGATGCCAGAGCCAGACGGAGGCGGAGAGGTCCTTAATCGAGATGACGACGCCGACAAAGCCGTAGGTCTTCGTCGGATCATGCGCCGGCCGCATCTCCAGGACCATCTGGTTTTCCTTCCCGAGATCGAGCGTCTCGATCAGTTTGCGCGTCCGCAAATCCCAGACGTGCATCCGATGGCCGTACTCGGAATTCATCAGGAGATCGGGCTGCAACCCGTTCTCGATCATCTTCGGTGTCCCCCACTCCGAACTCAGGAGGGTGTCATGAAGCAAATGCCACCAAAAGTCGTAGTGCAGATACTGATCGCCGCGGTCGACTTCCCATTTTCGAGGACGTCAAAGGTGAAATGATCGAGGAGAAAAATCCCGCCTGGCCCATCGCCCTCGGGCGAACCGAGCGCGCTGACATAGATTCCCTCCGGCCCGCAATGCACGGTGTGCGGGCGCGAGTAGCCGACGCGCTTGGCGATCTCCTCGGCCGTGATCGTGCGCACGACTTTCGGCTGGCGCGGGTCGGGCTTGAGATCGATCACGTAAATGCGTGACGAGCGAATCCCCGGCACGATCAGGTAACGCCGCTCGACATGCGGATGCGGCGCGTAAGGGCAGAGCGCGGAACTGCATGCGTTCCAGCCAAAATGATGCAGCTCGTCACCAAACTCCGGCAGCGTGCAGCGCCCGACTTCCTGGCCGAACTGCGGCGAATCGGGATCGACATCGACGACGAAAATCGCGTCGTTGTTTTTGCCCCCGGGAGGATTCAAAGCCGCGACGAAGGCGAGCTTCTCGGGTGGTGCTTCGGCGGCAAGGCGAGGTGAAGGGTAGAACGTAGGATCAGGCTTGAGCAATGGCATGGTGAATCCTCCAGATTTAAGTTTTCGCTTACGTAGGCGGGACCATTTAATTCCTTTACCTGCTTGCCGTTCAAGCCCCAAAGCATCCGATCGCGGCTGCGGCGCCGCGAACCTGACGCCACGCAAAAAGGAAAAAATTTTGGCGCACCGGACGTTGCTGGTTTAAATCCTCCGATGCTTAAAACGGCGGAACGCGGCGCAACCAAGACTTCCGGTGCGCCTCCGCACGAGCGTTATCTCGAGGCGTTTCGCTGGATGCTGCAGACGCGAATCCTGGAGGAAAAGCTGACCAGCCTCTACCGCGGCGGCATGATCACCGGCGGCGTTTACGTCGGGCGCGGTCAGGAAGCGGTGAGCACGGCGTGCGGATTGTTTTTGCAGAAGGGCGACGTGATGGCGCCGCTGATCCGCGACCAGGCGGCGCGCGCGGCCTTCGGCGAACCGATCCTCAACGTCACCCGCACTTATCTCGGCTCGCGCCAGGGATCGATGCGCGGTCGCGATGGGAATATCCACCGTGGTTACCCCGAGGCCGGGCAACTGGCCATGATCAGTCACCTCGGGGCGATGATCTCGGTCGTGGTCGGCAAACTCTTGGCCAAGCGAATGAAGGGCGAGAAAGATTTCGTGGGCCTGACGATGATCGGCGAAGGCGGCATGCAGACCGGGGCCACCCATGAAGGAATGAACATCGCCGCGGTGGAAAAAGTGCCACTCGTGCTGGTGGCGGCGAACAATCATTTCGCCTACTCCACGCCTAACGATCGCGAATTTGCCTGCGCCAGTCTGGTCGATCGCGCTCAGGCCTACGGCTACGAAGGCCATAAACTCGACGGCACCGACCTGGCCGCCTGTCTCGACGTGATCGGCGGCGCCGTGGAACGCGCGCGCGCCGGGGGCCCGCCGCAACTGGTCGTCGCGTCGCTCCTCCGCCTCTCCGGCCACGGGGAGCACGACGATGCCAGCTACGTCCCGGCGGAGATGAAGAAGGAACCCTGGGCGCAGGATTGTGTCACGCTGACCGAGCAGTTGATCCTCAAGAACCACTGGCTCGACGCCGAAACGCTCAAGCAATGGCGCACGGAAATTTCCGCCGAAGTGGACAAGGCGGTCGAAACCGCGCAGCGCGAAGCGGGGCCGGTGGCAAGCGAAGAAGATTGGTGCGCGATGTCGACGCGCGAATTGGTGGACCGGCCTGAAATCCGAAATCCGAATGACGAAATCCGAACGAATCAAATCACGAATGGACGAAGCCCGAGCACGGTCGGTGGCGCGCATCGATCGTTTCGTCATTCGTCATTCGGTCATTCCTTCGTCATTTCGATCATTCGTCATTCGTCATTCCATTACCATCATGAGCCTCACTTACCTCGAAGCGATCCGCGCAGCCCAGGCGCATCTCCTGCGCGAGGACGAGCGCGTCTTCATCTACGGGCAGGATGTGAGCGGGAAGTTCGGCGGCGCCTTTAAAGCGACCAAGGGTCTGGCGGCTGAATTCCCGGGCCGCGTTCTGAACACTCCGATCAGCGAAGACGCGATGGTCGGGACCGCGATCGGCGCGGCCATGGGAGGGATGCGGCCGATTGTCGAGATGCAGTTCGCCGATTTCTCCAGCATCGCGCTCAACCAGATTCTCAATAACGCCGGCACCCAGTATTGGCGGACGAATATCCCCTGCCCGATCACGGTCCGTCTGCCTTCCGGCGGAACGAAAGGGAGCGGCCCATTCCACAGCCAAAGCATGGAAGCGATCTATTCGCATTACCCGGGCTCGTCGTGGTCGCGCCCGCCACGGTGGAAGACGCCTACACGATGCTGATCGACGCGGTCGCGATCGACGACCCGGTCATCTACTGCGAGCACAAATATCTCTATTACCATCTCAAGGCGGACGCCCTGCCGAAAGACCGGCTGCCGATCGGGAAAGCGCGCATCGTTAGGCCGGGACGCGATCTGAGCATCGTCACTTACAGCGCGATGGTGCACGAAGCGCTCGCGGTCGCGACAGCAGTTCAGCGCCGATGGGATTCGAGATCGAAGTGGTCGATCTGCGCAGCGTGAAGCCGCTCGACACCGACACCGTGCTCGCCTCGGTCGCGCGGACGGGGCGGTTGCTCTGCGTGGGCGAATCATTCCCGTGGGGCGGCGCGACCGCGGAGGTGATCGCGCGCGTCGCGACGGAAGGATTCCATCTTCTCGACGCCGCGCCGGCGCGGATCAACGCCAAGGACACGCCGATCCCCTACCATCCGAATCTCTGGAGCGAGCATCGCCCAAATGCGAAGTCGATCGCCGCCAAAGCCCGCCAAATTCTCAGCGAGTAGACGTCTCTCAACACTCAACTTTCAACTCTCAACTTTCCGATGCCCAAAGTTCCAATCACCATGCCGCAGCTCGGCGAATCGATGGCCGAGGCCACGATCGTCGCGATCAAGGTGCAAGCCGGGCGACAAGGTCGCGGCCGACCAGGAAATCATCGAAGTCGAAACCGACAAAGCCGTCATGGGCGTGACGACACCCTGCCCGGGCAAGATCGCGCAGGATCGAGGCGGAAGTAAGAGGAGTTTACGCGGTCGGCGCCGTGCTCGGTTACGTCGAGGCGAGCGAAGCCGACGCGGCCCGTTTCGTGAAGAACGCGCCGGAGCCGCCGAAGGGCGAACGTGGCGGAGGAAGTGCCCGGCCGCGAAGAGGAATCCGTCAAGGCCGGAAACGGCAGCGGCTCGCACTTCCAAGTCGACGAAACGAGCCTGCCGCAGGTCGCAGCGGGTTCGCATTTCCAGGTCGATCAAGACGGGCGTGCTGCCCGTGCCCGCGGGCGCGAAAGGTGCGGGCTATCTTTCGCCGCGGGTGAAGGCGCGCATGGCCGAGCTGCAATTGACCCAGGCCGATCTCGCCGCCATCCAGGGAAGCGGAAACGCGGGCCGGGTGACGATCAAAGATCTGGAATCATTCCTCGGCGGGCTGGAGAAACAAACCGCGGAAGACGCGAGCGCGATTCGCACCGGCGTGGCGGATGCGATGCGGCGCAGTTGGACGCGGCCGCTCGCCACGGTGGGCGTTTCCGTTTGTCTCGATCCCGTGCTGGAAGACCGCAAGAAGCGCGATCCAAAACCGGGCCCGGCTTTGTATGTCTTGCGCGCGCTCGCCCTGGCGCTGGCGGAAAATCCGGCCGCGGCCTCGCGCCTGATCGGCGGACGAGCCTTGCGCTCCGAGTCGATCGACATCGGCGTCGCGGTCGAAGCACAGGACGGGATCATGGTCCCGGTCATTCGCGACGCGGACAAAACTTCGCTCGCCGACCTAACGAGTCGCTACACCGAGCTGGTCGATCTCGCGCGCCGCCGCCGCGTGACTGCCGAGATGACCGCCGGCGGCATCGCGTCGGTTTCAAACTTCGGCACCTTCGGCCTGGACTGGGGCACGCCCATTCCTCTCCCCGACCAAACGCTGCTCCTCGGCCTCGGCGCCGGGAAGAAAGCGCCCACTTGGAGCGAGGAGAAGAAGGAATTCGTTCCCACCACCCAGGCCGAACTTACGCTCAGCTTCGACCATCGCAGCCTCGACGGCGGCGGCGCCGGGCGCCTCTTGCAGCGCGTCGTCGAATTGTTAGGCGCGCCCGAAAAGCTCTAGCGATTCTGCGCCAGACTTCCGTGTAGCGCACGCGTTTCGCGTGCTGGTTGCGGTGTTCCACCGCGACGAACTTTCCGTGAAACTCCGGTTACACAGGAGACTTGGACGTCGAAGGAAAGTTCGCGACGGTGGAACACCGTCGCCAGCACGCGGAACGCATGCGCTACCCAGGTCCTGCCGCCGCGCGTCTTGCGAAAAAGCGACCCGCCCTTAGGTTTGGTGCGCCTATGAATTCCACCGCGACGATTGATCCCAGCATCACCATGCGCGAACTGCTCGAGCAATTTCCGGGCGCGCAGCGGGCGCTCTTCCGCCGCTATCACATCGGCGGCTGCGCAGCTGCGGCTTCAGCCCGGAGGAGACGCTCGCCGGGGTTTGCGCACGGAACGAAAATCTCGATGTCGACGAAGTCAGCGAGCATATCCTCGCCAGCGACGCGGCCGATCGCGCGATGCAAATCGAGCCGCAGGAATTGGCCGATCGTCTCGCCGCCGGCGAAACCGATTCACCTCCTCGACATCCGCACCCGCGAAGAATTCGACGCGGTCAAACTCCCCGGCGCCCATCTTTTCACCCAGGAATTCATGCAGGAAATTCTCGCCAATTGGTCACGCGACCGATCTGCTCGTGATCTACGACCACCAGGGGGCGCGGAGCATGGACGCGGCCGCTTATTTTCAAGGGCACGGCTTCGAGAAAATCAAGAGCCTGCGCGGCGGGATCGACGCCTGGAGCGCGGAAGTCGACCCGAAATTGCCCCGCTACCATCTGGAGAACGCCTAACGATGAGCGACGAACTCGAAAAGCGGATCGAAGCCGCGGTCAAGAATCCGCAAAACCTCGGCGAGATGGAAAACGCCGACGCCATCGGCACGGTCGGCAGCGCCGATTGCGGCGACATGCTGCGGATGTGGGTCAAGTTCAAGGAAGAAGGCGGCCGCAAGGTGATCGATCGCGCCACCTTCCAAACCTTCGGCTGCCAGACCGCGATCGCCGTCGCCAGCGTCGCGACCGAGATGCTCGCCGGCAAAACCGTCGACGAAGCGATGTCGATGTCGGGCGAAGAACTGGCCGCACCGCTGGGCGCATTGCCGCCGGTCAAAATTCATTGCGCGCAACTCGTCGAGGGTGCGTTGCGCTCCGCCCTGACGCGGTGAGGCCGCCGCCCAGTCCGTCGGCCGCAGCCGACATCGCCAACCTTGCTCGATTCATTTACGGCCCAGAAAAGTTCAAAATCGTCCTCGATTCCTAGCCTAACGAAACTTTCCAATGCACGAAAACACCGAATTCACCACCTCCCGCGAGGTCGAAGCGATCCAAATCCCGAGCGGAACCAAAACCACCATTCCCGCGGGCACACCCGGCGTCGTCACCCAAACCCTCGGCGGCAGCTACACGATCGCGACCTACCAGGGCCTGGCGCGGATTGCCGAAAAGGATCTCGACGCGATTGGCCTGGAAAAACCAGCGACGAGCAACGGCGCCACGGAGCCGAAGGAGAGCAGCGCGGGGCCGGTGGACGAAAAGGACGTTTGGAACCAGTTACGCCAGTGTTACGACCCGGAAATTCCGGTCAACATCGTCGACCTCGGTCTCGTCTACGATTGCCAGCTCATCCAGAAACCGGAAGGCGGTTCGAAGGTGGAAGTGAAAATGACCCTGACCGCTCCCGGCTGCGGGATGGGCCCTGCGATCGCGCACGACGCCCAGAGCAAAATTCTGAGCATCGACGGCGTCGACGAAGCCGACGTCCAACTGGTCTGGGACCCGCCCTGGAACCAAAGCATGATCAGCGAAGCCGGCCGGATGAAGCTCGGGATGATCTGAGAGCAAGACGATAGCCGCGGAAGTTTGACACGATTCTGGTCGCGTCCTATAATCACGTCCCTTGCGCCTGCGAAACATCCGGCGCGTCGCGTCAAGATTTAGCCGCTGAGATTCTCATGCCTTCCACTCAAATTATCCTGACCGAAAACGTGCCTGGCCTTGGTGCTGAGGCCGATATCGTCAAAGTGCGCCGCGGTTACGCGCGCAATTTTCTTCTGCCGACCGGCAAAGCGCACGAAGTGACGCCGCGCGCCATGCGGCAGCTTGATGCGCTGAAAGCAAAACGGGCCGAGCGCGAAGCGCGCGAATTGAACGAGGCGGAGGATCTGGCGCGACGGATCGGCAAGTTGAAGGTCACCTTTATTTTGCATACCGGCGAAACGGGCAAGGCTTTCGGTTCCATCACCGCGAACGACATCGCCGAGCGTCTGAAACAGGAGCTCAATCGGGACGTCGATCGGCACCACCTCGTGCTCGAGCATCCGATCAAGACCACCGGCGAACACGAGGTGCCGCTCAAGCTGCATCACGACGTGGTGGCGAAATTCAAATTCAACGTCAAATCTTCCGAAGAACCAAAACCGGAAGCAGCTCCGGCCGAAGAATCGGCCGATGTGACGCGCGCACCTCGCAAACGAACAAAATAATCAATGCCGAGAAGTCCCCAAGGGAATGAACCCGGGGGGCCTCGCAAGACAGCCCCGAACGGTTCGGGGACTGACCGAGGCTCGGCAGCGCGGAACGGCGGAAAAGTTATTGGGCAGTCGTCCCCAGGTTCTTCCGTAGATATTCACCGCGCCCTCCCCCACAGCGTCGAAGCCGAGCAGGGCGTGCTCGGTTCCATGCTCATCTCGCCCCGCGATGCCATCACCACCGTGGTCGAGAAAAAGGTCAACGAGACCTATTTCTACATCCCGGCGCACCAGACGATTTTCAGCGCCCTGGTCGAGCTCTGGAACACGAACAAAGGCATCGACCTGATCACCTTCACCCAGATCCTGCGTGACCGGAACCTGCTCGAAACGGTGGGCGGCGCGGCTCTTCGTCACGAGCCTTTTCACCTTCGTCCCGACGGCGGCCAATGTCGGCTACTACCTCGACATCGTGCGGGACAAATACATCCTGCGCGAGATCATCAGTGCCTGCACCGAAGGCGCGCGCCGTTCCTACGAGGAGCAGGACGAAGTCGACAATCTGCTCGACGAAGTGGAGCAGAAAATTTTCGCGGTCGGCGACGAGCGTTTCAACGACGAGGCCTTCTCGATGAAGGACCAGGTCATGGACGCGATCGAGGCGATCGAAAAACTTTACCAGCAGCATGGCGGCATCACCGGGCTCGCGACCGGTTTCAAGGACTTCGATCGCCTAACGAGCGGATTGCATCCGGCGGAGATGATCGTGATCGCCGCCCGCCCCAGCATGGGCAAGACGGCGCTGGCGATGAACATCGCCGAGCACGTCGCGGTCAATGAAGGACGGCCGGTGGCGGTGTTCAGTCTCGAGATGAGCGCGCAGCAACTCGTGCAGCGGCTCCTTTGCTCGCGAGCGGGAGTGAATTCGCAAAAAGTGCGCGACGGCACCTTTCTCGCCGAGCGCGATTTTCCGAAATTAACCGCCGCCGCTTCGAAGCTGGCGGAGGCGAAAATCTTCATCGACGACAGCCCGGGCCTGAACATTCTCGAGCTGCGGGCGAAGGCGCGCCGGCTCAAGGCCCAGCACGAAATCGAGCTGATCGTGATCGATTACCTCCAGCTTCTCCGCTCCACTTCGCGTCGCGGGCAGGAGAACCGGCAAATCGAGATCTCGGAAATCTCGGCCGGCATCAAGGGTCTGGCCAAAGAGTTGAACATCCCGATCATCGTCGCGGCGCAGCTCAATCGAAACCCGGAAAACCGGACCGGTGACAGCAAGGGCCGGCCGCGCCTGAGCGACCTGCGCGAATCGGGCAGCATCGAGCAGGATGCGGACGTGGTCGGGCTTCTCGTTAGGCAGGAATATTACGCCGACACCGAGGAAGAAAAGGACGAGACGGAAGGCAAAGCTGATCTCATCATCGCCAAGCAGCGCAACGGCCCGACGGGCGACGTCCCCCTCACCTTCCGCAAGGAATTTACCCGCTTCGAGGATCGGGCGCGGGAAGAGCGCGAACAGCTCTAGGAAGCGCGAGCTACGGGAGTGACCGAGCCGCTTCGATGACGTGCTGCGCGGTGATCCCAAGTTCCTTCATCACTTCGCCGCCCGGTGCGCTCAGGCCAAAGCGGTTAATGCCGATCACCTTGCCGTCGAGCCCGACGTACTGCGACCAGATTTGCGGCACGCCCGCCTCGATCGCCACCCGACTGACGGCATTCGTTAGGCAGGATTTCCGCTCGGTAGCTCTCGGGCTCGCGTGCGAAACGCTCGAAGCACGGCATCGAGACAACCCGCGTCCCTTCGCCCAACTCCTTCGCGGCGGCGAGCGCGTGCTGCAATTCGCTTCCGCAGGAGAGCAGGATGAGGTCGAGTTTGGCGGTTTCCTTTTGCGCGATGTAGCCGCCGCGAAGCACGCCTTCGCGGCGTGTTTTGACGTCGATCTCGTTCAACATCGGCAGCGTCTGGCGGGTCAGGGAGAGAAAGGTCGGCCCGTCCGTACGTTGCAGCGCGGCCACAAACGCGCCTGCCGTTTCTTCCGGATCGGCCGGACGAATGACGTCGATTTGCGGCATGAGGCGCACGCTCGAAACCGTCTCGACCGGCTCGTGCGTCGGGCCGTCTTCACCGACCGCGACCGAGTCGTGGGTGAAGATGTAAATGTTCGGCAAACGGGAGAGAGCGGCGAGCCGGATGGCAGCGCGGCAGTAATCGGTGAAGACCATGAAGGTCGCACCCGAAGCGCGGAAGATGCCGTGATAGCTGACGCCGTTCATGATCGCGCACATGCCGTGCTCGCGAATGCCGAAATGGATATTGCGCCCGGCTGGAGTGGTCGCGCGTGAAATCGCCGCCGTCTTTGATGTAATTGAGGGTGGAGCCGTGCAGGTCGGCGCTGCCGCTGATCAGGAACGGCATCGCCTGCGCGAGCGGCTGGAGCACTTCGCTGCCGGCTTTGCGGGTGGCGATCTTCGCGTCGTTAGGGAAATTCGGAATCTTGTCGAAAAGATCGGCCGGCACTTTCCGTGCGATCGCGTCGTCGAGCACCTGCGCCTGGTCGGCGTTTTTCTTGCGCCAGTCGCTGTAGGTTTTCTCCCAGCTGATCGTATTCCGCGAGCAGGTCTTTCTTGTGCTGCGGCGAAGTATTCGCGCACGTCGTCGGAGACGAAGTAATGCTCCTCCGGCAAGCCGAGGCCCTTGCGCGCGGCCTCGGCAAATTTCGCCCCGCCTTCGCCGTGCGCCTTGGAAGTGCCCGGACACTTCGGGAATGCCCTTCCCGATCAAGGTGTGGGCGATGATCATCTGCGGCTTCCCGTTGTCGCGCTCCTTTGCGATGTTGCAGCGCGTCGAGAAAGGCCTGCATGTCCTGCCCGTCGATTTCCTGCACGTCGAAGCCGTAGGCGCGGAAGCGCATGGCGGTGTCTTCGCTCTGTGTTTCCTTGGCCATCGCGTCCAGCGTGACGGCATTCGAGTCGTAGATCAGGATCAGATTATCGAGGCCGAAATGAGCCGGCGAAAGCGCTCGCTTCCGCCGAAACGCCTTCCTGCAAACAGCCGTCGCCCGCCAGACAAAAGACGTGCTGATCAAAGATGCGGTGCTCGGCGGTATTGAAACGCGCCGCGGCCATTTTGCGGCCATGGCGATGCCGATCGCGTTGGCCACGCCCTGGCCTAACGGGCCGGTCGTGCATTCGACGCCGGGCGTTTCCATGAATTCCGGGTGCCCGGGCGTCTTGCTGTGCAGTTGCCGGAAACGTTTGATCTCCGCCATCGGCAGATCGTAGCCGCTCAGGTGCAGCCAGGAGTAGAGGAACATGCTGCCGTGCCCGGCCGAGAGAACGAAATAATCGCGATTGATCCAGCGCGGTTGATCGGGGTTGTGCCGGAGCGCGTAACCGTAGAGGACGGCGCCCATTTCGGCGCAGCCTAACGGCAACCCGAGATGCCCGGATTGGGAGGCGTGGACCGCATCGATGCAAAGACCGCGGGCCTGATCAGCCGCGCGGGAAAGGACTTCGAGGTTAAGACTCATGCGTTTTATTTATCGGTAACGAAGGTCGAATGACATAGAAAAATCCCGAATCCCGGTCCGGCGCAGGCGGATCGGATTTCCGCGGCGAAACCGCGGCCTTATTTCTTCGGCGTTGACTGAGCTTTTGCGGCCCCTTCACTCAGGCTGAACGCCCAATGCGCCTCGGCCTTCTTCCCGCCGATTTTCGCTTCGATGATGACCGAGCAGGAATCGCCATGCAGCGGCTGGGTCACCTGATACGAGATGATCTTGCTCGTCTCGTCAAAAGTGGCCGGCACCAGACCCAGTCCGCTGACGCGCATTTTCACCGAGCCCGGATCAATCCCGCCGATCGCGCCGAGGTTGGCCTTGATCAACGGTTTCGAACTGGCGGTCGACCCGTCGGCCGGCTCTGGCTGCAGACTGTAGGTCGGGATTTCCTCGACCGGGACGCTCCCGCCGCTGGAGGAGCCGCCGAAGTTGATCGCGTCCTCAAAAACCTTCGGCTTGTTCCCCTCGATCATGTAGCGGCCTAACGAATCGTTCGGCGTCCCGTAGGTCAGCTTCTGGCCATAGACGGTGAAGACCGCCTCGAAGCGAGCCGCCTTGATGGCTTCCTTGACCCGCTCGTTGTAATAGCCGAACGGCACCGCAAAGCAGTTGACCCTGATGCCAAGCTTTTGCTCGAGCGTCGCCTTCGAGCCGGCCACTTCCTCATTGAGCCAGGCGGTGTATTCCTCGGGATTGAGTTTGCGCTTCGTCACTTTGTCGTAGGGCTTGCGCAAATCCTGGTGGGTCTCGCTGTGCGCCTCGATGTCGACGCCCGGCATCGCGCATCTCGGCCAGTTGCTCCCAGCTCATCGCTGCCCCGCCGCCGAATTTCCCGCCTTTGATGCCCTCGGTGTAAATGAAGAGGGTAAAGGGATAGCCGAATTTTTTCAGGATCGGCCAGGCGACTTCGTAGCCGGTCTTCCATCCGTCATCGATCGTGATAATGGCCGCGCGGGGCGGGATGTTCTTCTCGCCGCGTTTCCAGGCCAGAAAATCCTGCATGCTGATGACCGCGATTTTTTTGTCCTTCAGCTCCTGCATCTGCGCCTCGAATGCTTCTGGTGTGATCTCGGTATCGGGCCGGTGAATCTTTTTCTCAAAGCGGTGGTAGCCGAAAACGACGACCTGCGCGCTCTGGTCGATCGGCGGCGCGGTCGGCTTCGGCGTGGCAGTGGGAGCGGCCGCCACGGCGGGCGTGGCCGTCGTGGTCGGAGTCGCAGCTGGCTTCGGCTTGCGGGTGAGGCTGCCCTTTTTGCAGCCGCTCAAAGCGAGCCCGCAAAGCAGGAGGATGATTGTGAAACGGTGGCGCATAAATCGAGTCGTAGCCATCGAGTGCCCGCGCGCAAAAAACAAGCGCTTTTCGCTTTCCCCGTTCGAAGTATTCCCTTGGAAAGCGGCTTTCCCTTTGCCCGGCACGCGATTGGCTTTATCTACCTTTATGCAGTGTCGGATTAGATTCAATGCCCTCCTCTCCCTCGGGGCCGTCGTCTTTCTTGGCGGTTGCGCAACCGTCGCGACCAACACCAGCCACACTTTCGGTACCGTGGTGGTCGATGCCGGTCATGGCGGCAAAGACAGCGGCGCCTGGCGGCGTCACAGCCCGCCGGAAAAGGTGGTGGCGCTTGATGTCGCCCTGCGGGTCAATCGCAAACTGCACGAGTCGCAGCTCAAGACCGTCCTCACCCGGGCCAACGACACTTTCATCCCCCTCGACGACCGGGTCGCGCTCGGTAATCGGGAAAAGAATTCGATCTTCGTCAGCATCCATTTCAACGATTCGCGCCGGCGCGGCGTGGAAGGGGTGGAGACCTACTACCATTCGCCTTACGCCTACGATCTGGCGGCGGCGATCGAGCGGAGCTTGTCCTCGCTTCCGGGAACCGTGAATCGCGGGGTGCATACCGCTCGTTTCCGGGTCCTGCGCAACGCGCATTATCCCTCCGTCCTGGTGGAATGCGGCTACCTCAGCAATCGCTCTGAAGCGCGCGACGCGGCCGACGCGAGTTACCGGGAAAAGCTGGCCGACAAAATCGCCGAGGCGATCGTCGACTATCGTTATGGCGCCGGCATGTATCGGCGCAAAACGAGCATCGCGGCCCGTGCCGGCGGGGGCGCGTCGTTCCTCCCCAGCTTTCGCTAGAATTCGATTCCGCGCGCTTCGCGCCCCAGCGCGGAGAGGAGGATGAGGAAGATAAAAACCGCCAGGGTCACGCAGGCCATGGTAAGGGCATAATCCGGCTGGCCGTTTGGCCTAACGAAATGCTCGGCCAGCTTCGCCTGGAGCAGGGCGGCGTTGGCGGAAAGGAAATTGCCCAGTTGATAAACCACCCCCGGAAACGTCCCGCGCCAGGCCGGCGGCGAAAGCTCGTTCAAGTGCACCGGCACCACGCCCCACGCTCCCTGCACCATGAATTGCATGAAGAATCCGCCCACGATCAGGAGCGGCAGCGCCGGGGAAAAAATCCAGAGCGGGATGAGCAGGATGCCGAGCACCGCGGCGATGATGATGGTGCGCCGCCGCCCCCAGCGTTTGCGAAAAATGGCCGAGCAACGTCCCGCCGCAGATCGCGCCCAGATTGTAGATGATCGCAATCGGCGCGGTTTGATTGACCGAAAGGCCGCGCTGTTTTTGGAGAAAGGTCGGGTAAAGATCCTGGGTGCCGTGCGACATGTAATTGAAAGCCGTCATCAGGAGGACGGCGTAGATGAAGAGCCGCCAGTGCTCCTTCATGAACTGCCCCATGCCTAACGACTCGCGCGTCGTCGAGCGCTGCCGCTCCCAGACCGCCGACTCCGGCACGTGCGCCCGGATGTAAATCACGAGCAAGCGCCGGCAACGCGCCGACAACAAAAAGCGCGCGCCAGCCAAAGTGCGGAAAGACGAGCCAGTAAACGACCGCGGCGAGGAGAAACCCGAACGAATAGCCCTGCTGGAGAACTCCCGAGGCGAGACCGCGGGCCCGCGCCGGCAGACTTTCCATCGCGAGCGAGGCGCCCAGGCCCCACTCGCCGCCCATCCCCACGCCGTAAAGGGCGCGGAAGATAAGGAAAACGGTATAGCTGGGCGAGAACGCGGTCAGCAATTCCATCAGCGAATAGAAGATGATGTCGACCATGAGCGGGATGCGCCGCCCGAAGCGATCGCCGAGCAGCCCAAAAATGAGCGCGCCTAACGGCCGCATCATGAGGGTGAGGGTGATGGCGAAGGTCACCTTCACGATCGAGACCGAGAACTCGGCCGCGACATCCTTGACCACGAAAGTGAGGAGGAAAAAATCGAGCGCGTCGAGGGTCCAGCCGAGGAAGCAGGCGATGAAGGTGTTGCGCTGGTTGCGATCGAGCGAGCGATAGATCTGGAGCGCTTCCACGGCGCATTTAACTTTTACCGAGCGCCGTGCAGCCGGCAATCGCTTCTCTCTGCTCATGCTCGTGCTCCTGCTCGCGAATCTCCCACTTCGAAAGCGAGCAGGAGCAAGAGCACGAGAACGATGGATAAACGAACACATTGACGCATCATGATGCGTCAATTTGTTAGTTGCAGCCGGCGCTCGCCTGTCGTTAACTTGCCCCTTCGCCGTGCACGCCACCGCCCTTCACCCGCTCGCCGAGCTCCTCCGCCAGCGCATCGTCATCCTCGACGGCGCCATGGGCACGATGGTGCAGCGCTACAAACTCTCCGAGGAACAATACCGCGGCACGCGCTTCGCCCATCATCCGGCCAAACATCTCAAGGGCGACCTCGAACTCCTCCAACTCACCCATCCGGAGGTGATTGAAGAAATCCACACCCAGTATCTGGCGGCCGGCGCCGACATCATCGAGACCAACACCTTCAGCGCCACCACCATCGGCCAGCACGATTTTCTTTTCGCCGGCAAACCCGAAAGCGGCCGCAAAGACGCCGCCTTCTTCCAGCGGGTGGTCGAGGATGCCGAGCTCATCGCTGCTCGTCCAGGAGATGAATCTTGCCGCGGCCAAAATCGCGCGGACCGCCGCCGACCGAATCGGGAACGAAACCGGCACGCCGCGCTTCGTCGCCGGTTCGTTAGGCCCGCTCCCCGTCACCGCCTCGCTTTCGCCGGATGTGAATGACCCCAGCTTTCGCGCCGTCACCTTCGACCAAATCCGCCGTGCCTACGGCGAACAGGCGCGCGCTTTGATCGAAGGTGGCGTCGACGTCCTGCTCGTCGAAACCATCTTCGACACCCTGAACGCCAAGGCGGCGATTTTCGCGATCGCGGAAGCATTCGAATCGTTAGGCAAAAAACTTCCCGTCCTGATTTCCGGCACGATCACCGATCTCTCCGGGCGCACCCTGACCGGGCAGACGGTTGGCGCCTTTCTCACCTCCATCCTGCACGCCGACCCGATGGTGGTGGGATTGAACTGCGCGCTCGGGCCCGCCGAGATGCGGGCGCACGTCGAGGAAATGGCCCGCCTCGCCCCCTGCCCCACGATCGTTTATCCGAACGCCGGCTTGCCCGATCCGCTCTCTCCGACCGGCTTCCCCGAAACGCCGGAATCGATCGCGCCGCAACTGCGCGAGTGGGCGCGAGAACGGCTGGCTCAACATCGTCGGCGGCTGCTGCGGCACGACGCCCGATCACATCCGCGCGATCGCCGCGGCCGTGCGCGAGTTTGCGCCACGCCCGTGGCCAACGTGGGAGGGGCCTGTGCGCCCCGAGGGCAGCCACCCCGAGGATCGGGGCACAAAGGCCCCTCCCACATTGCATCTCTCGGGACTTGAGGCGCTCGATATCACGCCCGAGTTCGGCTTCGTGGTCGTCGGGGAACGAACCAACATCACCGGCTCACCCAAATTCTCGAAGCTGATCCTGGCAGACGATTTCGAAGGCGCGCTCGTCGTCGCGCGCCAGCAGGTGGAAGGCGGGGCCAATATCCTCGACGTCAACATGGACGAAGGAATGATCGATTCCGAAGCGGCCATGACCCGTTTCCTCCACCTCATCGGGAGCGAGCCCGACATCTCGCGCATCCCGATCATGATCGACAGCTCGAAGTGGAGCGTGATCGAAGCCGGCCTGAAATGCGTCCAGGGCAAAGGCGTCGTCAATTCCATCTCGCTCAAGGCGGGCGAAGAAGAATTTCTCCGCCAGGCGCAAGCTCGTCCGGCGCTATGGGGCGGCGGTCATCGTGATGGCCTTCGACGAGCGCGGCCAGGCCGACACCCTGGAGCGCAAAACCGAGATCTGCGCCCGCGCCTACCGTCTCCTGACCGAAGTCGCCGGCTTCCCGCCTAACGACATCATTTTCGATCCCAACATCCTGACGGTCGCGACCGGAATCGAGGAGCATAACGAATACGCCAATCGCCTTCATCGCAGCGACGCGCTGGATCAAGGCCAACCTGCCGGGCGCACGGGTGAGCGGAGGGGTGAGCAACATCTCCTTTTCCTTTCGCGGCAACAACACCGTGCGCGAAGCGATGCACTCGGCTTTCCTCTATCACGCCATCCGGGCCGGGCTCGACATGGCGATCGTCAACGCCGGGCAGCTGGCGGTTTACGAAGAGATCGAGCCGGCCCTGCGCGAGCTGGTCGAGGACGTCCTTTTCAATCGCCGCCCCGATGCGACCGAGCGGCTGGTCGATTTCGCGGAGCGGGTAAAATCGAAAGGGAAAATCGCGCCTGACGAAGAAGCGTGGCGCAGCGCTCCGGTCGAAGAACGGCTCTCGCACGCGCTCGTCAAGGGCATCGTCGAGCACATCGAGACCGACACCGAGGAAGCGCGCCAGAAAGCGACCCGTCCGCTCGACGTGATCGAGGGGCCGCTCATGGCCGGGATGAGCGTGGTCGGCGATCTTTTCGGGTCCGGGAAAATGTTTCTGCCGCAGGTGGTGAAAAGCGCGCGGGTGATGAAAAAAGCGGTCGCTTATCTGATGCCGTTCATGGAAGCGGAGAAACAGGCCAACTCAAAACCGCAGGGCCGGATCGTGATGGCGACGGTCAAAGGCGACGTGCACGACATCGGCAAAAACATCGTCGGGGTCGTTCTGCAATGTAACAACTACGAGGTGATCGATCTCGGGGTGATGGTGCCGGCGGAGAAGAATCCTCGAGACGGCGCGCGAGCGGCAGGCCGACATCGTCGGGTTGAGCGGGCTGATCACGCCGTCGCTCGACGAAATGGTGCATGTCGCGCAGGAGATGGAGCGGCAGCAGTTTCGTGTCCCGCTCCTGATCGGCGGCGCGACCACGAGCCGGGCCCACACCGCGGTCAAGATCGCGCAGCACTACGGCCAGAGCGTGGTGCACGTCCACGACGCCTCGCGCGCGGTGGGGGTGGTCAACGCGCTCCTGAATCCGGACGCGAAAACGAAATTCGATGTCACGACCCGGGCGGATTACGAGCGCCTGCGGAGCGAGCATGCCGACCGGACGCGGGAAAAGAAAATGCTCACCCTCGAGCAGGCGCGGGCCAATCGCCTAACGATCGACTGGAGCAGCTACGATCCGCCCGTCCCGGAATTTCTAGGTCTGTGTGTGGCGGCGAGCGATCCGGGGAGCGCACGCGCCTCGCGTGCTGTTTTCGGCGCCTCGCCGAAAACATCTGCGGAGGGCGACATCCGTTACTCAAAACGCAACCTTCCCCACTTCGAGCGCCCGTGGGGAAAATACGCCGTGGCGTTCTCGACTTACGAGCGACGACCCCTCGAACCCGCCGAGCGCGATCTGGTCCTGCAATCGATCCTGACGGCTCGGGAACGCAATCAAATCGAGCTCTACGCCGCCTGCGTGATGCCGGACCACGTTCATCTTCTCTTTGAACCGCAGATCAAAGCGACCAACGCGGATGGCAACGCGGTCTTCTGGTCGCTGACGGAAATTCTCAAGGGAATCAAATCAACCACCGCGCACCGGATTAACAAAACCGAGGGCCGCACTGGCCCGGTCTGGGAAAGGGAATCGTTTGATCGACTGATTCGTTCGGAGTCGGATTTGCAGGAGAAGTTTGAATACATCACGCGAAATCCCTGGGATGCGGGGGTCGTTAGGGAAGACGAGGAGTATCCGTGGCTTTGGACGCCGGATGCTCCTCGGCGAGGCGCCTCGGAGAGCACGCGAGGCGCGTGCGCTCCCCAGAGTTTCCGCGAGGCGCAGTTCTGTAAAGGTGATTGAAGTTTCGCTCGCGACACTCGTTGAATACATCGATTGGTCGCCGTTTTTTCATGCCTGGGAGCTGCGCGGGCGGTACCCGGCGATTTTTGATGATCCGGTCGTGGGGGCGCAGGCGCGGGAGCTTTTCGCCGATGCGCAAAAGCTTCTGCAACGGATCGTGGCGGAGAAGCTTCTCACGGCCCGGGGCGTTTTTGGATTTTGGCCGGCTAATTCGTCAGGCGACGATGTCCACATTTATCGGGATGAAGCGCGCGAGGAGGTTATCGCGACGTTTCACTTCCTCCGGCAACAGATGCAAAAACCAGCCGGGCAGAGCAATTATTGCCTGGCCGACTTCGTCGCCCCAAAGGAATCGGGGCGAGCGGATTATCTCGGGACCTTTGCCGTCACGGCCGGGATCGGAGCCGACGAGCTGGCGCAGAAATTCCAGGCCGAGCACGACGACTACAGCGCGATCATGACGAAAGCGCTGGCCGACCGGCTGGCGGAAGCGTTTGCCGAATATCTGCATCGCGAGGCGCGCCTCGCCTGGGGTTTTGGAGGCAACGAAGGCCTAACGAACGAGGATTTGATCCGGGAGCGTTATCGCGGCATCCGGCCCGCTCCGGGTTATCCCGCCTCGCCCGATCATGTCGAGAAAGGCCCCCTTTTCAGGCTGCTCGCAGCGGAGACGAACGCCGGCATCACCCTGACGGAATCGTTCGCCATGCATCCGGGAGCGAGCGTGAGCGGGCTTTATTTCTCGCATCCCGAGGCACGCTATTTCGCGGTCGGGAAAATCGAGCGCGACCAGGCGATGGATTACGCCGCCCGCAAAGGCGTCTCGTTAGGCGAGGTCGAGAAATGGCTTGCGCCCAATCTCAATTTCGAGGCCGGTCCCCCAGAGGCGGGTCGGCGCGCCGGCAGCTAGCCGATGGTGTTGACCAACTGGCCGATCGTGAGCTGGAAGTAAGGGAATATCCGGGCCGGTGAAGGTGGATAAATCGAGCGGCGCTGAGATGACCGCATTGTTCGGCTTCGGTCAGATTGACGATCTCCCGTTCGAGGCGATGCGAATGTTCGAGGAGGGCAATGCGAGCGGCCGCAATGTCGCTTTTGGCGCGCAAGGCCAGGCCGGCAAGCGCCACCGCCACGCAGGAGCCGAGATGTCGCGCGATCAGGATGGCCAGTCTCTTCTCGCAAAACCAGGCGACGACAAAAATTGGGCCGCAATAGAGGGGAAGAACCCGATTTGGTAGCCGGTAATGAAATCGAGCCATCCCAATGATGACCGCGGCCAGCACCATTTCGGCCACAATCCAGGCCCCGGGTTGCTGTGTGAAAGTCTTGGAAAATCTCGTTCAAAAAACCGCAGACGGATTGAAGATTTTATTCAACGGGGCGGGCTGATACGAGCAGATTCTGCGGCTAATCCCGGCCCTGCTCAGTGCGTGCTGCGGGCGGCGAGCGTCTCCTGCGCCCGGAGCAGATCGTGCAGGGTGATGATCCCGGCTGGCTTATCGCCCGCTTCCAAAACCGCGAAGCCGCCCGGCGCATCAATGAGGAGGCGCGCCACTTCGCTGATCGTGAAGCTGCGGCGGCAGGTCGCGACCTTCTCGAGCACGACCGCCCGGTTTTCCTCGAGTGCGCTGACCGCTTCCGCGCGCGCCAGACAACCGATCAGCTTTCCGTCCTCGACCACCGGGAAGCGTTTGAATTGATTCTTCTCGAGCACCCCCCGCAGATGGTCGGGGGCAAGATTGTCGATCACGACCGGGCGGAAGTTGGCGATGGCCGAGATGGGGTAAGCCTGCCAGCTGCGCAAATCGCGCGGCGGAATGACATGCACGAGGACGATGCCGTCCTGGCTCAGAACTTCGTCGTAGAAATTGTGCGTCGTCAGGCCACGGGAGATCGCTTCGCTCACGAGCGCGCCGAGCATGAGAGCGGGGACGAGGGCGAATTGGTGCGTCATTTCAAAGACAATCAGAATCGAAGTGAACGGCGCCCTAACGACTGCGCTCAGACAGGCGCTCATCCCGATGATGGCAAGGAGGGTTTGATCGTCGCCCGTCAGCGGAATGGCGAAGGCGGCCAGTCCGCCAAACGTCCCACCGGCGGCGGCGCCGAGGAAAAGGAGCGGGGCGAAAATGCCGCCGCATCCGCCCCAGCCGTAGCAGGCGACGGTCGAGATCCATTTCGCGACGAGCAGGACACCGATAATCAGCCACGGGATGCGGCCGTGGAGCATCTCGGAAAGATCGTCGTAACCGAGCCCGAAGACGCCGAGGTGACCCGACCAAAGAAAAACGCCGGCTCCGAGCAGCCAGACGGTCAAGCCGCCGAGCATTGGATGGAGCCAGCGCGGAAAGGAATTCCAGTTCTTGGAAAATGTGCGCAGGCGCAGGGTAGCACGCTGAAAACCGATGCCGACAAGCGAGGCAAAGGCGGAGGCGAGCGGAACCCCCAGGTAAACCTGCCACGACATGTTTTCGATTTGCGGGAGAACGAAGGCGGGGTTCTTGCCGATGATGGCGTGGACCGTGAACGCACCGAGGACGGAGGCGAGGATGATGCTGCCGATGAGCGGGCTGTTCAGGTCCTGCACAATCTCCTCGAGCACGAAAGTGATGGCGGCGAGCGGGGTGTTAAATGCGGCCGCCAGACCTGCCGCCGCGCCCGCCGCCGCGGGACGCCGGCGCCGCTGTTTGGGAATGCCGAAGACGCTGCTCAACTGCGAGGCCACACCACCGGCGATGTGAACCGAGGGGCCCTCGCGACCAAGGCTCATTCCGCCGCCGACATGGAGGAGGCCGGCAACGAATTTGACCACGATGGTCTTTAGCCTAACGAGTCCGAAATCCTCCCAAAAAGCGAACTTGAGTTGCGGGATGCCGCTCCCGGCCGCGCTCTGGTCGACCCGAAACATGAGAAAGCCGCCGCCTAACGAGCAGAGGACGACGATCGCGAGCGAGCCGAGAAGGAAGACGGTCGCCGTCCGGTGGGAGAGAAGAACGAAAGTGGAAAGATAAATCCAATTGATCCCGAGCTCGAAAATGACCGCGGCGAGACCGCCGGCCAGGCCATAGATGCCGGTCAGGAAAATCGAACGGCTCGATTCGGGAAGGCGCTGGAATTGCCGGACGAAAAAGGACACGGATGCCCTGCCACTAAACCTGAGGATTCAGATTTGGCACGGAGATTTATCCCGGCCTCACGCCTGGAGGGACGATCCGCCTCAGGCGGATGTCGTCCGTGTTTCTGCAGGAGCGCGGAGGGATCGGAAGGAAAATGCCGCCTGCGATCCACCCGCAGATCCGTGTTTCGCACAGCGAAACATCCACAGGAGGGAGAGAAGCTCTTAGACCGAGTTGGGATCGGCGCTGGTGATCAACATCGTGCCCGCTTCGTCTTCGGTGATCTCTTCCTGCTCTTCCTTCGCCGCGGTCGGATCGGGCCAGACGACGTTCCAGGCGAGGTGCATTTTCTCCAGCGTCCAGATGGTGTAGCGGGTGAAATCGAATTCCCACCATTTCAGTCCGTGCGCGGCGCAGCGTGGCTTGGCGTGGTGGTTGTTGTGATAACCTTCGCCGAGCGCGCCGAGGCCGACCCAGAAATTGTTTTTGCTCTCGTCGGAGGTCTCGAACGAGCGGTAACCGAACTGTTTCATGTGGCAGATCGAGTTCACCGCCCAGGTGCAATTATAAATAATCAGGATCGGGACGTAGAGACACCAGAGCATGCCGGCGAGCCCAAGGGTGGCGAAGAGAATGCCGGCGACCGCGAGATGCGGGAGGACGTAGAGAGCGGAGTTTTCCCAGAGTTTGCAGTACCAGATTTTGCGCACATCGGCCGCATAACGAAGGGAGCGCTCGCGAAAAGAAGGTGGCTTGCGGATGAGCCACATCATGTGGGCGTAGGGGAATCCGTGGCGCGGACTGTGGATGTCCTCTTCGGTATCGGATTTGAGATGGTGATAGCGATGATCGCCCACCCAGGTGACCGGATCACCCGCCAAGCCGATGGCGGAGCCGGTCGCGAAAAGAAATTTCAACCAACCTGGCATCTCAAACCCGCGGTGGGTGAGGTAGCGATGCAGGTAAAGCGTGGTGCCGAGCCCGATCCAAAGGTAAACGCTGAGCATGATCGGCAGGTAATAGGCATGGAAGCGCGTCCAGACTGCCGCGACTCCGAGGAGCTGCAGGAAGACCAGGATCGAAAAAATGGCGATGTTAAACTTTTCGTTTTTGAACATAAGAGGGCGTGAGCAGATTGCTGGCCGTCGGGGGAGAAGGCGCAGTCTGGACGCCAAAGGCTTCGAGGGCAAGCGGTTTTTGCCTTTGATGAGTGGTCATTGCGCCGCCCGTGGCAAAAAAAACTGGAGCGCGGGATCGAGCGACAGGTCGCTCCGGCAAAGTTCGCATGCACTCCTCCTCTTCGCGTGCTATTAGGCAGTTCGTTTTCCGGGGTGTAGCTTAGCTTGGTAGAGCGGTCGCCGCGGCGACAGGTCGCTCCCGCAAAGTTCGCATGCACTCCTCCTCTTCGCGTGCTATTAGGCAGTTCGTTTTCCGGGGTGTAGCTTAGCTTGGTAGAGCGGTCGCCGCGGCGACAGGTCACTCCGGCAAAGTTTGCATGCACTCCTCCTCTTCGCGTGCTATTTAGGCAATTCGTTTTCCGGGGTGTAGCTTAGCTTGGTAGAGCGGTCGCCGCGGCGACAGGTCGCTCCCGCAAAGTTTGCATGCACTCCTCCTCTTCGCGTGCTATTAGGCAATTCGTTTTCCGGGGTGTAGCTTAGCTTGGTAGAGCGGTCGCCGCGGCGACAGGTCGCTCCCGCAAAGTTCGCATGCACTCCTCCTCTTCGCGTGCTATTAGGCAGTTCGTTTTCCGGGGTGTAGCTTAGCTTGGTAGAGCGGTCGCCGCGGCGACAGGTCGCTCCCGCAAAGTTCGCATGCACTCCTCCTCTTCGCGTGCTATTAGGCAGTTCGTTTTCCGGGGTGTAGCTTAGCTTGGTAGAGCGCCTGGTTTGGGACCAGGAGGTCGCAGGTTCAAATCCTGTCACCCCGATTATTTCAGCGTGATATGTTTTCGGTTTATGTTTTGAGAAGCAGCACGACCGGGAGGCGATACGTCGGGTCATGTGCCGACCTCCGGGATCGTTTGCGACGACACAACGCGGGTGAATCTCTTGCAACCAAACATGGATTGCCCTGGGTTCTGATTCACGAAGAACAATTCCCCACCCGTGCCGCGGCAGCCGCTCGAGAGCGCTATTTTAAGACGGGCCGAGGACGCGACGAACTTAACCGCCGCCTCCTTCAAGAGCGGTCGCCGCGGCGACAGGTCGCAGGTTCAAATCCTGTCACCCCGATGCGAGCGTGCCTACAGTGACATGAATTTTTCCCGAACGATTCTTCTCGCGCTCGCGCTCGCATCGGCGACTGCGGTCTGGGGGCAATCATCGCCGAGCCCCGACCATCCTTCTGTCCAGGCGGGCCAGACTGAGGTCTCCGCCCCGCAGCCCGCGCCCTCCCCGTCCGCCACCCCTTCCGAGGTCGAACCGCCCTCACTCATTCCGCCCAATATTCTGTCGGCGCCTGCTTCGCTCCCGCCGATTCCAGCCGCGCCGGACCTGGGGCAGTTGAATGCATTTTTCAAACAGACCTCGCTCGGAAAAGCAGCCGACGAACATCGCCTTCATGTGCAAATGAGCGAACTGGAAACGCGCATTCGCAACGACGAGGAGTTGCACGCCCTGAAGGCGGCGGCGCAACAGGCTCCGACCGATCTGGAAAGACGTCATCGGCTCCGTGCCTACTACGAGGCTTACTACAAAAAACTGCGCGGGCTCGCGTCTGCGCCCGACCTGAAGGCGTATCTCGAAGCACAGGAAGCAGCCCACGAGCTGACCCTCCTTCAGCCGCGTGTCCGGCACGAAACGGACGAAGCGGAAGCCGCCGCGCTCATCAAGGCGAAAGCCGGAGCGAGCGTTGCTCCCGCGCCCACGCCCATACAGGCGCGAGCAAGCGAAGCGCTCCGTCCGTAGGCCGGCGGGGGCAGGCGATTTGGGAGCAAATCCGGCGGTTGCCGGGTCGAAACTGTGCCCTTAGAATTCGGGGCGAAACGGCGCGTTCGTCTAGTGGTTAGGACACAGCCCTCTCAAGGCTGGTGCACGGGTTCGATCCCCGGTACGCGCTGCCACTTCTTCCCTCGCGCGCTCGGCCCTTTAGCGTGCCGTCTCTTTGCCCCTCGGCGCCTGATTGGCAATCCCGCGCCGAGTAGTGAGATAAACGGCAAAGCTGCCCAGCCAATGGCCTCCTTCGTAGTGCTCCCCGGTGACGGCGGCGAGGCCCGCCTCGCGATGGGCGGCAGCGGCGGCTTCAAGCGCCGGCCGGCGCGGATCATTGGCCGGCAGACCTGAGATGATTCCTTCCAGCATCCACGCCCGGCTTAAATTCAAGCCGTCGAGATGCGCCAGCTTCGGGTCGCTCGGATCCGGTGAAACCGCCACCGGAAGCCAGTCGGCTTTCGCCGTCCTCGGGATCTGGGGCAGAAATCCGCTCAACCAGCTCGCGAATTCGTCCAGGCGCAAGGACGCGCCGCATGAGATCGGCCTCCCCCAGGCAGGGGGAAAGAAAATCTTCCCCGGACGGTTCGTAGTTGAGCGGGCACGCTTTGTCGTTCAGGAAAAATTTGCGCGCCGAATCAGTCGCCAGCCTGGCGAGCGCATCGTTGCCGCTGCTCCGCGCGTAATCGAGAATCAAACCGAGCGCGAAGGCCGTTTGGTCATGTTCTCCGATCCGCACCGGGTGCAGGAGTTTGGGCAGCCAGTTCGAGAGTCGCTCCACCGCTACCTTTTCGAGCGGGCGCAGATTTTCCGAGAGCTCGCGGGCGAGTGGATCATCCCATTCACGCAATTCCGCGCCCAGTTGGAGGAGCCAGGCAAGACCGTAGGGCCGCTCGAAACTGGCCCGGCCTTTTCCGGCCAGATAGGCTGCCTCCTGCGCGATGTTCTCTTTCGTTAGGCTCTGCTTGAGTGCTGCCCGCGCCTCGCCCGCAAACGGCGCCTCGGGAAAAGTGCGCGCCAACCGCGCGAGCAGCCAATGTCCGTGCACGGAAGAATGCCAGTCGTAACAGCCGCAAAAAGCCGGCGTCAGTTTGTGCGGCGGCGCCACATCGGCATCACTGTTCAGGACGTGGCTGATCTTGTTCGGGTACTCCTTATGGACGCAAGCGAGCGCCAAGCGGGCAAAACGCTCGGCCGCCTCGGCATCGAATTTCGGAGCCGGGTGTTCAGCGGAAAAACAGGCGCACGGCAGGCACATCAGGGTCACGATAATCCATTTCATCTCGGCCGAATGTAGCACCGCTCTGGCGCCAGCTCTGCACCCCTTGAGCATGACATCTTCCGGTGTGCGCCGGAGCCCGGAGCCAACTCTTGATAAATTCCTTCCCTGCGACTGGGGCATTTTGCACTCTTCCGCGATGACGCTCCGGCATGTCGCTTGCTCCAGATGGCGACAACCAGGCGTCATGTCCCTCCGGCTTATGATTCTCATTCTCGCGGGACACTTGTTTTCTCAGAACCTTTTAGCCGAGGAAAATCGCTCCGCTGCGAGCGAGAGCTCATCACCCGGCAAGGCGCAAACTCCCTCGGTTGAAACTCGGCCCGAAGAAAATCCCCAAACGTCGCTCGAGCCGGAGCTGCCACAGTCGGCCGAGATCGAGACCATCGCGGAGGAAATGCCCGCGACGCCGCGCCGGCTCCGCTATCAGGTGAGCCTTTCGGTCCGGGAAGTTTACGACGACAACATCAATATTAGCTCAACTAATCGGGAAGAGGATTTCTACACCGTGATCGACCCGACGATCAGCCTCGGGATGGGCGATGCCGACACCAATTTTGTCAATCTCAGCTATTCGCCAAACGCGTATCTCTTCGCCGACCATTCCGAGAATGATGCTCTCCAGCACATCATCGCGCTCTCCGGCCAGTATCGTTTCCCGTTTTTGACCCTCACCCTCACGCAGGACGTACAGCTTCTCAATGGGACCGGCCTTTCCTCCCCGACCGGCATTGGAACCGATTTCACCCGCACTAATCTCGATGTCGCCGGCCGCACCCGGGTGAACATTTACACCACCCGGCTGAACGCCAACTACTCTCTCACGGGCAAAACATTTCTCACCGGCGGGATCAGTTACGGAGTCTCCGACTACCCCAGTTTGATCAGCTCTTCGGTCCTCTCCGGCAACTTCTATCTCAACTACACCTACAGCCCGAAGCTGGCCTTCGGGCTCGGCATGAATGGGGGTCTCAATTTCGTCGATTCCCCGAGTCAGGATCAAACCTACGAACAGATCAATGCCCGCGCCTCCTACGAGTTGACCGGCAAGGTGAGCGCGACCGTTTCCGGGGGCGTCGAGTTTCGGCAAATCACCGGCGGCGGGGGTGACAATGGCTCACCGGTTTTTGACGCCAGCATTTTCTACCAACCCTTTGACGGGACGAGCCTCGCCCTCACCTTTTCGCGCCGCACCCAGAATTCCGCCACCCTCGCTTCGCAGGATCTTCATTCCACCAGCATCACCTTCTCGGCCCGGCAGCGTTTTCTGCAGCGCGTCTACCTTGGTCTTAGCATCGGATATCAAAACTCCGCCTACTTCAGCACCGTCGACGGGATTGCGTCCAACCGCAGCGATGACTATTATTTCCTCCAAGGCTCCCTCGATCTCAACCTGACCAGTTTCTGGACGGCCGGGATCTTTTATTTCTACCGTGAATCTGACAGTTCCCTCGAAACCTTCAGTTTTTATGACAACCAATTCGGTTTCCAGACTTCACTCACGTTTTAGCCCCTTCTTCTCTTTCGGCGCACCCGGCCTGATCGCAGGCCTGTGCCTCCTCCTGACGGCGGGCCGTTCGTTAGGCCAGTCGAATGTCTTTGATTCACCCCGACCTCCAGCCGTGACTGTTCGCTCGTCCCCCGCGGCCGTGGCCCCGGAACCGGAAACGAATTCCGGCTCGGAATCCATCAGCGCACCGAGCGGCTATCGCCTGAGTGCGAACGATCAGATCACCGTCGAGGTCTTCGGCGAAGATGACCTGCGCACCAATGGCCGGCTCAATGCCGAGGGAAATCTGAGCGTCCCACTCCTCGGCTCCGTCCACCTCAGTGGCCTCACCCTCACGGAAGCGACGGCGCGTTTGACCGAACTCTATGGTCGTGACTATCTCGTCAACCCGAAGGTCAACGTCGCCCTCATTGGCTACGCCAAACGAAGGTTCACCATGCTGGGCCAGGTCAATCGTCCGGGCAGCTACGAAATGCCGGAAGGTAATCCCGGCGGGGTCGATCTCCTCGAAGCAGTCGCGATGGCCGGCGGCTACACCCGCATCGCAGCCCCGGATCGAATCAGCGTCCGGCGCCACCGCGAGAGCGGGACCGATCAAATCCTAAAAGTGAATGCCAAGCGCCTGGCCAAGGGCGAAGGCGACAGTTTCCAGGTCCTGCCCGGCGACACGGTCACGGTGGGAGAAAGCATTTTTTAGCATGCCAGGCTCTCCCAATTCAACCAGGGGGCAAACCTCCTCCTGGGGTCAATCGCAATGGCCCTTCCCCTTGCCGGTGAAATGAATCATCATCTTCCACCAATGTCGCAGGTTCCTGAAGCGTCCCCGGCTTACACCCAGGATCCGGCCATCGAGGCCCGAAGAGGCTTTGATTTCCGGCACTTCTGGCATTCCATCCTCGAACATCTCTGGGTCGTTTGCCTCTGTGTGGGGGCGGGGCTTTTTCTTTCCCTCGGTTATCTGGCTCGGACGCCCAAGCTCTATCAAAGCCACGCCGTCCTCGAGGTCGACTTCCAGGAGCCGACCATGATCGCCGGGGAGGAAACAGGCTCCCGCATGCGTTCGATGTTCCTCGCCAGCCAGGAAGCCCTCCGCACGATCGAGCAAAACCTGACGAACCGGAACCTGATGGCGCGAGTCGTGCGCGCGGAAGGTCTGGCCGATGACGGCGGCCGCGCCATGCTCGGGCAAAGCGTCACGGCGGAAAAAAACAGCTCCCCCTCCCCCAGCCCGGGCGCCGCCTCGAGGACCAACGTCGTCTCCACCCGTGACCGCGCCTTTACCCCGCTCGAAGACGCTCTCGGCGGCGCGCTCTCCTCGATGGTCAAGCCGGTCATCCGCCGCGGCACCCGCCTGATCGACCTTTACGTGACCAACCGCGACCCGGCCATGGCCCAGCGCATCGCCGAGGCCGTCGGCCGCGAGTACATCCGGATGTCAATCGAGCGCCGCTCGGATTTCAGCCAGGAAAGTCTGCGCTACCTGATGGAGGAAGAAGAGCGCCTGAAAGCCAACCTGCAGCGCAGCGAAGCGGCCGTCGCCGAATACAAGGCCAAAACGCCGGATGCCCTCCAACTCGGCGGCGGCGCCGCCGCCACCGGAGCTCAGAGCGGAGCCGGAGCCGGGGGCGGACGAGGCGGCCTCGTGGAAGACAAACTCCAGGAACTTTCGAGCAAGGCGACGGCCGCGAAAAGCGACCGGGTGCGCCTCGAGAGCGAATTGAGCCAAATCGAGCAGGTTGGCAACAACGTGGATGCGCTTCTCGCCATCCCGAGCATCGCCAACGCGCCCGTTGTGACCGATCGCCGCAAGGATGTCGCGCAACTGGAATCCGCCGTCGCCAGCCTGGCTCAGCGCTACAAATCGAAGCATCCGAAAATGATGGCGGCGCGCGCTGCCTTGGAGGAAGCGCACGACGCCTTAAAACGCGCCGTCCTCGCTCAGCCCGCCGTCTTGCGCAACGTGCTCCAGCAAGCCCGCGCCGCCGAAACCAGCCTGGGCGCAGCCGCCGCCGATCAGGAAAAAGCGGCCCTCGCGCTCAACAAAGCCGCCATCGGTTATCAGGAATTGGCCCGTCAGGCGGAGACCGATCGCGCCTTGTACGAAAGCGTCCTGCGCCAGATCAAGGAAACCAATTTGACCAAGGACGTAAAGACCAACGCGGTCAGCATTGCCGAGCACGCCACCCTGCCTTACGCGCCGGCCAGCCCGCAACCGCTCAAGGCCATCGCCCTCGGTCTGCTCGGCGGCCTGGCCGCGGCACTTGCCTTTGTTTACGGCGCGGACGCTCTCGATCGTTCCCTCAAGACCGTCGACCAGACGGAGGATTGTCTTGGTTTGCCTGTCCTTGCCGCAGTCCCGGAACGGGCCACCGCCAAAAAGAAAAAAAATGAAGGCCCGCCCGACAACGTCGCCACCTATCGGCTGGTGGCGGAGGAACCGGAGGAAGCGGTCGCGGAGGCCTTCCGCAATTTGCGCGCTTCGCTCTCCCTCCTCGGACCGGAAATCGAGCGCAAGGTTTTCCTCTTTACGAGCGCGCTCCCGGCGGAAGGCAAAAGCTTTACCAGCGCCAACTACGCGCTCGCCCTCGCGCAGCAGGGACATCGCGTGCTCCTCATTGACGGCGATCTGCGCCGTCCGCGCCTCGATCGAATTTTCTCCGATCGTGGCAAACGGGCGCCCGGCAAGGCGCAGCAGCATCCCGGAGTGGTCGATTATCTGGTCGGGGAAACGGGCCTCGCCGAAGCGATCATTCGCATCGCGGCCAAGAACGTCGATGTCGCGCGCACTGGTGGAGAAGACGAAGAGCGTTTCACGACCGCGACTGGGGGCGAGCTTAGCATCCTGCCGGGCGGCCGGCGGGCACCGAATCCAGCCGAATTGCTCAGCGGCCATTCCTTTGGCGAGATGGTGGCCGAGGCAGCCCGGCTCTTCGACCGGGTGGTGATCGATAGCGCGCCTCTGCTCGCCGTGAGCGACACCCTATTGATGGCGCCGTATGTCCAGACCGTCAGCCTCGTCGTTCGCGCCGCCAAGACACCGCGCAACGCGGTTCTGCGCGCCATCTCCCTCCTCGGCACGGCCTCGGCGCGACCTGCCGGAATTATCCTGAACCGGCTCCCCCATCGGCGCGGCGCCGGCTACTATTACTATTACGCATCCCATGGTTACGGGATGGGTGAAGGCGCCTACGGCCAGGAGACGGCGGCGACGACTGTTCGCTCGTAGCGAATCATCGGGCGGCTACTCTTCCGCCGGACTCGGCGGGGTCGGCGAGGCAACTTCCTCGTCTTTTTTCAATTCCGGCGCCAACGGCGTGACTTCGGCAGCAGGAGATTCCTCAGCGCTGGGCGATGCTTCCGGTTCGGCCTGCACCTCGGTGGTCGGCTCCTCCGCGGCAGGCCCCGCAGCCACGCTGATGTCTGATTCGTTAGGCGGAGGCGTGGCCACGATTCCGTTGGGCGAACTCGACTCCACCGGCGCCGCCGGAGCGGCGGCCGCCGGGGCTTTCGCCCGCGCCAGATCGAGCGCCCCGTCGTTGAACTCGATCACGTGGCCCTCGCCGATCAACCAATGCAGATCGGAAGCGAGCGAGAGTTTCTTTTTCTCCCGGGCGTCGGCCGCTTCGGCCTCGTCGTGCGGCAATTTTTCCAGGAGTTGCTTGCGATTGATGCCGGGATTTTCACCCAGGGCGGAAAGAATGGCGGCGACCGAAGATGAGACCGACGAACTGCCATGCTGGAAAGGCCGGGCGCGCACCGGCGAGACAAAGAGCATCCCCTTGCGATGTCGAAAAGTGTGCAACGCGCCCTGCCGAAAAGCGCCCATCAACTCCTGCATCATTTTCGAAGGCGAACGAAACTCGCGCGCCCACGCCTCCTCGATCGCCCGGCCTAACGACCGGTCAGCGAGGCGGCGACTCACCACCCCATCGACTCGCGCCTCCAGGCTGCTGCGGAGCAGACCGGGGAGATAGGTTTGGCGAAAATGGCGCTCGGTTTCAGCCGCGTTCTTGAAGGTCAGCGGCGGCTCCTCCTTCAGAGTCAGGTAGGTCGTCACGCTGCGCGCTTCCTCCTTCCAACGCTCCACCGCCTCCGGGGTCGAGATGATCTCGATCTGACGTTGGTACTCCGGAAAACTCATCCGGCGGCTGAAGCGTTGTTCGTAGAGATTGCGCAGTTGCGGTTGGTAGGCGTGGTGATTGGTCGGGCCGAGAAAAACCCCGCTCAAACGACAGCGCGCAACGGAGGTGAAGTTGCCTTTGATCGGCTCGGTTTGCGTCACCTCCGTGCGATAAAACTCGTCCTTCTGAGCCAGGAAAGCGCCATTTTCGAGCACGCGCTGGTCGCTCGCGACGGGGCCATTCTCGCCCAGTTGAAAAAGGGTTTCGGACTGCGCTTTGACGATCACATCGTAACGCTCCGGCTTATCGAGAAACATCCGGGCGAGGGAAAAAACCGAGTAGGCGAGATGACCGCCTTTGATCTGCGCCAGGACCGCCTCGAGCACCCGGGCCACCGGCACGAAGCGCACCTCGACCGCCGCCGGGGGCGGCGGGAGCCTCCTGCCGCGGTCGATCGCGCTCGGGAGAACGCCCTTGCGCCGGGCGCCGGTCGCGCTCGCGCGGGTCGCGTCGCTCCTTGCTTCGCGGCGGGCGCGGGCCGCGCTCGCGCCGGTCGCCTCCGCCTCGATCCGGGCCTCGACGCTCGCGCCGGCCGCCCGGGCCTTCCTCATCCCCGGCGAAATCCGCATAACGATTTTCGTTAGGCGTTTCCTTGAGCCAGGCGGGCAAAAATTTCAGATCCAAAAGGTCCGGCGCGTCCTTCTCCTCAGACATGAGAGTCTGTACGCGAGGGCAGACATTTGTAAAATCGCGGCGCGATTTGCCTTCCGACGGGAGGGGTGAAGACGCAAAATAAATTGACAACGAAGCCAATTATTTTAGTTGCCAACGGGACGCGGCGCCGTTAAGCCCTCACCCACAGAATCGAACCAAGGAGAACAAGCAGTATGTCGGATAAACCGATCGAAGAAAAAGTGAAGGACATCATCGTCGAGCAACTGGGCGTCAACCCCGAACAGGTGACCCCTAACGCCTCGTTTATCGAAGATCTGGGAGCGGACTCCCTCGACATTGTCGAGCTGGTGATGGCCTTCGAAGAGGAATTTTCGGTGGAAGTGCCAGACGAAGACGCCGAGAAGCTGCAGACGGTCGGCGACGTCGTGAAATACATCGAGGAAAAATCGAACAAGGAGTAAATCGCCTGCCGCTGCCGGCAGCGTGATTCGTTAGGGTAAACAAGGACACGGCCTCGGCCGTGTTTTTTGTTTCATGTTTTGCAGGCGGGCGTGGCGCGGGGAAAGTTAGCGGCGTGAATCTCCTCTGGTTAAACGCCCCGCTCTTCGACCTCGCCGGCCATCACATTTCCATTCTCGGGCTGGCCGCCTTCGTCGGGCTCATGCTCCTGGGCTTCGTCGCGGCCAAATTTCTCCAGAGCGGATTCGTTAGGCGGTTTCTCAGCCGGCTCAAGCTCGAGGCCAATTTCGTCGCCATCATCACGACGATTCTGAGCCTGGCCGCGCTCGTTTTCTTCAGCGTCAGCGCGATCAACGGTCTCGGCATTCCCCTCGCCTGGGGCGCCCCGCTCCCCGGCGTCTCCGATCAGCCTCTCTCCAGCTTTTCCTCCTCGTCGGCCTCGCTCATCGTCGTCTTCTGGATTTCCTCGCGCACGAAGCGCTTTCTCTTTAACCGCTTCCTCGTCCACAGCGGGCTCGATCGCTCGCTCCAGTACGCGATCTCGCAGATCGCCTCCAACGTCGTCCTCGTCGTCGGCATTTTCATCGTCCTGCAAAACACCGGCATCCATCTCGAGGCCCTGACCGTTTTCGCCGGCGCGATCGGCGTCGGGATCGGCTTCGGTCTGCAAAACATCACGAGCAATTTCATCAGCGGTCTCGTCATTCTGGCCGAGCGGCCGATCACGATTGGCGACCGGGTCGAAGTCGCGGGCGTCATCGGGCAGGTGCAAAAAATTCGGGCTCGCAGCACGGTCGTGGTCACGAACGACAACATCACGACGATCGTGCCGAACCAGAAGTTCATCGACTCCCCGGTCACGAACTGGACCTACGGCGATCCCAAGGTGCGCTTCCGCGATCCCGGTCGGCGTGGCCTACGGGAGCGACGTCGAGAAGGTGCGGCATGGCGCTGATCGCAGCGGCCGACGGAAGATCCGCATACCCTGGAAGATCCGGCGCCGAGTGTGTTCTTCGTCGAGTTCGGCGACAGCTCGCTCAATTTCGAGCTCGTGGCCTGGAGCGACGAGATGAGCAATCGGCCCCGGCGCTATCGCAGTGACCTGAATTTTGCGATCAACAGGAAACTGCGCGAGGCGGGCATCGAGATTCCGTTCCCGCAACGCGACCTCAATATTCGCACCGGCGTCCTGCGCACCGAACAGGTCCAGGCGAAGCCGGCCGGGGTTCCGGCCGAATCGGGCTCGTAATCGCTGACCGCTGGCGGGCCTCCCGCTTGAAATTTCGGCCTTTCTTGCTACTGGGTACGCATTCTTAAGAGCGCTCCCTTTCTTTCGTCGCGGCGTCGGAAACGCATGCCATCTGGCCTTCCTGTCCGGATTCCGAAGGGCTTTGCCACGATTGTCACCCAGCAGCAATTGCACGACTGCCCGGCCTGGCGTCAGGCGTTCCGCGACAAGTGCAAAGACCACCGATTTTATGAGCTGGTCGGCAGCACCCTGACCGAGACTTTCGATTATTTCTTTCTCGTCCTCGAAGACGAGGACCATCGGGTGCGCGCGATCCAGCCCCTCTTTTTCGTCCGCCAAAATCTGACCGAAGGCGTGGCCGGTCCGGTGCGGGACACCATCGACCGGATTCGGCGGAAGTTTCCGCGTTTCCTGACCATGAAAACGCTCATGGTCGGCTGCACGGCGGGCGAAGGACATCTCGGCATCTGCCAGCCCGAGGATGCGGAATGGGCGGCTGAGGCGCTCCATTCCTGTTTGAAATCGTTCGCCCGCGCATCGCGTGCCTCGCTTGTGGTCTTGAAGGATTTTCCGTCGACTTATCGCGAACCGCTCCGGAGTTTTTCCTCCAATGGCTACGCCCGGGTGGCGAGCATGCCGGCAACCCGCCTCTCTCTCCATCACGGCGACTTCGACGAATATGTCGCGTCGTTAGGCAAAGCCACCCGCAAGAATTTGCGCCGCAAGTTTCGCCACACCGCGAAGCAGGCGCCGATCGACCTTCGAGGTCCTGACCGATGTCACGCCGGTGGTGGACGAGGTTTATCCGCTCTATCTCCAGGTCCACGCCCGCTCCAAGCTGCGTTTCGAGAAACTGACCCCGGAATATTTTTGCCGGCTCGGCCGGGAGATGCCGGAACGGGCGCGCTTTTTCGTCTGGCGACAGGAGGGCAAGGCGATCGCCTTTAGTCTTTGCCTGGTGCACAACGGGGTGATTTACGACGAATATCTGGGGCTCGATTATCGCGTCGCTTACGAGCTCAATCTTTATTTCTACACTCTGCGCGACATCATCACCTGGGCGCTCGGCCAAGGCTTGCATTCTTACTGCAGCAGCCCGCTCAATTACGATCCCAAGCTCCATCTCGGCTGCGAGCTGGTCCCGCTCGATCTTTACGTCATGCACACCGGCACCCTCCTCAATCCCCTCTTCCGCCGTGCCCTCCGTTTCCTCCAACCGACCAGGCACGACCCGGTGCTGCAACAGTTCCCCAACGCGCACGAACTCTAGATGCGGTCGAAGGCGGCGGAACCGGCGCGCCCGGGCTGGATCGGACGCTGGTTTCTTAATCCCTGGGTGCAGTTGTCGATCTGCATCCTGCTCGCAACCGCGGCGGAGATTTTCCTCAAGCTTGGCGCGGAGGAAACGGCCGACCCGACCAACGCCTGGTCGTGGACTGGGCTGACCGGACTGCGCTCGCGTTGGGTTTGGTGGGGCATTATCGCTTCCGTCGTGAGCCTCTTTAACTGGCTCGCCACCATCCGCAAACTGCCCCTCACGATCGCTTTCCCGGTCGGCAACGCCGTCCACATTCTCGTTCCGCTCAGTTCCTGGATTTTTCTCGGCGAAGCCATTCTTCCCCGGCGCTGGGCTGGGATCGCGCTCCTTCTCATTGGTTTGATGATCGTGGCCAAACCGGCCGCGCGGCTGGAGGAACGCCTGTGAGTCTGCTCGCCGGTATCCTCATTTTCGTTTCGATCACTTGTTTCGTGGCCGGACAGATTTTGCTCAAGCACGCCATGGACATCACGGCACGGGAGAGCTACTCGCGGCGGCACGCGACGATTGTTTTCGCCGCCGCCATCGCCGTCTTTGCGGTCAATTTCTTCGTCAATATCGGCCTGCTGCAACGTTTCGATCTGAGTTACTTTTTCCCCTTTCAAGGGCTGAGCGTGATCCTGATCGCCTTCGCCGGGGCGTGGATCCTGAAGGAAAAGTTGAGCCTGCGCCTCGCCCTCGGCTCGATCGTGATCGCCGCCGGGGTCGTTTTCGTTTCGACCAGCTAGGAACGATTATCGGCGTCCGCTCCGTTGTAGCGGCATGGTCTGTGAGCGTCGTTGGCTTCTCTTGGAGGGACGGGCGCTGTCCCGTCCGTGTTTCATCAAACACGGGCGACAGGCGGTCAGTCCTCCAGGCATTACCGGACGCCGCATTAATCGTTAGGCAAAAAACGACGCGCCCCGCTCCGCCGGCCAAAATCGAAGCCGCGCAATTCCGGCACGAAAAGCGATCTTCTCCTGAAAGATGAGCGAAGCCGCGGCCGACACCCTTCTCGCCGAACAGTTCGACGACATCGAACAGCAGCGTTCGGCCGCCACCCTCGGAATGTGGATTTTTCTCGCCACCGAGGTGCTGTTTTTCGGCGGACTTTTCCTCAGCTACACCGTTTACCGTTATCTCTATCCAAACGTCTGGATGGCAGCCAGCCGGCATACCGAGGTGATTCTGGGCGGCGCTAACACCGCCATTCTTCTCTTCAGCAGCACCCTCATGGCCTTGGCGGTGCGCGCCGCCCAGCTCGAGCGCCGCAGGCATCTCGTTTGGCTCCTCCTCGGGACCGCGCTTTTCGGGATCATTTTCATGGGGATCAAAGGCTTCGAGTATCACAAGGATTTCGTCGATCACCTCGTGCCGGGAGTGAATTTCCAATGGCACGAAGTCGATCCGACGGCGGCGGAGCTCTTTTTCTGGCTCTACTTCGCCATGACCGGGCTGCACGCGATCCACGTCACCGTCGGCATTGTCATCATGCTCGTGCTCGCGGTCCTGGCCTGGCGGCGGCGATTTGAGAATGGAAACTACATGCCGGTCGAGATTGCCGGACTCTACTGGCACTTCGTCGACATCGTCTGGGTGTTTCTTTTCCCGCTTCTCTACCTCGCCGGGCATAGGTGAGGAATGACGAAATCAGAATGACGAATGACGAGCTAATGACGAAGTCGCAAGGCATAAAGCGGCGCCGCGCCATCGCTCCGCTCTTCGGCATTCGTGCTTCGTCATTTCTTCGTCATTCGTCATTCGTCATTCGTCATTTCCTGTCATGACATACTCTCCCAAGCTCTATTGGACCAATTGCCTCGGGCTGATGGGCCTCCTCGCCCTCACCTGGGGGCTCGGCTACGTCAATTTCGGTTACTTCAATCTCGTCATCGCGCTCACCATCTCTTTCGCGAAAACGATCCTCATCGTCCTCTTCTTCATGCACATCAAAGGGAGCAGCCGCCTCTTGCACCTGGCCGCCTTTACCGGCCTGCTCTGGCTTTTTCTCATGCTCCTCCTCACCCTGGGCGACTATCACAGCCGCGGCTGGGTCGCGGCGCCGAAATACTGAGCGCCGCGAATTTTTGTAAGTCACTCGGGCTGCGGCTTCTCGCCCTTTCCCCTCCAGGCCGGCCAAAATTTCTCCGAACCGATTCGGTTTTCGGCCACGATATTTCTATGAGGCAAGGCTTCATTAATGGCAGGAATTGGACGGAAAACATGGGCGATCGCGGAGGGCTGGATTCCCTCCTGGAGCCACGGTCCGGAACCGGAAATGTTGAGCCACGAGACGGCTTGCATTCTGAACCCGAATGACACGGAGGCGCACGTCGAGATTACAATTTACTACACCGATCGCGACCCGGTCGGTCCCTACAAAATCACGGTCCCGGCGCGGCGCACCCTCCACCAGCGTTTCAACGACCTGAAAGATCCGGAGCCGATCCCAAAGGCGACCAACTACGCCAGCACGATCGTCTCCGACGTCCCGATTGTCGTCCAGCACACGCGGCTCGATTCGCGCCAATCCGAAAACGCGCTCGTCACCACCATGGCTTTCGCCGGCAACGAATGATCACTCAACTCTCAACCAACAACTCTCAACTTCTCTATGGCACAACTCGTATCTGATTTTCTCATCAAACGAATCACCGAATGGGGCCTGAAACGGATCTACGGATTCCCCGGCGACGGCATCAACGGCATCATCGGCGCGATCGACCGCGCCGGTGACAAGGTCGATTATGTGCAGGTGCGGCACGAGGAGATGGCCGCTTTCATGGCCTGCGCTCACGCCAAGTTCACCGGCGAAGTCGGCATCTGCCTTGCCACTTCCGGGCCGGGCGCGATTCATCTCCTTAACGGTCTCTACGACGCCAAGATGGATCACCAACCGGTGGTTGCGATCGTCGGACAACAGGCACGGGCTGCGCTGGGGGGCGATTATCAGCAGGAAGTCGATCTCATTACCCTCTTCAAGGATGTCGCCCACGAGTATGTCCACATGGCCACCACCCCGGCCCAGGTGCGACACCTGGTCGACCGCGCCATTCGCATTGCCAAGGCCGAGCGCACCGTCACCTGCATTATTTTCCCTAACGACCTGCAGGAAATGCCGGCGGTCGAAGAACCGCCCCGCCAACATGGTACCGTCCACTCCGGGGTTGGCTACTCGCAGCCGCGGGTCGTGCCCAGGGACGAGGATCTGCGCCGGGCCGCCGAGCTTCTGAACCAGGGGGAAAAAGTGGCGATGCTGGTCGGCGCGGGCGCGCTCGGGGCGAGCGATGAAGTCATGGGAGTGGCGGATCTGCTCGGGGCCGGGGTGGCCAAGGCATTGTTAGGCAAAGCCGTTATTCCGGACGACGTCTCCTATTGCACGGGGCCCATCGGATTGTTAGGCAGCGCCCCCAGTTGGAAGATGATGACGGAGTGCGACACCCTCCTCATGGTCGGCTCCAGTTTTCCCTATTCGGAATTTCTGCCCCGAGAGGGCCAGGCCCGCGGCGTCCAGATCGATATCGACCCGAAGATGCTTAGCATCCGTTACCCGACGGAAGTGAACCTGACCGGGGATAGCGCCGAGACCCTGCGCGCCCTCATCCCGCTCCTCGAACGCAAGCCGGACAGGTCGTGGCAGGAGATGCTCGAGGGCGAAATCAAAGACTGGTGGAAAGTGCTCGAGGCGCGCGCCATGAACAGTGCCGATCCGATCAATCCCGAGCGCGTCTTCTGGGAGCTCTCCCCGCGCCTGCCGGATAATTGCATCCTCGCCTCCGATTCGGGTTCTTCCGCCAACTGGTTTGCGCGCGATCTGAAAGTGCGACGCGGGATGATGGCCTCGCTCTCCGGCAACCTCGCGACCATGGGGCCCGGCGTTCCCTACTCTGTGGCGGCCAAGTTTGCCTGGCCCGATCGTCCGGTGATCGCGCTCGTGGGTGACGGCGCCATGTTGATGAACGGCATCAATTGCCTCATCACGATTGCCAATTATTGGAAAGAATGGAGCGACCCGCGCCTCATCATCATGGTCCTGGCCAATCGCGACCTCAACCAGGTGACGTGGGAACAGCGCATCATGGCGGGCGACCCGAAATACGAGGCCTCGCAAACCGTGCCGAAATTCGCTTTCGCCACCTACGCCGAGATGCTCGGCCTGCGCGGGATTCATGTCGAAAAACCGGAGGACGTCGGACCAGCCTGGGACCGGGCGTTGTCGTCGGATCGCCCGGTCGTTTACGAAGCCGTGACCGATCCGGAAGTGCCGACATTGCCGCCACACATCACTTTCAAAGAGGCGAAGAACTTCACCGAGTCGATGCTGAAAGGCGATCCGGCCGCACCGAGCATGATCCGTGGCGCGTTCAAGGACGCGATCGAAAGCTTCATCCCGCACAAGGAGTGATGGGCGGTGAGGGGTTGTCCTGCATTCCTCTGGAGAACGCGCGCGCTCCCGGGATGAGCGCCACGCCGATCGAGAAACTCACCGTTACGGTCTGCAAAATTCCGACCGAGCAACCGGAATCCGACGGCACCTACGAGTGGGACAGCACCACGATCGTGATCGTGGAAGCCGAGGCGGGCGATCAGTGCTCGTTAGGCTATTCCTACGCCGACGATGCCACCGCCAAACTGATCGATTCCAAACTAAAGGATATCGTCCTCGGCCGCGACGCCCTCTCGCCTAACGACGCCTTCGTCGCCATGACGAAATCGATCCGTAACCTTGGCCGTCCCGGCATCTGCTCAATGGCCATCTCGGCCGTCGACACCTCCCTCTGGGATTTGAAAGCAAAACTGCTCGACCTTCCCCTCGTTAGCCTTTTCGGACAGATGCGCGAAGCGATGCCGATTTACGGAAGTGGAGGATTCACCTCCTACAGCAACGAAAAATTGCAGGAACAACTCGGCGGCTGGGCCGAACAGGGAATTCCCCGGGTGAAAATGAAAGTCGGGCGCGATGCCGCAGCCGATCCGGAACGAGTCGCGGCGGCACGCGACGCGATCGGCGAGGAAGCGCAGCTTTTCGTCGATGCCAACGGCGCCTATTCGCGCAAGCAGGCGCTTGAGTTGGCCTATGCCTTTTCCGAGCTCGACGTCAGTTGGTTTGAGGAACCGGTTTCCTCCGACGACCTCGCCGGTCTTCATCTCATGCGCGACGACGGCCCGCCGGGGATGGACATTGCGGCCGGTGAGTATGGCTACGACATCAGCTACTTCGAGCGGATGCTGGCGGCGGAGGCGGTCGATGTCCTGCAGGCCGACGCCACGCGTTGCGGCGGTTACACCGGTTTTTTCCAGGCGGCTACGCTCTGCGAAGCGCATCATCTCCCGCTCTCGGCCCATTGCGCGCCGTCGCTCCACATTCCGGTCGGCTGCTCCGCCCGTCCCTTCCGCCATGCCGAATATTTCCACGATCACGTCCGGATCGAGCGCATGCTCTTCGACGGAGTTCCCCAGCCTAACGACGGGGCGCTCCGCCCCGACCTCTCCCGTCCCGGCAACGGTCTCGAACTAAAGCGAAAGGAGGCGCAAAAATTCGCCCTGTGACGCCGCGGCTATTCTCGGGTAGCGCACGCGTTCCGCGTGCTGGCGACGGTGTTCCACCGTCGCGAACTTGCCTACCCGGGACCGAGTCGGATTGAGACGACGCCTTTCGAAAAGTTCGTCGCGGTAGAATGCCGCGACCAGCACGCGGAACGCGTGCGCTACCCGGAGCAGGCGGCGACGCTGCTCTTCCCCTAACGAATTTATGGCAAAAGTATTGGAACAAAACGTGAGCGATCCGCCGCCTGGCGCGGCCCATCTGACCGACGCACAGCAGGCGACGCTCCCGGAAAAATTGAAGGCTCAAATCAGCGGTGAAGTCCGCTTCGACGACGGAAGCCGCGCCCTCTACGCGACCGACGGCTCAAACTATCGCCAGCCGCCGATTGGCGTCGTCATTCCGCGCAGCGTCTCCGACGTCGTGAAAACGGTCGCGATCGCACGCGATTACGGCGCGCCCATCACCGGCCGCGGCGGCGGCACGAGCCTGGCTGGCCAGTGCTGCAATACGTCGATCATCATCGACATGTCGAAATACCTGAACCGCGTCCTCGAGATCGACGTCGAGCGCAAGCTGGGCCGCGTCCAGCCGGGCACGATCCTCGATGATCTCCGCCACGCCGCGGAGAAGCATCAACTGACCTTCGGACCCGACCCCGCGACGCATAATCATTGCACGCTGGGCGGAATGCTGGGCAACAATTCCTGCGGCGTGCACTCCGTCATGGCCGCCTTCAATGGCGGCGGCGCGCGCACCTCCGACAACACGCACGAGCTCGAAATCCTGACCTACGACGGCCTGCAAATGCGGGTCGGCCCGACGAGCGAAGAAGAGCTCGATAACATCGTCAGGCAGGGCGGACGCCGGGGCGAAATTTACGGCAAGCTGCGCGACCTGCGCGACAAATAC
The DNA here is from genome assembly GCA_963772915.1 of uncultured Verrucomicrobiae bacterium. Lineage (GTDB taxonomy): Bacteria > Verrucomicrobiota > Verrucomicrobiia > Chthoniobacterales > UBA10450 > Palsa-1392. The sequence goes on from CAVYZI010000003.1 coordinate 834,171, forward strand.
GCCGACCTCATTCGGGAAAAGTTTCCCGATATCCCGCGCCGCGTCTCGGGTTACAACCTGCCGGACCTGCTGCCCGAGAAAGGTTTCAACGTCGCGCGCGCACTCGTCGGCAGCGAAGGGACCTGCGTCACGATCCTGGAAGCAACCCTCCATCTCATTCCGAACCCGAAAGCGCGCAGCCTGCTCGTGCTCGGCTATCCCGATGTTTACAGCGCGGGCGATCACGCGCCCGACGTGATGGAGCACAAACCAATCGGGCTCGAGGGGATCGATCACCGGCTCATCGGCTACATGAAGAAAACCGGGCTGCACCCGGGCGACATCAAACTCCTGCCCGATGGCAAGGGCTTTCTCCTGGCCGAGTTTGGCGGCGATTCAAAGGAGGACTCCGATAACAAGGCGCGCGCCGCAATGGAGGCGCTGAAAGGAAAAGGCGACGCGCCAAACATGAAACTCTTCGACGATCCGGCGGAAGAATCGAAGGTCTGGCAAATCCGCGAATCGGGCCTCGGCGCGACCGCTTTCGTCCCCAGTATGAAGGATACCTGGCCGGGCTGGGAAGATTCCGCGGTCCCGCCGCACAAGGTCGGACCCTATTTGCGCGATCTGCGCGATCTCTTTCACAAATACGACTACGACGCCTCACTCTACGGACATTTCGGCCAGGGCTGCATCCATTGCCGGATTCCGTTCGACCTTTACACCGCGAAAGGAATTGATACCTACCGCTCGTTCGTCGCCGAAGCGTCCGATCTCGTCCTCAGCTACGGCGGCTCGCTTTCCGGCGAGCACGGCGACGGCCAGGCGCGGGCCGAGCTGCTCCCGAAAATGTACGGGCCGGAAATCATGCAGGCTTTCCGCGAGTTCAAATCGATTTGGGATCCCGAGTGGAAAATGAATCCCGGCAAAGTGATCGACGCCTACCCGATCACTTCCAATCTCCGCCTGGGCAGCGATTACAATCCGCGCGAGCCGGAGACCTACTTCGCTTATCCGAGCGATCACGGCAGCTTCGCCCGCGCCGCCCTGCGCTGCGTCGGGGTCGGCAAATGCCGCCGGCTCGAAGGCGGCACGATGTGCCCCAGTTTCATGGTCACACGCGAGGAGAAGGACGCGACGCGCGGTCGCGCCCATCTCCTTTTCGAGATGCTGCGTGGCGAAGTGATCGGCAAAAACGGCTGGAAAGAAGAGAGCGTGAAAGAGGCGCTCGATCTCTGTCTCGCCTGCAAGGGCTGCAAGCACGACTGCCCGGTCAGCGTCGACATGGCGACCTACAAGGCGGAATTCCTCGCCCACTACTACAAAGGCCGCCTCCGCCCGATCTACGCCTACGCCTTCGGTTTGATTCACGTTTGGGCGCGGCTCGCGCAGATTGCGCCCTCGTTAGTCAACTTCATCAATCGCGCGCCCTTCCTCAGCAGCGTCGCGAAAGCGGTCATCGGCGTCGCGCAGGAGCGGACCATGCCGGCCTTCGCGCCGGAGCCGTTCAAGAGCTGGTTCGCGCGCCGCACGCCGCGGAATCAGGGGCTAAGGCGAGTCCTCCTCTGGCCCGACACCTTTAACAATTACTTCCATCCCGCGGTCGCGAAGGCCGCGGTCGAGGTCCTGGAGGATGCCGGTTTCCAAGTCGTGCTGCCGAAGCAGGACCTTTGTTGCGGGCGGCCGCTCTACGACTACGGGATGCTCGACACGGCCAAACGCTGGCTTCTGCAAATCCTCCACTCATTGGCCGACGAAATCGAAGCGGGCACCCCGATCGTCGGGCTCGAGCCGAGCTGCACCGCGGTTTTTCGCGACGAGGTTTTTGAAATGTTTCCGCATCACGAAAACGCGCGCCGCCTGCGCAAGCAGACCTTTACCCTGGCGGAGTTTCTCGAGAAATATGCCCCCGACTACCGCGTCCCGAAACTGCAGCGCAAGGCGCTCGTCCATGGCCATTGTCATCATAAGGCGGTTATGCATCTCGATTGCGAGAAGAAGCTGCTCGAGCGGATGGGCCTGGATTACGAAGTTCCCGATTCGGGCTGTTGCGGAATGGCGGGCGCCTTCGGTTTCGAGGCCGACAAATACGACGTCTCGATCGCGGTCGGCGAGCGCGTCCTTCTCCCGGAAGTGCGGAAGGCGGCAAAGGACACGCTCATTATCGCGAATGGATTCAGTTGTCGCACCCAGGTGCAGGAAACAACCGAGCGCCACGCCTTGCATATCGCGCAGGTTTTGAAGATGGGGCTCGACCACGGACCACGCGGCCCGGCCGGCAATCTGCCCGAGCAACGCTACATCCAGCCGGAGCCGCCGATTCCTTCCAAAGGCAAAACCCTCGCGCTCCTGGCGGGCGCCGCGCTCGTGATCGGCAGCCTCGCCGGCCTGATCGCCGGTGGAAAACATCGCCGCTGATCCGCGTAGAGTGGCGCGGGAGAATTTCTGCACTACGCTTTCGACCTGATGAAACTACTTCTGAGTTTGTTGGCTCTGGTTCTGCTCGTGGTCGGCGGGATGGTGGTGCTTGCCCATCACGACACCGAGAAACGGGTCGATATCGCCTACAAGGATCTCACCCCGATTTCGACCACCTTCAGCCGGTTTCGCGGGAATAAGGAGCATCTCCTTTCGATCTACTGGCGCCTGCATTTCACGGGCAAGCGTCCGAAGATGCCGGAGAACTACGCCTTTTGGTCGCTCCGCCCGTTCCGCCACGTCACCCTCGTGACGAAGTAGCAACGGTCCCGGCGGCGGAGCAGAAACAAAAGAACGGCTCGCTTTTTGCGACGCCGAGCGAAGAGCCGCGCCCAACGGCTGCCTAGCCCCCCAGCCTGCGCAGGACAGTGCGCAGTTCGGCCGCGTCAATCGGCTTGGTGAGGTGAAACTCGAAGCCTGCTTCCTTGCTCCGCCGGATGTCTTCCGACATGCCGTAGCCGGTCAAGGCAACGCCACGAACCGTCTGCAGGCTCCGCGCTTCCGATATTACTTCGTAGCCGCTCCCATCCGGCAGACCAATGTCGCTCAGGATGGCATCGAATGGTTGGGCGCGAAGTATCTCCAGCCCCTCCGCGACCGTGCCGGCTTCCGAAATCTCACAGCCTGATTGTCTGAGCATGCGGCTCAGGACACGTCGGGTATCCTTGTGATCTTCGACCAGCAGGATCCGCAATGGTTTCGTCCGTTGCGGCGCAGTCGGCCCCGGCGCCGCCTCGACTTCTGCGCCTTCACAGGACTTAAAGCTCACAGTCGCCGTCGTGCCAAAACTCCGGCCGCGACTGCTGATCTGAATCGTGCCTCCGTGGAGGGCGACCAGGTTCTTGCAAATCGCGAGACCGAGGCCGAGCCCGCCAAATTGCCGCGAAATGCCGCGCTCGCCCTGCTCGAAAGCGGTGAAGAGCGAAGCCTGTTGGTCGACCGCGATCCCGATGCCGGTGTCGGTAATGGCGAAGATAAAATTTCCGTTCTCGTTCCAAGTCCGGATGCGGATCTCACCCTTTGGTCCGGTGAACTTGACCGCGTTGTTGATCAGGTTCCAGAAGACCTGCTCGATCCGCACCGGGTCAGCCCAGATGTAGTGGTCCTTTGCCGCCCAATCGGTCGTAACGCTGAGGTCTTTGCGGTGAATATCGGAACGGGCGATTTGGACCGCGTCGCGGGCCACGGCGTGTCCGTCGACGCGCTCCTGGTGCAGGTCGATCTTGCCCGTGCTGATGCGGGTGAGGTCGAGGAGGTCGTCGATCAGGCGCGCCTCGAGCTGCACGTTGCGCCGGATGATGTGGATGTCTTCGCTGAATTTCGCCGGCAGCTCGGAGATGTTTTCCACCAGGAAACTGGCCGCGGCCAGCGCCGGGGTGAGCGGGGTGCGCAACTCGTGGCTGAGTCGGGCGAGAAATTCGTCCTTGGCTTCGTTCGCTTTCACCGCCGCGAGCCGTTCCGCTTCGATCTCGCGGGTGCGCATCTGATCGGAGAGATCGCGCGTGACTTTGGAAAAGCCGCGCAATTCTCCTGAATCACCGAGCAGCGCGGTGATGACCACTTCGGCTGGAAAGGTGGTGCCGTCTTTGCGCACTCGCAGGCCCTGGTCGCGAATGTGCCCGTTGCGCACGGGCCAACTGGAGGTTGTGCTGCGGTTTGCCGGCGGCCACGTCTTCCGCGGTGTAGAAGCAGGAGAAGTGTTTGCCGATGATCTCGCTTGCACTGTATTGCTTGATCTTCTCCGCACCGTTATTCCATGAAGCACGTGCCCGTTTGGGTCGAGCAGGTAAATCGCGTATTCCTCCACCCGATCGACGAGAAGGCGGAATTGTTCCTCGCTTGCGCGCAGTCGGTCCTCGGCCGCGCGCCGCTCCGTCAGGTCGCGGGTCACTTTGCCGAAGCCGGTGAGCTTGCCGTCGTGGTCGTAGAGGGCAGTGATGACGACGAGCGCCCAAAAGCGCGAGCCATCCTTGCGGACCCGCCAGCCTTCGTCTTCCACTCGGCCCTCGGCGAGCGCGATCTCCAGCTCGCGTTGCGGCTTTCGCGCCGCCACATCTTCCGGGGGATAGAATTCGGAGAAATGACGGCCGATGATCTCCGCCGCCTGATATTGCTTTAGCCGCTCGGCTCCCTTGTTCCAGGTGGTGATTCGGCCCTCCGGGTCGAGCATGAAGATCGCGTAATCGCGCACGCTCTCGACCATGATGCGAAACCGGTCTTCCCCTTCGCGATTGGTCGGTGGTGCTTTGGGCCTGGACATGCTGCAAGCGGGGGCTGAAACATTATTCGTATCTCGCGACCGTCCAGCCGTGTCTGGGGAAGAGATTCGGCGTCCGCCAAGGAGGGATTCGATTTTTTCTGGCTGGACCCGCCGGTGGTAGCGAGCAGACCAGCCAGGCTAAGGCAGGACGGTGAGGGTGAGGTCGTTGCCGTCGCCGCCCTCGTAGCTCGCCTGGTATTTGTTACCGCCGACGGTCACGATGGCGCCGTCGGGCAGATTGGCGAAGGTGCCACTAATTGCCGTCGATGAGGCGTTGGTGAGAATCGTGAAAACTAGTGTCTGGCGGGAGCAGGACGCTTCCGAAATCTGCGAGCGAGATTTGCGCCCCGTTGATCACAGTGGCCCCAGTGGCGACCACCCCGTCGGCCTGCGCGGCGTCGCTGTTCAAGTCGCAGACATACATCGCATTAATCTCCAACGTGAGGCTGCCCTGAATCGTGAGGGTCTGCGGAGAAGCGGACTTGCGCCCGGGAGAGAGGGCCGCAATGGATGCGCCAGCCCGCGAACCTACGGTGACATCACCAACAATAATTCCCGACCCGGTGAGCCGGCCTTTCATGACGTGAACCGGGCCGCTGCCGGTGGCCGATCCACGGCGGTTCCGCACTTCCAGGCTGCCCTGCCGGACGGTCGTCGCGCCGGTGTAATCGCTCGCGCCGGCGAGAACCAGCGTGCCGGACCCGATTTTGACGACTGCACCGCCGCCGACACGACTGTCTGTGATCTTCCCGGCAAAAACGGTACTCCGGTTGTTGCTGCCGATGATGAGAGGCGCCGGGCCCATTGACACGAAGCCGTTGCCTTCCAATGAGCCGATCGTCACACCTGGATCGCCATGATTCAACAAATCGAGAAATCCATTTCCGAAGACTTCAACGCGGGCGAAATCGCCGAAGGAGCCATTGAAGAAGACAATTTGGCCACCCCCGCCGCCGTTGCTGCCGCCATTAGCAATCAAAGTGCTGTTACCCGCGTGCGCAGCGAGAAAGCTCGTCACGCCACCGAACGCGCCGGGCGTGTTCGCGCCATTATTGATCGACACCGCATCGCCGAGCGTAGCCCCATATTGCACTTCGACGAAACCACCCTGAGCGCCTTCCGCCTGCCCTCCGTTATTTGTGAAGGCGGCGTTTGCGCCGGTGGCTTCCGTGAAGAGGCCCACTTCTCCACCATTGGCGCCCGGGACGGTCCCCCCTTCCGTGATGAAGGTGGCATTGCTTGCGCTACAATTCGGACCGCCGTTAAAAAAAACGGCTCCGCCTACAACATTGGGACTGCTGATCATCCCACCCTCAATGAGAAAGGTCGCGCTGCCTGCATTCGCGCTGTCGTTCAACTCAATGGTTCCACCATACGTGCTGATCGTAGCCGCCTGCGCTCTGTAAGTGGTCATGTTGCCTGCCGTAGCGGAATTTGAAAAGGTCAGGAACGCGTGGTTAAAGCTGCTGTCCACGCCAAGTACAAAATCCTGCGGCGCGGCGGAATTATTCAGCACTCCAGCGCCGCTGATGGTCAGAGTAGTGCCAGGGTTTGGAGTGATTGTGAAAGCGCTCGCGGCGGGGTCGAAAACAATGCTGTTCACCTCCGTGTCCGCCGAGCAAAAAATGTCGGTGAAATTGGAACTGGCAAACGTAGCGATGTCGCCAGAGCCATTCGGCACTGTGGCAGGCGACCAGTTGACTGCGTTGTTCCACTCACCCGTTGCCGGAACCAGCTGCCAGGTGGCGCTTCCCGCAGAGGCGGAAGACGAGGCGAACGCACTGACGAGGGTGAGAAGCAGAATGGCGACGGTGAGAGGATGGCGCGTTTTCATGAGACCTTCGGTTGTACCCGGCGCGGTGCACGGCAGTCGAGCAAGAAGGAGTTCGGCCCAGAAGGTGTCGATCGAGACCGAATTAGCGAGAATCCGAAGAGTGTTTCGCTACCAGCGGCGTGCAGGCGTCGCCGAGCTGCCATCGCATTTTGAGCAGCAAGTGGCCAGTTTCATAAAAGCGGCGTAAAGAAAGCGAGAAAGGCACCAATGGCATACGCTTCCTTTTCCGAATTCACTGCGGCGCTGGAGAAGGCGGGAGAGTTGCTTCGCGTATCCGTTCCGGTCGAGACGGAACTGGCCATCACCGAATGGGCCGACCGCGAGATGAAGTCGCCCGGCGGCGGGAAGGCGCTGCTTTTCGAGCAGCCGCTGATCGACGGGAAAGGGGCGAAATTTCCGGTCGCGATCAACACCATGGGCTCGGAGAAACGGATGGCGCTCGCGCTGCAGGTCGAGAGCGTCGCCGACCTCGCGCAGGAGATCGCGCTTATCCTGAAAGCGAAACCACCGACCGATTTGCGCGAGGGCTGGACGCTGCTGAAACAGGGAATGAATCTCCTGCACGCGCGGCCGAAGCATGTGAAGTCCGGCCCCTGCCAGGAAGTGGTGCACCGCTTCGATCCCGGAGCCGAAGACTTTTCGTTAGGCGAGCTGCCGATCTTGAAATGCTGGCCGAAGGATGGCGGCCGCTTCATCACTTTGCCTAACGTTCACACCCGCGACCCCGAAACCGGCGCGCGCAACCTCGGGATGTACCGGATGCAGGTCTACGACGACCGCACGACCGGGATGCACTGGCAGGTGCACAAGGTCGGGGCGCGGCACGGCAAGGTCTACTACGAACGCAATGAGCGGATGCCGGTGGCGGTCACGATCGGGGGCGACCCCGCCTACACTTTTGCCGCCACCGCGCCGCTCCCCGATGGGCTCGATGAGATCCTTTTCGCCGGCTTCATTCGCAAGAAATCGGTCGAGCTGGTCAAATGCCTGACGAACGACCTGGAAGTGCCGGCGGATGTCGATTTCGTGCTCGAAGGCTATGTGCAACCGGGGGAGCTGCGGGCGGAGGGGCCGTTCGGCGATCACACCGGGTTTTACACCGCGGTCGAGGATTATCCGGTCTTTCATCTCACCGCCATCACGCATCGGCGCGAGGCGGTTTATCCGACCACGATCGTCGGGGTGCCGCCGATGGAGGATTTTTATCTTGGCTCGGCCAGCGTGCGGATTTTCCTCCCCGTCTTCAAAATGAATTTTCCCGAGATCGTCGACATGGCGCTCCCGGCGGAAGGCGTTTTTCACAACCTCGTCTTCGTTAGCATCCGCAAGCAGTATCCCTATCAAGCCTTCAAGGTCATGCACGGGCTCTGGGGGATGGGGCAGATGATGTTCAGCAAATACATCGTGGTGCTGGACGAAGATTGCGACGTCCACAACACGAGCGAAGTGCTCTTTCGGATGTGCGCCAATACCGATCCGAAGCGCGACAGCACCTTCATCACGAACCCGAGCGATTCGCTCGATCACGCCCCCAGCGTGCAGAACGTCGGCTCGCACATGGGCCTCGACGCGACCCGCAAACTACCCGGCGAAGGCTACACCCGCGGCTGGCCTGAGCTGGTCCGGATGGACGAAGCGACGCGCAAACGCGTCGACGCGCTGCGTTCGTTGTAGCGGCGGTTTGAAACCGCCGACGCCGTCCTGCGAGACGGGCGCTTTCCGGGTAGCCACCCATTTCGGCGGTCATAGACCGCCGCTACAACTTGTTTCCCGCGGTTACGGCTTGCGGAAGACTCCGCCCGTTGAAGGATCGCGCACCAGCGCGCCCGGCGGAACGCCGCGGACATCGATGATGTTGTGGTCCCCATACGGACTATAGACATAGCCCGGTGTGCTCGTGCGCTGGGCATACGGATATCCGCCGGGAGGCGCATGATAATAGCGGGCCTGATCGGCATCGACGCCGCTCCGATCAGAGCTCCCGCGAGCAAGCCGGCGCCCGCGCCAATGGCCGCACCCCGGCCCCGCCCGCGCCTGCGCCAATGAGCGCGCCGCTGGCCGCGCCGATCCCAGCGCCCTGACCCACCGCCGGACCTGGATAGTCCACGCAGGAGGTGAACCCAAGTGAAGTGAGAATGGCGGCCGAGCCGCCGGCACTAGATATTTTTTCATAATGCTTAGTAAATCGCATTGTGAAGGTGAGACGGATGTCCAGCAAGCGGTATTCAAAGAATCCGAAGCAATTGCCGGCAGGACGTGGAAGAACTTCGCTGACCTTGCTCAAGCCCGTAATCGCGCTCGAAGACCCGAAAGCGATCCCGCTCCATCTGCCGCAAGAGCGCATGATAGATCGAGGCCATGATCTCGGCGCTGACCATCGCGCGCCGGTCTTCGCGCGGCAAGAACGCGGCCGCTTTTTGGAAATGTTCGTGGGCCCGCTCCGCCTCGAACTGCATCAGCCTAACGAATCGATCGTCATAGACCCGCGCCGTCAAGTCCGCCTCGGAATAATCAAACCGCGCCAGATCCTCCTGCGGCAGATAGATGCGGCCGTTCGCCAGATCCTTGCCGACATCGCGCAGGATATTCGTGACCTGGAGGGCGAGGCCGAGCTCGATCGCGTACTGCGCGGCAGGCCGGGTTGCGTGTAGCCAAAAATTTCGATGCTCGACGAGCCCGACCGCGCTCGCCACCCGATAACAATATTCGCGCAGCGCCGCGAAGGTTTCGTAACGCCGGATCGTCAGGTCCATCTCCACCCCGTCGATGATCTCCTCCAGCATCGCCGGCGTGATCGCATACTTTGTCGATCAGGCCGCGCACCGCAGGCGCGATCGCGGACTCTTCGCTCGTCGGCGTGCTGCAGAGCGCGGCCCGCCAGACCGCGAGCTGGCGCGCCTTTTTCCGTCCGGCACGAGTTCGGTTGAGTCGGCGATGTCGTCGATCAACCGACAAAAGGCATAGAAGATCGTGATGTCGCGCCGGCGCTCCGCGCCTAACGACAGGAAGGCGAAAGCGAGATTCGATTTGCTCGCGCGCGTGATCTCCTCGGCGTTGGACGCTTCGGCGGCATCAGATCAATAGCGAATCCAGTTTTCGCGATTCACCCGCCCGATTTCGCACTGGCGGAACAGACTCACCCAGCTCGCCAGCAGCCAGCCGGTGACGAGGGCGCGAGCCGCGATGTAGGCCAGTTTCCAGATAATCAGCGCGAGAGGCCGCCCGGTGGCGGCGGCCCGGACGATTTCATCGGCCAGGGCGAGAAACCAAAAATGGAGACCGCAGATGAGAAGGAACCAAACAAAGCGGAGGGAATGCCGCCGCAGGAAAAGAAAATGCGCGCGAAAGGCTTCGTGCAGGCTTTCGTTATGCAAAACGAGCGAGATCTGCATGGTGGCAAAACAGAGAATGAGCAGGGTCATCGCGGCCCGGCCGATGGGCAGATAATCGAGCACTCCGGGCAGATCGCGAAAATAGGCCACGAGCAGCGGTAAGCGGAGCAAAAGCGTGCTCGCGAGCACGACGAGCCCGAGCCATTTCAGAACGAAGCTGAAGCGACGCATGGCAAAACGAAGGATTTCTCCTTCGGGGAAATGGAGCCCCTTGATCCAGGCCAGGCAAACCGTGATGAGGTAGACCTGCAGATAAACCGCGCAGAGATATTCGAAGATGAAGGCCACCGTATCGACGGCCGCGGACGTTTGCAGAAAATGCGCCGGGGAAAGGAAACTCGCGCGCCCCGGCAGGAGCCAATAGATGAACGGCTTGAGGAGCGAGGCGAGCGCGCCGAGCAGCACGCCGAGGTAAATGAGCCAGCCGCCGAGCCCGAATTGTTTGCGTAGCGCGCGCACCAGACTGACGTGCAATCCGCGCCAGTTGAGAAGGAGAAAAAGCGCCGCCAGAACGGAGAGCGGGTAGGTCGTGGCGGCAGCATCAAAAATCCCGGCGACCGACTCGATGGTGTGGAGAAGGCTGCCCCGCCAGACCTCGGAAAAGAGCGGCCAATGCCATGAATCCCAAAACCTGAACTGCTCAGGCGCAGGTCCGCGGTCGACTGAAACGGCGTGAAAACGGCAAACTGAAAGACGGAATACGCAAGGGCGAAAAGCGCGAAGACAAGCCAGAGGCGCTTGAACCGCAAATGCAGCGAAACCCATCGCGCAGCGCGATCCGCACCGGATTGGCCAGCATGACGACGAGATAGCCGACGAACATCCCGCCCAGCGGGAGGAGAGATGGAATGATGGGGGATTGGATTACTGGAGTGCTGGTCGAACCCATTACTCCATTATTCCCTCATCTCCCGATCGGAGCCCTAACGAATAAATCCCCAGTGCCGTCCGAACGGCCAGTAAACAAAAAGCCCGCGCCCGACCACATTTTCCTCCGGGACCGGTCCCCAATAGCGGCTGTCGTAGCTGTTGTAGCTATTGTCGCCCATCGCGAAATAGTAATGCTGTGGGACGACAAAGGTCATCTCGGGTGAAAAGAGCCCGGGTCGGAAATCGCCATTCGGCACCTGCATTCTCTCCGGCCCCTGGGAGTAGCCGCGATAGGGCCCCTCGGCTGCCATGACCCGCCGGATGCCAAAGCTTTTCGCCAGCTCACCATTAACGTAAAGCCTGGGGGAATCGATTCGCAGTTCGTCGCCCGGCGTTCCAGTCAGACGCTTGATGTAAAAGGGCGCGCCCGCCTCGGGGTCCTCGCGGATCCCGCGAATGTGGTTGGTGCGGAAGACGAAAACATCGCCGCGATGCGGATGGATAAAATTGTAGCTGAATTTATCGACGAAGACCTGGTCGCCGGTATCGACCGCGCCGCGCGCGATGACCTGCCCGCGGTGATAAACGTTCCCGGGATAGACCTGAAAATCCTGGCGCAGAATTTCCGGCGGCGCATAAACGGTGAAGTTCTGCTGGTTACAGATGATGTGGGAGAAGGTGAAGAAGAAGAGGAATTTTTGCGGGACGACGTTCTGCACCGTGTTCTCCGCGCCGGAGACGACGTTGATGTAATTGCGGCCCAGGACGACGAAGTCGACGATCTGCTTGAGAAAGTTAGGCGCGGGCGTGTTCATCGGGTGGCCGATGATCCCGTTGAGCGTCGGCTGCATCGAGCCGGTCGGGATTTTGAAAGGCTGAATGAAATAGGAGCGAATCCCGACCGCGACCACGATCGCGACAAGGATGACTTCGACGTTCTCGCGCCAGATAGCGTGCTTGTGCGGCGGAGTGTGGATGGTAAGGAGGGCATCGAGCCGCTCTGATTCCTCGTGCGTGGTGCGCTGGTCGCGCGCTTTCATCGCCACCCGCACCTTCTCGATCTGGGCGCGCAATTCCGCGATCGTGGCTTCGCTCAGGCGATCGCGCCGGTAACGAATCAATTTCTCCGCATGGCGGATGAGGAGGTGGCTATGCTGGATGTAGCGCGGCTCAAACATTGGGCGAAACGCTAGCTGAGGAATGGGGTTTGCAAAGAAGGTTTGTCACCCGAGTCGTTGGGCGGAAACGGGTGGAAAAAATTAGTGGGCAAATTTGGTGGGGCGAGACTCTGTCGAGCCTGAGGGGGCGGGTAAATTGCAATTACCGCCTTCCCCCGGCTCGACGGAGTCTCGCCCCACCAGGATGGGCCCACCAGGGAAGCCAATCTCACTGCGAGGATTTCAACACTTCGATGAAAGCTTCCTGCGGGATGTTGATTTTCCCGATGCTCTTCATCCGCTTTTTTCCTTCCTTCTGTTTCTCGAGCAGCTTGCGTTTGCGGGTGATGTCGCCGCCGTAGCATTTCGCGGTCACGTTTTTGCGCAGGGCGGAGATGCTTTCGCGGGCCACGATTTTGCCGCCGATCGCGGCCTGGATCGCGACCTGGTAAAGCTGGCTCGGGATCACTTCCTTGAGTTTCGAGGCGAGCTGGCGACCGCGCGATTCGGCCCGATCGCGATGCACAATGGTGGAAAAGGCGTCGACCGGTTCGCCGTTCACGAGCAGATCGAGTTTCACCAGCTTCGAGGCGCGATAACCGGCGTGCTCGTAATCCATCGAGGCGTAGCCGCGGCTGATGCTCTTAATCTTGTCGTTGAAATCGACCAGGATTTCGTTCAGCGGCAGCTCGCAGTGGAGCATGACGCGGCGCGTGTCGAGCGTCTCCGTGTGATCCATCGTGCCGCGTTTTTCGAGAATGAGCTGGAGGATTTCCCCAATCGATTCGTTAGGGCAAAGGATATAGGCGCGCACGATCGGTTCGCGGATTTCCTCGATCACGCTCGGATCGGGGAGATGCGCCGGGTTATCGACCTGCACGATTTCGCCCCGCGTCGTCAGGATTTCGTAAATCACGCTCGGGGAAGTGGCGATGATATCCATGTCGTACTCGCGCCGGAGCCGTTCCTGGATGATCTCCATGTGGAGCAGCCCGAGGAAACCACAGCGATAACCGAAGCCGAGCGCGACCGAACTTTCCGGCTGATAGACGAAGGCGGAATCGTTCATCCGCAGCTTGCCGATGGCGGTTTTGAGATGCTCAAAGTCGGCGGTGTTGATCGGATAAATCCCGCTGAAGACCATCGGATGAATTTCCTGGAAACCGGGGAGCGGCGTTTGCGCCGGATGCCGATGGTCGGTCATGGTGTCGCCGATCTTCAACTCGGACGTGGTCTTGATGTTGGCAATGACGTAGCCGACATCGCCCGCGCTGAGCTTCGGCTGCGCGAACATCTTCGGGGTGAAAACGCCGACTTCCTTCACTTCGTAGCGCGTCTCGGTGCTCATCACCTTGATCTGCTGATCGGCCTCCACGTGCCCGGAGAAGACGCGCACGTAGGCGACGACGCCGCGGTAGATGTCGAAGACGGAATCGAAAACGAGGGCGCGCAAGACTTCGTCCTTAGGCTGGGGCGGCGCCGGGATGCGATGCACGATCGCCTCGAGGATTTCGTCGATCCCGATGCCCATCTTGGCGCTGCAATCGATCGCTTCCTCGGCCGGGATGGCGAGGATTTCCTCGAGCTGCCGGTGCACGCTCGGGCAGGTCGGCGTTGGGCAGATCGATCTTGTTGATCACCGGGACGATCGTCAGGCCCTGCTTGTGGGCGAGGTGGACGTTGGCCACGGTTTGCGCTTCCACCCCCTGGGCGGCGTCGATGATGAGAAGCGCCCCTTCGCAGGCGGCGAGGCTGCGCGAGACTTCGTAGGCGAAATCGACGTGGCCGGGCGTGTCGAGGAGGTTAAGCGCGTATTCCTGGCCGTCTTTCGCGGTGTAGCGCATCGCGACCGGGTGGGCCTTGATCGTGATCCCGCGCTCCCGTTCGAGGTCCATCGAATCGAGAAGCTGGTCCTGCTTCTCGCGCTGCTGGATCGTGCCCGTGGTCTCGAGCAAACGATCCGACAAGCGTGGTTTTGCCGTGATCGATGTGCGCGATGATGCAGAAGTTGCGGGTCAGCTCGATCGACATCGGAGGGGCACTATGCGGGCGCGCCGCGGGGTGGTCAACGGATGGGACCGATGGGAGGAATAGGACGGATGAAGGCCGCGGGTCAGGCGAGAGCGCCGACGGCTGACTGGTAGACGGCGGCGATTTCGTTGGCGCTCGCGATCGTGACGTTGAGATCGCGCAGGAGTCCATCCTTTAAACCGTAGATCCAGCCGTGCACCGAGAGCTCCTGGCCGCGTTCCCAGGCGTCGAGGACGATCGTGGTCTGGCAAACGTTGGCCACTTGCTCGATGACGTTGAGCTCGCAGAGACGGTCGGCGGCTTCGGTCTCGATTCGCCGCACCTGCGATGACGGCCTCGTGCTTTTGCCGCACGTCCTGGACGTGGCGCAGCCAGTTGTCGCTCAGGCCGAGGCGATCGCGCCGGAGGGCCGCACCCACCCCGCTGCAACCGTAATGGCCGCAGACGATGATGTGACGCACCTTGAGCATGTCGACCGCGAATTGCATGACCGAGAGACAATTGAGATCGGTGTGCACGACGATGTTCGCCACGTTGCGATGGACGAAGAGTTCGCCCGGCGAGAGGTCGACGATCTCGTTCGCCGGCACCCGGCTATCGGCGCAGCCGATCCAGAGATATTGCGGCGATTGCTGGCGGGAAAGTTTAAGGAAGAAATCGGCCTCCTGCGCTCGAATGCGCTCGGCCCAGGCGCGGTTGTTTTCGAAGAGGTGCCGGAGCGTTCGCATGTTGCAGGGTAGCGAAGAGGTTCGTTAGGGCAAATCGCGGTCTCGAAGGCTCGTCGTGAAAGTGGCGTCGTCGCGCGCTTCACACAGCGAAGCGTCGACAGGACTGTCGCGTCACTGCTGAGCATCAAAACCGGCGCGCGTCATCTCCCAGCGCCAGATCGGACCGTCGACCGGATCGATCACCTCGCTGTGTTCCCGGAAGCCGCACTTTTGCAGGATGCGCGTTGAAGCGTTCGTTTGCGGGAGCGTATGGGCCCGCACCCGCTGCACCCGATCGTCGGCAAAAGCGCGCGCCATGATCAGGCGGGCCGCTTCCGTCGCGAAGCCCCGACCTTCGTAGCCCGGCGCAATGCCGTAGGAAATCTCGATCGCCCCTTCTTCATCCGGCGGTCCATTGAAACTGCAAAGACCGATCACCCGGTTCTCGGCCAGATGCACGACGCCAAAACCATCGCGCCATGGATCCGGCGCCGGTTCTTCGCGCAACCGGGTCAGGAACGCTTCCGACACCTCCGGTCCGGCGAGGAATTCGGGGACGCCCTCGGCGACGGCGATCCCGAATTTTTCTTCGTAGGTTTTCCCGCCCTCCATGATCGCGCGAAGATGAGCCGGCGTGTGGGGGAGAAGCCTGATCGTGGCCGGCGCGGTCATTTGTCGCGAGGTCGTTTGAGGAGATAACGCAGTATGATTCCGTTGTACTCTCTGGCGTAGGCCCGGGCGCGGAGAGCGAAGCTGAAATTCTGGGAGCGGGTGGCGAAAATCCGAAACGGTTGCCGAATGAATTTCGTGCCGTGGGTTTCCTGGAGACGCGGGAAACGCTCGAGGCCGGGGACATCCTTGCCGTAGCGGTCGATGGCGATGAAGCGATAATCGCGCTGCTTCAGTGCCGCCTTCGCGTCCTCCCGCGGATGGGCGAGTTCCGGGAAAAGCAGATCGACGCCCGAAAAAGAATCCTGGCCGGTGGCGAAAGAAGGAAATCCGAAACCGAGGAAAAGAATGAGGAGCGCGCGAAGGAGACCGTTCATCGCCGCGACCAACATACGGTTTCGAGGCAGGTGCGGCCAGCGCAACTGGAGGGACAAAAGAGGCGCGCCGAAGATCGCGGCGCGCCTCTCAAGAGTTCCAGCTTAGATTCTCCGGCTACTTCTCGTAGCGCTTCGCCACTTCCGCCCAGTTAACCGTGTTCCACCAGGCCTTGAGATAATCGGGCCGGCGGTTCTGGTAGTGCAAATAATAGGCGTGCTCCCAAACGTCGACCCCGAGGAGCGGCGTGCCTTCGCAGCCGGCAATCGCCTGTCCCATCAGCGGGCTGTCCTGGTTGGCGGTCGAACAAACTTCCAGTTTGCCGCTTTTGTTTTTGATCAGCCAGGCCCAGCCGCTGCCGAAACGTCCGGCCCCGGCCGCATTCATTTTCTCTTTCAAGGCGTCGAAGCTGCCGAAGGTCGCCTTGATGTCATCGGCCAGTTTACCGGTCGGTTCGCCGCCGCCGTTCGGGCCCATGATTTGCCAGAACATCGAGTGGTTGGCGTGGCCGCCGCCGTTGTTGCGCACCGCGGTGCGAATGGCTTCGGGCACGGCGCTCAGGTTGCCGATCAGGTCCTCGATCGACTTGCCTTCGAGCTCGGGTTTTCCTTCGATCGCTTTGTTGACGTTGGTCACGTAGGCCTGGTGATGTTTGTCGTGATGGATCTCCATCGTCTTCGCATCGATGTGCGGTTCCAGCGCGTCGTTCGGGTAGGGTAATTTCGGTAATTCGTATGCCATAAGGGATGAAACTTCGGGCGGCTTTGCGCTCTTGGGTAGTGCTTTTTTTCTCCGGCGCCGCGGGGCCGTTCACTTGCGCAAGCGAGGGGCAGAGGTTACTTCCCCCGAGTTTGACCATGGAAAAAATCTCCGCTCGCCGGATGGCGACACCGCTTCTCTCGCTCGTCGTCCTGCTCGGCGCTTTCGCCGCCTGCCAGAAGAAAACCGAGACCGCTGCACCACCCGCCACTCCCGCGCACTCGGCCGCGCCCACTCCCACGCCGGTGACCGCTCCCGCGATCAGCGGTCCGGTCACGCCCGCGCTCGTCCAGGAGGGGCCCGATTCGATCACCCATTATCTCCATTTCCCGAAGGACCCGGCGGTCGCGAAACTCGACGGGGCGGTCCAATTCTATTGCGACATCACCGCGACCGGCATCGTCGAGACGGCTCACGCCCTCGTGGCCAACAACGACGCCTTCAAGGATGCGGTCCAGACGGCGCTCGATTGGGGCCGCTTCACGCCCGCGACCGTCAACGGCCAGGCAGTCTCTGTTTACCTCGGCGGGACGGTGCTGTTCCTGCACCAGAACGGCCAGGAAGTGATCGTCGTTTCCCTCGCGACCCACGATCGCGACCGGGTCGGCAAGATGGCCAATTACATTCAGCCACAGTTGGTCGGTGGCCTGCGCCACGCGCTCGAGAAACAAATCAGCACCCTGACCAAGGGGATTCTCGTCTCCGGCAAAGCGGAAGTGGTGGTGAGCGTGGACGCGAAAGGGAAGGTCACCGGGACTTCATCGATCTCGGAAAATCCGAAGGGCAGCGGGCTGGGCTCGCTCCTCGATGGGGCGATCAAGAACACCCAGTTCACGCCTGCTTATGAGAACGGGAAAGCCGCCGCCGGGGCGATTAATGTGGTGGCGGACTTTTCGCGGTTCTAAGCGCGCCGGGAGCGGCCCTTCCTCTTCTCCCCTACTCGGTCTGCCCATCGTCATCGGCCATCTTCTTAAAGTGAAGCTGGCCGACCCGCCGCCCATCGGTCTGGGAAACCGTCACGATATAATCCTCGATCGGCACCTGCTCCCCCTGCTTCGGAAGATGGCCTAACAAGTGGGTGACATAACCGCCGACCGTGCTGACATCGGCGTTCTCCACCTCGAGATCGGCCAGGTCGCGCAACTCGTAGAGCCCGAGCCCGCCATCAACCACAAACTCGTCCTCACTGATCTTGCGGAACTCCGCTTTCTCCATGTCGAACTCGTCCTGGATGTCGCCGACCAATTCCTCGAGCACGTTCTCCATCGTCACCATCCCGACCGTGCCGCCGTATTCATCGACCACGATCGCGAGATGCACGTGGCGGACGAGGAAGAGATTGAGCAGCTTCTCGAGCGACATCATCTCCGGCACCGGGATCAGCTCGCGCCGGATCTTCATCAGGTCGGGCTGCGGATCGCGCATCAACGGCACCAATTCCTTGATGTGGATGAGCCCGATCGTGTTATCGAGATGCCCGCGGCAAAGCGGGAAACGGGTGTGGCGCGACTCGAGCGCCTTCTTCACGTTGTCGTCGAAGCTCTCCTCGATATCGAGGTAAACGACATCGCCTCGCGGCGTCATGATGTCGCGCACCACCCGGCGCCGCATGTCGAGCGCGTTCACGAGAATGTCGCGCCCGATCGAGGAGACCTCGTCGGATTTTTCGCTCTCGTCGAGGATCAGGCGCAGCTCTTCCTCGCTGTGTGCCAGTTCGCCTTCTTTCACCGGCTCGGTCCGCAGAATGTGCTTCAGGACCCAGTTTGAGGAGGCGTTCAGGAACCAGATCGCCGGTTTGAAAACAATGTAGAAAAAACGCAGCGGCCCGCTCACGATCAGGGTCGCGGGGACCGGTTTGCGGATGGCGAGAATCTTCGGCGACTGCTCGCCGATCACGATGTGCAGGAACGTGATGACCGAGAACGCGATCAGGAACGAAACCGAAGTGATGATGGTGGGCGAGGTCACCCCGATGAGGCGAAAAGCGGGCTGAAGCAATTGCGCCATGAACGGTTCCCCCACCCAGCCGAGCCCGAGGCTGGCGAGAGTGATCCCGAGCTGGCAGGCCGAGAGATAAGCATCGAGATCGCCCGCTACCGTCTGCGCCTTGGCGGCGCGCGCGTTTCCCTCGTCGGCCAACGCCTCCAATTGGCTCATCCGGATTTTCACGAGCGCAAACTCGGCCGCGACGAAAAAGCCGTTGAGGAAAACGAGGGCGACGATCGCGAGCAGTTTGCCCACGACAAGCTCGGGCGAATCCCAGTGGTCAGTGATGCCCTCGGCGAGGGTCGCGAAGGCCAGAAAAGGTAAAGGCAAGTTCATGGTGCGGATGCGGGGGAAAGCACCCGAAGCCAGCCGCGGGGCCAGCTACCAGCTCGACTTCGTAACGCCGGGAATGAGACCGGCGGAAGCAAGCTCGCGAAAAGTGAGGCGGGAAATCTTGAAGCGGCGAATGAAAGCCCGGCGGCGGCCGGTCACCTGGCAGCGGTTGACCACGCGGGTCGGGCTGGAGTCGCGCGGCAGTTGCGAGAGCCCGATGTAATCCTTTTTCGCCTTCAGCTCAGCGCGAAGGGCGGCGTATTTCTCCACCGTCTTGCGCTTGCGATTGTTGCGATTGATCCACGAAGTCTTCGCCATAAGGAACGCGGAAGTTAGCGGGAAATGCCCGGGGCGCAACCGATTTTATCGGCGCTGGAACCGGGCTGGCACCCCTCCAGGTCAGGTCGAAAACTGCGCTCGCACCTCGGCGGAGACGCGGGTCGGGCGTCCGGTCCCGGAGTTGATCGGACACCAGAGCGTCCGCGCCTGCGCCAGAAGCTCGCTGTCCGTGGCGCGGAAGATTTTCGTATGCCGCTCGAAGGTCAACCGGGTGGCGGCGCCGACCCAGGTGCGAAGCAGGATCGAGTCGCCGGGCAAAGCCGCCGTTTTGTAGTCGATCTCGTGCCGCAACACGACCCAGTAGATTTGCGCCTGCGCCTCGGGTGCGGCCAGGGCTTGCCAATGGGCCGTCGCCACATCCTGCACCCAGCGCAGGTAAACGGTGTTATTGACGTGCCCCAGCTCGTCGATGTCCTCCCCCAGGACCGGGACCGTCATCTCGAAAGTCTGCCGTCCTGCGCCATGGTCTGTCATGCTGCACCTTAAGCGTAATCGACCGCGCTTCCGCGATAAACCACTACACCCTGATGAAAACCGTTTCCCTGCCTGATCGCACCTGCGTCTCCGCGCTCGGCCAGGGCACGTGGCAGATGGGCGAACAGAAGAGCGCGCATGCTGCAGAAGTCGCCGCCCTCAGGCTCGGCATCGACCTCGGCCTGACTCTCATCGACACCGCCGAGATGTATGGCGAAGGCGGCGCCGAGGAAGTGGTGGCGGACGCGATCGAGGGCCAGCGCGAGCGCGTCTTTGTGGTCAGCAAGGCCTACCCGCATCACGCGTCCCGCACCGAATTGCCCAAAGCCTGCGAGCGCAGCCTGAAACGTCTGCGCATCGACGCGATCGATCTTTACCTTCTCCACTGGCCATCGAGCGACACCCCGCTCGCCGAAACGGTCGAGGCTTTCGAACGACTTCGCGCCTCGGGGAAAATCCGCCGCTGGGGCGTCTCCAATTTCGACATCGCCGAGATGGAGAAACTCCTCGCGGCGCCGGCCGGCGCCAAATGCGCGGCGAACCAGGTCCTCTACAACCTCGACGAGCGCGGAATCGAGTTCGACCTTCTGCCGTGGACCCACCGGCACCGCATCCCGATCATGGCCTACTCACCCGTCAGCCAGGGTCGCGGCCTGCTCGACCACGCCGCCCTCAAGAAAATCGCGCAACGGCACGACGCCACTCCGGCCCAGGTCGCCCTCGCCTGGGTGTTGCGTCAGCCTGACGTCATCGCGATTCCCAAAGCGAGCCGCGAAGCTCACGTCCGCGACAACGCCGCCGCGATCGATCTCACCCTGAGCAACGAGGATTTTGCTCAGCTCGATAAAGCATTCCCACCGCCGCAGTCGAAGCAGCGGCTGGCGACCCTGT
The DNA here is from genome assembly GCA_963772915.1 of uncultured Verrucomicrobiae bacterium. Taxonomy (GTDB): domain Bacteria; phylum Verrucomicrobiota; class Verrucomicrobiia; order Chthoniobacterales; family UBA10450; genus Palsa-1392. The sequence goes on from CAVYZI010000003.1 coordinate 854,705, forward strand.
AAAACGGGGCAACGCCTCAACGGCGGAAGGACGCTTATTCGTTGACGCGCTCCACCCACCACCGGAAGTAAACGCATGATGGAAGAACGCATGCGGAAGATCGAGGCCCGGATCCAGCAGGCGCCGGGGCTCCCCGAAGCCGAGCGGGAAAAGCTCTTGCAACTGGTCGGAACGCTCCGCGAGGAGGTCGACGCTCTCGCCCGCAGCCACGAGGAGGATGCGCGCAGTATTGCCCATTTCCTCGATGCCTCCACCCATGAAGCGAGCCGGTCGCAAAAACAGCCCAGGCTCCTCGAAGCCGCCCGTGACGGTCTCACCGCCTCGGTCGAGAATTTCGAACGCTCGCATCCAAAGCTTTTCGAGACGGTGCAGCAGGCCGCCGTCGTCCTCGCCAACATGGGACTCTAGGCGCGGCCCGCGTGTGACCTCCGAAACAAAGCGATCCTCACCGATGGGCCGAAAGAAACCGACGCAGCTCAAGACCCCCGAAGTCTGCCCGGTCTGCGGCGAGGATGTGCCGCGCCGGGCGGTGGCCTGTCCGGAATGTGGCGCGGATCACAATTCCGGCTGGCGGGAAGAGGCCGACCGTTACGACTCGGCCGGTCTGCCGGAGGAAGATTTCGACTACCAGGAATTCGTTAGGCGAGAATTCGGCACCTCCCCCAAACCAGCCACGATCAAGACCGTCTGGTGGGTGACGGCCATCCTTGTGCTAGCCGTGCTCATCGCGCTCTATCTTTATGCGACGCTCGGGTAGGTTGGCGGGATGTTTCCATTAACGGTCAAGAATCTTCCGCCGGATGCCGAGGCCCTGCGGGCGGCGCTGGAGGAAAGTCTGCGCCAGATCGTTAGGCCAGCAGGCCCCATGGTGACGATCGAGGAGAAAAGCTATCCGGAATTGACGTCAATCCGCGTCGCGCTCGATGGCGCGATCGCAGGAGAGCGTCCTCCGCCGCGGCCGGCGCCGCCGGTGAGACCAGTCGAACCGGGCTTGCGGATCGAACATTTAGAGATCAGCGGCCAGCCGATTCTGGTGCAAGGAGCGAAGGTCAGGCTTTCCTGCCGGGCGCGCGAGGTGCAGCTCGGCCAGGGGCGCGACAAGGATGGCAACGTGCTCCTGCTTTTGCAGAATGCGGCCGAGGGCAGGGTGGAAGTCGGCCTGGCGCTGGCCGATCTCGAAGCGCTCGTGCTCGCGGGTGCGAAAGCGGAGGCGGCCAGACAGGGCGTGACGGTGGAGGAGGTGCGAATCGAGCTGCGGGCGCGCTCGGAGCGCGCGCTCGATGTCGTCGTGCATGTGCGCGCGAAAAAACTTTTTCTTACTGCCGCGGTGCAAATCAGCGGAAGCCTAACGATCGATGAGGAATTAAGGGCGCGCCTCTCCGGGCTGGAGTGCACCGGCCAGGGAACGCTCGGGACGCTCGCCTGCGGTTTTATCGCGCCGCACTTGGAGCGCATTAACGGGCGCGAGTTTTCGCTCCTGGCGCTTCCGTTAGGCGAAGTCAAGTTGCGCGACGTCCGCATCGCGACCGGGCATGAGTTGCGGGTGACCGCCGAATTCGGTCACGCCTGATTGTACGCGCGACGATCCCATCTGGACGCTTCGCTCTGCGAAGCGCGGGACTCGCGCAATATCTTCTCAGGTAATGATAATCACTCTCGCGCTTCGCAGAGCGAAGCGTCCACATGCACAGTCGCAGCGCGCGGTCTCGACACAGAAAAGGACGGATACGCCTGGGAAAGCGCACCCGCCCTTCTGCCGTCCCGAGCCGCCCGAAGGCGCTCAGGAAATCTTTGGCTTAATTAGACGCCGGTCCAGTAATAGGGACTGACCGCGTAGTAATCGTAGACCTGCTTGTTCCAGGTCAGATCGTGGATGTTCGGCCATTCGTTAGGCGCGAAGAAGGTCGCGTTCTCGAGCTTGGCTTTGTTGGCGTGGAGAACGTAGCCCGGAGTTTTCTTTTCACTCTGGCGAACGAGTTTCCACGGCACCATCGTCAGCTTGTCGCCCTTGTTGATGAAGCTGTCATCGAAGGAGACAACGGCGTAGGCGATTTTGCCGGATTTCGCATCCATCACGACGTCCTTGATTCCACCGATCTCGTTGCCGTTCGTGTCGAAGAGCTTCGCGTCATCGACAGTGCTCATGCGGACGAGCTTCCGGCCTTGCGTGCCAGGAAGCTGCTGCACCCAGGTGTCGGCCGTGCTGTCGCTCCAACTGCTTTTATCGAAGCTATTTTCCTTGGTCAGCTGTTCCTTGCTCAGGTTGGTGACGAAGTTGATCTCATCTTCACCTTTTTGCCGCACCTGCACGGCGTCCCACTTCACCGGGGTCAGCTTGTCGCCGAGGCCGAGGAAGCCGCCCGCGGCGAGGATGGCGTGGGTCATGCCGCCGGTATTTTCATCAAAAACGACGTCGTTGATCTGGCCGATCTCTTCGCCCTTGCCGTTGTAAAGGTCGGCGCCGATCACGTTCGAGCTGCGCAGGAGTTGCCCGTCGAACTTCATGTTCGTGGTCTTCTGCGCCGTCGTGGTCGTCGTCTGCTGCGCCAAAGCCGGCGAGACGCTCAGCCCCAGCGCGAGGCAGCAAATGGTTACGGCAGATAATAGTTTTTTCATGTTTGGTTCCTTTCGTTTCGGGGCGATGCAAAAAGACCGCTGTCCCCGCGAAAACGAGTCGCGGGAATGCCAGCACCGACCGGGCAATCACGGAGGCATTCTTCCGCTTTGGAAGAGTGTTGCCGGCTCGAACCGCACCCTTGGTTTCGAGTTTTCTTGGCAGCTAACGGGGAATCCCGTCGCTGTTGAACAATATATCACGGACCGCGTTTTTTTCCAGTCGATGACCCGGATTTCCCGGTTAGCCTGAAGGCGAAGTATGAACGCGAAAACCAGTTCGACGCCACCGCCGGCTGCGCTCGGACTGCTCGTGACCCTCGCCCTGGCGCGCCTCGTTTTGCATTGCCTGACGAATTGGCAATACGGCTTTCATCGCGACGAACTCGGGGTGCTCGATGACGCACGCTATCTCGACTGGGGTTACGTTTCCTACCCGCCTTTTACGCCCTTCCTGGCGCGGGTCGCGCTGATTCTGTTCGGGCCGTCGCTCGTCGGATTGCGCTTTTTCGCCGCGCTCGCGCAAAGCGTCGCGATGGTCGTCACCGGTCTGATGACGCGGGAGCTGGGCGGACGTCGCTGGGCGCAAGTGATCGCAGCGCTGGCCGCGGCGGTCTCGCCCATGTCGGTCTGCATGGGAACGATGTTTCAATATATCGCGTTTGATTATCTCTGGTGGGTGCTGGCCGCCTACTTCGTCATCCGGCTCCTGCGCTCGGATAATCCGCGATGGTGGCTCGCCATCGGGGCCGTCCTCGGGCTCGGGATGATGACGAAATACACCATGATTTTTTTCATCGCGGGCATCGTCTCAGGAGTGCTGCTCACGCCAGCCCGGCGCTACTTGAAAAGCCGCTGGCTCTGGGCCGGCGCGGCCCTCTCGGTCGTGATCTTCCTCCCGAACGTCATCTGGCAGATGCGGCACGATTTCGTCTCACTCGCTTTTCTGAATCACATTCACGCGCGCGACGTCGAGATTGGGCGAACCGATGGTTATTTCGTGCAGCAGCTCTTCGTGAGCGCAAATCTGTTCACCCTGCCGCTCTGGATGGCCGGTCTTTACTTCTACTTTTCCCCAACCGCTAGCCTGGTGGGGCGAGACTCCGTCGAGCCGGGGGTGACGGGGACCATCCAGCCGCCACACGCCACCTCAGGCTCGACGGAGTCTCGCCCCACCAGAATAGATCGGCGCTATCGGACGCTTGGTTGGATGTTTGTCGTCCCGCTCCTGCTTTTCTTTGTCGCGCGCGGGCGGTTCTATTACATGGCGCCGGCTTATCCGATGCTCTTCGCGGCCGGTGCCACACTCTGGGAAAGCTGGCTGGAAAGTCGTAGCCTAACGACCCGCCGAGTGGGCCGGACCGCGACCTGGACAGCGCTCGGCGCCGGGGCGGCTTTCAGCGCGGTCACGATGATGCCGATTGCGCCGATCAATTCCGCGGGCTGGCGCCTGACGAGCAAGATCCACGATAATTTCACGGAGCAGATCGGCTGGCCGGAGCTGGCGAAAACCGTCGCCGATATTTATGCCGGGCTCCCCGAAGAAGAGAAGCGCCAGACCGCGATCCTCGCCGGCAACTACGGTGAAGCCGGCGGAATCGATCTCTACGGGCGCCAGTATGGATTGCCGGAAGTGATCAGCGGGATCAACAGCTATTGGTGGCGCGGCTATGGCCAGCAGCCGCCCAAGGTGGTGATTCTGGTCGGTTTTTCACGCGAGTCGGCTGAGCATTTTGCCGACCAGGTCGAGCTGGCCGGGCATGTCACAAACCCCTATGGCGTGCGCAACGAAGAGACAAAGGATCACCCCGACATCTTTGTCTGCCGCGGCTTCAAGAAATCATGGCCGGAGTTTTGGAAAAATTTCCAGCGCTTCGGCTGATTGCGCACAAAAACAGTGCGCCTGCGCCGGAGTAGAGTGAAAGTGGAACCCGAATAAAAGATGGCGGCCCGGTCCCCGCCTAACGACATGCTGATTAAGATTGGTTTCGATATCGAATTTGAGCTGCGCGGGCCCACTCCCATGGTCCTGATGCTCTTCGTCCATCCCTCGCGGCAGGCGGATCTGCGCGCACCGGAAGAATTACAGGTCGAGCCGCAGGTGCCGGTTTCCTATTACACCGATCTCTTCGGCAATCGCTGCGCGCGCCTCCTCGCGCCGCCCGGCAACATTCGCCTCGCGCTCGAGACGCTGGTCGAGGACAGCGGCGAACCGGACGCGCAGGCGCCTGACGCCGTCCAGCACAAGATCGAGAACCTGCCGGACGAGACCCTGGCGTTTCTCATGCCGAGTCGTTATTGCGAAGTGGACAAACTCTCCGACACGGCCTGGAAGCTTTTCGGCGACACGCCGCCGGGCTGGGCACGGGTGAAGGCGATCTGCGCCTGGGTGCATAACCACATCACTTTTGGTTATCACTTCGCCGATCCCTCGAAGTCGGCCTTTGATGTTTATACCAGCGGCGAGGGGTCTGCCGCGATTTCAGTCATCTCGCCCTCACTTTCTGCCGCTGCATGAACATCCCGGCCCGCTATGTCACCGGCTACATGGGAGACATCGGGGTGCCGGTAGTGTTGCCGATGGATTTCAGCGGCTGGTTCGAGGTTTATCTGGGCGATCGCTGGTACACGTTCGATGCCCGGCATAACGTGCCGCGGATCGGACGCATCGTGATGGCGGTTGGCCGCGACGCGGCGGATGTCGCCCTCACGACCAATTTCGGCAGCGCGACACTGAAGAAGTTTTTCGTCATCAGCGACGAAGTGCCGGCAGAAAAGGCGCAGGTCGGGTAGGGCGAGACTCCGTCGAGCCTGAGGGAGGACGTCGACCTCGCAGATTTTGTAGGGCAACCGCTCCGGTTGCCCTGGTTTCAGGCAGGCGGGGCGCCCGCCCTACAATCCCGCTACTGCCGGCTCAACCGGTAGAAGAGCCAGCCGCCAATTCCAATGAAGAGCACGTTGGGGAACCAGACGAGCAGCTCGGGATGAATCTTGGCGTTCGCCCGCATCGTGTCGGCGATGATGATGAAGAGAAAATAAAAGATCGCCACGATCAGCCCGGTGGCGAAGCCGACTGAGGTCTCGCGCCGATGGGTGGTGATGCCTAACGGCACCCCGATGAGGGCAAAGGCGATGCAGGAAAAGGGAAAGGAAAAACGCTTGTTGATCTCGGTGCGGGTCGCGCTCCGATCGCGCCGCGCGCCGGACTTGAGCTGCTCCATGAGTTGCGAAAGCGAAAGCGCGGAGCGACTCGGCCGTTTCTTCTCCTTCTCGTAAAGCTCCTCCAGGCTGATCGGCAGCGTCCCTTCCTGCAGACTAATCCCGTCCCGGATCTTGCGCAGGTCGTAGGGATCCTTCGCGTCCCGCTCCTGGTAGCGCGCGTCGTAGAGATGGAGGAGGAGCCGTTTGTTAGGCAAATCGGTTTCCAGCACGCCGGTGCGGGCGTGCGTCACGCGAAAAGGAAGATCATGCTCGTCCATCTGGAAAACGAGGATGTTCTCCAGCTTGTTCCCCTCTTTTTTGCCGACATAAATTTTTCTCCCGGGAAACTGATCGATCACCTGGTCGCCGCCGAAGAGCGCGATCGGGTTCTGGGTCGCGAGATCGAAGATGCTGCTGCGCAATTTCTCCTGCGCGGCGGGCGCGACGCTGACGTTGAGCCACAAACAAATCGCGGTGCAGACCACGGCCAGGAATGCGAGGGGCAGACAGATCCGGGTCACGCTCACGCCGTTGGAGCGCGAGGGCGATCAATTCGTTATCGGCCGAGAGCCGACCGAAGACGAGGAGAATGGCGGTGAGCAGCCCCCAGGGGATGGTGAAGATGAGCGAGAAGGGCAGGACGTAGGCTATGAAAGTGAGGAGAAACGCAGCCGGAACATCGTGATTCACGAGGAGCGGGAGGAGCTTGCGAAAGATATTGCCGACCACGAGCACCAGACTGAGGACGACGATCGCGAAAAGAACGTTGACGATCAGCTCGCGGCCGACGAAGCGGTCGATCAATTTCATGGCGGCAATTGCAGGCGCGCTTCCCATCCCGCTCCCGCCCGGTTTTGTCAACGGGTATCCGGCCGGCGCCTCGTGACAAAAGGGGAAGCGACGAGACAATTTTTTGTATTCATTCCGAATAAAAGCGTTGACCGAAAGCAGCCACTCCTAATACACACGATGGCCGCAATTTGGGAAAATCATGAACAACAATAAAAACGAGACTACGCCTTCGGAACCTCGTTCGCCCCAGCAACTCGCTGAAAAGGGCCCTAGCCGCCGCAAATTCCTGAGCCAGGTCAGTGCCGCTCTCGCGACCGGTGCCGTGCTGGGCAAAATCCCTCGGGCCGCCGGCCAATCCTCCGCGATCGGAGATGGGATCGCGGCGCCGGAAAGTTTGGTCGACCCGCGGGTCAAAAAATCCTTCGCCATCCGCGTCGCGGCTGCGACCAGGGAGGCGCTCATCCCCGTGCCACCCCACACGACCAACGGCGACGAGCAGCTTTATCCGGACAAGTCCGGCACCTACACCAAAGGCCTCCTCCAGGACGGGATTGGCCTGGTCAACCTGCACCGCCTACCAGTCCTTTCGGAAAGCGATCAACAGCGGAAAATTTCAGGATTGGGAGAATATCATCACCGGTGGTCCGCGGACGCAGAACGGACCGCTCGGCGGCCGCGCCTTTGCCTTGGAAGGGAGCGACGACGCCCAATTTGGCAACGCCACTTCACCGGCCAACCAGATTAACCAGATCGTCGTGCCGCCCGCACCTACCGCCGCGAGCGAGGCTTATGGAACCGAACTGATCGAGCTTTACTGGGCTTCGCTCCTGCGCGACGTGGCGTTCACCGATTACGCCTCCGATTCTACCGCCGCCCAGGCAGCCGCGGAACTCACCGCCCAGCCCACCTACGCCGGGCCGCGCGACAGCTTCGGCAACGTCACACCCGATCTGCTTTTCCGCGGGACGTATCCCGGCGATACGCTCGGGCCCTATGTTTCCCAGTTCTATATCCAGCCCACTTACATGGGGGTGCAACCGGTCCCTCAGCAAATGGTCACTTTCTCGCCGGGGAGCGATTTCATGACCGACGCGACGACCTTCCAACAGGTCCAGAACGGCATCGACACCGGGGTGCAGCTCCAGTTCGATCCGCAGCTCCGCTACCTGCACGACGGCCGCGGCCTCAACTCCTTCACCCACGTCGACGTCCTCTTCCAGACCTTCTTCACCGCCTACCTCGTGCTCGGGAGTCTGGGCGTCCCGATCAATCCGGGCAATCCGTATGCCAACGCGGTCAAGCAGAACGGCTTTGGGACCTTCGGCGGGCCCGACTTTGCCGCCACCCTCGCGACCGCCGCCCGCCTTGCGCTCAACAGCGTCTGGTACCAAAAGTGGTGGATTCACCTGCGGCATCGTCCGGAATCCGGCGGCGCCATCGCTCGCCAGATTCTGACCGGCGCGGGCGGGACGATCGACGTGCAGTTCAATCGCAACATCCTCAATTCGCAGGCCATCCAGGCGAGTTTCAACAAGTTCGGCGATTACTTCCTGGCCCAGGCTTTCCCCGAGGGCTCGCCGACCCACCCGTCGTATCCGACCGGGCACGGCGCGGTGGCGGGTGCCTGTATCACGGTCCTGAAGTTCTTCTTCGACGGAAGTTTCGTGATTCCCAATCCGGTGGTCCCAGCCAACGATGGGCTTTCGCTCCTCCCCTACACGGGCGGCGACGCGGGCCAGCTCACGGTCAACGGCGAGCTGAACAAGCTGGCCAACAACGTCTCGTTCGCCCATGGAATTCTCGCCGGTATTCACTGGCGCAGCGATACCTTCTCCTCGGTTCAGTTGGGCGAGGCGGTCGCGATCAGCATGCTGCAGGATCGCGCCGCGACCTACCCGGAGAAGTTCACCATCAGCTTCGAGAAAATCGACGGCTCGATCGCGACGATCTCCAATCATTAACCCCTGTCGACGCCTCCCTGTGGGAGGCGCGAGGGTTGATCCCGCAGCCCAGCCGATACCCGCGCTTCGCACAACGAAGCGTCTACAAGGGCACCGGCCCCTTCCGCGGTTTGCTTCCGGCGCAAGTTTGCTAACTTGATCGCCGCATGCCGGACCCAATCTACGACGTGGCCATTATCGGCGGCGGGCCCGCGGGCAGCACCGCGGCCACCCTCCTCGCCCGGGCCGGCCGGCGCGTCCTCGTGTGCGAACGGGAAAAATTCCCGCGCTTTCACATCGGCGAATCGCTCCTCCCAATCAGCATGAAGACTTTCACCCGGCTCGGCGTGCACGAGAAATTCGAGCGCGCCGGTTTTCTGAGAAAGTACGGCGGCGAAATGGCGAGCGCCTGTTCCGAGAAGGGAGTGAAATTTTATTTCAAGGACGGCTTCCGCTCTCAAACCGAGACCTCCTATCAGGTGCCGCGGGCCGAATTCGACAAGGTGTTGCTCGATCACGCCGCGGAGAACGGCGCCGAAGTTCGGGAAGAGACCTCGGTCAAAGGAATCGAATTCTTCGACGACCGGACAGAGCTGCAAGTGCAGGGCAAAACTTCCGCCCCGGAAAAAATCAGCGCCCGTTATGTGATCGATGCCAGCGGGCGCCACTCGGTCCTCGGCAATCATTTCAAGCTCAAGGAAACCTATCCGCGACTGCAAAAGATCTCGATCTTCGCCCACTACGAAGGGGTGGAGCCGGATGAAGGGCGCGACGGCACCCTCACCCGCCAGCTCCGCGCGGCCGATCGCTGGTTTTGGTATGTGCCTTTGCCTAACGACCGGGCCAGCATCGGCGTCGTCCTCGACACCGCGCTCTATCGCCAGACGAAGAAGCCGCCCGAGCAGTTCCTCGAGGAATCGCTCGCCGAACAGCCGTTTCTCGCTCGACGCATGACCCGTGCCCGTCGCGTTACTCCTGCCTACGCGAGTGCCGACTTTTCCTATCGCCAGACCCGCCTCACCGGCGCGCGCTGGATGCTGGCGGGCGATGCCGCCGGGTTTATCGATCCGGTTTTCAGCAGTGGTGTCTTCCTCGCCCTGCTCGCGGGTGAGCAATGCGCCGATATCCTCGATGTCGTGCTCGATCACCCGGGCAAGGCGCCGCGGCTTTTCGCAAAATACGAGCGGCTCCTGCGCCGCGTCATGAAGGGCTACCTGCGTTTTGTCGACGCCTGGTACTCGAAGGAGTTCATCGAGGTCTTCCTCTATCCGCAGGACGTCCTCCAGATTCCGCCGGCAGTGAACGCCGTCCTCGGCGGGAACGTCAGTGGCAGCTTCGCCATTCGCTGGCGGATGTCGGCCTTCTATTTCATCGTCTGGCTGCAACGCTATCTGCCGCTCTGCCCGCGCCGCACGCTCGTCGCGCCCAAGGCCGCCCAGGAACCGGCCCTGCGCTCCGCGGCCTAACGAGTCATGCGCCTCACCTCGTCGTCGTCCTCGTCTCTCGTCCTCGATCTCCCGACCGGAAAAGAATCGAGGACGAAGGACGAGGACGACGACGAGAACGAGTCTGGCCGCTTTTTCCCTCGCCCTTCTCTGCCTCACGGGCTGCGAGACCCTCCGCCATCAATTCGCCTCCCCCGAGCCGGACTGGCAATCCAGGGTCGGCCAGCTCCAGTATCGCGGACCGAAAACCTCGCTCATCGGCGAGGTCCTCGTGCGCTATTCCAAACAGGGCGACTTCGAGCTCACCTTCAGCAAAGGCCCGGGCGTCATCCTCCTCACCGTGCGGCAGGACGATAAATTCGTCCGGGTCAGCGGTCCCCTCGCCCGCGGCTCGTGGTCGGGTCCGCCTAACGAAGCCCCCGCCCGCTTGCGCGGCTGGATCTCGCTCCGCGAACTCCTCCTCCGTTCCAAAACCCAACCGCTCGTCCGTCAAATCCTCGGCCCCGACCGCTTCACCTTCGCTTTCTGACCGTTGCGGTTGCCGATGTCGTACTCCCATTTCATCGCCCGTCTCGTCACTCAGCGCCGAGGTCTCGTCTGGTTCGTCGTCGCTCTCCTCGCTGCGGCCAGCCTCTACGTTCTCGTCACCCGGTTGACGCTCGACACCGAGGTGCTCAACCTTCTCCCGGCCAAATTTGAATCGGTCCAGGGACTGAAGGTTTACAACAACGACTTCGCCCAGACCCGCGAGCTGACCTTCGCCCTCACCTGCCAGCCTAACGACGTCGAGCGGCTGGAGGAATTCGCTCCCATCTTCGCCGAACGCCTGCGCGCGCAGCCCTGGAGCACGCGCGTCCTGAGCGGTTCGCCGATGGAAAGCCCGGAGGGAATCCACGACCTGCAAGGCCTGGCCGTGCCGCTCCTCCTCAATCTCGAGCCGCAGGCATTTACCGACACGCTCGCCGTCCTTCAGCCAGCCAAAATGGAGGCGCGCCTCGCCCGGCTCCATCAGGAGATCGAAGCCGGCTCGCCCCGCCCGGAGCTTGAGCTTTCGCTCGATCCGTTAGGCATCGTCGCCCCCGCCCTCAAGCCTTTCGCGGGCAACGCCGCCCTCGAGCAGGATCAGCCGCTCACCTCGCCCGACCGCACAATGCGGATCTTTCTCGCCGTCACCAACCAGCCCTCGATCGGCGCCTTCGATTGCCAGGCCCTGATGAAAAAAGTGGACGCTTTTCGCGCCCAGGCCGGCGCGGGCTGGGAAGGCGAAGGACCGCTCCAGATTCTGGTCACAGGGCGCTCGGCCTACGTCGCCGAAATTTCGCTCAGCATGCGGCACGACATTGTCGTCACGCTGCTCGGCTCGATCTTCCTCGTCGGCGGCGTTTTCTACGTCGGCTTCCGCCGCTGGCTCCCGCTCGTCGGAATGGGGTTCTCGCTCCTCCTCTGCTGCCTCGTCGCCCTCGCCGCCGGGCTCCTCATTTTCCACGAGCTCAACATGGTCACGATCGGGATGTGCGCGATCCTCATCGGGCTGGGGGTCGATTTCGCCATCCTCATTTTCGGCCGCTACCAACAGGCCCGGAACGAAGGCCGTGAGCACGCGCCTGCAATCGAAGAAGCGATTGCGAAACTGGGCCGCGCCATTTTCTTCGGCGCCCTCACCACTGCGGTCGGCTTCATGGCCCTGCTCCTCGCCAACTCCGGCGGCTTCACCCAGCTCGGAGTCCTGATCGCGATCGGCATCCTCGTCGCCGGACTTTTCATGACGAGCATCTTCTTTCTCTTCACCCGCGAACGCTCCCTCCCGCCGCGGAGCGACTGGATTCTCGCCCTCGTCAGGCTTTATGTCCGCCGCACTCTGGCCACACCGGGGCTGATCCTCTGGATCGCGCTCCCGATTTTGCTCGTCCTTTTCGCCCTCGCCCTCCTCCCCCAGCTCCCCCTCATTTTCGACGCCAGCACCCGCTCGATGGAGCCGAAGTCGAGCGAGGCCGGCCATGCCCTCGCTGCCATCATGGCGAAAATGCCGACCCGCTGGGAACCCGTCCTTGGGATCGTGCGCGCGCCTAACGAGGAGCAACTGCACAAGGATTGGCAGAAGATCGAGGCCCATTGGCGCGATCTGGAGCGGACCGGCCGGATCAAAAGTTTCACCACTCCGGCCGCGCTCGCTCTTTCGCCGCGGCTCATGGAAGCAAACCGCGAACGGCTCGGCGCGGTCGACTTCGCCGGCGCCCGCCGCGGGCTCGAGGAAGCGATCGCGCGGGAAGGTTTCAGTCGGGAGAGCTTCGCCGCCGGCTTCAAACTCCTCGACCAACTCGAAGCCGTCGCCCACGGCACAATGGCGATCCCGGATTGGCGCAAGGCCCTGCCCCCGACTTCAAGCTGGTGGTTCCTCGTCGATCGCTACTTCGCGGCCGACCCGCTCCTCACCGTCGGTTTCGTGACCACGAATAAACCGGTCGAAACTCGCGACCAAAAAGAAATGCTGACGCGCGAACTACCGGTCGACGGCGTGCCCATCACTCTCTCCGGTTGGAGCTTTACCCTCACCGATCTGATCCCGTGGTCGCATCGCCAGTTGATTTTGATCAGCACCCTGATGGCGTTCTTCGACGCCTTTCTTCTCGCCCTCCTCTACCGGGACCTGCGGCTTTGGCTGATCCAAATCATCACTCTCGCCCTCGCCATCGGGGCCATGATCGCGACCATGAAACTGGCCCACATCCCCCTCAATTTGCTCAATGTCCTCGCCTTCCGTCTCGTCCTCGCCATCGGGGTCGATTACGGCATTTACGTCTTGCTCGTCTGGCAACGGGCACGTGAGATCGAGCACGACGTGGCCGGGGTCCTCAAACCGGTCGCGCTCGCCGGCCTGACCGCCATCGCCGGTTTCGGTTCGTTAGGCCTGGCCAATAACCCGACCTTGAGCGGTCTCGGGATCGCCTGCGCCATCGGGCTGGCCTGGAGCCTCTTTGCCACCATCTTTTTTACCCTCCCCGCAGCAGCCCTTGCAGAACCGATGTCTATTGAGGCACGCAAACTTCTGGCCGGCACATGATTTCCAAACTCTCTTTGCTCACCACACTGCTCTTCGCTTTCGTCACCGTCCAGGCCGAGCCGCTCGACCCACCGGAAGTGAAAGCGCTCCTCGATCGCATTCGCACCAGGCGGGCCGGCGCGCCCCAGGTCCAGGCCGATTTCCAGGAAGAGAAAACCGTCCACCTCATGAACAAACCGATCAGCAGCAGCGGCAAGGTCTGGTTCCAGAAGCCGGACAAATTCCGCCGCGAAGTGACCGGCAAATCGCCCAGCGTCACGGTCAGCGACGGCCAGCAGCTCTGGATTTATTATCCAAAATTCCAGTCGGCCGAGCACTACTCGTTAGGCAAACATTCTCCCCTCGACGCCGGGATCGCCGCCCTCACCGCCGCCCTCAACCTCGAGAACGTCGAGAACAGCTACCACATCACGGGCAGCCAATCGGATTCCGGTTACGAACTCCAGCTCGCCCCGCGCAACCCCTCGCTCAAACGTCTCCTCAAGACCTTCAACATCCAGATGAACGCCGATCTCCAGGTGCAGCGGACCGAAATGATCCAGCCTACCGGCGATCATATCGTCACGGTTTACTCGAACGAATCGCGCGCCCCGATTCCTCCCTCGACTTTTGAATTCACTCCGCCGCCGGGAACGAACGTGACCACGCCGCTCGGTCGTTAGGCGAGGAGCGCTTCCCGCCTGCCGCAAGCCATGGCGACAATCCAACATCCTCTAATTTCCATCGTCATCCCGGTGGCGGACGAGGCCGCGGCGCTGCCCGACTGTCTCGGGCGGATCGATCGCACCTCGACCGAGATCATCGTCGTGGACGCAGGCAGCCAGGATGAAACCAGCGCCCTCGCGCGGGCTGCGGGTTGCGCGGGTGCTCGTCCGCGCCGCAGCGCCACCGGGCCCGGCAGATGAACCAGGGCGCGGCCAGCGTGCGCGGCCGCATTCTCGTTTTCCTCCATGCTGACACCTGGCTGCCGCGGGACTCCTTCGCGAGAATTAGCCGGGCGATCGACCAGGGTGCGGTTGGCGGCGGTTTCGCTCGGCGCTATCGTTCTCCTTCCCTCGGTCCTCGCCCTCACCTGCCGCCTGGCCGGCCTGCGCAACCGGCTTTTCGGCTGGCATCTCGGCGATCAGGCGGTTTTCGTCCGACGCGACATCTTCGAAAAACTCGGTGGTTATCGCGACATCCCGGTTTTTGAGGATCTCGATTTTTCACGCCGCCTGGGCGCGTTCGGGAAAACCGTTACGCTCACTCCACCCGTTTCCTCCTCCGCCCGGCGCTTCGTGGCCAAAGGCCCGCTCCGCACCACCTGGGATGATTTGCTTTTGACTCGAAAATATTTGGCCGGGGTCGATCCGAATCAGCTTTGCCAACCGGCCCGGGATCGCCTAAAAGCTCTGCAAACTTATGAACGCCTATCTTGACCGCCTCGACGAACAAATCGCCGCCCGTCATCTCCTGACCCATCCGTTCTACCTCGCCTGGACCCGGGGCGAATTGAGCAAGGAAACGCTGGCCGATTATGCCGGCCAATATTATCAGCACGTCGCCGCCTTCCCGACTTATCTCTCGGCCGTGCACGCGCGTTGCGACGACCAGCCGACCCGCCGCCAGATTCTGGCCAACCTGATCGACGAGGAAGCGGGCGAACCGAATCATCCGCAGCTCTGGAAAAATTTTGCCGCCGCGCTCGGCGTTTCGCCTAACGATCTCGACAAAACAGCAAGCCTGGCCGGAAACGGCGGAGTTGATCGAGACTTTTCGTTCCGTCTGTCGCGAAGGCGAGATCGCGCAAGGGCTGGCCGCGCTTTACGCCTACGAAAGCCAGATCCCGGCCGTCTCGGAATCGAAGATCGACGGACTGGTGAAGCATTACCGGTTCGACGATCCGGAAAGCTACCGCTACTTCAGCGTCCACATCGAAGCCGACCGCGAGCATGCCGCGGCGGAACGCGCGCTCCTTGAGCAGCACATCACGGCAGATAATTCCGCAGCGGTGACGAAGGCGGCGGATCGAATTCTGAACGCGCTTTGGGAATTGCTTTCGGGCGTCTGCCGCCGACACGCGATCGCCTGCTAGCGAACCTCGCGACGTCTGATGTAGACGCTTCGCTGTGCGAAGCGCGGCCCAAGGCAACGCCGCTCCCTCGTGGCCCGTCGATACCCGCGTCGCCCACAGGGCGACGTCCACAGCCAGAGCACCTTCGCGTCACGCATGAGGAATACTTCCGCGCTACTCTATCTCCTACTTGCGTGAGAAAAGGTGACGGCATCTACAACCTGGTCGTGATCGGCGCCGGCACCGCCGGGCTTGTCACCGCCGCCGGTTCCGTCGCGCTCGGGGCGCGGGTCGCACTCGTCGAGCGCAACAAGATGGGAGGCGATTGTCTCAATTTCGGTTGCGTCCCGAGCAAGGCCCTTATTTCCTCCGCGCGGCTTCTCCATCACATGCGGACGGCCGGGAAATGGGGCATCGCAAAGGTCGAACCGGAATTCGATTTCCAAAAAGTCTTCACCAGCATGCGCGCCCAACGCGCCGAGCTTGCCCCGATCGATTCACAGGAGCGCTTCGAGTCGTTAGGCGTGGATGTTTTCCGCGAGGAAGCGACTTTTCTTTCCCCGCACGAATTGCAGGTCGGCGATCAGCGACTGAGAGCGCGCCATTTCATCATCGCGACCGGCTCGCGCGCCGCCATCCCGGAAGCGATCGGCACGAGCCGCGTCCCTTATTTCACGAACGAAACCATCTTCGACGAGCTGAAGGAAAAACCGGAAACCCTGCTCATCGTCGGCGGCGGCCCGATCGGCTGCGAGCTGGGCCAAATGTTTAGCCGGCTGGGGGTGAAGGTCACGATTCTCCAGCGCGGCAAACGCCTCCTCGACAAGGAAGACCCGGTCGTGAGCGAATTTGTCCGCGCGCGGCTCGAGGCCGAAGGCGTTCGCGTCCTCACCGAAACGAAGATCGAAGAAGCGAAGGCAAACGGGCACTGGCGTCGCTCTGCGTTGCGACGCTCAGGAGGTTTCGGGCGACACGCTTCTCGTCGCGGCCGGCCGCCAGCCTAACGTCGAGAATCTGAACCTGCCCAAGGCCGGGGTCGCCTTCACCCGGAAAGGCGTCACGGTCGACGAGTACCTCGAAACGACCCGGCCCGGCATCTACGCGATCGGCGACATCGTCGGGCAGCTCCAGTTCACCCACGTGGCCGATTATCACGCCCGGGTCGCGATTCGAAACACGCTCGTGCCGTTTTCGTTTTTGCGGCAAAAGATCGATTACTCCTGTGTGCCCTGGTGCACCTATCTCGACCCGGAAGTGGCGACGGTCGGCCTGACGGAAAGCAGGGCGAAGGAGAGCGGGGATCGAATACGATCTGATCGAGCAGGAAATGAAGGAAGTCGATCGCGCCGTCGTCGAGCGGGCGGAAGCCGGCTTCGCGCGAGTGCTCGTCAGGCGCGGAAGCGACGAAGTGCTCGGCGCCACCATCGTCGGGCCAGCATGCGGGCGAGCTGATCCAGGAATTCGTCCTCGCCATGAAACACGGCATCGGCCTGAAGGAGATCGCGTCGACGGTTTACGCCTATCCGACCTTTGCCAGTCTCGTCCTGAAGACGGCCGAAAAACTAAACAAGAAACGCCTCACACCACGGGCGCGCAAAATCACTGGCTGGCTCTACCGACGGAGGCGCCAATGAGCAGCCGCATGGCCTGTCGCCTTCTGGACGCTTCGCCGTGCGAAGCGCGAGAGCAAAGTCCAGCAGCTCGAAAATCGTTTCCCCGCAGCCGCGCCCAAACCCGCGCCGCCCACAGGGCGGCGTCCACAACACGCATGACCCGACTCCGAAAATATTGGAAGTGGATCGCCCTCGCCCTGGTCGCTGCGCAATGCTGGCCGCCGACCGCCCTCGCCGCTTCGCACACGATGGGTGCGCAAATCGACGGCAGCATCCTCGTTCCAACGAACCAAACCATCACGACCAGCGGGTATGGTGCGCTCGATCGACGGTGATCGCCCGAAGGATCTCGCCCTCTCGCCCGACGGGGAAATTCTCGCGGTTCTGAGTAAACTGCAGGTCGATTTCTTCCAATCGGACGGGAGCACTGATTGGGAGCGTGAAATTGAGCGCCGGTCCGCTCGGCCTGGCGTGGACTCCCGATAGTTGCGCGCTCTTTGTCTCGGGCGACAACGGCGAGGTCTACCGCCTTGCTCCCGGCCCCGGCGGTTGGAAGATCGCTAGTTTCTTCTTCATTTCCGAGGCCCGCGAAGGTCGGGCCAAGAATCATCACCGGACCGCGCCGATCCAGGTGCCTAACGGGCCGCTCGGCCTCGCCCCGGAAGAACCTCGCATCGCGACGACGAGCCGACAGCGCGAACATGAAGGCAACCCGCAGGTGACCGGGCTCGACATTTCTCCTGACGGTCGGCGCCTCTACGCGGCGCTCGGCATTCTCAACACCGTGGCAGTGATTGACGCCAGGAGCGACAAGTTGATCACGATCATCCCCGTCGGCCTGGCGCCCTACCGAGTCGTGGCCGCGCCCAATGGCAAGACTCTCTATGTCGCCAACCGTGGCGGTCGCACACCGAAAGCAAGTGAGCCACACGCGCTTTCGGCCGGCTCGGCCGTGCGGGTCGATCCGAAAACGGGCGCGGCGCTGCGCGGTAGCATTTCGATAATCGACACGGACTCGCTCACCTCCACTGAGGTTGAAGTCGGCCGGGGACCATCCGGTCTGGCCATCTCTCCTGAGGGCACGATGCTTTACGTGGCTAACTCGGATGACGACACGATCGAAGTGCTCGACACCGGAACCCGGAAGATCACGCGCACCTTGTCGCTCACGCCTGCCGCCGATCCGGGATTTGGCCAAATGCCGACCGATCTGGCGCTCTCCAGCGATGGAGAAACTCTCTACGTCACCTGCGGCGGTAGAAACGCGGTTGCAGTCGTTAGTCTGCCGGCGTTGAGGATTTCTGGTTACATCCCGACCGGGTGGTTCCCGATCGCGCTCGCGGAAGAGGATAGCAATTTGTTTGTCGCCAGCAGCAAGGGCCTCGGCGCCCGGCTCCGCTACCAGAACCGCGGATTTTCCTCGCGCCTCGGAATCGGCACCGTTCAGTTCATGCAAAGGATCACGGCCGAAGATCTGACGCGACTAAGCGCGACCGTGGCGGCAAACAATCTCTGGAATAAACCGGAACCGGCGGCGCGGCCGGACACAAAGCCGGTCCCAATCCCGGAGCGCGTGGGTGAGCCGTCGGTCTTCCGGCACATCGTTTACATCATCAAGGAGAACCACACCTACGATCTCGACCTCGGCGATCTCTCGCAGGGAAATGGTCTCGGATCGCTCTGCCTGTTCGGAAAGAAAATTACGCCTAACGAACATGCTCTCGCTCAACAATTCGTTTTGCTCGACAACACTTACACCAGCGGGAGCAACTCGACCGACGGGCACGAATGGGCCGACGCCGCCGTCGCCAACGCCTATCTCGAGCAGAATTACGATGCTTACGCGCGCAGTTATCCTTACGCCGGGGGGGATCCACTCGCTCTTTCGCCGGCTGGCTTTATCTGGAATGCGGCCTTGCGCGCGGGCAAAAGCATTCGGGTCTACGGCGAGTTTGTCGACAAACCTGAGATCGTCGATCCGGCGAGTGGCGAAACACCGGATTGGAGAGAACTTTGGAACGACTATCAGGCGGGCGGCCAAAAATACCTGATCAAGGCCGAGACCGATAATGCCTCTTTAAAGGCCGCATCTTGCATCCGAGTTACATCGGCTTTCCACTCCTGGTTTCGGATCAGTGGCGGGCCGATCAATTTCTCGCCGAGTTCAAGACTTTTGAAGGCCAGCGGCGAGATGCCGGATCTATCGATCCTGCTTTTGCCCGCCAACCATACCGCCGGGTCGCGGCCCGACATGCCGACGCCGCGCGCCATGGTGGCGGATAACGATCTCGCTCTTGGTCGAATCGTGGATACGATCAGTCATTCGCGATTCTGGGAGGACACGCTGATTCTCGTGGTTGAGGACGATTCACGCTTCGGACTGGATCACGTGGACGGACATCGCACCCTCGCCTTTTGCATCTCGCCCTACACCCGGCGCGGCGCCGTGGTGAGCGAGTCGTAAAATCATACTTCCTTTATCCGGACCATCGGTCTCGTTCTGGGCACACCACCGCTGAACCGATTTGATAGCACCGCTAAGCCCCTGAGGGCGTGTTTCACCGACCGGCCGGATTTTCGTCCTTTCACTCACCTGCCCAATCGGCAGCGACTCGATGAGATGAATCCGCCCCTCCTCGCCTTGCACGGCCCCGAAACGCGGCGGCTGGCCCGCGTTTCTCAGCGCCTCGATCTTTCGCAGCCGGATCGAGCGGACGCCAAAACCGTCACCCGGGCCGCCTGGAGCGAAGCAACATTCGGGGCAGCCTTTTCCATGGCACTGATTTCAAACCGGACATGACGGATGACGATTGAGTCGGATCGAAAGGGCGGTGCGTGCGCAGCTTTGCCTAACGAACGCGTTCGGCCAGGAAGGCGTCTTGTCTCTCAGGCGGGACGTCACCCAACGCCGTGACTGGCTCAGCAAATATTGGAAATGGATCGCCCTCGTCGTGGGTCTGATCGGCCTTTCGGTCGCGGTTTCTTTCCTGCCGGTCGGCGATTGGGTAAAGAGCTTCACCCACTGGGTCCGCGATCTCGGCCTCGTCGGCGCTTTCATTTTCATCGGCGTTTACGCGATCGCCGCTCTGCTTTTTCTCCCGGGCGCGATCTTCACCATCGCCGCCGGGCTCGTTTACGGCATCGCGGGCGGGACGGCGGTCGCGCTCGCTGGAGCAACGTTAGGCGCGGGCCTCGCGTTTCTTGCCGGCCGCTATCTTTTTCGAAAGCGGATCAGAAAATTGGCCCGCGATAACAAAAAATTCGGCGCGATCGACGATGCGATCGGCGAGCAGGGCTGGAAGATCGTCGGACTGCTCCGCTTGAGTCCGTTGATTCCGTTTAACGTCAGCAATTATTTTTATGGCATCACCGCGATCGGTTTTTGGCCCTACTTCCTGGCCAGTTTCGTCGGCATGCTCCCAGGAACACTTCTTTACGCCTACCTCGGCGCCATCGGGCAGGCCGGATTATCCGGCGGAAAAAAGGGTCACAGCCCGCTGGAATGGACTTTTCTCGGTCTCGGTCTTCTCGCCACCATCGCGGTCACCGTCTTCGTTAGTCGAGTGGCGAAAAACGCCCTCGAGAAAAGCGGGGCTGCCAAAAAGAAGTAAAGCAGCTCGTTAGGCCAGCCGGCGCGAGGAATAGGCTCTCCCTTTCCAGACCGCCGGCCGGCCGCGAAGAAAGCGAGCCAACCCCAACCACTGGATTGCGAGGAGCGCGACGATGGCGAAGGGATGCAGGATCACTCCGATCCAGGGTTGTCGAAAACGCCGGACCGCGAGCGCGCGCGGCAGAAAGACGAGACCCGCTCGCCAGCAGCGCCATTGCTCGGACAAGTGGCGCGACAGGCGCGAGCGCGAGACAAGAACGGAAGCACCTGCCCGCCGAGCAAAATGACCGTCATCGGAAAAATCAGCCTGGGTGCGCCCAGACCCTCGTGCGTATTTTTCCCCAGGCCGCGCCAGACCTCACCATTACGTTGATACATCCGACAGGTGGCCAGCTCAGTCGCGTCGAAGAGATCAGTCGCAAAACCGCGTTCACGAAATTTTTTCGGTAACGCGAGTCCGTCATGAATCCGGTCGCGAATCACACCGTGACCGCCCGCGGCCCGATACGCCGCAGCCTCGGCAACAAAAAGCTGACCACAGCCGGCCGCGTAGGCGGGCTGGCGCAATCGCCGCATGCGGCGGAAGGGGAGAAATCCGAGGAGCAGGAAATAAATGAGCGGGATGAGCAGTTGTTCCGAAAAGGTGATGGTCACTTCGTGCGGAATGCCGCTCGCCAGTTGCGCGCCGGATTGTTCGAGGAACGCGGCCAGGCGAGGGGCAGAGTTTGGTGCGAGTTGCACATCGGCATCGACGAAAATCAGGATTGGCGCGGTCGCCGCCGCCGCCAGTTGTGCGCAGGCGAAATTCTTCCCGCACCAGCCCGGCGGGAGCGCCCGGCCAGCGAGGAGACGAAGGCGCGATTCGTTCGCGGCCATCAGCGCGACGATCTCAGCCGTTCGATCGCTCGAGTTGTCATCGAGCACGAGCACTTCGGTCGCACCGCTCTCGAGCGCCGCGCGAACCGTGAGCTCAATCTTCTCCGCTTCGTCGCGTGCCGGGATCAGAATCGCCGAACCCTTGCTCGAACGACCTGCCGTGGGCGGCGGCTGATAGAAGCGCAGGTTCGAGAGAAAAAGAAGAGTCGGAATCGCGCCGCAAAGAAGGGCCAGACCCGCGAGCCAGATCATAGTCGTCCATGTTCGGCGCGGAACGTAGCGCCCCGCCACCGTGCTCGCATCCAACGTCCGAGATCGTAGGGCCGGCTCACCCCACTGCGGCTGCGGCGCAAAATTTCCCAGTCGTTAGGCTGGCGCCGCTGCGCCGCCTTCGCCAGCTCCCCCTGGAGAGTCGCCAATCTCTCCGCAAGCACTCTGCCCGCCACCGCCGGGAGCGCTTCGCCGAAAGCAATCAGCACCTCCGGTTTGCGCTCCTCCCAAAAGGAATACTCGATCGCCAGCGGCAGGAAATGCGCCTCCGGGAATCGTCTCTCCAGATGCTCAAGCCCCGGCGCGAAATTCAAGGGCGCACGCACATCGGCGAATTTCCCCTGCGGGGTCAAAAAGAGAGCGCTCTCTGTCTTCGCAGGATCGCTTCGGAAGTTTGGAGAAACTGGGCCGCACCGCGGGTCGTCCCTGTTTCGACCGGGAAAAAACCGAGCCCCTTCAGGAATCGATAACGCTCCAGGGCAGCGGCCGCGATCGGCGCATAGGCCGCGCGCCGCGCGAAAAATTCGCGCCGCAAAAGCAGGCAAACGAGCGGATCCCACCAGGCGGCATGGTTAAGGAATACGACCAGCGGTCCCCGCGGATCCTCAGGCGGTGGCGCCGCCGCGAGAAGCCGGATGGAATGGAAATGTCTCGCCAGATACCAGGCCGCGTATCTGGAAAAAAGAGCAAGAAGCGGCCGCGAAATTTCCGGAAGGTGGCCGGCCGTTATCACACCAACTCCGGTTCAGGGGCAGGCTGCCGAGCGGTCGCCGACCGTCGCGCGTTCAGCGGCGCGCCGCCGAAATCGCGATCGAGCGTGTCGGCGGCGATCCAGCCGGACATCAGGACCATCGGCATGCCCGGGCCGGGATGAGCGGAGCCGCCGGCGAAGATAGAGGCCGGAGACGGTCCGGGCTGCGATTGGCGGGCTTGAAGGCGCCGGAGTAGCGGCCGTGGCTGGCGAGGCCGTAGATGGCGCCGTTGAGCACACGGTAACGATCGTGGATGTCCTGCGGGGTGAGCGCGCTCTCGGACACGATGCGGCTTTCCAGAACATCCAGGCCGGCGGTGCGGGCCAGCTTGTCCAGAATCATTTGCCGATAGGCCGGAAACATTTTTGTTCCAGTCGTGGCCGGGCCGCAGATAGGGCGTGTGCACCAAGACGTAGAGCGCCTCGCCGCCCGCGGGGGCGACGTCGGACTCGGTACCGGGCCGGCGCGCAGACGTAGCAGGTCGGATCGGGGGCGGGCTCGCCTTGGCGATAGATGGAGTCGAACTCCTCGTGCGGGTCGCGCGAGAAGACGAAGTTGTGGTGGAGCAGCTGAGTCGTAGCGGCCGGTTCAAGGCCGAGATAGAGGACGACGCCGGAGCAGGCCGGCTCGTAGCGGCGACGCCGCTCGAACTTCGTGCGGCACCTTGCCGTGATGAATTCGCGATGGGTGCGAACGGCGTCCGAGTTGGAAACGACGGCGGCCAGCCGGAACGAACTTCGCCGGCGTCTAACTCAATCCCGGTAACGCGCGCCGTCCTCGGTGAGCGATGCTGGCGAACACCAGACGCCGGTGCTGCGACGTTCGACGCCGAGATCGCTCGCAGAGTTCGAGCGAGAGCGCGCGGGATTTCGGCACGGGTGCCGCCACGCGGATAGGAGATACCTTCGCTCGGTCTGCATGTGGGCGATGCCGCAAAGGACCGCGGGCGAGGAGTCGGGGGCGGAGCCGACATACTGGGTGAAATGGTCGAGCATCTGCGCAACGCGCCGGTCGGGGATAAAACTTCGGACCGTGCCGGCGACGCTCCGTCCCATGCGCATGGCGAGGACATCACTCAAGGTCCCCGTCTGGACCATGTTGCCGGCGTTAAACATGTCGCGCAAACCGCCGACGGGCCGATAGAAAAACCAATTGCGCGAGATGCGATGGAGCCGCTCGGAGAGCTGGAGAAATCGATCGTATCCGGCCGCGGAAGAAGTTCCGGGCGAAAAGCGGCTCAGCTCCTGGAACATCCGCGGTGTGTCGGAATGCAGATCGAGCGTGCTCCCGTCGTCGAAGAAGGAGCGCCACTGCGGATCCAGCCTAACGAGATCGAGCGAGTCCTTGAGATCGCGTCCGGCCTCCGCAAAAATTTTGCGCAGGACCGAGGGCAGGGTGACGATCGTCGGTCCCATGTCGAAGCGAAATCCATCCTGCTCGAGGACAGCGGCTTTCCCGCCGAGCCATTCGTTACGCTCAAAGAGCACGACCGAGTAACCGCGGGCTGCGAGCGTGCAGGCGGAGGCGAGCCCGCCCAAACCACCGCCAATAATTCCGATGCGTTTCATCTTATTGTAGACGCGGCCGTGTCGGCCGCGCGAATTGTGGAAACATTTGCCGCCACCGTCGCGACGCCCCGCCGGCGCGCGGCGCGGAGGAACGCTCTGAGCGCTCGCAACCGATCGCGGACGCGACCATGCGCCAATCTTCCGTAGGCGGCGAAGATTTGCTCATCGCCCTCCCGTGGCGCATCGAGATGCGGCAGCCAACTTCCGTGCCGCACTGCGACCACATGCGAAAAGGTCATCTCGCGCAGGCCCTCCGCTCCACGGGTGGTCCCGAACCCACTCGCGCGAATTCCCCCAAAGGGAAAACGAGGGTCGGCCGTCGGCGCGATCAGGTCATTGATCGTGACGAAGCCGGTCGGGAGTTGCCGGGCCAGAGCGCGCGCCGCTTTTTCGTCGGCTGAAAAAATCGAGGCGCCGAGCCCGAACCTATTCTCCTGGGCGAGGGCGAGCGCGGCGCGATCATCGTCGAAAGCATGCACTTCGAGATCATTCATTCCCAGGGCGTGGAGTCGGCTCGTCAGGCCGATGCGGGCCGCTTCATGAACGAGAACGGCCTGCGGAGCCATGCAGGTATCGCCGCCATTGAGGCGGCGACCGAAGGCGATCGCCTTCGCGGCTCGATCGAGGTCGGCATCCTGCCTGACGATCACGAGGTCGGCCCCGGAAAGTTCGAAAACGCCCGGCGTGTTGTGCTCCGCCAGGAGAGAGAGAAAGCGACGGCCGTTTTGCGACGAGCCGGTAAAAATCACCTTGTCGACGCCGGCACGCACCGCCTCGTGCGCGGAGGCGGGCGGTTCCGGCAGGAGTTGGACGAGTTCGCGATCGATCGAACCCCGATCGACGAGCGCATCAACCAACCAACGCAGCGGCGCGCTGCATCCTTCGGCCGGCTTGAGGAGGACGGCGTTGCCGGCGACGAGCGCCTGCAACATCTGCACGCCGGCAAGAAAGAGCGGGTAATTGCCGGAGCCGACAACAAGGACAACGCCAAATGGCCGGCGCTCCACGACAAACGAATTGCCCCGAAGCCAAAGCGGACGCCCACGCCCGCCAAACTTTTCGGAGCGCAGGATCCGACGCGCCCTTCGCTCGAGGAATCGACAGGCATCGAGGAGGGGGATGACCTCGGAAGTCATTTTCTCGGCTACCGGCCGGTCGTTAGGCGCAGCCGCCAGTTGGGCGAGCTCGGCTGCATTCTCGGCCACCGCCCAGCGCAGTTGCTGCACGACCGCAAGGCGGTGCCGCAGGGAGGTCGTGGCCCAGCGGCGTTGCGCGACGCGGGCGGCTGCGATCACATTTCTCACGCCGCTGCTTCCTCCAGTGGCAGGTCGGTGGGTAGAGCCGGCGCGCTCACTCCCAGGTCCTGCAAAAGCAGGCGCGAGCTGATCCGCGCAGATTCGAAAATGACCGGCAACCCGCTCCCGGGATGCGTCCCGCCGCCGACGAGATAGACGCCGTCGACATCTTCGAAGCGGTTATGTGGCCGGAGGTGAAGAAGCTGCCCAAGATTATGGGCGAGGTTAAAAGTCGCGCCGCGATGAATCTCGGTACTGCTGTTCCCAATCGTCCGGAGTCAGGATGCGCTCGTAACGGATGCGCGGCTCGAGATGGGTGAAGCCGGCCTGGGCCGCCTTTTGCAAAGCGAGGGCGCGGAAACGATCGCGCTCGCGCGACCAATCGACATTCGGATGCTGATGCGTGACCGGCACGAGAAAATAGAGCGCGCTCATCCCGGCGGGCGCGAGGGTCGGATCGGTCACGGACGCGTTTTGAATGTAAAACGACGGATCCTGCGAGAGGACGTGGCGGTTTTCGATCTCATCCAGATTGCGCGCGTAATCGGCCGCGATATGAATGTTGTGATGCGGCAGGTCGTAGCGCCCTTCGATCCCGAGGTAGAGCATAAAGGTGGAGCAGGAGAATTTCTTTTGCGCGATCTTGCGCCGGTTCCAGCGCCGCAGCTTGGCGTCAGGGAAAAGACGCTCCATGGCGCGGGCGAAATCGGCATTGAGGACGATCGCGTCCGCCCGGTAGAGCCCTTCCCTCGTGCGCAAGCCGACCGCGCGGCGCCCTTCGATCACCACTTCCTCGACCGGCTCATCGAGGTGAATCTCCACGCCCATCCGGCGCGCCACCCGGGCGAGCGCGGTCGTGATGGCGCCGCAACCACCGATGGGATGAAAGACGCCGTACTCGTATTCGAGGAAGGAGAGAATCGAGAAGAGACTCGGGCAGCGAAAGGGCGACATGCCGAGATATTTTGACTGGAAAGAAAAGGCCAGCCGGATGCGCTCATCGGAAAAGAATTTCTTCAGATAACCATCGATCGACTGATGCGGGCGGAGGACCGGGAGCAGCTTCAAAAGCCGGGCGGTGAAGATGTCTTTCCACCCGGAAAACTCGCTCTCGAGGCAGGGCTCCATGAGCGCGAGTTTGCGCCGGTTATCCTCGAGGAAACGACCAAAACCCGGGACGTCGTTAGGCGCGAGGGCGCCAATTTGCCGTTCCATCTCCGCGCGATCGGGCGTGCAATCGATCTCGCCGCCCGCGCCGAAAGTGAGGCGGTATTGCGGATCCAGTCGCACCAAATCCACCTCCGCCGCGAGTGAAGTGCCGGCGGCGCGCAGAATTTCCTCGAGGACGCGCGGATAGAGAAAGAAAGTCGGGCCAAGGTCGAACTTGAAACCCTCCGCTGCGATCGTGGAAGTGCGGCCGCCGACGATCGGGAGCCGCTCCAGAATTCGCACCCGCAGCCCGGCCGCGGCCAAAAGAATGGAGGCGGCGAGTCCGCCCGGACCGGTGCCGACAATCACGACTTCGCGCGTCCCGGCGCGACCGGAAGGAGGATCAAACTGAGGCAAAAGCTGCATGCAAGCGTTGTTCGTCGGGAGCCGGCAAACGGATTCACTCCGTTTCGCGAACCGCCGGAAAAACGCCAAGCCATGGGCGGGAGGCAGGAAGGTCGGACTTGCTTTCGGGCGGGCGCTCTGATTTGAATCGCGCCCATGAAAACAAAACTGATTCTAAGTCTGGTGGCGGCGGCGAGTCTGACTCTGAGCAACGGCGCCTGGGCCGGAGCGAAGACCTATCAGGTGACCGGTCCGGTCCTGGAAGTGAGCGACAGCATGATCGCGGTGCAAAAAGGAAAGGACCGCTGGGAACTCAATCGCGACGCGAACACCAAGATGGGCGCGGAGGTGAAAGTCGGCGACAAGGTCACCATCACCTACACCATGACGGCGAAGGAGGTGGAGGCGAAGCCGGCCAAGGGAAAGAAATAGCTCACGCCGCGCGCGATCTTTGAGCGGGCGCGCGACGGGAAGCTGTCTTCCAAGGCCAGATGCGGCCCACCCGCAGTTGGTACCAAGGACGCGCAGACGCGCGTCCCTCCGGAGGGGCAGGCTTCAGCATGGCCGGAAATTCGCGACTGGCGTGGCGCTACTTCTTGGGCCGCAGATAGAGCGTGCCGTTGTTCAAGTCGAAAATGGCGCCATGCAATCCCAGATATTCCGCCCCGAGCAAGCCGACCGCGCGAGACTTGCCCCCGGCGCCCCCGAGAATCCGGGTCGAGTCCAGATGGTGACGCTGGCGTTTTTGATCACGAAGTTACCCACTTTGAACTCCGGAAATTGTGTCACCCGAATGGGGCGCGCCTTGGTTCCGAAACCCCGCGCGTATTGGCCGGTCTCATAACCGCCGAGTTTCGCCTCCCGCGCAAATTGCTGATCGAGCACGGTGAGAAAAGCGCCGGTATCGACCACCATCCGACAGCGAGACTCCGTTGACGACAGCCGAGACATGGAGATGACCGCCACGACCGAAAGATCGACCGGCGTGTATCCCTGTTTCGTCAGGATGGCGCGAATCCCATCCGAGATGCTTTTCATTTGTCCGCCGGGATGGACGAGGAGGAGATGATTGCGAAATGTCGAGGACCACGCCGTAATTGAACATCTCGCCCAGGCCGAACAAACCATCGGAAAGTCCGTAATGGCGATAGAGTCCGCCGCTGTTCGGATCGGAAACGACCGCCCGCTTTCACGTTCACGAGCGTGCAATTGCCCATCGCGAGCTGAGGAATGCTGGTGATGCTCGATCTTCTCCTTTCCTTTTCCGAAAAGCACCATGCACCGCGATCGTCCGTGCCCTGTTCGGTGAGGCCGAATTTTTTCAGAGTCGCCTTGAAAATCATCGAGCTGGGCGCGCCGGTATCGATCGTCAGGTCGCCGGCTTTGCCATTGACAGTGATCGGGAGGCGATAGGTG
This sequence comes from uncultured Verrucomicrobiae bacterium, assembly GCA_963772915.1. GTDB lineage: Bacteria > Verrucomicrobiota > Verrucomicrobiia > Chthoniobacterales > UBA10450 > Palsa-1392. The sequence goes on from CAVYZI010000003.1 coordinate 882,764, forward strand.
TTTTGATATTGGATGAATTGCGCGCCCGGCATAGCCATGCGAGACGAGATAGGCATCGAGCGCGCTGAGGGGCGCGGCCGCTTGCGCGCACATGCCGCAGAGAAGAACGACCAGAGGACGATGGGAACAATTTTCCTTCGCATCGAAGGCGAGGAATAACCGTTCTCCCCGGGATGGTCAATCGCGCAGCGCGCCGCGCATTCACCGCTTCAAATTCGTTAGCCGCCGCTCTATGCTCGCGCGATGAAGCAGCATCATTTCCTGCGCGGGGCGCGCGTTTACCTTTCCGGGCCGATGGATTTCGTCGCCTCGCGGGCAGACGAGAAGAAGCTCGGCTGGCGCAACCGGATCGGCGACTTCCTGCGCGCGCACGGTGCGATCGTTTTCGATCCCTGGTTCAAACCGGGTGTGCGCGGGGCGCAGCAGTATGGGCTGGAAGACATCAACACGGTCGACGTGCGCGAGGAATGGACTTTTACCCCCGGGCAGGTGGGCGATGAAAAACGCGCGCGGTGCGCGGAGAAGTTCTGGGAAACGCTCCATATCGATTTGCGCATGGTCGACACGAGCGACTTCACGATCGCCTTATGTGCCGACCAATATTTACAGCGTCGGCACGGTGCACGAGATCGTTCTCTCGCGCCTGCAATGGAAGCCGGTTCTGTTCGTTAGTCCGCCGGTCACCTTCCCCGCCCTCGAACTGCTGCGCGCCCACCTCGAGCAGCAGAAAGGATCTGCACGCCCTGCAACTCCTCGATCGGCTTACCTCCGACGTGCCGATGAAACCAAACCCGCGCGGCATCCCGAGTCTCTGGTATATGCCGCTGGTCGGGAGCGGGAATTTCTTCGACGGCTTCGGCTTCGAGGATTACCGCGAAGAAATTCGGCTGGACGGAAATCGCGATGGATGCGCGCGAGAAAGAGCAGCCGCCGCAAAACCCGCTCCTGCCTTTCCTCGAAAAGCTGACCCACGAGCTGCCGCAACGCTGGGATAACCGCCTGAAGAAATATGTGCCTAACGACGACTGGCTTCTCTGGGAATTGGACGAACCGAAAGGCAGCCTCTAGCCGGGATCCTCGATCCCCGCCACCCGATGCACCTACGACGTGATCGTAATCGGCGGCGGCGCCGCCGGCCTGATGTGCGCCTGCACCGCCGGCCGGCGCGGGCGGCGCGTTGCGCTCCTCGAGAGCAATGCCCGGGTCGGTCTCAAAATCGCCATCTCCGGCGGTGGCCGTTGCAACTTCACCAATCTCCAGGCCGCGCCGGACAATTATCTCTCCGGCAACCCGCGCTTTTGCGCCTCCGCCCTCGCCCGCTACACCCCGCAGGATTTCATCGCTCTGGTCGAGAAGCATCGGATCCCGTATCACGAAAAAAAACTGGGGCAGCTCTTCTGCGACTCCAGCTCGCGCCAGATCATCGACCTGCTGCTCGCGGAATGCGCCATCGCGGAGGTCGAAATCCGCTGCAGTTGCCGGGTCGAATCGGTCGCGAAGGGGGAGCGCTTTTCGTTAGGCACAAATCTCGGCGAATTGGAAAGCGATTCGCTTGTGATCGCAACCGGCGGCCTTTCGCTGCCCCGGCTTGGCGCGACCGATTTTGGTTACCGCATGGCGCAACAATTCGGCCTCCGACTCACGCAAACGCGGCCCGGTCTCGTCCCGTTCACCTTGCCGGAAGAGGACCGGGCCATTTTCGCGCCGCTCAGCGGCGTCTCCCTCCCCGTCGTGGCGCGGGCCGATGGCATCGCCTTCGCCGAAGCGATGCTCATCACGCACCGCGGTTTGAGCGGACCGGCCATTCTGCAAATCTCCTCCTTTTGGAGGGAAGGCGAAGAGGTGGCGTTCGATCTTTTGCCCGAGCATCCCGACGACGCCTGGCTCTGGGAAGAAAGGAATTCGAAATCGACCGTCGAGGAGATTCTGGCGAGCAAGTGGCCGGCTCGTTTTGCGGCCGCCTGGTGCGCTCGTTATGCGCCGGCCAAACCGCTCCAGCAAACCCGCACGGCCGATCTTGAACATCTCGCCCGCCTCGTCCATCGCTGGCCGGTCCGGCCCGCCGGAACGGAAGGTTATCCCAAGGCCGAAGTGACCGCAGGCGGCGTGGAGACGGGCGAGCTTTCCTCCAAAACGATGGAAGCGCGCAAGGTGCCGGGGCTTTATTTCATCGGCGAAGTGGTGGACGTGACCGGCTGGCTGGGCGGCTACAATTTCCAGTGGGCCTGGGCCAGCGGACACGCCGCGGGCGAAGTCGCCTAACGATTAGTCGGGCGCGTGATCGCCCAGCAGCTCCACCTCTTCGCCCAGCACATCATGCAGGTAAAGCGTCTGGATGAGGACAATCACGACCACGGTCAACGGGGTGGAAAAGATCACACCGATCGTCCCGAAAAGAGCGGCGGAAAGGATTTGCACGGACAAGAGAAGGGCGGGCGGCAGGGCGACGGCGCGCTTTTGCACAAAGGGCGTGATGCAGTAGCCCTCGAAAACATGCACCCCGGTGTAGATGACCGCGACCCAGAGCGCTTTGGCCGGGCTTTGCATCAGACCGACCAGCATCGCCGGAATGGCTGCGGCCACCGCGCCGAGATACGGCACGAAAAGGAGAAGACCGGCCATGATGCCGAGGACAAGCGCGAGCGGCACGTTGGCCAGCCAAAGGGCGAGCGTCGTCAGGATGCCCATCAACGTCATCGTCACCGCCCGACCGAGCAGCCACCAGCGGAGAGCCGTGCCGAGCGTGGTGATGACTTCGCGCCCGCGCTGGCGATGTTCGCGCGAGAGCAGGAGAAGCGCGCCCCGAATGTAAGAATCGGGTGAAACGGCCAGATAAAAGCCGACGAAAAAAATAAAAACGAAGGCGCCGACCACCGCCAGCGTGATCGAAAAAGCCTGCGAGACGGAGCCAAGGAGCGAGGCAAAGGAAAGTCGAAAACTGTCTAACGACGGCAGGCTGCTGAGCAGGGCCCGGCCCCAATCGGATTTTTCCAGGCGATGCTGCAGAAGGGTGACAGACTGGGGCAATTGCTCGCCCAGTTGCTGGACCTGTCGCGCCACCTGCGGCCCGGCCAGCCAGATAAACAACGCGCAAAGGCCGAGGCCGAGGAGGACGACAAGACAAAGCGCAAGCAGCCGCGGAAGATGAAGCCATTTCGCCAGGAGCGCCGCCACCCCATGGAGGAAAACGCCGAAGAGCACTCCGGCGAAGATGAGGAGGAGCGTGGTCGCAAAACTGCGCACCAGATAAAGCGCGATCAAACCGATCGCGGCCAGCCCGAGCGCGATCAAAAGAGTGCGGAGCGTCCCACGATGCGGAGGATGATCCGGCCTGCTGCCCGCCCGTTTTTCAGTCGCCATCGTCCGTCTTTTTGCCAACCTCCCTCGCGTGTTCCTCCGGCTCAATCCGGCGCCCGTGCCGGCGCGCGTAGACCTGGGTAAATTCCGCTCCGAAAAAACTGATGAGGGCGGAGTAGTAAATCCAGACGAGGAGAACAGCGAAGGAACCGGCCGCCCCGAACGCGCTCCCGATCGCGGCGTGCCCGAGGTAGATGCTGATCAGATATTTTCCGCCGTTGAAGAGGAACGAAGTGACGACGGCACCGATCCAGACGTCGCGCCACTCGATCTGAACGTCGGGCAGAAATTTGTAGATCATCGCGAAAAGAATCGCGACGACGAAAAAGGAGATGACGATGTTGCCCGCCTGCCAGAGCCAGGGAAGCGACGGCATCCAGTTGGTCAGGTAATCCTGCAAGGCGCTGAGCGCCGCGCTCAGGACGAGCGAGACGAGCAGGAGAAAACCAACCCCGAGCGCGATCGAAAAGGAGCGCAACCGGTCGAGCACGAGATCGAGAATGAGACCACGGCGCACTTCCGATTTCACGCCCCAGATCTGGTTGAGGGCCGATTGCAGCTCGGCGAAAACGACCGAGGCGCCGAGGAAAAGGGTCACGATCCCGACCGTTATCGCCCAGGCCCCTTTGCCGAGACCGGCGGAAGATTCGAGCACCTGGCGAATGGCGCCCGCCCCCTGCTCGCCGACGAGGCGGCGGATTTCCTCGACCACGCGGTTGACCGCCGTCTCGCGCGCAAAAAATAAACTGGCCGCCCCGACCGCGATGAGGAGGACGGGCGCGACGGAAAAGATGGTGTAGAAAGCGAGCGAAGCGGCGAGGCGAAAGGTGTTGTCATTCCACCACTCGATCGCGGTGTTCTTGAGGAGCATCCAGCCCTCGCGCAGTTTGCCGAATTCAGCTTCCATCTCTCTCTTTCTAATCGTGACTCCGGCGGGGAAGGGTTCCTCTTTTTCCCAACTTTCGCCTAACGAGTCGTAGCCGGGACCGGTGATCCGGCTGCAACATCGGTGCGCGTGATTTGTCAGCCCGCCCGAGCCGGCGCATGATCGGGAGCGATGAAAACCTGGATCGGCACCTCGGGCTTTCAATATACGGAATGGAAAGGCTCGTTTTACCCGGAAGATCTCCCGACGAGCAAGATGCTGCCCTATTTCGCGGAGCGCCTTTCCACGACCGAGATCAACTACACCTTCCACCGCATCCCCTCGCCCAAGACGATCGAGAACTGGCTCGCGCAAACGCCGGAGAATTTTCGCTTCGCCCTCAAGGCTCCGCAAAAAATCACCCACTTCGCCAAGCTGCGCGATTGCCAGGACACGCTCGCCTATTTTTGCCGGGTGATTTCCGCGCTCGGCGATCGGCTTGGTCCGGTCCTGTTTCAGCTCCCGCCCAATTTCAAAAAAGACGCCGACCGGCTGAGCGCTTTTCTGCGCGAGCTGCCATCGATTCGGGCCGCGTTCGAATTCCGGCACGCCTCGTGGCTCGATGAGGAAATCTTCGCGCTCCTGCGCGAGCACAAGGTGGCGCTCTGCCTGGCCGACACGGAGAAGCTCGCCGCACCGACGCGAGGTCACGGCCGATTACGGTTACCTGCGCTTGCGGCGCGAAGATTACACGAGCGAGGACGTGGCGCGCTGGACTGATTTCGTCAGGCAACAGGAAACGCGCTGGCAGGATGCCTTTGTTTATTTCAAACACGAAGAAGCCGGGATCGGCCCCAAACTGGCCGCGCAAATGAGGGACCTGCTCGCCAAGTGAATGTCTTCATCACCGGCGGCACCGGCTACATCGGGTCGCGCCTCATCCCGGTCCTGCTCGAACGCGGCCATCGGGTCAAGGCACTCGTCAGGCAGCAATCGCAGGGCAAACTCCCGCCCGGCGCGGGGCGCTTGTTCGGTGATCCGTTAAGGATGGATTCCTACACGAAGGACATCTCGCCGGCCGATACTTTCGTCCATTTGATCGGCACCCCGCATCCGAGCCCGGCGAAGGCGAAGCAGTTCCGGGAAATCGATTTGGTTTCGGTCCAGGTGGCAACGAAGGCCGCGCGCGAGGCCGGGGTGCGGCATTTTGTTTATCTGAGCGTGGCCCATCCGGCGCGCGCGATGAAGGCCTTCATCGCCGTCCGCGTGGAAGGGGAAGCGATGCTACGCGCGAGCGGCCTGCCTGCGACGTTCGTTAGGCCATGGTATGTCCTCGGGCCCGGGCATTGGTGGCCGTATGCGATTCTGCCGGTCTACTGGATCCTGGAGAGAATTCCCCAAACCAAGGAATCGGCGCAGCGCCTTGGACTGATTACGATCCGGCAAATGGTGAACGCGCTCGTCTGGGCGGTGGAAAATCCGCCGGACGGAATTCGCATTCTCGACGTGCCGCAAATGCGGCGGTTGTAAATCCGCGCACTGGAGGGACGGGCGCTGTCCCGTCCGTGGTTCCAATTCTCGGACGACATCCGCCTGAGGCGGATCGCCCCTCCAGCTACAGCGGGGAACACCGGGCGCAAAGGCTGCTCCTTCTAAACCTGATGCGTTCACTCCGCCCATTCGTTCTCCTCGGCGTCATTGCCCTGGTCAGCCACGCCGCCGGGGAGCGAATCAACCAGGAAGGTCGAATTCTTGGGCCCGCTCCAATCGTCACCGAACCGGTGCTCTTTAACACCCCGGCGGCCGACGCGATCGTCGGGGCGATGCAGATCATGCCGGTAACCAGTGCGTGGAATGAAGATATTTCAAACCGACCGCTCCTCGCGAATTCCGCCGCCATGATCGCGCAGGTGAAAAGCGACCTGCTCGCCAGCCGCCAGACTCTACGCGGGTTCTACGAAATGAATTATGTCCTCGTGCCGGACACACAACCGCGCCTAACGATCCCGTTTTTCAATTATCCGGATGAATCCGATCTCGACGGCGGGACGTTTCCGAACGGGCTCTATCCGATCCCGCCGAACATGCCGGTGGAAGGTTGGCCGAAAGGGACGGGCGACCTGACGCTCGAAGATTGGCAACGGGACGTGAACGATGAGGGCGGCGATCGCCATTCGATCATCGTCGCGCCCGGGAGCGGCTCGATCTGGGAAACGTGGCTCGCCCGCCTAACGACCGCCGGCTGGGAAGCTTCCAATGGCGCGAAGTTCGATCTCAAGTCGAACGACCTCCGCCCCGCCGGCTGGACTTCGGGGGACGCGGCCGGCCTCCCGATGTTCCCCGCCCTCGTGCGCTACGACGAATGCGTGCGCGGGATGGTCGAACACGCCCTCCGTCTCGTCGTCGCCCGGACGCGGCGCGCATACATTTATCCGGCGAACCATTACGCCTCCTCGATTTCCGCCAGCTCGATCAACTACCCGGCGATGGGCCAGCGCTTTCGGCTCAAGGCGAGCTTCGTTATTCCCGATGATTGGACGACCGAAGAAAAAGCCGTCCTGCGCGCCTTGAAAAAATATGGCGCGCTCGTGGCCGACAACGGCAATTTCTTTTCCGTCTCAATCTGCCCGGACGATCGCTTCGCCGAGGGGGCGTTCGATCATCTCGCAACGATCGATGTCGCCAATTTCGAAGTGGTCGCAACCACCGGCCCCGGGGAAGGGCCGCGCGCGCCCGGCGCGCCGACGGTGGATGCCGGGCCGGACCAATTCGTCGATCTCGGCGCCATGGTGAGTTTGCACGGAGTGGTCAACGCCCCGGCCGGCGCGACCGTGCAGTGGAAGCTCTATTCCGGGCCTGACGAAATCACATTCACCAACCCGGAGAGCGCAGAGACCGGGGTCACGTTTCCGCAGCCCGGGTCGTACGTCCTCGAGCTGAGCGTCGAGGACGGCGTGCATGCGGTCGCCTACGATGCCGTGCTTGTTTCGGTCGCCGGGAACGAGCGCCTTGCGAATATTTCCACGCGGGCCGCCATCGGCCTGGGCGAGGAGGTGTCGATCGGCGGTTTCATCATCCAGGGCGATACGCCACAGACCGTCCTGATCCGCGCCCTCGGGCCATCACTCGCCGATCTCGGGGTGGCGGGCCCGCTCGCCGATCCCACCCTCGAGCTGCACGACAGCAGCGGCAGCGTCATGGCCACGAACGACAACTGGAAAGACGCACAGGAGGAGGTCATCGCCGCGAGCGGCTTTGCGCCTAACGACGAGCGTGAAGCGGCCATCTGGACCAGTTTGATGCCCGGCACTTATACCGCCGTGGTCGCCGGCCGGGGCGGGACGACCGGTGTGACGTTGACCGAAATCTACGAACTCGACCAGGCGGGGGCGCGGCTCGCCAACCTCAGCACGCGCGGGTTCGTCGGGGCAAACGACGAGGTCATGATCGGCGGCGTCATCATCACCGGCGCCGACCCGGCCTCGATCCTCTTGCGCGCCCTCGGTCCGTCGCTCGCTCCCTTGGGAATTCAAAATCCGCTCGCCAATCCGACGCTGGAGCTGTTCGACGAAGAGGGGACGCCGATCGCGACGAACGACGATTGGAAAACGACGCAGCAAGGCGTGATCACGGCTACGACGCTCGCTCCGCCTGACGATCTGGAGGCGGCGATCCTTGCGCCGCTCCTTCCCGGTCGCTACACCGCCATCCTGCGGGGAGCGAACGGCGGAACCGGCATCGCCCTGCTCGAGGTTTACAATCTTTAGTGCACTGTCAGGTCGAATTTTGAAACGCCCGCCTTCGGGTGATCCGGGACATGCAGAAGCATGTCCCTCCGGAGGGACGCGCTTCCCCGCGTCCAGTTCCACCTGTGACGCTGCCCAGTCGCTTCCCTTCGTCCTTGCCGGGCACGGCTGGCGATGAATAATTCGGCGATGGACGATATCGCGGCCAACCTCGCCCGCGTGCAGGAGCGTATCGCGGAGGCGGCGCAGAAGAGCGGGCGAGCGCCTGACGATATCGAGCTGGTCGCGGTCACGAAGACACACCCGGCGGAGAAGGTCCAGGCCGCGGTCGAGGCCGGGCAGACTCTTTTCGGGGAAAGCCGCGTGCAGGAAGCGCGGGCCAAGATTCCACTTCTCCCCTCGCGCCTGCGCTGGCATTTCATCGGCCACCTGCAGAAGAACAAAATCCGGCACGCCCTTCCACTCTTCGAGCTGTTTCACGGCGTCGACTCGCTCGCCCTCGCCCAGGACATGGAACGGATCGCCGCCGAGGCAGGGATGCGACCGCGCGTCCTGCTGGAGGTGAACATGGCCGGCGAAGCGAGCAAACACGGCTTCGCCCCCGAAGCGTTGCGACGCGACCTGGAGGCTCTCCTGTCGTTAGGCCGACTGACGATTGAGGGCCTCATGACCATCCCGCCGCTCGCCCCGGAGGCGGAGGCGTCGCGCCATTTCTTCATCGCCCTGCGCGAGTTGCGCGATCAACTGCAAACCGAGTTCGGCGTCGGGCTCCCGCAGCTTTCGATGGGGATGAGCGGCGATTACCCGGTCGCGATCGAGGAAGGCGCCACTATCGTGCGGGTCGGGACCGCGATTTTCGGGCGTCGTTAGGCTGAGCGATCCCGACCACTCCCTCCCAGGAAGCCACCTCATCAATCATCATCTGCGATCATTCCGGTCGTCGGATGATTTATGAGCGATACAGTCTGAGCCCTGTCACGAGTGCCGCCAAGGCGCCACCGACGAGCACCCCAGTCGCGAGAAGGCGCGTGACCTCCACCTTTCTCATTCGCCGGGCGCAGCACACCCACTATAATCCCCGCATGAGCACCTCGACCGCCGTTTCCACAGCATCTGCCGAGACGCCCGCGCCGCACGTCGTTGTCCGCGGCCGCGCGAGCGGTTTCCTCCAGGAGGCTACCGCCGGGAAATTCCATTTCCGCGTCGACGAACCGATCAGCGTCGGCGGCACCGAATCCGCACCTGACCCTTACGATTATCTGCTCGCGGCTCTCGGCTCATGTACTTCCATGACTGTCGGCTGGTATGCGCGCCGCAACAAAATCCCATTGGAAGATGTGACTGTCTCGCTCCGGCACTCCCGCATTCACGCGGAGGATTGTGCGGCGTGCGAGACCAAGTCGGGCGCGCTCGACCAGATCGACCTCGACGTGCAACTCACCGGGCCGATCACTCCGGAGCAACATGCCAGGCTCATGCAGGTGGCCGCGAAATGCCCTGTCCACCGCACCCTCAAATCCGAGATCGACATCCGCCTGCGCGCGGCGCCGCCGCAAAGTTAGGGCGCTTTTGCTCTGATTTGCCGGCCGCTCGGCCAGGTCTGCATCGCCGTCTCCATGAACCGCAGAAGTTGGGCCCGACCGCTCTTTAGCGGCGCAGCGGCACCGCGACGATGGCCGTGCCCTTCAGATCGGCGGCGTCCGTAATCGTTCCGTCGGGCTGGTAGTGGCCGACGTAAGAGTTGCCGATCACGTTGAGCGCTCCGTGCGCGATCGCGCCGGTCGTCGGTTCGTCGAAGTCGGGATGAGGATGCGACTGCAAGACGGTCAAACCCGTGATGCGCGTGCCTTTGTCGGCCAGCGCGATGCGAATGACGCGACCCGGGTTGGTGGTGTTCTGGATGCCTAACAAATCGCCGTCATGCCAGTAAAGGCCGTCGATTCCGCCGGTCACGACGTCATCCGGTTGCGGTAACCGCTTTGGCTCGCCGCCCGCCGGATCGACACGCGCGATCCCGGTCGAGAGCGTGACGTAAAGAGCACCATCAGGTGAAAGCGCGATTCCATTCGCGCCCCGCAAAGACCCTTTCTCACCGAAACGGGCGAGCGCCTTTTCGTTAGGCTTTCTCCGAAAAAGGGTGCCACTGGCGGAATCGGTCGCGTAAAGCGTGCCGTCGGGCGCCAGCGCGAGGTCGTTAAGCTGAATCGCCTCCGGGGCGGGGAAGCGATCGAGGAGACGCCCGGCCTTCAGATCGTAGCAGACGACGGCGTTGCGCCGCTCTTCTTCGCGCTCTCCTCGAAGCCGTTCGTGCTCACGGCATACAAGTGGGCGCCGGCGGCATCGACCGCGAGTCCGAGAATGTCGTCCAGCTTGTCGTTAGGCTGGGAGAAATCGCGCGTCTCCCCTTTCCCATCCGTCACGACGATTTTGCGCTGCGCGATACTGCCAATAAAGAAGCGGTCGCCCTTTGCATCGTAAGCGATGCCTTCCGGGATGAGCTTTGGATCGTGCAGCCGGAACGCGACCGGCGATTCGGGCGTGCGCGGTTCCTCGTCGGCCAGGTCTTTGCGGATAGCGGCAAACTTCGGGTCGTCCCAAACTTCATCGAATCCGACGCCGCGGGCCGGAACGAGCCCGAGCTTGCGCCCCTTCAGACTGCGCAGAAGCTCGAACGCTGCATCGCGCTCGCCGAGTCTGAGTCTGACGATCGCCTCGTAGAAAGTCAGCACCCCATCGTTAGGCCGCTCTTTCCGCAGGGCCTGAAAGCGGGCCAGATTTGCCCGGGCGGCGGCCGACGGATCATCCGCCGCCGGCGCGGGTGAGCAGGTCCACGCGACTAACGAACAGATCAGCGCGAGAGGCAGGAGCTGCAGTCGTCGTCCCGGCAGGAAAACAGGAGTTCGCGGTTTCATCGCCGATACACCTCTGTCCTTCATCGCAGAACGCAAGTCCCCTGCCCGCAGCCGGTCGGGAAAACTGGCCCGAGAATATCGCTCACGATCGTAGTCTCCCCGGCCCACGCCGGAGCAACCAACGCGACGCCCAACACGAAGCGATAATTTTGCTTGTCCTCATTTTTTGATTCCTTCGGTTCGCAAAGTGATTATCTGACGATTCAAGATCCAACGAGTCTATGCTGACCTTTTCAATCTCTTTGCGCATGAGTTAGAGCCAGACCGCAACCAGCCCCAGTGCCAGAGCGAAACCGATGGCGAGATAGATGACCCACTTACTGCGGCGTCCGGTGACGATTTGCCACAGGCCATAGCAGATGGCGGTGATTCCAAATAGCTCGACCGCCCCGAGAATGGCAAGAACGAGCCTGGCCTCCCCGGCCGAGCCCGAAAAACGCATCCCGCTTCCACCCGCGCCGAGGAGCGCCGGGCCGATCGCGAGCAGCACCACGCTCATGACGGCGCTGATCACGATGCCAAGCACGAGCAGGATCCAGCCATAGCGACGTGACCAGCGTTTTGATTGCATGCTGCGCCCGCACTCCGGGCAGTGCGACATCAGCTTGTAAGTCTCGTAACCACAGTGGTAACACCTGGTCAGGTCTTCCGGGTCCATGCCGTCGGCTTTGCCGTGGAAGAAATCCGCCTTCCGCGGTGCGTCGCCGCGATAGTGAGCGACGACGGTTTCGGCTTCCTTCCAGGCGCCTGTTCCGACCGGAAAACGCAAAGCAGAACGAGTCGCCGCACGTGGGACGCCGGACGCTCCGTGCCCACCACCCGGGTAATAGAGCTGAAGCTCGATCACCGCCGGACGGAGATCGTGCAGTCTAGCGCTCGTTACCTCCGGCATACCGCTCGTTAGGCGATGAATGCTTTGATCGATCTGTACCGCGTTCTTGCCCACGATCACTTCAATCCCCTCTCCTGGCACCGTGTCGGGCGGCGAAAGTTCGTTTGCCAGTGCGTCCGGGCTTCGATTCCATTCTCGATCCGCCGCGACAAACTCGTTCCAAGCTGTCGCATCCACGCGCCAGCGGGCGATGATGTCTTCCCCGCGGGCGAGCGCTTCTTTGGCCCGCACATCGAAGTGTCGGAACAACGCCGTCCCGCCACCGAAGAGAATGGCCGAACTCGCGTAGATAAAAAGACAGGTCCGGACCCAATCCGGCGCCGCGGGACCGGGCAGGAGAAATGCAGCCAGCGCCGCGACCAAGCCTGACATGAAAAAGCCGAGGGCGATATTCCGCGAGCGTCGTGGATCGAGCATAACGAATTCGGCGCAGACTGACGGATGTAGCGCTGCCACTCAAGCGCAGCTTTTTCCGACTTCGCTCGTTATTCCCGACCCGGCGCATCTGCTCCCGTTAGGGCGAAGCGCATCCGGCGCGACCGATACTCCCGCTCAGCGATCGTCGTGCGGGCGCCAGACGAGCGTTGCTTTGCCCTCGGCTGTGATGCTGGCAGTGATGTCATACCAGCGCGATAAGGTGCCGATCGTCTCGAACGTCTCCTTGCCCACCACCAGGGGCTTCAGTTTTTGGTAATACTCGTGGCGCTCGAGCAGGAGCACATTGGGTTTTCGCCAGCGGATCGGTTTGGTGAACTCATGGCCGAGGATCGCTCCCGCCAACTCGGCGTCGCTTTCTCGCCCCGGCACCTCGCCCAATGGCAGGTCGACTCGTTTCCATTTCTCGCCGCTGACCTGATAAACCGCCGTCTGCTTCCGGAGCGGCGCCGGCCGCGGCGTGCTGAACAGGTTGCCGGGCTGTTCGGTCAGGTCGCTCGAGAGACAGGCGAAGCGTTTCGAATCCGGCGACCAAAGCACTTCCCCTTCCCGCTCCGCGCCCGTGCCGATGTCATCTGATGTCAGATCGCACAGCACCTGGCCGGTCTTCTTTTCGATCAACTCCGAGCGCACGACTTTGGAGCCGCGCAAATCGAACTCGTCGGAGAAAACCTTGCGAATGGCGTAGCGTTCGTTAGGCGAAGGCCAGCCCACCATCTCGCGGCGGAAAAGGACCCGCGTGGTCTCCGGAAAATGGCGCTGCAAATAGAGAGTGGCCGAAGGAAGGAGGCCGCCATCTCCCACGATCACGTTCCGGATTCTGACCTGATCCGCCACCGGCTGGGCGGCGAGAAATTTTGCGAACTTCTCGTCACCCAAAAGGTGATAGACCGCGGTTGGAACCCCGGCGATCGATTCCGCCGCCGCGCCGTCGGCTTCCTGCGCGAGGGCGAAGAATTGTTTCAGCGCCCTCACGTCGCCGCGCGCCGCCCGCCGTGTTCCCGCCACATAATCAAACCCGCGGGCGCGCGCCGCCTCATCGATCTCCGAGGCGCCGGCCGGATCTTTTTCCGGCAGATCGCTTTCGTCGAAGAAAAGACGGATCTGGCGGAGAGGCAGCCAGCCCGATTTCCCGGAAGCGAGGGTGACTTTGCTCCACTCGTTATCCTTTTCCGGCTGGAAGGAAATGTGCTCGCCGGTTTTGATGGTGGCGATGATCGGGGCCGACCCGCTCTTGCCCGCGCGCAGGGCGGCGGAGCCGGCCGGATCGTCGATCAGACCGCGTTGCCCGGCCGGCGTGAGGTGCGCGAAGAAGCAGAAACCAAACGCAATCACGAAGTGCCGTGTTCTTCTCCGCGCTGAGTGGTTGACCATGACGGTTTGGATGCAGGCTAGTCCGCTTGTTCGTTAGGCAGGGACGCTTTGCCTTTGCAGACCTTGCGCACCCAGGGGGCGATGACCGGGTTGGGAAACGACGTTTTCATGCCCTTGCTTCTGGTTATTCCGGAGCGCGAAGTCGAGGAAATTCCAGGGCCTGGATCGGATCAGGGTTTCGCGCACAAACCTCCGTGCGATATTGCGAACGAAGTTCTCGTTAGGCGGCGGAGCCGGTCGCTCGTCTCCTTCGATTCGCTCCGTAAGAATGCCTTGCGTTTTGCGGTGAGGCGCTACGTTTTCGCACTCACAGCAACCTCAAGAGACAAAATCATTATGGGCATCATGAGTTTCATCCGCGGCCAACTGATCGAGATCATCGAGTGGACCGACGATTCGCGCGACACGATCTCGTTCCGCTTCGAAGACAACGACGCCGAGATCAAGCGCGGCGCGCAATTGATCGTGCGCGAATCGCAGGTCGCGCAGTTCGTTTACCTGGGCGAATTCGGCGACACCTTCGGGCCGGGCAAGCACACCCTGACGACCGACAACATCCCGATCCTGACCACGCTCAAGTCGTGGAAGTACGGCTTCGAGTCGCCTTTCAAGGCGGATGTTTACTTCGTCACCACCCGCCTCTTTACCGGCAACAAATGGGGCACCTCGAATCCGATCATGATGCGCGACCAGGATTTTGGGATCGTGCGGGTGCGCGCCTTCGGCACTTACGATTTCCGGGTCAGCGATCCGAAACTCATGCTCAAGGAGGTGGCCGGCTCGGATCGCAATTTCCGGCTCGACGAATTCACCGAGACGATGCGGTCGCGCATCGTCAGCATCTTCAGCGACGCGCTCGCGAGCGCGAAAATTCCGGTGCTCGATGTCGCGACGCGTTACCAGGAAGTGGGCGAGGCGCTCCTCCCGCTCATCAACCCCATTATCCAGACGAAATACGGAATCGAGCTTGCCAGTTTTATTCTCGAGAACGTCTCCGTGCCGGCGGAAGTCGAGCAGGCGATCGACAAACGCTCCAGCATGGCGGCGGTCGGAAACTTGAATGACTTCGTGAAATTCCAAATGGCGCAGGGGATGGAGAAAGGCGGAAGCGCGGGCGGCGTGGCGACGGAGATGGCGGTCGGTCTCGCCATGGCGCAGCAGATCATGCAACAGCAAAACTCGTTGCAATCGATCGCGCCGTCCGGAAGTCCGGCGACCCCGGGCGCCGCCGCCCCGGTCGCTTCGGCGATGCCGGAACTGCTCTCGCCGGCCCAGGCCGCGGAGGCGTTAGGCGTGAGCGAGGCCGACGTGATGCAAAGCCTCGAAAGCGGCGACCTGAAGGGAAAGAAAATCGGCTCCACCTATCGGATCACGCGCGCGGCTTTGAACGAATTCTTGCAGAGTTAGGGTATGGCGGAGCTCACCGCCCGCGAGCGTTTCGAATGTCCGTCGTGCGGGGGCGCGGCGGAATGGTCGCCCGCCAAACAGGCGCTGGTCTGCCCGTTCTGCGGCGCGGTTTCCCCAATGCAGCCCAATGTTGCCGCAATCGGCGCGGTCCAGGAGCACGACCTCGCGACCGCGCTTGCCGCCATCCCGGAAAGCGCCCGCGGCTGGCAAACCGCGACCCGTTCCGTGAAATGCCAGAGCTGCCAGGCGATCTCCGTCTTCAAGCCGGAACGCGTCGCGCAGACCTGCGACTTCTGCGGCTCGCCCGCGCTCGTCCCTTACGATGAAATCAAGCCGCCGATCCGGCCGGAGAGCGTGCTGCCCTTCAAGCTCACCCAGGGCGAAGTGCGCGACAAGGTCCATGCCTGGTATCGCAGCCGCTGGTTCGCGCCGAACCGTTTCAAAAACCACGCTTTCACCGACACCATCCACGGGCTTTATCTGCCCTACTGGACCTTTGACGCCCAGGTCGCCGCGCACTGGACCGCCGAGGCGGGCTATTACTACTACACGACCGAAACCTCGAGCGACGGGAAGGGCAACACTCAGACGCGCCAGGTCCGACACGTGCGCTGGGAATACGCGAGCGGCGCGCTCGAGCATTTCTTCGACGATGAACTGGTGCCCGCTTCCCGCGGGGTGCCGGCGGATTTATTGCGCCGCATCGAACCTTTCCCGACGAAAGACCTCGCGCCCTACGACGCCGCTTACGTCTCCGGCTGGGTGGTCGAGCAATACCAGATCGATCTCGTCGCCGCCGCGCAACGATCACGCGAAGCGATGGACGCGAAGCTCCGCCAACTCTGCGCGGCACAGATCCCGGGAGACACCCACCGCAACCTCCAAGTCGCGGCCGATTACAGCGGACAGACCTTCAAGCATGTCCTCCTGCCCATCTGGCTCCTGAACTATCAATACAGCGGCACCACCTATCGCATCGTCGCCAACGGCGTTACCGGCGCGCTCGCGGGAAAATATCCCAAGAGCTGGATCAAGGTCGGCCTCTTCGTCATCGTGGTCGCGATCGTCCTGCTTTTCATCTTTATCTACGGCCAAAATTGAGGGCCTAACGAGTCGCCCGTAAAGAGCGGTCTGGCCGCGAGCGTTATTGTAGCCGGGGTCGGTGACCCCGGCTGGGCGGCCTCGGGGGTCGTGCCACGGCGCCTCCACAGACCCGGGAACAGATCGATTCATTAGCTGAGGCCATCGAAACGAAATACGTCCCCGGTTTCGCCAAACTTTCCGACCGGCTCACCGCCGCGGGCAAGCCCTACGCAGAGCGCCACGGCATCAAGGTAAAATGGGATATCTCGACCGAGCCTTCCCAGTAATTTCGAGCCCCGCTTTCCCGACCTTCCGCCCTCCGACGTCCGACCTCCCACGCGAGCGAGCGGCTCAGCTTTGACGGGTGGACCCTACCATTCCTCGAAGCGGATCTAATTCAATCCAGAGAAAACCGCTCCATCTCTTCTTCGCTGCTTTGTTGAGCCCACCCCTGAGCCAACCTCACCGGGAGCAAAGCAAGCGCATGCCGCAGACTAAGTTGGAAGGCCTCAAGATTGCTCAGCCCATCGCTCGCCGGCAGGGAGTCGAAGACAGGGAGATTAAAGAGCGCGGCGCTTTCCCGGACCCGATCATTCTCCGAATTCGAACTGGATGAGTCGTCGTATCTCGTCGGTGGCATAACGATCCAGAATCCCATCGCCGGGCTGGAAATATCGACCCGGCCCGTCTTGATCAAATGTCGCACGTCTTGAAGGTCGGTGCCACGCTCCACCCGCTGCGGGTTGTGCAGGGCGTGCAGCTTCATGGCGATGAGATGCAGGGCCGAGGGGATGGCAAGAGTAAGATCATTCCCAAGGTCGCGGCGCAGACTCTCCGACCGAATTTTGAGGAAGGTTTCGTCGTTAGCCAACATCAGATCCACCGGCAGCGCCCCGCCTGGATCGGCGGCAAAGCACAACCGAATGAAATTGGGGGTGCGCCGGGAGATTGCGTACCCGCGCGAAGCGAAAAACGCGATCCACCGTTCCATGTCCAGCTCGCGCACGAGAAGATCCACATCGAAGGTGGTGCGAGAGTAGGCATGAAGGTTAACGGCGTTCCCGCCGACGAGCACCGCATCGAGTCCTTCAATTTCGGCCAGGGCGGCGAGCGCGATCGTGTCAGGATTGGGCATTCGAAAGTCAGATGCGACGGATGAAGGTGATCGTTTTCTACCGGCCGCTCAAACAACTTGTCCAGCGAATTTGCCGCGATTCACAGACGGCCCCCGGGGTGCGCCGCGGTCCGCCTGGCGAATGATTTCCGCGGTGGAATTGGCTGGACGCGGCTGTGAACCGGGGTTTGGAATAAAACGATGACGCGACGCCATTTCCTCGTGACGGTGGGATCGGCGGCCTCGGCCACAATGATGAAGGTGCCGGCCCGCGCCGAGGAGACGATGAAGTGGAACGGTTACGACGCGGCGGTCGTGATCGATGCCCTCGGCGGCCCGGGGAACGCGAATGGACCGCGCGGGGAGCGGACCCCATTGACGGCGGCCGATCTGGCCGACGTAAAGGCGTCGGGAGTGACCGCCGTGAACCTGACGGTCAACGCGATCGGAAGTTACGCGAAAGATTTTGAGGAAACGCTCAAGAACATTGCCTTCTACGACGGCGAAATCGCGGCCCATCCCGACGTGCTGCTGAAGGTGAAGAGCAGCGCGGATTTGGCGGAGGCGAAACGCAGCGGCCGGCTCGGTATCATCTACGGGTTTCAGGACGGCACGCCGTTCGGCGAGTCGCTCGATCGGCTCGATCTTTTCCAGGATCTCGGGCTGCGGATTGTCCAGTTCACCTACAATCGCCGCAACCTGATCGGCGACGGCTGCCTCGAGCCGGCGAATGCGGGGCTGAGTCTTTTCGGGAGAGAACTGGTCGAGCGGCTAAATGAAAAGCGCCTGCTGATCGATCTCAGCCACTGCGGCGACCGCACGACGCTGGAGTCGATCGAGCTTTCGCAGCAGCCGGTCGCGATCACGCACACGGGTTGTCGGGCGATCACCGATCTGCCGCGGAACAAGACCGACGAGCAATTGCGCAAGCTGGCCGACAAAGGAGGCGTGGTCGGCATTTATTTCATGCCCTATCTGCGCACGAGCGGCCAGCAGATGGCGGAAGACGTGATTCGTCACCTGGAGCACGCCCTGCAAATCTGCGGCGAGGATCATGTCGGCCTCGGGACGGACGGCACGATCTCGCCGGTGAAGGTGACCCCGGAATATCGCCAGGCCTTCGCCGAGGAAATGGCGGAACGGCGCAAACGCGGGATCGCCGCCCCGGGCGAGCGCGCGGACGCCTTTACCTTCGTGCCGGACCTGAATACGCCGCGGCGCCTCGAGACGCTGGCCGGTCTGCTGAGCAAACGCGGACACTCGGATAGTCAGATCACGAAAATCCTGGGCGGAAATTTCGAGCGCCTCTTCCGCGAAGTCTGCCGCAGGATTTCGTGGCAACGCTGGAATTGGCCGAAAGTTGATGGTAGAGATCGTCGGATCGGTCAGGAAAACCAGCGTCGGATTCTCGATCGCCGACTCCTCGATGCGGCGGTGCCCGGTTTGCTTCGAACGGTGGAAATGCTGGAAGCAGATTGAGAAACTCAGCTGGTCGGCTTAGTCGTCACGCTTCCGGAATCTCGCAATCTCGGCGGCTCCCACTTCTCAGAGTGGAAATACACGCGCACGTCTCGTTTTATGTAAGGCGAGAGCCGTGAAACGCTGATCTCAGCATTCTTTCTGGCGAGTTTGAACCGGACTTCTGCCGCAGTGTCGGGAGGCACGGCCGCCCATGCCTCCGTTATCACTCTCTCGATACCTACTTGGATTTTGCCACTGAGCGTGCTCGGAAGTTGCAGAGGTCTGGTGTCATCTACGGGAGCAGCCTTGCGTGGTGGAGGCGGAGGAGGAGTGTATTGTCTGGCCCGCCGCTGAGGTCGTGGGACGGGATTGAGGAATTCGCGGAGCATGTTGAAGGAGACTTGCTCGGGCTGGAGCAAGGCCTTTAGGAATGGGTCTTGAAGTTCGCGTCCGGCTTGGGCGACGGCGGTCGTCAGCCAGCCAACGGCTTCTTCAATGCTCTTCGGATGACACGTGCCCATCTTATCTGCCTCGCGGTCATACCTTTTGAAGTACCGAGGGTTTTTGGGTCAGGGTTTGTGAGCCGGCCAAGATACGCGGCGGCTCGCCGAGCGAGCGCGAACGGACAGTCTGCCGAGGTTCAGCCAGCTTTCCGAAGGCGACGCCAGACCGGCGCAGCTCAGTTTCGTTCGCTCGGCCGTAATTGGCGCGGGCTTCAAATGGTCGGCGAGTTGACAATCCTTGGAGCCACGCGTCGGCAGCGCGATGCGAGCCGTCATCTCCAGCCGAGCCTTCGGTAACGCCCCAATCATACCAATAGCCTCGGATTCCTTCAGTATAGTCGACCTTACTTTGCAAGGTCGGCAAAGAGTTTCACGATTAACTCGGACCGCAGTCACCAAGTCTCCAGAATTTCGGTAAGTCTTCGCAAGGTCGGTAATGCATCCTAGCCACGTGGACTGGTGCTGAACCGCCGATTTGGCGGCTGCGACGGCTATCTCTTTTCGGCGCTGCTCGCGCTTAAACTGGTGCGGCAGTGCGTGCTGTAGCCGCGGACCGGCGTGGATAATGTTCGAGAACCAACGGCGGTCCATTTGAACATCCAACCCGGTTCGCACGGTCTGCCGAACCAATGCACTCCAAACTTCCGCAATATCGGCATCGAGGTCCTGTTCAGCTGCCACCAAGATGGCGGCGGCCACCTTGTTGTGTCGGGTCAACACGTGGCCTGCGCTCCGGACGGCTGCCGCTTCTTCGCCGAGTGGATTCACAACGAGCGTTTGCACCCAATCACGGGACACACCGACCAAGTCCGCCAGAACACTTTCATCAAGTCCCGGAATGCCGACTGCATGGCAGGCGGCGACGTAAAGGAGGGCGTCAAATAGGTCGCGGTCGCTGTTCTCAATTCGCGCTCCCTTCAACCGCGTGAGCAAAGCAACAACGTGATTCCTCAATCCCTCTGGCCCGAAGCGCACCGCAGCAATCCGCCAAAGAACGAACCTTCGTCACGGGCGGCGGCCGCTCCATGCACGGCATCGAGGATGCGGTTACTTGCTTGTCGGTGTTCGGCAGGGAAGCGAGTTCACGCAATCCATCGTCGCCGGATTTCCGCCACGCTGCGACCAGCATGTTCGCGTCATCGGTCTGCAGTTCGCGAAGAAGGATGTCGGGGTGCTTCTGCAGCAGCGTGCCCCAAGGTTGCCGATCTCCGTGAAAGTAGCGCCAGTCGGTGTCGCGTGCGGCCAAGAGAAAATGAACGTGGGAACGTCCCACTTCGTGAAGGAGGCGGGCCGCCTCGCTGAGCTCACGCACAAGATTTTCGGCGTCGTCAGCGACGACGAGCCAGTGCTTGGCCGGATCTAGTGTGCTGATGTGCTCCGGGGGCAGGCTAACGCGGGGAGCCGGTCGCCATAGGACATTCCAGCCTCCGCTCTTCGCAGCCGAGGCAGCCGCTTGCAGGAGGATGGTCTGCCCTCGCCTCCCGGCGGCGCCGGATGAGTTGAAGTGAGCAATCGGCATTGGCGCTTCGGACTTCCTCAAGGCGTGTGGCAATCTCTCCAACCGCCGCTCGGCTGGGGATGTCAGTACACTCAGCGTGTCGCCAGGTAGGGGTTGCGCCGTCGAAATATCGGATGACCTCTTCGGATCGGAGCGGCGAAAACGCTCCGAGATAAGCGGCGTCAATGAGTTCCCAGCCTGCGAGCGGGGGATCGAAACGGCGGATGCGACCGCGGCCGGCAAAGACATCCCCCGTAAAGTTGAGAGGATTTCGCCAAAGATGCTGTGGCAGTCGATGCCGCCGAATGCCCGGAAGCGATTCATCACAATCGCGGGCTCGACGGCGGCAAGGATTTTTCCATGCTTTTTCTTCACCTTATGGCATGGACTTGGTAGAAGCACCAGATGACATCGAGCTTTGCCTGCTCGTCGTTCATCAGTTCAATCAGAGCCCTTGTAAAAAAATCGTCCCAGCCTCCGTAGGCGGCGACAATGAGCGTGCGCTTTTCGAGGAGACGCTGCAGAGATTTCGCCAGCTTCGGCCGCGGGTTCGTCAATTGCGCTTGGGTGTGAAGTGTATCGAAGTCGCGCCAGAATCCGTGCAAATGGACCACAGGACAGACTCTGGAGTTGTCTGCAGCCTCACCAATCAGTGTAACGTCCCCAGTCAGAACCTGCTGGAACGCTTGGCCCCCAGTTTCATGAATTGCCAGAGAAGATCAGTGGGTCGAAGTTCGTCGTTAAGATTGGACCGAGATACTTTTCCCCTCCACGTGCGGCAAGCTCGGCGAGGCTGGCCGTTCCGGCTGGAATATTCCAGTCGTCAGGCCTGCCATCCTTCCCGTTTGGAGGCTCGCCGACTCCTGCTTTACGGGCCTGCAACACAGCCGTCTTGATAACGTCGTTGATGGCGTCTTGCCCCATTTTCTTGCCAAGCCATTTCATCGCCTCCTGATAAGCATCGCCCCCGATTTACCACTCAGAGCGATTTCAAAGTTAGGAAGCGAAAACGCCGCGCGAGTTCGGATCTCGCCACGGATAACTTCGAGCATTTCGGTCACGCCAGGCACGCCGACGCCGTCCTTCACTGACAATGGCGACCCCACGAGAAATCCCACCGGTCGCTTCGTGCCAACGGCTGCGATAAGAAGGTCTTCTTTGATGAGCAGTTCGAAGGGCATCGCTATAGGTGCGGTTCGCTGTCCCGGAGCTCGGACAGCAACCAGGCGAGCTGAGTGCGCGCCGTGCTGATGAGTGCCTCGTATCCGAATACCTGAAGGCCAGGCGGGTCGTTCTTCGCAGTCGCGCTCACATCGCGCCCCTTACCGAGCAGAAGAATTTCGATCTGGCCGAACTTGGGCTCAAGGTCATCGCGGTATTCCTGCGCCTGTCGCTGGTCCTGTCGGTCTATGTGTTTGGACGGGCGCTTAAATTCGATGAGCAGATAGCCGCCGCGAAGATTCTGCGCGAGAAACAAATCGGGACGCTTAGAAGCGCGGTCGCCCGAGAACTTCACAGATGCGTATTCCTCGATGGTGTGGGCGAGAGTCTTGTTCGAGGAAACGAGGGCGTGTTCGTATCCGAGAATCCACAGGTTTCGCTCGATGACACTGTGGACGTTCTTCTCCAGAGTCGCGGGATTGCGAACAAAGTCGTCTAGGTCGTCTAAGACTTTGAGCCGACTCTTCGCTTGGTTCGCCATCAGCGCCATGTCGAGCAATCCGAACACTTCCAGCGCGGACGCGAAGGTCTCGACATCACCGCCTTTGCTTTCGTCGATTTGCTTTAGCACCAACCAGTATTCGTCTTTCTCGAAGGCGTCGAGGATGACGGAAGCGACCGTCTCCACCTTGTCTTCGCTTTCGCCGTAGAAGCGCTTCATCACCTTTTCGAGCGCAACCTGGGCGAAGCGGCGACGATGCTCGGGCATCTCAGCCAGCCGGAGATTGATTTGGCGCTGGATGCGAGCGCGCTGGAGGCTGACCTCGCGTTTGTAGACTTCTTCGACGGCGTTCTTGAGGTGCGCCTGGACAACGGGTCTCAGTGCGTGAAATGCCTTGCTATTCTCGACGATGTCGCCCCAGTCGGCGGTGACGCTCTCTGAAAGACCGTCAGCCTCGACTTCACCATAGAGCTTCTTTAAGAGCTTCGGCGGAATCTCCGGGTCGTCCTCGAGCCCGAAGAAGCCCGGCTTGCCGACAATCTTCCCGCCGACGCGGAGGGCGATGCCAGCTTGTTTAAGAGGTTTGGTTCCGTCGGAAACTTTGAAGTTCAGCCGCACGGTGCCGGCATCCGCGATAGTCTCATCTTTCTGAAACCGCTCGCCGGGTAAGTCATCCAAACCGAGCGGCTCGCCGTTAACGCTAATTTGCAAGTCTTCCTCACGGCCATACTCGGTCATTAAAAGTGCCTTGAGCCTCTCCGGCAAAGGGAACTCGAAGCGGTCGCTCAGAGAGGAGAGCGTTACCTTCGTGCCCGAGACACCTTCGGTGGCAGGCGTAACGGTCAGCGGCAGGTTGATTCGCTCCAAGTCACGAGACGCATTGAGCAGGTCTTCCTTGGCGATGACGACGCGGGTCGTCTTTCCGCGAGCGGTAGTTTAATCTCCATGACGTTCGCGACCATCAAGCCCGCGAACTTGCCGATGCCTTTGCGGCCCTTCACGAGACGCTTGAGTTGCTTGGTGCGGTCGCCTTTGCGCGAGCGGCGGTCGTTGGCGACGACTAGATATTCATTGCGAAGTTCCTGCTCTGTCATCCCCGTGCCTTTGTCTTCGATGACAATCGGATTTGCGGTCATCGGGTCGGGGAGCGTGATAGAGATCGTCGGTGCATCCGCATCCCAGGCATTGTCTACGAGTTCCTTTACCGCGTGCTCGGTTGAGCGGTAGGTTTCACCGAGCAAGCTGGCGAGGCGCGGGTCGACTTTGAAGTTGGCCTTTTCGCTCATTGATCAGGGGGCTTTTGAACGAATTGGGGATCTGATTGTTGTTAGAGGAAGTGGTCGGCGAGCGTGACCAGAAGCGCTCGAATCCGCCGGCGCACTGTCCGTTTGCTTTTGCGGACTTTCGGAGAAATCGAAGCTCATAAGCATGGCGGCAGACTAACGAAATGCGCTATTGAGCACGTTCGCCACAAGTGGTGGAACGCGCACAAAGCGCCGCCTGTCTCCTCGCGTGATCTCGTCTTGTGGCATCCGTGTTTTACCCAAAACCAGAAACGGACGAGGACGAAGCCGGCCATGCGATCGAAAATTTGAAGGAGGAATGAAGAAGTATGAAGTGAAGGCAAGGCGATCCGCCTGAGGCGGATGGCGTTGCGTCGCACTTGTTTTCGACCTCGGGCGCTCATGGTTTGAATCCGATCCTCGGTTTCTCCGGCGCGGGTGGTAGACTCGGCGGATCAATGATGTCCATGACCCGCTGCAGAATAGTGACGATGGCGGCTTCGTGAATATCGAGCCGCTGCTTGAGTTCCTTTTCCAGGGCGGCGAGTTGTTTGGCCAGTTCACGTTTGTCCCCGAGCAGAGCGCGCATTTTAAGGAAAGCGCGCACGACGAAGACGCTCATCTGCACGGCGCGCGAGCTGTTCAGAACATTCGCGGCCATGATCGCACCGTGCTCAGTAAAGGCGTAGGGACGGGTTCGGCGTCCACCGCGGCCCTTCTTTGACATCGCAATTTGCGATGTCAAAGATGCGGTCTCCTGAGCGCTAAGCTGAAACATGAAGTCTTCAGGGAAACGCTCGCGATTACGCTTAACGGCTTCGTTCAGCCGAAAGGTGGGAATATCGTAAATGCGGGCCAGATCCGAGTCGAGGATCACCTTTTCACCCCGGATTTCACGGATAAGCGGCTCGACTCGCTCAAGAGCGGGTGCATTCGGCGCAGCAGACTTTTTACCGGCCATATCCGAGCCCTTTCAAGTTTGCTCTGATTAGCATTTCGAGTCTGGCCGATTCGACGAATTGTTCATGAAGTTCGGCGACGAGGCGCGGCATCTTTTCTTTGTCGGCAGCTAGGCAAAGCTTCGCTTCGAAGCCAAGGCTGGCGGTGGAGCTGTTCTTGGAGGAGGAGCGACTGCGCGGCATGGCCCAGAATTTCTAGCGGTCGGTACTGAGATTGCCAAGCCGAATCGAGCGAGTGGGGTGAGCGAGATGGACGGGGCGCCGCGAGGTAGCGGTGAGGTAGCGGGATGCGACCGAATCAAAACCGGAGGGACTGGCAAGCGTCAAAACGCCGGAGGCGTTTTGGTTGTTGGTTATTGGCTCTCGGTTAATAGGGGCGGAGCAGCGCTTTCGCCGGTCGGCGAACTGGCAGAGTTTCAGCTTCGCTCGTCGGGCAGGGGCACTTACCGCGCCTCGCCCGGCTCCGGCGGCTCCTCCCGCACCAGCGACACTGGCTCCGAGCGCGCGGCGCTCTCCGTTCGCGCCGCTCGCGCCTCCGCTCTCCTGCGGAAATACTCCACGATTTCGTGCGGCGTCATTCCCTTCGTTTCTTCGTAGATGCGCAACTGCGCCCGATGCTTCATTTCCACGCAGTCAAAGCCGGGAATGGGCGAAAACTGCTTCCAGAATTCGTCATTCATCGAAGTTCACCTCCCTTGGACTGAGGATCGTGATCACGCCATAACCCTGCATCAAATTCACCGCGTTGTAAGCCTTGATCTTGTTCAGGCTCACAATGTGTTTGAAATTCCACGACACGATTGCATCGGCCCGTGCCACCGTCGCGGTGGCCACATGCAAGGTATCGCCGAGCCATTGCGGGCCGACGATTCCGGCGTCGAGATACGCCCGGCTCAATGCCGCGACCTCGTCGGTCATTTCGACCCTCATTTTTCCCCCAGTCGGAATCGCCGCCCATAAAGCACGCACCCGTTCGGGAGCTTCCTCCACTTCCTCCTCGACCGTGTTCGAGTAGAGCAGTTCGGCGGTGCCATCGCGGATCGCGTCGATCACGCGCCGCGAATCCACGTCGAATCCCTCTTCAGCATCAAAGGCCCCGCCGAAGACCGATGTATCCAAATAGAGCCGCCACTTTTTCACTCCCACACCTCCAGCCCGCGCAGCCCCTCATTCCCGCGCGGGTCGACCACCTTCACCCCCATACGACAGATGAAGTATGGGAAGGAAGAAGCAGGTCCGAAAGCGGAAACCGCGGTCGGGGAAGGAAATTGTTCTTCGCGGAGGAGCGAGGCATGGATCCAGAAGAAGAAACTGAAACGCTGAAAACTGAAAGCAAAAACGCCGGAGGCGTTTTGGTTTCTGGTTATTGGCTCTCGGTTAATAGGGTGGAGCGGCGCTTTCGCCGGTTGACGCCGGCAGGGTTCCGGCTCCGCTCCCGGGCGTAGGCACGGGAGGCAGGATCTTGTCGAGCGGGTGACGGATTCGGGCCGGACGGGTCAGGCGTTTTCATCTCTGCCCCGGGGAAAAGCGGGCCGACTCGGATCGAGCTTTACCCACGGGAGTTTGTCTTCTGTCCAGATCGCGGCCTCCGGGGGAAAGGCCTTCGGATCGTCGAGCGACGCTACGGTCACGTCGATCCATTCAGAATCGACTTCGTCCTGGATAAACAGAGGCGTGCCACAACAAGCGGCGAAGGAGCGGAATCGGTCTGCATATGTGACTCTGCGCACTTCCCCGCTCAGAATCTCCATCGCCTCGCTCGGAACGCTGCACCAGGTCACATACGGAGCAGCACTGGCGCGCCGGCAATCTTCGCAATGGCAGTCACTCCCCCGCTTCGGCCGCACGTGCAGACGATAGCGGACGCCTCCGCATAAACATCCGCCCTCGATCGTGCTTGCCATATTTCTAACGAGGGCTTCTGCGGCTGGAAAGCAGCGTTGGGAGTTCTGTCTCCGCTTTTAGCTTTTCCTGCAGGGCCTGGGCGAAGCGGGCCGGCGCTCCCGGATCCATTCGCAGGTAAAGGGAAGGTTCGATCAGTTCCAGCTCGATCAGCCAGAAGCTGCGGTCATCGTTCGAGCGCACGAAATCCGCCCGGGCGTAAAGAGGAACGGTGTCGAGCGCCCGCAAAGCAGTCTCGCCCGCGACGCGCATACTCTTCCTCCGGCTGGACAGCCCGGATCACTCCGCCGTGCTCTTCTTGCACGCGAAAATCGTGCGGCGGCGGCGTTTTGAGGATGGTGTGACTAAGTCGGCCATTGAAATAGATAAGCGAAAACTCGCCCTCGGTGACGACATGGGAAAGGAACGGCTGGACCATGAGGGCGCGGTCTGCGTAGTAAGTGCGCAAGGCGGCGGATGGCTGCCCTGCGCTCCGGGCATCGAGACGAAAAGCGCCCTGCGCATTTAGCCCCACCACCGGCTTGATGACGACTTCGTTTGTCCCGGCTTGTTCGATCAGGGCCGGCAGTTCTGCGGGGATAAGCCGCTCGCGCCAGATCGTCGGGACGACGACGACGCCGCGCTCGGCCAGGTCGCGCAGATAGCTCTTGCGGATATTCCAACGGACGAGGGCGAGCGGATTAAAGAGGGGAACGCCGGCGCGCTCAATCTCGCCGAGGACTTCGAGGAAGGCGTCGGGATCGGCGACGTAATCCCAGGTGGAGCGAATGACGACTGCGTCGCAGGCGCGCCAGTCGCAGGACGGCGTGCGCCAGGGGATCGCTTCCACGCTCCAACCGAGAGCAGCCAGGGGCGGGTAAGCCAGCTCATCGTCGATGACGAATCCGGTCGGATCGTTAAGCGTGAGGAAAGCGCAGCGAGGCATGGGACGACGGGAACAATGCCGCTTCGGTCTCCCTTCGCCAATCGAGTAAAATGCAACCATCGGGCGGGCGCATGGAAACGTATCCCAGGGCTGGAGCGTTACAGGACGGTGCTGAATCCGGGTGTCGACCACGTCCAAGGTAGTCACCGGCAGCTCCAAGACCAGTTAATCCGGCGGGCGGATGCCATTCTGGTCTTTGTCGCGCTCGATAATTCAGTGAAACCGATTGACTTATCGATGCCAGCACACTATCGCAGCCTATCGCAAAACGCGAGAGGCCGGTTTCTCAACCGGTTTGGCGGCCAACTTCTGGCAATCGTCGTCCGCCGCGACCTCAACATTGAGTCCGGTCAGCTCAGACATGCGGGGGTATTCCCCGAAGGAAATTAGAAATGAAAAAACTGATAATGGTTTTAGTCGCGTCGGCTTGTTGCTCGGCGTTCACGATCAACGCCTCGGCGCAGCAAGCCGACAAGGCGATCTCCGATGCCGTCATTGCGATGGCGAAAGCGCAATGGGCAGCCTCGATAAAAGATCCGACGAACGTCACGGCACAAACGAAGGACATGTCGGATGACTACACGGAGTTCAACGCCCAGTATGCCACCCGCCTCGATGGAAAGCCGCTAAATGCGCAGCTGGCGGAGGCGTCAGTCAAAGACTCAACCAAGGGTCTCTTTGCGGACATGACCAATCCCAAGGTCCAGGTCTACAACGGTGATGTCGCGATTCTGACTTACAATTATATCGGCCTGACCCAAAAGAAGGACGGAACGACGGAACCGAACCGGGCAAAATCCACGCGCGTTTATGTGAAAAACGGCGACAAATGGATGCTGGTCCACGCCAACTTCGCGGCTGATCCTCTGCCCCAGCAATAGCTTAGAAACTTGAGAAAGGGCTGCCGGAGCGCCTGGCGCTTTGGCAGCCCTTATCTTGTACTTCACTCTGTGGTTTTCGGCTTCCTTGAGAAGCGCGTCGGCCATTCGACGTGCTTCGGTCTCACGATCCTCTCAGAGCGGCGCAGTCGCCCGGCTCGTCGCGATTTGCGGTCTCTACCTTCCCTAACGTCAATTTCCCTCCTGCCCTCCGCCTCCCGGCTCGAGGACAAAGAATCCGGCTTCGCCGCCCCCGGAGCTAACATTCACGACGGGCGAATGGGAGAGACGAACCATCGCGCCGCAGACCTCCCCGCGGAAGAGGAAGGGATTTGTATCGACGAACATCGGCTGCAAGCTCCACTCGTCTTCGCTGAAAACCGGAAACTCTTCCGGATGCAAATCGACCGCCTCCTGCACGACAAAATCCCCGCGCAGCGCCGTCGCGAGGGCCTCCTCCCACTCGCTTTCGCTCAGCCGCGCGCCGAGGTAAAGACCATGCCCGCCATAGTCATCGTTAGGCTTGATGACAAGGCGGGCGCGCTCCTGCCTGACGAATTTCAGCAGCTCGATATTGCGCCCCTCGCAGGTTGTCCGCCGGTCGCTTAAACGTCGAGTCCAGGGGACGCATTGGCGAATCGCATCCAGTTCGTCAGCGCTAAACCAGCTCTGGCGCGCTTCGTCCGTCAGCGGCTCGAAGCTGGCTTTTTTGTGCATGATCTTGCAGCGAAACGGATTCACCAGGCAAACCGCACGGTCGCGATAAGCGGAGATGATCGGCGCGGCCTGGGCAGGATTCGCGAGCAGTTCGTGGATGATTACTCGCTTATAGACGAGATCGATCGGGAACTCGCCGCAGCGCAGTTTGCCCTTCTCGTAGGTCAGCTCCTCCGGGGAACCGATGACAGTTTTAACGCCCTGGCTAACGAAGTGATCCCGTAGGAGCACAAATTCATTCGCGGTCGGCAAATTCTTCCAGTCGATGATGGCGATATTCGGCCGACCGGCGCCGCCCCATTCCCGGTAGGTCGCGAGCAGCGTCTCGAGCAGTTTTTGCATGGGCGAGAACTGCCGCAGCCGATAGCGCTCGGCGAAAGTGGACATCTCGGGAAGCTCGAAAAGCACCCGGTTCAGTCCCTCCTGGTCGGAGAGGCTCGATGGGTTTTCCGCGTTGTATTCGACGAACTTGATCTCCTCGCCGTGAACAAAGCCGTCCATCCGGCTGGTGATCGAGGCACCCGAGAACCCGGGATCAACCAACGCGAGATCCCGCTCGGCCTCGGTCAATCCCAGCTCGTCCATGATCGTGGGAGATTGGACGGCGGCGGCGGCGATCTTCTCCAGCGCGGCGGCGACCAGTTCTGTTTTCTTCGACAGTTGCTGGAACTGCGTTTGCTCGAGCAAATGCGGGCGCAGCGCCACCCCAATGGGACGGTCGCCATAGACCAGCAGGTCCCGGCGCATCGCGGCGCGCAACTTCTCGAAAATGACGCGGGATAAACCAGCGTCGGTATGAAGCAGTTGGTGATATTCCGCAATCGCTTGCTCGCGCAGAGTCATGGATGCAAGAGTATCGACTTTTATTGAGAAACAAAAGAACGGCCGCCACGAGGCCGGTCTTGGTATGGCCACCGTCTCTCAGCTCAGACGACTAATCAGCAGGCTCGTGCAATAATGCAGCGTTCGCTTTCCATGCCCGACCGATTATATCCGCATCCCGTCGATCTCGCGCTGGTTCCGGGCGCGCGCAACGCCATCCGCGTTTGTCTGCGTTTGCAACCGGAGGAGCGAATCACCATCATCACGGACGAGGCCACGCGCGATATTGCGGCCGCGCTCCAGGCGGAAGTCGAAGAGGTGGGAGCGGATTACAGTTTGTTTGTCCTCGAACATCACGCCCGCCGCCCGCTCAAATTCATCCCGGAACCGATCCTGGAGGATCTCGCCACTTCGCAGGTGTCGATTTTCGCCGCTCATTCGCTGCCGGATGAACTCGGCTCGCGCACCCAGGTCACGACCGTCGTGACCAACTATCACATTCGCCACGCCCATATGGTGGGCATTACTCACGCCATCATGTGCGAGGGCATGCGGGCCGACTTCGGCCAGATCGATGCCTTTAGCCAGCGACTGGTGGAACGGGCGCGCGCCGCGCGGCGCATCATCTGCCGGACGCCGGCCGGGACGAATTTCGAAGCGGAATTCTCGCCGGAACTGAATTGGCTCAAGACCAGCGGCATTATCCAAAAAGAGAAATGGGGTAATCTTCCGGGCGGCGAGATTCTGACTTCGCCGCTGAACACGAACGGGGTCTTTGTCGTTAACGGGGTCGTCGGTGATTATCTCTGCGAGCGTTACGGCGATCTGCAGGCGACACCGCTCACCATCGAAGTGGAGAACAATCGCATCCGATCGCTCAAATCCGAGAACAAGGATTTGCGGGACGATTTCCTCCGCTACACCAGCACCGATGAGAATAGCAACCGGGTAGGCGAATTTGCCATCGGAACAAATTCTGCCTGCACTCAGGTCACCGGCAATATTCTGCAGGACGAGAAGATTCCCGGCGTCCACATCGCCTTTGGCGATCCCTACGGCGAGCACACCGGCGCGAACTGGTTTTCCCATAGCCATATCGACTGCGTTGGGCGCGACTTCGATATCTGGTTCGACGGCGAGCCGGTCATGCGCGCCGGGCAGTTTCTGATCTGACGCGCCGCCAAACAGAATCGGCCGCTCAGCGGCTGCTTGCGATCTCATTGCCGGATCCTACTCCATCTCCGAAACCAATGGAGCGAAGCGCGGATCATTGCGGATGACGTCCCATTCCCAGCGCAACTTCAGGTCGTTGGCGGTCACGCTGTGGTTCACGCTGTCCACGGCGCCGGGCGTCACAGCGAGACGTTCGAGCAAAGAGAAAGCGAGAAAATTTTCGCCCACGCGGGCATAGATCAAGGCGAGGTAACATTGCATGAGCACGCCGTCGAAAGCATCGATGGCTTCCGGCTTGAGCTCGACCGCGCGCCGTCCTTCCTGAACGGCTTCCTCCCGCCGGCCCATGAAGCTGTAGCAGAGTCCGAGGTTCGCGTGACGCACCGCCACCTCAGGCGATGCGCGCACCTGCTTTTCGAAGGTGGCCGCGGCGTTCGCAAGTTCCTCCTGCGCTTTCGCCCGGTCTCCGCGCGCCAATGCGGTCAGCCCGAGCAAAAAACTCTTCGGGGTGGTCCCACCATTCATGTAATCGATTCTTTCCCGAGGCGACTCCTCTAAAATCCGCGCCGCTTCGGCAAAATTGCGCTCCAGCATCGCCCCTTCCCAGCGGCCGGAAACGACCACGCCATCTGGATCGATTCCGACCGGAATGTCGGCCAGCTGCGCCCGCCAAGCGTGGGTATCGCCTTTCCACCAAAACTGGATGTAAGCGCTTTGAATTCTGGCGGTGATGGAATCCGGGGCGAGCGAGCGCCAGCGTGCCGCCGCCTTCGCTGCCGCCGGCCAGCGTCGCATCGCGGTGTTCGTGATCAAAATATTGCGCACGATATTTAGATCCTGCGGAGCGAGCTTTTGCATTCGCTCGAAACCGGCCAGGGCCTCCTCCCAATGCCCCTGGCGGCGGTGAATCGCGGCCACGATAAAGCCGACGGCGACATCGTTAGGCGCGAAGCGCTCGGCCACCGCCAGCTCGCGCAGGGCCGCCGCGTAATCCTTCTCCATCCAGTAATAGCAAAGTCCACGCGCCTGATGCGCTTCGCTCAGGTCGGGTCGCAACTGCAACGCCCTCTCGGCTGCGCTCCGAGCTTTCTCCTTCCAACTCTCCAGCGGCTCGTAGAAGTGATAAATTTCCGCGCGCGTCATCGCGAGCATGGCGTGGGCGAGGGCAAACTTCGGATCCAATTCCACGGCCTCGCCAAAAATTCTTTCCGCCATCCGCAAATCCTGCAGCAGCTTGTCCGGCCTGCTTTCGAACTGGCGACCGCGCAGATACAGGACATAGGCGTCGGCGTTGTCGGTCGGCTTGGTTTCGATCCGCGCTTTTTCTTCCGGGCTGAGCCGGGCGTGGAGCGCCGCCGCGATCTCCTGCGCAAGCTCGCCCTGCAAAGTGAGCGCATCGGACATCGTGCGGTCATAGCGCTTCGCCCAGATTTGGCGATCCGTCCGGGCGTCGATCAACTGCACCGTGATCGCGACCCGATCGCCGGCGCGCCGCACGCTTCCTTCGAGAATGTTCGCCACGTCCAGCGCCGCGCCGATTTCGCGCAGGTTCTTTTTCCCCTCTCCGCGATAGGGCAGAGTGGAGAGACGGCTGATGACGCGCAGGTCGCCGATTTTCGAAAGGCTGGTCAGGATGTCGTCCTGGATTCCATCGGCAAAGAACGCGTTCCCCTCGTCCGCGGTCATGTTTTCGAAGGGCAGCACCGCGATGCTTTTGTCGATCGACTGGGGCTGGAAGCGATCGAAGAGGAGGAGCGAAACCGCCACCGTCAGGATCCCGATAATGGTGAAATCAATCATCCGGCCCCGCTCCTTCCGCGTCGCCAGATCGAGCTCGCCCACGCGGACGAAGCCTTCCGGCGTCAGGTCGTAAAGCCAGGCCAGCAGCATCGCGATCGGGAACCCGGCGATGCAGACGATCACGACGAGCCGCACCGTCGCGTTCGGGATTTCGAAAAACGGGAAGACCTGGGTCGCGATCTGAATGAGCAGCCAGCTCACCACGCAATAGGCGAGGGCCGCGCGGTAGACATTCCGGCGTCTTAGTTCGGTGAGGAAATTTCCGAGGCTCAGCGGCCGAGCGAGCGATTTCCTGCTCGGCCGCAGCAGGAGAGCGCCGGATTCCCTCTCACCCGGACGAGCCAGGGTCATCGTTTGATCGATTCTTTCCATCCATAGATCTCTGACGAAATTCGATGGCGAAGTTCCGCGTTCTCTCCGACCCGGGTGCCCTTTGCTTCGGGGCGAGAAAAGTTTTTACGGTTGTCCGAGAAACAAAACGGACTCAGAATGATTTGACACCCCCTTTGGAGTTCCTATGCCGGATGTCCCTGAACCACGCATCTTCGCCACCACCCGCTGGAGCCTTATTCTTGTCGGAGCGGGCCTTGAGACTGGCGAGCGAGAGGCGAGCGAAGCACTGGCCGAGTTGTGCCGCACCTATTGGCGTCCGGTTTTCTCCTTTATCCGCCGGCGCGGCTATTCCAGTGAGGATGCCCGCGATCTTACTCAGGACTTTTTTCTCATGATCCTGGAGAAAAACTGGCTCGCGGAAGCGGATCAAAACCGGGGACGCTTTCGCTCCTTTCTCCTCGGGTCGGTGCAGAATTTTCTCGGTCACGCCATCGAGCGACGGGAAGCGCAGAAGCGCGGCGGTGGCCTGCATTTTGTGCCGTGGGAAGAATGGATGGCGGACGCGGTCGCGCAGGAATCGATGATCAACCACGCCTGGGAAGCGCTCCCGCCGGAAGGATTCTTCGATTTGCGCTGGGCGACGACGGTCGTGGATCAGGCGATGCGGCGCCTGCGCGAGGAATGCGAAGCGAAGGGACGGCTGCGGCTTTTTGAAACGCTGAGCGATCATCTCGCCGCGGAACGGAGCGAAACCTCCTACGCAACCCTCGCGGCCAGCCTCAACATCGCCGAGACGATGGTGAAGAAACAGCTGCACAATTTGCGCGAGCGCTATCGCTGGCTGCTGCGCGAGGAAGTCGCGCAGACCGTTGAAAACCCAGCGGAGGTCGATGACGAGATTCGATATCTCTGCTCCGCCCTCGCGACGGTGACATGAACTGGCGAAGGCAAAAACCGGGAGGCAGCATAGCTCTGAGGAGCGCGGGCGCCTCGCCCGCTGTGTCACGCGCCTCGCGGGACACGCCGCCGCACGCGGAAGCTTTTTGGCGAGGCGCCAAAAAGAGCGGGCGAGGGCGCCCGCGCTCCCCAGAAAACTGAACCATGACTTCCAATTCGAACGGCACCGCGCCTGAGCAGGCAAATTGTCTCCTGCGCGCAGCGCTCGGCCAGGAGGGCGAAGAATGCTCGGAGACTTTCGCCAATGTTCTCGTGGAAGCGGCAGTCGAGGATACACACTGGCAGCTCGGGAGCTACGAAGTCTTGGAAGCGATCGGCCGTGGCGGGATGGGCGTGATCTATCGTGCGCGGCAGCGTTATTCGCGCCGCATCGTCGCGCTCAAGCGCGTCCTCGCGTATCAGGCCGAATCGCCCGAGACCCTGGTCCGTTTCCGGCGCGAAGCCGAAGGCGGTGGCGAAGCTCGATCATCCCAACATCCTGCCGATTTACGAGATCGGCCAGAGCGAGGAAGGGCTGCCCTTTTACAGCATGAAGTTCGCGAGCGGCGGAAGCCTGCGCGCCGCCGCGCCCGGCTCTGTGCGATCGGCCTAACGAGTGTGCGCGGCTCATGGCCAAGGTCGCGCGCGCGATCGATTACGCACACCAGCGCGGAATTCTCCATCGCGATTTGCAGCCGGGAAACATCCTGCTCGATGAAAACGGCGAACCCTTGGTCTCGGATTTCGGGCTCGCAAAATGGCTGACCGAAAGCAGCGATCTCACCCGCACTCTGACCGCCTTTGGAACGCCCGGTTACATCGCCCCGGAGCAGGCGGAGAGCGCTGCCGGCGATCTCACCCCGGCATCGGACGTTTACAGTCTCGGAGCGATTCTGTTCAGCCTCCTTGCGGGCCGGCCACCTTTTGTCGGCGCGAATGCTCTCTCGGTTATCCACCAGGCGGCCGCACAACCGGCGCCCAAAATCCGGTCCCTCGCGCCCGCACTCGACCGAGACCTGGAGACCATCTGCGCCCGGTGTCTCGCGCGCGACCCAAAGCGCCGCTACCAAACTGCGGGCGCACTGGCCGAAGATCTCGAGCGCTGGCTCGAGGGTCGTCCGATTCTGGCCCGCCCGGTATATCCACCGGCTCGACTCTGGCGCTGGTCGCGACGCAATCCCGCTCTGGCCGCGGCGGCCGCCGCCTGCTTTTTGTTAGGCGCGACTCTCCTTTGGATGCTGCCTAACCAACTTGGACCGCGCTCGGTTCTTCCCATTTCAGAAAAGAGCGTGGCCGTCCTGCCTTTCGAAAATCTGAGCACGAAAAAGGAGGACGCCGTGTTCACCGCCGGCGTGCAGGGTGGAATCCTGGCCGGCCTCGCGAAGATCGCGGACTTGAAAGTGATCAGCCGCACCAGTGTGATGCGGTATGAAATCGGCAAGCCGCGCAATCTGAAAGACATCGGGCGGGAGCTGGGCGTCGCCTATGTGGTGGAAGGCGGAGTGCAGCGGAAAGGGGCACGCGTCCGTGTGATTGCGGAACTGGTCGATGCCAGAACCGATACCGTTCTCTGGGCGCAAACCCTCGATCGCGAGCTGTCGGATATTTTTGCCATCCAAAGCGAGATCGCGCAGAAGATAGGCGCGCGACTTGGCGCTAAACTTTCCCCGCAGGAACGCGCCGCAATATCGGTCCCGCTGACCCGGAACATGGAGGCGTTGGAGAGTTACACTCAGGGCAAGGCGTTGATGGAAAAAATCCTGGAGATCGATCCTGCCCTCGTGGGCAAATTAAGGCGGGCAATCGAACTTTTGGAAGCGGCAACCAGGATCGACCCGCAATTCGCAGTCGCCTATGCGTCCCTGGTGGAAGCTGACCTTAAACTTTACGTCAAGACCGGATCTCCCGGCGCAATCCCGGCCGCTAAAACCGCCCTGGAGCGGGCCAGGCGTCTGGCGCCGGAAGCTGGGGCGACGCATTTAGCGGAAGCTATGGTCCTTTACTGGGCGGACAAGGATAGCGACCATGCGCTCGCGCAGCTCGAAGTAGCGGCCCGGAGCTTGCCGAACAGTGCAGAGATCCTGCGCTTGCGCGGGTTGGTGGAGCGGCGCCTCGGGCGCTGGCAGGAGTCGCTGCGCCATTTCAAACGAGCGATCGAACTGGATCCAAGGGACCCAAGACTCTATGACTACGCCGTCCGGGGGGCACAATATCTCCGTCGGTATGCCGAAGCAGAGGGGATCGCCGATGCAGCGATCGCGATGTTCCCGGACGAGGTGGATCTCTTCCGAGCGTTGAAGGGTTTCGGCGCGCTGGTGCAGGCGGACCTCAAAAGCGCGCGCGATCAGGCCGAGGCGATTCGAGACAAGGCCGGCTGGGACATCGGACTAAGTTTTTACCTTCCATTCGAGGAGCGCGATTACGCGGAGGCGGAGCGAGCGCTGGCGAAGGCGCCGGATGATAAAGATACTTTGATTTACACTGCCATGTACGAGGCCCGCCTGGCGGTGGCGACCAACACGGTCGAGCAAAAGCGGGGCTCGCTACTCACGGCGAAGGCTCGCCTCGACGGTGATGCGATGGCGTTCGCCGTCGGCACCCTCTCCGTCCTCGATGCTGTTCTTGGCAATAAGGCAGACGCGATTCGCGCTGCGGAAGAGTTGGTCAAACACCACCCCACCACGCACGATGCGACAAATGGGCGTTTGGACCTTCATATTCTGGCCTTGGTCTATACGTTGACAGGCGAGCGGGACCGCGCCTTGGAGACGATCCGCATCCTGGTCTCCAACGCCGGGGAGTGGAGCTGGCCGGAATATTTCAAGCTCGATCCCTCGTTCGATAGTTTGCGCGGCGATCCGCGTTTCGCGCAGATTCTCGCTGAGGGATCCAAGGCGCGAGAACTGCAGCGATGAGTGCCGCGGCCTTTCCTGATTCGAACGGCACCGCGCCCGAACAGGCCACTCATCTCCTGCGCGGAGCGCTCGGGCGGAATGGCGAAGAATGCGCGGAGACTTTCGCCAGCGTGCTCGCGGAAGCGGGAGTCGAGGATACACACTGGCAGCTCGGCAACTACGAGGTCCTGGAAGCCATCGGCCGCGGCGGGATGGGCGTGATCTATCGCGCCCGGCAGCGTTACTCCCGCCGCATCGTCGCGCTCAAGCGGGTGCTCGCGTATCAGGCCGAGTCGCCCGAGACCCTGGTCCGTTTCGCCGCGAAGCCGAGGCGGTGGCGAAGCTCGATCATCCCAACATCCTCCCGATTTACGAAGTCGGTCAGAGCGAGGAAGGGCTGCCTTTTTACAGCATGAAGTTCGCGAGCGGCGGAAGCCTGCGCGACGCGGCGACCGCTCTGCGCGATCGGCCTAACGAATGTGCGCGACTCATGGCGAAGGTCGCGCGCGCGATCAATTACGCACACAAGCGCGGAATTCTGCATCGCGATTTGCAGCCGGGAAACATCCTGCTCGATGAAAACGGCGAGCCATTGGTTTCCGATTTCGGGCTCGCAAAATGGCTGACCGAAAGCAGCTAGCGCAGACCGAAGAAGGTCCGAGGCGTTCTGAAACCCTTTAATGCTTGTTCCCCCAGGTTCCGCACCGGAACCAGCTCACCCAGCTTTTCATGTGCTGCTTCGCTCAAACCACACGGCTCGTCCAGGGTGCGTCCCAGATTCTCCAACCGAAAAACCAGGTTCACTTCCTTCCCGAGCAGACTCTCCTCTCCCATTGAGGCGACACCGCCGATCGCGACCGGCCCGCGATGCAGCACGATGCGAAACTCAAGTGCGCTTCTGCTTTGCAACTCCCTGAACGCAGAGAGCACCGACGCGATCTCCTCCGCGTTCGCTTCTTCCTCTCGCCAATACGCCAAAAAACCATCACCGAGGTATTTGTTGATCAGCCCGTGGTGATTCTCGACGATATCCATGCACTCAGAAAGCCAGCTGCCCAAAAGATCCTCGAGCACTTCGGTCTCCAGCTGGCGACTCATAGGCGTAAAATTGTGGATGTCGGCAACGAGGAGCCAGCACGAGGTCTTCTCTGTTTTGTGCAGCGTTTGTTGCGTCACGATGGTCCGATATTCCGCAGAGATTTCCTCAGGCTGATGAAATTCAAAACGGTGATCTCCAATCGTGATCTGATCTCCATCGTGGAGTCGAACGGGGTGTAGAATACGCCGCTTGTTCAAGAACGTGCCGTTGCTGCTCCCGAAATCGATCAGCCAAAGCTCACCGACATTCTGCAAATGAATCAGTGCATGCCGGCGTGAGACTTTCGAGGAGTGAAGCACGACGGTGTTGGTGGGTCCGCGACCGAGGGAGCAGCTACCGCAAATGGGATGCAACTGGCCCCCGGCTGCTCGCAGCCAGGCGCCCTCTTTGCGCGGTTCGGTCACAGAATCATTCTAACCAGCAACAAGCGGGAAGACAAAGAGCAGCGGACCGGCTGCCATCTTTGGGCTTTATCTCACAGCCTCCGCCGACTAGATTTGGAAAATGACCACCCGGAGCTCGGAACATGAGCTCGGCGTCACGCGGCGCGAGCTCGCGCATGGTCAGAAAATCTTCGGTCGCTATACCCTGAAGAAGATTCTTGGGCGCGGCGGGATGGGGATCGTCTGGCTGGCGCACGATGAAGAACTGGAGCGGGAAGTGGCGCTGAAGTTTCTCCCGGACCTGATCGCGCTCGATAAGACGGTGGTGAACGAGCTCAAGCGGGAGACGCGCCGGAGTCTGGAGCTGACGCACAAGAACATCGTGCGCATCTACGACTTCCTTCACACCGAGACTGCTGCCTGCGTTTCGATGGAGTACATCGACGGAGAAACCCTCTCGAATCTACGCGCCGAAAAAGAAGGGGAAGTTTTTCAGCCGGACGAGCTAACCGGCTGGACGAGCCAGCTCTGCGATGCGCTCGATTACGCGCACAACCACGCCCGGATCATGCACCGCGATCTGAAGCCGGCCAATCTGATGGTGAACCAGAGAGGCGATCTCAAAGTCACTGACTTTGGGATTGCGCGCAGCCTCGGTGATTCGATGCGGACGCTGACGGCAGCGGCGGGCCGACCGGGACGCTGGTCTACATGAGCCCGCAGCAACTGGCCGGCGAACGCGGGAGCCATCTCGACGATATCTATTCGTTAGGCGCAACGCTCTACGATCTGCTCACGGGCAAGCCGCCCTTTTATTCCGGTAACATCGACCGACAAGTCCACGAGCGGGTCGCCCCCTCAATGACGGAGCGGCGGAGGGAGTTCAACCTCGAGCCGGCCTTTGTGCCCCCGGTCTGGGAAGAAACCGTGGCCGCCTGTCTGGCCAAAGATCCGGCACAACGGCCGCAATCGGCCGGCGAAGTGGCGCAGCGTCTCCAGCTCGAGAACGCGCCGCCGGCGGCGATTCCAGCGCGGGCGCCGAAGCGGCCTTACTGGATCGCAGCCGGGATCGCGGCACTCCTGTTTGCGGTTGCCGGCGTCTGGTATTTTTCCGCCCGCGCCCCAAGCCCGACGAAAACTGAAGAAGCCGCGCCGGTTGCACAAAAAAGCGTGGCCGTTATGCCCTTCGAAAATCAGAGCGCGGATAAGGAGGACGCCGTTTTTGCGGCCGGTGTGCAGCGCGAGGTTCTGGCTAGCCTGGCAAAGATCGCGGATTTGAAAGTGATCAGCAGGACGAGCGTGCTGCCCTACAAGTCCGGCGCGCCTCGCAACCTGAAGGAGATCGGACGCGAGCTGGGGGTCAACTATGTGGTCGAAGGCGGAGTGCAGCGGCAAGGCGCGCGCGTCCGCGTGACCTCGGAACTGGTCGACGCCCGCAGCGACACCGTTCTCTGGGCGCAAACCTTCGATCGCGAGCTGTCGGATATTTTCGCGATTCAAAGCGAGATCGCACAGAAGATCGGCGCGCAACTGGGCGCTCAGCTTTCGCCGCGGGAACGCGCCGCCCTCACCAAACTGCCGACGCAGAATATGGAGGCGTTTGAGGATTACACCCGGGCCGAGGGATTGATGGAAACTCCGGAGGGCGATCCCGCCCTCGAGGGGAATACGCACCGGGCGGTCGAACTTCTGGAAGAGGCAACCAGAAAGGATCCGGCATTCGCCCGCGCCTATGCGCTTCTGGCGGAAGCGCAGCTTAAGCTGCGCGTTGGCGAAACCCCCGGGGCAATTCCGGCCGCGAAAGCCGCCCTGGAGCAGGCCAGGCGTCTGGCCCCGGACGCTGGAGAGACGCATTTCGCGGAGGCTATGTTCCTTTATTGGGCGGACAAAGATTTCGACCATGCCCTCGCGCAGCTCGAAGTGGCGGCCCGGAGCCTGCCGAACAATGCAGACATCATGCGCTTGCGCGGGCTAGTGGAGCGGCGCATGGGGCGCTGGCAGGAGTCGTTGCGCCATTTTAAGCGCGCGATCGAACTGGATCCAAGGGACGCAAGAGCCTACGAACACGCCGCCTTTGGGGCGCTGTATCTCCATCGGTATGCCGAAGCAGATGGCATCGCGGATACCGCGATCGCAAGATTTCCGGCGGAGGCCGATGCCTTTCGGGTGCGCAAGGGCAAGGTCGCGCTGGTGCAGGCGGACTTGAAAAGTGTGCGCCGTCAGCTCAAGGCGATTCGAAACAAGGATGCCGCCGGTGGGCTAAGTTTTTGGGTTCTATTCCGGAGCGCAATTACGCGGAGGTGGAACGAGCGCTGGCGAAGGTGCCGGATGACTAGCACTGGGGAAGCCCGCCTGGCGGTGGCGACCAACACGGTCGAGCAGAAACGGCCCTTTTTGCTCAAGGCGAAGGCCGGGCTTGAAGAGTCTCTCCAACGCATTCCTGATAATTCCTTTAATCTCCCCCCGGGCTCCTGACCTTGCCAGTGGTTAAGCTGCCCTGGGCAATAAAAGAGGAGGCGATTCGCGATGCGGAAAAGGCGGTCGAACTCTACCCCATCTCTCGCGACGCGCGGGTGGGACGTTGGAGCCTTTATACTCTGGCCCTGGTCTACGCCTGGACCGGTGAGCGGGACCGCGCCTTGCAGACTATCTCCATCCTGGTTTCCAGCCCCGGACCGTTTGGCTATCCCGAATTTTTTAAGCTCGATCCCTCGTTTGACAGTCTGCGCGGCGATCCGCGTTTCGGGAAAATTCTCGCGCAGGCACCCAGGACTTTTTAGCCACTCTCCGCTTTTATTCGAGCCTAACGAAGGAGTTGCCAGAATTGCTGGTCATGCTCTTTACAAACGCCGTTGTTTAAAT
The DNA here is from genome assembly GCA_963772915.1 of uncultured Verrucomicrobiae bacterium. Taxonomy (GTDB): domain Bacteria; phylum Verrucomicrobiota; class Verrucomicrobiia; order Chthoniobacterales; family UBA10450; genus Palsa-1392. Next base: position 924,040 of record CAVYZI010000003.1, read on the forward strand.
TGGATTGGAGGGTTGACCTCGCCTCGAGCCTGCCGTTAGCCTGATGGAATGACGCACCAGCCCCCAGGCAAGGTCGTCCTTGCGACGGTGCAGGAGTTTACCGTCGGCCAAAAAGTCTTTGGGCGCTGCGGGCCAGGCGTCGTCTGGCGCGCGATGCGCCGGACCCTGGTGGTTGCCGCGGCGGTTTCGATTCTCGCCAGTTCCGGAGCGTTCGCGCAAACCGCGAATCCTTCGCCCACTCCGTTGGAAGCGCCGCAGCCAGGTGCGCCCAACCCGAGTGGCCCGGCCAGTCCCGGCACAATCGCCCAAACCGAGCGCATCATCGTGACCGGCTCAAACATTCCAACGGCCCAGGAAGTCGGACCGAACCCGGTCTTAAACATCAATCGTGACCTGATCGATAAATCAGGCGAACGCACCGCGGCAGAGCTGATCAGGAATCTTCCCGTGGCCAACGCCCGGGGCCTTGCGATCTCCAACACTGGCAAGGGCTCGTCGGGGATCTCGCTGCGCGGGTTTGGTGTGATGGATACGCTCGTTCTGATCGATGGTCGCCGCGTGGCGCCGTACCCGATTGGCGCGGTCGGCACGGATTTATTCGTGGACCTGCTCTCGATCCCGCAGGCCGCGATCGAGAGCATCGAAATCCTGAAGGATGGCGCTTCGACGACCTATGGCGCCGACGCGGTTGCCGGGGTGGTCAATATCAAACTGCGCAAGCATTACAGGGGAGTGGAGGCGACGGTCGAGTATGGCAACACGCTCGACAAAGACTCCGGAGAGGTACCGCGCCAACTGGTTTTTGGGTTGGGCGATGAGAAGACCAGCATCACCGGCACAATGTATTTCTATCATCGCAACTCCATCTTCAATCGAGATCGCGGTTACTCGGCGAGACCTCCTTTTCTGAGTTCGAACTCGACTCCGGAGAACCTTCAACTGACCTATGAATCAGTGGTGGAAGCGGGGGGCACACCCCCGGCCGGATTCGGTCCGGGGGATGTTTTCTTCGGCCATGCTCCGTTTGGCTCAATTGGAAGCAGCCCAGCCTCCGCTTATACCTATAGCGGGGGCCGATCATCGCTTTTTAACTTCAACCAGTATTCGAGCACATTCCCTGAGCTTGAATATTATGGCGGGTTCACCAGCTTCGAGCACAGGATCTTCGGCGAACAATTGGTGCTCTTTGGTGACATTTTTTACAACAACGCGACCTCTCATGATGAGTTGGCGCCTGATGCGACGGGAGACTTCCAAACCCCCGGCTCCCTGACCTGGCGATTCCGCCGCGGACTAATCTGATGGGCACGACGCCCTTTGGTGGTCCGACCTTTGAGGAGACTGGTGTGCCGCCCGACGCTTTCAATCCGTTTAACCCATTCAACCAGATCATCTCCGGTAGGAGCCGAGCGCGTCTCCACGAGTTCGGTAATCGCCTGTTGGATAACGAGACGGATGCATTCCTCACCACCATCGGTTTGAAAGGCGACAGGTTATTCGACGGAACCTGGGGCTACGACATGGGTTTCCGCTACAGCAAGATTAAGGTGACCGCGACCAGTGCACTGGTCTCCTACTCGCGCTTCAATCGCATCCTAAACCAGAATGACCCAATCTTCCAGGAAGGCGGCATTCTTGCCGGGCAACCGGCCTTCAACCCTTTGGGGACGCGACCGCCGGACTCATCCCGGGCAACGCCGCCACGACCCGCTTCGCCACGGTGCATCCGAAGAATGTCGACACCTCGGAATTGGCCACTCTTGATCTGAAATGTTTACACGACATCACTCTTCAAACTGCCGGCCGGTGGTGTCGGATTTGCCTTCGGCGGGCAGTTTCGTCGTGAACAATTGAATCAGGATGTCGATCAATTGTACCTTGCCGCCATTTCGGCGGCGCGCCTGCCTCTACGACTCATGCGGGCCGGAAAGACTTCGCCTTCTACGCTGAAGCCAACATTCCCATCTTCAGCCCGGCCTTCAGTTTCCCGGGCTTCTACAGCCTGGAACTTTCGGCGGCCGGTCGGTATGAGGAGTTCCGTAACAATGACACCAACGTCGCGGTGCCGAAGTTCGCCATCCGCTGGCAGCCGCTGGACGAGAGTCTCACGGTCCGTGCGACGATCGGTAAAGGATTCCGCGAGCCGGACCTGGTTGAGCTTTATGGCAGCTCGTCTCCGGGGTTAGTTTCGACGCTTGACCCATTGCCCACCTCACTGGGAGGGCCACCCCTGCCGCTCGGCGATCCTGGCCGGTCTGAACGGGAAACGCCAACCCTCAACACGAGCAGCCAGGTGCTGACTCCGGCAGACTCTGTCTCCTTTACCGCCGGGATCGTCTTCACGCCCAGGTTCATCAACGGTCTCACCATCTCGGTCGATGTCTGGGATCTGGAGGAAACGGGGCGCGTGCTTCAACCCGCCGCAAATGACGTGCTTGACCGGGAACTGGCTGCAGCGCAAGGGACTGGGAGCTTGCTTCCCGGCGAACGGGTTGAGCGTGATGCGCTCGGATACATTAGTCGCATCACCCTTCCTTTCATCAACAGTGGAACCGTAAAGGCGAATGGCATCGACTTCGGGGTGCAGTATATCTACCCGACCTCGTTCGGGACCTTTACCGTGCTGGCTAACGTGACCTGGCTGAACTCATATCAATTCGCCGATGCGCCTGGCGTACCGGAAAAGGAACTCGCCGGCGGCCCGACTAATGTTTTCTCGCTCAACGATGGCTACCTGAAGTGGAAAGCCATTTCGCGGCTCGACTGGAACTGGCAGGGCATCGACGTTATCGGAACAGTCCATTATCTGGACGGTTTCCGCGATCGCACTCCCGCCGGACGTGAACACTGGGTCAAACAGACCTGGACGTTCGACGGCCAGGCTTCGTACGACTTCACTTTCGTGGCACCGGTTGAGTCCCAGCCGGTGGCTGGTTACTCGAAGGACAGCAAGGACGTCCTCCGCGGCAAAGATGGCAAGCCGATGGAAACGGCTGCTGAGCAGGCAACCACCTGCGGGTTGCCGCTCTGGAAACAGGCGTTGAACAACACCACCATCACCGTTGGCTGCAACAACATCTTTGGGCAGGATCCGCCCAAAGCCTATGGTTTCGGCGGTAACGCGTACGGTTACCCCGGCCACCTCTACGACGCCACCGGGCGGTTCCTCTACGTCCAGCTGACAAAGAAATTTTGAACGACTAGGTTTATCATGAGCGACCAGCGCTTCTCTGAGTCGGACGGTACGCGACCGAGCAAGCCACCGATCTCCTCCGCGCAGCGCTTGGCCAGAACGGCGAAGCATGCGCGAAGACTTTCGCCAGCGTCCTCGCGGAAGCGGAAGTCGAAGATACCCGCTGGCAGCTCGGCAACTACGAGGTCCTGGAAGCGATCGGCCGTGGCGGGATGGGCGTGATCTATCGTGCGAGCCAGCGTTATTCGCGCCGCATCGTCGCGCTCAAACGCGTCCTCGCGTATCAGGCCGAGTCGCCCGAGACCTGGTCCGTTTCCGGCGCGAAGCGGAGGCGGTGGCGAAGCTCGATCATCCGAACATCCTGCCGATTTACGAGATCGGGCAGAGCGAGGAAGGGCTGCCCTTTTACAGCATGAAGTTCGCGAGTGGCGGGAGCCTGCGCGCCACCGCCCCCAGTTGGCGCGATCGGCCCGACGAATGTGCGCGGCTCATGGCCAAGGTCGCGCGCGCGATCGATCACGCGCACCAGCGCGGAATACTGCATCGTGATTTGCAGCCGGGAAACATCCTCCTCGATGAAACGGCGAGCCCTTGGTCTCCGATTTCGGGCTCGCAAAATGGCTGACCGAAAGCAGCGATCTCACCCGCACTCTGACCGCCTTTGGGACGCCCGGTTACATTGCCCCGGAACAGGCAGAGAGCGCCGTCGTCGTCACCCCGGCCGCGGACGTTTATAGTCTCGGCGCCATCTTGTTTAACCTTCTCGCGGGTCGGTCGCCCTTCACCGGCTCCAATGCTCTCGCGGTGATTCATCAGGCGGCGGCGCAACCTGCACCCAAGCTTCGTTCCTGGTTCCCACGCCCGACCGCGACTTGGAAACGATCTGCGCCCGCTGCCTCGCGCGCGATCCAAAAGTCCGCTACCAATCTGCCGGCGATCTCGCAGACGACTTGGAGCGCTGGCTCGAGAACCTGCCCATCGTGGCGCGGCCCGTTATCCTTTCCGGCGCGTGCCTGGCGCTGGTCTCGCCGGAACCCGCTGGCCGGCCGCGGCGGCTGGCTGCTTCTTGTTAGGCGCAACCGTCCTCTGGATGTTGCCCAACCAGATCGGGCCACGCTCGGTTCTCCCGATTTCCGAGAAAAGCGTGGCCGTTTTGCCCTTCGAGAATCTGAGCCCGAAAAAGGAGGACGCCGTTTTCACTGCCCGCGCTTCGAGAAAATTCTCGCCCAAGCATCCAAGCCGTTCTAACCAGGATCGCTGATCTGTTTAGCGTCGCACAGCCGCGGGCCCGGCGAGCGGCGCCCTTGGTAACCCCGAAAGCTTTCGGGATTGAAAACCGCCGCCTCTCTTTCTCCGCGGCAAAGAATTTTCGGAACTTCGTCCGGGTTTTCCGTCAGGAACCAATAACGGACAACCTCAACAAAGAAGGAAAACCCTAACGAAAGGCAAACAACCGCATGAAAAACATCCTGAAAATCACACTCCCACTGATCGCCCTCCTCATCTTGGCATCAGCACCACTGACAATGGCCGGCGATGTCGTCGGCAGAATCACTGCCGGCTCCAACGCCGTATTTGTGGATACGCCACATTCGGTCATGACCGAGGGATTTACCGATTTCGCAGCCGCCATCAGGCTCTACGACGACGGCACTGCCGTGGGTGAGTTCCTCTGCGCGATTCCGGATGTGGTCGTCCTCGCTTCGCAGTCTGCGACATGGTCGCAAAATGACGATGGCAGTATCACGGTCATCGGTACCATGTACGGATATTTCCCTGAATCCGACACACCCTTCGAAGGTTGCTCGACCACAGTGACCTTCCGGGCGGGTGGCCCGGGTGTCGGGGGATTTGATGCTTCCTTCTGTGATTACCCGGAAGGAATGTATGACACCGAAGTCCTGCGCACCGGCCAGATCAGGATCCTCTCCAAGTAAAAGGAATCCCTTCTCGGCCCAAGGAGTGGCGCCTTCAGGGCGCCACTCCTCGGATGCCGCTGGGAATGGTCGAAGACGATGAAGAGAATTGAGCTTGGCCGCGCTCGGCGAACGCTGCGAACAAGAAACGCCTATCATTTCGCATAAATTGGAGAGTGCCGCTACTGGGAGCGGTGAGATAGAATCATGAAAACGAAGTTGGCTAAAGCCTTATGTCTCTTTCTTTGCGGGGCGGCTTCGGCCGTTTACGCAGGCAGTCCATTCGACATCCCAATGGCGCCATCGGATGTCGCTCCACATCAGCCCACGACCGCGCTCTCGAGTGGTCCGGCCAGTTTCCCCAATGAATTCCGTTCCATCGATGGGACGGGCAATAACCCGATTGATCCGCTGCGCGGTTCCGCGGGCGTCGCGCTCCTGCGCAACACCACGATCGGCTATGGCGACGGATCCGGCACACCGGCGGGCGCCGACCAACGAAGCACACGCGAGATCAGCAACCTCGTCTGTGCGCAAACCGAATCGCTCCCGAACCCGGAGGAAACTTCCGATTACCTCTGGCAATGGGGCCAGTTCATCGATCACGATATCGATCTCACGCCGGCCATGAGTCCGGCCGAGCCCTTTGATATTCCGGTGCCACTGGGCGATCCCTGGTTCGACCCGGACGGCACTGGAACGCAGGTCATCGGGCTCGATCGTTCCCTCTACCAGATGGTGGACGGAGTGCGTCAGCAGCTAAACATCATTACCGCCTTCATCGACGGCTCGCAGGTTTATGGATCGGATGAGGCGCGCGCGCTCGAACTGCGGACGCTTGATGGCAGCGGGCAGCTCAAGATGAGTGAAGGGAATCTGCTCCCCTACAACATCCATGGCTTCCCAAACCTGCCCGATAACAGCCCGACTTATTTTCTCGCCGGCGATGTGCGAGCAAACGAACAAGTCGGCCTGACGACGATGCATACGCTCTTTGCGCGCGAGCATAATTACTGGGCCACCTTCATCAGGAAGCAGCAGCCGTATCTCAACGACGACGGTATCTACTACCGGGCCCGAGCCATTGTTGGGGCGGAGATCCAGATCATCACTTATCGCGATTTCATTCCGCGTTTGCTCGGTCGCAACGCGCTTCCCCCTTACGCCGGATACAATCTCTACCTCGATCCGGGAATCGAGAACGCCTTTTCGACCGCCGCCTATCGGGTCGGCCATACGATGTTGTCGCCTGTTCTGCTCCGGCTGGATGCGAACAACCAGTCGATCGGCGATCTCAGCCTGCGGGATGCCTTCTTTAATCCGGCCGAGATCAGCGGACCCGGGATCGAGGTCTATCTCCGAGGACTGGCGAAACAGGCCCATCAAACCATCGACGGCTACGTGGTCGATGAGGTTCGGAACTTCCTTTTCGGCCCGCCGGGAGCCGGCGGTTTCGATCTCGCGGCGCTCAACATGCAGCGCGGGCGCGATCACGGTTTGCCGCGCTACAACGTGGTCCGACAGGACTTTGGGCTCGCGCCCAAGCATTCATTTGCGGAAGTCGCTTCCGATCCCGTCATGCAGGCCAAGCTCGCCTCCTGCTACAACACGGTCGATGACATCGATGTCTGGGTTGGCGCGCTGGCGGAGGATCACGTCAACGGGGGCCAGGTCGGTGAACTCGTCTTCACCATCCTGAAGGATCAGTTCACCCGCCTGCGCGGCGGCGACCGGTTCTGGTATCAGACCTACCTGCCGAAGTTGTGGGTGCGGCAACTGGAAAGACAAACCCTCAGCATGATCATTCGACGCAACACGCCGATCCGAAACGAGCTGCAGCGCAACGTTTTCCTTGTGCCCAATGCGCCGTAACCCGAGTTCGGAAGGAAAAAGTCACGCTCTATCTCTAGATTCTCGGGCGCACGCGTCATCAGCCAGGGTCGGCGCAAGAATCGATCGCGAAGCTCGGTTCGAGACAGCCGGCGCCAGATGAAGCAACGCGCTTACCGCTGATAGAAATAAGCCGCGCCCTGCATGATGCCGTTGATCTCGGTAAAGGGCGCGGTGATGAGCGCGGTTTGACCATCGAAATGGACCGACCAGCCAAAAGCGTTGCCCGGTGATTGGCTCCCATCACTCGGGAAAATTTCCGTCTTTTCGGCCCAGGTCCCGTCGCGCGATTGCTTGAAGAAATAGGCTGACTCGGTCACCACGGAGCCGATCAGGGCGATGTTGCCGTGGAGATTCACACTCCAGCCAAAACCGCCAAACTCTTGTGCGTCGCTCGCAGTCAGCTTCTGCGTCTCTTGCCAGAGACCGCCCGGGCCGTTCGGGTTATTGAAGACGTAGACGGAGCCTACATTCGTGTCGCCATTGATATTCGCCTGATTGGCGCAGACGAACGCGAACGTATCCGACAACGCGACATACCAACCAAACCAGTCGTCGCGCTCGCCATCGCTGGGCATGAGTCTCTGCGTCTGCACCCAGACCCCACCGGTTTGTCGTAGATGTAGGCCATTCCTGTGCCGTGGCCGTTGATATCAAAGGCCCCCACGATCGCGGTCGTCCCCGAGAGCGCGACCGAGGGGCCAAAGTAATCCTGAGGATTCACGTCGGGCGGAGTGATCTCCTGCGTCTGAACCCAGGTCCCGCTCGATCCGTCGTAGAAATAGGCCGCGCCCCGGTCGCCCTTCGCGTTTCGGGCGCCGATCACCATCCGCGTGCCGGAAAGTCCGATGGAATAGCCGAGCCAATCGAGAACCCCGCCGTCGCTCGCCGTGATCTTTTGCATCTGCGTCCAGACGCCACTGATGTTCTTGAAGACATAGACCGCGCCGCGCGAGTTGTTCACTCCGATGGCGCCGATCATGGCGGTGTCACCTTCGATCGCGATGGAGAAGCCGAACTGATCGTTAAACGCACCGTCGTCAGCGAAAAGCTTTTCCTGGAATACCCACTGACGACCGGACCTGGCATAAACATAAACCTCTCCCTGCGCGTTCTTGCCGTCGATCGTGGCATGCGCTTCGCCGACCATCGCGATCGATCCGGCAACCACTGCTCCATATCCGAAAGCATCGTTTCCGATCGCGTCATCGGGGATGACCTTCTGTTCTCTAAAATTCGGCGCGTTCGTCGGGACCCGTTGTTCCCGCGCCGAGGCGATTGGCGGCGCGGAGAATCAGGCGGATGAATACCCTCGTGAGGCGTGGTGAATACCGCGAAGGGGTAAGCTGCTGACGGTCGGTGTGATGGCAAAGCTGCCGCCCGATTACAGAAAAGTGAAACGCCCGTAGCCAGCACCTTGGTCAATTTGCCTTCCCGTTAGGCCTGGCTTTGCGCATCTTGCGGGAATGCCGCGCTGTCCATGGGCGACTAACGACCTGGCCATCGTCTATCACGATGAGGAATGGGGCGTGCCGGTGCACGACGACCGGGTGCTCTTCGAGTTCCTCATTCTCGAAGGCGCGCAGGCGGGGCTGAGCTGGAACACCATTCTGAAAAAACGGGAAAACTATCGAAAAGCCTTCGATGGTTTCCGCGCCGAGAAGATCGCCCGCTACGGGGAGCGCGAGGTAAAGCGGTTGCTCAACGATCCGGGAATTGTGCGCAACCGGCTCAAGATCGCTGCCACGATCCAGAACGCGCGGGCGCTGCTCGCCCTCCAAAAGGAATCGACCCTCGACGCCTGCCTCTGGAGCTTCGTCGGTGGAGAACCGAAACAGAATCGCTGGCGCAGCCTTTCGCAGGTGCCGGCGCGCACCGCCGCATCCGACGCCATGAGCCGCGACCTGCTGCGACGTGGATTCAAGTTTGTCGGATCGACCATTTGTTATGCGCTGATGCAGGCGACCGGGATGGTGAACGATCACCTCGTCAGTTGTCCGCGCCACGCATTGCTCCGGAGGCAGGTCGCCTAACGAAAAAATGATGCTTGGAATGAAATTCCAAACGCCTATAAACGTCGCCAACTAACCACCAAACCTATGTTCGACACAGGAACCACCGGCTTCATGCTGCTCGCCACCAGCCTCGTCATGTTAATGACACCCGGGCTCGCCTTCTTCTACGGCGGCCTCGCAGGGAAACGAAACATTCTCGGGATCATGATTCAGAGTTTTGTCTCGATGGGGATCACCACCATCATGTGGTTCATCGTCGGCTACTCGCTTTGCTTCAGCGGCGATTCGTTCGGCGGCCTGATCGGCAATCTCGACAAGGCTTTCATGCACGGGGTCGATCTGAATTCGCCTTTCCCCGGCAATCACAAGCTGCCGGAGTTCGTCTTCATGGCCTACCAGATGATGTTCGCCATCATCACGCCCGCGCTCATCACCGGCGCCTTCGTGAATCGCATCACCTTCAAGGCTTACCTCGCCTTTCTCGTGCTCTGGCAACTGCTCGTTTATTATCCCTTTGCCCACATGGTCTGGGGCGGCGGATTGCTCGCCCATTGGGGTGTGCTCGATTTTGCCGGCGGCATCGTCGTTCACGCCATCGCTGGCTTTGCGGCGCTCGCTTCCGTCTTCTACGTCGGCCAGCGGCGGGATAAACAATCGCCGCCCAACAGCGTGCCGCTCATCGCCATCGGCACCGGGCTGCTCTGGTTTGGCTGGTATGGCTTCAACGCCGGGAGCGAACTGGACGTCAACGCCATCACTGGCCTCGCCTTTCTCAACACCGACGTCGCGGCCTCCTTCGCGGCCATCGTCTGGCTGGCGATCGAATGGACGGTGCAACGCCGGCCAAAATTTGTCGGGCTCATGACTGGTGCGGTCGCGGGCCTGGCGACGATCACGCCGGCAGCCGGCTTTGTTTCGTTACCCTCCGCGGCCATCATTGGGATGGCGGCCGGGGTGGTTTGCTATCTGGCGGTTCATTTGAAAAACAAGCTCGGCTGGGACGACGCGCTCGACGTCTGGGGCGTGCACGGCGTTGGCGGGAGCCTCGGGGTGATCCTGCTCGGCGTCTTTGCCTCGAAGGCGATGAACGCCGGCGGCGCCGATGGATTGCTGGCGGGCGGAACCCACTTCTTCGTCGTGCAATGCCTCGCGGTGCTGGGGGCGGCGCTCTACGCCTTTCTCTTCACCTATGTGATGCTGGCGGTAATCAATCTCTTCACCACGGTCAAAGTCTCGGAGGCGGAGGAGGACCTGGGGCTCGACGCCTCGGTGCACGGCGAGCGCGCCTACGATTCCGGGGCGCTGTAGCGAAGTCTCGACGTCTTTATGGAACGCGAGAAAATCATTTTCTTTCGCAACCTGTTCCTGCGCATGTTTGTCGTCGGGCTCGTGTTCGCTCTCCTGCTCCTCGGCGCCACCCTCGCTTTCTGGAACATGGCCGCCGGCTGGGTCATGTCCCTTTTCGCGGTGGATGAAAAGACGCTCGGCCGCATTGTCGTGACCTTCTTCACCAACGTTCGGATTGTGGTTCTTTTCTTCTTCCTCGTCCCGGCAATCGCGTTGCATTGGATGGCGAAAAAGCAATAACGGTGATCTCTTGCGCGCCGCGGGGTGATTGGCCGGTTTGCGCTCGATTTCGTCGTCACTCGCACAGCCGATTCCCCAACCTGGGAGACTTACGCGATCGAGATCAATCTGCGCAAAGGCGGTACGACTCATCCTTGCCTCACCCTGCAGTTTCTCACCGGCGGGAACTACGATCCGGAGAGCGGCATTTTCGCGACGCCGAACGGCCGCAAGAAATTTCTGGTCGCGAGCGATTACGTCGATTCCCCGAGCTTTCGCGGTTACACACCGGCCGATCTCTTCGACCGGGCGATCCGCCGCGGTTTGCACTTTGGCCAGGTGCGACCGACGGGGGTCGTCTTCCACATGCTGAGTGCGCTCGGCAGCGCAGGCCGGCTCGGGCTCACCGCAGTCGGCGATTCGCCGGAAGAAGCGCGTGCGATTTTCGTCCAGGCCCAGGCGGCGCAGTTCGCTCCGCTCTGAGGGGCCCAAGCGGGACCTTAACCAGAGGCGGGCGCCTGATCCTGCGCCGCTTCGGGAGGGGGTCCGACCGTGAAGCCTTGATTCGGCGGAGGGCTTTGCGGTTCGGCGGCGGGGACGCTGGCTTTCCTCGCTGCCCAACGCGCTTTCATCGCCGCCGAGAGCTGGGCCCGCCGTTCCGGTGAAAGATTGAGGGTCCTTTTTACCTTGGGAGGCGTTGGCGGTTTGATTGCGGCCGGTCGCACTTGAGATTTCACAACCCGGGGACGCTTCTTTGCGACGCCTGAGGATCGGCGTTTGGCGGCGGCACGCGGGGCCGACTTCTTTTTCGCCGTTTGCTCCCCTTTGATCTGCGCTTCCAGTCTCCGTTTCAACTTGGCCAGTTTTTTGGGGCCTTCTTGCAACCGCTTTTCCAGTCGGCGAATTTTTTTTCTGATCGTTTTAGTCTTCATAAATCGCCCAGGCGCTATCCCTCCGGTTAACGAGTGAAAAACGAACTTATCGAGCGCCCGCGCCGATGTCACGCCAAACTCGTCTTTTCATCCTTCGCCCGACCCACCCGACGAGAATTGCGGCGCGCCCACTCGGAGGTTAGCTTCGGCTCGCTCGACGCAATCTGAGCAATTTTCCCATGGCCATCCGCATCCTCGTCACCGGCGGCACGTTCGATAAGGAATACAACGAACGCACCGGCCAGCTCTTTTTTAAGGACACCCACCTCGCCGAGATGCTGCAGCGGGGACGTTCGCGCGTGCCGGTCTCCATCCGCACGGTCATGATGGTCGACAGCCTGGAAATGAGCGATGCCGATCGTGCGCTCATCGTGCAAAACTGCCTGCGGGCGGATGAGGACTGCATCGTCATCACCCACGGGACTGATACGATGACGGACACCGCCGCCGCGGTCGCGCGCGCGGTTACTGCCAAAACCGTCGTGCTCACCGGCGCGATGATCCCGTGGGCCTTTGGCAGCTCCGACGGCCTCTTCAATCTCGGGAGCGCGCTCTCTTTCGTGCAGGTGTTGCCGGCCGGGGTTTACATCGCGATGAACGGCAAATGCTTTCCCTGGGATCGCTGCCGCAAGAATCGCGAGCGGGGCGAGTTTGAGGAAATCCCGGCGGCGTAGACGCCGAGCAAACTTTGGCAGACGCATGCCCGTTTTCACGAACATCGCCGCCTACAAATTTGCACCGTTAGGCAACCTGCCCTCGCTCCAATCCGAGTTGCGCGCGATGTGCGGCGGAGCCGGAATGCGCGGGACCATTCTCCTCAGCCCGGAAGGGATCAACCTTGTCGTCGCCGCCGAACGATCGGCCGCGGATCGGCTTCTCGTTAGGCTGAGAGCGCTTCCCGGATTCGGGGACCTGAGCGCGAAAGTGAGCGAGAGCGATCATCCGCCCTTCAATCGGATGCTGGTGAAGATCAAAAAGGAGATCATCGCCTTCGGTGTCGAGGGCATCGATCCGGCGAGCCGCCCCGCGCGCCGGCTGTCGCCGCACCAGCTCCGGCAATGGCTTGACGAAGGCCGCCCTTTCACTCTCCTCGACACCCGCAATCGCTACGAAACAAAACTCGGCACTTTCCGCGGCGCGCGCACCCTCGATCTCGATCATTTCCGCGAATTCCCAGAGGCCGCCGCCACCAGCCTGCCCGACAAACTGAAAGACGAACCCGTGGTCACCTTCTGCACCGGAGGCATCCGTTGTGAAAAGGCCGCGCCGCTCCTGGAAATGACCGGCTTCACCCAGGTCTTTCAGCTCGATGGCGGCATTCTGAATTACTTCGAGAAATGCGGCCGCGCGCATTACGAAGGCGATTGTTTCGTCTTCGACAAGCGCGTCGCCCTCGGTGCCTCCCTCCGCGAAAGCGGCGCCGCGCTCTGCTTCGTCTGCCAAACGCCACTCACGCTCGCCGAGCAGCAAGACCCCCGTTACGCGCCGTCGATCTCCTGTCCCCAATGTCACGGCAGGTAATCATCGCTTCATCCGGCGTTAGCGATTTTCACAGCTTGAGGCCGGCCTGTTCGAAGAGCGAAATCGCGCGCGAATCCTTCGGCATCGGTTTGGTATCGAGGACGGAGAGATGCCCCATGACGCTGCCATCGGTATCGAGCAACGGGATTCCCATGTAACTGACCGCGCCCATCGGCTCGAGGTCGTTATCGCCGGGTAGAGCTCGATGATCTTGTCCGGGGTGTGAATCAGAGCGCGATTCTCCGGCGCGCACGGCGTGCCCCGCAAAAGATACTCGTAGTGCTCTACGTATTCGCCGTTCAGCCACATCGCCAGGGCGCGAAGTTTTTGCTCTTTCGGCAAATACTCAGTCACCCACGCGCCGGCGATCCCGAGCGCCGCGGCAAGATTCTTCACCAGCGCTCGAAAAAATTCCCTGCCAGTCTCCGACACGGTGCCTTCGACCACGAGGCGGAGAGTCGATTCATCGAGCGGGACCGGGCGCTGTTTGCTCGTCGGCCGACACGAATCAGTCGCGCGCCGAACTCGCCCCCCGACTTCTCGCCTCTGCGCTTCGCTTTTCACAGGAATTCGAGGGTACCTCCTTGCCGCGGACGGGCAAGAAGGCGGGGAACAGCAACCTCAGGAAATTTCGCCACCACGCAGACAAGATTACAAAATGAAGTCGTCTGAATGAACATCTTGTCATTTTGAGGAAATGGGCTCGCGTCCGAATTTTCTTTGAGCATTTTGCCGGTAACAAACGAAGGACTACTAAAAGGGTGCTACTCCCGTCGCCCAAATCGCGACCTGAATGCAAAAGAAGGAATCGACCGGGAAGAAAGCAAAAATCAAACTTCAGGATTTGACGCCGAAGAAAGATCCTCAGGGCGGCGGTCCCAGCTTCTTTCGCAAGAAATCCTTTCCCATCCCTCCCCCGGGATTTTTTTCCTCATCCGGGAACGGAACGCCGGACCGGAATCGCTAACACCCGGCGGGAAGTCCCGCCAAAGCCAATTCGGCCCTGCAGGACATTTGAGCAATGGCGCTCCCTCCTTACCGCGCGGCTGCCTGGGCCGTGCGGGAATTCGGTGGCGGCGGCGTGGCGATGTCTTCGGGCAATTGCGCCACGATCTCCTCGCTCAGGCCGATCTTCTCGATCAGCAGGCGGACACGTTCGGCGTGCGTGGCCGTCGTTTCTCGAAAGCTTCCATCGGGCTCCAGCGAAACCGCTTTGCCAAAGGCCAGGCGTGCCGTGACCTCGTAGTTGAAGGGACTCCATTCGCGCGTTTGGTCGTGAAAACTCCGGAACTCGGAATGCGTTGCGCCAAAACGCTCGAGGCGGCACTCGAAGCCATCGAGCTTGTGCAATGGCCGCCACTGCACATGCCAGCGTCCATCGCGTGAAACGCGCCCGCGCCCGCCCTGCAGGTTCCGCCCCTGCCGTATTTGAGCCAGGCCTCGAAAAAATCCTCCGCTGTGCTCCCCGGCAGCGGGCCAGAGTTCCCCGCCCGCACATGAATCAGCTTGCGCACATTGTCGAACGGCACGCCCTGACACCACGCCGCATAGATGGCACGCAGATTTTCAAACGTCGGCGCGGGCGCCCTGGCAAAGCCAAGCTTTTCCAGCACGCGCGCCACCAATTCCGGCGGCCGTTTGTCGTCCTCTGGAGAACCGCCGGCGGAAATAAGCTGATCCATGGAAAAGTCTGAATCAGGACGAGAAACACCGGGTTTTCAAAGCCCGTCCGTTACCGCATACGCCGCCGCGTAACAGATGAAAATAGCCACACCACCCGCCAGCCCTGACCACCACGCAGTCTTCCACGAACCTTCGCGGAGTGGCGACGCCAGCAGCGCCAGGGCGACGGCAATGCCAAACTCACCGACGATGATGTAATACGGCGTGCCCGAAATCATGCGGCAACCGCGATAGCTCCACCAGTTGATCCGACGGGCCATTTCCTCGTAGTAAGGAATGTTGATCGCACCGAGCAGACCGATGGCCAGCAATCCCACCGCTCCGAATCGCTCGCGAAGCCGCAGGCCGAGATAGCCGAATTGCACGGCAACCACCTCCCACGCCGGCGGCATCCAGACCGGCGAACGCCAGAGCATCGGCCCGCCGCCGATCGAGTAATCCAGCGTGCGCGTGTAATCCACCAGCCAGGCATCAGCCGGTAACTCGGCCAGACCTACCACGAGGCCAAACAACATCAATCGTCCCAGCAACCAATCCCGTCGCAGCAAAACGAAACCGCCAAGGAGAAGATTGTCGATGAGATTGAGCGCGACTCCGGTCTTCCAATCCGACCACGGCACCTGCGTGAGCAGGGCCACGCCGACGACGTTGATCGCCACCGTCGTCAGCACAACGTAGAGCCGGCCGCCCTCGAGTGGATCCTTCATGACGCGTCGCGTTTCGAGCATCGGATGCTCCGCAGGCTATCGCCAAACGGGTGCTCTTGACAACCCGTTAGCGGCTGGGCGCCGGTGACCGGCGATCAGCCGCGCCGCGCGTCGAAAGCTTTTGCGACCAATCGAGCCTCTCGGGACTCGGGTTGCTCCCATCGTCCGGAGGGCGCTCGGCTTCGCCACAAATGCAAACAATGGCCAGCCTATGCCGGCGGCGCCGCGGCCAGCAGTAAATCCAGATCGAGCGGCCGCGTGAACATCGCGAGGCCGCCGTCCGGCGTGCGCGGCCACTCTTCCTCCGGCCGGTCCCAATACAATTCCACACCGTTGTCATCCGGATCACGCAGATAGAGCGCTTCGCTCACGCCATGATCCGAGGCGCCTTCGAGTGGAATGCCCGCCTCTCTGAGGCGTCGCAACGAGTCACCCAGTTCCGCCCGCGTCGGATACAGGATCGCGAGGTGAAAAAGCCCGGTCGTCCCGGCCGCCGGCGGATGCCCGCCAGCGCTCTCCCAAATGTTTAATCCGATGTGGTGATGATACCCACCCGCCGACAAAAACGCCGCCGACGATCCGAACCGCTGCGTCAGCTCAAACCCCAGCACGTCGCGATAAAATCCCAGGGCCCGCTCCAGGTCGGCCACCTTCAAGTGCACATGGCCAATGCGGGTCGCGGGATGAATGGCTTTCCCGGTCACACCCAACTCTCGCGCCATGGATGCGATCTCGGCAACCGGGCGTTCGTTTACTTCGCCGGCGAAGCTTTCCAATCGTCCGCCGGTTCCATGACCGATCGCGGACCGGCGCCATTTAGCCAGGCCAGAGCGTCCTTGTTGCCCTGCAGATACGCATCCCAGAAGGCGGTCGTGAGGGCGATCATGACCCGATGATGATTCGGATTGCGCGGCTCGCGATCGCCGGGCAAGGCACGATCGGTGAAGGCGGAATGTTCCGCATTATGCAACACCACTTCGTATTTCGGCGCGCCTCGTAAGGCAGCGTAAACTGTCAGGCGCGACTCCGGGTCAATCCGTCCGATCGGGGAGTTGTCTTTCGTCCCGGTCATGAGCAGCCACGGAATTTTCACCGAACCGAAAGCCTCTTCGGGTG
Organism: uncultured Verrucomicrobiae bacterium; assembly: GCA_963772915.1. GTDB lineage: Bacteria > Verrucomicrobiota > Verrucomicrobiia > Chthoniobacterales > UBA10450 > Palsa-1392. The sequence continues at coordinate 940,579 of CAVYZI010000003.1, forward strand.
TGCTACTGCGCGGCGGACTCGGGCTGAAGGCAATCGCCGCTTTGATTCGCGGATCGGTCAATTTCGTTCCCGAGATCGGGAAGTTTTCGCCACTGACCGCCTCGGTCGTGATCGCCCCAAACGAATGGCCCGACATTCCGATCTTTTGCAGATCCAGCCGGCCGGCGAGTGGGTGTTGCGCTTCCGAGTTCCACGAGGTCAGGGCATCAAGAACCGCGTGCACATCGCGAACGCGCCGCAAAAAATTCTTCAGGGACGCCGCTTCCTCGAGCGAGCTCATTCGCTCGGCGACCGGTTTATCCTGCCAGACCGAAGTATCGCTCCCGGGATGTTGAATAAACACCGCCACATAACCGCGCGCCGCCCAGTGCTGCCCGAGAAATGCGTTGCCGTTGCGGGAACCTCCCAGACCATGGCTAAAGAGCACGACCGGCGCCGGGGCGGTCTGGGCCGGCAGATAAACCCGGAGCGGAAGATCGCCGCCCGTCGCATGGACGGCCAGCTCCAGCTCGCGCGGTTTGAAATTCGGATCGACTGCGAGCGGATCGTAGCTCGCGCCATGAAGCTGAGCGGTCGCGCTGAGCACGACGATCGCGCCTAACGACAAGACTGTTTTCATATTCTTCATTCTGACCGATTGACCGGACCGCAGGTTACAGCTCTCGCTTCCCTCCTGCCGAAAATCACAGCGCGATTCGCTCCTTCGTGTCATCAGCCATCAAGGCGAGGATCTGATCTTCCGCCGCCAGGACCACCGTATCGTGATTGGCTTCCGGAATTCCGTGGAAGGTGACAAAACCCGGAAATTCGGCGGCTAATGCGCGCCCCATCTCGGGCGGTATGAGTCCATCTTGCAGGCCGTGAAAGATCACGACGCGCGGCGGAGGGCGGCGCTGCGCGAGCTGGCGTAAGGCGGCTCGGTTATCGTAGTTCGCCCGGAGCAGGTGCGAGAGGGTCGAACCGATGATAATGGCCGCTTCTTCGCGCAGGCTGGTGAATGGCGCGAGCAGAATGATCCGACGCACCTGCTGGTGATGGCTCGCGAAATCGAGCGCGGCGGCCGCACCGAGCGAATGCCCCATCACGTCCAGGCGCGGCTCTAGTGTTGCCGTCTCCACCCCGAGTCGAGCGGCCAGGGCGACCAGCGCCCCATCGGCCGCCGACCGCGTGCTCGCGACATTGGGCCAGCCTTCGCTCTTTCCGTAGCCGGGATAATCGACGAGCAGGAAAGCGTCGCCGGGGTTTTGATCGCGGGCCGTGAGGGGCAGCCAATCGAGCGCAAGCGAGCCGTTGCCACAAAAGGTCACCCAGATTCGGTCAGGTGAGCCGGCTCCATGGCGAGGCGGAATGTAAAACGCCGTCTGCCGGCCGGCGTTCGTCTTGAAGGGCAACTCGATCACGCCCGTGGACAATAATTGCCGATAGTTCGCGCGATAAGGGTGCGGGTGATAAAGGAGCGCGTGGGCGAGGAAGTTGAGGATTGCGGCAAGAGCCAGCGCGCTACAAAAAAGGATCGCCAGGATCCAAAGTATTCGTCCTGCCACCTGTCGCAGCTAGCCCGGAAGCGCAAACGCCACCGTCTCGTTCGCGGCGCGATGATTCGACCAGAAATTCTCGCCGTCGAAGGTGAGCGAGCGCGAGGCGAAGGGAATGGTCGCGAGATCCTCCGCGGTCGGACTCTCCTCGCCCGGATCGAGCCGCGCGATCCGCCACTCTTCAGACTTGTCAGGCACATCTTTGTTTTCCTGTCCGCGCAGGACGTAGAGCATTCCCTCGACGAAGGTGTGCCCGCAGATTTCCGCGCCGACGTCGATTGTGCGCGAAATGTTTCCTGAATCATCAACCCGATGGATCTGACCTTTGTACCACTGGCTCAGGTAAAGCTGTTCGCCATCGAAGCTCAGATACGACCCGGTAAACTCCGGACAGGCGAACAGCTTCCGAAAGCCGTCACTCGGCGAGTAGCGATAAACATAGCGATCGTCGTTCAGCCCTTTGCCGATCGTGAATCTCCAACCGTCGTTGGTCAGCGCCGCCGCCCAGACGACTCCGGGCGGATCGAATTCCTCGACGACCTTCAATCCGCTGTTGAGTTCGGTCCGGTAGAGTGTGCCGAGATCGCGCGAGCTTAACCAAAGCTGCTTCCCGTCCCAGGCCAGCGCCTGCGGCGCCACGCAGGGCGAAGCGCTTCGTTGTTTTTCGATAATGCTCGTCATGTCCGATGAACTTGAATGATCCACTGATCGAAAGCAACGCGGCGAACGCGAGGCAAAAAATCTGCGCCAATTCCCTGCTAATCTGCGGACAACTTCTTGTCGTTCCCACCCCTGCCGGAACAAGGTTCCCGGCGCCAGACTTCCAGGCCTCGTCGCCCTCCTCGACCTCAAGCCGAAGGAGCCGCTCACAACAAAGCGTTGACATCTCTTCGTTTGAGCGGTGACACTGCCGCCTCATGCCGGTTTTTCCGGCCTTAACCAAACCATTACAGCCCCGAACCACCGCAAAAAGACATCATGAAAAAAATCACTCCACTAACCGTTCTGGCCGCCGCCGCGCTCGCCCTGGCCGCTTGCGGCGAGAAGACCGCTGACACCATCAAGGAAAAATCCGATCAGGCCAAGGAGGCGGTTGAGACCAAGACCGAAGAGGCCAAGGCCGCCGCCGAACAGAAGATCGATGAGGCCAAGGAGGCCGCCAAGGAAGCCGCGCCGGCGGCCGCCGCGGCCGTCGACTCGATGGCGGACCAGGCCAAGGAGGCGGCCCAAAATGCCGTCGACACGACAAAGGACGCAGCCAACAGCGCGGTCGACAAAGTCGAGGATGCCGCCAGCAACGCCATGGATTCCGCCACGGAGGCAATGAGTCCCGCCGCTCCAGCGGAATCGCCGGCTGAGACGCCAGCCGAAACGCCGGCGCCACCGCCGAATTCGTAAGCGCGAGAGTTAGTCTGCAAAAAAATCAGCCTCGGCTTCGAGAGAAGCCGGGGCATTTTTTTAGAGGGGACGAAACGTGGAAATCGTTAGGCAGGAGAGGGAGCGAGTTTGCCCGTTTTCGCCTAACGACTCTGTCCCGCAGGCCGTGCAAGATCACGACCCGCGGTGGAGGATGGCGCTGCGCCAGTTGACGTCACGCGATCTTCACAATCCTGCCCGTGCGACCGTCCTCGAGCGTGATCCGGTCGCCGAGTCGGGCCGCGAGGAGGGTTTTGCCCAGCGGCGCAATCCAGCTCACGCCATTCGGCTCAAAGGGGACTTCGTCGACACCGACGACGGTGTAGCTCTGCGCTTCTTCGCCCGCCACCTCGAGGGTCACGCTCGCGCCTAACCACACGCTTTTCGATTCGGGCTCCGCTGGGTCGACGATCTCGACCGAGTCGAGCATGCCCTCCAGCTCGGCAATTCGTTCCGGCGCGCCGCCGGCGTCGCGGAGCGCTTTCAATTCCATCCGCCGCCGTTCCGCGCCGCGCCGTGTGATGTAGTTCGTGGCGCCGGGCGGCAATCCCGCGGCCGATCGCTTCCTCCCCCTCCGCTCCGGAGGATCGACATCCTCTTTGACGAACGCCCTGCTCATCCTTCACCCTCGCGCATTTTCAATTTCTTCCCTCTGTCTTCTGACTTCTTCCTTTCCTCAGGTCGGCATGAGATCGGCGATCCGATCCGGTTCCTCGCCGAGAAATTTCGGGTTCTTCGCCGTTGAATCGAAGATTGAACGGGTTTTGAAGAGCTCATAATCGCCCCCGGCAGCCGCTTCCTTCGTCTTCGCCAGGAGCGCGTCGCGCTCGGCCTCGCTCAATGGCTGGAAGGTGCGCGCCACTTCGCAGGCCTGATCGAGAATCTCCAAACTGTCGATGCCGGTGATGACCACCGAGGTCGGCTCGCTCAGGGCATAGCGGAGACATTCCTGCGCGGTCACGGTCTTTGATTTCAAAATGATGCCGTTGCCTAACGATTTCATCCCGAGCACGCCGACCCCGTCGCGCACCAACTCGGGCACGACCAGGCGCGCGAAGCTGCGATAGTGCGCGTCCATCACGTTGATCGGCATCTGCACGGTATCGAAACGGAAGCCGTGCTCGCGCGCCACTGCCAGCATGTGGAGATGCACGTGGGGATCCTTGTGCCCGGTGAAACCGATGTAGCGCAGCTTGCCCGCCTCGCGGGCCTCGAGCAGGGCGGCGTTCGCCCCCTCGGGATCGAAGACCCGGTGCGCATCGTCGAAACGGATGATCTCATGATGCTGCACGAGATCGACGCAGTCGACTTCGAGGCGCCGGAGCGATTCGTCGATCTGACGAGACGCTTCTTTTTTGGTGCGCCCGTCGATCTTCGTCATCAGGAAAATTTTTTCCCGATAACCGTCGCGGAGCGCTTTGCCCATCCGCTTCTCGCTCTCGCCTTCGTTGTAGTCCCACGAGTTATCCATGAAATTGATTCCGCGATCGACCGCGGTCCGGACGATGCGGAGAGCGAGTTGTTCATCCACCCGGGGCAAGGCCAGGTGCCATCCGCCCAGGCCGAGACACGAGACTCGCTCGCCTGTACTGCCCAGATCGCGTTGAGGAATTCCAGAATTCGAGTTCATACAAAGGAAACGCCTTTCCCGGAACAATTGGCGGTAATGTTGGCGCCCGGACCAGCCCGCCGGCAGTGATCAACGCGACGGAGTAACCGCCTACCCAATCGCCCCCCGGCCGCACGATTCGACCCCCGAGTGTTCGAACTCGAAGGCTTAAGGGCGTCGAGTTTCCTTCGATCTATGAATGCTCTCGACTGGCTCGTCGCAGTGCGACCGCACCGAGGAGAGAGGGCATGATGAAGGGCACGGCGGGGATCCCCGCGATCAAACCCGGGGTCAGGTACCATGGCATGGAGAGCGCCGCCGGATCGGGGAAGGCCAAACCGCGCGCTACCAAACAGAGCAAAGCCACCAGACTCACTGCCACAAACGCGCGACTGGCCCCGCGCCCAAGCCAACCCGCACTGGCAAGGGAGATCGCGAAAACGGCCGTCGCGGCATAAGTGAGAGCGCCGGCGAAGAAAAGAACAATATCCTGCATCTCGCTCAGCTGACGGAAGACCGGCGGAACTTTCCCGGTCCGGACCGCAGCCGCATAAGCCGCAAGCAGGATAATCTCGCCGACCAGATAGAGTGGACCTGCCAGGACGATCCCGGCGAAGCCGAGCGTGGCATACAATCGTTCGCCCGCAACGCCAAGAGCCTCTTTCAATGCGACGAACCCGATGACAACCGCCGCCGCCGCCGTAATCAGAACCAGGTAACGCATTTGGTTCTCCGCCGCGTTCGCCACCCACGGCGGACCGAGTCCGACCCAGAAGAGCGCGATAAGCGCAAAGGGCAGAATCAAAAAGCTCCCCGCGATCGCGGCCAATCGAATTTCTTCCGGCCGCTCCGCCCGAGTCGCGCGCGCCGCCGCCATCCAGAGCGCAATCGCAAAGAGAGCGAACGCCACTCCGCCAACCACCTGATGAACTCCCGCCACGCGCAACGGTCGGATCGCCGCGAGCGCGATCGCCAGGAAAGGAATCGCGCAAAGGAAGAAGTAACTCGCGCGGTGCGCAGAGCGAATGGGTGGCATCATGGACGCCAAGCTGACATCCGCCTAACGAAACACAAGCTCAACGCCCCCGCGTCCGAGAAAAATCAAACCATCGCAACCCTCGACCCAGCCCGCTACCCGGGCGCAGCCGCGGGAGAGAGATTCGCTTCATCGAGCTCGATTCACCGCCGCGCAGCCAACTTAGCGCTCGACAGGCGAATTCGGTGTTTGCCAGCCTTTGCACGTTATGAATCAGCCGCCTGCACCCGACGCCATCCTCCAAACCGCTTTTGGCTTTTGGAATTCCAAGGTCCTTCTCTCCGGCGTCGAGCTGGGGCTTTTCACCGCCCTCGCTGGCCGATCCCTCACCGGTGCCGAGCTGGGCAGGGAACTCGGCCTCCATCCGCGCGCGATGCCGACTTCCCCGATGCCCTTGTGGCAATGAAATTTCTCGAGCGCGGGAATGACGGCGATTCCAGCGTGAAGATCGCGCCTGTCACACGACCGCCGTCTCCGTTTCTTCGATGACCTCGGGCGGCTTCGGTTTTCCGTAAAGGACGGCGAGGAGCACGCCGGCCACGACCAGCGAAATGCCGAACACGGTCTGCGCGCTGTAGCGTTCGCCGAAAATCGTGATCCCGAAGATAAGGGCGTAGATCAGGCCGATGTAGTTCAGCACCGCGACGCGCGCGATCCGCTCGGACTGAAGGGATTTCGTCAGGCAGATCTGGCCGATCTGGGTGAGGAGGCCGCACATGAGAAGATAGAACCACTCCCAGGCGATCGGCGTTCGCCAGCTGAAGCAAATGAAGACGAGCCCGGCCGCGATCCCGACAAGCTGGAAATGGAGGACGACGACGATCGGATCCTCCCGCTCGCGGAGTCGGCGCACCAGGTTGTAGGCCATCCCCGAACAGATGGCGGAGACGATGCCGACGAACAGATAGAACATGGAGACCCGCGCGTTAAGACCTTTGATCACGAACACCCCCGCGAAAGCGATCCCGTAGAAAAGCCATTGCCGGGCCGGCACGATTTCCCGCAAGACGAAGACGCCGATCAGGGCGGTAAAAATCGGCGACAAATATTGGATCGTGACGGCGGTCGCGAGGTTCATGTGCTGCAGGGTGATGAAGAAACAGAAGAGAGCGAGCGTGCCGAATGTGCCACGCGCAATCAGGAGGGTGTGATTGTTCCCTTTCCAATCGAGACGCCGCCGCGCGACCTCCGCGCCGCAGATCAACCCCGAGCCGAGACAGCGGAAGAAAACAATCTCCATCGCCGGGATGCGATGGAGCTGTTTGACGAAGACGTTCATCGTCGCGAAGGCAAGCGTTGCCAGAATCATGTTCCCCACTCCGCCGCTGAGCAGACGCGACCCCGAGCGAGAGGCAGTCTCAGCCGGTTGATGCATGCGGGAAGCACTACCCCGGCAGTGACTGAAAACAAGATCGCGATCGTTCCCGCATCATGTAATGGGTCGAAGCTCCGCCGGCGGCTTCCGTCGTGCGCCACGCATTTGGGACTTCCTGTCTTTCACTTTTTCCTTCCTACTTTCTTCTCGTGCAACGGGTCGTCTTCCTTCGTGCGGTGAATGTGGGTGGGACTAATCGCTGCCGACCGGCGCAAATCGCAAAACAGTTGTCGAAGTTCGGCCTCGTCAACATTGGCGCGGTCGGCACCTTTGTGGTGCGTAAAGATGCCAGTGAACCGGCTCTGCGTGCGGCGATCGCCCAGAAGTTGCCCTTCAAATGTGAGATCATGATTTGTCCCGCGCGCGAGATCGTGAAGCTAACTGCAAAGGATCCATTCCCGCCGCAACACTCGGGCCCGGACATCGTCCGCTTTGTCAGCGTAGCCGCCAGACAACTCAGCCCGCTGCCTCTTCTTCCTCTCAGTCTGCCCTCGGCCGATGACTGGTTACTGAAGATCATTGCGATCCAGGGCCGATTCGTCCTGGGCCTGTATCGTCGGGAGATGAAGGCGGTCAGCTACCTCGGCAAGATCGAGAAGCAGCTCGGCGTGCCGCTGACGACTCGCAGTTGGAACACGATCGAAAAGGTCGCGGGAATCCTTTCCTAGCCCGGCGTTTCCGCTATTGAGCTTTGATTCGCTCGCCGACCGCTCGCTTACCCATTGGGCTTGGCTCATTCGCCCCGCTCATTCGGCCCCCCGGCTGCCCCATCTATTCGCGGCTTCCCAGCACGCTGCATTCGTCTGTGTCGCGCCGTTCCCACGGGCTCCATTCAGTTTTTCTTTTCGTATTCCTCGTCGCTCACCTTTTCCAGCCAGTCGACGACCCTGCCGTCGAGCGCTTCCTGAATCGCGATATGGGTCAGGGCCGTGGTCGGCCCGGCGCCGTGCCAATGCTTCTCGTTAGGCGAAAACCAGACCACATCGCCGGGATGAACCTCCTCGATCGGCCCGCCTTCGCGTTGCACCCGACCGGCACCTTCCGTGATAATCAGCGTCTGGCCCAGCGGATGGGTGTGCCAGGCCGTGCGCGCCCCCGGCTCGAACGTGACGCTCGCGCCGCGCACCCGCGCCGGAGCGGGCGCTTCGAAGAGCGGATCGATCCGCACCGTGCCCGTAAACCAATCCGCCGGACCCTTGCCGGACGGCTGCGAACCGCTTCTTTTGATTTCCATGTTTCCTCACCTCATAAACAGCAGAGCGGGAAATGCACGCCAATAGCTTCCCCGCCAGACCGGGCGTTTTTGCCGGACGCTATTTACACCCGCTGGCGCTCCGGGAAGCGAACCACCTGCGATGATTACGCGCGAAATTCCCAGCTGGTCCGAGAGTGGTCGGCCGAATGGGTTACGCGGCCAAGGGGATCGTTTATCTCGTCGTGGGAATCCTGGCGGGATTCGCGGCCCTCGGCCAGGGCGGCCGGACGACGGGGTCGAAAGGCGCCATCCATGAGATCGGGCAACAATCATTCGGCCAGGGTCTGCTGCTGATTTTGGGAATCGGTCTCGCCTGCTATGCCCTCTGGCAGTTTCTCGCCGCCTTCTTCGACGCGGAGGGGAAAGGAACCGATGCGAAGGCGATCGTCGCCCGAGCCGGGTATGCGGTCAGCGGAATGATCCATGCCGGCTTCGCTCTCGCCGCGCTTCGTCCCCTCGTCGGCGGACCCAGCGGAAGCGGCAGCGGAGACGCGGCGAGCATGACGGCGCACCTGATGGCGATGCCGTTTGGCCCATGGCTGGTGATCCTCGCCGGGATCGTGGTGGGCGGTGTCGGGCTGGTGCAATGGAGAAGTGCTATCAAGCGAGATTATCGCCACCGATTCGACCTCGAAGGCAGAGCGGCGGCCCAGAGCGACTGGATCGAGCGCATTTCCAGGATGGGCCATTTTGCGAGAGGCGTGGTTTTTCTGCTCATCGCTTTTTTCCTCGTGCAGGCAGGCTGGAAAGCCGACGCGGGCCAGGCGCGGGGCTTCGGCGGAGCGCTCGACGCTCTCGCGCACAATTCCTATGGCCCGTGGTTGCTGGGGATCACCGCGCTCGGTCTGATCTGCTACGGAATCTATTGCGCCATCGTCGCGATCTACGGTCGTTTTAGCTAGGACCGGCAGGCTTCCACTTCATCCTTCTGCCCTCTTACTTCTTACTTTCCTGCCTCGCCTCCCGCTTCTCTGGATAGCGCGCGCCTTACACGTCGATCTCCGACGCCGCTTCATCGATCTCGCGCAAGTCCTCCGGCGTCAGTTCCACCTTCACCGCGCCGAGATTCTTCTCCAGCGTCCACGTAAGAAGGAAGAATGCAGAATGAAGAAGGCCCTGCCCGTCGGTTCTTTTCCCGTCGCACTGTCCGAGGTAAAAGGAGGGGAATGCAAAAGGACAAAGTGGACCTGCGTGATCGCACCAAGGATTTCGCGCTTCGCATTGTGCGGATGTTTTCTGCTCTGCCGAAGACGACGGAGGCGCAGGTTATCGGCAAGCAGTTGCTCCGATCCGGAACTTCAATCGGCGCGAATTATCGAGAGGCGTTCCGCGCGCGGAGCAAGGCGGAGTTCATCGCGAAGTGTGGAGATTGCCTTCGCGAAATTGAAGAAACCGCATCCTGGCTAGAGTTGCTCGTCGAATCAAAAATCGTCACAGCGGAAAAACTCGGGCCGTTGCAGCAGGAGTGCGATGAGCTAACAGCGATCTTCGTGACCATCCTGAAGCGATCGAAAGCATGAGAATTCCCCTTTATAATTCATCATTCTTCCTTCTTACCTTCGCTCCGTCCCCATTCATCCCAGCCCGATCGCCGACACTTCCAGATTGCTCTTACCAAGTTTTCGCGTTTTCACTCCACTCTCCTTTTTCAATTCCTAATAACAAACAACAGATAACCGCGCTCGAACGCGCGAGCGAAAGCATGAGACTCCCCATTTCTTAATTCCTCCTTCTGCCTTCTTACTTTGCAGCCTCCCCATGCACCCCAGCCCATTCGCCCGTCTCAGAAGAAGTCGACATGCTCGCGCCCCTCTCCGCCTCGGAAGGCCATCGGGCCCGAAGAATGCTCCGCAAACTGTATGATTTATCAACTCGTCTACAGCAGCAGCGCGACGCAGGAATTCTGGCCGGACGATTTGTTCCGTCTGGTCGAGACTTCGCGCCGTAAGAATGCCCTGCGCGCGGTCACCGGCATGTTGCTCTTTCGCGATGGACAATTTCTCCAATTGCTGGAAGGCCCCGAGCGAGAAGTCATGAGTGTCTTCGAACTGGTGAAGCGCGATCCCCGCCATACCGGCGTCAAAGTCCTCCTGTCCGAAGCGGTCCCCGAGCGCCAGTTCCCAGAGTGGACGATGGGCTTCGAGCGGCTGGATGAGGCCTGGAATGTCCCGCGCGCGTGGGCCACGATCCTGGAGAATGGCTTGAATTCCTCCTCCATGGCCGAAAACCCCTCTCGGGCCAAAGACCTTCTCCTCACCTTCCGCTACACCCTGTCCGAGCCGGCCTAGGGACCATTCGCGACGCCCCTGATTTCCGAAGCCGCCCCTGGCCTCCCACTCGCGTAGCAACCTGGGTGAGGCGCCTTCGATTTGAATTCCCAATAACAAGCAACAGATAACCCGCGTCCGAGGCGCGCGCTCTTTTGCATGTCCGCCACCGGACGGACTCGCCCCGCCACGGCGGGCAGGCGGTGGTGAGCGGCGGCCTGTCGCGTTCTTGCGGGAAAGTGCGATTTTCCAACGCGCTGCCGATCCAGGTTCGCCAATAAGGCACGCGTTGACGGACCCGCCCGCACATTCGTGCTCGCGTCTTGACGATGAATGATGGAAAAGTATTTGTGCAAGCCGAACTGTAAGATGCCCACTGACACTCCGGAGCCGATGAAGATTGAGCCGATCGAGATCGAGCGTCTCCTGCTCGATCCCGAAAATCCGCGATTAGCGCACGTGGATGTCTCGAAGGGGCCTGAGGGCCTCGTCAAAGCCATGTGGCAAGAAATGGCTGTGAGTGAAGTCGCGCTCTCAATTGCGGAGAATGGCTTCTTTCCGGAGGAGCCGCTTCTTGCGATTCCAGCCGGTGGGTATTCAAAAAATGATCCCCATTACACCGTAGTCGAAGGCAATCGTAGGCTAACCGCGGTGCTCCTGCTGACGGACGACGGTCTCCGCGCCAGAGTAAAAGCGACAGATCTTCCGAAGCTGACAGTATCCCAGCGTCGGCGCCTTGAATACTTGCCGGTCGCCATTTATCCCGATAGGGAAGCTCTATGGGAATATTTTGGATTCCGACATGTTAACGGCCCAAAAGAATGGGATGCCTTAGCCAAAGCCACATACGTTGCGCAGGTACGCAGAGAACTAGGGATAGATCTCGACACGATTGCACGGAAAATCGGGATCAGCACAGCACGGTAAAGCGGTTCTATAGAGGCTATGTCTTGCTTGAGCAGGCGGAAAACGAAGGGCTTTTCGATCGAGACGAATAGAGTCAGAAATCGACTGCATTTTTCCCATTTGTACGCGGCTGTAGCTTATCCAGACATTCAAAAATTCCTCGGCGTTACGGAGGCAAATTCGCTTGTAGAAAACCCAGTGAAGCGGTCGCATTTTCCCCAGCTTGGTGAACTGATGGTTTGGCTGTTCGGTGACAAGGCGCGAGACAAGGATCCAATCGTTAGGAAGCAGAATCCTCATCTTTCAATGCTACGAGACGTAATCTCTGACCGATCCGCTCTGAACGCGTTACGTTCGGGGATTAGCTTGGAGCGTTCGATGCAATCAGCCTTGGTGACAACCGACGCTTTGAAGAATCTTTGATCAACGCGAAAGATGCATTGCAGGAGGTAAGGGGTACCGTCACGACCGGCTATAAAGGCGATCAGCAACCGCTGAACTCGATGGAAGGGATCCAAAAGCTGACCACCGCCATTTTAAGCGAGATGCGACAGATCGCGGGACGGAGGAAGTAAGGATTCGTCTCCCCATGCCGGGCGCTCCCAATTCCACATCTGACGTCGCACGATTAGCGGACTGGCTAGAGCTAACCGCTATTGAGGCCGATGATGGCGACTCTAGCGCTGGTGATCTCGAACGCGCGCTAAATATCCAAACGACTGGGGACTTGGGGGATATTTTGGCGCAGGTATTCGACGAAATTCATCTACGTCAACGGGCAGCGGCGAATGCTTATCCTTTTGACGTCAATGGCACCGTTGTATCGCTCCGTGTCAATTTCCCTACGAACCCAGCCCCTTACTTGTTTTGTCTTGTCCTGTCATATTGCGGTTGGAAGAAGAGACGGAATGCAAAGTTTGATCCTTGGTTGTTGTTCGAACATCTGAGCTTCGTTGCCGCACGTGCCTATGTGGGTGGAGATGCGCTCCTTTTTGGGACTTCGAGCAGGAAAGGTATCGGCGCCAAGGGCGCTTTTCGAGCGCAAGTCGACCGCCTAGCAGTGGAGCTGAATGAGGGTGAGGGTTACAAGCAACTGAAAGGCGTTCGGATTCAGGATGGAAAGCTTGACTTGGTGGCTTGGAAGCCATTTCCGGACCGCCGCGGCAGCCAGTTGATGTTATTCGGACAATGCGCTGCGGGAGCGAATTGGGACAGCGCCAAGCTCTCTGAGCTCCAGCCCAGAGAAGGCTTCTGGGACAACTGGCTTTCGGATGCGCCTATAAGCCCGCTTATCAGATCGTATTTCGTTCCGCATCGAACGCCAGAAGCAGGGTATTGGAAGCACAACGCCCGATTGGGCGGGATTTTTTTTTGATCGTTGCAGGGTGGCTCTGCACTCAGCAGGCGATTCGAGTTCTGTCGCCACCAAAATCTTTAAAGAGCTACGCCAGTGCTGTAAAGAACACTGGGGGTATCGGTTGCCAACTTGATTATGCGCGCTGCCTCCGTTACACGGAATTCACGACTAGCGCCGATTCGGGCGCCATCGACGTTAAGTCCGTTTCGGTATCCCGGCGGGAAAAGTGCCCTCCGACCGACGATAATCGAATGGATTCGCCACCTGGGGTATCGACCTTCGCATTTCGTCGAACCCTTCGCGGGCGGCTGTAGTGTTGGGCTTGCGGTCGCCGAATTGGATCTCGTAGATCGGGTCACGTTGGTCGAAATTGACCCCGACGTTGCAGTAGTCTGGGAAGTAATCTTCAACGGCGGAGCTAAGCGTTTAGCAAAGCGGATTAGAACCTTCAAGTTGGACATCGTAACTGCACGGGAAGCCTTGAAGGACCGGAGCGGAGATTCGATCTCCAGGGCTTTCCGGTGCCTGCTATTGAACCGGATCTCCCGCGGTGGCATAATGGCACCCGGAGCGGGATGGCCAAATCGCGGTGAACGGAACCGCGGTATTCAATCGCGTTGGTACCCGGAGACGCTCGCTAAGCGGGTGGAATCCGTGCATGCGCTGCGAGACAAGATCACTTTCATACATGGCGATCGGCTGGAAGCATTAAAAGTGTATAGTAAGATTCCAAACACCGTCGCCTTTGTAGATCCTCCGTATGTTCAAGAGGCCGCGGAGCAGGGCTTCGGCTCTACAGCTATCACGACGTTAGTTGTGAAGAGCTGTTTGACACAATCCGAGATTTCTCGGGGCCGGCAATCATCACGTATCACCGTTCGGACGTCGTCCAGCGTGAGGCGAAGGCTGCAGGCATCGATTGCCCGCACCGTGAGGATGCACACTGCTCACACGGTTTCTAAACGCCAGCTGATTTTGCACAAGCCAGGAAGCCAGCTAGCGTGAATTCTCGCTAACAGTCATTCGCGGAAGCCGTGATGAAAGGTCATTGGAGCGACGTCAGCTCCTGCCCCTTTACAAAAGCGCTGCGAAACTCAGTCGGCGTGATACCGACGGATGCGGCGGAAGAGGGAAGAAAAGTAGAAAGTGGAAAGGCTAAAGTAGAAAGTCGGCGGTTTCCGAAGCGGATGACGAATTGCAGCTGGGGAGAGGCGGGTCCCAAGAGAAAACTGAAAAGCTGAAAGCTGAATGGAGCGACTGGGGCGAACGACATGGCCGGGGAGCCGCGAGGGTAGCGGTGCGCGAGTGGAGCGAGCAAATCAAACGCTGAAATGGTTGTCTTCGGCCAAGCCGATCGCTCGCGTTGGCGTCCCCCATCGAGATTGTCGGGCCGGATCCAGTGCAGACTTGGCGGCCTCGCTCGGAGGAGGTAAAGTCGAGCATGCTTGATTGGACGCAATGCCCCGTCGTTGAACGCGCCGAAGGAAAAGTGAGCGGCGCGTGGCTCTTTCGCGGCACCCGGGTTCCGGTGACCGCGCTTTTCGAGAATATCGAGGACGGCGCAACAGTGGAAGATTTTCTCGAATGGTTTCCAGGGGTGAAGCGCGAGCAGGTGCAGGCGGTGTTGGAGTTTACGGAGCGCAGTCTGGCGGTCGCTTGAGCGCTTTTTCCTGGGCGTGAACATTCTGTTCGATCAAGGCACGCCGCTCCCACTGCGACCTGCCTTGTCCGGCCATCGCGTCGCGACGGTTTACGAGATGAGCTGGGCGGAGCTGTCCAATGGAGAGCTGCTCAGCGCTGCGGAAGCGCAGCAGTTTGAGGTGCTGGTGACGACCGACAAGAATTTGCGCTACCAACAGAATCTTGCGGGTCGGCGGCTCGCAATCTTCGTCCTCCCCTTTGCAAGCTGGCCGCGACTGAAATCACATTCGGCATCAATTGCACAGGCGATCGGCGCGGTGGCTCCGGGCGATTTCGTCGAGTGGATCGCGCCGTAACCCAAACGAAGAGAGCAGGAGGGGTCAGTCCTTTTTTCTTGCATGAAGTTCCAGCGCTCTTTCAAACGACCGTCGCCCCGGGGGCAACCGGCGCGTAGTCGCCATGCTAAAGCTCCACGCGAAACTGCGTCGGTGTGACGCCGACGACGCGGCGGAAGACGCGGAAGAAAAGCTAGAGAGTGGAAAGGCTAAAGTAGAAATCGGCGGTTTCGAAGCGGGTGACGAATTGCAGCTGGGAAAGGCCGGTCCTGAGGAAAGACGAAAACGCTGAATTCTGCCGTAACGGCTCGCGAAGCGAACGGCCGGGCTTTCAAACGCTGAAATGGGCGTTCCACTTGCCATCGACGTGCGCTCGCTCACCGGCGCAGGACCTTGTTCCGCAGGGCGACGGCTTGGGCGTAGGCTTCGATCTCGGCCTGCTGCGTCCAGGAAAAGACGCGGCTGCGCTTGCGGCCGGTGCGGTCGGTGTAAATGACGGCATAATGCTTGCGCCCGCGCGGCCGGAAGACGCCGACGACGGGCTCGGAAAGGCCGAGCGCCTGCAGGACGCGCCGGGGCACGAGATTAATGCGCTTGTTGGGGAGTTTGCGCAGCATCCGGTCGCGGTAGCGCTGGGCGGCGCGCAGGCTCTCGGCGGTGTGGCCGGCGAAGTAGCTGGTGAGTTCCTGCTTCGCGCGGGTGATGACGACCTGAAACCCGTCGTTGGTGACCCGGATATTGGTGAATTCCTTGATCGCCCGATTTTTAGGCATGAAGGGTTTGAAAGGGGTCGGAGTTAACTATCGACACTGCCATGAAGCGCGCTGAAAGGCGACATTTCACGATAACGGAGCTTCCAGCGGAGAATACTCCACGACCTTGAGCTTTTCCGCGGCCGCCCGGATCGCGCCAAAATGCTTTTCCAAAGTGGGCCGGTGATATCCGGGTCAATCGTGACCAGTTCGCTCGCCCTCATTTCCACAGTTTAGCGCCGTGCCGTCCAAAGACAATCATAGTGCTTTCCGAAACTCCGTCGGCGTAACGCCGACAACGCGGCGGACGACGGGAAGAAAAGTAGAAAGTAGAAAGGCTAAAGTAGAAAGTAGAAGACCGGGCGCGGGTGACGAATTGCAGCTGGGAGAGACCGGTCCTCGAGAAAAGCTGACACGCTGAAACCTGAAATAAGGCAAGCCTGCCGTTCGCTGACGTTGACGCCTCCGATCGGCTTGTGCCAAAGTCAGCCAACCCCCTACACTCGGTCGATGCGCGTGACCAAGACTTCGCGCACAAAAGCGTCCAGCTAATAAAAGAGCCGGATTCTGCCAACATACTTTACCAGGTATATCCGATCGTTGGGCGGCCGAATCTGTCCATCTGGGGTTTGCCATGGGTTTTCCACCAGTCGCAATAAAGCGCCGCGGACGGCTCGACGCTCTGCCGGCTTGAGTCGGTCGATTTCCTCCAGCGCACGCTGGTGGAGAACAAACTGCCACTGACTCATTCCTCGGGCTCTTCGGCGACTTTCCAGTGCGCCTCAGCCTCAGCTTGCTCGACCCGCTCACGACCGGCCAGCAAATCGCCGCGCCGCCTCTGCAACTCAGCAAGTTCCTCGGCGGTTTGCCTCAACTCGGGCACGGCGAACATTTGATCCAGCAAGTAGGCCGCGATCCATTTACGCTCCTCCATGGTCCGCGCATCGATCATCTGCTTTAGCTCTGCGGTACTCATTTCGTGTTAGATGGGATCGTAGCTTTCAGCCGGTCCCTTGTCGAGCCATGCTGGTCGCTGTTCACAACGCGCCACGAAACTCCGTCGGCGTGACGCCGGCGATGCGGCGGAAGACGGGAAGAAAAGTAGAAAGTGGAAAGGCTAAAGTAAAAGTCGGCAGTTTCTGAAGCGGGTGACGAATTGGAGCGGACTCAGGCCGGTCCTGGGGAAAGACTAAAACGCTGAAATCTGCCGTGGCGGCTCGCGAAGCGAACGGCCGAGCTTTCAAACGCTGAAATGGGCGTTCCACTTTGCCATCGACGCGCTCGCTCACTAGCGCAGGACCTTGTTTCGCAGCGCGGCGACTGATTCGCTCAATTTTCTGTGCGTCCGCCCCTGGCGGCCGGCCCGATTTATTTACGGGCGATCGATCGATGGCGCGAATTTCCGGACTCGAGAAAAAGCAGGCACCCTGGCATCTGCGCTGGTTTTACGGAGTCTTGCGCAAAATGTTCGACCGCGACCTGACGCCGGTGAAGATCCAGATGCGCGTGCCGGGACTTGTCTGGGGCAGCATCGCGATGGAAGCGGGTCTCGCACGGAAACGCCTGGTTTCGTTGCGGCACATCCAGCTGGCAAAAGTGCGCACGGCGGGACGCATCGGTTGCCCGTTCTGAATAGACATCAATTCTGCCGTGGGCAGAAAAGCCGGGTTGACCGATGACAAATTGCGCGCCGTTCTCGGCGCGGATCGGTCGATCTTCAACGAAGTGGAACGGCTCGTGATCGAACTGGCCGATGCGATGGTCGCCACCCCGTCGAATATCGACGACGATCTTTACGCCCGTTTGCGCGAGCAGTTCTCCGAAGAGCAGCTGCTGCAGCTGAGCGGACAAATCGCGTTCGAGAATTACCGGGCGCGTCTCAACCGAGTCTTCGATGTCGGGAGCGACCACCTCTACCGGCCGGAGTGAGCCGAATCCGAGGCGACGAGCGCGATCTGCGGCGCCTCGGGATTGCGCAGCAACCCCCCGCCCTACAATTCGTCGAGAAAGGTGGCGACGGTGCGGCGCTCGCGCGTGACGAATTGCAGCGGGGAGAGGCCGGGCTCTACAAATGGCTGAATGGAGCCCGTGGGAACGGCGCGACATAGACGACGCCCGCAGGGTGAGTAAGCGGAGGCGAACGAATCAAACGCTGACATGCTGAAAAACTGAATGGAGCGACTGGGGTGAGCGACATAGACGGGGAGCCGCGAGGGTAGCGGTGAGCGAGCGGGGCGAGCAAATCAGACGCTGACAATCTGAAATACTGAAATGGTTCTCTTCGGCCAGTCGTTCCCTGATTGCCATCAAGCGTGCTGAAGGCGACACTTCACGATGGCGGAGCGTCCAGCGGAAAATACTCCCCGGCCTTGAGCCTTTCCGCGGCCGCCTGGATGGCGGCGAAATGCTTTTCCAGAGTGGGGCGATGATTCGTCCAGAGTTCCAGAATCGCCAGTCGCCGACCGGCCAGATTCTGTTGATGGCGAAGGTTCTTGTCCGCGATGATGAAGAGGTCAAACCCAGCGTTCTCGGCCGCGGCCAGGAGGTCGCCATTTTTGATTCCTGTCCAGCCCTGTTCCTGGACGGTGGCGGTGGCGTCGTGCTCCCGGAATGCCTGGCGTACCTGCGCGGGAACGCATTCGTCGAGCAGGATCTTCACGCGGCGGCGTGCTGCTCGAGTTCGCGCTGGCTATTCCGCAGGACTCCGACCGCCAACTCCCGAGAGACTGACGGGAAGGATTCCAGGAAGTAATCGAGCGAGAGGCCGTCGGCGAGGTAATCAAACAATGTCTTCGTCGGAACGCGCGTGCCCTTAAAGACGGGAGTGCCTCCAAGAATGTCCGGGTCGACCGTGACCAGCTCGCTCGCCTTCATTTCCGTAGTTTAGCGCCGCGCCGTCCGAAGACAATCACAGCGCACGGCGAAATTCCGTCGACGTGACCGCGGCGACGCGGCGGGAGAGGGAAGAAAAGTGAAAAGTAAAAGGCTAAAGTAGAACGTATTGGAAGCCGGTGACGAATTGCAGCGGACTCAGGCCGGGCTCTACAAAAAGCTGAATGGAGTGCGCGGGCACGGCGCGAAATAGACGAATGGAGCGAGCTGGGGAGCCGCGACATAGATGGGAAAGCCGGGAGGCCGATTGAGCGGGCGCGAAAGCGTCAAGCCCCGAAGGGGTAAGCGAGGGCGCGAGCGAATCCAACGTTGAAAGCTGAAAACTGAAATGAGAGCTGGCCAATCTTCTGCCCGGCGGGTGAGGTCCAGCGCACTTCGTAGGGCGTCTTGGAATGGGAAATGAACATCGCGCCGGGCTCGTTTTTCTCGTGATCCAGGCGCCGCCGACGACGCGCTCGCGGAACTCGCTACCACGACTGGGGATCGATTGGCTGGCGGTGCTGGCCATCTACGCGGTGGGGATCGCAGGGTTGTTCGCGATCGCCAAGGGGTAACGGCGGGGCGGCGGCAGATGACCTCAGCCCGCCGCGGAAACCAGCGCGGCGCTGGTTTCCCAAAGACGCGCGGCCACTTCGGTGTCGTAGCTCAAGGGCGAAGAGCGGACGGCTTTCTCTTTTTCGAAATAGCATCCGCTGACCGCCGCGCAGTCCGGGTCGCTCGCCAGCATGATCAGCGGGCGCGCCCCGCGTTCCGCCGAGATCATGAACGGCTGCGCCAACCAGATGAGCAACCGTATGATGCCCCGACTCGCACTCCAGATTCCGGTGTTGACGACGCCGGGATGCACGCAGTTCGCCGTCACCCCGCGATCGCGTAGCTGCCGGTCCAGCTCGTAGGTAAACATGATATTCGCCAGCTTCGAGATGCTGTAAGCGAGCAAGGGTTTGTAACGCCGCTCGCCCTGCAGGTTATCGAAGTCGAGCGTCTTCAACGCGCGGTGCGCCTCGGACGAAACGGTCACGATCCGGGCCGGTGCGCTGGCCACGAGCAGGTCCCGCAATTCCTCCGTAAGCAGGAAGGTCGCGAGATGATTGACCGCGAACGTCTGCTCGATTCCGTCCGGGGTTAGCCGCCGTTCCATGTTCACGCCGCCGGCGTTGTTGAGCAGGACATCAAGCCGCGAGTGCCGCGAGCGAACCTCCGCGGCGAGCTCGCGCACTGCGCGCAGCGACGCGAAGTCAGCCTGGAAAAACTCCGCCGTCCCGCCGCGCCGCCGAATTTCCTCCACCGCCGCCTCTCCTCGCCCGCGATCGCGCCCAGTCAGCAGCACCGTCGCGCCCATGCCCGCGAGTGCCGTCGCCGCCACCCGCCCGATCCCCGAGGTCGCCCCGGTGATAAGACAAACTCGATCGCGCAGAGTTGGCGCAGGTCCAGTCGAAGCAGCGGAGTCAGTCATGACTGCACGAACTGGACGCAGGTCCGCGCCAAATGCAAAAGGTGCAGCGTTGTCGCTCCCGCAGCCTGTCGATCTTTGTCACCGGTGACAGCGCATCGCCGGCCAGGAAGGGGCAAACCGCTTGCTCCGGCCGGTCGGGATGCGCAGACTGCACCCGCATGAGGAAGCATTTTCTTCTCGTCGCGCTCTGCCCGACGCTGCTATTTGCCCAAGGCATGGAACTCACTCAGCAACTCGGGAAAACGGTATTGTATGGCGACATCGCGCTCTCGCCGGATGGGACGCGCGCGGCCTGGGTGCAATCGACCGCCGCCACCGCCAGGCCGAAGCAGCTCTATCTTGCGCCTGTCGCAGGCAACGCCGCGGCGATCCAGTTATCTCTTCCCGCGGAGAATGGCGAGCGAGTCGATAGCGATCCGGCCTGGGCGCCCGATTCCAAAACCATCGCTTTCTTTTCCACCGCGGGCGAAAAGGACGGCCAGCGCCAGCTCTGGACGGCGAACGCGGATGGCTCGAACCCGCAGAAGCTGACGACGCTGCAGGGATACGCGGCGCGGCCGCATTGGTCGGCGGACGGGAAGCAGATCGCTTTTCTCTACATTGAAGGCGCGGGTGGCGGCGGCCCGCTGGTCGCCGCGCCGAGCACGACCGGGGTGGTCGATACCGCGATTCATAATCAGCGGATCGCAGTGCTCGACCTCGCGACCAAACAGGTTCGCCAGGTCTCACCGGCTGATCTGCACATTTACGATTTCGATTGGTCGCCGGACGGAAAGACTTTCGTCGCCAGCGCCGCGCCCGGCCCGGGCAATAACAACTGGTGGATCGCGCAGATCTACACCATCGATCTGGAGAAAGGCCGCGCGACCTCCATCTACAAACCCTCTCTCCAGGTCGCGATCCCGCGCTGGTCGCCGGACGGTCAGATCGGTCGCCTTTATCGAAGGGATCATGAGCGACGAGGGTTTTCACGGTGGCGATCTCTTCACCATCTCCGCCACGGGCCAGAGCCTAACGAATCAAACAGCAAAGCGAAGGAGCTCGGTCAGCTCATTCTTCTGGCAAACGCCGGAGCGCCTTCTCCTCACGGAATATGTCGGAGGCGACAGCGCCATTTCGGAACTCAACCTGGCCGACAACTCCATCCGCACCCTTTGGCAGGCGGCGGAAGGCTTTCACGCCTTCGGCAATTTTCCCAATTTCGCTCTTGCCCGCGACGGCAAGGTCGCGGCGCTCGTCCGGAGCAGCTACGAGACGCCGCCCGAAGTATGGGCCGGCCCGATCGGGCAATGGCATCAGCTCACGCACGACAACGCCAACCTGAAATCGACCTGGGGCAAAGCGGAGAACCTCGAGTGGACGAACGAAGGAGAGAAGATGCAAGGCTGGTTGCTCCCGCCGGCGAAGGTCGAGCCTAACGAGAAATATCCTCTGGTCGTTCTGATCCATGGCGGCCCTGCGGGTGTCAGCACACCCGATTGGCCGGCGGGCTTCGGCATGTCGCGCGCCATCATCGCCGCCCTCTCCAACCGCGGCTATTACGTTTTTCTGCCCAACCCGCGCGGCAGTTATGGGCAGGGCGAAGATTTCACCCGCGCAAATGTGAAGGATTTCGGCGGTGGCGACCTGCGCGACACCCTGGCCGGGATCGACGCCGCGCTGAAGAAGTATCCGATCGATCCCACCCGCCTCGGTGTCACCGGCTGGAGTTACGGCGGGTTCATGACGATGTGGACGGTCACGCAGACCGATCGTTTCCACGCAGCTGTGGCCGGCGCCGGGATCGCCAACTGGCAGAGTTACTATGGCCAGAACCTGATCGACCAATGGATGATCCCGTTTTTCGGTGCGTCGGTCTATGACGACCCGGCGGTTTACGCCAAGAGTTCGCCCATTCAATTCATCAAGCAGGTGAAAACGCCAACACTGGTCATCGTCGGCGAACACGACGCGGAATGTCCGGCGCCGCAGTCCTACGAATTCTGGCACGCGCTAAAAACACTCGGTGTCCCGACGAAGCTCATCGTTTATCCCGGCGAAGGTCACATGTTCGTGAAACCGGAAAACCAGGCCGATCGGCTCGAACAGACCGTGGCCTGGTTCGATCAGTATTTGCAGCAGGCGAAAGCGGCCGCGCACTGAGCGGAGCTACGCAGCGCCGAGGTTTCAAGCTGTAGGGTCCGCTGTCCTCAGCGGAAAGACTAATTACGCCGAGACAGCGCGCGCTACAACCATGTCCCTACTCCTGGAAACTGGTCGCCGACGGACCTGGGCAACTGCTGATCTCGGTCGTCGTGCTGCGAGTTGTTCCGCTGGCATGCAAGGTCCAGCATTCGCCGAGCGTGGAGCAATAACAGATCTCGACCGCGACGCGTTTTCGGTCCTTGTTCATCTTGCCCCAAAGGGGGTTCGATCTGTCAACCGTGAGTGGCTTGCCTTCAGCATCAGTCGGAGTGAAGACCTGCATTGATTCCCCCGGCGAGAGCACATGACCGTTTATGCTGCTCTGAGAATAATGATGTTGCCCCGGGCCAAGTAGTTTCTGGAGCGCTTGCTGCCAGTTAGTCACGGGCTGACCATCCACCGTCACCTCCACGTGGCGAACAATCGCGGGGCCGACGCCCTTGTTGTCCAGATTGAAGTGAATGTCCGGATCGTTGCTGCTATCGAATTCGAGAATCGGCCAGACCGCGGCGCGCACCTGCTGGCGCTGCATGTAAGCGGTGTAGCCGGATACGAAAAGCGCGCACACCCCAACAAACGTCGCGACGATTGCGTCGTATCGGCTGGCACTGCGCATTGCCTTCTCCTCCGGCACGAAGCCGATCTTATTACCCGCTGGTTTTGTGTCAACGACTCCGGCGGCTCAGCCCGAGTTCTGCCTCCTTCTTCGGACTTCTGCCTTCCTGCAAACCGCTCGCACCCGGCGGGGCCGAGTGCGAGACGACTTCGATGTTCCGGATCGTTTCAGCGAGATCCTGTGCCTGCGTTTTCAGCAGATGCCGGTCGTTCTTTCGACGACACGTCGCCGTTTCCACGGCTGGCAAACTGCCGGATAAAGACCTCCGATACGATGTCGGTCAGCCTGGACAACGGTTATTCGGTCACCGGCATGCCCACCAGCGGTGACATTCGAATCTATTAAGGCATCCTGAGACACTGATGGATCTAGCCACGCTCATTGATTCGCTAGCCCAGAGGCCATTACCTCGACCGGAAGTCAGCCAGCTGGGCCCGTAGCGCGGGTCATCCCGGGCGACCGAGGCCGGGCTCTCAAACTCGGCTGACAGGCCTCCAGCCTGTCGGCTCACGCGGGTAGGTGACTCCGCCTTCCGATCGCGCACAGGGCGGCGGGGTCCGACCCGAGTACGCCCGACAAGTGTGGATCCAAGCCTGCGCTCGTTTGACCACCCGGTTTCAGAAGTATCGCATGCCGATGGCACCCAAATGAGGCGGAGTCAGCCCGCCTGTTTGCGATAATGATCGAGGACGGGATATGTCCGGGCGACGAGACCGAAGGCGAGCGAGGCGAGGAAAGCGAAGACGGCGAAGAAGAACATCTGGAATGCGGTCACCCCAAAGCCGGTCGTGGCGATGAACCTTGTCACGAAAGTGTTTTGCACTCCGGCGTTCGCCACCAGCACCCAGAGGTTGCCGATCGTGACCGACAAGTTCCAAAAGGCCATGATCGCACTCTTCATCGAGAGCGGCGCCTGGCTGTAGGCGAATTCGAGCCCGGTCGTGGCGACCAGCACTTCGCCAAAGGTGAGCAAGGCATAAGGCAGCACCTGCCAGGTGATCGTGAAGGCGGTGCCATGGTCGAGGACCAGTTGCATCGCGCCAACCACGATCCAGGAGAGACCGGCGAAGGCGATCCCGGCGGTCATTCTTCGTAACGCGGTCAATTCATACCCGGCACGTTTGACCGCGGGATAGAGGACAAGGGTATTGAATGGAATCAGGAGCATGACCAGCATCGGATTGAGCGCCTGCATCTGCGAGGACTGAAACCAACTCGGCTTACTCATGGCGTTGGCCTGCAACACCCAGGTCGACGCTTTCTGATCGAACAAGGACCAGAACGGCGTGACGAGCGCAAAGAGCACGAGCACGCGCAAGACGGAACGCACGCCGGCGATCGCCTCCGCGGGATGCTCTTCGCGCACGGCATCCAGTTGCAGCCAGACACCGAGGCCGCCGAAGGCGATGACCGCGACGAGCGCCAGACAGGCGGCAATGACAAAGCCAAATTCCGGGATGAGCAGAAGCGACCCGACAGCCGTGACCACGGCGATGCCGGCGAGAACCTGGCCGCGCATTCCCGACGTAATTGCGTCGCGCGAAACCCGCAGAAACGAGTGCGGATTCGGCGGGGCGGGCGGAATCATGATGTATTTCTTGCGGCCGAGCCAGAGGACCGCGGTGGAGATAAACATGAGCACGCCGGGAACACCGAAGGCGAAGGCGGGCCCGAGCTGCTTGAGAAAGATCGGCATCAAGAGCGAGGCGAAGAACGAGCCGAAGTTGATGATCCAATAGAAGGCCTCGAAGACGACTTTCGCGCGATGCTTATTCGTTTGGTCGAACTGGTCGCCGACGAACGCTGCGACGCACGGTTTGATTCCGCCCGAGCCGAGCGCGATCAGCCCGAGTCCCGCATAGAAACCCATCCGGTTGGTGACAAACATCG
Source organism: uncultured Verrucomicrobiae bacterium (assembly GCA_963772915.1). Lineage (GTDB taxonomy): Bacteria > Verrucomicrobiota > Verrucomicrobiia > Chthoniobacterales > UBA10450 > Palsa-1392. Next base: position 965,101 of record CAVYZI010000003.1, read on the forward strand.
CCAGGCAAGCCTGACCCGCGCAGTAGACCAGGCTCAGCCACAAGACGGTGTTGTATTTGCCGACAAAGCGGTCGGCCAGCCAACCGCCCAGGAGCGGGAAAAAGTAAACGCCGATGACGAAAGTATGAAAAACGTCCTTGGCGCCGCGGGCGCGATCGGCTTCCGGCAGATAAACGAGGAGGGACGAGACGAGGAAGACGGTGAGAATGTTCCGCATCCCGTAGAAGCTGAAGCGCTCGCAACCTTCGTTGCCGATGATGTAGCGGATCTGCCTCGGGATCGGCGCGTGCGGATCGGGTGCGACGCTTTTCGGAAGGTCGATTTCGGGATCGGCAACATTCACGACTGCGAGCGTGTCGAGAATGAGCGCATCGCGCAACTCGATTCGGCCCACACCGGGACTTTCAGCGGAGGAGGCGCAGACCCAGCCGACGACTCAGCACGCTTCAGCGGGCTGGTTCGATTCGTTCCTCCTATGTCGCGGGAGGATATGTGTCGTATTTCGGGAGCGACGGATCCATTTGATCCCATGGCTGCGCCTCCGAGGTGAAGATGTCCATTTGGGAACGAAACCAACTGGGATCGTCCAAACTTCCCGCGTTGATCCCGACAATTCCTGTGGTGACGTCGCTATTCTCGCCGCCTGTCAATCTTGAGCCGCACCCGGCACAAAAACCGCGCTTGTGATGGCCGCCGGCCGCACTCTCGCTGAAATGATAGCTCCGCTCGCCTCGCGTAATCTTGAAAGAATCGGCGGGCACGACCACGACGCAGGCGTGTCCGCCGCCGGTCGCCCGCTGGCAATCGCGGCAGTGACACTTGAACATCGCGATCGGTTCCGCCGTGCATTCGTAACGAATCGCGCCGCAGGCGCATCCACCGGTAAATGGTGTTTTCATAGACGTTAAGATACTGGTTTTGCGGCCTCAGGCAGAGCCGGCGCTTTCGTCGTGCCAGATCCACCACTCGCGCGAAATTAAGACTCGTTATCGGTTAGGCGCGACGCGGCGCCGACTGGTCGCTTCGGCTGCGATTTCGCGGATTCTTCCAAAGATGCATCACGGCGTAGCTGCGCCACGGACGCCAGGCTTGAGATAGCTCTTCCGCTTCTTTCGCGCTCACACCACCGAGATTATTGCGCACGGCGATATCTTCTTTCGGAAAGGCGTCCGGCCAGCGCGACGCCCGCATCGTGATGTAGTGCGCCGTCCATTGCCCAATGCCTGGCAGCGCGATCAGCTGCTTGATGTCGGCTTCGGGGCTGGTTCCCGCATCGAGCTTTAACGAGCCCGCCTGGAACGCCCCCGCCAACGCAATGATGCTGCCTGCGCGCGCCCTGACAATTCCGAGCTTCGCGATGTCACTTACACTGGCTTTGGCAACCCGCGCGGCGAGCGGCGAGAGTCGCGTCAGCTCAGGAAACGGTGTTCGAATTTTCTCGCCGAAAGCTTCGGCGAAACGGCCCGCGATCGTCGTCGCGGCTTTCACCGTGATCTGTTGTCCGAGGATCGCGCGGATCGCCATTTCGAAACCGTCAAATGCCCCGGGCACGCGCAAACCGGGATTCTTCGTCACGCTTTGTTTCAAGAGCTTATCTTTCATCAAATGCGCTGCAATCAGATCCGGCCGCGCCGTGAGGTCGAACAAATTGCGCAGCCTTCCTAACAATGCCGGCAGGACCGGCGAAAGCGTATGCGTGAATTCGACGACCAGCCCATGCTTTTCAGGCACGTGCGCGACCTTGATCCAGCCGGTCCGTTTGCCTAACCGAACGGTGCGTGCATAACTTTCCGCGGTGACAAATTCCACATCTCGAACCATGCGAGCACGGAGGAATTTCAGAATTTCCTCCCAATCGTACGGTGGCCGGTAACTCAATCGCAACGTCGAGGTGCGCCCGGTGTCGATCGTTTCGCAGTGCTTGACGGCGCGCTTGCGCAGATGAGTCGGCGGCATGCGATATTGCGTGCTGAAAGCGTCATTGAAACGGCGCAGGCTGGAGAAGCCGCTCGCAAACGCGATCTCGGTGATCGGCATTTTGGTTTCGGTGAGCAACTGTTTGGCCAAAAGCAAACGCCGCGTTTGCATGAGCTCGATCGGCGACACGCCAAGTTCCTTCTGGACAATGCGCCGCAGCTGGCGTGAGCTCATCTCAAACTCTGCTGCGACCTCTTCCAGCCCGGCGCCCTCGTCGATCAGCCCTTCATCGATGCGACGGGTGATGAGATGCGCGACCCGATTCGAGGTGTCGATCGGCGCGTGGCCCGGCGCCAGCTCCGGTCGGCACCGCAGGCAGGGACGGAACGATGCTTTTTCCGCGGCGAACGCGCTCTCGAAAAAGCGGCAATTTTTCTGGAGCGGTGTTTTCACCGGACAGATTGGCCGACAATAAACTCCCGTGGAGGAGACGCCGACGAAAAAGATTCCGTCGAAGCGAGGATCGCGCGAGACCAGGGCGCGATAGGCGGCGTGATTGTTGATCATGCCTTACCATAAATGATCATCAGCGCGCGCACCGGCCGTTTTCGGACATGCGATTACTCTAAATATTCATGTCCGAAAACGGCCAGCGCAGTTCAAAAAACATCTCATCTTGGGAGCAATGAAAACGACAAAAGACAAACCGACGACTTATTCATACAAAACCATGAAGTCACCGGTCGGCCGGTTGAAACTGGTCGCGAGCGACCGCGGATTAGCTGCGATCCTGTGGGAAAACGACGATCCGAAACGAGTCCGGCTGGCCCCGCTCGAGGAAGATAAGAATCATCCAATACTTAACGAGACCGAGCGCCAGCTAAAAGATTATTTCGCCGGCAAACTGAAGAGGTTTTCTCTGAAGTTCGATTTCGCCGGAACCGAATTTCAAAAGGCAGTGTGGCGAGCGCTGGCCGCGATCCCTTTTGGCGAGACTCGCACCTACGGAGAAATCGCAAAACAAATCGGGCGTCCCAAAGCCGTCCGTGCCGTCGGCGCGGCCAACGGAAAAAATCCCGTCTCCATCATCGTTCCCTGTCATCGCGTAATCGGTTCCAACGGTAAACTCACCGGCTTCGCTGGCGGCCTCGAGACAAAGGCGGCTCTGCTCGGAATCGAATCGCGGAAACCAGGGGCGTAGGGATCTGCTCGCAGCGCGAAGCCGGAAATGCTTGGCGAAGCCAGGGCGGCCCACCGCGAATTGCGTTACAGTCGGCAGAGCGATTGACTGCGAAGCCCTTTTGTTATGCCTGAGAAGGAAACGATGGAACGCGTCGAGCAAGATCGGCGCGAGGGAAAATCGCCCTCAACCCTGGCCGGCGAATTCGTCCGCGAAGAAATGGAACACATTCGCGAAGGCAAACATGGCGCCGCCTCTGCGAAACAGGTTCGCGTTAGGGTTTTCGGATCTCGCGACCGCGCGGCGCCGCCGGATCATGCAAAGTCCGGACGGAGCCGGGAGTCATATCCGCGGTGCTAATCCCAGGAGAGGCCGTCGGTCATCATCTTGACCTCGCTGCCTCCGTTGGCCGGCTTGACGAAAATGGTGAGTGTGGCGTCCCCTTGCTTCCGTCTCAGGATCGAAGACTGCGGATTGACCATGTCCCGTCCGTCGGTCTGCCAGCCCTGTGCCTTCAGGCCCGCGGCGAGTTCTGCGCAGACGCTCTTCACGTTCGACTTGCTCTTGAAGGCAAGCTGCCCAACCAATGCTTTGTACTCGACGCCAGTCGCATCCTTGGTGAGAGCGAGATCCCTGGCCTTGAATCCCCCACCGGCCGTTTCGGTTTTCTCGCCGGACTTCATCAGTGCTTCCACGTCGACATCAGCGTCTTCGGAGTCGCTTTCCGCCGGCTTCGCTTGTTTCTCGGGCTCTTTCGCGGCCGCGACCTGAAACTCTTTCGGGATCTCGCCCAGCGGGGCGACGAACTTGAGCTTCACCTCCCACGTTTCACCGAACGTATCCAGCTGGCCGTTGGTGGTGAGTTCACCTTCCACCTTGCCGTCTTCGTAGGTGAAGTCGTCGGCCTCGATCTGGCCGATCGAACTGAAACCCTGCTTGCGGTGGGCGCTGTGCACGACCTGGCAGCCGTAGATTTCGCCGTCTTCGTGGAGCGAGATAATGAGTGCGCTGCCGAGTTTTCCAAACATCGCGTCGAAGCCCGGCTTCTTCACTTTCGATTGATCCTTTTCGGTGAAGACCAGCTCGATACCGGTCTTGTCGCCAAACGGCTCGACCCAGTGCGCGGAGACATAGGCCAGGTTCGCTAACTTGCCGTTACCGCGGAAAATGCCGCTCACTGTCGGCTTCACATTGGCGGCCGGTCCATACTTTTTGGCGGTCGATGCCGGAAGCGACTGGCCGGCTTTCAAGAGCGCGACATCGAAACGCGCCTCGAAGCCACTCGGAAACATTCCTTCCGTCTCGGTCGGCTGGCTGGCTTTGCCCTTCACCCGGCCGCCCTCCGACTTTAGCTCGCCGGTCGCCTCCCCGCTGCGGCGGCCGAGCGTAGTGCCTCCCGCGACCGCGCTCCAATATTTCAATTGCCCGGTTTTGTTGAATACCAGCCGGAGGAATGGCCGCTTGAAAACGGGATCCCCACCCTCCTTCTCCGCCTCTCTCGCTTCGTTCAGTATTTCGCTCGTCACCGGCTGGCCGCTCACCACGACCGCGATCGCGCCCTCATCGTCGATCGTCGTTTCGTAGGCCAGCGCGCGCTTCAGCGTGTAGGTCTTTCCGTTCAGAGTCAGCGTTCCTGCCGGCGCCGTGGCTCCTTCTTGGGCAATGAGCGGGACCACAGGGATCGCGCTCGCTGCGATCAGCAGACAGATGATACTTTTCGTCATAAACTGCTCCTCGTTTCTTTTCCGAATGCCCGGGGGTCGTGCCATCGGAGCAGAAAATCGAGAATCTGCCAAGCTTTGCGCGTCTTAGCCGCGTGCTTAGACCGTGACCACGATTTTGCCGATCTGCTGATTGCTCTCCATGTAACGGTGCGCCTCCACCATCTGCTCGAGTCCGGAGAACGTTTTGGCGATGATCGGCTTTAACTCCCCCGCGGCCAGTCCATCGATGATGAACCGCTTCGCTTTTTCGAGCTTCCGCGGGTTGCCTGTGATCTCGAAGAGCAGGTAGCCGCGCACGGTCAGCGATTTGCTGAGCAGATCCAGCAAGGGCAATGGCGTCGGCTCGCTGCTGAGCGCGCCATATTGAAAAATGATTCCGCGTTCCCGGGTCGCGGCGGCCAGCTTCGCCAGCGTCGGCCCCCCTACCGGATCGAACACCATCCGCGCGCCTTTTTTGCGAGTGAGCTTCATCACTTCCGCGACCAGGTCCCCCTCTTCCGTCGCGATGACATGCGCCGCGCCGGCCTCGAGCAGGGCCTGGCGTTTCTCGCTCGTGCGCGTCAAGGCGATCGGCTTCGCCCCGATCTGGTTGGCGATCTGGATCGCGGCCAGGCCCACGCTGCTGGAGGCCGCCGGGATCAGGATCGTGTCGCGCTTTTTTAGTTTGCCGATCTCGACCAGCGCGCCATAGGCCGTGGCGAATTGCATCCAGATCGCCGCCGCTTCTTCCCACGAAAGCGAAGCCGGATGCTTCGCCACCGCGCTCGCCGGCGCCAGCGCCAGCTCGCCGTAGACCCCGTAATCATTCAGGGAAAATCCTGGGATCGTGCTGACCGCGTCGCCGACCTGCAGGCCCTCCACTCCTTCGCCTAACGACTCGACCGTGCCCGATGCTTCGTAGCCAAGGCGGGCGGGAAACTTCGGCTGCTCCAGGTATTGCCCGGCGCGAAACATGGCCTCGGCCCGGTTCAAGCCCAGCGCCTTGACCGCGATCCGCACCTCGCCTTTTTTCGGCGCCGGCACTTCCACCTCGTCGATGCGTAAGACTTCCGGTCCCCCGGTCTGATGAAAACGAATCACTCGTGACATAATTTTTCCTTCTCTTTCCCGGCCCCTTCACCGGTTCCCTTTGACATCGCCTCTTCCCACATAATGGCAAACGATCTCAGCCCGTTCGCGCCGCCCGGAAGCTGTGAGAGCAGCGGAAGAATGTTGTCAACGCCGGCGACCGCGCATAACAACCGCGGCGAATGGCAAGAACCAAAAACAAGCCGGGGGCAAAGAAGCCGCGAACAGCCCGTCGTTGGAAAAGGCTCCTCATTCCGCTCGTCGTCCTGTTTTTCATCCCGGCGCTGCAGGTGGCGGCGGTTCGGTTCATCAACCCGCCGCGGACCCTGCCGATGTTGCTCGAGCAGGGAGGCGCGGTCTTCTCGCGCGAACCGATGGCGCCGCTCCGCTATCGCTGGATCGATCTGCCGGAGATGCCCGAGATGTTCCTGAAACATCTCTGGATTTCGGAAGATCAGCGTTTCTTCCAGCACGATGGGTTTGACTGGAAGGAGATGGACCTCGCGCTGCAGAAAGCGGAGCGGACAGGAAAACCGGTGCGGGGCGCTTCCACGATCACGAATCAGTGCGCTCGCTCGATCTTTCTTTGGCAGGGGCGTTCCTGGATCAGGAAAGGACTGGAATCCTACTACACGATCTGGATGGAGGCGTTGCTCCCGAAGCGACGCATCCTGGAACTGTATGCGAACGTGATCGAGATGGGCCGCGGGATCTACGGGGTGGAAGCCGCCTCGCAGCATTATTTCGGCGTCAGTGCGCGCGGTCTGACGCGGGAGCAATCGGCCCTCCTCGCGGCCGTGCTGCCGAACCCGAAACGCTGGGATCCGGCGAAACCGGGCGCGGCCTTACGGCGGCGTCAGCAGCGCATTCTCCTCCGGGAACAGCACGCGCATTTCCCGGAGAACTTGCTGCGGTGAGTTCGTCGATCCCCGCGGCCGCCAGGACTTCGATCTGTGCAACCGGATGTGGCAGACCCGGCCATCCTTGCTCCGACCAGGGCGCGCGGCGAGCGCGATGGTTAAACGGGGCTTGAGCCCCACCGTCAACCCGCTATTCTCCAAATCCATGCATCGCGAATATCACCGCTGGTACTCTCACCGTCTCAATCGCGACATGGGCGTCGCGGTTTATGGCCATTACGGTCTGCCCATCCTCGCCTTCCCGACGAGCGGCGGCGACGAATGGGAGCAGCAAGGCCAGGGCATGGTCGGCGCCCTCGCCCCCTACCTGGAAGAGGGGCGAATCCGCATCTTCTCCATCAACGGCGTGAACAACGATTCGTTCCAAAACAAGGGCGCGCACCCCTTCCATCGCAGTTGGATGCAGGCGCAGTACGATGACTACGTGGCGAGCGAAGTCTTCCCCTTCATCGACTCCATGTGCCAGACGCCTTTTATCCCGATCACCACTCTGGGGGCGTCGCTCGGTGCCTATCACGCGGCCAACACCCTCTTCAAGCATCCCGATCATGTGAAGCGCTGCTACGCGCTCTCCGGCGTCTATGACATGCGGGATTCGATGGACGGAATGTACGACGACAACTTCTATTTCAATAACCCGGCGGACTATATCGCCAATATGAGTGATCCCTGGTATCTCCATCAGTACGGGAGTTGCGACATCCACCTCGCGACCGGCTGCGGCCCGTGGGAGAACAGCGGCCCGACCTATCACATGTCAGGGATTCTGGCGAGCCGCGGCATTGCACATCACCTCGACGACTGGGGCCCGGAGGGCGGGCACGAATGGCCTTACTGGCATCATCAGATGTGGGAATACGTGGGCGCGCACTACTAAAAGCCGTTGGGCTCGCCTTCGTCAGGACACTTTTAACATCAACGCTAATCTCGTTACGCTAATTAACTCGAGGCAACAATCATGACCCGCCTTCTCCAAGCCGTTGCCTCGTTAACGATAGCTTTGTTGCTCGTCCCGTCCGCCAACGCAAGAGTAGTCTCGCAGAGCGCCACCGGTTTTATGGTCACGCACGAGGCCGATGTCGCGATCGCTCCCCAAGCCGCCTACGATGCCTTCGTGAAGATCGGTCGCTGGTGGAACGACGCCCACTCGTTTTCAGGCGCCGCCAGGAACATCTCGATCGAACCAAAAGCGGGCGGCTGCTGGTGCGAGACGCTGCCGAATGGCGGCTCGGTGCGTCACATGACCGTCGTCCATGCCAATCCGGGCGCGATGCTGGTCTTCAACGGCGGACTCGGGCCGCTCCAGTTCATGGGAGTCGCGGGCTCCATGAAAGTTACCTTCAAGGCGCAGGGTAAGGGCACGCACGTCTCTGTCACCTATGCGGTGGGCGGATTCGATCCCGACAACTTTGTCGAGATCTCCAAAGGCGTCGAGGCCGTGCTCGGCGAACAGATAAAGCGTTACGGAGATTTTGCCTCAACCGGCAAGCCGTGATTCCACCTCGCCACCTCCGTTAGGCAGCTTTCAGCGCGTCAGCTTTTCAGCTTTTCCCTCTTGCGGTCCGCTCGCCGGCACGCGCTCCAGATAGTGCTCCAGCCGCACCGGGCCGAGTTCCATCATCCCATCCATGAAACGGCGCAGCTCGAACCGCTCGCCCGCTGCGGCTCGCGCGGCGTCATAGACCTCCGTGACTTTCGCGTAACCGAGGTAGTAGGTGGTTATTTGTGGCGAGCTCGTTAGGGTGCGCGTCCACATGTTATTGGCCAACTGGTCGCCCTGAAGCGCTTCTTCTTTCACGAACCGCACCATCTTCTCTCGCGACATGTTTTCGGTGTGAACCCGGATATCCACGATCGTGCGGGCGATGTTCTCGAGTTGCTTCTTGAGATGCGCGAGACGCGGCAAGGCGCCGCCCCAGCCCTGGTCCAGTAACAAGCGTTCGCAAAAGGTTCCCCAGCCTTCGACGTAAACCGGATCGGGGAAAACGGCCCGCACCTTGTGCGGATGATGCGCGGCATACTTCAGCTGCACGTAATGACCCGGGATCAGCTCATGCGGTACAATCATGCGGCTGAACGGCCGGTTGAAATCGCGAAAGAAAGCTGCGCGCTGAGCAGCCGTCGCGTCGGCCGGCGGTACCGGCAGGAAAAGGATCGTCTTCGCGTCCGGCGCATACGGCCCGGCCGGATAGACCCCGCCAACACTCTGGCCAACAAAATACGCCGGCGACTGGTCAACGACCAGCGTGAGCGGATCAGGCAGCGTCATGATGCGCTTCTCCCGCACAAACTTCTCGATCTGGGCGACGTTCGCTCTCCATCGTGCCTCATAGGTCCCGACATCCGTGTCGCGGTCTTCCGAGACACGCTCGAAAAGCCGGCGAAGCAACGCCTTGTCGTCGGCCGGCGGCTTCTCATCCTTCATCAGCTCCGGCCAAACTTTTCTCCCAAACGCCGCCGCTTCCGTCCGCTTGGCGACGAGATCGGCGGTCGCGCGTTTCAAGACGCTCTCCACTGGCTCGGTGACTCCCGTTCCCAGTCGAAAAGTCGTGGCGTAGTCCTTGCCTAGCCGGGGCGATCCGGTCGCATTTTTTGCCAGCTTCTCGATCTCGTCCGCGAGTTCCGCGATCGCTTGCGCCGCCTTCCCACCTTCGTCGCGCGCCTCATGGTCGTCGCCCACCGCCTGCGCGAAACCCTCCCGATAAAACGTCGCCGTCGCGCGGAGCTGCCCCACCGCGATCTGGCACAGTTCCGGCGCGACTTCGTCGCGTTTCGCGCGGGCAAAAGTTTCGCGGCACTGGCGCGCGAACCGCGGCAGCAGGCGGGCCCGGGCACGAACGCCTTGTTGTCGCTCCGCGAGAGGCAAATCATCGCGCACCAGGAGGAAGACGGCCGCATTCGCGATCACGTCCGACCAGTAGAGCGGATCGCGCTGCGGACGCCGCAGGACCGTCTGCTCGTGGAGTTCGCGCTCGACCTGGGCGAGCAACGCTTCGGCATCGAGGCGATCCTCGAAGGGCACATCCGGAGCGTGCAGTAGCTTCGTTAGGCGGCTGCGTTCTGCCTGGTTGATATCAACCCACCGCTCGAGCTGTTCTGCCGAAAAATTTTCCAGCTTGCGGTCGAACGCGTGATTGCCCGCCTGCGTCGCGCGGGTCGGGAACATGCCGAGATAGGCATCCAGATACGCATCTGCTACTCCGCCCGAGACGCTGTCCATCGCGGCGAACGCCACGCCTGCTCCGAAGATCAACCAGCCACGAGAGCGCATGGCCGCAGCGTGCAATCCCCGCCGCAAGACGTCACGCTCATTTCCGTCATCTTGAAAGAGAATCCAGCGTGGCCTTGCTCAATCAATCTCGAACCAGGCATTGGATCGCGACGTCACCGGCATCGGCCTTTTGCGTGAGGCTGACGACTCCAGGCGACGCAGGACGCCGCCAAGTCCGCGGGACGGCCGACGCAGATCAGTGACATCCCTATCCTGCGCAATTTTTCCTCCGATCTCGGGCGTGTCATTGAAACCAAACTTGCACCGTCTTAAATTCGCAAATGAGCACCGACACATCCACCGAAACCAAGTGCCCCTTCACTCACACCGCCGTCACCGGGGGTGCTCCGACCGATCTCGACTGGTGGCCGAACCGGTTGAAGGTCGAGTTGCTGCACCAGCATTCCGCGAAGTCCGATCCGATGGGCGGCGACTTCAATTACGCGAAGGAATTCAAGAGCCTCGACCTCGCGGCGGTGAAGAAAGATCTGGCCGCGCTCATGACCGATTCGCAGGACTGGTGGCCGGCGGATTTCGGCCATTACGGCGGCCTCTTCATCCGCATGGCGTGGCACAGTGCCGGCACCTACCGCACCGGTGACGGCCGCGGCGGCGCTGGGCGCGGTCAGCAGCGATTCGCACCGGTCAATAGCTGGCCGGACAACGTAAGCCTGGACAAGGCGCGTCGCCTGCTCTGGCCGATCAAACAGAAGTATGGCCGCAAGATTTCGTGGGCCGACCTCATGATTCTCGCCGGCAACGTCGCGCTCGAGACGATGGGCTTTAAGACGTTCGGTTTCGCCGGCGGACGGGAGGACACCTGGGAGCCGGATCGCGATGTCTATTGGGGCCGCGAGACGACCTGGCTGGGCGGCGATGTCCGTTACGGACATGGTTCCGAGGGCGTGGAAAAGCCGGGCGGAGTTGTCGTGTCCGACGACGACGCGGACGGTGACATCCACGATCGCAACCTGGAGGACCCGCTGGCGGCGGTGCAGATGGGCCTGATTTACGTCAACCCCGAAGGTCCGGACGGCAATCCCGATCCGGCGGCCGCTGCGATCGACATTCGCGAAACCTTCAAGCGCATGGCCATGAACGACGAGGAAACCGTCGCGCTCATCGCCGGCGGCCACAGCTTTGGTAAAACGCACGGCGCTGCGCCCGCGACCAATGTGGGGCCTGAGCCGGAAGCGTGCGGCCTCGAAGCGCAGGGCCTCGGCTGGAAGAACAGCTTTGGCACGGGTAAGGGCGGTGACGCGATCACCAGCGGCCTCGAAGTCACCTGGACCAGCACGCCCACGCAGTGGAGCAACGGTTTCTTCAAAAACCTCTTTGGCTACGAATGGGAACTGACGAAGAGCCCCGGCGGCGCGCACCAGTGGCAGGCAAAAAACGGCGCGGGCGCTGGCACCATACCGCACGCGCACGACCCGAATAAGCGAATCGCGCCTACCATGTTGACCACCGACCTCTCCCTGCGGGTCGACCCCGTCTACGAGAAAATCTCTCGACGTTTCATGGAGAATCCGGACGAGTTGGCCGACGCGTTTGCGCGCGCCTGGTTCAAGCTCACCCACCGCGACATGGGCCCGCGCTCACGCTACCTCGGGCCGGACGTTCCGGCGGAAGAACTTCTTTGGCAGGATCCGATTCCCGCGGTCGACCACCCGTTGATCGATGCGCAGGACATCGCGTCGTTGAAGAGCAAGATCCTCGCTTCCGGTCTTTCGGTCTCGGAGCTGGTCTCGACTGCGTGGGCCTCGGCTTCCACGTTCCGTGGGTCCGACAAGCGCGGGGGCGCGAACGGCGCCCGTGTTCGTCTGGCACCGCAGAAGGATTGGCCCGTCAATCAGCCAGCTCAGTTGGCCAAGGTGCTCAAGACCCTTGAGGGCATCCAGAGCGACTTCAATGGCGCCGCGAAGGGCGGCAAGAAAGTTTCACTCGCGGACGTGATCGTGCTGGCCGGTTGCGCCGGCGTGGAGAAAGCGGCGAAAAATGCCGGGCACGAGGTCTCGGTTCCTTTCGCCCCGGGCCGGATGGATGCCTCGCAGGAGCAGACCGACGTCGAAGCCTTCGAACCGCTCGAACCGCTCGCCGATGGCTTCCGCAACTACCTCAAGGCCAATTACACCATCCCGGCCGAAGCGCTGCTCATCGACAAGGCGCAATTGCTCACCCTGACTGCGCCCGAAATGACGGCGCTCGTGGGCGGCATGCGCGTCTTAATGACCAACGCCGACCAATCCCAACACGGCGTTTTCACGAAGCGCCCGGAAGCGCTGACTAACGACTTCTTCCTCAACCTGCTCGACATGAGCACGGAATGGCAGCCGCTCTCAAAAGCCGCCGATGTCTTCGAAGGCCGCGACCGCAAAACCGGCGCAGTGAAATGGACCGGCACGCGCGTCGACCTCATCTTTGGCTCCAATTCCCAGCTCCGCCCCCTGGCCGAAGTTTACGGCTGCGCCGACTCGCAAAAGAAGTTCGTCCACGACTTCGTCGCGGCCTGGAACAAGGTGATGAACCTCGATCGCTACGATCTCGCGTAAATTCTCGAAAACAGATCCCCGACGGTGCGGTGCGGGTTCAAAAGCAAGCCTTGGCGGACACCATGAAATCGCTCACCGAATATCTCTGGTTTGAAGTTCCCGGCCGGCGCGGGTTCATCAACATCACGCCGAAGATCGAGGACCTCGTTAGCCAGAGCGGCGTGGGCGAAGGCCTTTGCCTGGTCAACGCCATGCACATCACCGCCTCGGTCTTCATCAACGACGACGAAAGCGGGCTCCATCACGACTACGAGGTCTGGCTGGAAAAGCTCGCCCCGCACGCGCCCACCAGCGCCTACCGCCACAATCGCACCGGCGAAGACAACGCCGACGCCCATCTCAAGCGCCAGATCATGGGCCGCGAAGTCGTCGTCGCCATCACCAAAGGCAAACTCGATCTCGGCCCGTGGGAACAAATCTTCTACGGCGAGTTCGATGGCCGCCGCCGAAAACGCGCCCTGGTGAAGATCATCGGCGAGTAGATAGACCGACGTACGGGTTTGCCTCCCTTTGTGTAAAATGTGAGGACCGATCCCGGACAGGACACTCAGAACCGCATCGCGAGTTCATCCAGTTTGCGAGGCTGTAGCGGGCGGCGGCACGCGGGCGCCACCACATCAGCACAGGCGCCAAGCACACTGTTATCGAAAGGCACTGTTTGGGCGCTGTCGAGTCCGCCGTCAAACCATCAGAGCAGTCCACCGGGTCGCGTTCTACAAGACGCGACCCCGATCTTCGCTCGCTACAAAAATGGCTTCGAAGCGAAGCCCAGGCTTGGCCTTACTCCAATGCGGCGTATCAGACTGTCTTGCCAAGAACGTCACGGATGGTCGAGTCGAGCGCCTCCAGATTGAAGGGCTTCAAGAGTACGGTCGCGTTCACCCGCTTGAAGAAAAACTCGATCGCCGGATTGTTTCGGTGGCCGGTAAAAAAAATGAACCGCCGAGCCGTAGCCGGCCGCATGCGCATAACCCCCCAGTAAAACATCTCGCCGGCCACCTGCGGCATCATCATGTCGCAAATGATGAGATCGAAGGCACGATGCCTGATCTCGCGCAGACCCTCGACCCCGCTCGGGACCGAGGTGACCTGAAAACCGCGGAAGGTCAGGTGGTCGCGGAGAACCCCCCGGAAATCATCCCGGTCCTCCAGGAGCAAGACCCTCTGGGCCGGGCCGGGCGCGTCCTGCGGGGGAACGTCGTTCGGAGGCTTGTCACCCGGGGAAACGTCAATCGGCGGGACGTCATCCGGCAAAACGTCAATCTCGAGAGTGACGACCTTCTCGGGATCGGAAATGAGAATTGCCGGTCGTCGACGCATATCCGCAAGTCGATGAGCAGGACAGATGCCTCGGGCCTCCGACATCGGCGCCCGTCTTGAAGCTCCGACCTCCCGGCCTGCTCTCCGCTACCCTGCGCGGCTTTGCCTGTCTACCCGCGCGCTGCCTCCGCACGCGTGTTCAGCTTGTCAGCGTTTGGCCGAGAGCGAGCCGGCCAGCAGCTGGAATCCCAACGCTTTTGGTGGGCAGATGAGCGCAATTACGCTCGGCTCGAACACGGTTTACCTCGGTGGCGATCAGCGGCAACACCGAAGCCAGGTGAACCGAGCTGGCAGGCTTGGAACCGTGGTCAGGGCGAATTTCCAATTACAAGGCGGGAACGGCGATCCCTGGCACCTTAGGCACGGTGTAGGCGGGCTTCACCGGAGCCATCCACGCGTTAGTGTTGGGTTTACCGCTGCTCGTAAGATTCACCCTTGCCACAAATCCGTGGCTAACTCCGGCAGCGTCGTTGTAATAGCCACAGATCAATCCGTACTTGTTAATCCCATTCAGCGAGGTGTAGGTCGCACCTGGATAATCATAGGTCAGGACATCATCGGGCGTGACGTAGAAGAAGCCATGAGTCACGCCTGATGCATCTGTGTATCTGCCGACTCCCCAATTCGAAGCATTATTTCCAAGCAGAAGCGTTTCGGTCGCACCAGGTACGTCGATCGGGTAAGTCAGGGTGCCGGCGCTATCGCGCATGTACCCGTGTGAGATCCCGTTGGAATCGATGTAGTAGCCCGCGATCTGATCTGAGTCATTTACCTGGTAAGCAAGCGTCGCGGTTGCGTCGGGCACGGCAAACGTCGTAACAAATTGGTGCACGCTAAGGAAGGCCAGCTGGGTCCCGTCACTGAAAATAGCAGTCCCAACGATATCGCCCAAATTGTTGATTCCCAATGGGATCGTATCCAAGGCGCCGGTGAGATCGAACTGAGAATACACGAGAGGGCAAGGCGGCCGCCCCCCTGCGGGATCGCTCACAAAGGGTAAATCGCTTGCCGGCGCCGTTGCAATTGCGCTGGGTGCTGCGGTCGCGGTTGGAGTCGGAGAAGGTGTTGGTGTACAGCTGGGGTGGGTCATCAAATAACCGTGATACGTGCCATCACTTGCGTTCAGGTATTCGCCGACAACGTGACGCCGGAAGTTAATGCCCCGGCCTTGAGTAGGTTCGTGCTGAGCAAAAGGCGGAATGAGCAGGGGGCTGAACGAATGCGCGAGCGGCTTGTAAATAAAGCCCCTCTCTGTCCCGTCGGCCGCAATCATAGTGCCAACGAGGTCTGTCTGATCCTCAATCTTCTGTGGCAGAGTTGCGATTATGTTCGGCCCGGGATAATCGAACGTCTGAATGATATCGATCGTTGTCGCATGGGCAACAGTTCCGAAAAGCGGGAGCGCGATTAACCCCGCGAGGATGTAAATGAACGAGCGTGCAGGTTGCATAGGGAGTCTTTTTCTTCGTGAATCGTTTTAGGGGGGGATTGCGGATTCCCCATTGCCTTAATTTCTTCACTTTCCGCTTCGGAGTGCCTGAAGTCAAACTAAAGGGTTAGGGAAGACGACAATCTACCTGCCAATTGGCCGCTGGGGCCAAAACAGAGCGCCGGCTTCGAAGTCCGTAGTTTTCGCCGGGGCAATGCCGGGCATTAAGTGCGCGCCTTTCCTTGAAGGCACGACTCTTCGCATTGAGAGAACAGCTCATCTCATCGGGAGAACCAACGTTTCTCCTTCGGAACGGGGCTCTTCTTGTTGAAAACATGAAATCTCTTCAGAGAAATGTCGCTCTTTTCATGACGCAAGCCGCGTTTCACATTGCGTTAGCTGCCCCGTCCGGCGTGACGGTGATCCAATGAGCGCTTTAAGTAGGAACGCCTGGCTGATCGTGCTGGCCGCGTTCACAGCCGAAAGTGCCAGCCGGACGAGAGCTTATCCCAATTCAAACGACGTAACGCCAAAGATCTCGGCATCCGGCAGCTCCGGGATCGCACCGAGCATCATACGCGCGCAGCCGAAGACCTCCTTCATCTCATGGCGGGCGGCCAGCGCCAGCGCATCGCGGTTGATTTCCGGAACGTCGAGAAAGATCGGCTCACCCGGGACCCGCGAGGCAAGAGCTGCCAGGAGCGACTCCGCCACGGCCGCGCTCGCAGCGAAGAGAGGGCCAATCTTATGTCCGGTCCCGGTTTGCTCGCCGCGGCGGGATCGCCGCCGACCGGCAATCGTTTCAGCGTTTCGGCTTTTTCTTCCTTGAACCGCGAGAGCCGGATGCGCTTGGAGGCGATGATGATCTCGCCCGCCCCTTTTGAGCTTCTCTCAACTATCAGCTCTCACCTCTCAACTTCCCCATGAGTGCATGAGGCTTGCCCGCCGCACAATGCAGCGGGTATCGTCGCCCGCATGGCAGCTTCCACCGTGGCCCAATACCTCGCCGCACTCCCCGCGGATCGCCGCGCCGCGCTCAGCGCCGTGCGCAAGGCGATCAATGAGAACCTGCCGGACGGATATGAGGAGGGCATGCAGTTCGGGATGATCGGCTGGTACGTCCCGCTCTCCCTGTATCCGGCGGGCTATGGCGAGAATCCAAAAGTGCCGCTCTCATTTGTGGCGCTCGGCTCGCAGAAGTCGGGCATGGTGCTGCATTTCCTCTGCTTCTATGGTCATCCCACTCTCTCCACCTGGTTCGTTAACCAATACCAGAAGAGCGGCAAGAAGCTCGACATGGGGAAAGGTTGCGTCCGCTTCAAATCGTTGGAGGACCTGGCTCTCGACGTGATCGGCCGCACCGTTGCGCGCGTGCCCGCGGAAGAGCACATGGCCAATTACCGGGCGGCGAGGGCGCTCCTGGGCAAGGGAAACTCCGAAAGCGTTCGCGAGCGGGGCAGCAGTGCAAAGAAGGGCGCCAGGAAGTCCGCGGTGAGGAAGGCGAAACCAAAGAAGTGACGTCGGCGACGGCCTTCAGGCCAAAAGTGGGGTCGAAAGCATCGTGTCCGGATCCGACATCCGCCTGGCGCGATCAATCTCGCCTAAAATCATGATATACGTGAGTCACGTATATGCACTGCACTGATCAGAGATGCGTCTGGGCGACGTGGTCGGCCGCACCGTGGCACGCATGTCCGCGGAGGAGCACAGGCCTTTTACCGGGCGGCGAGGGCGTGATTCCCCTTCTCCAAATTCATTCATCCATCTCTGGAGCGAAATAATCTCAGCCCCTCGGCCTTTGCGCCTCACCGGTCACCGGTGACTCGCTTGCCGCGCCAACAACCTCGGCGAAGAGGGTCAGTTCCGGCGATGCCCGATGTCCGACGGAAACGCAGCTTGCCTGCTGCAACCAAGACGATAAACTGGCTCCAAGATGAAACGTGCCCGCTTTATTAACCGTGTTGTTTTGGGTAGGATTCTTGCCATGGCCGTGGTCGCGATGACCGGCGAAAACGCCGTTTCGCAAGCTGCGAACCCGCCTGGCTCCGTCGCGGCGAACGGCGAATCTACGCCTAACGACCTTCGGGCGCCCGTTCGGGAAACGCCAGAAAAGCTGGTCGCGGCCATCCGGCAGGGCGCCCTCTGGAAGCACATGACGCGCTTCCAGGCCATCGCAGATGATAATCCCGGCCAGGACGGCCACGGCAATCGCGATACTGGCACCTCCGGCTACAGGGCGTCGGCGAACTATGTCGTGAAGCAGATGAGGCGGGCCGGTTACGCCGTGACCATCCAAACTTATACCTATCACGCATCTCAGGTCATTGGTGTCCCCACCCTTAGCCTGTCCGGCCGGGATTATCCGGTGGACAAAGACTGGGTGATGGCAAGGCTCTCCGGCGGCGCGGACGTCACGGCCCGTGTGCGACAGGTGACCGGCTCGGGAACGGGTTGTTCAGCCGCAGAATTTGCGAATTTCCGGCGCGGCGATATCGCCATCCTGCGCCACGGCGATTGCGGCTACGACATGCAGGTTGCGAATGCGGCGCACGCCGGCGCATCCGCTGTCATTCTCTACGATCTCCCGTCCCAACCGGAGGCTCGCGGCAAAGAAGACCGCGCGATCGCGGGCAGCGGGATGCAACGCCCGCGTCTCTACCACCAGGCGAAGATTCCGGTCGTCGCCGTCGCCTCTTCCGCCCTCGCGGCCGACCTTCTCGGGCGGAACGCCGCGGGCAAATCCGCTGTTGCGCATCTCCAGATCCGCATGCAGGCCACCAGCGGAACGGACTACAACGTGATCGCCGACTCTCCCTTCGGCGATCCCAATCATGTGGTGGTGGTGGATGCTCACCTCGATTCCATCTTCGGCCCCGGAATGCTGGATAACGCCTCCGGGTCCGCCACCATTTTGGAAATCGCGATACAGATGTCGGGAACGCCCACTCTTAATAAGTTGCGTTACATCTGGTTTGGCGGTGAAGAACTTGGTCTCCTGGGATCAGCTTACTACACCAATAACCTTACCCCGGAAGAAAAAGCCCTGATCGACTTCGACATCGACGCGGATGTCACTGCGACTCCCAACTACGACTACGAGATTGCCGATCCCGCGTTTGCTTATAACGTCCACCAATTCCCGCCCAACGTGGTCCCGGACTCCCAGATCGGTAACCAATTCTACGCGGACTTTTTCAATTCCGTCGGTGTGCCATCGTTGCCGGCGCCATTTGGAAACTATGGGACCGACTCCAATTCATTCGCGTTGATTGGCATTCCCAACACTGGCATTCTGACGCGCCAGGACTGCTGCAAGGGATCGGAGGAAGTCGCTCTCTGGGGTGGATACCTTGGCAACTACGAAGGGAACATCCCCAGCTTCGATGGCGGCTGCGTGGACCGGCCCAACCTCTGGTGCGATGACCTTTCCAATAACGATCCGGCGGTGCTGGCGCTTGCATCCAAGGCAACAGCCTATGTCACCTTCCAGCTCGCCAACTACGCCTTTACGCCCGGAAAGTGACCGGCGAGAACTTTCCCGCATGGACGCGTTGCGCTAGAGTCGGCTTCCTACCTCAACCTGAAATAACAATTAAGAACTGCAATTAACCGCGCTTGCCCCGTTGGCATGTCCGTCCTCATATCCGGAATTGGCATTGCCGGCCCGACGCTGGCGTATTGGCTCTCGGTTTACGGGATAGAGTCGACGCTGGTCGAGCGGGCGGCACAACTGCGCACCGGCGGTTACGCGATCGATTTCTGGGGCCTCGGCTTCGATGTCGCGGAACGAATGGGCATCCTGCCCGAGATCCGGCGCGACGGTTACAACATCAGCGAACTGCGAATCGTCAACGCGCAAGGCCGGCGCATCGGAGGGTTCGACGTGGATATTTTTCGGAAGACGGCTCAGGGTCGCTACGTGACCATTGCCCGCAGCGATCTCGCGCGGGATATCTACCGCAAGGTCGAAGGGAATTGCGAAACGATCTTCGGCGATAGCATCACCGATATCGACCAGCGGGCTGACAGTGTGGAGGTCACCTTCGAGCACGCGCCCTCCCGGCGGTTCGATCTCTTGATCGGCGCGGACGGTCTTCATTCCGTGGTGCGAAAACTCACTTTTGGAAACGAGGATCAGTTCCAGGAGTTTCTCGGTTACTCCGTCGCCGCCTTCGAGGTCGTCGGTTATCCGCACCGCGACGAGGACATCTACATTAACTACAGCGTGCCAGGGAAACAGGTGGGCCGGCTGACGCTGCGGAACGATCGGACGCTCTTCCTTTTTGTCTTCGCCGACGAACGCGGACGCCTGACCGATCTTCACGATCTCGCCGCGAAAAAAGAAGCGCTCCGCTCTCACTTCGGCGGTCTCGGCTGGGAGTGCCCGCAAATCCTGGCCGCGCTGGATTCCTGCCCGGAGGTGTATTTCGACCCGGTCTGCCAGATTCGAATGAAAAGCTGGTCGAAAGGCCGCGTCGGACTCTTGGGCGACGCCGCCTTTTGCCCATCGCTCCTCGCCGGCCAGGGATCAGCGCTCGCCATGGTCGCGGCTTACGTGCTCGCAGGCGAACTCGGCGCGACTGGCAACTCTCCCGAGGAAGCGCTCCAGCGCTATGAGAAACGGCTGCAGGCTTTCATGCTCGGCAAGCAGGAGGCGGCGAAGAAATTTGCCGCGTCGTTTACGCCGCAGACGCGCTGGGGGCTTTTCCTGCGCAACCAGGTGACCAAAGCTTTCGCGATTCCCTTTTTCGGCAAATGGGTTCTGGGCAGCAACCTGCTCGATCACCTGGAGCTTCCGGATTATTAGGGCTCGAATACAGACACGTTGCCACGGGGAGTGCGGCCAACGTAAGTCAACTTTTGCGCCGCCGCACTGCCACGGGCCCGCCCGCCAATCTGCCGGCCTCGCTTCGGGAACGGCTTCGCTCTGTCAAGAAATGATGCCTGACCCCTATTCCGTTCCGTGCTCATTGTCCGTGAAAAACGGTCCCCCAGTCGAGACAAAGCCGACGCCCCCGGGTCACGATTTGAACCCTGACCCCAAATCAGCAGGATACCCCGTTTCAATGAGATTAATTGCCTGGCTCGAGCCAATGCGGATCATCTTTGATCGCATCAAGGTTCAGAAACTCTGAGCGACCCGCCCTGAGAAGGTTTTCTCGTGCAAGGTGTGCTGCTTCCGCTGTTTTTTCGTTTTGACTCGCCAATCCTGCTTTCAAAATCGGCTTGATGTGCTCCGGCCTAATATAGAAATGCGATTGAGAAAGCGCGCCATCGATAAGCTTGCCGAAGCATTCCACGACAAGATCGAGATGATCAGAGATCAATTTGCCAAGATCCTCAATGACCGTAGACGAACTTCGAATTTGCCCTTTAGTGGCATCTAATGTCCGAGAAAGAGCTTTCATCGCCACTCGCTGTCAAGACATTTAGCTTGCATCCAGAATGTAAACTCTTTCAATTCTTCAAGCTTTGCTGCTCGCAGTCGAAATTCGAAGAAAGCTTTGCACTTTTCAGTCAGTTCATTGCTCAGCTCCGCGGTGTTCTTTAATAAGCGACCCAGGTGATCAAAAAGGGCCCCCCATTGCTTCGCATCGGTCTTGTTATAGAACCGCTGCAACAAACTTTCCTTACCCTCCAGCGGGAGGTGTCCCCACAGCGTGTAATCAAGTAAATGCTGCCCAAGGTGAGCAACCGGATCCGTTCTGTCGGCTGCCCTCATGTTTCCAAAGTCGAAGATTTTCGAGTGCAAACTCAAATTGAGGTCGTAACAGCTCGAACAAGGCGGAATGCGCTCGATTGAAATTCAGGTACGTGCCAAATGCAGTCTG
This sequence comes from uncultured Verrucomicrobiae bacterium, assembly GCA_963772915.1. Lineage (GTDB taxonomy): Bacteria > Verrucomicrobiota > Verrucomicrobiia > Chthoniobacterales > UBA10450 > Palsa-1392. The sequence goes on from CAVYZI010000003.1 coordinate 986,313, forward strand.
CCATGCTTCGGGATCAGCCTGGAAAAAGATATTCGACACATTCTCTTTGGTCCAAGATGGGCTGAGCCCGTAGATGCGATGAAAACTCGCGCCTAACAGAGCGCGTTCGGGATAGGAAAGCCGGGGCGAACCAGAGAAGCGCTTCTCGAGTATCTCAAAAACCTCACGTATCTCGGCTTTCTCTCCCTCATTTCGCCTTACCCAATAACCGTAATCAAGAAGACCTTCGAGCGCACGACCGCGCATCGTGTTGATCGCGTCCGTTAGGTGGTCACGCGGTGTAACGACCGCGCGATCCTCGTCCAAAAAGAAATCTTCCGCGACGCATGCAGGCTCCAAAAGCGCAATAATTCTGGGGCGCCACTCGTCTCCAATTCCCTTGTCCTTGTCAACGCAAGCTTTCACAAGATCGACAACCTTCCTTCGGGCCGAATCCCAATTTGCGTTGTTCTTAGAAGTCTCCGAACCCTTCCCTTCAGAAACCGCCGGACCGTCCTTCTGCAGCATGATCCAATCGGCGAGATCAAACCATTTAGATAGTTCGTCCTTGTGTTCGACAATTCGCTTTGCAGCAAGATCCAAGGCGTACCGAAAATAAATTGGCCGTTTCACCTCATGCCACCGCTCTCCCCAATCGAGAAACCGGTTTGGATTCTGGGCTATTAGCTGCTGGAAAGCGATACCGACGCCGTCAAAATCTATATCAATCCACCACTGCTCTGGATCGCGATGAACGTCTTCCCATTCATTCAAAAAGGAAATGAGGTCGTCGTCCCCCATTGCGGCAAGCTCCGCGACGGATTTGACACTTCGCGATCCGCCCGTCTTGCTCTCGCCAGCGTGGAAGGCGACAAAGTCGTCATCCGTTAAGTTTGGATTCTCCGCATGGAGGCTTTCGTAAAGTTCTTTGTATTTGTCGAATAGGATCGTCGCGAACGGGCTGAAATGACGGAGTTGAAAATAGCGCTTCCGACCAACATACGCTTCCTCAGATAAACCGTTCCCCCATGAACCGCTTGTATTCATCTTTGTCAGGACCATTGAAGATTGCTTCCAAAATTCTCGTTAGTTCGGCTTTACCAATTAATGATTCACCGAATTTCTCCGCCCCAATCCGAACCATTTGTTGAAATTCAAAGCCATAACGTCCTTCTGAGTAGTCGGAGTATCCGGTGGTTGCTTGGCTGATCCACTCCTTTGTCTTCGAAGGAAATTTCGAATAAAGATGATACCTAACTCGATCGCAAATTTGCCATTTGGCTGCTCGAAGCGCGGCGTCGAGTTCGCGAGTCGCCGTTTCATTGCCCCGCTCGTAAACTTTCTCACAGGCCTGCGTTAATGCAGTAATCAAATCGGATTGCGGAGTCGAATAAGGACCCCTTCTTTGATCGACCCGAGGCGCCCAGATCTCAGATGCATCGCGCCAATCAGTCGTGTTAGACCGTTTCCCAGTTGAGCCGCACCATTTGCGCGACCGCTCGGATCAGGAGCTTTGCTGTTTCTAGCGGCGCGGCGGTCGCTAACGCTCCGACTCCATTTTCTAAGATTTGTTGATACTCCCATTCCTGAAAGCGAGGGCCAGGGCTTAGGCTTGTCGTCCAATCGTCAGGATTTTTTTCCGCGCGAGCATTTTTTTCTTCTTCTAAAGGATCGGGATTGAAGAAAATCAAACGTTCCGAAAGACGCAGTGCGGCCGCAATACCTTCGGAGCCTGCTCCCGCCCATCTTGCAATCAAAGTAGTGAGGTCGTCCCCGAATACGTGATATGGCTGAGCAAGATATTTCGAAATTATATGCTCAAGCTTTAGTGAAACGGGGTCGTTGGCGATACTAAGAGCGATTTCAACAACGGCCTCTAAAACTCTCGGGTTATCCGTATCCCCCATCTCTAACAGTATTTCCACGACATTTTTGGAGCTATCGCCGCGACGCGTTTAAGAAATTCAGCGGGCCACCAAATCGGGAAACTCACGTAGCCTTCGCCCGCCGGAACTGCACGAGCAGGGTTTTTGAAATGCCCGGCGCTCTTGAGAGGCCCGATCCACACCGGATTTGAAGCGCTCTTAAAGAAAAACGCGAAGTTTGCGCCCCGTCGCGCAATTAACTCTAGTGCCCTCTGAATTCTCTCAGGACTCACAGAGGCGCCCTCTGCAAGAATCTCCAAAAGGAGAGTCTGATCATCAGCGGATACAGGAGCGATGAGTTCGACTATTAGATTTTCGACCTCTACGATACAGTCGGTGAAATCATCTTCGCTTTTCTTGCCGCCGTGATGTGCGAATCCCTCGAGCCTAGTCCATAATTCGACATACCGTTGCTGTTTCTCCTGGCGCAGTAGTGCTGGGAGCGTTTGGAGCATAGGGTCCAGCCGTGTCAATCCTCCCGAGACTTGCTCCCGCCGATCCGGGCGATGGGAAAGATCAAAGTACTGCTCGATGCCATTCAGAATGTTCTCCAATCCTGGACTTATGGCCTTGCCTTGCCACTTACCCCCAAACTTCACTTTCTCCGCATCTAATGCCCTGCGCAGGGCATCGCGTTTATTCTTGAGTTGCCCTCCCGTTATCCCGGATTCCTCGGTGCTAAGCGCCCGTGGGATTCTTTGCAGAAGCTCTCGCAAGCTATGCGCGGCCTGGGCGATTCGATCTGGGTTGAATGGATCTCTGCTTACGGTGATCGCGCCAAAGTACCAATCTGCCAGTGGGGATTTCTCCGAGGACCTAACGCGTAGGGCCCGCCAAACCTCAAGTTGGCGCTCCTCTAGTTGCGGTGGGCGTTTGCTGGGATCGTTGTCCCCGATTGGTGCATCCACGATTCAGCTGTGAAATTGAATTGGGTCAGTCCTTTTGTCTGACACTTTTTTGGCTAACTCTCCGTTTGGAAATCTAGATGTTGAGATCCGCATTTCCTTCGACGATCTGCTGCTCGAGGACCGGTTTTTCGCCTTTCCGCCATCGCTCCGCGCGGTGCGTGACGCGGTAGCGGAGCGGGCCTCCATCGGGCGTGGTCGCGTGAGCGATCGGGCGTGGGACGCAGACGAACTCACTTTCGACCGCCTCCGCTCCGGCGGTGACGACGGCGTAGCCGTGGCCGCCCATGTCGACAAATGCGAGGTGCGGTGCGTTGTCGGGATTGCTGACCTTGTGCGCGGCGGCGAGATCGCCCGACTTGGAATATTCGAGCGCGCTCTTCACTCCGTGTTTGAGCGTCAGATTAATCGTGTTTTCATACTTGCCGCCAGGACGTTCGACGGCAAAGAGCGGGCGCAGCGGATTCTTCTTGAGACCGTGCTCGAGCGCTTCGGCGAGTCCGGGGGCGGAGATGGAACCGGTAACGAAAGCGACGCCGACGGGCTCGAACTTTCGCGGTGGCAGCGCCTTGGCGGCGTAGCCGGCCCAGAAGCTGTGACGGTCGCCTGACACCGCGACGAAGCCTTCGATCCGCTGGTCGCGGATGAAATCGTAGAGTTCGGCACGCTCGGTCAGCGCCCCACTGAAATCGCCCCCGCCGAAACTGCCGTATTCGGGCCATCCCCAAGGCTTCTTGAGCGTCTTGGTCAAGCTCGGCGGGCAGGTTCTGGGGATCGCTCCGCATATCGAGCGTGGCGTTGGTCGCACCCCAGATCTTCCACGTCGCCTGCGACTTGGTTAGCCGCTCCTTGAGCCACGCCTTCTGCTCGCGGCCGAGCGCGGTGAAAGGCGGCTCGTCCTTGCGGAAGTTGGGCACCGCCTTGTCGCCGACCATGATCGCGGCGGGCGGCTTGCCGCCGGCATAGTCCCGGCCGGCATCGAGGATTTCCATCCAGCTTTCCGGGACCATGAAGGGGGTATCGCCCGAGTCGAGGTCATTGGCTTCGGGCCGCGCGGTCGGCTCCTGCATTTTGTAGCTGTGAAGATCGGTGAGGATCAGATCGACATGCTTGCCGTATCGCATCGCGCGATACGCCGTCATCGATCCGACCGCGGTGCGGTTATTGGCCTCGTCGCCAAAGCCATCGGCGTCGAGCTTTGTGATCGGCGCCTTCTTGACCGCTGGCGGATCAAAGCGGTCCAGCCCCGGCCCCGAAGCCTTCGCCACTCGCGCCGGGATGTATTCCCACCACGCCTGGTTGGCCGCGACGCGCAGCGGCTGGGCCGGCTCTATCTTGGGGCCATATTGGATGAAGCTCTGCCAGCCTTGCCAGGAGAATTCGTGGTTGTCGCCGATGCACACGAACGGGAAATACGCGCGCGCGTCCTGGATATCGGGATCGCGGATATGGGCCTGATAGACCATGCGATAGCCAGCGAGCGTGGTCGGGACGTGGAAATTGCCCACCTTGCGCGCGTCCGGGATCTTGCCGATGTCAAAGACGGTGCGGTCGTAGCGGTGCGGCACTTCTTCGGGATATTCCACCACCTCGTAGATGAAATCGCCAAGATGCAGCACGAAGCCCAGCTGCTTATCCGCCGGCGCGCGCTCATCCTCCCAGATCATGCGGCGGTAGGCGTTCTGCGCACCCTCGTTGACGCTTTGGCAAGAGACGAAGGCGAAGCGGACCATCCGATCGTCGTCGACCCGCGGCGCTGTGATCGTGCGACCAATCCGGCTGCCCGCCCCGGACGTGTCGCTGAAACGGTACCAGTAAACCGTGCTGGGCTTCAATCCGCCGACGAGCACGCGGCAGGTCCAATCCGATGCGGCGGAAACATTCACCGTTGTGCTGGCGGCCACGCGCTCGAAAGCCTCGTCTTCGGCGACCTCGAGAGTCAATTGAGCTGGTTTGCCGGAGCTTGGATAGCGCGTCCAAAACAAAACGCTGTTGCTATCGGGATCGCCGGAAGCGACGCCTTCCGGAAAAAGTTGGCGCCGTTCGCGCCAGGCCGTTTGCGAACGGCGCGGTGCCGACCAGCCCCACGCGGCCGCTGCTCCCCAACTGGCCGCGGCGATAATGAATGCGCGGCGTTTCATACTTTCCTTCTTATTCCTTCGGACGAGCCGAAGCAACCAGGACTAGGAGCAGACGCTTGAGAATCGCGTCCGCAGTAATCCCAAAAGTTATGCTTCAGCAATCTCGCGGACGGCGCGACCGTGGTGGTGGGAAGCAACACCCTCGAGGCGAGCTACGAAGGCGGCGACGGCAACGATCTGACTCTAACTGTCGTTCCGTGATTGAGTCGAAGGCGGAGCCGAACAGCACTTCCTGGGCGGTCAGCTTCGTCACATCAAAGGGTCGCGTCCGCTTCGAAAAGTTGGCCGCCTGGCTCTCGCCGTGCGGTTCGCGGGGCCCCCTGCGATTCACTTCGCTACCGCTCGTGGACGGAACCGGCGCCAGAATGCTCGCAAAGTGAAGACTATTGCTACGAGTAAAATAACCGCGCCGGCGCCGAGAAGAATGAGGATGCGGTTCTGGTTCATTAACACATACACGCCGCGCTTAGCGTAGAACCCATTGAATCCCTCTACGATCCCGGGCAATGCCAGCAGATCTTGCTTGGTCAATTGCAGCGGCCGCTCATTCGGATGATGTCGGTTGCCGAAGAAAGTCTTACCTGAATCGTCCAGCTCGATATGCCCCCCAAGCACATGCGTGATTGGACGCTGCGCGACGAACTCAGCGACACGCCGCGCGCTCGCCAGGTCCGCGTCGGTGTCCTCAATCAGAAGGCGACCCGGCAAGAGAAAATCTCCCGAGAAGAACAGTCCGGTCTGCCGGTCGTAATAGGCGACATGTGAGGAATAATGTCCCGGGGTCGGGATCACATCGATCACGCGCTCGCCCAGATCAATCAAGCCGGTACCGTTTGGCCAGTCCGCGATGCCGAACCGTTTTTTCACACTCTCGAGATCCGTCGGCACTACTTCCACATCCGGCAAGGCGCGAAACTGGTCGTCGCCCGACCGATGATCGAGATGGCCATGTGTATGCACGACCATTAGCGGCAGCCTTGATCCACTTTTCGGCAACAAGGAAATCACCGTCTGAGCCAGCGGCATCGTCTTTGCATCAGCCACGGCGCCAGTGTCGATCAAGAGCGCTTTGGTTTTGCCAATTAACAGATAGATGAACGGCGCTTCGTACGTCGCACACAGACTCTCGCGGAGGATAAAAGTCTGCGCGTTATATTGGTGAACTTGAATGGGCGGCTGCGGATTCTTGACGCAGTCTTCCGAACCCTGATTCCAGTGCACATCCATCGTCCCCGAAACAAGCTGTGAATGCGCGAGCGATACGACCGAACACACCGTGAGCGGCACGCACAGCCACAACTTTCTCCCCCGGTTACATGCTCGCAATTTCGTCATGGCGGTCGCGGGCTTCGGGGGTCGCGCCTATACATTTGATATTTTGTTTCGCTCTTGGCCGCCTGGTGCCCTGCGGGACGATTCGGATTTATCTCCTTCGCGCACGCGCGACGACATCACGTTCGCCGAAAGCTTGATGAGCTGGCCGACTTTGCGAATTTTTTGACGGGTTCGTCTGCCCGCGAACCTCGCCCTGCGGGTGACGTTGGATGTCATCTATCCGAGCGCTCCCGCTCAATCTCGTATTCCTCAGACGGCTGGCGGCGCATTGCGGGTTTCATGACTTGGGCAGTTGCAGATTATACCGCCGGAGAATGTCGTCCAAGAGCGTTCTGCGATTTCCGCCTGTTCCAACAGCTGTTCAATCCGGGCCAGATCCTTGTAGCGTCTGACGTTGGCGGCGATGGCATCTGGCCCCAATCCGTCTTCCCAGGCTCCGATGGAGCGGCTACGTTACAGCCAAGAACTCGACACAGGAGGCGACCAATGAAGGCAATTGTGGTGACGGATCAGGCGGCGGGAACGGCCGGAGCGAAGCTGGTGGAGCGGCCCGAGCCGCAGGCCGCGATAAACGATGTCGTTGTTCAGATTCATGCGGCGGGATTCACCGGGGATGAGCTGACGTGGCCCTCGACCTGGACCGATCGCGCCGGCCGTGATCGGACGCCTTCAATCCCCGGACACGAACTGGCCGGAGTGGTCACCGCTCTCGGCTATGGCACGACCGGTCTGTCGATTGGGCAACGGGTGTTCGGCCTAACAGATTGGTATCGCGACGGCACGCTGGCGGAGTATGTGGCCGTCGAGGCACGCAACCTCACACCGCTGCCGGGCGATGTTGATTTCACGGTGGGCGCGGCCCTGGTGATGCCCGGCCTGACCGCGTGGCAGGGGCTGTTCGAGCATGGCCGCCTTCACGCCGGGCAGAGCGTCCTCGTGCACGGTGCGGCCGGCGTAGTCGGTTCGATGGCGAGCCAGCTCGCACGTGAGGCCGGCGCGTACGTCATCGGCACCGGGCGCGCCGGCGCCCGTCAAACGGCTCTCGACTTCGGCGCACAGGAATTCATCGACCTCGATAACGACGCCTTGGAAGACGTCGGCCAAGTTGATCTGGTTTTCGATGTCATCGGTGGCGACATCGGGAGGCGGTCTGCGGGCCTGATTCGCGCCGGAGGAACGCTAGTGACCGTCACCGGCCCGACCGAGGCGCGGCCCTCTGGCGGCCTAACTATCGACTTCGTCGTCATACCCGATCGCGCCCAATTGACTGAGCTCGTCCAGCGGGTCCAGGTTGGTCGGCTGCGGACAAACATCGGCAACGTGGCAGACCTCGACGATGCGGTGGCCGCGTTCAGCCGGACCGAGCGGAGCAAGGGAAAGACGATCATCCGCGCTCATCTGTGAGGACTGGGCGATTGCAAAGAGGTTTTAACCACGGATCATGTCGACACTCCGCTTGGAGCCCGACTTGCCTTCACGGCAGTCGCTCGAGGAACTCGCTGTCCATGATTGAGGGCCGGACGGTGCTGGAGGACCGGATGGCGGCGGCCGGAATGTCGTGACCCGCCCATCCGGACGCGCCGGCGGACGCGGGTGATCGCCCCCTAGCTACAGCGCGCGCAGCTGAGCCCACTGGCTGTAATCGCTCGGACCGGCGGTGCCAACGGCGTTGACGCGGACGAGGTAGACTTCGCCGGGGATGAGGCCGGAGAAGACGGTGCTGGTGCCGGTACTTTGCTTCGTCTGCACGATGTCCTCGGGGGCGGAGGGGAGCGCGACCTGCCAGGTATAGACAAAGACCCCGCGCACGGTGCGAGTGCGCGCGACCATGCCGCCAGACTTGGCGGTGTGGCGGAGAGTGGGTCCTTGCGGCGCTGGAAGCGGGCCAACGGGGTGCCGCGTCGGCTTGTGCATCGGAAAGCCGCTTTCCACCAGCTTCACGATGTTGCCGTAGCATGCGATCGCGACGTAGTTTGCCAGCGTTTTCATCAGTCTGACCAGCTCGGCGCGGCAGAGATTTTTCTGCAGCGTGAGGAGCTTGCCGCCATCTTTTGCGGCGATGATCGCGCTCTGGAACTCGGCGTTTTTTGCCAAAACTACCGCGGGAGGCGGGGTCGGCTCGGGGAAATCGTCCGGATTGCTGGCGATCGCGTTGGCGATGGCGTCTGCCAGCCCCCATAGCTGCGCATCGGGATAGGTGGAGAGGAAATTGATTGCGGGTTTGACGATGAGTTAGGCCATAACAACGTTCTTTGCCTTGCGTTTTAGGCAGCTTATCTGCCAACCGCGGGCTTTTTGAATTGAAGGAGCAGCGACCCGAGTTCCGTCGTCGACCCCGCAGGTTCATGAAGGTATTTTGTGAACTCCGGAAGGCCCCAGGCGACATCAAGCGCCCTCGCACCGATCTCACGGCGTGCCCGGGTCAAATCACATCGCCAGGCGATGAGGTCATGACGGTTCGGAGCGAATTCCGTCATATCCCACCTGATTTCGCCCGACAATTGGCTGATCACAGGTGAACTGCCTCTGAACTCCCTTCCCTCCCCTGCGAACTCGCGACAGGCCTCTCCGAGTTCCTCCTCGGAGAAATCGAATTCCGTAACAACATCGCTGAACCTCGTAATCAGCTCGGCCGCGCGCATTCCTGTCCGGCCCAAGGCGCTTGGTGCGTCGGATCGACGAAGTCGCCTAGCCGACGAATGTGACTGGATTGTCAAAAGTATAGACGCGACCCCGTTCTGGCCTCGCGCCGGAAGACATGTTGCATCCCCCGTTCTGGCCTGGCGCGTTCTGGCCTCGCCGACCCCGTTCTGGCCTCGCCAGTCTCGCTCCCCACTCTCAACTTTTCGGTTGCTCCTCGCGGCGACCTGGGACACGAATCACCATGGCCAAGAAACTCGCCGGCGGCTGCGCTTGCGGATCTATCCGCTACCAGCTCCTCACCCAGCCGATGTTCGTGAACTGCTGCCATTGCGACGACTGCCAGCGGCTGACCGGCAGCGCGTTCGTGATCAACGCGATCATCGAGACCCAGGCGATCAAGCTGACCCGCGGAAAGCCAGTCGCCGTGCCGGTGCCGCGCGAGCACGGGCCGCACGACATCTATCGCTGCGCCAAATGCCAGACCGCCCTCTGGAGCGACTACGGGCACAGGCCGAATCTGCGCTTCGTCCGCGTCGGAACGCTCGACGACCCCGGAGCCTTGCAGCCCGACGCGCACATCTTCACTCGCTGGAAAGTGAAATGGCTCCAGCTGCCCAAGACAACGCCGTCGTTCCGGGATTACTACGACACGAAAAAGCTGTGGCCCAAGGCCAGCCTCGAACGCCTCAACACGGCACTGGGTGGGACGGCGACGAGCTGATGAGCCACTATTGAAACCATGTCCGCGCCGGAAATGGAAACAGCAGCGCCCCGCCAAACTTCACTTAGGTTATCCGAAATTCTGCGGACTGATCCCGGAGTCGGCGAGAAGTACCGGCACGTTCCGAAATGGGTCACACCCGGTGAACCGGTCGAGATCAAAGACGCGATCCTGAAATGGTATCGCCTCGCTCCGCAAAACGACCCGGTGCCGGACGACATCGAACGTCTCGCTCGCGCATATCTAACAAAAACAGAGCTGGAAGCGCGCGGGTTCGGCTTTGTCATTCTTCACCGCTGCGGCAGCGAAGGATTTCATTTCCTCATCGTCAACACCTGGCGCGGGAACAACGAAGTCTGGGAGACGGTCTTCTACAAAAAAGACGATAACACGCCCGACTTCGCCCTCTGGCCTCGCGATGGTCAGCACAAACCGTCTTTCTGCGTGTGGGAACTCGCCGCCGTCTGGCACGAGACCAAAGCCTGGGAGCGGTTCCTTAAATCCGCTCGCGACGAAGCCGCCGTGCAACTCTGGTTGGCCGACCGCTACTCCGGTGTCGCGTGAGGTAATGCCAAAAACGAGTAAAGGATATGGCATTTGCCCCTATTGTTCTCCAAGGCAGATTAGGGGTCAGTCCTTTTTTCTTGCATTACCCTGAAGCGCTCTTTCGAACGACCGTCGCTCTACCTTCCCATAGCGGCGGGACTGTGTGGGTGACGGGGCGCCCCCTCTTCGTGGTCCCGCGCGGCTGACTCGACCCATAACTTCCCGAAGGGGAACTTCGATCGCCACCAGGCTCCGGAACAGGCGATACCAGCCCCGCTGGCTGGCATACAAATCGCTCCCGACTGCTTACCGCCCCATTCCCATGAAAGTTCTCGCCTCGGCCCTCTTCGCGCTCTTTGCCGTAGTTGTCGCTTTTGTCCGCCTCGCTCCTCTTGCCGGCTCCGCCCCTGGTCCGATTTCGACGCCACCAGCTCCGGACAATTTTCTCTCGTCTGCGGACCCGGTGGCTGCCTATCCCGTCGGCTCACCCATTCCCACAGACCACAGCGCCCCGGCGGACCAAAAATTCTGTGAAATCTACAAAAGTTGGGGTAACCGCATCATCGTCGAACATTACAAAAAGTTGCATCCGGGAGAGCAGCAAATGCCGCCGTTCCTCACCGAATCCTTTGGTTATCTTCTTCGCCTCAGCCAAAAGGCGACCAACAGGTTTAACGCACAAGGCGAAACACTAGAACAGGCTGGGATTGACGATCCGGCCTTCCTCCTCATGGCCGGACTGCTGCGCGTGGAAGCCTCGAGCAAGGAGCGCTTACTAGGCAAGGCGGTTGCCGGATTTCAGAAATCGGATTATTCGCCGTTCCTGCTTTTTCTGGCGGCGGCCAACCTCTCAAAGAGCCTGGCTGACCGCGGCGCAGAGCAATCGCTCATCGCCCAGAGCGATCAAATCGCGTTGGAAGCATTAAAGAAGGGACTGAGGCCCGACTCCTTCCAAGAGCAAGAGATGGCTGCACTCCGTTGGAGGCTTTGCGCCGGATCAACAGACAGTCTCTTCGGGCGCCGGGCGCCGGCCGCCATCGAGATCGTGAAACAGGCGACGGATCTCCCCGCATGGATCAGGGAATTTGCTCAAGGACGCATCTTCGAGATGGCTGCTTGGGGAGCGCGCGGAAATGGGTGGGTGGACGAGGTCACGATGGAGGGCGCGGTGGGATTCCAAGAGAATCTCGCACAAGCTCGTCAACATTTTACCTTGGCTTGGCAGCTCAACCGAGAAGACCCGCGCGCCGCGGCATGTATGATTACGGTCACGATGGGGCAGAACGGCGACAAAGCGGAAATGCGGCAATGGTTCGACCGTGCTGTCGCGGCTGAGGTGGACTGCCAAGAGGCCTACACGTCTTTCATCTGGGCACTCCGACCCCGCTGGCATGGAAGTCACGCCGAGATGTTGCTCTTCGCGGACGAATGCGTGCGCAGCGATCGATTCGACACCTTCATTCCTTCCTACTACTTGAAGGTCGTGCGCGAGATCGCTTCCGAAGAGCCCGATCACGATGCCATCTACAAGCGGCCCGTGATCTATCGCAACCTCAAATACGTTCTCGAGAAGTATCTGCAATCAGCGGACATGCCATTTTCGCGGACCTACGCACACACGTTGGCCGCGATCTTTGACTACAAGAACGGCAACTTGCCGGGAGCGAAGAACCACCTTGTCGCGCTTAACTTCCAACCGGACCCCGCATCTGATCTTGCCCTTTTGGAGGACCTTCCCGCCATGACGGCAAAAGTTTCCGCGACCCGATGATCCAAGTTTAACTGATGAAGCTGCTCAAGATCATATTCGCCGTTATCGCCGCACTCTGGGCCTTAGCCCTCATGCCGAAACTCGTCACCTGGTTGTCTCATACCGACGCTCCCCTCGCTTTTAGTCACATCATGGGATCAACCGTTGGCATTCTGATCGCGTCGGCGATCAGCGTCACGCTGTTCAAAAGCGCGCTAAGACAGTGAGTTTTCGTTTCTTGAATCGCGTTTCGCTTCCTGGATTTCCGTGATCGTGCTCATCGTGTTCGCGACACCTCCTCAAGGGGCCGATAATGGAGCGGCTTCTTTCGCATTTTCCTCAGCCACGCGACATCTTCCGCGTCTTCGGCTCGCTCCAGCAGCTCTTGGTATGCTTTGATCGGGAGGATGACGGAGACCGGTTTTCCGTTTCGGGTGACGATTTCCGTTTCAGGCTTGGCGCGCTTCATCCAGAAACGATCCGAGTTTTCTTTGCCACTGGTTTGCCCTTCGGAAACACAACCACGGGTAAGCCGGAGCGGCGACTTTGATTGACTCGGCCCTGCCAGGCTCTCGGGCTGCACCCAATGCTTCGCGATGTCGATGTCGCACCGCTCCCGCGGGCTCCATTCATTCGCGCCCGCTCATTCGGCCTCCCGGCTTGCCCATCTATGTCGCTCGATCCCCATCGGCTCCATTCTGCGCGCCGTTTGCGTGCGCCACGCGCGAACGCTCGTCCCGCCCGGGGCACAAATTCCGACGTCTTTTTCGCTCCTTTCGTCTTTCTTGCGCTCATGATTCAATCAGCTGCCGGGCAAAATTTACGTTAGCGCCATCACTGGTGGCCAGACGTTTCGCAGGGAGATTAATTTTGGTTCGGCAAGACGCCAACCAACGCCCGCCCGAAAGTCTTTGGGGCGCTATCCAGAAAGGGACGAAAGGCGAGCGTGGGCGGTGGCACGCATTTCGTCGGAGGCGAGCGCCGTTTGCTCCAGCCGCTCGCGGACAAGTTGGGGTTGAGCCAGCCCACGACGGAAGAGGGCGGCAAGGAAACTCAGATCCTTTTCGCGACCGGCGATGAGTTTGCTCACGGCAAGATCGTGGACTTCGAGACACCAACCAGTCGCTCCCCGCGTGTTCTCGTTGTGAATCGGCACCAACCGCTCGCGCCAACCTTCTGGCAAGGTCGAGGTCGTCTCATCAACGCCGTGTGCATAGTATCCGAACGTTTCGTGGAAGAGGGAGCGTTCGCCAATGGCGCCATCGATGAGGATCGAATCGTGCGGACGATCCCGCGGAAAAACATCGGCCTCGATCGAAATGAGCAGCTCGGCCGGCGCCTCGGGAAAGGTGGCGAGAATCGCCTGACTGCCAAAGACGACAATGTCGTTAGCGTCGGTGTTACCGGCGGCCGCGCGGATGATATGCTCAAGCTGCGACCGATTCACGCGCGTAAAACTCTCGAATGATCGCGAGGCGCTCGGCGGGACTTAGAATTCCGCAAAATGGACTCGATTGGCGCAGGCGCGTGGCGTGTTCGTCGGCGGATTCCAGGAGCGCGAGAAGGTCGGGCAATGGCTGGTCGAGCAAGCGTTGCCATTCGAGCAGGTCGGCCGCGGCCCGTGGATCGGTCGTTTGCAGCCAGCGCAGAATGTTTGAGCGTGCTTTTTCAACCAGGGTCGGATCGCGACGCAACTTCTCGGCAACCAAGCGATCGAAGGCGAGGCTTCGTTCGTCGATGAGGCGGTGATCTTTCATGAAAGCGAACGGTGGAGGGAGCCTAGCAAGTTCCCAAGGGACGTAAACTACGGCCGTGCAAGTTTGTCGGGCTGATCTTCGATCAGTCTATCTCGCTCGATTGATTGACTCGGTCTCCCCAGATCTCGGGCTGCGCCCAATGCGCTCGCATTGTCTATGTCGCAACGTTCCCACGAGCTCCATTCCCTCGCCACCTGCTCGTTCGCCCCTTCGGGCTGCCGGGCCGGCAGTCTATGTCGCCTCATCCCGGTCGGCTCCATTGATTTCGAATCTTCCCATATTCTCAGGCTACGCCCAACGCGTTTGCGTTGTCTACGTTGCACCGTTCCCCCAGGCTCCGTTCCCAAGGCTTTGTTGATCGAGCAAAGGAGATTCGGGGTCAGAGCATCGGGGTCAGGGTGCAAATCTTGACAAATTAAATCCAATTCGTGTGTTCGTTCGGGGTCGTGCGATGAGGGGCACCAGGTGCCGCTTGGTCACCTCCGGTTTCGTGCCTTCGCGGACGCGTGGCGCCTTAACCTTTCGAGAAAGGCGAATCAGCTCACCGACTTTGCGGATTTTTTGACGCGTTCGTCTGCCCACGAACCTCGCCCTGGGGGTGACGTTTGATGTCATCTATCCGAGCGCTCCCGCTGAAATCTCGTATTCATCAAACGGCGGGCGGGCCAACTCGCGGCGCATCGGAAAGCCCGGCCTCGCCTGCTGCGTTACGGCGGTCTTCATCAAGAAGGGGTCTGAGCTTTCTTGCTCCCTGGTTTTCCGTTCGAAAATCACGACCGGAGGTAATCCGGAGTGGCGACTCGGCGCGCATGTGCGTGCGACGCGCGCGAATGCCCGTTCGGCACGGCCGACAACGCCGGCGTCTTCGTTTTTTTCGCCCTCATGAGCCGATCAGCTGACTTTCATGAAATCATATCACTATTAGAATGTAGCGTAGTTTGTGAACGGCGAGGGCCTTCACCAAACCCAAGTCGAGCTTGGGCGCCTTCACCTTTCCTACGGAATCAGAGGATGACCCGTGTCCGACGGTAAACAGGCGGTCGGCCGAATAAAGCTCGGGTGCACAAGGTGTCCGCGTTCGAAATCGGCCGTATCAAGCGGAATGGAAAAACCGTCAGCACGCGCTCGCGTGGTGATTTGGCAGAGAATTACGTCGTCCCCCGGAAGATCGACCAGCACGAAAGCGGGTCGACGTTTCCCGACCGCAAGATCGGTCTGCGGAAATGGGATGACGACGATTTCGCCCGCTACAGGTTTGCCCACGCGGCGTCCTCTGCGGGCAATCCAATCGCGGGCGAGCGCAGATTCGCTCAGGGCGGCGCCGTTGAACGGCTCCTCGGCGACTCTGGTCTTTAGCCGGACGGCAAAATCATAAACCTTGCGCTGGAGGTCTTCCGGCAAGTTGGCGATCTCCTTTTCTATGAGTTCGCGTGTGCTCACGTAGGTAACTTTATTTCAACGCCGCCAAATTGGAAGTTCGTTTCGGCAGGATGCCGAAACCCGCACGCTGGAAGCATGCGCTACGCCTTCGAGTAAATCTCGGCGCCGCGCTCGGCGAATTCTCGTGCCTTCTCCTCCATGCCGGCCTCCAGCGCCTCGGCTTCTGCGAGCCCTTGTTCGGCCGCATACTTGCGGACATCTTCGGTAATCTTCATGCAGCAGAAATGAGGTCCGCACATGCTGACAGAAGTGGGCGGTTTTCGCCCCTTCCTGCGGGAGCGTCTCATCGTGGAACTCTCTCGCCGTTCCGGGATCGAGCGAGAGGTTGAATTGGTCTTCCCAACGAAACTCGAAGCGCGCTTTGCTCACGGCATTGTCGCGGTATTGGGCGCCAGGGTGGCCTTTGGCGAGGTCAGCCGCGTGGGCGGCCAACTTGTAGGTGATGACGCCGGTTTTGACGTCGTCTTTGTTCGGTAACCCGAGGTGTTCCTTGGGCGTGACGTAGCAGAGCATGGCGCAGCCATACCAGCCGATCATGGCGGCGCCGATGCCGCTGGTGATGTGGTCGTAGCCGGGGGCGATGTCGGTGGTGAGCGGGCCGAGGGTGTAGAAGGGCGCTTCGTGGCACCACTCGATCTGTTTTTCCATGTTCTCCTTGATCAGATGCATGGGGACGTGGCCGGGGCCTTCGTTCATGACTTGCACGCCTTTGGCCCAGGCGCGCTTGGTCAGGTCGCCCTGCACTTTGAGCTCGGCGAATTGCGCTTCGTCGTTCGCGTCGGCGATGGAGCCGGGGCGGAGTCCGTCGCCAATACTGAAGCTGACGTCGTAGGCGGCCATGAGGTCGCAGATGTCGTCCCAATGTTCATACAAGAAACTCTCCCTGTGATGGGTGAGGCACCATTTCGCCATGATGGAGCCGCCGCGGCTGACGATGCCGGTCATGCGGCGCGCGGTCATGGGGACGAAGCGGAGGAGGACGCCGGCGTGGATGGTGAAGTAATCGACGCCTTGCTCGGCCTGCTCGATGAGGGTGTCGCGGAAGATTTCCCAGGTGAGGTCTTCGGCGCGGCCGTTCACTTTCTCGAGCGCCTGGTAGATGGGGACGGTGCCGATGGGGACCGGGCGAGTTGCGGATGATCCATTCGCGGGTGGCGTGGATGTTTTTGCCGGTGCTGAGGTCCATGACGGTGTCGGCGCCCCACTTGGTGGCCCAACGCATTTTCTCGACTTCCTCCTCGATGCTGCTGGCGACGGCGCTGTTGCCGATGTTGGCGTTGATTTTGACGAGGAAATTGCGGCCGATGATCATCGGCTCGAGTTCGGGATGGTTGATGTTGGCCGGGATGATGGCGCGGCCGCGGGCGACTTCGGAGCGGACGAATTCGGGGGTGATCTCGGGGGGGATCGAAGCGCCGAAGGATTCGCCGGGGTGCTGGTGTTGGAGGGAGTCTGCGGGCGGGACGCCCGCTCGACGTATCAGGCGGGACGCCTGAGTTACGCCGGAGCCGCGACGGTGATTTTCGCGGATGGCGATGAATTCCATCTCGGGGGTGATGATGCCCTGGCGCGCATACCAGAGTTGCGTGACGGGATGGCCGGCGCTGGCGCGGAGCGGGCGGCGTTTTGGGCCTTGGAAATGTTCGAGACGGTTTTTGCGCTCGGCGGTTGACGCGAATTCTTCGTGGCCACGCGTGAGGTAGCCGTTGTCTTCCGGCTTGATCTCGCGGCCTTCGTATTCGGCGACGTCCCCTCGCCTGCGAATCCATTTCTCGCGCAGGGCGGGAATGCCTTTGCTCGAATCGCCGGCAAATTGCGGATCGCCCCACGGACCGCTCGTGTCGTAGACGCGGACCGGCTCGTTAGGCTCGAGCTGGCCGTTGAAATCCTTCGTCGGCGCGAGGCTAATTTCGCGGAACGGGACGCGCACCTCGGGATGGATTTCGCCCTCAACGTAGACGCGCTGGCTATTCGGCATCACGTAATCGGAGGATTTGGGTTCGATGGTGTCTTTGTTCGCGATCATGCCGGAAGTTGAGAGTTCGTTGTTGAGTGTTGAGAGAAAAAGGAAAAGCCATGCGCGGAAACGCATGGCCAAGAACTCCTCGCTCCCTACGGCGGCATTACCCGCATCAGGTTTAAGGGGTCGTCCGATTCTTCTCGGACCTCTCAGCCAGTGGCTCCCCCGCTCTGTCTTTTCAGAATAGGACGCGAGAATCGGAAGTCAACGCTTCGCCGGGACAGGTTCGGACTGTCCCGGCGAATACCAACAGGACTACTCCAACCGATAGGCCTCTACCAACCCGACGCCGGTGCCCTGGTTTTTGCCGCGCACGATCGCGGTGTATCCCCCGGGTGCGAGAGTGGCAATGATCGCCGACTCGCGATCGTCGGCTGGTGCAGCGCCGGTGGCCTCGATTTCCGCCTGCTGCGTGTCCTTCCAATCATCGTCGGACGCCAGGAGCGACCCATCGCCGTTGTAGAGCTCGAGGATGGGATCCTCGAGCGCGCCGGCCACATTTTGACCTGTGAGGCTGGGCCCCATCGCGCGAACCAGCACCCGCGTCGGCTCCCAGTTGTTTGGCCCTGCGATCAAGCCGCCGATCATGACGGAATCTCCGACATCGACGAACCCACGACTGCTGATGTTTGCCAGTTGCAGATCGACGGCAGCATCATCGAGATCGTAGACTTCCACCAACGCGACTCCAGTTCCGCCGTTGTTTCCCCGCATGATCACCGTGTATAGCCCGCTCCCCGGAACATTCGGATCCTGAGAAGCCAGGGTGGCAATGATAATCGGCTCCAAGGCGCTGATGGACTGATTCCCGCATCGGTCGAGACCTCTGCTCCTGATCGTCGCCTGATCCTCGGCCGGGTTATTCATCCAGCCATCATTCGTGACCACGGTGCCGTCGGGCTCGTGTAACTCAAGGACGGGATCGCCGAGCGGCCCGGGCACGGGCGGGTTGGTGTTAGCCAGCGACGGCCCGATCACCCGGATCGCGACCTTCTTGCTCGTTACCGGAGCGTTCGTGGCTGGATTTCTCGTCGTGATGATGAAGCCGGCGATGCCGACGTTGTCATCCGTGAGAACTCGCAGGCGCGTCGACTGGTTGAGCAATTTGGCCGCAGGCATCGGAGTGACTGTTGGCGTAGGCGTAGGCGTAGGTGTGGGCGTCGCCGTCGGAGTGGCCGTGGGTGTGGGCGTCGCCGTCGGAGTAGGGGTTGGCGTTGCGGTCGGAGGAGGTGTTGGCGTGGGAGTGACTGTCGGCGTCGGTGTCGGCGTCGGGGATGGTGTGGGCGCCGGCGGCGTCATGTAGATGCCGCCCCAACCGGCTGCCTCAGTTGCCATGCTCACGGTGATGGCGAGCAGGTTGCCTCGGAAACCATCGCGCTCGATTCCCATGGCGGTGACTGGCAGAGGCGCCTGCGTCTCTGGGTCGACCGCTGCGGGATCAATCAGTGTCCCATCCATTCCTGTTTGCACGAGCGGGACCAATGGCGACCCTCCCGGCGCCTGCCGCCGATACAGCCCATCAATCGGGCCTTCTGCGTCGCCGACGATTCCTGATGTCGCCTTGAAGACGGCGTCAAAGACGTCATTTGTCGGGTTTTCATCCGCCGTGCCGGATACCGCAACGAATGCGGCAGAGCGCCATCGCGCCGGTTCCTCGCCATCGTCCTCGCCGCCGCCGATTCCCGGCACGTGGCCCGAGAAGTTCCAGTAGAGGCAATCGTCGAAGTCAGTTGGCGTCTTGGCGACGACAGTGGTGACACCGGTGACCAGGTCGTCCACGAAAAAGCCCTGATGCACGGGGACCGTGGTGGTATAGCCGTCGGGATATTGTTCGTTACAATATTGGATCAGGTCCTTGTTCCCATCGGTCGGGCATTGCAGCGTGATCGTACGGGTTTCGCTTCCAAATGAGCCCCAGAACCCGACGAACCGCCCGTCGAAGGAAAGGCCTTCGCCGAGTTGAGTGAACGTGACCCCTTCTTCCTCGCCTGGAACCTGGCCGCCGATCTCGACCAAAGTTGTTAATGGCGGATTGGGACCTTCCAGCGGCGCGAGATAGATGCCGCCCAGAGTCGGCGCAAATTCATTATCCCACCCGGTGAAGACGGCAAAACGACCTGCGGCACTGGGAGGGGCGGTCGAGCCAAACAATGTGCTCGTGCCGGGGATTAGTGTGTCGCTGTTCGCGATGAGGACTGCGGGCCCGGTCCCGCCGGCTGGGGCAGGCAGCAGGTCGCGGTAATAAACTCCAGTTTTGCTGATGGTCTGATCCGGATTCTCCGGATCGGAAATGGTATAGTTGCCCTTGAAGACGATTGTGAATTGATCCGTGACTGCCGGAGCACCAGGAAAGACGTCGAACTTAAGTCCGTCCACCCCAGGAACCGAGAAGAACGGAAAATCCGGCACCGCACCGAGGTTACTCTCGCCGGGAATAAGCAAGCCATAGGGATTGGTATAGATCCCGGTAGTGCCGGCACGCGACTCGGTTTCATCGGGGAGAATGTACTCCCATACTGGCGGATGATTTCCGCGCGATGCGACCGTGTGAGACAGCATATCGATCCGCGGAAACGAGGGTGGCTCGGTGAACATCGAATCCAGGTTGTTCGGCCATGGCACCAGAGTGCCGCGGTCAAACATCATGATCATCGGCAAGCGCAGGCTCATGTCGCGAGCAAAAACACCGTGCGCCGGTTCACCGCCGCTTCCGCTCTGGCTGCGCGCGCGGAAGACAACGAAACCGTCCATGCTCAGCGACGGCTGATTGTAGCTGTTAAAATTTCGCGTATCGCCTGGCACGATGTCGCCGTTGTTCACGACGACCTCCCAAGGTCCAGGGATTTGATCACCGGCTGCCTGGCTGCTGATCAATGCCAGAGCTGCTGCGACGATCGTTAGGGCTTGTAGCCTTTGTTGTTTCATAAGAATCCGCCTTTGGGTTCCAGCTGAACTAGCTCAACATATTTGCCGCCCAACTGGCTCGTCGGCATTTGCGAATTCCTGTGCAGATCATGCGCCGTGATTGTCCGAGCGCGAGGTCCAGCGGCGTCGATAAATGCCGTGCCGCCCGATGACCTCAGGTCGTAAATCTCGTTTGCCCCAACCGCTTCGACCGAATCATTACTGCGTTCCGTAGCCACGTAAGTGCCGGGCCATTCGAGCCTTGCTGTCACTCAAAACAAGATTTGGATCGGCGACCTGACAACACAGCCGATCGGCGGACGGGAAGCGACGGCCCAAGCGCGCGCACAATCGCTCCCAATGCACAACTGCGACGGCGCAGTGCTCCGGTCGCCCGCAAGCACGGGCTGTGCGCCGAGTTCGAGGTAAAGGTCAAGGCACCCGGCAAGTGCGCTACCGGCGGAATCCTAAGTAAGGCTGTGCGCCCGCTATTCTTTCTTCTGCGCAGCGGCGCTTGCGCGGGCTTGTTTCACGTTCGTGTGAAAGACCGCCATCCAATCACCGCGTCCGGCTCGTTCGGTTCGAGGTTGCCGTTGAAATCTTTCGTCGGCGCGAGGGTGATCTCGCGCATCGGGACGCGCACTTCGGGATGGATTTCGCCCTCGACGTAGACGCGCCGCGAGTTCGGCATCACGTAGTCGGAGGATTTCGGTTCAACGGATTCTTTGGATCGCGATCATGCCGGAAGTTGAGAGTTCGTTGTTGAGTGTTGAGAGAAAAAGAAAAAGCCATGCGCGGAAAACGCATGGCCAAGAACTCCTCGCTCCCTACGACGGCATTACCCGTATCAGGTTTAAGGGGTCGTCCGGAAACTTTCGGACCTCTCAGCCATTGGCTCCCCCGAAAAACTACTCAAATCAGACTAGCGGCCGCTGCTTTGAAGTCAACGCACCGATGCCGGAAAGCAGCGCGCCCGGAAGAGCGCGCTGCTCCCGAAAATCGTCAGGCGGACTGGCGGCCGGCTATTCTTTTTTCTGCGCGTTGGTGTGGAAGATGGCCAGCCATTTGCCGTCCTCCATTTTCCAGACGGAGCCCGCGTAATAGGTGCCGGAGGCGTCCTTGCCGTCATAGGTGCCTTCGAGGGTAACGACGTAGCTCATGACAACGACGTCCTTCTCATCGGAGTGGCTCTTGAAATCGGTGATCTTGAACGATTTCATATCCCACTTCTTCATGTCGGCCATTTCCTTTGCCATGTCGGAAATGCCGTCGGCGTAAACCCCGATCATGTCATGGTCGACGAGTTTCTGGAACCCGGCAGCGTCCTTGTCTTTAAAGGCCTGCCAGGCGGCCTTTTCCTTGGCCATCATGGCATCGTTGTCCGGCGCGGCGAACGAAACGGCGATCGTCGCGAGGAAGGCAATCATTGTGTAGCTCATTAATTTTTTCATTGGTGTTCCTTTTGTTGTTTGGTTCAGCAGAAGGATCAGACTGAACAGCCTGGGCGAAGCGGTCAATGCCATTTGGATGGGGGCGCGGAAAGAATCGGTCAGCGAGCGATCGACGCGCTCGACGCGACAGAGGCGAATGTGACCATGCAGGAATCGGAGCGGCCGTGATCGTCGAGCGCAATCACCTTGTAGCTTCCGGGCTTTGGCTGCCAGGAAAGCGGCGCGCAGCGCTCGCTCGCGCCGAGGAAAACGCGATCGGCAAACCAATAGATTTTCGCCACGTCCGGCTCGGCTTCGGCCTGCAGGGAGAGGGCGCGCCCGGCTCCTTCGCCTAACGAATAGACGACGCTGCTCTTCGGCGAGACGATATGCGGGGCGCGGCCACGCCGGGCCAGCGCTTCGACCGCGTTCCCTGGCAGAAAGGGCGGCGGCGCGCGGCGCGGCAGACCGGCCTGCTCGAAAAGCGCGAGCAGATCCGACGGCCAGAATTCATAAACTTCGCGGTGCACCTGGCGCCTGCCGTCGTCGGCGTTCACGCGCAGCCCGGTCGCGTCGTCGATCAGAATTTCGCGATGGATTTCGCACTCGTGGATCGGCGAAACGCCGGGGATGAACCAGCCGCTGACGCGATGCGGGCAAGCCGCGGTCGGCAGCTCGCCGGAGACGGCGCAAAACTCGACTTCGCGCAGGTTGGCGTTTGGCGGTGGCGCCTGCGGGCGCGGTCTGGCGTATCCGCCGGCCCGCAGGGCATCGACGACCTGGAAAAGAAGCGGAGCCGCACCGGTCCGGCCGACAAAGGCGGGGCTGCTTTTGCCGTCAAAATTCCCGATCCAGACCGCGAGCACATAGCGATCGAAAACGGCGACTGACCAGGCGTCCCGGAAACCCTGCGAGGTGCCCGTTTTCCAGAAGATCGAGTCGTCCGCGCCGTTTGTGCCGATCCCGGGCCGCCCGATTTGTCCGAGCATTTCGAGAGTGAGGAAGGCGGCTTCGGGACTAACGAGTTGGAGCGGCGATTTGTGGACGCCTCCCTGTGGAAGGCGCGAGCCCGGCGCGGCTGATCTGGCATCGTCACTTTCCCCCGCGCTTCGCACAGCGAAGCGTCTACATAGGCGCCGCAGTGGGCGCAGCTCGCCGCCGTTGGCGAGCACGCTGTACATCCGCACCAGGTCCTCCATCGTCACCTCTGCCCCGCCGAGTGGGAGCGCGAGCCCGTAGAATTTTTCATCCCGGGGGAGGTGCACGCCCGCCTTTTGCATGAAGCCGTAGAGCGTCGGGGCACGCAGTTCCGACGCGAGGGTGACAGCGGGGATGTTGCGACTGCGCGCGAGCGCGTCAGTTGCCTTGATCGGTCCGGCAAATTCGCGATCGAAGTTCTCCGGATCGAACGCGCCGAAACTGCGCGGTGCGTCCTTCAGCATGGTGAGGGGATGGATCAGCCCCTGGTCGAGCGCGAGCGCATAGACGAACGGCTTGAGCGTCGAGCCCGGCGAACGCGGGCTGCGTGTGCCGTCGACCTGGCCATCGATCGACGCATTCCCGAAGTCGGCCGAGCCGACCTGGGCGAGCACTTCCATGGTGCGGAAATCGAGCAGCATGGCGGCGGCGTTATGAATCCCGCGCCCAGAGTTGGCCGCGACGTAACCGGCGATGCGGCGTTCCACCAGTTGTTGGAGATCGAGGTCGAGCGTGGTGTGGATCTCGTGCTCGGCCGATTCGCGCAGGATCTCGGTGGTGAAATGCGGCGCGAGGAGGTTGCGGCGCGCCTTGGCGCGCGCGGCAAACGTTCGCTCGATCGCGTCGTCGCCATTCGTCAGGCGAGCGAGCAACCGATCGCGTGCCGGCGCCAGCGCCCGATTCGACCGCGCGACGTGGAGGGCCCGGCGGGTCGGACTTTGCGGGACAACACTGAGCGCGATCGCTTCGTGCCGCGTGAGCGAGAGGGCGTCTTTGCCGAAATATATTTCGCTGGCAGCGCCGATCCCTTCGAGGTTGCGGCCGTAGGGCGCGAGATTGAGATAGGCTTCGAGCAACTGCGCCTTGCTGTAATGGCGTTCCAGCTCGAGCGCGCGCCACATCTGCTCGCACTTCCCGCGAATGGTGCGCGACTGGATGTGAAAGCGGAGCCGGGCCAACTGCATGGTGATGGTCGAGGCGCCACCGCGCCGTTGTCCGAGACAGAAATGAAATGCCGCCCGCAGGGTCGCGATCGGGTTAACGCCCGGATGGTCCTCGAAGAAGCGATCCTCCTGGAGCACGGTCGCCCGGATGAGATCGGGCGAGATCTGATCGAGCGGGGTGAAGATGCGATATTTTTGGTCTGCGGTCAGGGTGACGTGGAGGAGTTTGCCGTGACGATCAAAGACGCGACGCGAAAAGGTGATGCCGTCGAGCAGCGGCGGTTTTGGAAGGGAGAGCCAGATCGCTGATCATGACCAAAACGGAAGCGCAGCGACAACTCCGGGTAGCGCACGCATTCTCGCGTGCTGGCGACGGTGTTTCACCGTCGCGAACTTTTCGAAAGCGCCACCATTCGCCAGACGACTTCGCGTCAAGGAAAGTTCGTCGCGGTGGAACACCGCGACCAGCACGCGAAACGCGTGCGCTACCCGGCCGGACTGGCGCCGCGCTCATTTCGCGTCCACCACCGTGATTTTGCTCGCGGTTCCGCGGGCGTTGATCCCGCGCTCGTACATCGATTCCGCAAAGGGCGGCGGGACGACAAATGTCCCGCGATTGCAGGGCTTGATCTGGTAAGAAATCGTCCGCACGTTCGGGCCGACGCTGCCGAAGAAGACCGCTCGATCTTCCCGCACCTCGACGTAATCGCAGCCGACCCGGTTTGTTCCGGGACTGAGCGAGCTGTCCACGATCTCAAACCCGCCCGGCAGCAAATCGGTGATCGCGGTGTTCGTAACCTCCTCATGGCCGAGACTGCGTACGTGCAAGCGCACGGTCAGCGGTTCACCCAGCTGTGCCGTGGTGGTGAGGTTTCCTTTGCCGTCAAGAAACTCTCGATAGATCTCGAGCCCGCGGGTGATCGGCTGGGCCGGGAGCTGGCGATCAAAGCCCGCCTCCACGACCTGATAGAATGTCCCGAGCTCCGCCGGCGGTTCGGCTTGAAAGCGAAGCCAAGCCGCGCTTGCCGAAAAGACCGCCCGCCTGACGGTATTGCCGGGCGCATCCAGCCGCTGCTCATGCTGATCGCGTCCGATCTCCGTGATCTCGAGCGCGGGTGGGTTTTGCGCGACCTGGGTCGCGAGACTCTTGAGCGCGAGGACCGCGTAAGCCGCCGAGAGCGTATTGAACTCGCCCCGGCCGATCGGCTCGGTCAGCGCTTTCAAATCCTCCGGCGAGAATTGTTGCAGCAGGTCGGGAAAATGCCGCGCCACGATTGCGATGTATTGGGCGTCGGCCCCGAGCGGCTGATAGAAATCGGACTCTGCCTCCGGCTCGTGTTTGCCGAGGTGATAGGCGGCGATCAGGCGGCGCGCCTCGGCGTCCTTCTGCAGCAAGGCCCACGCGCCGGCGAGATACACGCCGGTGAGATCGGCTTCCCATTTCTTCGTCTGATTCTTTTCCAGGTAATCGGTGAGATTGAGAATGTAATTGGTGGTGATGACCTCCGAGCGGGTGAGCACATAGATCGCGCAGGCGGCCGTGCGCGCCTCGTTCAGGTCGTTAGGCTGGAGCGCCACCATGGCCTGCAAATGGCGGAGGGCGCTTTGCAGGATGTCGTTAGGCGGAGGAAAACCGGCGGCTTTCGCCTCGACCAGGAAATGCGTCACGTAGACGGAAATGAAGTCGATCCCCTCGCCTGCTTCGGCCGACCAGTAACCAAACGCCCCCTGGTCGTTCTGGCGCCGGCGCAGGGTCGAGAACGTCTTCTCGAGCTGTGCGTTGACCTCCGCCCGCGGGAGACCGAAATCAGCTTCATCCGAGAGGACCAACCGCGAGAAGGACGCACTCGTGATCTGCTCGCTGCATCCGTTGGGGTAATTCTTGAGATAGAAATCGAGCCCGCGGGCGAGTCCGAGCGGGAGCGCGGAGACGGTCGCTTGGAGCTGGCGAAACTCCGGATACATGTTGCGCTCGATCGGCAACTGGAAGCTCTTGCCGGTAAAGTTGCCGCCGCGCACCTGGGTCACGAAGGGCACCGGCGGGCGCACACTCAGGGTTGCGCGGCGCGTGCTTTCTTCGCCGCCGCTCACGAAGGCGTGAAACGCAAGGGTGGCTGAGCCGAGCTGGTCTTTCGCCCGGACGGTGAAGGTGGCCGTCGTCTCGCGGCCTTCACCGATGTGCAGTGGCTGCGCGGGCCCCTGCACGATTTCCAACTGTGCGGAAGGTTCGATGGTCAGCGCGACCTCGGCGTTCTCGCCCGATCCGACAACATTGTTCGCGACCGTCACCCCAACCTCGAAACGATCGCCCGGCGCCACCACCGTCGGGACGGCCGGCGTGATGACAAATGGCCCCCTGACGATGCTCTCCTTCTCCGCCGAGCCGTCCGCATCCGGCGCGACGGCGACGGCCATGACGGTGAGTGTGCCGTCGAAATAATCCGGCACGTCGTAGATCACTTCGCGCTCGGTGCTGTCGGCGTCGATCACGCCCGACCAGAAGACGACCGGTTTTTCCGTCACCCGCTTGAACGGGTTCAGGCGCTTCTCCGCATCGCCGTCGCCGCCCGCGGAAGATGTCGCGCGGAGGATGGAGAACTCCGGCAGGATGAGATCGACAATCTGCGAGGTCTGGACCGCGAGCGCGCTCTTGCGGAAGAAATAGCCTAACGGATCGGGCGTTTCGTAATTCGTGACCTGAAGAATGCCCTGGTCGACCGCGAAGATGACGATGCGCGACGGCCGGTCGGTCTTGTAACCGATCCGGAATGGCTCGCCTGGCTTTGCGAGTTCACTCGTGGTCAGGTCGACCTGCAGACGGCGTTTTTCCTTGTTCGCGACAAAGGGCACGACCGCATAGCTCAGCGGGCTCATGAAGATCTCGCGCGAGTCGAGCGCGCGCAGGAACGAGACGTTGACGTAACCGGTCCCGTCGAAGCCCTCCGGCAGGCGGATGCGCTGCACGCTGCTCGTCGTGCTGCTCTTGAACCACTGGTGGGCTCGCACCCGGTCGTTCTCGATCGTGATCAGCCCCGCCCCGGTATAGGGCGCGGTGATGCTGACCTCGATTTCGTCGCCGCTTTGGTATTGCGAACGATCGAGCTTCACCTGCAGTTCGGCGTTCCTGGCCAGCGACCGCGCGACGCTCCCTTCGCCCACGACGGTGAAACTGACCTGACTCACTCGCCGCCCCGCGGCGTCGCGCACGGCCAGCAGGAAGCTGCCGGGCTTGTCGGTCGTCAGGGGATAACGAAAGCCGTCGGTCCCGATGGCGAACGTTTCTGTTTTGACCGCCGTCTCACGCAACACCGATTCGTAGGCGTAATCGCCGTTTTCCTTTTTCGTTAGGATGGAAACGTAGGTGCGCTCGATGAGCTCGAAGCGCAGTTGGTCGAGCGCGATTTTGTTCAGTTGCGGATCGAGCGCGATGAAGTCGATCGCGGCGGGGCGATCCTTGACCAGGAAATCGAGCTGCGGGTCGGCCCTGTAACCAACCACGTGCGGAAGCGCCGAAACGACCACGCTGTTGTAGGCGCCGACGCTGCGTCCGCCCTCGGCCTCGAAGCCCTGGACGCCGAGTGTCATCTCGTAGGTGGCGTCGGCGAAACGTTCGAGGTGGAGCGCGACCGTCGTTTTGCCGTCACGATCCGTCTTGCTTTCGCCCAGATCGACCGTTTGCGGCTCGCGCGCCTTCTTTCGGTCGTTGAGCGGGTCGAAGAAGACGTAATCGCGATATTCCGCAAAATGGAAACCGGCCGGGGCCAGCTCGAGTTGGCTCGTGATGCGGCGATCGGTCGCGGGAGTTCCGTAAAGATTGCGCAAGGTGACGAGGGCCTGCACGCCGGTGGGCGCGATCCAGCCGCGTGTGGTCTGCTTGTTCAGTTCGCTCGTCAGACGCATCCGGTCGGGGAGAAATTCCTTCACCTGGAAACTGGCGTTGCCGAGGAGGAGGTCGCGCCGGTTCTCGCGCACGAGGTAAAGATTGACCTGGTATTCGCCGGTCGGTGATTCGTAGGCGGTGGCAAATTGCAGCTCATCGAAACCGATCGCCGACAGGACGACGCGGCGCGCCAGCGCGGGGAGGCCGCGCGCATCGAGCACCTCGATCTCGAGCGGGAGACCGGTGAGGCGGCCCTGCCAATCGCGCTGCTGCACGATGTAGCCGATGTGCACTTCGTCGCCCGGACGGTAAACGCCGCGCTCGGTGAAGAGGAAGGCGTCGAGCTGCCTCGGGGCGGCGTTCTCCACGCCGTCGATGTCGAAGCGCGAGAAATCGAGCTGCCGATCGGCCCGATCGAACGGCATGAAGGCGACGTCTTCACCAAGACGTGCGACGAAGGCGACGGGCGTCTTTTCGCGCGCCTCGGTCTCGAAGGCGGGGAAGCTGACCCGGCCGTCCGGACCGCTCACCCGGCGGGCGAGAGCGACCCCGTTCTTGCCTAACAATTCGACTTTGACCGCGGCGAGCGGGTCGCCGGATTTGATCGAGGCGAGGAAGACGTCGCTGCTCCCGGCAGCACTTTTTTTCACCAGCATCCCGAGATCGGTCACGAGGATGAAGCGGCGATCGCATACCTTGCGGTTGGCGCGCTTCTTCGCCGGATCCCATTCCTGGGCACGGACGAAGAAGAGGCCGCGCTCGCTCCCGCCATCGCTCGGGAGCTGGAGATGACTGGAGAAATCGAAGGAGGAATAATTCGCCTGGAAGCGGTTCGTGAGGTTGATCGCCTGGTGCTCGACCGCGAGGCGCGAGATGTTTTCCTCGTTGAATTCGTAGAAGAAGCGCGGCTGATCGAAGCGGCCTTCGCTTTGCGTGACGAGATGATTGATCTGGCTGGTCGCGACCCGCGCCAGCTCGTATTCGATCTCGGGCACGCCGCGTGATTTGATGGAAAGCTTGCGCTCGCCCTGGAGGGCGAGAATGCCGCCGTGGCCCTGGATTTCGATTTCGCGCGGCGGCTCGGGAACGTCGAGAACGGTGTCGTAATCCTCGCCTAACGGATAGCCACCCAGGGCGGTGACGCCGCGGTCGATCTTCAAATAGAGATAACCGTTCTGTTCGACGCGTATTTTGAAGGAATGCAGCTGACTCTGCGGGTGCTCGGCCGGAATCAGTCCGACCGGAATGGATCGGGCTTTGCCTAACAAGTCGCGGTCGACTTCGCGCGGACTTGGCCTGGCGTGTTCGGGATTCGGCGGAAGGAGGAAAAGGTGAAGCGCCTTTTGGATCTCCTCGGATTTTGCGGCTGCCGTCGTGCTGACGAGCAGAATCTGTTCGGGCTCGTTTTCGGCGTTGCGGACAATCTGGCCCTCGACGCTTTCGACTTTGAAGAAGCTCCGAATATCGGGCAACCGCACCTTGGCATCGAAAGACTTTTTGCTCCGCGCCCCGCCCTCGGTCGTGGCGACGCCATCGGGGACAATCAACTTCATGAAGTCTTCCCGCTTCGGCAGGGTGAGCGGGACGCTACGCACGTAGGCGATCCGATCGTGGAGGCCGTAGGTGATGGTGAAACGTTTCGGGGCGTTTCCGAAAACGTCGGAGCCGCCTAACGTCGCCAACGCGATGCGACGCTCCAGATCGGCGCGGTTCACGCTGTGGGTAAACTCGAGGGTCGCGACCACCTGGTGCACCGCCGGGTCGCGCGGGTCCTGGTAAAATCTTATCTCGCTGACCGCACCGCTGAAGGCCGGAGTGTGGACATCGATCGCATAACGATCGAGCAGCACCTGTTTGGGGAAGAGCGATTTCGCGAAATTGATCCGGTATTTTTGATCAGCCGGCCAATCGGTCGCGGGCTGGAATGTGAGGCGCGAATCCGAAATCCACGACCAGCGGCCGGCGAGGGCAGGTTGGAGGCGGATGCCTTCGCGCACTTCCTTTCCAAGCTGATCGAGTCGCGCGACGGAGCCGGAAAAGTGAATCGTGAGAGCGACGGGGTGGAGTTCCTTCTCCAGTTTGGTGACAGGGATCTGGTCCGCACGCACGCTGATCCGCGCCGGTTGGGGGCGATGTTGGTACCAATGCCAGGTCCATCCGACGCCGCCGAGGAAGAGGACCAATGCCAGGGACACGAGGCGATGGGACCGAACCCAGCCGCTGGCGCGGCCCAGCCAGGGTGGCGCGGTCCACGTGAAGTCTCCGAGGATTTTTGTGAATGGTCGTTTCGACATAAGGCAGTTGGGTTCTGCCGGTCATACGGAGGGAGTCGCGCGGTTCTTTCAGGGAATTTCAAAAAACTTTGCGGCGTGCGATAAGAGGGCATGCCTGTGACTCGCAGCGAATTCCTCGTCACGCGCCGCAGCCTGGTCGACCGGCTGTGCGATTGGAACGACGGGAAACGTTGGCAGCAGTTTTTCGATTCCTATTGGAAGCTGATCCACCGCGCGGCGCGGAAAGCCGGCCTCACGGAAAGCGAAGCGCAGGAGGTGGTGCAGGAGACGCTCATCACGGTGGCGAAAAAGATCGACCGCCTGAAATACGATCCGGCGCTCGGGTCGTTCAAAGGCTGGCTTTTGAATATCACGCGCTGGCGAATCGCGGATCAGTTCCGGAAACGGAAGAAGGCGGGCGAGCAGCGCGCGAAAACGCGAGGCGGTGATGTCGAAAGAATTACCGCGACGATCGAGCGGATTGCCGACCCGGCGGGGTTCGATCTCGACGCGGCGTGGGACGAAGAGTGGCACCGCAATCTGCTCCAGGCCGCGACGCAACGGGTGAAGAAAAAGGTGAGCGCGAAGCAATATCAGATTTTCGACTGCTACGTGCTGAAGGAATGGCCGGTGCAGAAAGTGGCCAGGGAATTGCGGGTGAGCGTGGCGCAGGTTTACCTGGCCAAGCATCGCCTGAGCGCGCTCTTGAAGAAGGAAGTGAAGAGGGTGGAGCGGGCTCGTTAGGGGATTGTCATCCGGGCAGCCGGAAACTGCTCTGGAGGGACGACCGCCGTGTCGTCCGTGTTTCCAGACCGATTCTTGAAACGCCCGGTTTGGAAACACGGACGGGACAGCGCCCGTCCCTCCGGGCGGCCGATGGCTGCCTGGCATAGACCGCGACTACAGAAGCAGGTATATCGAAAAGCAGTGCGCATTCCGGCGATCCCCGATCATGAGATGCTCGGTGTCATCGGCCGAGGCGGTTACGGCGAAATCTGGCTGGCGCGCAGCCTGACCGGTGCGCTGCGGGCGGTGAAAGTCGTCTATCGCGACACGTTCGAGAGCGAGCGCGCCTTCAACCGGGAATTCGAAGGAATGTCGGCCTTCGAGCCAATCTCACGGGCGCACAACGGCTTCGTCGATATTCTCCACGTCGGCCAGAGCGGGCCGGGCGGTTTTTTCTACTACGTCATGGAACTGGCGGATGACCAGGTCAGCGGCCCCGACATCGAGATCACTCGCTACACTCCGAAGACGTTGAAGGCGGAACTGGGGCACACCCTGCCGGCGGATGAATGTCTGCGCCTGGGATTGTTGCTGGCTGATGCGCTCAGCGCTTTGCATCAGACGGGACTGGCCCATCGCGATATCAAGCCGTCGAACATCATCTTCGTGCGGGGGGTCCCGAAGCTGGCCGACATCGGCCTGGTCGCGGTCAGCGGGCAGCGCTCGTTTGTCGGAACGGAAGGCTACGTGCCGCCAGAGGGGCCGGGCACGCCCCAGGCCGACATCTACAGCCTGGGGAAGGTGCTTTACGAAATCAGCATGGGGAAAGACCGGCTCGATTTCCCGGAGCTGAGCAGCAATCTCGACGAGCGTGCCGACAAGGAACGGCTCTTGCAGCTCAACGAAGTCCTCCTGAAAGCGTGCGCGAGTAATCCAGGCAAGCGTTATCAGGACGCGGACGAAATGCGGCGCGATCTGGAGCGCATCGAAGCGGGGAAGCCCGTGCGCCGTCGTTGGCCCATCTTGATTCCGCTCGTCATCGCGGTGCTCACCATCGTGGCGGCGGCGGTCTGGGCGCCGCCACATTTTGCCTTCCGAAAAGAACTCCCGACCGGGCCGGCAACCGCGGTGATCTCCACCGAGCCACCCGGCGCCATGGTGGTGCTGGACGATCGGATGGAGCACAGTCCCGCGACGTTTCGCGATCTCAAACCCGGCCGGCACCAATTGCGCGTGATGCTGCCGGATTATGACCCGATGGAACTGGGGGTGACGGTTGAGCCGGCGCAGAAATGGCAGCCTCCCGCATTCAGGCTGGCGCGCAGCAAAGGCTCGGCGCAATTGGCGTCGAAACCGCCGGGAGCGGAATTTGAATTGCGGCGCGGCGGTGAACCGACACGCCGCGGCAGGACGCCGGTGCTGCTGAGCGATTTGCCGACGGGAGTCTACGAAGTGATCGCGAAGAAGGCCGACTGGGAGCTAAAGGACCAGATCGAGATCAAGCGCGGCGAGGTGACGCTGAAGACGTTTCAATTTGCCAACGGCAGCGTGAAGATCATCAGCGCGCCGGCTGGCGCGACGGTGTCGTCGGGCGGCAAGACATTTGGGCAAACCCCCCTCCTGCTGGATGACGTGAAACCAGGCGAAGTGAGCTATCAGTTGCAACTGACCGGCTTCAAAGCCGCTGAAGTGCAGGGCAAGGTTCAGCCTAACGAACAGACTTTTCTCGCCGCGCGTTTGGACAAAAAGCTAAGCCCGGTACGGGGCGAGGTTTGGCAAAATTCCCTCGGGATGCGCTTCGTGCCACTCGGCAACTGGCACATCAGCGCCTGGGAAACGCGAGTGCGCGACTGGGCCGCTTTTTGCGCAGCGACAAATCGCCAACCGCTGGCTCCGGGCTTTACGCAAAGCGAGACAGATCCGGTCGTGAAAGTGGACTGGCAGGACGCGACGGAATTTTGCCAATGGCTCACGGAGAAGGAGCGGCGCGAAAATTTCCTCGACGAAACCGAGAGCTACCGCCTGCCGACCGACCGGGAGTGGAGCGAAGCCGCCGGTTTGCCTAACGAAAGCGGCGCGACGCCCGAGGAACGCGACGGCCGGGTGCGCAACCAATTTCCGTGGGGCGAGCAGTGGCCGCCACCGCGGGGCGCGGGAAATTACGGCACTATCGAGGGCCGGAACGACGGCTTTACCGCCACCGCCCCGGCGGCGAGCTTTGCGCCCAATCCGTCAGGCATCTACGACCTGGGGGGCAACGTCTGGGAATGGTGCTTCGACCTTTACAAGCCGGGGAGCCGCTGGGGCGTGCTGCGCGGCGGCTCGTGGTCGAACAGCCAGCGGAGCGAGTTGCTCACCTCCTACCGGAATGTGATCGACCGCAGCGAGCGCGATGTCATTTATGGGTTCCGCTGCGTTTTGGTGTCGGAGGAGCAGTGAGCGACCGACTGTCATCCTGAGCGGAGCGAGGAGCCTGTCCTCAGTCTTTTCGAAGGAATCTCTGAATGTTTCTGGATTCACCGCGCATCGTCACGGAAATGGTCAGAGATCCTTCGCTTCGCTCAGGATGACAGTCGGGCGGAGAGCGCCGTTCCAGATCAGCGCCGGCTAGTTGCTCGCCGGGATGACGACAGAGGCGGGCGACGCTTCCGGCTTCGCCGGGGCGGACGCGTCCTTGAGGACAAGCTGGCCTTCGAATTCATGCCGGTAATCCGCCACCATCATCGGGCGCGTTTTGTCATCGACGAGTCCCTTGTAATTGAGAATCCCGGTGGCGATCGAATCGGCCAGCTTCGCCCGCCAGGTGCTTTTCGCGATCAGCCGGCTCTCGCCGCGCTCGGTCAGAAAGCCGCCCTCGACCAGAATGGCCGGGACTTGCGTGAGGCGCAGAACCGCGAAGCGAGCGCGCTTGATCCCGCGGTCGTACTCGGAGAAATGGCCGACGACGGAATGATGCACGCTCATCGAGAGGGCGAGGCTGGGCGCGTCGACCGGGCTGCCGGCCTGCATGTTCATAAACCGTAGCGCAAGCGCGTCGTCCGCGGTGGACGGCGCGCCGCGCGGTGTAAGTGAGAAAATTTCGAAACCCTGGGCGGCGGGGTTGGAGTCGGTGGCGTTGAAATGGATGCTGACGAAAATCGAATCCTTATTCGCGTTGGCGATCCGCGCCCGCAACTCAAGCGGGACGAAAACGTCGCGGTCACGCGTCATTTTCACTTTCAGGCCTTTGGCTTCGAGGAGCGGCTTGATCTGGCGGGCGACATCGAGCGCGAAATCCTTCTCGTAGCCGTAGGGGCTGATCGCGCCCCGGTCGTAGCCGCCATGGCCGGGATCGAGCACGACGGTTTCGAATTTCCCGAGATTCGAGATCATTTGCGGGCGCAATTCCGGTTCGAGCGTCTTCGCCAGATCGACGCGGGAGACGAGATATTGGCCGTCCTTTTCTGTGACCGGGAAGCAGAGCCAGTTGCGCACCCCATTGATCATGATCTCGCGGCTGTCGAGCTGGATCTCGAGCGAGTTGGTGCCGTTATCGAGCCGGATGCGCTTCTCGACCGGGGCCACGCCGAGCGGGAGCCCATAGAACTTTGCAATGTTATCGACGGTGAGGTATTCGCGCCCGCGGATCTTGACGATCTCCCAGCTGGAAGCGGCCACCCCGGCAGAGCTCAATGCGAGCAAAATGCTGAGGGTCGCGAATGGCTTGGCGCACCGGAACATTGGATTTTTAGTATTAGACATTCGGGATGAGGCGGCAAGAAAAAAGGTTCCAGTAATTATAAACTCCGAGGGAAAGAAGGCCATTTGCGGCGTCGTTTACGTAAAATCTGTATGCCAGCAAAATCCAAGAAACAACAGATGGCAGCGGGCGCGGCCCTGGCCGCGAAGCGCGGGGAGAGGAAAAAATCGTCGCTCAAAGGCGCCTCCAAGAGCATGGCCAAATCGATGAGCAAGAAAGAGCTGAAAGAGATCGCGGGGACGAAGCGCAAAGGTTTGCCGAAGAAAAAAAGCCGCCAGAAATAAGAGCTGACCGCGCGGGGGGGTGGCATCCATCTATGGTCGACTTTTGTCTGGGTAGCGCACACGTCTACGTGTGCTGGTCGCGGTGTTCCACCGCGACGAACTTTTCAGAATGATGTGGATGGAAGTGCCCGTCTTGCCCGCTTCGAAGACCGAGCAGAAAAGTTCGCGACGGTGGAACACCGTCGCCAGCACGCGTGGACGCGTGCGCTACCCGGAGCCACTGCGCCTCCCGTCAATAATCGTGTAGCCAGCCGGCCCGGCGGAGCAGTTGTTTGAAGTCGGGGTTGTCGGCCTCGAGGGGCGGAAGCCAGAGCCCGAGCTTCTCCCGTTTCCACCAGAGGCCCTGCGGATTTGGCCTCACGAAGGAATAGCGATACAGGACCGCCCGAATGTAGCGCGGCGGTTTTTCGGGAAACGGATTGGAGCGAAAGAGCCCGACCGCCCCGGGATCGTTGTGGAGCAATTTCCAGATCAGATGCAGCGTCCACGGGTATTGGTTAGGCGTACCCATGGCCGCGAACCACATCTGCCAGTCGAGCCGCAAATGATAAGGCGCGATCTGCGGCGGGCGCTCGTCCAGCGCGACCGGCAGGCCTTTGTAGGGATACGGTTTCCAGCTCGCCTCGTCGTTAGGCTGGCGGTCGTTCGTGCCCTCGAAGACGACGTTGAAACGCTCCTTCCCGACCACGCCGAAGGCGCCGTAGGTATTGACCAGGTCGAGCGGATCGAAGGAGGTGTTCATGATCTGGTGCGGCGAGAAAATGTTCAGCACCGGCTGAATGCTGAGGACGGCGACAAGCGCCCCGATCGCCCAGGCCGTGCCCAGCATCGGCCGGGAAATAATCGCCGCCGCCTGCGCTCTCTCCGCTCGATTCGTTAGGCGAGGCGGCAACACTTTGCTCCAGGCCCGATCATCAAAGCAGGCGAGGGCGGGGAGGATGGTGAGCCAGTTCAGAAACGAGAGGTTCCCGCCGAGGAAGATCGTGAGCTGAAAGGCGACGATCGCGATTCCAGCCGCCAGGCGGGCGAGCCGCGGCCAGAAGACAAACCACGGCGCGACCAGTTCGGCGACGATGATTGAAGACCGTGCCGGCGCGCAGAACGCCGCGCGGCAGGAAATGAAACCAGCGGCTGAGCCCGTTCGGGATCGGCTGGGTCTCGAAGTGATAGAAAAGCGCGGTCAGGTTCCGCCAGCTTTCGTCGCCTCGAATCTTAATCATGCCGGCGCCGAACATGATCCGGAAAATGAGCGCCCGAAAAAGCCAGATGACGATGAGCGGCGGCGGACGGCGCGGGAACGGCCGGCCATCGAGGAGCGGACAAAGAAAGATGGAAAGGAAACCAGTTTCGAGGAGCTGCACCTCCCAGCCGTAGCCGTACCATTCCTGCCCGAGGTGGACGAACGACATGTAAAGAATCCAGAGCAGCGCGAGGAGAAGCGCGTTGGCATATCCGCAGGCCACCACGCAGGAAAGCGCAAACCCGATCCAGGCGGCAGCGACGAGGGTGGTGTCGGAATGATTGAGCCAGAAGAGCGAAGGCAGGCGAAGAAAGCCGCCTAACGAACCACCGAGCGCGCTGCGAACATGCTCGAGAAAATTCCCGAGCGGGAGCAACCCGTCGGAGCCAATGAGCGGGAGAATCTGATTCGCGGCGACGAGAAACGCGATCGCGTAGATCACCCCGAGCAACCGGAGGATGACAAAGCGGGTCAGCCAATAGCTGCCGCGGTCGGGCAGAACGCGCTCCCAATCGTCGAGCTTCACGAAAGGAGATCGTGCCTCTGACGGCGGACGGATTTCAAGTCCTGGTCGGGGCCGGGCAAAACCGGTTTATGCATCCGGGGCGGCCCGTCAGGCGGATCACGACACGTAAACCAAATGCGATCCGCGGACACTTCGGCGGACGCAACGAAGCCAAACACAGAAAGACCAAATGAAAAAACTAGCAGTCGCACTGGCAGTGATCAGTGCCTTCACATTCAACAGCTACGCCGGCCAGATGGGCACCGAAAAGAACATCTACGACACCGCCGCGAGCACGAAGATGTTCAGCACCCTGACCGCCGCCCTCAAGGCCGGCGGCAAGAAGGAAATGCTCGAGGAAGACAAGGGCCCGTTCACGGTCTTTGCGCCGACCGATGAAGCGTTCGCCAAGCTTCCCGCCGGCACGGTGGAAAATCTCCTGAAGCCGGAGAACAAAGAGAAACTGGCCAAGATTCTCGCCTACCACGTCGTCCCAGGCAAAGTCATGGCGGCCGACGTCAGGACGATGGAGGCACCGACCGCGGAAGGCTCGACGCTCAACGTCAAGCTCGACGACGGCAAGGTGATGGTGAACGACGCCAACGTGACCAAGACCGACATCGCAGCGACGAACGGTGTGATCCACGTGATCGACACCGTCCTCATGCCGCCGGATCTGAAGTAACTTGTAGTTCAGGTTAGTGCACTGGGCGCGCGGCTTCGGCCGCGCGCCTTTTGCGTCTCGTCGCGCGCGCGGATTGGGCAATCCGCGCGCGCTCTTTGCCTGTCATCCCGAGCCGCGCAGACGGCGAGGGACCTCACAAGCGGAGATGAGCGACCATTCTTTCAAGATCGCCTGGATTTCATTGCGAAGGTCCCTCGCTGCGCTCCGCCGGCTCGGGATGACAAATCGCGAGAGCGCGCACACCTCGCCCGGCGAGGTTATGGCCGCTTGCTACGTTTTCTCGCTTGGGGCCGATTCCTTTTTCGCCGGGCGCCGCAGCAGGGTGATCTGCTTGATCCGCGCGGAATCGGACGGGCTCCAGGTGCCGACGTCGGGATCGTCCTTAAAAGCTTCGTGCACGATGCGGCGCTCGTAGGAATTCATCGGCTCGAGTTGAAGTGGCCGGCCCGAGATGCGGACCCGCTCGGCGAGCTGTTTCACGTGCTGCACGATCTTGTCCTGGCGCATCGAGCGATACATCTCGCAATCGACGATCCATTTCGGCGCGTCTCGCATCCTTCGCCTGGAGCAAGCGGTTGAGAAGGAACTGGACGGCATCGAGCGTTTCGCCGTCGCGCCCGATCAGGCGGTCGGCTTCCTCGGTATAAATCTGCAGAGTCGGGTTGCCGCTCTCGCTTTTCGTCTCCTCGATCTCGACCACGAAACCGAGGTAGCCGAGCATGGTGTCGAGCAGCTCCTTCGCATTCACGATCGGTTTGGCTTCGAGGCTCATCAGCGTCCTTTTCCTTTGCGTTTTGTCGGCTGATTCACTTTCTCCAGTTTCGGCAGGGGTTGGTTCCGATTCTGATACAACTGCAAAATCGTAAACAGGTTCTGAGTTGTATAATACAAAGCGAGCGCGGCTGCAAAGTTGTAGCAAAAGACGACAAAGATCAGCGGCATGAACATCATCACCCGCTGCTGGGTGGAGTCACCGCTCTTCGGCGTCACATGCGTCATCCAGAAACTCGTCCCGGCCATGATCAAGGGCAGAATGTTGATCGGCCAACCGAGCCCCGGGATGTGCGCCACGGTATCGGGTTGGGAAAGATCGTGCACCCAGAGGAAGCTGGCGTTGCGGAGCTCCACCGCCTGCCGCAGCATGGTGAAGAGACCGAAAAAGATCGGGATCTGGATCATCATCGGGAGACAGCCGCTGACCGGATTGATCCCGTAATCCTTGTAGAGCTTCATGACCTCGGCGTTCATCTTCGTCGGGTCGTCCTTGTACTTTTCCTTGAGCTCCTGCATCTTGGGCGAGAGCGCGGCCATCCGGCGCATCGACTTGTTCGCTTTCGTCTGCAGCGGCCAGAGGATGAGCTTGATGATCGCGGTCAGGATCAGAATCGCGACCGCGTAGTTGCCGACGAACCGGTGGATCAGGTTCATCATGTTGAGGAGGGTTTCGCTGACCAGTTTCCAGAGTCCGAAATCCATGATCTCGGCTTCGTCGTGCGTCAGTTGGGCGAGGCGATGGTAGAGCTTCGGGCCGACGTAGAGCTGGAACTGCGCAGTCGCCGTTTGACCCGGCGCCACCTTGAACCCGGGCATTCCCATCGCGCCCTCGATCCCCCATTCCGGCTGGCCGTTTTCTTTTTTGAACGACTCAAACCGATGCGCCCAGACCTCGGTCGCCTTCGCGCCGAGCGGGGTGATGAGGGTGGCGAAGAATTGATTGCTCACTCCCACCCACTCCACGTTGCTCACTTTCTCCTCGAAAAACTCCTGCGCCGCGCGCTTCTGCACGCCGACGAAGGGATAATTCTGTTCGGCGAACCAGCTCACATCGGTCGACTTCGTCTTGCCATTGATGCACCAGGTGACGCGGGTGTAATTCGGCAGATCGTTGTGATGAATCGGCGCCGCGGAGCCGAGGGCGATGAAGTAGCCGGGATTGGTATAGACGGCCGTGCCGGCGTTTTGGAAATCCAGTTCCAGCTGCGCGATGTAGTTGTCCCTCCCGCCAGGCGACGCGGGCAGGCTGAACGTCTTGCGCAGCTTCACGTTGTTCGGCAGCGAGCGCTCGAACCGGACCTCCCCCTTTCCGGGCACGATCGCAAACTCCGGGAGGACTGGCGCGGCGGGTTTCTCGACCAACGCGCCGATCGGCAGGCGCTGGTGCGCGCTCAATTTGACCGGGCCGCCATTTTCCGCCTTGTGCTTGGGCAGGATCGCCTCGGCAATGCCGCCGCCGCGATTGGTCAGGAGCAGCTCGAGATCGGCGTTGCGCAAGGTGGTCGTTTTTTCGACGAACGGCTCCGGGGTCGGCGTCGCAGCCGGTTCGTTAGGCGAAACCGTTGCGGCGGGCTCGGCCCCGGTGGGGGGAGACTCCGTCGAGCCTGGCGCAGCGGCCGGCGAGGGCGTGGTGCCAGCCGTCATTGCCGGGCTTGGCGAGGTCGCGACCTTGGCCGGCGGCACGGCGGGATGTTTCGTCATGTAGACCTGCCAGGCGATCAACCCAATGATGCAAAGCGTAACGGCAATCCAGGCTTGTCGATCCATAAACTGCGCGCTTATTTAGAGAGCTCGAAGGGCCAATGGCCCGCTGCCAATTGCCAATTCATTGCACGTTGAACTCCGAAAGCCTTCGCGAGTTGAGCGTTCTCACCTCCGGCACCGGATCCTCCCCCTGCCCGCCCCACGGATGACAACGGGCGAGCCGTTTCAATCCCAGCCAGCTCCCGCGTAACGCGCCGTGCCGTTGCACTGCCTCGAGAAAATACTCCGAGCAGGTGGGATGAAACCGGCAGCCGGAGCCGGGTCCGCCGAGCCAGGAAAGGAGCGGCGAGAGCGTCCATTGGTAGGCGCGGATGAGGAAACGGAGGAGCAAAACCATTATCAGGGGCGTAGGATAGAAGCGCGCCCTAGGGGACGCAAATCTTGATGTCTCCTGGCATCGGCGCCCTGTAGACGCCGCCCTGTGGGCGGCGCGGGTCTGCGCGTCTTTGCACAATGGGCGCTCACTCCCGCGCTTCCCACAGGGAAGCGTCTACAACGCTGGCGCGCTGCGCCAGGCGGCGCCATTCTTTCTCGAGCGCGGCGAACTCTGCCTGGGCCGCGGCTGGCCGCGCGATTACCACCAGCCAAATCCTTTTCCCGAGCGCATGTTGATCGCGTCGCACGATCTCGCGCAACCGGCGCCGCGTCCGGTTGCGCACCACCGCGCCACCGATTCGGCGCGAGGTCACAAAGCCAACCCGAAATCCCGTCTCTTCTTCCACCTCCAGCACCCCGAGCGTCAGCAAACCGCCCCGAAAAGTCCGCCCTTCGAGGCGCACCCGATCAAAATCCCGGCTCCGCTTCAAGCGCCGCGCCGCGGAAAATCGAAAACGCGCCGCGCCGCTCGAAAGATCGCCCATCGCGCCCGAGCCTAACATGTTCGTCACCCGATCGTCACGAAACGCATCTCGAATTCCCGCGGTAGCCATGCAAATTTCCCGGCTCATGCGGCTCCGATTTCTCCTCGCCCTCGCGTTTTCTTTATCTTTGGTCCACCCCTCCAGGGCGAACGCCGGGCGCGGCAAGGCGGAGCACGTCGTCCTCATCGTCTGGGACGGCATGCGGCCCGACTTCGTGAGACCGAATCACGCCCCCACCCTCACCGCGTTGGCTCGGTCCGGCGTCTTCTTCAAAAACAACCATCCGGTCTACCCCAGCTCCACCAACGTTAACGGCGCCACCCTCGCGACCGGCGAATATCCGCAGGACAATGGGGTCATTTCCAACATGGAGTTCCGGCCCGAGGTCAATCCGCGTTGGCCCTTCGACACTTCCGATTTTCCCGCGCTCGACGACGCCAACGGCCGGATCAATCGAAGTTTCATCAGCGTCCCGACGATCGCCGATCTCGTCCAGAAAAGCGGCTACCCGACGGCCATCGCCGGCTCGAAACCGGTCGCGCAATTATTCGACCGCGCCCGCTGGCGCGAGAGCGAGGCGGCGCGCGATTCGGTCGTCATCTATCGCGGCAAGTTCCTGCCCGCGGCTGCAGCCGAGGCGGTCACTTCGGTGATCGGACCCTTCCCGAAACGGAAGGGGTTCCCTAACGAACTGGAGGACGCCTGGACAACGCGCGCCCTCACCGAAGTGCTCTGGAAAGATGATGTCCCGAAGTTTTCCCTTCTCTGGCTGAGCGAGCCGGATCTTTCCCAGCACGAAACCGCTCCCGGCTCCCCCACCTCGCTGGCCGCGATCAAAAGCAGCGA
Source organism: uncultured Verrucomicrobiae bacterium (assembly GCA_963772915.1). Taxonomy (GTDB): domain Bacteria; phylum Verrucomicrobiota; class Verrucomicrobiia; order Chthoniobacterales; family UBA10450; genus Palsa-1392. Next base: position 1,027,526 of record CAVYZI010000003.1, read on the forward strand.
CGACAATCTGGCCAAAGTCATCGCCGCGCTGAAAGCAAAAAACGCCCTCGCGAGCACCGACCTCTTTGTCGTTTCCGACCACGGCTTTTCCACCGTCGATCTGGCGTTCGACGCCGCCGCGCGGTTGCGCGCCGCCGGGTTCGACGCCGTTCGGCATTTACCCGACGCACCAAAAGCAGGCCAGGTCCTGGTCGTTAGTCTGGGCGGCAGCGTGGAATTCTACGTCGTCGATCACGACGCCGCGACCATCCGGCGACTGGTCGATTACCTGCAGCACTCCGATTTCGCCGGCGTCATTCTCACCCGGAGGGAGGAGGAAGGAACTTTCACCTTCGCCCAGCTGCAGATCGAGACCTCGAGCGCGCCTGACGTGCTGGTCGCGTCGCGCTGGAACGATCGGCCTAACGAATTCGGGACGCCGGGCCAGATCGCGTCCGACATCGGGAGGAAGGTTGGCGAGGGCACCCACGCCACTCTCAGCCCCTACGATATGAACAACACCCTGATCGCGAGCGGGCCGGACTTCCGCCGCGGTTGGACGGATGAAACTCCGAGCGGCAATGTCGATCTCACTCCGACGATCCTGTCCCTCCTCGGCTTGAGCGCGACGAAGGAAATGGATGGCCGCGTTCTGAGCGAAGCCCTGGTTGACGCAAAAGACGTTCCGAGCGCGGCCACCCACGAACTCAAGTCGGAGCGTCCTCTCGGCGACATGATCTGGCGCCAGACCCTTCGCCTAACGACCGTCGGGAAGACGACTTACTTCGTGCAGGGCAACGGCGGACCAGTCCCGAAAAACCCGTAACGCAATGCGACATCTTTCTGGGTAGCGCACGCGTTCCGCGTGCTGGCGACGGTGTTTCACCGTCGCGAACTTTTCTGTAAGTTCCCGCCGGCGTTTACGAGTCCGCACTCCAGGGAAAGTTCGTCGCGGTGAAACACCGCGACCGGCACGCGACACGCGTGCGCTACCCGGCCACTGCATCGACGCCTAGCGTCCGCCGATAGAGCGCCTCGTACTGCGGCACGATCCGATCAGCGCTGAAGAGTGTCTCGGCTCGTTCCCGCCCGCGCGCGCCCATCTCACTCGCCCGCTCGGGCGAATCCGCCAGGAGCGCGATCGAGCGCGCCACGGCTTCGAGGTCACCAAACGGGTGCAGAAAACCGTTCTCGCCATCGACCACCACCTCCGGAATGCCACCGACCTGAAACGCCACCACCGGTTTGGCGTGGAAAAGCGTCTCGAGAATGCTCAAACCAAAACTCTCGTGCTCCGAGGTGTAAAGCCCGGTATCGGCCGCGTTGAGGTATTCCTCCACTTCGCGCACCCCTTCTTTAACCGTCACGCGATCGCGCAACTTCAATTCGTCCAAGAGCGGCGCGTAAGGCGCAAACGAGCTGCCGGCCAGGACAAGGAGACGCAGCGGCCGATCGCTGCGCGCAGCGGCGAAGCTGCGCAGGAGAAGATCGACCCTCTTCAGCGGCCTCACGTTCGAGATATGGACGACGAGAAACTCGTCGTTCGTTAGGCCAAGTTCGCGCCGAATCTCTGCGCGCGCGCGCAGTTTGCCGGACGGCACAAAAAAGTTGTGGATCACCTCGACCGGTCGTTCGAGCCGAAAGGTCGCGACCGTTTCCTCCCGCAAACTTTCCGAGACGGTCGTGATCGCGTCCGAATGCGAGAGCGCGTGCTCAATCGCCGGCCGATAGCTCGGGTCCTGACCGAGCAACGTGGTGTCGGTGCCGTGCAGCGTGGTGATGATTTTCGGCGCGCGCTGCCCATTCCCGCCGAGCATCTGGACCGCCAGATAGGCCGCGGTGGCGTGCGGCACGGCGTAGTGCACGTGGAAAATGTCGAGCCCCGCTTCGTGCCCGATCTGCGCCATCTTCACCGCCAGCGGCAAAGTGTAATCGGGATAGGTAAAGAGGCTGTATTCGTTCACCACCACCTCGTGAAAAAAAATGCCCGGCTGCGCGAGATCGAGCCTGACGGGCAGGGCCGAGCTGAAGAAATGGACCTCATGCCCGCGCTGGGCGAGCTCGGACCCAAGAGCCGTCGCGAGAATCCCGCTGCCCCCAATGAGCGGGTAACAAGTAATGCCGATCCTGAGCGGGCGGGAGCCTTCCATTTAGAACAGACGCGCAGACTCCTTCAACTCCGAGAGGCTTTTGACGACAAGGTCGTTCGTCGAATAAAGCGCCTGGGCGTATTCAACTCCGGCGGTGAGCCCGAGGAGACGAGCGCGCGCGCTTTGCAATTCGATGTAGCGGCGGGTGCGCAGTTGCGTCTGATGGCATTCCATCAGTTCGATCCACCCCTCGAAATACTCACTGATGTCGACCAGGATCTTTGAACGATCGTCAGGGAATTCCGCTCCGGGCGTGATCGCATATTCGAAGTGATGCCTGATCGCGTGCGGCGGCAGGTCGCGCAGCTCGGCCAGCCCTCCGTAGCGCGCGAGACGCGCAGCATTGCGACACAACTGACTAACGACGACATGATCCGGGTGCTGGTCGGGCGCGCCGGTCGGACCGAGGAGAATATCGGGCCGAAGCGCGCGAATCTGTTGGGCGATGGCGATGTTGTTCACGGCCGAGATTTCGAGATGCGAATCACCGCCCATCTCGAGGAACTCGATTTTGGCCTTAAGAAGCTTCGCCGCGCGGCGCGCTTCCGCTTGGCGTTCGTTAGTCGTGCCGTTGCTTCCCGCCTCCCCACGCGAGCAGAGAGAGAGCGAGATCGTGTTCCCGCGCGCGGCTTCCGCGAGCAAAACGCCACCGCAGCCAAACTCGATGTCGTCCGGATGCGCCCCGATGGCGAGAATACGTAGTTTTGTTTCAGGCATCGGGTAGATAAGCGCGGTCGGACTCTAATATTTCGTCGCGCGTGACGAATTGGACGCCGGGCGCCTCGTCCGTGTTCAGATATTTAACCTCGCTCGCGCCGGCCACGTAATGCGTGCAGTGGACAACCGATTGCATCCAGCGCAGGCGCGTGTCGCGGGTCGGGCTGATTTGCGCGGCGTCGTATGCCGGCAGCGGCAGTTTCAGGTAGGAATCTCCACCCTTGTGCAGGAGTAAGGCGTCGGGGCTGATTGCGCGCGCGCACCAGTTCATTCTCGTAGCATCACGTCGACAAAGTAATCATCGACCGCGACCGCGCGGCGGCGAAAGCTCGGGATCGCCCGAGCGCATGACGCTCATGCCTTCGAGCAAGTCCGAGATGCCGATACATTTCAAGACAGAAATCGGCCACGTTCTTCGCCTCGACCTTGTTTGAAGCAATCGACCAGCGTGTCCGGGACAAGGTTCGGGAAGTTGCCGCGCGGTCTGCTCCTGCCATTCCGGCAGGACCCGTTTGGCAAAGAGCGGAGAAAACTGACGCTGCAGCTTGTTCGCGAATTTGAAATTGATCCGGGTGCTCCGTCCCGCTGCGCAGGTCGCGCAAAATCGTAATCGTCTCGCGCGGATCGTGGTCGCTGTCGTGATAAAAGAAAACAATCTCGCCCCCGATCTCGCCTTGCAGCCGCCGGGCGGTCCGGATTTTCGCGTATAGAAAGCGGCGCGGAAAAATCCCGCACGGTTGTTGTCCGAAACAGATGATGGGTGAAGTCACGCGCGTAGCAGCAAATTGGACGCGCAGAAGCGCGCCCCCCGGGAGGGACGCGCCGCGGCGAGTCAAGAATCCACCCAATCGGTCCGCTCTCCCCGCTAAAAACTCAATGACTTATTGCACTGGTGCTAGGTCCGGTGACGAGGCTGCCGGTAGCCGTCCAGGTCCCGCCCTGACCTGCACATGGTTGGACGAGCATCAGGCAGGCAGTGAGAAGCAGCAGCGGGAATGTGATCCGCCGGAGCGGAGTGGTTTGCAACGCATCACATGGTTTTTTGCCTGACGAGTCCTGACTCGCTAGCGAACCGGGAGCCGGTTCGGACGGCTCCCGGTTGCAATTGTGATTACCTCTTCGATTTCACCAAGGTGATATCACCATGGTTAATGTGGCCATCCAGCGTTACGTCATCGCGGAAGTTGCTGTCGTCGACAAAGCCACGGCCGCGATTCATCTGGACCTCCTTAACGTCCGCGTTATTGACGCTGCCGTCAGCGTTCACGTCACCAATTCGCAAGGTCATGGTAGCGGATGCATCCACCATACCGTCAGCACCCGGTCACCCCGGGCACGGTCACGGTAATATCAGAACCGTCGCACTTAACATTCCCAAGGTTCACCGTGACGGTCGAGCCATCAATCGTCGAACTGAGGACGGTGCCACAGTCGGTCATCGCAGCGCCAGGACTGATCACGTCCTCGGAGAAGCTAAACACGATCATTTGCAGGAACGGGCCGGCATTTCCTTGCCGACATTCCACGCCGGGCGTTCCGGTGAGGGGCAGGTCAATATCGAACGGGCCTGCGTTGCCGTGCGTCTTGCGCGAGGCCGCGCTCACCAGCGTGAGTTCGCCGTCGCTTAAATAGAGTTCCGCGCTCGCGAGAGAGCCGCCGCTGCCGCCGCCGCCCGCGACGAGCACCTCGCCGTGGGGCAGCAAGGTCGCCCTGTGCCCATAGCGTGCGGTGTTAAGGGTGCGAGTTGGGATCCAGGTTCCGCTCGCCGAATCGTAAAGGTCGGCGCTCGCAGATTGCCGGGCGGGGGGGGCTTGCAAGTTGAACCAGCTGCGACGAGCACATTGCCGTTGGGCAGCAAGGTCGCCGTGTGACAGATCGCGTGCGGTGTTGAGCCTGCCGGTCGCCGTCCAGGTCCCGCTCGCCGGATCGTAGAGTTCCGCGCTCTTGAGAGAACCCCGCCCCGCGGCAACACCGCCTGCGACGAGCACCTTGCCGTCGGGCAGTAAATCGCCGTGTGGAGCAAAGCGTGCATTGGCGAGGCTGCCCGTGACCGTCCAAGTCCCGTTAGGATGTTTCTTGAAGCCTGAAAGGCTGGTGGAAATTATCCAGTGGCGTCGGCCACCGGCACCGGTTCGAACCATCTTGCCGGCTCCTGGCAACAGTTCTGGTGATCGCCGCAGCCAAGCTATTTCTGACCCGATCAGAGGCTGCGTGGCCACGCCTTTGTGTTCGAGGCATCACTCCACCCTGTCTTGGTGATGAAGAGTGCGTTCAACATCAGCAGGCAGCTTCGTCGGTAGGCCATCCAGGCCCGAACCCAAACCCTGCCGAAAGCTCTGGCACGGTGGGCGAAACAGTCACAAATCTTAGCCGAACCCAAATTCTTTGTGACTCACAAGTATTAGGTCAAATCGCTACTTCTAAAAACTTGAACTTGGGGGAACAGGAGTACCAGCGACAGCGGCAACTTCCATTGCTGTCAGCGCCACATTGTAGAGACGGTAATTATCCATCTGTCCATCAAAGAAGGCTTCCAGAAGTTCTCCGGTTCCGCCCAGGCGGTGTTTTGCACCAATTACCAAATTTTCGTCAATGCCATTGTTGGAAGTGCTATCATCGAGGGTCCCATCTCTCTGAATCGAATGATCAAACACACCATCGATGTAAGTAGTCAGAGTATGAGCTACCGGGTCGAACACGAACGCAAGATTCTGCCACTTTCCCGGTTTGAGTCCGTGTTCTCCAGTAAAATGGGTGTCCTGATCTCCGCTGAAAAATCCTCCGACGCGCAGGAGGTAGGGCGGGCCGGGAATTTCGGGTCCCTGATCCATCCGAATGTTGGCCCAATAACTTCCTGCTTTTTCGGATATTTCCCAACGCGCATTGACTGGATCGGTGAAGTTTACGGGTTTATTCAGGCGAACATCAGCCATGATGGTGAACGCTGGGACGGTAAGCGCTCTTCCGCTAACTTCGATCCGTTGCGCTTGTGTTCCATCGAAGCAGGCAGCTTTCCCGCTACCTGCGAAGCTGCGACCTGTCGTCAGCACGAATGGCCCCGATACATCATAAGCCGTACTGTGGTATGCATTTCCTGATCCACTATCGTCACGGACATGAATGTTTGTGACATGGTCAAAGCTGTAGGCAAGAATTGGTTGAGGCGCAGTCTCTTATCCGGGGCCCGCCTTGCCCCATACACGGTTGAGCGAGCATCATCCCGGCAGTGAGAAGAAGCAGTGCGAGTGTGATCCGTCGGGGCGGAGCGGTTTTCGTGCGATGGATCGAGTTTTTCATGGGTGGCATTCTTTTACCTGGGGTAGTTTGCTTGTGACTGCAAATCTGAAAGAAGAGAAGAGGCCTCCAGGATAGGCCTCCGCGCCGGATCCAGATCGACTGGTTGATGTGAAGTTGTGATCCTTGCCATCGTCGCCATTGAGAGCAACTGGATAAAGACGCTGAGGCAGAAGAAGCGACGATCGGCAGGCCGAGTTTTCCCCGATCGAATCGCTCTTCGGCTTGGCCTCGCGAATGTCATCGTCGTTTTCCTTATTGCGGGTTGGTTCCGGGGGGAACAGCGCGCCGCTCCGGCTCTCCCGGAGCAGACCTGAGAGGAGGAGCCAGCCGGGATGGGTAAATCATCGCTTTCACCACCTTTCTACGGAAACTGGCAAACGAAGTTTAGAAAAAACTTTGAAAGTCTTTTCTCCGGCACGCACCGGATTCGCTTTGAGGCGCCATGGGCCGGGGCGTAACGGCTGATTGCGTGATGCGGCGGCCCGACAGGCTCCAGCCGCTCTACTGATTGTCTGCGGCGGTCGGATCCGACGACCCCGGAAGCGATCGTTACTCCATTCGGATTGCCGGATTCGATGGTTCTGGTTCGCCTGCACCGCCTGCTGGCGAAGCTCCCATCCAGCGCGTGCTCGAGCTGACCTGATAACATACCTAGTGCAGTGAGTCACTGCAGAAATGGCCTTTGCGACCGCGGTCGACCCAGGACGCGCCGAAGTGCGTTCCTCCCGCGAACTCGCTGCGGCGAGTCCGGTCAAGCGCGCCGCATCTCCTCTTGCGACCCAAAGATTTTTTGGAGCAAGGCCGACAGGATCAAAACCACGAAGCAGCCGATCAGGTTATACCAGAGATAGCCGATCTTGGTCGTATAGAAGAGGACCAGGACAAGCGCCTGCGAGGTGAGCGCGGCGGTGAAAACCGCCGAGCCGCGCACGAAACGGAGAAAGAACGCGACGAGGAAGATTCCGAGAATGCTCCCGTAGAAAATCGAGCCAAGGATGTTGATCGCCTGGATCAGGTTCTCGACCAGGTTGGCGAAGAGAGCGAAGGAAATGGCGACCCCGCCCCAGAGCGCGGTGCAGAGCTTCGAGACAAACAGGTAATGCGCTTCGCTCGCCCCCGGATGCAGCAGCGGCCGATAGAAATCGACCACCGTGGTCGAGCCGAGGGCGTTCAACTCCGAAGCGCTTGACGACATCGCCGCACAGAAGATCACCGCGATCAGGAGGCCGATGACCCCATGCGGCAGGTAACGCAAAACAAAGCTGATGAAAACGTAGTCCGCATCGTTGGTTTCGATTTTCGGGTCGGCGGCTTTCAACGTTTTCTTCACTTCGCCCCGGAGATCGTCGATCGCTTTCTGTTGCTCGCGCACGGCGCTCGTGGCGGTCGCGATCGCCGGAGCCGAACCGGAGTCGAGCGCAGTCGTCAGGGCCCGAATCTTCGTCTGTTTCTGCGCGAAGACCGTGTCGTAACGATTTTGGAGGGCGGCGAGGTTGGTCGCCTGCGCGGTCTGCGCGGCGCGTTCGTAAGCGGGCTGATTAAAGAAAAGCGGCGGCTTTTCAAACTGGAAGAAAACGAAAACCATCACGCCGGTGAGGAGAATGAAGAACTGCATGGGCAACTTGAGGACGGCGTTGAAAATGAGGCCGAACCGGCTCCCGGCGAGCGAGCCGCCGGCGAGGTAACGCTGGACTTGTGATTGGTCGGTTCCGAAATAGGAGAGGGCGAGGAAGAATCCGCCGAGCGTCCCCGACCAAAAGGTGTAGCGCCGCTGGACGTCGACGGAAAAATCGACCGCATCGAGCTTGCCCATCCGGCCGCCAATCGAGAGAGCTTCGAGGAACGAGACGTTGGGCGGGAGGCGATGCAAAATCAGGCCGAAGGCGACGGCCATGCCGACGAGGATGACGGCCATCTGCCATTTCTGGGTGTGGCTGACGGCGGTCGTCCCGCCCGAGGTGGTGTAAATCACGACGAAGAGGCCGGCGAGCAGGATCGTCAGGCGAAGGTTCCAGCCGAGAAGCGCAGAGAGAATAATGGCTGGCGCGTAGATCGTGATCCCGGCCGCCAACCCGCGCTGGAGGAGAAAGAGAAACGCGCCTAACAAGCGCGTCTTCTGATCGAAGCGCTGGCCCAGGTATTCGTAGGCCGTGACGACCTTGAGCCGGTGGTAGATGGGGATGAAAACCGCGCAGACGACAATGAGCGCGAAGGGCAGTCCGAAATAATTCTGGAGAAACCCCATCCCGCTCTCGTAAGCCTGGCCGGGCGTGGAAAGAAAGGTGATGGCGCTGGCCTGGGTCGCCATAACCGAGAGCCCGATCGTTCCCCAGCGGATGCTCGAGTCACCGCGCAGATAATGATTGAGATCGTGATCGGAGTGGCTCTTCCACCAGCCGTAAATCGCAATCGCGAAGAGGGTGCCGAAGAGCACCGCATAATCGAACCCGCTCACGAGAAAGCGCGGCTGACGAAATAGAAAAACGCGACCTCGAGAACAAAAACGATCACGACCGCGAGGTAGGCCCTGCGCCAGGTGCCGAACAGTGGCACGCGGATTTTCGTTTCGTTAGGCGTCGATTTGTCGTTCACAGCTATTCCTCTATCTGGAAGGTTGCGAATGCGATTGGACAAACTGGACGCGCGGAAGCGCGTCCCTCCGGAGGGACATGCTTCCGCATGTCCAGACAAAAGAGTCGGCTCTCCAGAATGCGGCGATCATTTCCCGGCTTTGCCTAACGAAATCATGTTGGCAAAGATGCGGTAGGCGCCGGGGACGCCGGCCGGCAACTCGCGGAACCAGGAATAGCCGGTGTAAATGAACCAGCCCTTTTCGCAGGGCGTCACGAGCAGGCCGCCGTCGAGCGGCTTTTCGCCGGGGTCGTTGCTCGAGAGGATTGGGGTCCAGGCTGGGTCCCATTGGTCGGGGAAATAGAGGCCGCGCTCCTGCACCCAACCGGCGAAGTCGTCGGCCGTGATCTTGTTTGGGAAGTTCATGATCGGATGGTCGGAAGCGAGAATGCGGACGGGCGCGTTTTCATCCGTAACGCGATCGTGCGAGACCTGGAGCGGATGCGGGAGTTCGTCAGGCTTGGGCCCGGGCATGGTGTTGTATTGCACGATAACGACCCCGCCCTGCCGCGCGTAGGCCAGCAACTCGGGATACCAGGCACTGATCCGCTCCGGATGCACATTATAGGCGCGAACCCCGAGGACGACCGCGTCGAAGCGCGCGAGGTTGGCCGCTTTGATGTCCTCGTCGGCGAGCGTTTCCACGGCGGAACCGATTTCGCGAAGGCTTTCCGGAATCGCATCACCCGCGCCCGGGATGTAACCGACATGGGCGGCTTTGTTCTCGATTTTTGCCCTAACGACTTTGGCCTGAGCCGGTGAGATGAGCGTTTGCGGCTCGATATGCGGGTAGGCGATTTGCTCGCGGCTGTAGGCGTCGCTCCGGTTTCCAGCCGACATGAAAACGGCGCGCAGGTTCCCTTCGCTCGCGTCCGGTGGCGGCGTCACCTGGAAAGTGCAGGTCGTCTCGCTTTCGGCCCCTTCGAGCTGCACCGGGACGGAAGCGGGCTCGACTTTCCAGCCGGCCGGAACGGCCAGAGCGAGGTTGCTGCTAAATTTCTCCGCCACGGAGATGACGCGCACGTTGACCGTTTTCGGCTCCGCGGTGCCGAAGACGAAGACGGGCCGTGGCAAGGCGACGAAAGCGGCCGGCGCGATGACCAACGGCTGGCTCACTTCACCGGCAACGCGATCCACTTTGCGGAAGCGCGGTGCCAACGAATAATCGATTTCTTCGCCGCCGACCTGGAGCGTGACATCGATCGGAAAGGGCGGTGGATTCTCCGGCCGGCCAATCAGGGTTTGATCGGAGACGGCGTAGGTGCCAATCGTGCCCGGTTCGCGCAACCAGTAGGGTTGCGAGAAGGGCAAATCCTTCGGGAGCGCGACGGTTGTCTTTTCCGTTACGAGTTCGTTAGGCGAAAGTTTCTTATCGAACGATTGTGGTCTTCCGTTCTTCAAGACGCGGAGAGATTTCAACGTCACCTCGACTGGCGAGCGATTGATCGCCTCGATTTGCAGCGCCAGATTTTCGCCCGGCTGGGCATTTGCCTTTTCGGTCACCGCTTCCAGGTGCAAGCCGAGGCAGGCCCCGATGATCTGGTCGAGGTCGGCGAGTTTTTCCGTCACCCAGGAATCGGGGCCGAGCGCACGCAGGTCTTTGCGCAGGGCGAGGAGCGCGGGAACCGAGGCCGACGGCCTGGTGTCGTCGAATTTCTGGAGGAGTTGATCGATCTTCTCGCTGATCCCGGTTGCCTTCGGGACGCGCGACCAGGTCGTGTCGATGCCGTCAAAAATGCCGCCGTTGCTGATCGGTTTGCCGTCGAGGAATTTGAAATATTCCTTCCGCTCGCCGCGTCGGACTTCGACGCCGAAACCCTGGCTCTTGTGCATGCTGCGACTGGCGGAGGCGATCTCGGGATAGGATTTGCCAAGAAGCGGCTGGTAACCGCCCACTTCGAGACTGATCAGTCCGGTAAAGTCGGGTGTCTCATTTCGCCTTTGAGCGCGAAATGCTTCCCACGAATTCCAGAGGAGCCGGGTCGGTTGCCACGGTTGGACGAACTGAAGCTGTTCGGGAAATCGCTTCGGATCAGCGGCGGCGCGGAACGCTTCCCCGGCCAGGATCGCGGAGGCGGTGTGATGGCCGTGGGTCTGGGTGTCGTTGGTCGGGAAGCGTGTCACGACCAGATCGGGCTGAAATTTTCGCATCACCCAGACGACATCGGCGAGAACTTTTTCCCGGTCCCAGATGCGGAGGGTTTCGTCGGCGGATTTGGAAAAACCGAAGTCATTCGCGCGGGTGAAGAATTGCTGGCCGTGATCGATCCGCCGCGCGGCGAGTAGTTCCTGGGTGCGGATGACGCCGAGTTCTTCGCGCAGCTCCGGCCCGATGAGGTTCTGCCCGCCGTCGCCGCGGGTGAGAGAAAGGTAGGCGGCGTCGTAGAGCGCGCCGTTGGCCCAATACGAGATGAGGCCGGTGTTCTCGTCGTCGGGATGCGCGGCGACGTAGAGCGCGCGGCCGAGGACGTTGAGCTTCTCGAGCGCGAGCCGAATATGGGCCGAGTCCATCGCCTGGGGCGCCTCCGCGGCGCGACCGGGGGCGGCGAGACTAACGACCGCGAGCAATACGGGCACGAGACGGCGCGAGAGCGGAAACATGGCCGAAGACGGTGCGCCTGAAAGCAGCCGATCCGTTACTTCAAGCCGTCGATGACCAGCTGGCTGTTGCGGATGGCCGATGCGTCCGGCTCCTTCTCAGCTTTCAAGAGCTCGATCGATTTTTCGGCGGCGGCTTTGGCTGCTTCCTTGTGGCCGAGCTTCGCTTCGATCTGCGCCTTTTTGTAATAGAGGAAGTAGCGCGCCGGATCCTGCTTCTCGATCGCCTGGTCGACCCATTTGGCGGCCTGCTCGAGATCCTTGTCGTGGTCGTAGTAGAAGCTGGCGGCCTGATAATAGAAAATCGGCTCGAGCGATTTCGGATCCTTGAGCGCGTTCTGGATTTCGGCGTTCACTTTTTCAACTGTGTTGGTCATCAGGGCGACGGGCACGCGAGTCGTGTCCCACTCGAGTGAGATGGTGGCGCCGTTATCCTTCAGGTCGTCGAAGCCAATCGTGAAGGTCTCGACCGGGTTGGGGAGGGTGGTCGGTTTTACCGTCACCCGCAGCTCGTCGGAGTCGGGTTTGTACCCGTAGGCGCCCCAGAGCTTGAGGTTTTTGGAAAGGATGATGGTCCACTCGTCCTTGCCCGGGATGGTGTAGAAGGCGTATTCGCCGGCCGGGACGTCTTTGCCCTCGATTTTGACCGCGTCGCTGAATTTGATTTTGGTCGGAGCGTTTGCCCCGGTGCGCCAGACTTTGTCGTAGGGAACGAGGCCGCCAAAGATCTCGCGATCGCGCTTGTCGGGGCGCGAATAATCGATTGAGACATCCGTCAGGCCCACCCGTTGCGTGATCGTGGCGTGCTGACTGGCCGCCGGGAATTCGAGCTTTTTCTCGGCCCCGAAGAGGTGAGGCGCGAGAGCGAAGGATGAAACGAGAAGACCAAGGGTGAAGGCGCGGAGACTGGATGAAGATAAGGTCATAATGAAGCTGGAGTTGAGACGATGGATCGGCGGATTTGCCGATGCGCTAAAAAGAGCCGGGAAGATCGGGGGAGTCAAATCAGCGTGCGCGGCGCGCTAGGACTTGAGCAGCCGATAGACCTCGGGCGCCGAGAGCCGCAGGAGCGTGACGTCGACGATGGTGGTGCGATGCGGTTGGATGAGCGCGCTCATCTGGCGCCGCTTCAGGGGCCACCGCAAAGGCAGATAGGAGACGAGCGGATCCTCGCGCGGCGCGGCCGGTTCGATGGCGGTGATCTCGAAGGCGAAGTCGAACACGTCGCGCAGCTGATCGACCCAATCCTGTTCTTTGCGAGTGAATTTTCTCAGACGCAGATAGAACAGCATCGAGTTGGGCGAGACGCCGCTGACCGATGTGTCCTGGATCAAGGTCTGGATCGGGATCGTTCCTTTCTCCTCCTGATTGGAGACGAAGAAAATGTCGGAGTGCGCGATCGGGATCGGCGCACCGTCCTGGTCGCGCAACCGGATGACGACCTGGGCGTGTGGATCGTATTGATTGCGCGGATCGGCGAGGAAGTTGAAGAAGCCGGGCTTTTGCATCCGGCGCGCGTTGTCGAAGGTTTGTGCCGTCTCGCGATCGTAGGCAGCGACGGCGCGTTGCCAGGCGGCCGGGGTGCGGGCGGGGGTTTCGAGGGCGAGCTTTAGCATCCGCTCGACCTGGTCCTGCGTGATGGTGCCGGAAACGATTCCCATCTTGTCCCCGGTGTGGGCGCAACGATACGGAATGCCGCACGGGATCAGGGGTCGATCCTTGCCCGCGTAGGAAGCAGACTTGACCTCGTAGTATTCGGGAAAATCGTCTTTCTTCTGGGCGGCCTCGACCGCGCTCTTGATCTTTGCCCAGGGGAGGAAGGCCGCGCCGTCCTTGGGTCCGATTTCGATGTGATTGAAGTTGAGGTTGGAAGCCGAGACGCGGACCACGCCATCGGAACCGTCCTCGTGCGCATAACGAACCGGAAACTCGAACCAGTCGGGATCGGCCTGGGTCCCGACGATGACGAATTCCTGGACTTTGTAATCCTCCACCATGCGCGTATCGCCGCGGGTGAAATCGAGATGGAGATCGAGGGTGGGCGAGGCGCCGAGCTCGAGCGCCTGCAAGACCTTGAGGCCGCGCTGCGCGCCGCGCTCAAAAACGAACCGGCCCCAGCGCGCCACCTGCCCCTGCCCAATGCTGGCCCAGCCGCTCCCGAGGTTTGCACCTGCGAGATAAACCAGGTTGCGAATGGGTGAGGGCTTCGGGCTGAAGAGTCGAATCCAGGTGCGGATGACGAGCGCGCCGGTGCTGTGGATGACGACGTGGAATCCGCTCTCGAGTAATGCGGGATGTTGCTCGAGGAGGGCGCGGTTGAAGCCGCGGGCAATGTCGGCGACCGAGACCGAGTCGTTCAGACTAACGAAACGAGAGAGATCGACCTCGACGACGTCGTAGCTGGCGCGCAGCCGTCGCGGCAGAGTGCCGTAGATGTTTTCGATCGAGGTCGGATCGGACTCCTGGCTCTCCGCACTGTAACCGTGAATGAGGACGATTGGTTTCATCGGGGGCTAATTTACCGCAGGATATTTACGACGGCTGCCGCGTCACAAGGTAAAAATCGCTTTCCGCATGCTTGGATTCGGAAGTTGAGTTTGCGAAGTTGCAACTGTGCTGATGCTTCGACTCTGCCGATGAAGGACCGGCGCTCGCTTGCGGAATTTTTCGGTCTCCGCCGCAACCTCGTCGTCCTGCTGATCGCCATTTTCGCGATCGGGACCGGCGAAGAACTCTGGATGCGCTTCCTCCCGAAGTACCTCCAGGTGCTCGGCGCGACGGTTTTTATCATCGGGACCTTCGACGCGATCCGCACCCTGCTCGGCGCGATCTACGCCTATCCCGGTGGCGTCGTGGTCGACCGCTGGGGGTTTCGACGTGCCTTCATTGCCTTCAATATTCTCTCCATCGTCGGCTACGCGATCGTGCTCCTCGTGCCGCATTGGGGCGCGGTGATCTGCGCGATGTTCCTCTTCCTCTCGTGGACCTGCTTTTCACTCCCGGCGACGTTTTCACTCGTCGCCGAAACGCTCGAAGCCAATCGCCACTCGATGGGGATCGGGATGCAATCTGTGATCAAACGATTGCCAATCATGATCGCGCCATTTCTGGGCGGCGTGCTGATCGATCGCTTTGGCATGACTACGGGGGTGCGGATCGGGTTGCTCGTTTCGATCGTGATCTCGAGCGCGACGATCGGCGTGCAGCGCCTCCTGCGCGAGGAACCACCGGCCGTGGTGGAAACATCGGAACGCTGGACCTTCTGGCGCAGCCTAACGAACTTCAACGCCCCACTCCGGCGCCTGCTCCTGAGCGACATTCTCATCCGCTTCTGCGAACGGATTCCCTTCGCCTGGGTCGTGATCTACGCAATGGACACCGTCGGCACGGATGCGAAACAAGTCGGCATCCTGGTCACGATCGAGATGCTGACCGCGACCCTCTGCATCATTCCCGCTTCCTATTTCGCTGACAAATACGGACGCGAACCTTTTGTCTTCGTGACCTTCATCATGTTTACGCTCTTCCCGGTCGCGCTCTGGTTCTCCGGGAGTTTCGCGATGCTGGCGCTGGCTTTTGCGGTTCGCGGCCTGAAGGAATTCGGCGACACTCCGCGCAAAGCGCTCATCATCGGCTACTGCGATCCGCAGCGGCGCGGCCAAATGATCGGGGCGTATTATCTGGTGCGCGATCTTCTCGTCAGCTCGGGCGCGCTGCTCGGAGCGCTGCTCTGGAAGTTCGGCCCCGGGGTGAACTTCGCCTCGGCCGCGATCCTCGGCGCGCTCGGCACCATCTACTATTTTCTCACCCTCTACCGCAGGCCGCGCGAGGTGGCGGCGTGAACGGAAATCCTGGAGCCTAGGGGATTCGAACCCCTGACCTCCTCAATGCCATTGAGGCGCTCTACCAACTGAGCTAAGACCCCGCGGTTCACATGGATCGGCGGCGACAATGACGTCAAAGCGCCGATCCATCGTTTTCTCCGATCTGAGGCCGGATCAAACGGCGTCTACTATGCGCGTGCCGCGGCATCCGGCAAGGAAATGTGTCGCAGGCTTCGAAGAACCAGGTGGGAGCGACGGAGAAGTCCGGTCGAACTCAACCGGGTCGGCCGGCCAATGCCCGTTTCCCAGCACCAGCGTGCGAAAAGCGAGCCACGACCCGAGAAGTCCAGGTGGGGCGCGGCGGCAAAGCTGGCGCTTCCACGAGGGTAAGCCCGTCGGGCCCTTCGTACCCCTCCGGTGCCCCCTGAATCTCCTGACCGAGGCGGGCAATCGCACCGCCGCCCAGGCAAAAGAGGAAGATCGTGGCCAGCATGCCTTCAGAAAAAGCAAGCTGCGTACCACAGCGAATCCGAAGTACTTAGAGAGCAATCAGACCGATTATGTCAAATTCCCAACACCTGACTGTTCATTTTCAGGACTTTTTTTATGCGTTTCGGGACGAGCGCTTCGAATCTCACCCCTTGGAACGAGATGACTTGCGAGCTCGTCGCGGGTTGGTCGCAGGGCCCGCATTTTAGCGGCCGCCGCGACACGCCCGCCGCCATTCGGATCACCGACCAGTCGAGCGTGGCCGGACTTTTGCTTTATCCGAGGTCTCGTTTGGAAAGCTGAGTTAATTTTGTATCGCCTCGAAAATCTCTCTGCTATAACCAAACTCCAAGCCAGTAGCCGCAATAAGCATCGTTAGCCGCGACGCTTTTTGCGCGACGGAAAGATCGATATCGGATGCGCAAAAACCCACGAACTCCTGACGACGCTCAGTCATTGCGCGAGACCGCGCCTCCTCGAACTCCGACCGGAACCCGCCGTTATGGCGCCAGGGCGCGGAAGTGGGTCGCATTTCTCTCGATGCTTCTCGTTGTCTCAACCATTTGCTCCCAAACGCCGGCACGGGGCGAGGAACCGTCCGTCGAGATTGTGACGCAAAACAGTGCGCCTGCCGGCGAGGAGCCTTTGCCAACTTGGGACCGGCCTCTTCCCCGCGTTCAGATTTTCACCCAGTTCCATACCGGATTCGACACCAACTCCCGCACCACCCAGCGCTCGAATGGAACCTGGTTCACCAACGAACAGTTGACGCTCTCTTATCAATCGCCGCATCGCGATTTCCCCCTGAGTATCGTATCGGGTGCGGGCGCCGCGACTTACTTCGGGCAACGGACGAACGTGAATGCGTTCGTGGATCTATCGCTAAGCCATAGGGTTACGCAGCGGTTCACCTTGAGTGACAGCTTCGATGCACGTTACCAGGCAGAGCCCGACCTGGTCGCGAACGTCGGCACGAATAGTTTCAACGGAAATTATTTCGCGCTCGATAACCGGCTCTGGGCGAATTACGACTTGACCCGGCGGTTCTCGATCGTGAGCAGCTACAATTTCAATCTGGTCCGTTACGAGAACGCCGCGACCGCCGCCTTCACCGATCGAGATCAACACACGTTCGGCGAGCAACTGCGTTTTCGGCTGACGCGAACCACCGTTCTGACGGGTGAATATCGATTTCTCCTCGTCGACTATGTCACGGCCGCCCTGGACTCGACGACGCACTTCTTCCTGGCGGGGGTCGAACACCGGTTCAGTCCCAGGCTGCGGGCCCAGGCGCGGGTTGGCGCATCGATTCGTTCCTATGATGTCGGCGGGAGCCAGACCAATCCGGACTTCGAGGCGTCGCTCGATTACGCCCTGGGCAACCGCACCTCGCTAAGCTGGAGCGGGAGCTATTCGATTGAACAACCGCAAACGCGGCAGGTCGTCACACAAAAATCCTTTCGCACCAGCTTGCAGCTAAGCCATGCTTTCACACGTCGGATTAGCTCCTCCTTGGCATGCACCTATAGCCACGACGAGAATCAACAGGGCACGACCCTCGTCAACGCTGGACCGGCGTTCGGTCAGGATGTCTTCAGTATTTTGCTGAGCGCCGATTACCATTTCAGCCGCCGGCTTTCGTTCAACGTGAATTACTCCCATTCCGAGGTCAACTCGTCCCAAACGATTAGCGGCTACGCCCGCAATCGATACTCCGCGGGCTTCAGCTTCTCCTTCTAGTCTGGCGAGCCCGGGAGTCGACAGCAAAAAAAGACCGCGGACAGATTGTCTGCCCGCGGTCCGCAAGAATTTGATGTCCGCTAGCTCGCCAGCTTCCGGCGGAGAAAGCCAATTCCGGCGAGAGTCAATCCCAGAAGAGCGACGGTGGAGCCGCTCTCCGGCACGGTGTTGAAATGCGCAAAAGCGGCGTCGAAAACAAACTCGCCAGCAAGGGCTCTGACTCTGTAATTCACAATCCCGGTCGTTTCGATGGCGCCGATCACGGCGAGATTGCCGCCAAAATCGAGAACCGCGCTTCCAGTGAACGACCCGTCATTGAAGATCAGATCTCGCGGGCCCAGATTGACTCTTTCCCCTTCGTTACCGCCGTTCGGATCGCGGACGAAGAACGTGAAGAAGAGGCTCAGCGGGTCGATGTTCGTGCCAACAGGGTAGCCGAGCGCGGACGAATACGCCCCCTGTTGGAGGGGATCATAGGGCGATCCGATCGTAAAGCTCGACGTTCCATCAGGGTTGATGAAATCGAAGGACGAAGTGACAAAGTGAGGCGGAGCGCCTGTGCTGAGGAGAATTCCATTCGGGTTGCCCTGGGTGTTGGTCCCTCCGTAGAAATCCGCGTCGGCATACATGGTGGCGTAAGCCGAGGTCGCGCCGCAAAGGGCGATAATAATTGCTGTGATCGTATGTTTTTTCATCGATTGATTTGGCTTACAACTACTACTTAGCAATCTCGATGCCAAGATCGAAGCTTTGGATGCAAGCTACTGATATATAAAAGCTTACGTTATTAGAGTGACTTACGGCAATTCTAGTTGTTACGGGATCTGTAAGCTTTCTCGACGAATTTGGAGAGGAGCCAGCAGCTTTTTGATCTTTTGTAAGCACATCCAACAAATCGGCTGCGTGCGGATGATCCGGGTGGAGGAAGCTGGCCAGCGAAAGCTCACGGGCTAGCCTTCGCATTCAGTTCACTCCTGGCCTTCGCCGCGAGGGGATCTTTCAACCCGGCGGCCAAAGCCTGTTCGAGGGTTTGGCGTCCGGCAGACCCCTGGTTCGCTGCGATTTGAGAACTTCCAAGGTAGTAGAGACCGATGGCGTCGAGGGGCTTCTGACGCGCGCTTTCATGCAGAAGTTGGATCGCGCGACTGTAGTCTTTCTTTTGGTAGTTTAGCTGGCCAAGGAGACGAGCGACTCCTGGATCGCCGGGGAGCGTTTTCCTCGCTTTGTTCGCCAGGTCGAAGGCCTCTGCTTCATGCGCGGGATCTTCCGCATAGAGCCGCGCCAGTGCCTTCTGCGCCGGCGCGAAATCGGAAAAGCGCTCCAGGACCTGCTGGTAGCGATCGATCGCCGCAGCTCTGTTCCCGCTCTGCACATCGAGCGCAGCAGCGGCCATCAGCGCCGGGACGTACTTCGGCTTCGCTTTGAGCGTTTCATCGATCTCGCTTTTCGCGGCGGCGAGTGCGGCTGGGTTTTCCTGCAGCGCAGTCAAATTGAGGAAGGATTTCGCGTCCGCGGATGTCTCGGGATCGGGTGTGGCCTTGAGGCAGCGCTCCATCGCTTCTCGGGCGGCATCCACTTTCCCGAGGCTGTAGGTTGCCCAGGCAAGATCATGCAAAACCTTGGGATCGGAGCCAAGTTGCCGGGAGCTTTCCTGAAGGAGGTTGTAGGACCAGGAAAAATCACCACTCTCGAAGGCGATCCGGCCGAGCACAGCGGTCGCTTTTGGATCATTGGGCGAAAGGGAACGTGCCGTCTTGGCGTAAGAGAGGGCTTTCTCCCTGTTCGGGGCCGGTCCGCTGTAGATCTGAGCCAGCTTGAGCGCGGCGGACGCGAGTTTGGGATTGATCTTGAGCGCCGCTTCGTAGGCATCAGCGGCCTTCATCCAGTCTTTCTCGCGCTCATAGGCTTCCGCGAGCCGGAGCCGGGCGACGAGATCGTTTGGCTGTTTCTGGAGCATTTGCTGCAATTGCTCGACCGACATTGCGCCGCTCGTGCCGGAGGCGTCCGTGAGCAAAGCGAGCCGGCTCTGGGCTTCGGCTTTGCTGGGAAAGTCTCCGGGGGTCTCAATTGCCTTCTGAAAAGCGGCCCGCGCCGCGTCGGCCTGGCCCATCATGTAGTGAGCCATGCCAAGGTGAAATTGGACCTCGGGATTTGCACTCAGTTTGCCCGTGCTTTCCTGCAGTAAAGCGAGGGCCTGCTGATAGTCGCCCCGTTTGAAGGCCGCCCATCCAAGGGTATCGGCGACGGCTGCGTTGCCCGGATCGATGGTGCGCGCCTTCTGCGCCAGATCGTACGCTTTATCGGGTTGGTTGAGGTTTTCGGCGTAGATATAGGAAAGATTGTTCAGGGCAGGGACCAGGTTCGGGTTAATCGCAAGTACTTGTTCGTAAGCTTCGCGTGCTTTCGCGTAGTCTTTCTGCTGCGCTCTGATCGTCGCCAGGGTCATCAAGGCGCCCTGGTTTTTGGGCGCCTTCGCCAAAACGCGTTCGAGCTCCTGCGCCGCTTCGGGAAGACGGTTAGTCGCCAGATAACTCCTGACCAACATATCGTAGGCCGGCCCGGAGTTTGGATCGAGCTCCAGCGCCTTCTTCAGCGTGGCCTCGGCTTCTTTCCACTTCCCCTGGGCGATCTGCACCTTTCCCTGCAAGAGATAGGATGCGGCCGCCTCAGGATGTTTCTTTAGTTGCTCATCCACTCGCTGCGACGCCGCCGCAAAATCTTTCGCTTTGACATCCAGATCGACCAGTTGATCGATCGCCAGGATGTTATCCGGCGCCAGTTCGAGAACTTTCTCGAAAGACTTGCGCGCCTCCTCAGGTTTATTTTGCTGAACTTGGGTGACTCCGAGGAAAAAATAGGCTTCCGGCGCCTTGGGCGCCGCCTCAATCTGTTTGCGAAAGATCGCGGCCGTGTCATCCAAGCGGCCCAAGGCGCGATAAGCATCGGCGAGAAGGAGCTGGGCCGGTCGGAAGCCAGCGTGCTTTTTGAGCAGTTGCTCGAGCGCGTCGGCCGCCGGCTGAGGGTGACCGGTGCGCAGATTCAGTTCGGCCCGGGCGAGAATTGCCTCGGTGAAATTGGGATTTTTGGAAATGGCTTCATCCAACGCGAGCGCAGCCTGGGACGGCTGGTTCTGCTGCAGATAGGCCTGGGCCAGGCGATACTTGGCCGGAGGCAATCCAGGAAAAGCATGATCGATCTTTTCCATTTCTGTGACCACCTTTTTCGGCTCCCTTTTGACCAGCCACACATCGCTCTGGAGGAGGCGTGCATCGAGGTTGAGCGGGTCGCGCGAAAAGACGTTCTCCAGAGATGCCAGCGTCTCATCATACTTTTTCTCGGTAAAAGCGATGCGGGCCAGCAGGGTCCAGCCGGGGAGGAAATCGGGTGCCTTCGTGGTCAGATCCTTCAGGTAAGCCGTCGCCGCTTGGACGCCCTCGGTCTGCCTCAGGAAGTCCGCGTAATTGGTGCGAATGTTCGAGCGCAAAGGAGCCAGTTCGGCGGCGGTCTTGAATTCGGCGGCAGCCTCCTTCCGGTTTTTTTGCAGCCAGGTGCAGAATCCCCATCCCTTGATGAGCCTCTGGAGATTTTGGATCGAGCGCGACGGCCTTGCTGATTGCTTCTTGCGCAGCCGCCAGGTCTTTTTTGCGCACGGCCAGGTTGGCTCTCGCCATGAAATAGGAGGTGGTTCGTTTGTCAGGGAATTTCTGCACCGCTTGCTCGGCACCGCTAATTTCTTCCGGGGTCCGGGCCATTTCGCTCAACAAGATCAGGGCCTCCCCATTGGCCGGTGATTGCTTCAAGACCGCCACCACTTCCTCCTTTGCTTTCGCGACCAGCCCAATCGAGAGATAAACTCGCGCCAGCCGCACGCGGTTGTCCGAATCAGTGGGGGCGAGTTCCGCGGCCTTTTTGAGGAAGGCTCCCGCACGCAGCGGTGCGCCATCTTCCAACCACATCTGCCCAAGGCGAGCAAAGGGGGTGGCGTCGTGCTGATCGAGTTGCGCGGCCTTCATGTAATCGATCTTGGCCTTGTCGTAGGCGCCGGATTGAAAGTCTTTCGCGCCCTGCTCGAGGTAACGGGCCTTTTTCGCCTGCCGGGAACAACCGGGAACGAGAATGACCGAAAGGAGAAGGGTGCAATAAAAAAGATAGGAGCGCGTTTTGCCAGTCATGTTAGTGGATGGGTTACGTCAGCGACGAGGGATACTGCGAGTTACGTTAGGCGTTCGGAGGAATATTTTCTCGACGAGAAAGATCAACCCAATTGTGCAAAGTCGCGACCGGCGATGAGGCCGGGAACTCACAGATGGCACGGCAGGCAGCCCAGTTGTTTCGCCGCTCCAGACTGTCGTTGTCGGAACTGTGCTACGACCCTGTGACCGGGCAGAAAATGGTCGAGACCTTGCGGAACACGGCGAGCGCAGCCAGGCTGCCCCCGAGCAGACAGACCGTTGCGCCACCTTCTGGCACCGGGCTCGTCGGGACCACATAGTCCTGGCCGGGGCCGGAAAGCCCGATCAGATTGGCCCCAGGGCCGAAATAACCGGCGAGACTGGAAATCATTGCACCGGCGCCATAATCATCGCCGCTCGTGAGGTGAAACTTGGATCCACCGACGATCATCCAGATGGCAATCTGCAGACCGGCAGCATCGTTCGCATTCATACTCCCCGAATAATAGAGCGCCCAGAGGTCGCTGATCTCGCCCGCTTTGACCGCACCCATGTTGTTGGAGTCGGGCTTCGGTGCATCCTCGAGAGGGACGAATTCATAACCGGGCGAGGAGTGCTGGCTGAAGTGAAAAGGATCGATGCAAAAACCCTGCATCGGCTGCCCGTCGGCGATGAGATTGTTGATCCCGGCGTAAACCTTGCCCGACCAAAAGCCATCGACCGCGATCCCCACAATCTGGGAAGGAGTAACGGAGACCTCATCGACCGTAAACGAGTTTGCGCGGGCGGCCGGGACCAGAGCAACGAGAAGAAGAGCACAGCTGACGAGGAAGCGTTTCATTTGTCGGGAAGCGTTGAAGGTTGGAAATTCCAGCTCCTCCAAGCTGGCATAAATGCCAACGAAAACGCAATATGTTTCTGAAACGTGATGGCAATTTTAGTGGTCACTATTTTTCTGGAAGCTGCGTGAATTCCAATTCGCCTTCATCCGGAAAACCACTCGTCGCTCAATTGCGAACGACGCCCAGCTTTTCCATCAGTTCGTAGAGGGTGGGGCGGCTGATGCCCAATTCCGTAGCGGCGGCAGTGATCTTGCCCGCATGACGACGCAACGCCTGCTCAATCAACTCTTTTTCCACTTCTTCCCGAGCTTCGCGCAAGGTGGAAAGGGGGAGCGGGGCGAGACCTTCCAGTTCCAGATCCGAGACCGTCACCCGTTTGCCGTTGGCCATAATTACGGCCCGCTGGATCCGGTTCTGTAACTCGCGCACATTACCTGGCCAGGTGTGACGGTTGATCGCCCGCAGCGTCTCCGGAGTAAACACCATGCCGGACTTGCCGTTTCGAACCGCATAGCGCTGCAGGAACTCCGTCGCCAGAAGGCCAATATCGTCACCCCGCTCACGCAGAGGCGGCAGAGCGAGGACGACGACAGCCAGGCGATAGTAGAGGTCTTCGCGAAATTTACCGTCGGCGACAGCCTGCTTCAGATTCAGGTTGGTGGCCGCGACGACGCGCGTGTCGATTTTGATCTCCTGCCGCCCCCCCACTCTCTGGAAAGTCTGTTCCTGGAGAAATCGCAGCAGCTTCACCTGAATCGGCGGCGGGAGATCGCCGATCTCATCGAGGAAGAGGGTGCCGCCGGCGGCGGTTTCGATTATCCCTTTCCGCTGCACGTGGGCGCCGGTGAAGGCCCCTTTCTCATGACCAAAAAGCTCGCTTTCGAGAAGGTTCTCAGGGATCGCATTGCAATTGATCGGGACGAAAGGGCCTTTCTTGTTCGGACTGCGGCGGTGGATCGCGAGGGCCGCCATTTCCTTACCGGTCCCACTGTCACCGAGAATCAGCACAGGGGCGGTCGAGGCGGCGACCTTGCGAATGAAGGAGAAAACCGCCTGCATCTGGGAGCTTGATCCCAGCATCTCCTCAAAATCATCCGCCCGTTTGTTTCTTTGCAGATCAACAAACTCCCTTTCCAGTTGCGCGACATAGACGCAGCGGCGCAAGACGAGCTTGAGCTCATCCATCTCCACCGGCTTGCAAAGGAAATCATACGCTCCCTGGCCGACGGCCCGGAGAGCGTTCTGCTTTTCGCCCTGCCCCGACACGATAATCACCTTCGCGTTTGAATCGGCCGCCAGAATTTCCCGCAAGGTTTCCATGCCCTCTTCACAATTGTTAGGCTGGGGCGGCAGCCCGAGATCAAGCAGCGTGGCCGAAGGCCGTTCGTCCCGGAAGGTGTGCACCGCCTCCAATCGATCGCCGGCGATAAAAAGATCGTAATCCTCACTCAACGCCCATTTGATCTGAGTTCGAATTTCGTCGTCGTCATCGACGAGAAGAAGTTTAGCTTTCATGGGATAAGAGCTTGCACCGGTGGCACGTTTTCAAGGAAGCGGGCATCCGCGCTTTGAATGTGAGCCCGCATATTTGTCGATGCGTTCAACCGACGCCTCCACCAAAATCAGGCCCCGGAGGGCTGGCATTGCGCCTCATTGTAACCGTTTTCATGATTGACCGTAAAGCTCAATTATCCTGGCCTTGCATCTCGGAAAGTCCTTTGAGCGGCAGCAACACCTGAAAGGTCGTGCCTACCCCAGGTTGGCTCGTGACCGATATCTCTCCCCGGTGCGCTTCCACGATCAGGCGGGATTGGAAGAGACCAATACCCATCCCTTTCTTTTTCGTCGTTTGAAAAGGTCGATAAAGGCTTTCTTTGATGAACCGGGGACTCATCCCGCAGCCGTTATCCGCCACCACGAGCAAAGCCCGGCCATCGCGACACCCGGTTTCCACCCGCACCCAGCCGCCCTCCGGGCCCAGCGCCTCGCCCGCATTCAGGAGCAGATTAGTCACCACACTTTGCAGCTGATCCTTGTCGGCCAGCAGCCTGGGAATCGGCTCGAGCTTTTTCAGCCATTCCACATTGCCCTGGCCATTGAGGTTCTCGATCGATTCCGCGATCAACGAGTTGAGATCGCACTCCACCACCTTGAGTTCCAATTCACGGCGGAGCGAACCGGCCCGGCTAATCAGCCGATTGATCCGGTCGACCACACTTCGGATTCCACGCATGGCGTCGTCGCGGAAGGCAGGATCGGCAAAATGCACCGGCAGATTGGTCAGCATCAGGCTGAGAGTAGAAGCGGTGTTCTTCAAATCATGGACAAAGAAGTTCGTTACGGTTTGCAGCGCCTCGAGCTCTTTGGCACGCAGATTCTCCTCGGCCAGACGCAGATTCAGGAGACTCGCCGCCAATTGGTCGCCAATGCATTTTAAGAGGTCGAACTCCTCAACCGTAAAGGAATGACCACTAATCCGATCGCCCACAATCGCCAAACCGAGCCAGTGATGGCCTGAGACGAGGGGGACGGCGATTCGCCTTCCACCGCTCCGGAATTCTCGCTGGTTCGCCTGCCTCAATAGTTCCCAGGACTGATCAGCCGCTTCGAGATCGAATGGCGAGGAAGTCGTCCGCAAACTCTCGATCTCCAATCCATCCTCTTTCGTCAAGGCTTGAGACGATCCTCCCTCCTTCCGCGATTGAGAAGTCGACGCGCCGATCGTGAGCTGATCCCCCTCGCCTTTGACGAGCCAGATCGTGACGGACAAGACATCGAGAGTGTCACAGATCAGTTTCGCGACTTCGCCGCACAGACGACTCTCGTCCGAAATACTTGAGATGCGCTCGGTGAAGAGAGTCCAGACTTTGCGGAAGTCATGTTGCGGCCGCCGGAAATGCCGGCTGATCAAGCGGCGCCGCACCTGCCGCACGCGATCGGAGAGGAGCAGCATGGCCAGACCCGTGAGCCCGACGAGAACAAGAAAAACCTGCGCTTGAAAATGTCGCACCCCGCCCATCGCAGCCACGATCTGCGCCAGGACACCGACCACGAAGAGATAGCCCCCGGCAATCAGCATGGTGAAGGATCCTTGCAGCACCGCCTGCGACGGATAGACGTCGATCTCCGCAAAACCGCTCCGCGCATAGCCAATCGCCATCAGAATGCCACCGATGATTAACGCGATGGACTCGATCTGCATCAGAGGAGCATCCTGGCCCGAAAAAAGCAGGGCCTGGCTACCTGTGTAGATTCTCGCGCCGAAAATGACGGCCAATCCCAGGACCAGAAATTTGATCCGCCAACGCATCGTGCCGACAGAGGCGCGGAAAGTTTTTTCCAGGTTGGAGAGAACGAGCACGATCCCAACGAGCACGATCGCATTCAGAATCCTGGCCGGCGGATTGGAGACAATCCACACCGCTCCGGAGTCGCCCCGCGCCAGGCTGAAAAGGTCCGAATAAAATCCGATGGCGATGCCGACCGGCAGGAGGAAAGCGACCAGCAAGAGAAAGCGCCATTTGGCGAGAAATTCGCGGTGATTGCCCCGGGCATAGGTCAGGCTGAAGCAAAGCCAGAACCCGGGCACGAAAGATTTGGCAATCAGCGCGAGGCGTTGCCAAAAAATGGCCTCCGCAGGCGTAAGGGATTCGAGACTCAAATCCGAAAACGCCGCTTTTGCCGCGAGCACCAGCATTCCTGCAGCGAAACTCCAGCTCGCCACCGACGACCACTTGCGAATCAAAGCCGCCACGATCAGCAAACCGCAGATGGCGATGGAGAACAGAGCTAAAATAGAGTCAGAAATCACAGGCTAAATTGGATCAGAAAGAATGGACCAAAAAGACAGCCCCAGTTAGGGCCGGTCGTTTCCCGAGGCAGAGTCAAATCGCTGCCGACAAAAGCGACTTTGATAGTCTAAAGAGTGGCCGAGCCAGACGGGGTTGTCGGTGAAGGAGCAGGTCGGGGTCATGGCGCCCTCTACCTGGTGAAACTTGCCCGGTCCCGCTGAGTCTCGTGCCGTGCCGATTACAGTAGAGGCGTTGGGTTGAATCCGACGAGATTCCGCGTCGTGCCACCGCCCAGAGATACCGGCCGGCTAAAACATGCTTTCTGGCACGTAAATAATGTCACCGTTTCTAACGTAAACCGCGCGGGTTGGCCTTCCCTGCAGCGTCCCGCTCAAATCGAGCGTCTGGGTCGTTTGCTGACCATTGGCGGTCCGAATGAGATGGACATTTCTCAAATTGCCAAACTCGTTTACTCCGCCGGACTCCATGATCGCCTGGAAGACCGTTGTCGGACGATCAAAGAACCGTTTCCCTGGCTGGGCCACGGCCCCGGACACAATCACGGGAATGACCGAACTCTCCAACGTGACGACTACTTCTGAAGTCTCCAGTTGAGTTTTGTAGCGAGCGGAAAGTTCGCCCTGCAGACTCCCGATTGATCTTCCACTCGCATGTACCTGGCCGATCATTGGCAGGTTGATCATTCCGTCGGTCTGGATTTTTTGCGCCTGATTTAGGTCCGGGGCGCCAGGGAAGGTCAGTTTCACGACGTCGCCCGGGACCAGAGACACCGGCCCGGAGGCGCTCAACCGGTCGGCGGGCACGGGGCCAGCCGGAGGTGTTTGACACCCGCTAACGAAAATAAGGGCAAGCGCGAGAGCGATTCCGAGCAAACACCTGCCCGGATCAAAGGAGCGACTGCGTTCGTTTTTGCGTTGCGTTGCAACCTGGACGGAACTGAACCGATTTCTGTTTCTAATCTTGGCGATCATAGTAGTGGCACTTGGGGTTCACGGACAAAAGATTGAGAGAGCATGAGTTACTGCAAATCGGCCGTCCAGCCAAAAGTTTCGGGATTCGAGGAAGCGGGCGTCCATGGAATTCGACAGCATGCTGCTCAGGCGACCAGGCGGCGCGTCGTCGCGTCGCCTCTCTTTTCTCCTCTGCGCAACCACCAAAGCAGCAAAAATAATGGAACGAGGGAAAGCGCAAAAAAGAGCGGGCCACCCTGATGATGAATCGGACTGTCGATCATGCCGGGACCGAGATGGACGCAGAGCAATCCAATCACGCAAACACGAAACCCGTTTCGAAGAAGGCCAAGTGGAATGACAAACGCGACCAGCACCAGACGTCGCCAGGAGGTGCGCAGGAAAAGATTGGAGGCGACCAGACTCGTGATGAAAAGAACCCAGCTCGATCGAATTCCGCTGCACTCCTGCGCCACCTGAAGGGTGATGTTCGGCAACTGAAAAACCGTTCCATCCTGCAGAAACGGCGTCCCGGAGATACTAAAGAAGAGGCCCGCGGTTTCCGCCGAGCCCAGTTTCGAAGCCGTTTCAAGTCCGTCTGCCATCGCATCGGGCATCGGAATCATGAAGAAGAGGAAAGCGACCGGGAAAGCGGCC
This sequence comes from uncultured Verrucomicrobiae bacterium, assembly GCA_963772915.1. Taxonomy (GTDB): domain Bacteria; phylum Verrucomicrobiota; class Verrucomicrobiia; order Chthoniobacterales; family UBA10450; genus Palsa-1392. The sequence continues at coordinate 1,055,384 of CAVYZI010000003.1, forward strand.
GCCGCCATCCACTTTGAACCGAGAAAAAGGAACCCGCCGGCCACGGCGAAACAAAGAAACGAGAACGTCATCAGACCGAGGTAATCGTTGTGGCTCAACGGCTGCAGGAAAGAGCCGGGGAGGAGCGCGACCGCCAAAGCAGCCAAGCCTGCGATCATCGCGGCGGCACCCGGAGCGAAGGAAGATGAGTAACTCTTCGGGAGCTGGTCGCGTCGGACGTAAATCAGATAGCAAGAGATCAGCGGAATCAGGAGGATGTAGGAATGGAGTTCACTATTGGCCACGTGAATTCCCAGCGCGAAAAGGGTTGGCGCGTAAGCCAGGATGAGAAGCCCAGCGCAGATCGCTCCCGCGATCAGGCGTCGACGGCCTCGTGGTTTCGAGGCAACCAAAGGAGATTCCATTTCGTTCACAGGTTCGACTGGGTTCATTTGGTCAAGGAAAGAGCTGAAACGCTGACTACGGACTACGGACTACTGACTACGGACCGCTCGACCAGCGAGCGAAGCCAATCACGAAAAGGCTCGTAACAGTGGCGATGACTTTGCTGACTTTTCCCGCTTCCTTCTCAACGGACCCGATGAGCCCGTGCAGGCAAGCGAAGGTAAGTTTGGTTTGCTCATGTAGAGTATCAGCCACTTCGTCCGAAACGTATTTCAATCGTCGCGCTAGGTGGATGAAATATTGTGTTTCAGACAATGAGCCCCGGGCGATGTAAAGGAAATGCAAGTAATCCTTCTTACTCTCGCGCGACGAACCCTCGACGATGTTCGCCGGAACGGAGTAGGAGGCGCGGCGCACTTGACTGGTCAGACCATACACCTCTTCCCTGGGAAAGAATCGCGTCCGCTCATACACTGCAACCGTCAGATCATCCGCGAGCTGCCACGCTCGTATTTTCGTGTAGTCTCTCATTTTCGTTAGTCCCGTAGTCGTGCAGTCCGTTGTCCTGTCGTCTTGTAGTCCTTGTAGTCTCCCGTCTCACCCCTTCCACACCTGCCCCGGCGCCACTTTCACCGCGGCCATCGCGTTGCGCGTATCAACGATGAGCGGCGCCCAGTGAGCCAATTCCTGGTAATCCACAGAGGCGTGATTGGTCGCGATCAGGACGAGGTCAAAGCTCCGAAGGGTGGCTTCGTTCCACGCCACCGATTCCTTGCCCGCCCATTGCGAATGCTCTCGCGTCGGCCCGATCACCGGCACGTAAGGATCGTGATATTCGACCATGGCGCCGCCTTCGCTGAGAAGATCCATCAGGACGTAACTGGGCGACTCGCGTTCATCGTCGACGTTGGGCTTGTAGGCCAGGCCGAGAATCAAGATGCGCGAGGAGTTAAGAGGCTTTCGCTGAGAATTGAGCGCTTCCGCCGCCCGATGCACCACGTGCTGGGGCATGGAGGTGTTGATCTCGCCGGCGAGTTCAATGAAGCGGGTGTTCTGGCCAAACTCGCGCGCCTTCCAGGTCAGATAAAATGGATCGATCGGAATGCAGTGGCCCCCGAGACCGGGCCCGGGATAAAACGGCATGAACCCAAACGGTTTCGTCTTGGCCGCGGCGATCACTTCCCAGACATCGATTCCCATTGCCCCGTAGACCAGCTTCAACTCATTCACGAGCGCGATATTCACGCTCCGGAAAATGTTCTCGAGCAACTTGGTCGCTTCTGCCACCCGGCAGGAAGAAACCGGGACCACCGTATCCACCGCCTGCCTGTAGAGTGCGACCGCCCGTTCGAGACAGGCCGGGGTGAAACCGCCCACGACTTTCGGCACCGTTTTTACCTTGCTTTTCTCATTGCCCGGATCCTCGCGTTCCGGCGAAAAGGCGAGATGGAAGTCGCGTCCAGCGACCATCCGGTCACGGCGCGCGGAGCTAGAAGCCGGGAGTTGGGAGCTGTCCGATTTCAGCGTGTCAGCTTTCAGATTTTCAGCTTTTCCTAAAAGCGGTGTTCCTTCTTCGAGCACGCGGCGCAGATCTTCATCGGTTGTGCCGGGATAGGTGGTCGATTCGAGGACGACGAGCATGCCGGGCTGAAGATGAGGCGCGATGGCTCGGCCGGTGTCGAGGACATAGGAGATGTCCGGCTCCCGGTTCTTATTCAACGGCGTTGGGACACAAATGATGACTGCCTCGCAGTCACGGATCCGTGAAAAATCGGTCGTGGCAGAGAACTTGCCCGTGTTTCGCAGGTCGGCGATCGCGGACGCCTCAATATGTTTGATGTAACTCTGGCCCGCATTGAGCAGTTCCACCTTGCGCGGATCGATATCGACCCCAAGCACGTCCGCGCAGGAGCGAGCGAACTGAATCGAAAGCGGAAGGCCAACGTAACCGAGGCCGATGATGGCGATTTTCATGAAGGTGGAAGTGGGGAGGTTGAAAGGTAAAAAGTGTGAAAGTGGAAAGGTGAGAAGCTGATCTAGGAGCGGAGATGATTTGTGAAGGCGGCGATGCCGCGTGAAATCATTTCGGCGGTGGCGCGGAGGTCGGCCGCTTGGTCTGACCCGAGGTAATCCAAATCTTCCGCGACGTAGAGCATGCTTCGAACTTCCCCGCAAGAGCCCTTCGCCAAGTCCAGAAAGTGCGCAAAGTCCTTCGGCGTCCTTCGTTCAAAACCCTCCGCAATATTGTTCATGACGGAGATAGACGCCCGCTGGATCTGAGTCCGAAAACCGAGATCCTCATGGCCGGCGGTTCCTTTTTTCAAAGCTCGATAAACCGACCGCACCTGAGCCCGGGCATCCTGCCAAACTCTCAAATCCTCAAATCGCTCAGCAAAAGTCACCTTCCCACCTTTCCCGTTCCCACCACTTTCACACCTTCACCCCTTCACACCTCTTGACATACCAGGCCAGGGCTTCGTCGAGGCCTTCCCCGATGCGATGCGAGGGCAAATACCCCAGGACATCCTGCGCCCGGCTGATATCGGCGTGAGAATGAAGAACATCACCGGCCCGAAAGTCGCGATAGGTCGGCTTGAGACTCGGCCAGATGCGGAAACCGTGGAACCAGGCTTTTTCGGATCAGCTCGAATAGTTGGTTCAAGGTCGTTCGCTCCCCGACCGCAATGTTAAGCAGCACATTTCCTGGTTCGGAGGCAGCGGTCGTCGCCGCCAGGATGTTGGCCTGGACCGCGTTCGCGACATAGCAGAAATCACGGCTCGATTCGCCATCCCCGTTAATGTAAACGGGCTCCTCCTGAATCATGGCCGCGATCCATTTCGGAATGACCGCCGCGTAGGCTCCCTCCGGGTCCTGGCGCGGACCGAAGACGTTGAAATAGCGCAGCCCGAAACACTGCAGGCCGTAACATTTGGCGAAGACATCGGCATAAAGCTCGTTCACCCGCTTGGAGACGGCGTAGGGCGAGAGACAGTTCTCCGATCCGGTCCTCGACCTTGGGCAGGACGGGGTGATCGCCATAAACAGAACTGCTGGAAGCGTAGACAAACCTCTTTATCCCGGCCTCCCGGGCTGCCCAGAGCATGGTGACGAATCCGCTCACGTTGCTTTCGTTCGTCGCCACCGGATTCGCGAGGGATCGGGGCACCGATCCCAGGGCGGCCTGATGCAGAACGTAATCGACGCCCCGGCAAGCCTGTCGCGTCGCCTCCGGATCACAAATATCCCCGACGATGCTGGTGAAATTCGCCCAACGTTCCGGCCCGACCTGCCGCTGCACATCGGCATAATTCTCCGCGTTCCCGGTCGAGAAATTATCCAGACCGACCACCTTTTGCCCGAGAAGGAGAAGCGTCTCAACGAGATTCGAGCCGATGAAGCCGGCTGAGCCGGTTACGAGCCAGGCCTTCGGCGATGACTGCAACCTGGTCCTGGTCTCTTGATACGGGTTCATCTCGTGCGCGTCTCCGCCGATTCGGGATGGAAGAAAAACCTCGCATAGACGTAGGCCACGCCTTCGCTCACGACTTCCTTCACGCCTTCGCTGTAGCGCCACCAATGCGCCGGATCGTATTCCCGATTCTCGATCGAGATAATTCCGACGCGAGCCTTGTCATCAAAAGCCTTCTCAAACAAGAGCCGGCTCCGCCGCGCATGTGGCCCGAGGGTTACGAGGTTGAATGCCGTGATCTGCCGGTGATTCGCGCCGCACCAGCGGCGCAAGGCCAGGGCAGAACCAAACGTGCGATCGCGATACTTGACCGGCGACGGCACCGCCTGCACAAACTGCGGATCCAAACCCAGCTATTTAAGCCTGCTGGCGGCATAGGAAGCCAGATTATCACCGGGATCGATGTTGGTTCCGCTGAGAATCTCACCACCCACTGTCATAATGAGCCGGTAGTGTTTCGCATGGAACTCCGAGATGCATTCTTCGAGGGCATAATTCGGCACCCAGCCTTCCACCACCAGAACGTCGGCATTTGTGCGATCGGTCACGGCGAGAAACGGATGGATACTGACGACAAGCAAGAGCAGCAAACAGACCACCAGCGCGACCAGCACGGCCCAGCCGCGCCCGGAGAGCGACCATCGCTCTCTCCGTTCGATTAGTCCGAGAAAACGGCGGGGCGTCGCGTTCTTCTCCTTGAGCGGCGATTTCAGGCTTTTGCACGACCGCGGCCATTGCATTCACTTCGGAGTTTTTCCTGGATTCAGGGGTTGCGATCATCAAGCGCTGGGGGCAAGGGCCGCTTCTTCGGATCGGGCCTCGCGTGCCTTTTCGCTGACGAGCAGATTCGTCAGCGCATAAAACATCTGCGCCTGCGGCCAGCGGAGAAAAGCCGTTTTGTGGCGGATTCCGCCCCGGTAAACGCGGGTCACGAAATGTCCGTCCGGCAATTGGAACTCCCGCCCCACACGCAAGGCCAGATCGCGCGCCCGCTCGTAAGCTTGCGGAATTTCGTCTTTCAACAGCACTCCAAGAGTGATCGCCTCGGCCACGTTGTACATCTCGAGCCGCGTGATCTGACGCCGGGGCTCGAGTGCGAAGTATCGTGGAAGCCCGTCATCGTAGAAAAGATTGCGGCGGTAGAAATCATAGCCACTCCGCACCGCCGCCCCGATCCGGTCATCATTCAGGCGCCGATTGATCTTGATCAGGTTCTTCAAGACGAAGCAGGTGTGAAAATGATCGATGAACGCCTCGCCCGCGCTGTCCAAAGCGTAGAGCCAGGACCCATCCTCGCGCTGGCTTTGGAGGATGAAATTCAAGTTCTTCTCCGCCTTGTCCGCATAACCGCGTTCGCCCAGACGGAACGCCGCTTCGTAAAGCACATAGGCCCGATAGGCGCTCGCGTTCACGACCTTGCTGGAGTCGATTGGCGAATAGCTCGCCGCCGCCGCATCCGCGGACGTCTCCGAATCGTGCAGATCGAAGTAGACAAATTTTGCCACCGACCTCGCCGCCTCGAGATAGCGAGCGTTCTCCGTCTCGTCATGGAGCTTCAGAAACGCCTCGAAACAGTAGGGTGCGGTTGTGATGTAGGGCGTGTTCTTTCGCCATAACGCGGTGCTGTTCTGCCAATCGAAAGGATAACCCCAGCAGTAGCCGCTGTAGCCGTCGACGCTCGACTTGATCAACGCGTCGCAGAGCGCGACTGCTTCATCGAGGTAGGCGCGATCTCCGGTCAACTCATGCAAATTCAGAAAGCCGAGGGCGAGTTGACCGTCCGCCGTGGCGAAACGTTCCTTTCTGCACGAACAAGGAACGCGAGCGCGGGACACAGAACGTCCAGCAAAAGGATGGGCGCGACCAAGGGCAGGCCTAACCAGGGCGTCGCGTAATAAAGCCGACGCGCCGCCAGCCCGTATTTGGTTCCCCAGACATCGTAAGGGTCATAGCTGAAATAGCCCTCTCGTTTGAGCCAGCGGACAAACGCCGTCACGACGCCCGACAGCTCTTCATGATCGGATCGACGGCTCATCTTTCCTTCTTCGAAAACACGGCTCTTCAATTCCCGGAAGCGGAGTGCTCCCGTGGCGCCAACCTTGATCGATTCTCCCTGCTCGAAGGTTCCGATGTCGGGCGCCTTCCCGGAATAGGCCAGAGCGACGCCCTGTCCATCTTTCCAGGACAATGGCCGGTCGAGCGTAATCTTCCCACTCTTCGCATCGATGTGTTTGATCCTGGCAGTCTCCTTCTGGCCCTCGAACTGGATCAGATCGCCCGCTTCGCCTTCGATCCCGAAGCCGTCATAAAAATAGCCGGTATCCTGCAGCTCCATTTCCGTGCTCTCATTCCTGGCTCCGACCGTTGTCGTCAGGAACGCCCCTGCATCGATCAGCGGACTTTTTTGCGCAATTGGAAGTCCCCCGCATCGGCATCAACGAAGCCAGGGCTTTGTCGAGATTATGTGTAAAGGCGTTCCGAAACTGAGCCTGACAGCGCGACGCACTCAACAACCGTCCCGTGCCCACGTCGGCCGGCGCTGGTTTCGAAATAGATCTGCGGCTTCTCCGCTGTCGTTTGCGGCATAAGAAGTCGTTGTTGCGGAATGAAACCTTGTCCAGCAGCCCGAAAGCGACGACCGCCACCGGTTTCCCGGCAAGCATCTGCTGCCAGGCCCATTTCATATGGGGCTGAAACGTTCCCGGAGCAAGGATGTTGTTGACGAAGCGATTGTCTTCGAAGGCAAATTTATCGGTGAACTGGCGCGGCGGGTTCTTTTCCTCCATCGGAGGCGGATTAAGGATTTTCGCGCACCGCAGTCGGCTCGCAGGCAGAGCGATGCATCCCTGATCGTAGCCCGAAGAAGACATTGTTGTAGACCCGGTTGTGCGTGACATACCCAGCTTCGATGCCCCTCGCCCCACCAATGACCGGTGCCGTCCGGTTGGCCTCTCCATCCATCCCATGAGCCGCCCCAGCGCACGTTCAGACCGAGCCCGCCCGCGACGGCGTCGGGAGCATCTGAATCAGGCGCTTTGCGCAGTCGGATTGGCAAAAGAATTTCGGCGAATAATGCCGTCCTGGCCGGAGTACTGGATGGCGGAAGGCTGGGCGGCGCGGTTCGGCCGAAATGGGTGATACCAAAATGATTGTTCTCAAACAGGTTCCGCCTCGTGCTGTTGTACTCGGGACTGCGATGTAAGAGGGATTGGCCGGATTTCGCCGATCCAGTTTTACATCGAAGACCTCGACCAGCTTTTCCGCGCGTTGCTTTTCGAAATAGGGGTTCTTGAAATTGCAGTGCCGAATCACGTTGTGGCTGCTGCCGCGCAGAGCGAGCAGCGAGTGAGCGGCCGAGTCAAAGGTGCAGTTCTCGACCAACATCCGTTCGCATTTTTCCAACGCCAGACTGTCAAAGGAGGAGCGTTTAAAGGAGCAATCAAGCAATCGGCAATCCGTGCACTCAATAAAACGGGCTCCCCCTTTCGCTCCATGCAGGGCGTCCTCAAAGACGCAGTTTCGAAACGTCGATGTGATCGCAATTGCGAGCGAAGACCCAGCCGGCGACCTTTTTGAAGGCCAGCCCCTCAATGGAAATATGGCTGACATCCTTTAAGCGTAACGACGCCGCGCGCAATCGACAGGTTGTTTTCCTCCGGATACTCTGGGGAACCATCGCCCAGCACGACCGTTTCCTTCTCGTATGCCTTAAAGACGATCGGACTGCTTTCCGTGCCGGAATGTTTCGGCCAGAACACGTCGTTTTCATCCGCACCTTTCGACGAGTTGTAGGTTCCGCCCCGAATCAGGACCGTGTCGCCGGCCTTGGCGACATTGGCCGCTTCACACAATCGTCTGGTATGCGTCGCCATCCTTGCCCGACGCGTTTCGCTGGGCGACGGAATAAGTCGCCTTGCAACTGCGCGATAACATCTGGTCGACGTAGATCGTGGCTCCATGAGCCGGCAGAACCGCACTTGCGAGGAAGGTCGCGAGCGCGGCGACAAGTCTGATTCCTGGCCAGCCTCACTTCGCGTCAGGCTTCGCTTAACTGAACCGTCTCCGTTCGGCACAGCCGTATCGGGCGCGCGCAGGGCTTCGGCGACGGAATCGAAGGTTCCCATTTTTAGTTGGGGATCTTCAGAGACCAGTCGCAAAAGATCGCTCAGGGGCCGATCGTCCACATGTTCCTTGGTATGTCCGATCGCCACCAGCACATCAGGCCCCGAATGTGGATTCCACTCGGCACCCTTGATCGATCTGGTAAAGGGCCGCGGCGCTCATATTGTGGTAATCGAGCTTGATCGGCACCTGCTCGAAGAGCGACTTGATCAGGCTCACCGGGCGCTGCGGATCGAGAAAACGTTTGAGCATTTCGGAACGCTGCGGCGCGGGGACGTTTCGCGAGAATTTCGCCCGGAGCCGGTTGGGCGTGAGCTGCTGAAAGCGTCGCCGGGTGACGGAATAGATCGGCACCTCCCAGACCGAACCCTGCGGGTCCTCCTCCGTCACGTCGCTCCGCACGCGCCACATCTTTTTGGGTTAGCGTGCGTCGCGATAATCCAGTGTGTAATGCGCCCCTTCGTTGAAGAGTCCGCGCACGACCGAGCTGTCGAAGAGAATTCCGTTTTCGCGAAAGAGCGTGGAGCAACTTTTCGCCGGGTCGGGCGCTGAAGGCGCCGGCCCGGTAGGCGGTTACGGCTCATTGCCGCCTTCACTCATCAGATTCTCAAGCAACGCCTTGCGCTCAGCGATGTAGGCGGAAGTTTCCTCCGACCGATTCGAAGAGTTGATCCACCGTCTCCATCTCGGGCCGCAAAAGCCATCGATCATCCTGGAACCTGGCGCCATACCATTGCGGATGGAGATGGAGTTGAAACTGATGACCGCGCCTGACGAGCGACGCGACCTGTTCGCGAATCAGAGCCGCCGGATCGTAGCCGAGCGACGTTTCTAGTTCGGCCGCATGGCGCTCAAAGGCGAGGTATTCCTCCGCTTCAAAAAAGATCGTCAGCGGAGCAATCCATAGCCGTTCACAGATCCGCGCCATCCGCTCTGCCGGCTCGACGATGTGCTGGCGCACATCGCCGCTGCCGTTGCCGAAGATTTCGTAATCAACAGTTAGAACGATCTGGCGGGCGTCACGGGCGCAAGGCTTCATAAAGGCATCTCGATGGGAGATCGCTTATTCTGTCAGGTTCAGCTGGCGAACGCGTTCACTGGGGCGACCTCGATCCTGCGCTCCACTGCTCCAGGAGAAACAGCGCCGTATTCCTGCGCCCATGCCTCAAACATCAGAACCGGCCAGAGCAATTGCCCCCAGTCGCGCCGTCCGTTCGTGTGTTCCTGCCATTTTCGTTCGACCACAGCGCAATCGAGAATCTCGCCGTGGTTCCGCCGAAGACCGTCTCGAACAGCTCCTCCGCCCACGGGCGCAGCGGACCGCTGAATCCAGCTTGATACCGGAATCGAAAAGCCTTTTTTCGGGCGTTCGAAAAGCGCACGCGGAACATATTTTTCGAGCACCCGACGCAGCAGCAGTTTTCCCGTCCCGTTTGCTCGTTTGAACGACAAGGGGAGACTGAGGGCAAAAGCGACCACTTCGTGATCCAGCAACGGCACCCGCGCTTCCAGGCTGACCGCCATGCTGGCCCGATCGACCTTCGTCAGAATGTCTTCTGGCAGGTACTGTTTCAAATCGGCGGCCGCCATCCGGTCAAAGAGATCGACATCCTGGTGGCGGTGACCATTGCGCAGTTCCGGCCGTGACATTTCCCAGCCTCGCACAACCTGGTCCGGCGCAAACCACCTTGAATTCAAGGTTTGGTAGCGTTCCAGAAAGTCGTTTTGGACGCACAGGGCCGCATATTTGCGGATCTTGTGCCCTGACAAATTCATCCTTCGGATTGGAGGGAGCGTCTCCATGCAGGCAAGGATCCGGTCCCAGCCGGCTTCCGAGAGAGCAGATGCGGCGGCGCCAACGCCAAGTTGCGCAAGCCGCGGCGCGCGCTCGACTTTTCCCAGCCGGTCAACGCCTGTTTGATAATGGTGATAGCCAGCGAATAGCTCGTCTCCGCCATCACCGGAAAGGCTGACGGTGACGTGTTTCCTGGCCAGTCGCGAAACGGCGAAGGTCGGGATCTGCGAAGCGTCGGCGAATGGTTCGTCAAAAATCCCTCCGAGATCCGGAACGATATCCTGGGCCTGTTTAGCGCTCAGGATCATTTCGGTATGATCCGTTTTCAGATGGTCCGCCACCTTCCGGGCAAAGGCCGCTTCGTTGAAGCGGCTTTCTTCAAAACCCATTGTGAAAGTGCGGATCGGTCGGGGCGACTGCTCCTGCATGAGAGCAACGACGGTTGACGAATCAATCCCACCGGAAAGAAATGCACCAAGGGGCACATCGGACATCATTTGGCCGCCGACAGCTTTCTTCAGGAGTCGAGTGAGTTCTTCCTCGGCTTCTGCCTCGTTCCCGGAAAATGGTGCCTGCTCACCCCGGGCAAACTCCGACACCAGCGGCCAATAGCACCGCGGATCGGGATGCTCGCCTACGCTACACAAAGCAATCGAATGAGCGGCCGGTAATTTGAAGATTCCAGCAAAAATCGAATGCGGAGCGGGCATGTAGCCGTAGCGGAAGAACAAGCCGAGGCTGTTCATATCCAGTTTCAGCTCGGAATGGCTGAGAGCCCGTAGCGCCTTGAGCTCCGAGCCGAACCAGAGGGCATCCCCTGCCCATCCATAATACAGCGGCTTAATCCCCAGTCGGTCGCGCGCCAAAACGAGTTCCTTCTTTTGTCTATCCCAGAGGGCGAAGGCAAACAGCCCGTTGAGTCGCGCCAGGGTCTGGTCGACCCCCCAGCGGGCGCAGCCTTCGAGAAGCACTTCGGTGTCGCTTCCTCCGCGAAAACGGCAGCCTTCCGCGACGAGCAGATTACGCAGCTCGGGAAAGTTATAGCACTCGCCGTTATAGGTAATGACGTAGCGTCCACAGTGCGAGTGCATCGGCTGACTGCCCGTTTCCGACAAATCAATGATGGAGAGGCGGCGGTGGGCCAGGGCGAGCCCGGCCGAAGGATCAACCCAGAACCCGTCCGCGTCGGGGCCGCGATGGCGCAAAGCCGTGGCCATCGCCCGGGCATCCGCCTCAAGCGAATCGCTATCCCTGCCGTGGGAGAACCAGACTCCGCTATTCCACACATGTCCCGAGTTTGCTTCGTGCAATCTTCCCTGAAAGGGGTCCGCGCTTCGCCTGGTCGAGCGATCGGTAAATCGAATCGAGTCGCTCTGCGACCCGCTGCGGGGCAAAACGTTCGCGAGCGTACCGCCGATTTTGCGCCGAGATCCGCTCATACAAATCGGCCTCCCCGGTTAACTCTTGAATCGCGCGGACTACTTCCGATAGATCAAACTTCTGCTCTCCCGGGGCATCCGGCTTGGGGCGCAGAATGAAATCCGGTCTGTCCGTCCGACAAAATATCGTGCAGGCCGCCGGCGTCGCTGGAAACGATCGGCAAACCCATCGCCATGGCTTCCAGGACCGCATTCGGCATCCCTTCGGTGTAGCTGAGAAAGCAGAAGATATAGGCTTCTCATAGCAGCGAATGCTCTCTTCACCTTCAACTATTCCGGGAAAACAAACATTTCGCGCCCCGGCTTTCCGAGCCTCGGTGCGCAGGTTTTCCAGCGCCGGCCCGTCTCCGGCGATGGTCAGGAGATAATGATCGGGTTCCGCTTTTTGCAAAACTAGAAAAGCGTTTAACAGCTCAAACACTCCCTTCTCAACCTCGACTCGGGAAAGGAACAAAAGGTGGACCGACCGGTTTCGAGGCAGCCGCGTGCCGGAGCGCGGTCGATCATCTCTTGGGAAGCAACCGTCGTTTCGACAAAGATCGACCTGCTAAAACCCCACCGAAGCAAGTCATCTCGAAATCGGGCGGACAAGACGACATGGGCGGCGGCCATTTTGTAGATCTGGCACCAGACACTGCGAGTGCCACCGGGAAATTCCGGATTCCCGCACCATGGATTGTACCAGCCGGCGCCAAAACACGAGAACCGGCCGGCGAAGAATCCGCGCAACTAAAACGTTAACAGCGTCGCGCTTCAGTGATCAACTGCCTTCTTCGGGATCAAGACGGGATTCACATGCACAATGCTGGGTCGGAACCAAGAGTATGTTCGCTAAGAGTGCGATCCAGTCTCGCACGAGTCGCAAAAGGGTGAACCGTGCGCCCCACGATCGGTTGCCCCCATAAAAGGTGCGGGGTCGCCCTACATCGCTGAACTGAACGGAGACACGAAGATGCTTCTGCACCGCGCCGTAGTAGTTCGTAATCCCGCCGCCAGCAGTAGATCATCTCTGACTATCAAAACCCGGAGATTCTCGTTGGCGTCGCATGTAGCCAGGTGCTTCGAAGGATCGCCATCTGAAAGGTCGGTGCTCTAGTAATGAACCCGTGCGTGGCTAAGGCACCGAAACCTGTGTCGTCACCCGACACTCCGGATAGGTATCGCAGTCTTAGACGCTGGCTGAGCGGCACGGATCCGGAGAGTCAACTTGGTCGCGTGTCACCTTTTCCGGGCAACGAAAAGCGCCATCACGCCGAGCCATTTCCACCTTGAAAGCCGCAACCACCACCCCCAGTACGGCAGCTCAAAGGTAATGCATCGGATCTTTTCCATTCCAAGTCCGGATAGCGTTTTCGCGAATCGGCGGCGTCCATACCGGCGCAGGTGTAAATTCAGGTGTGAGTTTTGTTCACGGCCGAGCATTCGGCGTTGGAATCGCACTGCCTCTTCCGCGAGGCCGCCCAGGCTGGGAGTCTGGGCACCGATATCACCAGTGCGCCGCCGGGCTTGAGCGCAGAGACAAGCTTCTTCACCAGGGCGATGTCCTGCTCGACGTATCGAGGACGCTGGAACAGACCACAGCCTCGAATTCATTCGGGACAGGCTGCCACCCGGTTGCGGTGGCGACTCCGAAATTGGCGTTGTTTAGACCCAACTCCGCTTTTCTTATCTGCGCCCTGCTGACCATCTGCGCGGCTGCATCTAATCCCGATACCTGATATCCCGAGTCGTGCGAGCGCGAGTGCAATCACTCCTGGACCACAACCAAAATCCAAAACCCTTGCGGGATGCGTCGTCGAGCGCACGGCCTCGACGAAAAGTCGTAAACGATCAGCGAAAGGAGATCTGTCCTGCATACTGGTCGCCGAATCTCGCTGCCTCGCCATCGAAGTAGCTGATGGTTTGGTCAAATGTCCGCTGGCCATCCATTGTCGTTCTCACGAGTCGATCGCTGCCGTTGTCTGGTCCTTAGCACCCGCGACTCCTTGAGGATCACAGGAGTATCGGTTTGCCTCGGAGGACCATTGATCTTCGCAGAAGCTTCGAAAGAAATTCTCCCACGTTCTGGTCACATTCTCCGTCGCGTTGTTTCGAACTGCAGCGGCTCGGGCGTTTCGCGAAAGGGTCCGCCACAATTCGGGTCTAGCCAGCATTTCCGTAATGCGAAGACTATAGGTTGCAACATCTCCTGGTTGTATCAACCAGCCGGTCACGCCGTCTTCAACCAATTCCCGCAGATCTCCAACGTCCGAGACGACCGGCACTGCTCCGGCCATCATCGCCTCGGCCAGCGCAATCGAAAGCCCCTCCGAACGCGATGTCAAAAGAAACACCTTGGCGGAGCAAAGCGCTTCCTCGATCTGTCGACCTGTCCCCGGAAATGCAATGTTCGACTCATTCCCAACGCGATCGCACGCGCGCGCGTTGATTCGAGGAGAGGGCCGTCTCCCGCAAACACACATCGAACATCCCTGTGCGTCTTGGCCACCTCCGCAACCACGTCGACAAAACGCTCAGGTTGCTTGTCCGGCACAAACCGTCCCAAAAACATGAGATCTGTAGTGGCGAACGTCGTTCGTTGCCACGAATCGCTCGGTGCTGACACTGCCCGGAATGATGGCAATCTTTGCAGCTCCGCAGGAACCTTGCAGGTAGTCTTGCGCCCGTTTTCCCCGGACCACTATGCCATCGAACAATTTGCACAAGGATCGCGCGGCTCGCTCAAGAGGCTTCTGCCAGCGAAGAGGCACGTCTGAAATCAGCCGATCTCTTGCATCGCTAACGAGTCCGCCCTTCGTCAGTTCCGCGGGTCCACCGCACATCTGGTAGATTGCGATCGCGCCCGTCGCCTTGGCTGCCACGAGCGCACTGATCGCGGCGGGCATGAACGAATAGCCAATGATCACATCTGGCTTCAGGGCGAAAACTACTCGGAGGCTATGAAATGTTCGCGCCAAAGATCTCGGCAGAATACGGTAACGTGATCTCCGGTTCGGCGGTCTCGGAGCTTTGGATAGGCTGATCACGTCGCCGTCCATGACTGCGATTACTTCCCTGACGATCGGCGCCTCCAACAATGGCAGAGGTGCGCCCGGCACCAATTTAAATTGTCGATGCGTCCGGACGCCACAATCGTTATCCCGTTACGCCATGATGAACAATCAGTTCGTCTCCGTCGGCAGCGTGCCAACACGCGAACAAACCATTGCAGCGCGCGATAAAACCCTACAGCGCAGGCAAAGAACACTACCCTCGTCGGCCCCTTCAAAAGGCGCAGAGCCAAAGTACACCCCTCTCGTCAGGGGAATTCCGCGCTAGTTGTGACCCGCAGGTTTTCCGGGGCATTGGGCGTGGCCGTCGGTGTCGGTGTCGGTGTCGGTCGGTGCCCCCGGCTGTTCGAATGCCCCGATGCTGGGCTTGCTGCTCGATCGCGAGACATGATTAATGTCCTGCGTGATCGTTGTCCCAAATTGGATGAAAAAAGATCGGTCCAATAACTAATATCGGCTCCGGCACCGATTACCGGACTTCCCGTAGCAGGAGTGAAATCAATCGAAGATCGGAACTGCGGGTCAACGGTCAGGCAGTTCTGGCCTTTGCCGTGTGGCTGAAAGGCCGCCAGGCTGCTATAGGCAGTGTTGGAAGTCCAAACGCAGTAAAGGAACCGGCATCCTGCCAGAAATCGTTGTTCTCGAATACGTCCAGAGTGTCCGACTGGACGTCGAAATGCGACACGTGTCTCCCTGATTGCCGTTCGTCATAATGACGATGTTGTTCAGTATCGGTCGATGCTCAGTCGCACTCGGTTGATGATTATAGATTCCAACCAGGCCGCAACCAACGAATGTATTATTAACAATGGCATTGTAGCCAATAGAGTAATACCACATGCCCTGATGGCTCCGTCACAAAGTTTCCTAGTGCATAGAGATCGCCGCCTGAGTTCTTAATTCCAATGGTGCAATCCCCAACATTGTTGTCCACAAACCATACATTCTGCGGATAGTATAGAACATTCAGGGCAGCTCCCGTGTTGTGATTCGTTGCTAGTAATCCGCGCCCAGAATCCGCACGTCACCATCTCCCGGTGTTTTTGATTGCCACGGCATTTTCTCCGCAGTGATTGAATACGTTGCGGCCCACAAATTGTAGCGTGGCATCGTGCAGATAATCCACACCGCCGTTGACCGGATCATTCCAAGCCGGACGCCGCAGGACGAAACGTCCTCTACGAGATTGTCCAGCATCCAGAAATGATCCACGTCAAAGCCGCTGCGCTGAGCCCGCAGAATCATGCTCCACGTCGGGATCCAATAGTCCGTAATCATGGATGTGACAGTTGTAAATGACGATGTAAGAGACGTTATAGATTGTGTCCGACCCAAACACGGCCAAGGATGGCGGAACTGTTAATCGGCTCGTTTCCGTTTCCGTAAAGTTTGCAATTGCGCAGTGCTATGTGATCAATGGATTCGGGCAACAAATCCTGCCTGAACACGCAGTTTGTCGGATGAAATTTCAGATTCTCAATAATCATGTAGCTGCCAAGCGGGTAAAGATCGGCTCCGATCACTGCTCTGTTGTTCGGATCGCCCGAGCGGATAAACACAGGTTTCGAAGCCGTTCCAAGAGCATGAGCGCACTGTTTTCCACCAAGACTCCCATGCCCGCCACCGTTCGCGACCGTGTAGGGACCGCCATGCAATTCCAGCACGCTTCCGGCCGGCAAATCGAAGGGAATCGTCTTCCGCGGCAATGTTGGGGTACCATACGGGTTGTTCGTGTCCGTAGCGTTCTGCGCGGTGTTGTCGATGTAGTGTGTGTAAGGCCCATTCCCGGCGTCAGGGTAGACGATTGTTCCTCTCCCATCGGTAAAGGTGTAGGTCTGTCCCAATAACATTGAAACACTCTCGTTGATTCCGAATGGAGGAGCCGGAATTCCCACCGGCGGAACATAATTGCCAGGTGGTGTGGGAGTGGGTGTTGCGGTCGGTGTAGGAGATGGTGTCGGTGTAGGACTCGGTGTTGGCGTGGATGTTCGCGTTGGAGTAGGAGTCGGGGTCGCGGTTGGGGTCGGAGTCGGGCTCGGGGTTGGAGTCGGCTGACCAGTCGCGCGAATGGTGTACGAATGCGCCGTCGGCTGCGCGGCAGAATGGATCAACACGTCGGATCCATTGAGCTCGGTCAGCGCGGGCTGCATCGCCGCGATCAGGTCATCTCCGCGCAGCCCTTGTGTGCCATAATAGGCGTAGGCGTTGCTCGTCCAGCGCACCATTCCCTGATTCGGAGATTTGTTTAGGAGCGTATCTCTCGTCACTCCCTGCATGTCCCGAATCCGGCCCGATCACCTCCTGAACCTGATCGTGCACCGGGCCGGTTGTGAGATCAGCCATATTTCCAGCCGGACGCGAGCGTGGTGTTACTAACGTCGTTCCCGATCTGCGCGCCATCACAGAAAATGTTGTAAGTGCCGGTGCCGAGATTCGTTACGATGATCGAGTAGTTGAGCCAACCGGAGAGCGCCGGAGCATCGTCACGGCATCGACGCGACCTGCTTCATCGACGGCCCAGGGTAATTTCGTATCGATCCGGTTGAAGTCGATCCCGCCGTATGCATTGGCGGCCATGTTGTCTACCTGCAAATCGGTTGACGTAACCGTATGAGTGCTGGCGTTCACGGTCGAACTGGCAACGGTCATACTTGAGCCAAGCTGGTTGATAATGGTGTAAGCCTCAACAACGTGCCCCGCGTGCTGGGATGAGTTGTGTCCTGCTCAATCGGGTCCTTCAAAGCGGCCAGTTAGTTGGATTCGGTGAAGATGCTGACCAGCGGATGCCAGACCTGAGCATCCAGCCAACCGTGACCCTGTGCCATCGCGACCATTGCGTCTTCCTTTGCGCCGTAAATTGCGCCGCCGTCGCTGGTCTGCAACGGTTGTGTTCCAAGCATGATAGGAGCGGTCATCTTTTTCACCCACGACGTAGTTCAGCCCCAAATCTTCGAGCTTGGAAGCGTGCTCCGTTGCCGTGTCGGGACCGTTGATCCCATACATGACAAAGACGTATTGCGGCGACATCGCCCAATGTCGTTGTATTCGTCGTAACCGTGGTAGCCCGTCGGATCATCGAGAGCACTGCCCACCTGCGTTCCGCTTCGGGCGAAGGTCTGCACATGCAGCATCAGGTTTGGATTCATCAGGATCAGGTAATCGGTCAGGTAGTGCGTCCATTTATAGGCGCTGGAATTGCTGTCACCCAGAAAGACGACGCGGTCCCCGTCATGCAGGGAGAGGTCGCCGGCAAAGGCAGAACTGACAAAAACAAAGAATACCGACCACGCGCGCGATCCGACGAGACAATTCCATGAATAAGCCCATTGGTCCCCTGATAGCGGGGCCGTTTTTTTAGAGCACGTGACGTGCCGCGTGTAATTATGGACAGGAGGAAGATGTCAAAACGATTTCTACTCCCTCCCAAACTCATCCGCCGCCCAAATTCTCACCGGTGCTGCAACTCGGTGAAAATTTGCTCCGGCTCCTATTGAACGCCGTCGCCGCGGGTTCGCGCTCCCTCCATTTTCCTGGACAAGTAGACGCATTCCGTCGCAGCAATCGTCAGTCGAGCGAGGTGATCCCACGAGCGAGTCTCTCGATCGCGCAAAACGACCGATCGCTGATGCGTAGCTTCGCTCGCAACCGCGACTGGATGGCCGATTCAAACGGCTCGCAGAACACTGAAGACAGCGTCATTTGGGCGGCGAACGCTTCGATCTGGCGAGGACCCATCGTCGGTTTGAAGTAGGTGTGAAACGGGATGATTCCCGGTTGTCCAAATCGTTTTCCATACAGAAGCTTATAAACGGCACGGTGGAACCAATGCGGCGTGCAGCGCACCACCCGCGCTTTGAGCGAATCTCGGTTTGGCACCTTGATGAGCAGCAGGCCGCCCGGCCGCAGCCCCTCAGCCATGCGCTGCAATGCATTCTCCGGATCGGGCAAATGTTCCAGCACGTCCCAGACAAGACAATCAGATCGAACTGTTTCGATCCGAAAAGTCGTGGGTTTGCAAGTTGCCCAGGATTCGTTCCGACAAGTTCTTGTTCGCTTGGAGCTCGCGCTCCGAGATATCGATCCCCGCGATCCGGCTATTTCCCGGCAGCCGACGTTCGTACGGGACCCGCAACCTGCCTCAAGCACGTCTGCGGCGGCGAATCTCGCGAGGTTACGGTCAATCGCCTCCCTGAAGCCGCGCCATGCAGCCATCCTGCGTTGCAGCGATCGGCGTCCGCCGACTCCCTTCTCGAAGGGCGGCGAGCGCGTCGTGCCCGCCAAGCCGATCTCGCAACATAAGCGCAGTACCCAAGGGCAGCGTCGCAACCGTCAGAAGCTGGCCTGAGCCGCCGGGTCACAAAGGGAGATCGACGGATCCTGAGCGCGCATCTCGATTGCGGCTGCGCTTTCGAGCGCCGGCAGCAACGGAAGGCTGCGCTGCCCGTCCAGCAGCTCTGCGGCGCGGATCAGATATGGACTTGGATTTCGATAAGATATTCAGCCGGGCATTATCCGTGATCCCGTCCGGCTTGATACTCCTTCACGGCGATAACCTGGTTGATAAAAACAGAATCAAGTTCCTGCAAAATGCGGTTCCAGACGAGCGATTCGGGGGAATAGGCGCGACCGAACTCCTCGGGAAAAGGAAATCTTCGCAGGATGTCGGTGCGGGTGAAGCCGATTTTATCACCGGTCACGCCGAGCCGCATACGCAGGTCGATGGCATTGCTGATCAGCCGATTCTGCGGGAATTGGTCGCCAACGAGCCGGCCGTCTGGATACCGGAACAACCCACAAACACCAGTGAAAGCATCCTGATTCGTCGTTGCCAGCCATTCTCGGTGCAGGATCTCGAGCGCGTCGGGGACGAGCCAATCATCGGAATCGACCGACAAAAAACGGCAGCGGTGGCTTCGCGGACGGCAAGGTTCACGGCGGTGAGGTTTTACCGCCGTTTTCTTTCCTGAGATATCGAATCGGAAACTCCGATTCCTGCAACCAGGGCTGCACCAACTCGGCCGTTCCGTCAGTCGACCCGTCGTCAACCACGAGCCATTCGAAATCCCGAAGCGTCTGATTGCACAGGCTCTGATACACCCGCTCGAGGAAATGGGCGCGGTTATAGGTGGACGTGCAGATGGCAAAGATCATCTTGGAACAGAGGAGGCATCGAGGACGACGCCCGAACCTCCAACCGCTTGATCGCGGGATCGGCTAACGGCAGCGCTGACCCAAGTCGTTGCTGAAGGTCCGCAACGGACCTTACCCCAAGGACATTTACATCACGCGAAAAAGACGTTCTCCTCGGGTGAGAGGCGTCAGGCTCGCTTCACGCCAGTGGAACAAAGAGAAGCCTGCGTGTCGCAGCAGGGAAATGAGCTGCGCTCCTGAGACGCCATATTGGGAGAGATTCGTTTCCGCGATTTCAATGTAAACAGCCTCCGTTTTTTCGAGGGTCGTGGATGCGCCGGACAGAACCCGAGCTTCGAGCCCTTCAACGTTTATCTTCAGAAGCGCGACCCTGGAGAGCTTTTCCGTGAGAGAATCGAGTTGTTGCGCATCAACCTCAATCGGCCGGCGGATTCTCCTTCGACATGGTTTCGATCATCCGAGCTGCAGTCACTGAACGACACAGCACCATCGACCGCGTCCAACGCGATTTGGCGCGCGACCACATTGGTGAGCCCGTTCAGACGGATGTTCTTTTGCAGATAGCCGAATATTCGAGGATGGGGTTCGAAAGCGATTACCTTACCCTGTGGGCCAACGGCAGCCGCTGCTGGGATCACCGTGCTTCCAATGTTCGCGCCCACGTCGATGCAGCAATCGCCGGGCTTCAAGTATGCGTTCAAGAGTCTGATGTCCGCCGCTCGCGCATTTGGATTGAACCAAAGCTCAGCAGAGAGGTCGCTGGGATGAAACCGGAGCATGTAGCCATGAGTTTCGAAAGTGAGGAAGCGGCACAACCCACTTCGCAAGAGCACCCGCGAAAGAAGGTAGCGCGGATTGGTCTTCTTCGGACCCTTGAAGAGCAATTTCATCGCGGACACAGCAGTAATAAACGAGCGCTACGGCTGGCTGGCTGGAAGCGTCTCGCAATCCGAAGACGATTGGAACGAAAGGTTGGAACTCTTGGCCCGCTGCTCATTCGAAGTCGTATAGCCGTATTGCCGGTTGAGCGACCCTCCGCGAGCATGAAGAGGCGAAGGCCTGCAGGCGAGAGAAGGTCCTGCCATTCTGCGCGTTTTTGGACGAGAAACTCGCCGCTAAGCCGACTGTTGTGGCCAATGATATGAGCAGAAGTCCGTCCGGAGTCGCCAGGCTGTTTTCCCATCCTGTCGAGACCGACAAGCGGCCAATTTGCGCGAGGACACCCGCCGCATGTTCACAGAGATCCTCGGACCCGAACCGTGAATGATATTCTGTGCTGCAGCATTTCCTTAACGCGCTCGCACTCCATCACCTTGGAGCGCCACAGATCGATGCACCGTTCTAGTCTCGGCTCTCGCTTTGGTGTAGAAAGCGACGATGGCCTGAGCCGTCGCGGATCAGATGAATCGCCTGGACATCGAATAAACCGGATCGGACAAAGTGTAACAACCGGATCGAATCCTTTGAGGCATCGAGAAAGACTGGCTTGCTGGTCGTGTCGCAGATCGCGTCGATGATGGCGCGATTGCGCGCCAGTCCTTCTCGCAGACTGCGCTCGGCCGTCGCAGAAAGCTTCAAGGTGAGCCGGCGGAGCATTTCGAAACCGCCACTGCGAACCGTCGTTCCAATGATACGGTCAGCCAGCCAGCTCGCTGCGCCGAGGTGAGTCCGGAAATCTCCCAGATCAAACTCCAGTTCGTTATCCTTGCAGGCGCGCTGCACTTTTTTCCAGAAGCCACATTCGAGAAGCAACTCGCCGCAGCTGCATCGATAACTCCCGATGTCACCGATTCCAGTCGCTTTCAGCTCGCCGACGGTGGCGTTAATCTGGGGGTGCTGCGCAAGCAGCGTCGTGAGCAGGGTCGATCCGCAATTCGCTGGACCAAGTATGTAGACAAGCCTTCTCACAGGATAACGATGGTCATGGAGTTATTGGGCTGCGTGGCAAGATTGGCGAAACCGCACACGCGTCAGGACGCGGCGAAGGAAGCTCCGTCCGAGAGCAATTGCTCCGGCGCAATTTTGCGCGTGCCGTCGACCAGTTTGTCTATCTGCAGCCACTTCATCCGAACATGCGACCACAAATCTGTCGTCGTCGACCCGCACGACTCGGTCTCCGGAGGCGCGGACGCCTTTTCTCCAGAAAGACTACATTTCACGAGCCTTAACTCTTTTCCGTTGTATTCACATCTCGGCATCCCCCATGGGGATTGGAACGGCATGTAGTCACACGCGCGGACGAAGTTGAAAATTTGGCGCGCTGCTTTTCCCCAGCACACTCTGCCGTCGTTGGGTGTACCTTTCCCGAAATACATTCGTTGACGCAAGTCTTGGGGAATCTGCGGGATCCTGTTCGGGCTTCTCAGCCGCGACCTCCAGAAGCTTTCCGATCAGCGGGATTCCGTTCCGACGCAGCGTCGAGACACCGTCAGACCGGTATCCGTGGTCAGTGATCTTGAACCTGGTTTGGAAAACAACTGGGCCGGTATCAATCCCAGGTTCAATGCGATGAAGAGTGACTGCATGTTCCTTTTCGCCGTGATAGATGGCCCAACTCGGTGCGTTCAGGCCGGCGTATCTTGGCAGAGGTCCCGGGTGGAGGTTAAATGCTCCGATCCTCGCGGCGGAGAGGACGGCCTGATCGATGATGAAGAGGGAGTGTACGTTCAAGATTATGTCGACCCCTCGCTCTCTATTCGGCCCGCGAGGGCTGGCTTTCTCACTAGTGAGGCTGGCCAACTCGATACCCAGCCGGTTCGCCGCGTTCCAAACCGCTCCGGCCTTCGAATTCCCGTTGGGTTGCATGGCCATTACGGCGATCAGGTTGTAGTGGCTTTTTTTTAGCTCGGTCAGGACGCGAAGACCGGCAGCTTCTTCGGCAATGAGAAGGATATTCACCGATCAGCAGCTAAGCAGTCGATATCAGCAGCCCTAACAATTTTCGCGAAGTCCGCCGCCTTGCGAGTCAGCCCGCGGAGCTTCCGCACGTTTGGCCGTAATGCCGCTTCAGGCCGCGCAGCGTCGCCAGCTCCGCCAAATCCACCTCCGAGACGTCCACCATAACCTGTGTCACTTCCTGCAGGTGGTTAAGCAGATCGACAAACCCGATGGAATCCACGAAGCCAGCTTCGAGGAGATTGAAATCAAGATCGACGCGCTGCCCAATCTTCAAGCGAAAGGCCGTTAAGCTTCGAGAGAAAATCGAATACCTGCTGCTCAAAAGGATCAAGGTTGTCGTCATTTTGTCATTGCCATCAGTTGCTTGCGATCGATCTTGCCGTTCGGTTCAGCGGCATTCGCTCGAGCCGGACAATTTTTGACGGGATCATGTAAGCGGGAAGCTGTCGTTTGCATCTCATCACAATGGAGGTGGAATCCATCCCGCTCCCTTCGACAAAACCAATCATCCCGGTGACGCGATCTTCCGCATCCTTCGAGCAAACAACCGCTGCCATTTCCGACTCCGCTGCGCTGCGCAGGCAGTTCTCAATTTCACCTAATTCGACCCGATAGCCATTTATCTTAATCTGAAAATCTGTTCTCCCCGCGAAGATCAGCTCGCCGGTTGCACTCCGTGTGACACTGAATCGCCGGTATGGTAGAAAACGTCATACGGAAAGGCACCTCACAATCCTGAAGAAACGTTACAGCTGTCAAAGCCGGATTTCCAAGGTACCCCTGGCAAAACTTGAGGACCAGCGATCCACAGCTCGCCTTCTTCTCCCTCGGCCACTCTTCTTCCCTGTGTATCGACCAGCTCCGCCCGGTGCCCGGAAAGATTTGGCCAATTGGAACAATGCCGTGCTCGCATTCCTGCGGCGAGCGTTCTTTGTCCCAGCGATAATAGGCGCAGGCCACTGTTGCTTCAGTCGGGCCGTAGAGATTTTCCAGGACGGAGTTGGGCGCCGCTTCGGCCCAGAGCTCCGCCACTTTCTGGGTCAGGGCTTCACCGCAAAAAAGACTCAGACGCAGGGACGGGAAAACCCCGGCCGCAGCACCTTCAACTTGGCCAAAGCACTCCCGACGGAAGGACGCTAAACCAGACGGTCAGTTGTTTTTCCCGAATGAATTTGGCCGGCGCCAAGCGCGACTGGGCGGCACGACGCAGAGCGTCCCGCCGACCGCCCAGCAGACAAACATGTCGAAGAGCGAGAGATCGAAAGTCAGCTCAAACATCTGCGAGAAGCGATCGCTGCTGATCAGATCGTATCGCTGCAGAACATAGTCGAGAAAGCGGTGATGTTTCCGTGGGAAATCTCCACTCCTTTGGGCGCGCCGGTGCTGCCGGACGTAAACATCGAGTAGGCCGTATCGGGCGGTTGCACCGCGGCTGGAGGAGGACGGCTTGGAAATTATCGGCTCGTCAAGCGGAAACGGTGCGCCGTTCTCGAACTGCCGGACAGACTCCGCGGCGCCGGTACCAGAATCGCTGAGCGTGACTATCAGCAAGGACAACACCCCGCAGCGACTCGACCACGGAGGAATCCGCCACGATCAGGTTCAGCCCGCGCCTGCTCGATCATGTAGGCGAGACGTCGCAGGAAAGGAGGATTCAGCGGAACATAGGCGTTACCCGAAAACAAAATCCCCAGGACGCCGGCAAAGCAGTCGACCGAATGAGAAGACACAATCCCAACGCGGCGGACGCTGCTTCCTGCCCTCGATGTCACCGATGCGCCGTCTGCGATCGCCGCGGCGCGACGGGACAGCTCGCCCTACGTAGGATCTCTTCTCTTCGCCCAGTTCCAAGGCGACCCCAGCGGGATTATTGTTCGCGCCCGGAGAAAGAAGCCAGCCAGGCCAAAATCCGCCAACTCTTGCTCCGTCATCTCTGGAAACGAAGTTTCACAACAGCCAAATTACGAGCCATCGCCCTCCGTGACCAAACGCTGGGCCTCGGCGTTGGAAATCCGTTCCAGACTTCGCCGATGTTTGTCATAGAGGAAGTATTCTTCACCCGATTGTATCTCGAATCCGAACTCAGTCAGCGTGTCCTGATGCTTATGCCGGACAAACGGTGGCACCCAAAGGATAGAACACTGCTCGAAGACATTGCGCCCGCGATCCTGCGCGCGGAGTTCTTCAAAAAGCTGCTGGGGGCGCTTGCCATGATCTCGGCGGGATTGCCGGCCACGATCGAAAGAGCCGGGACATCCCGATTAACGACGCTGCCCATCCCAATGATGGCTCCGTCTCCGATCCGGCACGCCGGCATGAATCATCACCCGCGCTCCAATCCAGACGTAGTCACCAATATGCACTGGTTTGACCTGGCGAACCTTGTCGAAAGGAAGTTGATTCGCGCCGATGAACCGATGCTCGGTCGTGAAAACCATGCACTCCCCGGCCATGACAGAATGATGGCCCAGATGAAACCCTCCAACGGCATTAATGATACTCCCATCTCCGATCGCCGCGTTGTCGCCAATGTGACAGCGCTCGGGCGCGATGATCAGGACACTCTCGTCGACCCGCGCGGTTTTTGCCCGAAACAGGAAGCGCGATCGTGGGACCTTCGTTCTTCGTGTACTGGTAGTATCGATATCCGCCGAGCAGACTCTTATAGAGCGGGAACCACCCAAGGCAGCGATTCAGTGCGTTTTTGAATCGTTTCATCTGCGAATCCTTGCTTCCCTTACTCGCCGCATCAGCGAGCGCCAGAAAAATTCAGGAGCGCCGACGTTGTGCGCCCGCTCAGCGCTTCTCCTTCGCATGCACTCCCGCTCTGTCTCATCGGAAGTCCGCTCGCCCCCTCACCTTCTCGACGTCGGCGCGAATTTCGCCAATCCAGAGCTGGCTCCCGGCAGCGTTCAGATGCACTCCATCTCCCTCCTCGAAGGTCGGAGAAAGATTCCGGCAGATCGACCATGGCGCTTGCCCACATCCACAAAGTGCGCGCGCGGGTCGGCCGAACAGAGCTTCTCCAAACCCCGATTAAGATCGCGAATCCGCGAGTTGTTTACCGCGGACGGGCCGTGATACCTGGATTCATCGATCGGCAGCACGGCAGAGCAGACGACAGGAACCTGCGTTGGGATCGCTTCCAGGATTTGCCCATAGTTTTGCAGGATCGCTTCGTTATTCCGAAATCGCATGTCGTTGAATCCGACAGCGAGGATCACCACTGACGCTCGGGAAAGCGAACGGTAGTCGCGGATTCGACCAAGAACGCCAAACGTCGTATCGCCTCCGATTCCATAGTTCACCGACGGGAACAATCGCGTCCGTACAGATTCCCTGGACCAGGCTATCTCCGATGAAAATCATGGCGCCATCCGGGACAGTGCCTTCCATCCGTCTCTGATAGGCAATAATTTCCGGTAATGATCTGTAATCTCGCCAGAGGACTTATCGCCCCACAGCTTTCGTGAGACGCGCGGAAGAAAGTCGGATTTCCAAAGCGCAAGCGCGAGCAAGCTGTGGATGAGGATGAGATAGACGATCAGACCTATGTGGCGCATTTGAAGGTCAGCCAATCATTCCGAACAAAGTCAGCAGATTCTCACTAGCAACTGGTGCGAGATGGCCAAGGTGAAAGGGGGCCGTTTTTGTGTGCGTGGCTACTTTGGAACTACGAGATCGGATTCGTTCGTGATTTGGAGCGTAGGCCATCACGATATATCTTCTCGAACTGTTCGCAGGCGCGTCGCAAGGACAATTTTTCGCGCGTCTGCTCCCGCGCTGCTGCTCCCATCTGGAGCCGAGTCTGCGGATCATGTAAGAGCTTGAGCACGCGCTCAGATGCCGAAAGATGATTCTCGGCAGGGACAAGGTATCCAGTGATGCCATCGTCGACCAACAACGCATTGTCCGCCACGTCGGAGGCGACGACCGGAACCCCGCAGGCCATCGACTCGAGAATCACGTTCGGTGTTCCCTCGCGAAGAGAGAGCAGGGCGGTGACATCACAGGCGTTGTAAACCGCAGCGACATCTTTTTCGCTGCCAAGAAAAAGACAGCGATCATTCAGGCCGAGCGACGCCGCGGTCTCCTTCGCTCCCGCCTGACAGGCGAGGCTCGCTGCGAGATCGTCGCGAAGGACTCCGCCGACGATGAGGAACAGGCATCGGGACGCTCCTCGCGCACCTCCGCCGCCATTTGCAGGAAGACGTTGTGACCCTTCTGCTGCTTGAAGCTTGCGACCATGCCGACAACATCGGCATCCGCAGGAATGCCGTGGCGTTGCCGGAAGGCGAGCCCGGCCTCACGGTCGGGGCGGAAGCGTCCGTGTCGACACCGTTATGGACGACTTCGAGCCGGGATTCTTCCAGTTTCAGGGTGCGCATGGTGAAGTTCTTTCCGGCAAAAGAATTGGCCACCATGGCGGTGAACAAGGGCTGGGTCAGGCGCAACAAAACGTCGTGCAGGCGAGGCCGGGCGTAGTCCGCGTTTCGTTCCGAGGCGATGACAACCGGAACTCCCGCCAGAGGAGCCGCGAGTCGCGCCGTAATTCGGCATCGAAAAGAAAGGCATGCACGACATCGATTTTTTCCCGCCGCAAAAGACGGGCGACGCGGAACACTGGTGGTAAAATCGAACCGCGAGCGCTTGCGGACGATGTGCAGTGCTATCGCGATCTTTCGCCAAGAGATTCAGCCAATGGGACTTCGGTCGGAGAGCGAACAGATGATCGGGCGCACCCGGCTGCGATCGAAGGTGCGGAACATCTCCACGACCTGGCGCTCCGCTCCGCCAAATTCGAGGCTGCTGATGAGCAGACAGACGGAAATGCGGGTGTCGGGCGCTTTTTCGCGCGCGGCGAGACTCAAGGTCGATCGACAAGACACTCATGGATGCACTGCCACTTCCTCGAGGAGGGAGCGAAACCGCCGGGAAACAAGCTCCGGAGAATGGTGGCGCTCGAAAGTAATCAAGCGCAGCTCGTGAGATCTCGATCGTAGTCAGCGTCCTCGATCAGATCGCTGCAGATGAAAAATCACCTGATCCAGATCTGCGGCGACGCGGCCAAGGCCATGCCGAGCGACGAGCTGGTCGGGGTCGAAGGTGGTCACGACCGGCATTCCGCAACTCCAGGCCTCAAGGAAAGTGGTCGGAAAACCCTCCAGCTCGGAAGTGCAGCAGAGAAGGCTTCCTTCCTCATAGAGAGCCGCAAGTTCGGCAGCCGAGACGCGCCCGTGGACAGTCACATTGGAAATTCTGCGATGCTTCCTCGAGAAGACGCGTGGCATAGCTTGAGTTCCGGTTTGGCGCTCCAGCGACATCGAAACGAAACTCCGGACAGCGTCGTGCCATCTTCCAGCAGCCATTCAAATCGTTGCTCTCGGTAATGCGGCCGATCCAAAGAATTCGAGCCGGACTCGAATCGCGTCGCCGAGATTCCTGGCGCTCCTGACCAGGGGAATGACAGCCATCGGAACCACTTCCGCCTCGAGCCCGAGGGCGCGCTGGAGACTCGATCGCTGCGTTTCCGTCTGAGCGACGATGCGGTCGGCGCGCAGCACCCCGTGCTGGTAAGCCTTTCCTTCCCAACCCGACTTCTCGAAGCCCACATCGCAGTCACTGGCCAGACAAAAGACAAACGCGTCGGCGGCGTCCACCAACCAAGCTGCATCCCAGCGCGACCTGTCCCGTTTCGAGCCCTGCCCCCATTTGCAGGTAAACATCGGCGTCGGCCTCGGCGCATGGCGCGCCAGACACCGGTCGAGCGAGGATGCAGGTTGCGCAGCCCCGGCATGCCGACCTCGGGATCATAACTCCTGATCACTTTCACGCCATCGAAATCCGGCTCGTCTCGGATTGACCCTGATCGTAAGTAATCAATGTGACCTCACACCCTTGCCGGGCCAGCCCGCGCGCGAGAACCACCAACTGGGTCTCGATCCCACCGACATATCGCGGCAGCGGATTGTTCGCGATTTGGTCAAAACACTTCAGTCCGACAATGCAGACTTTGAGCGGTCTCATCCGGCGCGCGCGTGAGTCGAGCATGTCGGAGAGGGACTGACGCAGTGAAATCGAGGGTGTCCATCCCAAGTGCCGCAGCTTTGTATTATCCCCGCAGGAGCGATCGATTTCTCCCCGTCGCACCCGGGAAGGATTCTCTCGCGGAACGCTGCCGCGAAATCCACTCAGGTCAGCGAACGTTCGCGCCAGGGTCCGAATCGAAATCGCCCGTCCGCTGCTGACATTGTAGATCTCACCGGCGCGGCCGCGTTCCAGAATCCGCCAATAGGCGGCGACCGCGTCGCGGATATCGACAAAATCCCGCTTTGGTCGCAAGTCGCCCACTTCGATACTGCCTTCGTCGATCCTTTCGAAAATTGCGCGCAAAGCGAACCCGGCCACGAGGTGCGGAGAAAGGCCGGGCCCAAGAAGATTGAAGGTTCGAGCCACAGAGACGTGCAGATTCAGTTCCCGGCCCAGCGGCGAGCGCGAGAACTGTCTGAGCCCATTTCGTTCGACCGTACGGTGTGGTGCCGCCACACGGATGTTTCTCAGTCAGCGTGCCAGAGGTTGGCAGATATTCGGCGGCCGAACCGATACTCAGAATTCGCAATCCCTTTTTCGCTCTGCCCTTCAGCGCGTGCAGCAGGGCGAGAGTAGCGCCGACGTTAGTGCACCAGAGTTCTTCCTCCGAGGCGGGAGGCATTCGACCGGCGAGATGGAAAATGCGATCAGGCGGTTTGGCCTCCGCCAATCTCCCAACCGCCTCCTCATTTCGGATATCGACGACATGAAACGAATCAAAAACTGTCCCGGACCGACGCACGGCATCCAGCCCGATCAGTTCCAGCTCTTCCGACAGCCCGCGCAGGTAATGCGCCAGGTGAGTCCCGGAAAATCCCCCCGCGCCGGTAATCCAGATTACGCGCGGCATTCACCTGAGTTGAGAAACGCGGCCTCGTTCTGAGCAAATTCGTCCTGGGCCTGCGCGTAGTCGTCCATCCGTCCGATGTCGAGCCAGCGGCAGGGCTGCCGATAACAGGCGACGCGACCGCCGGAACCATGAACTTTCAGCACCAGGGCCGGCATATCCATTGGCTTCCCATCCTCCAGATGAGCCAGCGCTTTTTGGCCGATCACATTCACACCCATACTCACGTCAAAATGAAACGTTGGTTTCTCGTCGTATCCATTGAACGCGCCCGAACCGTCAAACTGGATCACTCCGAAATCGATCTTCACCTCCCGCGGAAAAACACCGACGGTAAGATCGGCCTCTTGCTCGCGATGGAATTGCGAACATCTGCCGGAAATCGAGCGTGGTGAGCAGATCGCCGTTCATGACCACAAAGGGATCGGTCAGGTTCGGAATGAGCGACAATGGACCGGCCGTGCCAAGAGGGCTCTCCTCGCTCACGTATTCGATGCGGAGCCCGAACTTTTCGCCATCGCCGCAGACGGCCTGGATCAATTCAGCCAGATAACCCGTGCAAATTGTAATATCGATGAAGCCCGAGGCCGCCAGGCGACGCAGAAGGATTTCGAGAACCGGCTTGTTCGCCGAGCGGAACGAGCGGTTTCGGGAAGACAGCAGTGAGCGGTCGAAGGCGTGTTCCCTTCCCGCCAGCCAGAATGACGGCTCGGATCTGATTGTTGTTCATTCCGGCACCAGGCTAGACCACATAGCCGCTGCTGCGGTATGAATTGGGATTCTGACGAATGTGCTCGATCGTCGCCGCCAGCCCGGTTTCCAAATTTACCTTCGGCTTCCAATCCATGAGGGAGAGTGCCTTCTCATTGTTGCTGACCAACCGCACGACTTCACTTCCCGGCGGGCGCACCCGGTCCTCCTCCAACTCCACCTCCAAGGCTCCGATCCCAACAATTGGCCGATCTTGTCGACGAGTTCACGAACCGAGTAGCCTTCGCCCACCCCAAGATTTACGACCTCGCCCAGCAGCTTCTCCGAGCGGGCCGCGGCGATAAAGCCGGCCGCCGTATCGGTGACAAAGGTGAGATCGCGAACGGGATCGAGATTGCCGAGCTTCAACGGATGACTCCGCCAGCGCTTGGGTAATGATCGTTGGGATCACTGCTCGCTGGCTTTGCCGCGGCCCGTAGGTATTAAAGGGACGCACCGTTGTCACCGGCGTGCCGAAGCTCAGCCAATAGCTTTCGGCGAGCTTGTCCGCGCCGATCTTGGTCGCGGAATAGGGAGACTGACCGACGCTCGGGTGCTTCTCGTCAATCGGAACATACTGAGCGGACCCGTAGGTCTCGCTCGTCGAGGTATGAATGAGCCGCTCTACCGAGTGATCGCGGCAGGCGTCGAGAACATTGAGCGTGCCCGATGACATTCGTTTGCACATAGGAAGCCGGCGCCGAATACGAGTACGGGATTCCGATCAGAGCCGCGAGATGAAAAACCCAATCGCATCCGCCTACTGCCTCCGAAACTGAGCGGGCGTCGGCCACGTCGCCGGCTACGATTTCGATTTCCCGCAGTATTTCCGCGGGGATCTGATCGAAATTCGGCCAATGCCGCGAGGAGTTGTAGTGGACAAAGGCACGGACTCGAAAGCCTTCACGAACCAGCAGCTCCAGCAGATGGCTGCCAATGAACCCAGCCGCGCCGGTGACGAGAACCTGTTTCGACGCCATCTACCCTTTTTCTCCTACTCCCGCCTGCTCTGCAATCAGGCTCGTTGATACAGGGGTGGAATGGACGGCTTTTGCCGGCTCCGCAAAACTCGTCTTCGCAAAGCGGCCCAAGCCGAGCGTTTTCCAGACTTTCTGTTTCCAGGCGGGAGGCAGCACCCAAATCCAATAGCACGTTGCCAGCGCCATGCCCGCGAGCAGGCCGCCGACCGTCAGCGCCAGGAGCGGCTTGGTCGGAAATGCCCACTTTGCCGCAAACAGGCAAACCGCAAACGGAACCGCACAGAGCAGAGGGTCCCGTCCAAACTTCTCTAAAAAATTCCAAGATCGGAATTTTGACACGGCGACACGCGTAAACTGGCAAATAAATGCCATGAACGATTGACCACGGAACACCAATGGCGAGGGCAACGGCATTCAGTCCCCCCCCGGAGCGGATACCACCGTAAGTGAGGCCGATCGCGAAGAGGGCGGCAATGATGGAGAAAAAACCCGGCCTGCCGTGCAGGTTCAAGCCGAGGAGGAGATTGTTCAGGGGCTGGTAAACCAGCTCAGCGGTGAAACCCAGGGTCAAAAGGAGAATGAGAGACGCATCCGCATAATGACTGCCCATCCAAAGCTGGAGGAGCGGCCCACCGTCAACGGCGAGAAAGATCATCACGGGAAGAGAGAGATAGATTCCGTAGCGGGTGGATTCCTTAACGAAGCGCTGAAGCTCGTGGCCATCGCGGCCACTCGAAAAAGCGGCCGCAGCGGGAGCCAGCATGAAAGCGTATTTCTGGGGAAAACGGAGGCCTGACGGATGAGCGAGCGAGGGCGGGCAAAGAGCGCCAGGACAGCCGGGCCGAAATGGCCGGCGATCATGACGCTGACGGTCTGGATCATCAGGATCCCACTCATCTGGCCCATGAACATTCTGCCGCCGAAGCCCATCATTTCTCGGATCGTCGCGAGGCTGGCGTTTCGAGATCTGATACTCAAGCCAGGACATGCCCGATATGAGATTATAGCCCGGACGACGCGGCCAAATACTTCGCCCGCCAAATGCACAACGGCGAGGGCGACAATTCCAAATCCGGCCTTGAGAACCCAGCACATGCCGATGGCATTGATCAGATTCGTGAAGGCGTAGACGGTGTGGTGGGTGGCCCAGCGATGACAGCCAGTCATCACCCCAGTGTAGATGGCGCCGGAAAGCGAGAAGGCGACGCTGGTGCCGAGGATGAGGACGAGCCACTTCGCGTCCGCCATGAGCGCGGGGGGCTGGCCGTGCAGATATCGTGGCAAACTGAAGGCAATCCGATCGTGAGAACGACAACCAATACCCCAACCGCCCGTTGAACCATCGCGACTGAGCTGACCACCCGATTAACGCTTTTCACATCTCCTTCGACCAGATAAAGCGCGACATGCCGCTTGACAGAGGATCCAATCCCAGCCTCGAGAAGAGTCAAATAGCTGACGAGGGACCAGGCCAGATCCCAAATTCCAAGAGTCGCCCGCCCCAAGCCGTGATCAATCCAGCGGGGGATAATGAAACCGGCCGCAATCAGGATGAACTGGGAAACCCAGCTGACGATGACGCCGCTGGCAATCTGGCGCCTCCCATCCACAACTGCGGTGGTTTTGCTCGTCATCGAAGCGCCTCCTCTCGCTCAAAAACGAACTCGTCGTCGACGACCGGCTTGTCTTCATTCGAGGCAGCCCAACCGATTTTCGCCCGAGGCGCGAAACCGTTCCCGCTCCACCCAAACGCGCAGCGCCACCCCAATCGCCGCCCACATCCCAATGACACCCTCCCGGGGATAAACGTCTGCGCCCCAATGCCCGCGAAAAACAGCGCGAGGAGAAGAGAGAGCGCCACACCGCCGGCGACTTCAAAAATGATGTCTTCGCGATCTGACAAAAAGAGAGATCGACCTGCGCAGAATCATGTAGTAGAGCGGGCAGAACGCAGAAAAAACCAACGATCCCATCATCGAAGCAGCATCTCGAGATAGGCATTGTGTGGATGGTCGAAAGCTGTCGTGGAGTTCCTCCGTAAGCTCATCCGAAAGCCCGGTTCGAACCATGGCCAGGCGCCCGTAGCCAAATAGCGGCGCCTCCTTGATTTTCTCGATCACATAGGGCCACATGTTACGTTCTTCCCGAGGTAATTTCGGATTGAGTTTGTCTGCTCGACATAAGTCGCCCTGCGCGGCCACCAAAGCCTTCCAGCATTCTTTGCCTGACTCCGGGCAGGAGCGAGGACAATCACGACGACAGCCAGCGGAATAAGCGGGAGCAACTTGCGCCACTTGATGACGCAAAGGACCAGCCCAAGCACGCCCCACGTGACATAGCCGGTGCGCCCTCCGGTCATGGCCTGGGCAAGCAGGATGAAACCAGCGGCGCCCCACGGAGCAAGCGAAACTTCCGTTTTTGAAGCATAGCCGGAGAAGGCGATCACCGCCCAACTTGCTCCGGCGAGCATCATCGACATGTCGACTCGGTTATAGCCAACACTGTTGTTGATCACCTTGGCAGCCCTGCGGCTAATGCCTCGCCAGAAAAGTCGAGGTGAAGACCCATGTAGCGGACGACCTGCAAGGACAAGAAGCAAATACATGCAGGAGAATTGCCCCCAGCGCCCAGATGACATTCTCCCGCGTGCGGCAACCATCATAGAAGAGAAAGCAGGGAATGAGAAACTTGAGAGGGTTAACAAGATATTCCACGACGATTGCCGACGTACTGCCCTCATAAAAGCGGGTCGGATCGATCGAAACATGCGCAAAAAGGCCCAGACGATGACGAACACGTAAAGAGATGAAAGCCCAGCGAAGTTTTGCGGCATATCGCGCGCCACGCCCGTCGGGGCTGCGCCAACTAAGCCAGCCTCCGACCACATTGCAGCAGCAGCAGATTCCAAAGATTGAATCCTTCGAATGCCGAAGATGTGGCGCGGCATATCGGGATGTTCGAGAAAGGCCATGAGCACAATCGCCCCACATAAGGCACGAAACCAATTGCGCCAGGCGTAGATGGAGAGTCCCAGGACGATGAAAGTGAGAACTGTGACCCGAATGGACATGAAAGGACGTTAAAGCGTTGGAGTGTTAAAGTGTTAAAGTGTTAAAGTGCCGAACCGTTAGATCGATGAGCCGGAAAACCAGACTTCAACGATATTCGAGAAGCGCATTGACAATGCGCTCTGCGGTCTGGCCGTCCCAGAGCGGAGGCACCTGGCCTGCCCGATTGTCTGAGCGCTCAATGAGTTCTCGAAATCGGCTCGCAGCGTTTCGGTCCGCGTGAGTCTGTTGCTTCCGAGAGTTACGGTGATCGGGCGTTCTGTGTTCGGACGCAAGGTGAGGCAGGGAGTCTGAAAGAAGGTGCTCTCCTCCTGTAACCCGCCGGAGTCGGTCAGGACGCATTTCGCATGTTTGGTCAGGGCGATCGAGTCGTGGTAGCCGATCGGGTCCAGGAGGCGGACACCGCCGTCTTTTCCAAAGGAGAGGCCGAATTCTTCCATCCGCCCGCTGGTGCGGGGATGAATCGGGAAGATGACGGGCCACTCTGAACCGATTCTGGAAAGCTCGTCGACGATGGCCGCAAGCGAATCTCGCCGGTCGACGTTGGAAGGACGGTGCAGGGTCACGTAAACAAATCCGCGATCCTTCAGCTCTAGTTTTTCGAGGATCGCGCCGTTGTTGGAATCGTTGAGGTGATAAAGGAGCGAGTCGATCATGATGTTGCCGACGAACCGGATCTTGGAGTCGGGGATTCCTTCGCGCCGGAGGTTCTCGTTCGCATCTTCGGAGGGGGTGAAGAGAAGGTCGGCCAGGGCGTCGGTCACGAGCCTGTTTATCTCCTCCGGCATGGTGCGATCGAAGCTGCGCAGGCCGGCCTCGACGTGCGCGACCCGGATGCCCATCTTCGAGGCGACGAGAGTGCAGGCCATGGTCGAATTCACGTCGCCGACCACGATTACCCAGTCGGGCGGTTAAGAGTGAGGTTGAGGGTTGAGAGCCAGAAGTTGGAGCGTAGAGTTGGAGTTGAGTTGAGAGCCAGAAGCTTGAGACACTGCCGGTTGAGAGTTGAGAGTTGAGGGTTGAGAGCCAGAAGCTTGAGACACTGCCGGTTGAGAAGCCGGTTGAGAGTTGAGAGTTGAGGTTGAGAGCCAGAAGTTTGAGGCACTCCGGCTGAGAGTTGAGGGTTGAGGGTTGAGAGGCAAAAGCTTGAAGGACCACCGGCTCAAAGGCGGCCATGATCGCAGCGGTTTGGGCCGCGTGTGAGCCCGATCCTACTCCCAGGTTGATGTCTGGTGCCTGGATGCCCAACTCGGCGAAAAAGATGTCGGACATGCGCGCGTCGTAGTGCTGTCCGGTATGCATGAGCTGCCAGTCGAGCTTCGGGTCTTGTTCGGTTCGCCTGGCGTTGTGGGCGGCGAAGGCCCGGAGCAACGGCGCGATCTTCATGAAGTTCGGCCGGGCACCGGCCACGACGAGCAGTTTGATGACGCGGCTCATGAGTGGTTCCGGGACTTACGGGACCGAGCACAGGACTCGGCGAGATCCGCGATGCTATCGACGATCTCGGTCAGTGTCTTGCGCGAGGTGACGTCGGCGATCGTCCCGCGGGTGCGCTTGACCAGCTTGATCTTGTTTTCGACATCAGCCAGCGACTCGATCAGAACCAGCCGGCCTTCGGCACTGAGATGGCGATCGACGGCTCCAATTGTCCCGCGGAAAATACTGTAGACTGGGACCCCGAGCGCGGCCGCTTCGCGATTCATCGTCCCTCCACCGCTGACCACGAGGTCGGAGTGCCAGAGAAGGTTGAGCCCATCGAGCGCTGTTTCGGGAATGACGGTGCCGCCTTCCTTGAACCATGCCGGCCATTGGGTCTCGAGGTGCCGGGCCTGCCTGATGTTCCTGGGCAGGAGGACGACCTTGACGCCGGTGGCCTGGGAAGCGCGCTCCATGAATCTTTCAAACAGGCGCTCGCTCTCCGGATTGTGATAGTGGGCTTCGGTCGCCGGCGGCCTGACCGTGACAACGAGGTCGCCGTTGAAGATTCCCAAGTCGTCCAGGACCCGGCGATCGGGCGCAAGCTTCCAGACGTAGACGTCTTCCTTGATGCCGCTGTATTTGCGGATGTTTCCGTTCCGACAGGGCAGCATGTCGTCCTGAATCACCGTCGGAGCCATGACCCAGGAAGGGCGCATCATGATGGGGAACTTGCAGTACTCGTAGTCTTCGATGAGCACGGTTGGGAGCCGGAGCCAGGTTGCGAGGAGGAGCTGGGAACGCGCTCCGTGCGAAACGCCGAGCACCGGCCTTTCACGAAGCACCGCAGGCGCAAGCTGCAACGAGCGGTAGACAAGGCCACCTGCCTTCAGGAACGGGTTCTTGCCGTGGTGGCGCCCGACCCGAAGGTATTTCAGGCCTTTTCGATCGGCCAGGTCGCAAACTTGAAAAGCATCGCGCGCCGTGATGAAGACGGGAAACCCCCGGGTCTTGAGTTCATCAACAATCGGTTCAAAAAACGGGATGTGTGGAGTGTTATCGAGGTCGATCCAGATCTTGGGTCTGACCTTGCTGACACCCTTCGCGGTCGTGGCGGTTGGCGAGGGGGCGGGTTTGCCCAGGGCCGTGCGGGCATGAGAGGCCGTGCGAGCGGGCAAAGCATGCCAGTATTGATTGGCGTACCTGGTCTGAAGGTATTCGAGCAGTTCTCGATAAAGCCGAACCGGATACTGACCACTAGCCGGGGCGCCGTCGCCGAAGTTCATGTAGTCCGGATGGGTATCAAGGAGAACCAACCCGCCATGGCTCGCTATCCAATCAATCTTGTTCTTCCAGATGTCGGAAGTGGTCTCGCCCAGGAGCAGGAAAAGAGTTGAATCCTGAGGCAGGGTGTAGGGGAGTTCGATGTAACCGCCGGACCCGGCGGCGGAATGACGAATTTCGAATGACGAATGCCGAAGTGGCAGAATTGCGTTCGTGATTGCCAGATGGTGAATCGTCAATCGGCTCCGGACTCGGAACCCAAAAGGGAAAGATGGTGTGGCGCCCTTCCGGCTGTGGCTCGAACGGGTCGGTATCGAAAGTGGACATGTCGTATTCGATTTCCAGATCGTGCAACCAATCGAGATTGTGGAGCATGAAGCCGGAGCGGAATCCGACTGCGTTCCAATCCCGGAGGTATTGGTTGATGCGCATCCCGCGAGAACGGAATTCGGACTCCGAACGGAAGAGCCGGCCGTCGTGTTTCAGGTCGTGCACTCCTACTTCAAAGCCATTCCCAGTCAGCTCCTGGCGCAAGGCGGAAGAAACCCGATAGCTCCCTTCGGGGATGAAGTTGAACGAAGAACGGAAGCCGGCATTCCATCTCGAGCTGCATGAGGGCCCGGCACTTGTCCAGACCGGATTGTCCCTCGACATCGTGGGTGAGAACGACCGCGAATTTCTTGCCCTCCGGCCACCCTTGCCACCCCTGCGGCGGGCGCTCGGAGCCGGGCATGATCGGCCAGATGTGCGAGACGTGGGGTCTGCGCCGCATCGCCAGCTGGCGCCGCACGGCCATCCGCACCCGCTGCGGGACGAAGGGCTTTACGCCGTAGTAGATTCTATTGCGAAGCACTGAAAAGTGGGAAGGTGGGAAAGTGGAAGGGGAAGGTGGGAAGGTGCGAAGGTGCGAAGGTGGGATTCAGGAGCGGAGGTGATTCGTGAAAGCGGCGATCATCGAGGAAAGCTTTTCCGCCTCATCGCGCAGCAGCGCCGCGCGATCGGAGATGAGGTAGTTCAAATCTTCGGCCAGGTAAAACATGCTGCGAACCTCGCCGCAGGACCCTTTCGCAAGGTCAAGGAAATGTGCAAAATCGCGCGGCGTCTTTCGTTCAAATCCTTCTGCGATGTTATTCATCACGGATATCGCCGCCCGCTGCAATTGTTCCCGAAAAGCAAAATCCCGGTAGCCTATACTGCCCTTGGGAAAACAGGAATAGACTCGCTTCACCTGCTCCCGAGCCTCCTGCCAAATTCGAAGATCCTCAAATCGCTTAGCGAAGCTCATCGCGCGATTTTTTCACCTTCAAACCTTCGAACATTCACACTCCTCGCTTCGATCGCGGCAGATCAGGAACGTGGAAACGTCCGAACGTGGGAACGTGGGAACGTACGACTTTCCCACCTTCGAACCTTCGAACATTCACACTCCTCGCCTCGCCTCGCCTCGCCTCGCTGTCAGTCCTAGCCGCCGTGAGAGTCATCACCGTCGAGCCAGCGGGGAGTGTAGGAGCGGGCTTTGTTGAAGATGACGGAGACGTTTTTCCGCTCGACAACCAGATGCCGGTAGCTCCGCTTGACCACCTCGCGGCCGGTCCCTTCCGCCTCTACGACCATGAGCATCTTGTCCATGAAACCCGACATGCCGAGAGTCGGACTCGTCTGGGTGAGAGGTGGCATGTCAAAGATGATGTAGTCGAAGTCGCTCGCCTTGAGGTTGGGCATCATCTCGAAAAATTTCTTCAAACCCAGTTGAGCCAGGCCGGCTGTGCTCGACCCGACGGTCGCCAGGTAAAGGTTGTCGGCCGCCGACTCCGCCGTCCCATTTGCCTCAAGGACGGCCGGCAATGACATGGCCGGACGCCCCTTGAAGAAGGGATGAACGTCGCTCGGGCCCAGTTTGACGTCGACGAGCAGAACTTTGCCGTCGCCCACTTCGGAGAGCGCGGCAGCCAGTCCGGCCGCCAGGGTGGAGGTGCCGGCGCCGGCGGTCAGACCGGTGACACCGATCAACTTCGGTTTGTGCGTCATTTGATGGCGCTCGAAGTAGAGATTGAGACGATCCCTGATCGCTTCGGCGTAGGGACGAACAAAATGGTTGGCGTCCCAGGGCGCAATCTGGAGCCCATTCGGCGATGGCGGCAGGGCCAGCGCGTCGCTCTCGCCGGCGGGTGCGGGCAAGGCGGGACCGGCGCCGCCGCCGTTCCGATAGGGAATGGAAAGAAGAAGCGGAATCCCCAGTTGGTTTTCCAATTCCGACGGCGCTTTGACCGTCCGGTTGAGGACCAGTTCGAGCAAGAGGGAGATCGCCAGCCCGAGCCCGAGACCGCCGAGAGCGAGGCCTCCCGCCAATTTATTGCGCAAGGCGGTATCGAGCATCGGTGGAGACGCTTTCTGGACCGCGCTGATGTTCGGCATTTTCGAAGGATCGAGGGCTTCATCGACCCGCGCCTTCTCCAGTGTGGCTTGAAAATACTTGTAGTTTTGTTCTTCCAACTGCTCTTTCCGCTCCAACTCCGCAATCTGAGGTCGCAGCTCGGAAAGCTGACTGATCTTCTCCTGCACGTCTTTCAGCCGTTGCTTGAGCGCCTCGACCCGGGCTTCAAAGCCGGCGAGCCGCGCTTTTTCAGAAGAGGGATCCAAGCCCTGACTCCCACCGGCGCCGTGCCCGAAACCGCGGACAGTGTCGGGCAGGGAGGGGTAGGTCTTTTCGAGGTCGCTTCGCTTCGCTTCCAGCTCTGCGATCTGGCGCTGGTTGGTTTTGACGATCTGGTTCGCGTCCGTGTATTTCGAGCGCAGGATTCCCTCAGTCTGGTGAAGCTGCTGCAATTGCCCAAGCAGCGTTTGGTACTTCATGATGTCGGCGTTGCCTGGCTGCCCTTTTGGCGCAGGCGATGCCGGAGGCCGCTGCCGCCTGACGAAGCGGCGGCGTTGGCTGACTTATCCTTGCCGGATGATTTCGTGCTCGGGTCGGCCACGCCCATTTCCGACACGCGGGCTTTCTGCTCGGCGAGCTGCGCTTCCGCGTCGTGCAACTCGTCCTGGGTTTTGGCCAGTTCCGCGTCGAGCGCGGCGGTGCCGGTAGCGAGGGAAATGATGCCGACCTTTTCCCGAAGCGGCCGGAGAGCGTCCTCGGTCTGATTCAATTGGGCGCGCACTTGATCGGTCTGCTGGGTCACGAAATCAAAGGCGCCGGCGGAGCGGTGCACCTCGAGGTGCTTGATGAAATAGCGGGTGATGAGTTCATTGAGAACCACCGGTGCCAGTTCCGGATCGCGATCCTTGTAGGAAACAAAGAGGATGTTGCTCCCCCGGTGCAGGTCGACCGTCAGGCCTCTGTCGATCTTGTAGGCGGCCTCCCCGACCGTCGGGTTGGCCGAGCGCGGAAGAAGTTTTTTGGGCCCGATCGCCTCCGCCGTTTGCGTCGCCAAATCCCAGCTATTGAGGATTTCAGCTTCCGAATTAATGACGCCATCGGTCATCCGTGCATTTCTGCCTCGAGTCTGTATCGATACCGGGATCGATTCCACTTCGCTCGACGACATAGCGGACGAGGAGCTTCGCCTGCGAGACGTAGGAAGGCGGATAGAAGAAAAAGACGAGCGACGCCGCCAAGCAGGCCAAGCAAGGTCAAAATCAAAATCTTGCGTTTGTGCTTGAACAAGGCGCGCAGGACACTGCTCACGCTGAGCGTCGACGGCTGCGGTTTGGTTATTTCTGGCATATTGAGGGCCTAATCGAGGTGTGGATAGAGCAGGCGACCGGCCACCTGATTAACGGTCACGGGCATTCGGCGAAAAAAGCGGGCAGAAATTCCGGGAGAACGGGGAGTGACGGGGACCCACGTCTGGCTCTTTATCTCGAAGCGGCTGTAAGAAATTGATTTTTCGGTTGTCCCCCACCCCAGCTTGAAGCGGCGGAGACCCTCGTGTTCGGGCGCGGTGCGGCCGAAGTCGAGTTCCTGCACACCGCTCTCGGCCAGAAAACGAATCGCCTCCCACATCACGAGGTTGTTCCCCCGCAGGCTTTGCTTCGTTTCATCGGACGCTCCAAATTTGTAGATCGCCTTCGCGCCCTGGACAAAAAAGACGGCGGCCGCCACGGCGGTTCCACCGCGCCGGGCGAGGACGACGAAGCCAAGACCGGGCCGAATGATTTGCTCATGGACCTGGGAAAAAAATAGAGCCGGCTGCGGTGGCACGCCATGCCGTTTTCTCGTCCGGGCATGGAGGGAAAAAAACGACTGCAGCGCCTCCGCTGAGTGCTCGATGTGCACCGTCAGATCGCTGGCCTCGCCTTTTCGGATGGCCCGACGCACGGAACTGTCCAACTGAGAAAAGAGCGCTTCCGTGCCCACCCGCAAATCCAGGGTGTGTCCATAAAACGTTGGCCGGGAATTGTCCGAGGTGGCCAGGCCGGAGTCCCCGCGAAACTCCAGGTAACGCCACATTCTTTCGCGAGCCAGGGCTTGGAGCGGCGGGAGCAACGCCTCTCCGTTCGCCTCCGAAAAGACGAGCGGCTGACAGGAATCGCTGAAGGGAAGACAAACGCCCCGTCGGCCGGTGAAGGAACTGGCCACCTCCATGAGCGGAATGAGCGCGAACGATTTTCCTTCCTTCGACAGATGAAGATAGAAGGGCCGGTGGCGGTAGGTATTGATGAGCACCCTGGCCCAGGCCGAACCATGAAAGAAATTCGCCCCCGGATGGGAAGAGACGAGCCGATCCCACTCCGGTCCTTGCGTCGGATCGATCGATGCAACCTCGAGTTCGGAGTCCATGGTTCTGCCTGCTCCCTCGGAAATATCCGCCGCGCTCAAAGGCCGCGGATAAATCTCCTCCTTCGAGAGATTGTGCGCAGGCAATGTGACAGCTTGCATGGCCATCGGAAAGGCGGCCTCCCCTACGACAGGGCGGCAACAGCAACGGTACCTTCAACCGCCTCTGCAACCCTTGCCAATTGAGTTTGCGTCAGTTCCGGAAACATCGGCAGGGAGATGAATTCCGCCGAAGTCCGTTCGGAGACGGGGAAGGCCTGCGGTTGATAGCCCAGGCTCCGGTAGGCCTCCTGGAGGTGAATCGGGACCGGGTAGTGAATGCCGCAGCCGATTCCCTGAGCCTGGAGGGCCTGCAGGACCCGGTCGCGCTCCTGTACCCGAATGGCGTAGATGTGGTAAATGTGTTCCGCGTAATCCGCTTCGACCGGCAGGATAACTTCGTCGAGTCCACCGAGCGCACTCCTGTAGAAAGCGGCATGTGCCCGGCGCTTCCGGTTGCCCTCCGCGAGGTGCCGAAGTTTGACTTTCAGGACCGCGCCCTGGATTCCGTCCATCCGGCAATTCCAACCCACCACCGCGTGATGGTATTTGCGCACCTGGCCGTGGTCGCGCAGGATCCTGATCTTCTCGGCCAATTGGGCATCGTTTGTCACGACTGCGCCCGCTTCGCCAAAGGCGCCGAGGTTTTTCCCCGGATAAAAACTAAAGCAGCCGGCGTCGCCGAGCGATCCCGCCCTTTGACCGCGGTACTCCGCCCCATGAGCCTGGGCGGCATCTTCGATCACGCGCAAGCCGTGGGCGCGCGCGAAATCAAGAATCGGGTTCAGGTCGGCCGTCTGGCCAAAGAGATGGACCGGGATGATTGCTTTCGTCTTCGCCGTGACCGCTTTTTCGAGCGCGGCCGGGTCCATCGTGTAGGTGCGCTCGTCAACGTCGACGAAGACCGGTGTGGCCCCGCAAAAACTGATCGCCTCGGCCG
Organism: uncultured Verrucomicrobiae bacterium; assembly: GCA_963772915.1. Classification (GTDB taxonomy): domain Bacteria; phylum Verrucomicrobiota; class Verrucomicrobiia; order Chthoniobacterales; family UBA10450; genus Palsa-1392. The sequence goes on from CAVYZI010000003.1 coordinate 1,097,881, forward strand.
TGGCGATAAAAGTGTTGGGGACGGTGATGACCTCGTCGTCCCGGCCGATCCCGCAGGCGAGCAAAGCCAGCCAGAGCGCGTCGGTGCCATTCCCGACCCCGATGGCATGCTCGCACTGACAAAAGCGGGCAAAGTCATTCTCAAAGGCCTCGACAAAAGGGCCGCCGGCAAAAGCGCCGCACTCGATCACCTCGGAGATGACTTGCGCGAGCTCCGACCGAAGGGGCGCGTGCTGCGCCTGCAGATCAAGAAATGGAACGTTCAACTTGCCTCGATTCTACCCGCGCTTTGGAGCTCCCTGGCCGGATTGCCCGCGACGGTTGTGTTCGCCGGCACATCCCGGGTCACCACGCTCCCCGCTCCGACGAGGGCATTTTCGCCAATCGTGATTCCGCCCAGCAATGTGCTGCCGGAGCCGATGGAAGCTCCCCGTTTCACGACGGTCTTTTGACACGACCAATCCGCGTCGCCCTGCAGCTCTCCGTTCGCATTGGTCGCCCTGGGCCGATGATCGTTGATGAATGTGACTCCGTGGCCAACGAAAACCTCGGCCTCAATCTCGACCCCTTCGCAGATGAAAGTGTGGCTCGAAATCTTACACCGCGCGCCCACCTTGGCGCCCTTTTGAATCTCAACGAAGGAGCCGATCCGGGTTTCATCCCCGATCTCACAGCCGTAAAGATTGACGAACCCATAAATCCGGACGCCTCGGCCGAGTTTGACATCGGATGCGATGAGCTGCTGACCGGCAGCAACCTCACTCATGCCCTGACGGGTCGCGACGGAAGCGCACCGCGTCCTCTCGCTGCCGAGGGAATCGACATCGCCAGCGGCGACGGGGTGATCGGGATCGCCGCTCCGTTTGATTTCAACGACAGATTCGCTGCTTCAAGAATCTTGACCAACTGCAAGCCTTCCCGCCCGCCGCTCATCGGTTCGGTTCCGTTTGCGATGCACTCCAGAAAATGCCCGCAAACCGTCTTCAGCGGTTCCGTCTGCTGGACATGAGGAATGTAGCTGTCCCCGTAATGGTAGGAGTACTCGAATTCCGCGAAGGTGTCGTAATGGGGCGGCCGTTCCACCCGCACGTCAAAGATCTGGATCTTTTCCCGGGCCTTTAGATCATCGTAAACAATCATTCGGTGGGTGCCCACGATCGTCATCTCGCGCACTTTGCGCGGCTCGAGCCAACTGCTCTGGATGGTGGCGAACCGCTTCTTGCCAAAGGAGAGCGACATGTTGGTGACATCCTCGATTTCTGGGGTGACATGGGCGTTGCCCTGACAGTTCACCGAGGAAGGCAGCTCGCCCAGAATATGGAGGATGATCGAGATATCGTGCGGGGCGAGGTCCCAGGCCACGTTGATGTCCTTTTGAAAAAGGCCCAGATTGAGCCGGCGGGAGTTGATGTAGCGGATGTCGCCGATGTCCCCCGCCTTGACGATCTGCATGATCTTTTCCACCGCGGAGGAATAGAGAAAAGTATGATCGACCATCAGGACGAGGCCTTTGCTCTCCGCCAGCTCGATCAGCTCCTCGCACTCGGCTGAAGAAGCCGCCATCGGTTTTTCAATGAAGGTATGCTTGCCCGCCAGCAGGCTCGCTTTGGCCATCCTGTGGTGGTAGTTGACCGGCGTCGCGATGACGACGGCGTCCAGATCCGGACGTTTGAGGAACTCCTCGTAATCGCGGACGCCCTTAGTCCCCGGATAGAGCATGCTGAGGTGATCCAGCCGGTCCTGCCGCGGGTCGCAGATGGCGGTGAGCTGGCACTCCGGCAGGGTGCGGAAGTTGCGCACCAGCAAAGGGCCCCAATAGCCACACCCAACCACGCCGACCCGGGTGAGCTCTTGCAAATGTTTACCGTTCTTTTTCACGAGATGTTTGTCACCGTGGAGGGAGCTAATTCCCGTTTCGCTGGACTCACCGCGCGGCGCCTCCAGCATTCCAGAACCTCGATAATCATGACGGGGAGGGTTTTGAACATGATCCTCAGATCAAGGTTGAATGAAGCATTCCTGGCATAATGGATATCCATTTCGATCATCTGGTTGAAGGTGGTTTTGTTTTTGCCATTGACCTGCCAAAAGCCGGTCAGGCCGGGAAGAACGCGAACACGTTCCTGTTGCCAGACCTCATAGCGGTGGAACTCCTGGATGGTGCAGGGACGGGGCCCGACCAGGCTCATTTCGCCCCGCAGGACGTTAAAAATCTGCGGGAGTTCATCCAGCCCCGACGCCCGGAGGAGGCGACCGAAAGGGATCAGCCGCGGATCACCAGTCGCGTCCAGCTTGGTCATGGGACGCTCTTCCTTCATCAGCTCTTCCAGGTGGGCCTCGTGAGAGCGCGTCTCGGCATTCACCTTCATGCTTCTGAATTTATAGATCATGAAGACTTTCCCGCCCTGGCCAACCCTGGCCTGCCGATAAAAGACCGGGCCGGGTGAGACGATATTGATCGTGGCCCTGATCAAGAGCATGACGGGCAACCAAATCGGCAGGGTGAGAAGAATGAAAACAAGGTCGAGGGAACGTTTCCAGCCGGGAATGGCAGATGATTGACCCTGCCCACCTTTTCCTCGCTTTTGGGAAAGAGACTCCGCAATTCCCACAAATTGGTTGCGACCAGTCGCCGTCTGACCCCAATTCGAGCAGCCTGGAAGCGCCGAATTGACGCGTGTCACGCCGGTCTGATCTGTCAATTTTACCGACGGCACTTCCGTCATTTCGTCAGGATTTCTATCGTACATGCTGCCGCCCTTGGTCAGTCGCCCGTTAATTGGGGATAACCGATTCGATCTCATTGAAGTTGTTCGGAAGACCGGCTCGTGGCCGGTTGTGTATCACTGCGGCGCGTCGACAGCATCGAGCTGTCGATGGGCTGATGTGGTGAGCGAAGGGGATGACGCGGCTAAGAGATTAGGGGTTCCCCAGCGGTCCTTGCCCGAACAGGGAGATGGTCGGTGGCCGTTCCGAGGGACGACGGGAGGAATTGTAATCTGGAGAAAAGCATTCATGCAGCTTGTAAGGTTCGCCGACGATTACAATGAATTTGGCGTTTAATAGCAAGAACTTTTTTCTTCCCGTCTGGGGCCACCCCCAAGACACCCGGTTAACCAGCAGCAAAACAGCAGGAAAGGTTCCGCGGGCTCTGCTTTTTGCTTTTTATCTCCCGGTTAACCCGGCGCCAAGTCCCCCGCGAATTTCCGTCCCGTCCGCCTCGTTAGGCGCGCCGGCCAAAGAGACCACGCCTAACGACCTACGAGAGAAATCCTGGAGCGCTCGGCGAGATCGATCAGAGCGGCTTTTTCGAGGAGGAGGGTGCGGCCGGCCTCGACCGCGATGGCGCGAATTTTCGCTTCGGTCGCGACCCGCAGGGTCTCCGTCCCGATGACCGGGACGTCGAAGCGCATATCCTGATTCGGTTTCGTCAGCTTGATCACGATGGCGTTTTTCTTGCCTAACGAACCGCCGCGCCGAATCGCTTCGTTCGTCCCTTCAAAGGCCTCGACCGCGAGCACGGTCCCGTTTTTTACCACGATGGTCTGGCCGACGTCGAGCGCGCTCAGTTGTTTCGCGATCGCGAAGCCAAAGTTGATGTCCTCTTCCTCGCGCGCTTTCAGCTTCGGCCCCGCAATGGGACCGGGAGGGGCGAGGAGATGATCGAGAAAGGTGGTGGCGGGGAGCAGTTCGACGTCGACCTCGCCCAACTGATCGGCGATCGCGCTGAAAATCGATTCGGCATTCCGTTCCTTGAGCCGGGCGAGGAGGAACATTGCTTTGAAGTCCGGCCGCAGGCTGAAAAGATTTCCCGGCGCGATCTGCCCGGCCATGATGGCGTGCCTGACCTTCGCCTCGCGGAAGAAATGGAGCAGCTTCCCGAGCTGGCCGACGCGCAGCCATTCGATTTCGTCGGCGCGATTCGTGATCTCGGGCGAAGTCTCGTCCGTGAAGGCGGCGACGACGATCCTTTTAACCCCGGCGATGCGGGCGGCGTCCGCCAGGAGGAGCGGATAAACGCCGCTGCCGGCGATGATCCCGAGCGCGTCTGGCGTTGGCATGGGGCCGGTTCTGCTTCGGCCTAACGAATCATCAATGCCGGTGGCGACGCTTGACGCGCAATTGCGCGAGCGCCTTTTGCAGCGAGGCCTGGACGGCGGCGACTTCCTCGGAGCCGAGATCTTCTTTCATCGCCGCCTGCGCGCGGGCGACCGCCGCTTCGGCCGCGCTCTCGTCGATCGCGGTCCATTCGAGCGCCATGTCGGTCAGGACGGAAATCGAATCGCCGGTGATTTCGGCGAACCCTTCGCCGACCGCGAGCGAGGTTTCCCGGCCGCTCTTGAAAACACGCAGCTCCCCCGGTTTGAGCGTGGTCAGCACCGGAACGTGCTGCGGATAGACTCCCAGCTCACCGTCCATGCCAGGGAGCACGACCATTTCCACGTCCTCGGAGTAGGCCTTCGTCTCCGGAGTCACGATTTCGAGTCGCAGGGTGCGCGCCATCGCTATTCCTTGATCATGTCGATGCCGCCCTTCATGTAGAAATTCTGCTCGGCAACTTCGTCATGTTTGCCATCGAGGATTTCTTTGAAGCCGCGGACCGTTTCGGCGATCGAGACATATTGCCCGGCCGTGCCGGTGAAAACTTCGGCGACGTGGAACGGCTGGCTGAGGAAACGCTGGATCTTGCGCGCGCGGAAGACGGTCAACTTGTCTTCCGGGCTCAACTCATCCATGCCGAGAATCGCGATGATGTCCTGCAAATCCTTGTAGCGCTGGAGCACCTTCTGCACGCCGCGCGCGACGTTGTAATGCTCCTCGCCGACGACGTCGGGCGCGAGCGCCTTCGAGGTCGAAGCCAGCGGATCGACCGCCGGATAAATGCCCAGCTCAGCGATCGAGCGTTCGAGCACGATCGTGGAATCCAGATGCGCGAAAGTGTTCGCCGGGGCCGGATCGGTCAGATCGTCCGCCGGGACGTAAACCGCCTGCACCGACGTAATCGAACCTTTGTTCGTCGAGGTGATGCGTTCCTGGAGATCGCCCATTTCGGCCGCCAGCGTCGGCTGGTATCCGACCGCGCTCGGGGTTCGGCCCAGCAATGCCGAAACTTCCGCGCCCGCCTGGGAGAAACGAAAGATGTTGTCGATGAAAAGGAGCACGTCCTGGTTGCGTTCGTCGCGGAAGTATTCCGTCATGGCGAGCGCCGAAAGCGCGACGCGGAGACGCGCGCCCGGAGGCTCGTTCATCTGCCCGTAAACGAGCGCGACCTTCGATTTGCTCAGGTCCTTTTGGTCGATGACGCCGGCTTCGCTCATCTCGGTGTAGAGATCGTTCCCCTCACGCGAACGCTCGCCCACCCCTGCGAAGACGGAGAAGCCGCCGTGATTTTTCGCGATGTTGTTGATCAGCTCGAGAATGACGACCGTCTTGCCGACGCCCGCGCCGCCGAACGCGCCGACTTTGCCGCCCTTGGTGAAAGGACAAATGAGATCGATGACCTTGATCCCGGTCTCGAGAATATTCGCCTGCACGTCCTGCTCGGTCAGCTCGGGTGCCTTGCGATGAATCGGATAACGCTTCGTGAAGGCAACCGGGCCGCGATTATCGACCGGGTCGCCCGTGACGTTGAAGATTCGTCCCAGGGTCCCCTCGCCCACCGGCACGGTGATCGGGCCGCCGGTGTCGTTCACTTTCATTCCGCGCTTCAGACCTTCAGTCGAGGACATGGCGATCGAGCGGACCCAGCTTTCGCCGAGATGCTGTTGCACTTCGAGGGTCAGTTTGGTGGGGTTGCCGTTCACTTCGTACTCGATTTCGAGCGCGTGGTAGATGCCGGGGAGTTTCCCGGCATCGGAGAAATCCACGTCCACCACGGGGCCGATCACTTGGACAATATTACCAGTATTCATAAAAGAGGGTCCGCGGGGCGAACTGCCCGGCGCGCGGAGAGCCCCAAGGTAACGAAGTTGGGCCCGCCGACAAGTGGCGGAACGAAGAATTCCGTTTCCGGTTTTCGGTCGCGTTTTTAGCGCCCCTCGACCTCCGCCACTTCCTCGATCGTCAGGCGAAATTCCAGCGCGCCGATGAAGCCGTCGACCTGGCCGGCGTTACGCGCGCCAACGATCGCGCCGGTCACGGCCGGGTTGTGCAACGTCCAGGCGATCGCGACTTCGCCCGGAGTGCGCCCGTCTTGCGCACCGACCGCGCGCAGCCGCTCCACAATCGCCAGGTTTTCGCTCAGCTTCGGTTCCTTGAAACGGTCGTCGTGACGGCGCCAATCATTTTCCGGCAACGCCGCCAGACGTTCGCGCGTCATCGCGCCGGTCAGCATCCCGGAACCCATCGGCGAGTAAACGATCGTGCCCACGCCGTGGCGCTGGCACCACGGCAGTTGCGAGGTCTCAACCTCGCGTCGCATGAGCGAGTAATTGGGCTGGAGCGAAGTAATCGGCGCGATCTCCTCCATCTTTTCCATTTCCTCCACGCTCGCGTTTGAGACGCCAATCCAGCGCACTTTTCCCTCCGCTTTCAACTCCGCCAAAGTGCGCCAGCCTTCCAGCGTTTCGTCAGGGTCGTCGGCCGTCCAATGGATCTGGTAGAGATCGATCACCTCGGTCTGGAGCCGACGCAGGCTGGCTTCGCACTCGCGCCGCACCGAGTCGGCCCGCAACGAATAATCGACCTTGCGCTGGTCGTCCCAGATCATCCCGCACTTCGTGAACACGTGCGGCCGCTCGCCTTTCCAATCGGCCAGCGCCCGCGCCACCACTTCCTCGGAATGCCCAAGCCCATAAATGGCGGCGGTATCGATCCAGTTGATCCCCAACTCGAGCGCGCGATGGATGGCCGCGATCGAGTCGGCGTCCTCCTGTTTGCCCCAGCCAAATTGCCAGTCCCCGCCCCCGATCGCCCAGGCTCCGAGCCCGATGGGCGTGATCTCCAAATCCGAGTTCCCAAGAATTTTGTGCGTCATTGCATTGCCAAAGTCTGAGCGCACCGGCCGATTGCAAACATGAGACGCGGATTGCCCCGCGGCCGTGAACTTGCTAGGTTTTTCGGCCATGCGACTGGAGCCCAAATCCATCGAGCAGATCGGAAGCGAACTCGCCATCCAGTGGAACGACGAAAGCGAGACCTTTCTCCCGCTCCGTTTCTTGCGCACCGCCTGTCCCTGCGCCGCCTGCGGCGGGGAGCCGGACGTGATGGGCGACGTCGTTAGGCCAAACGTCAGCTATTCCGATCGAAGCTTCGAGCTCCGAGGCTGGAAGCTGGTCGGCGGCTACGCCCTCCAGCCGGAGTGGGGAGACGGACACAATACCGGCCTTTACACCTATCAATATCTGCGCCGGATCGATCCGGCCCGCGCCGCCTGATTCATGAACCGGCTCGCCAAGGTCTCGCTCCTCCTTTTTTTCTTCGCGCTCTGCGCGGCGGCCATTGTCATCACCCACCAGGCGCGGGAGCGAACTCCGGCTCCCAACGCGCGCGATCTTTATTCAATCGTGAACGGACAGCTCTCGGCTTTCCGCAGAGCCGATTTCGAGAGCGCCTATCGGCACGCTGCGGCCGGGGTGCAGGAAAAGTTTTCCCGCTCCCAATTCGAGCTCATGATCCGGCGCGATTTCTCCTCGCTGACGGACGCCGAGCATGTGGAATTTGGGGCCGTCCAGGTGGCCGGCGCCGGTGCGCTCGTGCAGGTTTTTCTGACCGCGCCGAACGGCGCCACCCGCGCCTATCTCTACAGTTTCACGGCGGAACGGGACGGCTGGAAGATTGACGGCGTGCAGCCGCTCGGCCCGCAACCGACGAATCATTTGCCGGGGTTGCGAATCTAGCGGGTGGGCCGCACGCGCCCCGCGTTTTGTCATCCCGAGCGGGCGCAGCGCGGCGAGGGACCTCACAAGTACCAGGCAGCGCTCGGCGCCAGCCCAAGGCACAGCCTGAAAATCGCGGGGTCCCTCTCCGTCCTACGGCGGATCGGGATGACAAGTTGGGAGAGCGCCAGGCCAACTCGTTTGCCTAACGAACAGGCAGAGTGATGCGGAGCAGGCTCGTTCCGGTCGCGGCCGGCTGCAGCTCGCTCCCGGCCGCCACCGCCGGGACGAGAAAAAACTCGCCCGGTCCGAGACGAAGCCCGCCCGTTTCCACTGCGCCGCTGAGACAGACGAAGAGCGCAAAGCTCGGACGCTCCGAGGACCGTCGCGGACTTTCCAAATTCCACTTCTCGACCACGAAATGCGGACACTCGACGAGCGTCTCTCCGGCTGGAGAAATCAATTCCGGTTCGAAGTCGTCGAAATCGATCGATTGCAGGGCCCGCTCGATCTGCAAGGCGCGGGGCGCTCCGTTGGGCGAGCGCCGGTTCCAATCGAAGAGGCGAAAAGTGGTGTCGCTGTTTTGCTGGATCTCGATCAGGAGGTTCCCCGCTCCGATGGCGTGGAGCCGGCCGCTCGGAACAAAAAAAGCATCGCCGGGTTCGACGCCGATGCGGTGGACCAGTTGCGCCGCCTCGCCTTCCCGGACGGCCTGCTCGAACTGGCTCCGCGTCACCCCGCGTCGCAAACCAGCGTAGATCTCCGCGCCCCGATCGGTCGCGGCGAAGAACCACACCTCGTTTTTCGCCTCGCTCCCGCTCGCGGGATGCACCTGGAGGGAAAGCTTTTCCTCGGCATCGAGCAGCTTGGCTAAAACGGGAAAGCGGGCAAAATCCGGCGCTCCTTCGCCAAAAATCTCGAGTCGATGATCGGTCCACAATTCGTGCAGGGCACGCCCCTGCCAGGGCCCTTGCCTGACGACGCTCTGCGCTTCGGGTCGGTCGACGATCTCCCAGGATTCGCCAATTCGCTTCCCCGGCGGAAGCTGGCGGCCAAAAGCGCTCTCGAGTCGTCGGCCGCCCCAGGCCCGCTCCTGGAAAATCGGCTCGAAAAGCAGCGGTGACGGAAATGGCGGGCTCATTTACGGCGGCGAGATTAACCCGGGCGCGCCGGTTTGTCAGACAACCTTCGCCGATTAAGCTGGGCGCTTGAGTTTTCGCGAATTGCTCAAAGCCTGGCTGCCCGTTGTCCTCTGGATGACGCTGATGTTTATCGGGTCGACCGATCTCATGTCGTCCGAGCACACCTCGCGTTTTCTGGCGCCATTCCTCCGCTGGCTCGTTCCGGATATCAGACCCATCACCATCGCAGAGATTCATCTCGCCTTGCGCAAGGCGGCACACGTGACCGAATACGCGATCCTGACCGGGTTATTGTTCCGCGCGCTCGGTGGTTTGATCGCTCGCTTTTGGCCACGCGCCGCGATCGCCTTTGTCCCGGCCATGATCTTTGCCGCCGCCGACGAATTTCACCAGCGGTTCGTCCCCTCGCGCACCGGATCGTTCTACGACGTGCTGGTCGATTACACCGGCGCGTTTCTCGGCATCCTCATTTGCCGGGCGATCCATCTCGCTCTCCTGCGCCGGGAGAAGGCGAGATGAGCAGTCGAGCCGGTGGTGATCCTATAATCCCTGCGCGCAATAGCTGCTGCCTTGGGTGGCGGTCGCCGCGGCGGACCTGGTCGCGGTGTTCCACCGCGACGAACTTTTCCTGAGCCCGGAATCGCCTACTGATGTGGCCTCTCGAGAAAGTTCGCGACGGTGAAACACCGTCGCCAGCACGCAGAATGCGTGCGCTACCCTGAAATCGTGAACGCGGTCGCAGATTCTTTCACCCTCCACCTGAATTTCCACGGCGACCTGCCGTTTTTCGTCAGGCCAAAACGCGGGGCGCGCCTTGTCGTCAGGCAACTGCGGGAGAAAACTTCGGTCAAGGACGCGATCGAAGCCTGCGGCGTCCCGCATCCCGAGATCGATCTCATCGTCGTGGATGGCAAGGCGGTCGACTTCTTCCATCTTCTGCGCCAGGACGCCGCGATCGAGGTCTACCCGGTTCCCGCTCCGCCCGACCTTTTCCCGGCCGCGCGCCTGCAACTTCGCCACATCCAGCGCTTCGTCGCCGATGGACATCTCGGCAAACTGACGCGCGATCTGCGATTGTTAGGCATGGACGTCGTCTGCTCGCCCGAGGCGTCCGATCCCGAACTGGTCGCGCGCTCCGCGGCGGAGAAACGTGCCCTCCTCACCCGCGATCGTCTTCTGCTTATGCACGCGGCCGTCCGCCACGGCTATTATCTGCGCTCGCAAAATCCTGAGGAGCAAACGCGGGAGGTCCTCGTGCGCTTTAACCTGCGGAACCAGATCGCTCCGTTTACCCGCTGCCTGCGTTGCAACGGACTCCTCGCTCCCATCTCGAAAGCCGAGATCGTCGAGCAACTGGAACCGCTCACGAAAATTTACTACGAAACCTTCCGCCGCTGCCGGGACTGCGGCCGCCTCTATTGGAGCGGATCGCATTTTGACAAACTTCGCGCCCGCATCGATCGGCTCCTCGACAACCCCTCACAAAATCCGCCCGAGCCTTGACCAATCCCCTTTCACCACTAACTGTTCCCTTCCTCCCGCACCGGGCCTGTAGCTCAGTTGGTTAGAGCATGCGCTTGATAAGCGCAGGGTCAAAGGTTCAAATCCTTTCAGGCCCACTCCCCGCCCGCCACCGCGCCGTTCGGTCCTGGCTCGGCTTTCTCGGCGCGGCAATCGGCAACTTGTCTCAACGGATCGTGGTGTAGGGTGTCGAACCCATGGTGAAAATTCCGCTCGCTCTCCTCGCGGCTCTTGCCCTTCCCTTTTCGTTAGGCAAAGCCGCTTCACCCGAACCAACCAAACCGCCTGTCTCGGTCCCGCCGCTCAATTTTCAGCACGAGACCCTCCCTAATGGGCTCGAGATCTACTCGGTCGAAGATCATTCCAGCCCGACGGTCGCGGTCCAGGTCTGGTATCACGTCGGCTCGAAGGATGACCCGCAGGGGCGGAGCGGGTTCGCCCACCTTTTCGAGCACATGATGTTTAAGGGCAACGCGCATCTCACGCCCGACACCTTCGACGATCTGACCGAAAACATCGGCGGCGAAAACAACGCCTACACCGCCGAGGACATGACGGTTTACCACGAGGTCGTGCCCTCGAATTATCTCAACCCGATCCTCTGGGCGGAAGCGGAACGGATGTCGGCCCTCGCCCTCAACGAGGCCAATTTCAAATCGGAACGCGACGTGGTGAAGGAGGAATATCGCCAGCGCATCCTGGCCAATCCCTACGGGGAATTCTTCCTCGACACGATCAAGAATTCCTACGCCGTCCACCCCTACAAGCGACCAGGCATCGGCAACATCGCCGAGCTCGACGCCTCCAAGCTGCCGGAGGTGAAAGCGTTTCACTCCACTTTTTACCGGCCGGACAACGCGACCCTCATCGTGGTGGGCGATTTTCAGCCTAACGAGTTGCACGATTGGGCGGCCAAATATTTCGGCGCGATCAAAAAACCGGCGGCAAAAATCCCGCGGGTGACGGCCAGGGAACCGCCGCGCAAGAAAGACAAGGAAGTCGTGAAATACAGCCCGAAGGTGCCGCTCCCGGCGATCGCGATCACTTATCTCGCTCCCTCCATCCGGAGCGATGACACGCCGGTGCTGGATCTGGCGGACGAAATTCTTTCCGGCGGCGAGTCCTCGCGCCTTTATCAATCACTGGTTTACGAGCAACAGATCGCGCAGCAGGCCAGCTTCAACGCCGACCTGAACCAGGATCTCGGCCTGCTCACCTTCCGGCTGATTCTGGCCAGCGGGAAAAAACCGGTCGACGCGCAAAAGGCCCTCAATGCGCAGGTCGACAAATTTTTGAAAGAGGGCGTCACCCCGGAGGAACTGGAGAAAGCGAAGAACCGTTTTCTGACCGGGAAACTGATGGAGCGCGAGACGAACGACGGCAAAGCCAGCGCGCTCGGCGAAGCCGCGGTTTTGTATGGCGATCCGAATCGCGTCAACACTGACCTGGCGAAACTCCAGGCGGTCACGGCCGACCAGATCAGGGAAGTGATGAACCGCTATCTCGCCGGGAAAAAGAAGGTGGTGGTCGAGTATTTGCCGGAAGCGATGAAAGCGAACGAGAAAATGACGAAACCCGAATGACGAATTCCGAATCAATGACGAATGAACAAATGACGAAACGCAGGCGACCGGTTTTGAACTTCGGAATTCGGAATTCCTTCGGATTTCGTCATTCGGATTTCGTCATTGCGACCGCTCTTGCGGCGCTCTTCTGCCTAACGACCGTCCAATCGGCCCGGGCCATCGGCGGCGTCGACACTCCGCCGCCTCCCTCCGCCCGGCATGAGACGAAATTTGCCACCCCGAAAGAAACCCGGCTCGAAAACGGCCTGCGCCTGATCGTGGCTGAACGGCCGGGGCTGCCTCTCCTCGCCGCCCAGGTGGTGATTCGGAGCGGCGCCGAGATTGACCCGGAAGGTTTCGCCGGCACGGCCAGCCTGACCGGCGACCTCCTGACCAAGGGCACCGAGACGATGTCGGCGCCGGAGATTGCGAGCGCCATCGAATCGTTAGGCGGCTCGATCGATTCCGGCGCCGGCTGGGACGCTTCCGGCGCCAGCGTCGTTGTCATGTCGGACAAGGCGGCCAGGGCTCTGCAAATTCTGGCCGACGTGGTGCGGCACCCTGCCTTTAAGCAGGAGGAGATCGACCGCTTGAAACACCAGCGGCTCGACGGCTTGCGGGTGGCGATGCAACAGCCGGGATCGCTCGCCCGATTCGTCACCTCGCGGGTGGTCTATGGTTCCGGCGCCTACGGTCACGCCGCCGGCGGCACCCTCGAAACCGTGCAGGCGATCGGCCGCGACCAGATCACCGGGCTTTACAAAAAATATTACCAACCCCGCAACGCCGCCTTCGTGCTCGCGGGCGACATCACTCTCGAGCAGGGAAAAGCTTTTGCGGAAAAGCTTTTCGGCGACTGGAAAAATGACGCCGCCGCGCCCGACGAATCGATCCACTCCGGGGCCTCGGATTGGAAAGCGCGCCAGGTGGTGATCGACATGCCGGAAGCCGGCCAGGCCGCTGTGACGGTGGCGCGGCCCGCGATCGAACGCGCGTCGCCCGAATATTACTCCGCCCTCGTGGCCAATGCCGCCCTCGGGAATGGCTTCGTCTCGCGCCTCAACCGCGAGATTCGGATCAAGCGCGGGCTCAGCTACGGCGCCGGCAGCATGCTCGATCCGCGCCGCGAAAAAGGACCGTTCGCCGCCTTTGCCCAAACCAAAAATGAATCGGCCGCGGAAGTTGCCGGGCTGATGGAATCCGAGCTGAAGCGTCTGGTGAGCGAGCCGGTAAAGGGTGAAGAATTGAAATCGCGCCAGGCCGTCCTGACCGGGCGATTTGCACGGACCCTGGAGACGAATCGGGGATTCGTTTCCGAGATGTCCAACCTCGCGACCTACGATTTGCCGCTCGATACGCTGGACAAATACATTCCGTCGATCGACGCCGTGACGAGCGAGGCGGTAACCGATTTCGCCAAAAAATATCTCGCGCAGCCGATCAGCCTCATCATCGTCGGCAAGGCCGCTGAGTTCAGCGAACCGCTGAAGAAGAATTTCCCTGACGCGAAAGTGATCGAGCAAAAAAATCTCGATCTGAATGCGGCGAATCTGACGAAGTAACAAAGGCTTTCAGCAGCTTCCAGCCTGTCGCGTCGAACGAACATCTTGCCCGCCGTTGGGCAGGCTGGAAGCGCCGGAAGCCTGTGTTACGGCAGAACGAGGGTGACCATCGCGGTGATGGCAAACGCGACGGTCAAGAGAACGGCGTAGATCAGACTGCCGAGAGCGAACTTGAAAATCGTGGCCAGCCAGTTCTGCCGATAAACACGCCGGATCGCGATGAGCAACTGAATCACAACCGCAAAACCGAGGAAGGTGCAAACGATCGGGGTAAAGGGAGCAGGCGCTTTCCAGGCGAGGAGAAATCCGATCCCGATGATGATCACGGTGCTGAGAAAAACAAAGGCGTGGGTGTGGAGCGCGAAAATGAGGTGCTCGATGTAGAAACGCCGTTTGAAGACGTAGAGGATTTTCAAAACGAGCGCGAAGAGCGGGATGCAGCAGAGCACCATCGGCGCGATGTTTTGGATGAGAGCCTTAAGGAAGAGATCGCCCCGGTCGCCCGTCGGCCCGACTTTTTCTCTGGCTCGCTTCTCCAGCCAGCGTCCAAACTCCGACTGGCTCTCCTCCCCGTCGAACTGCAGAGAAAGCTCGTTTTCTCGCGGTGAAGGCGCGGCCCCGGCCGAGGGCAGAGGGGACATGCCTAACGAAAAGCCAGGGGACGGCGTCTGGGCGACGAGCGGGACGGGCGTGGGCGAGGAGGGGCTGAGCGAGAGATTCGTTGCCTTCGCGCTCTGGTTGGTCTGCAAATGGGTCCCGCGCGTGAGAAAATTGATGACGAGGAAAAAAATTACGCTCGCGATGAGATAGACGCGCAGGGGATGAACGTGGCGGGCGCGCTTGCCCTCCACGAACTCATTCGTCAGACGCCACGGCTTGAAAAGAAGCAGGCCGAAGGATTGAAAAAAGCGCGCGTCGAAATTGAAAAACGCATCGGCCGCATCCGCCAGCAAAGACCCAAAGGAGCGATGATAATCGATCGCCGGCTGCCCGCATTGGGCGCAGTAGGGGCCGGTCAGAGCCGCGCCGCAATTCTCGCAATGGGTCAGGGGCGGGCGGGCTTTTCGTTTCCGACCAAACCATTTTCTTCCCGGTTGGCGACCGAGCTCCGCGACGGCGGCATCGCCGAAAATGAGCGGCGTCGTTTCATCGGACATCGGCCGCAGATTATTCAGCGGTCCGGGTCAAGTCCAACTCGAAGCGGTAGCCTCAGTCCCGCCAGAAAAAGAGCAGGGCCGTGCCGGCAAGCCCGATGGCGCAGAGCATGACGGTGCTCTCGATGAAGTAGGGATAAGTCGCCAGAGCGAGGCCGATGAACATCGGCCGCCACAAGCTCATGCGCTTACCGTAGATGAAGCCGACCGTGCCAACGCTGCTAAAGAACAGACTCGCAAAAAGGTTGGTTCCAGTAATTGCAGAAAAGTCGGGCACAGACTTCGATGAGCTAAATTCGCGCCAATAGGAGGCAGGTTCATCCGCGAGTCCTCTCCACCTTCAACCCCAAACAAAGGATTGACCGGCCCGCGGGAAGGGTGCAACGATGCGCGCACTTTCCGCTGCTGACGCGGGATAACCGGAGAACAGTCGTGGCATCCAAACTCTTTCAGACCAAAAGCCCTGAGCTCTTGATCCGCGAATCGGAGGCCCCCGAGCGCAAGATGAAGCGCTCGCTGACTGCTTTCGATCTCACCTGCCTCGGGATCGGCGCCATCATCGGCGCGGGAATTTTTGCGCTCGCCGGGACGGCGGCGGCGGGCGAGTCGGCCCGGGTCGGGGAATCGATCGTGAAAACGCCGGTGCTCAATTTCATCATCGCCTGGATCAACCACACCGATCTCGTCTTTCGGGCGGCCGGCGGCCGGGCCGGCGGTGGCGATTTCGTTCGTGGTCGCGGCGGTGGCCTGCGGGTTCGCGGCCCTCTGTTACAGCGAGCTGGCCTCGATGATCCCGGTCTCGGGTTCGGCTTACACTTATTCCTACGCCACGTTAGGCGAGATCATCGCCTGGATCATCGGCTGGGATTTGATTCTGGAATACGCCGTCGGCAACATGGCCGTGGCCGTGGGGTGGTCGGGGTATTTTGTTCAGTTGCTCGGCAACTTGCCCTTCGGGTTGCACCTCAAGTTTCCGCTTTGGCTGGTGAGCGATCACACCACCGCCGCCACCATTATCGCGAAGGGCGGCGCGGCACTGAGCGATTATTCCTCGACCGCGCTCCCTGTGGTCATGGGCTACCCGATCGCCTTTAACCTGCCGGCCTTGCTCATCGTCATGGCCGTGACGGTGCTCCTCGTCTACGGCATTCGCGAAAGCGCGACCGCGAACACGACCATCGTCATCATCAAACTCGCGGTCGTCGTTTTCGTGATCGCGTTTGGCTCTTTCATGGTTAACCCGACCAACTGGCATCCCTTTATGCCGAGCGGTTTTGGCGGGGTCATGGGCGGGGCGGCGATCGTCTTTTTTGCCTTCATCGGGTTCGACGCCGTCTCGACCACGGCGGAGGAAACGAAAAACCCAAAGCGCGATCTGCCGATCGGGATGATCGCCAGTCTCATCATCTGCACCATCCTCTACGTCCTCATGTCGCTCATTCTTACCGGGATGAAAAAATACACGGTTTATGTGGGCGACTCGGCCGCGGTCGCGACCGCCTTTGGAGGCAGGCCATGGGCGCAGGCGCTTATCAGCGCGGGCGCGCTCGCCGGCCTAACGTCTGTTCTGCTCGTCTTTCAGCTCGGACAGCCGCGCATTTTCATGGCGATGGCCCGCGACGGATTGCTCCCCCAGTATTTTGCCAGGATTCATCCACGTTTTCGCACCCCGCACATCACCACCATCTGGACCGGCATCGTCGTCGGCGGCGTCGCCATGTTTACCGATATCGGTTCGCTGGCCGACCTGACGAACATCGGGACGCTCTTTGCCTTCGCCCTGGTTTGTTCGGGTGTGATTGTGCTGCGGAAAAAGGATCCAACCCGGCCGCGCCCGTTCCGGGTGCCGTTCGTCCCGGTCTTTCCGATTCTCGGAGTGTTTCTTTGCGTCGCGCTCATGTTCAGCCTGCCGATCGAGACCTGGATCCGGTTCTTCATCTGGCTGGCGATTGGATTGGCGATTTACTTTTTCTACAGCGTGCGCCACAGCCGGCTGCGGCACGGGATCGACACCGGCGAAACCGAAAACGTACTCCCGCCGATCGAGCCGTAAAACGCGTCTCGCATGAGGGTCGCGGTGTTTGAAAGCCCGGCCGTTGCTTCGCACCCGTTACGGCACCGCGACAGATTTTCTTTTCTCCGGTACCAATCTGGCGGAATCAGGTCGGCGAACTGGCCGATTTCCGGAGTGCCTTGCGCACGAAGAAAATCAAAACCGTCACTGCCAGTAAGGCCCCAACCCCAATCGCTTCGCGGGCCGTCATTTGTAAGAGCAGCCAGACCACGACCGCGGAACTGCAAATCGGCACGATTGGCCCGCCGGGGATGCGGAATTGCTCCCCTGAAGGTGGCCCACCTCGCCGCCGCACAGCGATCACGGCCAGGCTGACACCCAGGTAGACCAGCAGGATGGAGCCGGATGCAACCACGGCGAGCTGCTTGAATGTGCCGGTCAGTGCGAAGGCGCAGCCTGCAGCCGCGTAAAACAGGATGGCGATACGTGGCGTGTGATGTTTGGGGTGAACCCTGGCCAGGATGCCGGAAGCAGCCCATCGCGCGCAGCTGCGAAAATCACCCGCGGTGTGTTGAGCACATCGCCGCTGAGGCATCCGAAAATCGAAATGATCATGCCAAATAGCAGCAGTTGGCCGCCCCAACCGCCGAAGACGGCCGTGGCGACTGCAGTCAGCGGCGCCACGGTATTGCTGGCCAGTGCCGGACCCAGGGTGCCTTGCGCTACCAGCTGCAAGGTGACATACAGCAGCAAAATACCGATGATACCCAGGAGCAGGCCTCGCGGAATGGCTTTGGCCGGATTTTTGATCCCACCGCTGGCATTGAGGGCGGTAGGCATAACTGCCGCCGCTGCGCGAAACCCGACTGCCTGCTTCGGCGTAACACAGAAAGATCAGCCCGACGATCATCGCGCACGCTACGTAGGCGATGAGCGCTGCGGGCCCCAGTTGCGCGGCCACCACGCCTGGCAGGACAAAGATGCCGGCGCCAATGACCAAGTTCATGATATTGGCGCCCAAGGCCCAAGTGCCGATCCCCCGGACCAGGCCTTCGTCAGTTGCGGTGCTGTTGACTTTTATTGAGGCTCCTCAATGCCTCAGGCTGCAAAATTTGCGCTCAGAGTAAAGTGCCAAAGCAAGTTTCTGTGACCTCGATTTCTGACCTCAGATTTTCATACCAGGCAATGAAGCAAAGGCGGTTGCGCCTGCCAGGTGTGAACGCGCCATTGGAATGCCGTCGCGAGCGGCGCGAGTGAGTGCTTCGCCAGAAAGAATGGGAATCACTCTCGCGCTTCGCATCGCGAAGCGCCTACAAGGGCGTAACACAGCCGTCTCGGCTGTCGCGTCGAGCGGGCGTCTCGCCTGCTCGTTCCGATCGTGCGGGCGAAACGCCCGCACGACCCAACAGGCTCGCCCCAGCGAGTCCGTCCGGTGGCGGACTGGAACCCTGTGTTACGCGGCCGGCTTCAGATATTTGGCGAGGAACTTCTCCATCGCGCCATAGAAATCGAAGCGGTTTTCCTCGTTGTGGAAGCCGTGGCCTTCGTTGTCTTTCACCATGTATTCGACTTCGACTCCCCGCTTCTTCAGGGCCGCGACCATCTGATCGGATTCATCCTTGTTCACCCGCGGATCATGCGCGCCCTGCGCGACGAAGAGCGGCGTTTTGATTTTGTCGGCGTGCATCACCGGCGAAACGGCTTCCATCATCGCCTTGTCCTTCTCCGGATCGCCCACCATCTCATGGAACATGTCGAGGAACGGCTTCCAATAGGGCGGGATCGTTTTCATGAAGGTAAACATGTTGGCCACGCCCACGTAATCGACCGCCGCCGCGTAGAGATCCGGCGTGAAAGTGACGCCCGGCGAGGGTGGCATAGCCGCCGTAGCTCCCGCCGTAAATCGCGACCCGTTTCGGATCGGCGATGCCCTGCTTGATCAGCCATTGCACGCCGTCGGTGATGTCGTCCTGCATCTTCTGGCCCCACTGCTTGAAGGAGGCTTCCCAGAATTTTCGACCGTAGCCGGTCGAGCCGCGGAAGTTCATCTGCAGGACGGCGTAGCCGCGGTTGGCCAGGAATTGCACCTCGGGATTGAAACCCCAGGTGTCGCGATACCATGGCCCGCCGTGCGGGTTGATCACGACCGGCAGATTCTTCGCCTCCCGACCGAGAGGCAGGGTGAGGTAACCGTGGATCGTTAGGCCGTCCCGGCTCTTGTATTCGATCGGCTTCATGTAGGCGAGCTGCTTCTCCGGGAGCCACGGAGCGACTTCGGCCAACTGCGTCAGTTTGCCCGTCTTGGCATCGTAAAGGTTGCGCGTCCCGGGCGAGCGATCGTTGCTCGCCATGACGATGAACTTGTCTTCCGCCTTGTCGTTCGCCACCACCTCGACTTCGTAGCCGGGCAGTTTTTCGCCGAGCGTTTTGTACATCTCCTCGGTCTGCTTATCGAAAAACTTCCGCTCCGTCTTCCAGGTATCGAAAGCGGCGAAGGTCACCACTTTGCGCGCCTTCGAATAAGCGAGCGCCGAGACGTCGACCTCCGGATTTTCGTAAATCTTTTCCAGTTCCTTGCCGTTGGTCGGATCGATCGTCACGACCGCCTGTTTGTCCCGGCCGATGTTGGAAACGGCGTAGAGGTTCTTGTTGTCGAAGGTGTAAAATTGCGGGTTGAGCGTCTCGCGAAAATTGGTCGTAAGGACGGTCTTGAACTCGCTCTTTTCGTCCGGCCGGGTGAGGAGCTTGGCGTTCACGCCGTCGGTCTCGACCGCGGCTCGAATCACACCGGCGTGATCCGTGACCCACTGGGCGACCTTGCCGGGATTCTGCGCCACCATCTTCATCTCGCCGGTCGCGACGTTGAGCCGGAAGGCGTCGAACACTTCCGGGTTGCGCTTGTTCAGCGTGATCAGCATGTCGGTCTCGGAGACGTCGGCCAGGTCGTCGATGATGTCGCTCCGCACTTTCGGGAAGGGCGTCAGGTCCTTCACCTCGCCGCTCTTCAGGTCGACGCGTTTGATGTGGAAATTTTCGTCGCCTTTGTCGTCCATCGCGTAGACGAGGAACTTGTTGCTCTTCCAGGCGTAGCTCCGGATGTCGCGAGCCTTCTCGCTCGTGACCCGCTTCGCTTCGCCGCCGGCGGTCGGGCGAATCCAGATGTTCATGCGCGATTCCCACGGCTGGAGAAACGACAACTGCTCACCATCCGGCGAAAGATCGTAACCGCGGCTGGCCGGATTGCGGAAGAAATCGCGGAGCGGGATCTGCGATGGAATGGCGGAATCCGCTTTCGTGGCTTCGGCCTTGGCGGCGGGCGAAGCCGCGGCGGCTGGGGCTGAAGACTGGGCCAGCGCAGAGCCGGCCGCGAGGAAAGCGGTCAGAAGCAGAGTCAGGATGTATTTCATGAGATTGTGAGTGAGATGCGCGGTCGGGCGCAGTTGGATTCAACAATCGAGCGCCGCGTTGCGCAAGCGAAGTGTCCGCCACACGTTAGGCGCGACGCACCCCCGGATTGTAATCCTGATGTCACGCCCACGACAGCAGCCGCCGGTAAAAAAATGGAACGCAGGCAGGAAGAAACTAGGCATCATTTTTCTACTCCTGGTGGTCGCCCTGAGCGTCGACGCGAAATCAAGGAAGGGCGTCAAAATCGCCTGGGACCAAACGATGAACCCGATCTCGCGGGTTACATTTTTTACGAACGGGTCAACGATATCTACGTGGCTTTGGGCGATGTCGAACCCTCGCCGGAGCCCACGTTCACGATTCCGCGGGTGGCGCGGGGCATTCATTATTTCGCGGTCACGGCCTACGACACCGACGGCGAAGAGAGCGATCCCTCGGAGGAACTCGTCTACAACCGAACCCTGGCGCCGCAGTAGGCTTTCCATTCCCGTCCGAGGAGATACGGTTGGCAGCCGTGACCGATTCGCTGCCAACCTTCGATCTGCTCGGCACGCCCCTGCTCGCAACTGATTACGAGGAATTGATCCGACTGGCCCACGCGCTCGCGCGGCGCGATCGGACCTGCGCGATCGACCTCACCAACACCCACATCGTTACCTTGCGCCGGCAGGACGCGCACTTCCGCGAGATCACGAGCCGGTTCGATTATTTCGTGCCCGATGGGATGCCCCTCATCTGGTGCCTGAACGCGCGCCGGGCCGGTCTGCGCGACCGGGTTTATGGCCCGACCTTCATGCGGCGTTGTCTGGAAAACAGCCCCGCGCCCTGGAAACATTATTTGTTAGGCGGTTCGGTCGAATGCCTGGCCGCTTTGCAGGAAAAATTTTTGGGGCGCACCCCGCCGCTCGAGATCGTGGGCGCGCGCCACGGTTATTTTTCGCCGGACGAAGAGGGTGAAATCGTGGCCGAGATCAACCGGCTCTCGCCCGATTTCATCTGGGTCGGGCTCGGAACACCGAAACAACAGGACTGGATTCATCGCCACAAAAGCGCGATCGAGCGCGGCGTGCTTTTCGCAGTCGGTTTTGCCTTCGACGTCAATGCCGGGCTGAAGCCGGATGCGCCGGCCTGGATGCAACGGTTGGGGCTGACCTGGCTTTTCCGGGTCGCTTCCGAGCCGGGACGGTTGCTCGGCCGCTATCTGCGTTACAATACTCTCTTCGTTTACTATCTTCTCCGCGATGGCTTCTTTACGCGACGTTCTTAGGTTCGGGCTGGTTTTGCTCTCTCTGCCGGGAGTCTGCGCGGCGGACAACATTGGCGCGAAGCCGCCCCCATCCTTCTGCAAAGGCATGACCGTCTCCTGCCAGACCTCGGGCTGGGAATGGGCCACCCCCGAGATGGCGCGGACGCTCGACGAACTCAAGTCGTTAGGCGTGAACAGCGTCGCGATTCATCCCTACGCCCAGATCCAGAACGACGGCCATGTCCGTTTTCGGACCGACGACAGTTTTCGCAACATCACCGTCCCGCTCGATTGGGCGCGGGAACGCGGGATGTCGGTCATGCTCATCCCGCACATCGCCTATTGGGGGACGAAGTTCCTTTGGCGGGGCGAAATCAATTTTGCCTCGAATGAAGAATGGGACCGCTTCTTCGGCGATTACGAGACCTGGATCGTGCAGATGGCGCGGCTCGCCGAAGCGCACGGCGCCGGGACATTCTGCATCGGGCTCGAATTCACCTACGCGCAGAAGTTCGATGGCCGCTGGCGCCAGATCATCGCCGCCATCCGCCAGGTTTATCACGGCAAGCTGACCTACGGCGGCAACTGGGACAGCTTTGAGGAGGTGCCGTTCTGGGACGCGCTCGATTACATCGGCGTCCTGGCCTACTTTCCCCTAACGAAAAGTCCGGATCCGAGCAAAGCCGAGATCGCCGCTGCCTGGCAAAAGAAGTGCGACGAGCTGACCGCTTTTTCGAAGGCGCATGGCGACAAGAAATTTCTCTTCGTCGAGATCGGCTACAACGAGAGTGCACGGGCCGCGGCCGAGCCCTGGGCTTTCAAAATGGGCGGTCCCAACGCCGACGAAATCCAGCAGCGCTGCATCGACGTGGCCCTCGATCTGCCGCGGCGCTGCCCGACGATCGCGGGGATGTATTGGTGGAAATGGTTCCCTGAGATACCCAGCCGCGAGGAAGAAAACTACCGCCTGCAAACCCCCGCGATCAAAGCGCTGATCGCCAGGCATTGGAAAGAGGCGCCGCCCCCCACCGGTACTCAGTGAGGTAGACGCTTCGCTCTGCGAAGCGCGGGGGAAATCGTCGCCCGGCAAAGCGATCAAACCCACCACCGCAAGAGCGAGATTTCGCCTTCCGTCCCGCCGCGCCAAGCCTTATCATTCTGCCGATGACCGTCGAGCAAATCAAACGCTTGCGAGATGCGACGCCGTTCCGGGCCATTTCGAATCCATATGGCCAACGGCAAATCAGCTGATGTGCCACACCCGGATTTCATAAACCTATCGCCGACCGGACGCATCCTGATCGTCGCGCGCGAGGATGACTCCTTCGAGCTGATTGATACGTTGCTCGTCACGAGCCTTGAGACTTTGCCAAAAAATGGAGCAAAGCCGCGCCGCCGCCGGCGTTAGACTTTCCGTCCGAATTTCTTCTCCAGCTCGCCTAACGAAATCTGAATCATGGTCGGGCGGCCGTGCGGGCAGCAATAGGGCAGCTCGCACTCGAGCAGATCGCGGATCAATTTTTCCACCTCCGGATGGCGGAGCAAATCGTTCGCCTTCACCGCATGGCGACAGACGGTCTTGGCGATCATCTCCTCCCCAAGCCGGAGGGGCGAGCTGTTGTTGCTGGCCGATTTCAAACTGTCGATCACGTCCTGCAAGAGCCGGGCCGGTTCCGCCCCGCTCAGGAAGGGCGGCAGGCTCTCGAGCTTGAAGGTGTGGCGGCCAAATCCCTCCACTCCCAGGCCCATCTTCTGCAAGGTCGCGAGATTGCACTCGACCCACTCCGCATCGCGCGGGGCCAGCTCGATGACCTGCGGGAGGAGGAGGCGCTGCGAAGGCACACCCTGCTCTTCCATCCGGCGGCGCAGTTCCTCGAAGAGGATCCGCTCATGGGCGGCGTGCTGATCGACCAGCACCAGGCCCTCGGCGTTCTCCATCAAAACGTAGAGCTTGTTCAGAATGCCGAGGATCCGAAACTGATCCTGCCTGACGGGCCGGCGTTCTTCGTCGGGCGCAAAGCGCCCGTCGGTTACCGGCGGTTGGGCGGTCGGAACCGAAAAGCTCGGCTGGGAATCTTCCGCCGGGGCAAGGGGCGGTCTTGGCCTAACGAACGGAGCTTCGGGTGCCGTCGGCGCGCGAAATTGTTCCTGCCAGCTCTCGCGATCGCTCTCCAGCGTGCGCCGGATCGCCCCCACCACCGCCTCGCGCACGCCCGCCGGATCGCGAAAACGCACCTCGCGTTTCGCCGGATGCACGTTCACATCCACCTCCGCCGGGTCGAGCGCGACGAAAAGAAACGTGACCGGGAATTGGCCCTTCATGAGCGCGGTGTGATATCCCTCCTTCAGCGCCCCGCCGATGACCGGGCTTTCCACCGCGCGGCCATTGACGAAGACAAACTGCTGCGCCCGGCTCGCCCGGCTCACCCCGGCCTGCCCAATGAAGCCGCTCACCCGCACTCTCCCGCGCGCCGCCGGCTCGACTTCGAGCAGGCGCGCGAGCAATTCGCTCCCGAGCAGATCACGAATCCGATCGCGCAAGGTTCGGGTCGCGGGCAGCTGAAAGACGAGCCGCTCATCGCGCACAAGGGAAAAGGCGACCTCGGGATGCCCGATCGCCTGGAGGTTGAGCTGGTGCTCGATCTGGCGCGTCTCCGTGTTTTCGGAGCGGAGAAACTTCCGGCGCGCCGGCAAATTGTAAAAAAGCGAGCGCACCTCGATTTGCGTCCCGGGGGCTTCGCCGCCGTCCCGCACCGTCTCGATCTTGCCGCCGGAGACGAGCACTTCCGTGCCCGCGACCGCCTCCTTTTCCCGAGTCGTTAGGCGAAAACGCGCCACGCTCGCGATGCTGGGGAGCGCTTCGCCGCGAAAGCCGAGCGTGCCGACGGTCGCGAGATCGGCCGCCGTTCGGATTTTGCTCGTGGCATGCCGTTCCAGGCAAAGGAGCGCGTCGTCGCGATCCATCCCGATCCCGTCATCTGTCACCCGGATGAGCGAAATCCCGCCGCGCCGGATCATGACCTCGATCGCACGCGCCTCGGCATCGATGCTGTTCTCGACCAGCTCCTTCACGACCGAAGCCGGGCGCTCGATCACCTCCCCCGCCGCCACCTGGCTGGCGAGAGTGTCGGAAAGAAGGCGAACGCGGCTCATGCGAGCCTGAATTTTAGGATCGCACCCCCCGATTGCGAACGAAAAGCGCCCGAGAAAAACGCGGTCGCGATCCGACGGCGAAGGCCACCTGGAGGGACGACCGCTGTGTCGTCCGAGTTTCTGGAAACACGGAACGGGACTGCGCCCGTCCCTCCAATCAGCAGCCGATCTTACTGGGCGCGCAAGACGTCCTGCACCGAAGGCGGGCAACTTGTCGGCGCCGTGCAGGAAGAGACTCACCTGCCAGAGCTCGTCCTCGCTCAGCTTACCGCCAAACGATGGCATCGCGCTGAAGCGAATGCCGTTCTGTACCACCCAGTGGGTTTCGCCGACCGGATCGTCCGTCACTCCATCAGCCGGCGGAAGGAGCGGCGGGATGTGCGGATAGACCCGCTTCGATAATCCGGACGCGCCCTGGCCGAGATGCCCGTGGCAACCAGCGCAGTTCTGCTGATAAATCTTCGCGCCCGCGAGCAGGTTGGTCTCGTCCGCCGGCAAGGGGGACTTGTCGTCCTCGCTCTTCCCGATCGACGCCGCCAAGGCCTTTTGCGCGAGCGAACGCTCAAGCGGTAAGGGGGAGGCATCGGTCGACATCTTGATGCCGCCCTTGGCCACAAAGAGATAACCTGCCAGAAGGACGAGGCAGATTCCGATAACGATGCCAACCAGGAATTTGATCATATGAAAAATGGGCGCGGCCCGAAACACCGTGCCGACGCGTGCTCCGACATTGGCATGAAATTGGTCTTCTGGCGACGAGCGACATATTTTCCAGCCGCTGAAGACCGAGTGCGACGATCGGATTCGCGCAAAAATCGTCTGGGAAAAGAGCGCGGCGATGGAATGCTTCTCTCCGCATGGCGACGGAACGCGATTACGTCCTCGGCACGCACGACGAAGAACTGGCCCGTCTCGGCCTGCAACATCGCGTCTGGCGTCCGGTGGTCCTGGAGTGCTGGGAGAGAGCTGGCATCACCGCCGGCAGCCGGGTGCTCGATGTCGGCGCCGGACCCGGCTACGCCACGGTCGATCTGGCCGAGATTGTCGGTCCGACCGGACAGGTGGTCGCGCTCGAGCGTTCGAGCAAGTTCATGCGCGCGCTGGAAGAGCGCTGCCGCGAGCAGGCGCTCGGTAATGTGCAGGCCCACGAACTCGATTTGATGACCGACCCGTTGCCGGAAGGTCCCTACGATTTTTCCTGGTGCCGCTGGGTCGCTACGTTCGTGACCGATCCGGCCCTCCTCGTGCAGAAGCTCGGGGGCGTCCTACGCGCAGGCGGCAGAGCGATCTTTCATGAATACGCTCATTACCTGACCTGGCGTTTCATTCCGCGCTTGCCGAATCAGGAACGCTTCGCCCAGGAGGTGAAGGCGAGCTGGTCGGCGGTCGGTGGAAAAGCTGATATCGGTCTCGATCTGCCGATCTATCTCCAGCAAAACGGCTTCGTCGTGCGCTCGGCGGTCCCGCGCATTTACTGTGTCGGACCGGCTGACGAGATGTGGCAATGGCCGGCGTCGTTCATCGGGATCGGACTGGCGCGACTCGAGGAACTTGGCCGGATTGACGCCAGCTTCGCGGCCAAAGTGATGGAGGAAGTGAGCGCGGCGAATGCCAACCCGCAGGCGTTGCTGATTACGCCCCTCGTTCTCGAAATCGTGGCCGAGAAGCTCGCCTAACGAATGCCCTGGACCCTTTCTCATCCGGCGGCGGTGCTTCCATTGCGCCGGTTGACTCCGCAACCGCTCGACTTTCCAGCCCTCGTCATCGGGAGCATGACGCCGGACATGGGCTACTACATTGAGCGCTTCGATCTCTCGGATTTCGCCCACACCCTTCCCGGGCAGCTTCCTGGCCTGCGTGCCGATTGGGCTGGTTATGATTTTGATTTTCTACCTCTTCTGCCGGCCAGTATGTTATGCCCTGCCGTCGCCCCACCGGCAGGCTCTTTTGCCGCTTTGTCCCGATTGGCCGTCAGGCATGCTGAGCTGGGGGATCATTCTGCTCTCACTCCTGCTCGGCGCCTGGACCCATAATTTCTGGGACGCCTTTACCCATGAACACGGCTGGTTTGTCGATCGTATCCCGTGGCTGCAACAGCCCGTCATCCAAATCCGTTCCACGACCATCTGCATGTTTCTCGTCCTCCAGGAATTGAGCACGGCGGTCGGCTTCGCGATCGTCGTCATCGCCTATTGGCGCTGGTTGCGCCGCGGCCGGACGAGGCCGGCGGCGAACTCCACTTCCGACGGCTGGCGCTATCTCTTTTGGGGCTGCGTGCTGCTTCTCTCCTTCGGTCTTGCCCTGCCGGCCGCGGTTCACTTCGCGACTGGCGGCCGCGCTCCGCGATGTTCCGTTCGTGCGCTCGATCGTCTTTCGCACCGCGATATATTCTTCCGCGATCGCGGTTCCCTTGACTCTGCTCGGGACGAGCGTCGTGTACGCGCGGCGCGCGCAACCGGCCGATCTCACCTGACTCTTGATGAAAACAAAATACGACATCGTCATCCTCGGAGCCGGCCATAATGGCCTTGTTGCCGCGGCCTATCTGACACGGGCCGGATTGAGCGTCCTCATACTGGAGAAGAACGACTACATCGGTGGCGCGACGACTTCGCAAAAGCTGTTCCCGGACTACGAGGCCTCGCTTTCCCGCTATTCCTATCTCGTTAGTCTCTTCCCGGAAAAGATTATCCGTGACCTCGGTCTGGATCTCGAATTGCGGCGACGCGAAATCGCCTCCTACACGCCCTACTCCAGGGACGGGAAGAACGGCGGCCTTCTTCTCAGCAATATCTCAAAAGAGACAAACCGCCAATCCATCGTCGAACTGACCGGGAGCGAGGCAGAGTTCGAGGGAATGAAACGCTTTTACGGGCTGGCAGGGGTCTTTGCCGAAGAGGTTTGGGAGACCATGTTGCGGCCGCTCGAAGCGAAGGAGGAATTCCGCCGGCGCTTCGAGAAGAATGAAACCGAACGCGAGGCCTGGCGCAGTCTGGTGGAGGAGCCGCTCGGTTGCGCGATCGAACGTTACCTTCAGGACGACCTCGTTCGCGGGCTGGTCCTGACTGATGGAAAGATCGGCGTCTTCACTCATCCCCACGATGAATCATTGCTCCAGAACCGTTGTTTCCTTTATCACCTGATCGGCAATAAGACCGGCGAATGGAAAGTGCCGGTCGGCGGGATGGGTCATGTCGCACGTTCCCTGGAAAACGCGGCGCGGAAACATGGCGCAGAAATGTTGACGCGAGTCGCGCTGCGCCATCTTCATCTCTCTTCGAAACGGCGGACTGTTGAGTTCGAACACGATGGTCAGCCGCACGCGGTCGAGGCGCGGTATCTTCTCGTGAACTTTGGCTCCAACGTGCTGGCGCAACTCCTCGGTCAAACCTATCAGCCAACGCCGACCGACGAAGGCTCCGTTTTCAAGATCAACATGCTGCTGCATCGCCTGCCCAAGCTAAAGGACGCGAGTCACGCTGCGACAGATGCCTTCCGCGGCACGTTTCATATCGACGAAGGCTACGAGCAGATGCTGACCAGTTATCGGCAGGCCAGGCAGGGTCAGCTGCCGGACAAACCGCCGAGCGAGATTTACTGCCACACCCTCACGGATGACAGCATTCTCTCACCGGAATTGCGCGCGAAAGGGTTCCATACTCTGACGCTCTTTGGGATCGACACGCCATGGCCGCTCTTCGCGAAAGACAACGCGGCTCAGCGGAAGGAAGCCCAGGCGAGATTCATTGCCGGTATCGATTCGTGGCTGGCGGAGCCGCTGGCGGATTGCCTCGCCCTCGCGCGCGACGGCAGCCCCTGCATTGAAGGAAAGAGCCCGGTCGATATCGAGGAGGCGCTCGGTCTCTATCACGGCAACATTTTTCAAAACACACTGACCTTTCCTTTCGCGCAGAGTGAGGAAGACGGCCGGGCAAATGGGGAGTCGAGACGGAGTATCCGGATGTTTATCTCTGCGGCTCGAGCGCCCAGCGCGGCGGGGCGGTCAGCGGCATTCCTGGTCATAACGCCGCCATGAAAGTGCTGGAGCAGGTCAGGTCGTCGTAGGTCTGGGATAAAGGAAAAGAGATGCCGTCTCTTGGAGGGACGGGCGCAGTCCCGTCCGTGTTTGATCAAACACGGACGACACTAGGTCGTCCTCAGTCAACGCTGCGAACATTAGATGTCGTCCTTATCGAGGGAGCAAAGAAGGCGGCCGAGCGCGGCGCCAGCTTTACGGTCATCCGCCCGTCCTTCACGGTCGCGATCGCACCACCCAGTTCGTCGGTGTAACTGCCGTCAACCAACTCCGGTCCAACCTTGAATTCGCGCTCGACGGATCTCGATGCGCGGTTGAAAACACAAAGGACGCGATCGTCGAACTGCGCCCTAACGAACGCGAGCATCTCCTTATCCGCCACCAGCGTCCGACGACTCCCCGCGCGCAACGCCCGGTGCCGCTCGCGAATTTGCGTCAGCGCTTCGAAGTTCTTCAGGACGCCCTGCTCGGGCTTGGTCACCTCGTCGCCGAAACGCATGTCGCGCCGATTATCCGGATCGCCCGCGCCAGTCATGCCGATTTCGTCGCCGTAGTAGATCATCGGCACTCCGTCGATCGCGAGAAGGAAGGCCTCGGCCAACTCGATTTTGGCATAGTTCGTCGGGTCATCGACCTTCGGCGGCGCGGTCCAGCCGACTTCCTCATCCTTCGTCCCTTTCGGATCGGGCAAATCGCCATCGGCATAGGCCATGAAACGGCCCTTGTCGTGATTGCCGATCAAAGGCGACATCAGGCTCTCCTTGCCGAACGATTCCTCCGACGCTTCGAGCGACGCCTCCAATTGATCGAGGCCAATCTTTTCTTCCGCGAAGCAATCCTTGATCGAGTCGTAGAGCGGAAAATCGAATTGCCCGTCGAGCATGTTGGGCCCGATGAAGGAATCGATCCCGGCCCGGTCCTTGAAGGTCTCGCCTACCAAATAAAGGTGCCGGTTGCGCTTCGCTTCCACCTTTTCCCGGAGCGCGCTGCGGAACTTCCACCAAAAATCCGGCGGGATGTGCTTGACCGCGTCGAGCCGGAATCCGTCGAGATCGTACTCATTCGCCCACCAGGCGGAGTTGTCGATCAGCGCCCTCACCGCCTCGGCCTTGGAAAAATCAAAAGTCGGCATGTAAGGCTCGAACCAGGTCGTGAATTGGTAGTCGTCCCAGCGGCGCAGATTCTTCGTCCCATCCGGCAGCTCGAGGGTGCCGAACCAATCGCGATGCTCCTTCCACCAGGGATGCTCGGTGTGAACGTGATGGAGGACGAGATCGGCGATGACCTTGAGACCGTTCTGATGCGCGGTGCGAATGAGCGACTTGAGCGCGGCCGCGTCGCCGAAGTGCGGCTCGACCTCGGTCGGCGAGACCGGCCAGTAACCGTGATAACCGGTGTACCAACGATGCGGCTCGGGATACTCCTGGTAGGCGACGGCCGGGTTCTTGTTCAGCGGCGCGATCCAGACCGTGTTCACGCCCAGCTTTTTGAAATAGCCCGCCTTGATCTTCTCCTCGATCCCGCGCCAGTCGCCGCCGTGAAAGTTGGCCGGCGGTTTGACCTTCGAATTCTCGACCGGATGATCGTTGCTTTTATCGCCATCGGCGAAGCGATCGGTCAGCGCGTAATACATGACCGCGTCCTGCCAGCGGAAGGGAGCGGAATCGCCTAACGAGCAACGGACAACGTTGCTGGTCTGGTCGGCGGCATCGGCCGCGATCACGCGGACCGAGGTGCCATCCGGGAGCCCATCTGTTGGAACAGTGACCTCGGCCGGCTTGATCACAGGCTGGAGCAACTTGCTCGACCCATCCGGCAACTCCGCCAAAGCCGAGACCGCGTGAATCTCTCCGCCGCCCGAGGCCTGGATCCGCAATTCCTTTTTCTCCAGTTTGTCGGCAAAGATCGAAAGCGCACTCTCGCTCGAGGCGCCCTCCTCGATCTTGAGGAGCGAATTCTGCCCGCCAAAACCGTCCGGCTCCTGTCTTGGATTCTCCTTGTCCGTCGTCCATGCGCCATCGACGACGAACTTGTAGCTGTAGTTCCCCGGCTTGAGCGCGACGGCGGCGCGAAAGACTCCATTCTCGTCCGCCTTCATCGGCGTCGCTTCTTTGCTCCAGCCGTTAAACGAGCCGGCGACGAAGACCTTGTCCGCTTTGCCGGCAGGGCGAAAAACAAACTGGTGCTGGTTCGGGCTCCGGACCGCGATCGTGATCACGCCCTTCTTCGTTTCCTTTCCGTCGGTGACGCTGAAGGGCAGGTCGATCAGACCATGAGCCGATGATTCGAGGGTGATCTGCAACAACAGGCTCGCGGAATCGAAGCCGATTTGAACGGAATCCGCATCGCCGATCTGCAGCTTTGAATTCTCGTCCGGCTGATAGAAGCGATGCAGGTCGAGCCGGAGGGTGGCGCCTGCCTCCACGAATTGCACCGGGACGGGACCGAGAAACAGATCACCCGCCCGGGCGGGGAGGGCGCAGAGGAGCGCGCCAAAAATACTAATCGTTAGGCGAACTGATTTCAAAAAAATAGGCGGTGAGCGGCGCGAGCGGTGGCAGGGCGAGACCATCCGGACCAGCCAGCGACGACGACTAACGGACAAGTTGATATTCCCGGCCAGCCTTTCGGAAAACCGCAGCTTCACCTCGTGAGGATCAAAGCGCAGAAACTCGATCGCCTCGTTAGGGAAACGAACCCGCGTCGCGGGCAACGTTTCCCGCGGATGCAGATTGACGGCAACAAGGAAGCGCTGGCCGGAAACCGGATCGAAACGGAGAAAGGCATAAAGCCAGTGGCCGCCGGCCGGCTCGTTTCCGATCTGGCCGAAGTTGGGGTTCTGGTTGTTGGCCGGGTTCAGCGCGAAGAAACCACCGGCACGAAAGGCCGGCTCGTTTGTCAGGGCGAGGAGGCGTCCATAATTCTCGCGCAAACTTTTTTGTTCGGCGGAGAGTTTCGCGCCGTCGTAGCGGTGATCGTTCGTCCATTTCACCAGCTCCGGCATCGACCAGTAATCAAAGATCGAAGTCCGCGCGTCGTCGCCCCCGAAGCCCTCCGCGCCCGCTGCCGGTTCGCCCACTTCCTGACCGCTGTAGAGCATGACGGTGCCGCGCCCGACGCCGTAAAGAATCGCCGTCACCGCGCGGCCAACATTCATCCCGATGCCGCCCCATTGGCCCTTCCCGGCAAGGCGCACCTCGTCGTGGTTCTCGGCATAACGAACCGAGTTTTCGAAAATAAACTCGTCCGTCCGCGCCTGATCGAGATCGTTCGCCCAACCGCCACCGTCGTAAATGTTCTTCAGCGCTTTGTAACTCGGGTCGTCGTAGACCGCGTCGAAGCCGGCATCGAGCAGATCAAACATGACGTTCGATTTGCCGCCCTCCAGTTGCGAGATGACCGGATCGCTCCCCGGAACCTTGGCCGGATCGCCATCGTACGCTTCGCCCATGAAAAAAACTTCCGGCGCCCGCTCGCGCGCCCGGGCGATGAGCCATTTCCAAAACTCGGGCGGCTCCATGTGCGACATGTCGCAACGAAAGCCATCCACGCCTATCGCCTGCCAGTAGGCAATGACCGCGTCCATCTTGTTCCAGGTATCCGGGACCGGCGCGTCGGGCTGCCAGGCGCTCGGATAGGCGCGCCGTTGCTTCGCCGGATCGTTGAAATCAAAGCCGTAGTTCAGCTTCACCGTCTCATACCAGTCGTTGATGCCCGGTTTCCAGCTCGCGACGTTGTTGCCCGTGACCTTGCCGTGCTCCAGCTCGCCGTCGAAACGACCGTCGCATTTCATCCCGTCCAGTTTGCAGGTCGGGCTCAGGGCGACGC
Source organism: uncultured Verrucomicrobiae bacterium (assembly GCA_963772915.1). Taxonomy (GTDB): domain Bacteria; phylum Verrucomicrobiota; class Verrucomicrobiia; order Chthoniobacterales; family UBA10450; genus Palsa-1392. The sequence goes on from CAVYZI010000003.1 coordinate 1,130,326, forward strand.
CGTTCTCCCACGTCGGCATCTTGAGCGGCGGTCCGTCCGCCCCCGGCTGGAGATAGAAGAAATTGTTCCGCGGATCGAAAAAGAGCGAACGATCGTCGGTCGTACCGAAATTGATCTCCGGCTTGATGTCGGAGTGATAACAGCGCGCGACGTGGTTGGGGACAAAATCGATCAGCGCCTTGAGCTGATGGGCGTGCAGCCGGGCGAGGAGAGCCTTGAATTCCGTCAGGCGCTCCTTCGGATCGACCGCGTAATCAGGGCAGACATCGAAGTAATCCTTGATCGCGTAGGGGCTGCCCGCGATGCCCTTGAGCAGATCGGGGTCGTCGAGCGGCTGCCCGATGTCGCTGTGATCGGTGCCGGTAGCCTGCTGCAAAACGCCGGTCAGCCAGAGATGGGAAAACCCGAGGCCTTTGAGCGAATCGAGCGCAGCGTCGTTGATGTCGTTGAATTTCCCGACGCCATTCACCGCCAGGCTGCCGTTAGGCTGGCGCGTTTCATTGACATTGCCAAACAGCCTAACGAAAAGCTGGTAGACGCGCGGCCGTCCTGCCTCCTGACCGTGCCGGCTGCGCAGTCTCGCTGATGGTGTCTCCTTCGCGCCCAGATCGACCTCGTAATAATGCGGGAGATATTTGTCCCCCTCCCCCGGCGCAACCACCGGATCGGCAGCCGCCGTGAGACGTCCCCACGTCTTGCCGGCACCAAAATCCTTCACGTAGGCCGCAACCGGCATTTTGCCCGGCAGACCGGCCACCGGCAGTCGAAGAACGGATTGAGCCCCATCCCACTCCACGTCGTTAGGCGCTTCGACCCGATCGCTCCACTTCCAATTTTCCCAGCGCCGCGCAAACGATCGTTTCCGCCCTCCGGACCGATCTGGACGAAGTAGAGCCGGTCGGCCTGAAAGGGCAGGAAAGACGGTCGAGCCCTCATAGTTCTCGGCAAACGGAATGACCGCGGAGCCGGGCCCTTTGCCCACCCGCAGAGCGACGAAAACACTTGTCCCGGGAGCGAGTTCGCCCGCTGGGAAGGCGATCGACAACCGCTCGTGGGCCACGGAAAAATTCACGGCCGCAGGTTGGCCCGCGAAGAGGGGCGAGGTCAGGCAGAAAAACGCGGCGAGGCGAAAGAAGAAACGAGCCATGACTACGCCACCGGGGCTTCCGGCGGGGTCAGGGTCGGGAGCATGCCTTCGTCTTCGACGACCCGCTCCAGTTCCTCGAGATCGGCCCGCGCTTCCCTCACGAACTGCACGAGGACGGCGGCGAGGAGGAGAAACCCGCCGCCGAGCATGACGGCCGCGACCTGGTTGTTGTGCAGGAGGCTGCCCATCACCCTGTCGAAACAAAGCGCGGCCGCGATCTCGGGCAGGACGATGAAGAAATTGAAGATGCCCATGTAAACGCCGGTCTTCTCCGCCGGGAGAGCGCCGGCGAGGATGGCGTAAGGCATGGCCAGAATGCTGGCCCAGGCGACCCCGACCAGGCCTAACGAGAGGTGGAGCCAGCCGCGATTTTCCACTCCATGAATGAAACCGACCGAGAGCAACCCGGCCGCGCCGCAGAGGAGGCAAAAGGAATGGATATGGCGCCGGTTCATGTTGGCCGCGAAAGCGAGGAGGATGAAGGCGACGAAAAAGGTGACGGCGTTTTCCGTCAGGTAACAAAGGCCGGCCCATTCGTTCCCCGCCTGATAGAGGGGCGATTGCGGGTTGGGCGCGCCGAAGACGTGATTGGAAACGGCGGGCGTGAAATAGAGCCACATGCAGAAAAGCCCGAGCCAGGTCGAGAGCTGGACGAAAGCGAGCCGCTTCATCGTGGAAGGCATCTCGCGCAGCGCGGTGACGATTTCGCCCGCCGTCGCGCCGAGACCGCGCCGTTCGCTTTTCGTTAGGCGAAATGCTTCCAGATCGGGCGGTGGATATTCCGGCGAGGTCAGGACGGTCCAGAGGACGGCGCCGAAAAACGCAATCGCGCCGAGGTAAAACGAATAGCGCACCGTGATCGGAATGGCGTGGGCATCGCCCGAGGCGGCGGTGACGTGAAACCAGTTCGTCATCATCCAGGGCAGACCGGAAGCGATGACGGCGCCGAGCCCGATGAACAGACTCTGCATCGAGAATCCGGCCGAGCGCTGTTCCTCGGGCAGCTTGTCGGCCACGAAGGCGCGGAATGGTTCCATGCTGATGTTGATCGAGGCGTCGAGAATCCAGAGGAGCCCGGCGGCCATCCAGACCGCGCTCGAGTTCGGCATCGCGATGAGGGCGAGGGAGCTGAGGATCGCGCCGGTGAGGAAATAGGGGCGGCGCCGACCGAGCCGGCACCAGGTGCGATCGCTCATCGCGCCGATGATCGGTTGCACGAGCAGACCGGTGAGCGGCGCGGCGATCCAGAGTTTGGCGATCTGGTCAGGCTGGGCGCCGAGATATTGGTAGATGGCGCTCATGTTGGCCATTTGCAGGCCCCAGCCGAACTGGATGCCGAGGAAGCCGAAGCTCATATTCCAGATCTGCCAAAGGGTGAGGCGCGGCTTGTGCATGGTGCGAAAAGCGGGCGCGACGTTAACGAAGCGCGAAGCTCCCAGGCAAGGCGGAGTCTAGAGAACGGTTCGAGAGTTAACCCCGGCAACGCGCCAGAGCGTCTCGGGGAGTAGCGCACGCGTTAGCGCGTGTGATCCGAGCCGGCGCAGCGCGGCGAGGGACTTCCAGGCGTTTGCGGATTTCCGGAAGTGCGGATCGTTCGGAACGGGATCACCATCGCGGCAGAATCCCTCGACTCAGCACTCGAACGCCTGCGCGACCCGGAACCCTCGATAGCGCTCGTTAGGCGAGGGACTCGAGCCGGGTGAGCAAATCCTTCTTGCTCGTCATCCCGGTGACCTGATCGCGCAGCTGGCCGTCCTTGAAGAGGAGGAGAGTCGGGATCGCCCGAATATTGTAACGCGTCGAGAGACTCTGGTTGTGGTCGACGTTCACTTTCCCGACCTTGACCGAACCGGCTTTTTCCTTCGCGATCTCATCCAGGATCGGCGCGATCATTTTGCACGGGCCGCACCATTCGGCCCAGAAATCGACCAGCACTGGCTGTGTGCTCTTGACGACTTCGTTGTCAAAATTGGCTTCATCGATCGTGACCGCAGCGGAATTTTCCATGATTTTTTTAAGAGAAATAAGTCCAGAGTTGAATGATCAGGGTGACCGCCGAAAGGCCGAGCAAAGCCCAGCAGAACGGCATTGGGATCGATTCAACTAACCCCGGGGCCGGTTGCTTGGCAACTGCCGGAGGCGGCGGGGTGGTGCGAATGACTGGCGCCTGCGGAGTGCTCGGCTGGATCGGGGTTAACTTCACCGTCGCCTTCATCGGAGAATCCGGCAGCACGCCAATCCGGGCCGTCTCCTTGCGCGGGCCGTTCGGCCCGTCGCCCCGGCCCGGGGCCGCGCCTAACGAAGAGCCGACCGGTTTGGGCGGCGGTGCGGCGGGGGCAACGGGACGGGACGGCTCCGGGCTCGCGGAGGATGACGGCGGTGCCGGCTTCACGCCTGAAAATGGTGGTGGAGGAAGGACGGGTTTGGCCACCGGCGACGTTGGCGGAACCGCGGTTTTCGTCCCGGCGCTCGGAGGCGGCATGGGCGACGGTTTCAAACCGGGCGGGGGTGGCGCAGGCGGACGCGCCATCGGTGGCGCCGGAGGAGCGGGCGTTTTCGCGGCGTTCGGCGGCGGCGCAGCGGGCGGCTTGAGTCCGGACGGCGGCGGGGGTGGCGGCGCACTGCCAGCTGGTCTGATCGGCGCGGGCGGGCGAGCCATCGGCGGGGCGGGCGGGCGTTTGGCTCCCAGGCCTCCACTCGGCGCCAGCGGCCTGGGGGCGACGGAGGGGGGCGGCCGGACCGCGCCGGAGGACGCCGGACGGAAATTATTGGGCGGCGCTTTGGGGCCGGCGGATGCGGGCGGACGACTCGGCAGATTGATCCGGACGGTTTCCTTTTCCACCGGGACAGTCGGCCGATTCGTGCTCCGCGGGGGCAAAGTAATCCGGACGGTCTCTTTCTTCGGTTCGTTCAGATCGGCCATGACAACAAATTTTCCCGCGCTCCCTCCCCCGGGAACAAACGGCAACGTGTTTCTCAGACCGGGCCCGCGCTGTCAATCATTCAATCCCGATCAGGCGAGCAAATCGTAGCCGCGCGTCCCGCGAATTTCGCGCCTAACGAATTGACCAACCGGCGCGGGTTCCGCCAGGATCACCCGGGTGTCCACCTCGGGCGCATCCGCTTCAGTCCGGGCGATGAGCGGCTGGTCGACGAGCAACTTTAACTGGTAACCAACTTTTTCCGCCGCGATCTCCCGCGCAATCCGCTGTTGCAGGGTCATGGCCCGGCGGTAGCGAGCGTTTTTTTGCGCCGCCGAAATCTGGTCCGGCATCTTGGCCGCGCGCGAGCCTTCCTCCTGCGAGTATTTGAAAATCCCGAGGCGCTCAAACCGCACCCGCTCGATAAACTCGAGCAACGACTCAAATTCCGCCTCCGTCTCCCCGGGGAAGCCGACGATGAAAGTCGTGCGCAAGGCGATCCCGGGCACACCGGCGCGCAGCCTCACGATCAGATCTTCGATGTGCGCGCGGCTCGTTTCGCGCCGCATCCGCCCGAGCATCGCTTCGTCGATATGCTGCAGCGGCATGTCGATGTAACGCGCGACTTTGGGCTTTGCGCGATGGTCGTGATCAGCTCATCGCTCCAGTGCGCCGGGTGGGTGTAAAGCAGCCGCACCCAGAAATCGCCCTCGATCTCCTCGATCTCGCGCAAGAGGGCCGTCAGGGTCGGGCCGCGGGTTGAATCAACCGGCTGGCGCGGGCCCGCTTTCGCCGCCCACAAATCCATTCCGTAATAGGTCGTGTCCTGGCTGATGAGATTGATTTCCTTCACCCCTTCGGCGACGAGGCCGCGCATTCGGCCAGGACGGAAGCAGGCGGCCGGCTGCGATGACGGCCGCGCATCTGCGGGATGACGCAAAAACTGCAGGGATGATTACAGCCCTCAGCGATTTTGAGAAAAACGCTGTGCGCCGGAGTGAGCCGAAAACGCGGCGTATCCCAGTCGGGGATGTAGGTCGGTTTCGGGGTGACAAAATTGTACGCCGCGATCAGCGCCGGCGGCGATCACGCGCTCCACGATCGCGCCCAGCTCGCGCACCTGGTCGAGCCCGATAAAGGCGTCCACTTCCGGCATCTGTTCACGCAGCTCCTTCGCAAAACGCTGCGACATGCAACCGCTCACAATCAGCTTTTGCTCCGGCCGGCTCGTTAGGCCGCGTTGCGCGTGCGCTTCGAGAATGGCCTCGATCGATTCCTCTTTCGCCGAATCGATAAAGGCGCAGGTGTTCACCACCAGCACATCGGCCTCCTCGGCGTGCGGGGTGATCTCCATTCCCCGCTCCCGCACGCTCCCGAGCATGATCTCGGCGTCGACCAGATTCTTGGCGCAGCCGAGGCTGATCATCCCGACTTTCGTCGGCCCGTTATTCAAAGATGACATCGGCGTCGCCCTCAGGCAGAGCCGCTCCGTTTTTTGTGATCTGGACGGCGCCGCGATCGAGCACTTTCATCCGCAACTGGTGGACGCGGAAGGAAAGCGGAGGATGCCCCGGGTCGAGCCAATCGTCGAAGACCGGCTGTGGATTGTCGTCGACCGTGATCCGGAGATAAGTGAGCTGGAGTGGGGTAATCTGGACCCGGTTGGGCGGCGGCGCAGCGGATTCGTTAGGCGTGGGCGCCAGATCCTCCGGATGAACCGGCTGGGCGCGGCGGATTTCCGGTTCGGTCGGAACAGGTGTGGTCAAAGGCGTGGCCGTCGCTTCCGGCGCGACGGCGGGTGTGACCGTGACGCGGGCCTCGCTCGCCGGGGTGCCCTCGACCGGCAAGGCGCGCGGGGCGACGATCTTTTCCGCGGGCGAAGGCGACGGCGTCGGGCTGGCCGAGGCCACCACGCCCGGGGCGGGGCCGTGCGGCGCGATGCGCTGGATGTCGAGGAGCAGCTTGACCAGATAAAGCCCGAGCACGAGCACTCCGACGGCGATGAGGAAGGGAAGAAGCGCCGGGCGCCGGGCCGGTTCTCGCCTAACGATAGGGAGCGGCGCACTCCCCGACGATTCCTGGAGGTAGGAGTAGCCGTCCACACTCACCTCGCGCGACGTTTCAAAAACATCCAGGTAGGGTGTGACGTCGACGTCGAGGTACTTCCCGTAGATGAGGAGGAAGCCCTTGGCGTAGGCGAGGCTCGAGAAACCCGAGAAATCTTCCGCCTCCAGCTCCTGGAGGCGCGAGGGACGAATCTTCGTCACCCGCGCCGCCTCCTCGAGGGAGATGTTTTTCGCGAGACGAGCCCCTTGTAATTTTTTGCCGAGCGGTTCCATGAGGACGGCGGGATCAGACGGTAGCGTCGAGATCGACGAGAATCTCGCGCGGCTTGGCGCCTTCGCCGGGGCCCAATATGCCGCGCTGCTCGAGAATATCAACGATCCGGGCCGCGCGGGTATAGCCGAGGCGGAGCCGGCGTTGCAGGAGCGAAGTCGAGGCACGCTTTTCCTGGCGAATAATTTCGAGGCATTTCTCGACCAGTTCTTCGTCCTCGTCGGTCACGTCGTCGTCCGGCGCGGTGGCGGCCGATTCCATTCGCTCGTGCATCGCGAGATCGAAGGCGGGCGAGCTTTGCGCGGAAACGAAATCGACCAGGCGGCCGATCTCGTCGTCGGTCACGAGCACGCCCTGGGCGCGGATGAGACGTGAGGTGCTGGGCGGGAGATAAAGCATGTCGCCCTGGCCCAGCAATCGGTCAGCGCCGTTCTCATCCAGGATGACGCGGCTGTCGATTTTGCTCGCGACCTGGAAGGCGATCCGGCTCGGGATGTTGGCCTTGATCACGCCGGTGATGACGTCGGCCCGCGGCGTCTGGGTGGCGACGATGAGATGAATGCCAGCGGCGCGCGCCATCTGGGTGATGCGAGCGATCGCGCTCTCGACGTCGGCTGGAGCGGTCTGCATGAGGTCGGCCAGCTCGTCGATGATGATGACGATGTAGGGCATGTGATCCGGGATGATGATGTCGTCTTCGCGCGGGAACTTTGATCGGCGATCGGCTGGCAGGGAAGCGCCGCTGTCGCTTCCTTCGTCGTCTCAGCGGCCGACGCGCGGTGCCCTACAGTCGAGCTCTTTTTGCGTTTTCTTCTTCGGGCGCCCGTTGAAGCCGGTGATGTTGCGCACCCCGGCCTTGGCGAAAATTTTGTAGCGCTTCTCCATTTCATCGATCACCCAGCGAAGGGCGAGAAGGACCTTTTTCGGGTCGGTCACGACCGGGATGACGAGATGCGGAAGGGTGTTGTAAACCTGCATCTCGACCACCTTGGGATCGATCATGATGAAGCGGAGCTGATCGGGCGTGAAGCGGAAGAGCATGCTCGCGATGAGGGCGTTGATGCAGACGCTCTTCCCGCTTCCGGTCGTGCCGGCGACGAGAAGATGCGGCATCTGGGCGAGATCGGCGATGATGGTCTTGCCGTAAACGTCCTTGCCCAGCGCGATCGGAAGCTTGGCCGTCGTCGAATTCCAATCCTCCGATTGCAGCAGCTCGCGCAAGGTGACCATGACCTTGCGGCTGTTGGCCAGCTCGATCCCGACCGTGTCCTTCCCCGGAATGGGCGCGAGGATGTTGATCCGCTCGGCCCGGGTGGCCCGGGCCAGGTCGCGCTCCAGACTAACGATCTTGTCCACCCGCACCCCTTTGGCGGGATAAACTTCGTAGCGGGTGATGGTGGGCCCCTTGGTGATGTCGCCGGGCGCCACTTTGATGCCGAATTGATCGAGCGTGTCGATCAGAATCCCCTGGATTTCTTCCAACTCGGCCGGATCGGCCGCGACGCGCCCCTCGTTGTCGTGTTCGCTGAGAAGATCGATCCCGGGCAGCTCGTAGTTTTCGCCTTCCCAGGTGTTCGACACGCTCGTTAGGGCAGGAGTTTTGGCCGACTTTTTCCCGCCACGTTTCAGCTCGGCGAGAGAAGGCTTTTTGCGCGCTGGCAGGTCGGTCGGGAGGGCGGTGGTATCGACCACCCGGGGCTCGGGGCGGTTGGCGAATTCCTCCAGGAGCACTTCCGGCTCCAGCTCGCTTCTGGGCACCGGAGCACCTTTCTTGCGCAGCTTCTTCTCCAGCGCGCGCTGCTGTTTGGTGATCTGCTGCTGGCTGATCTCGAGCTGCTCTTTCAGATTCGCCTTCCGCATCCGGCGACGGAGAAACCAAAGCCGGAGCGCGACCAGGCCGCGCCGGAGCGCGAGGACACTTTGCCTAACGAGATAAATCGGGCGCAGCCCGGTCATCAAAATGAGGCTGGTGAGATAGATGCCGCCGAGGACGATGACCGACCCCTTGCCCATTGCGGAACGAAAGATGTGCCGGCCAAAGAAATAACCGACCCAGCCGCCTGGTCCCTGGATTTTGAAAATTCGGTGCCAATCGTGCAGGAACCAGGGCTGCAAGTGGAGGAGGCAGGCGCCGGAGGCGATGAAAGAGAATGATCCAGCCAAGCCGCCGGCTCACCTTCAGTTCGCCGTGGAAAAGCTTGGCCCCGCCGAAGCCGAGGAGGGCGGCAGCGAGGAGATAGGAAGCGGCACCGATCAGGAAATAGCAAATCCCGGCGACGATCGCGCCTAACGGGCCGAGAAAGTTTTGCGCCGGATGATTGGGCGAAGAGGTGGAATTAAGGAGCGGGAACCAGGTCGGGATGTCCTTCGGGACGTAGGAAATGAGGGCGAGAAAGAGGAGCGTCCCGGTTCCGAGAAGAATCAGGGCGTAGACTTCGTTCCATGCATTTTGCTGAGTGCGTTTTGCCACCGCGGCTCATAGTAATCGCACGGCCCGCGGCTTTCAATTCCTCTCTTTGGCGCGAAGGGCGCGGTCACGCAAAGGTCATCGGAGCCCGGGAAAAAACAGCTGCAGTCGAGGGTCGCGGTTGCGCATAATGGAAAAATGACCTCGTCCAACCGCTCACACTTCATCCGCCCACTCACGCTCGCGTTTTTCGTTATTGTCGTGGCCGCTGCCGGGTCGGCCAGAGCGCAAACGGTTCCGCCGCTCGACGCCGTCCGCGTGGCGGGAGGATTCAACGCCCCGCTCTTTGTGACGGCGCCGCCGCGAGACGGCAGCCGCCTCTTTGTCGTCGAGCGGGGCGGCCTGATTCGCATCATCGACCTCGCCACCGGCACCGTAAAACCGACGCCCTTTCTCGATCTCTCCGATGTCGTCGCCCTATCCGGTGAGGAAGGATTGCTCGGTCTCGCCTTTGATCCCAACTACAACCGCAGCGGCCGCTCTCTATGTTGATTACGTCGCGCCGGGCGGCTCGTTTGGGCAGGGGGTCAGCCACGTCGCGCTCTTCCGCGTCTCTTCCGATCCCGACATTGCGGACCGCGCGAGCGAGCGCATCCTGCTCACGATCGACCAGCCGCAGAGTAACCATGATGGCGGCTGGATCGGCTTCAGCCCGCGAGTGGGCGACGAGGGCAACCTCTACATCGCGACCGGCGACGGCGGAAACGCCAACGACCAGGGCCCGGGCCACCTCGAGCAGCAGCAACTCGCAGAACACGACCACCCTGCTCGGCAAGATGCTGCGCATTCACCCTAACGCCCAGCCGGCCGGCAGCTACTCGATTCCCTCCGATAATCCCTTTGCCGGGTCCGATACCGATCGGCAGGAGATCTGGGCCTTGGGTTGCGCAACCCTTATCGGAGCAGTTTCGATCGCGCTCTCGGCACCTTCTTCCTCGGCGATGTCGGCCAGGATTCGCGTGAAGAGATCGACGCCCAGGCCGCCAGCAATCCCGGCGGCGGCAAAACTACGGCTGGCGGGTGCGGGAGGGCTTCATCCAAAACCCCGCTTTCCCGAACGATCCTCCTCCGCCCGACGCGGTCGACCCGGCTTACGATTATCCGCACTCGGTCGGGCAGACGGTGATCGGCGGTTACGTCTATCGCGGGAAGAGGATCAAAGCTCTGCGCGGGTTTTACGTCTTCGCCGATTACCTGGGCCCGGAGAGCGGGAACTTCACCGGGCGCATTTTCACCCTTAATTTCGATGGCACGACCGCTTCCAATTTCCAGGACATCAC
>CAVYZI010000004.1:0-777630 GCA_963772915.1 uncultured Verrucomicrobiae bacterium
GAATTCGTTCATTTTGATGTCGCCGCTGCTTTTGCAAACTCCCGCGCCGGCATGATTTTTTCGGCCAAGGCTTCGAAGCGTGGGTCACCGCGCAGCGGCTTCAGGAAGGGATCCACCCGGATGGTTTCGAGGTAATTCCCGTTGCGGTCGTTATAGGATTGCTCAAGCGCGGTCAGCGCCTGGTCGCGGTCGCCCAGGCCAAGATAAACAATCGCGAGGTAATAAGGATCCAGGTATTGCCGCTCGCGCATGGCCCGGAGTTGCCCGAGAATTCTTGTCGCCTCCTCCTTGCGTCCGATCGTGCCGTACAAATGACCCAACAAGCCGAGCCCGGTAGGATCTTCGCCTAACGCGATCGCCTTCTGATACTCGGCCATGGCTTCCGAGATCTGACCTTTGAGCTCGAACGCCTGCCCCAAAGTGCGGTGGGCATTGGAAAATCCAGCGTCCATCTCGATCGTCTTGCGCAACTGGACGATCGCCTCATCGAGGCGCCCGGCACGCATCAGGGCCTCGCCCAGGGTATCGTTGATGACGAGCGAGAGAGGATCGAGTTCTAAGGCGCGCCGCATCTCCGCGAGCCCCTGTGCGCTCTCGCCTAACGGCCACAGCACATCGATCACAAACCAGTGATGGGCCGTCGCGTCATTCGGGTTCAATTGCAGCGCTCGTTCGTATTCCGCCCTCGCGACGGAGAAATGGAACTGGAGGCTTGCGCGCAAGGACCCTAGAGCCACATGCGCTTCCGAAGAGGTTTCGTCCAACGCCAGCGCTTTTTGAATCGCGGCCTCGGCGGGCGGACCGCAATCTTTCGGAGCGCCTCCGTTGTAGGCCGGCAATAAAGTCCAGGCCTGGGCCAGCATCGCGTAGGCCAGCGCGAAATCCGGGTCTTTCGCGATCGCTTCATTGAAGTAGTCGATCGATTTCCGCAGATCGGCCGCGGTGCGTTTATTCCAGAAAAAGCGGCCCTTGAGATAAAGCTCGTAGGCTTCCGGATTCGATGTCGGCTTTTTCGCGAGCTGGATCTTCTCCGAGCCGGTCAGCTTCACTCGCAACGTGTCGGCAACGGTTTTTGCGATCTCGCTTTCGACCGCGAAAATATCGGTCAATTTTCGATCGTATGTGTCGGCCCACAGGTGCGCGTCGGTCGCGGCCTTGATGAGCTGGACATTGACCCGCACCTGGTCGTTCGCTTTCTGCACGCTGCCCTCGAAAATGTGCGCCACCCCAAGTTGCTTCGCGATTTCGGGAAGGTTCTCGGGCGAACTTTTGAAATGCTGCGTCGAAGTGCGCGAGATCACTTTCAGGTCCGCAATTTTCGCCAGCCGGGTCAGGATTTCATCCTGCACGCCCTCCGCGAAGTAGGCGTTCGCCTTGTCTTCGCTCAGATTCTCGAAGGGCAGGACCGCGATCGACTTGGCGCTCACGCCGGAGGGCGATTCGTCAGGCGCGACGGCCCGCCGGGGCGCGAGGACGAACTTGTCGACTGCGAAATATCCGAGCGCGAGCACGAGCACGGCGATGATCAGGCGATTCATGCGGTGCGCGGTCTGCGGCGCAATCGATTCCTCGGGTTTCACGTCTTCGTCGCGCTTCAAGCCGTGTGGCGTCAGCTCGAAGACCCAGGAGAAGATGAGCGCAGGCACGAGCCCGACTGCGAGCATGCCGACCAGCGTCTTCATGACCCAGGCGGGCGCGTCGAAGACGGGCAACAGGGTTCCTGCCACCTGCACCAGCAACCAGGCGCCCACAAGATAGAGCCCGGCCATGCGGACGACGTTGCGGCGTTTCAGTTCGGTGAAAAGGTTCATCGCATTCCCCATGGGCCGTCGGCGGCGCGTGGCGGGCGTTGACTTATTACCATATCGAGGATATGGCTTTCCATATAAAGACCACTCTGAACATCGACGATACCGTGATGGCACGCCTGCGCCGGGAAGCGGCGCGGCGCCAGCGGACCATGTCCGAGCTGGTCGAAGCCGGGCTCCGCCTCCTCTTTCAATCCGGGAATTCCGGGCCGGCGCCGAAGCTGCCGGCCTTGCCGAAACTGCGGAGCGGCGGTCACCGCGTCGACGTGGCCGATCGAGACGCACTTCTCCAGGCGATGGACGAAAGCTGAATGTTCGTGGTCGATACCAACGTCCTGATTTACGCGGCCGATCAGGACTCGGAGTTTCACCCCCCCTGCCGGACCTTGCTCGAGCAGTGGCGCCGGCAAAGCTCGCCCTGGTATCTGACCTGGAGCATCTGCTACGAGTTCCTGCGCGTGAGCACGCATCCCAAAGTGTTCCGCAAACCGTGGTCCCTCACCAACGCGTGGCAGTTTTTGGAGGCCGTCCTGGCCGCGCCGACCGCGTCGGTGCTGCTGGCCGGCGATCGGCACGCCGAAGTCTTGCGCGAAACTTTGGCCGAGTTTCCGCACTTGCGCGGCAACATCCTGCACGATGCCAGCACGGCGGTGTTGATGCGCGAACATGGCATCCAGCGCATCATTACCCGCGACAGTGACTTTCACCGCTTCTCCTTCGTCCGCGTGGTGGACCCGCTCGCGGCTTGACTGCATGTCATGTTTGTCGCCTTGCGGCGCTTGCGATCGACGAAAAGGCTCACGGATTATTTCACCATCATTGCGGGCCGATTGTCCCACACTAAGCCGTCCCCGGCGATTCCAGTCGCTCCTGGACCCGCTGCACCATCGTGACCGCGGCGATCAAGGCGAGCCCGGCCACGACCTGATGGGGGCGGAGGGCGGCGTGAAAAACTCCCCAGGTGATGCAAACAGCCGCCAGGGTTTGCATCATTTCGAAATAGCCGGCGGTCGAGGCTTTCGTTAGGCGAAGACCTTCGAAGTAGATCAGCAGCGGGATACCGCCGGAGATCGTAGCCAGCAAAATGAGCGCGCCGATCGCTCGCCCGGGATGCGCCTGGGCCGCAGTCGGCCAGAGCGCGGCGCTCTGCATCAGGCCGCTCGCCAGCAGAATGACCGACATGCAAACCAGCCCTACGACGATGCGCAGACTCGCCGCCAGGCGGAGCGACATCCCGGTCATCACCCCGCGACCGGCAACGGTCGATAATCCCCAAAAGAGCGCACAAATCAGCGCGTAGCCCGTGCCGCGATTGACGCCGGCATCCGCAAACGAAACACCGATCAGCGCCGGATGCTCGACCGAAAGAAAAATGCCGGCCACGATCGCGATGGGCGCGTAGAGATAAAAAAGTGGTGCGAGCCGATCGCGAAAAAGCAGACAGGCCGCGACGGTCGAAAGAACCGGCTGAATGTTGAGAATGACGTTAACGACCGTCGGGTTTCCATTCTTCAGCGCGAGGGTGAAGAAAACCGTCCCGACCGCCGAACCCGCGAAGGCGGAGAAAATGAGGTAACCCCAGGTGCGGGCATCGATCTTCGGAATCTCCCGCAGCCTAACGACCAGCAGCGGCAGGAACATGAAAAGAATGAGAACGTGCTCCCAAAAGACGATCACCCGGGCGTCGAAGAGATCGTTAAGCGGAATGCGCCAGGCGCTTTCGGTGCCCCAAAGCGCGGCGCCCAGCGCCACCAGCCAGGGGCCATGGCTTTTGCGCTGCGGTGTAACCTGCGTCATGCCCGAAGGGTGTATCGTCCGCCGGAAGATGCGTCAACGATTGGCAGGTCCGGGTAGCGCACGCGTTCCGCGCGCGGGTCGCGCTGTTCCAGCGCGACGAACTTTCCCTCTCAGCAGCCATATTCGTAAGGTCGCCCGACGACTTGCAAATCCACTCCCTGGGAAGTTCGCGACGGTGGAACACCGTCGCCAGCACTCGGAACGAGTGCGCTACCCGGTCGGTTAGACCGCGACAACATCACTGAGATCATGAGCACATGAAGGAGCGATGGACGGAATTGTTAAGCACAGCCGGGCGGCTCCTGCCTCGCTACCTCGCAGCGGTCGACGACCTGTCGCACGAAAACAAAGGAATCCGCCGCAGCGAGCTGTTTTTCTTTTACGCGCTGGTCGCGCCGAAAAACCCGCCGCGGATCGTCGAGTCGGGGCGCGCCCGGGCGCAAAGCACGCTCGTGCTCTCGCGGCTTTTTCCGCAAACCGCGATCGTTAGTCTGGAATCCGATCCCGATTCTCCCGATGTCGCCGTGGCGGCGGAGCGACTGCACGGATGCGAGAACGTCGACTGCCGCTTCGGCGATTCGATTTTTCTTCTTCCCGATATGGTCGAGCCCGACGACGTCGTTCTGATCGATGGTCCGAAAGATTTCCGCGCCCTCAAACTCGCGCTCCGCCTGCTTGGCAGTGGCATACCCTCGGCCGTTTTCGTGCACGATCTCTGGCTCGGCTCGCCTGCGCGCACTTTTGTCGATCGTCACCTGTCCTCCGCCCTCCTGAGCGACGATCCGCGCTGGGTCGAACGCCATGCCAGGCTTGATTCCCAAAAGCAGCAACCGTCATCCCACTCGTTAGGCCAGCGCCGGGCCTACGGCGCTACCCTGGGCTGTTTCGAAAGGGAAGGCGCGAATTATCACGGCCAATTGCTGCGCTGCAGCGCCGCCCAGGGCGCCGATCGTCTCCGCGAAACCGCTCGCAAAATTCTTCGCCGACCGCCCCGGGTGCGACCAAAGGATTTCGAGACCGGTTAGATGCGAGATCGGATGGCCTCGCGCATCGCCGCGAGCGGTGCCGGGCGATCGAACCAGAGCTCAAAAGCCAGCGCCCCCTGGTGGAGCAACATCGTCAGGCCATCCGCCCCCCGCGCGCCCGCTTCTTCCGCGGCGCCGAGCAGCGGTGTCGGCGTCGCCTTGTAGACGAGATCGTAAATCATGAGATGCGGCGCGAGCAACGCGTGCGGCAAGGGCAGCGGATCAAAATGCTTCAGCCCAAGGGTCGTGGCATTGACGACGAGATCGGTGCGCGCGAGTTGCGTACGCAGCGCGGCCTCTTCCCATGCCACCGCCTCGAGGCGCGCTTCCGGTCCGAGCACGCGCGGGCCGCTAAAGTAAGCGGCCAGCTCACGGGCCAGGGACTGCGCCTTCTCCAGGGTGCGATTGACGAGCACGAGGCGTTCGCAATTCTCAAAAGCGCATTGGTAAGCGACGGCCCGCCCCGCTCCCCCACCCGCCCCGAGCAGGAGCACGCGCAGATCGCGCAGATCGACCGAGAAGACTTCACGCACCGCCCGTTCAAAACCGGGTGCATCCGTATTCCAGCCTAACGATTTACCATCGCGGAAAACAATCGTGTTGATGGCGCCGATCCGCCGCGCCCGTTCCTCCACCTCATCGACCAGCGCGAGGGCCGCGATCTTGTGCGGCACGGTCAGATTGAGCCCGACGAAATCGTGCTCGCGAAAGAGACTCGAGTCGCCTCCGCCAGTTCGTCAGGCGCAATCTGAAAAGCCGCATAGCGCATTTCGAGTCCGCTTTTTTCCAAGCGCGGCGTTTTGCATCTGCGGCGAGAACGAATGCGCCACCGGGTCGCCGACCACGCCAAGCCGGATGGGAGGCGCGCATCGCGCGGCGATTTTTTCCCAGACGGCGCAGGTCTGCCAGATCGTAAACCGATTTCATTGCCGGCATTCCGATGCCCGCGGCCGAGGGATGACAAGCGGGCGCGGCGCTGATTACCGTCGCGCCACTGCATGTCCGACGCCATCACCAACCAGCCCGCTCCTTCCGATTTCATCCGCGATATCGTCGCAGAAGATGTGGGCAGCGGAAAGCACGCGCTCATCCACACCCGTTTCCCGCCCGAGCCGAACGGATACCTGCACATCGGCCACACCAAGGCGATCTGCCTCAACTTCGGCATCGCGCACGAGTTCGGCGGCCGCTGCAACATCCGGATGGACGACACCAACCCGGCAAAGGAGGAAGTCGAGTTTGTCGATTCGATCATGGCCGATGTGCATTGGCTGATCGACGGCTGGGCCGATGAGAATCTCCAGCTCAAAGAGACGGCGCGCCGTTTTTCGCCTCCGATTATTTCGATCAGACTCTACGAGTTTGCGCAGCAGCTCGTGCGCAAAGGGAAAGCCTACGTCTGCGACATGACGCCGGAGGAAACGGACGAATACCGCCGTCTCGGGAAGGACGGACCTTTCCGTAATCGCTCGGTGGAGGAAAATCTCGATCTGCTCGAGCGGATGAAAGGCGGGCGAGTTTCCCGACGGGGCCCGCACCCTGCGGGCAAAGATCGACATGCAGGCGCCTAACGTGTGGCTGCGCGATCCGGTCCTCTACCGCATCCGGCACGCCACCCACCATCACACCGGTGATAAATGGTGCATCTATCCGCTCTACGATTTCGCGCACGGGCTGAGCGATTATCTCGAGGGCATCACGCACTCGCTTTGCACACTCGAATTCGAGGTCCATCGCCCGCTCTACGATTGGATTCTGGAGGCGCTCGATCTGCCCCGAGCGCTCCCGCGTCAGATCGAATTCGCGCGGCTCAACCTCACCTACACGGTGATGAGCAAGCGCAAGCTCAAGCAGCTCGTCGATGAAGGGTTCGTCAGCGGCTGGGACGATCCGCGCCTGCCGACCATCTCCGGGATGCGCCGCCGCGGGGTGACTGCGAGCGTCCTGCGCGATTTTGCCTACCGCATCGGGATCACCAAATATCCTTCGCTGACCGAGGTGGACTCGCTCGAATACGCGATGCGCGACGAGTTCAACAAAACGGCCCTGCGCCGGCTCGCCGTCCTGCATCCGCTCAAGGTCGTGATCACCAATTATCCCGAGGGGAAAACCGAGGAACTGGAGCGCGGGCAACAATCCGGAAGACCCGGAGCGCGGGGACGCGCAAGGTGCCGTTCAGCCGCGAGCTTTACATCGAGCAGGCCGACTTCATGGAAACGCCGCCGCCGAAATATTTCCGGCTCAGGCCGGGCGGCGAAGTGCGTTTGAAATACGCCTACATCATCAAGTGCGACGAGGTGATGAAGGACTCGTCAGGCAAAGTCGTCGAGCTGCGCTGCACGGCCGATCTGGAGAGCAAATCGGGCGGCGCGACTTCCAATCGCAAGATCAAGGGGACGATCCACTGGGTGAGCGCGGCCACATGCGCTCGACGCCGAGGTGCGGCTTTACGACCGGCTCTTCACCGTTCCGGAGCCGGACGCGGAAGGCGACTTCAAGTCGTTCATCAATCCGCATTCGCTCGAGGTCGTGACCGCGAAATGCGAGCCGTCGTTAGGCGAAGCGAAGCCGGAGTTGCGTTATCAGTTTGAGCGCCTGGCCTATTTCGCGCTCGATCCCGATTCGCGAGCCGGGCAGGCTGGTTTTCAATCGCACCATCACCCTGCGCGATACCTGGGCGAAGGAAGCGAAGAAGGGCTAAGAACATGCAGCTTGCGCCCGCATCTCCCGATTTGTCATCCCGAGCCGCGCAGACGGGAAAAGAGGGCCTGCACTGAGCGAAGCGAATGTGGAGCTCGCTCAAGGCCGGAACGGGATCGAGCTGGGATTGAACGTTCGTTACCATTGGCGAGGTCCCTCGGCGCGCTGCGCCAGCCTCGGGATGACAAAGCTGGACATTGCATACGTTCGCGCGAACGTAACCGCATGCCGATCCATGGACGAGGCGCTTCCGGGAATCCGGCGAACCGTTTCGAGGCGCTCCACCTCGAGCCTGATCCGGAAGACGAACACGATCCGGAACGGCCGGCCCGGCGCACCATTTATTACCGCGATTTCACCCGCACGATCATCGCGCATAACGACAGCCCGGATGTCGGCTTCGAGTCGAGCATCAATCCCTACCGCGGCTGCGAGCATGGCTGCATCTATTGCTATGCGCGGCCGACGCATGAGTTTCTCGGCTTTTCCGCCGGGCTCGATTTCGAGAGCCGCATCATGGTGAAGGAAGACGCGCCGGAACTGCTCGCAGCCGAGCTTTCCAAGCCGCGCTGGAAACCGCAGACGCTCGTCATGAGCGGCGTGACCGATCCGTATCAGCCGGTCGAACGCCGCCTCCAGATTACGCGCGGTTGCCTCGAAGTGCTGGCCCGATTTCGCAATCCGGTCGGGATCATCACGAAAAATCAGCTCGTGACCCGCGACCTCGATTTGTTAGGCGAACTGGCCGCGCACCAGGCGGCGGCGGTCAACATTTCGATCACTTCGCTCGATCCAAAACTGCAGCGCGTGCTCGAGCCGCGCACTTCGACGCCGCGCGCGCGACTGGAGGCGATCCGGCAACTGCGGTCCGTCGGCATCCCGGCAGGCGTGATGAGCGCGCCGATCATTCCCGGGCTGAACGATCACGAAGTGCCGGCGATTCTGGCCGCGGCGGCCGAAGCCGGTGCGCAGTTCGCCGGTTACACGGTCGTTAGGCTGCCCTACGCCGTTGCGCCCCTATTCGAGCGCTGGCTGGAGGAGCATTTCCCCGATCGGAAAGAGAAGGTGCTCGGGCGGATTCGTCACCTGCGCGGGGGCGAGCGGCTGAACGACCCGCGTTTCAAATCGCGCATGCGTGGCGAAGGCATCTTCGCGGAGCAAATCCGCGCGCTTTTGACGCGGGCTGCAAACGCGCCGGCATCGGCGAACGGCCGAGCGCTTTCGACCGCAGCGTTCCGCCGGCCTAACGAGCAGTTGACATTGCTCTGAGGACGCGGAACGAGCATCGCTCCGGGTAGCGCACGCGTCTTCGCAGGGCTGGTCGCGGGCATCTCTGCCAGCGACGAACTTTCGTTCGATTCCCGCCATCGGAGGACGAACATCGCTTCAAGGAAAACGCTTCGCGACGGCAAACATGACCGTCGCCAGCACGCGAATACGCAGTGCGTTACCGCAGCTTCTGCGTTCGAGCCGTGGCTCGACGGTCTTCGCCAGCGTGACCTTGCCCGAGAATCGTGAGCATCAGCACGCCGCCGAGGATGCCAAAGGGCGCCATGAAATAGAAATAGCTGCCCCAGCTTTGATCGAGCAGCGCGCCCGAGAAAATAACCGGCCAGGCTGCCGCCAAAATATTGAAACGAATCGATCACGCCGGAGGCGAACCCGGCCATCTTCGCCCCGCCGATATCCATCGCGGCCGCCGTCCCGAGAATCGAGTGGGTGGCATTGGCCGTAAACGAAATCAGGACAAGGAAGACGACGGCGGCATTGGCGGTGTGAAATTGCGCCGCGAGCAGGATGATCGACGGTCTCGAAAAAATAAAGCCCGGCCGCGACCGGCGCGCGGCGTCCCTGGAAGATGGTGTCGGAGACGTAGCCCGAAATGAGCGAACCGGCCGAGGCGACAAAGGGAATGAGAAACCCGATGAGTTGAAACTGGGCGGACTTGAAAATCGACATGGTGGACTTCGCTTCATGAAACGCGGAAACCATTGATCGATCCCCTGCCGGACGGCGCCCGTGCAGGCGTAGGCGCAGGCCACGACCCAGATGACCGGGTTCGAAGCGATCGTGTGACGAGGACGGTCCAGACGCTGGCGCGCACATCGTCGCCCGCGGCTCGCTGCGGATTCGGGCTTGGGAAGCCCGGTCTTCTTCGGGCGTGTCTTTCACGATCAGCGCCACGGCCAGAGGGCGACGAGCGGTCGTGATTCCCGCCGGGACCCAGAAGAGCCAGCGCCAATGGAGCGGCGGGATTTGCCAGAGCCCGAGAAAGACGAAGCCGGCGAGCGAGCGCCGGACCGAGTTTGAAAATCCCGAAGCGCCCGAGATTGATCATGAACCCGAAGATGCCGGCGAAACGGCCGCGCTCGCGATGGCCGAACCAGGCGGCGTTGATTTTCACCATGCCGGGCGCACCGAAGGCCTGCAGGTAGCCGTCGATCCCGCGGATGGTGACGAACATCCAGAGCAAGCCCCAAAAGGAAGCGAAGCCGAAGAGCGACGTTCATCACGACGGTGCCGGCGGCGCCGATGAGCATGGCGCGTTTGCCGCCGAGGCGGTCGGCGAGGAGGCCGTTGATGATCTGGCCGCAGGCGTAGGCGAGGAGCGCGGTGGTGATGATGCCGCCCATGTCGGCCTTGCTGAACCCGAACTCCTGGCTGATCGCGCCGTTGGCGATCGAGAAGTTGTAACGGCACATGTAGAACGAGGTGTAGAGCAGGCCGATAAAGGCCCAGTTCAAGCCGCGTCGGCGGCGAAAGCCGGGCGGATGTTGGATCGCGATCTCGCTCATGAATCAGACAAACGGCGCAGAATGAACAAGCAAGGCGCTTCTGCACAGCGAAAATGCGGATTCCGCTCACGAAGCTGGCGCCTGGCTCTGCGAAGCGCGGGGGTTCGCGGTCGCCCGACGGCAGGCGGTTGGCCTAACGACACTGAGGCCTGTGCCTCCCCAGAGGGAGGCGTCCACAAGAGGAATCGCCGCGGATGATCTACCGCCCGAGCAGCTCGTCGGCCAGCGGGCGCGGCGTCGTAGACTTTGCGCAGAGCTTCGATGATGGCGGCGGAATCGACCGAAACGGCCCGGGCCTCTTTGTTCTCGTAGACGTAATCCAGGACTAACGAATGAATGTTGCCGTCGAAAATGATCCCGACGAACTGCCCGGCCTGGTTCACGACCGGGCTCCCGCTGTTCCCGCCAATAATGTCGGCGTCGCAGACGAAGTTGAATTTTGTGCCTAACGACAACTTGCCTTTGCGCTCCACCCAGCGCGGTGGGAGGTCAAATGGCTCCCGGTTTTCGTGCTCGGCGGCGCGGGCATAGAGGCCGGCCATGTCAGTGAAAGGCGGGATCTGTTTCCCGTTCTCTTCGTAGCCGCGGACCGTGCCGTAGGAGAGACGGAGGGTGAAGGTGGCGTCGGGATAGGTGCTCGTCCCGTGAAGGGCGAAACGGGTTTTCGCGATCGCCGCGTAGGCCTGTTGTTTCGCTTCCTCGTTCTTTTCGAAAACTTTCCGCGCGGCGCGCGCCGTCGGATCGATCAGGAGGGCGAGAGTAAGCATCGGATCGTTCGCGGCTTTGATCGTCGCGCTGTCGGCCTCCCACATTTTTTTGCGGAAAGCGAGGTCCTTCAGTTTTGTCCCATGGACCAATTCCGCCGCGCGGGCAGCGGGGGACTTGCCGGCCAGCACTTGCCTAACGAGCTGGTCGTTGGCGCCGAAGCGGGTCGCGAGATCAGTCAGCGAATCGGTCAGGAGGAGAATTTCCAGATCGTCGTAAACCGGCTCGGAAGAGAGCACCGTCAACTCGAGCGACGGACGCGAACCATCCTGGTAAGCCGCGAGCCGATCGCCGTTAGGCTTGTTTCGTTCTTCCGCCAGCCGGACGAGAAAGCGCGCATACTTGAAGAGCGTGCCGGCAAACCCGCGCGGCTGCCGGTAGAGCGTGATCCGGCGCCGTTCGGCCTCGTAGTAATCGTAAAGCGGCGCATTTTTCTCGATCGCCTGCTGGGCGGCCTTGATTTTCCCGTAGGCGGCGAGCGCCTCCTTGAATTGCGGGTCGGAGCCCGCCTCCATCTCGTCGCGCAGCTTTTTCTCGGCGCTCTCCAGTTTGCCGAACAACTCCGGATCGAGCAGGCCCGACAGCATGCCCCCCATCGCTTTGCGGCTGTTCTGAACGCCGAAAAGATCGTCGCGCGCGCGCCGGGCGTTTTCCGTGGCGCGTTCGCTGAAGGCCTGAAGCGCCACTTCGCGCCGGTAATACATGGCGAGATATTGCGGCAGGAGCCGGTCGCGCAGATCGGCCAGCTCCGCCACGGTCAGCTCACGATCGGTGTGCCCGGGGTTGCCGCTGACGAAGACGAGATCGTTCTCCTGCGGGCCGGTCGGATTGAACCTGAGGTAATTCTCGATCCTGGGCCGGCTTGCCGTTTTCGTAGACGCGAAAGATGCAGATATCGAGATCGTAGCGCGGGTATTCGAAGTTATCCGGGTCGCCGCCGTAAAATGCCGCCTGCTGTTCGGGCGCGAAGACGAGCCGGACGTCGGTGTAAATCTTGTAGCGATAAAGCTGATAGGAACCGCCCTCGTAAAGGGTGACGACATCGCTGCGCAGGCCGGTTTGTTCTTTTGATTCCTTCTCGATCGCGGCGATGGCGGCGCGGCGCGCGGCGAGAGCGGCAGCGGAATCCATCCCGGGCTTGACCGCGCCATTCACCCGCGCGGTCACGTCCTCGATCGACTCGAGGACGTTGAGTTCGAGATCGAGAGCGTTTTGCTCCTCGGCCTGCGTTTTGGCATAAAAGCCGTCGCGCAAATAATTGTGCTCGGCGCTGCTCAACTTCTGGAGGGTATCGGCGCCGACGTGATGATTGGTGATGACCAATCCGTCTAGGCGAGACGAACGAGCCGCTCCCGCCGGAGTTGAAGCGGACGCTCGCTTTCTGCAAATGCTCGAGCCACTGGGCCGAGGGCTCGAAATGATATTTTTCGGCGAGCTGTTTGAGAGGCGGATTGTTGTAGAGCCACATCCCCTCATCGGCGCGAGCCGAGAGAATCGGGCGAGGATCACGAGCAAAAGCGGCGAAGCCGGCGCATGGCGCGATTATCAACGCAGCCGGCGGCCTTGGCAAAAAGGCCGCCAATCGTCCTCCTCCTCGATCTCGTCCTCGTCCTCGATACTCCGAACTGCACGAAGACGAGGACGAGCGGGAATAGGGGATTAACCCTGATTCAGTTAACTCATTACCGCAATTTGGGCTTGCTCTTCCGAGGCGAACTCGCTAATCATCCACCCCAATTCCGGGACAGATATCGGAAGCCATGGCTGCCTTGGGGAGCCAACTCACGTTCGCAGCCACAAACATGACGCTTCACTCACGTTTACCGCACCGAATTGGCCTTCTCTCGGTCGCCCTCGCCACGGTGCTTTGCGCCTCCCTCGGCCTGGCTGATAGCGTGGTCACCAACCCGGTTGGATTCGTCAATACCGTGATCAACGGGACCAACGGGACTTCGAGCAGCGCGCTCACCTTTGTCGGCCTTTCCACCGCCCAACCGGTCGCCTTCCAGAGCACGATCGCCACCTATAATGGCGGCACCAAAATGCTCACCCCGACGAGTGGAACATTCACCGTCGATCAATTTAACGGCGCCAATGGAGCATTCTTCGTCGAGATCACTTCGGGCACCAACGCCGGGCTCCTGAGTGACATCACCGCCACCTCCACCACATCGATCACGACGGCCGATGATCTGAGCGCGAAACGAGCGGCGGCGAGTCCTTCAAGATTCGCAAGCATTGGACCCTGATCAGCGTCTTTGGCCCGAACACGAATACCGGCAACGTGGTCATCCTCGGAACGGGGAGCGCGAGCACGGCGGATGAAGTCCTGGTCTACGATCCGATTGCACAGCAATACACGACCTATTATTACAAGGTCGGCGGTGTTTTTGGCGGCGACGGCTGGCGCTCCACCACCGGTCAGGATCCGCTCAGCACCGACGTCTCGAATACTGTCCTGCGCATCACTGACGGGATGATTGTGCGACGCAAGCTGTCGGCCTCGGTGACCCTGACTCTGCCCGGCGCGGTCAAGCTCGGCTCCACCCAGCGCAACGTGCTGCCCGGTCTAAATTTCGCGGGCGATCTTTATGCCGCGGGGACTACGCTGGCCAATAGCGGCCTTTATGATCCCGCGCACCCGGAGACTTCGCTCCAGGGCGGAAGCGCCTCGAGCGCCGATCAGGTCCTGATCTACGACGGGACGCAATACATCACTTATTATTACAAGGTGGGCGGCGTTTTCGGAGGGGATGGCTGGCGTTCCACCTCCGGCCAGGACCCGCTCAGCACCGATGTCAGCAATACTTCGCTCCCCGCAGGACAGGCGATCATCATTAAACGGCTCGCGAGCGTCGCCTTCGTCTGGACCGCGCCGCAACCGTTCGAGCTTGGTCCGTAGTATGAAAAACAGGAAGACCGCAGTTCTCTCAGCCTTCGCGTCGCTCCTCCTCGGAGTGGCCAACTCGTTCGGCGGCGCCGTCTCCTGGTCTGCGGCAACGGATAACGGGTTCGCCGACGCAAGCGGCATCAAGCTCCCGGCGGGCAGTCTGCTTCTCGTCGGAGCCTTCGACATCAGCGACACCACGATTCAGGCTAACTTCAACAATCTTGCTTTTCTCTCCTCGCATTTCGCGCCATACGGAAGCTCGTCGATTGGAACAAACGTCGGCGGAGCGCCGGGCTTCTTCTTCCAAAATTCGAGTGGCAATCTTGACACCACCTCGCCGTTCGCGGTCGCCGGCAACCGGATTTACATCTGGGCCTTCAATTCCGCCTCCATGGGAACGGCAACGCAGCAGGGTATTTTCACCCAGACGGCTCTTTCCTCGTGGCTCTTTCCGCACGAGAGCGACATCCCCAACACGACCTCGGTCGAGCTCACCGACCTCACCACCGGCGACCCGGGCACGCTGGCCGCGGGTGCGGATATCGTGATCGGCGGTTTCAAGCAGGGCTCCGGCAACACGACGGACTTCAATCTCGCACCGATCCCCGAGCCATCCACCTGGGTGCTGGTGTCGTTAGGCGGCCTCGCCCTCCTTTATTTCCGTCGGCGCCAGCCCCGATCCCGCGCTTAATTTTGGCGCGACGCATCCCCGGGGATGCGGAGTTGAGCGGGCATCATTCTTCGAGGACAATCCCGCCATGCTGCAGCGCCTGCTCGCCCTTCTCGCCGCGACCTTCGTCGCCGCTTCGGCACAGGCGCAGATGGCGCAGGTCACCTGGGGCAACCCGGATATCAACGGCGTCGGCCTCGCCGATGGGACCGATCTTCCAGTCGGCGACCTCGTCCGGGTCGGCACCTTTTCCATCTCCGATGCCGAGATCGTCGCCAACCGGATGAACTTCGACTTTCTCAACTCGAACTTCATCGAGTTCGCGCGCTCGGCCATCGGGAATGGCGTTGGCATCCGGTGCCCGCCTTCTGGTTCGCCAACAGCATCAACTCGAGCAACTCGCTCGGGATCGCGGGAGAGCAAATCTATTATTTCATCTACGACGTGCCGCCCGGTGCGACTCCCACCCAAATCGGCGTCTTCACCGCCCCTAACAATCCCGCCTGGATTTTCCCGGACGATAATGACATTCCGAATACGACCGCGACCGACCTCTCCCAGGTGCCACATGACGTGACCGGCCTGCTCGTGGGAGGTTACGGGGTCGGCACCGACGACATCAACGGCAACCTGCTTTATAATCTCGCCCCGCTTTCCGGCAGCCCGACACCCACACCCACGATCACCCCCACCGTCACCCCCACACCCACGGTCACGCCGAGCGTCACGCCGACCCCATCCGTCACACCCTCGCCCAGTGTGACCCCGTCGCCCAGCGTGACCCCGAGTCCTTCGGTCACGCCGAGCCCAAGCGTGACACCGACTCCCAGCGTCACGCCCACCCCCAACCCGTCGGCCAGCCCGAGCCCGACTCCTTCGGGCGATGCGCTCCTCAACATTTCCACCCGGGCCCGGGCCGAGACGGGAGAAAACACCCTCATCGGCGGATTCATTCTCGGGAACGGGACCGCGAACAAGACCATCGTGGTGCGGGCCATCGGTCCTTCGCTCAGCTCAATGATTCCCGACGTGCTGCTGGATCCGAGCCTCCAGATTTTCAATTCCGCCAGCCAACTGATCGCGAGCAACAACGATTGGATGGAGGACCCGAACGCACAGTTATTGATCAACAGCGGGCTCGCCCCGAGCGACTCGCGCGAGGCAGCGGTTTACACCACCCTCGGGCCGGGAAGCTACACCGTGGTCCTGCCCGGGGTCGACGGCACTCAAAATATCGCGCTCGTCGAGGTCTACGATCTGGACTCGGTCAACACCCCGCAGTTGCTCAACATCTCCACCCGCGGCTCGGTCGAGACGGATGACGGCGTCATGATCGCCGGCATCATCGTCGGCGGCACAACGCCGGAAATGCTCGTGATCCGCGGGATCGGCCCTTCGCTTGCCGGCATCATCGCCAATCCATTGCCGAACCCGACCATCACCCTCTTCAACAGTTTTGGTCAGGCACTGGCGAGCGACGACGATTGGCAGGACACGCAAGCTGACGCCATCATGGCGACCGGGCTGGCGCCCTCGAACGATCTCGAGTCCGCCCTTCTCGTTACCCTGCCGCCGGGCAGTTACACCGCCATTCTTTCCGACGTTAACGGCACGATCGGCGTCGGGTTGGTGGAAGTTTACAACATCACCGGAAATCCATAGCCGCAGCGGGACTCCCGGCTGCGATTCTTTCGGTATGGGATTCGATCAATATCACGAGCCGCCTAACGAACTACCACAGGAAACCCGCACCTTTGCGCGCATGATTCTCTCCCTCATCGAGGAAGCGCAGGCGATCGATTGGTATGAGCAGCGAATGGCGGTGGAGGAGAACAGGGAAGCGATCGCGATCATGAAGAACGCACAGAAAGAGGAGTTCAAACACTTCGGGATGGACCTCGAGTTTCTGCTCCGGCGTAAAGCGGAGTGGCGCGAGATCCTGGAGGGAATCCTCTTCACCGAGGGCGATATCGTGAAGGAAGGCGAGGAAGCGGAAGAGAAAGTGGACTGAAGCTGCTACCCCCCGGCAGCGACGCGCAGGATCTCAACCCGATCATTTTCGCCCACGGTCCGATCGGCCCACTCCCGCCGATGCAGCGCGACGCCATTCAACTCCACCAGCGTCGTCTCCGAGGAAAGGCCGTAACGCTTGACCAGCTCCTGCACGTTTATTTCCTGCTCATAATCGGCCGCCGCGCCGTTGACGAAAATCTTCATCGCGCGAGCAGCGCCTGGTCCCAGTCTTTCCAGACCGGCTCCAGCCCGCGCCGGCGCAGGACATCAGCCACTTCCGCTGGCGAACGTTCATCGCTGATCTCGAACTGTCCCGTGGCGAGCGCGTCCACTGTTTCATCCGGCGGCAGAATTCGCCCGCGCACCGTCTGGTGGACCGCGCCCCGCCCCTGGCCGGTGTAGCCGCCCGGTTCGGTATGGCTGCCCGAACTCATCATGGTTACGCCTAACGACGCCAGAGCGTCGCGCAGCGGAGCCGGATTCGCGGGTACTGAGAACGATCCCGACCTGCGGGAAACAAATCCGAAAGGCACAGATCAACTGCGCCAGTTCGCGCTCGCCTAACGAGAAAGGTGGAACGAATTCCCCTGCCGCCGGACGGAGGCGTGGGAAACTGACAGTGAGATCGGATTGCCAGCAGCGCTTGAGCAAATATTCGAGATGGGCGGCGAGGGCCATCGCTTCCGGCCGCCAGGCCGCGAGCCCAAATAAGGCCCCGATCCCGATCCGGCGAAAACCGGCCGCGTAAGCGCGTTCCGGACAATCGAGCCGCCAGTTGAAATCCCGTTTCGGCCCCGAGGTGTGCATCTCGGCATAGACTCCGCGGTCGTAGGTTTCCTGGTAGACGACCAGTCCTTCCGCTCCGGCTGCGACGAGCGGTTCGTAGCCGGCCGTTTCCATCGGCCCGAGCTCGAGCGAGATGGAGGAAAACATCGGACGGAGCGCGCGGATGCAATCGGCCAGATAACTGCCGTTAACGAATTTCGGATGCTCGCCGGCCACGAGCAGGACCTGGCGAAATCCCTGGGCGACGAGATGCTGCGCTTCGGCCACGACCTGCTCGACCGTGAGGGTGACGCGCAGGATGGGGTTGTCGCGCGAAAAGCCGCAGTAACGACAATTGTTGATGCACTCGTTGCTCAGGTAGAGCGGGGCGAACATTCGCATCGTGCGCCCGAAGTTTTGCCGGGTGAGAGCGTGCGCTTCCTGCGCCATGCGCTCGAACTGCTCGTCGTCGTTAGGCCCGATCAGCCCCGCGAAACGCCGCAGGAGCGGCGATTGGGCGGACGGCAAGCGATCGAGAATCGTGGCAAAAGACATTTCAACAATTTCGCGCCTCGCGCCGGAATCGCAATTGCGCGTGCGCCAGTTTAGGATTCCCGCCGTGAGCAAACCGAATTTCATCCCGCTCCCGCCGCGCGAACCGCTGGCGGACGACGAACTGCTGGCCCGCGCGACAAGCTTCCACGAAGAAATGGCGCGGCGCCGCACGGTGCGCGATTTCTCCGATCGCCCGGTCCCGCGCGCAGTGATCGAGCAATGCCTGCGGACGGCAGGGTGCGCGCCGAACGGCGCCAATCTCCAGCCGTGGCATTTCGTGGCGGTGAGCGATCCGGCCTTGAAACACGAGATTCGGGTCGCGGCCGAAGGGGAGGAGCGGGAATTCTACGAGCACCGCGCGCCTAACGAGTGGCTGGAGGCGCTGGCCGCCCTCGGGACCGATGCGCAGAAGCCGTTTCTCGAGACCGCCCCCTGGCTGATCGCGATTTTCGCCCAGCCGTATCGCATTCTGCCCGATGGCCGAAAATTGAAACATTATTACGCGACCGAATCGGTCGGGATCGCGACCGGCTTTCTCGTCGCGGCGGTCCACCGGGCCGGGCTCGCCTCGCTCACCCACACGCCAAGCCCGATGGGTTTCCTGAACAAGCTGCTTGGGCGGCCGGCGCACGAGAAGCCGTTTCTGCTCCTCGTTGTCGGTCATCCGGCAGAGGGCGCAGTCGTGCCCGACATTCAGCGCAAGCCGTTAGGCGAGATCAGCTCGTTTATGTAGGATTCGCTGTGCGAAGGCGTGTCTGCGGCTGAGGAACCTGACGACCGGCGCGCCCCCTCGCGCTTCGCATAGCGAAGTCGCGCTAAATCAGGCCTTGAGTTCCGCGCCGGTGTTGGCGTCGGTCACGAGGAATTTTTCGTGGTGAAAAGTCGGGTCGGCCCGGAACATGAGGCGGCCGGCATAACGACGCTCCAACTCGACGAGCAATTCTTCGTCCTCTTCCTTCAGGCGCTTCAAGACTTCCGGGTTCAGAATGACCCGGATGTCGTGGATCGAATCCTGGTATTTGCGCATGACCGTGTTCAAGGCGCGATGCACTTCCACGCTTGTGCTCATGGTCGTCTTGACCACCCCGCGGCCTTCGCAATAGGGACAGTTTTGATAGATCGAATCGCTCAGGCTTTCCTGGGCGCGCTGCCGGGTCATCTCCATCAAGCCTAACGACGAGATGGGGAGGACGTGCGTCTTGGCCTTGTCCCGTTTCAACCGCTCCCGCATCCGGGTG
Source organism: uncultured Verrucomicrobiae bacterium (assembly GCA_963772915.1). Taxonomy (GTDB): domain Bacteria; phylum Verrucomicrobiota; class Verrucomicrobiia; order Chthoniobacterales; family UBA10450; genus Palsa-1392. The sequence continues at coordinate 19,022 of CAVYZI010000004.1, forward strand.
TAAACCTGTTGCTGGTCCCTGCGGTTCTTCATGTCGATGAAATCGCCGATGATGAGGCCCCCGATGTTGCGCAGGCGGAGCTGGCGCGCGATTTCGTCGGCCGCTTCGAGATTGGTTTGGAGGATCGTTTTCTCGACGTCGCGCCCGCCCTTGTTCCGGCCGGTGTTGACGTCGACCGCGACGAGCGCCTCGGTCTCGTCGATCACGATGTAGCCGCCGCATTTCAGCCAGACCTGGCGATGAAAGGCGTCGTCGACTTGTTTTTGCACGCCGAAGGTTTCGAAGATCGGCGCGGTGCCATCGTAGAACTTGATCCGGCTTTTCGCGCGCCGCGAAATTTCCCCCACCATGTCGGCCATGCGGTCGACCGCTTCGTGATCGTCGCAGACCACTTCGTCGATTTCGTCGGTCAGAAAATCGCGCACCGTGCGCTCGACCAGATTGGGCTCCTCGAAGACGCGGGCCGGCGCGGGCTGGTCCTGGATCTGGCGTTCGATCTTCGACCATTGCTCGAGGAGGAAGGCGAGGTCGCGCACGAAATAACGGGCGCGCTGGCCTTCGCCGACGGTGCGGATGATGACGCCGATGCCCTCGGGGATGTCGAGCTCGCGCAGAATCTTGCGCAGGCGGGCGCGCTCCTTCGGGTCCTCGATCTTGCGCGAAATGCCGCTGCGATCGCTGAACGGCATGAGGACGAGGTAGCGGCCGGCGAAGCTCAGATTGGTCGAGACCCGCGGACCTTTGGTGCCGATCGGGCCTTTCGTCACCTGCACGATGACTTCGGAACCGACCGGATAAACGCTCGGAATGTCCTTGGCTGTGAGGCGCTTTTTCGGACGTTTCCGCTCGCCGCGCTCCGGTCGCTCGATCTCTTCCACGCCGCTATCGAGCGCGGCGGGAATCGCGTCCCAAAAATGGAGGAAGGCGTTTTTTTCGAGGCCGATGTCGACGAACATCGCCTTGAGACCGGGCTCGATGTTTTTCACCCGGCCCTTGAAAACGCTGCCGGCAATGTTGCGCGAGCTGTCGCGCTCGACGCTATATTCCTCGAGCTGGCCGTCCTCGAGGAGCGCGACGCGGCGCTCGAGTTTCTCGACGCTGATAATGATTTTGTTGCCGGTCTTGCGACGCAGGCCAAGAATTCGTTTCACATGCTCGATCATAGGGCTGAAAATTTTTCGAAGTCATCGCGGTGGGTCCGGTGTTGAACTTCATTTCTTAATCTAAAAACGGGGCACCCCGCGCTTCCGTTTCGGAGTCGGGGTGGGTGCGGCGGGGCGCGGATGCACATTAAACATCCGCTCAAAAAAGTTGCGGGGACGCCGCTGGGGGGTGGCGACCGGCTTGGCCCGCAAAACGGGACGGGCGCGGGGCGCGTTTTCGACCCGGCCGCGCGCATCGGCCTCCGGCTCCACATCGGGGGCGTCGCCGGGGTTGGCCATATCGGCGCTCTCGGTCACCTGGGCGCCGCTGTTGCCGGCGTTCTCCTCGTCGCCGTTATCCGAGGGCAGCGTGTCGTTGAACTTGATCGCCTTGATCATGGTAAAGGGGTTCGGTTTGCTCGCCGGGGCGACCCAGGCAAGCTGGGGTTCAAATTTGCCTTCGTCCATCGCCAGAATGCGCTCGAGGATGCGAGTCGCAATCGGAGCCGCGACCGAGCCGCCATGTTCGCCGCCCTGGACCATGACGACGACGGTATAACGCGGATTCTCATAGGGCGCGAAACAGCAGAACCAGGCGACGGTGTCCTTCTTCCCGTTGAGCATCGCCTGGGCGGTGCCGGTCTTGCCCGCGACCTGGACGTGTTCCTGGCGCGCGACCCGGGCGGTGCCGCCGTCTTCGTTCACTACTTTCCAGAACCCGCGCCTAACGATCTCGATTTGCTCCGGGGTAAGGTCGCGCCGGAAATCGGCGTGCAGTTTCGGGGTCTGGGGAATGGCGATCTTGCCCTCGGAATCGAGCACCGGAGTTCCGTCCTGATTCAAGACCCGATCGACGAGCCGCGGATAGTAGGAGGTGCCGCCATTGGCGATGGTGGAATAGGCCATCGCCATTTGCAGAGGGGTGGCGAGGTCGTAGCCCTGCCCGATGGAAACGTTGGCGGTGTAGGCGGATGACCACTTCTCGTTAGGGTGCTGGATCCGCATCCAATCCGGACCGGGAAGGACGCCGGAGGATTCGCCGGTGATCTCGATCCCGGTCGGCTTGCCCAGGCCGAGCGCATCGCCGGTGATATCGATCGCATCGATCCCGGCGGCATTGCCATATTGATAAAAGAAGGCGTTGCAGGAGACCTTGATCGCGTCGCTCAGACCGAGCGTCCCGTGCGCTCCTCCCTTTTCGTTAATCCAGCACTGGAAGAAATGGTCGCCGTAGGAAACGCCGCCCGTGCAGGTGAATTTGGTCTTCTCCAGCCCCTTGCGCAGACCGGCCAGCGCGGTCACGAGCTTGAAGGTCGAGCCGGGCGGGAAAGCGCTGACCGCGCGGTTGATGAGGGGATGCGCTTCGTCGTTGCGGAGCGCCTTCCAATCCTTCGCCTTGATGCTGGGGATGAAAGTGTTCGGATCAAACGACGGCACGGAAGCCATCGCGAGGACGTTGCCATTGTTAGGGTCGACCACCACCGCGGCGCCGCGCCCGACCGCGCGCAAGGCCTCGTCGGCGATTGCCTGGATGCGGGCGTCGATCGTGAGGTAAACATTCGCCCCCTGCTTGGGCGGCTCTTCCCGAATCACGCCGTCGATCGTGCCCTTGGCGTTGCGCCGCATGACGCGAATCCCGGGCTGGCCGCGCAGATACTGGTCCATCGTTTTCTCGATGTTCGATTTCCCGACCACGTCGCCCTGGTAAAAGGTGTATTTGCGCGCTTCCTCGGCGTTGGTGTCGTCCGGCGCGCCGACGTAGCCCAGGATATGAGAGGCAAGCGCACCGTAGACGTAGGAGCGGACGGGCTTGATCGCGATGTCGACTCCGGGCAACCCGACATCGTGCTCGGAGAACTTCGCCATCGTCGCGAAATCGATGTCCTTGATGTAGGAATAGGGCACCTCGGTGTTGTTGCGATAATGGCGCTGGAGCTGGTTGGCGTTGTAATCGCGCGCCAGATCGAGATCCTCGAGCCGGGGCACGACGCCGTCGTTCACGATCTTGACGATGTCGGGCTCCTTCATGTCCTTGGGCATGCCGCTGATCGTGGCCCGGTACTGCGTCTCGGGCGGACGGCCGTACCTTTGCCGGTAGCCTTTCACCATCTCCGGGAGATAAAAATCGACCTCGTAACTGGCCCGGTTTTGAACGAGCGGAACGCCGTTGCGATCGCGAATCTCGCCCCGGATCGACGGGATGCGGACGGTCGCCTCCGAGCTGCTCTGGACGCGCGCCGTCCACTCGTAGCCGCGCGCGACCTGCACCCACCAGAGGCGGAAAACGAGCGCGCCGAGCCCGAGGAGCATGCAGAACCCGAGGAACTGGATGCGTAGCGTAGGCTTAGCGCGTCGAATATTCATCGAAACCTTCTTCCTGGGGAAGATACGGACTGTTGGTCAGGCGGGAAAGCCAGTGGAGCGACCAAAAAATGAGCGGCGCCATCAGCATCGCGAGCAGACCGGGCCCGCCGATCTGCCACCAAATCTCGCGGTTAAAAATAAGCGAGCCGCGCCGGAAAGAGATCATCAAATATTGGGTGAGGAGAATGAGAGCTGTGCAGACGCCACTGAGGATACAATGCACTTCCCACCGACCTCGATGAAACAAGGGCTTGAGACCGTGCATGATGGCGGCGAGGACCGCGTAGAGGAGTATCGACCATCCAAAGGAGATTTCAACATGGGCGGCATCGAGCACCTGCACCGTCATCGCGTCCCATAAAAACCCGGCGACAAAGGCGAGCGTGAGCATGAGCGGGAAGGGCAGCGCGACCGCGCCGTAACAGACGATCACCGGCACGATGTAGATGTGGGCGTTGAACATCCAATCGAGCGGCGGGAGGAAGATCTCGACGATCTGAGCCACGAAGACAAGGAGGACGAGGAGGAGGAAGAAGATCATCGCTGCAATGACGAATGACGAATGACGAATGACGAAGCCAATGACGAAATCCGAACGATTAAAACGGCGCGCGCCGGTTTCCTTGATTGCTCTTTCGAGATTCGGATTTGTTTCGGATTTCGACATTCGGATTTCGGATTTCATCTTCACTTTCTCCGATCACGACAAAGACATCTTCCAGTTTCGCGAGATCGACCGCCGGTGCGAGCTTGGCCTGGCTATCGAGGGCGCGGACCTGAAAACTGCGCACCGTTCCAACAAAAAGACCGGACGGAAAAACTCCGCCCACACCCGAAGTATAAACTTTCTGCCCGGGCTTCAGCTCCGCCTGCTTGGAAAGGTAATTCAGATCGAGCATCGGGGTGAGGCTGCCGGCCACGCGTTCCCCGGTCACGATCCCCTGCTCGCGCGTGCCCTCGACGCTCGCCGCCACCCGGCAGTTTTCGTCCGAGACGAGGAGGACGACGGAGATCGTGTCGCTCACCGTGGTCGTGCGCCCGACGAGGCCTTCATCAGTCAGGACCGGCATCTCGGGCTCGAGCCCATCTTGCGCTCCGCGGTTGATCGTAACCGTGCGCCACCAGGTGGAGGAATCGCGCGAAACGATCTCCGCCGGGACGAGGCGGAAGAGTGAGCGTTGGCGATAATTAAGGGCATGGCGAAGGCGGTTGACCTCGTGCTCGACATCGCGCAAGGCCTCATTCGTCGCTTTGAGCGAGCGATTTTCAACCTTCAGCGTGGCATTTTCCTGCTCCAATTCCTCGAGCGATTTCAAACCCGCCCGGACCGAAGTGATCTGGCGTTCGAGGCCGGAGCCGGTTTTGAGAAAGGGCGAGATGAACTGGAAGAAGGTCCCCTGAATCTTGCGGGTCGCCTGCGGTCCAATGCTGAAGAGCGCGAGCAGAGCCGCGGCAAAAATGACAATCGCGACAATGCTGCTGCGATTCATGTCATTTCAGATTTCAAACTTACGATTTCAGATTTGAGCGGCCGGCCAATCTGCAATCTGCAATCTGAGATCTGCAATTTCCTCACTGCCGCCACTGGCGATCGGCGGTCGCGACCTGGCGGAGAAACTTGATTTCGTTCAGACATTTGCCGGTGCCTTCCGCGACCGCGCTCAGAGGATCTTCCGCCACGTGCACCGGGAGGCCGGTCTCTTCGCTCAGGAGGCGATCGAACCCGCGCAAAAGCGCGCCGCCACCCGCGAGCACGAGGCCGCGATCGACCAGGTCGGCCGATAATTCCGGCGGGCAGCGCTCGAGCGTGATCCGGACCGAATCGACGATCGTCGAGATCGGCTCGAGCAACGCCTCGCGCACTTCCTGCGAAGTGATCGTCAGGGTCTTGGGCAGGCCGGCGACAAGGTCGCGGCCTTTGACTTCCACGCTCGTCTCCTTGTCGCTCGGATAGGCGGAGCCGATTTTGATTTTGATTTCCTCCGCGGTGCGCTCGCCGATCATGAGGTTGTAGGCCCGCTTCATGTATTGCACGATCGCTTCGTCCAGCTCGTCGCCCGCCACCCGCACGCTGCGGCTGAAGACGATGCCGGAGAGCGAAATCAACGCCACTTCCGTCGTGCCCCCGCCGATGTCGATGATCATGTTGCCGGCCGGGTCCTGCACCGGGAGGCCGACCCCGATCGCCGCCGCCATCGGTTCCTCGATCAGATAAACTTCGCGCGCCCCGGCGTGCGTGGCCGATTCCCGCACGGCGCGTTTTTCCACTTCCGTAATGCCGGAGGGGACGGCGATCACGACCCGCGGACGGGCGCGCACCCGGCTGTTGTGCACTTTGGTAATGAAATGGCGCAGCATCGCCTCGGTCACTTCGAAGTCGGCGATGACGCCGTCCTTGAGCGGTCGCACCGCCACGATATTGGCGGGGGTGCGCCCGAGCATGCGTTTCGCCTCGTCGCCCACCGCCAGCACCTTGGAAGTGCCGGCCTGGACCGCCACGACCGAGGGCTCGCGCAGGACGATGCCCTGGTCTTTGACGTAAACGAGCGTGTTGGCGGTACCGAGATCGATCCCGATGTCGCTGGAGAACCAACCGAAAAGTCTGTTTAACATGAGAGAAGCCTTAGGAAATGCGTCAACGCCGGCCGATCCTGCCAAAGCGAAAGCTGTGCCGCGCGTCCGGACAGGCGAAAAACCATGTATCTTGGAACGGCCCGGGGGCGCGTCAAGGGAAAGCTGGCCGGCCTGGCGAGAAGAGAACGTTCAACGTTTAACCTCCAACCTTAAACGCTTAAACGAAGAGGGCCGCGGCCGGTCGCTCTTTCTGAATTTGAGCGTTGAAGGTTGGAGGTTGAACGTTCAACGTTTTCCTCTCCATGACCACGCGCCCGATCCTCATCGCTCCTTCCATCCTCGCCGCCGATTTCGGCCACCTGGTCGATGACCTCGAGCGCGTCATCGCCGCCGGGGCCGACTGGCTCCATCTCGACATCATGGATGGCCAGTTTGTCGACAACATCTCTTTCGGTCCCGCGATCGTGCAACTGATCCGCGGCCTAACGACTCTGCCGCTCGACGTTCATCTCATGATCGAGCGGGCCGACCATTACGTCCCGCGTTTCGTCGAAGCCGGGGCCAACTCGATCACCGTTCACATCGAGCCGGAAGCGAAACACGACGTCGCCGCCACCCTGCGCCTGATCCGGGAGCGCGGCTGCCGCGCCGGCCTGACCTTGAACCCGGCCACGCCCTTCGCCGCGGTCGAACCGCATTTGCCTAACGTCGATCTGGTTCTCGTCATGACGGTGCATCCCGGGTTCGGCGGGCAATCCTTCCGGCCCGAAATGATGGAAAAAGTGCGGCGGGCGCGCGACCTGCGCGAGTCGTTAGGCGCGGACTACGACATCGAGGTCGACGGCGGAATCAACGCCGAGACGGGGGCGCTCAGCATCGAGAACGGAGCCAACGTCCTCGTCGCCGGCACTTCCGTTTTCCAGGCGACCGATTACGCGGGCGCGATTCGCGCGCTCCGGGGTCGTTAGGCAAGACCCGGCTTCTCGCGCTCCCACCTGTTCACCGACTCCTCATGCACGAGCTCATCCGCGACATCACCTTCAGCATTGCGGCCGCCTGGCTCCTCGGGCTGGTGGCGCAGCAATTCCGGCAGCCGATCTGCTCGCCTCCTTCATCTCATCCGCCATCGCCGAGCTCGGTCTCATTTTTCTTCTCTTCATGATCGGGCTCGAGATCGACCTGAAAAAAATCATGAGTGCCGGCCGGTCGATCACCCTGACCGCGCTCGTCCAGATCGTGAGCGGCGCGCTCCTCGGAGTGCTGTTTTTCCGGCTGCTCGGGTTCGGACTGGGCGGCGGCGCCTGGGACGCCCTTTATCTCGGCCTGGCGGCCGCGCTCAGCAGCACGGTCATCATCGTGAAAGTGCTCTATGAAAAACAGGAGCTCGACACTTTCACCGGCCGCATCCCCCTGGGCGTTCTCGTGCTGCAGGATCTGGCGGCGATTCTTTTCCTCGCCGTCCAGCCGAACCTGAGCGTTGCTCGTCACCGCAACCCTGCTCGTGAGCCGCTATCTCCTGCCCGCGATTTTTCGGCGCGTCGCGCGTTCGCCGGAATTAGTGCAGGTCGGCGCTCTCGCCTAGTGTTTTCTGGTCGGCGAGCTGGGCGAACGGCTCCACTTGTCGCGCGAGATGGGCGCCCTCATCGCGGGCGTGGCGCTCTCCACTTTTCCCTACGCGCTCGACGTGACGGCGAAGGTGACGAGCCTGCGCGATTTTTTTCGTGACCCTGTTTTTTGTCGGTCTCGGGATGCAGATTCCGATGCCGACCCCGATCCTGATGGGCTGGGCGCTGGTCTTCGCGGCGTTCGTGGTCGGGAGTCGTTGCCTAACGACTTTCACGCCGCTTTATCTGATGCGGCAGGGTTTGCGGACCAGCCTCATCCCGGCAATCAACCTCAGCCAGGTGAGCGAGTTCTCGCTCGTGATTCTCGCTCTCGGAGCGCGGGTCCATCATCTCGCCAACCCGGCTACAACCGGACTCGTGGCCCTCGCCTTTACGCCGCGGTCTCGACTTTCGGAATGGCGCAGTCGGATCGCCTCGCCCGCGGCCTGATTCCGTGGCTGAAAAAGCGCGGACTGCGCAATCTCGATCACCGCACGGACGATGTCCACGCCGAGGGCGGCGACGGGCACGGGCGGGCGCGGATTGTTTTTCTTGGTTTCTTTCGCACTGCCAGTTCGCTTCTCGAGGAAATGCAGCGGCACGCGCCCGATTTGATGGGTGACACCGCTATCGTCGACTTCAGCCCGGTGGCGCGGGAGGGATTGATCGAGCGCAAACTGCGGGTGACCTATGGCGACATCAGCCAGCGCGACACCCTCCTCCACGCCGGGGTCGAGCACGCTGAAGTGCTCATCTGCACCGTGCCGGATTCGGTTTTGAAAGGCACGACTAACGAACGCCTCGTGCGCATCCTGCGCGGGTTGAATCCGACGGCGCGGATCATCGCGACGGCGGAGGTCCTGGCCCAGGCCGAGGTCCTGCTGGCGGCGGGGGCCGATTACGTCTCGATTGCGCGCCTGCGCGAAGCGAGTGATTTACTTGAAGCGGTGCGAGCGGCGACCGAAGGATTGCTGGAAGAAAAGCGCGACGCTCTGCAAAGTGTGCTGCGCGGACGGGAGGAAGTGCTGGCCTGATGAAGAACGAGAAAGATAACATTCAACTCAGCGCAGTGGAGGATCATGACGGCATCCTGACGATTCGGGGCGGCGGTGCGCGGCGCGATTGGAACCGTCGTCGAGACCGTTCGTGGCCTAACGAGCCTGCCGCTCGACGCCCACCTCATGATCGAGCGGCCCGATCATTACGCGCCGCGCTTCATCGCGGCGGGGGCCAATTCCGTCACCGTTCACGTCGAGCCGGAGGCGAAACATGACGTCGCGCAAACGTTAGGCGCGATCCGCGCGGCCCGCTGCCGTTGCGGCCTGACGTTGAATCCGGCGACGCCCTTTGCAGTCATCGAGCCCCATTTGCCTAACGTTGATCTGGTTCTCATCATGACCGTGCATCCCGGCTTCGGCGGTCAGAGTTTTCGCGCCGAGATGATGGCGAAAGTGCGGCGTGCCCGCGAGCTCCGCGACTCGTTAGGCGCAAACTACGACATCGAAGTCGATGGCGGCATCAAGCCCGAGACCGCCGGCCTAACGATCGACAATGGCGCGAACGCGCTCCTCGCCGGGACATCGATCTTCAAGGCGGCAGACTACACGGCTGCGATCCGCGCTTTGCGCAAGCCTTGCCGCGAGTAGCGGCGACGCGCCGCACGTCACCGGACGGTCAGCGTAAGATCATTCCCGTCGCCGCCCTCGTAGCTGGCTTGGAGGTGGTTTCGGCCCGCACTTATGACCGCGCCGTCGGGTAGGTTTGTGAAGGGGCCGCTGATCGGACTGGAGCTGGTGTTGTTGATCAGGGTGAGGGTTAGACCGGGGCTCAGCCGCCCCTGGGCTTGGCCGCTCAGGTTTATCGTCGCGCCGTTAATGGTCACGCCATTGGCGATTATCTCGTCGCTACGGGACTGGTTGCCTCGCGCTTTGTAGGTGCAGGTGTAGGTCGCGTCCGCATTCAGGGTCAGTGCGCTCTGGATCGTGAGGGTGGCTTGTTTCTTTGTCCCAACTGCCGGAGCCAGGACTGCGCCGGGGCCGCTTCCCGTCCCGATGGTGGTGGCGCCGCCGATGACTCCTTTGCCGCCCAGGGTGCCGGCGTTCACGTTCACGCTCCCGGTGCCGGTGGCTGAGCCCTTCTTGTTGGCCAAATCCAAGGTTCCCGCGCTTACAGTCGTTCCGCCGGTGTAGGTGTTCGTGCCGCTCAAGGTGAGGGCGCCGGTGCCGGTCTTAGTCACTCCGCCGCTCCCCTGGATGATTCCTGAGAAGGCTGTGCTCTGGTTGTTGCTCCCGATCGTGAGCGTGTTGGCTGCGAGCAGGACGGAGCCGGCGCCGTACAAGGAGCCAATGGTTACTCCCGGCGCATTGTGCAGGCTGAGGTCCAGCACGGCATTGCCGTTAAGCGTGATGCTCGCAGTGCCGCCTTTGGATTTCTTGGTAAAGACGACCGCGCCACCGTTGGAGCCGTCTACTCCACCATTCGCGGTGATGTTGGCATTGGCAGCGGTGGCGCTGTCCATGAAGAAGAGCTCCGTTCCGGTCAGTTCTGCTCCCATCCCGCCGTTGATGATGAACGTGGCATTGCTCGCCGTGGCGATGCCGTCGAGAAGGATGAACGCGCCTGTTTCGCCGCTCGCGCTTCCGCCCACGGTCGTGAAGGTGCCGTCACCGGCGTCGGACGATCCCTCGAAGTCAATCTGGGAAGAAAACTGCCCGGCCCCGCCGATGCAGTTCCCGTTCATATGCTCCGCCTTGTTGCTGCCCCCGAAAAGCGCAAAGGCCGCACTGCTGAGGTTCAGGGTCGCGTTGCCGCCCCTCGAACTGTCGTGGAACGTGATATCGGAAAAGGCGCTGGCGTCGATGGTCGCATCTCCGGCCGTGCTGGAGTCCCAGAAGAACATGGTACCTTGCAGAGAGTCGGACGAAACATTAAACGCGGCCGAGCCGGCGGAGGACAAATCCTCGAAATCAAAACAACCGCCTACCGGTCCTAAAGGTTGTCATAGTCCCGGCAGTTGCGCTGTTGTAAAAAAACATCGCACCGACTAAGTCACCCTCTTCGGGAATGACCACGGATTGCATCGAGCCTGAGTTATTTACGAACCCGGCACCGTTCAACTTTAGATTGCTTACATCGAGAGTGACTGTGTAGGCTGGCGCCCCACTGCCAAAGACGACACTATCGACATTGAAGTTTGAACCAAAATCGACCGTTATCTCCGTCACGTTTGACGAATCAAAAGTCGCGATGTCTGTGGTTGCGTTCGGAACGGTTTGCGGGGTCCAGTTCGCTGCAGTGTTCCAATCCCTAGTCGAAGGGTTTTGATTCCAAGTGGCACTACCAGCAAGGGAACGCCGCTGCGCGGCCAAAAATAGCAGCGCAGCGACAGCCAGGAATCTCGCTGTAATCAATGACGCGCTCATTAATGACTCTGTAAGAAGTTGATGACTTCTTCGCTTACGCACGCCCCATCGCTGCCCGTGGCGTCGTTTATCGAGTGCCAGTAATGAAATGCATGTTCGTGTCCACTCCCGTAGATATAGGTCATCTTCCACTTTTCGACAACCAAGCTGGGAAACTGCGAGTGGAGTATGGTAAACATGTCATCCGCCTGATAGTAAGGCACATGATCGCCGACGGTGGTATACAACATAATCGCCGGCGGGTTGCTGGTGGCGCCATTGGTGACCAACCAATACGGCGAAGCGTGTTCCAGTAAACCCATGGAATCGTGAGCACAATCAGTCCCATCGGCGAGGCCAACGTATTCATCGAGGTTATTCTCAAAGACAGTAAGCTTGCTAGGCGGGATGTTACCGTCGGGGGAGAAATCGCAAAAATCGGTCGGCCCCGAAAGGCTGACGACGGCTTTGATATGTGCTCTCGCCGTCTCATCTGGAATCCTGCCGTGAGGCGCGAGGTTACCCCCCCACGGACTGAGGTCATCTTTTCTCATGAGCACGATGATGAAAGGTCGCGGGCATCGGGGTCAAGAAGAAAGGGCGCGGGCTTGAAAATGTCTTGCTAGTATTGGTCCGTTGTCCGTTGCGCCGCCTCGTCTATTGGAAGCGGCCACGGCGGTTTCAAACCGCCGCTCCGGTGCTCTTCAGCGTTTTCTGCCAAGTACTGACGATTAACCAACACGACCCTTCCGCTAAAAGGTATCCTCAACCCGCGAGCTTTCTCCGGGAACAAGGCAACGAAGCCCGCACTCGACGGGTCCCGGCTCGTTGCTGTATTGGTTCCTCATGGAAAAGACGGACCAGATCGAGTTGAGCGCGGTGGAGGATCATGGCGGGATTCTTACGATTCGCGGCGGCGGGGCGCGGCGGGATTGGAACGGCATCCATTACAAACAAGGCATGTCGGCGAAGAATGTCGGCACGACCAAACTCTCGGCCAACATCGCGACCATTCCGCCCGGCGGCGTGGCCTACGCCCATATCCACGTCGGCTTCGAGCTCATCCTTTACATCCTGGAAGGCAAAGTGCGGCACGAGTTTGGGCCGGGCCTGAAAAAGACAATCGAGAACCAGGCGGGCGACTTCATTTACATCAAGCCCGGCGTGCCCCACGAAGTCTTCAACATGAGCGAGACGGAGCCGGTGGTGGCTTTCGTCGCCCGATCGTCGGCCGAGGAGTGGGACAACATCGTGCCCTACGACCGGAAGCAGGATCTGTAGCGGCGGTGACGGACGCCACCGTGGGCGGCCCTCCAAAGAACGAAGAACCGTCCCCACCCCGGCATAACCCCTGCTGAATAAAAAGGCATGGTTACGCTCGTGCTCCTCGGCTTTCTGGTCGCGGGTCCAGCTTTGATCGGATCGCTCCTCGCCGCCCACCATGGCGTCGCTTTCCATCGCTTCTTGCCGCGTCGGCTGCGGCCCGGAGTTCCCATTGTTTACCGGGTGCTCGAGACCTCGACCTGCCCCAGCCACGATGCCTACGAAGTGCATCCGGCCGAGAAAGGTGAGTTTTACTATTACCTGACGAACAAATACTGGCGGGTGGAAGAAGTGCGCCCGGACGGCTGGATCGTGGCGCGCACTCCACTCATGGAACAGCAACTCTTGCGGAGCGAAGATCCCAACCTGCGCAAGGCCAACCTCGTCGAGCGTCTCCGCTACGCGGCGCGCTTCCCTGCCCGGCCTGATTTTTCGCCCCATCTGGCCTAACGACTCGCTGGCACCAGCGACCGAGTCCGAAAAAGAGGTGACGTCGCCGCGGCTGAAGGGAATTTCAGCTAGCGCCGAGGAAGCGTCTGGCTCGATGTGATGTTGTAGACCTCCAGCAAACCCACTCCGCTGCCGCTGTCGACATCCGACAAGAGCGCGGTGTAATTCCCCGGCGCGAGCGTGATGAGAAGCGCGGATTCAAGCGGCTGGGCGGGCGCGAAGCCGGCCGCGGTCAATTCCGCCGCCTGCGAATCCTGCCAGTTGTCGTTGGTGAAGATGGTGGTGCCCTGGCTGTCGATCAGCCGCAAGATTGGATCGGGCAAGGGGTCCAGGATGCCGCCCGCCAAAGAGGGCCCGAGCCCGCGAAAGACGAGCGTCTGCGCCTCGGAGCCGCCAATGATCGAGCCCGCGATCATGACGGCCTCGTTCGTGCCGACGAGGCCACGGGTCGAGATGTTAAGTAGATGCGAAGGGTTCGCGTCGTCGAGGTCGTAGACCTCGACGAGCGCGATGTTTTGTGGGCCATCCACCCCTGTAACAATTGCGGTATAGGCGCCGGGCGGAAGGGTTGCGATAAGGGCAGATTCCTTCGCATCCTTGGGCGCGAGGTTGGTGTCGATAATTTCCTGCGCTTGCGTTCCGGTCATCCAATCGTCATTCGTCGCCAGCACCTGCCCGCTCGCGCTAACGAGCTGGAGGCTTGGATCCGCGAGCGCGGAAGTCACGCCGGCGTCGGCCAGCGAGGGTCCGATGGCCCTGACGATGACCCGTTTCGTCCCATTGCCCTCCCCGAGGATGAACCCGCCGATCAAGACGTGGTTACCCGTAGCCGCGCGGGCCCGGGTCGAGATGTTAAGCAAAGTGCTTGCGCCCGGCGTCGCGCTTGGGCTCGGCGAAGGGGTTGCGCTCGGGGTCGGCGTGGGGGTGGGCGGCGGCAGGGCAAATCCATCAGCCAGAAAAGTGAGCGCCGTTTTTCTTACCTGCGGCCAAAAACCGAAAGAGTGATCATTCCCCGGGATGGTCATGGCCTGATAATTGGTCGCACCGGCGGCGGCGAGTTTCGCGGCCATGTCGTCGAGCTGCGCGGCCGGCATGAGGTCGACCGCCTTGTCGAGAAGCAGGAGCGGCGCAACGGTCGCGTCCACCACCCACGCGGGCGAGGCCGCACGCAGAGCCGCGCTGTCAGTCGACGGCACTCCCACGAAATTGGTCACCGTCTCGACGAAAGCCTCGAGGTTGGGATCGGGCGAAAAGTCCGAGAGATCGTAGGCCCCGGAGAGAGAAACCCCGACATCGATCCGGTCATCGCCGGGGGTGCCGGTCGCCGCTACCCACGCGGTGTGATATCCGCCCGCCGAGCCACCGACAGCGCCGACCTGTCCGTTCGCCCGGGGATCATGCCGGGCCGCCCGGACGGCGAGGTGGACATCGTTCACCTGGTCGGGAAATCTGCCTAACGAGCTTTGACCCGGAATAGAACCCGGCGGGGCGAGTCGATAGGAAATCGAAAAGGCAATGTAACCGGCCTCGGCCAGGCTCCGTCCGCAGTCGAGCACGCCCGCATCGGTTTCTTCCCCCCCGATCCAGAATCCGCCGTGAATCACCAGCACCGCCGGCCACGGTCCCGTCCCCGAAGGGGTAAAGACGGTCCAGGTCAGCGGGGTGCCATCGCCCGCCGTCGCGTAGACCTCGGACATGGGCGCCTGCGTTCCGGCCTCGGAAGAAACGGCGCCGCAGAATGCGATCGCCAAACAGAAAATGAAGGAAAAAGAAAGTGATCTCAAAACCAGCACTTTAATCGCGCCAGTTTAGACCGACCGACATTACGACTTGGTAAACGCTTTGTTACTTAATGCCGCTGCCCCCACTGGCAAAATCCGGAGCGTCAGCTTAGAGAAGGCGCGTGAAGCCGCCGCCAACGCATTTTCATTTCCTCGGCATTTGCGGGACGGCGATGGGATCGGTCGCGGCCGCCCTGCGCGAGCGCGGCTGCACCGTCACCGGCTCGGACGAAAAAGTGTATCCGCCGATGTCGGATTTCCTCCGTGCCCGCGGCATCGTGCTGAACGAGCCCTACCGGGCGGAAAATTTGCCTAACGACCCGGCGGCGGTGGTGGTGATCGGGAACGCGATCAAGCGCGGCAACCCGGAAGTGGAAGCGGTTTTGAATCGCAAACTCTATTACCTTTCCCTGCCCGAAGTGCTGAAGGAATTTTTCCTGCGCGGGCGGCACAATCTCGTCGTTACCGGCACGCACGGGAAGACGACCACGACCGCGCTCCTCGCCTGGATGTTGACCGTCGGGGAGATGGAGCCGGGCTACGTCATCGGCGGCCTGCCACGCAATCTCGGGCAGGGCGCGCTCTTCAACGACTCGAAGCATTTCGTGATCGAGGGCGACGAATACGACAGCGCCTTTTTCGACAAGCGCTCCAAGTTCATCCATTACCTGCCCGAGCTGCTCGTGCTCAATAACATCGAGTTCGATCACGCCGACATTTTCGACGACCTCGCGGCGGTCAAGCTGAGTTTCCGCCGTCTCGTCAACATCGTGCCGCAAAACGGCATGATCCTGCTCAACGGCGACGACTCCAACTGCATCGAAGTGACGCGTGATTGTCTCGCGCCGCTGGTCGAGGTCGGTTTCTCGAAGAACTGCGCCGAGCGCATCCGCGACGTCTCCTATTCGACCCAGGGTTCCCATTTCACCCTCGGGGAAACGCCCTTCGATTTTCCGATGATCGGGGAGTTCAACGTCCGCAACGCGGCCATGGCGGCGGTCGCGGCCCGTTTCTATGGCCTTACGCCCGAGATCATCCAGACCGCCCTAACGAGTTTCGAAGGCATCGCGCGCCGCCAGGAAGTGCGGGGCGAGGCGCGGGGCGTGACCGTGATCGACGACTTCGGTCATCATCCGACGGCGATCCGCGAAACCCTGATCGCCTTGCGGGTTCGTTATCCCGGGCAACGGCTCTGGGCGATTTTCGAGCCGCGCTCGAACACGACCCGGCGGGCCGTTTTCCAGGAAGAATTGCCCGAGGCGCTGCAACTGGCGGACGGCGTTTTCATCTCGCAGATCGCCGCCCTCGAGCAAATTCCGGTAAAGGAACGATTGCATCCCGAAGCGGTCGTGGCCGCGATTGCGGAGGCGGGTCGAATGGCCTTTTATGAGCGCAACGCCGGCGCGATCGTGGACCGGATCGTGCCGTTGCTCCAGCCTAACGATGTGGTCACGATCTTCAGCAACGGCGGCTTCGACGGCATCCACGAGAAGTTGCTCGCGCGGTTGCGGGCTTGATTCCGGGGAGCACGGGCTGTTAGCCCGTCGCATCCGGCGAGCCTCGCCGGATGCAGTGCGCGAAGCGCCTTTCGAACAACCCCGCATCGCGCGGGTTCGGCGCAACCTGCGCCGAACGACGGGCTAACAGCCCGTGCTCCCCAGAGGTCGGATCGCAACGCGCTACGAGGTGTGATCGAGCACGATCCGCCAGCCCTCAGGCAACTTGCGAAAGAGGAGGGTGAACTTGCCGTGCGGCCGATCCTCTTTCCGCTCCAGGCTCCAGCTCCCGAGGACGAGGGCAGCATCCTCGCAGAGATGCGTGATCGTTAGGCCGGAAAAGGTCAGCTTCCCCATTTTCTCGCGACTGTCGTATTTCTTCGCATAACGATCGCGGACCGTTTGCCAGCCGCGGGTCACTTCGTCGCCGGAGACAAAAGTGGTCTCGGGCGAGCGGGCGTAGCCGGCCATAAAGGCGTCGATCTCGCCCCGATTCCAGCCCGCCACCTGCGCCTCGAGGACGGCGCCGATCGGATCCGGCTTCGTCGCCTCGGCCTGCACCAGACAGAGAAAAAGCGCACCTAACGACACCGCGAACGAGGAAAAATGAGGTCGCAACATGCCGGCAGAATTCCGCAACTCACCTCCGGCGTCGAGTTTTCTCCCGCGCGTAATTGATTGACCTTCTCACGGCAAACAATTACATAAGCGCGTGCTTCGCCGCCTCCTTCTCTGCTTGGGTTCGTGTTTTTTCGTCGCGGTTTCGCTCCCCGCTCAGGTGACCGCCCCAACGCCGTTTGTCCCGCCCGGCGCCGTCGGCAACCGCGGCCCGAACCGCCCGGCCGACATGGTGACGATGCAGTATCCGAACAGCGACGTCTCGGATGTCCTGCATCTTTACGAGAATCTGACCGGCAAGAAGCTCGTGCTGGACAACAACGTCCAGGGCAAGGTGAACATCTTCCTCGCCAAGCCGGTGCCGCGCGAAGAAGCCATTCGCATCATCGAGATGAACCTGGCCCTCAACGGCTATTCACTCGTCCCGGCCGAGGGCGACATCGTCGAGGTCATCGGGATTAACAAGAATCCGCGGGCTGCCGCCGTCCCGATCATCTCCGACCCGGCCGATCTCCCGACAGGCGCGACGGTCGTGAGCTATTTGTTCCGCCTCGATTACGCCGATCCGCAGGAACTGCAGCAGGTTCTCTCGCAATATCTCGCCGGCATCGGCGGGCAGGCGCCGATTCTGGCTTTGCCGAAATCCTCCAGCCTCCTCATCACCCAGAGCGCCGACGTTCTGCGCAAGATCGTGCGGATGGTCGAGCAAATCGACGTCGCCCCCGCGGAAGTGACGAGCAAGTTCATCAAGCTCGAGCGGGCCGACGCCCAAAAGGTGGTCGACATGCTGAAGGATATTTTCGAGAAAAGCGATGACACGGCACAGCCGGGCCGGGTCCGCCGGGTGCGCGGGATCATTCCGCCCGCCCAGCAGGGGCAGGAGGACGAAGGCGGCGCGGTGCTCTCGGAAGAATCGCTCGTCGTGGGCAAGATCAAGCTCGAGGCCGATGTGCGGACGAACCGGATTCACGTCATCACGCGCCCGATCAATTTGCCCTTTATCGAGAAACTGATCGCAGAGTTCGACGCCAATGTGGAGTTCGGCAAGCCGGTCGTTAGGCCGTTGAAATACATTGCCGCCGGCGACGTCTTGCCGGTGCTGGTGCAGGCTTTGACCGAGCCGGGGGACCAGGAGCAGCAAGGCCAGGGTGGGCCCAACCAGCAAAACCGCAACCAACGTAATCCGACGCCGGCGCCGACCAACACCGGACAAACCGGCACTGGCGAAAGCACCCTGCAGGTGAGTGAAGAGCTTTCGACCGAACCGGTCGACACCGCGCCGCAGGCGGTTACGGTCGGAAACACCAAGCTCATCGCCGACTCCCGCGCCAATACCATCATTGTGCTCGGCAATCGCGAGGTG
Source organism: uncultured Verrucomicrobiae bacterium (assembly GCA_963772915.1). Taxonomy (GTDB): domain Bacteria; phylum Verrucomicrobiota; class Verrucomicrobiia; order Chthoniobacterales; family UBA10450; genus Palsa-1392. The sequence goes on from CAVYZI010000004.1 coordinate 37,138, forward strand.
GTGGTGAAGGTGGGCAAAATCCTCGACGAGATGGACGTGAAAGCGCCCCAGGTCGCGCTCAGCACGGTCATCGGCGAGCTGATGCTGAATAACAACGAGGAGTTCGGAGTCGATTATTTTCTCCAGTTCAAAAAGAATAATATTGGGCAAAGCCCGGACGTGGGGGTTGGCGGCGGTCTTTATAACAGCGGCGCATCGATCATCGATCCGGCCAGCCTGATCACGTTTCCCGCCTTCAGCGATGCTCTGGGCGCTACCAGTGGCGCGACCGCTTACGTCGCCGCCGGGAATACGCTCGCGGCCATCGTCCGGGCGCTCGATTCCACCGGTCGCTTCAAGACCATTTCGCGGCCGACCATTTTCACGAGCAACAACAAGAAGGCGATCATCGCTTCCGGAACCGAAGTCCCCGTCCCGACCAACACGATTTCCTCCGGGACGAGCAGCAGACTTCTGGGCGGCCTGTCTCAGCAGACAAATATCGAATTCAAGAAAGTGGCGCTCCAACTGGAGGTCGTGCCGCTGATCAATTCCGAGAAGGAAGTCTCCCTCGACATCCTGCAAAAGGTCGACAGCATTGCGGGGACGACCCGGATCGATAACAACGACATCCCCAACATCGCGACCCGTTATATCCGCACGACGGTCTCGGCCCCGAACGGCTCCACCATCGTCCTCGGCGGCCTCATTCAGAATGAACAGCGGCGCAATCGCACCGGCTTTCCGATCCTCGATCGCCTCCCGGTGATCGGCGCCCTCTTCAGCAACACGACGAAGGTGAAAAATCGCACCGAACTCATCGTCCTGATGAGGCCGGAAGTTAGCCTGACGAAACTCGATCTCTATCGCCTTCGGGAAAAAGCGGAAGGCCGGACCCATTTTGGCGCTGATCTGGAACAGGATGATTGTCCGGATTGCCCGCCGGTGATCGACGGGAAACAGTTGCCCGCGCCCGATCTTCCCATGCTAAAATAGTCGCGCGACATGAAACGGTTCCTGCTTCTTCTCCTCGTTTCAATTTGCCTCTGGCCGATCGTTTCCAGGGCCGAATCGGATTCGCCCTTCTTTTTCTTCGATCCCTACGTCGATCCGCTCGCGCCGCGCGATGAGTTTGGCGTCCTCCACCAGATGCCCACCCCTAATCGGACAGACTTCGCGCCGCGTCACTCGTCGTTTCGGCTACTACTTCGAATCCGGCCAAAGCCTGGTGGGCGATCCGGCCTACGTCGGCGCGTTGCAAGCCGCCCTATACCGCAACGGCTACTATTGCGGCCCAATCGATGGCGTCTTCTCCAACGAAGTCAGCGCCGCGATCGCGCGCATGCAGAAGAATCACTCCTATACCGTTACCGGCACGTTGACCCTTGGGGTTCGCAGAGCGCTGCATTTGCCTTAAGCCCTGGCCTTTCCCGGTGGGGCGTCCCTTGGTAGGGCGAGACTCCGTCGAGCCGGAGACAGCGGCTTGCCTCGGTTGGCATTCTCTTCCCCCAGGCTCGACAGAGTCTCGCCCTACCAATTGGCCACTGGAGATGCCTCAAGTTTGGAGAGGCCCGCGCTACTCCATGACAAATCGCCGCCGCTCTGGTAGACTCCGCGCGTGAGTCCAGCCCTTAGTAAGTCTCTCATCGACATCCTCCTCGCCAGCGGGGTGCCCTCGCGCGAAGACGCCGCCGCCCTGACCGCCAACCTCAATGGCAATTCGTGGACGGAAGAAGTCCTCAACTCCGGCAAGGTCGACGAACAAAAATTCCTCAACGCGATCGGCGAATTCTTCAGCGTGCCGGTCGTTTCGGTCGACGCCAAGCGGATCGAGCGGGCCACGTTAGGCGTGCTCCCCAGCCGGTTCGTCTTTCAGCACCAGATTTTGCCGATCGAGATCAAGGAAAACGCCGTCGTCCTTGCGACCTTCGATTTGTTTAACTCGACCGGCCGCCAGCTCGCTTCCCAGCTCCTCGACAAGCCGGCCGAATGGGTCCTCGTCCCGCGCGCCCAAATCCTTCGCGCCATGAAGACGCTCTACGGCGTCGGCGCGGAAACCTTCGACGAAATCCTGAAGACGAATCGCTCTTTCGAATCGCTCCAGGACATCGAGACGAGCACCGACCTGAACGCCGATGATCCCGACGCCTCCGTCGTGAAATTCGTCAACCAGATCATTCGCGAAGCGATCCACGAGCGCGCGACCGACATCCACGTCGAGCCGCTCGAGAACGATCTCCGCATTCGTTACCGGATCGACGGCATCCTCCACGAGGTCGCCGTCCCGCCGCAGTTGCGTGTCCTGCAATCGGCCATCATCTCGCGCCTGAAAGTGATGGCCCACATGGACATCGCCGAGCGCCGCCTCCCCCAGGACGGACGCATCAACCTGCAATCGGCCGATCAGACGATCGACGTTCGCGTTTCCACCATCCCAACCGTCAACGGCGAATCGATCAGCCTGCGCCTTCTCGCCCGCGACCAGCAGAAGGCCTTCGGCTTCGAACGCCTCGACATGAGCCCGGCGCAGACGCGGATCATGAAGTCGCTCCTTGCCCAGCCTAACGGGATCGTCCTCGTCACCGGCCCGACCGGCTCGGGCAAATCGACTTCGCTTTATTGTTTTCTCAGCAGCATCAACTCCGTCCAGCGCCGCATCATCACGATCGAAGAACCGGTCGAGTATCGCCTCCCCGGCGTCTCGCAGATCGACGTGAAACCGGAGATCGATCTTACCTTCGCCAAAGGCCTGCGCCACATCCTGCGCCAGGACCCGAACGTCGTCATGGTCGGAGAAATTCGCGACGTCGAGACGGCCGACATCTCGATTCGCGCGGCCATGACCGGTCACCTCGTCTTCAGCACCCTGCACACGAACGACGCCGTCGGCGGCATCACTCGTCTCCTCGACATGGATGTCGAGCCGTTCCTCCTCGCCTCGGTCGTGAAAGCTTTCCTCGCCCAGCGCCTCGTTCGCACCATCTGCCCGGATTGTGTCGCGACGGTCGAGTATCCCAGGGAGTATCTGGACGAGATCAATTTTCCCTACGAACAAGGGATGACCTTCCGCCGTGGCGCCGGTTGCGAAAATTGCCGGCAAACCGGTTACCAGGGCCGGCTCGCGATCTACGAAATCTGCGTCGTGACCGAACCCTTGAAGCGCCTCATCATGCAAAAACGCGACGGCGGCGAGCTGAAGCAGGCCGCCATTGCCCATGGCATGCTGACCTTGCGCCAGGATGGCTGGCGACGGGTCGCGGAAGGCAAAACGACAATCGAAGAAGTCGTTAGGGTAACGCAGACCGACGAAGTGATGGCCGAGACCTCCGGCTTCGCTGAGCCGGTGGTCTCGCGCTGATTGGCTTCATTAGCTAAGCTCGGCATTCGCGCTTTCCTGCGATAAACGGTGATGTTCCTCACTTCCCGGGGTGGCTTTGCCCTTTCCACCCGGAGGTTTTTGCCAGCCAGCGAGACTCTCGCCGGTCGCGCTCGCCTTCGGAAACTGCGCTCCCCTCTCTATCTGGCTATTTTTCTGATCCTCTGCGGGAGATCGCTCGCCGCTGCGGCCGATGTCACATTTATCCATGTCGGGTTTCTTCCGGGCGACGATCATTCCCAAGTCTACGCGGTCGATAATGCCGGAACCGTCGCGGCCTGCAGCAGCTACTATCGGCTGAGCGAGATTCCCTATACCCGGATCTTTACCTTCGCCGCGCGTTGGACTCCGTCGCGAGCTCGGGGTCGATCCTTGACACTTGACATATTGATCCAAGCTCATGCCGAAGTCGTTGCCCGGCGCAATTGCAACATTCGGTTCTGAAGTTTCTTGTCCTGCGTTGCCCGCTGGTTCAAACGCTGCACCACCCGGTGCACTCCGCTCCCATCTCGGTAATCCAGTTCTCGCCCGATCGCCGCCATCTTCTCGCCGCCCAGTTCCACCCGGATCCAGATCTTCATCCGTTCGTCGGTTTCATCCGCCGCCAGCTTTGCTATTTTCTGCCTCTTAGCCTTCAACCCGGCCTGGCTGACCCAACGCACGCTTCCTTGGGCAGCATTTCTTCCCGCCATTTCCTTGGCCTTCTCCCAAAGCTTTCCACTCCCAAGCACGAGCCCGCCCTTCAGTTTGTCCCACGGCCTTTCCACCGCCCGATCAAAGGCCGCTCGGATGAATTTGCCATATTCCCGGCGCGCCTCGCTCTTTTCGCCCGCCCAAAAGCCAAGCCAGTCGGTCGCGACCTCCACCAGCGGCGCCCGGCGCCAGTCGAGATAATCCCAATGGCTGCTCCACTCATAGGCCTCCAGCAATCCCATTCTCTCGGCCGTGATCGGATCGCTCTTCCTCCGCGGCCGCACCGGATTGAGATGAAGATAGCGAACCAACTCCATCGCATATTCATCCGCCTCCACCAGATGCGCCTTGTATCTCCCCTGAAACAGGTGCCCCGAACGACGATACTTGCGGTTAAAGCGGATCGTATAGGTGGTTTGCAACCACGCCATGCCCCGGGACAGGTTGCCCAGCGGAGTTTCCACCACCAGATGAAAATGATTCGGCATCAAACAAAAGCAATGCAGGATGATCCCGAATCGGACCCGCATCTGTTCCAGGGTCGCAAGGAAAAGCCTTCGATCTTCATCTGAGCGATAAATCCGCCGGCGTTCATTCCCGCGGGCCGTGACATGATAGACCGCCCCTTCAAACTCAATCCGTGGTGCCCGCGCCATGCCCGACCAGTCAAACCGCGTCGATTCGAAATGTCAAGTGTCAAGGATCGACCCCGAAGGACGATGTTCTTCTCCCGATCGCCAAAGCGCTCGGCGTCACGGTCGAGGAACTCCTGGGTGAAGCGCGCCCCAAACGGGTGCTTTCTCCGGGGGGCAAGATGCGCCAGCTTTTTGAAGCCGCTTCCAAACTGCCGCGCAGCCAGCAGGAAAAAGTTCTCGCGGTTCTCGAACCTTTCGTCGCGCAACACGCCAACGGCGGCGCGAAATAAATTCTTTTCCCTAGCCGTTCGCTCAACGCAGCTCGAGACGTGAACTGCGTTGGGTGAGGTGTCGTCTCGGGAAGAGACGATTTCTTCTCTTCTTCTTTCTGGCCTGTCCCTGTTCGCGGGGGCCTGAGCGAGCGTTAGCGAGCGCGTGCGCAGCCCAGCGTTAGCAAGGGCGGAGCACCAGGTCAGGGCGGGCGGGGGCCACGTGGCGGACGCAGGGCGTGCGTTAGCTCGCTCTGCGTTCCGCACGGCCACGCCCGCCCGCCCCGCGCAAAAGCTCCCGACCGTCACCCGTTACCATCCGCGCCTAACGACTGCTTTTCTTTTTCCCAGCCGTCAGGCTGGAGCTCACTCGCGCGTCAGCGCGAGTCTCTTTCGGCAGCGCGGCCGCCGCCTTGGGCTTGGGTGTCTTTGCCCCCGCAGCCGGCTGGCGCGACCGCTGCCCGCACTAGATCATACAATGCGCGGTGAGGTAAACGTGGGTGGAGCGACTTTAGGAGCGCAACGGACCGCCTCTGCCGGAGGCCTCCAGCATGGAGAGCGGCAGAAGACATGAACGCGTTAGACGTGAGTGACCCAAGGCGGCACTTTGCCTCACCGCCCATTGTATGATAGCCCGCGCTTTGGCGGGCGGCTCGTGCAAGCAGCGGGCGTGACAGACGGCGGAGCGGGGCTTTCGGGAGGGCTCTTTTGCCCAAGGGGGTGGCCGCGCTGCCGTTGGTTTGGATGCAGCACAGCTGCCGCTATTTTTTTCTTTTTCCTCAGCGGTCAGGCGTGATCGCAGCCTTGGGCGATGACGCCGTTCTTCGCCAGTCAAATGTTAAATTGTTGAGACGCGACCCCGAGAGCCTTCTCCGCGCTGTTGTATGATTCTCGTGCAAGCTGCGGGCGTGACAGACGGCGGAGCGGGGCTTCCGGAAGGGTCTTTTGGCCAAGGGGGTGGCCGCGATGCCGTTCACTTCTACTGAGCGCAGCTGCGCTAGCGTTTTCCGTTAGGCGTGATCGCAGCCTTGGGCGATGACGCCGGCTGACTCGAAACAGTGTCGATAGTTAGCCCTGACCCCTACCGCACCTTACATACGAGTAGGTCACTCCATCGTAGCTCGAGAGCCCGTGCGCCGGTTCGTGCAACACGCTTTGCCCGTTCACTTGCTTGTATTGGTTGAGGTTATTGCTCCCCAGACAAGTCGGACCAGATAAATGGCACAAATATCGGTCAAGACAAGTGCCAACACAATTGCTCCATAAAAAAGATATGAGTGAAAATCAAGTTCTTTGTCACGGACACCTGACTCAACCTGGTGTCCAAGAAAAATCGTTAATTCTGCTATGCCGATTATCAGGCTCAGTATTGCAACCTTCGGTAAAAGGTGCATCGAAGCGAGGAATGCTCCGAGAAGTATGAGAAGCGGTCCACCCAAGGCGAAACCTACGTGGGCGGTAAATAAATTATAAGAAGAGGGACGCATGAAACCCAACAGCGTTCCATACACAAAACCAATAGCACACATCCACGCTATTGCTATAGTTAGTACCGTATAGCTTAAGAGTCGCATGATTAGTTACCAGTTCTATCGAGTCGAAATTCCGATCTCACTGTATCCGTGGTTTGAAGCTTGTAGAAAAAAGGAAGCAGCTCTGTTGCTTTAGAATCCTGAAGCGGAAGATTTGTCGTGCCTCGTCCTTCGGGTGTAATGTTTGCTTCGAAAGCAGGAGCACCAGACAGCTTACCTTCAGCCCTGCCTGCGGTTGCGCTTTGGTTTACCGTAACAGTCATGTCGGATCGAATTCCCTTGCCTCCTGGTTGGAAGCCAGTCCGAACGCTCTGCTGAATATTCACACTGGTGTTCCCATTTTCGTCTCGGGAGACAGAAACGCTCGGCTTCACTAAGATATTCGCGGGCCTAGTTTCCCCGGTGCTAACCCTTGTTGAGGTCGGGGCTCTCGGGGTCGATCCTTGACACTTGACATGTTGATTTCTCATTCCGAAGTCGTTGCCCGGCGCAATTGCAACATTTGTTTCTGAAGTTTCTTGTCCTGCGTTGCCCGCTGGTTCAAACGCTGCACCACCCGATGCACTCCGCTCCCATCTCGGTAACCGAGTTCCCGTCCGATCACCGCCATCTTCTCGCCGCCCAGCTCCACCCTCATCCAGATCTTCATCCGTGCATCGGTTTCGTCCGCCACCAGCTTTGCTACCTTCTGCCTTTTGGCCTTCCACCCGGCCCGGCTGACCCAACGCACGCTTCCCTGGGCAGCATTTCTTCCCACGATTTCCTTGGCCTTCTCCCAAAGCTCTCCACTCCCAAGCACGAGCCCGCCCTTCAGTTTGTCCCACGGCCTTTCCACGGCCCGATCAAATGCCGCTCGGACGAATTTGCCATATTCCCGGCGCGCCTCCCTCGTTTCGCCAGCCCAAAAGCCAAGCCAGTCGGTCGCCACCTGCACCAGCCGCTCCCGACGCCGGCCAAGATAGTCCAAATGGCTGCTCCACTCATAGGCCTCCAGCAATTTCGTTCTTTCACCCGGGACGGGATCGCTCTTCTTCCTCGGCCGCACCGGATTGAGATGAATATAGCGAACCAACTCCATCGCATATTCATCGGCTTCCACCAGATGCGCCTTGTACCGCCCCTGAAACAGGTGCCCCGAACGACGATACTTGTGGTTAAAGCGGATCGTATAGGTGGTTTGCAGCCAGGCCATCCCCCGGGCCAGGTTACCCAGCGGCGTTTCCAGCACGAAATGAAAATGATTCGGCATCAGACAGAAACAATGCAGAACGATCCCGAATCGGATGCGCATTTGTTCGAGGGTTCTGAGGAAAAGCCGGCGATCCTCATCCGAGCGATAAATCCGCCGGCGTTCATTGCCGCGGGCCGTGACATGATAGACCGCCCCTTCAAACTCGATCCGTGGTGCTCGCGCCATCGCCCCACAATCAAGCCAGGTCGATCCGCACTTGTCAAGTGTCAAGGATCGACCCCGACTGCCTGCGCCCCGCATCTGTTCCAGGGTCGCAAGGAAAAGCCTTCGATCTTCATCTGAGCGATAAATCCGCCGGCGTTCATTCCCCCGGGCCGTGACATGATAGACCGCCCCTTCAAACTCAATCCGTGGTGCCCGCGCCATGCCGACCAGTCAAACCGCGTCGATTCGAAATGTCAAGTGTCAAGGATCGACCCCGAAGGACCCTCCCTAATTTCCTACTTTCTACTCGCGCCTGGGGATTACCCTACCCGCCGCCGCAGCCCACCCCTTCGCTTGTGACGCAGGCACTAGCGTAACCCGATGATCGCTAATTCGGAAGTATAGCGTTCGGTCGTCCGACCATTCCGGGGAATACTGATAGCCACTCCGTAGTAATCGGTCGAATTCGATCACGAATTTTGCGATCGGCTTCCCTACTTCCCGCTCGCTAATGGGCGCGTCGCGCGGACCCGATGCTGGCGAGGCGATAATTTCACCTTCTTCAACTGGAGTCATATCGGATTCGTAACGCCTCAAGATAAACTGTGTTGCCACGCCGGAAGACGAACGCAAATCGACCAAGACTGTTTGTCCTGCGTCGTTAAAGAAGACGCCTAGAACGGTCACTGTCCTTGATCCGTGGGGCCGGTCGACTAGCCAGGATGGCGATCCGATCCAAGATCAGGCCTATTCCCGGTGTTCTTTTGCGGAAATTCCTTGAGCTGATCGTTCCAGTGACTTGGACCCACTGTCTATCAAAACTTCGGTATCCATGCTCCCTTGAGTTGTCCGTCCGAATTAGCAGTGCTTTCGATACATCCATCTCCGCGGCCGATGACGCATCTGGAAAAAGAAAGAATCTCCCGGGTACTCGCGCAATACCCTCTAACTGAATCGGCTTCCCTTCGTAGTTTTCGGGGTGCGCTACCACACCTTGAAGTTGGGCATCGCGTGCGAGGCAAGTCATAATACACAGCATTAGCCACACGCAAATGCAAGCCAGTTTGATCGGAAACATTGGAAGCTAAGGAGCGTACGAGGAATACTTTGGACGATTCCAATCCTGATTATAGCCGGGCGACTTCATGCCGATTATAGGGTCGAACTGCCAATAGCTTTTAAAGATCGGCGCATCGACGTTTTTCAAGCGGGCGGAATCATAGAAAATATGCACAGTGTAGTATCCGACTAGATGCGAGCCCCTTGGCAACATATCATTCAAATGTTTGATGTCAGAGCCTTGGTCGCCCGCATGTGGATTGCCATACTTGATTACTCCTATACCCCGTGTCGCCGGTCCTGGGAAATATTGCCCGACTCTTGCAGCATCCACTTGCCCGATGGGTCCGATCATCTCGTGATTCGGTTCGCTCTTAACGTCATCGTAAGCGTCATCGGCGCCCTTGTAAGCAGCCTGAATTGCAGTGCCGTATAGTTTATCCGGAATTCGCAGTTTGCGATTCGTGCCCTCCCGGTTCGGCCGCGCCGCCCCAACAGTGCCAGGGCCTTCGAGAATCTGAGACGTAAATGGCGTCGGTTTTGGTGGCTGCCAAGCCCCCTCGAGCTGCATACCCATCGGATCGCTCAAATCCATCGGATCATTATTGCAATACCGATACAAATTGTAATCCCCCGCATCGAACCCTTTCGGGTCTTCGCTCATGAATCTCCCCAAGGTCGGGTTGTAGGCCCGGGCGCGGTATTCGTAGAAGCCGAATGTCGGGTTCCATTCCCGGCCGGTGAAGAGGAAACGGTTGTTGATTGGCTGTTGCCCGGGGCCCACCGTCACCGTCGGCGCGCCAAAGGCGTCGTAGCGATACGATCTCCCGCACCGTGTTCGCCCCGTCGGTCACGACACTGATGTTGCCGTTGCGATCCGGGAAATACCACCAGCCCTGGGTGCCCACTCCGCGCGCGATCACCTCGTCCATCCCGATCCCATAAAGCGCGTTGCTCGTGTTCGCGCCGTTGCTGTCATATTGACTCGTTCGCTTCCCGCTCACTCGCCCGCTACCCTCGCGGGCTTTCCCGTCTATGTCGCGGCTCCCCCAGCCGCTCCATTCCACGATCCAATGTTCCCCGTCGAAGAGGTAGTAGTTGGTCGTGGCGGTGCCGCCATTGACCACGCTGGTCCGTTTCACGCAGCGCCCGAGGGCATCGTAATAGAGGGTGTAGACGTTGTTCCCGAGGCTCGCCTGCGCCAGGTAGCTGTCCCCCACGTAGGCGTAGGTGGTGGTGCCGTCGTTCGTCATCTCGTGGGAGGCGCCGTGGCTCAGCGCCACTCCGCCCACGGTGGTGTATTGGTTGAGATTGTTCACCCCATAGCTCTTGCTCGTCCCGGCGTCGGTCACGCTCGTCCGATTGCCGCAGTTGTCGAGGGTGTAGTCGACCGTGCGCGCTGAGGTGGTCTGGTCGGTCTGCGCTTTGCGGGAGGCGGTACGCAGGTGAACTGGGCGGACTAAAGACCGGCGCTTCCCGGCTTCCCGAGGAACGCGCCGGTCTTGTTTCCGGGGCCATCCGCCTGGATCGCACGTGCATCATTTGAGATCGCGACAATCTGGTTTGCCATTGGCGGTTGAACCGGGCGGGCGAAACGTGGAACGTTGGCGCCAACTTTCATGCGCATCCTTTCCGGCATCCAACCGAGCGGCATCCTTCATATCGGAAATTATTTCGGCATGATGCGACCCGCGATCGCGCTCCAGGCGGAGGGCGAGGCGCTTTATTTCATCGCCGATTATCATGCCCTAACGAGTTTGCGTGATCCGGCCGCGTTGCGCGAGAACTCGCGCCGGGTGGCGCTCGATTTTCTGGCCTGCGGACTCGACCCGGAACGGGCCGCGCTCTTTCGCCAATCCGACGTGCCGCAGGTGACGGAGTTGGCCTGGATCCTGAGCACGGTGGCCCCGATGGGATTGCTGGAGCGCGCCCATTCCTACAAGGATAAGATCGCACGCGGCCTCCCCGCCTCGGTCGGGCTCTTTTCCTATCCGGTCCTGATGGCGGCCGATATCCTGATCTACGACAGCGACGCCGTGCCGGTCGGGCGCGACCAGAAACAGCACGTCGAAATCACGCGCGATCTCGCGACCAAGATCAACGAAACCTACGGCGAAATTCTCAAGCTGCCCGAGCCGCGCATCCAGGAGAAGACGCAGACCGTCCCGGGGCTCGACGGCCAGAAGATGAGCAAGAGCTACGGCAACACGATCGACATTTTCGCCGAGGAAAAAGAGATGCGGAAACGAGTCATGAGCATCGTGACTGATTCGACTCCGGTGGAGGCGCCAAAAAATCCCGAGGACTCGACCATTCTGCAGCTTTTCTCCCTCGTCGCTGCGCCCGAGGAAGTGGTGGCCATGCGCGCAGCCTTCGAAAAAGGCGGGACCGGTTACGGCGAGTTCAAGAAGCAGCTCTTCGGACGGCTCTGGGAATTTTTCGCCCCGATGCGCGAGCGGCGGGAGGAAATCCTCGCCCAGCCCGATTATATCGACGAAGTCCTGACGAAAGGCGCAAAACGTGCCAACGGCATTGCCGATCAAGTCATGGCTCGCGTGCGAGGAGCGGTTGGGCTGTAGACGTTTCGCTGTGCGAAACGCGGGTCTGCGCGTGGCCCACAGAGAAAGCGCCTAACGAATCGCTTCCCCCTCGCTCGTGCCCGGTAAAGCGCAAGCGAGTTCTGCGAGCGAGAATCGCGCCCGCGTTTCGCGCAGCGAAACGTCTACAGGGTCTCGAGCGGCGCGCGGGCCCGCGCGTTCTCCTTCAGCTCCGCGAAAATGAGCCGGCCGGCCGCGGTTTGGAGCGCGCTCGAGACGACCACCGTGCACCACCCGCCCAATCTGCGACCGCGCCTGGTTGACCACGATCATCGTCCCATCCGGCAAATAGCCGACCGCCTGATGCGGGTCGCGGCCTTCTTTAACCAGATTCAATTCCAGCTCGTCCCCCGCCACCACCACCGGTCGCAGGGCACGCGAGAGGTCGCCCAGATTCAGGACCGGCACTTGTTGCAGACGCGCCACCTGCCCGAGGGCCTGGTCGTTCGTCAGCAACCGCGCCTTCAGGACCTGCGCCACCCGCACGAGGCGCTCATCGATCGGCAGATCGCTGTCGTCCAGACCGCTGTCGTGAATCGTCAGCTCAATCTCGCGCGAGCGCTGCAACTGATTCAAGATATCGAGCCCGCGCCGGCCGCGCTCCCGCTTCAGGCCCTCGTGCGAATCGGCCAGGGTCTGCAATTCACCGAGGACGAAACGCGGCACGATGAGGGAGCGGCTGAGGAACCCGGACGCGCAGAGATCGGCAATGCGCCCGTCGATGATGACGTTGGTATCGATGACGAGCGGCTCGTGCTCGGTGGTCTCGCGCGCAAAGCGCACGTAGGGAATGATGAGGGAGAATTCGTCGCGATTACTTCGCATCGCCAGCATCATCCCGAGATAACCGAAAGCGCAATAGACGACGAGGCGTGCGATCCATTGGGTCTCCTCCGATTGGTAACGCAGGATTTGGGAAGCAATCAGGAGGTTGGCGAAGAAAAGTCCGAGGAGCAGACCGAGGGTGGCCGAGGAAAAGGCGCGCAGGGAAAGCCCTTTGAGGAGGCGGTCGGCCAGGACGAGAAGGAGGCCAAAAACCACGCCGACCAGAAGCCCGGGGATGGGGTTGTCCTGGTTCTCGACCGAGACCATCGAGCCGACCACGCCACAAAAAGTGACAAAGAGTCCGCGCAGGAGATTGATGGTGAGTTGTGGGGTCATCCTGGCCTAACGAGAGGTGCGACGGCGGCGGGCGGGCGGTGTGTTTTCCGGCGAGGGCGACATCCTGGCGGCGCTGTCCCGGTAAAAAAGCACCCCATGGCGGCGAAGATTACTGATGAGCGCCCGCAGATCGTCAGCCACTTGTTCGTTCGTGAGCAACATCGCAAGCGGCCCGTTTCCCGACGTGGCCTCCTTCAGGAGGCGTCCGGCGCTCTGGATCGTTTTGCGCGCGTCGCCCACCGCGAGCTGCGCCTTGTCGGCCGTCTCTTTTGCCGAAGCCATCGTGCCGTCGGCTTTCTCGAGCACGCCATCGATCTTCTTCGACGACTCGGAGAGCCTCTTGGTCGCGGTGCTCAGATTATCGAAGGTCTGGGTGAGATGCTCCAGGTTCTCCTTCGACAACGCCTGAGCGTTCAGGCGATCAACCGCGGTGTCGATCTTCGCGACCGTTCCGCGCAGGTCCTTGATCAGGGCGCCGCCTTCCTTGGTGACGTCGTCGAGCCCTTTTTCGCGCGCGCCTTCCACCCGCGCATTCTTCGCGAGGTAGGCGGTCGGTTTTCCCGGCGGGGGAAAAATGGAAACGAAGCGATCGCCGAGCAGACCGGAGCTGCCGACCGTGATCATGCTCCCGACCGGAATCTTGACGTAATCGAAAATCCGCAGCGGAACATCGACCCCGCGCCCCGCTGTCACGAGTCGCGGCGGCCCCGAGACGCGCCCGACCTTGGCCCCGCCTAGCAGGACGTCAGAGCCCTTGAGCAAGCCGCTCGCGTCGGAGAAGTGGACGGTGAGATCGTAATAGGTTTTGAAGCCTTCACCGAGCCGGCCGAATTGCACAACGAGCGCGGCGAGAATGGCCAGACCGACGGCGACGAAAATCCCCACCTTCAGTTCCAAGCCGTGATCCTCTTCCTTCATTTCGTTAGTCCGCCAGGCGCGCCCGCCCGATCAGGAAATCCTGGATGAGCGGATCGGGCGAGGCCTGAATTTCCTCCGGTGTGCCGGAAAAGTAAATCCGCCCCTCGTGCAGGTAGGCGATGCGATCGCCGACATGAAAAGCGCACTTCATGTCGTGGGTCACGACCACGCTCGTGACGTGATAGCGTTCCTGAAGCCGGCGAATGAGGCGATTGATGCTGTCGGAAACGACCGGATCGAGCCCGGCGGTCGGTTCGTCGTAGAGAATGCAGGAGGGCCGGTTGATGATGGCCCGGGCCAGGCCGACCCGTTTCTTCATCCCGCCGCTCAGGTTGACCGGCATCTTCTTCTCCTGACCCTGGAGCTCGATCACTTCCAGCATCTCGGCGATCTTTTGCTCCAGCACCCGCTGATCGTGCTCGCCCGCTTCGCGCAGAGGGAAAGCGATATTTTCCTCCACCGTCATGGAATCGAAGAGCGCGCCGCCCTGGAAGAGAATGCCGACCTTGCGTCGGACGCGGGCGAGCTGTCGCTCGCTCAGGCCGACGATGCTCTGCCCGTCGATCCAGATTTCGCCCTCGTTAGGCTGCATCAACCCGATGAGGTTTTTCAGGAGCACGCTCTTGCCCCCGCCGCTCCGGCCGATGATGACGAGCGTCTCGCCGTTTCCGACGCTGAGGTCGACTCCGCGCAGGATTTCCTGGGCGCCGATGTGCTTTTTCAACCCGCGCACCGCGATCATGGGAGAAGAGTTGAGAGTTTTTAGTTGAGAGTTGAGAGACGAAGAGGTCGCCTCGGCTTGCGAGTCTTCGATCGTCGACGCATCTCTCATCCCCATCTCTCAACTCTCAACTATCAACTCTCAACTTCTTCCCTCATTGCCATCCCGCGGGGAAAATGACGTTGAGGGCCATGGTGAGGAAAAAATTTGAAATCAAAATCGCGAGCGAGGCATTGACCACCGCTTCGGTCGTGGCCCGGCCGACGCCGACCGCGCCTTCCCGGCTGTGCAGGCCTTTGTGACAACTGATGAAGACGATCAGGATCGCGAAACAAAAACCTTTCGTCAGGCCCATGATGATGTCCCGCATCAGGGTCCAGCGCACCATGTTGGCGACGTAATAAGGCCCGGGGATATCGAGCAAATTGACCGAGACAAAATAGGCCGCGATCAGTCCGAAGAAGATGCACTCCGCCACGAGGAGCGGCATCGAAATCATCATCGCGAGCATCCGCGGCACGACGAGATAATCCACCGGATGGACCGCGAGCGCGCGCAAGGCATCGATCTGTTCCGTCACTTTCATGGTCCCAATCTCGGCCGACATGGCGGCGCCGACCCGGCCGGTCACCATCAGGCCGGTCAGGACCGGACCCAGCTCGCGGAAGAGCGCGGCCGAGACGACCGCGCCGACGCCGGAGGCGACGCCGAGTTTGTTGAATTGAAAATAAGTCTGAGCCGCGAAAACCGCGCCGGTAAATCCGCCGGTGATGACAACGACCAGTTGCGAGAGGAGACCGATGTCGACCATCTGGCGGAGGAACAAACGCCAGCGCAGGCGATGGGTCAGGGCGGAACCTACCGAGTCAGCGGCGAGCACGACGAGTTCGCCGAGATAAACAAAAAAGTCGAGAACGATTCCGCCAAGGCCGGTCAGGAAGCGGGCAACCATGTGATCGGGATCGCGGCGCGCGGCGCCGGCGGATCAGGCACTGAGAAGCTGCGTCTTGGAGCGGGGCCGCAATTCCGGCGGAATGGCGCCGACGAAGCGCGGCTCCAGGCCGAGCCGGGTAAAGATGTTGCGAATCTCACGTGAGGTGATGGTTGGTTCGTCCAGCTCGAGGTAGACGATGTCGTGGTTGCTATCGACCTTGTAGCGCAGGCCGGGCACGGCCTCGAGTTGATGATCGAGTTCGAGGATCTTGTTCAGGTCGCGCACCCCGGCCGCATAGACTTCCAGTTCGATCATTTTGCTGCGGCCAAGTGTAACCAGCCTGGGCAGGCGATGCAAAAGTGAATTGAGCGCGCCCGGCCCGGCTTTGTAAGGTGTCGGATGCGATCGACGCTCCTGCTTTTCGTTAGTCTTCTCCTCCTCGGCGGTTGCCAGACGATTCCGCGCGGAATGGAGGAGGCCCGCCAGGCGATGGCGCAACGCATCCAGGCGGAGCCGGCCGGTGATTACTTCATTGGCCGGCGTTATTTCAAAGAGGGTTTTCATTTCTGGGGTTACGTCCGCCGGCCCGGCCAGCCCTGGAGCACGGCGCAGCTCGTCGTCCTGAACGAAAACCAGAAGCTCGCCCCGGACCGCGAGCAGTTGAGCATCGGGAGCGACAACAATTACGAATACAAGCTGCGCGGCTATTTCAGCGGCGACAAGGTCTACGAGCTGGTCAGCAATCGTTTTCTGCCCGAGTTCATCCTCCAGGGTTACGAAGTGCTTGCGACGAATCCGCCGCCGATTTTCAAAAGTCAATTGAGCGGGCGGAAGGAGGATCGCCTGGGAATCGAGCAGCCGTTGTAGACGTCTCCCTGTGGGAGACGCGGGGGCAAGGCCGCGCTCCAAGAACAAGCCTCGTTTGGCCTCGATTTTCGCACAGCGAAACGTCCACAGCGGATTGCGGGACGCGCCAAGCTGCGATAGATGATCGCATCCAATCGCCCGATGAGATTTCGCTCGCTCCATCATCTGTTGTTGCTCGTTAGTCTGGCTTTCCTCGCCGGCTGCGAGACGATGCCGGAAGGAATCCAACAGGCGCGAGTCGCGATGTTCCAGAAAATCCAGGCGGAACCGCCGGGCGATTATTTTATTGGGAGACGCTATTTCAAACCGGATTACAAAATTTGGGGTTACGTCCGGCGCCCCGGGCAGCCCTGGAGCACGGCGGAGCTGGTGATGTTGAACGAAAACTACAAACTGGCCCCGGACCGGGAACAGGTGAATTTCGGCTTCGACAACAACTACGAATACAAGCTTTACGGCTACTTCAGCGGGGACAAGGTCTACGAACCGGCGAGCAACGGCATTTATCCGGAGTTCGTCCTCAAGGGCTACGAGCTGATCTCGACCAATCCGCCGCCCATTTTCAAAAGCCAATACCGCGGCCGGGGTGACAACCGATACCAGATCGAAAAGCCGGAATAGGCGCCGGGTCCGAGGCGCGCCCTGTGGACGCTTCCCTGTGGGAAGCGCGAGAGGGATATCCGCGGCCGAGCCCAGACCCGCGCTTCGCATAGCGAAGCGTCTACAGCAATGAAGGACAAACTGGTCGAAGAATTCCTTACCTTCCTCGAGGTCGAGCGCAATGCTTCCCCACGCACCCTGCGGATTTATCGCGACGCGCTGCGCGATTTCCAGGCGCAGACCAACGCGCCGCCCGGCTGGCGGCAATGCCGGCCACAGCATTTCCGCGATTACCTCTTCGAGCTCATGAAACGAAAGCAGGCGCGGTCATACATCCGGCTGCAATTTTCCGCGCTGCGCAGTTTCTATCGCTTTCTCGTCGCGCGAAATCGCCTAACGAAAGACCCGGTGCGCGAAATTCAGCTTCCAAAAACGGAAAAGAAGCTGCCGCTCGTTCTCACCCAGACACAGATCAGCCAGCTGTTGGCCGCACCACTGAGCGTGAAGAAGCCAAAGAGCGCCCCGGTCTGGATGCCGGAGCGGGACGCCGCGATCATGGAAGTGTTTTACAGCAGCGGGCTGCGCCTGGCGGAGCTGGCCTCGCTCAACGTCAACGATCTCGACATTTACACCGAATCGGTCCGCGTCCTTGGCAAAGGGCGGAAGGAACGGGTCTGTCCGGTGGGGGCGCCCGCGCTGGAGGCGGTCTCGCGTTATCGGGCCGCGGCCAACGTGCACAGCGGCCCGCTTTTCCTGAACAAGGGACGGCGGCGGATTTCGCCGCGTTCGATCTGGCTCATCCTGAAACGCTACCTGCGCCACACCTCGATCCCGATTTCGCTCAGCCCGCACAAACTGCGGCACAGTTTCGCGACCCACCTGCTCGATAACGGGGCGGATCTGCGCAGCGTCCAGGCATTGTTAGGCCACGCCAGCCTTTCGACGACGCAGATTTACACCCACGTCACGACCGAGCGCTTGAAGAAGGCCTACGCCGAGGCACATCCGCGGGCGTAACACAGGCCTCTGGCCTGTCGGGTCGAACAGGCGTCTCGCCACTGGTGAATTGTTCCGGGCGAGACGCCCGATCGACCTCGCAGGCGGGACGCCTGCGTTAGCGCGCTGGCGGCGGCGTTGTCGTGCGGTTCGGCGACTTTGAAAACGAGCTTGCCGTTTTCGACCGTTACCTGCACCATGTCGCCCGCCTTGACGTTGCCCTTGAGCAGCTCTTCCGCGAGCGGATCCTCGAGATAACGCTCGACCGCGCGCCGCATCGGACGCGCTCCGTAAGTCGGGTCGTAGCCTTTCTCGATCACGAATTCGTGTGCGGCAGTGTCGAGCGCGATCTCGATTTCCTTCAACTGGAGGCGCGCCTTCACCTTGTTGACCTCGAGATCGACGATCTTGAGCAGGTCGGGTTTCTCGAGAGTGTGGAAGACGATGATCTCGTCGAGCCGGTTGAGAAACTCCGGCTTAAAGACGCGCTTGGTTTCCTCGAGAATCTTGTCGCGCATGACGTCGTAGTTCGCTTCGTCGCGCTGGGCGCCGAAGCCCATCGTCGTTTGGCGCTTGATCAATTCGGCGCCGACGTTCGAGGTCATGATGATGATCGTGTTCCGGAAATCGATTTTCCGGCCTAACGAGTCGGTGATCTTTCCTTCCTCCAGGATCTGAAGGAGGAGGTGCATGACGTCGGGGTGCGCCTTTTCGATTTCGTCGAAGAGCACGACCGAATACGGCCGCCGCCGCACGGCTTCGGAAAGCTGGCCGCCCTCTTCGTAACCGACATATCCCGGAGGCGAGCCGATCAGGCGGGAGGCGGTGAACTTTTCCATGTATTCCGACATGTCGATCTGGATGAGCGCGTCGGAGTCGCCGAACATGAACTCGGCCAGGGTGCGGGCGAGAAAGGTCTTGCCCACGCCGGTCGGGCCGAGGAAAACGAAGGAACCGATCGGGCGCCTCGGATCTTTCAGGTCGGCGCGCGAACGGCGCAACGCCTTGCTGATCGCGCCGACTGCTTCGTCCTGGCCGATGACCCGCTGCTTGATGTCGGCTTCCATCGCGAGAAGCTTCGCGGTTTCCTTCTGCTCCATCTTCTGCAGCGGGACGCCGGTTACCTTCGAGATGATGTGCATCATGTCCTCGGCGGTCACGAGCACTTCTTTCTCTTCGCGTTGTTCGCGCCATTCCCCGAGGATGCGTTCCAATTTTTCCTTGGCCTGCTTTTCCTTGTCGCGAAGCGCGGCGGCTTTTTCGAAATCCTGCGCCTTGATCGCGGCTTCCTTGTCGATCCGGATCTCTTCGATTTCCTTCTCGATTTCCTTCACGTCCGGCGGACGGGTCATGGCGTTGATCCGAGCGCGGGCGCCGGCTTCATCCATGACGTCGATCGCCTTGTCGGGCAGGAAGCGGCCGGTGATATAACGCTCCGAAAGCTTGACCGCCTGCTCGAGCGCTTCGTCGGTCAGTTTCGCTTTGTGGTGCGCCTCGTATTTCGGGCGCAGCCCTTTCAGAATCAGAATCGCTTCGTCGACCGTCGGAGCTTCGACTTTAACGGTCTGGAAGCGGCGTTCGAGGGCGGCGTCCTTCTCGATGTATTTGCGATATTCGTTCAACGTCGTCGCGCCGACGCATTGCAACTCGCCGCGACTGAGGGCGGGCTTGATGATGTTGGAGGCGTCCATCGCCCCTTCCGCCGAACCGGCGCCGACGATGGTGTGCAGCTCGTCGATGAAAAGGATGACGTTCTTGGAACGGCGAATTTCATCCATCACGGCCTTGATCCGCTCCTCGAATTGCCCGCGGTACTTGGTGCCCGCAACCATCAGGGCGAGGTCGAGGGTGACGACTTTCTTGTCGCGCAAAAGCTCCGGCACATTGCCGTTGGCGATCTCCTGGGCGAGACCTTCGACAATCGCAGTCTTGCCGACCCCGGCTTCGCCTAACAATACCGGATTGTTCTTCGTCCGGCGGCAGAGCACCTGGATGACGCGCTCGATTTCGTTATGCCGGCCGATGACCGGGTCGAGCTCGCTTTTCTTCGCCAGATCAGTCAGGTCGCGACCGAAAGCGCGCAGGGCCGGGGTCTTGACGTCTTTCTTGCCCGAGGGCTCGCCCGTTCCGCCCAGCTCCGGATCGCTCTCCGGCGGGGTGAAATTCGGATCGAGCTCCTTCAGAATTTCGTTGCGGGTGCGTTCGATATCGACCTCGAGGCTCTTGAGGACGCGGGCGGCGACGCCTTCGCCTTCGCGGAGGAGGCCGAGCAGTATGTGCTCGGTGCCGACGTAGGAGTGGTTGAGGGCGCGCGCTTCTTTCCCGGCGAGGGCGAGCACTTTCTTGACCCGCGGGGTGTAGGGAATGTTGCCGACCATCTTCGTTTCCGGGCCGGAGCCGACCTGTTTTTCGACTTCCATCCGGACGGTCTCGAGGTCGAGCCCCATCTTTTGGAGGACGTTGACGGCCACACCCTGGCCGAGCTTGATCAGCCCGAGGAGGAGATGCTCGGTGCCGACGTAATTGTGATTGAAGCGATCGGCTTCTTTACGGGCGAGCGCGAGAACCTGCTGCGCCCGAGGAGTAAAATTATTCATTATGGTTTGGCTCGGAATGCGTGTCGTCGTCGGGCTCCCGCGCCACTTTACCCATATCAGGTTTGGGAAAGAGTTTCAAACGACCGCGGATGATTTCGGCGCGCAGAAAGTCGCGTTCTTCTGCGTTGAGTTTCTGTTGCGAGGCCTTTTGCAGATGGGCCGGCTGCGTTTCGATAAAGAGCTCGTCGACCGGCAACTGCCGATCTTCCGGGAACGCACCGAGGTCCACGCCGAGTTTCATGACGGAAAGCAGATTAAGCGCCTCCTTAGAGGTCATCGCATGGGCATAGGTGAGCACACCGTATGCCCGGCCGATCTGGTCCCAGAGGGTATCGGGCTTTTTCTGGATCAGCATCTGGCGGGCGTCGTGTTCCTTCTCGATGATCGTCTCGATCACTTTCGTCAGGCGGGCGATGATTTCGTCCTCTTTTTCGCCCAGGGTGGTCTGGTTCGAGATCTGGAAAAGGTTGCCCATCGCCTCAGTCCCTTCGCCGTAGAGGCCGCGGACGGCGAGACCGATCTTGTTCACGGCCTGGATGACCTGGTTAATGAGATCGCTCAGGACCAGCCCCGGCAAATGGAGCATGGCGGAGGCGCGCATGCCGGTCCCGACATTGGTCGGGCAGGCGGTGAGGTAGCCGAGTTTGTGGTCGTAGGCGATGTCGAGCTTCCCTTCGAGGGTGCTGTCGACTTTGTCGACGAGCTTGAAGGCGCTCTTTAACTGGAGGCCGGAGCGAATCGACTGCATGCGGAGATGATCCTCTTCGTTGATCATGATGCTGAGGGTCTGCTTGCGATTCATGATCACGGCGCTGCCGGCCCCTTTGGCGGCGTGTTCGCGGCTGATGAGGTGGCGCTCGACCAGCACCTGCTTCTCGAGCGCGGAAAGATCCTGGAGCAATTCCGAAAAGGAATCCTGCATCTCCGGGAGTTGCTCGACCTCAGGTTTGATCTGGTCGAGAATCTGGGTCCGCTCCGCTTTTTTGGCCCAGCCGGGGAAAGCGCGATGGCGCAGATTGCGCGCGAGGCGCACCCGGCTGCTGACGACGATCTGGTGATGCGGCCCTTCGCCGCGCAACCATTCGCCGCCGCTCGCCATGACCTGGGAAAATTTCATCGTTAGCTCGCCATCTCGTGTTCGAGTTGCTTGATCTGGTCGCGCAGGCTGGCGGCGGTCTCGTAGTTTTCTTCTGCCACCGCCTTCTCCAGATGGTCGGCGAGGGCGCGCATTTTGTCGGTCAGCTTCATCTGGCGGGAGGCACGCTCGGGGAGTTTGCCGACATGCTCGGTCCCCTTGTGCATCGCCTTGAGGAGCGACCCGAGGCCCTCTGAAAAAGTCTGGTAACAGGCGCTGCACCCGAGCCGCCCGGTCTTTTTGAAATCGGCCTGGGTGAAGCCGCAGACCGGACATTTCTGGCTCGACGCTCCCTTTTCAATCTCCTCGGCGGCGCCGATGCCTAACAATAAGTCGGCGAGCGCAAACCCGGTCGGGTCCTGCACGCCTTTTTCCTTCGAGCAGGCGTCGCAGAGATTCACCTTCTGCATTTTGCCCTCGAGAATCTGGGTCAGAAAAACCGAGGCATCATTGCATTTACAAACGTCGCAAAGCATGGCTGCTCAATTAGACCACAAAGTCGGGAAAAGATTCAACAGGCAGAACGCGCCCGCAGCCCTTTCGTTGCCTTGCGACGCGCGTCCGGTCACTCCGAAAAAATTGGTGTTCCGGTCTCGCGGGTCAATTCACGGAACCGCGCGATCGTCCGGCCCGTGATCGGACCCGGCTTGCCGTTGCCGATCGGGCGGCCGTCCACCTTGATCATCGGGATGACCTCCGCCGCCGTCCCGGTGAGAAATGCCTCGTCAGCGATATAAAGATCGTGCCGGGTCAGGTCCGGCTCGGAGATCTTGATCCCAAGCTCGGCCGCGATATCGAAAACGACCGAGCGAGTGATGCCGCGGAGCGCGCCGGCGGTGATCGGCGGCGTCATGATCTCGCCCCGCTTCACAATGAAAACGTTGTCCGCGGTGCATTCGGCGACGTTGCCGGCGTCGTTCAACATCAGCGCTTCGTCGGCGTTCGAGAGGTTCGCTTCGATCCGGGCGAGGACGTTGTTGAGATAATTGAGCGACTTGACGGCGGGGTTCAAAGTCGCCGGGCCCATCCGCCGGGTCGGTACCGTCACGACCGTGAGGCCGCGCTGATAAACCTCCTCCGGATAAAGCGCGATGCTCGACGCGATGATGATCACGGTCGGTCGCTTACACTGCACCGGGTTGAGGCCGAGATTGCCGACGCCGCGGGTCACGATCAGGCGGACGTAACCGTCGCGCAGGTCATTTTGCCGGATCGTCTCGAGGAGCGCCTCATCCATTTCGGCGCGCGAGATCGGGATCTCGAGACAGATGGACCGGGCCGATTCCCAGAGCCGGTCCATGTGTTGTTCCATGCGGAAGACGCGTCCGTTGTAAAAGCGGATGCCCTCGAAGATGCCGTCGCCATAAAGCAGGCCGTGATCGAAGACCGAAACTTTCGCGTCGGCCTGGTCGAAAAATTCTCCGTCGACATAAATTTGGAGCGACTCGCTGGCCGGGCTTTTCGTTGCGGCTTTGGGCGCGGCATCGGGTTTCATCGGAGGCGTCGCGACGGCGGTGGCGGCAGCGTCTTTGGTAAGCATGAAAAAACCTCCGGTGTTTCGAAGGGCAATTCAAGCGGAGAAACGGCGCGACGCGAACCCTGCGCTCGCGCTTGTAGACGCTTCGCTGTGCGAAGCGCGAGGGATGCGTGCGATTTACGCAACAGACCGCGCTTTGCAGAGCGAGGCGTCGACAACAGCCGCGGCGACGTGCGGGCCGCCCAAAAGCACAAAGCGCATTCAGCGTTTCCGCTGAATGCGCTTCGTTCGTGAGCTTCTTCGCCAGCCTGCCGGGAGTCGGATAGGACGACTCCCGGAGGCGATAATGACTTAGCGTGCTACGGGATGCTGTGGCCCCGGGTCGCTTTGACCGCGTCGCGGTCGGGTTTATCGACCACTCCGTTCAGGGTGATGTCTTCGCGGAAGTTCCCGGAGTTCACCCCCTGGTTCTTGTCGTCCCTGATTAACCGCACGTCATTTCGAGTAACCGCGCGGCTCCCGTTCACGTCGCCGATGAGGAAGCCAAAGTCCACATCGTTCGACCCGCCGCCGCCATTGACATTGGAAACCTCGATGGTCACGACCTGCTCGTCGGCCACGCCCATGAGCGGGACCCGCATTTCGTTACCGCTGAAGGTCGGCGTGCCCGCGGTTGCGGTGCCACTAATGACCGACGCGTCACCCGAGGTAACAGCCGTGTCGAAGGTGAACACTGCAAGGTAGGTGCCGCCTCCATTGCGATCTTCAACTCCCGAGGTGCCAGCCAGAGGCATGTCGACATCGAAGGAGCCCGCTCCACCGTGGGTCAAACGCGAGGCCGCGCTGACCAGGTTCCCACCCATCGTGCAAGGACCAGGGCCGACGCCATTGCCGACCAGACCGGAGACCTCGAGGGTGTAGGTCGAGCCGGGCGTCTGCATAGCGTTCGTTTCTTCCACCACGACGACCAGGGTTTGATTCGCCGGTATGTCCACCGAGAAGGTGTTGCTGGTGTTGAAGGCAGGGCTGCCACCTGGATCGCCGAGATAATTGATGCAGATGTTATCGGTCATTCCCACCACCGGCGGGATGTACTGATTGAGGTAGGCCACCGAAAGAATGGCGCCACCCGAGGTCGTGTTCGTCGCCGTCGTTGTGATCGTGGCACAAGCGGCGGCCGGTCCGTTCGGGAAGGTCAGGACATCGTAACGCCGATTTCCAGTTCCGAAGATGCCCGGGCAGGTTTTGGCCGTGCCGCAACCGCTCACCAGCCCATTCCGACCGAGACGACCTTCTTCGACGGTGTCACTGTCATCCAGGACGCCGTTGATCACCGCGGGTGGGATCTCGCATGATGGGAGTGAGAAGTTCAAGACCGACGACCCGCCCGCGAATGAAACGGTCAGGGTGAAGTCGATCATTGTCCCGCACTGGAACGCCGGCGAGGTGCTGACTTGGAAGGGAGTCGCATTCGTTGCCGTGCCGTTCTCGGGTGTATCCGGATAGTCGGAATTCGGCTGGCTGATCGTAACCTCGGGCGTGGTCGTGGAAAGCACGGCCGAGACCCCGGAGCCCAACAAGCAACCATCGTTCAGGATGGACACGTCGAGGTTATTGCACTCGCTCGGTTCGATCATCCCATTGCCGTTACCGCCACTCTCGGAGACCGTCGTGGAATCAAAGACGAACCCGGCCACGCCACTCAGACACTCATCCAGGGTCGCGGTGTTTCCGTCCGTGATCACGACCGGAAACGGTCCGATCGCGTCACAATTGTGGGCCGGATCGATGATCGTGGCCGAGTACGACCCGGGCGACAGATTCATCGAGTAAGTGCCATCCGGCTTGGATCCGGCAGAGAAACCCGTGGAGGGCCCGCCGGTCACCTCGACCAGGGCGTCCTTGATCGGTTCACCCGTATCGCAAGCGGTGATCGTTCCACTGAGCGTTCCCTGCGGAGGCGCGGTCGTGCCTTCGAATTTAAAGGCGCCGATCTTGGTCTTCCAATCGAACCCACCTGCGGGGCTGGTATTGTAATATTCGCTCGTATACCAAAAGGTCGCGTCGTCGGACGGATCCAGGCACATGGCGCTGTAATCACCCCAACGGTTGCCGGTGCCGAGTTGGACACCGGTGCCGGCGAACATCGTCTCCTCACCCTGCGACAGCGTCCCGGCAGGATCACCCAGCAGCCTTCCCGCGTAGGCAATGGAAGGGAAGACGCTCGTGCTGGAGGTCGAGTAGCCGACCGCCAGATTCCCGGCGTTGTCGACCGCTGAACTGCCCATCCAGCGTTCCGTCGTGTCGGGCGAAAAGGTTCCCTGGTCCTGGATCGACCAATTCCCACCCGGGCTGGTCTTTTGCAATACATACCAACGGGTGCCGGCTCTATACTCCGCGACCGTCGGAATCCCGCCCGGGGGCGGGATGATGCCAGAGTTGACCGTGCAAACGGTCGTGAGCGTCTCGGTGCCTCCACGGTTGAAGTATTGAAGGCGCAGCATCAGGCGGTCGCCGATGGTATCGAGGTAATCAACCGACGTCGCTGGGGCTGGTTCCTCGACATCGGCACGGCCGTTAGGGTTGCGCGAATCGAACGAGGCCACCGCGAGGGGACTCTCCGGACGCTCGAGGAAAGTAGAGCTCATCGGATTGTCGAAGTCCGCATGGAAGTCGAAGAGTCGCAGTGCATCAAACGGGTCGATCCCGTAGGCATCGTCGAGAAAGACCGAAAAGACGTTGGGAGCGCCGGCCGGAGGTGGGTTCAGACCATTATAGTCCGACGGGATCATGCCCGACGAGGCATCGCTGACCGACGGGTCCACGCTGAAATAAACGTAGGACGCCGACGAATCGCCGACCAACATTTTGGCCCGATCGAAGGCGAAGCAACCAAAGCCATTGTAGGCCCCGCCAAAGGTGAACTGGCGATCGGTAAAGTAGTAACCATCCGACCACGCACCGATCTTACCGTAATCGGGAAATTCGTCCCCCGGAGTGACGAAGTCGTAAGCCCAATATTCACCCGTCGGATCGCCGGTCTTGGAAACGGCAATCGCCTGGTGGTAGGGCGGCGTGCTCGTGCTGGTAAATGCAAACTGACTGAGAACCCAGCGATTCGCCATCCGATCGTAGAGAGCAAGCCCGTCGCCATTGTCGTTGGTCGCAACCACGCCCCCGAGTCCGGCGAAAAGCGTGCTGAGCTTAAACGCCGGGCCGCGCGGCACGCCGTTTTTGTCAAAAATCCGAACTCCGCCGCCATTCACAACTTGCACGTAATCGTTCGGACCGACCGCGCCCTCCGTATCAGGCGGCGCGGAATTAGTCACACCTACGCCCTCGAAGACGAGGATGGGAGTCGGGATGTTCAAATGAAAGTGGCCGTCCGTTCCAAAAGACGACTGCAGGGCACCGTCCTTTTGGGCAGGGGCATGCGGGTTCGGCTTGCGGTTGAACACTGTGTTCAGTTCGTTCATTTCCTCGACTTGCTGCTTGAGTTCGAAATCGACCTGGTTGATCTCGGCCATGATCTCACGCACCGGCCGCGTCTCGGCGAATCCAACGGCGTGCCCGACAGTCGCGACATGGTTTGCAAGCTGCGCGTGTTTGCCCGCCGGCGCCTTGGCTGAGGTTGGCTTTTGCGCCTGGCCACTTCGCACGACAAATGCGACGCCGATTAGCGCCAAGATGGTAACGATAAACAATCCTCTATTACGACTAAACATTCTGACCTCCTAGGTTCTCCGCTTGCACGGATGTTGTTTGGAATCTGACGGTCGTCTTTCTTCGACGGCCTCTGCCGAGACAATTGATTTCCTAGCGCGAGGTCAATAAAATTCGGAGCAATCGACCTTGCATATTTGTCATGTCAGCCTCGGAGTCTTCTCTGCCTAACGAATTGTCGCGGAACCCCTTCGATTCTTTGGGCCGCTCGATTGGTGTGGTAGACTGGAGGCGTCGACTGAGGCGGCGTCCCATCCAACCAACCGTGCACCACCACCAGCAATCGCTTGAACTATTTCTTATCCTGCTCGCTCTCTGTTGTTGCGTCGCCCGGGCAGAGACATCCCCGACGCCTCCGCCCGAGGCGGGAACTGGGTTCGAGGGATCGATTCTTCTGCACAACATCTCGGGTGGGCCAGTACGACAGGGCGTGCCCGATTCAAGACCGCTGGCGAACGTCACC
Organism: uncultured Verrucomicrobiae bacterium; assembly: GCA_963772915.1. Lineage (GTDB taxonomy): Bacteria > Verrucomicrobiota > Verrucomicrobiia > Chthoniobacterales > UBA10450 > Palsa-1392. Next base: position 64,266 of record CAVYZI010000004.1, read on the forward strand.
TTCGAGGTGAAGAAAGGGGATCGGACAGTGGCATCCTTCACGACCGACGATCAGGGCCGGTTTCGGATTTCTCTGCCTCCGGGGCACTACCGCATTTCCAGGAAGGACTGGAAAAGCAGGGTCGGATTCTATGGCCCTTTCGAGGTGGATGTCACTGCGGGCAAAATGAAGAGCGTGCAGTGGGACTGCGACACTGGCATGCAGTGAGCAACCCGTGTCGGCGCTTCACTGTGCGAAGCGCGAGGGTTGTTGCCGAAACCGCTCACAGACTCGCGCTTCGCGCAGCGAAGCGTCTACAGCAGCAGCCCGTCGACGATCCGCAGGGTGCGATCGCCGCGCTGTGCGAGGTTGTTGTCGTGGGTGACGACGACGAGCGTTTTCTGGCGTTCCCGGGCGAGACCGAGAAGCAAATCCATGATCGTGTCGCCGGTCTTGGAATCGAGGTTGCCGGTCGGTTCGTCGGCAAAAATGATGTCGGGATCATTCGTTAGGGCCCGGGCGATCGCGACCCGCTGCTGTTCGCCGCCGGAAAGTTCCGCCGGGAGATGATTGAGCCGATCGGCCAACCCGACCGAGACCAGACTCTGCACGCAGGCCTCTTTCGTCAGGTGCCGCCCGATCATTCCCGGCAGCGTGACATTCTCGAGCGCGGTGAGTTCCGGGAGGAGAAAATAACCCTGAAAAACGAAGCCCATCTTCTCGTTCCGCAGCCGGGCGAGCGTCGATTCACCGTTCCGATAAAGTTTTTGCCCCTCAAACTCCACTTCGCCGGATTCGGGACGCTCCAGGCCCGCGAGGGTGTAAAGCAAAGTCGTTTTTCCCGCCCCCGAAGCGCCGCAAAGGAAAATCGATTCCCCATGCTGCACCTCGAGCGAAACCCCGCGCAGCACTTCGATCCGGCGCCGGCCGACCTGGAAAGAGCGGCGCAGATCGCGCGCGACGAGTTGTGGTGTGGCCATCGGATGGAGCATTGGCCAGCAGTCCCGGGGCCGCAAGGCAAGAGAGGTCGTGTCTATTGGACCGCGCCAGAAATGCAACCCTGCTCTTTCTCAATCAGCCGCTCGGCCACGCGCGCCCTTGAGAAAGCCTGACCGCACCTCTGACAAGAGCGCACTGACGCCTTTCCCTCACGACCATACTTCTTGACTTGCACAGCTTCGCCCGGGTAGAACGCAACCATGAAGTCTCTCCTGTTTCCCACGCTTCTGGCTGCAATCTTTGCTTCAACTGTTCACCTGGCCATCGGCGGGAGCGCGACTTGGAACCTCGATCCCGCGACCAACGACTGGAATACCCCGACTAACTGGACGCCGAACACGGTGCCGAACGGCTCGTCGGACTTGGCAAGTTTCTCCGCGTCCGATGTGAGTCAGGTAACAGTCTCCGCCCGGACCGAGATCAGCGGAATCACCTTCAACCCAGGAGCAGACTCATTCACCATTATCGCAGAACCGGGTGATCCGCTTATCATGAGCGGATCGGGTATTACCAATGCGGCCGAGCAACGATCTGGTTGGCGGCCGAGCGACAGTCTTCCCCGGATCCAAAAAAAATGCCGCGTGGGACCGGGGTCGCCACGCGGCAGATCTTGTTTTCGGCGATCTCGTTAGGCCAAACCGAGCGTGACCAGCGTCGGCTCGTCCACCGCTTCGGTGACAATGAGGCCGTGATCGCGCTGGTAGGCAGCCAGAGCCGCCCGCGTCTGCGGTCCGATAAGGCCATCGATCGCACCCGGATAATAACCCTGGTCGCGGAGCGCGAGCTGCACATTCTCGATCACCTGCCCGGGGGCGAGATTGTTGTAGCCGTAGATCGGCTCGCTGTAGATGTAGTTATTGTAATAGGGGCTGTAGCCGTAGGCCGGATACCAGTAATTGTTCCACCAGTAATAATAGCCGCCGCCGAAGAGGACGAAGGTGGTGTTATAACGGCTCCTCCACCAGTTGCGATTGTGCGACGTCCGGATGACCCGGCTGCGCGCGACGCTAAAGCTGTTGCGATTGAAGTCGCGGTGACCGCGTCGCGCCGTGCGGTCCACGTTGCGATTGCGGTTCCGCGCTACCCGATTGCCGGAACGATCGCGACCGTCCAGCCGCGCTTCGCTTCTCACACCCTGGCGTTGTGCCGGGGCAACGTTGCGCGTCCTCCGTGCCGCGGCTCGCTCGTTGGCCAGCGAATGCGGTGTCCGGACGATGCTGGGCTGGTTTGCCGCAGCTCTGCGGCGCGTCGTCTGAGCCGGCCGGCGCACCGCATGTGCCGCGGGTCGAGCCGCCTGCTGGCCGCGCTGGGCTCCAGCGGCTTCGGCCTGGCGTTTATGCCTTTTTCTGTCCTTGTCGTTGTCCGCCCGCACCATTTGCGCCAGCGGCAGAGAGAGAGCGAGCGTTAAGAGTAATAGTTTTTTCATAGTGGTGTTGCCTCGTTTTCATTCGACACGAGTCGCCGTGCTTTTATTCAATCAGGTAACGGCCCCGTCCCCCCGCCGGACCCATCACCCTGTTGCCGAACCGCTTCGAAAAGAACGATCGCGACCGCCGTCGCGAGATTGAGGCTGCGCGTGCCGTGCATCGGGATGGTGAGGAGACGATCGGCGTTCGCCTGCAGGAGCGCTTCCGGGAGCCCTTTCGTTTCGCGTCCGAAAACCAGGAAATCTCCTGGTTGAAACGGGACCGCGTGGTAGGGCCGGGTCGTTTTCGTGGTCAGGTAGAAATAACGCGCGGCCGCAGCCTGCGCCGCCTGGAGTTCGGCTAACGAACCCCAATATCGAACATCGACCTCCGCCCAATAATCGAGCCCGGCGCGTTTCAGGGTGCGATCGTCGGTCGAGAAACCGAGCGGCCCGACGAGATGCAGGGTTGAGCGGGTGGCGAGACAGAGGCGCCCGATGTTGCCGGTATTGGGCGGAATCTCCGGCTCGACCAGCACGACGTTGAACATTGCGTCTTGGCGCGGCGCTCTGTGAGCGCCGCTGCCGGGTCGCTTATTCGATCAATTCGGCGGCCTTAGACCGCCGCCACAATTACAACTTCGAGGCGACGAATTTCTCCAGCTTCACGATGTCGGCCGAGAATTTGCGGATGCCTTCGGAGGTTTTCTCCGTCGCCATCGCGTTATCGTTAAAGAGATAGCGGAACTTCTTCTCGTCCATCTCCAGTCGCTCGATCGGCGCATCCTTCGATCGATTCGGACCGATCTTGCGCTCGACCGGCTCGTAGGATTGGCTCAGTTTTTCGAGCAGATCGGGGCTGATCGTGAGCAAATCGCAGCCGGCCAGTTCCAGAATCTGGCCCACGTTGCGGAAGCTCGCGCCCATTATTTCGGTCTTGTAGCCGAACTTCTTGTAGTAGGTGTAAATCTCCTTCACCGATTGCACGCCCGGATCCTCCGCGCCCGTGTAGTCGCGTTTGTTCGCCGCCTTGTACCAATCGTAAATCCGGCCGACGAAAGGCGAGATGAGCTCGATCCCGGCTTCGGCGCAACGCACCGCCTGGGGCAATGAAAACATCAGCGTCAGATTGCAGTTGATTCCTTCCTTTTCCAGCACTTCGCCCGCCGCGATGCCTTCCCAGGTCGAGGCGATCTTGATCAGCACCCGCTGCCGATCGATCCCTTTCGCCTCGTAAAGTTTGATCAACTGGCGGCCTTTGGCGATCGAACCTTCCACGTCGAAGGAGAGTCGCGCGTCGGTCTCGGTCGAGACGCGGCCGGGCACGATGTCGAGAATCTCGCTCCCAAACTCGACCAGGAGATGATCGATCACGTCCTCGATCTGGGCCGCCCCCGTCAGGCCGGAATTTTTCCGATCCGCCCGGCACTTATCGAGGAGATGAAAATACTGCTCCTTCTGCGTCGCGGCGTAAATCAGACTCGGGTTGGTGGTCGCGTCCCGCGGCTGGAATTCGGCGATCGATTCGAAATCCCCCGTGTCGGCGACGACCACGGTGAATTTTTTCAATTGCTCGAGCTGGCTGAGTTTTGTTTTTTCTTCTTCGGCGGTGGCAGTGCTCATGATCGGTTCTCCGGTTTTTGGGCGGCGCGGAAATCGCGGGCTTAAAAAAAAGATTACGCCCCCCGAGTTCATCCGACAATGCAAAAGTCTGAGGTGCGATTTGAGGAAGTGAAACGGAAAAGCTAGATTGTTAGGCGAGCGATGAGCGAACAGGATTCAGGGCCCAAAAAATTGCATCTCGCCGAGACGCCGGAGGAGCAGAAACGCTGGATGGCGCAGTGGCGCGAGGCGGAAGTCGCTTTACTCGAAGTGAAGCGCGCAGAGCTGCGCGCGCTCACCGATGAAGATGCCCAGGCTGTCTGCGATGTCCTGCTGGCGAACGCGGACGAATTTTATATCCGCCCGCAGATGAAAACCTCGAGCGGCTTGGTCGAGCAGCAGCGAATTTTCATGCGCGCCCGCCGCTGATGTTGAATCCACTTTTCGCCGCCGCCGTCCGCGTGCAGGAATTCTGCAGTGCTCGGGCTTGGCGGACCTGCTACATCGGCGGCATCTGCGTCCAGCGTTGGGCAGAGCAGCGCCAAACCAAGGATGGCGACCTCACCTTGCTGACCGGCTTCGAAAAGGACGAAGAATATGTGGACGAGTTGCTGCAACATTTTCAACCGCGCCGAGAAGACGCGCGCGCCTTTGCACTCCGGAACCGCGTCCTCCTTATCACCGATGCGTCCGGAATTCCTTTTGATATCGCGCTCGCTGGTTTGCCATTTGAAGAGCGAACCGTAGAAAGAGCGACTCCCTGGAAGTTGAAATCCGGCGCTCGTCTCATCACCTGCAGCGCGGAAGATCTCGTCGTGCACAAGGCTTTCGCCGGCCGAAATATCGACTGGTCCGATATTGAGCGGACCCTGCAGCGCCAGGGGAGCAGGCTCGATTTCAAGCTTATCTTCGAAGAGCTGCGGCCGTTGCTGGAGCTAAAGGAAGAGCCGGAAAACGAAGAAAAGCTCCGGCAGTTGATGAAGCGCGAAGGGCTGTTGTAGAGGCGGCTGTGCCAGCCGCAGCGCTGTAGAGGCGGCTGTGTCAGCCGCAGGAAATTGCAGGGCAAGGCGTCGCTTGCTGAGGCTCAGGATCGCAAACGTCGCGGGCGACGCGCCCGCCTCTACACCATTGCCAGTTTGTGTCGCCGCTGCGGCTACAATCGGCCCCGCCATCATGCCCACCGCGCCACCCGAACTGATCATCGAAGCCGGCCACACCGAGCGAAATTACTGGCGCGACCTCTTTCGTTATCGCGAGCTCTTTTACTTCCTCGCCTGGCGCGACGTGCTCGTGCGCTACAAGCAAACCGTCATCGGCATTCTCTGGGCGGTCCTGCGGCCGTTGCTCACGATGATCGTTTTCACCTTCGTCTTCAGCCGCATCGCCAAGCTTCCCTCCGACGGCATCCCCTACCCCGTGATGGTTTTCGCCGCCATGCTCCCCTGGCAACTCTTCGCCACCTCGCTCAGCGAAGGCAGCGGCAGCCTGATCAACAACGCCAATCTCATCTCGAAAGTTTATTTCCCGCGCCTCATCGTGCCGGCGAGCGCGGTCATCGTTTCGTTTGTCGATTTCGCGATCTCAATGGTCCTGCTCGCGCTGCTCATGGCGCTCTACCAGGTCTGGCCCGGCTGGCCGGTGCTCATGCTCCCGGTCTTCACCCTTCTCGCCTTGCTCGCTTCGGCCGGCGCGGGCATCTGGCTCGCGGCCTTGAACGTGAAATACCGCGACTTCCGTTACGTCGTCCCGTTCATCGTCCAGTTCGGCCTCTACATTTCGCCGGTCGGTTTCAGCAGCGCGATCGTCCCGGAAAAATGGCGGCTGCTTTACGACTTCAACCCGATGGTCGGCGTGATCGACGGCTTCCGCTGGGCGATCTCAAATGGCCGCAGCGCCTTCCCGCAACAAAGTCTCCTCCTCTCCCTCATCACCATTGCCCTTCTCCTCGCCACCGGAATCTGGTATTTCCGCAAAACGGAACGGACCTTTGCGGATGTGATTTAGTTTCGTCTGCAGAGAGAGCAGGCGCTCATAGCAGTCGTCCCGGAAGCGCGACCATCGTGAAAGAATGAGCGTCAAACGACACACCCTTTGGAGCATGGCGCCTTTGGTCGTGGTAACCGTGCTCAACCTGGTATCGGTTCCTCTTTTCTATCGCTACCTCGGCGCTGATCTCTACGCCCTAATGTTCTACGTCACGAGCTTTAGCGGCTCATTTGGCTTCGCCGATCTTGGCTTGGGAGTGGCAGTCGGGCGCTACGTCGGCGTGGAACTGGGACGCGGCGACCTCGATGCGGCCCGTGGCGCGGATGGCGGACGTTTCGCGCAACACGATTAACAAGCTGCTCCTCGATCTTGGCCGCGCCTGCTCCGATTATCAGGACAAAGCGTTTCGCAATCTCCCGTGCCGACGCGTCCAGTGCGATGAAATTTGGTCGTTCGTCGGGGCGAAGGAAAAAAATTGCACGGCGGAAATGAAAGCGAAGGGCGCGGGGGACGTTTGGACATGGGTCGCGCTGGACGCTGATACCAAGCTCGTTCCCTGCTGGTTCATCGGCGAGCGGCACGCGGGCGCGGCCTACCACTTCATGCACGATCTTTCGCAGCGACTGGCGAACCGCGTGCAACTCACGACCGACGGCCATCGCGCTTATCTTTACGCGGTTGAGGATGCTTTCGGCGCGAACATCGACTACGCCCAGCTTCAAAAGATTTACGGCGCTGCGCCAGAGGCCGCCGCGGTGCGCTACAGCCCCGCAATCTGCATGGGAGCGAAGCGGGCGGTAATCAGTGGCAACCCGGATTTCAACCACGTTTCCACGTCCTACGTGGAGCGGCAGAACCTCACGATGCGGATGTCTATGCGCCGATTCACTCGATTGACCAACGCCTTCTCGAAAAAGGTTGAGAATCTGGAAGCGGCGGTCGCCCTTCATTACATGCACTACGATTTCTGCCGGATTCACCAATCGTTGCGCGTGACGCCAGCAATGGAGCGGGGGTTAGCGATCATCTCTGGACAATCGAAGAGATAATCGCTCTTGCTGGATTAATTGATCTTGGTGCCCACGTGGCGGAATTGGCAGACGCGCGCGATTGTCAATCGCTTGTTCTCCCTCCCCAGGGACCCCAGGACATGCGGGTTCGAATCCCACCGTGGGCAACCAAGAATTTCTTGCCGGAATCATCGGAATCCCTCCCGAGTCCATTTAATGGCCGGCAACAAAACCAATATGGAGAACCAAAGAGATAATACCGGAACCACACAAAAAATCGCGAATTTCTCGGTTCTAAATTTATAATCCAGCGGAATTGGATCAGAAGAATCGCCCTTGTGGTGTCCCGAAGTATCTGCATAAGGATCGAAAAATATCGAGTCGCCGGGATTAACAGTGTATCGATCATGAGCGAGCATTCCCGCTATCAGAAATAGCCAAGCAATCGTGAGCAAAACTCCGAGGCGTCTCCATCCTTTTCGAATTGGTTTCATATCTTGCAGCCTCTCTGGTTAAAACAATGCAGTCGGCCTCAGGCTCGTCTTGATTGCCGCCTTCGCCCCCCTTGGGACGCTTTTGGACTTTTCCCAAATGTCTCTAAGCTGCTTGGCTTTCGGAAGCGGCAGATACTCACACTTGCCCTCGCCATCCATCACCGTGAGGAAGGTTTTGCGGCCTACTCCATCGGCTGATTCGCCTGAGAATTTCGCAGTAAGCAAGCGGTAGATCGCATCCGGAGTGTCGGCGGCAGACTGAAAATTCCCAGTTAACGAAGCCCGGGCCAAAGTTGAACCCGTTCCAATAGCATAAAAGCCGGACGGGTCGTGGCAATGAACGATACCAGGATCATGGACTGAAAAAAGATGGTGCGCGTTGCCCACTAGAATCGCAGTGTCCAGCTTAGCCTCTGATATTCTAGCCGATAATTGGTCGGAAATGTTCTCGGTGAGATACTGACTCCCTTCTTTTGTAAATTCTTTGCGCGTAAGACCGAATCGACTCAAAATCGCCGCATTAATTTTGTCCTCTAGTTCATCTTGGAAGGCGGTCTGGGCGATGTCTGACATTTCCCCCAGACTCAGTATCTTCTCGCCAACTTGCTTGGATATTCTGTGCGTAATCGACCATGCGTAGGTTGCCACACCAGCCCACATGATCGCCCACTTGGCGCGGCCCTTTCCAAGAAAGGCCACCTTCGATTTTCCCGGCTCGTAGGACATTTTCTCGGTTCCAAGCTTGAAATCGCTAACCGTGATGATCTTATCTTCCACGGGCGAAAGAGCGGCGATGCAGAGCGTCATGTTGCTCGCATTGAAATCTGTTTCCTCTTCCTCGTCGCGCTCAAAATCGAAGAGGCGATGCCTGAATTTTACCGGACGATAACGTAAAAAGGCGTCTCGATTTGAAACTGAGCCACTACCCGGGGTGGAGATCGCTGGTGACTTCGCAAGGATAAAGATTAAAATGCTCAAGAACACGCAGATCGAATGAAGACTGCTTCCAAAAAGGCCGCCGTGGCGACTCGACACCGCTTAGATCAACACCCGACGGGAGATTGGCCCCGGGGTCTTTCGCTTCCGATCGCCGTTTTGTCCCTGGAACCGGCTCAATTGGAAAAGAAACACGGCATTTGTTTCGACGATTCACACGACGGATTGGACTACACGAAATCGGCCATCCTCGAGTTGCCGTCTCGTATCCAGGTCGCGCTCGTTCGCCATCGCGACTGTCCTTCTCCGGGCACCGAGATTTGGATTCACGAGGGCTCAGACGATGGACGCGGCATTCTAAACAAACTGCTTCGGGCACTCGGCCTCGATCGCGATCAGATCAGCTGGCTTCATCCAGAAATTTCGGGCGACGCCGCCTCAACGTGAGACTGGCTGCCCGGATTTGGTATTTCTGAAAGACGGAACGGACTTTTGCGGACGTGATCTGATTTCTTTCGCGCGAAGCACGGGTGTTTGCGGCGCACGTTCCTAACGGACGCTTCGGAAGAGCAACAATCGTGAAAGAATGGGCGTTGGTTGGCTTTCGGTATTGAAATTATGGGAGGCCCTCGCCTTGGACGGCCGCTCTAGCGGAATTGAGGTCAATTCTCGACGAACTGAGGCCATTCGGCTATACCTCAGTGGAAATCGAACATTTATGGACCGCGTAACCGAATCACTTCTGAATGAATTTTCCCAAGAGCATCAAATCACGACCCTCTCAGAAGATAAGAAATTCGAGCACTTCGCTGGATCTGTAACGGTTCAACGCCACCATGCGGAAAACTTTGATTCTGACGACATTGTAACGGGTGCAGGCAGCGACACTGGCCTAGATGCTATTGCGATCATCGTAAACGGCGCGTTGGTTCCCGATCTGGAGACGTTCGAAGAGCATGACGAACTTCATGGAACGCTTGATGTGGTTTTTATCTTTGTTCAGGCAGACAGAGCCGCAAGTTTCGACAGCGGAAAAATCGGCAAGTTTGGCTGGGGTGTAACTGATTTTTTCAGCGAGACTCCAAAACTAATCCGGCATCCCAGGATTCAGGAATTTGCCTCAATAATGGCTGCCATTTACAAGCGCAGCAGTAAATTCAAAGGCAAAAACCCCGCCTGTCGCTTGTATTATGTAACTACGGGGAAGTGGCAAAATGACCCAGTTCTCGACGGTCGTCGTCTAACAGTTATTGAGGACCTGGAGGCCCTCGGCCTTTTTCGAGATGTCGAATTTGACTGTATTGATGCAAACAGGCTTCAGAAGCTCTATCAGCAGTCAAAGAATGCAGTCTCTAAAGAGTTTCTATTTATAAACAAGACAGTCATTCCAGACGTTCCAGGAGTCCGGGAAGCTTACCTTGGCTTTTTGCCGGTCACAGAATTCGTCAAACTAATCAAGGATGATACCGGGGAAATCATCAATGGGCTGTTTTATGACAACGTTCGGGATTGGCTAGATAAGAATCCTGTAAACGATGAAATAAATGCCACACTCCAGTCAGAAGCTCGTGCGCGTTTTGTATTAATGAATAATGGCATTACGATCATTGCAAGAAACCTTCAGCCGACCGGAAACAAGTTTCTTATAAGGATTTCTATTGTTAACGGTTGCCAGACAGTCACGTTCTATTTGCTGCCGAAAAGAATCTCGATTCTTCAGTCATGGTTCCTATTCGCCTTATCGGCACGCAGAACGAAGAGATTATCAATGACATCATCAAGGCCACCAATAGCCAGACGGCGGTAAAACAGGAACAGTTTTACGCACTTCAGGAGTTCTCTAAGAGACTGGAACTGTTTTGCCAGTCCTTCCCCGACCAGCAAAAGCTATATTATGAGCGAAGGACAAGGCAGTATCAACGCCTTCCGATTGAGAAAACCAGGATAATCACGCCAGCTAATATGATAAAGGCATATGGCGCAATGTTTTTGGAACAAGCCCATCGGACTACAAAAGATTACGCCTCACTGAAGGCGGCCATTGGAAAGGAGATCTTCGTAAAAGGACAGCGCATGGAGCCCTATTACACTGCGGCCTACGCTTTATACAAACTGGAGTACTGTTTCCGAAACGGAAAAATCGAATCGAAATATAAGGCAGCAAGGTTCCAAATTCTGCTTGCCGCCAGATACCTAATTACCACTAGCGCACCTCCTAGAGACAGCTCGAATGAGATGGAGAAGTTCTGCAAGGGTATCATGGAAGCCTTTTGGGATACCATCATTTCGGATTTACTCGTTTCAAAAGCGGTCGGAATAGTTGCAACGGTGGCCGGTGAAAGCTTCGACCGAGGTTCCTTTAGAACAGAACCATTCACAAAAAGCGTTATTGCCGAAGCAATCAAGGCAAACGCGAGTTTCGCGAAAGTCGTGGAAGTCCTGCCTGTGTGAGATGATTGCACCGTGCCAGACCGCGACGACATTCAAGAGGCTAATCGCCAAGTGCAGCAGATTACCGATTCCGACCCGGTCAACGGCGAGGAACTTCTCGGCTCGCCCGAGCTTCGCAAGCAATTACGCGAGGCGAAAAAGCGGCTACGGAAAGAGGATTCAGCGGCCAAGCCACCGCGCCAGTAAACGATCCAGCAATCCCGAAATGTTCCCCTCTCGTTCCCTCGCCCGCTCAACGTTTGCTCCTCGCTTTGAGCTGCTTCGGATTGTGGCATGGAATAGCGGGCCTGGCCGCCAATGAGGACGCGAAATGGGCGGCCGCGGAGATCGTTCTCGGCGTGGTTTTCTTCACGTTTTTCGTGCTCGCGACCCTGCTTGCATTTGTCGAAGGAATCGAGGCCGCGATAAAGAAGAAGAAGGACGGCGAGCAATAGAGCCGAATGAATAAGAAGCAAAAAATCCTCACCGCGATCATGCTGCCGGTATTTTCAGCTGCGGGATTGGGGGGGGGGGGAAGGACAACGGAATTGCTGAGGCGTTCACTTTGTGGTTTGTCGTCGGTGTGTTTTACGCGGCTTTGTTCTTTTTGCTCGGGCCGACGAAGCCGAACCTATAATTTCAATAACCAATGCCTACCAACACCGTTGGAATCGGTCTCATCATTCACTGCATTGCCGGTGTTCTTGTGGCGCTGTCTGTTTACCTCGGGTGGAAGTGGGGCGTGCTTGATCGGCGAGACGTGAAGCCCTGACAGAACCGCTGCAGCCTCGCCGCAGCACGCTTGCAAAGCCGGAGAAATTACTCGGCAGCACGGGTCGTTTACACCTTTCCCCGCGCGAGCTATTTCTCCGATCAGGGCTTTATCTATCTGACGAAGTTACACAACTTCATTCACGACAATACTGCGCCGGATACGGAAGCGATCTACACTGATGAAGTCCCAGCCTATAGGGGGGTCGAAGATGCCGACACGAAACACAAGCGGGTTAACCACTATGCGGAGGAGTGGGTTGCCGGCGACGTTTATACCAACGGGATTGAAAGCGTCTGGAGCTTGCTGAAACGCTCGATCATCGGCAGCTATCATAAGGTGAGCATCGCGCATCTCGACGCCTATCTGGACGAACTTGAGCATCGGTTTAACAACCGTAAGAACGAGCACATCTTTAGGGATTCCCTCTCGAAGTTGGTTAATGCGGCGAAGCTCCTTTATCAGGATCTGGTTCGAAAGGCGGCATAACTAGGTTCAGTATTTACCCTGGGCTTTGAATCATTAGTTTTAGGAACGGATAAATTACAGTTCCCTCTGGAACATCTGGACCCCCGATTCTCATAATCGAAACGGCATGCCCGGTCGCATCCGTAATGTATAACCGGCCGGCACCGTTTCGCTGATAACATTTAGGTGGGCATCTCCTTGAGGAAAAACTTCCGTCGGACGGGGATGAATGACCCTTTAACTTACCGGGCCATTCCAGCAATGGGCTACCCTTAACGTGAAATGCGATTCCTCCCTTTATCAACAGTGGTCCAAAACTCACCGTGGATTTGTTTATAACAACTGGATATGCGCCGCCTTCAGTTCGGAATATTCCAGAAACCCTTATGGTCTTTTTGTTTATAAAGCGTGCTGACAACACCCTATTCTTGCGCTCATCTTCGACCTTGAGCCAATGAGGATCTGCCCGAATTACTGGAAGCGTTCTGATAGGGTTAGGACGGAACTTGTTGTCTTTAATATCCACCAAGAGGTTCCCATCTTTTCCCCAAATTTCTGCTGTTATTGCAATTCGGCCGGATGGTTGACGAGAGATGCTCAACAAATTTTTTCCATATAGGTTTAGGAGCACAAATGACTGCTCGGATGTTGAAACAGCGAAGTTGCCCAGAAGTATAACAACCTCGTCGCTGGAAACTACCTTCGCAGAGTTTGGCATTGCATCCATGCCGGCCGGCGGAGCACGATCTGGAAGGGAAAATCGCGGGTAGGCCTGTTATCCGGTATAAGCACGTTGTCTGCCTGTGGCCACGTCCACACGCCGAAGAAGAATGTGGCAGCGATCTCCGCACAAATTAAAATGCCTGCCGAAATTTTCCCATACTCGGTGTTAGTTGCTGGCCAGCACCACGGCATTAAACGCAGTGACGCGGCGATAAGACAGTATGCCATTAACAGAAGCAACAACGCGCTTAGCAGCCGCGTGTTTTTTCCCGCCTGCGACAGCATGATTTGGACTACTGCAATCACGGTAGCAACGTAAAATTCGAACGAGAGAGCGGGCGGGCGCACGGTGTCCATCGGTTACATTTGCCCCCGTGTAATGCTTCGGCAACTGGATAATCCCGCTCCGATTTGACACCCTTTCCGTAGTCGGCGCTATTCCGGAGAGATCGATTCCGCTCGGAGAGTTGACACCTTGCCGCCCTGGCGGCCGCGAAGCTCGTGGCGTCACAGGCGTGGCGGCACACATTTGCACGACTTACGGAGAGTCAGGACCAGCATCTCCGCGCGTGGATTCAAGCAATTCGTCGCATCGGCCGGGGGACGAGCATACGCGCAGAGCGACGTCGCCGAGACGCGCAACAAGTACCTCGAGGCTTGGTTCGTGGAGCTGTCCCGGCTTGGGTGACGCCGTTCTATCGCATTGCGGAAACCGTGACTGCGACTGCAGAGGCGTTCGATGTGACCGTTGTTGACGAAGCCAGCCAGAGCGCCCCAGAGACGTTGGCCCTGCTGTACCTTGGAAAACAGATCGTTGTTGTTGGTGACGACGAGCAAATCGGCCCGGAGGGCGTGGGCGTGTCGCGCGATGCCGTCGACTCATTAGCTGACCAATTTTTAGCAGGTATCCCCCATCGTGATGCGCTTGGTGTCACTTCCAGCCTGCTCCACCAAGCCGCCATTTGCTTTGGGGGTCGCGTGGTATTGCGGGAGCACTTCCGCTGTATGCCGGAGATAATACGGTTCTCCAGCGATCTGTGTTATCGTGGACAGCTTCTGCCCCTAAGACAGTATCCACCTCAACGTCTCGAGCCGACTGTCGTCAGCTTTGTTGGCGACGGATATCGTGAGAGGAGCTCGCAGTACGCGCAGAACCCACCTGAGGCCGAAGCGTTGGCTGAATCAATTTGCCACTGTTGCAGCGATCCCCGGTAGGCGGGCAAGACAATGGGTGTCATTTCGCTTCAAGGCGAAGCCCAAGCGAAGCTCATCGACTCATTGCTGCTAAAGCGTCTTACGCCTGACGGAATGGAAATTGTGTGTGGAGATGTCTATGCATTCCGGGGGACGAACCGGACATCATGTTTCTGAGCATGGTCGCCGCCACGAACGCTCGGTTTCAGGCGCTCGCCACGGACGCCGCTCGACAGCGATTCAACGTCGCCGCGGGTCGTGCCCGCGATCAGGTCTGGCGTCCTGCTCGCCATGCGCCGGTTCTGAGCCTGGGAGAACCGTCTCTCATGTCGGAACGGCGCTTTTCAGAGCCCGGAAAGCCTCTTTCCAAGGTTGGAGAACTTCCTTCCAAGCCCGGAAAGCCTCTTTCCAAGCTTGGTGAGCTTCTTTTCAAGGTTGGAGAACTTCCTCCCAAGGTTGGAGAACTTCCTTCCGAGGTTAGAGAGCTTCCTTCCAAGGTTGGAGAGCTTCCTTCCAAGGCTGGAGAGCTTCCTTCCAAGGCTGGAGAGCTTCCTTCCAAGGTTGGAGAGCTTCCTTCCCAAGGTTGGAGAGCTTCCCTCCAAGGTTGGAGAGCGTCCTTTCAAGGTTGGAAAATTTCCTCCCGAGGTTGGAGAGCTTCTTCCCAAGGTTGAGAAGCTTCTTTCCAAGGTTAAAAGGCGTCTTCCGAAGGTTGGGGAACCTCGCTCCAAGGTTGGAAAGGCGCGCGGTTTATCCGCTATAAGCTCGCAAAATATGGTCTGGACCCAACACTTCCGCTGGTTCCACCTCTCGCAAAAGTGCGAGTCTTGTTGCAAAGCTGAGAGGCCAGCAGTCGGCCTTCAAAACGTCGATAAGAGCTAAAAAAGGCCATTTTTCGAAAATGCCGTTGGACCGGCCCACTTGCGTTTTTTTTGGAAAACGTTGCAAAAAAAGTGAAAAAAATTTCATTCTCGAAACTTTTTCCCAGGTTGGCACCGGCAGTTGCTTAATCGCAGTCGTTAGTCAAAAAGCTCAATGACGAGCCGTCTGACTAACAAGAAACAAACAAACATACAGGAGATAAAAAAGATGACAGTAAAAGCAACAATCGGTTTCTTGAAGACCGATTCCGATGGTGACCTGATCGCCCGGACGGAGGCCGTGATTGCGGCCCTGACCGGTAACTTGAGCTTCTCGTCACCACTGCCGCCCTTGCCAGTGTTACAATCCGCCTTCGACGACTATAAAGCAGCCGTCAATAACGCGGTAAATGGAGGCAAGGAGATGACAGCGCTCAAGAGGGCCAAGCGGGCCACGCTTGCATCCCTGATGCGGCAGCTCGCCGGCTATCTGACGGCGGCGAGCGCCGGTGATATGGCAGTCCTGCTTAGCAGCGGCTTCCCGCATCAGAAGCCGGTCCGCCAACCGGTCGGCCTGCTGCCGACGCCGGGGTCTCCAGTGCTTCGGCAAGGAAAGCACTCGGGACAACTGCATGCTGTGGTTCGGCCGGTCTACGGCGCGACCAGCTACAACTGGCGGCTTGCTCTGGCTTCCGCACCGAACACGTATGTGCAAACGCCTCAGACGACCGGTGGCCGCTTCCTCTTCAAGGGGCTGACGCCAGGCGAAACCTACGTGGTGACTGTGAATGCGGTCGGCGCGGCCGGCCCGAGCGACTGGAGCGACGACGCCGAACTCATGGTCGTATGACCCAAAAGGGGGGTTCCTCCCAGGTGAGGAATTTCCAGAAACGAGCCGCGGCGAAGGGCGATCTTCGCCGCGGTTTTCGCTTTCCTATAGGGTGGGGTTTGCAGCTCGACTCAGCATCCGCGGCTTGTCGGTGGTCGAGGCCCAGCCCCCAAGACCGTTTAAAGTTGCGGGACGTTCTTCGGTCTACTATAGGCACGGCGATTGGTTGTCATGAAAGGTGCAGAAAAGGACCAGAGGCTCTTTGTCCGGTTTCAAGACGCAGCGCT
Organism: uncultured Verrucomicrobiae bacterium; assembly: GCA_963772915.1. Lineage (GTDB taxonomy): Bacteria > Verrucomicrobiota > Verrucomicrobiia > Chthoniobacterales > UBA10450 > Palsa-1392. The sequence goes on from CAVYZI010000004.1 coordinate 80,237, forward strand.
CGAAAGGTTGGGTAGTGCCGAGCGGCGACGGGCTCCTGAAACGCTCCATCTCGGCCCGCGAGCAGTGCACGCTCTTGCCGCCGAGGGGATTGAGACAATTGAAGCCCTGGTTGAACGCGCCAGGGCAGGCTTTTCTCCCTTCCATACCGAAGGCACCGCGTCAGTTGCAGAGATCAATGCAGCGCTTCGCGCTCTAGCTCGGTCAGTCCGTCGCGGAGGTACGGTTGATTGGGTCGAGTACGCCTCTCAGCGTGGTTTTCTGATCCTGCCCGAGGAAGATCTTTCCAACGTTTCCACTCGGCAATATTTGTCGGTGCTGGCGGCCGTGTTCAATAGGGCTGTGAAGTCGCGCTTTGGCCCAGCGGCGTTATTTGCCTTCGAACAATCTCTCATGCGGAAGACGCCATTGCCTCTCGTCACCATTGGGCAGCGGTTGGGTCGGACAAAACAAGCGGCGTCAGTATTGAAGCAAAATTCTGTGCGGATGCTGAGGGGCGCGGTCTGGGCGGGCACTTATTCCGGATGCCGTTTTAGGTTCCGGCCTGAGGTGGTGTCGCCTCTTTGGCAACTCAGAAGACGATTGGCGGAGGCGCAGGGTTCGCTTTTGATCTATTGCCAGTGGGAGGAAGCGTTGCACGCGGCGTGGGGGGCCACCACGGCGGAGCTTGACGGACTAGAAAAGCTTCTGCTGTCGCTGCTCGACTATCAGGTCTCGCACGCGAGTGGAATCCGGCATGCACCGATCGTACAGCCGGCGAACATCTCGACTTCCCGCGTTACATCGGCACTGCGAAGGGCGGAACAGCTCTTGCGCTTTGAATTTCCAGCTGGGCTCTCCGAGAAGGAACTTTTCGAGAAGTTGAGTTCATTGGGCGAAACCGCGGCGCCGCGAGGAGAGCTGCGCAAGCTAATCATGACGATTCCGGGTATTGAAGAGGTAAGTCCGAGAGGACGGTTGCGATTCCGGATTGAACGACTGCATCGAATGAGCGACCAGCTTGAACGGCTCCTGCGCGACCGGGGTCGACCGACACATTTCAAAGAGTTGGCACGAGAGCTGGGGCGCTTTGAAGGGAGACAAGGATCGACACGGGGTCCCAGGCAGGTCAGCGTCGCTCTCTCGGATGACACTCGTTTCGTTTCGATTAGGCGCAGTGGGCTGTGGTCGTTAACGGAATGGAACATCGAGACCCGGACCATCGCGGAACTCGCGTACGAGCTTTTGCGCTCGGCTAAGAGGCCCATGACTGAGGCGCAGATGTACCCGCCAATCGCGAAGAGGCGACCGCTGAAACCGGACTCAATCGGAAGACTTCTTCACGACGACCCAAGATTCCGACGCGTTGCGCCCTGCACATGGGCGCTGCAGGACCTGGATGAACAGAAGGGGGCATCACTCCGACAGGCGGAGTGTTCGGGATGAATCCGCTCGCAACTCATCAGTGTCGAAATACATGCACCGAGTCTCAACGTTGCGATAGCCGGTCGCATCCGTAAAAGCGGCCGTGATTCTGATGGCGAAGCCGCGCCCGATCCGCTTTACGACGATACCTTCGACCCCCGAGGTGACATCCGAGCTCCACGATTTGGTAACGACAACTGCATCGCCGGGCCTAAAGGAAGACCGCTCCGAATTCGTCTTGCGGTGCCGCCGTCGATTCGTCCTCAAGGGGTCCCTCCCCTCGTTCGGCCGGTGATGAGCAGATACGTAAAGCCAGACTCGATCTGCACGAATTTGCGAAAAAAACGCGCGTCGATTAGCTGACGAACAATGAACACCACCCACGAAAGTGAGATGACAAGGTTTCGGAAATCGGCACGGACGGCCGGGTCGCGAATCGCCAAGGCGTCTTTTTCGTATTTATTTTGAAGCTCCCCAAGCACGCCTCGGCACTGACTGATTTTCAGGCTCAGTGCGTGCATCTCTGCCAACGGTAGCTTCTTTTTTCCCAGCGCTTCCGCCTGATTGCAGAGGACGTCGGCCTGGAGCATGAGCTCCAGAAGAAGCGAAGTCTCGTCGTCCGTCCGGTTCGCCATCTCTTCAACGGCGATGCGGGTTAAAAACCGCCAGTGCGAGGATGAAGGCGACCGCCGGGAGAAGCCATGGGTGAGTCAGGAACAGAACCCATTCAGACGGAAGCGCGGTCTGGCGCCACTCCTTGGGAAGCGGTTGCCCCGCCTTGGTCTCGATTGGCACGGGCCGCTGGGGCGATCTCTTTGGCGGAGCCGGGCGCGTCCGAAACGAGTCCGCCTGCACCTGCCGGAGTTGATTTCTTTTTTCAGAAAGGAACAACGCCTGCGCCTCCTCGTTTGGAATCTTGCTGACCTGTCCATCACTAAAACGGACGCTCGACACCAGATCGCCGGCGCTTGTAGCCCGCCAGACGGTAGCGTCGCCGGTATTCTCGTCGACTAGCGCTAAGAAAATCACGTCCTTATAACCTGGCGCGGCGATCACTGAAGACACATGCGTCAGGCGCTCATTGCCTCTCCTGAAACCACGCTCCAGCACGGCAAGATCTTTGTTCTCGAATCCGAGCGCGCTGGCAATCGGTCCGCGCATAACGGTCGCTTTTCCGCTCTGCCTAAGCCAGGCTGACACGGGCGACAAAGATGTGTTGAAGACGGTGGCCGTCCTGTGGGCGGGCGACGCGATCACGGCCGCCCCCATCCAGGCAACCGTGAGAATCGTAGCGATCCAGGTTACCACGAGGATCAGGAAAACGCCGCGATTCAGCGCTGCCCCTGACGGAGTGTAGTGAAGCATTGAGCGAAGTTAAGCGAAACGTCCGTGCGCTGACAATGGTCAAAAGCTATCGCGTGCCGGACCCGCACCATGAACCTCCTAATCCCGACGAGAGGACTGCCGGTTCAACTGCCATGTGAGCGGCGCGATGCGCCGAAACCGGCTATCCTCGCGAAGCATCCTCCCGATCGAGTCTTTTTTCACCTCCCGGCTCGCCAAGACCAGTGAGCATATTTTTGCTTCGGCCATCGGCTTTGGCGATCTGCGTAGAGCGTCGGCCACAATATCTCCGACCGTCCGTGTCTCGACGTGATCCCACACCGCCAGCGCCCAAACGCCTGTGCGCCCAATCGGCTTGAAGCGCTTATCGTTCGACATCGCTGCCCGAACATGCCGGGCTCCTCGTTTCGAAGCGATGTTCCTTTTAAGCCCACTCAGTTCTTCTGCCAGCGCGTGCCCGCCCATCGGCATTTTCCTCTCGAGGAGGATTCGTTCGAGCTGATCCGACATCCGGCGCAGCCCTTCAATCCGAACCCGAAGCCTGCCCGTACGGGCATCCCGCTCAACGTCAGTCATGGTTTCGGTAACCGCGCGTAGTTCTTCGCGGTCCAAATTGGCGACACCTGCTGCATGCAATTCCTCGAGCAACTGCGTCTCCGACCGGCCGCCCGGATGCTGAGTCCTCAGCAATCGGTCCGTCGTCTGAAGCGCCACTTTGAACCGCGAAGTCGAACGTTGCCTCGGTATCACAATCGCTGCATTTCGGCCTCGCCCGAGGCGAAGGATTTGGCGGCCCATAAGCGAGAGCAGGAGATCCTCCAATTCCCCTAGCTCCTCCGGTTGCATGCGCCAGACATCCCACAGCACTTTTTCCCAATCGCCATATGTGAGGGCCCGCCTGCCCGCCCCCGAGAGCGCTTCTTTGAGCAAGCGCAACGGTGCGACGAACTCTTCGCGAAAGCGAAAATGGCAACCCGCATAGTCGTCGTGGAAGATCGCTTCCCTCAGCATGCGAAGAAACTCGTCTCTGATCAGCGCCCGGGTTTGGCGCGAGTATTCAGGCTTCGGATCCGGGCCACGAACGGCTTCTCGATGTCCAGGCTGCCCGATGACCAGTTGACGAAAAACAACGGGGGCGCGGGCGCCGAAGCAAGAGGCCGCGCTTCGGCCGATGACTTCTGGAAGAATGCTAATGAACCGACGGGGCAAATCCCACTTGCCTTTCGCCGCCGGGAGGAGGTGGAAGCCGCGCTTCATTGCGTACGCGACCCAGTCGACCCGACCATTGCCTCTTACGGATCGGGACAAGGCTCTGAGGGAATCGGTTATTTCGCCCGCCGACTTCTCCCCTGCACCGCCCACATCAATGAGCCTGCGACCCGCGCGGTCGATCAATTCTCCGATTGAGCCAATATTCTCCCGCTCCAGACAATGGATGGCGCGGGCATTTAGATGAAGAGAACCGAGCGGTTGGGCTCGCACGTCGTTACGCAGTCGCCGCAGCGACTTACCGCTGAGAAACACAATGCTGTTGGCGACACGCAGTTCGTCGCGATCCGAGTCGCCCTTTTCTGGCGATTTGCGCAGAGCCTCGTATTTCTGCCAGTCAGCCAACCCGTTTGGCTGAGTCGATCTCGCCAGAAGCCATAGCGCGGTCTCAACCTCTTCGGCTGTCCTCTCCGTGACGCGAACGGGCAAAAGCGATCCCGCACGCGCGACATTGATCAACTCGCCGAGGGTCTTGACCCAGGATTCCTGCAGGTCCTCCCGCGCACGGTCGCTCAGTTGGAGCGGATCGAACGAACTACTGCAGACCTCGCCCCGCAGGCAATCAAGCAGGAGGCTATCAAATTGGATGAACGATTCCGACACACACTGCTCCTACTGCTCTCGATGACGCTTTTTTTACTTTGAACAGAATGGCGAAGAGGACGGAGGCGAGGAGGATGACGATTTTTTTCCAGACCTGCCGTTGGCAGAGATGCACGTAGACGGCGGTGAGCATGACCATGGCGATGAGGGAGCGGATGCCGCTGCAACCCTCGGCGATCTCAAAGCCCCAGTCGCCATGCACCGGTCGAATGGAAGTGCCGACGGTGTAGATCGCGATCCCGCAAAGGCTGCTCAGGACCTTGACGAAACCGATGATGAGGAACTGGAGGCGAAAGGTCATTTGCTCGATCGCCCCGAGCGGGATCATGAAAAAGAGAAGCGCGATCGGGAAACGCAGGATGCGCGCGACCTCGCGGCCCCAGAGGTAGAGCACGATCCCGTAGATGAGAAACGGGAAGCCGAAAAGCGCGACCCGCGGCTGAAAGGCGCGCCCGGCGACGAGATAACAAAAAATGCCAAGCGCGACAAAGAGGAGCCCGAGATTGCTCCCTTCCTTTTTCGCGGCGCGGATTTTGTCGCGGTGATACCAGACGAGAAAGAGAACAAGAAACGGGATGAGCTTGCTGTGTTCCTGATTGTATTGGGGGAGGAACCGGAGCCAGGCCCATCTCCAGATGGCCTGCGAGTGGTTGGCGTAGAGCGGGAGGAAAGCGAAGAAATAAACGACCGTGCCGGTGACGGCGAAAAAGAGAAAGGCCATCAGAGGCTCGTTCCTTATCCAGGCCAGGAACGAGCGCAGAATGCCGCCGAGTTGTTTGACCTGCTCCATGCGCGCCCGCGATTTTAGGTCGGGCCGGAGCGAGGCGCAATCAGTTGTCGGCGGGATCGGTGCTCCCAGCCGAGCGAGAAGTGTAGCGACTCGTGAGACCAGCCGGGGTCAACGCCCGCCTAAGGCGGGCGGCCACGCCGCAACTCGGACAAGACGGTTTTCCACTTGCTTTACTTCTCAACACCTCGCTTTACTTTTTCGCCCAATGACTACAACCGTCTCGTCCCGTGGCCAGACCGTGATTCCGGCTGAGATTCGCGCTCGTCATCACCTGAACGAAAAGTCGCGCCTGGCCTGGATCGACGACGGCGATACCATTCGAGTCATCCCGCTCTCCGCGAAAAATCCATTCGGGCGCGGGATCGCCAAGGGGATGAAACTCTGGGAAGGAATTCTCAAGGACCGGACCGAGGAACGGAAACGTGCGCGAGCTCGACGCCGTTCTTGATACGTCGGCGATCATTTGCGTGCTCGAGGATGAGGCGGGCGCCGATATCGTCGAAGAGCGCCTGACGGCGGCTCGGGCTGGAAAGATTGATCTCGGGGCCAGTTGCGTGAGTCTGGTCGAGGTCTACTACAAAGCCCATCAGACGGACGGGCCAGCGCATGCCAGTCGCCTGATCACGACGATCAAGTCGTGGCCGGTTGAGTTCGTTTATCCCGACGAAGCGCTTTGCCTGGCGGCCGCCGAGATCAAAGCGTTGTTTCCGCTTTCTTTTGCCGATGCGTTTGTGGCTGCGACTGCGCGACAAGCGAAGGGCACTCTCTATCACAAGGATCCGGCGTTCGATTCCTTGAAAGGTACGGTCAGTCTCAAGGCGCTGCCCTACAAGGCGCGCCGCTAGTTTCAGACTGGAATCGCCGCGGCACGTCTCTGCAAAGGGACTCGTCGCGGCGAGTCCGCGTGGTCGATCGACTAATCGACGACTTCGAGGCCCATCTGGCGGGCGGTGCCGGCGATGATCTTGAAGCCGGCTTCGTCGTTGCGCGAATTCAGATCCTTGGCCTTCGTTTTCACGATCTCCATGATCTGTTTGCGCGTCACTTTGCCGACTTTCGTCTTGTTCGGCTCCTTCGAGCCGGCGGCGATGTTGGCCGCCTTCTTGAGGAGAATCGCGGCGGGCGGGCTCTTGGTGATGAAGGTAAAGGACTTGTCTTTGAAGACGGTGATGACGACCGGGAAGAATGTCGCCCGCCTGCTTCTGGGTGGCGGCGTTAAATTCTTTGCAGAAGGCCATGATGTTGACGCCGCGCGGTCCGAGCGCGGTGCCGACGGGCGGGGCGGGGTTGGCCTGGCCGGCCGGGATCTGCAGTTTGATGTGAGCGACGATTTCTTTAGCCATGATGAAGAGAAGTAAGAATTAAGAAGGATGAATTAAGAAGGGAGAGCGAAAGAGCGGGCAAAAACTTCTTCATTCTGCCTTCTTCCTTCTTCCTTTGTTTTAGCCCCGTTCGACCTGCCAGTATTCCAGTTCGACCGGTGTAGCGCGGCCGAAGATGGTGACGGAGACGCGCAGCTTGCCGCGCTCGGGATCGATTTCTTCGACGATGCCGCTCTGGTTTTGGAACGGGCCGTCGGCCACCTTGACGGTCTCGCCGACTTCGAAGCTGACCTTCGGTTTGACCTTCTCTTCCCGTTCCCGCATTTGCGCGAGCATGTTCTCGACTTCCGATTGCCGCATCGGGATCGGGCGATCCTTCGTCCCGGCAAAGCCGATCACGCCCGGCGTTTCGCGGATGAAATACCAGGTGCGGCCGATGAGCTGATTTTCCTCATCGAGCAGGTGCATGTTGACGATCAGGTAACCGGGGAAAAATTTGCGGGTCGTCTCGCTTTTCTTCCCGCGCTTGATCTCCGAGACGCGCTCGGTCGGGACGAGGACTTCGAAAACGACATCGCCCATCTCCTCCTTTTTGACCCGTTTCTCGAGGTTGTCGCGCACCTTGTTCTCCTGTCCGGAGAGGACGTGCACGACGTACCATTGATCTTTCGGGGCGAGGACGTGCGCCATGATTACAAGCGGGTGATAAAATGGATCACGTTAACGAGAATGAAATCGAAGAGGGCAACGTAGCCGCCGAGGAGGAGCATGGCGATGATGACGACCAGGGTGGAATCGGTCAGCTCCTTGTAGCGCTTCATCCCCTTCTCCTTCATGTCCCAGGGCCAGGACGCTTTTTGCAGTTCGAGCCGGACTTCGGAGAAGAATTTTTTTGTTTTTGCAATCATGCGCCTAACGAGCGGCTCGGGAACCAGGCCAGGAGGGACTCGAACCCCCAACCGACGGTTTTGGAGACCGCAACTCTACCAATTGAGCTACTGGCGTAAATTTTACTCCTGCTCTTCATCCTGCTCCTGCTCCTCCCGCTCGGATTAGGAGCAGGAGCAAGAGCAGGAGAAGGAATATAACATTAGTCCAGAATTTCGCTCACGCGACCCGCGCCGACGGTTTTGCCGCCTTCGCGGATGGCGAACCGGATCGTTTTCTCCATGGCGATCGGCGTGCCGAGCTCCACTTCGACCGAAACGTTGTCGCCCGGCATGACCATCTCGACGCCTTCGGCCAGCTTCACGCTGCCCGTCACGTCGGTCGTGCGGAAATAAAATTGCGGCCGGTAGTTGGTGAAGAACGGCGTGTGACGGCCGCCTTCTTCCTTCGAGAGGACGTAGACTTCCGCCTTGAACTTGCGGTGCGGCTTGATCGTGCCCGGCTTGGCGATGACCTGGCCGCGCTCGACGTCTTCCTTCTTCACCCCACGGAGGAGCACGCCGACGTTGTCGCCCGCCCGCGCTTCGTCGAGCAGCTTGCGGAACATTTCGATGTCGGTCGCGGTCGTCTTGGCGGTGTCCCTGATCCCGACGATCTCGACTTCCTCCATTTTCTTGAGGATGCCGCGCTCGACACGACCGGTCGCGACCGTGCCGCGACCTTCAATGTTGAAGACGTCTTCCACCGGCATGAGGAAGGGCTGATCGACCGGGCGCTCCGGCACGGGGATGTAATCATCGACCGCGGCGACGAGCGCCAGGATCTGGGCCTCCTGCTCCGGGTCGCCATTGAGCGCCTTGAGCGCGCTGCCTTTGACGATCGGGATCTGGTCGCCCGGGAATTCGTATTGGGTGAGGAGATCGCGCACTTCCATCTCGACGAGGTCGAGCAGTTCGGGATCGTCCACCATGTCGACCTTGTTCAGGAAAACGACGATCGACGGCACGCCGACCTGACGCGCGAGCAGGATGTGCTCACGGGTCTGCGGCATCGGGCCATCGGCGGCGCTGACGACGAGGATCGCTCCGTCCATCTGGGCGGCGCCGGTGATCATGTTCTTGACGTAATCGGCGTGACCGGGGCAATCGACGTGGGCGTAGTGGCGCTTGTCGCTCTCGTATTCGACGTGCGCGGTCGAGATCGTGATGCCGCGCTCTTTTTCTTCGGGAGCGGCGTCGATCGAATCGTAGGCGCGCGCCTGGGCGAAGCCCTTCTTCGCGAGCACGCTCGTGATCGCCGCGGTGAGGGTCGTCTTGCCGTGGTCAACGTGACCGATCGTGCCGACGTTCACGTGCGGCTTTGTGCGTTCGAACTTGTCCTTAGCCATCTGGAATTCTCCTTGGGTTACTTAATCTTGGATGCTGTCTTTTCGTTAGGTTAAACTTTCCGGTCGCGAGCCCGCTCTGGAGCCCACAACCGGGCTTGAACCGGTGACCTCGTCCTTACCAAGGACGTGCTCTACCAACTGAGCTATGTGGGCCGCTGTTCATTGTCCGGGTCCGTCCCGCAGTCGCGGGCCAAACCGGTTGCTCGCCGTCGTTAGAAGCGAAAGTCCCAGAGCCGCCAAACTGTTTGAACGACCATGGGACTTTTCCTCGTTCTCCGAAAAAGCGTCGGCAAGCTAACCGCCCGCTCCCCGGTGTCAAAACAATTTCTCGCCCGGGCGAAGCCTACATCGGCTCCTCGTCTCCCGAGCGCTTCCCCCGGGCGACGAAGAAGATGATCAGGACGATCACGACCAGGATCGCGACCCCGATCCCGATATTGAGCGGGGTGAAGATGCCGGAGGGTTCCGGCGTCGGCTCGGGCGTGGCCACCGGCGCCGGGGCGGGCGTGGCGAAGAGTTTCTCCTCGGCCAGGGCGCGGCTGAGAGCGTCGTTATCCTTCGGATTAAGCTCGTGTGCCTTGCGATAATCGGCCGCTGCTTTTCGGTAGTCGCCCATCAGGTGATAGGTGAAGGCGCGACCTTTGTAGAGGGTCCATTTCGAGCCATTCTGTTCGATCGCCTTGTTGTAGTCGGCCAGGGCTTCGGGATATTTCTTTTGGGTGCGATTGGCTTCGGCCCGGCGCTCGAGCGCGACCTGATCGGTCGGATGGGCGGCGAGGAATTTATCGTAATCGGGCAGCGCCTTTTCCCAATTGTTCAGCTTCGCATAAGCGTAACCGCGGAAGCCGTAGGCCTCCGGATCTTCCGGTTTCAATTCGATCGCTTTGCTCAGGTCGGCAATCGCCTGGTCCCATTGCCCGAGATAAATTTCGGCCTGACCGCGCCCGAGATAGTTGCGTTCATCATCCGCCTTTACCTCCACCCCCTTGGTATAATCATCGACGGCTTCCTGATATTTGCCGACCGCGAGATACATCGCGCCGCGGTTCTGGTAGATGGCAAGCGCGTTCGCGGGGTTCGCTTCGAGGGCGAGGGTGAATTCGGCGATCGCGGGTTCGAATTGGTGTTGGTCGACCAGCTCGAGGGCGGCCTTGATGTGGCCGCCGGGATCGCCGTTTTCGGCTTTCTTCTCCTTCGCCAGGGCGGTCTCGAGTGGCGCAAAACAGAGGGCCGCGACGGCGGCAACGAGCAAGATGGGTTTCAAATCGTTCATGGTTTTTTCCTTCTCCTCACCTTCGTATCTGCGCGCGCGATGGATTGCAAGCGATGTAGTGGCGGCCGTGTCGGCCGCAGGGTTGGGAGCCGCCAACCAGAGAGCGGAAAAGTGCCGCCGAAACGGCCACCGCGACATCGAAAATTCTCGGCACTGCCGGTCTCCTCTGCGATTAACCTCCTTATCCGCGAGGCGAGACCATGACATCGCAGCACAAGAATCGAGGTTACGCCGCGGTTTTCGCGACCATTTTCATCTGGTCGACGCCGTCGTTATTCCAGTTTTACCTCAACCGCTTTTACGATCCGTTTGCGCAGAATTTTTACCGTTACTCGGTCGCCTGTATCGCGATTGTGCCTTTTGCGATTTATCGCTTCCGCCAAAGCGGTCCGCGGCTCGATCTCCGGCTCGTCGGCCTCTGCCTCGTGCCGGCCTTGCCTAACGTCATCCATCAGGTCACCCAGACGCTCTCGCTTTACTACATGGGGCCGGGGGTCTACGCGATTTTCACCCGTTCCAGCGTCATCATCACCGCGCTCCTCGCGCTCATCTTCTTTCCCGAGGAACGCGGAATCATACGCCAATGGCGCTTCCAGGTCGGGACCGTTTTGGGATTGTTAGGCGCGGTCGGCGTCATCTGGTTTCAACCCGGCTGGAGCAGCGGGCACATTCCCCTGGCCGGACTCGCGATCGCCTTTACCGCCTCCATTTGCTGGGCGCTCTACGGCGTCCTCGTGAAACGGCCGGCCGCGCGTCTCGGGAGCATTCGCAGCTTCAGCCTCATCAGTTTTTTCACCTCCGTGCTGCTCGGTCCGCTCACCTTGGCTTTCGGAAAAATCGACACCCCGCTCCACGTTGGCAGCCACGTCAACGGCATCCTCATTCTTTCCGCGGTCCTCTGCATCAGCCTCGCGCACGTTCTTTATTACGTGGCGATTCATGAGATCGGGGTCGCGCTTTCGCAAACCCTGCAACTCCTTTGCCCGGTCGGCGCGCTCCTCTTGTCCGCCTGGATTTTCGGCGAGCGACTGACCGCGCCGCAAATCTGGAGCGCGGCCGTCCTGCTTTTCGGGGCCTTCCTCGCCATGCGAGTGAAGCCGGCCGCGGTTGTGGAATCGACCGAAAACATTTAGAAGATCACTGGCCCCCTTCCAAGCCCGTGCGTGCCATTCAGAATCTAGAGATCCATCTCGTCCACTCCTGCAATCTTTCCTGCGAAAGTTGCTCCCATTATTCGAATCATGGGCACAAGGGCATCGTCTCGCTCGAGGAAGCGGACCGTTGGATGAACCTCTGGAATCGGAAAGTGCGGCCGGAAGTTTTCTCGCTCCTCGGCGGCGAGCCGACGATTCATCCCCAGCTTCCCGAGTTTGTTTCTCTCGCGCGCAAGAACTGGCCCGACTCCTCTCTCCGCCTCGTCACCAATGGCTTCTTTCTCCATCGACATCCGCGACTTCCCGCGGTTCTGCGGGACGACCCCGACGCCGCCATTTTCCTCTCGATCCACCACGAGGCGCCGGAATATCAGGCCCGCTTGCAGCCGATCTTCGAATTGCTCGCAGGCTGGAAACGCGACTACGGGATTCGGGTCGAACTCTATCCTTCCTTCGCAGAATGGACCCGCCGTTACCACGGTTTCGGCTCGGCCATGGAGCCTTTCGACGATCGGCAACCGCGGCGGAGTTGGGAGAATTGCCGGGCAAAATATTGTCCGCAGCTCTTCGACGGGAAACTCTACAAGTGCGGACCGCTGGCCTATCTCAATCTGCAAAACGCCACCTATCCCCTTTCCGAAAAATGGGCGCCGTATCTCGGTTACCAGCCGCTCGAGGCAGACTGCACGGCGGAAGAATTGGGGGCGTTTCTAAATCGCGAAGAGGAATCCTACTGCGGGATGTGCGCGGCCAATCCGGCAAGGTTCGCCCTTCCTGTCCCGCTCCGCTCCGCGGCTAGAGTATGAACGCAACAACCGCGCCTCGCCTGCTTCTCATCGCCTGGGACGGCGCGGAATGGGACGTGATGAGCCCCATGCTCGAGGCGGGCGAATTGCCGCACTGCGAGCGCCTCATCGAGCGCGGGGTGATGGGCAAAATGGCAACGCTGCCTTCGGCGCTCGCCCCGCTCGCCTGGAATTCCGTCGCCACCGGCAAGCCGCCCGAGGAGCATGGCATTCTCGGTTACTTCGAGCCGGAGGCAGACGGCCGCGGCCTGCGCCCCTTCAGCAGCGCGGCGCGACGGGCGCGCACGGTTTGGGACATTCTCTCCGAGCGCGGTTTCAGAACGCACGTTATCGGCTGGCCGGGGAGTCACCCCGCCGAGCGGATCAATGGCCTGACGATTTCGGAGATCTTCGATCAACCGGTCGGCGAGCTGAGCGCGCCCTGGCCGGTGCCCGCCGCATCGATCGCGCCAGCCGAAGAGACGGAGACCTTCGCGGAATTGCGCATGCATCCGGGTGAGATCACGCGCGAGGATCTGCGTCCGTTCGTGCCGGAAATCGATCTGGTCGATCCGCGCGCAGAACCGGCCGTGCTCCGTCTCGCCCAGGCGCTGGCGCGCGCCGCCAGCCGGCAATCGCTCGCCACCTATCTGATGGAAAACGAGCCGTGGGATTTTTTTGCGCTTTACGATCCGACCCTCGAGCGCATTTCGCGCCAGTTCCTCCAATTTCATCCCCCGCAACTGGCCGGAATCGGGGCCGCGCGAGTTTGCCCGTTATCAGGGTGTCGTTAGGCAAGCGTATCGCTTTCACGACGCCCTCCTCGGGCGCCTCCTCGAACTGGCGGGCGAGGAAACGACCGTGCTCCTCTGCTCCACCTGCGGTTTTCACGCTGGCCGGCTGCGCTCCGCGGCCGCCGCCAGTTTCGTCGCCCAACACCGCTCGGCCGGCTGGTTCGCGCTCCGTGGGCCCGGAGTGCGCGCGGACGAGTTGATTTTCGGCTCCCTCCTTTACGACATCGTTCCCACCATCCTGACCCTCTTTGGATTGCCGCTCGGGCTGGATATGAAAGGGCGCGTCTGGCAGGAGGCCTTCCTTGCCCCCCTCACGACGACGGTTCTCCCGAGCTGGGAGCCTGACGAACCGGCCGGTGCCCCGCCCGGCCGGACGGAGGGACGAGCTTCCGCTCGTCCAGATTCTGCCCAAGCGCATCGCTTGTCGTTGGTCCCGGGTTCGCCCGCCTTCATCGCGGCGCGTGAAAATCAATTCAATCTCGCCCGCTGCCTGCAGGCCGCCGGCCGCCACCCCGAAGCCCTCCCGTTGCTGGAAGAAGTCTGCCGCGATCTGCCCGAGCGGATCGAGCCCCTGCAACAAACCGCCGTCTGTTATCGCGCGCTCGGCCGGCCGGACGAGAGTCGTCGCGTCCTGGAAACGCTGGCCCGCCTCGGCGAGTCCGCCGGCGGTCTGCAGGCCGGTCCTTTCCTCCCCCAGCTCGATCTCATGCGCGGGCTGCTCGATCTCGATGAAGGAAATCGGGAGAGCGCGCTGCGCCATTTCGCCAATGCACAGGAAGCCGCGCCCCAACTGCCGGGGATGCATCTCCAGCTCGGCGGAGTGAATCTCCAGTTGCACGACTACGCCGCCGCCGGGCAGGCCTTTCGCCGCGCCCTCGAGATCGATCCCGAGGCGCCCGCCGCTCACTACGGACTTTCCTGCGCGCTCTATCGACAACGGCATTTCGCCGAAGCGGGCGAGCACGCGATGGAAGCCGCCGCCCGCGCCCCCTGGGTGGCCGTTTATCATCTGCAGCTCGGGCTTTGTTTCGCCCGCACTGGCCAGAAAGACGAGGCGATCGCGGCCCTCACTCATGCTGTGCAACGCGAGCGGCGACTGCTCCTCGCCCATCGCCTTCTCGCCCGCCTCCATGCCCTCTCCCCGCCCAACGGACCGGCCGCGGATTTTCATCGCGCCGCCGTCCGCCAACTCCAGCGCGCGCGGCGCGAAAAAAAAAGTTGACCCGATCGCAGGTTTTCGAATAGCACTCGTTTCATGAAGAATGCCCGCCCCAATTCGCACCGTAAACCGACCTTCGCGGCCTACGCCATCGCCTCCGCTGCAGCCAGCGTGATCACCGCCCAGCAGGCCGCGGCCAATTTTTCCGGCGACTACACCGTCACTCCGCCGACCGGCAGTGCCTACGCCAACAGCGGCGCGCTCGGGGCCTTCGGCAACTGGACCGGGAGCTACACGGGCGATCTTTCGCAGGCGACCCTGGGCCTGGATACGGCGAGCGCGCCGACTTCCGTTTCCTTCTCCGTCACGACTCCCGATCCCAACGGATTCAGCTATTCCTTCCTCACCACCGCGGCGGGTTCCGGCACGGTCTCCTTTTCGTATGACGCCACTTACCTCGAGCCTTTGTTCGCCAGTGCCTACGCCGAGTATTACGACGGCTCCTCCTATTTTTACATTCCCGCGGGCACGGGCATGTTCAGCTTTTCGGTCACGGCCGGGCAGACTTTCGGTTTCGTGACGAGCGCTTCTTATTTTGGCGAGAGCAGCCTGATGATCTCCGACTTCTCCGCCCCGAGCGCGCCGGTTCCGGAAGGGGGTTCCGCTCTCGCCCTGCTTGCGCTCGGTTTTGCCGGTCTGCTCGCGCGCCGCGAGTTTGCCGCCCGCGCCAAAGCCCGGGGCTGATCGGCCATGGCCAGCGGGCCGGCCGTGACCGCGCTCATCCCGGTCTACAACGGCGCGGAGTATCTGGGCCAGGCAATCGCGAGCATCCTCGGGCAAAGCCTCCGCGACTTCGAGTTGGTCGTGGTCGACGACGGTTCGACCGATCGGACGCCGGAAGTGCTGCGCAATTATAGCGATCCGCGTCTGCGCGTGATCAGCCTTCCGCAAAACTGTGGAATCGCGCGGGCGCGCAACGCCGGAATTGACGTGGCCTGCGGGCGTTACATTGCCTTTCTCGATCACGACGACGTCGCCGCACCGGCGCGGTTGGAAAAGCAGCTCGCGTTTCTCGACGATCATCCGGCACTGGGGATGGTCGGGTCGGCGGTCGAGTTCATCGACGCGCGGGGCGACGCGCTGCGGACCGTGCGGATGCCGGCGAACGATTTGGAGATTCGCTGGATGAATTTGCTCGAGTGCCCGCTGCGCCAGTCCAGCCTAACGATGCGGACCGAACTGGCGCGGGAGCAGCGTTACGACGAACGCTTTCCCTCGCTCAGCGACTGGGATTTCATCCAGCGCATCCTCGGCCGGTCCGAGGCCGCCAACCTCCCGGAAGTGCTGGTCCAATATAGGTCGCATCCCGCCAACGTCTCCCACGCGCAACGCGAGCGAGCGATTGAGACCGGGGCCTTGCTTTCCCATCGGGCGATCCAGGCCGCCTTGCCCGACTTCGGGATCAGTCTTGAGGAGGTAAAGGAACTCCGCGCCGTCGTGCTCGGCAGCGGTCCCGCCGGTGCGGGCAAGTCGCTCGAGAAAACGAAGCGTAGTCTGCGTCTCTACCTCGATCTGTTCGAGGCCTTCAAAGCAAAATATCGCGACCATCCCGCCGTCGAGGCATTGCAGAGCCTGTAGACGTTTCGCTATGCGAAACGCGGGGGTTGTTGTCTTTCCCCGGGAGAAGTTGGTGGGGCGTGGCTGCCTCACACCCGCGCCTCCCACAGGGAGGCGTCTACAACCGCTCGGCTTTCCGCACCAGCTGGAGGAAGCCGGCGCGGTAACCATTCTCATCCGCGCCTTTGCCTTCCTGCGCCCATTCCGCGACCGCGCCTAAGCGTTCCGTTTCCTTTGTAGTCCGAGTCGCGCAGGATCATCCCGAACTCGGCCACCGCGGCGGCAAATTTCAAATCCGGCGCCGCGCTCGCGAACTGTGCGCCGCCGTCGACAAACGGCCGCTCGATCAACTTGCTCGTCTCGCCGTCCGGTTCCTTGTAGCGCAGTTTCACCGTCAGCAATTCGGGCGAAGCGGATCTTGCCTAACGACGTCGCGACCGACATCGGGTTCGGCTGATATTTCAGCGGATCGACCGGCGGCACGCTCGCGGCCGGGTTCGGCTCTGCGCCGTTGGGGATCACTTCGTAAAGCGCGGTGACGGTATGCCCGGCCCCGATCTCGCCCGCGTCGATCTTGTCGTTGTTGAAATCCTCCTTGCGCAGAAGCCGCTTCTCGTAGCCGATCAGCCGATAGGAGGCGACCCGCGCGGGGTTGAACTCGACCTGGATCTTCACGTCCTTCGCGATCGTGACCAGGGTGCCGTTGATTTGCCTAACGAGCACCTTCTTCGCCTCCTCGAGCGAATCGAGATAGGCGTAGTTGCCGTTCCCCTTGTCGGCCAGTTTCTGCATCATCGAGTCGTTCAGGTTGTCGTCCCCCACCCCGAGGACGCTGAGGAAAACGCCGCTCTTCGCTTTCTCCTCGATCAGCCGGATGAGGTCGCCTTCGCTCGTCGTCCCGACGTTGAAATCGCCGTCGGTCGCGAGGATGACGCGGTTGACCCCGCCTTTGATGAAATGCTCGGCCGCGGTCTGGTAGGCGAGCTCGATTCCCTGCGCGCCGTTGGTCGAGCCGCCCGCCTGCAGATTTTCGAGCGCGCTCAGGATTTGCTCCTTGTGGTCGCCCGTCGTGGAAGGCAGGGCGAGGCCGGAAGCGCCCGCGTAAACCACGATCGCGACCCGATCGTTTTCGCCCAGCTTGTCGACCAGCAGCCGCATCGCCTGCTTGACGAGGGGCAGCCGATTGGCCGGCAACATCGAGCCGGAAACATCGAGGAGGAAAACGAGGTTGCTCGCCGGCCGCTTCTCGTTAGGCATTTCCCGACCCTTCAATCCGATCCGGACGAGCCGATGGCTCGGCGCCCAGGGGCAGGAGGCGGCGTCGAGGTTGATCGAGAACGGCAGGTTATCGTTAGGCTGCGGATAATCGTAGCTGAAATAGTTGATCATCTCCTCCACCCGGACCGCGTCCTTCGGCGGGAGCGAGCCGTTCTCGATGAAGCGCCGGATGTTGGAATAGGAAGCGGTGTCGACATCGATCGAAAAGGTCGAGAGCGGGTTGTCCCATCGCGGCGAGGAACGGATTTTCTTCAATCTTCCCGTAACGCGCGGTGTTGAACGGCTGCTGCGCTTCGCGCCGGAAGTTGTCGATCGCCACTGTCCCAGAGGCCGCTGGCGGGGCCGCCATTCTGGCCCGCGCAGCCGCTACTTGGTTCGCGTGCGAACCAGCCGGCCAACAGTCCGAGTTCCTTCTTCTCATCGAGACGCGTCGGCGGCGGCGCGGGCGGTTCCTCTTCTGGCAAACCGTCCATCACCATTCCCTCGACTGGAGTTTGCAAAGCTCGGTTCGACGCCAGGGTCGGTCCGCCAGCCGGGTTCGCCAGGCTGAGTTGCGCCTGGCCGGCCCGCTTCACCGTCCCGATCGCGACCACGCCAAGGACGGCGAAGAGGGCAATCGCCGCCGCCAGCGCCAGCCGGCGCGACATGCTCCAGGGCTCGTCCTTTTGCGCGAAGCGGAACGATGTTCGCCTCCGAGACCGGATGCGCCTCGCGCTCGGCCGCGTACTCGGCGCGCAGGTTGCCGGAGAGGAGGCGCAACTCCCTAACAAACTCCTGCGCTTCGGTCGAAGCCGCGACCGCGGTTTCCATTTCCGCCTTTTCCGCGCCGCTCAGTTCGTCGAGCGCGTAGGCGGTCAGTTTCGGATCATCGAGATTGATATTCATGAGGCAAGACGTGGGTTGAAGGGAATGAAATCGCGCGCCGCCGCGGCATGGCGGGCGCGGAGGGTTTTGAGCGCGGTGTGAATCAGCACGCCGACATGTGAGACCGAGAGCTTGGTGATCTCGCGCGATCTCCTGGTAGCTGAGGTCGTTTTGAAATTTGAGCTGCAACACTTCCTGCTGCCGCGGCGGGAGGCGTGGCGACGATGCGGAGAAGAAACCCGCTCGCTTCCTCCTGCTCGATCCGTTCGTTAGGCGCGGGCTCTTCGCCGGGTCTGTTTTCGAGAATCTCCTCGTCGAGATAAGTCATGCGCTTTTCCTTTCGGCAAATGTTGAGGGCGCGATTGCGGCAAACGGTGAAGAGCCATTTCGCGGGCGCGGCATCGATTTGCCGCCGTTCGCTGCGCTCCAACTCGACAAACGTTTCCTGCACGACATCCCGCGCGCGGTCACGATCGCGGAGGATGCGCGTGGCATACTGGAGGAGCGGCAATTCGAAGCGGCGAAGGAGCGCCGTCAGGTCGTTCTCATCGGCTGGGACTGGTTCGGCCACGCGCATAAACTCTTCACCAGTTCTAACGCGCCAGCGGCCGAATTATTAACGAAATCTTACAAGCGACCAGTCAGTCGCCCTCGTTCCAGAGCCACCGGGTCCGCCCAGCGGACGCTTAAAAGCTCGCGGCGACTTAAACTGGCCGGGGGCTTTTTGCCCACGAGCCCGGAGCGCTCCGGGGAAAAAAAGTTTTTCTCGTTTACAAGCCGATATGCGTGCCCCCATAATCGCCGCCAAATGAAGACCCCATTCCCACCCGTGTCACACACACACACACTGCTGCTCGCAGTGTGCTTTTCGTCGCTCGCGCTGATTCTTTCCAGCGCGGTTTGCCGCGCTCAATGCGGGCCGAACATCAAGGCCGATACCACCTTGCCGGAAGAGACGCCCGATTATATCTACCAGCCGCCCCCGCCCAATGCCTTCAATATTTTGCACCGTAAGCGGTTCGTGCCGCCGCCGCCCTACGCGCCACCTTTTCCTACGGTATTGATGCTTCCCCCAGACCTCTTCTACGCGGAATACGGCGACAGCGGCGTTCCCAGTGAGAAGTGGGCAACCTACGATCTTCAACAGGAGGGCTTTCTGGTCTTTCAGGTGGATCACCGCCTCGCGCCACCCAACACGCTGCCCGGCCAGGCGACGGACGGTGGACCGCCCTTTCAAACCGATGATCTCAAGCGCCAGATTCTGGCCGCGCTCGCCGATCCCAGCTGCAATGGCAGCATCTATCTCGTCGGAGGTTCTGCCGGTGGTACTCTCGTTCTTTGGTGCGCACTGGATCCTGCCACTGGTAGCGTCACCGGGTGGAGCGAGAGCACGAGAGCCCATATCAAGGCGGTGGTCAGTCTTTCCGGGCCGGCGGATTTCTGCGATTTGGACAGCAATCCCGGCGGCATCCCTCCGAGCGAGCTCGAAAAGTTCAAAAATACCCTCGATAATTACGTTCGTTTGCCGGATGGGACAGATTGCGGCGGCGATCCAAATGGTAACTTGATGCACGCCTCCCCGAAGTGGTTGGTAACCAATGGCGCGACCAGCAACCCGCCGCCGATCAGGCTGTACGCCACGGAACGGCGATACTGTGCCTTACTCGCAGGCGAAGGACATGTTGCGATGCCCTACAAATGCGATTTCCTCGGCCTGGATGTCGTTAAGATACATAATGCACTTCCAGTCGGATCAAAGCAGGCCATGCGTATACCTACTGGCACTCGACTGAATGATGCCGATAACAGTGACGGCCGGTGCGTAAGCCAACAAGTGATCGATTTCCTAAAGGCTCACTAATGACTACATCATTGAACAAACTCCAGTTTTTCGCGGTCGCTGCGCTGCTCTTGTTGGCCGCACCGCGGCCTGCCCTTGCCGGCAGTGCCACATGGAATGAGAACCCTACAAGTAACGACTGGACCACGGGGGCTAATTGGATGCCGAACACGGTGCCAGACTCCACCGCCGATATCGCGACTTTTAGTTCATCAAACGTGACGAATCCTACGGTCGGGTTTGGTTTGGTTATCAATCTTGATAGCGCGGTGTTTAATCCCGGGGCGCCTGCCTACACGATCACTCTGGATGTCAGCAACCTGATTCTAAACGGGGCCGGGATCGTCAATAACTCAGGCTTGATTCAATCCATGGTCATTCCAGAACAGGGGAATCTAGCCGGTGGCCTTTTTTTCTACGAACAGCGCCAGCGCAGGAAAGATGATAAGTTGTACAGCGCGGTGGGCGGATACTTATCGATTTCCATGACATCATCGTCGGCCGGCTCAGCGACGTTTGATTTAACATCCGGCTCTCTGCAGACCAGCATGGCCTTCTCTGACTCGAGCCACAGCCGGAGATGCGACCATCAACGCCAGCGACGCTTATGCGATATCGAATTTCTCGACAGCACGACAGGCGGCAACGCGACGGTAAATCTGAGCAGCGCGGCCTTGGTGGACGTGCCCGGCAGCTTTAACGCCGAACACATCGCGATCAACTGCATCGGCGGCAACCAGAGCCTGGGCTCGGCGGTTTACCTTTCGAGGGTTGTCCACTGCTGGGGAAGGCACCTTCACGAGCGTGGGCGGAAGCACACTGGGTGAGCATGGCGGCTATATTGAACTGGACGGCCGGCCACGGCTGCGGATGCGCAGCTTCACGATCGGCGGCGGGCTGGGCGCGGGGCTCAGGTCCGGCATCCTGGTTTTCCTCGGAAAAGCCACGGGCGGCAATGCCGCACATCGCGGCCAACGGCGGAGTGGATGGCTCCGAAGGGGGCTTGATCCTCTTTGCCGAAAAGACCAAAGGCGGCACGGCGAGCATCACGCTCAACGGTAACGCGGAACTGGACATCAGCGAGCGCGATGCGCCGGGAGTGACCATCGGCTCCCTGAGCTGGCACTGGCTCGGTCTTTCTCGGCGCCAACACGCTCACGATCGGGAGTAACAACCAGAGCACCACCTTTTCCGGCGTGATCCAGGAGAACAGCGGCGTGACCAAGAGCGGCACCGGCACGCTCACCCTCAGCGGAGCCAGCAGCTACACCGGACTAACGACGGTGAGCGGCGGCGTCTTGAACGCTGGAAACAGGAACGGCTCGGCCACGGGCACAGGCGCGGTCAATGTGAACAGCGGCACGCTCGGCGGGCGGGGCATCATCGCGGGACCGGTCACGGTCAACAGCGGCGGGTTCCTTGCGCCGGCGGTGGGGAGCAACAAGCAAGCGACCCTCACCCTGCAAAGCGCGCTGACCATGAACGCGAGTGCGACTTACACCTGCACCTTCAAGGCCAAGCAGAACAAAGCCCGCACTGACGTGATCGTAGCCAACGGAGTCACGATCAACGGCGCGAGTATCAACCTGCTCGGCACGACCCAAGGACAGATGAAGCGGGGGACGGTCTTAACCGTGCTCAGCAACACGAGCGCAAACGCGATCAGCGGCACCTTCGCCAATCTGCCCGAGGGCGGCATCGTCACCATCAACGGCAACAACCTCCAGGCCAGCTACCACGGCGGCGATGGCAACGACCTCACTCTCACGGTCGTGCCCTAAAGATAGCGCGAGCTTCCAACTTGCGCAGCTACAGAAGGAGCAAGCGACTCGGCCGGGGTCACCGCCCCGGCTACAGCGGGACCCTGCACTGCGGGAGGACAAACGTGGCCCGCGCCACGGGCGATGCCAGCACTGCCGGCTCGTAGATCTCGTCGAGCAGCTTCTTCCGGAACAGATCCGGGTTGCGGGTCGCAAACTCTTCCCAGCTCCCGTAACTGCCGCGCAGGCGCCGTTCCGCAATCAAGGCGAGAAAGGCGGCCGTGATCGTCTCGTGATAGATCTCCGGCCGGCCCGCTTTCGCCGCCAGCCGGCGCAACCCGCGGGCGAGGTGGAGGAGCGCTTCGGGGAAAGGATGGCGCTCGAGTAACTCATAGCTGACCCGGACGTGATCGCGGTGCCGAAAGGCCGCCGGATCGATCCGGCCGGCCTCGAAGTCGGCGAGCAAATCCACTCCTTTACTTTCCGCCATGACCTTCCTCCACCAGCCGGTGGCTGTCCCGCGCGGTCAGGTCGAGTCCGTAGATCGTCCGCATCTTCCTGATATGGCTGAGAGTCTGCCGGCTGAAGGGCGGCTTGCCTTCGAGGGCGTGGAGCGTGATCCCCTCGAGGAGATCGCCTAACGAGAGGTCGAGATATTCGGCCAGGGCCTTGAGCGTCTTGACCAGCGTCTTCTCCATCCGCGCTCCGATCTGGACCCGCTCCACGGTTTTGGTTTTTCCTGTTTGTTTCATTGGGACAATGTTACCAATGTCCCGATACCACGTCAATCGTTTGCGCCTGCGGGCGGCGGAAAAGATTCCGCCAACCGTTCTCTTCCCGTGGCCGAGCGTTTCGTCAGGTCCTCGTTAGGCCAGCGGGAGGCCCCGCCGCCTCACTCCGGGCGCTGCGCCACGCACATCACGGCCTGGGTCAGCAACTCTTCCCGGGTGTAATCGGGATGCCTGGCCAGGATCTCGGGGCCGAGCCGGTTCGCGCCTTGTTCCGGTCGCGAGGGAAGCGGCTCCCAGGTCAGAATCCGGAAAAATTTTTCGGTCAGCGCCCGCAACTCATGGAGTCGAATGCGGTTCAACCGCGTCGCGACCGTGGCGTGCCGGGCCGGGTCGAAATCGAGGTGCGCCCAATCAAGGTAGGGAGTCTGGGCGGGATCTTCGGGATCGATCTCGGCTGTCGTCCGCGGCTCTTGATGGTGCCCGTTCCAAGAGGCGTAATTGTGATGGCGATAGATGATTTTCCCGCCCGAGCGGAGGCGCTCCCGCACTTCCGCGAAAACTTCCTCGATTGCCATCAGGTGCTCGGTCACGTTGTGCAGGAAGATGACGTCGAAACGATCGCCCGCCGGCAGATCGGAGATGCGCGACCGCGCATAACGAACGCCCGGCACCGCCGTCTCGACCTGGCGCAGGGTCCAGGAACTGCCGGCGAGCCGGGTGCGAAATCGTTCCCGGCGCCGCAGCCTGGGCGCATCGAGTTCGAGCTTCGGATCGATCCCGAGATAACTCCGCGCGCCGTAAATCAGAAAACCGATCCCGTACAAAGTGTGGCCGCACCCGAGGTCGAGCACGTCCCTGCCCCGCAGATGTTGGCGGACGTAGAAACCCCACTCTGCGTGATTGAGTTCGGCCGCGAGGCGGATGAGGCCGGGATGGAAATTGCGCCGACTGCGGGCCGAGAGCCCCTGGCTGAGGAAATAGCGCGCGACGAGGGAGAACACGGGGGACTGGATCAGCCGCGCTTCGCGCTGCGCGACCAGACGAGCAAAAGCACCCCGAGCCCGGCCAGAATCGCCGTCGTCAGGAGCCAGCCGCCAGAGTTGGGGAAATGGAGCATCCCCCGCCCGTGGCGGACGCCATCGGCCCAGCCGAGCATGAAAGTGAGGAGCGCGACGGCAAAAAACATGATGGCAAAGGCGAGCGCGGATTGGCCCCGGGCCGGACGTGGTGTGGGATCGGAAGAAATCATGATGGCGGTGAAGATTGGTAAGCGCCCAGAGCCGCCGCGGTCAAATCATTTCCGTCCGGCGCAGCGGGCGAGGAAGGGTCCGAGCATTGCCAGTTGATGAATCGTCCTCGTCCTCCTCCTCGATCTCGGTCCTCGAAAACAGGCAGAGAATCGAGGACGAGGACGACGACGAGAACGAGCACGAAGGGCAAGACGGACAATTGACCAGGATGACGCAAGCGCGGCCGCCGTCGCACCGTTAACGATTAACCGCCAAAGAAAGTGACAACCCGGGGCCAAAGCCTCAGACACCGCCCCCAACCGCGACCTCCCAAGTCGCACCAATCAGCGAAAACAACCTTCGTCTTGTTCTTCGGTCTGAAAAAACTGCTTCCGTTCATCGTCGCCATCTCGCTCCTGAGCAGCTCCGCCTTCGCCGCCACCGGCGTCTTCGGAGGCTACATCGTCCTCAGCCTCAATGGTGGCGCCTCCACCTACTACAAACTGGAAAATCCGGCCGATGGCGTGACGCCGCCCTTCAGCAACGTCAACTTTGGCCTCTTCAATCCGTCGTTAGGCCAGACCTTTGTCCTCAAGGGCGGCGAAGCCGATACCTTCAAGAACGGCGCCAGCAACGTGACCGGCGCTTTCCTCGACTATCGGATTTATCTGACCGGATCGCCCACCGGCGCTTACACCGGCCTGCCGCTTCCCTTCGGGAGCGATCTGGGCGGGGGCGATCAGAAATGGCTCACGACCAGCGCCAGCACCAGTTTGCTCACCGGTCTGGCGAACGGCAATTACACCCTCGAAGTCTACGTCAACTCGACGACCAACGAAGGCGACCAGTATCTCAATGCCGGCGGCGCCAACTACAAGGCGATCTTTACCGTCGTGCCCGAGCCCTCGAGCCTCGCCCTCCTGGCCGGGCCAGCTCTCCTGGGCGCCTGGTTTTTCGTCCGGCGGCGCCGGGCTTAAACGCCCGGAGTCGCACCGGCTCCTTGGGGAAGCGCGCTTTTTGCGGGAAGCCATTTTGGAGGGACGGGCGCTGTCCCGTCCGTGTTTCAGAATCGGGGACGACACGGCGGTCGTCCCTCCAGCGGAGCTTTCTTTGTTTCGCAAACGATTCCCTGACTCCAAAGAGCTCTTTCCTGCGGATTAACCGGTAACCATTTTTTTGATGCCGAGAGCACCCCAAATTGGCTATCCTCCATGGTGCTTTGGACCGCGTCGCGGCCCGGCTTTGCCTCGCGTCCGAATTTACCGTTGATGAAGCTTTTCACCGCTCGCGCCTCCACCCTGCTTGCGTTTGCGGTCCTCGGCCTCCTCGCCCGCCAGGCCCGCGGCGAGGCGATGATCCAGTATTTCAACACCGACTGGAACGAAATCGCCCAGAAAATGCCGGAGCTGGCCGAAGCCGGTTACGACTCGATCTGGCTCCCGCCGCCGACCAAAGGGAGCGGCGGACTTTCCGTCGGCTACGACCTCTGGGACCGGTTCGATCTCGGGAGCAAAGATCAGCGCGGCTCGGTCCGCACCCGCTACGGGACGGAGGCGGAACTGCTTCGCCTGATCGAAGTCGCGCACCGTTTCGGGATTCGCGTCTATCTCGACAACGTCATGAATCACAATGCGTTTGACGTCCCCGGTTATAACGCCGGGACGGCGATCGACATTTATCCCGGGTTCGTCCCGGAGGATTTCCACCTCCAACTGACCCAGGACGGTTTCTATCGAAAGTGGGACAACATTCGCGACTACAACGACGCCTGGCAGGTGCAGAATCTCGGGCTGGCCGACCTGATCGACATCGCGCAGGAGCCCGGGACGACGAACAACAACTTCGGCGCCAGCGAGGGCTCGACCTTCCCCAAAATCAAGTTCGTCAGGCATCCGAACAATCCGGAATATTACTGCTTCCTGCCTAACGGGACCTACGTCGGCTTCGGGACTGGGCAACGGCATCACGACCCAGATGCTGGCCGACAACCCCGGCTTCTACGGCGAATACGTGCAGGATTATCTCAATCGTTCCGCGCGCTGGGAAATGGATCGGACCAAAGCCGACGGATTGCGGCTCGATGCGGTCAAACACGTCCGGGCCGATTTCTTCGGAGCCGGCTACGGGAGCGACAAGGACTACAACGACTACGGCTACCTCGGGCAGGCGGAGCGGCAGTTCAATCTCACCCGCGGCTTCAACGACTCTCGTTTCAACTCCACCCCCCAGGGTTCCAACGTCAATCTGCGCGAGTCGGTCTTCGACACCGAAAAGCCGCGCCATAACGCCATGATGTTCGGCGAACACCTCGGCGAGCCCCCGCCTTACGGCGATTATTTCAACGTCGGGATGCGGCTGGTCGACAACGTCCTGCGCAATAACCTGAACAACATCCTCGGCAATCCGAGCGCCGGCCTCAACGGCCTCGATTCCGACGGCAGCTACGGCTTCGCCTCCAGCCTCGCGGTCATGCACGCGCAGAGCCACGACAACGATTACGCCTCGCGCCGCGAGCTGCAGCACGCGCTCTATTTTACCCGCAGCGGGATCGGCTTGATCTACACCGACGGCAACCACCAGGCGCAAACGTTAGGCCAGAGCGGCGGCGCCTTTCCCCGCCACGCCAACACCAATTTCCTCGGCCAGTTCGCCGATCCGAAAATCCCCAACCTGCTCTACATCCACAATCAGTTTGCCCGCGGTTATCAGATGGGGCGCTGGTCGGACGCCGACTTCGTCGCCTACGAGCGGATCGACAAACGCGAAAACACCGGCGATGAGCGACGCCGATGGCGTCACCCTGCTTTTCCTCATGAACGACAATTACGCCGCTGGTCAGGGGCGCAATTTCACCACCAGCTTCGGGCACACGCCGTTCGTCGACGACGCTTATCTCTACAACTACTCGACCTTCGGCGGCGGCTTTTACGCTTACGCGAGCAACATCATCAATGGCTCGACCATCGTCCCGCCGGGCGGCTATTTCGCTTTCTCCTGGCGCAACCCGGAGGAGTCGAATCTCTGGTCGTTAGGCGGAGGCAAGCCGATCACGATTCGCCAAAACGGTCAGGTCCCCGGCACCGCTCACCTATCTGCGCAAAGACGGGCCGGACGGCGACCCGAACTTCAATCCTTACGGCGTGCCGGGCGCGGTTCCCGGGAGCTATTCTTATCCCTACACGATCCCGCGGGTGACGGATGGGACGAATTTAACTTTCACGGCCCGCGCCGACGGCTCGGCCGAAAACATGTTGTTCGAACTCGATGGCGGAGTCGACTTGAACGGCATCGCCCCGCCTAACAATGCTGATCCAACCGGCAAACGCGATAATCCGCCCGGCCTTTCGACCGACGTTTTCCTCGGCTACGAACAACCGAACTACATCGATCGCGAAGGCCCGGAAAAATTCGCCGCCATTGACACCGCCCGCTGCACCTTCGGCTCGGCCGGGGCCGAGACCTACACCGGCGGTGGCGCGACCGTGAACGGCGGTGGGACCAATCCGCAGGACGCCGCCGCGGCCACTTTCGTTTTTCACGACCCGAACGCCGGCTTCGACGACTGGACCGGCACCCATCCCGCCACGCAATACGTCGACAACGGCTCGACCCTCTCGGTTTTCGCCAAAACCAACGGCGTCGGGAGCGGATTCCGCGCCTTCTTTTACTTCACGAACGACGGCACCAATCCGGAAGGCGCGGGCGGCGTCGGCCTCGGCACGACGCAAGTGGCGGAGATGCTTTATCAAGCCCCGAACTCGAGCGACGGCGGCAACTGGTGGGCCAACTCCGCCATCCCGCGCCCCTCCGGCACGATCAAATACAAGATCTCGATCTACAAAACTTTTCAGCCCAGCCAATTCCCCTCCGGCGCCACTGAAGTCGATCGGAAGAAAAACATGATGACGACCTTCCAGGTCGCGAACTTCAATGCCACTACCGCCGTGCTCTATCCGCACGATGATTTCGGCGCGACCCAGACCGGGCTGAGCGAAGGCTTCCACATCCTGCGCGCCCGCGCCTTCCTCGACCGCGCCGGACGCGCCTCGATCTACAACACTTTTAAACAAACCTTCTACTACGACGCCCAGGCGCCGCAGGGCGAAATCAAGTTCCCTAACGAGAACGACACGATCGGCGGTTCCGGCTACGGGGTGGTCGTGCGGACGGATCCGAGCGTGAGCGAAGTCTGGTATCACATCGACGATGCCGACCCGGCTAACGACGATAGCAACACCAAGACGCAGGGCGGCAACGGCAACGGCTTCGAGCCTTACACCGACACGAACCTCAACGGCACGCACGACACCGGCGAGCCGTTCGACGACCTGAACGGCAACGGCGTCTGGGACAGCAACATCGCCACCACCTGGGTGCGGGCGACCGAAGTCACGGCCTCGCCTTCGATCGTCAGCAGTTATCCGCGCGAATGGCGTTTCAACTACAACAACATCCCTTCGGGCTCGACCCCCGCCACGATCAAGGTCCGGCTGCGCGAACTTTCCTCTTCCGAATACAAGGATTTCTCGCTGACCGATTCCGCCGGCCATTACACCACTCTCCAGCGCAACGTCACCGCCAACGGCCCCGTGCAGAAAATGTTCGTCGCCTATCCGCCGACCGATGGGCAGATCGTCGACGACAGCTACGTGATGAAGGTCTGGTTCAGCAAATCGCTCGCCGACGACACGACGACCGAAGAGCTGATCAATCGTTTCGTGATCAAGCTCGCGAGCAGCGAATCCGGCTCAAATGCCAACGGTGTCGCGCAGCCGCAGAGCGCCTACTCGATCAACTACAACGTCACTTCGGATTATCACGAGCTCGCGTTCCAGCTCCCGAATCTTTACAATGACATGCCGGATTTCCTCCACACGATCGACGTGACCTACACGCCGCCGCCGGGGGGCACGCCGCTCGAGGCCTTCCGCCTTGTGAAAGCGAAGCCGGTCGTCGTGATCAAGAACATGATTACGACCCCGCCCGAGGTCGATTCCGATGGGAAGGTCTATGTCATCACCCTCCCGGACTTGGCCAACCCCACGCCGGAGCAGCGGGCCGTCCCGATCCAGGTCGCAACCGACCTCGATGCGACCAACGTCGCGATCAATTTCACGATGGGCACGGGCACCGTCACGCTCAACCCCGGCAGCCCCACGATCGATGGCTCGACCCAGTTCTGGAATTTCACCTGGAGCAGCGTCGCGGCCGGCGATTATGCCTTTACGTCCACCGTCACCGCGCCGGGCGGCAGCTCGGTGGTATCACGCAATGCGCACATCGTCTTTCGCCAGTTGGTCGATAACGATCCGAACAAACACGACGTCGATGACGACGGCCTTGGCCTCTACGGCCCGACCGCTGCGCCGATCGAGACGACCGCGATTCCGCTCCCGACAACCAATTCCGAAACCTGGACGAACGGCGACGTCCACATCTGGAATATTTCGGGCAAAACCGATCCGCTCAGTCCCGACACCGATGGCGACGTGCTGTCCGACGGGCTCGAACTCGGTTGGGCGACCGCGGTCGACGACACCAACGTCAATACCGACACGAACGGCGACGGGGTGAAGAATTTCCAACCCGACCTCGACCCGCCGATCTACAACACGACCGATAACGGCAGTGCGCCGAGTGGCTACGAATACTTCACTCCGTGGCCCTACAATCTGAACAACTCGCGCACCGACCAGCTCGCCGGCTCGACCACTAATCCGGCGAGCGCCGATACCGAAGGCGATCTGTTGAACGACGGCTTCGAAGATCGCACCTACCAGGTGAGCGGCGGAAGCGTGCCCTACCTGCCGATTTACAACGGCCGGGTCGACATCGGCGTGCCCGATGGCGGCGGCGTGCTCCACTCGATCGCGCATCCGCCGACGGTCTACAACACGTCGCGCGTCGACCGGACCAAGGTGCTGGCGATTTCGCCGAACGCCGTCTGGCTGGAGACCGATCCGAACAATGCCGACACCGACGCCGATAACATCATCGACGGGAACGAAGACGCCGATCGCAACGGCATCGTCGATCTCGCAATCGTCGATCGCAATCAGACCGACACGAACGGCAATTTCGTCGTCCTCGCCACGTTCACCAGCTTCCAGCAAAGCGTCACCGTCACAGGCACCGCTCCCGGTTCCACCGCGCAGACCTTCAAGTATTCCGATTTCTGCTCGACCTATGTCGAGCCAACCAACAGCCAGACCTACACCTCGACCCGGCTCGACAAGGCGAAGCTCGACAGCTTCTTCCGCCCCGGCGGCGCGATCCGGACCGACAAACTCGACGTCGTCTGGCTCGAGACCGATCCACGCCGTTACAGCACTTCGGGCGATTCGTTGCCGGACGGTTGGAAGCTGCAACACAACCTCGATCCGTTCGATGACGGCGTCATCGGTCATTACAACCTCCATACCGGCCAGGTCATCGCCAATACCGACAACGGCCCAACCGGCGACCCGGATGGCGATGGCCTAACGAACCTGGACGAGTTCCTCAATGGCTCCGACCCGCATGTGGCGGGCGAGCCGCCGCCGCCACCTGCGGGCTCGATCACGATCGGCCCCGGCACCACCACCACCTTCGGCGCCGCGGTCAACAAACATGAATTTACTGACTGGACGGGCGACGACCTGATCGCGCTCGATCCCTACGACGGCGACGGTTACAACTTCAACCAGGGCGACGTCTACCACGGCTTACGACGGCTTCGATTCCTCGCGCGACCTCGTCGCCTTCTACGCCCACGACGGCGGCGCGACCAATGTGGGCGGCGATGGCAATTTCTATTTCCGAGTCGACATGCAGGACCTCAAGGCCTACGCCGAACAGGGCAACCTCGACATCTACGTCGCGATCAACCTCGGCAACCCCGGCACCGGCGAATACAATCTTCCCGATCAGGTCGACACCGGCACGTCGCTGAAATGGCAGGTCGTCGTCGCCGCCTACCAGACCGACAATGGGAACGTCTACGTTTGGGACAAAAACAGCCCGACGCATTCCACCGCCATCGGTCAGGACCTGAGCCAGTTCGGGGTGACGGTGCGGAACCAGAATTCGCCTAACGGATTTAAGAAGGCCTACTACAACTCCGATCTCGACGCGGTCGAGTTCTCCATCAGTCGTCAGGCTTTGCTCGATGCCGGCTGGGGCGGCGATCCGAACACGCTCGATTATCAGGTCTTCACCACCCGCGACGGCACCCAGAACAGCCCGGTCGGCCTCGGCGACATCGGCGGGCGGAGCGACATTCGCGATTCGATCCGGAACGACAAGATCGCCTCCGATTATTACCTCGATCAGCCCAACATCGCGGGCGCGAACAGCGTCCTCACCGCCTGGGTCGGCCGGAGCGCGGACAACGATCGCGGCCGGCGGGTCAAGGTCGTTAGTCTGATCCACGGCAACCAGGCGATCCAGCCCGGGAGCACGATGCAGAAGCTGATCAACAACGGCGCGAGCGGCGGTTACTATCGCGCCCTCGATGCCCACCAGGCCTTTGAGGTTCCGCTCACTCTGCACGTCACGCCGACCTTTGCTTCTGCCGTGCAATGGGCCACCTCCGCCACCCTCGGCCCCGACGATGGTCCGGCCTTTAACATCCGCATCGGCAATCTCATCGGCAGCGGCACGATCGACTTGTTAGGCAGCACCTTCTCCGATCATCTCCTCCCTTATTTCCATACCGCCTTCAACACCGACAACATCACCCTGGCGCGCGATTTCCTCTCCAGCGTCTATGGCCATCTCCCCTCGCCTAACGTTCTCTGGACGCCGGAGCGCGTTTCGAGTTCCGACGTGCTGCAAAAGGTGAGCGAGGCCGGCTACGGCTACACTTTTGTCGACCAGATGCGCCACGTCTCGAAATGGTTCGGACGCACCTCGGCCCTGGGCGACGACGGTTATCGCCTCAACTCGATCAACGGCACGAACGTCTTTGTCATCAACGACAGCGCGAGCAGTTATCTCTTCCAAAGCGACGACAACGGCTCGCCCCTCCTCTCGCGCCAGTTGCTCAGCCGCAAAGCCCGCGCCGCCGCCCGCGATCAGGTCGTCATTTTCATGAACGACTGGGAGAATTTTTCCAGCACGACCAACGCCGGCAACTACGACAAGAACATGCGCTGGCTCGGTTGCCGGCCGTGGATTCTCATCACCACGCCCGACCAGATCGTGAACGGAGAGGTCGACACCTCCGTCCCGCCGGACGGAATTGGCGACCCCTTTGGCACGGTCAATCGCGGCACCGGCCTCAACCTGACGAACGTGGCGAAGGATTTTATCGATCACGCAACGGAGGAAAATTACGACAACTGGTATAATGGCAGCGCGCTCGAAGAGTCGCTCCGCGACAAGACCTTTAACATCCGGACAGGCGTTGCCCTAACGAGCACTTACGGCACGCTCGGGGTGAACGGGATCGTCAATTCGGCCTGGACCTCGGTTTCCAGCATCACGCCCGATCCGGCCACGATCGGTCTTTCGAATCTCGCGCGCGCCACTCTTCACGCCTCGGCTTTCGAGACCGCCTTCCACGACAACACGAACAACGACCTGAGCAAATTCAGCACCGGCGCTTACATCTATCCCGATACGAGTTACCAGAGCCTCTCCGGCTTCTCGAAAGCCGCCCAGGCCCATACCCGCGACGCCGCCATTTACGCGCGGGTCGACACCTGGGCGCAGGCGGCCGCGAGCGGCAGCTATGCGAATTCTTCCGTCTCCGAGCAGGCCGATCTCGATCTCGACGGCGAGAACGAATACCTGCTCTACAACGATCGCTTCTTCGGCATCTTTGAGCGGCTCGGTGGCCGCATGACCGCCGCCTGGTTGCGCGATATCAACACCGGCTACGTCACCCAGGTCGCAGGCAACCTCGCCAGCTACGCCGGTTCCGAGACGGAAGAGGAAGGCACGGTCAGCACCACCGGCAGCGCGGTCGTCGCCTATCGCACTTCCTGTTTCAAAGATTGGTTCGCCAAGATCGACAACATGACGAGCGACGGCGTCTCCTACACCAACAACCTCTACGCCGCCGTCTCCGCGCCCTCCGGGGTCGGTTGGAAATTCACCAGTTCGGACGGCAAGATCATCAAGACCATCACGCTCCCGGCTTCCAAAGGTCAGTTGACCGCGGCCTACACCATGACGGGCTACGTCCAGCTCTTTGTCCGGTTCGGGTTGTCGCCCGACCTCCTTAGCCTGATGCAGGAAGGCCAGAAATATCTTCCCAGCCTGACGAGCGACGTGCAGGACGTGAACCTTTTCAATAACCATCCCGGCCGCCAGGTCCGCGCCTATCTGCGCTTCAACGCCCCCGGCTTCAGCGGCGCGACTTACAACGCGGCCGCGACCGATCGCGATATCGGCGCCGTTTTTGACACGGTCAACATGCGCAACCAGGCCCAGACCCAGCAGGTCGAAATGCAGGGCGGCACGAGCATGACCTTCGCCCTCGGCTTCGAGACCGGCTCGACCCTGAGCTACGACAGCGACGGCGATGCCCTGCCCGATGCCTGGGAAACGCAATACGGTCTCAATCCGAACGACGCCACCGGCGATAACGGTGGCACCGGCGATCAGGACGGCGACGGGCGCACCAATCGCGAGGAATACATCCTCGGGACAAACCCGACTCTGGCCGACGCGGCCAGCGCCTACCTCACAATCAACCGCACTTCGCCCACGACGGTCACGCTCACTTTCCCGACCGTGCGCGACCGGGTTTACAAGATCTCCTATCGCACCAGCCTAACGACCGGCACCTGGATCCAGGCCGGCGGCAACCTCGCCGGCACCGGCAGCCCGATCACCTACACCGATGACGGCGGTGACACCGGCGGACCGCCGACCACCACCCAGCCAAGATTCTATCGCCTCGATGTCAGCCTCGCGCCTTGATCCACTAATCCAGACCGCTCTGCGGCGCCGCCTACCTGTGGATGCTTCGCTGTGCGAAGCACGAGGCACAACGTCGTTAGGCTTAGGTCCACCACTCTCGCGTCGCCCACAGGGCGACGTCTACATATGAAACGATCGCTTCCACTCCTCATTCTCATCCTCATCGGGATTTTCTCGGCCACGGCCCAGGCCCAGCTCGGCAACGCCTGGCATATCCCGAACAACATCGTCCCGAACAGCTCCTCCAACATGCGCTCGCCGCTTAATGGGATTGAAGCAGGAAGCACCGTCACGATTTACAACGGCAACCAGTTCCAGGGCACCGGTAACCCCGGCAATCAGAGCGGCGGCTCCGTTTATTACAAATCCGCCACCGGCAGCTACACCTCGGTCCCGCTCGCTTTCTTCACCCAGAGCAACAACGACAAGTATTGGGTCGCCAGCTTCACCGCGCCTGCGCCCGGCCCGCTCCAGTATTACCTCCAGATCAATTACAGCGATCACGCCACGACCTATCTCTACGGCAACGATTCGACCAGTAACACGACCGGCGACTCCGCCGTTGCCGCCGCCAACCCCTACACGGTCGACCTGAACCCGACGCTGACCGTGAACGGCCTCAACGCCAACTACACGACCGAACACGTTTACGTCGATGAAATCGCGGGCGATTCCATTCCTTTTTCCGTCGTCTTCACGCCTAACGCGGTCAATGTCGACCCGGCCACGGTCCAGGTTTACACCAACCTGAACCGGCGCGACCTCGCGACCCTGGCCTACACCGACGGCAACGGCATCGCGACCGAGGAAGGGATCAATCCGCCGAGCGGCGACCTCGTCGGGACGAACGACAGTCATTACTACAAGGCCTACGCCATGACCGGCAGCGGCCCGACCTATAGCCTCACCCTCGATTCCTCGAATGCCGGTGCCGCGCGGACCGGCGCGTATCGGCTGACGGCGCGCTATCGCACAATCGGGAGCAACACCTGGATCTACTACACTTCGGGCGGACGGCGCGATCACGCGATCGTGGTTTCCCCAAAGGGCGCGCGCAAGATCAACCTTTACGAGATTAACACGCTCAACATCGATGCGAGCGGAGATCAGATGGCGCAACGCAGCACCTTTGCCGATCTGCATAACAACGCGAAACGCTGGAACCTCGATTACCTCAAGAATCTGGGCTGCAATTATCTCTGGTTTCAGCCGATTCACCCCAATGGAATCGACGGCCGCCAGATCGATCCCAATACCGGCCAGCCTTTCACGGTGGGCAGCCCCTACGCGGTGAAGAACTTTTTCGAGATCATGGAACTAATGGGCCAGAGCAACACTCGCAGCGGCGCGCTCGCCGAGTTCCAGGGTTTCATGACCGCGACCGACACGGCCGGCATCGGAGTCATGCTCGACGCGCCTTTCAATCACACTTCCTACGACTGCGAGCTGGCCCAGCAAGGGGTCGACCTGATCAAACCCGGCTCGACTCCCACGACCGAGATTCGCAGCGCCGAAGCGCGCTTCTATTCCCACGGCGATCTCTTTAATTACGCCAACAACAACTATTGCATTCGCGCTTCGAGCGCGTCCGACATCGCGCCCGCGCCGGACCGGAACGACTTCGGAAAATTCGGCGACACGTTCGACATCTATTTCGGCCAATACTCCGCCCTCGTCTGCCTGAACGACCAGGACAACGGAAATTACCTGAATGAAAACGACATCTTCCAGTATTCCGACCCGGCCTGGAACAGCGTCGACTTTTCCGTCAGCGGCGTGAACAACAACATCACGCGCAACGTCTGGCGCTACTTCGCCAGCTACATCCCGTATTGGCTCACCCAGACAGGTCATCGCGGCTTTAACAGCACACCGGCGGACGGGGACGCGGCGGCGCGGCTGGCGCTGGACAGCGAGGGCATCGACGCCCTGCGGGCCGACTTCGGCCAGGGCCTTCCGCCCCAGGCCTGGGAATACATCATCAACGTCGCGCGCAGTCATAAATGGAACTTCGTTTTCATGACCGAGTCACTCGACGGCGGCGCCGTCACCTATCGCTCCGCGCGACACTTCGATATCCTGAACGAGAACATCGTCTTCCCGTTCCAATCGGCGTCCACGACAAGCGATTACCGCGCGATTTTTGATTCCCGCCGCAGCGCCTATGGCCAGGCGCTTGTCCTCCTCAACTCGACCTCGCACGACGAAGCAAACTATGCCGATCCGTTCCAGGCCTTGATTCGTTATGGCGTGAGCAACACGGTCGACGGCGCGCCGATGATCTTTTACGGTCAGGAAAACGGCATCTCCGACACCTTCGGCTTCAGCCATTACGAGATTAATTTTGGCAAGTACATCCCGCACTTCAAAGTTTTCAACGATCTCGGCCCGATCCTCGGAAACCAGACCTACGGCCTGCAACAGCTCTACCCGGTTTACGCCGCGATGGGGCAGGCCCGGCAATTCAGCACCGCCCTGCGCAGCTCGAATCGCTATTACCTCAATCAGATCGGCGGCAGCATTCAGCAGTCGATCTTCTCCGTCGCGAAATACGACTCGGCCAACGCCTCCCCCGCCCTCACAGATGTCGTCTTCGGCTTCATGAATTTGGATCGCAACAACGACCAGAGCGGGAATTTCGACGTCAACATCACCCAAAACAGCGCCAACCTTTTCGGAATCAAACGCGGTCGCACCTACGATGTGCGCAACCTCGCCGCCTACACCGCGATCGATCCGAATCGGCGCGATTATTTCCTCAATCGCAAGACCGGCGACCAATTGCTCGACAACGGGCTCTTCGTCGGGATGAAGAAAGTGCCGGCGACCGACGGCGACTGGGCGACGGCACCCTTCGAGGCGCAATATCTCAAGCTCTACGACGTGACCGCCCCCACCGGCACGCCGGGGAACGCGAATCCGCCTAACGTCTACGGCTACGTCCTCGGCAACAGCGCCACTCTTACGTGGAATGCCGCGCCGCCCGACAGCGAAGGGATCGTCCCGTCCTACAAGGTCAGCGTCACGATCAACGGTAACACGACCGTTTACATCACGACTTCGACCATGATTACCTTCGCCGTCACGCCAGGGCAGACCCTCACCGTCACGGTGCAGGCGGTGAATCCGAGCGACACCACGGTCGGCGGGCCGACCAGCGGCACTTCCACGATCAAGGCGATCGATCCGGCAGGCGACGACGACGGCGATGGGATGAACAACGCGAACGAAGATGTCGCCGGCACCAATCCGTTCAGCAGCCTGTCGATCCTGCGCGTGACCGACATCACCCGCACGCCGCCGAGCTCGCTCTCCGTCACCTGGAGTTCGGTCCCCGGGAAAATGTATCAGCTCGAGACCGCGCCCAGCCCGGATGGAACTTACCTCTCGATCGGGCCGATCGTGACCGCGACCACGACTTCATCGAACGAGACCATCACTGCCACCACGCCCGCCTTCTATCGAGTGCGGGTGGTGCCTTGACACCCCTGTCATCCTGAGCGGAGCAAAGGACCTCACAAGCTACGCCCAAGTTAATTTGGAAGGTCCCTGTCCCGCGACGGCGGGGTCGCGATGACAACACTGTTGGAATGATTGCAAAACAGATCAGGCTCATTTTTTTGCTCGCTCTTGGCGCGTTTCTCATCGCAACAGCGAGGACCGAAAACGCGAATTCGTTCCCGCAGGATCAGGGCGTCGCGCTCGACGCGCTCCATCCCGCGCCAGCCTGGGCGGCTGAAGCCATTTTCTACCAGATCTTCCCGGAACGTTTCCGGAACGGCGACCAGACTAACGACCCGACGCGCGACACCCTCGAGACGCCGATCAAGGCGCCCAAAGACTGGCGCATCTCGCCCTGGACCGGCGACTGGTACACGCGCGAGGACTGGGAGAAAGAGATGGGCCCGGACTTTTATGACGGCGTCTTTGATCGGCGCTACGGCGGCGATCTCCAGGGCGTGATCGACAAACTCGATTACCTGAGCAACCTCGGGATCAACTGCATCTACTTCAATCCTCTCTTCTACTCGCGCTCGATGCACAAATACGATGGCAACAGTTACCATCACATCGACCCGAATTTCGGCCCCGACCCGAAAGGCGATCTCGCCCTGATCGAAAAGGAAACCGCCAACCCCGCGACCTGGCAGTGGACGGCGGCGGACAGGCTTTTCCTCAGGCTGATCAAGGAAGCACACAGCCGCGGAATCAGGGTCATCATCGACGGCGTTTTCAATCATACCGGGCGCGACTTTTTCGCCTTCAAGGACATTCGCAAAAATCAGCAGCACTCGCGCTACAAGGATTGGTATGTGGTGAGCAGCTTCGACGATCCGAAAACGAAGCGGAACGAATTCAGTTACAAAGGCTGGTGGGGCCACGCCGCCCTCCCGGTCTTCGCCCCCTCGGCCGATGGCAAGGACATGCTGGCCGGCCCGAAGGAATACATCATGCAGGCGACGAAACGCTGGATGCTGCCGGACGGCAAAACGCCGTCGTTAGGCATCGACGGCTGGCGGCTCGATGTGGCCGACGAGCGCCCGGCCAAATTCTGGGCCGATTGGAACGCCTTCGTCCGCAAATGCAACCCGGAGGCCTACACCACGGCCGAGATCTGGCACGACGCCGCCCAATTGGTGAAGGAAGGCGGTTTCTCCGCTTCGATGAACTACAACGCCTTTGCCATCCCGGTGAAGGGTTACCTGGTCGACGACAACATCGGGCCGGTCCGAGTTTGTGAAGTTGATGGACGAACGGCGCGACGCCTTTCCACCCTCGGTCGCCTACGTCATGCAAAACCTGATGGATTCGCACGACACCGACCGGCTCGCCTCCATGATCGTGAACGGCGAAGGCACGCAATATGTCGACGGCCAGATTTCGTTTAACGAAAACGACGATGCGCGCGCCTCGCCGACTTACCGGATCCGCAGGCCTAACGACCGCGAGCGCGACATCCAGCGCCTCATCGTCCTCTTCCAGATGACCTATGTGGGCGCGCCCATGATCTACTACGGCGACGAAGCCGGGATGTGGGGCGGGCACGATCCCGACGACCGGATGCCGATGGTCTGGGAG
Source organism: uncultured Verrucomicrobiae bacterium (assembly GCA_963772915.1). Lineage (GTDB taxonomy): Bacteria > Verrucomicrobiota > Verrucomicrobiia > Chthoniobacterales > UBA10450 > Palsa-1392. The sequence continues at coordinate 118,714 of CAVYZI010000004.1, forward strand.
GATTTGAAATACGACCCGCAGGCGATCGACCCGCGGGGCGAAGATCGGGAACCGGACGACGTCAATTTCGAGCCCGAGATTTTTGCCTATTACAAAAGCGCGATCGCCCTGCGCCGCGCCCATGACGCGCTCAACCACGGCGACTACGCAGGTGGTCGACACCGACGAACTGCACGATTCCTTTGCTTTCGTTAGGCGAAGCGGGAAGGAAAAGCTTGCTCGTCGCCTTCAACCGCGGCGGCGAAGAGGTGACGCTGGCGATGAATTTCCCGCACCGCAACGCCAATCCGATCTTCGTCAGCAAGGGCGAACTGGCGGACGTGCAGGTTGAAGATTCCGAGGAAGCGCTCTTCCGTTAAGCTGCCTCCGCTCACCGGAGCGGTCCTCTCCTTCGAGTGAGCGGGTTGCGGGAGACTTCCGGGGAGCACGGGCTGTTAGCCCGTGGGCGATGGCAGTCTGCCATCGCGAACTTTCTTGCGGCTCTGTTTGGAAAGAAAGCGACCGATTGTATCTCAACCGGACACAGAAGTTCGCCGACGCAGACTGCGTCGGCCAACGGGCTGGCAGCCCGTGCTCCCCGGATTCGGATCCTGCGCGCGATGCTGCTCCTGGTTTTCCTTGCCCTCTTCTCCGCCTGTCACCGCGCGCCGGACCCGCGCACCCACATTCGCATCTGGCACCAAAAAATCGGCGGCGAGCGCGACCTCTTTAACGAATTCGTCAGGCGATACAACGCCTCGCACCCCGACTGTCGTGGTCGAGGCGCTTTACAAGGAGAACGAAGAGCTGCGCAACCTTTACATCATCGCCGCCGTCGCGGGCCAGGGGCCGGATCTCATCTACGGCCCGGCCGATAACGTTGGCGTCCTCGTCACGACGAAAACGATTCGGCCGCTTGAACGAGATTTTCGGAGCCGATTTTTTCGCCCGCTTCACGCCTCAGGGGTTGGTCGATTGGCAGGGCTCGCACTGGCTGGCCGCCGACCAGATCGGCAACCATCTCACCCTCGTTTACAACAAAGCGCTCGTGCCCCAGCCCCCAAAAACGCTCGACGAACTCATCGCCACCGGCCAGCGCCTGACGAAGGACGACAATGGCGACGGCAAGATGGACGAATACGGGCTCACCTGGAATTATCGCGAGCCGTTTTTCTTCATTCCCTTCCTGACCGGCTTCGGCGGCTGGGTGATGGACGCGGAAGGTCACCCCGCGCTCGACAACGAGCGGACGGTGCGCGCGATTCAGTTCATTCTCGATCTGCGCGACAAATACAAAATCATCCCGCAGGAAGGCGATTACGAGATCGCCGACATGCTCTTCAAGGAGAGCCGGACCGCCATGATCATCAACGGCCCGTGGTCCTGGGCCGGTTACAACGTGCCGGAGAAAAGCATGGTCGCGCTGCTGCCCTTCAACTCCGAGACCGGACTCTGGTGCGAGCCGATGATTTCCGCCAAGGGCTATTGCGTGAACACGAATGTCCCGGCAAAAAAATTCGCCATCATCCGCGATCTCGTCACCTACCTGACGAGCGCCGAAGTGCAGGAAAAAATGGCGCGCGAGCTGGCGACCACGCCGGTTGACAAATCGGTCCTCGCCTCGCCCGCGATCCGGAACAATCCCGCGCTCGTCGCTTCGATGGAACAGATCGAGCACGGCCGCCCGATGCCGATCGTGCCCCAGATGCGGCAGATTTGGGAAGGGATGCGCGGCCCGTATCAGCTCGTTATGAGCGGTGCGATCACGGCGAAGGAAGCCGCCCGCCGCATGCAGCGCGAGGCGGAGAAGAACATCGCGGACAGCAATCTGTAGTTGCTCAGAATTCGGATGCCGCGCCCGCCTAACGACAAACCCTGTCATCCCGAGCCGCGCAGACGGCGAGGGACCTCGCAGTTGCAATCCGCGTGTTCTCTTGAGAAAAGGCTCTCCATTACATTTGTGAGGTCCCTCGCCGCGCTTCGCCGGCTCGGGATGACAAGCTGGGGAGTTGCGCAGTCACCGACTTTCGCCAGAAGTCTTGCAGCAAAATGAACGGCATGAATCTCAGAGCCCGCCTCTTCATCACCTTCCTCCTCACCCCCGCCCTCCTCGTCATCCTCGCGGTCGTCGCCTTCCCGTTTGTCTTCAACGTCATCCTCTCGTTTTCGAACGCGAACCTCTATCACATCCGCGACTGGCGGCTGATCGGCTTCGCCCAATACGTCTCAGTTTTTAAGCAGCAGCTTTTCTGGTCGATCCTGCTCAAGACCGTCATCTGGACGACGGTCAACATCGTCTTCCATGTCGTGATTGGCGTGTTCCTCGCCGTCGTCCTCCACCAGAAATTCATCCGCGGGAAATCGGCCTGGCGGGTCGCGCTCATCCTGCCCTGGGCGTTGCCGCAATACATCGCCGCCCTCACCTGGCGCGGGATGTTCAACTACGAATACGGCGCGGTGAATTTGCTCCTCACGAAATACCTGCACCTCGCCCCGGTGCAATGGCTCAACTCGCCCTTCGAAGCCTTCGTCGCCGTCATCATCACCAATATCTGGCTCGGGTTTCCCTTCATGATGGTGATCGCGCTCGGCGGTCTGCAATCGATCCCGGACGAGCTTTACGAGGCGGCCGACGTCGATGGCGCCTCGAAGTGGTTTCAGTTCTGGCACATCACCGCGCCCCTGCTGCGCCCGGTCATGATCCCGGCGATTACGTTAGGCACGATCTGGACCTTCAATAACATCAACGTCATCTGGCTCGTCTCGAACATGGGCGAACCGGCGGACTCGACCCACATCCTTGTCTCCTACGTCTACAAGGCGGCCTTTAACATGTATCGCTTCGGCTGGGCGGCGGCTCTGTCCGTCGTCATCTTCGCCATCCTGTTTGTTTTTGCGCAGGTCTTTCTCAAGCACACGCGGGCGACCGAGCCCATCTACTAGGCGGTTCTGATTTTGTGGCTCGACTCCGATCCGCGTGCGCTCACATAATCGCTCGAAAAAAAATTATTTATGAATCGAACGTTTCTCGCCGGGCTGCTCGGTGGTATCGCCATGTTTGTCTGGACTTCCATTGCCCATATGGCGCTCCCGCTCGGTGAAGCGGGCACCGGCGAAATGCCTAACGAGGCCGCCGTCCTCAGTGCAATGCAGAGCAGCATCGCGGAAAAGAGCGGCCTCTACGTCTTCCCCGGCTTCGGGCTGGGCCCCAACCCGACGAAGGAAGAGCAGCACGAAGCGATGAAGCACATGGGCGAAAACCTCGCCAAACATCCCTCGGGGATTCTGATCTATCACCCGGCGGGTTCGCGTCCCCTCATGATGGTGCGCTGGCTCTCGATCGAATTCGCGACCGAGCTGGCCGAGGCCTTTCTCGTGGTCTACCTCCTCAGTCTCACTGGCCTGACGACTTTTGCCGGTCGGCTCGGCTTCGTTCTCCTCGGGGGCGTGCTGGCGGCGATCGCGACCAATGTTTCCTACTGGAATTGGTACGGGTTTCCGACCGTCTACACCCTTTCCTACATGTTTATCCAACTGGTTGGGTTTCTCTGCGTCGGCCTCGTGGCCGGGTTTCTCATGAAACCGAAGACGGCGTAGCAGCCTCGTATTGCTTCGTTCGCAGCGCGTAAACCACGAAACAAATCCCACCCACGATGAGCATGATCGAGAGCGTCTGCCCGCGCGTGAACGGCCCGGTCAGCGGCGCGTCCGGCTCGCGGAAGTTTTCCACGATGATCCGAACCACGGCGTAAAGAAGCAGAAAAAGCCCGGCCAGCATCCCGCGCGGTTGGCGGGTACGGACGCGGAGAAACCAGAGACAACCGAAAAGGAACACGCCCTCGAGCAACGCCTCGTAAAGCTGCGATGGATGCCGCGGTGTCAGAAGTCGATGGAACACACCGGCCAGGCCCGGATCGTGGCGCGCCTGCACAATGGCGTCTTCCAGATTTCCCACCGCCGGTCGGACCGCCTGCGCTGCGGCCAGGACCCGGTCTCCGAGCGCGGGCAGATCGATCGCTTCCTTCGGAAATTGCATGGCCCACGGCACCGTCGTGGGGCGTCCGTAAAGCTCGCCGTTAATGAAATTGGCGCAGCGCCCGAGAAAGAGACCGACCGGCGCCACGACCGCGATGTTATCCGCCAGGCTGAGCCAGGAGATGCGTTGCGACCGGGCGTAGAAAAAGGTCACGAGGGTGAGCCCGATCATCCCGCCGTGGCTCGACATCCCGCCGTCCCAGACCCGAAAGACAAACATCGGATCCACCAGCAACTGCCCCGGCCGATAAAAGAGGACGTAACCGAGACGCCCGCCGACCACCACGCCTAACGACGCGAGGAGAATGTAGTCGCCCACCTTCGCCGCCGGGAGCGCGCAAAAGCGGCGCTGGGCGAGCCAGTGGAGGAGGAGGAACCCGCAAAAGAAAGCGAGCAGATAGGAGAATCCGTACCAGCGAATCCCAAAGCTCGGCCCGAACCGAATCATGAACGGGCTGAAATTATCGAGGTAATACGCGAGCAAGCCGGCAACCTAAAGCAGGCCAAAGGCATTGCGGAGAAGAAAAATTTTGCCCGACGCCTGTCGCCCGGCAGAAGTTGTCGCGCGTGAGATTCCACCGGCCGCTTTGTTTGCTCCTCTTCGTGGTCGCGCCCATTCGCGCGGCCAGTCTCGATCCGGCGGACGTGCGGAAAGCGGCGAAATATTCGGCCGACCATCGCGGCTCTTCCTTTCTCGTGCTGCAGAACGGGAAGACACTGCTCGAACAGTACCCGGGTAAGGCGACGGCCGAATCGCGGCAAAGAATCTACAGCGGGACGAAAGCGTTTTGGAACCTGGCCGCCCTCGCCGCGGCGGAGGATGGGATCATCGACCTCGACGAACGCGTCGCGGAGACGATCGCCGGGTGGCGGAAAGATCCGCGCAAGGCGCGGGTCACGATTCGGCAGTTGCTCGATTTTTCCTCCGGGCTGGCGCCGGGCTTTGGCTTGCAGGTGAACGAATACGGCAATCGCGATCGAACCGCGCTCGGCCTCCCGATGGTCGCGGAACCGGGCAAAGCGTTCATTTACGGGCCAGCCGCGCTCCAGGTTTTTCATCAGGTGCTGAAGGAAAAGTTGCATGGCAAAACGCCGAGCGAGTACCTGGAGCGTCGCGTCCTGCGGCGGCTCCATCTCGGTCCGCAGCGTTACCTGAAAGATCGTGCCGGCAACCCGCTCCTCGCGGCCGGCTTCGTCCTCACCGCGCGGCAATGGGCGAAGCTGGGTCAGCTCGTGCTTGACCACGGCAAGCCAGTCGTGAGGCCGGAAACGCTCGCCCAATCCTGGCGTGGGTCTCCGGCGAACCGCGCCTTCTCGTTAGGCTGGTGGAATAACCGGGCCGCCCCCGGCGGCCGCGAGTTCGATTTCGAAGACATGCTCGAGCCAAAATGGTCCGCGCCAGGATTGGCACGACGCCTGTCTCTGCCGCGATGCGCCGCGCGATCTCGTCGCCTGTATCGGCTCCGGTTACCAGCGGCTCTACGTCATTCCCTCGCTCGAACTGGTTATCGTTAGGCACGGTCGCGGCGGGAGATTTTCCGACGCGCGATTCCTGCGCCTGTTGCTTGGGAGATAAACCTCGTCTGCCGGCGACATGGAGACGCTTCGCTCTGCGAAGCGCGGGTCTGAGCGTTGCTCGAAGGAAGCGCCCGTTGTTTTGGAAGCGCATACCCGCGTCGCCCACAAGGCGACGTCTACAGCGCGCTCTCTTTCGGCGAAAGGATGTAGATGACCAATCCGAGGAGCGCCGTCGCCAAACCCCAAAGCGACGGCTCGCGCGTGGACGGATCCGCCAGCAAATGCCAGAGCATCCAGCCGCTCACGGCGAGAAAGATCAGCGGCGTGAGCGGATAACCCCAGGTTCGATAGGGCCGCGCCAAACCGGGCCGACGCCAGCGCAGCACGATCACGCCCAGCACGGTGAGGGTCGAGGAAAGCATCAGACTGAACTGCACGTAATTGACCACCTTCTGGAAGGTGGTGATCAGGATGAGAAGATTCACAATCGCGAACTGCACGAGCGTGGCGCGGACCGGAATGCCACGCGCATTACGGCGCGCGAGCCAGGAGAGCGCGCCGAGGTCCTCACCCATCGCGACCGTGACGCGCGGCCCGATCCACATCATCGCGCTGACCGCCGAAACGAGGCCGAGCGCGATGAATACCGCCATCACTTTCCCGCCCGCTTCCCCAAAAATGTGCACCCCTGCGATGAGCCCGACTTCCTGTTTGCCGACCATCTCGGCCGCCGGAGTGGTGCGGAGGAAAACGGCGTTGATCCCGAGATAGAGCGCAGTCACGAGCAACGTGCCGAGCCCGAGCGAGAGCGGAATGGTGCGGGCCGGATTGCGCACTTCACCGACGATATAAGTCGACGCGTTCCAGCCCGAGTAGGCATACATGACCCAGTAAAGGCTGATCGCGAAGGGCGTGCTCACGATCAGCGCGCGATCGGCCGTCACGGGCAAAAAGGAAACCGGCTGCGTCCCTTTCACCCAAAACCCGGCAGCGATAATGATCAGAATGAGCGCGACCTTCAAAAGCGTCGAGGCGTTTTGAAATCCGCTCCCGAGCCGCAAATCCCAGAGCAAAACCAGCGTCGTGATCCAGACCACGCCAAGCGAAAGAAAAAGCGGGTTCAATCCCGGCACAATGCCCGCGAGATAAGTGCCAAACGGAATCGCTGCGATCGCGACCGGCGCGGCAAAGCCGACCGTGGCCGAAATCCACCCGGCCACGAACCCGACCGCCGGATGATAAATCTCGCGCAGAAAATGATACTCGCCACCGGAACGCGGCAGCGCCGCGCCCAGTTCCGCGTAGGAGAGCGCGCCGCACAGGGCGCAGACACCGCCGATTGCCCAGAGCGCCATGATGGCAAACCCGCTCGGCAAATCTCCCACTTGAAAACCGAGGCTGGTGAAAATGCCCGTGCCCACCATGTTGGCGATCACGATGCAGGTCGCGGTCAGGAGCGAGATCGTTCTCGCGCTTTGAGAAGGAGCGCTCACTGGCGTGTCATCTAGCGGCTTCCAGTGGGCGTTTCAAATGGAGAAGGAGCAACCCCGTGCCATCTCATTGGCGCCCGTCCCCGCCCGATTGCGTAACGAACTCCTTACGATTGTTTTCTTGCCAGACGACCTTCCTTCAAGTGCACTAGCACGATGCAAATCGGCTTCGCTTTCGCTCGCTCCCGCCTCCTTCCATTGGCTGGGTTCCTCGTCCTCGCCAGTGCCGCGCTCGCCGCCGACCGGGGCTGGGTGGTCTACGACAGCCCCGACCCAGGCCAGACCAATCTCCTGACTGGCGTGACGGCTACTTCCGCGTCGGACGCGTGGGCCGTCGGTTACGCTTACAATGCCAATGCGCAGCAATTCATCATCATGCAGCATTGGGATGGCGCGAGCTGGAGCGCCGTCGCCAGCCCCAACCCCGGCACCGCCGAAGCGTGCGGCAACGCTTTTTACGCCGGCAACGAGCTGGCCGCCGTGGATGCGATTTCGCCTAACGATCTCTGGGCCGTGGGCAACATCTGTGGACCGGGCACGGCCAGGACGCTCGCCATGCATTGGGACGGCAACGGCTGGAGCGTGGTCCCGAGCCCCAACAGCGGGCCGGGCGATGACAGCGAGTTGTCCTCCGTCTCGGCCGTCGCGAGCGACGACGTCTGGGCGGTTGGAGATTACCAGGTCGCCTTCGAGTATGAATGGGAAACGTTCATCGAACATTGGGACGGCACCGCCTGGAGCATCGTGCCCAGCCCCAATCCAGCCGGCTCGACCACCACTTATCTCACCGGCGTGAGCGCGCTTTCCGCGAACGACGTCTGGGCCGTCGGTCACTCGCATGGCGGTGCCCGCCCGCTGATCGAGCATTGGGATGGGACGGCCTGGAGCATCGTGCCGGCACCTTACGCGACCGGGAGCGATTTCAATTCATTGTATTCGGTCAAGGCGATCGCGCCTGACGACGTCTGGGCGGTCGGCTTCCAGAATGTCAACAGCGCCGGACAAAACGGCCAGGGATTGATCCTGCATTGGGACGGAACCGCCTGGACGGCGGTCGACAGCCCGATTCCCGGTTATGCCACTATCCTGCTCGGAGTAACCGCCAACTCGAGCAAGGATGTCACCGTGGTCGGTTACGTCCAGACCAGAGATGTTCAGTTCCAGCCGGTCACCGAACATTGGAACGGGAAACGCTGGACGGCCGTGAAGGTGGTCCCTCCCGGGCCGGTGGGACAACTCCGGGGAACGGTGGCTTTCGAGGGTTCGAACTGGGCGGTCGGGGCTTATTCCCTCCTCCCGATGACCCAGGGATTCATGGAAGATCCCTCCACCCTTATTCTAAAGAATCGTTAGGCGGTAGATTGAAGCGGCGGCTTTTTGCCGCCATGGGCGCTAACAAAACGCGCCTCCGTCTCGCATCAACCCATGGAAAAGGGCTGCGGGGTTGGCCGCAGCCCTTGCCTCAAAACAGCCGAGCCGTGATTACTCCGAGCCGTGCTGGCCGACGCCGTGCAGCACTTCCATGGCGTCGAGCCGCTTCTGCTGCTCGGGCGTGAGGAGCGGCCGGATCTGCGAGTGGAGCTGCTTCAGGATCACGTCCGCTTCAGCCCGCGCTTTTTCGTGAATCGCCTGGAGCTGCGGACGGACCGCGGTCAGGAGCGGTTCGATCTGGCTCTTTTGCGCGTCGGTCAATTGCAGCATGTGGGTGAGCATGGCGGTCATGTCCGGCGCGCCTTTATGACAGAAGGGCGGCGGACCGTCGGGCGTCTGCGCGCCGGCGAATTGGGCGACGGCCAGGAAGGCCGAGAGGCAGAGTGTGATTGGAACGAGTTTGATTGGTTTCATGTTTTTCTTTCTTTCCTTAGTTGGGCAGCAGCGGAATTGCTGTTGCGCACTCAGAGACACTGCCGGCGCCCGCCGGTTACATATTCTGTTGTAACCTTCGGCCGCCCGTTGTGTCTTTAACCGTGATGTGGACCCGCTCCGCGACCGCCCATGCCGGATGAGAATTTTGACGAGCAGTCGTGTCTGCGACGGATTGCCGAAGGCGACGAGAATGCGGCCCGCGAGCTTCTCCGCCATTATCATCCCTTCGTCGTGCGGCTGGTGCGCTCGCATCTGCCCCGGCGGATGAGCGAGGAAGACCTGACCCAAATGATTTTCATCAAGATTTTCCAGAACCTCGAGACCTACGCCGGGAAGGTGCCGCTCCGGCATTGGATCTCGCGCATCGCGGTCAATACCTGCCTCAACGAATTGCGCTCCGAAAAGCGGCGCCCGGAATGGCGCCTGGCCGACTTCGACGAGGAAGCCTCCGCCGCCATCGAGCGCCTGGCGCGCACCGAAACCGATCTGGCGACAGCGGACGACGAGCGCGCGGCGAAAGAATTGCTCAACCGGATGCTGACCCGGCTTTCACCGGAGGACCGGCTGCTCGTCACGCTGCTCCATCTCGAAGAACGCTCGATCCAGGAAATTCATCAGCTGACGGGCTGGAGCCGGGCGGTGATCAAAGTTCGCGCTTTCCGCGCCCGGGCGAAAATGAAAAAGATGCTTGGCAAAACCGACGCCATCGTCCCGGCTTTCGCTGCATGAACACGGAACGACTTCTCGATCGCATCTTTCGTCTCGCCCGCCACGCGCCTGATCCGGCGACGCCCGGACCAGCCTACGGCCTCGAGACCGCGGTCCTCGCCCATTGGCGCGAAACGACCGCGCAACGCTCGACCAATGGCGGACTGCTCCGGGGCTTGCGCTGGGCGGCACTCGCAGCCTGCACTATCGCGCTCCTCACTGCCGTCCTGAAAAGCGATGAGCTGACCGCTTTCCAACATCGCGCCGACCCGGTGGCGCGAGTGGCGGATTCCGCGATCGTGGTCAGCTACGGTTATGAATAAATCACGCACCGCCCGCATCGTTCTCTACGCCGTGCTGATCTTTCTCGCCGGCGCCGTCACTGGAGCGCTCATCGCGCCGATGGTGGGGCGTCATTTCATGCGCCTGCCCGATTCGCGTCAGCTCTCCCGGTTCATGCTCGCGCATCTCCGCTCCGAACTCAGCCTAACGAAAGACCAGGAGGCACAGATTAGACCGGTGGTCGAGAAAACGTGCGCCGACATGGAAACGATTCATCGCGCAAACGATCCAGCGCGCCCTCGATCGGCTGGCGGAAGCGAATACCAAAATCTCCGTCTATCTCACTCCGGAACAGAAGAAGAAATTTGAAAAGCTGGAAGCCGAACACCGACTGCACATGGGGCATTTTCATCATCCCGGGCCGCGGCCGGGACCACCGCCGCCGTAATCCGGGAGCGTGTAGCGATCGTTCACGAAGCGGCGCATCAACCAGTTGGTCACTGGCCGGAAACGCGCCGCCAGATGCAGGACCTGATCGCGCACGAACAATCCGAAGCGGGTGCGCGGCGCAAAACTGCCGGCAAACTGGGCCGCGGATCGCTGTTTGCGTTCGATGAAAGGGCGGAACCTTTCTTCGTAGGCGGCAAATGCACGCGCGTAATCGCCCTCCGCCCGCTCCAACTCACCCGCGAGAATGAAGGCACCGGCCATGGCAAACGAGGCGCCTTCCCCTGCCAGGAGCGACGGACAATAAGCGGCGTCCCCCAGCAACACGCAGCCTCCGCGCGACCATTGTGGCATCTGGATCTGGCTGACCGAATCGAAGTAGAGATCGTTGCAGGCATCGAGTCGGCGGAGGATTTCCGGAATCTCAACCCAGGCGTCACGGCCAAACGTTTCGTGCAGGAGCGGGCGCGCGTCCTCCTCCTGCCGGTCGCGATCGAGCCGCGCCTCCTGCGCGAAGACGAAGAAAAACGCCGTCCGCTCGCCGCGCAGTGCATAACGACTGATCTGGCGCCCCGGCGCGGCGTAGCTCAGGTAGGTCCGTGCATCGCGTGGCACATAATTATTCGTCAGGAACGAGGCGGTGTAATAGCCGAGGTATTTCTCGAACTTCTGCTCCGGGCCGAAGACCGCCGTGCGCACGACGGAATGAAGCCCGTCACAGCCAGCCACGAGATCAAACCGGCGCGACCCCGTTCTCTCAAATTTCACCTCCAGCCCGTCGGGCGTCTCCTCGATCGTGCTGATGGTCTCGTCGAAGATCGTCTCCACTTTGCCGTCGATCAGATCGAAGATCGCTTTCGCCAGGTCGCCGCGCGGCAGACTAACGAACTTTTCACCCAGCGCACTGGTCAGCACATCGCCGCCCAGTTCGCTCCGGACGCGATTCTGTTCGTCGACAAATTTAAGCCGGTCGATGACATAACCGACCTCGCGCAGTCGCGGGACGAGGCCCATTCTCTCCGCCACCTCGAAGCCGAGACCCCAGAAGTCGATCATGTAGCCGCCCTCCCGAAAGTGCGGGGCGCGCTCCACCAGCACCGGCTCGAAACCGCGCCGCTCGAGCCAATAGGCCAGCGTCGGACCGGCAATCCCGGCCCCGGAAATGAGAATCGATTTCCCTTTCATTGCCCTCTCACAAACGCCGGCGAGAAGGCGAAAAACCCATCCTTCGGCACCCGTTTCTGCGAATTCACCTTTAAAGAAAATTCATTCCCCAGGGCAAGGACACGAAATGAAAAAATCTCTCATTATTTTACTGACCATCGTCCTTTGCACCGGCGCCTGCGCCCCGGTCTATGGACCCGAACCGGTCTACGGACCGCGACCAGTCGTCACCGGGGGCTATGTCGTCGCAGTGGGAGACCGGCCGTATTACACCCGCGGACCTTACTACATTCACCGTGGCCGGCGTTACGTCTGGGTGCGCGGCCACTGGGCCCGGCGGCATGGCCACCGCATCTGGATTCACGGGCATTACGTCTGTGCGGCTAGTTTTGCCGGCCGATCAGGCGGCCGGGAGGCGGAGCGGATTGAAAATGCGGGCGTGCTAAGCCCGCAGCTTTAGCGGATCGAAATCGTCGCCCGATAAGCGACGTATCCGTCTGGCCTAACAAGCAAAACCCCGCAGGCGCGTTCGCCGGACCTTATGTCCCACGGAAGAGACGGATTGAAGCCGCAGGCGGCGGGGAACGGGTGTTGCGAAAACATTCAGGAAAAATCGCCAGGGCCGCGGCGCAACTCGGCATCAACCAGAGCACTCTTGACGAACTGATGGAAAAGTTGGGCATCGCCAGAGAATTAGCCATTCTCTTCCGTAGCCTCTCCCCACCTCCACTCGTTCAATGAGCCGACAATGCGTCGAGTTTTTTACGGATTTGCTCGTTCGGCGCGAGCGATAGCGATTGGCGCCAGGCGGCGGCGGCTTCCTCAGCCTGGTTTAGTGCGGCCTGAATGTCGCCCAGATGATCGTAGAGCGACGCGTCGGGGCGGCTTGAATCTTTGATTGCTTGGGAGACATAACCCAATGCCTCGCGCGGGTGGTTCTGTTTGAACAGCACCCACCCCAGAGTATCAAGCAACGCGGCGTTCTTCGGCTCGAGCTTGACGGCTTTTTCGATCAGGGCATGGGCCTGTTCGAGATTCTCACCGCGCGCGGCCCACAGGTAGGCAAGGTTATTGTAGGCGGCGACTAGATCCGGTTTGAGACGGATGGCTTCCTGGTATTCGCGGATGGCCTCGTCGGCCTGGCCTTTCATGTCGAGGGCGGTGCCGAGGTTGTAGTGGGCGTCGGCGAAATCCGGTTGGAGGCGGAGAGCTTCCTGGCATTGGCGGATGGCCTCGTCGATTTGGCCTTTGTTGAGAAGAGCGAAGCCGAGGTTGTTGTGGGCCTCGGCATAATTCGGTTTAAGACGGAGGGCTTCCTGAAACTGACTGATCGCCTCATCAACTTGACCTTTCCTGACGAGGGCGACGCCGAGGGCCATGTGGGCTTCGGCGTAATCCGGCTGGAGACGGATTGCTTTCTGAATCTGACTGATCGCCTCGTCGAATTGGCCCTTCTCGCAGAGGGTGGTGCCGAGGTTGTTGTAAGCTGTCGGCGTAATCCGGTTGGAGACGGAGAGCTTTTTGAAACTGACTGATCGCCTCGTCGAATTGGCCTTTCTTGCCGAGGGCGGTGCCGAGGGTGTTGCAGGCTTGGGCGTAATCCGGTTGTCGGCGGAGGACTTCCCGGCAGTGGCGGATGGCCTCGTCGAATTGGCCCTTCTTAATGAGGGAATTGGCGAGGTTGTTCTGGAAAACGGCATCACCCGGTCTGAGGTGAATGGCTTCCTGGTATTGGCGGATCGCCTCGTCGGGCTGGCCTTGTTTGTCGAGGGCGTTGCCAAGGTTATTGTGGGGATCGGCGTAACCCGGTTTGATGCGGATAGCTTCCCGGTATTGGCCAATGGCCTCGTCGATTTGGCCTTTACTGGCGAGGGCTGTGCCGAGGTTATTGTGGGCGATGAAATTGTTTTGCGTGACTTCGAGCGCGTGCCGGAAAAGCGTTTCACTCTCCTTCCAATATCCGATCTGTCGCCGCGTCACTGCCAGAGAGGGAACGATCGCCGCGGAACCCGCCACCGACAAAACAATCACGTGATACTGCCAGCGTCTGGTCAGTTCATAGGCGCCCCAGATAATGAGAATCAGTATTCCCAGCGACGGGAGATAAGTGTAACGATCCGCCATCGCCTGCCCGCCCACTTGCACCAAACCGATCACGGGCACCAGCGTCCCGAGAAACCAAAGCCAGCCCGTCAGCAAAAACGGATACCGCCGCCGCGTCATCCATGTGAGCACCGAAATGCCGCCCAAGAATGCACCCGCCAACAGCACCTGCTCCAGCGGCCAAGTCTGGAACGGGTAGTAAACAGCCAGGTCCGTTGGCCAAAACATCTTCCCCAGATAACGACAGTAGGAAATCAGGGCATTTCCGACGCGCGCGCCCAAGGGCAGGTTTTCAACCGACGAAATGGCATTCTTTTGTGCGACGAGGGTCATGATGATCGCCGCCGCCGCGAGCACAAAGAACGGGATTTTCTCCCGAACGAGGCGCGCAGCAGCTTGCCACTCGCCCACTGGTCACCCGTCATTCTTTGGAGCGGCCAGTAATCGAGCAAGAGCATGACGAACGGCCACGTCACCAGCATCGGCTTGCTCATCAAGCCGAGGGCGCAGAACAAGAGCGAAAGCAAAAAGCTCTGCGTCTTAAGTCTCGAGTTTCGAGTTTGTGCTTGCGCGTAACGGGCGTAAAAGAAGAGCGCGAGAAGCCCGAAAAAAGCGCTCAGCACATCCTTGCGTTCCGCGACCCAGGCGACCGATTCCACATGCAACGGGTGCCACCCGAAGAGCGCCGCCACTAATGCGCTCCGCCAGAACGCACCGGTCATACGGCGAAGCAGGAGAAAGACCAGAACTGTGTTGCCTGCTTGCAGCAATAAGCTGGTCAGGTGATGTCCCCACGGCTTCAAACCAAACAGTTGGCAGTCCAACATATGGGACATCACCGTCAGGGGATGCCAATTGGCCGATACGGTATTCAAAAAAGCCCATTTGATGCCTTCCAGGGTCAGCCCGTTTTGCACATAAACATTGTTAGTGACGTAATCCGGATCATCGAAGTTGACGAAACCACATCGCGTCGCCGGCCAGTAAAGGACGATCGTCACCAGGGCCAGCGATGCCGCCATCAGCCATGGCGGAAAACGCAGCCCGGCCCTGCCAGGGCTAGACGATCCCGGTGCAGCGGGGTTGGATTTCGTCTTTGGTCTCTGCATGCTGGACTTCCCCAAACAACTACTCACTCGGACCTTACTACAATGGTCACCGCATTTGGATTCACGGGCATTACGTCCTGCGCGGCTAGTCTTGCCGACCGACTTTAGGAGGCCGGGAGCGAAGCCGGATTGAAAATGCGGGCGAGATAAGCCCGCAGCTTCACCGGATCGAAATCGTTGCTCCGATAAGCGATGTAGCCGTCCGGCCTAACGAGCACGATCCCGCCCTCGAAGAGATTGTAGGCCGCGTGGGCCAGCCCGGTGAGGTCGCGCAGGTCCGCCGCCAGCTCGCTCCGGCCGCGCACGATCCGGCAGGTGTCGATATGCGCCGGCGACAAATCGCCAAGCGCGGCATTGCCGCTCGCGCCGAGAAAAATCAGGAGCACGTGCCGCGGCTCACGGAAGAGCTCGAAGAGCCGGCGCGCGCGATCGTTCTCATCGCGCAACTCCGCGTCGGGCGCGCGATCGCCCGCCTTCGGGCGCCCGGGTCCATGGTTTTCGACAATCGGACTCTGGCGATAATTGACGCTCAATTCCGTCAGGCGATCGGCGATTTTATCGCCGACAAAATCAATTCCGCTCACCACCGGGAGAAGAAAATCGCGCACGTTTTGCGCGAACGAATTGCGCATCGTCGCCATCCGGGTGAGGCGGTCGGTCATATTCAAAACCCCGCTCGCGACCGGTTCGCGCTCGAGGTGATAACTGGCGAGCAACGGCGCGGGCGCCAGTCCCCTAACGACGAGGGCAAGTTTCCAGGCGAGATTAAAGGCGTCCTGGATGCCGGTGTTCATCCCCTGCCCGCCGGCCGGGCTGTGGATGTGGGCGGCGTCGCCGGCGAGAAAAACGCGCAGCTGGCGAAACTGCCGCACCTTGCGATGCGAAATGTGAAAGCGCGACATCCAGACCGGATCGCTCGCCGGCATCGCCGGGCCGGCGCGGCGCTCGAGTAGTTCCTGCACTTCCGGCAGGGTCACTTCCGGCAAAGTCTGGTCGCGCGATTCGGGCGGAATGTTGGCCACGACCCGCCAGAGGCTTTTGCTGAAAGGGATGAGGCCGAGAATTCCGTCCTCGCCCAGGAAAAGGTGGACCCGATCGCGCGCCAGCGAGGCAGCCAGTTGCACGTCGGCGAGGATAAAACTCTCATCGTACTGCGCGCCCTCGAAATCCATCCCGAGCGCATGCCGGGTTGCGCTGTGAGCGCCGTCGCAGCCGATCAGCCACGGCGTCTCCACGATCTCTTCCGTCCCGTCGGCACGACGCAGGACAGCGCGCACGGCGTCGCTCGTTTGCGTCAGGCCGCTCAATCGACTTCGCGTTCGACTTCGACCCCGAGGCTGGCCAGATGCTCGCTCAAGAGCCGTTCGGTTTCCGATTGGGCAAGGCCGAGCGCGAAAGGGAACGGGCTCGCCACGGAGGTGAGATCGATCTGCGGCAAGCTGTTCCTGACGATGATGAAGCGACATACCATGCAGGCGGTGGCCCGCGTCGAGGAAGCGATCGGCCACGCCCATCGTTTCGAATGCTTCCAGAGTGCGCGGGAAAATGGCGAGCGCCTTCGAATTCAGGGAACGCTCCGCGGCGCGATCGATGATCCGGCAGCGGACCCCATGGCGCGCCAGTTCGTTAGCCATCGTTAGGCCAACCGGACCGGCGCCGACCACGAGAGGAGCGGAGGCGTCAGCTGTCATTCATTATCATATCACACCGCGCCGAGAGCAGTCGCACGTGGCCTGGAGGGACGGGCGCCGTCCCGTCCAAGTTTCTGATACACGGACTCCAGCAGCGCGGACCTGCGCTGCACTATCCTACAGCTTCCACTTTTTCGGCAGCTTCTGCTTCAGCGTTTCAACCTCGGCGAAGAGGTCGCCCATCTTTTCCACCCGCTTGAGCGTCTCCTCGCAATGGAAGACGAGCTGCTTCGCTTTCTTTTTCCGCACGGTTTCTTCCACTTCTTTCCACGTCACCGGGGTGGAAGCGGTCGGCTGCTCTTTGGCCCGCAGCGAGTAGACGCAGATGGTCGTCTTGTGCTCGTCGTTCTGGCTCCAGTCGACGAAAATCTTTCCTTTGCGCAAGCGCCTTCGCCATTTTCGAAACGACCAATTCGGGATGTTCCTGCTCGAGATATTCGGCGAGGGCGTGCGAGACCTCTTTCGTCTGGTCGTAGGTGACCGCGGTGTTCAGCGGGACGTAAATCTGCAGGCCTTTCGAGCCGGAAGTTTTGGCGAAGCTTTTCAATTTCATGGCCGCCAGAATTTCGCGCAGCCAGAGCCCGACCTGGCAGCACTGCACGATGTCGGCCGGCGCGCCGGGATCGAGATCGAAAACCATCATGCGTCGGGCGCGCGATGTCCTTTTTGCGCGAGAGCGAAGTGTGCAGCTCGATGTCGGCCAGGTTGGCGGCCCAGACGAGCGTGGGCAGGTCCTGCGCGAGGCAATACTGCATCTCGCGCTGGTTGCCTTCGCTCCAGACGCGTCGCGGTTTTGACCCATTTCGGGCGATGGCTCGGGCAATTCTTTTCGTAAAAGAATTCGCCTTCCACGCCATCAGGATAGCGCTTCATCGTCAGGGGCCGGTCCTTCAGATGCGGGAGGAGGACGGGCGCGATCTGAATGTAGTAATGGATCATCTCGCCCTTGGTGAAACCCGTTTTCGGCTAGAGGACCTTGTCGAGATTCGAAACCGCGAGCGTGCGACTCTCCACGACCAATTGCGCCTTTTTGCTCATGGCAAAAGATGAATCAGGAAAGCAGGAAGAAGCGAGAGGGAATCTGGAAGCCAGAAAACCAGAAAGGGAAGAAGTGAAGAGGCCTCTGTCCCTCGCCCTCCTTTTCCTGCTTTCCTCTTTTCCCGATTCAAAACTCTGCCTCTTCTTCCTGGTTTCCTGGCTTCCAGATTCTTCCTCAAGAAAAGAATCGTTCCGGCGAGAGCATCGGCTGCGGCTGGCAGATGCGGCCGACGCAATGTTCCCAGGTTTCGTGTCCGCTCAGGATCAGGATCTCGACCCGGAGAAAATAAATCGGCACTTCCGGTTTCGTCAGGCGCGGGAAACGGACGGCGTCTTTTTCCGTCGTCACGATCATGTCGACGTCGCGCCGGATACAGCGATTGATGAAACTCTGCAATTCCGCTTCGCTGTAGCGATGGTGATCGGTGAAGCGTTTCGCGAGCTCGATCCGGGCCCCGAGTTTGCGCAGCCCGTCCTCGAAGCTCTCGGGCGCGGCGATTCCGCAAAAGGAGCCGATGTAGGTGTCGGTCAGGCGGCCGAGCGGGAGCTGTTCGCCGCTGTAAACGTCCTGCAAATAAAGCGGCTGATGGGCGCACTCGATGATCTCGGCGGTGCGGTTGTAACGCCGGATGCGGGCGATCAGCTCGTCGTTAGGCTCGCCCGTGCTTTTGGTGATGAAGATGTAGCTCGCCCGGCGCAGATTGGGCGGCGGCTCGCGCAGGGTCCCGCGCGGAAGAAGGATACTCGTTCCCGAAAGGCGCCTGGCGATCGATCAGAACGATGTCGAGCCGATGTTTCAGGTGCAGATATTGGAGGCCATCATCGAGCAGGAGGGTGTCGGCTTTCATCTCGCGAATGGCGTGCAGCCCGCTCTTCACCCGGTCCTTGTCCACGAGCACGATCACGTCCTTGAGGTTGCTCGCCAGCATGTAGGGCTCGTCGCCCGCGGTCAGGGAATCGAGGAGGAGCGATTGCCCGTCGGAGACGACCCGCGGTGGATCGGGCGCGACCCCGCGCAAGCGGTCGATCAAACTGCGCTTGGAAGGTTTGGCCACGCTCTTGTAGCCGCGACTGAGGATCGCCACCCGTCGTCCGCCCGCCTGGAGGGCGCGGGCGAATTTTTCCACGACCGGCGTTTTGCCTGTGCCGCCGACGGTCAGGTTGCCGATGCTGATGACGAGACAACCGAGAGCGCGCTCGCGAAAGACGCGTTTGCGATAAAGGAAGAGGCGCAGTTGCACGATCCGGGCGTAGACGAGCGAGAGAAGGTAAAGCAGGCTGCGGAGGAGCGCGGCGCGCACCCCGTGCTGACGTCCGAGAATGACGTCGATCGCGAACTGTTCGAGATTTTCAAGCCAGCGGCGCATCGGGAGCAAGAATGCTAACTACGATCCGGACGCCGTCGTTATCCGCGCTGGTGATGCGCGTCTCCGCCTCGGACAAACCGGACGCTTGCAGCATGGCGGCGGCAACCGCTTCGGGCGAGTGGAGGGTGACGGCGGCGATGGTGGAACCGGAGCCGCTCAGGAACCCGCCGAGGGCGCCGGCCTGCTCGGCGGCCGCGATCACCCGGTCGAGAAAGGGAACAAACTCGGCGCGAAAAGGCTGGTGGAGATGATCGCGCCAGGCCCCACGGAGCGCTTCGTAGTCGCCGCTCGCCAGCGCGGCGGTGATGAGACAGGCGTTGCCGCAGGACTCGACCGCGCCGAGGCGATTGATTTCGTTAGGCAAAACCCGCCGCGCTTCCTCCGTCCGCACTTCGAAAGCCGGAATGAGAAGAACAAAACGGAGGCGCGGATCGATCGGGAAACGCTGATGACGATTGTAACGGGCCACGACAAAACCGCCGAATTCGGCCGGGGCCGCGTTGTCCGAGTGGCCTTCCAGTTCCGCGCAGAGGCCGAAGATCTGAGCGCGTTTAAGCGGGCGCTCGAGCATCGCGTTCAAAGCGTGGAGGACGCCGAGCCGCACCGTCACGCTGCTCCCGAGCCCGCGCGAACGGGGCACTTCGCCCGCAATTGTGCAGGAAAACGGAAACGGCTCGCAGCCCACGACCTCGAAGAACTGGCGCGCCGCCCGCCGCACCATCCCCTCGCCGGCCGGCGCGCTCGACGCCCGCGCGATCGTGACGAAGTTGTAAAGTTGCAAGGCGATTCCGAGACAGTCGAACCCGGGGCCGAGATTCGAGGTGGTGGCAGGAACGCGCACCGTGATCTGTTGCTTTTTCAAAGGAAATCGCGCGAAGTAGTCGGCGAACCAGCTATGGCCGCTCAGATTCTAACCTGCACCGTTCGCGCAGCAAGACCGCGCCCGAAGAGCAGATGAAAGACTGGATCGATTTCGGATTGGTGCGCGATTTCGCGGCCGAAAAAACCGAGGCCTACCGCACCTGCAGCAAGCCCGCCGGTTGGGCGGAACGCTACGGCCCCGACCTCCTCGTTTCCTACAAAACGGAGAACGCGCGCGAAGAAATTCTGCAAGAGCTGGAGGAGTGGAGCCTGCTCGCCGATCAGAAATTCGAAAGGATTTTCGGCCGTTTCCTCCCGAAGCAAAACGCCGAGCGCCATCCGCCGCAGCTCCTCGCGGGCGACGCGAGCGCGCCGCTCCAGCGCACCGTGCTCGAGCGCAATGTCTCTTTCGCGCTCGATTTCGGGGCCGGTTATTCCGCGGGATTATTCGTCGACCAGCGCGAAAACCGCCACTTCGTCAAACAGGCCGCCCCGCGTCGCTTGCTCAATTGTTTTGCCTACACCTGCTCGTTTTCCGTCATGGCCGCCCTGGCCGGCGCCGAGACCCTGAGCATCGATCTTTCCCGCAAATCGCTCGACCGCGGCCGCGACAATTTCATCCTCAACAAGCTGGCGACCGATCGTCACCGCTTTATGGCCGACGACGTCATTGGCGTCCTCCCCCGGCTCGCGCGCAAAGGCGAGCGCTTCGACGCCATCATTCTCGATCCGCCGACTTTTTCCCGCTCGCGCACCGGGCGCTCCTGGCAGGTCGAGCGGGATTTTGAAACTCTCCTCCTGGCCGCGCTCGAAGTGGCAGAGCGCGACGCGAAGATCCTTCTTTCGACCAATTGCACCCGGCTGGATGAGCGTGCGCTCGAGGTCATGGGCCGCTACTGCCTGAAGGCGAGCCGCCGCAGTGGCCGCTTCCTCTCCGCCCCGCCGCTGCCGGATTTTCCGCGCGGCGCCGCCGCCCGCTCCGTTTGGATGATCTTGCGTTAACTCATTTCCTGACACGCAAAGACGTGTCATTATTCGAAGAACAAATATATGGACAGCGAACAAAAGACCGGCGCTTCCGGAGACCTGGCGGAACGAGGAATCCAATACACGATGGAGCAGTGCAATGAGATCATGTCGCAGACGGAAGATTATGTCCGCGCCAACCCGACCAAAGCGCTGCTCTATGCCGCTGGCGCCGGGTTTATCCTCGATCGGTTGCCGATCTTTCGTATTTTCGGCGCGCTCGTTAGGCTGCTCCTCATGGCGCTCAAGCCCGCCATCCTGATTTACGGGGCGACCAAGCTCTACGAAATCGCGAAGGGCGACGAGTAGTCGCGCTTGGTGGGGCGAGACTCCGTCGAGCCGGGGGAGGGCTCGGCTGCGCGAATAACGTCTCCCGCCCGGCTCGACGGAGTCTCGCCCCACCAGCCTTGGCCTAACTTTCGAGGGTGAAGCCGATCTTCACCGTCACCTGCCAGTGATTGATCTTGTTCTCCTCGAGGTGGCCGCGCATTTCAGTCACTTCGAACCAGCGCATGTTGCGGACGGTCTGGCCGGCCTTGGCCACGGCATTTTGGACGGCATCCTCGATACCCGTCTGCGACGAACCCACCAGCTCCAGCATTTTGTAAACGTGATCGCTCATGCCGCAAAGTCCGTTAGGCAATGCGAGAAAACAACTGCAAAGCCGGGCCGGCCGGCGAGCAACTCGCGCGCGCACAAGCTGTCATCCCGAGCCGGCGTAGCGCGGCGAGAGACCTCTCCCATGTAATTCGGCCCGTCCCGGCACCGGAGAACGTGGATTGCAGTTGGGAGGTCCCTCGCCGTCTGCGCGGCTCGGGATGACACCGCGAAGCGGCGCCCCGCACCTTCGCGCCCACGCGGAACTTTCCGTTGAGCCGCCCGGAGCCGCTTGTTAGCGTGCGGTTGCTTCATGGAAAAAAATATCGAGTCCCACCTCAAGGAAACCCGCGTCTTCAAACCGGCGCGCGCCTTCGCCAAAAACGCCCGCATCAACAGCCTCGCGCAATATCGCCGGATGTACCGGGAATCGATCCGCCACCCGGAAAAATTCTGGGCCCGCGAGGCGCGCGAGCTGACCTGGCAGAAGCCGTGGAAGAAAGTTCTGCAATGGAAGGCGCCCTTCGCGAAATGGTTCGTCGGCGGGAAACTGAATGTCTCGGAGAATTGTCTCGACCGGCATCTCAAGGGTCCGCGCCGGAACAAGGCCGCGATCATCTGGGAAGGCGAGCCGGGCGATAAACGCATCCTCACTTATCAGCAACTGCACCGCGAAGTCTGCCGTTTCGCCAACGTCCTGAAGCGAAACAAAATCCGCAAAGGCGACCGCGTCATCATCTACATGCCGGCGATTCCGGAGGCCGCGATCGCGATGCTGGCCTGCGCCCGGATCGGCGCGATTCATTCCGTCGTCTTCGGCGGCTTCAGCGCGGATAGCATTCGCGATCGAATCGCCGATTGCGGCGCCACCGCCGTCATCACGGCCGATGGCGGTTACCGGCGCGGGGCGATTGTTCCCCTCAAGCACAACGTCGACGAGGCGCTCAAGGGTGAGACGACGATCAGGCGCGTGATCGTTTTCCGACGAGCCGGGAACGAAATCCACATCGAAGAAGGGCGCGACGTCTGGTGGCATCGCGAGCTGGAATACGTCGACGCCCATTGCCCGCCGGCCGCGCTCGACAGCGAGCATCCGCTTTACATTCTTTACACGAGCGGCTCGACCGGGAAACCGAAGGGCATCCTGCACACGACTGGCGGTTATCTCGTCGGTATTTATTCGAGCACGAAATACGTTTTCGATCTGCGCGAGGACGACATCTATTGGTGCACGGCCGATATCGGCTGGGTCACCGGGCACAGCTACGTCGTCTACGGTCCGCTCGCCGCCGGCGCGACCACTCTCATGTATGAAGGCGCGCCCAATTGGCCGGAACCGGATCGCTTCTGGCGGCTGATCGAGGAATACGCGGTCAGCATTCTCTACACCGCGCCGACCGCCATCCGCGCCTTCATTCGTTGGGGCGACCAATGGGTGAAGAAGCACGATCTCTCTTCGCTGCGATTGTTAGGCACGGTCGGCGAACCGATCAATCCCGAGGCCTGGATGTGGTACCACAAAACGATCGGCGGCGGGCGTTGCCCGATCGTCGATACCTGGTGGCAGACGGAGACGGGCGCGATCATGATCACCCCGCTGCCCGGCGCGATCCCGACCAAACCGGGAAGCGCGACGTTGCCTTTCTTCGGGGTCGATCCGGCGGTGGTCGATGCCCGGGGCAGGGAAGTGCCGCCCAATGTCGGGGGCAAACTGATCGTCAGGCGCCCCTGGCCTTCGATGCTCCGCAGCATCTATGGCGACAAGGCGCGCTACAAAAAGCAGTACTGGAGCGAGTACAAAGGAAACTATTTCACCGGCGACGGGGCGCGCCGGGACAAGGACGGTTACTTTTGGATCGTGGGCCGGATCGACGACGTCCTGAATGTCGCCGGCCATCGCCTCGGAACCTCGGAAATCGAAAGCGCGCTCGTGAGTCACGCCCAGGTCGCGGAAGCCGCCGCCGTCGGTCGCCCGGATGAGATCAAAGGCCAGGGCGTGGTGGTGTTCGTCACCCTTAAGACCGGCGTGAGACCAACCCCGGCCCTGAAGGAAGAATTGCGCGGCCACGTCGGGCAACACATCGGCGCGATCGCCAAACCGGACGAAGTGCGTTTCGCCGAGGCGCTCCCGAAAACCCGCAGCGGAAAAATCATGCGCCGTTTGCTCAAGGAAATCGCGAGCGGCGCGACCGTGACCGGCGACACCACGACCCTGGAAGATTTCAGCGTCCTGGCAAAGTTGGCCAGCGTCGAGGAGTAAGCCGGGGTAGTTTATCTCGTGAGCTTCATCTCCACCGGATTTCGCGAGCTGACGCTGAAGGTGCGGCGCCAGCGCACCCGCCTGGCGCTCAAGCACGAGAAACGCCACCTGCAAAAATCCGAAATCGCGCTCGGGCGCGAAGGCACGGCGGAGGCGGCCAGGTTTCCCGAAGTGCGGAACGAAATCGTCGCCCTGAAAAAGCTCGAGCAGGAACAAAAAGAGGTCGCGGTCCGGATCGCGAAGATCGAGGAAGCGCTCAGGCAGATCGAGACGCAGCGCCAGGAAAATTCCAAGGAGCAGGCGGCCACGATCGCGAAGCTCGAAGACGAAAAGCGCCCCCTGGTGGAGCGGCGCAACGATGCGAAATCCGCCGCCGAACGTTGCGACAAGGAACTCGCGACGGTCGATCGCCGCCTCCAGGAAAGCGAGGCCGCCGATCGCGATCTCCTGAAAAAAATCTCGGCCTTGCAGGCGACCGAGCCGCCTCCGGCCGACCTGGAGGAGCAGATGGATCGGCTCGGCGCGGAACGGGCGCAACTGCCGCGCGAGAAAGCGCAGATGGAGCAGGCGCGTCTCGGCAGCGCCGAAGCCGCCCGGGCCGCGCGCGAAAAACTGGCCGCGGAAGAAGCGCTCGTCACGCAGGCCGACAAAAACATCGCGCGCGTCCGGAGCGAATTCGAAGCGCGCGATCGCGCGCTGAATGAAAGCGGCCGCGCGCAGCAGGAGGAGGTGCAAGCAGGCGCGCCAGCAGCATCAGACGGTCGAGGAAAAGAAGAATCCCGCCTACCTCAACATCGGGCGCCACCTCGCCTCGCAGGGGATCGCGCCCCCGACCGCGCCCCATCTCCTGACCGAGGTGCAACAGCACCGCGCGGCGGTCGACCGCCACGCCGAGCACACGCAGGCGCTGGCCGAGCTCTCCGGCCAGATCGACAAGCAGGAGCTGCGAAAATTTTATTTCACGATCTTCTCGCTCCTCGCCCTCCTCGCCATCATTCTGTCGCTCGTTTCGCAATCGCCGACCAAACGCGAATGGCTTCCGCAGGAAACGCTCGCCATT
Source organism: uncultured Verrucomicrobiae bacterium (assembly GCA_963772915.1). Classification (GTDB taxonomy): domain Bacteria; phylum Verrucomicrobiota; class Verrucomicrobiia; order Chthoniobacterales; family UBA10450; genus Palsa-1392. Next base: position 143,315 of record CAVYZI010000004.1, read on the forward strand.
CTTTCCCTCGACCTCGACCAGTTGAACAAGGGGGCGCTGATCAAACGCTGGCGCAAAGAGCAGCCCGAAATCTGGCAAAAAGTCAACGCCAGCCTTCTCGGCCCGGCGGCGCGCACTCCGGTCCTCAATCTGGCCGAAGAAGGACGCCGGGTGACGCGCGCGCTCACCCTCGATGAGAGCGGCGGCCGAGCGGGAATACGTCCTGGTTGAAGCGCGGGCTGATCTCGCGCCCGTCGTTCGCGCGATCACGCAAAACGATCGTTTCACGAAAAGCACCGTCGCCGGCCTCGTCGTCTGGCAGCGGCCGGACGTGACCGTGGCCCGGGTCGGCCCGCGCACTCTCGCTGTCGGTTCGTTAGGCGCGGTCGACCAGCTGGTCCAGGTGCGGCTCGGCTCGCAGCCCGACTTGAAAGTGGACGGCCCCCTCCTCGAGCGCTTTCAGGACCTCGACCCGGACAATGCTCTCCGGCTCGCCTCGCGCAGCCCGGGCGATCTGCCCACTTTCTTTGGCCAGATCTTTCCGCCCGAGCTTCTCCAGGCCACGACTCTCCTCGGCTTCGAGATGAGCCTGACGACCCCGGCCAAGGCTCATCTTTTCCTCAAGACGAGCGATGAGGCCAAGGCCAAGGAGCTCGCGGCCGGCCTGGAAAATGAAACCGGGCGCTGGCTGACTCTGCCCGGTTCCGATTTCGTGCTCACCACCGAACCGCCGAAGGTCGAACAAAAAAAGGAAACGCTCGACCTGCACTTCGAGATTCCGGAAGGAGCGGCCTGGCTTTTCCTCCAGCGGTTGGCCAAAGTCCAGCCCGCACCCACCCCCGGGCCGTGAGCCGTCTGCCACTTCTTTTGGCCCTCGCCTGCTCCGCCGCTGCGGCCGAGCCTCGCTACGATAACCTGGTCGACCTCAAATCGATCGATCCGACCATTCGTCGTCGAGCTCCGCTACGCCACGGCGCAGAATCTGACCGGGCACGCCCTTTATCCGCCGGGACACCGGCACTCGTCAGGCCATCGACCGCCGCCCGCCTCGCCAGGGCGCAAAAGTTTCTCCGCACCCGCGGTTACGGACTAAAAATCTGGGACGCCTACCGGCCGCTTGCCGCCCAGATGGAGCTCTGGCAGCGGACACATGCCGGCACCTTTGTGGCCGACCCTTTCGAAGGCGACGGCTCCCTCCACACCTGGGGGGTGGCGGTCGACGCCACCCTGGTCGACGCCAAAGGGCGCGCCGTTTCGATGCCGACTGACTTTGACGATTTTTCGCCGGCCGCCAGGCTGCATTACCGAGGCGACGACCCGGTCGTAATGTTTCATCTCAAACTTCTGCAAAGGGCGATGCGTCACGGCGGCTTTTACGGTCAGCGCAACGAGTGGTGGCATTTCACCGCTTACGACTGGAAAAAATACGCGCCGATTCGGGAAGCGAAACGGATCAATTAGCAGCCTTGGAATTCGCGCTATTGTAGCGGCGGTCTGTGACCACCGAATAAGCCCGCCAGGAGGTGCGTTCGGCGGTCACGGACCGCCGCTACAATGAAAGTATGATCGCGACACTCAGCCAGGATCTCAGCCAACCGGAATACGTCCACGTCCTGATTAATCCGCTGCCGGTTTACGGACTCGCGATGGGGATTATCGGACTCATCATCGCGCTCGTCCTGCGCAGTCGCCGGGCGCAGATCACGACCCTCGCGCTCATCCTCCTCAGCGGCCTGGTCGCGTGGCCGACCGTGCATTACGGCGAGGCCGGCTACGACCGCGTCCTCTCGATGGCGGACGACCAGGGAGAGGCCTGGTTGAAAGTGCACGAGCATCGGGCGGATGAACTTGCCTGGACCTTCTATGTCCTGGCCGGCCTGGCGGCGATCGCGATTTTTGCTCCGATGAAATGGCCAAAAACCGCGACCGCCTTGAGCCATCGTGACGCTGCTCTGTTCCTTCGCCGTCCTCGGGGTTGGCGGCTACATCGCCCACGCCGGGGGGAAGATTCGGCACCGCGAATTTCGCAACGAACCCGCGCCCGCCGTCCCGGCGGAGCACGACCAGGACTAACGAAATGCGGGTCGACATCATCACGCTCTTTCCGGAAAGCTGTCGGGTCCCGTTAGGCGAAAGCATGATGGGCCGGGCTCAGGAGGCGGGCGCACTCGAGTTGAAGATCCACAACTTGCGCGACTGGACGAGCGATCGGCATCACGTGGTGGATGACGCGCCCTTCGGCGGCGGCCAGGGGATGGTGATGAAACCGGAACCGATCTTCGCCGCAGTCGAATCGCTCCGGACCGACGCGAGCACGGTGGTGCTCATGACTCCGCAGGGCCGGCGTTTTGCGCAGCCGCTGGCTCGAGAATTTTCGGCCAAAGAGACATCTCGTGATTCTTTGCGGGCATTATGAAGGCGTCGATCATCGCGTCATCGAGCATCTGGTCGACGCCGAGATTTCGATCGGCGATTACGTCCTGACCAACGGTGCGATCGCCGCCGTCGTCTTCGTCGATGCGATCGTCAGGCTCCTGCCCGGCGTCCTGGGCGATGAACAATCGGCGGCCGACGACAGTTTCAGCAGCGGATTGCTGGAAGCGCCGCAATACACCCGCCCGGCCGAGTTCCGCGGCTGGAAAGTTCCCGACATTTTGCTTTCCGGCCACCACGGCGAGATCGCCGCCTGGCGCCGACGCGAAGCCGAGCGCCGCACGGCCGAAAATCGACCGGACCTTTTACCCTAGACGAACGCGAGTTTTCCTTGGAAGCTGCGTAGCCTGAACATTGGGAGCGACCCGCCACATCGCGGTCAGCACCGAGATCGGGAGAACCACACAACACAACCAGAAAGAATACCCATGGGCCTTTTTAACACCTTAATGTCGAAAATTTTCAGCCACAGCTCGAGCGTCGCGACGGCGCCCGCCGCCACGACCGCCCCCGCCAGTGCTCCGGCCGCCGCTCCCGCTGCCGCCTCTCCAGCGGCGAGCACACCGACTGCCGCCACCCCGGGTCCTGCTCCCGCCCCGGCGCGCCCGCGCCCGCACAACCGGTTGATGTCGCTGCCATTCTCGACGGTCTCGCCGCCAAAAATTCAGAAAAACTCGATTGGAAACATTCCATCGTCGATCTGATGAAACTTGTCGGGATGGACAGCAGCCTTTCGGCGCGCAAAGAACTCGCGCAGGATCTGCACTACAGCGGCGACATGAATGATTCCGCCTCAATGAACATCTGGCTGCACAAGGAAGTCATGAAGCAGTTGGCCGCAAATGGCGGCAAGGTTCCGCAGAGCCTGCTCGACAAATAAGCCGCCGCGCGGACGCGCCAGTTGTAGCCGGGATCGGTGATCCCGGCGACGCAGAGCGTGGGCAGGCCCAGACCGGCCGGGATCCCCGATCCGACAAACTGGTTCGCATTCTGATTGTGCGCCGGGGCCGTCTCCGGCTATTCATCTTTGCATGGTTCGTATCATTGCAGTTGCTCTCACTCTGCTCGTTTCCCTGACGGCAGGGCGAGCGGATAAGGTCGCCTTCACCGGCGCCACGATCATTAACCCCGCTGACGGCAAAAAGATCGCCAACGGGGTGCTCCTGATCGATGGCGATCACATCATCGCGGTCGGACCGCCTAACGAAGTCAAAGTTCCCAAGGAAGCCCGCGCCATCGATTGCCGCGGCAAGTTCATTCTCCCCGGCTACATCGACACCCATGTCCATTTCTTTCAGTCGGGCGATCTCTTCACCCGGCCCGACGTGGTCGACCTGACAAACGTCCGCCCCTACAAGGAAGAGGTCGCATGGGTTAAATCGCACCTCGACGACACCTTCATCCGCTATCTGCGGAGCGGGATTACGAGCGTGATCGACGTCGGCGGGCCGATGTGGAATTTCGAGGTGCGCAAGACGGCCAACGGCCTGAGCAAGGCGCCCCGGGTTGCCGTCGCTGGTCCGCTCATTTCGAGCGTGGCGCGTCCGCAGCTCGATCTCGGCGATCCGCCGATCGTGAAGATCGACACACCAGAGAAGGGGCGGGAATTCGTCCGCCAACTGGCGTCGAACAAACCCGATTACATCAAAATTTGGTACATCGTTCCGGCGCCATCCCCGGCTCCGTCGCCCGGCGCTTCGCCCGCCCCCGGGCAAAGCGACGCCGAGCGGGCCGCGCTTTTTCGGCCGGTGGTGCACGCGGTGATCGAGGAAAGTCATGCCCACAATCTGCGGGTCGCGGTCCATGCGACCGAGTTGGAAGCGGCCCGGATCGCGGCCGAGGAAGGTGCTGACCTGCTCGTGCACAGCGTGACCGACAAACCGGTCGACGAGGCCTTCGTCAAGCTGCTCAAGGCGCACGGCACGATGCTCACTCCCACCCTGGTGGTTTTCGAACGCTACGGCCGGACCTTTGCCCATCAGCTCGACCTGACGCCGGAGGAAAAAGCCTGGGGCAATCCGGAAGTGATCGCCACCCTCGACGTGACGAAGTTGCCGAAGGACAAAGTGCCGGAGCGGATCAAGACCGCGCTCGCCCATCCGAAGGAGGTGCTCGATCACATCCAAAAGACCTATGAGGTGGCGCTCAAGAATCTGAAGACGCTCGAGGATGCCGGCATCCCGATCGCCGCCGGGACCGACGCCGGCAACATCGGCACGATCCATGGCCCGGCGCTCTTTCGGGAGTTTCAGTTAATGAAGGAGGCCGGCCTGACGCCGATGCAAATCCTGAAGAGCGCGACCGCGACGGCGGCGAAGGCGTTTGGCGGCGAGACCGGCCCGAAGATCGGCACGCTCGCACCCGGGCAGTTGGCCGACTTCGTGGTTTTGAATTCCGATCCGCTGACCGACATCGGGCACGCCTCGGACATTCAGACCGTGGTCAAGAACGGGAACATTTTTTCCGCTGCCTCACTGCTTCGCTGAAGCCGTGATCGCAGCGCGGAATTCCTGGGTCAGCTCAGGCGGCAGGAGTGGGGTGGCGCCATTGTGCGAGGCGACATAAGCGCCGAGGCGGCAGGCGTTGCGCAGCACGCTCTCCGGCTCCATCTCAAAAGTCAGCCCCACCATCAGACCCGCCATAAAGGCATCGCCCGCTCCGACCGTGTCCTTCACTTCGACGTGCGGCGCGGGCGCGGTGACGAGCTTGCCATCTTCCCACAAAGCCGCGCCCTCTTCCGCCCGCGTCACGCAGATGCGCCTCGCAGTCGTGGCACGGCAAAGAAGTGCGCAGGCGGCGGCAATTTCATCCGAAGTGCGGGGCGTGTTCTCGGTCGCTTCGCCGGTCAGAATCCAGGAAGCGAGGCGGCCCACTTCGCCATCGTTGAGTTTGAGCACGTCGGCGTGTTTGGCCAATTCCATCACGAGCGCCGGATCGGCAAACGGGGGGCGCAGGTTCACATCGAAAAATTTCAGCGGACCGTCAACCGCGAGGAGCCGGTCGAGTTGTTCGAGGTTGTAGGGCGATCGGCCGGCCAGCGATCCGAAGGTGAGGGCGCGCGCCCCGGCGACGGCGGTGAGCGCTTTTTTCGCCACCTTGATTTCATCCCAGGCCGCCGGCTGAACCAATTCATAAGTGGCGTTGCCGATCGCATCGACGGTGACCAGAACCGTGCCGGTCTGCAGGCCAACGCGTACGCGACTAACGAAATCGACGTTGACCGTTTTATCCTTTGCCACCTGGAGGATTTCGTCGCCTAACGAATCGCGGCCGACGGCGGAAATGAGGGAAACGGAGGCGCCGAGCTGCGCGAGGTGAGCGGCGACGTTGAAGGGCGCGCCGCCGGCATGCCTGCCGGAGGGGAGACAATCCCAGAGAATTTCGCCGAAGGCGTAGAAGTCGGTGTTCATGAATGGCGGGCGGCGGCGGCGGGCTCCGGCTCGTAGATAAAAATGAGATCCTGATCCATCCCCTTGGGATCGGTCGAACGTTCGAAGACGAGCAGGTTTTCCGTCCCGATGAGGCAATGTTCCATCCCGGGCCGGAGGTGAAATTCCGCACCCGGCCCGAGCGCTTCGACGGTCAGGACTTCATCGTCAGGCTGGCGCCAGAGAAACATCCCGGCGCCCTCCCGCACTTCGAGGCGCTCGTCTTTCAGCTCATGCTTCTCGAGCGCGAGATAACCATCGCGGCGCACGACGAGATATTTTTCCACTTCCGGATGTTCGTGCCGGGTGATGACGACGCCGCCCCAGCCGGTCTTGATGACCGCGTCGCCGCCCTGCGCGATTTGCCCGAGCAACTCCGAGAAATGAGGCGAGGTCTGGCCACGACCACCCGGGAATTTCTCCTGCCAAAGCCGGCAGGCTTCGCGGCAATAGCGATTGAAGGATTCGGACGAATCGATCGGCGAGAGCGCGTCGAGCGCCGGGACGATCTCGCCGCCCGGCGGCAGGTCGGCCAGCCGATCGTGATTCAGGCTAAAGACTTCGTGCATCAATGACCGCCCGAGGTTGAGATACCGGTGACGCCTTCGACTCCGCTCAGTTTCGGCCAGAGGTAGGCGTAGGCCGCGACAAAGGCAAAGCAAAAGAGCGGGACAATGAAGCCGCGCGAGAGATCGTATTTGTCGGCCACTTCCCCCATCACCTTGGGCAGGATCGCGCCGCCCATGATCGCCATGACGATGAACGAAGACGCTTTCTTCGCCTGCTGTCCGAGACCGAAAATGCCGAGGGCGAAAATGGTCGGAAACATGATCGACATGAAGAAGTAGATCAGGAAAACGCTCACCACCGAGATCCAGCCGAGCTTGAGAAAGACGAGCAGGCAAAGCAGGACGCCGAGCGCGGAATAGAGCCCGAGCACGCTGTGCGCGGCGAACTTTTTCAAAATCGCGCTGCCGGTGAACCGGCCGATGAGGAAGCAGAGAAAGCCTAACGACGCCAGGTTGGCCGCGCCCTTGTTGCTGAAACCGAAGACCCCGTTGGCGTGAGTTTCAAACCAGCCGGTCAGCCAGCCGTGCATGAAACCGGGACCGTTCCGCCAGGCCGCATCCCAGGAGGTCGGGATCCCCGGCACCTGCGAGGTCATATAGTTGATGAAAAAACTGAAGATACCAGCCTGGGCCGCGACGTAGAGAAACTGCGCCGCCACCGCCATGTAAAAATGCGGACGCGTCCAGATGGAGTGCGACACGTTCGAGGTGGAATCATCGAGATGGCAATCATCCCCCATCTGGATATCCGGCATGGGCGCGAAGTAAAAAACGATCGCGAGCACGATCACGACCACACCGACAAAGGTGTACGGGATCCAGAGATTCGCGCTACCGGTGCTCTGGCCCGCGGCGTCCTTGGAATAAAAGAAGAGCCCGCCCGCGATCGGTCCGGCGAGCAAACCGACGCCATTGCAGGATTGCGCGAGGTTGATCCGGGTGGCGGCGAACTCGATCGGCCCGAGCACCGTGGTGTAGGGATTGGCGATCGTCTCGAGAAAGGTCAGGCCGGCCGCGATCACGCAAACGCCAAGGAGAAAAGCCCAGAAGGACGAGATGTGCGTCGCCGGGATGAACCAAAAGCCGCCCACCGCCACGATCAGCAATCCGGTGATAATCCCGCCCTTGTAGCCCAGCTTGGTCGCCAGAAATCCGGCCGGGAGCGCCATCAGAAAATAGCCGAGGTAATGGGCGAACTGCACCCAGGCGGATTGCGCGAGGCTGAGGTGCAGCACCTCCTGAAAATGCTTGTCCATCACGTCGATCATCCCGTTGCAAAAGCCCCAAAGGGCAAAGAGAAAGACGAGCAGCACAAATGTGAAGAGGACGTTTCGTCCGTCCTCGGTCACGAACATCTTCTTCTTCCGCGCGGCGCGTGGATCGAGAAGCACGGGATGATGTTCGACAGCCGGATTATTCATGGTCTTTGTCTTTCCGATCCTTTACGCGCGCCAGTCTGGAATAGTTTCGCGGCCACGAGAATAATTCGTCGTCAAATTTCTTCGCCGACATTTTCTGAGCCTAACGAACTCCCACCCCCTCATCCTGCCACTGTCCCGGAGAGGAACTCAACTCATTAAAACGACCACCGGCACGATCCTCCTCGCGATAAGGTTTTGGGGTCCCGACAGCGATCAGGGCGTTCGCGACGAGTTCGGCCCCGATTAGCCGCCGAAACTTTTTGACTGGTCTTCGATCTTCGAGGGGATCATGACTGGCGGCCTCATGAGTCACTCCGTTCGCAGAATCCCCGTGCTCGCTGCAATCGCTTCTCTGGGCTGCTACAGCCTCCTCTTCGGCGCCGACCCTGCCGCACCCTCCATGGAATCCGGACCGGCCCTCGCCAAGCTCAAAGCTGGCAATGCTCGTTTTGCTTCCGCTGCGACCAGTTCGTCCAAGCCAACTCGCGTGCGCCGCGCGGAAACCGCCAAGTCACAACATCCTTTCGCCGTAATTGTGGGCTGTTCCGATTCGCGGACCCCGCCCGAAATGATCTTTGATCAAAACATCGGCGACCTGTTTGTCGTCCGGACGGCGGGGGAGGTGGTCGACAGCTACGAACTTGGAAGCATCGAGTACGCCGTCGAACACCTGGGAGCACGGCTCATTGTCGTGCTCGGACACGCTCGTTGCGGAGCGGTCGCGGCGGCTGTCGCCGGCGACAGCGCTCCGGGGCACGTGGGGAGTATCGTGCGCAGCATTCGCCCCGCGGTGGAGGCCGTGCGCGGTCAACCGGGCGACCAACTCACAAACGCGATCAAGAAAAATGTCGATCGCATCACAGCGAAGATTCGGCAGAAGGCTGAACTTGGTTCGCTCGCGTCCAGCGTAAAAGTCGTCGAAGCCTATTACGACCTCGATACGGGGGAGGTCGAATGGTTGCAGAGGTCGGGCAACGACCAATAGATCCAGATCCGCTCCTGACGATCGGTCTGACCCAGACCGCGCTCTTAGTCGAGAATCGCGCGTTGACGACGACTTCCCAGTGCTTCCTTGCTTGTCATCCCGAAGCTGCCTTAGGAGAGGTCCCTCGCCGTCTGCGCGGCTCGGGATGACAATCTTAAAGTGAGCGCGATCTGCTCGCGGCGGCGGAAGAGCATTGCACTAGCCCGGCTCTTGCCGGCTAAGGAGCAGTTCGGCAATGTCGAGCACCTTCACGTTCTCGCCGCCCTTTGTCCCGGCCATGCCGTCGCTCATCATGTTGAGGCAAAACGGACAGGCGGTGGCGAGAGTCTGGGCGCCAGTCGCGACGGCTTCCTGCGCGCGCAGGTTCGAGACGCGCTCGGCGGGCGGCTCGTCGAACCACATCCGGCCCCCGCCGGCGCCGCAGCAGAAGGTCTTCTTTCCGCAACGCGGCATCTCCCGGTATTGCTCGTCTTGTTCCGCGCCGATAACCGCGCGGGTGGCCTCGATTTCGCCGTTGACCCGCGCGAGGTAGCACGGGTCATGCAGCGTAATCGGAGCGCTGCCCTCTCCGTTCACTCCATTCGTTAGGCGGCCGGCCGCGATCAATTCGGCGAGGAGCGACGAGTGATGTTGAACCTCGTACCGACCCCCGAACTGCGGGTATTCGTTCTTGAGGGTGTTGTGACAGTGCGGACAGGGGGTGACGATTTTCTTCACCTTCCGCCGGCCTAACGTTTCGACGTTCGTCTGGGCGCGCTCCTGGAAAAGGAATTCATCGCCGATTCGGCGCGCCGGATCGCCGGTGCAGGTTTCTTCCTTGCCGAGGACGGCGAAATTCAGACCCGCCTTCCGGAACAACTGCACGGTGGCGCGAGCCACTTTCTGCGCCCGCGGATCGAAAGAGGCGGCGCAACCAACCCAAAGCAGGTATTCAAAGTCTGGATTCGATTCGACCGTCGGAACATCGAGCCCTTCGGCCCAGGCGAGGCGATCGGCATTCGGGCGACCATAGGGGTTGGCCTGATTACCGATCTGCTGCAAGGCGCGCGCGGGCGGGCCGGAGAGTTTGCCTTCGCCGATCAGATCGCGCCGCATGTCGCTGATGAGATCGACATGGCCGATCAGGACCGGGCATTCCTGCACGCAAGCCTGGCACATGGTGCAGGACCAGAGGGTCTCGTCGCGGATGGTTTGATGGACGTTGCCTCCGCCTAACGACATCAGACCGCGCAAATCGATCACCACGGCTTTAGGCGAAAGCGGTTTGCCCGAAGCGGTCGCGGGGCAGGCGTCTTCGCAGCGGCCGCATTCCATGCAGGCATCAAGACTGAGGAGCTGCTGCCGGTTGAAATCGGACAGCTCGCCGACGCCGGTGCGGCCGGTCTGCTTCGACTTCCTCCATCGTTAGGGGAACGAGCGCGCCCGTCGGACGCTCGGGGCGGGCGGCGATGTTGAGCGGGCCCGTGATGACGTGGAGAAAACGATTCACCGGGATGGTGGCAAAGAACCCGGCGACCAGGATGGTGTGCAGCCACCAGGTCACAAGGTGCATCGTTTTGGCAGTGCCCACATCGATCCCGCGCAAAAGCGAAACATCGATGAGCCAGCCGACGCTTGACCAATGGGCCAGCCAGGGCTGGACCTGGGTGTAGTGGAGGCGGAGCGCTTCGACCGCGAAGCCGGTCAGACCAAGGCCCAGGAGACAACTCAGGAGCCACCAGTCGCGCCAGTTGTGGCCGAGGCTGGCCGGCCGTCGAAAGGCGCGGCGATACATCGCGAGGAGACAGCCGAGGACGAATGCTACCCCAAACACATCCATGATCAGCTCGTAGAAGAGATAGTACCAGCCATGATGGAAGTAATACGGACCATCGTAAGCGATCCCGAGCAGGGTCGTGCCTATGGTGAGAACGAGGAAGCCGCTGAAAAGCAGCAGGTGGAGGAGCGCCCCGAGCGATTTTTTATGCACCCGTTTCTGCGCCAGCGCGTAAACGGTGAGCCGTTGCAGCCAGACCCGCCAGTCGCGTTCAAATCCACCCGGCCGGCCTTTTCGCCATTGCCGGAGGTGCGCAAAAACCTGCCAGGCGAGCACGCCGAGGCTGGCCGCGATCATGAGGAAGAACACGACCCGCATCGCGGGCGTGATGTTGCCGAAGACTTCGCGCGTGGTGCTATTCACATCGAGCGCGATCATCGGGAATGGCATCCTAACGAGACCGAGATTGTTCATCGCGCTGAGACAAACTCCTCGATCGAAACGCCCGCCTGTCGAAGAACGCCCGCAAGCGTGCCAAGCTTGATCTCGCGATGGTTTGGGACGACGCAGCCCGACGCACCACGACGCATGACGATATGACTGCCGCGTTGGCGAACAATGGTGAATCCCAAGCGCTCCAGTCTGCTGACAGTCTCAGCGCCAGAGACGCGAGGGAGCTTAGGCATGCCCCTCGGCCACTTCGAACGTCGTCACGAGTGGTTGCCCGGCGCTTTGTAGAGGAAACTCCTCCAGATAGAGCTCGGTAGCTTCCCGCAAATTTGCAATCGCTTCCGGCACGTTTTCGCCTTGCGTGGTGGAGCCCGTCTCGGGATTGAGTGCGACAAAGCCGCCCTCCGGGGCGGGAATCAGCACGGCGGTGAAAAGCATGGCGTTACTCTGAACGATGCACCGCTGGAGTCAATACAACGCGAGGTTAGTCGGAGGATGTTCCAGGCATTCGGCCCTTTAGCCTCGGCGGATCGCTTCGATCAGTTGCGGGACGAGCTGGTGCAGGTCGCCGACCAGGCCGTAGGTCGCCATTTGAAAAATGGGCGCGTCGGGATCTTTGTTGATCGCGACGATGACGCGCGAGTCTTTGATCCCGGCGAGATGCTGGATGGCGCCGGAAATGCCGAGCGCGATGTAGAGCTCGGGGGCGATCGACCTTGCCGGTCTGGCCGATTTGGTAGTCGTTAGGCGCGAGCCCGGTGTCGACCGCGGCGCGGGTGGCGCCGATCGCGCCGCCGAGGGTGTCGGCCAGGCCGCCGACGAGGCGGTCGAAAGTTTCCTTGTCCTTCAGCGGGCGGCCGCCGCCGATGACGACCCGCGCTTCGGTCAGGTCGGGGCGATCGGAGACGCGCTCTTCGCGAGAGACGAATTGCATTCCGTTAGGCAAGGAAGCGGTCTCGACGGTCAAATTGTTCCAACGGTGAAGATGCTGAATCCGTTTCCGGCGCTTCGAAAGCGGCGGCGCGAATCGTGAGGACGCGCTTGTCGCCTTGCAGTTGGACGGTCGCGAGCATGCTGCCGGCACTGATCGGGCGGCGATAGGAAATCGCGCCCTCTTTTTCCTCGATCGCGAGGACATCGGTGAGCATCGGCGCGTCGAGCAAAGCGGCGGCGCGCGGGAGGATGTCTTTGCTGAAGGTGGAGGAGGTCGCGATGAGCGTGCTGGCGCCGACCTTCCGGAAGGCGTCGGCGATGACCGCCGCATAACGATCGGCCAACGGTTCGGCGAGAGCAGCGTCATCGGCTACGAGCACCGCGGTGGCGCCGTATCCGGTGAGCGACTGCGCCATTTCTTCCAGGCCGCTCCCGAGCAGGAGCAGCGCATAATCGCCACCGAGCTGCCGCGCGGCGGTGACCGCATGAAGCGACGGGCGTTTCACCTCGCGGCGATCGTGCTCGATCAGAATAAGCGTTTGCGCCGTCATCAAAGCACCTTCGCCTCCTGTTTCAGCTTCGCGACCAGTTCGTCGACCGACTCGACGCGAGTGCCGGCGGTCCGTTTCGGCGGGCGAGCAGTGGAAAGGGTTATCGTCAGGGGCTCCACCTCCACTCCGAGCTGCTCGCAGGTCAGGACCTCGATCGGCTTCTTGCGCGCCTTCATCAGGCCGGGAAGCGAAACGTAACGCGGCTCGTTCAGACGCAGGTCGGTCGTGATGATGGCGGGAAGAGTTGACCTCGATGACTTCGAGGCCGGCATCGGTCTCGCGCGTGCAGCGCGCCCGGGCGCTGTTATCGAGGAATTCGATCTTCGAAACAAAGGTCGCCTGCGGCCAGCCTAACAATCCCGCCAGCATCTGCCCGACCTGGTTGGAATCGTCATCCACCGCCTGCTTGCCCATGAGCACAACCTGCGGCGCCTCCTTCTCGACCAGCGGCGCGAAGAATGCGCGCCACCGCATAGGGATCGAGCGGGCGCGCGTCGTCGATTCGAAGGGCGCGATCAACCCCCATGGCGAGGGCGGCACGAACCTGTTCGTCGACCGCAGGCGGGCCGATCGTTAGGCCGACAATCTCGGTCGCTTCGCCGCGCTCGCGGATGCGCAACGCTTCCTCGATCGCAATCTCGTCAAAAGGATTGATGACTGATTTCGCCGTCGAGCCGCTGCCCCCGGGAGCGGCTTCCTCGTAGGGATCGGGAACGCTCTTGAACGGAACGAGAATTTTCGCGATCGGCTGCGTCACAAGCCGATGAGGGAAGCGATGATGTTGCGTTGGATTTCGCTCGTGCCGGAATAGAGCTTGGCCCCGATCGCGTCGCGCAATTCGCGCTCGACCTCATACTCCGTCATGTAGCCGTAGCCGCCGTGGATCTGGATCGCGTCCTCGGCGCATTTCACCCAGGCATCGGCGATGTGCAGCTTGGTCATGGCGGCCTCAAGATAGACGGCCTTCCGATGCCCGGCGACCCAGCCAAAGTGATAGAGCATGTGGCGCGCGCTTTCGACCCGGAGTTTCATCTCCACGATCTTGGTCGCGACCTGCTGGAATTTGCCGATCGATTGCCCGCCCTGCTTGCGCTCGTTGGCGTAACGAATGCACTTCTCGAGCAGGCGCTGCATCGAGCCGACCGCGCTGGCCAGAATGCAGCCGCGTTCCCAGGTGAGCGAGCGGGTGAAAAGGAAAGCGCCGCCGCCTTCCTTGCCGAGGAGATTTTCCGCCGGCACTTCGCAGTTCTCGAAAAAGACTTCCGACATCGGCGAGGTGCGCACCCCCATTTTCTCGATCTTGTGCGAGGGATCGAATCCGGGCATCCCTTTCTCGACCAGAAATGCGGTCACGCCGTCCGCCCCGCGCGTCTTGTCGACGTTGGCGAAGACGACGAGGACGATCGGCGACCGGGCCGTTGGTGATGAAAATCTTGCTGCCGTTGAGGATGTATTTGTCGCCTTGTTTCGTCGCCGTGGTGGCGAGGGCGAAGGCGTCGGAACCGCTGTTCGGTTCGCTCATCGCGTTGCCGCCGATGAGGGTGCCGTTGCAGAGGCCGGGGAGGAACTTCTGTTTTTGGGCCTCAGTGCCGTTGTTGACCAGCGGGCTGACCGCGGTCCACATGTGGGCGTTGATGGAAAAGAGCAGGCCATTGTCTTTGCAGGCGTAGCCGAGCCGCTCCAGCACCGCCACCGTCGTGAGCGGGTCCTGCCCGAGGCCGCCGTATTCGGTCGGCACGAGCAAACCCTGGATGCCGAAGTCGCCGCACTTTTTCCAGGCCTCGTGATTGAAGACGGCCTTGCGATCGTTCTCGATGACGTCGTAGTCGAGCTGCTCGCGGGCGAAACGGCCGACCGCGTCGAGGAGCTCACGTTGTTGATCCGACCAGGCAAAATCCATCGCGTTATTTCCTTCTTGGGCCCGAGGCCACCGACCGCGGGGAGACGCAGCCGGCCAGTTTACCGGCGAGCGGCAGAGCGTCAACCGGACGCCCTTTTGAGGTATTCATGTCGTTGTCCACAGGCATGCAAATCATGCGAAACTGGTTGCCAGTTGGTTTCCCCTTTCCATTCAGGGGAAATCCCGCCCCCGCCTGAGCTGGCTCGGCCTGATTTTTACGCCGGCCGCCCGAGAAACCCGAGAAACTCTTTCAGAAATTCGAGCTTCGAGAGCTGCTCCAGCCTTTCGAGGTTAAAAGTCTTGCTGACTTTTTTCTCGAGCAGGGAAAAAGCATCGGGAACAAAGAGCTCCTGCCGTTGCACCCCAAAGCGCACGACAAAGGTCGACATGAGGGCGCTCCCACAGCGATCGTGGGCGAGGTTGCTGTAAGCCATGACCGCGTCGAAGAGGCAGAGCTCGGTCCATTGTTCGCTCACGGCGTAGGTTTCGTCATCCTTGGCATCTTTGAAGAAAGTGATGGCATCATCGGCCAGCTCGCGGCGCGGCCTGGGTTCCGACTTCGGAATATAGGCGGCGGTGGAGGGCCAGGCCGAGGCGCCCCAAAGGTCGGCTAGATCGGCCAGGGTGCGGTGGGCGGCGGTGGCCAAAGTCTGGACCGAAACCATGTCGTCATCGACAAACCAGAGCCAAATCGCCGACTCGATCTGGCGCCGGGCGGCCTCGATCTTACTCAATTTAACCAGACGGGGTTTAATGCATCTATCCATTGACTAGCGCTCAGTGCACCCAAAGCTAGCAATGACGGGGTGAACGTCAGGGTCTGTTTGCCGCACCGCGCGATTGTACTGATTATTTTTGCCCGATGTCAAGCGTGACGGAATTGTGAATTCCGGGGGTCACAGTGAATTCCGCTCACCCCCACTGACAGACAAGTTCTTGGAAACCTGGTCTTGCAAACGGTTTGCCGGCGTTTCGACCCCTCGGAAAAGCGCCCGGGTTTCCGTGTCGAACGATTCCACTTTCAATCGATCACGATTTGGCGTGCATAACGAACCCGGGCCTCTCACCATGGCGCCATGAACTTCACCAAAAACATCGGCATGCTCCTGCTCGCGGTTTACCTGATCGTCGTCGGCATCATCGGACTCACCGGCATCGGCACCGGCATTCTCCTTCCCGTTCTCGCCCTGGTCGCGGGGATCTTCATCCTGATCGGAAAATAGCGACCCCGCGCCGCCAGCTGGTTCCCCAGGAAAGATCGTGTTGGTGATTGAAACTCAATCGCGGAGAGCGCACTCTCGCCGCCATGAAGATCGTCACCACCATCGCGCGGGTCCTGCTCGGCCTCATTTTTGTCGTCTTTGGCTTTAACGGCTTCTTCCATTTCATTCCCATGCCCCCGCCCCCGCCGGAGAGCGCCGCGACGCACTTTTTCACCGCTGTCTCCCCCACCGGCTTTATGACGGTCGTGTTCGCCCTCCAAATCGTGGGCGGACTCCTCCTGCTCCTTAATTTTCTCCCCGTCCTCGGCCTGACGATCCTCTGCCCGATCGTCTTCAATATCGTTCTCTTCCACGCCACGATGGAGCCGAGCGGGTTGCCGCTGGCCGGCGTCGTTGCCGCCCTCTCGCTTTTTCTCATCTGGGCCTACTGGGACCACTATCGTCATCTCGTGCGGCAGCCCGGCAAGTGATCGTTTTCCACGACCCGCGTTGCGCCGAATACAGTGCCGCCGGCCACCCGGAGCGACCGGCCCGCGTCACGGCGAGTGTGGCCCACCTCCGCGCCGCGCATCCAGGTTGGGAATGGCGTCAGCCTGACGAGGCCCCGGAGGAGGCGTTGTTGCGCGCGCACGATGCCGCCCATGTCGCGCGGGTGCGCGCGGCAATTCACGATTTTGACGCCGATACTCCGGCTTACGAAAACATCTTCGGCCACGCCGCGCGGGCCTCGGGAGCGGCCTGCGCGGTGGCGCGGGCTTCGTTAGGCGGAGAGCGCGCCTTCAGCCTGATGCGCCCGCCGGGCCACCACGCGACGCGCGATCAGGCGATGGGCTTTTGTTTTTTCAATCACATCGCGGTCGCGGCGCTCTCCGCCCTGGAGCAAGGCGCGGAACGGGTCGCGATCTGGGATTTCGATGCCCACCACGGCAATGGCACCGAGGCGATCGTGGCGGGAAATCCGCGGATCGCGTTTGCTTCGGTTCACCAATTCCCCGGCTATCCGGGGACCGGCACGAGATCGTCAGGCAACATCCATAACTTCCCGGTGCCTCCCTTTGCTCCGCGGGCGGAGCATGGTGACGCGGTCGCGCGGGCGCTCGCGGTCCTGCTCGAGTTCAAGCCCGATCTCCTGCTCGTCTCCGCCGGGTTCGACGCCTACGCCGGCGATCCAATCACGCAGATGAGCCTGGAAGCTGAAGATTTTTCTCGCTTCGGCCAATGGCTGCGCGAAGCCGGCATTCCGGCGGGCGCGATTCTCGAAGGCGGCTACAGCGACGAACTGCCGGAATTAATCGACGCCTTCCTCAGCGCCTGGGAAGCCTGAAACCGGGCTGTCGTTAGGCTGGGCCCTTTTCACAATCACGAGCGTGCCGGCCAGACCTGCGACGACACTGGCGACGAGGATCCCGACCTTGGCCGTTTCCAACTCGGCGCCGCCGCCAAAGGCGAGGCTGGCGATGAAGAGCGACATCGTAAATCCGATTCCGCCCAGGAATCCCACCCCGATGATCTGACGCCAGTTCACCCGCGCGGGCAGGGCCGCGACCCGGGTGCGCACCGCCAGCCAGGCGAAGGAAACAATCCCGAGCGGCTTCCCGAGCGCGAGCCCGCAAATCACCCCGAGGCTGATCGGACTAACGAGCTTCTCGAGCGCGCCGCCCCCGAGGTAAACCCCGGCGTTGGCGAGGGCGAAGATCGGCATGATGGCATGCTTGATCCAGGGCGCGAGCGCATGCTCGAAACGGAGCATGGGCGCCTCGGCATAATGGCAATCCTGGGCGAGCAGACTCAAAGCCGCGCTCCGCGTCGCGCTCGCTTCCACCGGATCCTCCGACTGATCGGCCGAGCGAAATTCATCCAGAATCGCCTGGCTGCGCTCGAGAAAGGCGGCGCCGTCGATCCGGCGATGTGCCGGAATCGTGAGGGCGAGGAGCACGCCGGCGACCGTGGCATGGATTCCTGACTGCAAAAAGGCGAGCCACAAACCGATGCCAAGAATGACGTAAACCATTGCATGGCGCACGCCGATCCGGTTCATCACGATCAGGGCGAAGAAGAAACCGCCCGCAACCGCGAGGCTGATCCAGGAGATTTGCTCGGTGTAAAAGAAGGCGATAACGAGGACCGCGCCGATATCGTCCGCAATGGCGAGCGCGGCGAGGAAAACCTTGAGCGAAGTGGGCACGCGATCGCCGAGAAGCGCGAGCACGCCGAGCGCGAAAGCGATATCGGTGGCCATCGGCACTCCCCACCCCGCGGCTCCCGCGCCCTCCCGGTTGCAAAGGAAATAGAGCCCGGCCGGGATGAGCATGCCGCCGAGTGCACCGACCAGGGGGAGGGCGGCCTTTTGCAACGAGGCCAGCTCGCCGATTAGCACCTCGCGTTTGATCTCGAGACCAACAAGGAGGAAAAAGACCGCCATCAAACCGTCGTTGATCCAGAAGTGGATCTCCTTCGAGAGCGTGGCTTTGGCGAAGCCGACGGTCAGCTTGGTGTGCCAGAGGCTGAAATAGCTGTCGCCCCAGGGCGAATTGGCCCAGAGGAGCGCGGCGACCGTGCAAACGATGAGAAGGATGCCGCCGGAGGATTCGAGCCGGGCGAATTCCTCGAATGGTTTGGTCAGCCGCTCGATCGGCGTTGCCCCGGGCAGAGGCAGGCTCCAGTGGATTTGGTCGACCTTCTTTTGTGATTCGTCCATCGGGCTGGCGGCGTCTCCCTTTCCGTCGCGTCACTAAATTTGTTTGGCAAGGAGAACCGGAGCGGCGAATGGTTCGCACTTCGAGCCATGGCCTCCGAGAGCAACGCCACGTCCGGCCGCTCTGCCAGGCTTCAGAAATGAATCGCCCGGCCAAGGGGGAAGAATCGGGCCGGCGAGATTCGAACTCGCGACCTCTTGAACCCCATTCAAGCGCACTACCAAGCTGTGCTACGGCCCGAAGTGCGAACTATTCGCCGCTGACGTTATCTTTGCCAAATAATTTTGGCGCCATTCGAACTCGCAACCGACGGCATAACCGGGTTCGCCTCGGCAAGTCCCCGGCTGAGCGTGGGGTTCTCCCTCCCCGGGAAGCCTGACTAGGGCGGAAAAATTAACCGCGGACCCAGCCGCGCGGCTCAGAATTAGCTTTCTAGCACCTCCAGACCAGAAGGCTCGTGCCCTAAAGCTTTTAAGATGCAGCCCCTGCGCGATCGATCCATTCAACAGAAGATCACCATCGTGACGATGCTGATCTGCAGCGTCGTGCTCCTTCTCGCCTGCGCCGTCCTCTTCGTCTTGCAGGCTCGCTCCATTAAACAGCAATTCACCCACGAGCTCGAAGCCACCAGCCGCATCATCGCCTACAACAGCGGAGGCGCAGTCGCCGCAAAGGACAAGAAGGCTGCCGCGAAGATCCTGGCCGGGTTGCAGACCATGGCGCAAATCAGCAACGCTCATCTTGTTCTGAACGATGGCCGGCGCCTCGCACACTTCGGGACCGAGGCCGACGAAGCCCAAATCGAGGGGGCTAATTTGCGCAAGGGCTACGCGGTTCAAGGGACGCGCGTTCTTCTCGCGCAGTCAGTCATGTATGAGGGCAAGCGGGTGGGGACACTCTACCTCGCCGCCGATTGCCGGGTGATCTCGGCGCAACTGCTCAAGCTCTACGGCCTCATTCTCATCCTCGTCCTGGCCGCTTCGCTCCTCCTCGCTTTTCTCCTCTCGCGCACGCTGCAGCGTTTCATCACCGGCCCCATCCTCCAGCTTGCGGTCACCGCCCAAACAATCGCGCAGAACAAGGACTACGCGGTCCGGGCCGAAAAAAACGGCGGCCGCGAGATGGGACTCCTGACCGATGCCTTTAACCAGATGCTGGCGCAGATTCAGTCGCAGGACGGCGCCCTGCAAGGCGCGCAACGCGAGTTGCGCGAACAGGTGGCCGCCCTCGAATGGGAGATCGCCGAGCGCGAAAAAGCGGAAGCCGCTCAGGATCGCCTGACCGCGATCCTCGAGGCGACGCCTGACATCGTTTGCAACGCCGACCCGAGAGGGATGGTGCTTTATTTGAATCGCGCCGGGCGCGAGATGTTGGACCTGGGCGAGGACGAAGATCTCAGCCAGAAAAAATTGCTCGATTTTCATCCCGAAGCCGCCGCCAGGCTGATTGCCGAGGAAGGCATGCCGGCCGCGGTCGAAAAAGGTTCCTGGTCGGCCGAAACGGCGATCATCAATCGAATCGGCCAGGAGATTAATGTCTCGCAGGTCCTCATCGCCCACAAAAATCCCGATGGCGAGGTCTGCTATTTCTCGACCGTGATGCGGGACATGGCGGAGCGCCGCCGGGTGGATGAAGCCCTCCGCGTTTCGCAGCAGCGTCTGGTCGAAACATCGCGGCTCGCCGGCATGGCCGAAGTCGCCACCGGCGTTCTGCACAACGTCGGCAACGTCCTCAATAGCGTGAATGTTTCCGCCAGCCTGGTGGTGGAAAAGCTCCGCCGTTCCAGAGTGGCGAAGCTGAGCAAAGCGGCCGCCCTCCTCACCGGGCGCAACGGCGATCTGGCCGATTACCTCACCCACGACGAGAACGGCAAAAAGCTCCCGGGTTATCTCGCCCGGCTCGGTGAATTCCTCGTCGAAGAAAATGCCGAGTTGCTCCAGGAAGTCGATCAGCTCGGGCGCAACATCGAGCACATCAAGGAAGTCGTGGCCATGCAGCAGAGCTACGCCAGGGTCAGCGGCGCGATCGAAGATTTGCCGGTCGAGCGCCTGGTCGAGGACGCGATCGCGATGAACACGGGCGCTTTCGAGCGCCACGGCGTCGTCGTGCAAAAGCGTTTCAGCGAGGTCCCCCTTGTGCGGGTCGATCGGCACAAGGTCTTGCAGATTCTCATCAATCTCATTCGCAACGCCAAATACGCCCTCGACGATGTCGAGCGACTCGACAAACGAATCACGATTTCCATTTCCGCTGCTGATGCCGACCAGGTATGCGTTGTGGTCGCCGATAATGGCATCGGCATTTCTCCAGAGAACCTGACCCGCATTTTCGCCCACGGCTTTACCACCCGCCCCGACGGGCACGGCTTCGGACTGCACAGCGGAGCGCTGGCCGCGCGTTCCATGGGTGGTTCGCTTTCCGTCGTGAGCCTCGGGGTTCGGCGGGGGGCCACCTTCACCCTCAAGCTCCCGGTCGCCCCGCCCAACACTTTACGATCATGAACACAGCATCCGGTAACCCCGAACCCGAAAACCGTCGCATCCTCATCATCGACGATAACCCGGCGATCCACGAAGATTTTCGCAAGATCCTCGGCCCGGTCGATGCCAGGCTGGCCGACGAATTAGACGCCGACGAAGCAACGCTCTTCGGCGATGAGCCCGAAGCCTCGCCCGGCCTGAGTTTCCAAATCGACTCCGCTTTCCAAGGCCACGAGGGCCTCGACAAAGTGCGCGCCGCCGTCGCGGCCGGCACCCCCTACGCAGTTGCCTTCGTCGATGTGCGCATGCCGCCGGGCTGGGATGGGATCGAGACCATCGGACGCATCTGGAAGGAATTGCCCGATCTCCAGATCGTCATTTGCACCGCCTACTCCGATTACTCCTGGGACGAGATCGCGAAGGCTGTCGGCAATACCGATCACGTCCTCGTCTTGAAAAAGCCATTCGACAACGTCGAGGTGCTGCAGATGGCCCACGCCCTCGCGAAAAAATGGCAGCTCACGCAAATTGCCAAACGTCAGATGGCGGAACTGGACGCGCTCGTTGCCCAGCGCACCGCGGAGTTGCGCCACGCCAATGAAGAACTGGCGGGAGAAGTGGCCGAGCACGCACTCGCCGAAGAGCTCCTGCGCTGCTCCGAAGAGCGTTTCTCCAAAGCCTTTCATGGCAGCCCCATCCCGATGGCCATCCAGCGGATTGATGGCGGCGGTTTTCTCGATACGAACCGCTGTTTTCTCGAACTACTCGGCGCCAACTCAGAAAACGCTTTCGCCGCCACCAAACAACTCTGGGCCGACGAGCAGACCGCGGCCGAACTCGCCCGCGAGCTCACCGCCCGGCATGCGGTGAGCAATTTCCCCGCCACCATCCGCACTTGCGCCGGCGAGATTCGCGAAGTCGTGGTCGCAGCCGAGAACCTCGAGCTCGGCAATGCGCCCTATTATCTACTCATTCTCCAGGACATCACCGAGCGGATGCGCCTCGAAAACGAGCTTCGTCAATCGCAAAAAATGGAAGCCGTCGGCCGCCTCGCCGCCGGCGTCGCGCACGATTTCAACAACATCCTCACCGTCATTCTCGGCAACACTTCGCTCCAATTGCGCAACCCCGGGCTCGACGAAAAGATCAGCGCCTCGCTCCAACAGGTCATCCACGCTGCGCAACGCGCCACCGCCCTCACCCGCCAGCTCCTGGCCTACAGCCGCAAACAGGTCATCCAGCGCCGGCCGCTCGCCCTCGACGATGTGGTCCAGCAAACCGTCGCCATGCTCCGCCGGGTCATCGGCGAACACATCGCGATCGACTTGCAGCTTGCGCCGGAATTGCCGCCGGTCTTTGCCGACTCGAGTAACGTCGACCAGGTCATCATGAACCTCGTTCTCAACTCCCGCGACGCGATGCCCGACGGCGGAAAAATTACCCTGACCGCGTCGCCCGTGACGATCGACCCCGCGCACCGGACCAAACACGCCGATGCGCAACCGGGCGACTACGTTTGCCTCGCGATCCACGACACGGGTCACGGGATGAGCCCCGCGACGATGGAACGCATTTTCGAGCCGTTCTTTACCACCAAGGAAACCGGCAAGGGAACCGGCATGGGTCTGGCCACGGTTTACGGCGTGCTCAAGCAGCACGAAGGCTGGATTGAAGTCGAAAGCACGGAGAGAGTGGGCAGCACTTTTCGCACTTACTTCCCGCTCAGCGTCGAAGGGGCTGCCCCGGCGCCGGTCGAAACCGAAACGAAGAGCGCAGAGCCCGAAAATCCGTCCGGCGTGACCATTCTCGTGGTCGAGGATGAGGAAATGCTGCGCGAATTTGTCGCCGATGCCCTCGGCATTCTTGATTACCGCGTTCTGACCGCCGCCGACGGCCGCGAGGCACTCGAGGTCTGGGCGACCCATAAGGATGAGATCGATCTCCTGCTGACCGATGTCGTGATGCCGGACTCCATCTCCGGCCGGCAACTCGCGCAAAAGCTCATTTTGGAGAAGCCCGACCTGAAAGTGATCTTCACCAGCGGTTACAGCCCGGAACTGCTCGGGGCCGACTTCGAGCAGGAAACCCAGCACGGCTTCCTCGCCAAGCCTTACCTGCCTGATCGCCTCGCCGCGACGGTTGCCAACCATCTCCAGCGCCAGCCCGCCATGGCTGGCTAGCGCCGCACCAACACCGATTGCGGCGCGGGCCCTCCCGCCGTAACCTCCGCGCCTATGTTGAGCGCCGGGATCGTGGGTTTGCCTAACGTTGGCAAATCGACTCTTTTCAATGCCGTCACGCGCACCCGCAAGGCGCAGGCGGCCAATTATCCATTCTGCACGATCGATCCGAATCTCGGCGTCGTGACCGTACCCGACCCGCGGCTCGAAGTCCTTTCGAAACTTTCCCATTCGCAAAAAATCATCCCGGCCGCGATCGAGTTCGTCGACATCGCCGGGCTGGTGAAAGGGGCGAGCGCGGGGGAAGGACTCGGCAATCAGTTCCTCAGCCACATCCGCGAAGTAAACGCGATCGTGCAGGTCGTGCGCTGTTTCGAGAGCGGCGACATTCACCACGTCAGCGGCACGATCGACCCGGTGCGCGACATCGAGGTCATCAACACCGAGCTCATCCTGGCCGATCTCGCTTCCCTGCAAAAACGACGCGACCGCCTGCAAAAGGAAGTGCGTGCCGGATCAAAAACGGCCAAAGCCGAAACGGCCGTGATCGAAAAACTCCTGCCGCATCTGGATTCCGGCAAACCGGCGATCACGCTCGAGCTATCCGACGAGGAAAAAGCGGTCGCCCGCGACTTCTTCCTCCTCACGTCGAAACCGACCCTCTTCGCCTGCAACGTCGCCGAAGAGGATCTGGCGGCCGTTGTCGCGGGGACCGCTGATCCCGGCCCCGCCGCCGCCCACGTTCGCGCCGTCGAAGAATACGCCCGCCATCATTTCGCGACCGAAGCGGTCGTCATCAGCGCCCAAATCGAGAGCGAACTGATCGACCTGCCCGAAGCCGAGGCGGCAGAATACCTGCGCGATCTCGGGGTCAGGGAAAGCGGCGTCGGCGCGCTCATCCGCGCCGTCTACCACCTCCTCGGTCTGCGCACCTACCTCACGACCGGGGAAAAAGAAACCCGTGCCTGGACAATCCACGAAGGCGCCAAGGCGCCGGCCGCGGCGGGCGTGATCCACAGCGATTTCGAGCGCGGCTTCATCGCGGCCGAGACGGTCCACTTTGACGATCTGGTGTCGTTAGGCTCGTTCGCCAAAGCCCGCGAAGCCGGCAAACTCCGGATCGAAGGCAAGGAATACGTCGTCAAAGACGGCGACGTGGTCGAGTTCCGCTTCAACGTCTGATTATTGGTCCTAATCGTCCTATCGGACAAATAAGACGAATCGGACCTAAGCCTCGGCGTACAAAATCCGGCCGCACTGCTCGCAGCTTACGATCTCGCGCCCGCCTTTCACCCGCACGGAAGTCGCGGTCGTCACTTTCATGTGGCAACCGGTGCAGACATCGTGCTCCAGCGCGACGACCGCCGCATCGCCTTTGCTCGCGAACAAGCGGTTGAAAAGATCGAGCAGGTCTTCATCCACTTTCGCCGCCAGATCTTCTCGTTCCTTCTTCAGCTCTTCGAGCCGCGTGCCCAGCGTCGCCTGCTTGCTCTCCAGGTCCGAAACCTGTTTCGCGATCGAATCCTTCGCCGCCGCGGTCTGCTTTTCTTCGGTCGCGATCTTGGCTTTGAGCACATCGGCCTGCTCCATCAACTCCAGCTCCTGGTCTTCCAGCCCGCTGATCTCCTTCTGGTAACGCTCGATCTCGCGCCCCATGGCGGAGAACTCGTCGTTCTTGCGCGTCTCGTACTGCTGCGTCCTAAGGCGGGCGATGCTTTCGTTCCGCGTCCCGACATCGAGCTCGAGCTTCTTCTTTTCCATCTCGACATGGCGCGCTTTGTCTTTGACCGCCTCGAGACTGGCGGAGGCGGCGACCACCTGGGCGTCGAGGGATTTTCGTTCGAGGGGGAGATTTCTCAGTTCGGCTTCGACCTGGTGAATTTTCTGAGCGCGATCCTGCAGAATGAGGAGCTGCTCCAACTCAACTTGCACGCGCGCATGTTAGGAGTGCGTGGGGGCGGCGTCAATGATCAGACCGGGACGCGCCCGAGGACGATGCAGGCGTTGATCCCGCCGAAGCCGAACGAGTTGCTCAGGACATGATCGACCCGCAACTCTCGCCCGCGTTGCGGGACGACATCGAGGTCGCAGGCTGGATCGGGATTTTCCCAATTCAAAGTCGGCGGCACCCAGCCGCGATCGATCGTGAGGGCGCAGATTGCGGCCTCGATCGCGCCGGTCGCGCCTAACGGATGGCCGGTGTAGGGCTTTGTCCCGCTGACCGGAATCCTGGCGGCGTGGGCGCCAAACACTTCCTTGATCGACATCGTCTCGGTGCTGTCGTTGAGCTGGGTCGAACTGGCGTGGGCGTTGATGTAATCGATCTGCTCCGGGGCGAGCCCGGCGTCGGCCAGGGTCTCGCGCATGGCGCGGATGCACGCTTCGCCGCTCGGGAGGGGCGAGGTCATGTGATAGGCGTCGTTGTTCAGGCTATAGCCGAGCACCTCCGCGTAAATGTGCGCCCCGCGCGCCCGCGCGTGCTCCAGCTCTTCGATGATGAGCGAGGTCGCCCCCTCGCCCATGACAAAGCCGTCGCGCAATCGGTCGAACGGACGACAGGCGCAGGCCGGGTCCTGCTGGCTCATGGTTTTGATGAAAGCGAAGGCGCCAAAGGTGAGCTGGCTGAGGGGCGATTCGGCGCCGCCCGCCACGATCACATCGGCAAAATCATCCCGGATATAGCGGAGCGCTTCGCCGACTGCGATCGTGCCGCTGGCGCAACTGTTCGAGTTCGTCGTGCCCGCGCCGCGGAAACCGAACTCGATCGCGATGTTGGTGTGGGCGGAGCCGCCGAAGACCTGCAAGGCGAGCGTCTGGTTCACGCCCCGGCTGCCTTTCTTCAAGAAATGCGCGTGCTCGGATTCGGCGTTGGCGATGCCGCCGAGCGCGGTGCCGAAACTGACCCCGATGCGATGCTGCGGATTCTCGCGCGACCATTCGATCCCGGCATCGGCGAGCGCGAGCTTGGCCGAGCCGACGGCAAATTGCGCATAACGATCGAGCCGCTTCAGCCGATGGGGCGGAAAATATTCCTCGGGCGTCCAGGCGGGAATCTCCGCCGCGCAATGGGCGTTGAAGATCGAGCTGTCGAAGCTTTCCACCCGGCGGATGCCACTTTTTTCCGCGCGCAAACCATTCCAAAAATCCTCTCGCCCGATGCCGACGGAAGTGATCGGACCGAGGCCGGTGATGACTGCGCGCCTCATGAAGACAATGTCGAAATCCGAAGGTCGAATATCGAAACAAATTTGAAATTCGAAATCCGAAACGGAGCTCTCGCGCGTTGCTGTTTTAGATTTCTAAATTTCGTCATTGGAAAATTGCTTCGGATTTCGACATTCGGATTTCGGATTTTCCTTCCACGTGCTCTTTCATGCAGCGCAACGTCTGGTTGGCGACGTGATGAATGAAGAAGCCGCCAATGATCGGCTCGGCGAGCGGCGCGAGGGCCGGGACCCGGAAGCGCAGCGCATGCGTGATCTCGACCAGGACACCGAGGGGCGTTTCCTTGAAGGTCCAGACCACCTTCATCCCGCGGGTGAATTTTTTCAGATGGAGAAAGCGCAGTTCCATCCGCTCGCGATCGACCACGAACTCCGAGGTCCAGGAAATCGGAATCCCAGAGCGCAGGGCGGCCATTTGGACGATGCTGCGTTGGGCGTTGCGCTCGAGGAAACGAATGGAGCGGTAGTGCGGCAGGATGCGCGGCCAGCTCGCGAGATCGGCCGCGGTCTCGAAGATCGCTTCGCGCGGAGCCTGCATGATGATGGAGTTGCCGGTCTGCATGAATTGGGTGAAAAAAGGAGCGACAGGATAAGCGGTGAATCCCGCCGCGCAATGAATGGACGAGAGGATGGCCCTGGAAATTCGTAACAAATGTGAAAGATGCGAAAAGCCGCTCGCGCCCGCGGACGAAGCCTACATCTGCAGCTTCGAATGCACCTTCTGCCCGGAGTGCACGCGCGAGCTGGCAAATGTCTGCCCAAACTGCAGCGGCGAACTGGTGCGGCGGCCGCGGCCCGCGAAGTAAAGCGGCAGGCTGGAGGGACGGTCGCCGTGCCGTCCGTGTTTGATATTAGAAACTCGGACGGGACTGCGCCCGTCCCTCCAGTTACCGCGCGACGGGATATCTAAGCCGGTATTGCGCGAAACATTCGTCGCCCACGACCCGCATCTCGCCTAACGAACAGCGCACACTGGCGGGCAGAAACGCGGTCCCGCGTCCGGTAAGGGTAGGCGCATCTTTTCCGCCGAAGATCCAGGGCGCGATCGTGAGATTGAGCTGGTCGACGAGCTGCAACTCGAGGAGCCCGCGAAATAACTCCGCCCCGCCTTCGCAGGCGACCCGACGCACGCTGTATTCGCGGCGCAACACTTCGAGCAGGCGCGAAAGGTCGACCGAGCGGGAGTCGCTCAGGCGGAGAGTCGCTTTTTCGCGCAACGCCATCTGATATTTCCGCGGCATCCGCGTGGTCGAGAAGATGACGATGCGCGAGATATCGGTCTGGAAAATTTTCAGCGCGGGATCGATCCGGCCTTCGTTGGAGACGATCACGCGCAGCGGGTAAGGGGCCTGCCCGCGCGCCTCGCGCTCGGCCCGCATTTTCGGA
Source organism: uncultured Verrucomicrobiae bacterium (assembly GCA_963772915.1). Lineage (GTDB taxonomy): Bacteria > Verrucomicrobiota > Verrucomicrobiia > Chthoniobacterales > UBA10450 > Palsa-1392. The sequence goes on from CAVYZI010000004.1 coordinate 170,909, forward strand.
TCGGGCAAACCGAGGCGGACGTTGTCATGTGAGAGCGTGCTGCGCCCGATGAGGACGGCGTCGCCTAACGATCGCTGGCGCAGAAGGTGCAGCTTGTCTTCGCGCGACGTGAAATCGACCGGGGAAAAAGCGCGCGTCGTGATTTTGCCATCGACCGTCATGGCGAAGGTCGCGGCGACAAAGGGTCGCGACCGCCTGCGTTTAGCCGTGCCGGCGTCGGTGGGGCGAGACTCCGTCGAGCCGGGGGGAAGACGTCGCTTCTGTAAGCCGGGCGCATACTCAGGCTCGACGGGGTCTCGCCCCACCGGCCCTGCGGAGCCTGCTTTCCTGCCGAGATTGCGGGTCTTATTCGTTTTCCGCGATTTCATGCTCGAGGGTCGCCACTTCCTTGCGCATCTCGCTCAGCTTCACGTGACCGGCCTGGCCGCTCGGTTTGTAGAAGAAATAAACGATCCCACCCGGCGCGCAGCAGGCCAGCATGACGAGAAAACTCATCGAGCCGATGAGGACCGCAACGGCTTCCGGCACTCCGCAAAGCCCGTGGAGCATGATCTGGAAAATTTTCTCGCGCAGCCCGACCCCGGCGAAACTAATCGGTAACGACGAGATCGTGCGTTCGATCGGCATGATGGCGAAAAAATCGATCACCGCCACCTTGGCCCGGAAGGCGTAGGCCACACAGAGGAAGGTCGCGAAGGTCGAGAGATGCGCGACGAGCGAAGTGCCGAAGGCCGCCAGGGTAGCGCGCCAGTGATGCGCGTAGAGATGATAAGCCGCCGAAAGCTCGATCAGCCGCTCCCGCCCCGGAAATCGCACCGGCAATTTATGCGCCAGATTCGCGCCGCTGACCACAAACGAGGTGAGCAACATCAGCACCGCGCTCCCCAGCACCGCGAGCAGGAGCCAGACGAGATGGCGCGTTTCGGTCAACTGCGTCAGCCAATGATAACGCAGCCCAATCAAGGTGCCGGTGATGGTGATGAGGGCGACGAGTCCCGACCATGCGATCGAAGACGACCGCGAGGAGCGCGCCGGTCGCTTTCCCCGGCGTTTCCTTGAGCAGGAGATAGCTCTTCATGATGTCGCCGCCGGTCCCGCCGGGCAGAAACTGGTTATAAAACATCCCAATCAAGAAAAGCCCCGAGACCCGCGGGATGCTGAGATGAATCCGCTGCACCTTGAGCAAGATGTGCCAGCGCACCCCGGCCGCGAATTCGACCACGAAATACGCGAAGAGCGCGGCGACGATCCAACGATAATCCGCCGTCCGCAGGGCCACTCCCATCTGGGCGCGTTTCTGCGGATCGTGAAAAACCCAGACGAGGACCGCGACCGTGACCGCGATCTGAAAAGCACCGGCGAGAATCTTCTTCATGCGCCGAAATGCTCCTTCCACGTCGTGATCGAGCGCTTGATTTCCTCGACCGTTTTACGCGGGCTCATTTCCCAGACGAAAAGACATTCCGGCGGGAGGAGCGGGATGAGTTTGTCCAACTTCGCGTCGCCCGCAAAAGGCGGCTGATGATCCTGCGACGGCCAGATGCAATCCTGGACGTGACAGCCCAGGGTGCGCGGACCGATCGCGCGCAACCATTCCGCGTGATCGACGAAGCCGAGGTTTTCCTTGATCTGGAGATGGCCGATGTCGTGCCAGTAACCGACCTGGGGCGAGTCCAATTCGTCGAGCAAGGGCGGGATTTCGCGCTCGCTCGGGATTTCCTCGTAGCCGCGCCGGCCTTCGATCCCGAGCCGGATCTTCTTTGCGGCGGCGTGTTCGATGATCGGCTGGAGGCATTCTTTCACGTTGGCGAGATAAGAGGGCGCAGCTTCCTCGCGTTTCGCGACCGCGTCGACCTTTCTTCGCACGTATTCGCGGGAATACATCTCGCCCGCCTTGGCGAGGGCGATCAACGGCTCGGTCACCGGCTTCATCGGCACCTTCCCCAAATGGAGGACAACGAAGGGCGCGCCGAGCCGCTCGGCAAAATCAATCGTCTGCAGCGTTTGCCTGACCGCGCGCTGCCGTTCCCGGGCCGAGCTGCTCGAGAAGGTGTAGCAATCCGGTGACGCCCCCATCACCTCCACGGGGAGCGGACAGAAATTGTGCAGGCTGCTGAAGCGCACTTCACCGGCATCGAACATCTTCTGCACGCCCGGCATGAGCGAGATGCGAATGCCGTGCCCGAGCTCGATGAGCTCAAAGCCGAGCTTGTTTCTGATCTCGCGCAACATCCCTTCGCCCGTGGTATGGCGGCTGGAATTCCAGCAGGTGGAGAAAGCGAGCATCCGTTTGCCTAACGAATTCTTAGGAAACTGCAACCGCTTCCGACGCGGGCGAGCTGGTCAGCGCAGCCGGCGTTTCGTTTAATCTCCGGCCGATCCGGCTCAGGACGAAAAGGGCGGTCACTCCATAACCGATCGCGGAGGCCGCCAGGGCGGTCCGCATCCCGATCGCGTCCGCCAGACTGGTCACACCGAGGCCGGCCACCGGCATGAGGCCAAAGAAACTCAGGCCCATCACGGCCGAGACGCGACCGCGCAGATGAGAAGGCGCCCGTTCCTGCACGATGGTGTTGGAGAGGCCAAAGATGAGGGATAACCCGAACGAAATCATGACGAGCGCGAGCGCGGCAAAGAAGAACGCGTGGACCCGGCTGAGGGCAAAGACAGCGAACGTCACTGCCACCACGCACACCGTCATCCCGGCCCAGCGGCGGGGTCGCGGAATCGAAACCAAAGTGATCGCGCCGAAGACCGAGCCGACCGCGGAAAACGCCATCAAATATCCGAGGCGATCCGGCCCGAAATGCAAGACGTCACGCACGTAAAGCGGCATCATGACCGAGACGGTCGGGAAAATAAAAATCGTCATGGTCGCGATCATGCCGACCATCGCGAGGCTGGGTTTGTCGGCCCGCACATAGCGGAACCCATCCTTGATCCCACTGGCCCGCTGTTCTTCTTCCTCCTCGCTCCCGATCGCCCGCGGCGGAAGGGAGAGAAGCGCCACGATGAGCGCGACAAAAGTGATCGCGTTGGTGAAAAACGCCATCGCCGCGCCCCACAGTCCGACAATGATTCCCCCGACCGAAGGGCCGACGAGGCGCGCGCAATGGAAAACCGCCCGGTCGAGCGCGACCGCACCGGCGATCTCCTCCCGCTTGACCAGTTCCGGCACGAGGGCGGAGAGCGCCGGATGTTCGAAAGCGAAAGCGATGCCTAACAATCCCGCGACCGCGATGATGTGCCAGATCTGGATGCGCCCAGACCAGATGAGGAACCCAAGCACAAGCGCGAGGGCGATCTGCACCACCTGAGTCCAGACCAGAATCCTGCGCTTGTCGAAGCGATCGGCCGCCGAGCCGCCAAACATGGTGAGAAAAATCATCGGCAGACCAGCGGCGAAATTGACCATCCCGAGCATGACCGCCTTGTCGCTCAGGGTGCTCATGATCCAGCCCTGGGCCATGATCTGCATCCAGGTGCCGGTATCGGAAATGGAAGTGCCGATGATGTAACGGCGAAAGGGCCCCGGACGCAGGAGCGCCAGCGTCCCTTCTCCCCATGGTTTTGTCCCGACGCTCATTCGGACGAAACAGATACGCGGTGAAGCAGAGGGTCGCAATGCAACCGCTTCGCCTCCCTGGTGGGGCGAGACTCCGTCGAGCCGGAGGGTTGGCCTGGCTAGCCCCGACCGACCCGCGACCCCAGCTCGACAGAGTCTCGCTCCACCGGGAGGCCGGGATCAGCGATCCCGGCTACAACTAGTCTTCCGCGCGTTCTCCCGCCGGGCACATCTTGACCAGCCTGGGATCGAAGCGGCCGAGGACGTCGACCAGATCGGCCTGCGCGGCCATGACGGCGGCGATGTCTTTGTAAACCCCGGGGACTTCATCGAGGCCGGCGGAAAGCAGGGTAACCTCGCGCTCGGCGAGGAGTTTCCTCACCGCGCTCCAGGTGAAGGATTGCAGCGCTTTGGTCCGGCTCATCACCCGACCCGCTCCGTGCGATGCGCTGTGGAGCGACTCGAGCTGGCCTTTCCCACGGACGACAAAACCCGGTGATGCCATCGAGCCGGGAATGATGCCGAGGACGCCGGCCCCCGCGGGCGTGGCGCCTTTGCGATGCACGATCACTTCCCGTTCCCGCCATCGACGAGGTGGCGCTCTTTCCAGGCAAAGTTGTGATGGTTTTCGATCGCCACGAGCGCCTTCTCGCCTAACGAACGCGCGATGTGCTGGTGGATGAGGGCGTGATTGGCCGCGGCGTAATGGCCCATCAGGTTCATCGCCGCCCAATATTCCTGGCCGGCTTCATCCTCGAGCGTGAGCCAGGCGAGATGTTTCAGTTCCTTCGGCAACTCCGGGTGCCGGTCCATCGCCAGCCGGCTGTAATGCTGGCAGACCTGCGCGCCCGCCCCGCGTGAGCCGCTGTGAGTGAGGAGGGCGAGATACTCGCCGGGTGGAATGCCTAACGAGTCGTCGCTGGCGGTGAAAACGCCGAACTCGACGAAATGATTGCCGCTCCCGCTCGTCCCGAGCTGGGCCCAGGCTTTGTCGCGCACCCGCTTCGTCACCGGCGAGACGTTCCAATCCTCCTCCATCACTTCATGCTCGCGCCGCTTTTGGAAGACGCAGCCGACGCCGAAGCGCGTTTCGCGTTCGATGATATTGGCAAACCGATCTTTTTGCCCGGCGATGATGTTCGGTTTCCAATCGAAAACCGAGAGCCGCATCCGGCAGGCGATGTCCACTCCAACGGCGTAGGGAATGACCGCGTTCTCAGTCGCGAGGACGCCGCCAATCGGTAAGCCATAACCGACATGCGCATCCGGCATGAGGGCGCCGGCCACCGCGACCGGGAGGGCGCAGGCGTTCGCCATCTGTTGCACGGCCTGCGGTTCCAGATCCGAGCCCCATTGCCGCCACGGCGCGGATTTTTCGTGGGTGGGACCGAGATTCTTAACTTCAGTCGTCTTCATGTGGCGCGGACCTTTTCTTTGTAGCATCCGCTTTCGCAGCGAACGAGGAGCGTTTCCGCCATAGAGCGATGCGTCGTCTCCTATGGTGGGGCGAGACTCCGTCGAGCCTGAGGGTGGCCCCGGCTCGCACGAATGGCCCGCAATCCCAGCTCGACAGAGTCTCGCTCCACCAACGAGGCCGGGATCAACGATTCCGGCTACAGGGGCAGCGTGCGTTACGGTCGCTCGTCGATCGGCACGACTTTTTTGCCGACCGGTTCGCCGATGTATTCGCTCAGCGGGCGATAGAGCCGGTTGTCCTCGAGCTGTTCGAGCACCTGGGCGCACCAGCCGGCGCAGCGCGCGATCGCGAAGACCGGCGTGAACAGGTCGGTCGGGATGCCTAACGAATAGTAAACCGTCGCGGAATAGAAATCGACGTTCGCGTTCAGGTTTTTCTTTTCCTTCATCAACTTCGCGATCCGCTCCGACATGTTGATCCACTTCGGATCGCCGAGTTTCGCGCTCAGTTTGGTCGCCATGCGCTGCAGATGGGGCGCGCGCGGGTCGAGCGTCTTGTAAACGCGATGGCCGATGCCCATGATTTTTTTCTTATGGGCCAGTTGCTCGTCGATGTAGGCGTCGACTTTGTCCAGGCTCCCGATTTCCTCCAGCATGTGGATGACGCCTTCGTTCGCTCCGCCGTGGAGCGGACCTTTCAGGGTGCCAATGGCCGAGGTGATGGCGGAGTAGAAATCGCTCAGGGTCGCGATCGTGACCCGGGCACTGAAGGTGGAGGCGTTCATGCCGTGGTCGGCGTGCAGGACAAAGGCGACATCGAGCGTGTCGCAAGCCTCCTGCGGCTGCGGCTCACCGTTGATCAGATAAAGAAAATGTTCCGCCTCGGTCAGATCGTCGCGGACTGGCGGGAGCGATTTACCATTGCGCGCGCGGTGAAAGTAGGCGGCGATGATCCCGATCTTGGCCGTGATGCTGCGAGCGCGGCGCTCGTTGATCTCGCGCGTTGCTTCCTTGTCCATCTCCGGATCGTAGAGCCCGAGCATGGAGACGGCCGTGCGCATCACGTCCATCGGGCCGGCGGTTTTGGGCGCGCTCTTGATGAAGTCGATCACGGGGCCGGGCAGCTCCCGCTCGACGCGCAGTTGTTTCGTGAACTCACCGACCTCCCGGCGATTCGGCAGTTTCCCCTTCCAGAGGAGATAAACGACTTCCTTGAAACTCACTTTGCCGGCCAACTCGTTGATATCGTAGCCGCAGTAGCTCAGCTGGCCCTTGTCACCGACCACGTCGCTGAGGCGAGTGCTGTTGGCGATGATTCCTTCGAGTCCTTTGGCGATAACGGTCATTGGTCTATTTCCTCTCTTTTATGGAAGCAATCAAGGTGTCCGCCATGGTGGCGGGAGTATCGGCGACGGCGATCCCGGCGGCTTTGAGCGCTTCGATTTTGCCGGCCGCCGTTCCCTTGCCGCCCGAAACGATCGCCCCGGCGTGCCCCATCCGCCTTCCCGGCGGAGCGGTCGCGCCGGCGATGAAAGCGGCGACCGGTTTCTGGCAGTTCTCTTTGATCCAAGCGGCGGCTTCCTCTTCGGCGGAGCCACCGATTTCGCCGATCAGGATAATGGCGTCGGTTTTCGGGTCGTCGTTGAAAAGTTTGACCGCATCGAGGTGCGACATGCCGTTGATTGGATCGCCGCCGATGCCGATGCAGGTCGATTGACCGTAGCCGCGCGCAGTCAGTTGCCAGACCGCCTCGTAAGTGAGGGTGCCGCTGCGTGAGATGACTCCGACGCCACCCGGCTTATGAATGTAACCAGGCATGATGCCGATCTTGCATTCGCCCGGCGTGATGATGCCGGGGCAGTTCGGTCCGATGAGGCGCGATTTTTTCCCGGCCATCTCTGCCTTTACCCGCATCATGTCGATGACCGGGATGCCTTCGGTGATGCAGATGACCAGTTCCACGCCGGCATCGACTGCTTCCAGAATTCCATCCGCCGCGCCCGCCGCCGGAACGAAAATGACCGAGGCGTTGCAACCGGTTGCCTGACGCGCTTCCCAGACGGTGTCGAAGACCGGCACTTTGCCTTCAAACATTTGCCCGCCTTTTCCGGGCGTGACACCAGCGACAACCTTGGTGCCGTATTCCATGCACTGCCTGGCATGAAATCCGCCGGCGCTGCCGGTGATGCCCTGGACGCAGAGGCGGGTGTTTTTATCGACGAGAACAGACATGCGTGAAATGACGAATGACGAATGACGAATGACGAACTTTTGACCAAGCTTCAATGACGAGGAGCGCGCGATCCGCGGTTCGGGATTCGTAATTCTCCATTCCTTCGTCCTTCGTCATTCGTGCTTCGTCATTCATTTCCGTTTGTGCACGAGCAGCTTGTTCCCGTCCGGATCGCGGAATTGCGCCATCCAGCAGACTGGCGTCTCCAGTTTTTCCATCTCGAAAGTCACGCCGCGCTCTTTCAGTTTCGCGATCGTGGCGTCGATGTCGTCCACTTCAAAGGCGACCGTGGTACCGTCGCGCGAGGGCTTCCAGTCGGGATGGCAGCCGACGCCGATGGTCGTCCCGCCGATCTCGTATTCGACCCAGGCGCCTTCCATCGCGCTCATGCCCGGTTTCAGTTCGAGGGTCTCCTGGTAAAACTTCCGCGCCCTCTCCGGGTCGGAGACTGCGATCGCAACAAAGGCCACATCTTTGATCATTTTCTTTCCTCCGCAGCTTTGACTACTTTCTCAGCGGCATCGGCCAGGTCATCGGCCGTGATGACCGCGAGGCCGGACTCGGCCAGCAACTTTTTCCCCGCGTCGACATTCGTGCCTTCCAGCCTGACGACGAGCGGCACCGCAAGGTGGATCGCTTTCGCCGCGCTGATGATCCCCTGCGCGATCACGTCGCACTTCGCGATCCCGCCGAAGATGTTGACCAGGATCGCCTCGACCCGTTTGTCGGCGACGAGGATTTTGAATGCTTCGGTCACCTGTTCCTCGGTCGCGCTCCCGCCGACATCGAGGAAGTTGGCCGGGCTCCCGCCGTAGAATTTGATGATGTCCATCGTCGCCATGGCGAGGCCGGCGCCGTTGACGAGGCAGGCGATGTTGCCATCGAGTCCGATGTAGTTGAGCCCGTGCTTGGAGGCCTCGACTTCTCGCGGATCTTCCTCCGCCGTGTCGCGCATGGCGGCGATCTCGGGATGCCGGTAGAGCGCGTTGTCGTCGAAGTTGAATTTCGCGTCGAGCGCCAGCACTTCGCCTTTCTTCGTCACGACGAGCGGATTCACTTCCACCATCGAGCAATCCGATTCGATGAAGGTGCGATAGAGCGCGCTGAAAAGCTTGGCGGCCGGTTTGATCTGATCGGACTTGAACCCGAGTTGCTTCGCCAGTTTGCGGGTTTGGAAAGGCTGCAGACCGGCGAGCGGATGGACCGGCTCGCGCATGATTTTCTCCGGCGATTTCTCGGCGACGGTTTCGATTTCCACCCCGCCTTCGGTGCTCGCGACGACGAGCGGCGCCGCGGTCGCGCGGTCGAGGAGGATGGCAAAATAAATCTCGCGCTCGATGTCGGCCGATTCCGCCACCAGCACCTTGTTCACAAGGCGGCCGGCCGGGCCGGTCTGGTGGGTGACGAGGGTCTGGCCGAGCATTTTGCCGGCGACATCGCGCGCTTCGGCGGGTGATTTGACGAGATGGACGCCGCCCTTGAAACCATTGGCGAAACGTCCCCTTTCCGCGTCCGCCGGCATGCACCTGCGCCTTTACCACCAGCTCGCTCGTCCCGAGTTCACGCGCAATTTGTTCCGCCTCTTCCGGTGTGTCGGCGACCCGTCCGCGGGTCGTGGCGGCGCCGAATTTTTCGAGCAATTCTTTGGCCTGATATTCGTGGATATTCATGCGCGGGGCCGCTTCGACAGACGTGCAATTAGCGCGCGAAAGGCAGGCCAGCAACGGATTTTTCCCCTTCGCCGCGGTCCGGGCGCACGGCGCCGCCTTTTATTTCCTTCCTCTCATCGCGGTTGGCCTGCTAAGAGCTTGCGGAACCAAAACTCCATATGAAAACAAAACTGCCGCTCGCTCTCCTTCTGCTCGCCGCCTCTCTCTGCTCGACCGCACTACTGGCGGGCCCACCGGAGCAGGAAAAGGCGTTTACCGACAAATACAAAACCGCCTACGAGACGAAGGATACCGCGACTCTCGAATCGTTTCTCTACACGGAGAAGGCCAACCCGATGGCCCTCGGCTTCTATAAAATGATGGTGACCAACGGCGCCGGCGACAAGATCTCGAAGATCGAGCTGGTCGAGCTGACGCCGGAAGACACAAAGAAGGCCGAAGAGACGATGGACGGACCGGGCGGGATGAAGATGAAGTTGCCGCTCAAGCCGATCAAGAAGCTGAAAATTTCGGTCGAACACAAGGACGCCAACGGCAGCTCCACGAGCACAAGCGAAAGCTTCGTCGCGGAGAAGGACGGGAAATTGGTTATCCCGGTGCCAGTAGATGTGAAATAGCGAGACGCGGCTTCGATCGTTGTCTGCGCAAAAAAAGGCGCCTGCCCGGATGAACCGAGCAGGCGCGCCTTTCTCAGAGCAACGAACTACTTTTTGACGATCTCGGCGTTCTCCAGCATCGAGACGCCGCCGTTGCTCACCAGCTTGCCTTTGAGGGTCACGGTCTTGGCGGCGAGCGAGGCGAGCTCGTCGTTGATCGGCTTGTGCACGCCGACCACGAGATAGGCTTTGCCGTCGCTCACGATCCCAACCGGGCCGCCGTTCTTGATGCACTTCTCAGCGCAGGCCTGGTGCTTCTCGCCCATTGCGTTGTGATCGAGGTAGCACATCATGTCGACGATCTCGCCGGTGATCTCTTTCGAGCCCATGTCGCTCTTCTCTGGCTCCGCGGCAAAGGCGAGCGGCGAGGTGACGAGCGCGGCCGTAAAGGTCAGCGCGACCGCCGCCTTCATAAAGTTCGGAATTCTATCGGTGGTTGAATACATGCTCAAACCGTCCGCCCGAAGTGCGCGGCGGTCAATTCGCTCGTCTGGCGCGTAAAGAGGGCCTGCACTCCTGGTGGAGTGAGACTCCGTCGAGCCAGGGAGGAGAGCGGCCATCTTGCTGCGGGAGTTTTCTCCGCGGCTCGACGGGAGTCTCGCCCTACCGATCGCCTTCGATCAGCCGGGCGAATTCCGCGAAGAAATAACCGGCGTCGTGCGGCCCGGGCGCGGCCTCGGGATGATATTGCACGCTAAAAATCGGCAGCTCGCGATGTCGCATTCCCTCGACCGTGCCGTCATTCAAATTAACGTGCGTCACTTCCACGTCGTTAGGCAAAGATTCCGGGTCGACCGCGAAACCGTGGTTCTGCGAAGTGATCGCCACTTTGCCGGTGGTCAGATCCTTAACCGGCTGATTGCCGCCGCGATGGCCAAACTTTAGTTTGAAGGTGCGCCCTCCGTAAGCGAACCCGAGCACCTGATGGCCAAGGCAAATGCCGAAGATCGGCGTCTGTCCCATCAATCCGCGCACCGCCTCATGCGCGTAGTCGAGCACCGATGGATCGCCCGGTCCGTTGGAAAGGAAAACGCCTTCTGGGTGCATCTGCAAAACCTCCTCCGCCGTCGTGGTCGCAGGCACGACGGTCACCCCAAACCCATTCTGGCGCAGCCGGCGCAGGATGTTTTCCTTGATCCCGTAGTCATAGGCGACGATGCGATGGCGAATGGGCGGGAGCGAAATCTTCTTGCTGCTCGCCGTCGCCCAGGCAGCGCTCGCTGCGTCCTCCGGATCCCATTGGTAGGGCGCGGCCGTCGTGACCTCGCGCACATAATCCATCCCGATGACCCCCTCGCCTTCGACCGCGCGCCGGACCGCTTCCTCCGGCGTTATCTCCTCCGTCGTCAGGCAGGCCTTCATCGCGCCGAGGGTGCGGAGGTGGCGGGTGAGGGCGCGGGTGTCGATCCCCTGCACTCCCGGGATTTTCCAGCGACACAGATATTCATCGAGCGAGATCTCGGAGCGCCAGTTGCTCGCCACCTCGCTCAATTCCTCAATGACAAAGCCGCGCACGTGCGGGGAGCGACTCTCGGCGTCGGCTGCGTTCGTCCCATAGTTGCCGATCAGCGGATAGGTCATGGCCACGATCTGCCCGCGGTAGGAAGGATCGGTCAGGACTTCCTGGTAACCGGTCATGGAGGTGTTGAAACAAATTTCGCCCACCACCGTCCCCTCGGCCGCGAACGATTCGCCCTCGAATATCCGACCGTCTTCGAGAGCGAGAAGCGCGCGCATGCTGGCGCCCACTTTGCGTGCAGCGAACCGACTTGTCGAATAATCGGTTTCCGCAAAAGCCCGCGTCGTTCTAGATTGATTAACGATGAGCACGCCCGAGCCCGATCCGGTGAAACGGCCGCTCCTTTGCCCCGATCCCGTGATCGAATATTACATGGAGCGGGTCGATCGCGCCGCCATCCGCGAACGGCTCAAGCTAACGCCGGAACAACGTCTCGAGGCGCTCCAGCGCGAAGTCGAGGCCCGCGCCGCGCAAGAGTCCTCGCGGGCGCGCGAGGAACCGCCGTCTTGGCCGACAAAGAAAAGTAGGATCGACATGGGGAGCGATCCGTCGTGGTTCGCCGAGGCGAAGGCGATCCCGCTCCTCGTCCCGGACCCGGTGATCGAGATCTATTTGGAAGACGTGGATCGCGGTTTGATTCGCCAGGCCCTGCGGCTCTCCGTCCCAGATCGATTTGAGAGATTCCGTCGCCTGGTGCAGGGAGCTTATGCCTTGGCACGCGCCTGTGCAGAGAAGCGAAAATGAGCGTGGAGACCGACTTCGCGCTCGTCCTCCGCACCCTGGCGGAAGCGAAGATCGATTTCATCGCGGTGGGAGCAATCGCCGCCATCGCCGAGGGAGTCATTGTCACAACCGACGATGTCGATGTCGTCTACGCCCGCTCGCCAGACAATCTTCGGCGCATCGTCGCGGCGCTCGCGCCCTTCAAGCCCTACTTGCGGGAGGCTCCTCCTGGACTGCCATTCCGCCTGGACGAACAAACATTGCAAAACGGTCTGAACTTCACCTTTGAGACCAGCATGGGAAACGTCGATCTGCTCGGAGAAGTTCCCGGCGGTGGGACATTTGAGCAGCTCAGACCTTTTGCGGAAACCAGGACGGCATTCGGAGTTCAGTTTCTCAGCGTCGGACTCAACAAGCTGATCTTGCTCAAACGCGCGGCGGGCCGGCCGAAGGATTTCGAAATGGTCGCGCGCTTGGAAGCGGTTCGTCAGGAAAGAATCGCGGCCGAGAAGAAGCCGCCTTCCACCTGACGGTTTGGCCGATGCCGCAGGGGACAACATTCTCTCTGTCTAACGAAAAAGCCCGAAGCGCATCGGCGCGCTCCGGGCTCCCAAATTATTACCCCGCCGGTGCCGTTTAGGTGGATGTCCCGTTCCCTCTTGGTAACGGGCGGGTGACTGTCGTCGAGGCGTCTGACTTCCAATTAAGGCATGCCATGTTCCCCTAACGACCTGGCCCCCTTTTAGCTAACATATCAGTCCGGGAATCACACCTGTAATCTCGAACATCGCAGGGTAAATTTTTCACCCCGAAAACCTCGGGGCCTGGAGAGTTGTTGGTAGAGAGCTGAAAGTAGACACGAGAAGGTCTTTGAACCTTCAACTCTCAAGCAACAACTCTCGAAATTCTCAAAGAACTACTCGCGCAGTTCCACTTCCAACTCGCTCTTTAATCGCTCGCGAATCCGGTCGTGGGCCGCACTCACTTCGTCGGCAGTCAGTGTCCGATTTTTGTCGAGGTATGTCAACGAATACGCGAGCGATTTACGGCCCGATCCGAGATTCTCCGCCCCCTTCCCGGCGAAGAGATCGAACAACTCCACCGTGGCGAGGAGCGGTTCGCGCGCGCTTTTGATTGTGGCCAGAATTTCTTCGTGTCGCAGCCCTTCCGGCGCGAGGAGCGCGATGTCGCGGCTGATCGAGGGAAAACGCTGCAATTCGCGAAATTTGCGCAGGCCGGCGGCCGCTTCGATTTCGTTAGGCAAATCGATCTCCGCCACGAAAACCGGATGACGTGGCGAGGTCGCAGAATGAAGCTGGCCGGCCAGACCGCGCAGTTTTCCGGCCAGAAAAACTTCCGTCGCGAGCGCGAACTCCGGTCGCTCCACGCGCTCCAGCGTTACCTCGCCGAGACCAATCGCCTCCAGCGCGCCTTTGAGATCAAAGAGATCGAGTGGCCGCGCGGCACCGCTCCGCCAGTTGAGCTGCGCCTCGGCCGCGCCGCAGAGGAGGAGGGCGAGCCGCCGAATTTCCTCGCCTTGCGGTGGAAGGAAAACGCGGCCGACTTCGAAGAGGCGCACACTCTTAGCGCCCGCCCGCAGGTTGCGCTCCAGCGCGCCGCTCAGGCCGGGAATCAAGCTCGGGCGCAGCGCGACGTGATCTTCGCTCAAGGGATTGCGCAGCTCGACCGCCGCCCGGGCAAAGCCCGTGCCTAACGTTTGCCGGCCAACCAGCGCGGAGGTGCGTGCTTCCGCAAAACCGCGCGCCACGAGACGCTGTCGGATTTTCATTTCGAAATCGTAGCGCCGATCCGCGCCCGAGATCGGGGTGAAACGGCTCCGATCCGCCCCCTCGATCCGGCTAATGCCATAAACGCGCACGATCTCTTCGATCAGATCGACTTCGCGCCGCAGATCGGCGCGGTAGCTCGGAATGCCCCAGGTTGATTGCTCGCTCGTCGCGCCCAGCTTTTGCAGTCCAAACCCTTCCAGAATTCGATCCGCTTCCGCCGGCGCAACCGGCGCGCCGATCAGCTCGTCGCAACGCGCATAACGAAGCGAAAATCCGGTCGGCGGCGCGGGCAATGTTCCCGCCACGACCGTTTCGTCCGCCGGTGTCCCGCCCGCGATTTCGCGAACCAATTGGGCCGCGCGTTCCGAAGCCAACAGAACCATGGCGGGATCGACCCCGCGCTCAAACCGATAGCTGGCGTCGCTCGGCAGATTCAGGTCGCGGGCGGTGCGGCGAATATTGGCAGGCTGAAACCAGGCGCTTTCGAGCAGAACATGGCGGGTCGTGTCGGTCACGCCCGTATCCTCGCCCCCCATCACCCCGCCGATCGCGACTCCGCGCGCGGCGTCGGCGATGAGCATGTTTTTCGGAGTGAGCTGATAGGTGCGGCCGTCGAGGGCGAGGAACTTCTCGTCAGGCGCGGCGAGGCGGACGTTGATCCCGCCCTCCAATTTGTCGGCATCGAAGGCGTGCAGCGGTTGCCCGAGTTCGAGCATCACGAAATTGGTGATGTCGACGATGTTGTTGATTGCGCGCAGGCCGACCGCTTCGACTTTGACCCGCAACCATTCCGGGCTCGGACCGACCCTGATGTTTTCGATCCGGCGCGCGGAATAGAATGGGCACTCGTTAGGCGCGCTGATCTGCACACTGTCGCCCGGCATGGTGGACGGCGCGGCGATCTCCAGTTTTCGCAGGGGCTTCCGTGTCAGGGCGGAGATTTCGCGGGCGAGCCCGTAGTGGCTCAGAAGATCGGAGCGGTTGGGCGTGATTTCGACATCGAGGATGGTGTCGTTAGGGAAAAGCTCGCTGATCGGCACACCGATTTTCGCTTCCGGCGAAAGGATGAGGAGCCCGGCCGCGTCCTCCGCGATTCCGAGTTCCTTCGCGCTGCAGAGCATGCCCTGCGATTCCACCCCGCGGAGTTTGCTCGCTTTGATCTTGAGGTCGTTCGCAGAGCACGGCGCCTGGCTGTGCGAGCGGGACCTTGTCGCCGACTTTGTAGTTCTTCGCGCCGCAGACGATTTGCCGCGTTTGTCCGCTGCCGTCATCGACCTGGCAGACGCTCAGTCGGTCGGCATTGGGATGCGGGGCGGAGGCGGTGATCTGCGCCACGACAACGTGTTCGAAGTTGGCGCCGCGCGTTTCGATCCCTTCGATCTCGACTCCCGCGAGAGTGAGCAGTTCGGTCAGCTCGCTCGACGTCGTCAGGCAACTCGACAAATTCGCGCAGCCAGTTGAGAGAAAATTTCATCGCGCGCCTCCGATGCTTGTCATCCCGAGCCGGCGCCGCGCGGCATGACAGATGCGGGAAGCGCTCCGCCGTCATGCGAATTGCCGCAAGAAAACGCAGATCGTTCTGCGCGAAGAGCCGGATATCGGGGATATCGAACAAGATCATGGCGAGGCGATCCATCCCGAGACCGAAGGCAAACCCGGTCCATTTTTCGGGATCGTAAGCGTTGTCGCCCCGCGCGCGATTCACTTCCTCGTAGACCGCCGGGTGGACCATTCCGCAGCCGCAAACCTCGATCCATTTCTCGCCGCTCTTGAGCGCTTTCGATTTCACATCGATCTCGAAACTCGGTTCCGTGAAAGGAAAATAATGCGGCCGAAAACGCACCGCCGTGTCCGGCCCGAACAATTCGCGCAGGAAATATTCGAGCGTGCCCTTGAGATCGGCCACGCTCACCCGCTGGTCGACGTAGAGCCCTTCGATCTGGTGAAACTGCGCGCTGTGGGTGGCGTCGACTTCGTCGCGCCGAAAAGCGGCGCCGGGCGCGATGACGCGAATCGGCGGCGGGGCGGATTCCATGGTGCGGATCTGCACCGTCGAGGTGTGGGTGCGGAGCAACCGGCCGTCGGGAAGAAAGAAGGTGTCCTGCTCGTTCCGGGCCGGATGATCGGGCGCGGTGTTGAGCGCGTCGAAGCAATGCCATTCGTCCTCGACATCGGGACCTTCGGCGAGGGCGAAACCCATCCGGCGAAAAATGTTGATCGCGCGGTCGAGCATCTGGGTGAGCGGATGAAGCGTGCCGATCTCGTTAGGCGTGCCCGGGAGCGAGACGTCGAGGCCGGCGAGGGCGCCGCTTTCCTGCGCGGCCCGCAATTTTTCGCCGGCTTCCTCGATTGCCGTCGTGACCGCGGTGCGCGCCTGGTTGAGGAGCTTGCCGACGACCGGGCGCTCCTCTTTCGAGAGCGTTTTCATCTGCTCGCCCCAGGCTGAGATGCTGCCGCTGCGTCCGAGATAACGGACACGCGCGGCCTCGAGCGCCGGTTCGTCAGGCGCCGCGGTGATCTCGGCCAGGGCGCCTCGCGCAGTTCTTCGAGCGGGTGCATCATTTGTTGTAGCCCCGAAAGCGTTCGGGGCTGTCTCAGCGGACAACGGGATGGTGCGCTGAGACAGCGCACGCGACAAGGTTTACGCGCGCCTTCGTCTTCTTCGCCTCGCCCGCCTTCTTCTCGAGCGCGCTTTTCACCTGCTCGACGATCCCCTTGAACGCGACCTCGTCGGTAATGGCGAGGTCGGAGAGAATCTTGCGATCGAGCCCGATGCCGGCGGCCTTTAGCCCCTCGGCGAAACGGCTGTAGGTGAGTCCCTGGGCACGGACAGCGGCGTTGAGCCGCTGCACCCAGAGCATGCGGAAATTGCGTTTGCGCGTCTTGCGATCGCGGTAGGCCCAGTATTTGCCCTTCATCGTCGCGTCTTTCGCGTAACGGAAGAGTTTCGATCGGCGGCCCCGGAAACCCTTGGCGGATTTGAGGACGCGTTTGCGGCGCTCGCGGCTGGCGGGCGCATTGGTGGCTCGTGGCATGTTGTTGTTTCCCGCGGTGGCGGGACTCCTTCGTTCAGCGAATTGTTGTTTCGTTAGGCGCTCCCCGACCTCATTCGCTGATTCGATCCCGCGACGGGATCAGGTGGGCAGTGCGCTGGGCGTTCCTTTTTAGAAACGCCGGGCTGGGAAAATAGGCAGAGGCCGGGGAATGACAACCGTTTTTCTCGCCGCCCGGCCACGGCCAATTTGGCACTGGCCGGAATCGAGCCATCTCCTAGAATGGACGGGTGCATTGGCTCGGCCGGCATCGGTTGTTGATCATCGGCGCGATCTGTCTTTTCTGGACGGGGCTCGTGCTCTCCCTGCACTTTGCGCCCGATCTGCCTTTCGTCTCCGCCGTCTGGTCGGGCGAGAAGCGGTTTGAGGATTTCCTCCAGCAACAGGGCCGCAAAACGCCGACGCGCGACGATTTCGTTTTTCTTGGGATCGACCAGAGCACCCTGCAACTGCCGCCATTTGAGCCCGGCGAACTGGAGAACAACCGCGCCCTTCAGCTCATGACGGAGCGCGCTTTCCCCTGGTCGCGCGAAGTCTATGCCCTGCTCCTCGACCGACTTTTCGGAGCCGGCGCGCGGCTCGTCCTTTTCGATCTCGTCTTCAATCCGCCTAACGACGGCGACCCGGCCTTTCACGCCGCGCTCGATCGCTACCGCGGCAAAGTCGTGCTGGCGGCGAACTTCGACGCCGCCAACGCCATGCAGGCGATCGTGCCTAACGACGTCCTCATCCCTCCGCCCCAGATGGAGGATCCGCGGGTCGGTTACGTCAACTTTTTCCCCGACCCGCTCGATCTCCGGACCCGCGCCATTCCCTACACCCTGACCGACCGACAACTGGCCGGCCTCCCGCCGCACCCGAGCGCGGAGGTTTTCTATTCGATGGCGGCCCGGGGCCTGGCCCAGATCGGCCACGCTGCTGACATCCCGCGCGATAACATGGCCCACCTCCTCCGTTTCAGCGCCGACGACGCCTATTTGCCGCGGCCGCTCTACCAGGTTTTCGACGCAAAATTTTGGCACGCCAACTACCAGGACGGCGCTTTCTTTAAGGACAAGATCGTGATCGTGGGCGCATCGGCCCAGGTTCTGCACGACGTGGTCGATACTCCGCTCGGCCCGGACCGGCCGGGTCCCAAACTTCACCTCGAAGCGATGGCCGCGGCGATGGCCCACCAGTTCCTGCGCATGACGCCGCTTTGGGTCGATTACATTCTGGTCGGAGCGGCCGGCCTCCTCGCCTGGGCGGTGATCGGTTTCAATCGGCGACCGTTGACGGCTTTTCTTCTCCTCGTCGGTGTAACCGCGGGTTTACTTCGCGATCGTGCGCATCGCCTTCGATCGCACCGGGCTCCTTCTCCTCACCGTGCCGGTCCTGGCGGTCTTCCTCCTCAGCGGTCTCTTCTCGTTAGGCTACGAATACGCCATGGAGCGAATCGAGAAACTCCGCACCCGCCGCACCCTCGAACGCTACGTCTCGAAAAATCTGGTCAAGGAAATCCTCGATAATCCGGAGAGCTTTTACAGCAGCCTGAAAGGTGTCCGCATCCCGGCCACGGTTCTCTTTTCCGACATCGTCGGGTTCACCAGCCTGACCGAGCATGCCGACCCCGAAGCACTTGTCAGGCAGTTGAACGAATACCTCAGCCGGATGACGACGGCGGTTTTCGCGAATGGTGGCACGCTCGACAAATTCATCGGCGACGCCGTCATGGCGGTGTGGGGCAATGTGCGAAGCCGCGGCCCGGCGGAGGATGCGCGGATGGCGGCGCGGGCCGCGCTCGCGATGCGGCGGGAGCTGGGGACCCTCAACCAGAACTGGCACGCGCGCGGGATCGCACCCTTCGCGATCGGGATCGGGATCAACCAGGGCGACGTTCTCGGGGGCAACATCGGTTCGCAGGAAAAAGCGGACCCGACTGTGATCGGCGACGCCGTTAATCTCGCCTCACGTCTCGAAAGCCTAACGAGGACCTACGCGGTCGATATTCTCCTCGGACCGACCGCGACCGAGCTGGTGCGGGAAGAGTTTCACACCCGCTCGGTCGCCCGGGTGCAGGTGAAGGGGAAATCGGAGCCGGTCGAAATCGCGACTTTGATCGGAGCGCGGAGCGACAAATTCGAACACGATTTTCTGATGCATCTGCAAACCTATGAGGAGGCCTTTCTAAAATTTCGGCAGCGCGAGTTTGAACAGGCCAAGATCCTTCTCTCCCGCTACCTGGAGTTTTACCCTAACGACTTCCTGGCCCGAATGTATCTGGAACGGGCGCTCGAATACGAGGCGACGCCGCCGGATGAAGCGTGGAATGCGGTCGAGGTGTTTAAGAAGAAGTGATGGGGCCCTTGCGGTCGCGCGGCGGGCCTGATAAGCACTGCTCCGACCATGGCGAAACTTTCCGTTTATCTGGAAACCGGGCGCACGACGCACGAATTGACCGAGGAACGGATCACGATCGGGCGCGCGCCCGATAACATGATCCAGATTGACGATTCCTCCGTTTCCGGCCGGCATGCGCAGCTCTCGCTGATCGACGATCGCTACCAACTGAAGGATCTCGGCTCGACCAACGGCACCCGGGTGAACAGCGAATCGGTCACGGATGTTTTTTTGCGGGTCGGCGACCGGCTCCGCTTTGGGAAGGTGGAAGCGCGTTTCGAGTCGGACACGACCGGCACCGCGCAACCGTTGCCGGACGCGGCCGCGATCGAGGCGCGCCCAGCGGAATCAAGTGAAAAGCCGGCCGACTTCGCCAATGCCTCACCGTTTCCAAAGCGGGAGAAGGAGAAGGATCCGATCGCGACTGCGGTCCTGGCAGTGGGGGCGATCGCCGTTCTGGCGTTTGTTATCAGCCTGCTCGGGCTCTTCCAGATTCACGGGCCGCGATAATTTTGGGCGCATTCAGCGGGTGCCCGGCTCGAAGCGATGCCGGATATCTTCCGGCGTTAACCCTTCGACGCGCAAGGCGCGAAGACTGAGCGCATCGTGCCGTTTGGCGAGACGCTTCCCTAACGAATCGGTCACCAACGGAAGGTGACAAAATTCCGGGACGGAAAGTTCGAGCGCGCGATAGAGGAGCAACTGGCGAAAAGTAGAGCGGAGCAAATCCGCGCCTCGCACCACTTCCGTGATTCCCATGGCGGCGTCGTCGACCACGACCGCAAGTTGATAGGCTGGGACATCGTCTTTCCGCCAAACGACGAAATCGCCGAACTCGCTTCCGGCGGTGGCGCATTGTGGCCCGGCAAAGCGATCGACGAATTGCAGTTCCTCGCCCGGCGGGACACGAAAACGCCAGGTCGCTCCGGCCGGATCTGCCACCGCTGGAATCGTTAGGCTCGCGGGCCGGCAGGTGCCGGGATAGATCGGTTCCTCGTCCTCGGCATGCGGCGCGCCGGCCGCGCTCAAGACATCGCGGCGGGAACAGCGACAAGGATAAATTAGCCCGCGGTCGCGCAGCTTCGCCCACGCCTCGAGATAGAAGTGACGGCGTTCACTTTGCAAATACGGTCCCTCATCCCAGCGCAAACCGAACCAGCCCAAATCATCGAAGATCGCCTCCCGAAATTCCGGCCGGCAACGATCCCGATCGAGATCTTCGACCCGCAGAATGAGGGTGCCGCCCCGCGCGCGAGCGCGCTCCTGGGCGCGCCAGAAAGTGAGCGCATGACCGGCGTGCAAGTAGCCGGTGGGCGAAGGCGCGAGGCGGCCGCGATAGGGAGTGGTCGAGTGCAATTTTCAGAATTCAGTTTGCCAGCTCAGCTTTTCAATCTGAAATCTGCAACTTGAAATCTCCAATTCCCAAACGCCTCCTCCTTTTCGACATCGACGGCACCCTGATCAATTCCGCCGGGGCCGGTGTGCAGGCCCTGCGCGACGTGTTACGGGACCAGTTTGGGGTCACGGACAACCTGGATGGAATCGAAATCGCGGGCCGGACGGACAGCGGGATCGTGCACCAGATTTTGCGCAAGCAGCAGATCGAGCCTAACGACGAGAACACGGCCCGCTTTCTTGATCGCTATCTCGAGCTGCTGGCGGACGAACTGCCACGCTGCCCGGGCCGGGTCCTGCCCGGGGTGAAGGAATTGCTCGACCGCCTGCAGGCGCGGCCGCAAATCGTGCTCGCGCTCCTGACCGGAAATGTGGCGCGCGGCGCGCAACTAAAACTCGAGCACTACGGTCTCTGGCACTTCTTCGAATTCGGCGCTTTTGCCGATGATCACCATGATCGCAACCAGCTGGGCGCTTTCGCCCGGCAACGCGCGCGGGAAAGGCATGGAATGGAATTCGAATCGGCCGCGATTGATGTGATCGGCGATACCCCGCACGACATTGCCTGTGGCCAGGCGATCGGGGCGCGGACGATCGCGGTCGCGACCGGCAGCTTTTCGCGGGAGCAACTGGCCGCGTATGAGCCGGACGTGATTCTGGAGGATTTCTCCGCGGTGGAGGCGCGGATCAGAGAGCTGGGTTGGAACTAAATCCTAATCCTGCTCCTGCTCCTAATCTCGCGGCTCTCTCTGTTGGCGATCAGGATCAGGATCGAGAGCAGGAGCAGGATTAGGAAATTGACGGCATCTGCATCGATGACATGCTTTGCCACGCGTTATGGCCACGACTCAACCGAGTGTCCTGCCTCTTGAAGGCGAAATTGATCTGCACGTTTCGCCGCAAATCGGCGCTTCGCTCGCCACCCTGATCGCGCAGAAGCCGAGCCAGATGGTGGTCGATCTTTCCAAAGTCACCTACATCGACAGCTCGGGCCTCGCGGTCCTGATCGAGGCGATGCAAAACGTCGACCATTACGGAGGCAAGTTCGCTCTCAGCGGCCTGCAGGAAAGTGTGCGCCCGATTTTCGAGATCGCGCGTCTCGATCAGGTCTTCCGTATTTTTCCCGACACCGCCTCGGCTCTGGGCGCGTGATGGAGAACGGCCAGGGTGCGATCGACATTGACCGAAATGTCGAAATAACCGGCCCGCTCCAGAATCGCTGAGCGGGCCGCGAGTCGGCGTTCGGCGTCGGCCCAATAAAGCAGGGCATCGCGAATCGGCCCGGTCTCGGTGGCGGACTCGAGAATCGAGCCGTGCAGGCCGTCCTCGATAATCTCGCTGAAGCCGTTGTCGCGCGTCGTAATGACGGGCAACCCGGCGGCGAGGGCCTCGAGACAGGCGTTGGAAAAAGGATCGTAGAGCGTCGGCAAAAGGAAGATGTCGGCGGCGGCGTAGAGAGCAGGGAGATCGCGCACCGCGCCGAGCCGATGGATGAGAGGTCCGCGCGCCATGTGGCTGCGCCCGCGCCCGGCGACGAGAAGCCGAAAATTCTTCCCTAACGAATTGACGGCGCGGACGGCGAAACGCACGCCTTTGCGTTCCCAACCGGTACCCACAAAAAGGACCGCGATCTCGTCCTCGCGCAGCCGCAGGATTCTGCGGCGGAGCGCGCGGGCCTCGGGATCGGGTCGGAAATCGGCCACCGGAACGCCGTTGGGCACGACATCGATTTGCGCGGCGGGATAACCGTAATATTCCTGCGCTTCGCGTTCCACGAGGTGGGAATTGGCGATGACGTGGCGGGCGCCGCCGCTGAAGAGGGCTTTTTCGAGTTCGAGCGTCTCGCGATGTTTGGCGTTAAAATGGCTAAGCAAACGACGGGGCAGCGAGGAGACCGCGGCTCGCCGATCCAGCCAGGAGCGATGAATCCCATCCCCGGCGCGATAAAAATCGCAGCTCCAGATCCGCTCCAGGCTGAGGAGGAGGTCGCACTGACTTTTCGGCCCGATCTTTTCCAACTCATCGGCGAAACGGTGCGCCGTCTCCCCCCGCAAACGCGTGATCGGGCCCCAGGGCCATTCGCGCGTCGGCCAGGCGGCATCGGTAAAAAGCCGGGTGGGGTGGCCCGATTCGCTCAAACCGCGAACGAGCCGCTTGAGATAGGCTTCGGCACCGCCCACATCCGAGTGGCCGCGACGCACGAGTCCGATCGTAGCCCGAGGGGCGCTCATTGGTGGCAACACCCCGGAGTTCTACCTTTACTTGCTCGCATTCCCAACAATAATGATAGGGCGATGGTGGGTGGAACTCTAAAAAGCCCGCCGCGCGCAGCCTCGAAGGCAACGGCAGCCCGCAGGTTACCGAAGCATCTGCTCTATTCGATCTTTGCGCGCATTGGCGGCTCGGGCCTGGACACGGATGCGTTCGAAACACTCCGCGCCTCCTACCGTGGCGGATTTCTTGGCCAGGCGGTGGCTTACGATAATCGCCAGTCGGAGATTCCGGCGGCGCGGATTCATTCCCTGCGCTGGCACCCGGTGCGGCTCCTTTCTTCGCTCGAGAGCCCCTACTATTACGGGGCGAAAAAGAAGTATCTCGATTGGATCGCCTCGCGGCAGTTGGCCACTGGCCGCTACGATATGTTTCACAGTTGGTCGGGCGATTGCCTCCTCTCGCTCCGCGAAGCGCACAAGCGCGGAATTCCCTCGGTCCTCGAGATTCCGACCTGGCATCGCGACCGCGGCAAATTGAAGCGCGGACAAACCAGCACCGACGTGCCGAAGGCCGATCTGCCCTGGCGCAAGCGCTGGAAGGAAGATCTGCTTCTCGACCGCGAGCGTTACCTCGAAGAATACGATCTGGCGGACCTCATCCTCGTCCTGTCGGAAAAGGCGGCCGAGACCTTCCGCGTCCAGGGGTTTTCCGAGGACAAACTTTTTTATCTGCCGCGCGGGGTCGACGTCGAGCGTTTCACCCCGGGGGTGCGGCCCTCGCATTTCCGGGCCGTATTTTCCGGGGCGCTGATCGAGCGCAAAGGAGTGCACCATTTGCTCGAGGCCTGGGATCGACTCGATCTGAAAGACGCCGAGCTTTGGCTGGTCGGCGCCGTCCATGACGAGATGAAGCCGTACCTGGAGAAGTTCGCGCACCCGAGCGTGAAGGTGATGGGGTTTACGAGCGAGCCGGAGAAATATCTGCGCCAATCCACCGTCCACGTTTTCCCCTCGCAATGCGAAGGCAGCGCCAAGGTGACCTACGAAGCGGCGGCCTGCGGGTTGCCGCAGATCACGACCCGGGAAGCGGGTGACGTAGTCGAGGACGGAGTGCAGGGAATCATCGTGCCGCCGGACGATATCGATACGCTGGCCGCAGCCATTCAACAGCTTTACGATCATCCGGAAATCGTGGAACGGATGAGCCTCGCCGCGCGGGAGCGGGTGGTGGAAAATTTCACGTGGGACCATTTCCGCGTGCGCCTGCTCGACGCCTACGAACGGGCGATGGAGATGGCGCGCTAGGGCCGGTTGAAGATTCTCCTCATCCAGGTCAAACGGATCGGTGACCTGATCCTGACCGTGCCGGCGATCGCGGCGCTGCGGAAGGATTTTCCCGGCGCGGAGATCTCGCTCGTGGTCGCGTCACGGGTCACGCGAATTGCTCCCGGCGATTCCGGGAGTCGATCACACTTTTGTCGCACGCGGAGGGGTAACCGACGCCGCGCAATGGTTCGCGGTCGCGAAAAGGAAATTCGATTACTGCCTCGACTTTTCGCGCAACGATCGCTCAGCTTTCCTGACGCTGCTCTCGGGCGCGAAGAAGCGAATCACCTACGACACAATCCGCCGCGAACCGCTCCGCCAGCTCAGCTACAACGAGTTTGTTCCCTCGCGGGTGCGATTCGTCCACACCGTCGATCATCACCTTGCCTTGCTCGCGCCTCTCGGCGTGCACGACGCTTCGCCGCAAGATTCATCTCGTCCTGCCGCGCGCGGCAGAAAATCGCGCAGCCGCCGTCATCGCCGAGCACAACCTCGGCGATGATTTCGTCGTCGTTCATCCCGGCTCCGCGCGGGCGGAGAAATTCTGGCTGGCGCGCCGCTGGGCGGAGGTGGTCGACCAGCATGTCGATCCCGGGTGGACATCGCTTCGTCCTCACCGGTGGCAAATCGCGCATGGAACAGGAACACATCGCGCGGATCAAAAAGCATCTGCGCAGTTCCGTGGAGGACCTTTCCGGGCAACTCGACCTGCTCAGCCTTGCCGCGCTCCTCGAACGCGCCCGCCTCTTGGTGACGATCGATTCCGCCCCGATGCATTTGGCCGGCGCGCTCCGCACCCCCCAGGTTGCACTCTTTGGTCCGACCAATCCCTTTCATTGGTATCCGCGGGCCAGTCCGGCCGTCATTTTGCAGGCGGGAAAGAGCCGCGCGGCGGCTGACTTTGTTCCCAAACAGCCGCCCCGGGCGATGAAGGAAATCTCGACGGAAGCGGTGATCGATGCTATGCAGAGCCTGCTGTCGAGTCCGGCAGCGCCAGTGGTATGAGCAAGATTCCGCCGACCCCTAAAGTCAAAGAGCCGCTCTGGAAGACCATCCAACGAGGATGGGGTCCGTACAAGCGGCTCTACAGCTATGCCCTGCCCTATAAATGGCGCTTCCTCCTCGGGCTCGGCTTTGGGTTTCTCTACGGCATTATCAATTCGCTCCTCCCGCTCGTCATGGCCAAGGTGGCCGGCGCCGTTTTCCAAGGCCACGCCCCAATGGCCCCGCAGCAGATGATCCAGCACCCCGAGGTCATGAACCACGGCCCGAAGATCAACTCCCTCGTCCTCCTTTGCCTCGCCATCCCGGCCGTCATGACCGTGCGCAGCCTCTGCGGCTACGCCAACGCCTATTACATGAACTGGGTCAGCAACAAGGTGCTGACCGATATCCGGGCCCAGCTCTTCGGCAAGATGATCCGCCAGTCGATGGACTTCTTTAACAAGATCCAATCCGGCTTTCTCATGTCGAAAATTACCAACAACACCCGGATGATGCAGACCGCTCTCTCCAGCATCAGCAGCGACCTCTTCAAGCAACCGGTCGCGATCATCGGCGGGATCTCGGTCCTGCTCTACATGGATTGGAAATTTACCATCGTCACGCTGGTGCTTTTCCCGAGCTGCCTGATTCCGCTGAGCATGTATGGCAAGCGGGCGCGCAAGGCGGTCAGCAACGAGCAACTCGGCATGGCCGAGATGGTGGTGACGATGCAGGAGAGCTTCGCCGGGATTCGCGTCATCAAATCCTTCGGGCGCGAGGAACAACAGGAAAAGGACTTCCGCCGCAGCAACCAATCGCAGTTCTCCAATTCGATGCGCATTTTGCGCTCGATGGAAGCGGTCAGCCCGTTGGTCGAAACGATCGCCGCCATGGGGGTGGCCCTGGCGCTTCTTTACGTTTATATCGAGAGCCTGCCGGCGGCGAAATTCATCGCTCTCATCGGCGGCATCTTCCTCCTTTACGAGCCGATCAAAACCCTGAGCCGGATGCACATCACGATGCAGCGTTCAATCGCGTCGACGATCGACATTTTCGGAGTCCTGGATGAAGAATCGACCATCCTCGATGCTCCCGACGCGCTGGTTTTGAATGATTCGCGGGGCCAGCTCGATTTCGAACGCGTCACCTTCCGCTACAGCGGCGGAAAACTGGACGCGGTCAAGGATTTCAACCTGCGGATCGAGCCGGGGAGAAGCTACGCCCTGGTCGGCGCGAGCGGCGCGGGCAAGAGCACGATTCTTTCCCTCATCCTGCGGCTCTACGATCCGACGGAGGGCGTCGTGCGGATTGACGGGCACGATTTGCGTTCCCTCACCCAGCGCTCGCTCCGCAAGCATATTGGGCTTGTTTCCCAGGATACCTTTCTCTTCCACGACACCATCCTGAAGAACATCCAATTCGGCCGGCTCGACGCGACGGAGGCGGAAATCCAGGCGGCGGCGAAGGCGGCTTTCGCGCACGACTTCATCATGGCACAGCCGCAGGGCTACGAGACCCTCGTCGGCGACAAAGGCTGCCTCCTCTCCGGCGGCCAACAGCAGCGGCTCGCGATCGCGCGCGCGCTGCTCAAGAACGCGCCCATTCTTCTCCTCGACGAAGCGACCTCCGCACTCGACACCGAGTCCGAACAAAAAATCCAACTCGCGCTCGAGCGCCTGGCGCAGGGTCGCACCGTGATCGCGATCGCCCACCGGCTCTCGACCATTTTGTCCGCCGACCAGATCGTGGTGATGGAAAAAGGCCGGATCAAAGAGGTCGGCACGCACGCCGAATTGCTCGACAGCTCCGGCTATTATCGGCGCCTCTACGACCTTCAGTTCAACCGCAACCCCGAAGAACCGGGCGCGGAAGTGGAACTGCTCGCCAGCGCGGTATAGACCCTGTAGCCGCCTCCCTGTGGGAGGCGCGAGACGGCGCGGCGTAGCAGAAGTCGTCCGAACCGAGTCGCCCTCGCGCTTCGCACAGCGAAGCGTCTACAGGGCCTGCAGCTTGAGTCCCGCCGGCGGCTCCGGCAATTCCACCCAACTGCGACAACCGCCGTAAGCCTTCGCATCCGGGAATCGCCAGACCGGCTCGAGCCGGGAAATTTCCACGAAGGCCACGTGCACTCCGGGCGCTTCGTCGTATTCGAACCGCTCTCGCACCACGCTCTCCTGCAAAATGTGCAAAGGCTCCAACGCGCGGACTTCTTCCCAGTCCGTCATGATGCGCGCTTCCTTCACCCGCGCGAACCAGCGAATTTCGATCTGGTCAGCCAACGGCTGCGGCAGGACCGCATCCGAGAGACGAACCCGGTCGATTTGTTCGTGGAAAAAAGTCGGGAAAAGAAAAAACTCCCGATGCCGGAAAGCAAAGCCGTCGCGCCCTTCCGCCATGCCGCCCTTGCGAATGATGACGCTCTGTTTCCCTTCCCCGAGCGCAGTCGCAAACCAGGGCCCATTCCTTCAAACCGATGCTTTGCATTTCCCGGCCCGCAAACTACGCTCCCGCCGATGCCGTTCAAGATCGACCTGCATACGCACTCGTTCTTTTCGGGCGACGGCGTCTCCAGTCCGGAGGAAAACATTGCTGCCGCCAAGGCCAAGGGGCTGCACGGCTTCGCCCTCACCGACCACAACACAAACGACGGCGTCAATTACCTCCTCGAGAAAGGTCTGATGCGCGAGGACGGCCTGCCGGTCGACGGTTTTCTCGTCATCCCGGGAGTCGAGGTCACGACCGCAGAGGGGCATCTGCTTTGCATCGGCGCTTCCCTGCCCTATTTGAAAGGGCGACCGGCGCTCGAGGTCTGCAATCTCATCCACGAGCGCGGCGGCCTCGCCATTCCGCCGCATCCCTATGACTTGTTCCGGGCCGGGATCCGCTTCTCGACCCTCGAGAAGTTGCCGATCGACGCGCTCGAGGTTTTCAACGCCGCCACCACCCTCCGCCGCTACAACCGTTATGCCTTCAAATACGCGCAGGTCCGCGGCTTGCCCATGACGGCGGCGAGCGATGCCCATCATCACGCCGCCGTCGGGACCGCCTACACCATCTTGAACACGGATGATTTTTCCCTCCGCGGCATTCTCGCCCAGATCTTGAAAAGCAACGAGCTGAACCAGGAATACCTCACCCCCAAGGACAGCGTGCGCAAAACCTGGAACAACTGGATGCGCCTGCGTCGCCGCAAGACGCTCTCCCTGCGCCCCGTCGGAGTCGACGGCGCTGGCGGAGCTTAACGTTAACCACCCGGCAGCCTTGTAGCTTCGGTTACCCAGCCCCGGGCAGGCGAAGCGCCCGCCCTACAATCACTCCGCCTAACGACTCAACAGCTTGCGCAATTCCTCGACCGATGTCACCGGCGCTTTGCAGGTGAAATTCTCGCAGACATAGGCGGCGGCCTTCCCATCGATCGGCTTCATCGCCTTCATCTCCTCCAGTTTCCCGGCGAGATATTTCTGCCCTTCCCCGCCATCGGCCAGGAGCACGATCGTATTCGGCAGATAATGCCGATGCACTTCGTCGAGCAGATCGCGCGTGTCGGCCGCGCCGGGCTGGCCGGCGACGATGATCTGTTTCGGCTTCGTCAGGCTGAAATCGAGCGCGACCAGCATCTGCGGCATCGCGCTCGGGAAATGATTCAACGACCCGGCAAATGCGCCGATCGTTTTTTGCGCTCGTTCGCGCAGCGCCTTCGAGTCGCGAATCTGTGCCAGGCGCAACAAATTGCGCGCGGCGATCGAGCTCGCGGCCGGCTCCGCGTTGTCGTTGTCTTCCTTCATCCGGATGAGCACGCTCGGGTCGTCCCCCGCGCTCGTGAAATAGCCGGCGTTCCGTTCGTCCCAGAAGAGCCGGTCCTGCGTCGCCTGCAATTGCTCCGCGAGCTGGAGCCATTTCACGTCGAACGCGGTTTCGTAAAGATCGAGCAGCCCCTGGATGTAGAAGGCGTAGTCCTCCGCGAATCCGCCGATCTCGGAGGGGCCGTCGCGATAGCTGCGCAGAAGGGTATGCGTCTTCTCGTGATAGAGTTTTTGCCTGACGAACTCGGCGGCCCGGGTCGCAGCTTCGAGGTAGCTCGGATCGCCCAGGACCTGCGCTCCACGGGCAAAGGCGGAAATCATCAGCCCGTTCCAGGCCGTGATGATCTTGTCGTCGAGATGCGGCCGCGGCCGCTTCTGGCGCAGCTCGAGCAGGGTGGCGCGCCGGTAACGCATCGATTCGTCGACATCCAGCTCGCTCTTCCCGAAATGCTTCGCCGTCTCGGTAAAGTTCTGCGGCTGGTAGAGGATGTTCTTGCCGTCAAATTCTCCCTGCGGATCGCTCCCCTCCGGCGCGTTCCCCTCCGGCTCGACGCCGTACTGATAATCGAAGAGCTCGGCGTATTCCCCGAGCGCGTGATCGATTTCCTCCTTCGTCCAAACGTAAAACGCGCCCTCCGCCTTTTCCGTTCCGCCGGGTTTCGTCAGGCTGTCCGCGTCCTCCGCGGAGTAGAATCCGCCTTCCTTGTCGGTCAGATCGCGCCGCACATAATCGAGCGTGTCGCGCGCGATCGTTTCGTACTGGAGGTCGCCCGTGATTTGGTAGGCGTCGAGATAAGCGCTCGCCAGTTGCGCCTGGTCGTAGAGCATCTTTTCGAAATGCGGCACCCGCCAGAGCGCATCGACCGAGTAACGATGGAAGCCACCGCCCAACTGATCGTGCATCCCGCCCGCCGCCATCTTGCGCAGGGTGAGCAACGCCATCCCGAGCGCGGCCTCGCCCTTCTCCGAGTTGGGCGGCGAGCGATGGTAGACATCGCAGAGAAAATTCAGCGTCACCGGCCGCGGAAACTTCGGCGGACCGCCGAAGCCGCCTTCGCGCGAATCGTAGCTGCGCGCGATTTGCTCATAGGCGGCATCGATCGCTTTTGCTTCCACTTTTGTCGTGCCGGGCGCGGCCGCCGCCGAATGAGCCAACGCCGTCATGATCTGGTTGCCGCTCTCGCTGATCTTGATCCGATCCTTCTCCCACGCATCGGCGACGCGGTGCAGAACTTTGAGAAAACTCGGCTGCCCAAAGCGGTCTTCCGGCGGGAAATAAGTGCCGCCGACAAACGGTTTCAGCGCCGGCGTCAGGAAAACGCTGAGCGGCCAGCCGCCTCCCCCGGTCGTGGCCTGGACGAAGGTCATATAAACGCGATCCACATCCGGACGTTCCTCGCGATCGACCTTGATGTTGACGAAGCGCGAGTTCATGAACGCCGCCACCTCTTCGTTCTCGAATGATTCCCGTTCCATCACGTGGCACCAGTGGCAGGTGGAATAACCGATCGAGAGAAAAATCGGCTTCTTCTCCCGTTGCGCTTTTTCGAAAGCTTCCCTGCCCCAGGGATACCAATCGACCGGGTTATGCGCGTGCTGGAGGAGGTAGGGGGATTTTTCGTGGGCGAGCCGGTTGGTGTGCTGATAGTGCGCGGGCGGTTTTTCGGCCACGGGTGGAGTTGGTGTCACACCCGCAATCTAGGCGAAGTGCCAGCGCGCGGAAAGCGCAAGGTCGAGAGGAGATCGCCTAACGAAATCGAACCGGCGCGCCGGGGCCGGATGTGCTTCAGTGGACCGCGTGACCGCATCGCATCTCGCCCTCCTCTTCCTGGCCATCGGGATCGTCGCTTTTCTCTATTCCTCGGTCGGGCACGCCGGCGCCTCGGGCTACATCGCGGTCATGACCCTGCTCGGTCTCGCCCCCGCCACGATTCGTCCGACGGCGTTGATTCTCAATATCCTGGTCGCGTCGATCGGTTCGTTTCAATTTGCGCGCGCCGGTTATTTTCGCTGGCGGTTGTTCTGGCCTTTTGCGCTTCTCTCCATTCCGGCGGCCTATTTCGGCGGTTATTTGCAACTACCCGTCGCGCTCTTGCGCATTCTGATTGGGCTCGTTTTGCTTTTCTCCGCCGCGCGCCTCTTCTTTCGCAAAAGCGACCCGGAGGAAGTGCAGACTCCCGCACCACCCGTGGCGATCGGACTCGGAGCAACGATCGGCCTTCTCTCCGGTCTGACCGGGACCGGGGGCGGAATCTTCCTCACCCCGGCGTTGCTCTTTTTTCGCTGGGCCCGCATTCGCGAGGCGGCCGCGGTTTCGGCGCCGTTTATTCTCGCGAACTCGATCGCCGGCCTGGCTGGTTATTTCATCGCCACCCGGTCGCTTTCGTCGCTCGGGCTGGTCCTGGCCGGCGCGGCCATCGTTGGCGGCACGGCTGGTTCTTTTTTTGGCAGTCAGCGCTTTCCCGTGCGGACGATCTCGCTCGTCCTCGCGGTCGTCCTCGTGATCGCCGGCACGAAACTAATTTTCAGCCGGTAACAACTGCAGGCGCGGGGCCGCCGCCCGCCGTAACACAGGCTTCCAGCCTGTCAGGTCGTGCGGGCTTCTAGCCCGCAGGCTCCGAACCGGCAGGCGAGACGCCTGCACGACTCGACAGGCTGGAAGCCTGTGTTACGAGCCCGAGCTGCGGCGCGCTCTCGGGCTTCCAGGGATTTTCCCGGTGCCCGGAGGCTAAAATGGCCTCCACTTGGTGGCGGAGCAGGTCGAGAAAGCCCTCGACATTAAACCGATGTCGCACCGGCGCATAGGGCGCGAGATTTTTCTCCGCGAGCCGAAACAAACGCACCGCCGGATACATCCGCCGTCCATCCTTTGGGTGGGTCGGGCGCGCGTGTTGCTTCTGCAAATGGACAAACCCGCCCGCCGCCTGGATCAATCCCTTGAAATAATTCGCGTCCTCCGATTTCGTCCGCAGCCAGAGATGCTCCAAAACGTCGTGCGCTTCGTAGTAGCGCTGCTCATTCCAGCAGCGGAAAAAACCGAGGTAGCACGGATGCTGCGCGATTTCGTCCATCGCAGTCTCGGCCGGCGCGTCGCCCAGTTCCTCCACCAACCTTGAAATTCTTTGGCCTTTGTTCACGGAGAGCTTAATCTCGTTTCGGCAGAGATGACCGGCAACCGAGCACGCATTGTTTTCCAACGGAGGGCTGGCGCGCGCCCGGCGACAGGGGACGGATGACGGCAGTCGGGCTCACACTTCTCCTTGGCGCGATTGTCTGTTTGATCTTCTGCTCGGCCCTTTTTTCCGGACTCGAGACGGCGCTCTTCGCCCTCAAACGTCACCAGATCCAGCGGCTCCAGGGGCAGCATCCCTCGCTCGCTGATTTCCTGCGCACCTTCCGCGATAATCCGCGCCGCGTCCTCAATGTTCTCCTCCTCGGCGACACGATGGTCAACGTGCCGCTCATCATTCTCTGCCTCGTCCTCATCTGGGAAGGACCGCTCATCACCCATCTCCCCACCTGGGTCGCGACCCTGGCGATTTTCGCGGTCGTCGTGGTGCTGTGCGATCTCATCCCGAAGCTGCTCGCGATCTCGACCGCCTACCGCATCTCGGCCCTCGGCGTTTTCACCCTCAAGGTCATGATGCCGCTGCTCGATCGCGTCGGCGAATGGCTCGAAAGCGCGAGCAACAGCGTGATCGATCGGCTCACCCCGGCGCAACTGCGGGTCCGGCCGCGGATCAGCGACGAGGAGCTGGAGACCCTGGTCGAGATGGGCGAGGCCGAGGGCACCCTGCAGGAGGCGGAAGGCGAGATGATCCAGGAAATCATCAAGCTGGGTGACAAGACGGCCAAGGATTGCATGACGCCGCGGGTCGATACCTTCGCCGTGCCGGACGATTTGCCTAACGAAGAGGCGATCGCCCTCTTCAAACAGCGGCGGCATCGCCGCGTCCCGGTTTATGCCGAGACGCCGGATGAGATCGCCGGGATCGTGGACGTGAAGCAATTCCTCCTCGATCCCTCCCAGCATTATTCCGAGACGTTGATCGCGCCTTCCTTCGTCCCGGAGACGATGCCGGCGATGGAGTTGTTGCGCAGTTTTCTCTCTCATCCCCAGGGGCTCGCGATCGTGGTCGACGAGTTTGGCGGGACGGAGGGGATCATCACCCTCGAGGACATCATCGAGGAGATCCTGAGCGATGCGGCGCCCCTGGGCGATGCCGAGCTTTACATCGAGCCGCTCGATCCCGGGCGCTTTCTCGTGAGCGGCAACGCACGGCTCGACGATCTGACCGAGCACCTTGGTTTCGAGCTGGTGGCCGACGGCATCGACACGATCGGCGGCTACGTTTTCAATCGGCTCGGCTATTTGCCTAACGCCGGCGCCACCCTCGAACTGCCGCAGCTCGTCATCACCGTGCGCCGGGTCAGCCGGAAGCGAATCGAGGAAATGCTCCTGGAAAAAAACGGCGCCGGAGTCGGAGATGACTCCTGCAGACGCAGCCGACGAGGAAACATGATCGCCTGGCTCGTCATCGCTTGCTGCTGGGTGGTGTCGTTCGTCTTTGCCGGGATCGAGGCCGGCCTCCTCTCGCTCGACCAGGTGCGGTTGCGCCATCAGGTCAAGCTGCACAACCACTCCGCCATCCTCCTCGATCGGCTCCTGAAGGAACCGGGGCGACTCCTCGCCACCGTCCTGCTCGTGACAAATTTTGCCGACATCGCCGGCCTCCTTCTCCTCACTCGCCGGCTCGTGCTGTTGTTAGGCACGCTCGGTTACCCGCTCGCCCTCCTCGTCGCCGGGCCGGTCTATCTTTTTCTCCTCGGCGTTTTGCCCAAATCGCTTTTCCGCCGCTTCCCCTACCGTGCCCTCGCGGCCTTCGCCGGCCTCCTCGTTTTGACCTCGCGCGTGCTCTGGCCGGTGCTGGAGTTCGGCGCCCAGATCGGTCGCCTTCTGTTTCGCCGGACGAAAGCGCCGCCGCGGCTCTTCGCCGCGCGCGAAGATTTGAAACAGCTCGCCGTCGAGAGCGAACGCCAGGGCGCCCTCAGCTCGGCCGAGCGCGCCATGATTCATAACGTGGTCGATTTTCGGACGGTGAAAATCTCCGCCGTGATGGTACCGCGGTCGCAGATCGTTTCCGTGCCGCCGGAGGCCACGGTGCCGGAGGTGCTCGAATTGAGCGCCCGCACCGGAATCGATCGTCTCCCGATTATTTCCGCGGAGGGCGAGCCGCTCGGCCTGGTCAATGTCTTCGACGTGCTGCTCGATCAGGCGCCGCCCCAGGCCTTGCGCCACTACACCCGGCGTCTCATTTCCGCGGCGCAGAACGAATCCGCCTACCGAATTATTCGGCGGTTGCGCGCGGCCCGGCTCACTCTCGCGGCGGTCCTGGACGAGCGGAATCAGCTCGCCGGCATCGTCACGGTTGAGGATCTCGTTAGGCGCCTGGTTCAGAGCGCGTGACGGTCGTCGCAACCGACAAAATCAGTAGGTGATTGGCGAGAGGAATTGAAACGCGATCACCCGGCCGCGCTGAAACGAGACCGTCTTCACCGGATAACTGATGGTCGCCGGGAACGGATAATAGAACGGATCCCAATAAGGATCGATGAAGGCGCCGTAAAACCGATGGCCACCATGCCGTCCATAAAATCCAATGCGCCCGGCATAGCCCCAGCCGTAACCGATTCCGCCGTAGCCGTAGGGCCCATAAGCCGCCGTCGAAGCGGTGTAGACCCAGGTTTCGGTCGGCACTCCGCGCACCATCCCGGTGGCTTTTTGCTGCGGCTGTCCCCAGGCGATGTAAACCGCTTCCTGCGACATGCCGCCCTGGATTTTGCCCTGGCTGACCAACGCTTTTTCCTGCGCTGGAAGTTGCTCGAAAGCCGCTCGATTCGCGTCGATCCGCGTCCCGACGGTGCTGCAACCCGAAAGAACCAACGCGCCCGTTGCGATGCACGCCAACAGCGCCCCCGAAAACATTTGACGCTTCATGCTTAAACCTAGGCTGTGGCGCAAGAGCGTCAAACCTTTGGCGGGCGTGGGAGACGTCAAAAGGGTAACGGAATCGTTACAGTTTTGAAGGGTTGAAGCAGGGAGCCAAGTCCGCTTCATCGCTTCATCGCCGCCCCCGCCTTGATTCGCGAAAGCCCACACCGTAACCTCGGCCATGGAGGATCGCTTCGGGCATCGCATCTCGTATTTGCGGGTCTCGATCACCGACCGTTGCAACGAGCGTTGCACCTACTGCATGCCGCAGGAGTTGCAGGAATGGCTCCCGCGCGAAGACATCCTCAGCTTCGAGGAAACGCTCCGCCTCATCCGGATCGCGAGCGGGCTGGGGGTGACCAAGATTCGCCTCACCGGCGGCGAACCGCTCACCCGGCGCGACGTTATCCAGCTCTTCCGCCAACTGCCCAGCCTAACGAATTTGCGCGACATCGGCCTCTCGACCAACGGCACCCTCCTGACCCGCGAAGTCGAACCCGGCCTGACCATGGCGGAGGCGGTCCGGGCCTGCGGCTTCAATTCGGTCAACATCTCGCTCGATACGCTCGATCGCGCGGAATATGCGCGCGTCACCGGGCGCGATCTTTTGCCGGAGGCGATCGCCGGGATCGATGCGGCGGTGGCAGCCGGTTTTCCGCAGGTGAAAATCAATTGCGTCCTGATGCGCGGCCGAAGCGAAAACGGGCTCGCTGCGCTGGTCGATTTCGCCGCGGAGCGCAACCTTCTCCTGCGCTTTATCGAGCTGATGCCGGTCAGCACCACCGAGGTGCTGAGCGAATCCAATTTCCTTCCAGTAGCGGAAGCGAAGCGGACGCTGGAAGCGAAGTTTGGCGCCTTGATTCCGCAACCCGAGTTCAAGACGAATGGGCCGGCAAGCTATTATCAGCTTCCCGGCCGCGCCCAGCGGATCGGTTTCATCGGCGCCATGACCAACCTGCATTTCTGCGAGAGCTGCAACAAACTCCGGCTCACCTGCGATGGAAAATTGCGCCCCTGCCTCGGCAGTTATCTCGAGTTCGACATCATGCAGCCGCTCCGCGCCGGCGCGAGCGACGACGAGCTGCGCCGGTTCTTTCTCGATGTCGTGGAGCGCAAACCGGAGCAGCACGATTTTCGCACCACCTATCAGCCGGGCCGCAAAATGGTGGCGATCGGCGGCTAACGAATGGACCGGCTGACCCACATCGCGAGCGACGGGAGCGCCAAAATGGTCGACGTCTCGGCCAAGCCGCTCAGCCACCGCGAAGCGGTCGCGAGCGGTCGAATCATGCTCCAACCAGCGACGCTCGAGCTGATCGCTTCCGACCGGATCGCGAAGGGAAATGTTTTCGCAACCGCCCGGCTCGCCGGCATCCAGGCGGCCAAGCAAACCGCGCAGCTCATCCCGCTTTGCCACACCCTGGGCTTGAGCCACGTCGAAATCGGCCTAACGAGTGGCGCAGAATCGATTGAAGCCACCTGCACCGCCCGCACCACCGCCCAGACCGGCGTCGAAATGGAAGCGCTCACCGGTGTCGCGATCGCGCTCCTCACGATCTACGACATGTGCAAAGCGGTCGATAAAACGATGCGGATCGGCGAGATCAAGCTCCTGAAGAAAACGAAATCGGAAGCCGCCCCCAACTTGTCATCCCGAGCCGGCAAAGCGCGGCGAGGGACCTCGCAACTGGAATGATCGCGTTCGGAAATGCGCAGGCGCGGATTGCAGTCGAGAGATTCCTCGCCGTCTGCGCGGCTCGGGATGACAGCGGGAGAAGTCGCCTAACGAATGCAAATCACCGTTGGCATCATCACCGTTTCCGATCGCGCCAGCCGCGGCGAATACGACGATCTCGGCGGCCCGGCTTTGAAAGAGGTCGCGCTCAAGAATGGCTGGCAGGTGCTGGCGGAAGCCGTTGTGCCCGACGACCTCGTGGGACTCCAGGAAACCATCCGCTCCTTCGCCGCCCAGGGCTGCGGGCTCATCCTCACCACCGGTGGGACCGGCATCGCCACCCGCGACATCACGCCGGAAGCGATCCGCGGTCTGATGCGGGTCGAACTCCCCGGCTTTGGCGAAGTGATGCGCGCCGAATCGATGAAGATCACCCCGAACGCGATCCTTTCCCGCAACCTCGCCGCGGTCGTCGAGCAATCACTCGTCATTGCGCTTCCGGGAAAACCGAGCGGGGCGGTCGAATGCCTCGGTTTTGTCGCGGGCGCGATCCCGCACGGCGTGGCTCTGGCCCAACGCGTGCCGACTTCCTGCTGAGCGCGTGGCCATTTTATTGAATCCAAAACCCCCGCTCGCCGCATCTCACCGGAGATCCCAATCATGAAAAAGAATCTGATTATTGCCTGCTCACTCCTCGTCCTTCTCGCTCCCGGCTGCGACTGGAGGGGCATCCGCGGCAATGGCCACATCACGACGGAGTCACGCCCGGCGAGCGCTTTCACCCGGGTCGATGCGGGCGGCTTTTACGAGATGGAATGGCGGCCCGGCGCTCCCTCCTGCAGCATCACGACGGACGAAAATCTGCTTCGTTATGTCAAGACGAGCATGGAAGGCGACCTGCTCAAGATCGAGCTGGAGGAGACGGTCGCGCCCACGCACGGAATCAAAGTTGCCCTCACCAGTCCGTCCCTCGCCGGGGCCAGCTTGAGTGGCGCGCTGCGCTTCGACGCGAGCCAGTTAGGCGGCTCGACTTTCGCCCTCGAAACGAGCGGTGCCAGCAAAGTCACTCTCGCGGGCAAAGTGAATCGGCTCCTCGCCAGCCTGACCGGCGCGAGCAAATTGAACGCGACCGACCTGGCCGCGGACGACGTGGAGTTATCCGTCACCGGAGCCGGGCGCGCGGACGTCTCCGCCACCAACCTGCTGCGGGCGGCAATTACCGGCGCGGGCAAGGTGAGCTACAGCGGTCATCCGAAGTCGGTCGAAAAGAAGGTCACCGGCGCGGGCCGGATCTCGCCGCGCGACTAACGGGCTCCTGACGCCAACGCGGATCGGGGCCGGAGAAGTCTGCTCGGCTTTGCGGCACGAATCGCCAACCAGTTTTACGCGACTTCGGATTCGCTCAGAAGCGAATCGGCGCAGTCCGCCGACCCGTTCGTGCGCGTCGGGCTTATTGTTTGACAAACGGCCCGCTCAGGACGCGCCGGACCGGGAATTCCTCAATCGTATCTGGGACACCCTTCCCCGCCTCTGCCTGAGCCGCATCAAGATGCACCGCCAGGACATAGCCGCCCCGTTCATCCCGCTCCACTCCGACCCCGCAAACCCCCGGCTGCTGAAGCAATTCGAGCGAACGTCTGGACTTAACGCGCTTGGTTTCTGAATAGATCAGCATGGCGATGAGAGGTTGATGGTTTCAGTTTGGGGTTCCATCAGTGAATACGACAAATCGTCGGGCAAGTTTTCGTCTTGTTAGAATCATTTTCGGCTGCAGAAGTGGGGACATGAATTGGAGCGTCATCCCGCCCGGCCTTGCGGCATGAATCCCGAACCTGCCTTTCATGTCTTCGGCCCGGTCCATCTTTTCGTTATTTTTACCATCATCGCCGTCCCGGTCGGGCTCGGCCTGGCGGTGCGCGTCACTGGTTCGCGCCTGATCGATCGTCTCGTCGCGCTCGGGCTCACCCTCCTTCTCGTCACCAACTATCTCGGTTACGCGTTCTACCTTTGGCAACATCAGCTCCTTTTCTGGGAACAGGCGTTGCCCTTTCAACTCTGCGATTGGGCGATGGTCACGATCATCGTCGCTCTCCTCACTCGGCGCGATCGCTGGACGGAAGTCTCTTACTTCTGGGGAATCGGGGGCACCTTCCAGGCCATCCTCACCCCCAACCTGCAGGTCAACTTCCCTGATATCCGCGCGATCAGCTTTTTCCTCACCCACGGCGGCATCGTCGCTGGCGTCATCTATCTGCTCGTCGCGCGCCGTTTTCGTCCCACTCTCGGCTCCGTTTGGCGGACGCTGGCCTGGTCGCAGCTCTATCTCGTAACGACGCTGCTGGTCGATCGCCTGACGGGTGCGAACTACGGCTTCCTCCTCCACAAGCCGGTTGTCGCTTCCCTTCTCGATTATCTGTCCGACAACCGCCTTCTCTACATCCTCGGATTGGAAGGCCTCGCCCTGCTCTTCTTCGCGATCCTTTACGCTCCGTTTGCGATCGCCAATCTCAGCAAGAAACGACGATGAGGTCGGGCAGGCGCGCGATCATTTCATGGACGGAGCTGCTCCTCCCCACTCGGCTCCGTCTGGAATCGCAGAGCAACAGCGAAGATCAGAACGCGACGCTCAAGTCATGAGCGAGGCCTGATGGGCCGGATCGAGGGCCGCGAAAAGAGTCGCGGCGCGCGTGTTCAAATGCATCAGGGTTCGATCGAGAACCGCAGTTTCACGCGGGTCGGAGGAAGGAAACCGTCCATCAGCCGAGGCCGGAAAAACAACATAACGGATGATCGGACGTTCGGTGCCGCCGCTCCGCGGGTTGGCCTGCGCCTCGCTCAGCAGGGCACGAGCGACCGCGATCGAGGCTTCGCCCACACGGTGCTTGGGGCCGGCATCGGCCGCGATCGCATGCACCATTTTGCCGTTCTGGGTATTGACGACGAAGGCGTAGTCGCCTAACGACGCCCGTCCCAGGTGGCCGCCCGGCAACACGATGTAGGGGATGGTTTCGGAATCGACATAACGCATCGGATCGGTCACCAGGCGGGTTCGGTCCTGCAGCGAGGTGGTGGAAATGAGGTAGCCAGGCGCGGGATCATTCGCCCGCTGGGGAATCGGTTGCCCGGAACTGTCCGTTACCACCCCGATCCATCTCCCGTTAGGCGCGCACGGATTCTTGCCGTTATCGTCGAAATCGAGTCCCTGATTGCGAATCTTATAGGCGCGATAGGCGCCGTCGGCGTCGATCGTCATCCCGGTCTTGAAATAGATCGCGCTGCGATCGCGCGTCTCGAAAATCGGCACCCCGCCGATGTGATCGATGACATCGTCTTCTCCATGGATCATGCCGCGAATCGCAAGCGGAATTGCCGCGACGAAGCCGATGGGACCAGCCGCGAGGCGGGTGCGACCGCCGACTACGCCATCTGGTGTGAGATGGTGTTGTTTTTGGAAAGCCATCGTTGCGAGCCGCGTTTGACCGCCGAAAAAGCCGTCGACCGGGCCAGGATCGAATCCATGGTCACGCAAAAATTGCTGCCAGCCCGCCACATCATCGCCTTTCCGATTGAGGGTGAGAAGACGCGCGCCGCCATCAGGGATGAGTGTCGGAACTGGAAGCGGGACTTCGACCGGGAGAGGGATCGGAATAACCGGGAGAGCACGCTCGATTCGGATCTTGCGACGGGGACGTCGCTTCCTGCTTCTCTGCTTCGGCGCGGCTTTTACTTTTTTCTTCGACGCAGCCTCGGTTTTGTCCTTCGGGGCGGTTTTCTTTTTCGGGGCAGTTTTTTTCTTCGTGGTGGCGGCGGCCTTTGCCTTCCCTGTCCTGCGAGTAGCGCGTTTTTTAGTTTTCATCGGGGCTGGGTTTTCGTTTCGGCGGACTTGCCGGTTTCAATCTGGACGCCAGGCGGCGTTGGTAGCGGAATTTCTTTGGGATCCTTCGGTTTTTCCTCCGGCGCTTTGCCGGCGCTGCGGATGTTGATGAAGCGGTTCAAGAGATCGAACCAAAAGGGCGCCCCAAGGGTTCCGGCAAAAGCGGTCAGCATCCAGCCGACAAAATGCCGTTGGAAAATGTCCTCAAGTCCGCCCCACCAGCCCTGCTCGGCAAAATGCAATCGCAAGTCATCGTCGGGGCCGGCCCACCCGATGGGGAGGTTCAGTTCGTCCAATTGTTTGATCGTCTCGTTGAGCTGCCGCTGCGCGTCCGGGGAAACTTGTCCCGTTGATGTCTGATCGGCAGGCGCCACCTTGGCGGCCGCCTGGGCGTGCGAGACGAGCGCGGAGCGAAGGGCGGAGTCATGCGAGAGCCGGTTGGCCAGCACGATGGTGTCGACGTTGAGCCAGGCGGCGAGGAGGAAGGAGAGAAAGAAGAGCGCGTATTGGACCTTGCGTTTGTAGACGCCGCTCACCCGGGCCATCGAATCGTTGAACCAGACTTCGATCTTCGTCTTGAAGAGTTCGAGATTCCCCTTCGACTCATCGAGCAGAAGCCGGAGTGGCCGCCGCACACCGTCCGGCAAAAGATCGATCTTCGCCTCGAGGGCTTTGCCCTTGAGAATTTCGCCGCTCCCCCCGCTGACCACATCGAGCAGGGCGAGAGCGAAGGTGCGCGAGGGAATATAGGATGGCCGCCGCGCGGCCGAGAGTCCCTCGATCAACGGATGCCGGTAGACCTTGCCCGCGATGTCATTTTTGGTCGGGAGCAAAGTGCAAAGGCCCTGCCAGAGCACTCGGCCCCGCATCTTAAAAATAGCCGCGATCAATTCGTTAGCCGCGGTCACGATCAGGCTGACGAGGAGGTAGACAAAAACAATCCCGATCGCGACGTCGAGAATGCCGGAGTTAAACATTTGAATCCTGGTGGATCACCATCCCTCGAAGACCAGGAGCAGGCCACACGGTGCGCATGACTTTCCTATCGCGTGCGACTCGACCTGTAGCGATAACATAGGAGGTTGGACGCCCTCGTTTTATCGGATTGGCTGGAGGGCACAATCACAAAATAGTAGAAAACCGGACTGCAATGAAGGCGACGCGAAAATTGTGAAACGAACGGTTTCTTGCATCGCTTTGTGTGCGGCGCTTGGGCTTCCGCCGGCAACCGATTGGGCAAAGGAGCCCACGGCGGCGACGCCCAGTCCTCCCGTCGATCAGCTCATCCCGTGGCTCCTCCAGGAAGATTCGCAACTCCGCGGACTTCCGTTTTCCGAAGTCATCTTCGACGCGACGGGAAAAAAAGTCATCGCGATCGATCCAGGGAACGAAACGGACAAGCGGGTGATCAAGCAGATTTCCGGGGTGCTCGACGAAGTCGTTAGGCAAATCAATGCGCCGGAGAGCGCGGTCCAAAAAATTCCGCGCATCAATGAGGTGAGCAGTCACTTCGAAGACTTGCTGCGCGAGCTCCTGAACGCGACCCCGGGACTAAGCTGCGACTTTCCGCGGACCGCCGACGGGCATGTCCAGCGCTCCGGGTATCCCGATCTGCGCATCGTCGATCAGGAGACGAAACGCGTTTATTATCTCGACCCAAAACTCTATGC
Source organism: uncultured Verrucomicrobiae bacterium (assembly GCA_963772915.1). Lineage (GTDB taxonomy): Bacteria > Verrucomicrobiota > Verrucomicrobiia > Chthoniobacterales > UBA10450 > Palsa-1392. Next base: position 212,845 of record CAVYZI010000004.1, read on the forward strand.
GAGCGGGAGCCGCGAGAGCAGTTTCCGGACGTTTTATTTCGAACCGAAAAAATCGACCAATAAAGTGCTCGATGACGCCGTCCATCTTGTGGCCGGGTTCGAGCATGCGCCGCGGGAAAATGGACATTGGAAATTCACCCGCTGGGATTTGGTCGATCTGGCGCATTTTCAGGTGAAGCTGAAAGCGGAATTCCAGGGCTCCAATCGCGATCTCTATCGTCCGGAGGCGGTGGTGGCGACGAGCGCGAAGTGAATTCCCGTTGCCGAGCGGGGGCGCGACGGCAATGGTATCCGGGTGATCATCCAGGCGCCGGAAGCCTTTCAATTCGATACGATTGACGACGTGGTGCGCGACATCGCGGCCGGGAAAATTGTGATCGTGACCGACGATGCCGACCGCGAAAATGAAGGCGACCTCATCATGGCGGCGGAGAAGGCGACGCCGCAGGCGATCAATTTCATGACCATGCATGGTCGCGGACTGATCTGCGTGCCGATCTCGACTGAGCGCGCCGATCAACTCGGTCTGCAACGGATGGTGGCGCAGAATCGAGAAATGTACCGCACCGATTTCACGGTCTCGGTCGATGCGGCCAAAGGCGTCACGACAGGGATCAGCGCGCACGATCGCGCCGCGACCATTCGCACGCTCGCGCGACCGAAGTCGGTCGCTGAAGATCTGGTCCAGCCCGGTCATATCTTTCCCCTGCGGGCGAAGGAAGGCGGCGTTTTGCGCCGCGCGGGTCACACCGAGGCGGCGGTCGATCTGGCCCGGATGGCGGGTCTGCAACCGGCCGGCGTCCTTTGCGAAATCCTGCACGACGACGGCACAATGGCCCGCTTGCCGGAGCTGATGCAGTTCAAGAAAAAGCACAAGCTGCGCATCTGCACGATCCAGAGCCTGATCGCTCATCGCCGTCTGCGCGAGAAACTGGTCGTGCGCGAACAGGTGGTGAAGTTGCCGACCGATTACGGCGATTTCGATCTGCACATGTATCGCTCGACGATGGACAACGCCCATCATCTCGCGCTCGTGAAAGGTAAAATCTCGAAAACGAAACCGACCCTCGTCCGGGTGCACAGCGAATGCCTGACCGGCGACGTCTTCGGCTCGCGCCGCTGCGATTGCGGCAACCAATTGCACGCCGCGCTCACCCAGATCAGCGAAGCGGGCGGGGTGCTGGTTTACATGCGGCAGGAGGGGCGCGGCATCGGGCTGGCGGCAAAAATTCACGCTTACAAGCTGCAGGAGGAAGGGCTCGATACGGTGGAGGCCAATGCCAAGCTCGGTTTCGCCGGCGACCTGCGCGATTACGGGATCGGCGCCCAGATTCTCTACGATCTGGGGGTGCGCAAATTCCGTTTCCTAACCAACAACCCGAAGAAGGTGGTGGGCCTCGAAGGTTACGGCATCCAGATGGTCGAACAGGTGCCAATCCGCAGCGAACCGAACCCGCACAACGCCAAATATCTCGAGACGAAGCGAGTGAAAATGGGACACCTTTTGTGAATGACGAAATCCGAATGACGAATGACGAAAGAAGCCCGAATGACGAAGCCCGAAACGGCGACCGCTTCGTCATTCCTCATTCGTCATTCCTTCGTCATTCGTCATTCGGATTTCGTCATTCCTAGCCCATGTCACAGTTCGTTCCGCCAAAACCGCGTTTGATCAACGTCAGGCGCGGCTTCGTTCTGGTCGCGAGCCAGTTCAACGCCCAATACGTGCAGGGCCTCGTGACCCATTGCACCGATGAATTGCGCACCCTTTCGCCGGCCTCCAACGTCGTCCTGCATCTCGTGCCGGGCGCTTTTGAAATCCCGCTCGTCGTGCGCGAAGTCGCCCTGAAAAAGGAGGCGGACGCGATCATTGCCCTGGGTGTGATTCTGCAGGGCGAAACGGCCCACGCCCAATTCCTCGGACAAGTCGTGACCACTTCTTTGCAAGAGATCTCGCTCGCACATGGCGTGCCGGTGATTCACGCCGTCCTCAGTTTGAAAAACGAAACCCAGGCCAAAAAACGCTGTCTGGAGGACGAGATGAATCGCGGAACGGAAGCCGCGCGCGCCGCCTTCGAGATGGCCAATCTCATCGCGGAGCTGCGCAAGTAGTCATGGGCAAGCGACGCGCAGCGCGCCGGTCGGCGCTCCAATATCATTTCTGGCGCGACCTCCACGGCGGCGAAGGGCCCGAGACGATCGAGGAATTCTGGGAGCTTTGCCCGGCGAAAAGCGGTGTCCGGGAATTCGCCCAACCATTGATCGAGGGCATGCTCGCGCATCTCCCGGAGATCGACGAACGGATCACGCGCTATTGCGAAAACTACGAATTCCGCCGCATCTCGGCGGTCGATCGCAATGTCCTGCGCCTTGGAATTTTCGAAATGTTTTACCGCGACGACATTCCGCCGGTCGTTTCCATCAACGAAGCGATCGAGCTGGCGAAGGAATTCGGCGGGCCCGACTCCGGGCGCTTCGTCAACGGGATTCTCGACCGGGTAAAAGGCGACCTTTCGCGACCGTTGCGCGAAGCCGCCCCGGCGCTGCAACGCGATCCGGATTCGCCGTAATCGTTAGGCAAAAATTGCACCGACGGGGCAGCGAGGTCGTGGGTTGTGGCTCAGACCCCGGCAGCCGGCGGATTTTTCACGACCAGAAAATCCTCCAGCACGCAGGCGTCGATGCCGGTCATTTGCAGGCAGCGCAACGCTTCCGCCGGAGTCTCCACGATCGCTTCGCCCGCGACGTTGAAGGAGGTGTTAATCACCATCGGCACGCCCGTGCGCTGATGAAACCGTGAGATCAACTCGTGGAAGCGCGGATTGCTCGCCCGCGCCACCGTCTGCACCCGGCCCGTTCCATCGACATGGAGCACCCCCGGCACCGCGGGACCCTGATGCGCCTCTCGAAAGGGACAGATATCGAGCATGTAATCGGTCAGGCGCGAATACCCTCCAGTCACAAACCATTCCTCAACCCGCTCCGCCAGCACAGCGGGCGCAAAGGGTCGGAAAGGTTCGCGGAACTTTACCCTTCGATTCAGAGTCTCCTTCGCATCTTCGCGCCGCGGGTCGAACAAGAGGCTGCGATGACCCAGGGCGCGCGGGCCAAATTCACAGCCGCCCGCGAACCAGCCGACCACCTTTCCCTGGCAAAGCAGGTCCACCGCCGCGTCAAGCACGTCATCACTTTGCACCAGCGTGATCCCGGCTTGACTGCTGATCGCAGTCTGAATCTCCTCGGTCGTGTAGCTCCGTCCCAGAAAGTCCGTGCCTAAGTCGCGACTCACACACTTACCGGTCAAATGCCGCAGGCCCCAGTAGGCTGCCCCAAGCGCAGGGCCGCTATCCTCCGCGGCCGGTATAAGATGGAGATCGGCAAAGTTAGCGCGCCGGAAGACACGTATGATTGGCCACGCCATTCAACGCCACTCCCCCGGCGTAGCAAAGATTCGCCTTCGGTTGCAGCTCATGGAGTCTCGCCACGATCTGGCTTAGCGCATACTCCAGGGCACGCTGAGTCGATGCGGCCAGGTCCTGATACTCGTGCTCCCGCGCAGGCCAGTGATCGTCCTGCGTAAAGCGGGCCGGGACCTTGTCAGAAAATTCAAATCGCCGTCCATCCCAACAGAGGAAGTCCTCGACCGGAATGGTGGGGGGCGTGTAGGAGGCCAGCGCCATGACTTTTCCTGCCTCGAGATACTGGCCAAAGATCTGGTGCGAAGCCGAGGCGTACATGTGTCCGAGGCTGGCGAACCGGGGCATGCCGGAGAGGCGGAAAAGATCATCGAGATAAGGCATCGCGGAGAGATGCTTTTCCAATGGCACCACTCCGTCCTCGCTCGCATGATAGATGGAAAGGTGTTCGCACTCGTCCGCACCCATCGCCTGGGCCGCGTTTCTCTCCTCCTCTCCCAACTGCCAGGCGAAAGAGCCACCGCCATCGATGACGAGGACGAGGGACTCGCTAAAACCCGAGGTGCAGAAGGCGCTAAAGGCATGTCCCAGATGGTGGCCGATGGTGTAAAGCGGCACGTCCGGTCCGGCCGCCTGGCCGAGGGGCGACAAACGCAGCCGTTGCAGAGGGTCCACCCCGGGGGGAGCGATCGTGCAATCGACAATGGCATCGAGATCAGCAGCGGAAAGGCCGGCCGCGGCCAAGCAATACTCCACCGCCAGGGAAGGACGGTCGTGTGGAAGGTGGGCGCGTTTGATGCGCGAGAGTCGTTCTTCCTGAATTGCCACCACGACGCGATCGCCATGGAGGAGGCAGGCCGCGCCATTGTGAAAGGCAGAGCTGAGGCCAAGAATCCAGGGCGCGGAAGGCGGCATCGGCAGAGTCTAGGGAGCAAGCCGGGCAGATCAATCAGCGCGCAACCGCATCCTGCAGTCAGCCTCCGCGCTTCTTGTAAATAGAGGTCCGGCCGTAACTGAAAACCTTCGAAAACTGCGGCAGGCGATCGAAGAACTGATCCTCCGGTGTCACGACGAGAAAGAATTTCACCCCCAACTCATCCAGCACCCGATCGTTAGGCGAGAGTGAGACCCGGATTTGATCGAGAAAGGGTGAGTCGATTGCGATGCCGTCCGGCGCGGAGGTGAACCAGACGTGGGCATAGCGATTGTAGGCATCGAAGTCGCGCCCTTCCGGATCGAGCCGCGCCCAGAATGCGAACTGCGGGTAAGGCTCCGTTCCATCGATCGCGGGAAGCCCCAGCAGGCGCGGGTAATCGGGGTGGAAGATCGAACCAAACGTCGCCCAGCGCGCCCCCGGGTCGTGGGCGGAGAGGGCGCGCATCTTCGTGGCGAGAGGGTTTCGGTAGAGATAGGCGGTGCCGCCGCGGACGACGGGATTAAACCAGCACGACGCGCCGATCGAGATCAAGGCGAGGACAAAGAGGCTCCCTTCTTTGAGCCGATCCTGGAGCAAACCGTAAGCGAGAAGGCTAAGAACGACTGCGGGCAGGACGAGCTGAACAGGAGTCAGGCTCGCGTAGTTGGCCGCGATCGACCTTGCCATGACGAGAAGGAAAACTCCCCAGCATCCCACCAGGATGAGGAGCACTGCGTCCGCCGGCCGTTTCGTCTGCGGCGAAGCGGTCATCGCGCAGAGAAGAACGGCATTGGCAACCCCGAGCGCCACCATGCCGCGATTGGGAGGCACTTTGCTCAGCAGCGTAATCGCACTGAGCCAGGTGGGAAATCCAACGATCGCGAAGGTCGTTAGGGCGAAACAAAAGAGCAGCACGCTCAGGACCACGAAATCGACCCGCCGATCCTTCCACATCCGGTAGAAAGCCCACGCCGCGAGCACCGGGAAGAAAAAGAGAAACGAGCCGTACTCGCAGATATTCGTCCCCGGCAGATTATCCTTGAGAAAAAACTGGAGAAAGAAGTCGTTCGCGAAGATGCGCCAGCAGGGATAATCGCCACCGGTCACGAAACGTTGCCCTGGAAAAATCGTCTGGTTAAGGATTTGCAGAATCGGCCACCCCTGCACCACGAACACGCCCACCGCGAGACCCGCGAGCCCAGCGCCGCCGCCCAGACAAATGAGCCGGTGCCGCCATTGACCCGCCTCACGCAGCGCCGCGCGGTGGCGGAGGACAAAGCCGCCGGTGAGAAAAATTAGTAAATAGCCGAGGGAAATCTGCGAGGCCGGATAAAAATTGAGAGCAAGGCCGCCTGCGCTCCAGGCGAAAAACAAGCCGCCGATCGCCTGCTGCCGCCGAGAAGGTGCAAATAGAACCTGGATGAGAGCGACAAAGACGAGCGCCGCGAAGATCGCGATCTCCGCATACTCCAAACTCTTGAACTGAAAGAAAGGCGAGCAGGCGATGAGGAGCCCGCCGGAGATCGCGACAAAAAACCGGCCGCCACTAACGAGCAAAAAACAGAGGAAATAACTGTAGAACAATCCCAGGAGCAGGAACCACCAGTGCCAGGCGAGGCCAAGGTCACGGCCGAGGAAGTAGCCCCACAGGTGCGGTCGAAAAAGCGTCACATAATTGCGAACCGGAGTCTTGATCGGGCTCACGACCATGTTCGATCCCAGCCCGATGTTTTTGTTGAAGACCGGAAAAGCCGGGTCGTGCTCGCGTTGGGCGAGAATGGTGCATAGCGCCGCCGCCCAGTCGTCCGCTCGGATGATGCGCGGCTGACCGAGCAAGACTTCGTTAGGCGGGGAGCCGTCCAGTTGTTCGTGCCATTCCGGGAGCGAAAAGCCGTTCAGACGCAGGGTCACGCAAACGACAAAGAGACCAAGCAGCACGAAGACGAGACGACGATGGCGGGCGTCAAAGTGAATCACTGGGCTCATCTCGGTCGGGCGGCGTCGCGGCTAGAAAACAGCACTGTCTCCGAATTGCAATGACACGCCGGGGGATTTGCGACCGCCATGATAAGCGCGGGCTGCCGCCGGCCATGCCATCGCATCCTGCCTTGCTCAGCTTTGAGCGCGGGCTGATAAATGGCAGATGCCGCCGTCGCCAGGTTGGATGCTGCCGTTTGGCGCCTGCGAGCCACCTGGCCTAACGAATCCCGTGGCGAAAGAGTTTGCAGCGCGATGATCGAGATCGACAGCATTTGCGTTCATCTCGATGCAATAGGCGATCGGGTCGGTGAGACGGATTTCGAATTCACCGGCTGGGTCACCGCCGATCGCCCGGTCACGGCCGTCTGGCTGCCGACGGCGGAATCAATCCGCCTGACGACCGGCGAGCGTCCCGATGTGCGGCGCGTTTTTCCCACTCGCAGCGCGCTTGGTTTTTCCGGCAAATGTCCAGCGGACGCAATCGGCCCGAACGGCCTGCGCATCGCCGTCCAACTCGGCGAGCAAATCCTGGAAGTGGATCACCCCGTTCCGAGCGCTCTGCCGCGGCCGCCGCTCGGCGAGCGAATCGTGGCGGCACTCCAGTTCGCCTGGCTGCGCGGGCGCGAGCGCCTGACGAGCGACTCCTCCGCACGTTTTGCCTGCATGCTCCAGCGTCATCTTCTTGCCCGTCGCCTGCGGGGCGGCGTTTTCCAGCGACCCCATACCGACGCGCTCCTGGCCGACTTCGCGATTTCGTTCCCGGAAGCACACTTTCTCCAAATCGGCGCCAACGATGGACTAACCGGGGACCCGCTCTACCCGCTCCTCGACCGCCCTGATAATCATTGGCGCGGGGTCATGGTCGAGCCAGTCGCGCATTTGTTTGCGCAACTCAGGCAACGTCATCCAAACAATCCGGCGCTCCGCCTCGAGCAGGCGGCGATTGGGGAAAGCGATGGCACGGCCGTGATTCATCGGCTCGCCACGGCTCCGAGCGATTCACTTTGGCTCGACCAGATTCCGTCACTCGATCCGCAGCTGTTGCAAGAAAACGCTGCGCAGTTCGGTCAGTCCGAGAGCGCTTTCGTCAGGGAAGAGGTGCCCTGCTACACGGTCGCAACCCTGCTCCGGCGCCACACGGTGACTCGCCTCGATCTCCTCGTGATCGATGCCGAAGGTTGGGACTGGCGGATTCTGCGTCAATTCGACCTCAAGACTTTGGAGCCAAAACTGATTCTTTATGAACACCAGCATCTTTCGACGGCCGAGCGCGACGAGGCACATCAGTTTCTCGCCCGTTTCAATTACGGCTGGGCCGAGACTCCCGAGGGCGATACGCTGGCCTGGCGCCAACCCTAGTCGCGGCCAAGCCTCATGACCGATCAAAACCTTCAGACCTCCGGTCACATCGATTCCCCCGCGACGGGAGAGAGCGTTTACGATCAGGCGATCTTTCTCTCCGGCTGGGTTTACCTGCCGCAGTGCGATCCCGCCTCCTGGCGGGTGCGCGCTTTTCTCGACGATTCCTGCGTGGCGGAGACGCGCATTTTTTTCTGCCGACCTGATGTCAGCAAACACCTCGGGATCGCTGCCTCCGTTCCGACCGCTTTCCGCATGTTCGGCAAAACTCCGACCGCCGCGACGGAATCTCGCGATGCGACTTTGCGCGTCGCCGTTTCCTGCGCGGCCGGTCCGGAGCACACCTTCGTGGAGCGGCGCGTCCGGCTCGTCCCGGCCCGCCTGCGCGAGCACCCGCATGGCGAGGTGGTGCATCCCGACAACACGACGCTCCTGCACCGGGAAAATATCTACGGCTCCGGACCGCCGGCGGAAAATCCGTCGGAGGAAGCGGCCGCTTTGGTCGAGGCTTATCTCCCGGCCGGAGCTTCGGTCGTCGATGTCGGTTGCGGCGCGGGGGCTTATGGGCCGCGGGTGGTGGCCGCGGGTCACGAGTGGCTCGGCCTCGAGGCAAATCCGGATTGCTGCGAGATTCTGGAGCGACGCCAACTGCCCTTTCGCCGGGTCGATCTCGCATCACGCCGGTTGCCGGGTGGCGATCAGGAATGGGATTGCGCCATCTGCATTGAGGTGCTCGAGCACGTTGCGGAGCCGGAGCTTTTCGTTAGGGAAATCCGGCGAGTGACCCGCGGTCGCGGACTCTTCTCCGTGCCCAACCTGGAAGTGCTGCCCTACCTCCACGGATGGGGCGTGGTGCCCTGGCACCTGCTCGAGGCCGACCACAAGAATTTCTTCACCCGCGCCAGCCTGCGAAGCCTGCTCGAAGGGTCTTTCGGCCGGGTTGAGATCTTTCCTTATGGCGAACATCCGCTGCGCACGCGCGACGGCATTCCTCTCTCCCTCCACCTCTTCGCGGTCGCAGATCCCTAGTGCCACGCAATTGTGAAACGGCGACAGAGGCGAGAGGTGGTCGCGGCAGTCTGGGGAGCGCACGCGCCCTCGCGTGCTGATTGCGGCGCCCCCGCCGCAATGGACTTGTGCAAAGAGAAGGAAAGGACCCCGCTCAGGCAAAGTGCGGCCTAAGAAAAGTTCGCGATGACGAGGCGTCATCGCCTGCACGCGAGGGCGCGTGCGCTCCCCAGAAAGCTGGCCGCGCTCCGCCTGATTTCAGGGTTACGGTGCACTACTGCAGAGTGTCGGAAGAAACGGACGACACTGCGGTCGTCCCTCCAGCGCTCGCCTCTCGCCTTCTCCCCACCGGGAGTTGGTCCGCGCCTAACGACACTCGGCCAGGAGCTCATCCCAGCGATCCATGACCTCGTGATAGGCGCCACCCGTGTAGGGTTTCAACTCCGGCCAGGTCGTTTCGAGCTGGCCACGCTGATACGGCTTCGGTCCGTGGAGATGAATGATCCTGGCTGCCGGGTTCTCGCCCCAGTAGGGTTTCCAGTTCAATTCCGGTGGCAACTTGTCCCAGAGCGGGCCATTCGCGTCACGGTAATACCAGCGGTAAGCCGCTTCGTCCCATGATTCCTTTTCCAGCTCGGCCAGATTTTGCCCGATGTATTCGAGAAATTCCGGCAGGCCCTGGCGCAGGCGTGGGATGTTCATGAGCATCACGCCCGTGTTCATGTTCACGTAATCGTCCGGCACCGTTTCCGGCGCGACCGCGAAATACTCGCACGGGTTTGTCTCCAGCTCGGGGACGACCTCGGCCGTAAAGATGACGTCGCAGTCCGTGTAAAGGACCCGTTCGGCGCCGCCCAGGCGGGCTACGATCTCGGGCAGCTCGACCCGCGAAAAAGCCCCCGCAAGCGCGGCCTCAAAATGCGGGTTTCCTTTTTCCCGACCGAGCTCGCCCAGTGCACCGCGAAACCGGCTGCGGTGGGGAATGATCTGGACGCCGTGCCGTCGCAGCCAGGCGGTGAAATCGTTCTCCCGACCATCGTAAATCAAATGCGGGACGAGCGAGGTGTGCCGCCGCGCGGTGTGCACCGCGACTTGCAACATCTCGGCATACTGGCGAAAGGCGGTCGAATCTTCGGTCAGAGCAAAAAACCACTGCATGATGAGAAAAGGATATTTTCGCCTAACGTTTTCGGAAGTGGTGCGGATGTTTGCGCTTGGATTGCGGCGCCGGGCGGCAGACCATACTATCACCCCCAGGCGGCTTCCAGCCGAAGAAGGCAACCCGGCCTAACGATGAGATCAGATTACAAGACGACCTGGACGGCGCTCTCGGAGACGCTTTCGAGCGCCAAAATGCACGTCAGCGGGACCGAGGATGAGGTCACGATCGAGAAGAGCGGCGTCGGCACGAGCGAGTTTCTGCTCCAGAATGTCGGGATCAAGCCGACCGATGTCGTCCTGGAAATCGGCTGCGGCATCGGCCGGGTCGGGCAATGCCTGGCGGCGCATTGCCAGCGCTGGATCGGGGCCGACGTTTCGCCCTACATGCTCGGGCACGCCGCGGCGCGGTTGCGCGAGTTTTCCAACGTCGAATTCGTCGAACTGCCGGGCAACGACCTGAGCCCGATCGCCGATGCTTCGATCGATTTCGTTTATTGCACGGTCGTCTTCATGCATCTCGAAACCTTTGATCGCTACGCCTACGTCGAGGAAGCGTTCCGCGTCCTGCGGCCGGGCGGCAAACTCTATGTCGATAACGTCGATCTTTGCACCGACGGCGGTTGGGCGATTTTCGAGACCCACCGCCGCTTCCCGCTCGCGGAGCGACCCGACCACATCACGGTTTGTTCGACGCCCCAGGAACTGCAGGAATATCTAAAACGCGCCGGGTTTGAAGCGATCCAGAGCCAGGCGGGATCGGAATTGATCTCCGTCTGGGGACGCAAACCGGCCGCGTCGGCTGGCCCATCCTGATGCCCGCGACGTGTTCGCCTTCGCTGCCGGAGTTTCAACCCAAGCGCTTCACCGGCGGCGTCTCGCGCTTTCATCTGCCGCTCTTGCACGACCTCGTCATGCGGGCCGCGCCGCGTCTCGTGGTCGTGCTCGGTTTCGGGGATGGACAACTCTTCTGCGCGATCTGCCAGACGATCCGGGAAGGACAGTTGCCGACCCGCTGCCTCGCCGTCCGGCAAGCCCACGGCTCAGCCGGGGAAGCGGACGATTCGCCATGGCGGGAAGGAAAAGATTATTGCGCGGAATTCTACGGCGAGATCGCGGAATTTCTGTCCAGCTCGCCGGTTGAAGCCGCGGAAGCGATCGACGACGGCAGCGTCGACCTGCTCCTGATCGACGACTGCGCGGCGGGCGCAGCGATTCGCGCGCAGATCGCGCGCTGGGAGGCGAAACTTTCGCCGCGCGGCATTCTCCTCCTGCACGGGATCAACCTCGAACGCGAAGACGGCCCCGGCCAAGTCTGGCAAACCATGGCCGAAGCGGGACGAGCCGAGGAATTCCCCGCCGGCATCGGAATGGGAATGCTCAAGGGTGAGGAAACGGGAACGGATTTCTCGGGCGAACTCGAGCGCGCGCTCTACGCCGCCCACGCGGCCCGGATCGAGGCAGCGGCGCGGGCCGCGGAAGCCATGCGCCGGAGCAAAATACTCGAGGCGCGGCAGGTCTGGCTCGATTCTGTCCTGACCGATCGTTGGAAAGCGCAACAGATCATGGATCACCAGGAACGGATGATCGCCGACCTGCAACCGCGCTTCGACGCCTTGCAGGCTGATCGGGAGAAAGCGCAGGAGGTCATGGACCATCAGCGACGAGAGATTGAGACTCTTGCACGGCAGCTTCAGCGAGCGCTGTGCGCGAGGAGCGCAAAGGCCTTCGTTTGTCGGAGGAGCCGAAACCGAAGCTCTCGTTAGGCAAAAAAATCAGGCGCGAGCTGACTCGCCTCGGCCGCCAGCTCCACCTTCTCCCCGCGCCTCCTCCCGATAAAGAATGACGGCGGCTTCGGCAGATCTGCGCGAGTTGGCGGACTCGCGACTGCTTGCTCTTCTCGCACGAGAGCACGCTGAGCGGCGCGCCGATCGCACTCCTGCATCTCGCGCTCTGGCTGCAGGAAAACGGCCTGCTCGCCCGGTCGTCGCGCTGCCGGAGCCGGGGCCGATCACGACCCAACTGCAGGCGCGCGGAGTCGAGGTGATTCTGAATCCGAATTTTCTCATCGGCCCGGACTACGAAGCGGCGCACGAGCTTTGCCGGGGGTTCGACCTCGTGCTCGCGAATACGCTGGCCAGTTGGCCGGTGGCGCGAGCGGCGCACGTCGTCGGAGCGCGCGTCGTCTGGTATTTGCACGAGACGCTGGTGGCGCGGCAGTTCGTCGCCCGCATCCATGAAATCCCATCCACTCTTGCCATGGCCGATCTGCTCGTCGCGCCGACGCGCCAGACCTCGCTCCATCTACCGCGGGCTCGTTCGCACCCCGATCGAGGTGGTGCCGTACGGAATTCCGGAGCCGAAGATCGCGCCGGGCGCACCGGACGGTGAGAAGCTGCGATTCGTTAGTCTGGGCAGCTACGAACCGCGCAAGGGTCAGGATCTGTTGCTCAGCGCGATCGAACTTCTGCCGGCGCAGCTCCGGCAGCAGGCGTCTTTCGCTTTCGCGGGTCGCGTCCTGGATGAGGTCGTTTTTCGCCGGGCTGAAAGCGCGCGCCGAGCGCCTCGAGAACGTCGAGCTGGGCGCGGCGCTCGAGCGCGACGCTTCGCTTCAGTTGCTGGCCGATTCCGATGTGATCGTCTGTTCCTCGCGCGATGAAACGATGCCGCTCGCGATCATCGAGGCGATGAGCCTCGGTAAAGCCGTCGTGACGGCGGAGGTCGGCGGCGTCTCGGAGTGGCTCGTCGATGGCCTGAACGCCCTCGTCGTTCCAGCCGAAGATCCGGCCGCGCTCGCCGCCGCGCTCCGCCGCTGCCTGGAAGATCGCCTGCTCGTTAGGCAACTCGGCGCCACCGCTCGCCGCACGTTTATTCGGCACTTCGGGATCGATCGATTCGGCTCTGCTTTTGCCTCGCACCTCGCGCGCCTCGCGGCCAAAGGTGTCTCCGCGCCGCCGAGCGATTACGAACGCTGGATGGCGGAAGTCGACGCGCCTAACGAATCGCGACGCCTCGCCTTTCGCCGCGCTCTGGGCTCAATCGTGCAACTGCCGCTGCTCTCCATCCTCCTGCCGGTTTACAATCCGGACCTCAGGCTGCTGCAAAGCGCGATCGATTCCGTCAGGCAACAAATTTACGAACGCTGGGAGCTTTGCCTCGCGGACGACGCCTCCACCGATCCCGGCGTCCGTCCATTTCTCGAGCGAATGGCCGCGGATGATCCGCGGATCAAAGTCTGTTTCCGGGCCGAAAACGGTCACATCTCGGCCTGCTCGAACACGGCGCTCAGTCTCGCGAGCGGCGAATGGTGCGGGTTACTCGACCAGGACGATGCTTTGCACGAGACCGCGCTGGCCGCGATGGCGCTCGAAATCAGCCGGCATCCTTCCGCCGGTTTGATTTATTCCGACGAGGACAAGATCGATCTTGAGGGGACGCGCTCGAATCCGTTTTTCAAACCCGATTGGAACCCGGAGCTGTTTCTTGGCCAGAATTACATCAATCACTTCGGCCTTTACCGCACTTCTCTGCTCCGGGAGATCGGCGGATTTCGCGAAAATTTTGAGGGATCGCAGGATTACGATCTCGCGCTCCGTTGCATCGAACGCTTGCGCCCGGAGCAGATCCGTCATGTGCCGCGGGTGCTTTATCACTGGCGGATGGTGTCGGGCAGCCTCGCCGCCGTGCCGGACGCCAAACCATATGCGAAAGACGCCGCCCGCCGCGCCCTGACCGACCATCTCCAGCGGAGCGGCATCGCCGGACGCGCCGAGGCCTGCCCCGAGAATCAGGAATCGCATCGCGTGATTTACGATCTGCCGGAGCCGGCGCCGCTCGTCAGCATTATCATTCCGATGCGCGATCGGGCCGCGCTTCTGCGCCAGTGCCTGCACAGCCTGGAGGAGCGGACCGATTACACGCCGTGGGAGCTGATCGTCGTCGACAACGCCTCACGCGAACCGGAGACCCATACCTTGTTCGCCGAGCTGGAGCACAGACCGCAGACGCGCGTCCTGCACGATTCCGGCGCATTCAATTTCAGCCGGCTCAACAACCGCGCCGCGGCGGTAGCAAACGGCGCCGTCCTTCTCTTTCTCAACAACGACATGGAAGCGCAAAATCCCGATTGGCTGCGCGAGATGGCGAGTCACGCGGTCCAGCCCGGCGTGGGCGCGGTCGGCGCGCGCCTCTGGTATCCGGACGAGACCCTGCAGCATGGCGGAGTGATCGTCGGCCTGGGCGGCGTCGCGGGCCATCCGTTTCATCGTTTCCCGCGCGGGCATCCCGGCTATTTCAATCGCCTCTGGCTGCAGCAGAATTGCACCGCGGTCACCGCCGCCTGCCTCGCGATTCGGAAGGAACTTTTCGATTCGTTAGGCGGGTTCGACGAAGTTCATTTCGGCGTCAGCTTCAACGACGTCGATCTTTGCCTGCGGCTGCGCGCCCGCGGTTTGCAGAACGTCTGGACGCCGTATGCCAATCTCACCCATTACGAATCCGCCTCCCGCGGCCATCAAACGACGCCGGAAGAACAGGCGCAATTCGTGCGCGAAGCGACCGACGATGCAGGAGAAGTGGGCGGAGGCGTTGCTAAACGATCCGTTTTACAGCAGGAATTTTTCGCTCCATTGGCCGGGATTCGAGATCGCCGTCCCGCCCCGCTGGTTTCAGGAAGCAGGCTGTTCCACCGGAGAAACGCCTTGCAATTGAAAAGCCGGGTTGAATCCTGAACGCGATGCGCAAGACCCGGATCATCTGCACGCTCGGACCTGCTTCCGAGACCTCCGAGATTATCGAAAAGATGATCCTCGCCGGCACGGATGCCTTCCGGCTCAACATGAGCCACGCGAAGCACGAATGGGTGCGCGACATCGTGCCGCGGGTGCGCGCGCTGGCCCAGCAGCATGGCCGCTCCGTCGCCCTCCTCCTCGACACCCAGGGACCGGCCATTCGCACCGGAGTGTTGGCAAAAAACCTCAACTTGGCGGTCGGCGACACGCTCGAGATTACCGTCCGCGGCGCGGCCGCAACCGAGCCGAATTCGATCACGGTCAACTACGACGACCTGCTCAACGATGTCCCGGTCGGTCACGTCATGTTGCTCGATAACGGCCTCATGCAGGTGCGCGTGCTGAGCAAGGGTGACAACCGCATCCGCACCACCGTCCTGACCGCCGGCACCCTCGGCTCGCGCCGGCACATCAATCTGCCGGGGGTCGACGTGAATCTGCCCGCCCTCACGGAAAAAGATCAGGCCGATGTCGCGCTCGGGATCGAGCTGGAGGTCGATTTCGTCGCCCTCAGTTTCGCTCGCAAAAAAGAGGACCTCGACCAACTGCGCCGGCTTTTGCGCAAAGGCGGAAGCCACGCCGCGGTCGTGGCCAAGATCGAAAGCCAAAGCGCGGTGCGCGATCTCGACAAGATGATCTGGGCGACCGATGTGCTCCTGGTGGCGCGGGGCGATCTCGGGATCGAATGCCCGATGGAAGAGCTGCCGATCATTCAACGCCGGATCGTGAAGCGCTGTCTGCGCATCGGCAAACCGGTCATCGTCGCCACCCAGATGCTCGAGTCGATGATCAACCATCCGGTGCCGACCCGGGCGGAGGTGACCGATGTGGCCAACGCCGTCTTCGAGCAGACCGACGCCATCATGCTGACGGGCGAAACGACGAGCGGCCGTTATCCGGTCGAATGCGTCGAGGTGCTCGATCGCGTCGCGCTCCGGATCGAGCGCAGCGGGGGGGCCGATTACGGGAAGAACGCGCTCCTTGAAGATGCGCGCCAGAAGACGGTCGCGGCCGCGGTCGCGCTCGCGAACTCGCTCCGTCGCCCCAAGATCGTCGTCTTTACCCGGCACGGCACGATGGCGCGTTACGTTTCCAATCTGCGCCCGCAACACGCGCCGATCTTCGCTTTTACGCCGAGCGAAATCGTCTATCGCCAGCTCGCCATTTGCTGGGGCGTTTTCCCGGTGCGGCTCGATTTTACGGACGATCCGAACGCGACCATCGAAGCGGCCACGGAACACTTGCGGGCGGCGAAATTGATCGCGCCTAACGACAACCTGGTCGTCATCAGCGACGTGCGCGGCGGGCAGGAGCTGGTCGACTGCGTGCAGCTGCGCCAGGTGGCGTGAAAGTTTGAGCCCGGCGTGAATCTTCCGAGTCTGCTCGCTTTCCAGCCGCGCTATTATCGCGGCGGCGCGATCCGGCACCATCTCGCGTTCCTCTACGATTTGGTCGCGCTCCGCCGGCCACAAAATCTGGTGGTCGACGGGTTCGGGAATGGCGAGGCCTTTTTCACTCTCTGCCAGGCGGTCCGCGAAGTTGGCCTGGATTGCACCTGCACTGCCCTTTGGCACGGCGGCACGGGGGAAAAGAGGGAAGCCGATCAAGCCTGGCTGGAAGGGAAGCGTTACGCGACCGCGAACTATGGCGAGTTCGCTCGCCTGTCGTCCGATGAATCGGCGACGGCCGAGGTCGACCTGCTCCTGATCGACCAACGCGAGAGCGGCGCCGAAATCACGGCTGCGCTCGATCGCTGGCGTGGCGCGATCTCTCCAGCCGGCATCGTCCTTGTCCATCGGATCGCCCTGGAGCGAGACGACGCTCCCGCCACCGCCTGGGATCGATGGCGCGGCGGGCGAGCGAGTGCGGAGTTCTCAGCGGGAATCGGGCTGGGCGTCGCCCCGTCGCAAGATCATCCCCGCGACGATCGCTTCCCCTTCGCGGAGCCGGCCTCAGTTTTGCCTAACGACAACGCCCTTGCGCAACTCTACGCCCTGGCCGCGGCCCGAATTGAAGCGCAGGCGCGAAGCGACCAGAGCCGGCGCGATTTGGCCGCGCTGACCGCGCGACAAGTCTGGCTCGATTCCGTCTCGGAAGATCGGGCGGGAGTCATGGACGAACAAGCCCGGGCGCTGGCCGAGATGAAGGAGACCGAGGTGATCCTTCGGCGCGATCGCGCCAAGGCCCAGCTCGTAATGGACGGTCAACAGGAGCAGCTCAGAGTCTGGGTCGCAGAACTCGATTCGCGCAAACAGGAGATCAGGCAGCTCAAGACCAAGGTGCGCGAGTATAAGCAGATCCTGAGCGACGCAAAAAAGGCCTGCCGCAAAGGAGGCAAATGTTTCCGTGGACCCGGCACTCCGAAGGAGCGGCGACCGCTCGCCGCCCGGGTCGCCCGCGAGATCAAGCGTATTCCCGTGAACCTCGGTTTGCGGCGCCCGAGTCCGGCGGCTACCAAGCCGGCGCCAAACCGCAAACAGACTGAACCGGTCGATCGTTATGCAGCCTGGCGAGAGGAGCACGAGCCTAACGATGCCGCGCTCGCCGCACAGCGCCGCGAAGCCGCGCAATGGTGTGATGCGCCCACCATCAGCCTCCTTCTTCCAGTCAAGGATCCGCCGGCCAAGTTCCTGGATGAATTACTCGCCTCGCTCGCCGCCCAGACAGCGACCAACTGGGAACTCTGCCTGATCGACGGCGGTTCCATGTTGAGCGAGACGCTCGAGACCATCAAACGCTGGAGCGCGCGCGAATCGAGGATTCGCACCGAGCGCCTCGAGGAGAATCTCGGCATCGCCGAAAACACCAACCGCGCGCTGGCGCTGGCGACCGGTGAGTTCGTCGCCTGTATCGATCACGACGATTTACTCGCGCCTTTCGCCATTTTCGAGCTGACACGCGCGATCCAGGCTGCGCCGGAGGCCGAGATCTTTTATAGCGACGAAGATCGATGCGATCTTCAAAGCCGGCGGCATTCTCCCTTTTTCAAACCTGAATGGAATCCCGAGCTTCTTCTTTCCTCGATGTATCTCGGTCATCTGACCGCCTACCGCCGCTCGCTGGTTGATCGGATTGGCGGTTTCCGCAAGGAATTCGATTTTTCTCAGGATTACGATTTTGCCCTGCGCGCCACGGAACAGGCACGCGCCATCGCGCACATCCCGCACGTTCTTTATCACTGGCGGGAACATCCCGCCTCCGGCTCGACCGGGGGCAAACCGGACGCGCGCAAAACCAATCTGGCCGCGCTCGGGGAGGCGATGAAACGGCGCAACCTGCCGGCCGACATCATTGAGTATCCGACCGCCAATCGCGCCCGGCTGCGACCGGCGAAATGGCCGCGCGTCTCGATCATCATTCCGACCGACTCGCCGACCCGGGCGCAAAGCTGCCTCGAAATTCTCTCGCAAAAGACGCGCTATCCCGACCTGGAAGTGGTCATCGTGACGAACAGCTTTCTGGCCGGTCACCTGGAAACGATTGCTCCGCCAAAACCCGATTTTCGTTTTGTCCGCTACGATCAGGTCTTCAATTTTTCCGATAAGTGCAATGCCGGGGCGCGCGCCGCGAGCGGCTCGCGTCTCATTTTTTTCAACGACGACGTCGAAAGCGAGCAAGCCGATTGGATCGAGAATCTGATCGAGCCGCTGGAGAATCCGGCGATCGGCGCGGTCGCGCCCAAGATGCTTTACGAGAGCGGCAAGATTCAGCATGCCGGCCTCGTCACCGGCGTCCGCGGGATGGTCGGCACGGCCTGCCACCAATGGGAGGCCGATTCGACCGCCCATACCAATTTTGCGCAGTCGATGCGCACGGTGGCCGCGGTTTCCGGAGCCTGCCTCGCGCTGCGGCGCGACGATTTCTTCGCCGTCGGTGAATGGGACACGGAGAACGCTCCGATCGCGCATTCTGATCTCGATCTTTCCTTCAAGATCCGCGCGGCTGGAATGCGCTGCGTCTATACGCCCTTCGTCACCCTGCGCCATCACGGCCACGCCTCGATTGGAACCCGGGAGCCGCCGGACCAACCGCCGCCGCGCGAAAAAGCAAACGTCTTCTGCCTCAAGCGCTGGCCGGAATACATCTGCCACGATCCCTATTTTCCCGACAACATGCGCGACTGGTTATACGGCGACTCGCCGACCCCGATCCGGATGTGGGCGCGCGCCGAACCGTGGACCGGGAAGAGCCGGGGCGACCTGCTTCTCGTTTCGCATGACCTGAGCTTGAGCGGCGCGCCGATCATCCTTCTCCAGCTCGCCAAATGGTGCAAAGCGCAGGGCTATTTCGTGACTGTCATGTCGCCGGTCGATGGTCCGGTTCGCCCGAAATTTTTCGAGGCCGGAATTCCGCTCCTGGTCGACCCGCTCATCACCACCGGGCATCCATCGTTCGCGCAATTTGCCGGTGAATTCGATTGCGTGATCGCGAGCACCATCTTCAGCGCGCCGATCATTCAGGCGGCCAAGGCGGCGGGAATTCCGCATCTTTGGTGGATTCACGAGGGACGCGTCGCAGAACATTACCTCGGGGAGGACGACAAAATGCGGCGGACATTGGCGCAGGCCGATCTCATCGTCACGCCGGACACGAAAAGCGCCCTGGTTTATCAGCCCTTCACCGATCGCAGGATTCGGGTGGTGAACTACGGGATTACCGATCCGAACGAAGAAGCGCTGCCGGCGAAACTTCAGCCTAACGATGAGAGAGTGAAATTCCTTCTTCTCGGAACGATCGAGTATCGGAAGGGACAGGAGGTGTTCCTGCGCGCGCTACGCCAACTGCCGGAGGACGTCCTGCGCCAGGCGCATTTTCAGATCGTCGGGCGCGCCCACGACCTGGAGTTGACCGCCAAAGTCGAAGCGAGCGCGCGCGAAATTTCCGCCCTGACCTACGAAGAAAGCCTGCCGCATGAAGCCGCCCTCGCCCGGATTCGCGATGCCGACGTGATGGTCTCGGCCTCGCGCGACGAAACTGGCCCGTTGATTTTGATGGAAGCGCTCGCCCTTGGCACCCCGATTCTGAGCACGACCGTCGGTTGCGTGTTCGAAAATCTGGCCGAGGAAGAGGCCGCCATTTTTTATCCACCCGAGAACGACCGCCGACTGGCGGAAGCGATCGCCCAGCTGGTGCGCGAGCCGGCGCTACGCGACCGGCTGCGCGCGGCGGCCCGTCCTGCCTATGAAAAACATTTCGCCTTCGAGCGCTTCGGGCGGGAATTCTGCGGGTTGGTGGATGAAGCCCTTGGAATTTCTCGGCCTAACGAGCGGGCAAAGCATGAAGCCTGAGCGCCCGCCAGAGGCTCGCCGGGATCCGCCGCCATCCTACGAAGAGTGGCTGGCCCGCTACGGGCAGATCGATGAAACGGCCTTGCGGCGGCAACTGAGCGAACTGCGCAGGCAACCGTTGCTCTCCATCCTGATGCCGGTTTACAACCCGGACCTGCCCGCCCTGGAAGCGGCGGTCGCATCCGTGCGCCGGCAGATTTACAGCCGCTGGGAGCTTTGCATCGCGGATGACGCTTCGACCGACGCGCGGGTTCGCCCCTGGCTCGAACAGGCCGCCGCCGAGGACGAACGGATCAAAGTCGAATTTCGACCTGACAATGGTCACATCGCGGCCTGCTCCAATTCTGCTTTCGCTCTCGCCACCGGCGAATGGTGCGCCCTGCTCGACCAGGATGATGCCCTGACGCTAGACGCCCTCGCCCGCGTCGCCCTCGAAATCGATGCCCATCCCGATGCGGGACTGATCTATTCCGACGAGGACAAAATCGACGACCACGGAAATCGCTCCAGTCCCTATTTCAAGCCGGACTGGAACCCGGAACTTTTCCTGGGGCAGAACTTCATCAATCACCTCGGGGTCTATCGAACCGATCTGATGCGCGAGGTCGGCGGATTTCGAGAAAGTTTTGAGGGCTCGCAGGATTACGATCTGGCCCTGCGTTGCCTGGAGCGGCTGAGCGCGGCGCGGATTCGGCACATCCCGCGCGTCCTTTATCATTGGCGGATGGCGGCCGGGAGCGTCGCGGCCGTGCCCGACGCCAAGCCCTACGCGCGCGAGGCGGCCCGGCGCGCGATTGCCGAGTCTCTGCAGCGCCAGGGGATCGCGGGCCGAGTGGAGGCCTGCCCGGAAAACACCGAGGCTCATCGGGTCGTCTATTCGTTAGGCGAAAAACTCCCGACCGTCTCCATCATCATTCCCAATCGCGATCAGGTCGAACTTTTGCAGCGCTGCCTCGAGAGCGTCCGCGCGCAGACCGATTACCCTGCCTTCGAATTCGTCATCGCCGATAACGGCTCGACGGAAAGGCGCACGCTCGACTTTCTGCGAACTCTGGAGCGGAGCGGCGGGACCCAGGTCTTGCGTCATCCCGGTCCTTTCAACTTCAGCCGCCTAACGAACCTCGGAGCGGCCGCCGCGACTGGAGAAATTCTCCTCTTTCTCAACAACGACATCGAAGCCACCGAACCTGGCTGGCTGCGCGAGATGGTGAGTCACGCCGCGCGCCCTGCGGTCGGCGCGGTCGGGGCGCGCCTTTGGTATCCCGACGGCACGCTCCAACATGGCGGGGTCATTCTCGGCCTCGGCGGCATCGCGGGTCATGCCTTTCCCCGGCTCAAGCGCGGTCGGGGCGGTTATTTTAGCCGCGCCTTGTTGCAGCAAAACATTTCCGCGGTCACCGGCGCCTGTCTGGCGGTGCGAAGAGAGCTTTTCGAAAGGTTCGGACCATTCGACGAAGAAAATCTGCCAATCAGTTTCAACGACGTCGATTTCTGCCTCCGCCTGCGCGCTGCCGGCTATCGCAACCTCTGGACGCCGTTCGCGAACTTGATCCATGCCGAGTCGGCCACTCGCGGTCGAAAGCCGACGCGGAAGGAGCAGGCACAATTCGTCCGCGAAGCCTCCTTCATGCAACAAAAGTGGGGCTTCGAGTTGCTCCACGATCCCTTTTACAACCCGAATCCGTCCTTGAATCTGCCCGGGTTCGATCTGGCCGTTCCGCCGCGGCTCTAGCCGCGATCGGTCCTGGAGGGCACCGCGCCGTCGGTGCTGCGAACGGAAGCGACGGCGCGCTTCCCTCCAAAAGAATTGCGCCAAAAAACGCGCGGATGTTTCCATCCGCGCGTTCTGTAATTCGTTAGGGCGCTGGGCGCTTTTAGACTTCCGCCGTCAGCTCGACGTCGACCGGGCGCTCTTTCTTGCTCAAAGCCCGGCGCAGTTTCGAGAGGGCAATGTTCTGCAACTGCCGAATGCGCTCGCGCGTCACGCCAAATTTCTTGCCCACTTCTTCGAGCGTCTTCGGCTTGCCGCCGTCGAGCCCGAAACGGGAGAAGATGATCTTGCGCTCGCGATCGTCGAGCACGTCGAGCAACCCGCCGACCTCGTTGCGCAGATTCTTGTCGCGCAAGAGTTCGAACGGCGTCTGCGCCTCTTCGTCGCCCACGATCTCGCCGAACTCGGTCGAGTCATCGTCGCTGATCGGCGCGTCGAGCGAAGCCGGACGAATCGAAACGGTCTTGAGCTGCGAGACTTTGCCCGCAGCAATACCGATCTCTTCGCCGAGCTCGTCGTCGGTCGGTTCGCGGCCTAGTTCCTCGCTCATTTGCGAGCGAGACGCGGCGCATCTTCGAGATTTTGTCGACGAGGTGCACGGGCAACCGGATCGTTTTCGATTGGTTGGCGAGGGCGCGTTTAATCGACTGCTTGATCCACCAGGCGGCGTAAGTGCTGAGCTTGCCGCCCTTGGCAGGGTCGAAGCGCTCCACGGCCTTCATCAGGCCGATGTTGCCCTCCGAGACGAGGTCGAGCAGGGGCAGACCGAGGTTGGCGTAATCGTGCGCGATTTTGACGACGAGACGCAGGTTGGAGCGAATCATCAGGGCACGGGCTTCCTTGTCGCCTTTTTTGATTTTGGCGGCGAGCTCGATCTCTTGCTGCGGGGTGAGGAGCGGGATCTGCCCGATCTCACGCAGGTAAATCTTTATTCCAGTGTCGCTATCTTCAGCGGCCATATAAGTTCTCATGAATTAGGTCAAAAGTTGGGACGTAAGGGTGCAAATGGCCGGTTTTTTCGGACTTCCGGCATTTGAGGAGTGCGTGTTGTAGCATCGAACAAACTACTTAACAAGGTTAAATATCGCAATAAAGACAGCGTCCGGATGTTTGTTGTTCATTTCTTTTCCTCTTGTCCAGCCTCAATTTGCTCTCCCTCAAACTTTGGCAACTTCCTCTTCGATAAGAGCTAAAACCGGAGGGATTTATTCCGGTTTCCGGAATTCTGAGAAGTGTGCTTCTGCGGAAGTCAATTTTCCAGGGGGTTTCGCGCCCTTTCATAAGCTAATTCGTGCGAGCCCGCCATCCGGTTGCATGGGCTTTCATCAATCCCGGTCCAAGATTGGCAAACGGTGCCGTGAGGCGGATCTCGGAGCGAGCGGGAGAAGCTCTTCCGGGGAGTCGCACGCGCCCTCGCGTGCTGGCAATGGCGCCTCGCCATCGCGAATTTTTTCTTTCTTGCCGTGCTTGCCAAGCCCCTGTTTCGGCGAGGCGCCGAAACCGGCACGCGAGGGCGCGTGCGCTCCCCGGAAGAGCTCGCGACCCGTAGCCCCGCTTCTACTCAACGAGCCGCCGCGAGCTGAGGGATTCCCAGGCGGCGACATCAGCGGCGGTCGCTACCAGAATCCGGTCGGCTTCCGCCGGAGAATCCGCTCCCACCGCCAGGGTGAGATGCGGCTCGAAAGGCGGCGATTCAAATTTCGTGGCCAGATGTTGGATCGTCTCGCGAAAGAAATCGCGCGCCGGAGCCGCCGGCAGGAGCCAGTAGGCGATGACGAATTGCGGCGGTTCGAGCACGCTGCGACTTCGCATGAAAATCTGCCGGCTGCGAGTAGTGTCCGGCATGCCGACGAACGTTCTCGGAACGGAGTTACGGGCCTGTTGCCAAAATCCGGTGACCGGCTTCTACCGCGACGGTTATTGCCGGACGGGACCGGAGGACGTGGGACTGCATACGGTCTGCGCGGAGATGACGCGCGACTTTCTCGATTACTCGGTGTTGATGGGGAACGACCTCGTGACGCCGCATCCGCAGATGGGTTTCAAAGGCCTGGAGCCGGGTGATCGCTGGTGCATCTGCGTCTCGCGCTGGAAAGAGGCGCTGGAACGCGGGGTGGCGCCGCCAGTCGATCTCGAGGCGACGCATTCCTCGGCGCTCGAGTTTGTCTCGCTCGAGGATCTCCAGGGTCACGCCCTGAAATAATTCGCCTAACGACGCCGGCCGCGCACGCCCATCGCGCCGAGGAGGGAGCGGGTCAGCGTGCCGGTGAGGTTGACGGCCACGCTCCGGATGACGCTTCGGGCGACGCTGCTCCCGAAGATTTCGCCGAGAACGTTAGGCTGGGCCGGAGCCGAAGACGGGGCGGCAGCAGCGGGGCGGGCGTAGGGCGCTCCGGTGGCGACTTGCGGAGCCGCTGCGTCATCGGTGCCGAGGGCCCTGGCCAGTTCCGGGCTGGAGGGCGCGGCGGCGGCGGCGGGAGTAAACGTCCGGCGCGCGGAGGCGACTCGCTGGGCCTGCTCGGGCGAAGCGGCAGTGGCGATTTTTCCGCCTAGGATTTCGTAGGCGCTCTGCGGATCGAGCGTGGTGTTGTATTTCTGCGCAATCTCCGATCGATTCACGACCTGCTGCACTTCAGCGTCCGTCAGTGGGCCCATGCGCGAGCGCGGCGCGCAGAGGAGGGTGGCGGCGAGCGGAGTCGGCGTGCCCCGCTCGTCGAGCACGGTGACGAGCGCTTCGCCGATGCCGAGATCGGTCAGGAGCTGCTCGGTTTTGTAGAAGGGCGTCTCGGGATAATTTTGCGCGACGAGCTTGATCGCCTTGCGGTCTTTGGCGGTGAAGGCGCGCAGGGCGTGCTGCACTTTCATCCCGAGCTGCCCGAGGACATCGGCCGGGACGTCGGTCGGCATTTGGGTGCAAAAGAAAATTCCGACGCCCTTGGACCGAATGAGTTTGATCACCGTCTCGATTTCATCGAGGAGCGATTTCTCGGCGTCGTCGAAAATCAGGTGCGCTTCATCGACGAAGAGAACGAGCTTCGGTTTCTCCATGTCGCCCACTTCCGGAAGGGTGGCGTAAAGCTCGGCCAGCATCTGGAGCATGAAGGAGGAGAAAAGTTTGGGGCGATTCTGCATGTCGGTCAGACGCAGAATCGAGATCGCGCCGAAACCGTCGACGACCCGCATCAGGTCGGCCATTTCGAAAGAGGGTTCGCCGAAGAATTGTTCCGCGCCCTGTTGTTCGAGCTCGATCAGTTTGCGCAGGATGAGGGCGGTGGAAGTCGTGGGGACGAGCCCGTATTCCGCGGTGACGTTGGGCTTGGCTTCGCCGGTGATGTATTCGAGGACTTTTTTGAAATCCTTCAGGTCGAGCAGCGGCAGACGTTTGTCGTCGCAGAATTTGTAGACGAGCGCGACGAGACTCGACTGCGTTTCGTTGAGCCCGAGCATGCGGGAAAAAAGGAGCGGACCGAACTCGAGCACCGTGGCGCGGAGACGCGCGCCCGGCTCATCGGAGAGGGTGAGAAATTCCACCGGATAAGCGGAGGGCGACCACTCCGATCCGATTTTGGCGTGACGATCGGTGATGGCGGGCGTGGCGGTGCCGGGCATGGCGAGACCGCTGAGATCGCCCTTGATGTCCATGAGCAAGGTGGGGACGCCGGCCTCCGAGAGTTGCTCGGCGATCATCTGGAGCGTTTTGGTTTTGCCGGTGCCGGTGGCGCCGGAGATGAGGCCGTGGCGATTCATCGTGCGCAGGGGAAGACGGATGGGGGCTTCAGGAAAGACTTCGCCCTCGCGCATGGCCGCGCCAAGAAGAACAGCGTCGCCCTTGAAGGAATACCCGCCCTGGATGGTGGAGACGAAGTCGCCCTTGCTCATGGGGCGAGGATAGAGTTCGCACTGGAGGGGCGCAAGCTCGCGGCTCCCGGCCTAACGACTTGGCGGTTTCTTGAAAAACTGGTCGAAGTTTGATTTCGGTGTTGCGGCCATGGTTGACCCAGCCGGCCGCAAGCGCTTCTTCCCGGTTCGTTAGGCGAAATCACTCCTGAGAATTTGCTGGTAGCGCGCGATGTGGCCGATATCCTGTTTCCTCCACGGCTTATGAAAAAAACGCTTTTCGCAATCGCTTTCACCTCTCTTCTCGCAACCTCCGGCGCCTTCGGGCAATGGAGCTCCGATCCCATGTTGAACCTCGGGGTCGCGATCAGACCCAGCGCCCAGGTCCAACCCAAGATCCATGGCACGGCTAACGGCGGCTCCTACGTCAGTTGGTTTGACAACAACCCGCACGGCAATCCGCGTTTCGGCTACGATGTCTATCTGCAACGGTTGAGCGAGCGCGGCGTGCCGCAGCTCCGCCCCAAAGGCATTCGCATCGCTGATCTCGGGATGAGCTCAACCCAGGACTACGGCCTCGACGTCGATGCCGATGGAAATGCGCTCCTCGCCTTCCTCGACGATCGCTTTGGGTCCGATATCGTGGTCACGGCAATGAAGGTGAGCCCACGGGGCGAGAGGCTCTGGGGCCTGGGCGGCCGCCAACTCGGCACCGGCAGCGACTTTAGAGGAAATCCGAAAATTGCCGCGACTTCCGACGGATTCATCGTCGTCGGCTTTATCGATAACAGTGACCTCATCTTCCAGAAATTCGACTCCGCCGGGAACCCGGTCTGGGGGACGGACGGCGTCAAGATTACGGCGCCGAACGGGCTAAGCTACGGACTGGCGGATCTGCATGGGAGCGACGGTGGCGCGGTCATCTTTTCCTTTGTTTCCTCGGCGGGATTCAGCGGCCCGAAGCATCTCCTGGCAAATAAGCTCAGTAGCGCGGGCGACCTGCTCTGGGGGGCCGATCACGTCACGGTCTTCGATGGCGGCTCGCTCCAGTTTGGAAATTTCCCATCGTTCATCACGGACGGAGCGGGCGGGGCGGTCTTCGGGTGGTATCAGGTCTCGCCCCTGCAATCCCTTGCCCAGCACATCCTGAGCGACGGAAGCGAGGCTTTCCCGCATAATGGCACCCCGGGTTCGATCGACATCTCGCACAACCAGGTGAACCCGGCCGTTTCCTACGATCCGGAGAGCGGCGCCACGTATCTCGCCTGGGACGAACAACTCCCCGGCCCGGTCACCAACGAAGGGATCTCGGCCCAGAAATTCGACATGGCCGGCAGCCGTCAGTGGGGCGACACCGGCGTGGTCGTGCAGGGATTCACTTCTGCCGCCGTCCTCAATGTCACGAGCGTCTTCACGGCCGCGGGGCCGCTGGTCGTTTGGTCGTCGGAAGCTGCTTTTGCCCAGGACATGATCATGGGGGCGAAGTTGGACCCCTCCGGCGCCTTGATCTGTCCGCCGTTTGCCGTCTCTTCCATCCTCTCCTCGAAATCGCGCCTTAATCTGACCTTGTCCACCAGCGGCCTGGGGCTTGCTGTATGGAGTGATGGACGCAATGACGACGGCGACATCTACGCGCAGGACATCAAGGCGGACTGCAGCCTCGGGCTGTAACCCCGGTCAGTCGCGATCCGGAGGCAGGGTTTGCAAGACTCGATGCATCCGGTTCAAATCTCTTGACGAATCTAACGGCAAGATTGCAGCATAATTACAGCCGCATTCTGGAATTATAGACATTATGCCTTCCAAGAAATATCCCGTCATAATCCTCGGCGGCGGCCCGGCGGGCGCAGCCACTGCCATGTACCTTCTTCGGCATGGCATCAGGCCGCTCATTGTGGAACGGGAGGAACATCCTCGCTTTCACGTCGGTGAATCTCTCACCGGCGCGACCGCCCTTGCTTTGAAGGATCTCGGGCTGGGCCCCAAGATCGAGGCCCAGAATTACCCCATCAAACGCGGGGCCGTCTTTTATGGCCCCGATGGCAAAAATGATTTCTGGGTCGCACTGGTAAAACGCGACGAGACGGGCAAACAGGTGCCCAACTACACCTGGAACGTGATGCGCAGCACGTTTGACAAAATCCTTTTCGACGGCGCCCTGGAACGCGGCGCTGACTGGATCAAGGCGACTGCCCAGGCGCCCATCATCCGCGATGACGTCGTCGTCGGGCTGACCATTCGGACTCCCGAAGGCGCGACCGAAAATCTCTTTTGCGATGTGCTCGTCGATGCGTCCGGTATTGCCACCTTCCTCGCCAATCACCGGGTGACCGGACGAAAGCTTCCGGGTAGTTCGGACAAGCAGATCGGCTTCTTCACCCAGTTTGCCAACACGATCCGGGATGACGGGCCGACCGCGCGTTACCAGCCGGGCAACACGCTCCTCTACTACCAGGCGAAACACTATTGGGCGTGGTTCATCCCAGTGAGCGAGGAACTGACAAGCGTCGGCATAGTCGTTCGCAGCGATTATTTCAAGAAAGCGCGCATGGCGAAGGAGGATTTCCTGCTCCACGAGTGCCGCCACATGACGCCGGCGCTTTCCGACCGACTGCCCGACCTCACCCCCCGGGAGCCGATCAACGCCATCCCGAATTTCTCATACCGAGTGGAAAGCTACACCGGTCAGGGTTTCCTTTGCGTCGGCGACGCGCACCGCTTCATCGACCCGATCTTCGCCTACGGCGTTTATTTCGGAGTCCAGGAAGGCGAGTTCGCGGCCGAGGCCATCGCGAAACATCTTTCGGGCGAGACGAAAACAGATGGCAACCCGTTCGCCGATTACGAGCGTCTCTGCAACGAAGGCAGCGACGTGGTCGAGGATACGATCGGGGTTTTGTGGAATTATCCCCTCGCCTTCCAGCGAATCGTCACCTGGCGGGATCGCGAAGCCGCGCTGGACGTGCTCTCCGGGCGGATCTACGGCGAGATCGGTGCGACCAATCCGGCCCGGATTGCCATGCGCAATCTGATGGCGGCAAAGGAGCGCGAGGACCGGAACCGGGCCGCGGCCGCCGGCGAAGCTCGCGAACCTGCCGGGTTGCTCGCCACAGCGGGATGACAACGGCGCGGCGCGGAAAGCGTCGGCGAACCGTTATCGAATCGGATTTCCAACCGGGAACCTTGTCCTCGACAACACGGGCCCGAGCTGGTCGCCGCTTCGTGTCGACCGAAAGCTACAGTCAGTTGATTCTCACCATCGCCTTCTGCGGCTCCGAATGATCCGCCGTGTCTTCGACACTTGCGGAGCGCGCTGAGCAGCGCTTAGGTCTCAATCCCCGACCGCATGCCTCGTGGTGTAATGGTAGCACGAGAGATTCTGGATCTCTTTGTCAAGGTTCGAGTCCTTGCGAGGCAGCCATTCGACCGCCTTGGGCGAAGCCTTTTGAGACCGCGACCCGCTACGGCTCCAGGTCGTAAGCTTCCGCCAGGCCTACCCCGGTCGCGAAGTTGGCGTCGTGCACCAATGCGGTATAGCTGCCCGGGAGCAGAGTCGCGACGATGGCGGACTCCCGATTATCGGGTGGCGCGAGGTGCGTGTCGGAAATCTCCTTTTCCTGGTCGGAGCGCCAGTTGTCGTTGCTGAAAAGCAGATTGCCGTTGCCATCGCGCAGGTCGATCACCGGGTCCGGCAGCGGCCTAACAATCCCAAACGCGCCGAGCGACGGACCAAGCGCGCGGACAAGCACCTTGGTCGGGTCGGCGCCGCCGACGATAAAGCCGCCGATCATTTCGTTATTGCCCGCGCCGGCGTCGCCGCGGGTTGAAATGTTGCTCACGCTCGAGCTGGCCGGATCAAGGTCGTAGAGCTCGACCAGGGCCAGCCCGGTCGCACTCCCGATCCCATGCAGGATCGCGGTGTAGGAGCCCGGAGGAAGAATCGCGGTCAGGAAAGATTCGGACGGATTGACCGGGAGCAGGGGATTGGGAACCCCGGCGAGTAGCTGCCGATTGTCATTCGATTCCACCAGCTCGCCACTGCTGTCGAACAACTCCAGGACCGGATCCGCCAAAAGCCCGCTCAACCCAGCTTCGCCAAGCGACGGCCCGATTCCACGCAGAACCACTCGCTTGTCGACCGTGCCGTTGATGATGAATCCCCCGATCATCACATCCTCGCCGTCTTTGACGTCGGCACGAGTCGAGACGTTAACCAGCTTCTTCGATTCCGCGGTCGGATCGGGGGTCGGCAATGGCGGTGGCGCCGGGATGCCGGCGAAGCCATTGGCAATAAAAGTGAGCGCCTGATCTTTCACCGCCGGCCAGATGGCAAAGGAGTGATCAATGCCCTCGAGAGTCAACGCCTGGTAGTTAGTTAGGCCGAGGGCGTCGAGATGCAGCGTCATGTTGGCGAGCTGCACGTAGGGCATCGTGTCGCCGACCGAGTTGATGAGAAAGAGAGGAGCGGTATCGGCATCCGCCAGCCAGGCGGGAGAAGCGGCCCGCAATGCCGCGGTGTCAGTCGTCGGGACCCCAACGTAATTGGTCACGTTGTCGGTGTAGTGGGCCAAATACTGACTCGGACTGAAATCAGCAGCGTCAAACATACCCGAGAGGCAAACGCCCACATCGATCCGGTCGTAGCCTTTCGTGCCAGTGGCGGCGACGAAGGCGGTGTGAGAACCGCCGGCCGAGCCGCCGATCGCTCCCACCTGCCCGTTGCAGCGCGAATCGGCCCGGGCGGTTCGGACCGCCAGCCTCACATCGTCGGTTTGGTCGGGAAAACGGCCGTCCGATACCTGCCCGGGGAGCGAGCCGGGAGGCGCCAGCCGATTCTCGATTGCAAAAGCGATATAGCCGGCAGCCGCGAGGGCTTGCGCGCAATCAATCAACTCTGGCGAGTCGGTCGTTGAGCCTCCGATAAAGCCGCCGCCGTGGATCACCAGCATCGCCGGCCACGGGCCCGAACCCGCCGGAGTGTAAACGTCCCAATGCAAAACCGTCCCGTCCGTGGCCGTGCCATAGACTTCAGTTTGCGTAGTCACGCTGGCACGGGCGCCGCGACCGAGAACGAGGCCAATGCTCAGGACCAGGAGGGAACGGAAAAGTAGATTTGGTGTCTTCAATCGCGTTGAGTATTTCGAAAGAAATCATTCCGGGGGTCGGCTTTCAATCCGCTGCCGGCGGAAGTAACCTTGCCGTCATCCCCTTGAAATTTCGTGGCGCGAGCCACTGAATCCTCCGGTGCCAAATTTCCCGATTTGGGACATGCAATCAATCCTTGTTGCCAAACTTTGCAAGAGTCTCTTGGAAATGTTGCGGGCCAAAAGTTCAGTGCTCGGGCGGTTCCGTTTCCCGGGCGCGTCGGGCGCGAAAAAAATCCTGGAGCAAGACGGCGCAATCCTCACCCAGCACACCGGCAGCGATTTCACACTGATGATTCAGCGAAGGGTTTTGCAGGAGGTTCAATAATCCGCCCGCCGCCCCGCCCCGTGGATCGGCGCAGCCGAAGACGACCCGGCGGATCCGCACATGGACGAGCGCCCCGGCGCACATTGGACAGGGTTCCTTGGTCACGAAGAGATCGCAATCCGTCAGCCGCCAATCGCCGATCGCGGCTTCCGCCTGGGTGAGGGCGAGCATTTCGGCATGGGCGGTCGCGTCCTTGAGTAGCTCTACCTGATTACAGGCGCGGGCGATGATGCGCCCTTCGCGCACCACCACCGCCCCGATCGGGACCTCTTCGGCTTCGCAGGCCCGCCGCGCCATCCGCAGCGCCTCGCTCATGAAATAGGCGTCGCTTTGCAGGTCGATAATCGTTTCCATTTTTCAGGCCCGCTCTTTTTGAAATACCCGGCCGCTGCCAGTAAGGAACTCGGAGATGACCGCGAAAAAAGAAGAATTTGATCTCCTCCGATCCTGGGGTCCGCTTTTCCCGCAAAGCTTCAACGAGTGGTCGGAGGATCACGCCCTCCATTTTAGTGCGGCCCTTGCCTATAACTCGATTTTCGCCATGACGCCCCTGGTCGTGATCGCGATCGCGGTTGCTGGTCTCGTCTTCGGCGAACAGGCTGCCCGCGGCCAGGTCTGGATTTATTATTCGACGACCATCTTCCTCCTCGGGGCCGAGTTCACCAAAGTCTACGCCGATCGCTACGGCTCCGGGATTCACCCGAGTCGTAATGCCTGTTTCGCGAGCGAACTGGCCCGCCCCGCTCCCGGTCCGGGGAAAGAGCCGACGCCGCCTGCCTAACGAGTTGCAAGTTCCTGAACCGCAGGCTACCAATACAACCGCACGCAACCTGGCTGGCGAATATTCTTATGATGAAGACACTTGCTTCCATTCTGCTTGTCTGTCTCACCCTCGCCCAGGCGCGCGCGGCCACGGAACAGGAAGTGGTGGACCAATCGGTCGAGATCCTGCGCGCCTTTTACCAAATGCCGGAAGGTGAAATTCCCGCGCGAATCCTGGAGGATGCGCACGGTCTCGCCATCATCCGCGTCCTCAAAGTCGGGTTTGGCGTCAGCGGCAAGGGAGGCGAAGGCGTGGTCGTGGCTCGGACGGCACATGGTTGGTCGGCCCCCTCCTTCATCGGATTGGGCGGCGCCGGTTGGGGATTACAGATCGGTGCGCAGGTGACCGATTTTATTTTCGTGCTCAACAACGACGCGGCCGTGCGCGCTTTTTCCCGTGATGGCAATTTCAAGCTCGGCGCGGACGTAAGCGCAGCCGCGGGGCCGGTCGGGCGCGATCTGCAGGGGGCGGTCACGACCACGGCCGCCGTTTACACCTACAGTCGAAGCCGGGGATTATTCGCCGGCGTCTCGCTTGAAGGGGCAATCATCGGCACGCAGAAAACCGCGAACGACCGCTACTACGGGCGACGGTTGAGCGCGCGTTCCATTCTCAGCGGACGGTCCTCGCCGCCGCGGGGCGCCGAGCGGTTGCTCGCCCTCCTCCCCAAGAACTGAAGAGGGATCCGGTTTTTTCCTTTACAGGAAAGAAGCGCTTGCGGCAGGGTCACGCCGTGCGCGGGGTCCTCGGTTTGATTTGCCTGACGATTTTTTCCACCCTGGTCCAGGCTCAACAGCAGGAGAACAAACTGGTCGATCGGCTTCTGCGACCGGATATGTCACTCGCCAATTCCGCCCAGAATAAGCAGTTCGTCGCTGCCGAGGGGACTTCGGTCGATCGCAAATTCGAAGCCAAAACTTTTTATGCCGGTGACCAACATCTGGCGAAGCCCTTTGGCGGGCTGAAGGATTTTTTCGCCCGCACTTTCGGGACGAAAAAATTCTTGCGCGCCAAAGCCGCCGCCGAGGCCAAGGCCAGCGCGGGAATGGCCTTCGCCAACACGGAGTTCCCGACCAGGGAAAGTTCGCTCATCCGCACCTCAAACGAGGCCGACAAAAAGTCCGAAGTGCGCGAGTACGCGGAGAGCAAGCCGTTTCTCGGCCAGGGCACCCGCCAGAAAATCCTCAGCCAGCAGGACCACCCGCTCACGATCGACGAGATCCGTGAGCTTTTGAACAAGAACGAGTAATTGTGGCGGCGCTCTCTGAGCGCCGCCGGGTTGAAGGAACCCAAAGCTGACGCACCTTCCGGAATGGAACCGGCCCAACCCTTCGACCTTCTCAAAAGCGGCGCGGCGCAGATCATCAGCGAAGCGGAGCTGCAACAGAAGCTGTCGTTAGGCCGGCCCCTCCGGGTCAAGCTCGGGGTCGACCCGACAAGCGCCGATCTCCACCTTGGGCATAGCCTCATCCTCCGCAAGCTGCGCCAATTCCAGGATCTGGGGCACGAAGCGATCCTCATCATCGGCGATTACACCGCCATGATCGGCGACCCGAGCGGGCGCTCTGTCACGCGCCCGCAGCTCACTCACGAGCAAGTCCTGGCCAACGCCGAAAGTTATCGCACCCAGGCTTTCAAGGTCCTCGATCCCGAGCGCACCCGCACCGTTTTCAACGGCGATTGGTTCAAGAAGATGTCCTTCGCCGAAGTCATCCGGCTCAACAGCCGGGTCACCCTCCAGCAGATGTTGCAGCGGGAGGATTTCAAGGAGCGGATCGAGAAACACCAACCGATCCGAGCCCACGAAATTCAATACCCCATCATGCAGGGCTGGGATTCGGTCGAGGTCCAGGCCGACGTCGAACTCGGCGGCACCGATCAGCTCTTCAATATTCTCGTCGGGCGCGACCTGCAAAAAGAGGAGGGCCAGCCGCAGCAGGTCGTGCTGGTTCTTCCCATCCTCGAAGGGCTCGATGGGGTGCAGAAGATGAGCAAAAGCCTCGGCAACTACGTCGGCATCGCCGACCCGCCTAACGAAATGTTTGGCAAGCTCATGAGCATCTCGGATGAATTGATGGCCCGCTATCATCCCCTCCTCCTCGGCCGCCCTTTGCCCTCGGAGCAGCATCCGATGGAGGCCAAGAAACAGCTCGCGCGCGAAATCGTCGAGACCTACCACACATCCGGCGATGGCCAGCGCGCGCTCGAGGAATGGGAACAGCGCTTCAGCGCGCGGCGCCTCGACCAGGCGGACCTGCCGATCTTTGCGCCCCCGGCCGATGAGCGGAACATCATCTCCCTTGTCGTCGCGGCCTACGCGGCGGCCTTCAGCCTGACGAAATCGCGCGGCGAAGTGCGCCGCCTCATCGAACAAGGCAGCGTTCAGCTCCAGGGCCAGAAAATTCAAGATCCCAAGGCAGAGCCCATCCTCGCCCCGGGCGACATTCTCCGTCTCGATAAAACCCGCGCCGTTCGGGTAGAGTAAGAGAGCGCGGCCCAGCAATCTGGTCCCGCGCTCTGCAATGGAGAAATTGCCTGTCGTTAGGCCGAGACCGGCTCGAACATGGGATACATCGGCGCCTGCTCCACCACCGGCGCGGCAATACCTTCGAAATGCGCCCGCAGGCTGCGCAGCTCCGTGGTCAGAAACGCGTCGACGAAGCCAAATTGCCGGTCGAGCCAGGCGTAAAATTTATTTTTGATCTCGTAATGCACCGCGATTGTCATTTCCGTGCAATTCGGCCGAACTTCCTCGAACTCGAGCAGGCCCATCAGATCGATGTTTCCGCCCCATGATTCAAAGGCGAATTGATCCGGCGAATCGCTCTCGATCGCAGACACCACAGTCTGAGCCTCGAATCCCAACGGCCCGCGAAAACCGAAGTCGAGTGTCTTCGAGGATGTGACGGTCGCTTTCGTGACCATCACGAGCTGACGGCGATACGATTGGATGCTGGCGAGGCGGCTTTTGCACTCGTCCAGCGACTGGCTCATGTGAAGGTTTTTTTGTAGCAACATAGGATTGTGAGGTTGTGCAATTCACTTTTAGCAATGCACGTACCGAAGCCCTTCTTCCTAGGAGAGGCAGCCTTGAAGCTGCCTGTTTTGTGTTCAGTATTGCGACACAAGTGTCAGCCAACAGCGTTACACCAGTCCGCTGATTTCCGGCAGCATCTGACGCAGCGGCACCGCGATATCCGCTGTGTCACGGTCGAACCGGGCCAGGATCGGCAACGGCAGACACCGCCCGAGAATTTCTGCGTTGGACGAGATAGCCACATCGCGCTCCGCCGCAAAATCATTCAACACCACTCCCGCGCATTTCAGACCGGCCGCCTCGATGCTGCGGACCGTGAGGAGGGTGTGGTTCAGGCAGCCGAGCCGGTTAAGCACGACGACGAGGACCGGCAATCCAAGTTCCGCCGCCAGGTCGCTCGTGAAATAATCCGAGGTAATGGGGACAATCCAGCCGCCAACGCCCTCGACCGCGACAAAGTCAAAGCGCTCACTCAGCCTGCCGAACCCGGCGCGCAAACCGCCGAGGTCGATCTCCCGCTTTTCCACCAGCGCGGCCGGCAAAGGCGCGGCCGGAGTTTGCAGCCAAACGGGATTAACTTCATCGATCGTTAGGCCAGGGCTGCTCGCGGCCTGCAACTGTTGAGCGTCGGCCCGATCGCCGCAGCAGATCGGTTTGTAACCGGCGCAGCGCAGCCCGCGTTCGCGCAACCGTTGCAGGAGCCAGACAGTGAAACTCGTCTTGCCGACGCCGGTATCGGTCCCGGTGACAAAAACGCTCACGCCGCCGCCCGGTCGGCCGCCAGGGTCTGCAGCATCGACTCGAAAATGCGCGCGCCATCGCCGCTCCCGAGCCGTTCTTCGCAAGCGCGATCGGGATGCGGCATGAGGCCAAAGACATTGCGCGCCCGGTTGCAGATCCCGGCGATATTTTCGACCGAGCCGTTCGGGTTCGCGGCTGGTGTGATGTTTCCCTGCGCATCGCAATAGCGCAGGAGGACCTGCTGTCTTTCGTTCAATTCCTGCAAGGTCGCTTCGTCCGCGTAATAGCAGCCCTCGCCATGCGCCACTGGCATGCGCAACAACGTTCCCACCTTCATCCCCCGCGTGAACGGCGTTTCTGCGACCTCGACCCGCGTCGTCACCATGTCGCAGACAAAGTGGAGTGAGCGGTTGCGCACCAGCGCGCCGGGCAACAGACCCGCTTCGCAGAGAATTTGAAAACCGTTGCAGATGCCGATGACGAGCTTGCCCGCCCGCGCGTCATCCACCACCGCGCGCATGATGGGCGAGAAACGCGCGATCGCGCCGCAGCGCAAATAATCCCCATAGGAAAATCCGCCCGGCAAAACGATCGCGTCCCAACCGCTCAACGACGTTTCCTTATGCCAGACGTAATCGGATTCGATCCCGTCGATGCCACGCAAGGCCGCAAGGCAATCCTGATCGCAATTCGATCCCGGAAATTGAACGACCGCGAATTTCATTTGGCGTCGTTAGGCATTTCCAGCCGGTAATCTTCAATCACCGGGTTGGAAAGAAGATCGCGGCAGAGTTCGCGCAGCTTCGGTTCCTGGGCGGCGGCATCACCCTCCAACTCGATCTCGAGATAGCGACCGATCCGCACGTCGCGCGCGCCGCTGAACCCGAGATGCTGCATCGCCTCCCGCACCGCGGCGCCCTGCGGATCGAGCACAGTTTCCTTCGGCGTCACGATCACTTTCACTTTCATGCGTTACTATTAGCCGGCAGCGCCGCCGCCGGAAGCGGAAAAATTTCCATGCGGCGCCAGACATTTCGCACTCCACGAGCTGCGCGTCGCGCTTCGTTGTAGACGTTTCGCTGTGCGAAACGCGGGTGTCGGCCTTCTCCGCCACATCAGCCTCGCGCCTCGCACAGCGAGGCGTCTACAACGGCGTCCACAGGGCTTTCGCCTCCGGCTAAAGCCGCTAAAGTCCTCCCGTTATGGCAGAACAAATTCTCGCAGGTAAGACCGGCGTCGTTTTCGGCGTCGCCAATAAACGCAGCATCGCCTGGGCGATCGCCAAGGCCTGGGCGGCGGCCGGCGCCAAACTGATTTTCAATTACCAGGGCGAGCGTTTGAAGGAAAACGTAGAGGAACTCGTCAGCGAGTTTGGTCCGGAGACCCCGCTCTATCCCTGCGACGTCTCGAAGGACGAAGAGATTTCCTCCTTCTTCGAAAAAGTCCGTGGCCACACCGAACGGCTCGATCTCCTTCTCCACTCGGTCGCGTTCGCCCCAAAGGAAGCGCTCGAGGGCGATTTCGTCAGCACGACGCGCGAAGCCTTTCGGATGGCGCACGACATCAGCGCCTATTCGTTAGTCGCGCTCAGCCGCGCGGCGGTTCCCTTCATGACCGAGGGCGGCAGCATCGTCGCCATGACTTACTACGGCGCGGAGAAGGTCGTCCCGCACTACAACGTGATGGGCGTGGCGAAAGCCAGCCTCGAAGCGAGCACGCGCTATCTCGCCTACGACCTGGGCTCGAAAAAAATTCGCGTCAATTGCATTTCCGCCGGGCCCGTGAACACGCTCGCCGCGCGCGGAATCAGCGGTTTTTCTGCGATGCTCAAGCATTATCAGGAACGCGCGCCGCTCGGGCGCAGTTGCGATCCGGCCGAGATCGGCCAGACCGGTTTGTTTCTCGCCAGCGACGGCGCGGCCGCCATTACCGGCCAGGTGATCTACGTCGACGGCGGCTACCAGATCATCGGGATGTGACTGCGCGACGTCCAGGCCAACGATTTGCGAAATCCGGTCACGATCCAATAAGGCGCGTTGATCAGGAAAATGATCAGGAGCCACTGATTGTAGATGAAGGTCAGGTGCATGCTGTAATGCAGCCCGAGATGGAAACAAACCAGGGCGCAGCCGACCAGCGCAGCCCAGGTTCGATTGACGAGCGCAAGGGGCGAGCCGAGCTCGAGCATTAATCCGGCTGCCGCAATCAGCGCCACGAACCAGCCGTGGGCGGCCGCGAAATTGGCCACCGCCAACTGTCGTTCCAGATCGGCCTGGCTGAACGTGTCGTAAAACGATTGGTAGGCGGCTTTGGTAATGGAAACCCCGATCCAGCGCGCCTGGAAAACCCAGAGGCCTTTGGTCGCGATCAGCTTCGCGATTCCGGCCAGTAAATAAACCGCGACGATCGTCTGCTGCGACCACCAGATGGCGCGGCTCTCCAGGGCCGCGCGTTCCTCGCCCTCGCGGCGACGCCAGAGTCCGTAGAAGTGCGCCACGGTCTGCGCGAGCAGGACGAGCGAGACGATCTGCGCCGCGTGCTGGATCGCGCCCTGGGAATTCTCAATCCCGTTCGCCGCCAGATTGACGAAAAGTGCGACCGGCAGCGCCAGCCAAACAGCGAGGCGCAACACGTAAAGAATCAACGCCGCCGCCAAGACCAAATGGGCGACCCGAAAGACGTGCGGATCGAGCAGAAAATGAAGATCGAAGAGCCGCGTGATTCCGTTAGGCGAGGGAATCCCGTTCACGATCAGGACGTCGCGGCGTCGCCCGCCAGACGAGCCAGGCGAAGAGCACTCGCATCACCAGCCGCTCGGAGAAAGCGAATGTCGGAATTTGCAGGCGCGAAGTCATTGATGCTGCGCCAGGGTTTTCGTTTCCAGGAGCATCGCGTCATCCTCCTGATGCACTTTGACGTGCTCAATCTGCAGACCGGGAAGCAACTTCTTCGCCGCCGGGCGCGACTTCGTCAGGCCATCGAGGTAGCGGAGGAGTGATTCGGCCGCGGCGGCCTCGGCCAAAGGGACGCGCTCTTTGCCCGCGTCGGCAAAACGCTTCAAATTCTTCCGGCGAAAGCGATCGAAGATCTTTTTCATGGCCGAATTGGAAAGACCAAACTGCCGCGTTTTGAGCGGAGCCCCGTGCGCATCGGCCAGATGAAGGAAGTAAGTCTTGCGGCTGAAGCTCGAGAACATCGGGAAATGCGAGAAGGGATAGTTCTCGCGCAGGACGAGGCAAAGCAGCGTCATGATGAGCAGCCACTTGCAGCGGGTGCGCCGGAGCCAGGCGAGCACGGAGCCCGGCAGGGATTTGAAATTCATCCGACGAAAAGCGCGACGCCTAACCGGGCGGCCAGGCGAGGGCGCGTTTGCCTAACAAGTGGACGTGCAGATGCGGCACCGTCTCGCCCGCGTCCGGGCCGCTGTTCATGACGACGCGGTAGCCGCTTTCGCTCAGGCCAAGATCGCGCGCCAGCCTGGCCGCCGTGAGCAGTAGTTTCCCGAGCAGCGCCTGATCAGATTCTTTCGCTTCCGCCAGCCGCGGGATGACTCGCTTCGGCACGATCAGGACGTGGACCGGCGCCTGCGGGTTGACGTCGTGAAACGCGATCACGTCATCGTCTTCGAAAGCGATCTTCGCCGGGATTTCGCGCGCGGCGATCTTTTCGAAGATCGTCATCGAATCGAGCAGCTCAGCTCTTTCATCCCCGCATTGCTGCAGATTTTTTCCCGGATGAAACAGGTCACTTCCTCGCGCAACCCATCGCAGGCGCGCGTCCAAATTTTCACCCCGCGCAAGTGTTTGATTGTGGGCTGCAAACCAAAAAAATTCAGCTCCGTCGCGCCGGTCTCAAGGATCGCCGCGACGCGTTTCTCGAGCAGATCGAAAAAGGCCAGCTCGTAACCGTCGCCGGCCGCTTCCGCGACTTCATAGAGCGAAACCGAAATTGGCGGCGGCGTCGGTTTGAAGTGCGGCACGATTTCCTTGTAGCCAATCACTTTCAAAACGTAACGCACCGTCTGGTTGAGCTGACTGAAAGCGACGACCGATTCGTCGGTTCGCAGACGCAGATAAAAGGCGATGCTTTCGGTCACGTGCTCGGTCAGCCACCAGCTCGGATATCCGGCGCGATCGGCCGCCTGCCTGATCGCGGCCTGCAACCAGTCGCGATTGAACTCGAAAAGTTGCCCGGATTCGGAACGGAGATAGGGAAATTCTTCTTTAAACGCGACCATTGATTACCTGTTCGTTGAAGAGCTCGGGTTGCTGGGCGCTGGGCTTGATCCGTCGACCCAGCGCCTGGATTTCGTCGACGAATTGATCGACATCCTCGAAATGCCGATGGACCGAGGCGTAGCGGAGGTAGGCGACTTCATCGATCTCGCGCAGCTTCGCCAGCACCCTCTCGCCGATCACGGTCGAGGTCACTTCGCGGCCGCCGGTTTCAATTTCGTGCACGATATCGTCCACCGTCTGCTCGAGCGTCATGAGGCTGATCGATCTCTTTTCGCACGCCTTCGCGATGCTGTTGGCGAGCTTGCGTCGATCGAAAACTTCATGGCGACGGTCGCGCTTGATCACGCGCAAATCCGTTCGTTCGATTTCTTCGTAAGTGGTGAAGCGAAAAGCACAGGCGAGACAAACGCGGCGGCGTCGGATGCTGGAGCTGTCGCGGGATTGTCTGGAATCAATGACCTTGTCATCGCGATTGCCGCACTTTGGACAGCGCATAATGTGGTTGGAGGGAACTCCCTCCACTACACGTTGTAGCGCGAAGCATGGCAAGAAATTTCGACGCGCTGGTCGAAAAAAAATTTGCAGGCGCTTCCATCTGCGAGGTCGAGCGAATGAAATCTGGTCAGGAAAACGCGCCCACTTTTCCTTGATTGAAAGCGCCGAAAAATATCATTCGTTAGGCCGGGAGACGGCGCGAGGCAATTGAGCGCAACGGAACGCTAGCAGCTAAAGCGGTCCCTTCTCCCCCGTGGGGAGAAGGTTAGGATGAGGGGCAGGTGCAGAGCATTTCTCGAAAGGCAGCGTAATCTACTTCGAAGGTTCACCCCTCACCCTACCCTCTCCCCTCCGAGGGGAGAGGCGAGGGCGGCACGAAATGAGTAGCGGTCGCGCTTCGCGTCGCGGAGGTGATTTACGTCTCGCTGCTTAGCGCGGCGGGAATTCGAACTCCGCTTTCTTCTTGTCCTTCGACAGCGTGAGGTAGGCGCTGAAATGCGAACCGCGCTTCGAGACGAAACCTTCGATCAAACCGGTCTTGCCCAGCTCGACCAAACGTTCCGCGTCTTCGGCGGAAATTTCCTTGCCGCAAAGATTGCGTTTCAACTGGAAAACCACCCGCGCCGATCCATTCGGTTCCGGCTTCGCGACCACAAACGCATCCTCCGTTTGATAAAGATCACCGTCGTGAAGTTTGCTCTCACTCAGCTTGACCGCTTTCGAAAGGTCAACCGGCGGCTTCGCTTTGCGCGGCGCGCCCTTGCCGTTCTTCGCGGTGCTTTCGCGCGGTTTGCGCGGCGGAAATTCCCAACCGACCCGGCCACCTTGCCTGACGAGATAAGCATCGAAGGGCCGGCCTTTCTTGGAGGTGAACTTCTCGATCAGATCCGTTTTGCCGCGGGTCACGAGCTGGATCGCCTGCTCGCGCGTGATCTCCTTCTGGCACATGAGGCGACCGACCTTGAAGGTTTCTTTCCAGCCGTCGCCCTCGCGCTCGCGCAGGACATAGTTGGTCGGCGCCTCGCAAAGTTCGGCGCCCGTCGCCGGATCGGTCCAGAACGGCTCGAGCGCGTTTACATCCACCTTGTTGCCAAAATCCAGCTCGGCTTTTTTGCGACCGGGATTCTTCTCGTCGTCGACGATTTTGATCTTGGACGGAAAACGGTTGCCGGTTTTGGCGGATACAAATCCGTCGACCGGACCGAGCTCGCCCCTGGCGACGAGTTCGCGCACTTCGTCCTCTTCGAGCTTGCGGCCGCTCATGACCTTGTAGATCGCGAGCACGCCATCCTGCGATTTAAAGGTGCGAAGCGTCTCGACCATCGGCTGGCCATCGGTGGGCGAAACGATATCGGTGACGCGCGAGCTGCTTTCGTCTTCCTCGAAATTTTTCGTCCGATCGACGAGGCGCCTGGTCACCTGCACGATCTCCGACATGAAATCGCCGCGGGAGAAATTTCCGTGCTCCATCTGGCGGAGCTTGAATTCCCATTCGCCGGTCATGTCCGGTTTGGTGAGAGAATCCGCGTGCACCGCCGAGAGGAATTCGAGCAACGATTCGGCCTTGGTCGTCGGGACCAGCTCGCGTTGCTGGCGCTCGAGATATTTCTGATTGATCAGGCCGTCGATCGTGTCGGCGCGGGTCGCGGGCGTGCCGAGGCCGCGTTCCTTCATCGCTTCCGCCATTTCTTCGTCGTCGACCAGCTTGCCGGCGCGCTCCATCGCGGAGAGAAGGGTCGCTTCCGTGTAGCGCGGGGGCGGCTTGGTCGTTTCAGCGTGCAGCTCGGCGGAAATGGTTTTGGCCTGCGAGTTGTCTTCGCTCGTTAGGGCGGGCAGCGCTTTGGCGTCGGCCGAATCATCGACCGTGGTTTTGCCGTAAACGGCCAGCCAGCCGGCCGAGGTCAGGACTTTGCCTTCCGTCTTGAAATCGTGCTTGCCCGCCACCGTGCTGATGCGGGTCGTGACATCGAATTCGGCCGCCGGGAAGAACGTCGCGACGAAACGACGCGCGATCATGTCGTAAACCTTCGCTTCCATCTCATCGAGTTGCGTCGGCGCGGTCCCGGTCGGGATAATGGCGAAGTGATCGGAGATCTGGGCGTTGTTGAAGATGCGTTTGTTCGGGCGCACCCAGCCGTTCTCGAGCACGGTCTGGCCGTGTTTGCCGAGGTCGCCGGAGAGTTTGCCTAACGTTTGCTTGCAGGTCGCGATGTAATCCTCCGGCAGAGCGCGCGAATCGGTCCGCGGATAGGTGATGACTTTGTGCCGCTCGTAGAGTGCCTGGGCGATCTGCAGGGT
This sequence comes from uncultured Verrucomicrobiae bacterium, assembly GCA_963772915.1. Taxonomy (GTDB): domain Bacteria; phylum Verrucomicrobiota; class Verrucomicrobiia; order Chthoniobacterales; family UBA10450; genus Palsa-1392. The sequence goes on from CAVYZI010000004.1 coordinate 255,472, forward strand.
GCGGCGGGCGGAAAGTCCGAAGCGATTGTTCACTTCGCGCTGCAGCGTCGTGAGGTCATAAAGCCGGGGCGAAGCCTGGGTCGATGATTTTTTCTCCTCGCTGACTTTGGCGAGCGGCTCTCCCTGACAGGCGGCGAGGGCAGCTTCCGCGATCGCTTTTTCCCAGACGCGATCGATCCGGTCGTGCTCGTTCTTTTCGTCCTTCTTGAAGTTCGGGCGCTGATAAACGCCCTCGTAAATGCCCTTCGCGATTTCGAACTTCGCGACGACCCGCCAATAATCCTGCGGTTTGAAATTGCGGATCTCGAGCTCGCGATTGAAGACGATCGCGAGCGTCGGCGTTTGCACGCGGCCGACGGAGGCGACATTACCGCCGCGCGAACCAAACATGCGTTTGGTGATGGCGCGGGTGCCGTTGATCCCGATCAGCCAATCGCTTTCGCTCCGGGAACGCGCGGCATCGGCCAGGCCGGCCATCTGCTCGCCGTCGCGCAAAGCGCGAAACGCTTCCCGGATTCCTTCCGCGGTCATGGTCTGCATCCAGGCGCGTTTGACCGGGAGCTTGGACTTCGAGAGCTGGTAAAGATTTTGGAAAATCAGTTCGCCTTCGCGCCCGGCGTCGCAGGCGTTGACGACCAGATCGATGTCTTTGCGGTGGAGAAGTTTTTTGAGCTGATTGTAGCGGTCTTTGGAATCCGCGACCGGTTTGAGCCCGAACTTTTCCGGGATAATCGGGAGCGTCTCGAGGCGCCAGAAGCCGTATTTCTTTTTGTCGATGTCTTCGGGCATTTCCAGCTCGACGACGTGACCGACCGCCGACGAGATGACGTATTGGTCGTTCTCGAAGTGGTCGCCTTTCTTGGGGATCTTGCCGAGAGAGCGCGCCAGGTCCTGGGCGACACTGGGCTTCTCGGCGATGATGAGGGTTTTGGCCATGAAGGGATGCCAAGTAGACCTCCTTGGCGGGGTTTGCAAGTGAGAGAAGCCGCTCGAACCAGACTCGCTACGACAATTTGACGAAATATTTCCCGGGCAATTGCTTGACCAGATGTTTCAATTCCAGGCGGAGCAGCGCCGCGGAAACCGTCGCGCTCGGCAACTCGCAGGTGGCGGCGATCCGGTCGATTGGCGTCTCGGTCGGATTGATCGCGTCGTAGACCCGGCGCTCGTCTTCGGTGAGTTCCGGCAACGGACGCGCCGCGGCTTCGGGTAGCTTCTCTTTTGCCGGGAGGAGAATTTGCAGGTCGTCGAGAATGTCGCTCGCGTCCATCACGAGCTTCGCGCCCTGTTGAATAAGGCGGTTCGAGCCATGGGCGGTCGGAGCGTTGATATGGCCGGGGACGGCGTAGACGGAGCGGCCCTGCTCGATCGCCTGGGAGGCGGTGATGAGCGCGCCGCTGTTCAAGCCGGCTTCGACGACGAGAATCCCGTGGCTCCAGCCGCTGATGATGCGGTTGCGCATCGGAAAGGTCTGGCGGTCGGGCTCGATCGCCATGGAAAATTCGGAAACGACCGCGCCGTTGCCGCTGCGGATTTTGTCGGCGAGGACGGCGTTCTCCGGCGGATAAAGTTTCGTTAGGCCGGAACCGATGACCGCGATCGTGCGCCCTTTGGCTGCGAGCGCGCCCTGGTGCGCGGCGGTGTCGATCCCACGCGCGAGGCCGCTGATGACCGTGAGGCCCGAGTAGGCGAGCTGATAGGAAAGCTTCTTCGCGCATTCCGCTCCGTAATGGCTGGTGCGCCGCGAACCGATGACGCCAATGGCATGCTGATCGCGTTCCGTGAGTTCGCCCCAAACGTAGAGCACGATCGGCGGCGCATGAATCTCGCGCAGTTGCCGCGGATAAGTGGGCGATTGCGCCGTGATGACTTCCGCGCCGAAATCGCGAATCCGCTCCAGCTCGGCGGGAAGGTCGACGGTGCTTTCCCAGTTCGCGATCTGCTCGGCGACTTCGTTGCCGATGCCGTCGATCGCGCGGAGTTCGCTCCGTTTGGCCGACAGAATCCGTTCCGGCGTTTCGAAAACCTCGAGCAACTTGCGCAGCCGCACCGGCCCCATCGTCGCGACCATGTTGAGCGCGATGCAGGCTTCGGTGCTGTTCATCCTTCCAAAAGATCGTGAAGTTCCTGAGCGAAAACTTCGGTAAATGAGGGTGCGATGCGCCGCGTAGACACAACGAATCATTCGGGTCTGCCGTTCGCACCGAGAGCATGCAAAATGATTCGGTAACGGCACGACCCGCAGGCGATAAGATCCTTCGAGTTCGCCCTCGAGGCAAGCCGCGGATTGCGTCTGCCCTTTTCACTGCGCGAGCTTGCAGCGCGTCGCGGATCAGGCGTCAGGGTCTGGCGCGAGAGAGCCGACGAAATCGCGAACCTGTTGTTCGACTTCAATCTTCATCGAGCGCGGTGAGCGGGAAATATTTACCGCTTCCCGCGACGCACCCGGCGAGATCGTCCTCCATCGCCTTGGGGTCGGCCATGATCTCCAGAGTCTCCGCGATGCCTGCCATCCGCTCAGCGGAAACGATGTAGGCAACCGCCTTCTCACGCCGTGTCACGACGATCAATTGCGCCATGCGACTTTTTTCAGGATCGCCGGCAAGAGCCGCCTGAGCTTCTGTGACAGAATACGTAGATGCCATAGCCCGTCACTGTAAATGCACGGGGTGACAGGAACACTATCCAATTCTGGGTCTGACTTGGTAGAACGGAATCTCGTCGTCGTCCGGCGCGGGGGGCGGGCCGCCTTTGGGAGGAGCAGAGCTCCGGGCGCCGCCGGTCGAGCGGCCGCGCGGTTCTTCGTCGGGCGCATCGCCGCCACCGCCACTGCTGCCGCCGGGCCGGCCGCCCAGCATCTGCATCATTTCGCCGATGACTTTCAATTTGCTCCGTTTTTGGCCCGATTGTTTGTCATCCCAGGTGTCGAGCTGGAGCCGGCCCTCGATGAAGACCGAGCGGCCTTTTTTCAAATATTCGCCCGCGACTTCGGCGGTGCGCCCCCAGAAGGTGACGTCGACGAACGTGACCTCTTCGCGCTTTTCGCCCGTGTCGAGGGTGTATTGCCGGTTGACCGCGATGCCGAGATCCGCAACCGCACTGCCCTTCGGCGTGTAACGCACTTCAGGATCGCGTGTCAGGTTGCCCAGGAGGAAGACTTTGTTGTAACTGGCCATGCGACGGTTCTAGCGGGTCTAGCTCTCGGCGGCGACTTTCTTTTTCGCCGGCTGCGCTTTTTTCTCCCGCAGCTTCTGGTAATGCTGGCGGTAAACTTCCGGGTCGAGCTTGAATTTGGCCTGCAGTTTTTTGATCAGGTCCGGGTCGGCGTGGAAGATGAAATTGACGTAGTAACCGGCGTCGAGCTCGCCCGCGGCGTAGGAAAACTGCCGCTTGTCCATCTTCTGGACCTGCTCGATCTCGGCGCCTTCTTTTTGAAATTCGGATTCGAGGCGGTCGACGATATCCTTCAGGTTGTCATCCTTGCCCTGGGTGTTGAGGACGAGGAGCGCTTCATAACGGTTCTTCATATTTCTTCAGGTGGTTGGTTGAAAAGATTCATCGCAGCAAACAGCCCTTTGTCGACCGCGCACTTCACCGCTTCGGCGGCGCGTTTGATGGTCGCGTCGAGCAACGGTTGTTCTTCTTCAAAAAATCTGCCGAGCACGTAATCGACCGCGCCTTGCGAAGGCGCGGTGCCGATCCCGACGCGCAATCTTGGCACCTCCTCGGTCCCGAAATGCTCGAAGATCGATTCGAGCCCATTGTGGCCGCCGGAGCTGCCCTTGGCGCGCACGCGCAGCCGTCCAAGCGGGAGGGCAAAGTCGTCGACCACAATGAGGATTTCTTCGGGCGCGATCTTGTAGAAATTCGCGATCGCAGAGATTGGTTGGCCGCTGCGATTCATGAAGGCTGCCGGCTTGACCAGAATCACGTCCGTTTTCGCCCAGGCTGCGCCCCACTTTTCCGAGTAATCCCACGGAAGCCGCGCATCGGCGGCCAGCCGGTCGAGAACCATGAAACCAACGTTGTGTCGGGTGCGCTGATATTCGCGGCCGGGATTGCCGAGCCCCGCCACCAAACGAATCCGAGCCTCGTTCACCTCCGCTCCAGCGTCGGGCGCGGAAGCTATTTCCTGGCTTCCTTCTCTTTCGTCGGCGCGGCCGGGGCGGCTCCGCCTTCGGCCCCTTCCTTCTTCGCCGTGATCACTTCCGGCGCAGCCGCGGCCTCGGTCACTGCGGCCACCGGTTCTTCCTCGACCGTCGGGGCGAGGACGGAGAAGACCGTAAGATCGGCCGGGATGCGCGTCGTCACACCCGGTGGGAGCGGGATTTCGCGCACGTGGATGGCGTCTCCAATATTGAGATGGGAAACGTCGACCGTGATCACGTCCGGCAGATCCTTGGGCAGACATTCGATTTCGAGCGAGCGCAGCGCCTGCTCGAGCAGTCCGCCGAAAGTCTTGACTCCCTCCGCCGTGCCAGTCGGCTCGAGCGGAACGTCGGCCTCGATCATTTGGTCCATCGAGACGGCGTGAAAATCGACATGCAGAATCTCGCCCCCGAGCGGGGCGTGCTGCACTTCCTGGACGAGCGCGAGGCGGCTGGCGCTTTCGCCGTCGATCTCGAGCTCGACGAGAATGTTCTCGCCCGAGGCGTGGCTGAGCATGAGGGAAATGTCGCGCCGGGCGACCTGCAATGCCTCGGGTTTGGTCTTGCCACCGTAAACGACCGCGGGCACCGCGCCCTGGGCCTTGATTTTGCGCACCGCGGAACGTCCCGTCCCGGTGCGGCGTGTCGCGGAAAGTTTTACTTGTTTGGCCATGGTATCAGTTTGCTATTGCGTGCCGCTGTCGATTTTGAAGAGCGAGGAAACGGACTCGTCGTTATGAATCCGTTTGATGCTTTCCCCGAGCAGCTCAGAGACACAAAGCACCGTGATGGTAAAACCCTTCACGGTGCGGACCGGCACGCTGTTGGTCGTTATTAATTCCTTAATTTGGGATTTTTGCAACCGCTCAAGCGCCATGTCCGCCAAAACGGCGTGGGCCACCCCGGCGTAGATATCGAGCGCGCCGTTCTTCTTCAGCAACGTCGCCGCGGAAGTAAGCGTGCCGGCGGTCTCAGTGAGGTCGTCGACCAGGAGGACATCGCAGCCTTCCACTTCGCCGATCAAATACTGCGCTTCCGTCTCGGTCGCGCTCTTGCGCTGCTTGGCCACAATCGCCAGGTTCGAGTTGAGCGCCTGCGAATAGGCGCTCGCCATTTTCAGACCGCCGACATCGGGCGACACGACAACGGTTTTGCGGGTCAATTTCTCGCGCAGATACGGAATCAAAACCGGGAGCGAATACAAATGGTCGACCGGGATATCGAAAAAGCCCTGCACCTGCTGGGCGTGCAAATCCATCGTCAGGACGCGATCCACGCCCGCTGCGCAAAGAAGATTCGCGACCAGCTTGGCCGTGATCGGGACCCGCGGCTTGTCCTTGCGATCCTGGCGCGCGTAACCAAAAAACGGAATGACCGCCGTGATCCGATCGGCGCTCGCACGGCGCGCGGCATCGACCATGATGAGCAGCTCCATCAGGTGTTCGTTCGTCGGGGGGCAGGTCGGCTGGACGATGAAAACGTCGCGGCCGCGGATGTTCTCCTCGATTTTGACGTAAGTCTCGCCGTCGGGAAACGAGCTGATCGTGGCCTGACCCAGCGGCGCGCCGATGCCTTTGCAGATTCGTTTGGCCAGCTCGCGATTGGCGGAGCCGGAGAATATTTTGAGCTCAGGTTGGAGAGCAAACATGCGTCGAGGGCGGCTAACTTAGGCGGGACGCAGTGCCGTTGGCAAAGACAATCTGGACTCGCCGCGACGAGTCCCTCCGGAGGGCCGCGCTTCCGAGCGTTCAGGCTATTTGCCAGTTAACGTCCGGACCTTCGCTTTCTTCTCTTCGCAATCCCCCTGCAGACGGCGGATCTCGGTCGCGAGCTGTTTTTGCAATTGCTCGAATTCCTCAAACGTCCCCTTCAAGCCCGCTTCCTCGATCTTGCCTTTCAGGAAAAGTTCCTTCTCCGCGATCTTCGCCTTGTAGATCGAATCGATCTCCGCGATCTGCGCCTTCTGCTCGTCTGTCAGAGTAACGGTCGGGGCGCTCTTTTCGAGACGCTCCATCGCCAGTTCATAAGCTGATTTCATTTCGTGTGATTGCTCCCGGCGACGATACACCGCCGGAACGCTAATCGCACGTTGTCACAACAGGCGGGAAGCAACCGGCGGGATCGATCAGTTCAATCGTGTGCTCGCCGGGCGCGGCATTGTTGATCGAAAGCTGCGCCCGTTGGCCGTTGATGTTCACAACGTTGGGTGCGCCATCGACCGAGATGGTGACCTGTTCGCCGGAATGGCTCGTGTCGGTAAGAGTGACCCGGGCCAGCAACTTATGGCCGCCATTGCGGGTGGTCTTGCAACGCGCCTGGAAGGAAGCCACGTCCTCACACGGAATCCCACCGCCCCCGCCTTGGACTAACGACGCCCATTTCGTCACGCTCATGTCGATCGCGCCCGTGTCGGCGTTGTAGACCCTGCCGCCGTCGAAGAGATTGAAGGCGGCATCGAAACGCAACGCCCCGCTCGAGGGGATTTCGCTTCCGGTGTTAAAGAACAGCCCGCGATTGGTCTCGACGCCGGTGGCGTTATCGAGCACGAACAGGATCTTGTCGTTGCTGAACGGGGGCGAACTCGTGTTCCCGGCGACGAAGACATGTCCCTCCGAATCGACCCGCACATCGGCCGGGGTATCGAAGCAGCCCACACAGGTAGCACCGTAGACATGAGTCCAAAGCTGGGCACCGGTCGCAGCGTCGCGTTTCACGGTGAAGAACTGGTCGTTGAAGTTGGAGAGATCGCCGTCCGGATCGCTCGTGCCGGTGATGAGGACACCGCCAACGCCATCGAGATCCAGCCCATGCGCGCTGTGGCGCAGACCCAGGGCATCATAAAATTGCCAAAGCAACTGGCCGTCTGTCCCGCGCAGCTTGATCGTGCTGTACTTATTGATGAAATCGATCCCGATGCCGGTGACGTAAATGTCGCCCGCAGCATCGATCTCCATGTCGACGGGAAAATCATCGCCCGTCACGCCCCAGCTCTTGTCCCAGAGAGTCGCGCCATTGGCCGCGGCGTACTTGACCACCACGTAGTCGGCATGGTTCGAGGCGGCGTAGCCGGTGATGCAGGAAAGGACATTGCCATTGCCATCGAGGAGAATCTTCACCGGCGTGTCGAGGGAGAAAGGCGCCATCGCCGCGCCGTCCCAAACGCGCCGCCATTGCAGTGCGCCGGCGGAATTAAACTTCAGCGTCATGACATCGGGGCCATCCCCGACCGTGCCGCCGATGACGTAGATGTTCCCGGCCGCATCCCCTGCAATCCCCGAGCCAAACTCCGAGCGGCCCGGGCCGCTGCTGTACTTAATGGTGTTGAGCAGCGTGCCATTGGTCGCGTCGTAGACCAGGATGAGCGCCTGGGCAAAATCGTTAGGGCCAGGCGTGTTGCCGACCACGTAGAGTAAATTCCCCGGGCCCCGGGCGATGCCCCGCACCTGGTCTCCTGACTTCCCGCTGTCGTAGGTGTGCGACCAGCGAGTCGAACCATCGGGCGCGAAGGAAACTGTCTTGATGTCGTTGATCGAGGATGAGCCCGCGATTCCAGTGATGTAGGAAATCCCATCGGGATCGACATGAATCCCGGCCGGCCCGGCGCCCAGCGACGTGCCTAACGGCACCCGGCTGATCCAGTCCGGGGCCAGCTCGGCGCGGGCAACTGATGTCATGCCAGTAAACGCGAGGGTCAATGCGAGGACCAGTAAAATCTCGCGGACGACGATGTGTGGGCAGGGGTTTTTCATATCTCTGTTTCCTCTCTTTGATTTCGATCCAAAACAGTTTGTCAGCCGATGCTCTCGAGTCATCCTCGGAAAAGTTACCTGGTTGTTACTTTTCGAGCGTCTCCTTGCAGTTTCATTCCGCCCATGGCAGTTCGGCTCGGCGATTCTTGTCAAAGACGGGGCAGATCTTGCCGGCTCGCGTGTGATGAGCGTTTCGGATGGTTGCCGCGAGGCGGGTCTCGGGCGGCGGCTCCGTTGCGCTGGTTTCATCATACCCTAGATTTCGCCGTCAGATGTCCTCGCGCATTCAGCTCATCAGCACCGATTTCGACGGCACGCTCGTCTCGCATGCGAGCGATCCGGTCTTCGATCGCGCCTGCATGGAGCTGATCCGCGACCTGCAGCGTGAGGGGGCGATCTGGGCGATCAACACCGGCCGCTCCGTCGGCCTGCTCGAGGAAGGGCTGGAGGATTTCGCTTTCCCGCTCCTGCCCGATTTTATCCTCACGAGTGAGCGCGATGTTTTTCGTCCGACCGAAAACGGCTGGGAGCCGTTTGGGGATTGGAATGCGCGCTGCGCCCAGGCCCACGCCGAGCTTTACCAATCCGCCTCGTCGGTTTTGGCGGAGGTGGTCGATTTCGTCAGCCGTCGTACCAGGGCGCGGGTCATTTACGAAGCCGACGAGCCGGCCGGACTCATCGCCTCGAGCGAGGACGAGATGGATCGCCTGACGAAATTCATCGACGAAGCGAAAGCGCACGAGCCGAAGTTTCATTATCAGCGCAACACGATTTATCTGCGCTTTTGCCATGCCGATTATCACAAGGGGGCGGCCTTGGAGGAACTCTCCCGCCTGACGGAAATCCCACGCGAGGTGATTTTTGCCGCCGGGGATCATCACAATGATCTCTCGATGCTCGACGGCCGTTACGCTGCGCTGCCCGCCTGCCCGGCCAACGCCATTGCCGAGGTGAAGGAAGCGGTCCGCCGTGCCGGTGGCTGGGTCGCGGAAAAGGAATATGGCGTCGGCGTGCACGAAGCGCTCCGGCATTTTTTGTAACACAGGCGTCCCCGCCTGTCTGTCGTGCGGGCGTCTCGCCTGCACGGCCGCCGTGTCATGCAGCAGGCGAGACGCCCGCTGGACGAATCAGGCCAGAGGCCTGAGTTACGGAATTCGCGCTGGCGACAATTTTAACCGCTCGTCTTCGACCAGGACTTCGCCTAACGGCGGCCAGCTCACGGTGCTGTCCATGTCGTGGAAGGCATGCAGATAAACCGCCACCGCCTCGGCCGGATATTTCGCCAACAGTTGGTCGATCGTCGCGCGCAGCTTTTCCTTGGGCGGCGATTCGGGCAACTGCTCGACCGTGCCATCCTCATCGCGGGCCACGCCTAACGAATCCAAAAAGTCGCAAAGCATCGCTTTCTGCGCCCCGAGGAGCCAGGCCTGGAGGAGGTGCGCGGCCAGGGTGTCGCTCGGTTTGCGGCTGAGCGCGGTCTTGATCCAGGCGTAGCGCTCGGGCGGCGGTTTTCGTTCGATAAAAACGGGTCGCAGCTTGCGCTGACCGGCCAGGGTTTGGACCACGCTCTTGAAGACCGGGGTCTGCTCCTTTTGCAGGTAGCTCAGGATTTCGGTGGCGAGGGTCGGGGACATGTTTTGGAAGAGTTCGTGCGATTTCATTCAAGTAAGGGCAGGCGCAACCACTTCGGCCGGGCGCGGGGCGCCGATGTGTTTGGCGGCAAAACTGTTCGTCATGTAGGTGAGGAGCAGCACCCAGAAAACGAGGGCGAGAGTGAAGAGCGGGAACTGGAGAGAGAGTGGGAGCGAGTAGATGATCGCCATGAGCGGAATCCAGACTGCCCAGGTCGCGAGCAGGGTGGGCACGACTTTGTCGCGATAATGATCCCAGGTAAAACCGCGGCCTAACGACTCGAGGCTGAAGCCGCTGTTCTTCCATTCATAGGTCATGACGCCAAAGGGCGCAGCGAAAAACGGGTTGTAGCCAAACTGGTCGACGCAGATTTTCCCGAGCACGACCGGGATGGTGACGACGTTGCCCAGCCAGGCCGCTTCGGAGCGGTAAAGCAGATCGACGAGCATTCCGTCCAACGCCCAGATCGGAATCGTAAAGCAAAGGTTACGCAGGTTGCGCCCGTTGGCGCGGCCGCGCTGGAAAAAGAGAATGAGGAAAATTTCCGGCACGATCGCGCCGGCGGCCACGGCGGCAAGGACGACAAAGGTGAGACCGTGGCGCAATTTGTAGTCGGCGAATTCCTCCAGCCACCGCGCCACCGCCGGGCTGAAATAGTAGCCGAGAAGCAAAGCCAGCATGAGCGCCTGGATGAACAACGCCGGGATGAGATTCGCCTTGGCCGCCTCCCAGCCGAGCGCGAGCGAGGTGCGATGGCGGGGACGAAGCGCGCTCATTGGTGGCAACTCAAAAGAGCTGCGCCTGCCGGTCGTCTTCGACCTGGGGCTGGCCGATGACGGCGCGGATTTTCTCCATCATCTCGCGGAAGTCGTAGGGCTTTTGCACGGTATCGAGGACTCCGGCGCGCAGGATCTCGGAGCGGACACCCGGGTCGAGGTAGCCGCTGGCCACGATCGCGCGCACGTTGGGCTTGATCGCTTTCATACGCAGGAAAACATCGCGCCCGCCGAGACGCGGGAGACCGAGATCACAGACCACGAGGCCTATTTCATCGGCGTGCGATTCAAACATCTCGACCGCTTCCAGACCGTCCCGGGCGGCAAGGACGCGATAACCGTCCCCCTCCAGCATCATGACGCCGAGATCGCGCAACATTTCCTCATCCTCCACCAGCATGACGGTGCGGGCGGGGTCGAGCGGCTGTCCGGCGCCCTTGCTCCCATTTGCTTCCAACTCACTCGCTCCGCTCAGCGGGAGGTAGACGCTGAAGGTCGTGCCATGGCCCGGCTCGCTCTCCACCTGCACGAAACCGCGATGATTATTGACCACGCCGTAAACCACCGAGAGGCCGAGCCCGGTCCCTTTCCCTCGCTCCTTCGTAGTGTAGAAGGGCTCGAAAATGTGGGGCTTGACCTGCTGGCTGATGCCGGTGCCGGTATCGATCACGCGGATAAAGACGTATCGGTCCCCGTGCACGCCGCCGAATGTCTCGCGCAACTCTGCACCTTCGCTCACCCCGGTGGCGAGCGTGATCGTCCCCTCGTGCGGAATCGCATCGCGGGCGTTCACGCAAAGGTTGAGCAGAACCTGGTGGATCTGGCTGCGGTCGGCTTTGGCCAGGGGCAGATCGGGCTGGAGTTGGAGGACGAAGTTGATCGTCTTGGGAAAGGTCGCTCCGAGCATTTTCTCCAGCTCCTGAGCGAGAGCGTTTAGATCCAGGGGCCGGAAATAGGCTTCGGTTTGACGGGCGGAGGTGAGGAGTTGCTGGACGAGCGAGGCGCCACGCCCGACGGCGTCGCGGATGACCTTGATCGCCTCCGGCATTTGTCCGGGCTGTTTTTTCCAATTCTCCAGTTTGGTGGTGTAGCCGAGGATGATGCCGAGAATGTTGTTGAAATCATGCGCGATGCCGCCGGCGAGGGTGCCCAGGCCTTCCATCTTCTGTGCCTGGATGAGTTGCTGCTCGAGTCGCTTGCGTTTGGTGTCGTTAAAGAGGTAGACCTTGACCTCGCTCAGTTGCCCGGCTTCGTCGAAGGCGCCGGCAAACTTGGCCACGACATGGACCGTGTCGCCATCGCGCTCGCGCATCTCCAGCTCCTGGCGCTCCATATTTTCCCCCGGCCGCAGCCGGTCGATCAATTGGACCCCCTCCCGCTTGCTGTAGAGGAGCGAGAGGAAATTTGCCGCCTGCGCCTCCTCGATCGTGTCAAAACCAAAGATGCGGAGGAAGGCGGGGTTGCAGGTCACGATCGCACCGTCGGGTTTCATGATGAGGTTGCCGGTGAGATCTTCATCGACAAACTGCCGGTAGCGTTCCTCGCTCCGCCGCAGCGCCTCCTCGGCGCGAATCCGGTCGGTCACGTCGATGCTCAATTGGAGGAGCGAGGCCTCGTCGCCCGTGCCCCGCACCGTCCAGCCGGTCGAAGCCACAATCTCCGCGCCATCGCGCCGGACCTGGCGAATCTCGCCTTCCCAATGTTGCTTTTCCTCCAGCGTCCGGAGGACTTCAGCCAGTTTCTCTGGCGGTCCAGTCTGCAAAAACGTGTGGACCTCGCGGCCCGTCGCTTCCTCCCGCAGCCAGCCATACATGCGCTCGGCGCCGTGGTTCCAATAGGAAATCCTCCCGGCGGCATCGGAGATGACGATGGCGTCGCTCGCCAGGTCGAGCAGTTCGGCGTGGCGCAGGAGTTCCCGGCGCGCGCTTTCCAAATCTCGCTGCGTCCGCCGCTCCTTGCTGATCCGGCGAATGGATGGTGCCAGTTTCGCGAGGTGCTGCTTGAGAATAAAGTCGGTCGCACCGCTCCGCATCGCCTCGCCCATCTGCCCCGGCGTCGCCCGGGAGGCGAGGAAAACAAACGGGACCCTGGGTTGCTGTTCCCGCGCGATCTCGATCACGCGCAGGCCGTCACCGGAGGGGCAATTCGGATCGGCCAGAATGAGATCGACCGGCTGGCGGGCCAATTCGCGGCGGAGTTCCACCTCGTTCCGCACCCGGATGAGTTCGTTCTCGATTCCGCAATTCCTTAGCTCTGCCCCGACCCGCTCCGCGTCGGCGTCGCTGGCTTCGAGGTGAACGATCTGCAATAAACCCATGTAATCCTAATCGCTGGCGTCCGGCCGCCGTCATTCCTCGCACATCAGGGAAAGGGTTGCCAGTCGCTTTCCAGTTAAAACCGGCGCCTAACGAGCGGGAAGAGGGCCTTCATTTCACGCCCTGCTCCCGGGTTGTGCTTTCGAGGGCGCCCATTATAATCCCACCTGCGTCGCGCCCGTAGCTCAACTGGATAGAGTGACGGCCTCCGAAGCCGTAGGTTGCGCGTTCGAGCCGCGCCGGGCGCACTCTCCGAAAGTCAGAAGGCGGAAGGATGAAGGAAGAAGTTTCGCTACTTGTTCTCCCGCGCCACCTGCAACGAGTTGAAAAAGGCGTCCGTCTTTTCGCCGTCGCGATTGAAAATGGCCAGGCTGGTGATGGCGCCGGCGCTCCCTAATTTCCGGCCGGGCAGCTTGGTCAGCTTCTTTTCGAGCGCGGTTTGAATTTCCAGATCGTAGCTGTCTTCTCCTGTGATCGTGACCGTCACGATGACACCCGAGTCGGTGAACGGAACGCCCGAGTCGGTCTTGTCCGCGCCCGAGCCATCGTAGATCTGGTAATTGTCCTTCCCCTCGTAGTAGCCGAATTCAAAAACGGCATCCTTATTGTAATCGGCCGGTGACTCCGTCGCGTTGCTCGTGCGCAGGGTCAGGCCGATCGAGCCGGTCGCGGGATCGTCGGTTTCGAATTTCTTTTCGATCTTCCCGTTCTCCATCAGGAAGGAGAAGGAATCGCCAACCGCGAGCGGCTGGCTGAAAGTGCGATAAGCCACCGCCTGCTCGAAGCCGGTGCCGTTGGCGAAAAGACCCCACGCTTTGCCGTTCCTGGCAATGCCGTTCAGGTCCTGATTGTTCTCCGTCGTCGCGACGAAAAAGCCGGAGTGCCGGTTCTCGTCGTTGCCTTCATTCGTCATCTTCCATTCGCCGAAACCGCTCCCGCCGTTCTTCCCGCTGTCGAAGCCGCCGTTGTAGGCTTCCTGGCTGGCGTCGTCCTCGGCCACGTTGGTCTGGTCGGCCCTAACGAACCCGAAAGTAAAAATAAAACAGAGCGCGAGCGTGAGCTTTTTCATAAGGATCGAGCGGCCACTTCAACCCTTAACCGCCCCGGAACTCAAGCCGGAAATGAGGAAGCGGCTGAGGAGCAAAAAGAGAATCACAACCGGGATGGAAACGAGGAGCGCCCCGGCGGCGTAGAGGCCCCACTGCGTGCTCATGTTCGACTGGAACATCTTCAATCCGACCGGGAGAGTGAAAATTTCCACATCCTGCAGGACGAGGGCGGCCACCACGTATTCGTTCCACGCCGTCATGAACGAGAAGAGCGCGGTGATGACGAGGGCCGGCGCGGAGAGCGGGAAAACGATGAGATAAAACGCCTGCCAGCGGGTGCAGCCGTCGATCCCGGCCGCTTCCTCGAGCGAGAGCGGGATCGTGTCGTAGTAGCCTTTCAATTGCCAGATGCAGAACGGGAGCGCGGTCGCGCTGTAGATGATGATGACGCCGAGGTAGGAGTTGATCAGGCTGAGCTTGATCAGGATGAGATAGAGCGGGAGGAGCAACATCGTGGCCGGAAACATCTGTGTCACGAGCAACCCGTTGAGCGTCGCGCTCCGCCCGAGAAAACGAAAACGCGAGAGCGCGTAGCCGGCGGTCGAAGCCAGCCCGACGCCGGTCACCGTGACGGCAAGCGCGATCAGGCAGGAATTGCCGAGCCAGCGCAGGAACGGCGTCTCGAAAATAAGGATGCGAAAATTAGCCAGGGTCGCGCCGCGCGGGATGAGCGCGAGCGAGCTGGAGAGAAGCTGATCGCCCGGCCGCAGTGCGATCGTGACCACGCGGCTGATCGGATAAAGCGCGAAAAGGGTGAAGAGGAGAAGCGCGAGATAACTCAAGCGCCATCCGCGTCGTGCGCGAAAAAGATGGGCGCGATTCCCTTTCCAGCACGAGCGAGCGACGCGACATCTCCTCGGGAAGCACAGCCGCGCCCGGGACAGAAGTCAAGCGAGCAACCGCTCCCATTCCCCGCGCCGGATGGCAGAGGGGAGCGTGCGGCAATCAGTCGTCGATCGGCTCCTTGCCGGAAATCCCTTTCTTCATGGCCTGGATTTCCTCCGGAGAAGTCCGTGCCAATCGAGGACTTCGCGCACGATCCGGAGCGCCTCGCGGGAGCGATAGGACCGTGTCGGGTTACCGGGATACTTCTTGTCCGTCAGATTGGGGTCATCCACAAACGCGCCGGTCGGTTCCACCTCGTAGATGCGGCCCCGGCCTTCACCCCGCGCCAGCTCCGCGGCCCCAGGTCGCCGCGTGCAGAGTCTCGCTGAAAGTAAATCCATGGGCGACCTGCGAATGCGGTGATAGTTGGAGGAATAGCCGGAGTCGGAGCAGGTCCCCGGGCTTCAGGTCCGCCCGGGTGCCGCTGGTAAAATCGTCGCGTGATTGGTGTCGTAGAGCGCGAGTGCGGCGGGACGCCGTTGCTCATCGGCCGTGACGCATACGTGGCCATCACGCCCGCGCGGCGTCTCCCAACCGGCGATAAATCCGCAGTCTGCGTCCCTCCGGTGCGACGGATCGCGCCCGTCCTCCGTCCAGCCCGCCATTCCCAATCGCGATGTTATGCAGTTCCCGGTAAGGTTACGCCCCGCAGCCATGCCCGTGCGATGTTGCCGCGGGCGTGATGTGTTGAAAAGGGCGACCTTCCCATCGGCGGTGATGTATTTACCGCGTCTGGATTATTTAAAGGCCTCATCAAACATACGGTCGCGAGTTTGTGCCTGTGGTGTTAAAGACTGCGCCCCATGCGCCCATCAGCAGGTATTGCCGGTCGTATTGAAGGACAGCCATTCAGATCGACTGCGGCTTATCAGGCCCGAATGCGGTTCATGGAGGCACGCCGACCGCCGTGTGTTTTGACCGCTCGTATTATTCTCCATCGAACGCACGCCAGCGCGGTATTTAGCTGGCCCGTGTCGGCGACCAAGGCCTCCAAACCGACCGCGACGCAGGCGAAAGCATCAGCATTTGCCATTCCCCAAGAACGAAAGCGGGTGCCCGCAATGCGAGCCGATAGGCCGATTAGCCCGGCAAGACGTTGAAGTAGCTCCAGCGGTCCTCCGGATAGGCCTCGGACTTCTCCAGGCTGTTGAAGGAACCGTGGTGAGCGAAACCACAGCTTCAACCTGCGCCCGGTTTCGGCACGGCGAACCATTCACGCAGTGCCGATGCGCGATCCGAGAAGAACATCAAGCCGAACTGACTCACAACCGCATCGAACGAACGGTCAGGATAGGAAGCGACTCTGCGGCACACTCCTGCCACTCGATGCCTGGCGCCAGCTCCCGCGCGAGCCGGGCAGCGACGTAATGGTTGGCCCCGGGTCAGACGCCGGCGACAGAACCGGCGGGACCGACCCGAACCAGTCGCAGCCTGGTCGCCAACAAGCGCCGGTGCCGCAGGCGACATCCAGAACGCGATCGCCGCGGGCCACACCGCCCGGCATCGAGCAGGCGAGGGCACCATTGCTCGAAGAGGGCGGGGACGTGGAGGGCTTCGTATGCGCGCGACCCGGCGATCTGCGCGTCAATATTTGGCTCGTTCACAGCGGACGATCGACGAGGACGAAGACACACCCCGATGTTCGGAGAATGCACATCGGCGTGGACAGATCCGGCACTCGCCACGCTCGCCCATCCGGCAGAGAGATGTTGGCCTCCCAGGATGAGACTCGACCTTCAAGAACGTAGATGAATTCCGGGCGCTCATGGGTGTGGAGCGGTGGTTGTGCGCTCGGCAGCTCGAGTCGGACGATCTGCGATCTCCAATCCATCGGTCACAGCGACATCCTTGACCGACAGTCCGGCGGCGAAGTTCGACTGGTTTCCAGCGGATCAGAGATCAGGTCGCATCGGATACAGAGAGGATCGCCGCATTTGGCCATTCATGACGAAGACACTGGCTCTGGTTTTGAATCGGGCCTCGTGACGAATACGAGCATCTTGGGCCGACGTAGCGCGATGAACTCAGCGAGCAGAACGCGCCGCGCCGGCATCAGGCGGCGACGGCTTTCACGACCACTCGCATCCCGTCGGTCGAGATGATCGCGACCGGGGTTTCCGGAGCGATGAATTCTCCTTCGGTCACGACGTCGACGACGTGGTTCTCAAATTCGGCCTTGCCGCTCGGGCGCAGGATCGTTAGGGCGCGGCCCTGCATCCCCGGACTGAGCGGCAGCTCGCGGGCAAAGGAGCGCGGCGCGCCGGAGAGCGAAGGTCCGGGCGGATTGGTGGTGGAGAGAATGAAGCGCCGGTAGACGCTCGTCTGCGGAAGGAACCGGGCCAGCAAGACGATCAGGATGGCGGCCCCGAGAAAGGTGAGAAACATATTGAGCAACGGAATTTTTAGCATCTGTCCGGTCGGAAAAAAGTTTTGACCCGGATAACGATCGATCATCGCCCAGAGGAGCGAGGCGAACATGAAAAGGACCCCGAGCACTCCGAGGATGATGGTCGAATGCCCAAAAATAAAGACTTCAAGGAGGACGAAAATGACCCCCAGAACAAAGAGCGCGACCGCTTCCCAGCCGGCCAACCCGGCAAAATAATGGCCGAGAAAAAAGAGGGCGAAGCAGACGATCGAGATGATGCCCGCGACGCCAAACCCGGGAATCTTGAACTCGATATAGGCGCCAAGGATTCCGCCTAACAATAAGAGCGGGGCAAGCCGGGTCAGCCAAAAGGCCAGCTGCTCAAACCCGCTCGGCTCGAAGCGCACCGCGACGCCTTTCAGGCCGGCTTTCTGCATCAAATCCGGAATCGACTCCGCGATCCCGTCGGCCAGGACCGGCTTGCCGTTGATCTTTTCGGTCGCTTCCTGCGCGTTGAGAGTGAGGAGCTTGCCTTTGGGATGAATCACCCGCTTGCCGATTTTTACTTCCTTCTCCTTGTCCATGAAGGCCTCGCCGATGTCGGGGTTGTGGCCGTTGCGCAGGGCCGTCCCGCGCACGAGGGCGGACCAGTAGGAGATGGTTTTTTCCTTCGCGGTCGGCGGCAAATCTTCGCCCGTCGAGAGGATGGGCGCGGCCGCCCCAATCGCGCTCACTGGCGCCATGTAAATGTGCCGGGTGGCGAGCGCGATCAGCGCCCCGGCCGAGCCGGCATTGGAGTTGACGTAGGTGTAGGTGGGAATGGTGGCGTGATTCAGGATGCCGGTGATCTTTTCCGCCGAATCGAGCTGCCCGCCGTAGGTGTCCATGTCGAAAATCATCGCGGCCGCGCCCTGGCTCTCGGCCGTCTTCTCCGCCCGGCGAAGAAAGATGGCGAGTGAAGGCGAGACTTCGCCGGCGAGCGGGACGACCACCACGTCGCCCTTGCGAATGACCTCTCGCGCCTGGGCCGCGCCTAACGAAATGGAAACGGCGAGGACGAAAATCAAAATACGAATCGCGTGACGGAACATAATTTGGAGCCTCGAAGGCGCTGCGGTAATCTGCCATCGCTCCGCCATCGTCACGAGGAAAAACCGCACCGCCATGGGAACCATCCCGACACACGTCATCGAACAGGTCGCCGCCGCGAACGACATCGTGGAGGTGATCGGCTCCTATTTTCCGCTCAAGCGGGCGGGGTCCACCTGGAAGGCGCTCTGTCCGTTCCATCAGGAAAAGTCGCCCTCCTTTACGGTCAATCCGCAGCGGCAGATTTTTAAGTGCTTCGGCTGCGGCGAAGGAGGCGGCGTTTTCAAATTCGTCGGGCTCTACGAGCACATCAGTTTCCCGGAGGCGGTAAAGAAACTGGCGGCGCGGGCAAGCATTCCGATCATCGAAGAAAGCGGCGGCTCGAGCGAAGACGATCGGCAACACGAAGCGCGCCGCACCCTGCTCCGGTTGCACGCCGAAGCCGCAGAATGGTTTCACGAAAATCTGATGAAACGGGAATTCGGCAAACCGGCCCGCGATTATCTGAAAAAACGCGGCCTAACGAACGAGATCGCGAAGTCGTGGCGGCTCGGTTTTGCGCCCGAAAGCTGGGACGCCTGCCTGAAGTGGGCGCTCGGGGAAGGCTACAAACGGGGCACCATTTTGCAGAGCGGGCTGGTGAAATTGCGCGATGAAGAACGGCCCGAGAGCGAGGTCTACGATCGCTTTCGCGGGCGGCTCATGTTCCCGATCTGCAACGATGTCGGCGAAGTGATCGCCTTCAGCGGGCGCATCCTGACGAGCGACACGGAGAGCGCAAAATATCTCAACTCGCCCGAAACGCCGCTTTTCCGCAAAGGCAGCATTCTCTTCGGCCTGCACAAAACGAAGCGCGGACTGATCGAGGCTGACTGCGCGATCGTCTGCGAAGGCCAGCTCGATCTCATCACGCTCTTCGAAGCTGGCCTAACGAACGTGGTCGCGCCCCAGGGGACTGCCTTTACCGAAGGGCAGGCGCGGATTTTGAAACGTTACGTCAACGAAGTCGTGCTCTGCTTCGACGCCGACAAAGCCGGCCAGAAAGCGGCGGAGCGTTCCCTCGAGCCGCTCCTCGAAAACAACCTCGTCGTCCGCGTTGCGGAGATGCCGCCCGGGGAGGATCCTGATTCGTTAATTCGGAAGGAAGGCGCGGAGAAATTCGGCGCCCGGATCGCGGCCGCGCGCGATTTCTTCGATTTCTGGATCGAGCACGAAGTCTCCGTGACCGACCTGACGAACCTCAACGCCAAGATGCAACTCGCCCGGCAATTGGCGGAGACGGTCGCGCGCGTCCACGACCCGCTCATGCGCAACGAGGTCATGAGCAAAGTAGCCGCTCGTCTCGGGGTCGGGGCATCGGATTTCGCCAATCTCCTGCCGAAACCACAGCGACCCCGAACACGCCGAGCCGGCGCCGCGCACCGTCGCGCCCGCGCCCCCGCACGAGATCGCCATGCTTTGCCTGCTCGCGCTGCGCGACTCGGCTGCGCTCGACTTTTTGCGCACGCAGGAATGGGAAGAAGTGCTCCTGGAAACGCCGGGGACCGAGTTGCTGGGGCGCATCCTAACGAGCGATCTGCGCCCGGACGACCCGGCATCGCTTAACCTTTTCCTGTCGTCGTTGGGACCGGGCGAGGAGTCGTTAGTCTCGGGCTGGCTCCTGCAGAAAATTCCGCCAAACGCGGAAGCAGTCGCTCGCGATTGGTGGCAGGGTTTGCGCCAGCCCGTCTTGCGCCGCCGCCTCGAGACCGCCCAAAGCCGCCTCAAGCTACCCGGGTTGAGCGCGGGCGAAGTCGTCGCCCTGCAGAAACAAGTGGTTGACCTCCGTCGGCAACTCGACGACTTTTCACGGTTTTCGCCGTCCCACACGCTGGAGTCCTGACTAGGGGGTGAGGGGCGCGGCTAGCGCAGATCCTGCTATCTCGTTTATCGCTTAACCGAAAATCGCTTTGCCCAAGAAATCGAAAACCTCCCGGCCTGCAAAAAAGCCGGTTAAATCTACCGCCGAAAAGCCGAAGCGGCGCGGGCGTCCGCCCAAACCGAAAGCGAAGAAAGCCAGTGCCGCCAAAAGCAAAAGACCGCGCGGCCGTCCACGCAAGATCGTGGCGGAAAAAGCGGCCCCGGTAAAACGCGGTCGCGGCCGGCCTCCGGGGCGGAAAACGGCTCCCCGCAGTTCGGCGAGAAAAATAGCGCTCCAAAATCACGACGAAGAAAGGCCCGGCACGAACGGCGACACTCCAAATCTGGCCAGCACAACCCAGGCCCGCATCCGGGAGTTGATCAAGCTGGCCAAGGAACAGGGCTACCTCACCTTTGACGATCTCAATGAGGCGCTCCCGCCCGATCTGACCGACGCCGACGAGCTCGACCTCATCCTGATGCGGCTGCGCAAACTCGAGATCGACATCATCGAGGCCTCCGAAGTCGACCGCTACAAGGACGGCAAAAAGGATTCCGAGGAAGAAGAGGAAAAGCCGGAGCCGAAGTTCGACATTCTCGACGATCCGGTGCGGATGTACCTCAAGCAGATGGGCCAGGTGCCCCTCCTCACCCGCGAACAGGAAGTCGAAATCTCGAAGCGCATCGAGGAGGCTGAAGTGCGGGTCGCGACGCACATTCACCGCTTCGGTTTTGTCGCCCGGGCCCATCTCGAGCTGGCCGCGAAGCTGGCCGAAGGCGGGGAACGTTTCGATCGGGTGATCCTCGACAAGAAAATCGAGAGCCGCGAGCGCTACATGAAATTACTCCCCCGGCTCTGCAAGAGAGTGCAGACCCTGAGCACTGACCTGGCGCGTGAATACGAACACCTCACCCGGGGCAGCCAGCGCGACGCCACCAAACTGCGGAAGTTTGAGAAAGAGGTCGGGAAACTGCAGAATCTTTACCCCCAATTTTATTTCAAGCAGCGCGTGACGGAGGAATTCGTCCACCTTGCGGATGAACATTACGCGCTCCTTCGCACCACCCTCGAAGAGATCAAAAAGCGCCCGAAAAAGCACGGCCCCGATCGCCCACGCCAAGCGCCTGCAGGAAATCGAACGCGCGCTCTGGCTCTCGCCGACGGAATTTAACGACCGCTACCAGGAATTGCGCGGCTGGCTGCGCAAGGCGCTCCGGGCCAAGACCGAAATGGTCGAGGCCAACCTGCGGCTCGTCATTTCCATCGCCAAGAAATACACCAACCGCGGCCTCTCTTTTCTCGACCTCATCCAGGAAGGCAACATGGGCCTGATGAAAGCGGTCGAGAAATTTGAGTATCGCCGCGGCTACAAGTTTTCCACCTACGCAACCTGGTGGATTCGGCAGGCCATCACCCGCTCGATCGCCGACCAGGCGCGCACCATTCGCATCCCGGTGCACATGATCGAGACGATCAACAAGCTCATGCGGGTGCAGAAGCAACTCCTCCAGGAATACGGCCGCGAGCCGACTCCAGACGAAGTGGCGGAGGAAATTCTGCTTCCGGTCGATCGCGTGCGCGCCGTCCTGAAAATGGCGCAGCAGCCGATCTCACTCCAGGCGCCGGTGGGCGAGAGCGAGGAAACCAATTTCGGCGACTTCATCGAGGACAAGGGCGCGGAAAACCCGAGCGACATGACCGCGATCGCGCTCCTGAAGGAGAAGATCAAGGACGTGCTCGAGACGTTGACCGATCGCGAGCGCCAGGTCCTCGAACAGCGCTTCGGCCTGGTCGATGGCTACAGCCGCACGCTCGAAGAAGTGGGCCGGCAATTCCGGGTCACGCGCGAGCGCATTCGCCAGATCGAGGCGAAAGCGCTGCGCAAGATGCGGCACCCGACGAGAATTCGGCAGCTTGAGGGCTTCCTCGAAGCTGCCGATCTCCAACCTGCGCCAACCGCGCCGCCCACCCCAGTCGCCTAACGGCGAGGGTGACGATGCCGGATCGGGCGGTGCCCGTTACGGAAGACCACCACCGGTCGCGAATAGACGAACGGCCGGCGATGTACCACAGGGTAATAGCCGTAGGACGCGTAATACGGCGCGTAGCCGTAGGGATACCCATAGGCATACGGATAATACGGGTAGGCATAACCGGGATATGCCAACGGGCAATCCAATCCCAATGCCAACGCGCACACCGGCGTCAGATTTCGGAGCGGAAACAAAAGCAAACGCCCCGGCAACGGCTGCGATCAAGAGAAGCTTTTTCCAATTCATAGTCTCACCTCCTTTCCAATGAAGAACGTGAATTCAGACGCCGGGGGCCCGCAATCTATTCAGCCTTTCTTTCGCCCCAGCTCGGATAACCGGCGACACAAAGATCGCGGCCGATTTTTTCAAACTCCACTTGCCCGAGGCGCGCTCCTTCGGCCGTGGAGGCCGCGCCCTTTCCTCCGACCGCCAAGACCGGCCCGCCGGTCAGCAGCGGGGCGAGATAAAACTGCACCTTGTCGACCAGCCGTGCGTCGAAGGCCTGCCCGAGCACGTCGCCGCCTCCCTCGATCAGCACGCTGGTGATCTCCCTCCGCCCAAGATCGGTCAGGACCGCCTTGAGCGATTTTCTCCGGTAAACCAAGGTGCGTCCCGCAAACCGATCGGCGAAGAGATGCGCGCTCTGCGGCAACTTGCCGGAGCGAGAGAGGACGACGCGCCACGGTTGCCGGGCGCCGCCCATTCCGCGTGTCGTTAGGCGCGGATCGTCCTGCCGGAGCGTCTCCGCTCCGATCAGAATGGCGTCCACCTGCGCCCGCAGTTGCATCGCCTGTCGGCGCGCCGCCGGGCTGGTCAGCCAGCGGCCTTCGCCGGGGGATCTCGTTAGGCGGCCGTCCAGGCTCATCCCGCATTTCGCGATCACGAACGGCTTTCCGGTCACGATCCATTTGTTGAACGCTTCGTTCAGTCGGCTGCATTCGTCGGCCAGGACGCCCGCCATCACCTCGATCCCGGCTGCCTTCAATTCCTGGATCCCGCGTCCGCTGTGCAGCGGGTTGGGATCCGTCGCCCCGATCACGACCCGCCCGACGCCGGCCCTGACGATCGCCCCAGTGCAGGGGGGCGTGCGACCGGTCGTCGAGCATGGTTCGAGCGTGACATAAAGCGTCGCCGATCGCAGCGAACCGGCGGGCGCGGCCGCGAGGCATTCGATCTCGGCATGGGGCAAACCGCTGGCGCGATGATATCCGCTCGCCAGGAAACGCCCGCGCCGCACCAGGACCGCGCCGACCGCCGGATTCGGACTGACATTTCCCAAACCACGGCGCGCCTCGCTCAGCGCCATTCGCATGAAAGATTCCTCCGCCGAAATCGCCATCACCGCACCCTAGACAGTCAGATCGTCACCCGCAATTCCGCATTTCCGGTTACATTCTGACACAGCTAGCATGATGCGGCCGAGGCAGTTTGGTTGATGCGTCGTCTTGGCGCGTCGACTGCGAATCGATATCCAATCGACAAATCAACTCTAAATAAACAAATCTGACAACAACTTATACTGCAGTCGATGACCGGCTGATTGCGGACTGGCACGTGATCAGCTTGGAGAATGCCTCGTCAAAACCATTTACCAGAAAGGACCAACAATTCATGAGCTTAATTCGTTATCAATCTCCTGAGATCGCCACCTGGCCGTCGTTTGATCGCTGGGCCAGCCTCCGCGATGAAATGAACAGCCTTTTCGAGCTTCCCGTGATGGGCAATTTCGCCCGCCAGGGCGCAACTCTTCAGCGGCTGGTCGCCCGCGCTCGACCTCTACCAGAACGCCGACAACGTCGTCGCCGTGGTCGAGGTCCCGGGGATGCGCAAGGAGGACATCGACATCTCCCTGCATGACGGCATGCTGACCATCGCCGGCGAACGCCAAAGCACTTCCGGCGAAGGCGAAAATGCCGAACGGACCGAGCGTTTCATCGGCAAATTCCGCCGTAGCATTACCCTTCCGACGCGAGTCGACGCGGGCAAAGTCGACGGCCTCCTACAAGGACGGCATTCTCACTGTCACGCTCCCGAAAGCCGAGGAAGCCAAGCCAAAGAAAGTCGAAGTCAGCGTCGAATAATTCGCCGGCAATTTGTTCGCCGGACCATCCATTCAAGAAAGGAAAATCCTATGACCAAACAAGTTAGTGCGCGAAAACAACGGCCAGGCGACAGCCCGCCGCGAGAACGAGCGATTCATCACCCCGCCGGCCAGCGTCAGCGAAACCGCGGACGGTTACATCTCGATCTCGAGATGCCGGGCGTGAGCAAGGAGGGCCTCGAGATTTCGATCGAGAACAACGAACTCTCGATCGTCGGCCGCCGCTCCAACCCACCGATCAAGGCACCCTCCTCCATCGCGAGTCCCGGCCGAACAACTACCGCCGCTCGTTCGAGATCGATCCCTCGATCGATCGGCGAGAAAATCTCCGCCCGCATAAACCAGGGCGTCGTCACGCTCACCCTCCCGAAAGCGGAAGAAGTGAAGCCGCGCAAGATCACCGTCTCGTAAGCCGGCGCGATCTTGGTCCGAGGCAAGCCGCAGGCCGCAAGGTCTGCGGCTTTCTTACATTTCGATGACATCCTCCTGATACGTGACAATTGTGAAAATTTTTGCTGTCCTAGAAACCACGCTTTTGCCATAACTGTACCTCCCAGCCCCATCCACTCCCACTGGTGTTTACCAACCACAGCCGAATCCATAATGAAATTATCATTGAAGCTATCGCAGGCCGTGAGTCTGCTTGTTCTTGCCTCGGTCTCTGCCGTTTATGCGACGAGTCCGTTTGACGTCCCGCATGTCCGCCTCTCCGACCTGAAAACTTCCACGCGGACGGCACCAAACAGTGGCACGGCCTTTTTCCCTCACGAGTTCCGCTCCGTCGATGGCTCAGGAAACAATCCCATCGATCCGACCCGGGGCGCGACCAACATCCCGCTCCTGCGCCTGACGACAATCGGTTACGGGGACGGCATGGGCACGCCCGCGGGTGAGGGCGAGCCGAGTGCGCGCGAGATCAGCAATGTCATTTTCGCTCAGGATCATCTCGTACCCTGCGCGACGGATGTTTCCGATTACATCTGGCAATGGGGCCAGTTCATCGATCACGACATCGACCTGACACCGGCCATCAGCCCGATCGAACTCTTCAACATTCCGGTTCCCAAGGGTGACGCCTGGTTCGATCCAGATGGCACCGGCACTCAGGTCATCGAACTTGATCGCTCGCTCTACCAGATCATTAACGGCATTCGCCAGCAGTTGAACACCGACACGGCCTTCATCGATGCCTCGCAGGTCTATGGCTCCGACGAAGCCCGCGCGCTCGAAATCCGGGCCCTCGACGGCACCGGCAAACTAAAAACCAGCGACGGCAATCTGCTCCCCTATAACATCCACGGTTTCCCGAACGCCCCGAACTCCGATCCCAGTTATTTCCTCGCCGGCGACGTCCGCGCCAATGAGCAGGTCGGTCTCACCGCCATGCACACCCTTTTTATGCGGGAGCACAATTATTGGGCGGCCAGGATCAAACACCAGCATCCGCAGCTCGATGACGACGGGATCTATTACCGCGCCCGCGCCATCGTCGGAGCGGAACTCCAGATCATTACCTACCGCGATTTCCTGCCCCTGCTTCTCGGCCCAAACGCGCTCGCACCCTACAACGGATATCATCCCGAGCTGGACCCGGGCATCGCGAATTCCTTCTCCACCGCCGCCTACCGGGTGGGTCACACCTTGCTCTCGCCCACCCTGCTGCGCCTCGACGCCAACAACCAGACCATCGGCGACCTCGACCTGTCGCAGTGTTTCTTCAATCCAACCGAAATTAGCGGACCGGGCATCGAGCCCTATCTGCGTGGTCTGGCCAAACAGGTGCCGCAGGAGGTCGATTGCTACCTCGTCGACGGCGTGCGCAACTTCCTCTTTGGCCCCCCCGGGGCCGGTGGCTTCGACCTCGCGTCGCTTAATATCCAGCGGGGGCGCGATCACGGTCTGCCTCGTTACAACCAGGTGCGGATCGATTTCGGACTGGAGCCGAAGACGACTTTCGCGGCCGTGACCTCCGATCCTGATTTACAGGCAAGGTTGGCCGCCGCTTATGCCACGCCGGATGATCTCGACGTGTGGGTTGGTGCTCTCGCCGAGGATCACGTTAACGGAGGACTCGTTGGAGAGTTGTGTTTCGTCATGCTGAAAGATCAGTTCACCCGTTTGCGCGACGGGGACCGCTTCTGGTATCAGAGCTACCTGCCACGCGGCATGGTCCGCCGATTGGAGAAGCAAACCCTCGCCACCATTATCCGGCGTAATACGCCAATCGCGAGCGAGCTGCAGTCCAACGTCTTCGTTGTGCCCGCCAATTAGGCGTTGCGGCGCATTCTCTTCCAGCGTGGCGGTGCACTTTTTTGCGCCGCCACGCTTTTCTACTTGGCGCGTGGAGCGGCCCGACGTACCTAAAGGGCCCGTCCTATGGCCTCCAAAACTGAAGAAAAATCCTCCGAAGACAAGCTCACCGCCGCCCGCAACAAGAACCTCGACCTCGCCCTCCAGCAGATCGCCAAGGATTACGGCGAAGGCGCCATCATGCGCCTCGGCGACGAGAAAATCGTCGACATCGATGTCATCCCCACGGGCAACATTTTGATCGACCGCGCGCTGGGCGTGGGTGGGTTTCCCCGCGGGCGCGTGGTCGAGGTCTACGGGCCGGAATCCTCCGGCAAAACGACGCTTACCCTGACCGTCATCGCGCAGGCCCAAAAGCGCGGCGGCCTCGCCGCCTTCATCGACGTCGAGCACGCGCTCGATCCGCAATATGCCCGTCGTCTCGGGGTCGACATGGACGATCTGCTCGTCTCGCAACCGAGTTCGGGCGAAGAAGCGCTCCGCATTGTCGAGACCCTCGTTCGTTCGAATGCCCTCGATGTCATTGTCCTCGATTCGGTCGCGGCGCTGGTCACGAAGCAGGAACTCGAAGGCGAGATCGGCGACTCCACGGTTGGGGCGCAGGCCCGACTAATGAGCGCGGCGATGCGCAAACTGACCTCGCTCATCTCGAAGGCGCGCACCTGCTGCATTTTCACCAACCAGATCCGCGAAAAAATCGGCGTCATGTTTGGCAATCCCGAAACCACACCGGGCGGCAAGGCGCTCAAGTTCTACGCCAGCGTCCGGATCGATATCCGGCGGATCGGCGCGATCAAGCAGACCGACGGCGTCGTCACCGGCAACCGCACCCGGGTGAAAGTGGTGAAGAACAAAGTCGCGCCGCCCTTCACCGAGGCCGAGTTCGACATCATGTATAACGAGGGCATTTCTTCGACCGGCGCCCTCCTCGATCTCGCGCTCGAGAAACAGATCGTCGAAAAACGCGGCTCCTGGATGAGCTACAAAGGCTCGCAACTGGCGCAAGGCCGCGACGCCGCCAAGGAGGTGCTGAAGAACGACCCCGCGCTCTACCAAGAAATCGAGACCGCCGTCAAAGCGAAACTCGACGAGGAGAAAAAGTAGTTAGTTAGGCGAGGTGGACTTTGCTTCCGGGTAGCGCACGCATTCTGCGTGCTGGTCGCGGCATCCTGCCGCGACGAACTTTTCCTGGGCTGCCGAGTTCGTAACCATTCATCGCCTTAAGAAAAGTTCGCGACGGTGAAACACCGTCGCCAGCACGCGGAACGCGTGCGCTACCCGGGTCATCGATCACACGCCGATGAAAAATTCCGCATCCACGCTAAACTCCACCCGATGACTTCCGCTGAGATCCGCCAATCCTTTCTCGATTTCTTTCGCGAGAAAAAGCACACCATCGTGCCGTCATCCTCCCTTCTCCCCGACGCGCCCAATCTCCTTTTCACCAACGCCGGCATGAACCAGTTCGTGCCCATTTTCCTCGGCCAGCAGACCGCGCCCTACGATCCGCCGCGCGCCGCCGACACCCAGAAATGCATCCGCGCCGGGGGCAAGCACAACGATCTCGACGACGTTGGGCTCGACACCTATCACCACACCTTTTTCGAGATGCTGGGCAACTGGAGCTTCGGCGATTACTTCAAGAAGGAAGCGATCGAATGGGCTTGGGAACTGGTGGTGGGGCGCTGGAAATTTCCGCCCGAGCGACTTTACGCCACCGTCTACCGCCCGGGGCTGAGCGAGCCGGCCGATTTCGACCAGGAAGCGCACGACCATTGGCACCGTCTCTTCGACGCCGCCGGACTCGATCCCGCCGTCCACATCGTCAACGGCAACAAGAAAGACAACTTCTGGATGATGGGCGACACCGGCCCCTGCGGACCGTGCAGCGAGTTGCACGTCGATCTCACGCCGTTAGGCGATACCCGCGGTTCGTTAGTCAACGCCGGCGACCCGCGCTGCATCGAGATTTGGAATCTGGTTTTCATCCAGTTCAACGCCAACCCGGACGGCACCTTCTCTCCCCTTCCCGCGCGCCACGTCGACACCGGGATGGGCTTCGAGCGCGTCACCGCCATCATCCAGGGCACGAAAAACCTTTCCGATTTCACCGGCACCATCTCGAACTACGAGACCGACATCTTCCGCCCCATCTTCGACGAGATCGAAAAACTGAGCGGCCACCAATACCGCAGCACCCTGCCGCACCCCGGCTCTCAACTCTCAACTCCCAACTCTCAACTCACGATCGACATCGCCTTCCGCGTCATCGCCGATCACATCCGCACCTTCAGTTTCGCGATCGCCGACGGCATCCAGCCGAGCAACGAAGGGCGCGGCTACGTCCTGCGCCGCATCCTCCGCCGCGCAGTGCGCTACGGCCGTTCGTTAGGCTTCCACGAACCGTTTTTCTACCAGCTGGTGGACGTTTTGGCCCTGACGATGGGCGATGTTTTCCCCGAGCTGCGCGCCAATCAATCGCATATCGAGAACCGTTCTCAGGCGCGAAGAGGACTCCTTTAACCGCACGCTGGATCGGGGAATCGAGTTGTTTGAGCAGGAGGTGGAGCACGCGGATCAGGTGACTGCGGCGTTCGCCTTCCGCCTCTATGACGAGCAGGGTTTTCCGCTCGATCTCACCGAACTGATGGCGCGCGAGCGCGGGCTCAAGGTCGATACCGAAGGCTTCGAGAAGTTGATGGAGGAACAGCGCGAGCGAGCGCGCAAGGCGCAGAAGAAAAGCGTCATCGAAGTCGCGGACGCGGTGGAACAGCCGCCAACAAATTTCCTCGGCTACGAACACGATCACACCGGCGCGGATGTGCAGGCGATTCTTGATGTCGGTGGCAGAAAAGCGGTCGTGCTCAACAACTCGGTTCTTTACGCCGAGATGGGTGGCCAGGTCGGCGACCAGGGCGAGATGATGGGCGACAACGGTTCCTGGAAAATCGAGGACACACGAAAATCGGGCGACGCCTGGATCCATCTCATCGTCGGGGACAAGACGCCGGAGATCGGCGAGCACGTCACGGTGCGGATCGATCGCACCCGGCGCTCAGCCATCGAACGTCATCACACCGTGACGCATCTGCTTCATTGGGCGCTGCATGAAGTCGTTAGTCGCGACGCCACCCAGAAGGGTAGCTACGTCGGTCCGGATAAGCTGACTTTCGACTTCTCGAGCGCCGCGCTTTCGAAACCCCAAGTGCGCGAAGTGGAGAAACTGGTGAACGAAAAGATCGCGGAGAAAGCGCCGGTTTCGTGGACGGAGATCCCTTACGTGGAAGCGAAAGAGCGGGCCGACATCATGCAATTCTTCGGCGACAAATATGGCGACCGGGTCCGGGTGGTGCAGATCGGCGGTTCGCCTAACGAATTGAATGGCTATTCGATGGAACTCTGCGGCGGGACCCATGTCCGGAGCACGGAGGAGATTCGCTCGTTCCGCATCCTGGGTGAAGGCGCGATCGCGGCCGGGATTCGGCGAATTGAGGCGGTCGCGGGCAACGCGGTCCGGGAATGGGCGCGGGCGGAAGCGGCCCGGCAGGAAGAGAGATTCAAAGCCCTGGCAAAGAAAAGACCCGATCTCGCGCCACTTACGGAGGTGAACGCCGCGGATACTGCCGACATGATCGAGAGCATCGATGCGCGGGCCGCCCAGCTCGAAAAACTGGAAGCGGAGGTGCGCGATTGGGAAAAAGCCAACGCCAAGGCCGCCGAAGCCGGAATGCAGAGCCGAGCCGCGACGATCGCGAACGAGTTGGCGGCGAGCGACGGCGCCGCCTTCCGCGTCGCCCGGGTGCCCGACGCCGACGGCAAGTTGCTCCAGGCGGTGACCGATGCCCTTAAGACGCGCTTCGACGGCCCGATTTTTCTCGCGGGAGAAAAAGAGGGCCGCGTGGCGCTGATCGCCTCGGTGCCCAAGGCCCTAACGAACCGTTACCAGGCCGGCAAATTGATCCAGGAAGTGGCGCCGCTGGTTGGGGGCAAGGGCGGCGGTCGCCCCGAGCTGGCTCAGGGAGGTGGGACGGACGCGACGAGGATCGACGTCGCCCTCGACAAGGCAAAAGCCCTCCTCAGCTGACGCGTCTCCGATCAGCGCGACCGAATGCAAGGGGGTCGCTTTGCCTAACGACAGGGCTGGTTACTCGACCTTGAAAAGGATTGAAGCTGTTTTGCCCTCAGCCACCACGCTCATCAAATAATTGCCGGGCTCGAACTTCCTCTTGTCCATCGACTGGTTGAGCGCGCTCTTGTTCGTTCCCCGGAGGAGAATGACGGCAGGTTGGCCGCCGGCTTCGGGTTCACCCTTCTCGTTCGTCTTGTGGACGTTGATGATGACCATGTCGGCCTTGGCCGAAACCTCGATCGGGGCATCGTTCTTCACTGGATTGGCTACCTTCGCGAAAGGCTCGCCCGCTTTGTAGGTAGCCGCCTGGCCGCCGACGCTCACCGGGAATGGAAGCGAGCCATCCTGCGCCTGCAAGGAGGCGAGGCCAAGAGCGAGTATGCCGCAGAGGCCGGCCAGGAATTTCGTCGGTTTATTTGGATTCATGGGGGGAGGTTGGCGACGCCGCCGACGGATGACAAGCCCCATCGTGCCGAGCCAGGCGCTTACCGCGAGGCGCGCGGCAGGCGCGCGTTTTCGGCCAGCCGTTTGCGATCCTTGCCCTGGCCGGTGACCGACATGCGATAGACAGAGGGCTCTTTTTCGTCCGCCGCCTGGCTAACGAAAAGAACGTTGTCGGCATCGAGCCATTGGCAGTCCCACGCATAAAGCGATTTGGGCGTGAGCCGGGTGACCTTTTCGGTCGCAAGATCAAGCGCCCAGATGGCCGGCAACGGTCCGTCCCAATCCTGGCGATCGCTTTCTTCGTTCATGGCAATGTCCATGAGCAGCGTTTTCCCGTCCGCCCACAGATCGAGCCGGCTTGCTGGGTATTGAGGGCAATTTTCTGACCATCCGGCGAAAGCTCGGGCGCCGCGCCGTCCGCGATTTTCTTCGCCTCCGATCCGTCGACATGCGCGACCCAAACGGCGTCGCCGCGTTCAAAGGCGATTTTCGTGGCGTCGGCCCAAGCGCCAGACAAACCGCCAAGCAAAGCGAAGAAAACAAGGACAAGCGTTTTCATACGAATGAGGAGACGAACCAATTTAGGGCAACGCAATGGTGGCGACCGCAGTGGCGGCAAGGGCGATAACGAGAACAAAGAAATAGATCACGGCTCCGAAGAAGAACTTGAAGGTCGTCATGGGCCAGCTCTGGCCATAGACCTGCCGGATGGAGCGAAACACCTGGACCACGATCGCCAGCACCATGATCCAGAGGAGCGGTCCTTCCAGTGCCGGGACCCAGCGTTTCGCCGCCATCCCGCTGAAAACGGTGACCAGGATCGCGATGTAGAAAAAGGCGTGAATGTGCAGGGCGTAGACGAGGTGCTCGATGTAGTAACGGCCCTGACGGAGATAAAGAATCTTCAGCACGAGCGCGAAGAGCGGGATGCAGAAAAGCATCATGGTCGAGATATTGTCGCGCAGCGTTTTGCCCACCAGCTCGACGTTGCTTCCGTGGGGACCGATCTTTTCGCGCACTCTTTGTTTCAGCCAACTGGGAGGCGAGGCGCCATCCTTTTTCGAACCGAAAATTTCGACTTTTTCGGGAAACGGAGGAGGCGACGGAGTCGGCGCTGGAGTCGTCAAAGCACCACCTTTCACCGCTTCCTTTTTTTTCTGTTCGGCCAGACTCCGCAAGACCTGCTCGCGCACCGCCTCTGGGATGCCCGGATCCTGCATCGCCTGCTCGACCTGCGCGCGCTCCGTGGCCGTCATTTTCGCCACGTCGGGTGGTTTCACCTGGAACGGAACGAACCGCGCGCACAAGAAAAAGACGATGCTGACGAGGAGGTAGACCCGAAGCGGATGGAGATAACGGGTGCGCCGGCCGGCCACGAACTGGTTCGTGAGCCAGCCGGGAGAAATGAGGAGGAAGCCGATCGTTTTAGTGAATTTGGAATCCCAGTTGAGAAATGATTCCGCCACATCGGCGAGGACATGGCGAAAGGAACGATGGTAATCGACCGCCACCTGGCCGCATTGCGAGCAGTAGCGGCCGTGCAATTCTGCCCCGCAATCTTCGCAGTGCGTGAAGCGTGGCGGCTCGTCCTTCTTCCGCCCAAACCAACCGCGGCCTTTCCGGCCCGGCTTTTCGAGGGAGTCCGCGACCGCGTCGCCGAAAATTGCCTGGGTCGTCTCGTCGGACATCGTCTTACCTAACGAACCGCGGCCCAGACGCGGTGGACGTCGTCGTGGTCCTCGAGCAGTTGCAGAAATTCGCCGACCTGGGCCCGGTCGTCCTCGCTCAATTCGGGAAAATTCTTCGCCACATATCCGAGTTCGCTCGTCACCACCGTCCATCCGTTTTGCGTCAGCCATTGCGAAACGGCGTGGAGATCCGCGGCCGCGGTCGTGAAACGCGCCCCGGTCGCGCCTTCCGGAATGTCGTCGTTCTGCTCCGCGCCGAGCGGCTCGACTTCCTGCGCGCCGGCTTCGATCGCCGCCGCCTCGATATCCGCTGCCGGATCGGCATGATGCGCCTCGACGAGGCCGACATGATCGAAAAGGAATTTGTTGCTCCCGGCTGCGCCGAGCTGGCCGCGCTTGAAGAGGACACGAATCTCGGGCGCGGTGCGGTTCTTGTTGTCCGTTTGCACTTCCACGATCACAGGGACTTTGCGCGGGGCGTAGCCTTCGAAGACGACATGCTCGAGCTCCAATTTTTCACCGCCGATCCCGGCGCCTTTTTTGATGGCACGCTCAATCGTGTCCCGGGTCACGCTCTGTCTGCGCGCTTTTTCCACCGCGGCGTAAAGGCGCGCATTGGCCGCCGGATCGCCGCCGCCCATTTTCGCCGCGACCATGATTTCCTTCACCAGTTTGTTCACCGCCTGGCCTTTTTTCAGACCGGCCACTTCACGTTTCGCCTGCAACCATTGACGACCCATGCCGCTGATTTAACGCGGATGCCGGTTGCAGGGCAAGCGCTCCGCTTGCCGAGGTTGCCACCTCGCCAACCCCGGGCAGGCGAAGCGCCCGCCCTACAATTTTCTTGAATGGCTCCCGCAGCGTGGAAAAGAGACCCTGTGGATCTGGAACTGAAGAACAAGAAAGCTTTCGTGAGCGGTTCGACCGCCGGGATCGGGCTCGCGATTGCCAGCCGTTTGGCGCGTGAAGGAGCGGAGGTTTGGCTGAATGGGCGGACGCAGGAGCGC
Organism: uncultured Verrucomicrobiae bacterium; assembly: GCA_963772915.1. Taxonomy (GTDB): domain Bacteria; phylum Verrucomicrobiota; class Verrucomicrobiia; order Chthoniobacterales; family UBA10450; genus Palsa-1392. The sequence continues at coordinate 289,155 of CAVYZI010000004.1, forward strand.
GTCGGAGAAGCGATCGCGGAAATCAAAAAGGAAGCCGGCGACGTGAAGCTGCACGGCATCGCGGCCGATCTCGGCACCGCGGAAGGTTGCGCCGAAACCGTCAGGCAACTGCCGCAGGTTGACATCCTGGTCAATAACGTCGGGATTTTCGAGCCGAAGCCGTTCGAGACAAATCAGCGACGAGGAATGGGAAAGGTTCTTCGCGGTGAATGTCCTTTCCGGTGTCCGGCTGAGCCGCGCTTACCTCCCGGGAATGAAAGAGCGCAACTGGGGCCGGATCATTTTTATCTCGAGCGAGTCGGGGCTCCAGATCCCGGCCGAGATGATTCATTACGGCACGACCAAGACCGCCCAGCTCGCCGTCGCCCGTGGCCTGGCGGAGACCTGCGCCGGAACATGCGTGACGGTCAACTCGGTCCTGCCCGGACCGACAGCCTCGGAAGGGGTGACGGAGTTCGTTGGCCAGCTGGCCCGGGAAAACCAAATGAGCCCGGAGGAGTTCGAGAAAGATTTCTTTAAGAATGCGCGTCCAACCTCGCTCCTGAAGCGTTTCATCGAGCCGGACGAGATCGCGGACGTCGTCGTCTTCGTCTGCAGCCCGCTCGCGGCCGCGATCAACGGCGCCTCCGTTCGCGCGGATGGCGGGGTGATCAAGTCGATCGCCTAACGACGCCGGCCGGCGTCGCAAGTGCCGTAACAGGCTGTGGATCATGCCGGCGAGACGGCTGCGTTAGGCCCAGCCGTTCCGCGTAGAGCTCGCTCCAGCGCGACTGGTTCATGGCGCACATCGGGACGGCTTCCCACTCGCCGTTCGCGCGATTTTTCACCGCGCCTTTAAAGACGCAGGCCTCGAGTCGGGCCCGGGTCACCGGGTCGTTAGGCGCGTTCGCCACCTCGCTGGCGTCCATGAAATTATGGGTCCCGATATTGATCGTGTGCACCTGCCCGCGGAGAGCGGCTTGCAGGAAACGAAATGGGAATTGGCCGGATAGGACAAGGGCAAGAAGCCGGGCGACCCCGCGACACGCCAGCCCGGGATGACGCGCGAAGGCGCCGGCCCCCCGCCAGGGGAGAAGCGATCCGCCCGCCACGGCGTCGGTCGTCATGGTCGAGACCGCGCCGAGGGTGGCGAGAATCTCGGCAAAGAGCGCGGCCGTTTTCTCGTCGTCAGGCAAAAGCGGAAGGCAGGAACCGCTCCGTCGCTCGACGAGCAGGCTCGCGCCCTGGTTGCAATCGGGGTGACCACCCAGGTAGGCGCTGCCGTCAATCTGCAGGCTCATCCCTTGACAAAGTTTCTGCCAAACGAGCGCGGGCGTCACGGGGTGCTGAGAAAAGATCGTGCGCCCGGTGTTCGCCTCCGGCTGAAAACTCAGAATGCGCCAGATGCGCGAGCGCGCCGGATCGGCCAGAAACCAGCGCACTACTTCCGCAACCGACTCGATGTTTCGTTCCGTCACGGTGCAATTGTGCGCAAATTCCAGCGGAAGACCGGTGCGGGCCCGAATCTTCCGCGCCAGCTCGGTAAAGGCCTCGCGCACCGGATGAAGATCCGTTTCGCTCGTCAGGCGATTGATCGGAAACCCGTGTCGTCCGGCCTGCGTCATGTCGATGTGGACGGCGACCTGGCGCAGTCCGCCATCGACCACGAGGGCTTCAAGAAACTCCGGATGCTCGAGCAGAGTCTGGCCGTGGGTCATGAGCATCGGGACGAGCCCGACTGCGACGGTGTGCCGGACGATCTCGATCAGCTCGTGCGGCCGTTCCGCCCGCCAGTAGGCATCGGCGACGTCGCCGCCCGTGATCTGCAGACCGCCGCCCGGTCCTTGAAAGCGTCGGCTCGCCTCGATCTGCTCTTTCATCTCGGCCAGCTCCGGGATCGGGACTTCGTTGGCGTTCTTCGGCAGGTAACAATGGGTGCAACGGAAGGAGCAATAGCTCGCGCCGGTGACGAATCCGCAGTGGGTCAGATGACGGCCGGCGAGCTGATTCGGCCGGCGCAAATCGTCAGGCAACGATTCCCAGCGGGCACGGAGGAGCGCTTCTTTCTCGGGATCGATCGGGTAACGAAAGGCGTTCCAGCGCGCCCGCCAGCGGGAGGTCACGCGGCCTCGTCGATCAGTCATCCTGCACCGCCTCCGCAAAAGCCAGCTCGCCTTCCCGCAGATCGAGCTCGATCTCTTCGGGCGTGCCGAAGACCTCGGCCCGCTCGTCATCAAACTCTCCCTCCCAGCGCGCGACCACGATCGTGGCCAGACAATTGCCGATCAGGTTCACGCAGGTCCGGCCCATATCCATCAGTTCGTCGACTCCGAAGATGACCGCAACGCCGATCGGCCCGAGGCCGGCGGGAAGAAAGCTGTTCAAGGTAGCGAGCAAAACGACGAGCGAAGCACGCGGCACGGCGGCCACGCCTTTCGAGGTAATCATGAGCGCGAGCATGATCGTAATCTGCTGCATAAGCCCGACGTGCTGACCGGTGGTCGTTTCCGCGGCCTGGGCCACGAAGACGGAGGCGACCGCGAGATAAAGAGTCGAGCCGTCGAGATTGAAGGAATAACCGGTCGGCATGACGAGACCGACGATGTGCCGCGGGACGCCGATGCGCTCCATCGCCTGCATGGCTTTGGGAAGGGCGGATTCGCTGCTCGTGGTGGCGAAGGCGAGGGTGGCCGGCTCGCGCACCGCGAGGATGAATTTCCGGAGCGGCACGCGGACGAGAAAGATGACGGAGCCAAAGACCACGACGATGAAGATGATCAACCCGAGGTAAAGGGTGAGGATCAGACTTCCGAGATGAACCAGCACGCCCAAACCCTGGGTCCCGACGGTGTGCGCCATGGCCGCGCCGACCCCGATGGGGGCGAACATCATGACGTAGTTGGTGAACTTGAACATCACCTGCGAAAGGCTCTCCATCGCGCGGATGATCGGTTTGCCTTTCTCGCCCACGGCCGAGACCGCCATCGCGAAAAGGACGGAGAAGGCGACGATCTGGAGAACGTCGCCACGCACCATGGCGTCGATCACGCTCGCCGGGAACGCGTGGACGATGGTCTCGAGAAGAGTCTTCGGGTGGGTGTGGGCGATCGTGTTGACGATATCGTTAGGCCCGGCGACCAGCGTGACACCGACTCCGGGTTTCGTGAAGTTCACCACCGTGAGTCCGATGGCGAGCGCCGCGGTGGTCGCGAGCTCGAAATAGACGATCGCTTTCAGGCCCATCCGCCCGACTTTGCGCAAGCTGCCCGCGCCCGCGATGCCGACGACGATGGTCGAGAAGACGAGCGGGGCGATGATCGACTTGATCAGGTTGAGAAAAATGTCGCGGAGAAAATAAACCGCGTTGCCCCAATCGGGCCGCAACCAGCCGATGAACCCGCCAACGATGAGACCGATGAAGATCTGGACAGTGAGGGAAGGCCGATACCATGGGCGAAGAAGGGGCGGTGAGGTTGCGGCTTGCGGATTCATCTCAGCGTTGCGATTCGCAGATTACGCAGATTTACCCGAAGGGGAGGAGGGCAAAATGCCGGTTTTATTAATCGGCGAAAATCTGCGACATCAGCGGATGACTATTTGCCCGACCGTATGTTCCTGACACACCTGACCTGCACTTCGTGCGGCCTGCGACACGAGTGGTCGCAGTTGCAGAATCTTTGCGCGGCCTGCCAGAAACCGCTCTTCCCGGCTTACGATTTGGAGGCCGCCGGGCGGACGCTCAAGCGTGAGATGCTCGCGGGGCGTGAGCGATCGCTTTGGCGTTATCGCGAAGTGCTACCGCTGCCGCTCGAGGTCGAGCCGGTCTCGTTAGGCGAAGGCGGCACGCCCCTGCTGCGGGCGGAGCATTTCGGGCGCGCGCTCGGCTTGTCGAATCTTTGGGTGAAAGACGAATCGCTCAATCCGACGCAAAGTTTCAAAGCGCGCGGAATGGCGGTGGCGGTCTCGATGGCGAAGCATTTGGGCGCGACAAGGCTCGCCGTGCCGACAGCTGGGAACGCCGGTGGCGCACTCGCCGCCTACGCCGCCCGCGCTGGGTTGGAAGCACATATTTTCATGCCGGCTGATACACCGAGAGCCAATGTGATCGAGTGTCGCGAAGTCGGGGCGCACGTCACGCTGATCGACGGATTGATCACCGATTGCGGCGCGGAGATCGCGCGGCGAAAAGAAAAGGAAGGCTGGTTCGACCTGTCGACGTTGAAGGAGCCATATCGCGTCGAGGGCAAGAAAACGCTCGGTTACGAATTGGCGGAACAATCGGATTGGAAATTACCGGACGTCATTCTTTATCCGACCGGCGGCGGCACCGGACTCATCGGAATGTGGAAAGCGTTCGATGAAATGGAGGCGATGGGTTGGATCGACGCGAAGCGGCCGCGCATGTTTTCGGTGCAGGCGAGCGGCTGCGCGCCGATCGCCCGAGCGTTTGAGACCGGCGCGACGAGCGCGGCTGAATTTCCCGACGCGCATACCTGTGCCTCTGGACTGCGCGTCCCAAAAGCGATCGGAGATTTTCTTATGCTCCGGATTCTGCGCGACTCGCAGGGCGGCGCCGTCACTGTTGACGACGAAACGATGATCCGGGCGACGCGCGAAGTCGGCGCGAACGAAGGCCTGTTTGTCGCGCCGGAGGGCGCGGCCTGCTTCGCCGCGCTGCGGTCGCTGGTGGCAGCGGGAAAGGTCGATGCGGGAGAACGTGTCGTAATTTTCAATACCGGCTCGGGGATTAAGTATCTCGAGTGCTACGAGAAGTAGCGGAGCGCAATCGTTGAAACTGGACGTGCGGAAGCGCGTCCCTCCGCAGGAACTCGCCGCCGCGAGTCCAGGATCGATCAGGATTGGCGGACGGGAAGGTCATGCCTTTGTCCCGCCTTCGTCCAGCAGCCGCCGGACTTCGGCGCGACAGCCCCGAAAGCCTTCGGGGCTGGAGGCAAGGGGATTCGAACCCCTGACATCCAGCTTGCAAAGCTGGCGCTCTACCAACTGAGCTATGCCCCCGTTCCGGAAATCCGAATGTCGAATGTCGAAACTCGAATGCAACCGACAAAAAATGCCGGATAGCAAAGCCATCCGGCATTTTAGAGTCAGCAATCAAACAAAAACTGAATTGTGCGTTACCGTTTCGATTCTCTCTGAGCCTTGGTTTCTTTCGATTCCAAGGGCTTAACGGCATCTGCGAGACCCCGAAGGATTTCGCGCTTAGCCGTCGACCTACCGCAAGAGAATTTGAATCTTCGACCTGACGGTCTCGATTCGAATCTCTGCGATTTCTCCTTAGAAAGGAGGTGATCCAGCCGCAGGTTCCCCTACGGCTACCTTGTTACGACTTCATCCCAGTTACCGCTCATAGCGTAGGGCGCTGCTTCCCTTGCGGGTTGGCGCGCGCACTTCGGCTACAAGTGACTTCCATGATGTGACGGGCGGTGTGTACAAGGCCCGGGAACGTATTCACGCCGTCGTAGCTGATACGGCATTACTAGCGATTCCGGCTTCATGGAGGCGAGTTGCAGCCTCCAATCCGAACTGGGCCCAGTTTTACTAGATTTCCTCCACCTCGCGGTCTCGGATCGTTCTGTACTGGGCATTGTAGTACGTGTGCAGCCCTGGCCGTAAGGGCCATACTGACTTGACGTCGTCCCCACCTTCCTCCCCGTTTCACAGGGCAGTCTGAACAGAGTGCTGTCCAATCAAGGACGTGGCAACAGTTCACAGGGGTTGCGCTCGTTGCGGGACTTAACCCAACATCTCACGACACGAGCTGACGACAGCCATGCAGCACCTGTGCCAATTGTGTCTTTCGACACTCGCCGGCTTTCACCGGTTTAGAGAGGCATGTCAAGGCCAGGTAAGGTTCTTCGCGTTGCATCGAATTAAGCCACATACTCCACCGCTTGTGCGGGCCCCCGTCAATTTCTTTGAGTTTTAATCTTGCGACCGTACTCCCCAGGCGGCACGTTTAACGCGTTAGCTCCGGCGCGGAAGGGGTCGAATCCTCCCACACCAAACGTGCACCGTTTACTGCCAGGACTACCGGGGTATCTAATCCCGTTTGCTCCCCTGGCCTTCGTGCCTCAGTGTCAGGAACTGTCCAGAGACCCGCCTTCGCCACTGGTCTTCCTTACGATCTCTACGCATTTCACTGCTACACCGTAAATTCCAGTCTCCTCTCCAGTCCTCAAGCACCGCAGTATCAAATGCAGTTTCGAAGTTGAGCTCCGAAATTTCACATCTGACTTACAGCGCCACCTACGCACCCTTTACGCCCAATGAATCCGAACAACGCTTGGGACCTCTGTATTACCGCGGCTGCTGGCACAGAGTTAGCCGTCCCTTCCTCTTCTGATACTATCAAGTCCGCAGTAGTTAACTTGCGTAGCCCTTGTTCTCAAATGACAGGAGTTTACAACCCGAAAGCCTTCATCCTCCACGCGGCGTCGCTCCTTCAGGCTTTCGCCCATTGAGAAAAATTCTCGACTGCTGCCACCCGTAGGTGTCTGGACCGTGTCTCAGTTCCAGTGTGACTGGTCGTCCTCTCAGACCAGCTACCCGTCATCGCCTTGGTGGGCCGTTACCTCACCAACTAGCTGATAGGCCGCGGGGTCATCAAGAAGCGCCAGGTTGCCCCGGCTTTGATGTTGGAAAGATGTCTTCCCTGATCATATGCGGTATTAATTCGCCTTTCGACGAGCTATCCCCCACTTCTCGGCAGATTCCCCACGTGTTACGCACCCGTTCGCCACTAAACTTTTCCCGGTATTGCTACTAGAAAAAGTCCCGTTCGACTTGCATGTCTTATCCACGCCGCCAGCGTTCGTTCTGAGCCAGAATCAAACTCTCCGTAAAAATTTGGAGCCCCGAATTGCTTCGGGGACAAAGTTTGCGCCGATTCTCGCTAAAGAATCGACTATTTCTGACCATTCTTGCCTGCGCGAGCCCGTGGGCCCGGCAGGTTCGTCCGATCTTACTTAATTGAGATCACCGGTTCGTGAGAACCGGCGAAATTTTTAATCAAAGAAACTCGACGTATAACGCACAATTCAATTTTCGCTGACTTCTACCTTCTGGATTTCAAATAACCGAATCGTCGTGATGACGAAATCCAGAATTGCACTGTCAAAGATCAAACGCTCCCTTTCCGCTCCACGACAAAGCCCGCCCGTTTGCTGAAGCCAACAAACAGCGGCTCGCGTTGAGCCAAGAAGAACACCCCGGGGAACCCGGGACCGCTATCAGCGGACGAACAAACTATCGCACGGCGCTCATCCGTCAACGTGGAATTTTCACTTTTCCGCGAGATTTTTTCACCTCCCGGACGCGACCCGTCGCACCCAACTCAGGAGTCGTCCGGGGCTCGCGCAGTCTGGCTGCTCCTCTTCGGGCGGACCCGGATGAAGCGGTATTTTCCCCGGATGTTTTCGGCGATGAAATGCCCCTTGGAATCGGAGGCGATGAGGCCGCGATAGACGCTTGGCGGCACCTCAAGAAACCGGTAAACCGCACCGCGTGTGAACTCGATCTCGAGGGCGCGCAGATGCCGGCTGTAGCCCACGCTGGCCACGTTGCTCGAGGTGACCGGCGTGCGCTTGATGCGCGAGCGGGCGATCTCGCCAGGCTCGGCCAGCGCCAATGCGGCGGCCAGAAAGGTCAGGGGGAGGAGAACTGGGGTGCGAGATACTTTCATCGCGTCCCCCTTTTTAGAGAAAAACGCGGGCTGGTCGAGAAAATTTTACCGCCGCGGGATCCCCGTCACGGAAGCCAGGCGCCCGCCGCCTGCACCGGGACCAGTTGCCCCAGCTCGGTGACCCAGACTGCAACTGCCTTCCGCGCACCGGGCTCGGTCGGGGCGCTTGTCGTTAGGCGGACGCGGGCCACACCCTTTTCCGATTTCAACCCGGCGTTCCGGAGTTCGAGAACCACAAAATCATGGGCCAAATTTCGACCACTGTTTTCGCCGGCGCGGACGTTGGTGGTGATGCCGGAACCGAGCAGAGCAAGGTGCGCCTCCCAGTCGGTTGCGCTGCCCGTCGCCGGTCGAAATTCAATCGCGAAGGTCTTCCCGTCACTGCTGGCGACCTGCAGAACGCCCGCTGGCTTTCCGTTAGGCTGAGAGAGGCTGGCGCCGGACCAGCCGCGCTGCTCGCGCCCGTTCACCACCACGGCCGGGGTGTAGACCGATTCGCTCCGCCAGAGGGCGGCGTAACGGCTCTGACGTTCCGTCCATTGTTTGGAGGAAAAGCGATCGCGCCAGCCGAGCCGATCCCAATAATCGACGTGAAAGGCCACCGGGACGAATTGCTTCCACAACCCGGCGTTATCCTTCAACCGGCTCAGCCACGCTTCCGCCGGCGGGCAACTGCTGCAACCTTCCGAAGTGTAAAGTTCGACGAGCGAAGTTTGTTGCGGACCGCTCTCGAAGCGCGTGCCCGCGGCGGACGCGTTGATCATCGAGATGGCGGCGGCTGTGGCGAGAATTAGGATGAAGATTTTCATCGATCGTAGGAGAGGACGGACGTTGCTTTATTCCTTTTTCCGGGTTCGTTAGGCGAGATTCAAAATGTGCTTGATCCCGCGCACCGGGATCACGACCCAGTCGGGCCGGTGATTCAATTCGTAGCCGACTTCGTAGACCGCCTTGTCGAGCAGGTAGGCCTCGAGCAGGACAGTCAGATCGCTGCTTTTCGGGGGTAGAAAACTCGCCCCCGCGGTCGTCTCGAGATAGCTGGCGAGAAACGTCGCGCTCATCTGCCGATACCAGAGATCGGCCCAGCGTTCGAGAAACGGCACGTCCTCCGTCCGCGTCGAAGGCTGCCAGAGCGCGCTGTAGGCGGCGTATTGAAAGGAGCGCATCATCCCGGCGACATCGCGGAGCGCGGAACGTTTGAGTTTGCGCTCGCTCAGCGGTCGGGCCGGTTCGCCCTCGAAATCCAGAATCACAAAATCCTTTCCGGTGTAGAGCGCCTGCCCGAGATGGTAATCGCCATGAATGCGGATCTTCGCCGCCGAAGCGTGGCGTTCCAGCGTCTGCTGCTCAGCGGCGAGAATCTGCTGTTCCGCGGCCAGGACCTGGGCGGCCTCGGCGCGGAAGGCTTCGGACAGATCGGGCAGCTTCTTTTGCAGAAGCGCGAAGGTGCGGCGGAGTGAGGCGCGCATCGATTGGAAAACCGAGCGTTGCGCCATGGCGTTGAACGGCTCCGGGGCGAAACGTTTGTCGGACGTCTCGGCCGCGAGCGCGAGATGCATCTCGCCGGTGCGTTGCCCGATCAGCTTCGCTTTTTCGGGATAGACGCCACCGAGCAATTGGTTGAGCAACGGCGCCGGGCGAGGCGCCAATTGTCTGCAGTTCGCTCTTCATCCCCAGCACCCGCTCGAAGTAGCGGCCGACCGCATCCAGCGTCAGCTTCCAGGCGTCGCCCTCGTTAAGCGCGGCCGCCTGCAGGAGCGCCACGACCGTCGGCTCGGTCCTCGGTCGGCGATACTCGATCGCGCCGACAAAGGCCGGCACATGGGCGAAATGCTGCTCTTCGGTCAGGAAACGGGTCAGCTCGACATCGGGATTCATCCCGTCCTCCAGCTTGCGGTAGAGCTTGAGGAAAAATCGATTTTCGAACAGCATCGACGAGTTGCTCTGCTCGGCATTGAGCACCTGGGAAGGGGGCACCTTGTCGTTAGGCTCCTGCGCCAGAATGTTGCTCCCGACGCCGACGAGGTGGCCGTTGCGCCCGTTCAGGTCCGTTTCCGTCGCCATCAGGCGGAAAAGGCTTTCGCGAAAATCCGCATCCCAGATTGCGTCGTGAAGAATCGCCCGCAGGCCGATCCGCGCGATGATCGCCTGGGGTGAGCTGCGCGCGAGCGCGTCGCCGGCCGGTCCGGTCGTTAACTGCACAGGCAGCGAATAGATGTCAGGCGCGCCATCGGTGTAATCGACCCGCAGGAGCCACAACTGCGCTGCGCCCTCGCCGACCGGGATCTGCTCGATGATCCGCATCTCGCGGATGCTGCGCGCCTTGGCCCCGAACCAGCGGCAGGTGCGCAGATACCCGGGCAAAATCTCGCGCTCGAGGCGGGCGCGATGATTGTTCTGCAGAAGGGCCGAGAGGTTCGGCTCGGCGTCGATCGTGGGCGCGACCCGCTTCTTCGTCGCCCGCTTGGCGGCCTGCGATTGGAAGGCAAACCAGTAATGGCCGTGCGGTCCGATGGTGAGGACGTAGGGCGCCTTCTTGATCGGCGGGAAAAAATTGCGGCTGAAAACTTCCATCGGCACCGACCCGGCGAAGCGCGCGAGATCGATCTCCACCGGCTGCGAGAATCGGGAGAGATTTGCCACCACCAGGATGGTCTCGTCTTCGTAGCGCCGCAGAAACGCCAGCACCTTGGGGTTATCCGGGAGGAGAAATTCGAGCGAGCCGCGGGAGAAGGCGCGGAAGTTTTTCCGCATCGCGATCACCCGCCGCATCCACCAGAGCAGTGAGGACAAATTCTTCTGCTGATTCTCGACGTTGATCGCCTCGTAGTGGTACTCGGGATCGATCGTGATCGGCAGGTAAAGCTGCTGCGGATTCGCCTTGGAAAATCCGGCGTTGCGATCGCTGCTCCATTGCATCGGGGTGCGGCAGCCGTTGCGATCCCCGAGGTAAAAATTGTCGCCCATCCCAATCTCGTCGCCGTAATAGAGGACCGGCGTCCCCGGCATTGAGAAGAGGAGAATGTTGAGCAGCTCGATCTTGCGCCGGCTGTTGGCGAGGAGCGGCGCGAGCCGGCGGCGAATCCCGAGATTGATCCGCGCCGTCGGGTCGGTCGCGTAGACCTTCCACATGTAATCGCGCTCCTCATCCGTCACCATCTCGAGGGTCAATTCATCGTGATTGCGCAGGAACATTGCCCACTGGCAATTGTCGGGAATCGCCGGCGTCTGCTCGAGGATGTCGATGATCGGGAAGCGATCCTCCATTTGCAGGGCCATGAACATCCGCGGCATGAGCGGGAAATGGAAATTCATGTGCGACTCGTCGCCCTCGCCGAAATATTTGACCGCGTCCTCCGGCCACTGGTTCGCCTCCGCCAGGAGCATGCGGCCGGGGAACTTCGCGTCCATGTGAGCGCGCAGTTGCTTTAAATAATTGTGCGTCTCGGGAAGATTCTCGCAGTTCGTTTCCTCGCGCTCGTAGAGGTAGGGGATGGCGTCGAGCCGCAGACCGTCCACTCCCATGCTTAACCAAAAATCGAGCACCTTCTCGACGGTCTCGTGCACCGCCGGGTTATCGAAATTCAGATCCGGCTGGTGCGCATAGAAGCGGTGCCAGTAGTACGCATTTCGCCACCGGATCCCACGACCAGTTCGAAGTCTCGAAATCCTTGAAGATGATCCGCGCGTCCTTGTACTTCTCCGGCGAATCGCTCCAGACATAAAGCTCCCGCTCCGGCGAGCCCGGGGCGGCGCGACGCGATTTCTGGAACCACGGATTCTGATCCGAGGTGTGATTGATTACGAGTTCCGTGATCACCCGCAACCCGCGCTCGTGCGCGGCCGCGAGAAACGCCTTGAAATCACCGAGCGTTCCGAAAGTCGGATTAACATCGAAATAATCCGCGATGTCGTAGCCGTCATCGCGCATCGGCGAGGGATAAAACGGCAGCAACCAGATCGCGGTCGCGCCCAGTTCCTGGAGATAGTCGAGTTTCTCGATCAGCCCGCGGAAATCGCCGGTCCCATCGCCGTCGCTGTCGTGGAAGGTCTTGACGTGTAGTTCGTAGATGACCGCGTCTTTGTACCAAAGCGGATCGGGAGCGAGGAGTTCATCGTCGGCCATCGCCTAACCTTTGCGCAGAAACGAGGCGGCGCAATTTTGCCGTCGGCGCGACGACGGGCGAGGAAACCCGCCTTCAGTGTAGACTCGCGCAAGGCGACAGTTTTAGCTTCTGTCCTCTGCAACCAGTGAAACGTCTCTGCATCATCGCCCTGGCCGCCACCGTGATCGCGGGGTGGCGCGCGCCGGCTCTGGCCCAGAATTCTCCCACGCCTGCGGTTTCTGCTTCGGTCACACCGACGCCGGAGCCGACCCCCATTCCGCTGGCCGATGTCGTCACACAGGCGGATAGCGCCGAAGCCAGCCTGCAGGAAATGCAGCCGGCGGCGACCCCGGCGGAAAGCAGCACGGCCGCTCGCGATCTGCCGTCGGTGACCCGCGAAATCAACGCGCAGTTGGCCGAGACGACGCAGTTGCTCAAGCCGGGAGTGCTTCTCGAAACGTTGGGCGAACTCGAAACGCGCTGGGAAAAGCTCAGTGAGCAACTCGGCCTTTGGTCGCACGACCTAACGACTCGCGCCAACTTGATCGACAAGCAGATCGCGCTCCTGCCGGAGTTGCAATCGATCTGGACGAAGACGCGCGACGCCGCTCAAAGCTCCGAGACACCGCCGGAGATCCGGCAACGGATCGACAACGTCCTGGCCGCGATCGCGCAAGCCGAAAACGCCTTGCAAAAACGGCGCGCCTCCATCCTGACCGAGCAGAGCCGGGTGGCCGAGCAAACCAAACGAGTGACTGGCGCCCTCGCTTCGATTCGCGCCGCGCAGAACGCCGCCGTCAGCCGGCTCTTCGTGCGCGATAGCCCCCCGGCCTGGAGCCCGGAAATGCGGAGCAACGCGGCCCGCGACCTGGTCGAGGGCAGCCAAAATTCCTTCAGCGCGCAATTCCTCCAGCTCCGCGCTTACCTCGTGCCGAACTGGCCGCAGTTCATCTACCTCGCTCTCATTTTCAGCGCCCTCGCCGCGGCCCTTTTTTGGGTCAAACACCGCGCCGCGAAATGGACGGATGAAGATCCGCTCCTGAAACGCGCAAACCGCCTCCTGCAATTGCCGGTCGCGACCGCGGCAGTCCTGACGCTGCTCGTTTGCCGGCCGCTCTTTGCGGATGCGCCCCGGATCTTTTGGGCCGCGGTCGCGGCCCTCACTCTGCCGCCGATCGTCATCATCCTGCGGCAGCTGCTGGACCGCCTTCTTTTCCCCATCCTGAACGCGCTCGTCGTCTTCTACGTGATGGCCCAAATCCGGCGCTTGGCGGCCTCGCTGCCAGGTCTTTCGCGTCTCATTCTGCTTTTGGAAATGGTGGGCGGCGCGATTTTTCTCCTCTGGTTTATCCGCTCGACGCGCCTGCCCGCGCTCGCCACCGGCACCACCTCGCACAAGGCCGCTCGCGCTGGGGCACGGCTCGGCCTCTTCCTCTTTGCGGCGGTCTTCTTGGCCGCTCTGCTCGGCTACTTCCGGCTGGCGAATTATCTCGCGACCGGAGCGCTCGTCTCGGCTTACCTGGCCGTTTTCCTCTACGCGGCCGGCGGCGTGGTCGCGGGCCTGATATTTTTTGCCCTCCACATCCGGCCGTTCTCCGGGCTGGCGGTGGTGCGGCGTCATCGCCCAATGCTGCAACAACGGCTGACGCGCGGCGTCTTCTTCGCCGCCTTCGTCACCTGGGTCTTGATAACCCTCCATGCTTTCTCGCTCCGCGGACCGCTCCTCGACCAGCTGACTTCCTGGGTGACGGCGGAATTCAGTTTCCAATCCTTCCACATCTCGTTAGGCGCGGTCCTCGCCTTCGCGCTCACGATCTGGGTGGCGGCGCTGCTTTCGCGCTTCATCCGCTTCCTCCTCGAGGAGGATATTTACGACCGGCTCCATGTGAACCGCGGCGCTTCCTACGCCATCTCGACCCTTCTCCACTACGTCGTTCTGTGCTTCGGATTTATTGTCGCGATCGCCGCGCTCGGGGTCGACATGACGAAGTTCACCGTCCTCGCCGGCGCCTTCGGGGTCGGCCTTGGTTTCGGTCTGCAGAATATCGTGAACAACTTCGTTTCCGGGCTCATCCTGCTCTTCGAGCGCCCGGTAAATGTGGGCGATGTCGTCCAGGTGCAGAACGATGTCGGGGTGATTCGCCGGATCGGGATTCGGGCCAGCATCATCCGGCTCTTCGACAGCTCGGAGCTGATCGTGCCTAACGCGCAGCTTATTTCCGACAAGGTAACCAACTTCACCTTGTCGAATCGCCAGCGCCGGATCGAACTCAACGTTGGGGTCGCTTACGGGACCGATCCGAGACGCGTCATCGCGCTCCTCACCGAAGTGGCCGGGACCCATCCGCTGGCGGCGAAGAACCCCGCGCCGCAGACGCTCATGACGGAGTTCGGGACCGATTCGCTCAACTTCAGTGTCCGCCTTTGGACCGACGACTACGATCAATGGCTCCAGATCAAAAGCGACGTCGCGGTCGCAATTACCGAAGCCCTGGCGGCCGCGAACATCACGATCCCCTTCCCGCAGCGTGATCTCCATCTGCAAAGCATCGACCCCGCGGTGGCGGAATATCTCCGCCCAAACCGCCCGCCCGTTTAGGTGCGGCGATGATCAGGCGGTTGCCGCGAGCGCGGCCGCAAACGCGGCCAGACCGAGATCGATCTCGCGCGCGTCGACCACCAGCGGCGGCATCCGGCGCAGGCACTTCTCGTAGGGTGCCGGCGTCCATCAGGATCATTTAGCCCTCTTCGAGGCAGTGCTTCTGGATCGCGGCGAACGGAAACCCGGGTTAGTCGAGCGTTGCCAAAAGCACGGCATTATGTTCAGGGTGAGGATGGATACGCTCCGGCACCGAACCCGTTCATCACCGGTTCGACGATGACGGTGGCAGTCATCATCTTGAGCAAATAGTCAATCTGCGCCAGCCAACTCGCACTTTCCTGCGCAAGCGGCTCGCGCTAGCATCCACCGAAAAATCAGCAATTCGCAGAGCACAATTTCCAAAATGACAACCAAAATTCTCATCATGGGCGCGGCGGGACGCGACTTCCACAATTTCAACGTTGCCTTCCGCGACCACGCCGCCTGCGAGGTGGTCGCCTTCACCGCCACGCAAATCCCAAATATCGAAAAACGCAGCTACCCCGCCGCGCTCGCCGGCACCCTCTACCCCAAGGGCATTCCGATTTTTCCCGAAAGTGAGCTCACCGAGCTGATCAGGAAATTTTCCGTCGACCAGGTCATCTTTGCCTACAGCGATGTCTCGCATGAAACCGTCATGCACAAGGCATCGATCGCGCTCGCCGCCGGAGCGGATTTTCGCCTCATGGGTCCGGAAACGACTCTCCTCAAATCGACCAAACCGGTCGTCGCGATTTGCGCGGTGCGAACGGGATCGGGCAAATCCCAGACCACCCGCGCCGTCGTGGCGGCGCTGAAGAAGATGGGCAAACGGATCGTCGTCGTTCGCCATCCCATGCCCTACGGCGAACTGGCCAAACAAGCTGTGCAGAGGTTTGCGACGATGGATGATTTGGCGAAAGCCGACGTCACGATTGAAGAGCGGGAAGAATACGAGCCGCATCTCGCCTGCGGGTCGATCGTCTTCGCGGGAGCCGATTACGAGAAGATCCTGCGCCGCGCTGAAGAGGAAGCGGACATCGTCGTTTGGGACGGCGGCAACAACGACCTGCCGTTTTTTCAGCCCGACCTCTTGTTTGTCGTGGCCGACCCGCACCGGGCGGGGCACGAACTGACTTTTCACCCCGGCGAAACGAACCTGCGGATGGCGGATGTCGTCGTGATCAACAAAATGGACACGGCAAGTGAAGAGAACATTGCACGCGTGACGGAGAATATCCGCGCGGCAAACCCCAACGCGGTCATCATCCGTGCCGCGTCGCCGATTACCGTCGACGATGCGGACCCGGAAACGATTCGCGGCAAACGCGTGCTCGCGGTCGAAGATGGCCCCACCCTGACCCATGGAGGCATGTCCTTTGGCGCGGGAGTCATCCTGGCGAAGAAATTCGGCGCGGCCGAGATCGTCGATCCGCGGCCCTACGCGGTTGGTTCGATCAAAGAAACATTTGAGCGCTACCCAAAGACCGGAGCGTTGCTCCCTGCGATGGGCTACGGCGGGAAGCAAATCGCGGAACTGGAAGCGACGATCAACGCCACGCCGGTGGATTTGGTTTTGATCGCGACCCCGATTGATCTGCGCCGCATCGTCAAGATCAAGCACCCGATGATGCGGGTGCGCTATGAATTGGAGGAAATCGGTCAGCCAACCGTGGCGGAGATTCTCCGGGAGAGGTTCGCGAATTGAGCTGAGCTTCGTCCGCGACTCCATCCACCTGACGATCGAGCAACAATACCTAGCGCCTCCCACCCGCGACTTTAGGCTTGCCAGAGGGGGCGTAGACTGCGTAAAAAGGCGCTTTCCGCGACGGCGGCCCTGGAATCCTCGCAACCCAACACCGCAATCCACCTATGCAGCAAACCTGCATCTCCATCCGCGCCCTGCTGTCCAGCGGGGCTTTCTTATTACTCACGAGCGCCGGCCTGCAAGCCAGCAGCGCCACCTGGAATCTCGACCCGACGAGCAATGACTGGAACACGGCAGCGAACTGGACGCCGAACACCGTTCCAAACGGTCCGGCTGATGTTGCCGACCTTTGACCTCTCGAGCACGACGCTCGTAGCACTTACGGCGAGCGCGACCGAGGTCGCAGAGATCGACTTCAATCCAGGCGCGAGCCGGTTCCATATCAATACCTCTCCCGTTTCGCACGACGTCACGCTGACGATCAGCGGCGCAGGGGTCGTGAATAATTCAGGCGTGCCCCAGACCTTCCTCATCGGGCCCACACGCTCCGGCGGCGTTCTGAATGCCTTTTTCGTGTTTGAAAATAACGCCACCGCGGGAACCAATGTCACCTACATCGCCCACGGCGCGCACCGCGATGGGTCGAACGGGAGTGGCGCGAGTTTTCATCAAAATTCGACCGCCGGCAGCGCTACCTTTTTCGCCGAAGGTGCTACGCATGGCCTCGATGTAGGTGGTGGAGGCTTCGCCTTCTACGATAACGCCAGCGCGGCAACCGCGAATTTTACGGTTCGCGGGTCGAAGAACAAGGGCTTCGGCGGATACGCTGTCTTCGACGATAATTCCACCGCGGCCGACGCCACCTTCACACTCAATCCCGGCGGCCGGAGTAACCAAGAGTCGGGATCGGTAGGATTCAGGGGAAACGCGACCGCTGGGAACGCGAGGTTTACCTTGAACGGTGCGACCGCGATAACGGCCGCCGAGGTCTCTTTCACGGATGCCGCCACTGCGGGTAACGGCTTTTTCCTCTGCAAGGGCGGGGTGGACTCGGGCGGCCTTGGCGGCCACTTAACATTCTACGGCTCCGACTTCACCGGACTCACCACGACCGCCGGGAATTCAAAAATTATCCTCGAGGGCGGAAAAGTCTCCGGGGCGTACGGAGCGAGTGTCAGCCTCGGCACGGCATCCACCGGTGGCCAGGCTCGGATTGTAGCACGGAGCGGCGAAAACGACGGCGGGCCAGGGGGGATCTACATCTTTTCAGAGGGTGACGGCGGCGCAGCCCAGATCGAACTCCATGGTGAGGGCTTTCTCGACATTAGCTTTCACACTTCGCCCAGTGTGACAGTTGGATCGCTCGCCGGCGATGGCATTGCCTACATCGGTTCCCATGGCTTGATGATTGGGAGCAACAATCTGGATACAACCTTTACCGGGACCATTCGGGAACACGGCGGAAGTGTTGATGGCAAGAATGGCTCGGTCACGAAAATCGGTTCGGGCTCGCTGACATTAACCGGGGCGAACAGTTATGGCGGCGGGACCACGATTGAGAGCGGACAGTTGCTCGTCAACAACAGCACCGGTTCGGCCACGGGCAAGGGTCCGATCCAGGTCAATGGGGGCCAACTGGCTGGCAACGGAAACATAACCGGAAGCGTAGCGGTGGGAACAGGAAGCGGCCCCGGGGCAGCTTTGGCGCCCGAAACGCCGGACGACGAGCCGGCTACTCTGTCGATCGAGGCGCTACTGACCTTCAATTCCGATGCGACCTATGTCTGTCGAGTGGACAGCGAAACGGCGACAGCGGCCACCGTCGCAGCCAATGGCGTTACCATCAGTGGAGCCGAGTTTTCGCTCCAGGATGTCGGCGGACTTTCGCTGGATGCTGGCACGGTTTTTACAGTGATTGAGAACATCTCAGCGAACCCAATTATTGGAACTTTCGCGAACCTCCCCGATGGAGGAACAATCAGCGCTGGGAGTAACACCTTCCAAGCAACTTACACCGGCGGCGACGGCAACGATCTCACTCTTACGGTCGTCCCTTAACCCCACATGGACGGCGGGAGCCAAACTATGAAAACCAAACTAACATTTTTCTTAATTCAACCTTTGAAATTCACGAGCCTTGCCCTTCTCAGCCTTGCCATCGTGGTCGAAGTCCACGCTGGCAGTGCGACATGGAGCCTTGATCCGGCCACGACGGATTGGAACACGGCGGACAACTGGCTTCCGGCAACGGTGCCAAACGGTCCGAACGACATCGCCGCTTTCGGCGTTTCGAATGAAACTAGCGTTGACGTTTCAACCTACGGCACGGAAGTCGGCGAGGTTACCTTCGATCCAGGAGCAAGCGCTTTTACCATCAGTAGCGACAACCTCTGGTATGTCAGCGGCGCCGGAATAACAAATAACTCCGGCATCACCCAGACCTTCGCCGTGTCAGGCTCCGCTTTTGTTCTGAGAAACCGTGCCAGGGCCGGGTATATGACTTTTTTCGCGGTGGCGGGTTTTATGCAAATCTGGGACAGAGCGAGCGCCGATCGCGGCACCTTCGAAATCAACGGTGCCGGGGTTAAGTTTGGCAATGGGGCGGCTGTCATTTTCATAGGCAACTCAAGTGCCGCGAATGCCACCTTTACGGTTCATGGTGGCACCGTCGCAGGGGCAGGTGGGGGTAGTGTTGATTTCTTCGACTACGCGACCGCCGCTCAAGGCGTCTTCGTGCTGAATGGCGGTGCCGGGCAGTCCGCGGGGGGCGGAGAAGTTGTATTTGGCCTCGGGTCTTTAGCTGGCAGGGGCACAGGAGCAAATGCCACCTTCATCGCCAATTCTGGGACAGACGGTGGCTATGGCGGGCGCATCAGGTATTACGCTGCTGATCGGAGCACGGCTCGGATGGAACTCTTCGGCAATGGGAACATCGACATCAGTTACGGCACATATGACAGAATGGTCGGCTCGATCGAAGGGGACGGTTTGGCCATGCTGGGCGGCGCCTCTCTTACCGTCGGCACGAATAACAGGAGCACATGCTTTGCGGGGATAATCGAGGACGGCGGAGTCTGGGGCGGGACCGGCGGATCACTCACCAAGACCGGCGCCGCTACCCTGACTCTCACAGGGGCGAACACTTATACCGGCGGAACCACGATTGAAGACGGTAAACTCCTGGTTAACAATCGAGCTGGATCCGGGACCGGGACTGGCCCGGTGCAGGTCAACGCCGGTCGCCTGGGCGGGAGCGGCAATATTGCCGGAGCAGTCGTCGTAGGGAAAGGGAGCGGCCCTGGAGCACTCCTTACGGTCGGACCACGCAAAGGCAAAGAGAGCACGCTGACGATTCAAAGCGAGCTTACTTTCAACTCCGATGGATCTTATGAGTGTGGGCTGGATACGAAACGTGTGACGGCCGACAAAGTGGCTGCCGCCGGGGTCACAATCAACGGCGCCGGCTTCGCGCTCCGAGATCAGCGAGAGTTTGCGCTGGCGCCAGGCACCGTACTCACGGTGATTGAGAATACTTCTGCCAGCTCAATCGACGGCACATTCTCCAACTTGCCCGATGGTGCCATCTTGAGTGTCGGAAGTAACACTTACCAAGCGAACTACGCCGGGGGCGACGGCAACGATCTTACCCTGACCGTGGTGCCTTGATGGCCGCGAGAGCCCCCTCGCTGCGGCTTGTCTCTTTCTCGGCAGGGCCGTTTCAGCCCGATTTTTTTGCCTCGACATCGCCCGACCGGCCGAGCGCAAAATCTTCCTGCCCGTGAAGGACAGCCGATGACCGAGCTGTTTCCCTTTGGCGGTCTTGCTTATGAAGAACTCCGCTTTTCTCCGCCTCCGCACAGTCAGGATCCTGCGAGCCTTGGTTTTTCTCGTCTTCGCTCCCGCAGTTGCTTCTGCTGGGAATGCGACTTGGAAAACGGCGCCTTCCGACGGCGTCTGGAACCGGGCGGCAAACTGGGATCCGGCAATGGTTCCGAGTCATCCGCGTGACAAGGCGAGGTTCGGGACGAGCACGCAAACGGCGATCTCGGTTGCGATCCCCAATCACGGTCGGCGCCGCTCGCTTCGATTCGGGCGCGAGTGCTTTCAGCTTCACCGTCGGCCCGGGATTGTCGCTCAACTTCCTGCGGAGCGGGCTCGAGAACAACTCCGGCCTGGTCCAAAACTTCGTTTCGACAACGGACGGTTCGGGCAATTTCGGGCTCATTAGTTTTTCCCGGGACGCCACTGCGGGCAGCCTTTGTACTTTTACGACCGAGCCGGGGATGTCGAACGGTGGCTCGGGCGGCACGGTTCAGTTCAACGATTTTGCCAAAGCCGGGACGAGCACGTTCGCAAACAAGGGCGCCACGATCTCCGGCGGTCGAGGCGGAGAGACCGATTTCTTCGATAATGCGAGCGCCGACACGGGAACCTTCACGGCCGAGGCCGGCACTGCCTTTAGCACCGCGGGCGGCACGATCGCCTTCTTCGGATCGTCGACCGCAGCTACCGGCAAGTTCACCGCCGAGGGCGGCAGCGTCGCGGCTGGCTTTGGCGGGGAGATATATCTGCGAGAAACCTCGACCGCGGCCGACGCCAACATCACCTTGAATGGCGGATCGGCCGATTTATCCACCGGCGCCAACATGTATGTCGAGGAAACGGCGAGCCTGGGCTCGTCCTTCATCTTCGTCAACGCCGGGGAGACCGCCGGGACGAGCAATGGCGCGGCCTTAAATCTTCTTGGTTCTTCGCACCACGGTGGATCTCAGATCGCTGTCTTCGGAGAAGACGCTGGTGCTCAGCCAGGCGGGATGTATTTCTACGACGATTCCAACGCGCAGGAGGCGATCGTCCGGTTGCTTGACGGCGTGCTCGATATCAGCCCGCACAACCCGGGCACGGTCATCCTCGGCTGCCTTTTTGGTTATTACGGAGATGTCTATCTGGGCGGAAACAATCTCGAGATCGGGGGGGCCAACATCCTGCAAATCCTGGAGGAAGTGGCCTTTCACGATGGCGGTATCGCTGGCGGTTCGGGGGGATCGATTACCAAGACTGGCTCGACTTCACTCGAGCTCTCGTTCCCAGCGATTTCACAGGCGGCATCACGGTCAACAAAGGCACCTTAAGCTTCAGGTCCCCCCCGGCTCCGCCTCCGGCACCGGACCAGTGGTGGTCAACAGTGGGAGCCTGCATGGGCGCTATACGATCGACGGTCCGGTCACGGTCAACGCCGGAGGAAAGCTGCGTCCCTGGGGTAACGCCATGGGCAATTACTATGGAAGTTTTGAAACCCGGTCGACCGTCACCTTCGCCGCCGGTTCGAAATACGAATGGGACATCAAGAGCAGATCCGATCGAGATGGATTTGCTCAGTGCCAATGGGGTGACAATCGATGGCAGCGCGACTTTCAATCCGGTCGATCGACGGATCGCACACGAAGTCCCGGCCGGCCTCGAACTGGTGGCGATCAGCAATACGAGCGCTAATCCCATCGTCGGCACCTTCGACGGTCTTCCGGAAGGGAGCGTCGTTCCACTCGGCCAGGCAACACGGAGGTCAGCTACAGCGGCGGGGACGGGAACGATTTCACGCTGACGGTTCTGCCCTGAAGGTGGCGCGAGCTTCCAAGTTGCGCGATCGACGAAAAGAGCAACCTGAAAGCTTACGCTACCTGGCGGTTGCCTTGCCCTTCCTGTCATTTGCCGCTTCTTGCCCCATCGCCTCAGGGTAGGCGCGCAGGCTCATGGCAGCGCATCATCCGAAAACCCACTTCACCCGCAGCGGGGACGTGCACATCGCCTACCAGGTGGTGGGCGAGGGTCCGCTCGATCTCGTTTTTGTCGCGGGCTGGTTGTCCCACATCGAGCTCGCCTGGGAAGAGCCAACCCTGGCCGCGTTCCTCCGCCGGCTCGCCTCCTTTTCCCGCCTCATCCTTTTCGATAAACGCGGGACCGGCCTCTCGGATCGCGTGCCTAACGACAAGCTCCCGACCCTTGAAGAACGGATGGACGACGTGCGCGCGGTGATGGACGCGGTCGGCTCGGAGCGGGCGGCGCTTTTCGGTTTTTCGGAGGGCGGAAATATGAGCACGCTCTTCGCCGCCACCTATCCCGAACGCACGACCGCGCTCGCCTTGTTCGGCACTTTCGCGAAACGAGTCTGGAGTCCCGACTATCCCTGGGCGCCGAAACCGGAGGAACGCGCACGGACGGTCGAGGTCGGTCGAAGAAAATTGGGGCGACCTGATCGATCTGCACCATTACACGCCGAGCAAGATGGATGATCTCGGCCTTCCTGGAACGGACCGCGACCTATTTCGCCGCTCCGCCAGTCCCGGGGCAGCGACCGCGCTCTTGCGCATGAATACGCAAATCGACATTCGCCACATCCTGCCGGCCATTCGCGTTCCGACTCTCGTCCTGCATCGCAAAGGGGATCACGACGCCAACATCGAAGAAGGCCGCTGGATCGCGTCACAGATTCCCGGAGCCCGTCTCGTCGAGCTGGAAGGCGCGGATCATTTCCCCTGGGTAGGCGACGCGGACGCCGTCCTGGATGAGGTCGAAGAATTCATCACCGGCGAGCGGCGCGCCTTCGAGCCTGATCGCGTCCTGGCCACGGTCATGTTCACGGACATCGTCGGCTCGACGGAGCGAGCGGCGAGCATGAGCGACCGCGCCTGGCTCGACCTCCTGGCGCAACATCACGCGCTCGTGCGCAAAGAGCTGGCCCGTTTCCGCGGAAGCGAAATCAAGACGGCGGGCGACGGCTTCATCGCCACCTTCGACGGTCCGGCGCGGGCGGTGCGCTGCGCCCGCACGATTCGCGACGGCGTGCGACAGCTCGGGCTCGAGATTCGCGCCGGCCTGCATACTGGTGAGATCGAGCTCACGGGCAAAGACATCGCCGGCATCGCGGTGCACATCGCATCGCGGGTCAGCACGATGGCCGGGCCTAACGAAGTCGTTGTCTCCAGCACGGTGAGGAATCTCGTCGCGGGCTCGGGCTTAAATTTTATCGATCGTGGCCGACAGACGCTTAAAGGCATCCCCGAACAGTGGCGGCTGTTCATGACCGATTGACATCAAACGGCAGGCGAGACACCTGCGCTACGCGACAGCCGGGATGATCGCGTTCGATGAGGTTGAAAAAATGCGGCGCAAAGCAGTGAGCCGATTCATGTCGGAATCGGCTCGAGCAAACGGGTAAACATCAAGATCAACTGGCCGAGCGGTGTCGTGGAACGCCTGAACAAGGTTCCAAGCAGCAGTACCGTGATAGTCACCGAAGGTTCTACTTGGAAGCGTTAGGCTTGTAATTAAGGAGCGCTGCCTCACTGCCGCCGGCGGGGCCTTGCCTCCGCTCCATACGAAGTCATCGTCCGCCTCAGGCAAAGCGACTTTAGACTTGCCAACAGCACCGTTTTTACGGTGATTGACAACACGGCAGCGAACCCGACCAGCGGCAGCTTTTCCAACTTGGCTGATGGAGGAACAACAGTGCTGGCAACAATACCTTCCAGCTACAGCGGAGGCGACGGCAACGATCTCACCCTCACGGTAGTCCCTTGACTCACCGCGAACCGGCAGAAACCACGTATGAAAACAAAACTCCTCATCATTCTCACCCTCTTCACTGCCGCCAACGTTTACGCCGGGAGCGCGACTTGGAATCTCAATCCAGCGAGCGGCGACTGGAACACGGCTGCGAACTGGACGCCGAACACGATTCCGAACGGAGCAGACGATGTCGCCACACTCGAGCTTTCGAATCAGACTGCGATCGCCGTTTCAGTTTTCGGAACGGAAACCAACGAGCTGATCTTCAATCCAGGAGCCAGCGCCTTCACTATAACGGTCAACAAAACCTGGACGCTCAGTGGCACCGGGATAACGAATGACTCCGGGATCACGCAGCATTTCGTGGTGTCGAGCTTTTATGGCCTTATCCTCACAAATGGTGCCACCGCCGGAGACATGACCTATTTCTACCTCGCCAAGGCCGGCAGCATGCAGTTTCACGACACGTCGAACGCGTTTCTTGGCACCTTCGTTCTTGAAGGGAGCGACAGTGTGTCCGTTTCGGGTGGCACCCTGAGTTTCTCGGATGACTCGAGTGCTGGGAACGCGACTCTTACGGTCAACGGTGGCAATGCGCCGAGTAGTAGCTCCGGTATTGTCAGTTTCCTGGGGGGGACGGCCGACAACGGCGTATTTATCCTCAACGGCGGCACCGCAGATCGCGCGCTTGGCGGGAGAATCTTAATTCGGGATGGTAGCGCAGGCAATGCTACCGTAATCGCCAATCCCGGAACAAACGGCGGCTACGGCGGCGCGATCCAGTTCGATTTGGCCTGCACGCCGACCACAATACCGGTCGGAACGAGGTCTTCGGCAATGGGACGCTGAATATGACTGATACCTACTTTGGTGAGGAAACCATCGGTTCACTCGAAGGAGATGGCATCGTGAAGGTCAACAATCCCCTTAACATCGGCGCGAACAACTTGAGCACGACCTTTGCCGGGACAATTCAGGAGGCGGGCTCTTTAACAAAGATCGGCACCGGCAGCCTCACACTGACTGGCGCGAACACCTACAGTGGCGGCACTGCGATTGAAGGCGGTGATTTAGTCGTCAACAATAGAGAAGGTTCAGGAACCGGGAGTGGCATTGTCCGAGTCATCAGCGGCCGACTGGCGGGCAGAGGCCCCATCGCGGGAGCTGTTGTGGTGGGAAAAGGGAGCGGCTCGGGAGCAGCTCTCGGACCCGGTCGACGCGGAGGTAAACCGGACAACCTGACCATAGAGGGCGCGCTGACCTTTAATTCCGACGCGGTCTACAACTGCGGCTTGAATGCCATGAGTGCGAAATCGGATCAGGTGGTGGCCAAGGGCGTGACCATCAATAGTGCGCAATTTTCCTTGCTGACCCGTGGCCGGGTTTCGCTCCCGGCGAACACGGTTCTTACGGTGATCAACAACACCGCGGTGAGACCGATTGCGGGCACATTCGCAAACCTTCCCGACGGATCGGTTGTTGCCACTCGAAGCAACACTTTCCAGGTGAACTACGAAGGCGGCGATGGTAACGATCTCACGCTCACCGTCGTGCCCTGATTGCCGGCGGGTCGAATTCGCCTGACGGTTCTCGACCAATCGCGGGACCGTCGATTATGACTACGAATAGAGATACTCGTCGTGATATTCGCGCTGCGGCGCGAATTGCACGTTCTCGTTTCCGGTTTCCGGATACTCGAAGATTTGACCTTCGTAGTTGCGGATGACGATTTTCTCGTTGTCGTGATAGAGGACGTAGCCGGGATTGATCGGCACCTTGCCGCCGCCGCCGGGGGCGTCGATGACGAACTGCGGGACCGCGTAACCGGTGGTGTGACCGCGCAGGCCTTCGATGATCTCGATGCCTTTCGCGACCGAGGCGCGGAGATGGGAGGAGCCGTTGATGAGATCGCACTGGTAGATGTAATAGGGACGCACCCGGCACATGAGGAGTTTGTGCACGAGCGTTTTCATCGTCTCGAGATCGTCGTTCACGCCCGCGAGCAGGACGCTCTGGTTGCCTAACGGGATGCCGTGATTGGCCAGGCGCTCGAGCGCGGCTTTCACTTCGCGTCGTGAGTTCGCGCGGATGGTTGACGTGGATGCTCATCCAGAGCGGATGATATTTTTGCAGCATCTGGCAAAGCTCGGGCGTGATCCGCTGCGGGAGAAAAATCGGGACGCGCGTGCCGATGCGGAGGAATTCGATGTGCGGAATCGCGCGCAGCCGGCTGAGAATTTTTTCCAGTTTCGAATCACTGAAAAGAAGCGCGTCGCCGCCAGAGAGGAGCACGTCACGCACTTCGGTGTGTTCTTCGAGATACTTGAAGGCGGCTTCAAACTCGGTGTGCAGTTCCTGTTCGCCCACCCCGCTGACGACGCGACTGCGCGTGCAATAGCGGCAGTAGCTCGCGCAACGATCGGTCACGAGAAAGAGGACGCGATCCGGATAACGATGGACCAGCCCCGGCACCGGCATGTGCGAATCTTCCCCGCACGGGTCCGCCATGTCGTAGGGCGAAGCCCAGGTCTCCTCGATCCGCGGGATGACCTGGCGGCGGATCGGGCAGTCGGGATTGTCGCGTTCGATCAGGTTGAAAAAGTGCGGGGTGATGGCGAGGGCGAGCTTGTCGCCCGAGAGCAGAACTCCCGCCCGCTCTTCTTCAGAGAGCGTGAGATGCTCTTCGAGCTGCGCCAGGGTGGTGACGCGATTCTTGAGCTGCCATTTCCAGTCGTTCCAGAGTTCCGGCGCGATCCCGCCGTTGCGGGAGAAGTATCCGGGCGCGTGGGAGACGAACTCTTTTCCGTCCATTTTGCCGTCGGCAAGAGTAACCATTTTGATTTTGAGAAACGAAAGTTAAGGGCCCTAAATTTTGTGTCAATGAAGGCACCTTCGGGTGCGCCGCCGCCCTCGAGGTTCCCCGACTGAATCGTCCTCGTCCTCGATATTGCTCGTCCTCGTCCTCGAATATTTACAGGAAGCGAGGACGACGAGGAGGACGAGCACGACTGGCCCACCTTGCTGCGCGCAGGCTTCCCGCTACTATTTGAACGGTGCTCCTCGCACCCTGTCCAAACTCGCCAGCTATGCGTCGATTCTTTTGCCCTTCTTCTCGCTGCCGCCATCTCCGGCCCCGCACTCGTGTTTGCGCAATCGACCCCCGCCCCGGCGCCGAGCGCGGCCGCACCCCAACCGACTCCGACCGTCCCGGCCGCAGCCGCCGCGCCAGGGAAGGATGTGGTCCATCAACTAAACAGCGCCTTCGCGAAAGTCTTCGAAACCGTCGCGCCCAGCGTGGTCATCATCGAGGTGACGAAGAAGGCGGACCCCAGCGACACCGCTCTGGATGATCTCTTTTTCCAGGCGCCGGACGATCCGCACCACCGCCGGGGCCAGCCCGAGCCGGTGCAAAGCGAAGGCTCCGGCTTTATCGTTAGGCCGGACGGTTTCATTTACACCAACTTCCACGTCGTCGAGGGCGCGGACAAAGTGGAGGTGAAGCTAAAAGATGGGCGCGAATTTCCCGGCAAAGTGGTCGGGACCGACGAGAAGACGGATATCGCGGTGGTAAAGGTGGAGGCGAATAATCTGCCGGTCGTCCAGTTGGCCGACAGTGATGCGGTCCGGGTCGGGCAATTTGCTTTCGCCATCGGGGCGCCCTTCAAGCTCGACTACACTTTCACCTACGGCGTGATCAGCGGCAAAGGCCGGAACAAATTGCTCGAGACCGGCGGCTACAACATCGCGGATTATTTGCAGACCGACACCTCGATCAATCCCGGCAACAGCGGCGGCCCGCTCTGCGACATCGACGGCAAAGTGGTCGGCATGAACACCCTCATCAACGGCCTCAACCGCGGACTCGGTTTCGCCATTCCGAGCAATCTGGTGAACGAAATCGGCACCCAACTGATCGCCGGGAACAAGATCGTCCGGCCGTGGCTCGGCATCCGGATCGAAACCCTGGGCGACGATTCTTCCATCCGCGACTTGTTTAAAGGGATCGACAAGGGCGTGGTCGTGCGCACGATCGAAGCCGACGCTCCCGCCTACAAGAGCGACCTGCGGCCCTTCGATGTCATCACCGAGGTGGATGGCAAACCGGTCACGACGGATTCGCAGCTCCAGCGTGAGATTTTGAAAAAGAAGGTGGGGCAAAACGTCGAGCTGGGCGTCTGGCGCAAGGGGCAGACGATGAAGATCGCGATTACGACGGGGGAATTGCCTAACGACGTCGGGCCGGGTCGCGGCCGCGCCCGCCCCGACGCTCGAGCCGCGGGAAGAAGACACCAATCGCTTCGGCCTCCAGGTGCAGGACCTGACGAAGGAGGTCGCGAGCCGGCTGAAATTGAAGACGGAGCAGGGCGTGATCGTGACCGACGTGGCCGAGGGCAGCATCGCCGCCGCCCAGGATATCCGGCGCGAAGACGTGATCACGGAAGTGGATGGAAAACCGGTCACCAACGTGGCCAGCTTCCGCGCTGCCCTGACGAAGGCAGATCCGGTGCGCGGCATTTTGCTTTACCTCGACCGCAAAGGGAGCCGCACCTTCGCCGTCCTCCGAGCCGGCGGTTAGCAGCGAATCGTCCCAGACTCCATGAGAGCGGCACTTTTGCGCGCCGGCGCGCTTTTCCTTTTTTTCGCCGCCGGCGGAATCGTTCAGGCCGACTGGGAAATCGCGAGCTCAGAGCGGGAAGCCTCGCCTAACGAAAAGGTCGCCCATTGGACCACCGTGTTGGAGGACACGACGAGCGGCGCGCGCGCCACCCTGCACAGCGCGGTTTTCGAAACCAGGGCCGCCACTTTGCGGATCATCGATCAACCGAATTCGCCCCGACGCGACCTGGCCGAAGTCATGGCGGGCAGCGATGCGCTGGCCGGCGTCAATGGCGGCTACTTCGATCCGGAGGATGCGCCCGTCGGTTTGCTCGTGAGCGACGGCCGCACCCTTGCCCCTTTGCGCAAGGCAAAACTGCTGAGCGGCGTCCTGAGCGCGAGCGCCAGCCGGGTCGAGATCGTAAGGGCGAGCCACTTCGAGATGAGCCCGAAGATCAGGTCCGCCCTGCAATGCGGACCGCTCCTGGTGGAGCGCGCCACTCCGGTGGCGGGACTGAACGCGACCCGCCCGGCCCGGCGCACCTTTGCCGCCGTCGACGGGCAGGGACGCGTCGCGCTCGGCGTCTCCTCCGCCGTCTCGCTGGCCGAGCTGGCAAAAATTCTTTCCCGGCCGAAGGCGGCCGGCGAGATGAAAATCGTGCGCGCCCTCAATCTCGACGGCGGTTCCTCCAGCGCCTTCTGGTTCGCAGGCCAGGAAAAAGTCTTTTCCCTCCCGGAAATGAAAACGGTGCGCGACTTCGTCGCGATCGTGCCGCGGAGCGATCGTTAGGCGCTTGACGCCGCGACGCAGCGCGCCAAAGTCGGGGCCGCGATGCGCAGCTTTGGCGGCTTTTCTCAACATCAGGCCCGGGTTTACGGCGAAGTCCGGGGCGAAAAAGTGCACCTCCTGCGGCAGGCGCCCTGGCTCGGGCTCGATTTCAGCGGCGAGATCCGTTCGTTAGGCGAACTCACCCTCGCGCCTCCGGTCGAGCCGGGGAAGGTGATCGCGGTCGGCTTGAATTACAGCGAGCACATCAAAGAAATGCAGCGGACTGAGATCGGTTCGCCCCTCATCTGGTTCAAGGCGCCCAGCTCGCTCCTTCCGCACGAGGGCACGATCGAGATCGCTTTTCCCGAACACAAAACTGATTTCGAAACCGAGCTCGCGGTCGTCATCGGCGCCCGGGCGAAGGACGTGAGCGCGGCGCGCGCGCTCGAACACGTCTTCGGTTACACGATCGCGGAGGACATCAGCGACCGCGATCTGCAAAAAGCGGAGAAACAATTTTCGCGCTGCAAATCCTTCGACACCTACACGCCGGTGGGCCCCTTCCTTTACACCGAAGTGGAGATCCAGGATCTCGAAATTTGTCTGCGGCAAAACGGCGAAGTGAAGCAGCGGGCCCGCACCAGCCAGATGATTTATTCGGTGGCGGAGATCATCGCCTTTGCCAGCCAATCGCTCACCCTCCTCCCGGGAGATTTGATCCTGACCGGGACCCCGTCGGGAGTCGGCCCGATTCGGGCCGGCGACGAACTGGTCGCGACGGTGGGCGACTGGCCGCCGCTCCGAAATCGGGTGGCCAACGCCGGGCGCGCAAAAAATAATCTTGCCTAGATGCAATTTGCAACGCTTTCTCTACATCCCACAGCAAAAGTGAATCCGAATTCCAAGAGGGGACTTTGAATGAGAGGACGGCGGCAAAAAATATTTGAAAAGTTTTGCTCGACTCCCTCTCATCTGATTTGTGATAAACAACGGCATCAACATCGCCGGGAAATTTCTCTGTCGACCATCAACCTGCCTTATATGAAAAAAACGCTAATCGTTAGTCTGTGCTCCGCCACCATCGCGCTCACCGCCTTCGCTCAAGATCCGGCCGCCTCCCCGGCGACCAATCCGGACACGGCCCCGGCGGATGCCGCCGCCTCTCCCGCGCTTTCCGCTCCGCCGGAAATGGCCACCACGCCGGCAGCGGCAGAGATGACACCGGCCACGTCGGCTGAAACCACCACTTCGGCTGAAACCACCACGTCGGCTGAAACCACCATGTCGCCCGCGGCGCCCGAGACTGCGCCGGCCGCGACCGCCCCGGCCGCCGCTGCCACCGCCGCGCCCGCCGCCACCGCTGCCGCCACGGAACCGGCCGCGATGCCAACTGAGTCCGCACCGGCGGCCAAGAACTTCCTCATCGACAATTTCCAAAAAGGCGGCCCGATCATGTGGCCGATCCTGATCGTTTCGATTGTCGCGTTGACGGTCGTGATCGAACGCTGCTTCTGGTGGGGTGCCCGCTGGTTCCGGCGCGATCCGAAGCGGGTCGAGAAAGTTTTCACCGCGATCGAGACGGGCGATGTCAACGAAGCGTCGAAGCTGGCCCGGGGATCAAGTGATCCCATCCTGCGCATGCTCTGGAACGGGTTGAATCACCAGCACGCCTCGCTCCAGGGCGCGCTCCAAGTCGCCGCCGGCATCGAGATCAAACGCGCCGGCCGTTTCCTCGTCGTCATGGACACGCTCGTCACCCTCGCGCCGTTGCTCGGTCTTCTCGGCACCATCACCGGTCTGATCCGTTCCTTCAGCTTCCTCGGCAACGAAGAGCTGGCCGTGCAGGCGGTCACGGGCGGTATCGCCGAAGCACTCATCGCGACGGCCTGCGGTCTTGGTCTGGCCATCTTCGCCTTAATTCCCTTTAACTTTTTCACTTCCCGGGTGTCTAACTTGGAGTTCGAACTGCAGACTGCTGCAACGAATCTGGAAGTGATGTTAGGAGCTCAAAGTGCGGCTAAGGAAATGGACATCCACGGCGCCCCAGCCAGCTCCGGCAAAGGCTCGTCGATCTAAAGGAAACTAAATGGATTTCATCTCACCCATCCCGCACAAGAAGGCACGGATCGAGATCATCCCGCTGATCGACATCATGTTCTTCCTGCTGGCCAGCTTCATGATGGTGAGCTTGAGCCAGGTGCACATGAAGGGCATGAAGGTGAATCTGCCCACCGGCATCAGCGGCCAAACGCAGAACAAACGTGAATACGTCAGCCTTTCCGTCGACAAGGATGGGCAGATTTATTTCGACAAAACGCCGATGGAGCCGAACCAAGTCTACGATACGATGGTCAAAATCCACGCCACCAGCCCGCACGCCAAGATCTTCATCCGCGGCGACCGCGATACCTTCCATGGCGACATCATTCGGCTGATTGAGCAGGTCCGGGCGTCTGGCTTCTACAAGATCGCCTTCGAGATCAAGAGCCCGTCCTTACCGCAGAGCATGGGGAACCAGTAATCATGGCCAAACCGCAATATTACAAGCCTTCGCCAAAGTGGCAGATCTGGGCCGCTTTTGCCGGGGCGCTCGCGATTGAGTTCGCCGCCGTCGGCGTGGCCAGCCTGCACAAGGAGGAAGAGATTCCGGTCGACCCCGGCTTTGTCACCCAACAGCCGGTCGATGCGGTCATCACCGAACTTCCACCGGAGCCGACTCCGCCACCCGAAGAAGAGCCCCCGCCACCGCCGCCACCGCCGGATGAGCCGACCGAGTTCACCATTGAAGAACCCACTCCGCCACCGCGGCCGAAGGATGCTCCGACACCCAAGCCAAGAGCGCGGGTCGCGGCTTCCCATCGCGCCGCCGCCCCGGCCGGCCCCGTAAGTTTTGTCTCCGCCAAGGCCAACCTGACAAGTGCCCCGCGGCCCACTTATCCCTACGAAGCGCGCCGCGCTCGGCAGACCGGGAGCGGGAAATTCCTCCTCCATTTCGATAGCTCGGGCGTGGTCACCGATGTCGATGTGGTCCAAAGCACCGGGAGCGCGATTCTCGATCAGACTTCGTCCTCGACCTTCCGTCGCTGGCGTTGCCGGCCGGGAGCCTACACGAAGGTTTACGTCCCAATCACCTACACGATGGAGGGAGCGCAGCTTTAACCTAACGATCAGATGAGAGTCGCATCACCACTTCCGCATAAGAAAGCCCGCATCGAGATCATCCCCCTGATCGATATCATGTTCTTCCTCCTCGCCAGCTTCATGATGGTGAGCCTGAGCCAGGTCCACATGAAGGGCATCCGGGTCAACCTGCCCTCCTCGATCGCGGTCGCTCAGCCGACGCCGCCGCAGAAGAAAGATTTCACGAGTCTGTTTGTCGATGCGGATGGCCTGGTCCATTTCGACAAGGAAGTGCTGACTGATGGCGACGTCATGCCGCGACTCTTGCAGCTCTACAAGTCCAACCACGACGCCAAGGTTTTTATCAGCGCGGACAAAGAGGCTTTGCACGGTGATGTGATCAAGCTGCTTGATCGCGTGCGCTCTTCGGGGATCGAGAAAGTCGGCTACGAGATCAAGGTCAAAGCCGGCACTAGCGCCGGTGGAGGTGCGCCCCTCGGCGGAGCACCACCGCCTCCGCCACCGCCACCCCCGCCCTCTCCGTAGCGAGCTTCGTTTCGCCTAGGACGAAGGGCCCGCAGTCAGAAGGAATCTTCGCACCTGCTCTGCTGCCGCCCCGCGGTGACTAAGGGCGTTTTTCTCGGCGGCTGAAAGTTCCGCGAAGGTTTTGTCGAAGCCGTCGGGCCGGAAAATTGGATCGTAACCGAACCCCGCGGCGCCACGCTCGGTCGCGATCATTTCCCCCTCCGCCACGCCCTCAAAAGTACCGAGCGCCCGGCCATGCTGGGCCAGGACCAGGACGCAGCGAAAACGCGCCCTGCGTTCCGCACCTGGGGGAAGGTGCGCCATCGCCTCGAGGAGTTTCCGCCGATTCTCCGCGTCCGTTGCCCGTTCGCCGGCATAGCGGGCCGAGTAAACGCCGGGCGCGCCGCCTAGCGAATCGACCTCCAGTCCGGAATCATCCGCCAGAACCAGTCCCGGCACCTGCCGCGAGACGCTGACGGCCTTGAGCCGCGCATTTTCCTCGAAGGTCGCGCCGTCCTCGATCACCTCGCCGATCTCCGGATGCGGGCGCAAATCCTCCAGCGCAAAATCGTCGCCGAGAATCTCAGCGAAATTCCCGCGCCTTGTGCGCGTTGCGGGTCGCGATCAGAAGTCGAATCACCTGGCAAAATGAATCAGGAAAGCGGGAAGGAAAGGACGGGGTGGCCGAAGTTTCTCAAATTTCCTTCTTTCCAGCTTTCCTGAATCGCCCACCTTCTCGTCACTCCATGAGCGAACGGCGCAAACCATATCCATTCGACCAGCTCGAGCCAAAGTGGCAGGCGATCTGGGAGGAGCAACGCTCCTTTCACGCGCCTAATCCGGGCGAACCCGGCTTCGATCCCACCCGCCCGAAATACTACGTGCTCGACATGTTCCCCTACCCGAGCGGGAGCGGCCTGCACGTCGGCCATCCCGAGGGCTACACCGCGACCGATATCGTTGCTCGCTACAAGCGCCTGCGCGGTTTCAACGTCCTTCATCCGATCGGCTGGGACGCCTTCGGATTGCCGGCCGAGCAATACGCCATTCGCACCGGGCAGCACCCGGAGGTCACGACCCGGCACAACATCGCGCGTTTCAAGACCCAGCTGAAACGGATCGGATTCTCCTACGATTGGGAGCGCGAGATCAGCACCGCCGAGCCCGCCTACTATCGCTGGACGCAATGGATTTTCCTCCAGATTTACAATTCCTGGTTCAACCCGGAAACGCGCCGGGCGGAACCGATTTCCACCTACACCGGCGACGACCCCGACAGCGTCCGACTGGCCTATGTCGCCGAGGTGCCGGTGAATTGGTGCCCGGAACTGGGCACCGTCCTGGCCAATGAGGAAGTGATCGACGGCAAAAGCGAGGTCGGCGGTTTCCCGGTCGTGAGGCGACCGATGCGGCAGTGGATGTTGCGCATTACGGCCTACGCCGAGCGCCTGATCGACGAACTCGAGCCGCTCAACTGGCCGGAGGGGATCAAACTTCTGCAACGCAATTGGATCGGGAAAAGCGAAGGCGCGATGATCAAGTTTTCGGGGTTCAGGGTTCAGGGTTCAGAAGGGCGTCCTGAAACCCGAACCCTGAACCCTGAACCCTGCATCGAGGTTTTCACCACCCGACCCGATACGCTCTACGGCGCCACCTACATGGTGCTCGCGCCGGAAAATCCACTCGTCGATCGCCTGACGACCGACGACCAGCGCCAGGCCGTGGCCGATTACAAGGCGCAGGTCTCGGCCAAGAGCGACCTCGAGCGGACCGATCTGGCGAAGGAAAAGACGGGCGTTTTCACCGGCGCCTATGCCGTCAACCCGGTGAGCAACGAACGTATCCCCATCTGGATCGCCGATTACGTTCTCATGGGCTACGGCACTGGTGCGATCATGGGGGTGCCGGCGCACGACGAGCGCGACCTGGAATTCGCCCGCAAATTTGACCTAACGATCATCGACGTGGTGCAGCCGCCCGGCGATATCGCGCCGACCGGTTTCGTCGGCGACGGCATCGCGATCAATTCCCCCATCATCAACGGCCTGCCCACGCCGGAAGCGAAAGAGCGCATCACCGCCTGGCTCGGCGAACGCGGCCTGGGCCGCCGCACAATCAATTACAAACTGCGCGACTGGCTTTTCTCCCGTCAGCGCTATTGGGGTGAGCCATTCCCAGTCATCTGGCGCGAGGGAAAACACGAAGCCATTTCGGAGTCGGAGTTGCCGCTGGTCCCACCGCCATTGGACGATTTCAAGCCGACAGGGACGGGCGAACCGCCCCTGGCCCGGGCGAAAGAGTGGGTCCGCTACTCCGACGCCGCGACGCGCGAACTCAACACCATGCCGCAATGGGCGGGCTCGTGTTGGTATTACCTGCGCTTTTGCGATCCTCAAAACGGCGAGCGCTTTGTCGGAGAGGAAGCGGAACGTTATTGGATGGGAAGCGGAAATGACGAAATCCGAATGACGAATGACGAAGATGGTCGTTCGGATATTCCCTCGTCATTCGGATTTCGTCATTCGTCATTCCCGGCGCAGCCGGGCGGTGTCGATCTCTACGTCGGCGGCACCGAGCACGCCGTTTTGCACCTGCTCTACGCGCGTTTCTGGCACAAGGTCCTTTTCGATCTCGGCCATCTTTCGACCGCCGAGCCGTTCCAGCGTTTGGTCAATCAAGGCATCATCCTCGGCGAAGACGGGCGCAAAATGTCGAAGCGCTGGGGCAACGTGATCGACCCCCTCGATGTCATCGCCGAATACGGCGCCGATGCTTTCCGTTGCTACGAGATGTTTATGGGGCCGCTCGAGCAGATGAAGCCCTGGAGCATGACCGGCGTGGAAGGCGTGGCTCGCTTTCTCGCCCGCGTCTGGCGCCTCGTGATGGAGGAAAACCAGGCCGGCGAATGGGTCCTCTCCGCCACTCTCGCCGAGGTCGAGCCGACCCGCGCGCAGCAAAAGGTCATTCACGCTACGATCAAGAAAATCTCCGAAGACATCGAGGCGCTCTCCTTCAACACCGCCATCGCCCAGATGATGATTTTCGTGAACGCGTTCACCACGGCCGAGTCGCGTCCCGTCTCCGCCCTGCGCATTCTGCTCATCCTCCTCAATCCTTTCGCGCCCCATCTCACTTCGGAACTTTGGGAGACGCTCGGGCGCGAATTTCCCATCCACGCCGGCAGAGATCACGAGACAGCCCTGGCCAGTTTATGCGCCGGAGTTCCTCCTCGAGGACGAGGTGGAGATCGCCCTCCAGGTCAACGGCAAAGTGCGCGACCGAGTGATGGTACCGATCGCCGCCACCGAAGCGGAACTGGAGGCGATCGCGCTCGCCAATGAGCGGGTCCGCGAATTCACCGCCGGCAAGACCGTGCGCAAGGTCGTGGTGGTCAAGAATAAGCTTGTCAACGTCGTCGCGGCCTAACAAAGATCGCTCCTTATGTTTAAGGAATTCAAAGAGTTTGCGGTTAAGGGAAACGCCGTCGACCTCGCCGTCGGCGTCATTATTGGCGCGGCATTCGGCGCGATCGTCACCTCCCTGGTGAAGGACATTCTCATGCCACCGATCACTCTCTTGACCGGCGGTCTCGATTTCACCAAGAAGTTCATCGTGCTGAAAGCGGGCGCTGGCGGGGCGACTAATTTCGCCACGCCGGATCAGGCGCTGGCCGCCGGTGCGGTCACCTGGAATTACGGCAACTTCATCACTCTGGCGGTGAACTTCATCATCGTGGCGTTCTGTATTTTCCTGGTCGTCCGCGCGTTGAACAGGATGAAGCGACCCGCCCCGGACGCGCCGGCGGTGGCGAAGGATTGCCCCGCCTGCATGATGTCGATCCCGGTCAAGGCGACGCGCTGCCCGCATTGCACGACTGAGCTGGCGGCCGGCTAAGCGGCCTGTGGATGCTTCCCTGTGGGAAGCGCGAGACTGACTCTGCCAGCAGCCCCCACCCCTGCGTTTCGCACAGCGAAACGTCTACAGGCACAACACCCGCCCCGGGGTGCAAAGCCAGATCCGGCTCTCGCCGTCCTCCGGCCAGGTCACACCGCCCGCCCAAGGCGAAAACGCCGGCAAAATCCAGCGGCTCTTTTCCTGCACGAAAGCCGGCAGCTTGAGGCGCAAACCCGCCCCATCGCGGACGCTCGCCGCCGGGTGATGATGACCGATGATCCGAATCCGTCCCGGCGCATCGACTTCGCAATGTCCATGTTGAAAGACGAAATCCGGCGTCTCCCAGCGCGGCAAAAAGTCGAGCGCCGGCCCGAGATGCCGGTCGTGATTCCCGGCCAGCGCGATCACCTCGCAACGCTCTCCGAGCCGCGCCAGCAGTCGCGCGGCCGCCACCGCCGCCGCCCCGTCGTGCACCAAGTCGCCCGCGATGATCAGACGGCGGGGCTGATATTCCTCCAGTAACTCGGTCAGCCGTTCCCCGATCGAAGCCATGCCCCAGAGCGGCATCAACCGGCCGGCGGCCCGCTGGCTCAGCTCGTAGCCGAAGTGCAAATCGGCCACCGCGAGCCAGCGCTCCACCTCATGAAAAAGGGCAAGCCGCCCGTCGAGCACCACATTTTGGGCTATGGCGGCGCGGCCAGCAGCGGTGATCGGCATGATTCCGGCTCCGAAATTATCGCTTGCCATCTCCCGCTTCAACCGCTAAGCAGGCGCCTTAGCCGAAATGACAAAACTCCTGAGACTGACATTAGTGAGCGCGTTTGCCGTCCTCGGCGTCAGTTGCGCCAGCCAACCGAAAACCACCGCCACCTCGACCGGCGCGACGAAACGCGTCTGCGCAGTGCGCACCACCGCCTACACCCACACCGAGGCCGGCGGCCGGCGGAACGCCATTGGCACCCGCCTTTCCGGCAAAAACGTGAAGAGCGCCGCGGCCGATTGGTCGCGCTGGCCGCTCGGGACCAAATTCCGCATCGTCGGCACCGACGAAGTCTTCCAGATCGACGATTACGGGAGCGCCCTCGTCGGCACCGGCACGATCGACCTCTACAAAACAAACCGCCTTGCCATGAATAAGTGGGGCGTGCGCCGGGTCGACATCGACGTCATCAAGTGGGGCTCCAAGCAAGAGAGCCTCAAGGTCCTCGCCCCGCGCAAGAAGAATCCCCGCGTCCGGAAAATGATCCTCGCCCTCTCCAAAGAGGGCCGACCAGATTTTCGCCAGTTCTAGCCGGACTTTCTTTTGACAGCGGCGCGGCCCACCGCACCTTCCGCGGATGAAAATCTTTGTCGTCGGCGGGGCGGGCTATATCGGAAGCATTTGCGTCGAGCTGCTCCTCGATGAAGGCCATGAGGTCATCGTCTTCGATAACCTGACCGAAGGTCATCGCCGCGCGGTCGACGAACGGGCGGCCTTCATCGGCGGCGATCTTTCCCGGCGGGAGGAAATCAACCGTGCGCTCCAGGAATCAAGGCCCGAAGCGGTCATGCATTTCGCCGCCAATGCGCTCGTCGGCGAGTCGATGCAGAACCCGTCCAAGTATTTTCGCAACAACGTCTGCTGCCGGGATCAATCTCCTCGACGCGATGCTCGAGGCCGATGTGTCGCCGGTTCGTTTTCTCCTCCACCTGCGCCACTTTCGGACCGCCGGAGCGAGTGCCGATCGACGAAACGCTTCCCCAGCGCCCAATCAATCCCTACGGCGAATCAAAGCTCATGTTCGAGAAGATCCTGCGCTGGTACGATCGAGATCCACGGGCTCAAGTTCGTCTCCCTCCGCTATTTCAACGCCGCCGGCGCGACGGAGAAATTCGGCGAAGATCATCGCTGCGAAACCCATCTCATCCCCAACGTCCTCAAGGTCGCCCTCGGCCAAAAACCGCAGGTCGAGATTTACGGGACAGATTACGAGACGCCGGATGGCACCTGCATTCGCGACTACATCCACATCCTCGATCTTTCCCGCGCCCACATCCTCGCTCTCGGCGCAAAAGAGAGCGCGTTCTACAATCTCGGCACCGGGGGCGGGGCGAGCGTGCGCGAAGTGATCGAGGTTTGCCGCGAAGTCACTGGCAAAGAAATTCCCGTGGTCGAAAAGCCGCGCCGCCCCGGTGATCCGCCACGTCTTATTGCCGCTTCCGACAAAATCAAAGGCGAGCTGGGTTGGAAGCCGCAGTTTGAGGACCTCCGCGCCATCATCCAAAGCGCCTGGCGCTGGCACCAGAAGTTCCCCAACGGCTACGAAGATTAAAGTGACGTTCCGGTTTCTGCTGGGGCGAGACTCCGTCGAGCCCGGACATGATTTCTCGCAGGCTCGACGGAGTCTCGCCCCACCAAAAATATCCGATCAACCTAAAGAAAACGCCCGCGGACACACGGTCCGCGGGCGCTCCCCAGTTAACAGCCTCTCGTCAACTCCGACTCGTTAGGGGTTGGTCGTCGTCGTCGTGGTCGTAGTCTTCTTGTAATAGGAGACCGGCTTTTCCAACGTCACTTTGGTGATGACCATCCGATCGCCTTCCTTCATGTAGGTGTAGTGCACCGGCATGTCGGGCCGCAGCATCGACAGCTCGACTGTGTTGCCTTCCGGGTCGACCACTGTCGTCTGCTTGGTGAAGTAATACTTCACCGGCTCCGCGTTCGCCTCTGTGCGGAAGGTGATGAAATCGGAGCTTGGCGTGAAGGCGGTGATCGTTCCCGTCCCGTCCATCGTGCTCGTCGTCGTGCTCGGCGCTGACGCCTGCGCCACCAGTTGTGACACTGGTGGTGGTGCTTGATTCCTGCGCGAGAGCCGTGCCCAACGCGAGGGCGCAAGCGGCTCCGGCAGCCAACAATTTTGTGAATGTGTTTTGTTTCATGTTTGTCCTTTGGTTTGGTTGAACGGATGATCTCCGTCGTGCTTACTGTCCGACTTATTCCAACCGTTCTTTATTCACCTGAGATTCGTAAATCTGGGGGGGCGCGGTTGCCTCGTTCGCCTAACGACAAGACCTATCCTGCACCGATGCAACCACTTCCCGGTTTTCGAGATTTTTTGCCCGACGATTGCGCTTTTCGGAACGCCATTTTCGCGCGCTGGCGCGAAGTCTGTCGCGGCTATGGCTTTATCGAATGGGACGGCCCGATCCTCGAGCCGACCGAGCTTTACCGAAAAAAAAGCGGCCCCGAAATCGTCGCCCAGCTTTTTAATTTCACCGACAAAGGCGACCGCGAAGTCGCGCTCCGTCCGGAGCTCACTCCCACCCTCGCCCGGGTCGTGGCGGCGCATGAGCGAGAATTTCGCAAACCGCTCAAGTGGTTCTCCATCCCGCAATGTTTCCGCTACGAAAAACAGCAGCGCGGCCGGCTGCGCGAACATTTCCAGCTCAATTGCGACCTGATCGGCGATCCCTCGCCAGCGGCCGATGTCGAGCTCGTCGCGCTCGCGATCGATCTCGCTGCGCGCCTTCGGTTTCACCGCCAAAGACTTTGTCGTTAGGCTGAGCGACCGCGAGTTTTGGACCGACCTCCTCCGCGCCCAAGACGTGCCTGACGATCGCTGGAGCGAACTCCTCCAGGTGATCGACAAGAGCGAACGCGAGCCGCGCGAGAAAACCGCCGAGCGCCTTGGCTCTCTCGCCGGACCGGTTTTTGAGGTGCTCGACGGCGGGGGCCGAAGCGAAAAGCTCGAGGAACTCGTCGGGCAGCTCGAGCAGCGCGGCCTGGCCGAGTATGTCAAGATCGACCTCTCGATCGTGCGCGGTCTCGCCTACTACACGGGCGTGGTCTTCGAGGTCTTCGATCGCGCCGGAGAGCTGCGCGCGATTGCCGGCGGTGGCCGCTACGACAACCTCATTGCCCAGCTGAGCGACGGCGCGGTCTCGCTTCCCGCGGTCGGTTTCGCAATGGGCGACGTCGTCCTCGGCGAGTTGATCAAGCAGACGCCTGAAGTCTTTGCCCGACTGACCGAAGTCGTGAGTCAGGCAGAGCGCGCTCGATATTTACCTCGTCGTGGCGAAGGAGGAACGCCGCGCGGAGGCGGTCCGACAACTCCAACAGCTGCGCGACGCCGGCTGGCGCGTCGATTACCCGCTGGCTCCGGCCAAGGTCGGCAAACAATTCCAAACCGCCGAGGCCATGGGCGCGCAGATCACTCTCCTCTACGGCGACGAATGGCCGGCGGTGAAAATGAAAACGCTCGCCACCCGCGAAGAAGTGCTCGTGCCTAACGAGGAATTGCTCACGCGCGTTCAACAAACGTTGTCATCCTGAGTCGGCGAAGCGCGGCCAAGGATCTCACGAACGACCTCCAGCCCGCCTTGGGATCCAACTTGCGCCTTTCTCCCCTTCGCCCAAACTGACGGCTCGCCATCATGTATCGAACTCACCACTGCAACGCCCTCCGCGCCGCCAACATCGGCGAACAGGTCAAACTCGCCGGCTGGGTCCATTCCCGGCGCGACCACGGCGGCGTCATCTTCATCGACCTGCGCGATCGCGAAGGCCTCACCCAGGTCGTCTTTCGCCCGGAGGAAAATGCCGAGGTGGCAAAGGCTGCGCATCACTTAAAAGATGAAGACGTCATCCAGGTGGAAGGCCGCGTTGCGCCCCGCCTGCCCGGGACGGAAAATCCGAAACTCGCCACCGGCGAGATTGAAGTCCTGCCCGCGCGCCTAACGATCCTGAATCATGCCGAAGCGCTCCCTTTCCCGCTCGACGCCGAGGTCAGCAACGAAGATCTGCGCCTGACCTATCGTTATTTCGATCTGCGCCGTCCGCAGCTCACGCGCAACCTGCGCCTCCGCCACCGGGTCGCAAAAGCGACCCGCGATTACCTCGACGATCAGGGTTTTCTCGAAATCGAGACGCCGATTCTTTCCAAGAGCACGCCGGAAGGGGCGCGCGATTTCCTCGTCCCGAGCCGCATTTTGCCGGGCAAATTTTACGCCCTCCCGCAGGCGCCGCAGCAATACAAGCAGCTCCTCATGGTCGGCGGAGTGGAAAAATATTTTCAGATCGCAAAGTGTTTCCGCGACGAAGATCTGCGCGCCGATCGTCAGCCGGAA
The DNA here is from genome assembly GCA_963772915.1 of uncultured Verrucomicrobiae bacterium. Taxonomy (GTDB): domain Bacteria; phylum Verrucomicrobiota; class Verrucomicrobiia; order Chthoniobacterales; family UBA10450; genus Palsa-1392. The sequence continues at coordinate 330,846 of CAVYZI010000004.1, forward strand.
TTTACCCAGATCGACATCGAAGCCTCCTTCGTTAGGCCGGATGATATCTACGCCCTGACCGAGGGCATGCTTGCTTCCATCTTCAAAGCCGCGCGCGGGATCGACATTCCCACGCCCTTTCCGCGCCTCACCTATCGCGAAGCGGTCGGCACCTTCGGGAGCGACAAGCCCGACCGCCGTTTCGCGATGCAGCTGGTCGATTTCACGGAAGAATTTCGCGAAAGCGGTTTCAAACTTTTCCGCAGCATCATCGAAGGCGGCGGAGTGGTGAAAGCGATCAACGCCAAAGGATTTGCCGGCATCACCATCGGCCAGGTCGACGAGATGACCGCGATCGCGAAAAACTTCGGCGCCAAAGGACTCGCCTTCATCAAGATCGAAAACGGCGAATGGAAATCGCCGATCGTGAAATTCTTCTCCGAGGCGGAAAAGAAGGCGCTCCAAACCAAGCTCGGGCTCGAGGAAGGCGACCTCGTTTTCTTCGGCTCCGACAAATGGGACATCGCCTGCGAAGTGCTCGGCCGCCTGCGCCTGCGGGTCGCCGAGATCCAGGGCCTAACGAAAGGCTCCGAACAGCTCGATTTTCTTTGGGTGACGGATTTCCCGCTCCTCCAATTCGACGCCACGGAAAACAAGTGGAACGCGGTCCATCATCCCTTCACCCGCCCGCATGCCGACGATCTCGCCGTTGCTCGACGAAAAGCGCTACGGCGAAATGCGCGCCGAGGCTTACGACGTCGTTCTCAACGGTGTCGAGATCGGCGGCGGCAGCATCCGGATTCACGAGCCGGAGTTGCAGGCGAAAATGTTCGCCGTTCTCGGCGTGAGCGAGGAAGACCAGCAGATCAGTTTGGCCATTTGCTCCGTGCCTTTCGCCTGGGCGCGCCGCCGCATGGCGGGATCGCGCTCGGCCTCGACCGGCTCGTCATGCTCATCTGCGGCGAGCATTCGATCCGCGAGGTGATGGCTTTCCCGAAAAACAACCGCGGCCAGGACCTCATGTCGCAATCGCCAGCCGACGTCGATTCACGGCAGTTGCGCGAGCTGCGAATCCGGCTCGCGGAAATGTAGGGCGCGCCATCTTGGCCGCCCGGGGTTTGGCTTGTTTATCGGACAGGAGCGAATCCTCAAAGGCGGCCAAGATGGCACGCCCTACACGTGATACCCGATGGCGTACGGCCAATCTTCCCAGCGCCTCACCAAACCAGCGCGGACGGGATTCTCTCGCATGTAGATCCATTTCGATTCGGCGAATTCGTTTCGCCGCAGCAACCGATCGAAAACGCCGTCCTGCCACTTCCACGCCGCTTTGGTTTCTCGTCGAACGAAGCGTTTTAAACCGGCTGAGTATTGCGTCACTTTCGCATCGCGACTGGCCAATGGCCTAACGAGCGCATGCATGTGGTCGGGCATGACGACCGCCGCCAGGGTCTGCCACTCTTCGTGCAGATCGCAGAACTTGAGGATGGCGCCGAAGACCTCCGGATTGTTCAAGGTCGGACGGCGATTAACAACGCAGATCGTGATGAAATAAGTAACCGTCTAGTCGAGCGGCAGCAGCATCGGGATGCGCGGGGGCCGAGCCAGGGCGCCACGCTATGAAAACCAACGACGACACGGCAAGCATGTAGGGCGGCGATTTTCGCCGCCGGGGAGAAGGCGTCGCCGCCGGGTAAAACGCCCGGCCGGCCAAAATGGCACGCCCTACATGCAGATCTAACGCGTTGAAGCGGTCGCGCCGTGGCGATTCAGAGCCAGTTGCGCTTCGCTTGTTCGGAACAGGATGGCCACCAGGAAAGTGACGACCGTTCCGCAGAGAATCCACCAGGGGAATTCCATGATCGGAAGCCAGGGCGGCGGGGTGTAAAGCCTGGTCCCGAAGATGCGCGCGATCTCGTTAGGCAAATTGCTGATCAGCGCGACAAAAAGGAAACCGGCGATCATGGCGAGCGGGTTGCTCCAGTCGCGTCCGCGCCGTTTCGTGAGCATTCCGCAGAAGAAAATCCCGAGCAACGAGCCGTAGGTGTAACCAAAGATGCCGAGCGCGATCGGGATGATGCGAACGTTAGGCAGAACGATCACGCAATAGGAAGTGGCGGAGGCGACCACGATCATGAGGATGGCAAAGCCGACCGTCGCCCAGCGGACGGCGCGCAGACTTTGGTGCTTCGGACGCGCCGGGGTTGATGTAGGGCTGATACCAGTCGCGCGTAAAACTGGTCGCGAGCGCGTTCAGGGCGGTGCTGAGCGAACCCATCGTGGTCGCGAAGATGCCGGCAATGAGCAGCCCGCGCAGTCCGACCGGCATCTGATAGAGGATGTAGTGGCAGAAGGTCTCGTTAGGCGTTTTCGAAAGGGTCGGATCCGGGTGCGCCTGGTAGTAGACCCAGAGCAGCACGCCGATGGTGAGAAAAGTGAAGGCGATCGGGATGTCGGCCAGCCCGGAGAGAATAAGCGAGCGCCGGCTCCGCCGAATGTCGGGCGCGGTCAGCATCCGTTGCACCATGTCCTGGTCGGTCCCGTGCGTGCCCATGGTGATAAAGGTCGCGCCGAAAAGGCCGGCAAAAATGGTGTATTCGATTCCAAACATGCCGACGATTTTTTGCCAGCCATGTTTCGCCGGGTCGAGCCCGGTGGTGAAGAAGTCGTGCAGGTGGAAGCCGCCGGTGCGCGCGACGATTTCATTCCAGCCGCCGGGAATGGAAAAGTAAAGCAGCCCAACCGCAACGAGCGCGCTGCCGAACATGATCGAAGCCTGGATGACATCAGTCCAGATGACGGCCTTGATTCCGCCTAACGTGGTGTAGATCGGCGGTCAGAATGACGATCGCGATCGTCGACAGGACGTAAATCCAGAGGGTCTGCATCGGCGTTCGGCCGCACCCCGCTGATCATTTCGTAGGCGAGCGCGAGCGCGATCGCGCCGACGTAAAGCCGCGCCCCGGAAGCGAGCAGGCGCGTGATCATGAAAACGGCGGAAGCGGCGTTTTTCGTCCGGGTGCCGAAGCGCGCGGTCAGGTATTCGTAAATCGAGAAGACTTTGTAGTCGTAGTAGGGCTTGATGAAGATGTAGCTGACGAAAATGCGGGCGATGATCGTGCCGAGGGCGAGCTGGAGGTAGGTGTAGTTGCGGAGGGCAAAACCTTCGCCCGGCGTGCCGAAAAAGGTGCCGGCGCTGGTTTCAGCCGCGATGATGGAAGCGAGCACCGCCCACCACGGGATGCGCCGGCCGCCGAGGGCGAAATCTTCGAGGTTATCCTCCTTCCGGCCCATGTAGAGGCCGATGAAGATGATGATGAAAAAATAGAGGAAGAGGACTCCGGAATCGATCAGCAGACGCGCATCCACGGGTTGTTTGCTGCCAGAATTCGCGCCGCGCGCAAATGCTATTGTATGGGCAATGGAAATTCCGGCGCCGGATTTTGATCTCGCCCTGACCCTCGATTCGGGGCAGACGTTTCATTGGGAATCGTCAGGCGCGGGGTTTGTCGGGGCGATCGGAGAACGGGCGGTTTACGTGGAGCAACGCGGGGACGTCCTGAAAGTGCAGCGGAGGCGAGGCGCGTGCGCTCCCGGTGGCGCGCTATTTTGCGCTCGATCATCCGCTGGCGGAGATCTGCGCCTCGCTGCCTGACGATCCAGCGATGCAGGCCGCGGCCGCGTTTTGCCGCGGGTTGCGCATCATTCGTCAGCCGCGCTGGGAATGTCTCGCCACCTTCATCACTTCCTCGATGAAACAGGTGGCGCACATCCGGCAGATGTCGGCGGCGCTGCGCCAGCGGTTTGGACGCCGGATCGGGATAGGCGGGACTCACGTCTATGCTTTCCCGACCGCCGGCCGACTCGCGCGGCCGACGGAGGAAGAGTTGCGCGACTGCGCGCTTGGTTATCGGGCGAAGAATCTCCTCGCCACCGCGCAACTGGTCAGCCAGCGGGGAAGCCGATCTCGATCAGGCTGGCGCGCTCTGCCGGACGACGAACTGCGCGCCCGGCTCTGCGAGCTGCCCGGGGTCGGGGCCAAGGTGGCGAACTGCGTCATGCTTTTCGCCTACGAACGGTTGCGCGCTTTTCCGATCGACGTCTGGATCGAGCGCGTCCTGCGCGAGAAATATTTCCCGCGCCGGCGCAAGCTGACGACGGGGCAATTGCGCGAGTTCGCGGCCCGGCATTTCGGCGAGCACGGCGGCTACGCTCAGCAATATCTTTTCCACCATGCGCGCAAGACCACGCCGCGCCGGTTGTCACCGCGGTCGAGGTGAGATAATTTTGCCCCTGAAAAAATCATCCGCCGCCCCAATCCGCGCGCTCGCTAACGCGCGCTCCTCTCCCCGGGCGGCGCAGCCATGACGGGACCCAATCGAGAACGGCGCAAAGTGTGGTGGGCAGTGCTCGCCTCGATCGCACTGCATCTGCTCATCGGCCTTTCTTTGGCGGCGTTTGGCGGCGGGCAACCCGAGATTCCGCTCGAGGAGGAGCAGGTTCCGCAACTGACGATCGTGCAAATGGCGACGCCAACGCCGCCACCGCTGGTTCCGAAAAACGCTCCGATGGTGACGGTCGACCCGGCGCGCAAATCGGTCGTAGCGCCGAAGAAGAAAACGTTCGAGGCGAACGAAAACTCGATCGCAGCAGCGGAGAAAGCGGCCACGACCGAGAATGAATTGCCCGGCCAGGAGGGCAAAGAACGGCCTTTCATGAACTTGGAGGACCACGCGAATTCTTTCGCCAGCGGCGGTGCCACTCCGCAACCCACCCCAAGCCCGACTGCGCCGCCGGAGAAACAACCCACGCCTAACGAGACCGTGCCGCCCACTGCTCCGACGCCGGAGCCGAGCCAACTCGCTCTCCTCACGCAGACTCCCTCGCCGATTCCTTCACCGGCCGAGACGGAGGAGAAGGCGGAGATTCCCACTCCGACCGCCACCCCTACCCCGACGCCTGAACCGACCAACACTCCGCCGACTCCGGCCTCGGCCTATCGCGATTTGCAGCAGAAAACCCTCATCCGCGGCGGAATCAGCAACCGCGGCCGATCCGCCGTCAATGCCGTTGGGACACCCGCGGGCCGTTACAAAAAGCTGCTCGAAGATGCCATCGGGTCCCGCTGGTATCATTACACCGCGGCCAAGGTGGACCTGATCAGCATCGGGACGACTGCAGTCACTTTTGAGATCATGGCCGATGGCAGCGTGCAAAATCTGCGCATGACGGAAAACACGGCCAATGAGGCCTCGGCCAGCATCGCGCTCCGCTCGATTCAGGAGACGAAGTTCCCGCCGATACCCGAGGACCTCCTCGCCACTCCTGCCCGAAGGCCGCTTTACAATGGAGGAATCCTTCACGATTTTCGCCAACCGATGACCGCACTGTTTTTGGCTGAAGCCACCAATCCCTTCCAATCCGTCATCGAGTTCCTCATTCGAGGCGGGCTTTTCATGTGGCCGCTGCTCATCTGCTCGATCGTCGCCTTGACCGTGATCATTTTGCGCACCATCGCTTTGCGCCGAAAAAACGTGCTCCCGCTCGTGATCGAAAGCGAGATCGAGCGCCTCTCGCCCGGCGGCAATCCGGAGCGCCTGGCGCGCATCGTGCGCGAGGACGATTCCTCGCTCGCCCGCATCGCGCGGGTCGCCCTGCAGCATCTGCGCGCGCCCCGCTCGGAAAATATCGAGGCGGTCGAGACCCGCGCCCGGCACGAGATGGTCATCCTCGAGAAAGCGGCCTGATCGTGCTCGAGATCATCACCGGGATCGCGCCATTGTTAGGCCTGATCGGCGCCGTCTCCGGCCTGGTGCACGTTTTTTCCCATCTCGGCCTCGCGACCGGCGCGGCCGACACGAAAGCGATTGCCCTCGGCATCGCCGAGGCGCTCAACGCCACCGTTTTTGGCTTGTCCATCGCCGTCCCCACCCTGATCGCCTTCAGTTATTTCTCGAAGAAGGTCGAAGTGATGTCGGTCGAGATGGAGACCCTGGTCGTGGAATTAATCAGCAAATGCTACTACGGGCGCCTCCCGGAGGGCCCGTCGCTCCGCGTCACCCCCACGGTCCAGGCGCCCGCCATGTCGCACGCGGCGACGCCGTTAACCTAACGAGTCGCCGGGATCGTCGCCCATGAAGTTCGCCGTCCGGAAACGCCGCGCGCCCTCGATCATCATCGTCTCGCTCGTCGATATCCTGACGATTCTCCTCATCTTTTTCGTCGTCTCGACCACCTTCAAAAAGGATCAGCCGGAAGTGCAGATCAATCTGCCGGAATCGAAAACCTCGACCGCGAAACCGGCCGAAGCCGAGCACGCGATGGTGAGCGTGGATGCCGAGGATGCGCTCAAGCTCGATGGCAAACCGATCGCGGTGGATGAATTGCAGGAGGCGATCGAGAATCTGCCGCCCGCGCGCAAAAGCTCGTTCGTCTTGAAAGCGGACGAGAAAGCGTCCTTCGGCATCATCATCAAGGTGATGGACGCGTTGAAACTCGCCGGGGTGCGCAACCTGCCGGCCTTCACCCAGGCGCCGCCGAAATGAAGTTGCCGATCGTCCGTTACGGCGATCCGGTCTTGCGCGCCAAAGGAAAGCGGATCGAGCAGGTCGACGCGCGCCTCCGCGAGCTGGCCGCGAACATGATCGAGACGATGCACGAGGCCAACGGCGTCGGCCTGGCCGCGCAGCAGGTCGGTTTAGCGCTCCAACTGACGGTGATCGACGTGGCCGGCGCGGAGGATCAGACGAGCACGCTTGAAGCTGAACGGCGCCGAGGTGGACCCGAAAGACGTCGATGCCGCTGGTCCTGCTCAATCCCGAGCTGGCGCTGGGTAAAGAAACGGACGTGGCGGTGGAAGGCTGCCTGAGCTTTCCCGAAATCACAGGCGACATTCGGCGCGCGATTTCGGTCGTCGGCCCGTGCGCAGACGCTGGAGGGCGAGCCGCTCGAGATCGAGACGACTGGGCTGCTGGCGCGCGCTTTGCAACACGAGGTCGATCACCTCAACGGCATCCTTTTCATCGATCGGATGAGCGCGGCGACGAAGGTGGCGCTGCGCAGCCGGTTGAAGCGGATGCAGAGGGAGACGGTGGCGCTGAAGGGTTGAAGCGGCTTGGTTCTCGCCGCTTGAATCCTTTAACGTCTCAAATCTCCTTATACGTCACCGTGATGTTGCGATAGACGTTCGGCTCTTTCTGGGCCGAGAAATAAAAGAGCTCGAGGGCGGATTTCCCGATCACCCACTGATAGCCGACGAGCGTTTGAATGACGTCGGTGTCGTTATCGCGCGAACGCGAAATGAGGCGCCCGGTGCCGTACTTGGCGTCGAAATAACGCCGGACCTCGCCCATTCGGCTGTTGTAATGCTCGAGGGTCCAATCGGGATACTCGTATTGCAGCTCGACCTGGGTAAGCGCGCCGCTCTTGAAGGTAAAGAGCGTCCGCTTCAGCCCGGGATGGATCAGACCCTCGACCGTCCAGATCGTCTGTCCTCCCTTGCCATCCTCGCGGTCGACGATTTTTGCTTTCGCGCCCTTCAGGACCTTTTCCACCCGGCCGGCGGAATCGTTCCAGCGAAAACCGAAAGGGGGCGGAATCTCATCCGCACCAGCGAAAACAACCGAGAAAAGAAGAGCGGCCAGGGTGGCGAGGAAGAAGCGCATCGCTGCCTAACGATCACTCAAGTTGTAAACCTCGATAACGCCGGACGAGCGGGCGCAAATAACGCTCCAGCGCCGCGGAATGGCGCGGGTCCCTCTCATATCGACTCAAGGCGGCGCGGTCGCGAAAAGTCACGACCACCCCGAGATCAAAATCCCGCGGCGCGTGCGGGCCGATCGGCGGCACGGCCCGGCCGGTTTGGACGCGCAAGACGCCCGGCATCATGCGGAGCGAATGCGCGGCGTGGATGAGTCGCGCGCGATCGGATGCATCCCCCGGGTGCTTAAGCCACATCAAGACCACATGCGTAACGGGCGGTCCGGGCGGGGGTGCAGTCAGGCAGGCGCCGAGCAGAAACGAGCAACCAACCACTACGGCCGCGAGCGTCACGGATCCCATGGTCCCATTTTTTTTCCGTTCACTCATCCGCATTCAATTACCGAATTTCGGGCAAATCGAGTGCTTCGCGAACGTTTTCGGGCCCGAAAAATTCGGCCGCGTTTCCGAAAAAATCCGCCCGAAACGCGCCCCAGGCGCTTTCGCCTAACGAACAAAAAAGTTCTGCACCTGCGTAAGCGGCGACCCTGCCAGAGTCGTTTTAGCGTCAAGATTTTTTTCTTGAGCGAGGCAAAATAAAGTTCCGGTTTTTTCTTGTGAGGTGGAATCCCGGTTTCTAATCTGAAGCCGCTGGCCGGGAGCGCAGATACCGGGTGTGAACAAGATGTGAATAAGCTTAGCCCTTGGAACGGAGTCGAGAGTATGAAGAGAAAAGATGATTATTTTAACCTTGGCTCTGTGGCGGTTTCCCCCGCGCTGAGACCGACCCCGCGCAACGGAGCAATTTTGCCTTTTCCCTCGTATAACGGGCTTTTGCAGCAAATTTTTTTATCGCCGAAGGCAAAAAACGCTCACCCCTGCCTTCTCCTGCGCCCGGCTCTTTCCCACCTCATCCCTTCGTCCGCAGTCGTTCCCGGCGTTATTTAACGCTGTTAACAAGTCGCCATGGACGAGAAGTGTGCCCAGTTGTGGACGAAGCTTTCTGCCGCTCTTAAACCACAGGTCAGCGCCGATACTTTCAAGCGCTGGTTTTCCGCCGTAAAATTGACCGGCGCGACCGCGGATGAGATCACGCTCCTCGTCCCGAACAACATTTATCAATTTTGGATCGAGAGTAATCACATGCCGGCTTTGCAGTCGGCCATCGCCTCCGTCTGCGGCGGGCCGCGCGCGGTCAAGTTCGTCTGTGCGGTCGATACCTCGTCCGGCTCCGATGCCGCCGAACCTGACCCGGGCATCTCGGTTAAAGCGCAAAGCGCGGCCGGGCGCGCGAACAAGACGCCGGGGCTGAATCCGCGCAACACTTTCGAATCTTTTGTCGTCGGGCCTAACAATGAGATCGCCCATGCCGCCAGTCTCGCGGTCGCGCAATCGCCGGCCAAAACCTACAACCCGCTCTTCATCTACGGCGGGGTCGGGCTGGGCAAGACGCACCTCATGCAGGCGATCGGCCAGTACATCGGCGCCCGGGGCAAGGCCACCCGCGTGATGTATCTCTCGAGCGAGTTGTTCATCAACGAGTTCATCGACGCCATCCAGCACAACAACCTTGTCAAATTCCGCAAGCGCTATCGCCAGGCCGATCTCCTCCTGATCGACGACATCCATTTCCTCGGCGGCAAGGAGCGTTCCCAGGAGGAATTCTTCCACACCTTCAATACCCTCTTCGACGGCCATAAGCAGATCGTTCTCTCAAGCGACCGGCCGGCCTCGGAAATCGCCAACCTCGAACATCGCCTCGTCTCGCGTTTCGAATGGGGCCTGACGGCCGAGCTGCAACCGCCCGACGTCGAAACGCGCATGGCCATCCTGCGCAAGAAAGCGCGCACCCTGAAAATCAAATTGGCCGACGAGATTTTCGATTTCCTGGCCACGCGGATCAAAACTAACGTCCGCCGGCTGGAGGGCGCGCTCATGCGGGTGGCCTCATTCGCTTCCCTTAGCGGCAAGGAGCTGACCCACGAAGTGGTGGAGCATTTGCTCAAGGATATTCTGCAGGAAGAAGCTCGCCGTGCGGTCACGATCGACCAGATCCAGCGCCGCGTGGCCGAGCACTTCGACGTGCGCCTGGCCGACATGACGAGCAAACGCCGTCCGGCCAACATTGCCTTTCCGCGCCAGATCGCGATGTATCTGGCACGCGAGCTGACCAAGGCTTCGCTGAACGAAATCGGCGAAGCCTTCGGCGGGCGCGATCACGGCACCGTCCTGCACGCCTGCAAGCTGGTGAAGAAGCGGATGAAGGAGCAGGATAAAATTCGCCAGACGATCTCGTTCATCGACAGCGCGCTGCAGCGCTAGGCCACTTTGTCATTGTGTGCGCAGCGAACAATCTCCCGAACTCGGCCCGGCGCTTCTTGTGAGGTCCATCGCCGCGCTCAGGATGAGAGGGCGCGGACGCGCTCTCAAAACAATCAAAGTCCCCTCGCTCTCGATGCGAGATTGCGGTTGCCGGATAAAATCGAAAGCCTTACATCTTAACGACTCCTATCCGTCTTCATGAAATTTAGCGTTACGAAAGAGAAGCTCCTCGAATGTCTGCAACAGGTTCAGAACGTCGTCAGCACCCGCACCACCCTGCCGATTCTTTCTAACGTCCTCCTCCAGGCCGACGGCAATGAAATCAGCCTGACCACGACCGACCTCGATGTCGGAGTGCGCGGCAGTTTCGAAGCGGACGTGGAAAAGGGAGGCGCCACCACCCTCCCGGCGCGGCGTCTTTTCACCATCATCCGCGAGTTGCCCTCGAGCGAGATCTCGTTCGATATCGATGGAAAAAACGCCGCTTCCATTCGCAGCGGACAAAGCTTTTTCAAAATCCTCGGCCTGCCCGAGGAGGAATTCCCGCCGCTGCCCAAGTTCGACGAATCGAAAGTCGTCACCATCAAGCAAAAGGACCTGCGCGACGGCTTGCGCAAGACTTCCTACGCCATCTCGACCGATGAGACGCGCTATGTTCTCAATGGCGTCCTCTTCAGTTTCAAGGATAACAAACTCACTCTCGTCGCGACCGATGGCCGCCGGCTCGCCATGCTCGACATCGATCTCGAATTTCCGCGCAGCCACGAAGCGGACATCATCGTCCCGACCAAAGCGGTAACCGAGTTGCAGCGCCTTCTGACCGATGAAGGCGATGTCCGGGTCAGTGTCGGCGCGGGACAGATCGCGTTCGATCTCAACAACACGCTGCTCGTTTCGAAATTGATCGAGGGCAATTATCCGAACTACAAGCAGGTCATCCCCGGGGAAATGAAAGAACGCGTCACCCTCGAGCGCGAGACTTTCCTTAATTCCCTCCGCCGCGTCTCGCTCCTCGCGAGCGACAAGTCGAATTCGATCAAGCTCAACTTCACCAAGAACAACATCGACATCACGGCCAACACGCCGGAAGTCGGCGAAGCCAAGGAATCGCTCCCCGTCGTCTACAAAGGCCGTGAATTTTCCATCGCCTTCAATCCCGAGTTTCTGATGGCGCCGCTCCGCAACCTGACCGAGGACGAAATCTTTCTCGACCTGATCGACGAGATGAGCCCGGGCGTGATCAAGATCCAGAGCCCGTTCCTCTACGTCCTGATGCCGATGCGCATCAGCTCCTAGGACAGCGCCGCCCACACTTCCGGAAGCTTCGATCCCTGCCATCGTCAGGTCGGCCGAACGCAAAACGCGCACCTGCGGATTCTGCGGCGCCCAGATGGCCGGATCGGTCGGGCCAAAGAGGAGCAGCGAAGGCGTTCCGACCGCGGCGGCGAGATGCGAGATCCCGCTGTCGTGACCGATAAATATCCCGCAGTTCTGCAACCGATTCGCCAGCGCCGGGAGAGGCAGGTTCCTCGCCACGCTGATCCGATCGTTAGGCAAAAGGCGCTCCAGCTCGGCCAGGCGCTTTTCATCCGCTTCGCCTCCAATGAGCAGGAGCTTCCGCTTTTCACTCTTTTGCAGGAGCGGCGGCAGGTAATTGGTGGGGCGAGAATTGGTGGGGCGAGACTCCGTCGAGCCAGGGTGGATCGGGCTGCAATCCCTGCGCACCCTCCGGCTCGACAGAGTCTCGCCCCACCCAGCCAGCCCACCCTGGAGCGGTCGACCTTCCTGCAGCAGCGATTCCGCCAAAGAGACGAAACGCTCCAGCGGCCAGCATTTCTTCTCGCTCCCGCTCCCGGGATGAATCGCGCAGCAGGTCGAATCAACCACCCGCGGTTCGTTAGGCACGATCCGCCCCGCCGGATCGTCGAGATACAAGGCGAGCGCCTCGAGCGGACGCGCCAGTTGCCGGGCGGCGTGTTCCTGGTCGTTCATCCTGCCCGGGCCCGCGAGGAAGTTGCGCACCCCGGCCCGCTTCAGGTTGGTGGCAAAAATCTGATCCGGATCGAAGAGATAACTGACGACCTGTTGAAAGCTGCCGAAGTAGTCGACCAGCTCTGACGCCAGTTCCCCATCGCGGCTGAAGAAGCTGGCCAGCGGTCCATACTCGATCGAACGCGTCGCGTCCGCATAACCGCTCATTTCCGCGAGCGCGACGATGTGTTTGTAACCGAGAATCTCGAGATGCGCGGAAGGAAACGCCTCCCGCAGCAACCGGATCGCGGGCAGCGTAAGGATGAAGTCACCAATCGCGCCGCCGCGAATAACGAGGATGCGGCTCACGCTTGCTGGCGGTTCGACGGCGAGGCCCCATTTGTCATCCCGAGCCGGCGCAGCGCGGCGAGGGACCTCGCAATTGCAATTCGCGCTTTTTCGTTAGGGGCAGGGCGTTAATTCCACCCGCGAGGTCCTTCGCCGTCTGCGCGGCTCAGGATGACACGAAAACATCGCCGGTTTCTCAATACGCCACGACCGCGCAAGCCAGAATCGCCGCGCCATAGGCGAGCGCCATTCCGGAAAGAAGGCGCCAGCGTCCGGGGTTCCTCGTGCTCCAGTCAATCTGGTCGCGCAGAAGATACGGCATCGTGACCCAGAGGAGCCCTTTCACGATCATCACGTAAGCCAGCACGGTGACAAGCAGTCGGCTCATTTCCGGACGGAGGAAAGCGGCGTCAAGGAGCGGTTCAGCGGCGAGCAGGCAAAGAATGCCAAGCGCGCGCACCGCCAGAAATTCATCCACGAAGCGTAAGACGAGAATAAACCCGATCGGCAAAACAATGAGAAGCGGCCGGCGAAAACTGGAGAATTCGCCCATCTCCATGGTGGCGAGAAGCCAGACACTCCAGATCAGGTCGATCGTCAGCAACGCCGCGCCGACGGTGCGGGAACGAGGGAACCGGGGCAGGATGTCGCCGGCTGGCAAAAAGAGCGCAACCACGCTGAACAGGACAAGCAGGGTGCCCGCGATCAGGCCAGCGGCATGCAGGGAAAGGTTGTAAATCATAAAGTGACCGGAACGGGAGACTGAAGTTCTCCTGCCGCGGCGAAATCACAACCGGGCGCCGCCTCACCTTTCACGGCGGAGAGACTGAACCCGGTCGAATGGGTCACCTTGAGGTCGAGCAACTGCCCGACGTCCGCCTCGTTCCCTTCGAAAACGACGATCTTGTTCCCGCGTGTCCGACCAGTGAGGCGAGCACGATTCGTCTTGCTCGGGCCTTCGCAAAGGATCTCGACCGTGCGCCCGATCATTCCGGCGCCGGCCCGGCGCGCGGCCGCATCCACGACCGAGAGCAGATCCTGGTTGCGCGCTGCTTTCACTTTCTCATCAAGCTGCCCGCTCATTTCCGCGGCGGGCGTTTCGCGGCGGGGCGAGTAGCGAAAGACAAAAGCGTTGTCGAATTGGACGCGTTCCACCAGGGCCCTCGTCTTTTCGTAATCTTCGTCAGTTTCGCCGGGGAAGCCGACAATGATGTCGGTCGTTAGGGCGATCTCCTTCTGGGTCGCGCGAATCTGATCGACGAGCCGGAGATATTTGTCCGCCGTGTAGGTGCGATGCATCGCTTTCAAGATCCGGTCGGAGCCGGATTGGAGCGGGAGATGGACGTGCTCGCAAAGTTTCGGCAGATCGCGCAGGGCCGCGATGAGATCGGCGCGAAATCCGATCGGGTGCGGTGAGGTAAAGCGGAGCCGCTCGAGGCCGTCGACTTCGTGGACGGCTTCCAGCAACTGCACGAAGGGGCCTTTGCCGCCGACCTTCGGGAATTCGTGCCGGCCGTAGAGATTCACGATCTGGCCGAGAAGCGTCACCTCTTTCACCCCGCGCTCCACCAGCCCGCGCACTTCCCTCACGATCTCCCCGATCGTGCGGCTCCGTTCCGCACCGCGCGTCCGCGGCACGATGCAAAAGGTGCAATGCATGTTGCAGCCCTGCATGATCGAAACGAAAGCCGTCGCCTGCCGCGCTCGCAGCGCGTGCTCCCGAATCGTCTCCTGCGAACCGGCTTCCTCCTCGGTATCGACGATCGAAAAGCGAGGGTCATCCATCCGCCGGACAGCATTTTTTCTCGACCAGCTCCGCCACGTAATCCGCCACGCGATGAAATTTCTGCGTCCCGACGACGAGATCGAGGTGCGGCATGAGCTTGAGCAGCTCCGCCCCGCGGGCCTGCGCCATGCAGCCGAGAAATCCGAAGACCGCCTCCGGGCGTTCCTTCGCCATCCGGCCGAGCATGCCCATTTTGCCGAGCGCCTTTTGATCCGCCATGTCGCGCACACTGCAGGTATTGAGGAGCACGACATCGGCCTCCGCTTCGTTCGCCGCCACCTCATAGCCGCGATCGAGGAGCGAGCGCGCGACCTGTTCCGAGTCGCGCTCGTTCATCTGGCAGCCGTAGGTTTTGATGAAGAATTTCGGCATCGGCGAGGGCCAACCATACACAAATGGGCGCTCCTCGCCACGTAACACAGGCGTCCCCGCCTGTCCCGTCGCGCGGGCTTCCAGCCCGCAGGCAGAACCGGCAGGCGAGACGCCCGCCTGACGCGACAGCCGGGACGGCTGCGTTACGGCGGCATCTCCCGGTCAGAAACGCCGCTAGGGCGGAGTGGCGAAGCGGCCGGGAAATGGATTGGCCTTGAGCCGCTTTTGCACTTCGCGATCGGTCCAGGGAAAGGTGCCCTGCTCATTGAAAATGGCGATGCCGATCACTCCGACGTTGCGAGTGTTGCCGTATTTTTCCTGGGCGTAGGACTCGCGCACCGGACTGAAACGAAAGGCCGCCACCGCCTCGGTGCTTTGCCGAAAACCTTCCACCACCAGGGTACGACGGGGCGCAATCACATAACCGCGTTTGCGGACCGAAGCCGGGCGACCATCGATCACGTCGAGGCCGTCAACCGAGAGGACGACTTCGAGCCGCAGGTCGCTCCGGTTGCGGACGACGATCGAGTAGCGGCGCCCCTCCTCGCCGACCACGAACCAGCGGTCGCCCACAATCAACCCCGGGAGCAGACGCCCGTTTTGATCGCGCAGAGCGACGGAGACCAGACTCGCAGCCGGCCCGGCGATCACCGGCCAGGCTCGACGCAGTTGTGAGGCCGCCGCCATCGCTTCGATCCCGGCGCGATCGTTATAGAAGATCGCCGCCTTTGCCAGGGGCTCCGCCGGGGTTGCACGCCGGAAACTTGTCGTTTCGACGACGGACTTTCGCCTTTCACCCCAGCGTGTCCCGAGGCCGGGGCGATCGCGCGGCGCCTCGGCATAAGAGCTTCGAGCCGCCGCCCGCTCCCCCGAGGCCGGTGAGGGAGTCGCTCTCCGGTTGGGAGCGAGGGCGCGGCGCAGGAGGCGAAGAGCAATCCGAGGAGAAGGAGAAAAGGGCGGGAGTTCATAAGCCGATGGTAGCGCAAGCTTCCAGCTTGCAAATCCCAGATCGCAGGCGGAGAAGCTTGCGCGACCAAATTATGGACCACGAAACGGCAGCCATCGGCATCATCGGCGGGAGCGGACTTTATCAGATCGAAGGTTTCCGCAATCCGCAGGAGCATTCCGTCGAAACCCCTTTCGGTCCGCCCTCCGATGCGATCATCGGCGGCCAGATGGCCGGACGGCAGGTTTACTTTTTGCCCCGGCACGGACGCGGCCATCGCCTCCTCCCGCACGAGTTGAATCATCGGGCCAACATTTACGCTCTCCGTTCGTTAGGCGTGCGCTGGATCATCTGCGTGACGGCGGTCGGCAGTTTGCAGGAAGAGTATGCGCCGCGCGATATCCTGCTCCCGTCGCAATTTTACGATCGGACGAGCCAGCGAGCCGGGCACACTTTTTTCGGCGAGGGAATCGCCGCCCATATTTCGTTTGCCGAGCCGATCTCCACCTCGCTCCGCGGTCTCCTCGCCGAAGCTGCGGCGTCGTTAGGCGTGCGGGTGCACGACGGCGGCACCTACGTCAACATGGATGGCCCGGCCTTTTCCACCCGCGCCGAATCGGAATTGAACCGGCGCCACGGCTTCGACGTCATCGGGATGACGAATCTGCCGGAAGCCAAGCTGGCCCGGGAAGCGGAGATCGCCCTCGCCACCATGGCGATGATCACCGACTACGATTGCTGGAAAACCGATGAAGAACCGGTCTCGGCCCAGACCATAATCGGACATCTTCTGGCCAACGCGGAGACGGCCAAAAGAGTTCTGGCCGAGGTCATCCCGCGCATGCCGACAAAGGCGAATTGGCCCGAGCATCGCGCGCTCGATTCCGCCCTCATCACCGAGCAAGCGCTCTGGCCGGCGGCGACCCGGGAGAAGTTGCACGCGATCCTGTCGCGTTTCGCCTAGATCGGCAGGGCCGCCGCGCACAGACCCGCGCCTCTCAGAGCGGGCGTCTGGAAAGAGTACTTGCCGTCCGGAAATCAAATATAGTAATTATAAGGTCAGCGGATCGAACGCAGAAATCGCCCCGCCACTAACAAGCCTGAAAATGAAAACAAAACTCACCCTCAGTCTCCTCGCCGCGGTCGCGCTCCTGTCCGCCTGCACCGCCACCAAAACCACCTCGAACCGCGACGACAAAGCCGTGCGCTACGCCAGTAACTCGCCGCGGAACCGGCCCCGCCCGCGGAAGGGCCGGAAGCCGACATCCCCTCCGAGGGTCCGAGGGACGTGAACGCCAACCCGGCCTTCATGCCCACGCCGCTCCTCCGCGCTTCGGCCGCCGGCAGCCCGTAGACCGGGATCGCTCCCAGACTAGGACGACGCTGCGGCCGCGAGGCAGACAATCGCCTCGCCTAACGAGTCGATCTGTTCCTCGGAATGGGCCGCGCTGACCGTGATGCGGAGGCGGGCGGCGCCTTTCGCGACCGTCGGATAACGAATCGCCGGCACGAAAAATCCCTGCTGGCGCAGGTCGCGGGCGAGGTCGAGCGCGCGTTGTTCATCCCCCACCAGCCAGGGAATGATGGCGGCGCCCGGTTTGCCGAAAGCCTCGGGACTTTCGGGAAGTTTTTTCCGGAGCTGGACGATTCGTTTCCAGAGCGTCTTGCGCCGCGCCTCGCCCTCCTCGGAATGGAGAAAATGAATCGCGGCCGTCGCGGCCGCGGCCAGGGCGGGGGGCGGCGCGGTCGAGAAGATGAAAGAGCGGGCGCGATTGATCAGCCAGTCGATCAGATTGCGCGAAGCGCAAATGTAGCCGCCGCTCACGCCTAACGACTTGCTGAGCGTGCCCATTTGCAAATCGATCTCCTTCTCGAGGCCGAGCTCGGCGGCCAGACCGCGCCCGTGCGAGCCGACCACCCCGACGGCGTGCGCTTCATCGAGGAGGAGGAGCGCTCCGAAGCGCTTCTTTAATTCCACCAGCTCACGCAACGGCACCCGATCGCCATCCATGCTGAAGACCGATTCCGTCACCACCACGAGGCGCGCCTCGGGATGTTCCCGCCGCGCCCACTCGAGGTGGCTCTCCAGTTTGCCGAGATGGTTGTGCGGAAAGACGCGCAGGGTCGCGCCGCTCAGACGCGCACCGTCGATCAGGGAAGCGTGGCAAAGCTTGTCCAGAATGACCACGTCCTGTTTGGAAGCGAGGGCGGGAATGGTCCCGACCGCCGCCGCATAACCACTGCTGAAGGCGATCGCGGCCGGAGCGCGCTTCCAGCGCGCGAGCGCGACTTCGAGCGCGACGTGGGGCGACTGCGTCCCGCTGATCAGACGCGAGGCCCCGGCGCCAACCCCAAATTCTTCGATCGCAGCGATCGCGGCCTGGCGCAGGATCGGATCGGCGGCGAGCCCGAGATAATCGTTGGAAGAAAAGTTGACCAGCTGGTGCCCGACGATCTGCACCTCCGGTCCCTGCGCGGTGCCGATCTCGCGCAACTTGCGATAGAGCGAGCGCTCCCGCAGCGCCTGGAGTTGTTCCTGGAAAAGTTCGCTCATGTCACGCGACCGCCGCCGCGTGAATTACATCTTCTTCAAGCCCCAGGAAAGCAAGGCGGAAGCGTCCTGCCAGACGCGCGACTTACTGTCGCCGAGGACCACGACAATGATGTCGCGGCCGGGAATCGTGCCGCTGGCGATGAGACAATGACCGGCCGCTTCGGTGTAGCCGGTCTTCATGCCGTTGCAATAAGGGAGCCGTTTCAAAACCTTGTTCGTGTTCTCGAGCTGGCGAGTGCGCCCGTTGGCATAACGAAAAACGAGCTGCGGCAGGCAGACGATCGATCGAATCGTCGGATTGGCGTAAGCCGCGCGGGCAATGATCGCGAGATCGCGCGCGGTCGAATATTGGTCGGGGATCGGAAGCCCGTTTGGATTGACGAAATTCGAATGGGTCGCGCCGAGGGCTCGCGCCTTGGCATTCATCTTCTCGGCGAAAAGTTCGATGCTGCCGGCGTTGTCCCGGGCCAGACAACGCGCCACATCGTTAGGGCTTTTGACGAGGAGAGCGCGCAGGAGATCGATCCGCTGATAGGTGTCGCCCGGTTTGATGTTCAACCGCACGGGCTCGGCCAGGGTGTCGACCGGTCGCACCGTCACCTGTCGATCAAGGAAACCTTCCTCGGCCACGATCAGCGCCGTGAGGAGCTTTTGCGTGCTGGCCGCTGCGCGCGCGGAATCGGCATTTTTCTCGTAGAGCACTTCGCCGGTGCGCGCATCCTCCACGATAACAGAGGCCGCGCGAGTTTGCGGCGCGAGGCTGAAGTCGGAACCAAATTCCTTGCTCTGGTAAGCGACCGAAATTTCCTCTTCACCGTCGACCGGCGTGGCCCGGCGGACCTGATGATGTTTGGGCTTGGAAGCGGCGATGCAGAGCAGAGCCAGCCCGATCGTCAGCGGGTAGGTAATGTGCGCAGCGGCTCGGCGAATCATTGGTGCCATATTAGAAGCAAAAGGCGAGCCGGCGCAAGCCTAACGATCAGCCCCGCGCTGGATCAGCTCGATCTCGTAGCCTTCCGGCGCGTCGATGAAAGCTATCGCGCCGCCCTTGCCGTTCGGGTGCGGCCCATCGGAAAGCGGATACCCCTTGGCCGCCGTCTGCTTCGCAAATTCCTCGATGTTATCGACCTCAAAGGCGAGGTGCGTCAGATCAGGCCCGACCACGACCGGGCCACTTTCGTCGAATTTGCAGAGCTCGATCTCCTCTTCGCTCCCCGGCGCCTTGAGGAAAACCAGTTGCGAGCCGCGGCCCGAAGTGTGGCGCCGCACTTCCTCCAGCCCGAGAACATCGCGATAAAATGAAACCGTCTTTTCCAGGTCGCTCACGCGATACCGTGTGTGCAGAAGCTTCTTAATCATCATTGCTAGGAAAGCACGAAATTCGAAGATCGAAATCCGAAACAGGTTTGAATACCCGAATGTTCGAAACGATTCGGCGGAGAGGCGAATTTCGTGCTTTTGAAAATTGTTTCGAATTTCGATATTCGGATTTCGAAATTTCTTCTCATGCTTTCTCTTGGAATCGATAGCGGCACCAAAAGCACCAGATCCCTCGTCCTCGATATCGAGTCGGGCAAAGTCCTCGCCCTCGCCCAGCAAAGCTACGGCATGATCGAGGGACTGCCGCCGGGGCACATGGAGCAGGACCCGCAAATCTGGCTCGATGCTGCCGAAAAAACGGTCGCTGAATGTCTCGAGAAAATCGGGAAACGGAGCCGCGAGATCTGCGCCGTCGGGGTGAGCGGGCAGCAACACGGTCTCGTCGCGCTCGATGAGGCGAACGAGCCGCTCCGTCCGGCCAAACTCTGGTGCGACGTCTCGACCGAAGAACAGTGTCAGGAGTTCAACCGGGAATTCGGCGGCGCCGAGGGAATGATCGAGCGCACTGGCAATCCGATGCTCCCCGGCTACACCGCGCCCAAGCTGCTTTGGTTGAAGGAAAATGAGCCGGCCAATTTTCGCCGCCTCACGAGCATCTGCCTCCCGCATGATTATCTCAATCTTTGGCTGACCGGCGAACGCCAGATGGAATACGGCGACGCTTCCGGGACCGGTTTGCTCGATGTGCGGACGCGGAAATGGTCGCAGCCGATCCTGAAATTCATTGATCCAAAGTTGGAATCGATGCTCCCCCCGCTCCGCTCGTCGAAGCGGCCGGCCGGCCTCTTGCGCAGCGTCCTGCGCGAAAAATGGGGGCTGGCGGACGACGCGCTGGTCAGCGCCGGGAGCGGCGACAACATGATGAGCGCCATCGGCACCGGCAACATTCGTCCCGGAATCGTCACCGTCAGCCTCGGCACCTCGGGGACGATTTGCGCTTTTGCCGAGGAACCGGTGATCGATGAGAAGGGCGAAGTGGCGGCCTTCTGCGACGCGACCGACCACTGGTTGCCGCTCACCTGCACGATGAACGTGGGCGTCGCGACCGAGCAAATGCGCGCTCTGTTTTCCTGGGACATTCCGACGATGGAGGAGCGCGTCGCGGCCGTCCCGCCGGGTGCCGGCGGAATCCTCTTCCTCCCCTATCTGCAGGGCGAGCGGACGCCTAACCTCCCCAAAGCCAGCGGCGTTTTCCACGGCCTAACGACGGAAAACATGAAAGCCGATTTCATGGCCCGCGCGGTCATGGAAGGCGTCACGCTCGGGCTGGCCTACGGGCTGCGCCGTTTCAAAAACCTCGGGATCGTCCCGGAAGAAATCCGTCTCACGGGCGGCGGGAGCAAGAGTGCGGTCTGGCGCCAGCTCGCGGCTGACGTGCTGGGTTTCCCGGCTGTGGCCATGCAGGTCACGGAAGCCGCGGCCCTGGGCGCAGCCATCCAGGCGGCGTGGACCTATTCTCAGGTGAAAGGGAAACCCGTGCTCCTGGAGAAATTGGTCGACGACCTGGTCGTGGTGAAAAAGAAAACCCGGGTCGAGCCGGCGAAAGAAGCGCGCGCCCTTTACAGCGAACTCCTCCTCCGCCGCGACGACCTGACGAAAAAGCTCAAGACCGCCGGCTACCTCTAGGCGTCGCGCGGCGCGAGACGCGTGACATCTGCCAATCCGACCTAGAGTGAGGGCGCGTCCTGTGGTTCTGTAGCGCGAAATGAAACTCGTCATCGCCGCTACCGGCGCCAGCGGCACCGTTTACCTTCAGCGGTTGCTCGACCGGATCGACGCCTCGGCCAACCAAGTGCACCTCGTGCTCAGCTCGCACGCCCAACAGGTTGCGGCCCAGGAAGTCGATCGGCTGGAAGTTCCGGCCGGCGTTTTGCAACACGCCGAGAACGATCTCAATGTTCCCTTCGTCAGCGGCTCGGCCCGCTTCGACGCCATGGTCATCGTTCCCTGCTCCATGGCAACGTTAGGCCGGATCGCTTCCGGCACGAGCGACAGCGCCCTTCTCCGCGCGGCCGATGTTTTCCTGAAAGAACGTCGCAAACTGATCGTCGTCCCGCGCGAAACGCCCTGGAGTTTGATCCACGCCCGCAACGTCGTCACCCTGCTCGAAGCGGGCGCGATCGTCCTCCCGGCCATCCCCTCGTTTTACAGCCGGCCGCAATCGGTCAGTGACGTGGTCGACACCGTCGTCTGGCGCATTCTCGACCAGATCGGCCTTCCCAATCCGCGCGCCTACCGCTGGAAAGACGAGGGCGCAACGAGTTCCGAGCCTTGAAAATCGAAGGCTGGCGCGCGCGATGGCTGATCGCCTTTGGCTATCGGCTCCTGCAGGTTTGGGCGCGCACCTTGCGCATTGAAATCGACGACCGGGCCAGGGTCATCGGAACTCCGCCTAACGACCGCTACATCGGCGCCCTCTGGCACAATCGCCTCCTCCTTCTGCCCTTTGTCATCAAGCGCTATCTGCCCGAGCGGCGCGGCGCGGCTCTCATCAGCACGAGCCGGGACGGCGCCATCCTGGCCGATCTGGTCGAGCGTTTCGGGTTTGAAGTCGTTAGGGGATCGAGCTCGCGCAAAGGAGCCAGCGCCATTCGCCAGCTTGCCGAAGTCATCGCGCAGGGCCGGGACGTCGTCATTACTCCCGACGGACCGCGCGGCCCGGCCTACGAGCTGGGGCAGGGAATTGTTTATCTCGCCCAGCAATCGGGCGCCGGGGTGATCCCGGTGAACATGGAATACTCGAGCTACTGGCGGGTAAAAAGCTGGGACCGCTTCATTTTGCCAAAGCCGTTCTCGCGCGTGCGGGTCGTCTTTGGGCCACCGCATCGCGTCGCAGCCACCGCCAGCGAAGAAGCCTTCGAACGCGAACGGCAACGATTGCAAGACGCGATGCTGCAGTTGGTCGAAATGCGGTGAAGCGGAGACTGACAGGAGGGCGACTCTCTTAACTTGTCATCCTGAGCCGCGCAGACGGCGAAGGACCTCTCTTTTGCAATCGAGGGCGTCTCTTCGCGTGTCCGATCTCGCTTGCAATTGCGAGGTCCCTCGCCGCGCTTCGCCTGCTCGGGATGACAAACCTCCGAAGCGAAAATTTGCGACCATCGCAGACCACCGCTAGAAACGCTTACTTTGGCAAACGAACCCAAACTGATCGACGGCCGCGCCGTGGCGGAAAAAGTCTACGCCGAACTGCGGGGCGAGATCGCAGCCCTCAAGGCGCGAGGGACTACGCCCGGCCTGGCCGTTGTCCTGGTGGGTGATGATCCCGCCTCGCGCGCCTATGTGCGATCGAAGGACAAAATGTGCCGCGAGCTCGGCCTGCATTCGGTGAAGCTGGAGTTGCCGGTCGAGACGACCCAGGAAGACCTTCTCGCGCGAGTCGAGGAATTGAATCGCGATCCGGCCATTCACGGCATCCTTGTCCAATCGCCGCCGCCGAAGCAGATCGATGAAGCGGCCATCATTCGCGCGCTCGATCCGGCGAAAGACGTGGATGGTTTTCACCCGATAAATATCGCCAAACTCGCCCTCGGTGATGCGACCGGGTTCGTCCCCTGCACCCCGCTCGGCTGCCTGCGGCTGCTGCGGGAAAGCGGGGTCGAGGTCAGCGGCGCGCACGTCGTCGTCCTCGGTCGGAGCATGATCGTGGGCAAACCACTCGCGCTTCTGCTCATGCAGAAAGGAGTCGACGCCACCGTCACGGTGGTGCATTCCCGCACTCGCAACCTGGCCGAGATCGCGCGCTCGGCCGATGTAGTGGTCGCGGCCATCGGCAAAGCAGGATTCGTTAGGGCGGAGCACGTCCGGGAAGGCGCGGTCGTGATCGACGTCGGGATCAACCGGGTCGAGGACGCATCGGCCAAACGCGGTTATCGCCTGGTTGGCGATGTCGCGTTCGACGAAGTCGCGCCCAAAACCGCCGCCATCACGCCGGTCCCCGGCGGCGTCGGACCGATGACGATCGCGATGCTGATGTCGAACACGGTCAAGGCGGCGCAGTTGCGGCGCTAGAGCCTGGACTCGCCGTCTTCTCACACGTCCAAACGAGAGGCCTGGGTAGCGCACGCGTTTCGCGTGCTGGCGACGGTGTTCCACCGTCGCGAACTTTTTCTGGAAACGTGGATACCGCATCTGCTCGCGACGATTTTCGGAAAGTTCGTTTCGGCAAAAATGCCGAAACCAGCACGCGTCGACGCGTGCGCTACCCGGCAGAGATCGCGCAAGCGTCCCGTGACCTCACGTCCGCACGACTTTTGTCGTGAGGAAACCGAGGACCCACTTTTCGTTAGGCAGGAGGCGCAGCAACCTGCTCGTGAGACGCGGGTGCTCGACGGCATGCCGCGCCAGCGCGTTAATCCAGAGTCGACCGGCGTAGAGCTTGCGATGCTCAGCCAGATACTGTCGATGATCGCCGCTCCTGAGGGCCGTCCGCCGCCAGCTCGCCGGAGCGGAGCGCGTAATAAATTCCTTCGCCTGTGAACGGCTCCACCACCCGCGCGGCGTCGCCGACCAAAAACAGACCGGGCCGGCCCGGCGGGAGCGCGGCGCGCGCGAGCGGCGCGATCGTCCGCCAGGGGTGGGCGGCGGAAATGCCGAATTCCTTTTCGGCCCAGCGCTTGATTGAGGAGAGATCGTTAGGCCGACTGACCAGGCAAAGGTTGAGCAACCCTTCGCCCACCGGGGCCTGGCCCGAATAACCCTGGGGCAAAAGCTGCAGCACGATCCGATCGCCGAAATCGCGCGGGAGCGGGATGTGGGTTTGCTGGGCGACGCGATCCGGTCCTTTGCGCGGCATCAGGTTGCAGAGTCGCGCCACGGTGGAATTGCGCCCGTCGGCCGCGACCAGGATGCGAGCCTCTTCACAAGCCTGATCGCTCGTGACTTTCCAATGGTTACCGCGTGCGAGGGAGAGGAGCGTTTCGCCTTCCCGCACTTCCGCGCCTAACGAACGAGCGCGACGCAATAGAATCTGATCCAGGACGCTGCGCTTGATCGCGATTTCGGCCTTCTCGCCGTCGGGCAGCGGTGCGCTCACTTTCCGCTCGTCGACGTCGATGAAATCGACGCTGCGCAATTTCCCGTGTGGCGCGGCGCGCACCTCCGCGGCCACCCCGAGCCGCTCCAGCACCCGCCAGCCGGTCGGGTTCAAACAGTCGCCGCAGACTTTTTCGCGGGGGAATTTTGCTCGCTCCAGAACGAGCGTGCGCAGCCCGGCCTGCGCGCAAAAGGCCGCGCAACTGGCCCCGGCCGGACCGCTCCCCACGATGGCGACATCCCACATTTTCGAGTACTCTCTCACGCTGCGGCCGACACGGCCGCCCCTACACCAGTTACTCTCTTAGCCACGTGCCGCTGTCGAAGGAAAAGCCAGATCTGAACAAGAAAGTGCACGAGGTGCCGCACAAGCCGGGCGTCTATCTCATGCGCGACCGGTTCGGCCGCGTCATTTACGTGGGCAAAGCGCGCGACCTGCGCAAACGGGTCGGGTCCTATTTCATGCCTTCGAAAATGGCGGTGGCCGATCTGAAAACGCGCGCCTTGCTCGAGGCGGTTTGGGATTTCGAAACCCACACCGTGGCGAGCGAGGCGGAGTCGCTCCTCCTCGAAGGGAAGCTGATCAAGGAATACCGGCCGCGCTACAACATCTCGTTTCGGGACGATAAGCGCTTCCTCGTCGTGAAAGTCGATCCGACCGAGGAATGGCCGCGTTTTCGGCTGGCCCGCTTCAAGAAGGACGACGGGGCGCGTTACTTCGGGCCTTATGCGCATGCCGGCGCCTTCCGGCAGACGTTGAATTTCATGCGCAAGAAATTTGGCGTCCTCACCTTTGGGCGCGGCTCGCCGACGGAGCGCGAACTGAAATCGTCGACCTATCAGGTGCCGATGCGCCTGAGTGAGATCAACGCCGAGACGTATCGCGAGCGCGTCGCGCAGGCGGCGGAATTCCTCGAGGGGCATTCGCGGGAAATGATGAACGCGCTCGAGGAAGAGATGCAGAAAGCGGCAGGCAAACTCGATTTCGAGAAAGCGGCCGAGCTGCGCAACATGCTGGAGGATTTGCGCCGGACGACGAAACCGATGCGCCGCTTCACCCGGCACAGCCTGCCGAGCACGATCGATCCCAAAGCCGACGTGCAGGCCCTGGCCGACGCGCTCCAATTGCCGCAACCACCGAACGTGATGGAGTGCTTCGACATCTCGAACATCTCGACCACGCATGTCGTGGCCTCGATGGTTTCGTTTCGCGACGGGGTGCCGGACAAAAACAATTACCGGCGCTATCGCATTCGAACCGTGGAGGGCCAGGACGATTTCGCAAGCATGGCGGAGGTCGTCAGGCGGCGTTATGCGCGTGTCCTCCTGCAGGCGCGCGCAGAAAATCCTGACGCGGCGGAGTATTCGCAGGAGAGCCCGGGCGAGGCGGTGGCGCGCCTTGCTTGTCATCCCGAACCGCCGCAGGACGGAGAGGGACCTCACAAGCCACTCCGGGCGTCGCAAGCTGAAGCGACATCACACAACGCTCGCGAGGTCCCTCGCCGCGCTACGCCGGCTCGGGATGACAATCGCGAGAGCGGCTCGAGTGGCGCGTCACCATTCGTTAGGCTGCCCGACCTCATCATCGTCGATGGCGGGAAGGGCCAGCTTTCTTCGGCCTGTCGCGAGCTGCAGCGGCTCGGTTTGCACGAGCTGCCGATCATCGGGCTGGCGAAGGAATTTGAGGAAATTTATCGGCCGGGTCGCGCCCTGCCGTTGCAGTTGCCGGAGGATTCGGGCGCGCTCCGTTTGCTCCAGCGCATCCGCGATGAAGCGCATCGTTTCGCCAATACCTATCACCAGCTTCTGATGAAAAAACGGATCGGCGAAAGCATTCTCGACGATTGCCCGGGTGTGAGCCAGAACCGCAAGAATCTGCTTCTGCGAAAATTCGGTTCCGTGCAGCGGCTGCGCAAAGCGAGCGTGGAAGAGATTGCATCGACCGAAGGGATAGGCCAGAAGTTGGCGGAGGAAGTGCACCGCTTCCTGGAGCGGCACTAGCCTCTCTTTCTTTTGCAGTGAAGCGATTATTTTTTTATCTCCTCGCCACCTTCGCCGCGAGCGCCGCGCTCGCGCAGGAACCGGCGACTCCTTCCGCCACGCCTTTCGAGGAAACGATCAAGCCGACCTGGGAGACGCAAAAACAGGCGCGCACTTACGTCCTCGATATTCCCGCGCCGCGCGGGCAGATCACCGACCGCACGGCGCGCCGCTGGCCCAGAACAAACTGAGCTACAACCTCACGATCGATTTCCCGACTCCGCTCGACTTCTCCGACGCCCAGGTGCTCGGCTACGCCCACAGGTGCATCCACGCGGCGGAGAAAAAACTCGATCGCTCGTTCGATATCCCCGATGGCGCGATCCTGCGCCATTATCACAACCGCGGTTTTCTTCCCTTCGAGATCGCGCAAAATTTGAACGAGAAGGAGCTGGCCGAGCTGAAGGATAATTTGCCGGCCGGGCTTTCGCTCAAGCCGATTTACCTGCGCGTCTACCCAAACAAAAGCCTGGCCGGGCAGATCATCGGTTACACCGGGCGGACGAGCCGCAACGCCGACGGCATCATTCAGAACGGCCAGGTCCTTTGGCCGGAGACGGAGGGCCGCGAGGGACTCGAGCTGACCTTCAACAGCATGCTGACCGGGCGGCATGGAAAATACAAAGTCACCTTCGACCGCGACGGCCGCAAAACCTCGGAGCGGATCTTGGAGCCGCCCGTGCCGGGCTACAACGTCGTGACCACGCTCGACCTCCACCTCCAGGAGCTGGCGGAAAAAACGCTCGCGGCCAAAGCGAAGCGGGGCGCGATCGTGATCATCGATCCGAATAACGGCGACATCCTCGCGCTGGCCTCCTGGCCGACCTTCGACCCCAACGTTTTCATTCCCTCGATCTCGACCGCGAAATTCAAGGAGTTGCAGGACGATCCCGACATTCCGCTCCTGCCGCGCGCGTATCGCTCGGCTTATCCGCCGGGTTCCACCTTCAAGGTGGCGGTCGGACTGGCGGCCTTCGAGAGCGGCACGATCACACCCCAGGACCAGTATGAGTGCGTCCCGGCGATGGACATCGGCAACACCACCTTTCACAACTGGAAAAAAAGCGACCGCGGCTCGCTCAATTTCGTCCAGGCGCTGACCGAATCGTGCGACACCTGGTTTTACCAGGTCGGGATCAAGACGGGCGCCGGCCCGATTCTGGATTGGGCGGCCAAGCTCGGGTTTCGGCGCGAAGTGCGGCATTCCGCTTGAAGCGGCGAAGCGGACGGGCGCCTGCCTAACGACGAATACATGAAGGCGACCCATGGCCGGAAAATTCTCGGCGGCGACATCGCCAATCTCTCGATCGGCCAGGGCGACCTGCTGGCGACGCCACTCCAGATGGCGCAGGCGATGGCGATCGTGGCCAACGGTGGAACCTTTTACCAGACGCGGCTGGTCGAACAGGTGCAAACGGTCGGGAACGAGATCGTCGCCGCCTACTCCGTGCGGGCCAAGAAAACGATCGAGTTTTCGCCCATGATCATGGAGCAAATTCACACCGCGATGGTGGATGCGGTCAATGCGCCCGCCGGCACGGCGCATCAGGCGAGTCTGGACAAAGTCTCGGTCGCGGGAAAAACCGGCACGGCGCAATGGGGCCCGAAGGAGAAGGAGCGGACCGCCGCCTGGTTTGCCGGCTTTGTCCCGGCGGAACATCCGCAATATGCCTTCGCCGCGCTTTATGAAGGCGACGTGGGGAGCAGCGTGCACGGCGGCTCGGCGGCCGCGCCGATGATCGGCAGAATCCTGCGCTCAGGTCTACAACGAGGGCGGCGAGAGCAAAAAGGCGGAAGAAGAACAAGAGGACGTCTCGGACTAACGAGACGGATCTTGGGGTCGGCTCCGGCGCGTGGAACGCAGGTCACGCTGGACTCGCCGCAGCGAAGTTCTTCCGGAGGGACGGGCTTCCCGCGTGTCCAGAGTCCGCGGCCGGTGAAAAGGCGATCGATTTCTCCATCGGCACTGTCGAGAACGCCAAATTCCCTTTCCCTCGATGCGGCAGCCTCGTAAGGTCGCAACGTGCCCTCTCATCCCGATTCCGCTCTCCTCATCGTCGGCCACGGCTCGACCGTGAATCCCGACTCGAGCGGGCCGAGCCTGGCCCAGGCGGCGGCGATCCGTGAGCGCGGCATTTTTCGCGAAGTCGCCTGCTGTTTTTGGAAAGAAGAAGCCAAGCCTGCGCGATGCCCTGCTCTTCTTCGACGATCCCGAGATTCGCGAGGTTTACGTTGTGCCGAATTTCATCAGCGAAGGTTATTTCACCGAAACGGTTATTCCGCGCGAGCTGCAACTGGAAGGCCGCCTAACGACCCGTCCCGGCGGCCAGATTTGGAAATATTGCGAGCCGGTCGGCAATCATCCGGCCGTGACGGAATTGCTCCTGCGGCGGGCCAGGGAAGTCGCGCCCGCGGCGCCGGAGGCGGAGACGACCCTTTTGATCGTTGGCCACGGGACGGCGCTGAACGACAAGAGCGCAATCGCGGCCAAACGCGAGGTGGAGAAGATCGGCGCGCTCGGGCGTTACGCCTCGGTCCAGAACGCCTACATGGAGGAAGCGCCCTCATTTCGGACTGGGCTGCGCCTAACGAACACGCCGCACGTGGTGGTCGTGCCCTTCTTCATTTCCGACGGGCTGCACAGCTATCGAGGACATCCCGGTGTTGCTCGGGATCGAAGCCGGAACCGACCGCCGCGGCGAGCCAGCGCGCTGATTTTCCGCCGCAACCCGCACCGGCTCCACGGGCGCGACCTTTATTACGCGAGCGCCATCGGGACGGAGCCGAAGTTTGCCGAGATCATCGTCGAACAGGCGGAAGCTTTTGCGGACGCGGCCCTTGATCTCAGCCCGATTGCGTAAACTGTTCCGGTAGACTCCGAATTTTGAAAACAAACTCGACCAAGCTCTTGCAGGATCTGGCGGCTTTCATTCTGGCCGCCCCGAAGGGTCCCGACTCCCTCAAGCATAGCGGCCGAGATGGTGCGCGCGGAACGCGATTATCGCTGGGTCGGCATTTACAAAATCGAACGGGGCGATTTCATCATCCTCGCCGGGACCGGCGAGAGCCGCCGACTTACCCGCGCTTTCCGAAGACGCAGGGGCTTTGCGGCGTAGTCGCGGAAACGGGCCAGACCCTGATCGTGGGCGACGTGCGGAAGGACCCGCGCTGGTTGCCGGCTTTTTGGACAACGAATTCCGAGATGGTGGTGCCACTGATCATAGCGAATCGAACGGGCGCGTCGTCGGGGTGATCGATGTCGAGAGCGAAAAACGAAATGCGTTTAGCGAGGACGACCGCGATTTTCTCGAGCATGTCGCGGTCCTGATGGCGCGCAGGCTTTGCACGCCGAAAAACGGCACGGCGAAAAAGAACGGGGCGACGAAGAAAAAGAAGAATGCTCCCGCGCGTTAGGCGGGTGCTGGCGGAATGGCTCGCCGCCGGCGCCCGCAGCATTGGGCAGGTCGAGATCAGGCAAAACGAGAACGGTTTCGCCCTCTTTCATCGCGAGGATGCGGCCCGCGACGATCTGACCATTCTCCGTTCGCCTAACGACGCCGAGAAGCTGGCGAAATTCGACGACGCAGGGAATTTCCGCCCGCTCAAGACCGCGCCCAATCTGCGCCACGGCTGGCGCCTGGAAGTGGCCGATCTGGCGGGGCTGCAACTGGCGCTCGATCTTTTTTATCCCGGCCGGCTGGCGGCCCTGGCCGCCTGGGAGGCCAATCGCCTCACGCCCACGCCGCTCCGCGCCACCCTCGATCGGCAGACCGGCATGTATCGCGCCGCGGCCAAATTTCCGACGAGCAGATGGACACCTTGGTGGGACGCTTCTGCCGCTCGCAAGGCGGGGCGCCGGGATGTTTGCGCACGATTCTGTGGGCGCGCGATGCGAGTGGCGCCCGGCCCTCCCTGCGGCTCCCGCTCGACAAGTTCATCGCGCCGCTCGACCAGACCGGCGCAGGCGAAAACGTGATGCCGCTCCTTTGCCAGGAAGCGTGCAACCTGCTCGTGGCCGAAGCGCGCAAGGTGGTGAAGGGGGACGGGGACGTTGAAGCGATAAAGAGTTGAAGCAATGAAGCGGTGCTGGAATTCTGCCCGGCTTCAACGCTTTAACCTCAATCCATGCTGACATACCGCGCGAAAACCATCGTCACGATGGATGGCCCGCCGATCGATAACGGCGCGGTCGCGATCGAGGACGATCGGATCGCGGCCGTCGGCCGCCACGCGGAGGTGCTCAGCCGGGGCGGCGAAGTAACCGATCTCGGGGAGGTCGTCATTCTGCCCGGACTGATCAACGCCCATTGCCATCTCGACTACACTTCGTTGCGCGGCCTGATCGCGCCCCAGCGTTCGTTTGCCGATTGGATCCGCCAGATCAACGGACTGCGCCGCGAGCTGACCGAGGAGGATTATCTCGAATCGATCGCGCGCGGCTTCGCGGAAGCAAAACGCTGGGGCACGACCGCGATCGCCAATGTCGAGTCGATGCCGACGCTTCTCGAGCGAATGGCGCCGCCGCCGATCCGGACATGGTGGTTCGCCGAGTTGATCGACGTGCAACCGCGCTTCTCGGCCGGGCAGATGATCGAGCAGGCCCTGGCGGCATTTCGGGAGAAGGAGAAATGGCCGGGCGGATTTGGGCTCAGCCCGCACGCTCCCTACACGGCTTCACCGGAGCTTTCGCGTTTGGCGGCGGAAACGGCGCGGCAACGTGGCCTGCTGCTCACAACTCACCTCGGCGAGTCGCGGGAGGAGATGGAAATGTTCCGCGACGGCCGGGGGCCGCTGTTCGAATTGCTGAAAACGCTCGGGCGACCGATGGACGACTGCGGCGCGGGGAAAACGCCGCTCGCGACCATGCTCGATCGCGGGCTGCTCGACGAAGGCTGGATCGTCGTGCACCTGAACGAACTGGCGGAGGAGGATTTCGCGCGCTCTCGCGCGCGGGCCGCGCTTTCACATCGCGCATTGTCCGCGCAGCAGCCGCTACTTTCAGCACCGGCCCTTTGCCTTGCGTCGGTTGCTCGACCTCGGTTTCAACGTCTGCCTTGGGACAGACAGTCTCGCAAGCAACTCCTCGCTCAGCCTTTTCGCAGAAATGCAAACCTTGCGCGACACGCATCCCTGGCTCGCTCCGGAACGAATCCTCGGGATGGCAACAGTGAATGGCGCGCGCGCCCTGCATCAGGAGCAAGCGCTGGGCAAAATCCGCTCCGGCTTTCAGGCCGATCTGATCGCGCTCCCGATCGAGGACCCCTCCGCCGATCTCTTCGAAAAGATTATCGCCTGGGGCGAGGAAGTGCCTTGGGTAATGACGGCAGGCGCCCCAAGAGCGGCCAGCTAGGGCAGATTCTCATATTTGCCTTTCCTTTTCTCATTCCTGAAATAGTCTCCGCCCTGAGAATATGGCCAAGATCATCATCATAGACGACGAGCCGGCGATGGTGGAAGTGATCGTGACGCTGTGCCGCGAGAAGGGGCATCAGGTTTTCCCCTTTAGCTCCGCTGCCAAAGCGGTCGAGCAAATGGAGGCGATCGAACCCGAGATCGTCATCACCGACGTGAAGATGGAGACGATGAGCGGGTTCGACGTGCTGCGCCACGTCAAGGAACATCACAAGCCAGACGCTCGTCATTCTCATCACGGCCTACGCCTCGGTCGACACCGCGATCGAAGCGATGAAGATGGGCGCGCACGGCTACGTGCCGAAGCCGTTCAAGATCGACGAGCTGCAGATGACGGTGCAGCGCGCGCTCGAATTCCAGTCCGCCCGCCAGGAGAACACCTACCTGCGCAAGGAGCTGAAGAACAAATACAAGTTTGAGAACATCATCGGCTCGAGCCGCAAAATGCAGCTCGTCTACAACCTGATTAACAAGGTTGCCGACACCGACAGCACGGTCTTGATCCAGGGTGAAAGCGGCACCGGCAAGGAGCTGGTCGCGCGCGGACTGCACTTCAACAGCAATCGGCATCATCATCCTTTCGTCGCGATCAATTGCAGCGCGCTCCCCGAAAATTTGCTCGAGTCGGAATTGTTCGGGCACAAGAAAGGCGCCTTCACCGGTGCGGTGGCGGACAAGCGCGGGCTCTTCGAGGAGGCCAACCTCGGCACGATTTTCCTCGACGAAGTGAACTCGATGGCGACTTCGCTCCAGACAAAGTTGCTCCGCGTCCTGCAGGAGCGCGAGGTGCGCCGGGTGGGCGACAACAAAAGCGTGCCGGTTAACGTCCGCGTGGTCGGCGCGACGAACGAGGCGCTCCAGCCGAAAATCCGCGACGGTTCTTTCCGCGAAGATCTTTATTACCGGCTGGCTGTCATTCCGGTCGAGATCCCGCCCTTGCGCGAGCGGCTCGATGACGTGCCTCTACTGGTCAATCATTTCCTGCAAAAACAGGCGAGCCAGACCGGCGGCGGAGCCAAAGAAGATCGATCCGCATGCGGTCGACCTGCTCTCGCGCTACGACTATCCCGGGAACGTGCGCGAGCTGGAGAATGCGATCGAGCGGGCCTGCGCCTTGTGCGAAGACGACCTCATCATGCCTGGCGATCTCCCGCCGCAGATCGTGGAACATGCCAACGAGGACGGCCGCCAAAAGATCGCG
The DNA here is from genome assembly GCA_963772915.1 of uncultured Verrucomicrobiae bacterium. Taxonomy (GTDB): domain Bacteria; phylum Verrucomicrobiota; class Verrucomicrobiia; order Chthoniobacterales; family UBA10450; genus Palsa-1392. The sequence goes on from CAVYZI010000004.1 coordinate 363,889, forward strand.
CGCCGCGATGCCGGTCGGCAAATCGCTCGACGAATTCATCCAGGAACAGGAGCGGGATTACATCGAAGCGACCCTGGCGAAGTTCAAAGGCGCACGAGAGAAGGCGGCCAGCGTGCTCGGGATCAGCATGGCGACGCTCTATCGCAAGCTCGAGATCAAGGGGAAGAAGTAGGAGCCGACCTCGCCGGTTTTCCCTCTTCTTTAATCCCCCGCTCGAGCGGCTCGGTCGGAATGACGAAGCCCGAATGCCGAATGTCGAAACAGTGAACCAATGACGAATGACGAATGACCAAGGGAGCCGCTCCGATTTCGTCATTCGGAATTCGTCATTCTCTCCCGCGAGTGAAACGGCCGCCGCTGCACTTGCCTGTTTCCCGCCCGATAGGCTAAACACATCCCCAATTCATGACTCCGATTAAAGTTTGGCTCGGCTATCCCTATCCGCTCGGCGCTACCTGGATGGGCAACGGGGTCAATTTCGCCCTCTTCTCCGAGACCGCCGCCTCGGTCGATCTCTGCCTCTTCGATTCCCCCGACGCCCGCCAGGAAAATATCCGGATCCCGATGACGGAACACACGGATCAGGTCTGGCACATTTTTTTGCCGGATGTCGGCCCCGGTCAGCTCTACGGCTTCCGCGTTTTCGGCCCCTACGATCCGGAACGGGGCACCCGCTTCAACAGTTCCAAGCTCCTCATCGATCCCTACGCCAAGGCCATCTCCAGCCGAATCAACTGGGCGGATGAAATGTTTGGCTACGTCGTCGGCGGCGCCTTGGAAGATTTGACCCGCGACTTCCGCGACGACGCCTGGGGCATGCCGAAGGCGGTCGTGATCAATAACGCCTTCGATTGGGGCGACGATCGCGCCCCGCGCACTCCGCTGCACAGCTCGATCATCTATGAAATGCATGCCAAGGGCTTCACGAAGTTGAACGAGAAGCTGCCGGAAGAAATTCGTGGCACCTACGCCGGCGTCGGAAGCGACGCTTCGATCGCTTATCTAAAAGATCTCGGCATTACCGCCGTCGAGCTGTTGCCGGTGCATCATCACGTTAACGACAAGGCGCTGGTCGATCGCGACCTGAAAAATTACTGGGGCTACAACACGATCGGGTTCTTCGCGCCGGATCCGAAGTATTCCTCGAGCGGAGCGCTGGGCGGTCAGGTGACAGAATTCAAAACCATGGTGCGCAACCTCCACGCCGCCGGTCTCGAGGTGATTCTCGACGTGGTTTACAACCACACCGCGGAAGGCAACCACCTCGGCCCCACCCTCAGCTTCCGCGGGATCGACAACCAGGCCTACTACCGCCTCATGCCGGAGGATCCGCGCTTCTACAAGGATTTCACCGGCACCGGCAACACCTTCAATCTCCTCCACCCCCGCACCCTTCAGCTTGTGATGGACAGCCTGCGTTACTGGGTGAACGACATGCATGTCGACGGTTTCCGCTTCGACCTCGCCTCGACCCTGGCGCGCGATGCCAATGGCGTAAACAAGCTCCACGCCTTCTTCGAAATCATCCACCAGGACCCGGTCCTTTCGCAGACGAAACTGATCGCCGAACCGTGGGACGTGGGCGAAGGCGGCTACCAGGTCGGCAATTTCCCCGTCCTCTGGGCCGAGTGGAATGGAAAATATCGCGATGCCGTCCGCAGTTTCTGGAAGGGCGACGAAGGGAAGATCGGCGAGCTGGCTTATCGCCTAACGGGAAGTCCCGATCTCTATCAGCACAGCGGCCGCCGCCCCTACGCGAGCATTAATTTCATCACCGCCCACGATGGATTCACCCTCAACGATCTCGTCAGCTACAACGAGAAGCACAACGAAGCCAACGGCGAAGACAATCGCGACGGCGACAACAACAATCATTCCTGGAACCATGGAGTCGAAGGCCCGACCGACGATCCCGAGATCAACCAATTGCGCCTCCAGCAGCGCCGCAATTTTCTCACCACCCTCTTTCTTTCCCAGGGCGTGCCGATGCTGACCGCGGGCGACGAATGGGCTCGCACCCAGAAGGGAAACAACAACGCTTATTGCCAGGATAACGAAATCAGTTGGCTCGATTGGAATCTCGACACCGAACAAAAGGCGCTGCTCGAATTCACCAGGGGATTGATCCGGCTTCGGCGCGAGCATCCGGTCTTTCGGCGGCCGAAATTTTTCCAGGGCCGGCGGATTCGCGGTTCGGAGATTCGCGACGTGATGTGGTTCAATCCCGGCGGCAACGAGATGAGCGATGAGGAATGGAATTCGCCCTTCGTTCGTTGTCTGGGGATGCTCCTGAGCGGCGACACGATGGACGTCCAAACCTTCGAAGGCGAGCCGATTCGCGACGACACTTTTCTCCTCCTCATCAACGCCCATCACGAGTCGTTGCAGTTCGATCTCCCCGGGCAAAAGCAGGTGAAGTGGCAGCTCCTGCTCGACACCGCCTCGGTTGATGGCTTTTGCAAAAAGTCGCCGAGATTTTCTTCTGGCGATGAAGCGGAGATCAAAGGCCGCGCCACGATGTTGTTCAAGCTTGTCACCGGCTCGACCGCCCAGGCGCGTCATGAGTCCTGGAAGAAGCGGCAGTTTGAGGCCCCGCATGACGGCGAGGCCGGGAAAGAAAAGCCCGTCGAAGAGCCGGCAAAACCGATCGCCGAACCGGCGCCGGAGCCGGCCAAAGATTGAGCCAAAGAGGTGCGCGGCGCGCGATGTTCTCTATGTTACAATCATGACACCGACATCTCTCATCGTTGTTGCCGACCGGGGCGGAATCAAAGCATACCGGGTCAATGACACGCCCAATCGCGGGGCCAGCCTGCAGCTGGTGCAGGCGTTTGACATCACTGATGCACACGGGCGTTACGACGCCAAGCTCACCGATCAGGCAGGCCGGTTTCCGGTCAGCGATGGCAACGGCCGCCACGCCAACGCGATCGCGGAGCGGACCGCCCTCGAGACGGAGAACGATCGCAGAATTTGCAAGCAACTGGCCGATCACATTGCCGAGGTCGTTAGGCGCGAAAGCGCCCGGGGCTGGTCCTTCGCCGCGCCTTCCTCGATCCACGGCCAGGTCAACGAATTGCTCCCGACTTCGATTCGCAACCGCGTCGTCGAGCACGTGAAGTCCGACCTGGTCAAAGTCGAGCCGGCGAAATTGTCGACCCATTTCCGTTCGCTTCAGCCGCTCTGATTTTTATAGTGCGAGGATGCAATTACCCGTCGGAATCTCGTATCGGGGGGTCGAGAAATCGGACCAGCTCGACGAACTCATTCGCAGCAAAGCCGCGCGACTCGATCGGTTTTGCGATCACATCAGCCGCTGCGACGTGGTCATCGAGCACCCCAATCACGCGCAACATTCGGGCAATCCGTTCCGGGTGCGGATTGATGTGACGGTGCCGCCCGGTCACGAGCTGGTGGCGGATGAAAGGCAGTCCGGGCACGAGATGCACGAGCCGCTGAGCAAAGTGATCAACGACGCCTTCAAAGCGATGGAGCGCCAGCTCAAGACGCTCGTCGAGAAGCAGCGTAGCGAGTAGTCACGCTGACCGCTGTAGACGTTTCGCTGTGCGAAACGCGGGTCTGCGGGTGAAATCAAAAGTCACTCTCGCGCTTCGCACAGCGAAGCGTCTACAGGCCGACGGCACCGCAGTCCCTAAGCCGGCGCGCCGCTTAATCCGCCGGGCAACGGCGGAGTCACGTCGGGCGCGACGACCACCTGTTTCGGTGGTTTCTCCGGCGACAATTTCGTTCCTGCGCTGGGCGGCCCGGGCGGCGGATTGATCAGCCGGCCGTGCTCGATGATTTCGCGAATCTGCGCGCCATCGAGCGTCTCGAATTCGAGCAATGCTTTCGCGATCACTTCGAGCTTCTCGCGGTTGGCGAGAAGGATTTCGTTCGCTCGAGCGTAGGCGTCGTCGACCAGCTTGCGCACTTCGGTATCGATTTGCTCGGCGGTCGCTTCGCTGTAATCGCGCGCCCGCGAAATGTCGCGGCCAAGGAAGACATAATCCTCGTGCTCGCCATACTCGACCATGCCCATCTTCTCGCTCATGCCCCATTCGCAAACCATCTTGCGCGCGAGCCGGGTCGCCATCTGAATATCGCCGCGCGCGCCGCTCGTGACGTCGCCAAAAACAATTTCCTCCGCCACCCGGCCGCCCATGCTGACGACGAGATCGTCGAGCAATTCGTTCCGGCGCTGGGTGTATTTATCCTCCAGCGGGAGCCACATGGTCGAACCTAACGACGGTCCGCGCGGGATGATCGTGACCTTGTGCAGCGGTTCGGTGTATTCGAGCAACTCGAGCAGGAGGGCGTGTCCCGCTTCGTGGTAGGCGGTGTTGGTCTTTTCCTTTTCGCTCAGCGCGAGGCTGCGGCGTTCCTTGCCCCAACGTACTTTGTCGCGGGCTTCCTCCAGCTCGGAAAGGGTGATGCCTTTCAAGCCACGCCGCGCCGCGAGGAGCGCCGCTTCATTGATCACGTTGGCCAGCTCCGCGCCGGAATAACCAGGGGTGCCGCGGGCCACAACTGCGAGATCGACCCCTTCGGCCAGCTTCACTTTCTTGGAATGGACGCGCAGGATTTCCTCGCGGCCTTTGACATCGGGAAGATTGACCGTGATCTGGCGATCGAAACGACCGGGTCGCAGAAGCGCCGGGTCGAGCACATCGGGCCGGTTAGTGGCCGCAATGATGATCACGCCTTCCTGGGTGTCGAATCCGTCCATCTCGACGAGCAACGCATTGAGCGTCTGCTCACGTTCGTCGTGACCGCCGCCCACACCGTGTCCGCGATGACGACCGACCGCGTCGATTTCATCGATGAAAATGATGCAGGGCGCGGATTTCTTGCCCTGCTCAAACATGTCGCGCACCCGGCTCGCGCCGACGCCGACGAACATTTCGACGAAGTCCGAGCCGCTGATGGAAAAAAACGGCACGTCGGCTTCGCCGGCGATGGCCCGCGCGAGCAGGGTCTTGCCAGTGCCGGGAGGACCGACGAGCAGCACGCCCTTCGGAATCCGGCCGCCAAGTTTTTGAAACTTCTTCGGGTCACGCAGGAACTCGACCAGCTCCTGCACTTCGTCCTTCGCCTCCTCGACGCCCGCGACGTCGCGGAAAGTGATCTTGTTTTTGTCCCGCGCCAGCATGCGCGCTTTGGATTTGCCGAAGTTGAGTGCGCCCTTGCCCGCCATTCGGATTTGCTGGCGGAAAAGGAAATAGAGGATGAGCAGAAAAGCCGCGATCGGGACGAAACCTAGGAGTGCCTGGGCGAGCACGTTCGATTCGGTGCGAATCGTGATCGGCACGCCCGCCTTATCCAATCTTTCCTGGAGATCGGTCGTGAAATTGAGGTAGACCGTGGTCCGGAAAGGCACCTGTTGGGCAGGCGCATTCCCCACCCCGGGCCGCGTATAGGCGCCGCGGATGGTTTGGGTCGGATGACCGTCCTCGACGACGAGGCGAAGGGGGAACTTCGGGTCGTTGACGATTTGCTTGTGCTCGAGCAGGTCGAGAAAGCGATTATAGGGAAGGTCTTCTTCAGTCCCGTAGCCGGTGCCGCCGCGAAAAAGAACGGCCAACCCGATGAGGGCGAAGGCGATCGCAAAGAGGATGACCCCGCGCCAGTTAAAGTTAGGGTCGCCTCCCCGTTTGTTGTCTTTTTGGGAATTGCGTTCGGGCTGAGCCATAAAAAATGCTACGCTAGGAAGGACGCGAGCGCGAAAACTATCATGAAGCCTGAGCCATTGCAAAAGAGCAGAAGCCGGGCCGTCGCGTTGCGCCATCCCCTCGCCAGACGTAATTTCCCCGCTGCCAGCTAATGTCGGACACCGCTTCCAGTCTTGCCGATAAATTCGATCGCGCCGTCCAGCGGGTGACCCCGCTGGCCTATCGATTACGACGCCGGGGCCGGCTCTGGATGCGCCGGGCGATGCGCAAGCCGCGGAGCGTGGCCGAGAGCCCGAATCTGCTCCCCCTCCTCATCCAGGTCCTGGCCAGTTTCTCGAAGGCCGATGGCGTTTTGCTCGAGGAAGAGATCGACTCCAGCCTCGGCTTTCTGCGTTACGATTACCCGGAGGCGGTTTACTCGGAGCTGCGCATGCTTTTCCGGCAGGCGCTCTACGAGCAGCAGGATCTCTCCGCCATGGCGCAAAAGCTCGCTGCGCAGCTGAGCGCCGATCGCAAGATCATGCTCGGCGTCCAGCTCTACGATCTGATCTCCCAGGCCGGTCTGAAGCAGGACCAGGTCGTTGCCTTTTATTCCTTCATGTCGCAGCTCGGCATGGCCGCCCAGGCGATCGATATCGTCTATCAGCTCAATGCCTCCGAGGACTCCGACCAGCAGATCTACCAGCGCGGAGCGTCGCCTCTCGAAGCGATTTCGTTTGGCCCTAACGGCCACTCCGACGTCGTCCTCAAGAGTCTTTCCGGCAACGATCGGCTCCTCGCTTTTCGTTATCACGATCTCATCCTGCTCAAGAATTACAGCTCGCAGGCCGTCTCCGTCCGTGGCCGTCCGCTCGTCCGCGGCGGGTTTTGCCGCATCTATCCCGGACAACGCATCCTGGTCGGCGATTACGTCCTCTCCTTTCAGGATCTCGCGACCTATTTCAACGCGAAGAAAAACGTCTCGCTCCCGCAAATTTTCGTGCGGGTAAACAAGGACTCCGACGAAGTGGAATTGGAGCGCTCGCGGACGCGCGAAAGCTCTCTCGAAGTCACCTTCGGACTCAAGGTCAAGGTCAAGGCATTGCGCGACGTCAAAGCGGCGCTCAACGGGGTCCAACTCAAAGCCAACACCGAAGTGGAAGCCTCGCTCGATGACCGCATCATCTTTCATAACGACACCGAGATGGACCTTTTCGACCTGCGGCGCCGGGCGCGGGCGTTAGGCGGACGTTTCCAACTCAAGGCTTCGAAATCGGAATACCTCGTCTCGAATAATCCGAGCCTGCTCGAGGAAGACGACATCCTGCTTTCCCCCGGCACCTCCGGCGACGTTCTCCTGAAAATTTGCTGCGACTACGACAAACGCGTCGGCGTCCTCGAAGTGCTCGAAGCCGATCGTCCGATCATGGTCGGCGATCTCGCCGTGCGCACGACCGCGCCACTGACCGACGGCGACACGATCCGGATCGATGTCGGGCAATTCCTGCGTTGCGATTTTTCCGAGCGGATCATCGAGGAAGAACGCAACATCATTCGCAATCTCGAAGTGGTCGACGTCAACCATCACTTCAGCAACAGCGAGGTGGCGCTGGAAGGAATCAGCTTCGCGCTCACTCGCGGCGAACTCGTTTGCGTGATGGGCGCGAGCGGCTCGGGCAAGAGCACGCTCCTGCGCGTCCTCGGCGGGCAACAGCAACCGACCCGGGGCGAAATTCTGCTTAACGGCCAGCCGCTCTATGAAAATCTCGACGTGCTCAAACGCTACGTCAGTTACATCCCGCAGGACGACGCTTTCGACGAGCACCTGACGATCGGCGAAAATCTCCAGTTCGCCGCCGCCATCCGCTCGCCTCATCTCTCGCGACGCGACCGCACCCGTCGCCTCGAGGGCAAGCTGATCGAACTCGGCTTGAGCGAACGGCGCGACAGCATCGTCGGCAGTCCGGTGAAAAAGACGCTCAGCGGCGGCGAGCGCAAGCGGCTCAACATCGGCCTCGATATGATCGGCTCCGCCGACGTTTACCTTTTCGACGAGCCGACCTCCGGCCTCTCCTCAAAGGATTCCGAGCACGTGATCGAGATCATCCGCGGGATGGCGCACAACAAGATCATCGTCGTCACCATCCACCAGCCGAGCTCGAAGATTTTCCAGATGTTTCACAAGGCGATCCTGCTCGATAAAGGCGGCCGCCTCGTCTTCTTCGGCACGCCGACCGACATGCTGCGCTACTTCGCCGAGGCCGAGCATCAGCATCAATTCGGAGCCGATCTCGGCGCCTGCCCCTCCTGCGGCACGACCCGGCCGGAGTTCATTTTCGACGTCCTCGAAACGCCGCTGCGCGACCTGAGCGGCGACATCATCTACGAGGAAAACAATCGCGGCCAGCTCATGCCGGCGCGTCGTTATTCGCCCGAATTCTGGCGCGACAAATACGAAGCCTTTCGCCTCATCCAGGATGTCAAACAGGTGCCGCTGCGGCGCGACCCGGCACTGCACCTGCCGGTCCCGCCGCTTCAGGAACCGCGCGAGCGGATTCGCTGGCACGACGAATGGACGCAGTTGCGCACCCTGATGCGGCGCGCGTTCACGAGCAAACTGCGCAACCGCGCCAATCTCATCATCACGATCGGCGTGGCGCCCGTGCTCGCCATTCTGATCGCGACCATCCTGCGCTATTCCGACAGCGGACGTTACGATTTCGCCTCCGCCTATCATATCCCGACCTTCCTTTTCCTCACCCTCATCGTCGCGATGTTCCTCGGGCTCACGAACAGCGCCGACGACATCATCCGCGACCGCGCCGTCCTTCAGCGCGAACGCAACCTTAACGTCCGCCTGACCTACTACGTTTTTGCGAAGACGATTTCGTTAGGCGTGTTCGCCTTCGTCCAGTGCGTCCTTTTCGTTCTCATCGGCAATTATCTGCTCCAGATCCGGGGGATGTTCTGGCCCGACCTCGCGATCGTCTTCATGACCGCGATGAGCGGAGTGTCGTTAGGCCTGATCGTTTCCTCTCTCGTGGCCGATCCGAAAACGGCGGCCAACATCGTCCCGCTCGTCCTCATCCCGCAGATCATCATGGGCGGCGCGCTCATCAAGTATGAGGACATGAATCGCAACCTCGGGCTCGTTTACACGTTTTCCCGCTGGTTTGCCGAGCATCCCGACAGCGACGAGTCGAAAAAAATGGACAGCCGGCTGGAGGTGCCGTTCGTCTGCGAATTCGTCGCCATGCGCTGGTCTTATGAGGAACTGATCGTGGCCCAGGCGAAGTTGAACCCCCTCACGAAGAGGCAGGACGAGGCGCAGCGGCAGATCGACGAGATTGTCGCCCGACACGAGTCGCAGCCGGGTGATTCCAAAAGGCTCGATGACCTGAAGGAAACCCTCGCGGTCCTTTCCGGAATCGAGGCCCACAACGGGCGCGAGCTGAATCAATATCTCGCCATCATCGATCGAATCCTGAATGGCAAAATGGCGTTCCATCGCGCCGCCTTCAAAAACGCCAATGGCCCGATCACGGCCGAGCAACTCTACGTTAACCAGAAGATTTCCGACCTGATCGCGAATGCCGAGATGGAACAGAGCGATTACCGGCGGAGCGGCAAACCGAACGTCTTCTTCGGCGCGCAGAAACGCTATTTCGGGTGGACGGTGAGCGTCTTCACTTTCAACACCGTCATCCTGCTTGGCTCGAGCTTCTTCCTGCTCGGGTTGCTCCACTGGATCTTGCGCCGGCAGTTGCAAGTGCGAAGAAGTTAGCGCATGAGGCTGCAGGCACTAAAGACCGCCGCGGCCGTCCTTTCGGAGGATGAGCTTCTTTGTAAAAGCTGAAGGCGCGTAAAGTGGACCTGCGGAAGCATGTCCTCCCGGTAGGGACGGGCTTCCACGCGTCGAGGTCTTGCAAACCAAAGGTGACTGATCGCTAAGAGTATGAAAACAACCAAAGACCAAACCCGCCTCATCGTCGCCGCGAGCGAGAACGATGCCGACATGCTTTACGCCACCCGCTTCTTCGCGCCGGACGCGTTTATTTTTCTCGAGCAGGACGGCAAACGCACCCTGGTGCTGAGCGATCTCGAGATCGATCGCGGACGCAAGACGGCGCAGGCGGATGAGTTCGTCGCCTACAGCGCACTGGAAAAGGAAGTGCAGGGGAACAGTCGCAAGTCGCCGCCTTACGAAAAGGTCCTGGCCCATTTCCTGACGAAAAGAAAAGTGCGTTCCGCAGTCGTTCCGGCGAATTTTCCGCTCGGTTATGCCCGCGAAGTGGAGTCGAAAAAGATCCGGCTCCGGCCGACGAACGGCCTCTTCTGGCCGGAGCGCGAGGCGAAGACGGAAGCGGAATTGCGCCTCATGCGCAAAGCGCTCGAAATCACCGAAGCCGGGATGGCGCGCGGGATCGAAGTCCTGAAGCGCTCCAAACCGGGCAAGGGTCAGAAACTGGAATGGTCGGGCGCGGTCCTGACCTCGGAGCGGCTGCGGGCGGAGATCGACACCGCGGTTTTGCGCGCGGGAGGTTTGCCCGCCAACACGATCGTGGCCGGGGGCGATCAGGCCTGCGATCCGCATGAGCGCGGCCACGGTCCGCTAAAGGCGAACAGTCTCATCATCCTCGATATTTTTCCGCGGGCGGCCGCGAGCGGCTATTACGGCGACCTGACGCGAACCGTCTTGCGGGGTCGCGCGAGTGAGGAGCAGCGGCGCCTTTGGGAGACGGTCAACGAAGGTCAGGCCCTCGCCTTGAAAAAAATGAAGCCAGGCGTGGACGGCCTCAATCTGCACAAGGAGGTGAAACAATTTTTCACTGATCGCGGTTACCCGACCGAAGCGCGTGATGGGAAGCAGGTTGGTTTTTTTCATGGCACCGGACACGGGCTCGGTCTCGAGATCCACGAGCATCCGCGGTTTCAGAAAACCGTCTTCAAGGTCGGCCAGGTGCTGACGGTCGAACCGGGCCTCTACTATCCCGGACTGGGTGGGACGCGCACCGAAGATGTCGTTGCTCTGACAAAAAGCGGCATCAAAATGCTGTCGCGTTTCCCGAAGAAGCTGGAGATTTGATTGTTCGTTAGACGCGTCGGGGCCCGCGGTTCCTAACGAACCCGGGGCAGGTCGCGGGCAAGCTGGAGCGAGGCCCTCGCAGGCCCACGGCTTGAAACCGATTCGTTAGGCCGAGCGAGCCGGCAACCAAAAGGCGGGCTGGGAATTTATTTGCGTGCGCGTTTTTTCTTTACACCGGATGCGCGTTTCTCTCATCCTCCCCTTGTGAAACAAAAGCCCGCCACCGGAAACCGGAAACCGGAAGCCAGAAACCGGAAACCAGAAACCAGAAACCAGAAACCAGAGACCAGCTTGGCCTAACGAGTAGGCGACGCTTCCTTTGGACCCTCGCAGCTTCTGGTCTGTTCTTCCGCAGCAGGGTGGCTTCAGCCGACGCCCCGCCGCCTGATGAACCGGACGTCATCCCCCCGCCGGAGACGCTCGATCCTCAGTACCAGCCCTCAGCCTATTCCAGCGATCCTTCCACCTTGCAGCGCATTCGAATCAGACCGCCCGCGAGTCAGTACGGCACCGGCCCGTGGCCGGTGGCGATCACGATTCTTCCGAGCGTTTTCAAACAAGGCGACTACTACGGCGTCCCCAGCCAGCGATGGGCAGACCGTGATTTGGCCCGGGCCGGCTTTCTCGTTTTCTCGATTGACCACCGGCTGGCGCTGCCAGGTTTCATTCTCAATCAGGACGAAAACCACGCCAACCCCGCCGACGGCCGTCCGCCGGAACAGACCAACGATGTGAAGCAGCAGATGCTGGCCGCTTATTATGACAGCGAGTGTAACGGTCAGATTTTCCTCGTGGGTGGCTCCGCTGGTGGATGCCATGGGCTTTGGTGCGGGCTCGACTCGGCACCCACTGTACCGCAATGGCCGCTACCGGCAGGCGCGATTCGGGCAATTGCAAGTCTCTCCGGGCCTTGTGATCTCTCTTCGTGGGTGGGCGACGACCCCAACAACCTCGTCAAGTTCGGAGATGACATCAAAAACTACACCAACACGACAACAAACAACGGCGGAGATAAAGCATTTCAATATTCCGTCTCGCCCGTTTCACTGGTAGCCGGAGCGAGCAATATCCCACCGATTCGTCTCTTCTACACGCACCAAGATCCCGTCCCTCATCAGCAGTCTGAGGAGATGAACGGTGTTTTGGTGCAGCGAGGCGCCGATGTAATGAAGTATCAGGTCAACGAAGGTAATCTACACGCCTTTAATTACTGGCACACACTTAACGAACAAACCGGTAACTACGTCAGCGATGACGTGATTAACTTCTTCAACCTGCATCTCACTTAGCTACCGGAGCATCCTGGCTCATGAATATCTTCAGTAAGCCCTTTGTTCTCTTGCTTTTTGCTGCGCTGCCGTTTCTGGCAGCGCAGCAGCGCAGCTTCGCAGGCAGTGCCACGTGGACCACTCAGCCGATCAGCAGCGACTGGAGCACGGCTCAAAATTGGATGCCGCAAACAGTTCCGAACTCGGCGGGAGATACCGCCGTGTTTGCCACTTCAAACGTCACGGACGTTGCCTTTTCTGCGCTGATCCAGGTCGGAGCCATAAGATTCAGTCCGGGCGCAAGTTCATTCACCATTACAGGACAGCCGGGGACTAGCTTCACGATCAGCGGCGCCGGCATCACCAATGCGTCAGGAACGACGCAGACATTTGCCGCGGTGCGTGATGGCGGTTTGGGATCCGGTTATTTTTTTATGAACAATGCCAGTGCCGGAAGTGGAACGATCTTTTCGCTGCAAGGCAATCTCGCTTTCTTCAACGATTCATCGAGTGCTGATCACGCCACGTTTATGGTTACGAACGATCCTGGCGTGAGCTCAGGCGACGTTGATTTCTTTGGCAATAGTTCGGCGGCTGAGGCCACGTTCATCGTGTCAACGGCTGGAATTGTCAGTTTCGAAGACAACTCCACGGCTGCCAATGCTGTTTTCACTGCCACTGGGGGTATGTATGGCCCGGGGTATGTAGAGTTCGGCATCAACGCCACCGCCGGGAATGCTGTGGTCAATTGCAGCGCGGGGGGCGAAATCGCATTTACTGAAGCGGCGACAGCGGACCATGGACGTTTTACGGTTGCAGGGGCAGCTTCTACGACCGAGTCGGCATCTTACGTTCTGTTTATTGGGGCCTCCACAGGCGCCAACGCCCGTTTCATCCTCAATGGCGGCACTGCGGTCGGCGCAGCCGGTTCCATCATGAATTTCTTTGATGAGACCACGGCGGGTAACGCCACCATCACGCTTTCAGGCGGTAAAAATGGAGGTCAGGGCGGATCGGTCTTCTTCTTCAGTAAAAGCGATGGCGCCAGCGCCAGCTTCAAGCTTTCGGGCAACGCTCAACTCGACATCAGCAAGAATACTCTGGCCACGGTGACGATCGGTTCGCTGCGAGGCAGCGGGCAGGTTTTCCTTGGAGCGCGCTCGCTCACGATTGGGAGCAATCATCGCAACACCATATTTTCCGGTGCGCTCCAGGATGGCGGGCTGAGCGGCAAAACCGGTGGCAGGCTTGTCAAAACCGGGAGCGGCACCCTTACCTTGAGCGGCGCCAACACCTACACCGGCGGCACAACGCTAAGCGACGGGAGCCTAACGATTGTCAATACGATCGGTTCCGGCACTGGCACCAGCACAACGCAGGTAAATGGCGGCAATCTGGCCGGCTCAGGAATCATCGCTGGCGCGACGACGATCGGCAGCGGGAGTGGGACTGGCGCGTTGCTCGCGCCGGGGTTGGGCGCGAAAAATCCTGCCACCCTCACGATCCAGAGCAGCCTCACGTTTAACTCCGACGGCACTTTGCAGGAGCGGCTCATCACCCAACAAGCCCAGGCTGATGGCGTTGTCGCCAATGGGATCACGATCAACCCCGGCGCGCAATTCACCTTGCAGGCCATCGGCCGCAAAAGGCTGACTTCCGGCGCGGTCTTCACGCTCATCAGCAACACTTCAACCAATCCGATCAGCGGCACCTTCGCCAACCTGGCCGACGGAGCTATCCTGACGGTGGGAAGAAGTCGGCTAGAGGTTAGTTACGAAGGCGGCGACGGGAATGATCTCACACTGACGGTTGGGCCGTAGCTGCCCGACAGGGGGATACGCAGATTTCCGCAGATAGGTGGACACGGGATTGGGGTAAATCGAGAGAGACCCAACCGCTCCTGAAACAGCCGGGGAAACGCCCGCTTTACCCTCAGCCGCTTATTTCTCAGGAGCGTGAAACGGCTGGTGCTGGCGATAAAGCTCCAGCCGTTGTTCCATTTTCACCCGGACCTCGACCGGCATGTCGTCTAACTCGAGCGCCTTTTTTTCGGCGTCGATCGCCTGGTCGAAATCGCCGATCTCGGCATAAGCGGCGGCCAGCGTGTCGAGGCTCTTGCTATTTTTCCACTGCGTTCGGATGCAAAATGCTCTCGAAATTCCCGAATCACCTCGAGTTGTAGACGTCGCCCTGTGGGCGACGCGGCTCTTCGTTTGTTCGCGGAGTCGATACCCGCGCTTCGCACAGCGAAGCGTCTACATCGCCGCTCGCACCGCGCTAAATGAACAGATCACGCCCTGTGGCGTCTAACCCGAAGACGATTTTTATCTAAATCAATGTACGCACCCTACGCTTTCGGCGGGCTCTTCACGTCGAATTACCTTATCCTCATCGGCATCCCGCTCCTCATCGGTTTGTGGGCCCAATTCCGCGTCAGCGGCGCTTTCAAAAAATGGGGCGCGGTCCGCGCCAGCTCCAACATCACCGGGGCCGAAGCCGCCCGGGAAATTCTGCAGGCGGCCAACATCCGCGATGTCCAGGTCATGGAGATTAACGATTATCTCGGCGATCACTACGACCCGACGCAGAAGCGGCTCTGCCTTTCGAGCAACGTTTACAACACGCCATCGGTCGCCGCCCTCGGCATCGCCGCGCACGAAACCGGTCACGCCATCCAGCATGCCAAGGCCTACGCCCCGCTCAAAGCGCGCATGGCGGTCGTGCCCATCACCGGCATCGCGACCCGCATCCTGCCCTTCGCCATCATCGGCGGCCTCTTTTTTCGTATCACCGGGCTGATCACGATCGGCATCTACTGCTACCTCGCGCTCCTCGTTTTCCAGTTGATTACCCTCCCGGTGGAGTTCGACGCCTCGCGCCGGGCGAAAATTATCGTGCAGCAGATGGGAATCATTCAGCCCGGCGAGGAAGCCGTCGGGGTCAACAAGGTCCTGAACGCGGCCGCCTGGACCTACGTCGCAGCCTTCATCGCCACCCTCGGCAACCTGCTCTGGCTTTTGTCAGTGCGCGATCGCCGCTGATGATGACGCCGGCTGTCGCGCTACCAGCCCCCCGCCGCCTAACCGATTTGCTATCGTCGCCCCGGCCGACGCGTGCTAAACGTAGTCGGGAGGCGATGGATCAACCGCGAACCGACGAAGACCAGCCGCTCGTTGCGCGCGCTCAAGCGGGCGATGCCGCGGCCTTCGACGAGCTTGTCATCAAATATTCCCCCCGCCTCTACGGCCTGATCTACAACATGACCTCGAACCACGAGGACACGAACGACATGCTCCAAGATGTCTTCGCCAAGGCCTACCGCGCGATCAAGGGTTTCCGGGGCAAATCGTCCTTCTACACCTGGATCCACACCATCGCGGTCAACATGACCCTCAATTTCCTGAAAAAGCGCGGCCGCCGCTATCACCTGAGCCTCGACGACGTCGACGCCAGCATTCAGAACGACAAGGAATTTATCGAGGTCACTTCCACCAGCAGTCCGGTGCGGGAAGCGGACCTCGGCGAGCTCCAGGTAAGATTGAACGAGGCCATGATGAAACTGTCTGATGAACACAGGGCAGTCGTCACCATGTTTCATATTCAGGGAATGCCGCACGCAGAAATCAGTAAAATCCTTGGCGTTTCCGAGGGAACAGTGCGATCGAGGCTCTTCTACGCGAATCGCCAACTGCAGAATTATCTGGACGAATTCAGAAAAAACCCCGTTGGTTAGCACTCGCAGACGCATGGAACACTTCGACGAAAACGAAATCGGCAAATTGCTTCGCTTGAAAAAGTATGAGCAACCGCCCCCCGGATACTTCGAAAATTTTCTCCACGAATTCCATCGCCGGCAGCGCGATGAGCTTTTGCGCCAGCCGATCTGGAGCGTGATGTGGCAGCGGCTCTCCGATTCGCTTTTCCGCCTCAACATTCCGTCGCTTACCTCCATGCCGGCGGCGGTCGCGGCCGTCCTGGTCTGCGCCGCGGTCGTTTCGTTCAAGCTTTCGCAGGCACCCGAGTCCTCTGGCGTCGCGATGGTCGATTCGAATCCGGTCATTTCCCACGAAAGCGTGATCGATCGGCTTTCGCCGGAACGGGTGGATAATTTCACCCTCGCCTCCACGCGCGACCGCGACAGCCGCGCGTCAATCGCAGCGCGCAGCCTTGGGCCCGATCTTTTCCGGCAGATGAATGAAAACGCCTATACTCACCGAGCCACGACGCCGCCGCGCTACGTGCTCGACCGACTGCCCGTGAGTTATGAGCCGTCATTCAAGTTTTAGCTCGGCGCGGGGCTCCTCTTTTTCGCGAGGACGCGCCGCCGGATTCGCCACTTTCATCGCATTCGTTAGTCTGATCGTCCCGGCACTCCGGGCCCAGGAGGACACGGCGGGCGCGATCAGCCGCGAGGTCAAAGCGCTCTTCGAACGTTGCGGCCAGGCGGTCGTAAAAATTCACGCCGTCGATGAGCACAGCGAGCTTTCCGGGACCGGCTTTTTCGTCGACCCGACCGGGACGATTTACACCTCCTATTCCGTCGGGGGCGAAGCGGATAATTTCACCGTCCAGTTCCAGGGAAAAAAATATCACGCCACCCAGTTGCTGGCCGATCTGCGGAGCGGGATTGCGCTCCTCAAGGTCGATGCCGCCACCCCGTTTTTGCCCATCGGCAAATCTTCGGAGCTCGGCCTCGCGACGCCGGTGGTCGCAATCGGTTATCCGCTCGACCTGCCGGAATCTCCCAGCTTCGGCATGATCGCCGGCTTCGATCGCAAATTTCTCGGCCGCTATTTTTCCACCACCCATCTGCGGGTCAATCTTTCCACCCAGCGTGGCGAAGCGGGCGCACCGCTTCTCAATTTCAAAGGTGAAGTGGTCGGCATTCTCATCAGCAGTGTCGACAGCGGCTCCGCCTGCTATGCGCTCCCGATCGATGCCGCGGAGAAAATCCGAAGTGATTACGTCCGCTTCGGCGATGCGCGCCACGGCTTTATCGGGATCGATGTGCGGGAAGCGGATAAGCCGGAGGGAGGTTCGAACGCGGAGATGACGCAAATCCGAGAAAACACGCCGGCCGCCGGCTCGGGTCTGGAGGCGGGCGATATCCTCCTCCAGGTCGGCAAAGTCCAGGTGCACCAGCCGGAGGATGTGATCGACGCCTCGTTCTTCATCAGCGCGGGCGATTCGGTCCCGATCACCGTCATGCGCGGCGACAAAAAGCTGACCGTCAACGTCGAAGCCGCCTCGGCCAAGCCAGAGGCGATGGCCCTCGGCCCGAGCAAAAAATCAGCTGTGCCGCTGCGGCTCGATTCACCCCCGAAATAAAGCGAGCCTCCGCTCGCAGCCTCTTGTCGACGCTTCGCTGTGCGAAGCGCGAGTCTGCGGGTGGCTCGGGAAACAACTCTCGCGCTTCGCACAGCGAAGCGTCGACAGGAGCACGCGCCCTTACTTCCGGTAACCCGAGACTTCCTTGCCGGGTGAGGTCGCTGCGACCTCGCGCGGACCGCCCCAGCGAAGCGTGAGCGAGGCGCTCACGATGTCGACCGAGGCATCGTAATTGCCCCGCAGCTGGTGCCCCTGGCTATCGACCAGGTCCACATTCGGCTGGTTCACAAAAAGATGCGTGTAGCCGAGATCGAGATCCAGAAAGTCGGTCGCCGACCACTTCAAGCCGGTGGCGAGCCAGTAGCGATTGTTATCCGGGATGCGCGGAGTGCGGAAATCCGGCCCCTTGATCGGTGTCTCGTCATAGGCGAAACCGGCGCGCAAGGTCAGCTTCTCGGTTGGATACCATTCGATACCGACCGAGTAGCGGAAAGCGTCATCGTAATTGATGTCGAGCACGCTCGCGGGCGTGCCGGGATTTTGGAAAACGATCGGCACCGTTTGCAGCCGGCTCCAATGGGTCCAGGTGACGTCGCCCATGATCGCGAAATGGCGGGCGAAACGCTGATAAATGCTCAGGTGTAGAATGTCCGGCAGCGCGAGTTGCGCGCTCGCGTTCTGATCGAAGAACACGCCCTGAAGCGCCCCGGGAACCGGGAACTGCACCGGCGCGCCCGGGGCCGTGATCGTCGGGACGCGCCGAAAATCGCCGGTCCCGTCGATCGTGTGATCAATCTTGGAGCGATAGCTGACGCCGAAACGGCCTTCCTGGAAAAAAGAAGCGTCATCCCCTTTCCGATATTCCAGCATCGCGCCGAGGCTGAAGCCGACACTCCAATCGTCGCCCTGCACTTCCGAGACCCCATCGAGCCCGCCCGGAACAAAGCCGGCCGCCGCGTAAGCCTGTTGGGTGGCGGCAATCGTGGGACCGATCAATTCCGGCGGGACCCCTTGCGCGGCGAGGGCGGCCGGCAGCCCGGCATAGAACTGTCCGAGTGCCGGTTGGGCGGCAAGACCGAAATCGATCGCCTGGGTGAGACGGGCCGAGGCGCGTTGAATGTCGAGGCCCACGCCTAACGAGATCCGATCGAAGAGCCGATACGCGACCGTCGGTTGGATGTCGAAGGTGATGAGTTTCGTCCGCAACGCATGATAGCGCCCCACCCAGCCCGGTTCGTAATTCGTCTCGAGTCCAAACGGAACCGTCACACCCACCCCGACTGAGAGGTCGCCGTAGGTCGTGTTGCGGAAGACCGGTTGCGTCAGGTAAAAATTCGGAACTGGCTTCGGGACCCCGCCGTCGCCGCCATTCCCGCCGCTGATCGGCAGCCCGTCAAACGGCGTCCCGGGCAGGTCATAGCGCGAGCCCTGGTTATTGAAGGTCGCCTGCGGGATGACAAAGTGCCCCCCGAGCTGGAGTTCACCCTGCTGCAGGAGGACGATCCCGGCCGGGTTGAAAAAGAGGGTGGAGGCATCTTCCGCCTGCGCGGCGCCGCCGGCATAGGCGGTGCCGAGGCCGCTCACGCTTTGCTCGCTTAAGGAAAAACTGCCCCCGTCGGCGACAAGCGGAACGAAGAGGGCGACCAGACAGGAGAGGCGGCGGAGTAGAATCAGGTAGCGCACAAAACGTTTTGCTAGACGGCCGCCTAACCGAAGGCAATCCTTTTTTTGCGAGTGCGGCGCGCTGCGGTGGAACCTGGACATGCGTCCAGTTTCTCTCCTGGCGCTCCCTCAGCTTCCCAGCAGCTTTCGAAAAACCGCTTCGCCGATCACGCTGATGATTTTTCGCCTTCTAAAACTCAGAGGCTAGCAGCTCATCCGGCCTAACGACGCCAGCGAAAGTTCGCGCTACCTTTGCGCGTTCGCTCTTCGGCTTTGGGCCGCCTGCTCTTGTAGGCGCGACTCTAGTTTGTTCACCGTCGCCGCCAGCGCCTCGATCTTCTCTTCCTGCATCTCCACCGTCCGATGCTCTTTCAGGAACTCGTTGAGCAGCATCGCGTTTATTTCCTCGTAGCGCACGCTCAAGGGTTGGCCTTCCTCGTCCCGCACGATTAGCTCCGGCGCGACTTTGGCCACCTCTTCCGCGACCAACCCGTATTGCGGCGCTCCCTCCGGATCGAGATTCTTCTTGTAACGAAAACTCACGGGCCGCAGCGAAAGGATCGCTTCACTCTGTTTATCCATCGGTTTGATCGCTTCCTTGAAGCGAGCCGAAGAGCCTTTCACTCCCAGCTGACCCTGTGCGTTGACTCCCATCGGCTGCAAGCCGCCCAACGCCACCCCGCGAATCCCGGCCACATAAGTCGCCGTTTGCGTTCCCGCCGTTCCGATTCGGATCGTGTTCGATTCCCCCGCATTTCCTCCAACGTGCCCCACCTCGATGTTGTTGCTCCCGGTCTTCAAGACCGTCCCGGCCGAGCGGCCAAGCACGATGTTGCCGCTGCCGCTGGTCAGAAAGCCGAGCGCCGCGCTGCCCATGGCCACGTTATCGGTGCCCGTCGTATTCATATTCAAGGCTCCATAGCCAACCGCAGCATTATCGTGACCCGTGCTGTTAAAGCCGCTCGCTTTTGCTCCCAGCGCTGTGTTGTAGCTGCCCGTTGTGCTGAACGCGAGCGCGGAATCCCCTACCGCTATGTTATAGTTCGCCGTCGTGTTGAAAAGCAGGGCATTGGACCCGATGGCAATGTTGCGAAAGCCGGTCGTATTGGTATAAAGAGCCGGGCTACCGATTGCGACGTTCGCGGTCCCAGTTGTGTTTGAATACAGCGCGAGATAACCAATCGCAACTTCGTTACCACCAAGCGTATTGCTGAAAAGAGCGTTGGCACCGACCCCGACATTTTGGGCCCCATAGGTGTTACTATAGAGGGCTTGGGAACCAAGAGCTGTGTTTTGGCCCGTGCCATCAAGTGGCAAACTGAACAGCGCGTCCTGACCGAGAGCGGTGTTTTCGTTTGGATAGCCGCCGCCCGGCGGCGGCTCGACGGCGAAGATCGTGGATACTAGGGCAAACCAGGCAACAAGTATCGATCGACTTAAGAGTTGGCTTGTTTTCATAGAGTTAAAAGGTTTTCCGAAGTTCCCAGATTTACAGCATTAATGAAGCCTGGTCGTGCCTGTTGTCGGCAGCTGTTTTAGCAGGACTCCGAACTCTGTTTGGCCACAAAGCTGCTCATTCTAGTGTCTGGATATGTCAAAAGCAATCATCAAAAATCTTGGACGACTCGGCTTTGTGCTCAGCTATTTCATTGTAGCAGAAGTCTGTCAGGGCCAGGAGGAGCCGGCCGCGATTCCGCTCGCCCCGCAATTCCAACCGGGCGCCTATCAGCCGGGCGATTTGACGGTGCTGGCTCGCAAAGAATTCGTTCCGCCTGGTAACGGGCCCTGGCCAATCGTTTTGGTGGCGCATGCGGGCGGTTTTCATGGTGGCACCTATAATGACGCGGTTCTCACTCAGGTTTACACCGACCTGAAAAACGCAGGCTTCCTAGTTTTTGGAATTAACTACCGCCTGGCTTGGCCCGGGCTCATTCCAGGGCAAGCTGAGCATGATACCGACCCGACCTCCGGCCGGCCACCCGAGCAAAGCAATGACATGAAGCAGCATGTGTTATCAGCGCGCACCGATCTGCGCGGTAACGGGACCGTTGTCGTCGTTGGAGCATCTTCCGGCGGAAGTCACGGAGTGTGGGTTGCGACAGATGCGGCAAGCGAAGGGGGCCTGGGTTGGGTTAGGGGAGATCGAGTGGACGCCGCCGCCAGCCTTTCGGGTCCCTATGACTATTCCAAGATTGATCCAACCAACCCGGACAATGGGCCATTCGAGCTGGTGAAGGAATTTCGACAAGTGGTCCTTAACTATACGAACCTGACCAGGTACGAAACCGGACACCTTTACGCGCTCTCACCAGTTGCGTTGGTGACCAACGATGACGTGAAACCGTTGCTGCTCCTCGACAGCACCAACGACACGCAACCGGCGCCGCAACGGACCGCCATGACTGACGCTTTGACGTCTCATGGAGTAACCAACTTTCAATCCTTCACGCCGCAAGGAAGCACAGGCCACGCCTTCGAGTATTGGACGGAGACGGATCCGGTCACAGGACACACCATTGGCCAGGACGTGATCGATTTCCTGAACACAAACATCCCTGCTCACTAAAGCGTCGCGCCCGCCCGCTTGCCAGAGCAGAGCGCCTACAACATCTCGCGAAACTCGGCTTCCTCGAGGATGCGGATTCCGAGCTTGCGCGCCTTCTCCAGCTTGCTCCCAGCCTCCTCACCAGCGAGGACGTAACTCGTCTTCTTGCTCACGCTCCCGCTCACCTTCCCGCCGCGCCGGACAATCTCCTCCGCAATCTCATCGCGCGGCCGGCTGAGCGTGCCGGTGATGACCCAGGTTGTGCCCTTGATTTTGCTATCGGCGGCGGCAGCCGGCTTTGGCTCGCTCGTTAGACGAAGACCGGCCGCGCGTAGTTTCGCGATCATCTCGCGATTGCCCGGTTCGCGAAAAAATTGCGCAATGCTCGCGCCCACCACTTCGCCAACATCCGGGATGCGCTGCAGCTCCTCGGGAGTCGCTTCCATGAGAACGTCGAGATTTGGAAAATGATCCGCCAAGGCGCGGGCTGCGCTTACCCCGACATGCAGGATTCCAATTCCAAATAGCAGACGCCAGAGCGGTCGCTGTTTGCTGCGCACGATCGCACCGAGCAAATTGGCGACGCTTTTCTCTCCCATCCGCTCGAGCTCGTTCAATTGCTCGCTTGTGAGGTGATAGATGTCGCTCACCTCTTTCACCAGGCCGCGGCTGACGAGCTGCTCGACCATCGCCTCCCCCAGCCCCTCGATGTCCATCGCCCCACGCGAGGCGAAATGCTCAATCCGCCGCTTTAACTGCGCCGGGCACTGCGCGTTCACGCACCGCACCGCCACCTGACCCTCGTCTTTCACCACTTTGCTGCCGCAGACCGGACACTTCGTTGGCATTCGGAACTTCTTTTCCCTGCCGTCCCGCAAATCGGTCCGCACGCTCACGACCGCGGGAATGACTTCACCGGCCTTCTCGATCACGACCGTGTCGCCGATCCGGATGTCCTTGCGCTTAATCTCGTCTTCGTTGTGCAAGGTCGCCCGTGCCACCGTGCTGCCGCTGACCACGACCGGCTCGAGCGCCGCGACGGGGGTGAGCACGCCGGTCCGCCCGACCTGGATCAGGATGTCGAGCAACTTCGTCTCGACTTGCTCGGCTTCGTATTTGAAGGCCATCGCCCAGCGCGGCGACTTGGCCGTCATGCCCAACGATTCGCGCTGTTTAATCGCATCCACTTTCACGACCGCGCCATCTGTTTCGTAGACGAAATCGTGCCGGATCTTTTCCAGCTCGCGGATGGCAGCGAGAATTTCCTCGAGCGAGGAGGCGGTCCACCAGCGCTCGCTGCAGGGCAGGCCGAGCCGTTTGAGGAGCGGGAAAAGCTTGGAGTGATGCGTCAGCTCAATCCCCTCGACCGCGCCGGTCCCATAAAAAATGATGCCGAGCGGACGCTGGGCGGTGATGGAAGGATCGAGCTGCTTGAGCGAACCGGCGGCGGAATTGCGCGGGTTGGCGAAGACCGGCAGCCCGGCTTCGGCGCGCTCGGCGTTGAGGCGGGCGAATCCTTCCTTCGTCATGAAGACTTCGCCGCGGACTTCGAGAAGCGCCGGGGCATCGCCCCGCAGCTGCCTGGGCAAGGCGCGAATGGTGCGGATATTTTGCGTGATGTCGTCGCCCGTCGTGCCATCGCCCCGAGTCGCGGCATACTGCAGCCGACCCTTTTCGTAAAGGAGGGAGACCGCCACTCCGTCGACCTTTGGCTCCACCACCACCGGCACCTTCTCGTTAGGCAAAAGTTTCTCGATCCGGCGGTAGAACGCCCCCACCTCCTCCTCGGAATAGGTGTTGTCGAGGCTGAGCATTGGGACGCGATGCGCAATTTGGGCAAAAGCCTTGAGCGGCGCGCCTCCCACCCGCCGGGTCGGCGAATCGGGCGTGAGGAATTGCGGAAAACGTTCCTCGAGATCGCTCAGCTCGCGATAGAGCCGGTCGTATTCGCGGTCGGAAATGGTGGGCGCCGCTTCTTCGTAATAGCGCCGGTTATGCTCCGCGATTTCGCTCCGCAAGGCCGCGATGCGCTCCGCCGCCGCCGCTTCCGATTCTGCCATGAGCGATCATACAAATGACCGCGCAATCGGCAATCGCGCGCCGCATCTTCAGCCTGGACGAGCGGAAGCATGTCCAGTCAAAAACCCTCGGTTTCCGGCAGCATTTCCTGGGGGAAAGCGACCACGATCAATTTGCTCTTCGGCTTGCGGAAGGTCTCTTTCACGACCGCATTCAATTCTGCCTGCGCCTTCTTCTTCATTTCCAGGGTGGCGATGCGCGCCCGCTCTGCAACGGTCGGCGGCGCGCCATTGGGCTCGAAATGATCGCCGATTTCATAAGCGAGGAAGAGATCTCGCGTCACCATCTGGCGGTGAACTTTGTTCTGCTCGTCGCGCACCTCGAGTTTGTAAATCCCATCCACGCCAAGGGAATGGGAGCAGGGAGTAGAGCGGTAGGTTTTGTTGACGATAACACCGTGCACCGCCCAGCGACCGAAAGGCGAAGCCTCGGCGCCGGAGCAAACCAGCGCGATGCACCAGACAAGCGGGAGAAGCTTATTCCTTATCATGACTGCGCGGCCATCCGATCAATCGCGATCGACCGCTGTCCGTCATGCAATGCAATTTTCACGCCTAAGCGGAGCAAAGGTGAGATTTTTTGCCAAACCGGGAAAATAATTCCCCGAAAAACACACGCGCTCGCCACCTGCCGTGCGAAGCACAGGGAAACTTAACCGGAGGAAAGTCATGTTGTGGACCATATTCGTTATTCTATTGATTCTTTGGCTGCTCGGCCTCGTCGGCGGCTATGCCTTTGGAGGCTTCATTCACATCCTGCTCGTGATCGCCGTCATCGTGCTGATCATTAACCTCGTCTCCGGTCGACGCGGGGTCTAGGCTGCCGCTTATGAAACCGGCTGGCATTATCGGCATCATCCTGATCGTCGTGGGGATCGTTGCCCTCGCTTTTGGCGGATTCAGTTTCAAAGAACACAAGAAGGACGTGGACATCGGCCCGGTGCAGATCGGACATACCGAAGAGCACCATCTCCCGTTGCCCCCCATCCTGGGCGGGCTTTGCCTGGCCGGCGGGGTGGTGCTCGTGATTGTCGGCGCCCGGAAATAGTCCTCGCCGTTATGGCCGGGATCGTTGATCCCGGCCACGCCGGGAATTAGCGACTTCGTTGCCAGGCGGGGACCGGCGATCCAGTTACAGCTAGATGTGGATCGCGTGGCCGAAAGCCTGGCCCGCGGCTTCGTGCACCGACTCGCTCAGGGTTGGATGCGCGTGAATCGTCGCTTCGATCTCTTCGTAGGTCGCTTCCAGCGTCATGGCGAGCCCCAGCTCCGCGATCATCTCGGTGGCTTCCGGTCCGATGATGTGGGCGCCGAGGATTTCGCCGTGCGGTTCGCCGATGATGAGCTTGACGAAGCCGTCGGTCTCCCCGATGGCGCGCGCCTTGCCGCTGGCGCTGAAGGGAAACTTGCCGACTCGGAATTTTTTGCCGGATTCCTTCGCGGCGCGTTCCGTTAGGCCAATGCTCGCCACCTGCGGCTGGCAATAGGTGCAGCCGGGAAAATCGCGAATCTTGCGCGGCTCTATTTCGCCGAACATTCCCTCCACTGCCTGGATCGCCTCCCAGCTCGCGACGTGGGCCAGCCACGGCGGCCCGATGATGTCTCCCGCGGCATAGACCCCTTTGGCGTTCGTCTCGTAGCGATCGTCCGTCTTGATATAACCGCGATCGGTCAGCTCGAGTTTGAGTTTTCCGCCGGGCAGAAGTGGCGCAACGCCGATCGCGACCAGGCACACGTCGGCTTCGATCGTTTCGGATGATTTTCCTTCGACCGCCACCTGCACGCCCTGCTTCGTCACTTCGGTCTTGGTCGTCTTCGTGTTGGTGAGGACCTTGATTCCCTGTTTCGTGAGCGCTTTCTCCAGGACCTGCGAAACCTCGGTGTCCTCGACCGGGAGAACGTTAGGCAACATCTCGATCAGGGTCACCTTGGTCCCGAAAGCGTTGTAGAAATAGGCGAACTCCACCCCGATCGCGCCCGCCCCGATGATAACCATTCTCTTCGGTTGGGGCTCGAGGATCATCGCTTCGCGGCTGCCGATCACTTTCTTGCCGTCGAACGGCAGCCCGGGCAGAGCCCGCGAAACCACCCCGGTCGAAACAAGGATCTTCGGCGCGGTGTGAGTCTCGGTTTTTCCGTCGGCCAGCTTCACCATCACTTCGCCCGGCTTGTCCATCGAGGCTTCGCCGCGGACGTAATCGACTTTGTTCTTCTTGAAGAGGAACTCGATCCCGGCGGCATTTTTGTCCGAGACATCGCGGGAGCGCTTGATCACCTTGCCCCAGTCGTAGGAGAGTCCCTCGATTTTGAAGCCGAAGTCACCGGCGCGGTGCTTCATGAGATGAAAAAGTTCGGCGTTGCGGAGGAGCGACTTGGTCGGGATGCAGCCCCAGTTCAAACAGGTGCCGCCGGCCCGCTCCTTCTCGACACAGGCGACGCGTTTGCCGAGTTGCGCGGCCCGAATGGCGCCAACATAACCGGCGGGTCCGCCGCCGATGACGATAAGGTCGTATTTCATGAGCGACGAGAATCTAACCAACCCGCGGGCACTGGCGAGTCGTTAGGCCAAAGCGGCTTCATCTCGGGAAGCGGGCCGCGAAGTAGGCATAGACGTGCGGCCGAATCGACTCGAGCAGCTTCGGGTCCGTCAGGTAAACCGAGAACAAGTCGGCGAACTGCTCGGCGATGCTTTTCTCTGCATACTTGGTGATCGATCCCGAGGTCACCTTCTCGTTCGTGAGCCCCAGGCCGTCGAGGGCCGCCGCTTTGAGGAAGTCGGTGTCCCCGCCCGCAGGAGCATCGGTCATGGTCCGCGTCTGGCCGTCATCCTGCCAGCCTACTCCGGAGAGGGAGCGGGACTTGTCCAGGGCCCCTTTCAAGGCGGCCTTGTCAGCCTCATATTTTTCCAATGCCAGATCGGCCTTCGACTTCTCGGCAGCGCCTTTCTTGGGCTTCTTGCGTTTCTTCCCGGTCGCTTCAGCGTCCGCCTCCTCCAGGGCCTTGTGCAGCTCCGCCTGAGATTGATCCGTCCCCTTCTTGTAGCTGTCGAGGGCCACGTCGAGTGAACGAAGGTCCACCTGGTGTCCGACCTCGTGAGCCAGCACGCTCACAAGGACGGTCGAGAGTCCGTAGCGCGAGGGCGAGGTCGCGAAGGCCTCGTCGAAAAGGGTAATCGCCTCGTTGTTAATGTCCCCTCCTGTCCTTTCACCCGCCTCGACCTCACCCGTTCGGGCATTTGGCGGAAGGCAGACCCCGTTCTGGATGAACTTTTCCTCGCACGGCATTCTCTTGAAGGTGACCCCCGCCACTTCCTTGAGGACCGAATCGGGGAAGGAGGTGAGGGCCTCGAGGACGAGCTTCCACTCGTCGGCCCGCCAATCCTTATCCCGCTTGAAATCGAAGGTCCGGATCTTGAAGCTCCCGGCTGGCATCGCGCCGGGCCTGGGCTGATTGACGTTCCAACCCGCCTCGGGCACTTCGGCCGTGGCCGCGATCGGCCCGACTTCCTCGATCAACACCAGTTCGGTAAAGCCCGCGGCGCCGGCGTGATCGAAGCGAGTAAATCGGTAGACCTTGTCCAGCTCCTTGATGGCCAGGTTTCGGGTCATGTTCCTGGACAAATTACTCTCCGAGATCATGTGCCTCGCGACCCGTTCCAGGCCGGCCCGATTCTGCTTGCCGATCCTGTTCTCGAACTCGAAGGCGATGCCAGCCGGTATCGGGATATCGGGCACATTAACGACCTCGGCGGTGCCCTTGGTGATAGCGCCGGTGGTGGTCGTTTGCTGAATTGCCGGGGGCTTGTTCTGCTGCAGCTTCGCCGCCTCGATATCGCTCCCGAGGCCTTCCGCGGCGCTCGCGCTGAACGTGCCGCCGACGGAAATTTTGCTGCGCTCCGCTTCGGGATACGAACCCAGTTCGTGCCTCTTCGCACTCAGAATCTGGTCGATCGCTCGCGCCACGTCGGGGTCGACGACGCTTTTCTGATAATCCACGAGTTCTGATTCCGAGAAGCCGCGCAAACGCGCCATGATGGCGGAATCCTTGAGGTCGGCGGCGGTGAGAGTGAGCGCTTCGATGGTTCTCCGATTCTTCCGGTTGAAATCCTTCCAGAGCTTGTCGCGTCCGATCTTGTTTACGATCGCCTTGCGATCCGCCGGCGACGCGGAACGCACGATCTCGATGATGGCGCGCTCGTCCCCGCCGAGCACGAGCCCGTCGAGCATCTCTTCCACGAGCAGGATCCGGATGTTGAGCGGGAGCGAGAGATGCTTCTTATCGCGCACAATTTGTCGCGCCTTGTCATCACTGTCGGGGTCGCCCTCGATTTCCCCCGTTTTCTTGAGCAGATCGAGATATTTTCGGATCGCCTTGTCGCTGTAATCGATCGCGAGATGGAAGAAGCTGCTGAAGAAGCCCCGGATCGCTCCCCAGAAACCCTTGCGCTGCACGAGGAGGCCGGGTGCCTGAGATTGCTGCACGACGTGGGTCAGCTCATGGGCGAGCAGCTGGCGTCCGGACAGGGTCTGGGGAGCGTATTGCCCGGGCCCAAACACGATGTCGCGCCCCGTGGTGTAGGCCAGGGCATCAAGGGAGCGGGCCGACTCCCCGGCGTTCGAGTCAGCGTGCACGCGCACCCGGCCGAAATCATGAAGAAAGCGCGGCTCGAAGTAGCTGCGACTGGCAGCATCGAGTGGCACGCCGTCACCCAGGCGGCTGGCAAAACTGGAAGCGACGGCGCCGGCACTTCCTGCGCCATGCGCCAGGCGTTGGATCTGCGGTCTGGCCTCTTCTTCCCGGCTAACGACCGCCGCCGGCGGTGCCATCCGCATCATTCTTTCGGCAACCCGATCCGCTTCCTGTTCATAGATGTCGCCCGGCTTGTCGATCGCCAGTTTTGTTTGCAGGGCGGCGGGAGCGAAGAGCGAAATCCGGCCGAAATCGTGCTCCTTCCGAGGTGCTACCGAGTCGGACGATTCGGCCTCGGGTTCCTCCAGCACAGGGCACACCATTCGCGCCACAGCTCGCTCTCCCATCCTGCGCCGCAAGCGGCGGGAGGCATTCGCCTCACCGATTTGCCGGGAGAGTTTGGCGGTGGTCGTCTGCGAGGGAGCCTTCGGTTGCGGTGCGAAAGTGCGCACGGTGGGTGACCATTTGCTTGCGTGCCGACTTCATTTCGGCTGACTGAGTGGAATTTGATTTCGGAAGAAGCGGACTGCCGCTGCCGCCGCTCCGAGCGATAGATTTCAACCGGAAAGACCTGGTGGCCGCGAGATTCATACGCGCAGTGCTTCTCTTTTGAGCATAGTCATGTGACCTGCTTTGCCAACTTTCCCGGCAACGTCCGCGAAGCAAGGTTCAGCTCCCGCCTTGGTAATTCAAGAGCAGCTTCTGGAATTCCGGATCGTCGCGCAAGCGACGCATTGCGGGATCGATTTTGAGGCCCGCCACCGTGACGTCACTCGGTTGGCTGAGCAGTTCATCCAGGAGCTGGATCGCTTTGGCGTTTTCGCCCGTCAAAGCGTAGACCTCGGCCAGCGCCTCCTTCATCTTCGGGCCGGAAAAAGCGTCCACCGACTCGGGGAGCAACTCCGTCGCGCGCTTGGCTTCGGCAATGGCCGCCTCTTTTTCGCCCAGGTAAGCCAGCATCCGGCCGAGGGCGGCATGACGCTCGGGATCGTTAGGCGCGATGCTTAACACCTTCTCCGCTTCCTCTTTCGCTTTCAGAAAAGCGGCGTGGGCCGCCTCCGGCTGGCCGAGGTGCTGGTAGAGCTGGCCCTCGAGGAGATCGACTTCCTTCAGGTGCGGCGGATTGCCGGTCCGCACGTCCTGCGGGATCTGGCGCAAGGCGGCGAGTGCTTCCGGATATTTTCCGCGCAGCGCCAAAATGTTGGCTTTCGCGAGGACGACTTCGGCGACGGTGTCCTGATCCAAGTCCGTCAGCTCGCCGCTGGCTCTCGCATTTTCAAACCTGGCCAATCCTTCTTCCGCCACGCTCAGATCGCCATTCTCCGCGATCGCCAGCTCGGATTGGAGGTCCCAGAGGGTGGTGGATTTGGGATTGAGGGTGAGGGCACGATGGATGACGCGCCGAGCGGCCGCGAAATTTCGCTGCATCCGGTAATTGAAATACAGATTCTGCAGCGGCCAGGTATCGTTCGGGTTCAGTTCAACGGCTTTCTCGAGGTTGGCGGTCGATTCCTTCCACTTGCCCTGGCGACGCTGGATCGCGCCAATCACGAGATAGACACCCGAGTCGTTAGGCAAGCCCTCCTGCGCGATGCCAAATTCTCGCAACGCCCCTTCGAAATCCCGTCCTCCGTAATAAAGCGAATAGCCCCGCGCCAGGTGCGCCTCAGGCGAATCGGGCGCCAGGGCCAGGGCCCGGTCGGCATATTCCCTGGCGCGTTCATGCTCGGCCTGCGTCGGCTCAAAGGTGTGGTAAATCCAGCTGTGCAGGATGGAGAGGTTGGCCAGGGCGAGAACAAAATTGGGATCGAGCTGGATGGCGCGCTCGTAGAGTTGCTGCGCTTGTTTCAATTTTTCGCGGTTCTCCAGCGACGCATTCAAATTGTGCGCTTCGACAAAAGCGAGATAGGCCTCGCCGTTCTCCGTCGGTTTGTGCGTGATATGCTCCTCTTCGGTCGGAGAGAGGTGGGCCTGCAATTCGTTTGCGATCTTCTGCGCCAGAGCAGTTTGGATGGCGAAGACGTCGGTCAGGTCGCGGTCGTATTCCTCCGCCCAAATGTGTTCGTCGTTAGCCGCATTGATCAATTGGACGTTGACCCGCACCCGGTTGCCCTCGCGCCGCACGCTGCCCTCAAGTATCGCGGAGACGCCCAGCTCTTTCCCGATCTGCCGCACGTTGATCTCCTTCCCGCGATACCCCATGACCGAGGTGCGCGAGATCACCTTCAAGTCGCCGATCTTGGAAAGGCTCGTCAGGATGTCGTCCTGGATGCCGTCGGCGAAATAGGCATTCTCCGGTTGGCCGCTGTAATTCTCGAAAGGCAGAACCGCGATCGATTTTTCCATTTTGGTCGCGTCCGCCCGGGGGAGTAGAAAAAAGCCAGCGATGGCCGAAGCGAGCACGCCTGAGGCAATCAGGAGCAAGATATTGCGCCGCCGATGGCGGTGGCCGGATCCCAGACCCGAATCGAGGGGCAGGGTCGGGGTCGTCTGGATGCCCTGCGGTGTGACATCGAAAGCCCAGGCGAGAACGAGGGCGAGTGGAAATCCGACGAGCAAAAGGACAACGGTCAGGCGCAGGGCCCAGTTGGGCAGTTCCCACGCCGGAAAAACGGCCGAAGCGAGCTGAATAATGCCGCCTGCCGCGATGACGTAGGCGACCGCGACGCGGTATACCTTGCGTCTTTTCAACTCTTTAAAAAAGGTCACGGCCAATCAATCCGTGCACTACCCGAAGAATTCAAGCCCGGACGAGGCCGGATACTTCGGACAGCTAGACCCCAGATTCGTGCTTTCGCAGCATCGCCTGGAAATTGGGATCGGCCCGCAACTGTTCCATCGCCGGATCGATCCGAAGCGCCGCCACGGTCACGTAGCTCGGCCGGCTGAGCAGCCCGTCGAGCAGTTCAATTGCCTTCGCGTTCTCGCCGGTGAGGGCGTAAACCTCGGCCAGCGCCGCCGTCATCTCCGGCCCATCGAACGCGTCGACGGATTCGGGGAGTAATTCTGTGGCGCGTCTTGCCTCCACAATCGCCTCCTCCTTCTCGCCAAGATGCGCCAGCGCCCGCGCCAGGTGTGTGTGCCGCGATGCGTCACTCGGCGCGGCCCCGATGTCGGCCATAGCCAGCTCTTTTGCCTGCTGGAAAGAAGCGCGTGCCTCTGCCTCGTGACCGAGTTTTTGGTGAATGATGCCGGCCTGCAAACGCTTCTTGAAAAGCCAGCCTTGTTTGCTCGCAAGCGTCTCATCTTTCGCGCTCTGCAGTGCGGCCAGAGCCTCCTCATAATTTCCCTTCGAGAAAGCCACCTCCGAGCGCGAGAAGGAAAGCATCGCCTGCTCCGTCTCGTTCAGCGCCTGCTCCTTTTTCGCGCCCGCTTCACTGGCTGGCGGCTGGCTCAGTAATTTGATCGCGTTTTCCTCCACGCTGAAATCGCCCCGCGCATCAATCGCGAGACCAGCCTTGATCATCCAAAGGCCGAACGACCTCGGCTCGATCGCCAACGCCCGGTCGACGACGCGATTCGCCGCCTTAA
This sequence comes from uncultured Verrucomicrobiae bacterium, assembly GCA_963772915.1. Taxonomy (GTDB): domain Bacteria; phylum Verrucomicrobiota; class Verrucomicrobiia; order Chthoniobacterales; family UBA10450; genus Palsa-1392. The sequence goes on from CAVYZI010000004.1 coordinate 395,724, forward strand.
AGTCGCGCAGGAACTGATAGCTGAGAGCCAGATTCTGCAACACCCAGGTTTCATTCGGACTGAGGCGAGCGGCTTTTTCCAGATGGGCCATCGACTCCTCCCAGCGTCCCTGCCGGCGTTGGATGGCGCCGATCACGAGATTGATCTGCGAGTCGTTAGGCATGGCACCCCGCGCAACCGCCAGTTCCCGCAGAGCCGCATCGTAATCGCGATCGCCATAGTAGAACGAAAAGCCGCGGGCGAGATGTGCTTCCGGGAGGTCGGGCTGCAGGTCGAGAGCACGCTGCGCGTAGCTCCGGGCCAGCTCGGCCCGCGTCGCGAGCGGCTCGAAATTGTGAAAGATCCAGCTTTCCAGAATCGAAAGATCGGCCAGGGCGAGGGCAAAGTTTGAATCGAGCTTAATCGCACGCTGGTAAAGCTGCTCGGCCTCTTTCAGTTTGGCGAAGTCTTCGAGCGAAGAATGCCAGGAATTGGCCTGGACAAAGGCCAGATACGCTTCGCCGTTCTCGGTCGGCTTGCGCATCATCCGCGCCTTTTCGCTCGGGGAAAGTTGCGCCTGCAATTCCTCCGCGATCTTTTGCGCCAGATCGGTCTGGATGGCGAAGACGTCGGTCAATTCCCGGTCGTAATCTTCCGCCCAAAGATGCCGATCGGTCTTGGTATCGATCAACTGCACGTTGAGGCGGACCCGGTTACCCTCCCGGCGCACACTCCCTTCCAAAACCGCGCCTACCCCGAGGTCCTTCCCGATTTGGCGCGCGCTATGGGTCTGCCCGCGGTAGCCCATCACCGAAGTGCGCGAGATCACCTTCAGGTCGCTGATCTTGGCCAGGTTGGTCAGGATGTCGTCCTGGATGCCATCGGCGAAATAGGCGTTTTCCTTGTCCGCGCTCAGATTTTCAAAGGGCAGGACGGCGATCGATTTCTCGACGCTGGTCGCGGTCAGCCGCGGGAGAAGGAAGAAACCCGCCACCGCCGCCAGAGTGATTCCCGACAGGCCGAGCAAAAAAATGTTCCGCCGGCGGTGCGCGTGGCGGCCGAGCGTGCTGCCGCCGAAGGCGAGGTTGGGCGTCAGCCGGATGCCTTCCGGGGTCACGTCGTAGGCCCAGGCGAGAACGAGCGCGATGGGGAAGCCGAGCAACAGGAGAATAACCGTCAGCCGCAGCGTCCAGTTCGGCAATTCCCAGGCCGGAAAAACGGCCGAAGCAAGCTGGATAACGCCACCGGCGGCGATCATGTAAGCCACCGCCACGCGGTAGACCTTGCGACGTTTCAATTCGTCGAAAAATCCGTTCACAGGAATAGCTTTGGTCGACATCGGGCAAAGGCAAGCTCACGCGCTCTCCGCTATAGACACCGCGGCCGCCGCCTCCGTTGACCGGATATTGCAGCCGATGCAAATCAGCGGTCGGCGATGAGCTGCTGGAAGCGCGGGTCGCCCCGCAGCCAGCGCGGAAGTGACTTCCTGGTCGAGATCGGTTTGGACCGCGAAAACATCGGTCAATTCCCGGTCGTAATCTTCCGCCCAGAGATGTTTGCGTTCGAAGCATCGACCAACTTGCACAATCACCCGCACCCGGTTCCCGTTACGGCGCACGCTTCCCTCCAGGATGGCCGCGACCCGAGCGCCTTCCCGATCGCGCGCACATTACGCGGTCTGCCCGCGATACGGCATGACCGACGTGCGCGAGATCACCTTCAGATCGCGAATCCGAGCCAGGCTGGTCAGGATGCCGTCGGCGAAATAAGCGTTCTGCGGGTCCGCGCTGATACTGAAAGGCAGGAGGGCGATCGACTTGTCGAGCGGGTGCTGCTGCGCGCGAAAAGGAAATATCCGACCGCGGCTGAAATCAGGAGGCCGGTCTAGGCCGAGGACAAAAGGATTTTCCGTCGGCCCCGGATACGCGGGCGGACACTCTGGTGCCGGCTCCGGCGTCACCTCGATCCCGCCGGGTCGGATATAGAACGCCCACCCGAGGATGAGGGCACCGGGAAAACCGCCAAGAACCGCAAGCACCACCAGTCGCGTGACCAGGCTGGCAATTCGAGAATCGGAAAAACCGTGACCGCGACCTGGATGGCCAGCCACCCGCCGACGGCATACCCGGCCGCGACGCGATAATCTCTGCGCCGCCGCAACTCATACAAAAAACCCGTAAAGCCGTGAAGCATGAAATGAGTTTGCCAAATCGACGCCGCCCTATTTTTCCCGCTTATTTGATGCCAGAAGCGAAGACGGTTTGGAAGTGCGGACTCTCTTTTTCCCGGGGAAACGACGAGCTAAATCAGCAACGCATCAAATTTTCGATGCGAGCCCGCAAGAAATCCGGGCAGTCGACGCCTCGTAGAATTCCGCCCGCTTCCGAGCGCTCCGCGGCGGGAATTGACCGCACATGAATTGGAACGCGATCACGCCAAGTGCATAATTATCTTCCACTGTTCCCCTTTGACGCGAGAAAGCGCCGTGGTACGCCACCGGGGTGTAGTCTGGCGAGCCCCAAGGCGGCAATTCAGTTTCGTCGATCCGGCACGCACCTTCGAAGTCAATCAACGCGGTTGAATCGCGATGGCGAAGAATGTGGGATGGCTTGCAGTCGCGCCACACCCAGCCAAGGGCGTGTAATCGAGATAGCAGAGAGCCGACTTCATCGAGAAGTCGCAACGCGCGCCGCCAAGATGGGTTCACGGGTTGCACCTGCTTGCCCGGAAGCAGTGGTCGACCGACAACCTTTTCGATAACGAGATAATGATTGCGATCATGATCGAACTCTCGGAAGACTCGGGGCACGGGGATTCCTGCCTTCCGAAGTGCGCGTAACGTTTTGCCTTCTCGTTGCCCACGAATAAATCCATCTTCTCCGTTCCATGTCGTCTCACCAGCTACTCGCCCTTGTTTGATTACAACCAGCCGGGCGGGAAATACGGACAGATCAAGGGCCTCGAAAACACCTCCCTTGCCACGCTGCACTAAGGCCCTGGACACGAGATACTCGAGACCGATCGGTCCACGGGCTCGCAGTGTTTTTCTGCGCCCTTTTACAAATGGATCCTGGAGCCACGCTGGGATCGCGCAGCGGGGCGCTCGCTTGTCGGGATGCGGCTTGCCATCGGGGTCAAGTATGGGCGCCGACGTGCCATCCGGTTGAGTGGCATATGAGCCGTAGCGGTAGAATACGGAACTATTGCGGCGATAACGAAGATCGAAGGGGATGTCCGGGCCCGGCAGACCTCGTATAGCTAAATGCAATTTTTTTAACAACACCGCTGCCTGCTGAGCGGAGATGGAATAGACGGTGATGAACTTTCCGATTTGTGAAAAACCTGCGCCGCCAGAATTCAGATGAGTCAGGAATGAGAGTTCAGCTGGAACTTTGAAAAGAACGCGACTATCTCGCAAAATCGGAGAAGCGAGAGCGAAAACGCGATCCGCCGAGAGAATGGTCGCCGAGAGATGAATTTTCCAGCCCTGCGAAGGATCGCCATCCGCGGGTGCCCGTGAAAACCGCCACGGGCCGTAACAAAGCGTCAAGTGCTTCGTCAGCTTGCGCCAACGCCGTTGAAGCCGTGCCGCCACACGCGCCATTTTGGTCGGACGCACCGGAAGCAGACTTCGCTATACGTATCTGCAAAAATCGAGCATGAAAAATTTTGTGGTGTTGGAACAACGGTCAGAGACGATGGAATCGTCGGTGCCGAGTTCGTCGAGTTCGAATTCCGGCATGACGACGTGATAGGCAAGCTCCGTTAGCGCCCAATCAGCGTCATCCGGGTTTTCTCGCCCATACTTGACGATCTTGTGCAGGGCCCGTCCGTAGTAGATGTCCTTTCCGACCACATGGACGAAATCGCCAAATGTGTACGGCTCATCCGGGTGCTCAGGGGTTGGAGGTCTTTCCATGGTTTTCCTTTCTCTGGGTGCAAGTCATTCTTCTGTTTACTCAAGCTTAGATTTGCCTGTGCCGACTTGGAAAGCTCTTTCTCACTGTTAGTTCGAGCGCTCCACGGCTGACAGCAATTTGCGAAAACGTGCATCACCTCGAATCCCATCCATTCTTGGATCAACTCCAATCCACTCCGCGTCTATTGCGTGTTGATCGATTGCCTTTGCCAGCCATTGGATCGCACCAGTATTATCCCTCATCGCAACGCAGATTGCGGCCATGTCGTAACGCGAGAAGTCGGTGCCTCGACCCTGCACTTCCTGCACGATTTTTTGCGCTGCCACTTTCTGCCCTGCCACCGCCTGGGCATACGCCAGTTCGAGCCGCTCCTGATCGCCACCGCCGGAAAGGTTGAGGAATTTTTCCGCTGCTTCCAACGCATCGGGATATTGCCCTTGGAACGTGAGCGCTTGCGCGAGGACAGAGTAGGCCGGCGCGAAATTTGGCTCGATCTCGAGCGCCTTTCGGCTCTGTGCGGCCGCATCGGGAAATCGTCGCCCAACAAGTAGAATTTTCGCTCGCGCAGCGCGAATGATCGGAGCCAAGGGATCGTGTCTCTGAGCAATTGTAATTTCCTGCAATGCCTCTTCGATTCGCCCGAGCTGCGCCAGTTGTAGCGCATACCAGTGATGAGCGGTCGCGCTGTTCGGATCCAGCTCGATTGCCTTGAGGTAATCGACTTCGGCCGCATTCCAATTCCACTCGAAATCGCCAAACAAAATCGCCCGAGAGATGTGGCCTTCGGCGAGTCGATCATTGAGCTTTAGAGCGGAGGAGACCTCGGGCCACGCCTTTTGAGCAGCCTCATTGACCGAAATGCTGCCGTATTCGCCGAGCAAGATGTAGGCGTCAGCAATTCCCGCATGCCCGAGAGCAAATTTTGGATCACGCGCAGTCGCTTTTTGAAAAAGAACCAGACCATCCTGGATCGACTCTGTTGTCCGCTTGTTGAGCAAGTAACGGCCACGCAGATAGAGGTCATAGGCTTCTGGATCAGTTGTCGGAGGTTGTGCAAGGTGCTCGACTTCGGCGATGCCTAGCTTTAAGCGAAGTGCAGCGGCAACTTTTTGGGCGACCTCGCTTTGCAAAGTCAGAATATCTTTTTCGCTCGAATCGTACGTGTCCGACCAGATCTGATACCCATTCCTCACATCCACGAGCTGGACATCGATGCGGTGTTTGTTAGGCCCGCCGCTGACACTGCCCTCGAGCAGATTATTCACGCGAAGGCGTCGCCCAATTTCGTGAACGTCCTGATTGCCACTTTCGAGATGACCGGCCGAGGGGTGGCCAACGACGAAGAGTCCGGACACCTTACCGAGCGAATTTCTGATCTGCTCCGTAATTCCGTCGCTGAAATATTGTTGATCCTTCGCGGGACTGAGGTCGATGAACGGACAGAACTGCGATCGATCGTTTTGGAGGGACTTGGCGATCGAAAACAAGGTGACCGGCGACCAGACAAATCGCCAAGCCGAGGAGCGCGATCCCGGCGACTTTTCGCCCGGCGGTGGCCGCACGCGGCGCGCATTTGAGCTTTTGCGGGGTCTCCGCGATTCCCAAAAGATTCCGAATAAAAATTGAAGAGTGAAACTTTACGTCTGTGTTTGACCTCACATTCGCCGAGATCGTGCAGGTGACGGTTCCAACGTGGATAAGGAGCGAGATCATCGGCCACCCGTTTCGAGACGAGGATGTGCCCGGCATCGCCGCAATCCATCACGCGCTGCGCCATGTCGATCCCCGCTCCCGCGAGGTTAGGCCGGTCGTTCACATCGCGAATGGTGTTCACCGGTCCGCTGTGAATTCCCATGCGTAATCGAATCTCCGGGTGCTCTTTCAAGCTGGCGGCGATTTGCATCGCGCACTCAATCGGTGCCTCCGCATCGTTCAGAAAGACCAGCGCCATGCCGTCCCCGGTTGGCAGGCTAATCAACTTGTCCGCCGCCGCCTCGCGAAAACGAGGAGTGGATTTCACGGTTCGCACCAGTTCGGCCATCAGCCGGGTTTGCTCGTCGATCAAGAGAGTGGAGTAGGCGACCACGTCGATCGTCAGGACGTGCGCGATCTCCAACTTCAGATCCGGTTCCAGATCGGGGGTCATAATTTCCACCAGCCTTCGCCGGCGCGGTGGGCTCTCATTTCAATGCATTCACGGCCCAGAACTCAAGCCGCATTTGCGCCCGCGTGCGGCCCGCCAACTATTTCACCCCGGTCGCGAAGACGGTTTGAAAGTGCGGACTCTCTTTTTCGCGGGAGACGACCGTGACTTCGATGCCGGTGAAACCGGCGGCCTCGAGCCATTGGTGGAGTTGCACTTCGCTGAAGCCGAGCCAGTGATCGGCGTAGAGTTCGCGCGCTTTTTCGAAGCGGTGGCTGAGGAGATCGAGCACGACGATGCGGCCGCCTTTTTTCAGGATGCGGTGGGCGGCGGCGATGGCGCGCTCGGGATGGATGGCGTGATGCAGCGCCTGGCTGAAGATCGCGAGATCGATCGAGTTCTTGTCGATCGGCGGATCTTCGATGTCGCCGAGGCGGTACTCGAGATTTTTGAAGCCGTGCTTCTTCGCCAGTTGCGATCCGAACTCGACCATCTTGGGCGCGTTGTCGATCGCGATCACTTTGCGCGCATTTTTCGCCAGCAGTTGCGAGAGCGTTCCCTCGCCCGCGCCGAGGTCGGCCACGGCCAGCGGCGGGAGGAGCGCGATCATGGTGTGGGCGAGCGCCTGCCAGGAGCGACCCGGGACAGTAGCTGCGCCCGAAACGGCCGGCCAGTTGGTCGAAATATTCGCGCGCCTTGTCCTGCCGCTTGCGCAGCGCCACTTTCAGCGCGGTCCGGTCGCGCTGTGTCTCGGGCATCTCGCGCGCCAGCAGCCGAGTCAGTTCGCTCACCTTGGCGCGCTGCGGGATCGAGCTTGCTCCCGTTCGTTAGGCCGTAATAAACGTTTTTCCCGGCGCGCCGGTCCTCGACCACGCCCGCTCGCTTCAACTGCGCGAGGTGACTCGAGATGCGCGACTGGCCCATCCCGAGCACGTCCTGCAATTCCGCGACGGAAAGCTCTTCCTGCTCGAGGAGGAGGATCAGGCGGAGCCGGGTCGGATCGGCCAGGAGGCGGAGGAAATTAATGGTTGACGCCATGGAACGAGAATACGATATATCGACGCATCATGATTGGTCAATATGTTGCTCGCTGCTGCTCGCAGGAACAAGGGTTCAGGTTTCAGGGTTCAGAAATCTGCTGCCTGACCGCCTCTGAATCCTGAACCCTGAAACCTGAACCCTTCTTTTCATATGCTTCGTCGTTTCATTTTTGCTTCCGAATCCGTCGGTGAAGGTCACCCGGATAAAGTTTGCGACACCATCTCCGACGCCGTCCTCGACGCCTGCCTGCGGCAGGATCCGCAAAGCCGGGTCGCCTGCGAAACCTTCGCCAAAAGTCACATGGTGATCGTTGGCGGCGAGATCACGATCCCGAATCTGCCGAGTAACCAGCCGCTCGAGTCGGTCGTGCCGATCGACGAGATCGTGCGCAACTGCCGTGCGCGAGATCGGCTACGTGAACGACGACGACGTTTTTCACGCCGACAAGATCGACATCCAGAACATCATCACCCGGCAGAGCCCGGACATCGCGCAGGGCGTCGATGCGAGCGATGCGGAAGGCAAAGGGCACGCCGAGCAGGGCGCGGGCGATCAAGGGCTGATGTTCGGGTTCGCCTGCGACGAGACGCCGGAATTGATGCCGGCGCCGATCATGTTCGCGCATCGCCTCGGCCGTGAGCTGACCCGCATCCGCAAGAGCGGCAAGGCGCGCTGGCTGCGGCCGGATGCGAAATCGCAGGTCTCGGTGATTTACGACGGCGGCGTGCCGGTGGGCATCTCCAACGTCGTCGTCTCGACCCAGCACGCGAAAGATGTGAAGCACTCCGAGATTCGCAGCTTCATCATCGAGGAAGTGATCAGAAAAGTTTTGCCTAACGAAATGCTGACCGACGCGACGGAATATCTGATCAACCCGACGGGCAGCTTTGTCGTCGGCGGCCCAGAAGGCGACACCGGCCTGACGGGACGGAAGATCATCGTCGACAGCTACGGCGGCTGGGGTCGGCACGGCGGTGGCGCTTTCTCGGGGAAGGACCCAAGCAAGGTCGACCGCAGCGCCGCCTACATGGCGCGGTGGGTGGCAAAAAATGTCGTCGCTTCCGGTTTGGCGAAGCGTTGCGAAATCCAGTTCGCCTATGCCATCGGCTACCCGAATCCGGTGAGCATGAACATCAATACCTTCGACACCAATTCCGTCCCCGAGGAAGCGATCGAGCAGGCGGTTAACCGCATCTTCTCCTTCAAGCCGGCCGACATCGTTAGGCAGCTCGATTTGCTGCGCCCGATCTACTCCAAGACAACCAACTACGGACACTTCGGCAAAGACGATCCCGATATCACGTGGGAACGAACCGACAAGGCCGAAGAGTTGAAGAAGGCGGCGAAGTAGTTGTCCACAGATTTCGCGGATTTACACAGATTTTTGGCAATGGAGCAGGACCGGCAAACCTTTTCGATCATCGGCGCTGCGATGGAGGTGCACCGAGAATTAGGGCGAGGTTTTCTCGAACTTGTTTATCAAACGGCGCTCGCACTCGAATTTCAAGAACGCAGTATTCCGTTCAAAGCAGAAGTCGCGCTTCCGATTCGATACAAAGGCAAACTTCTGACCTGTAGCTACCGAGCCGACTTCGTTTGTTTCGAAAGCATCATCGTCGAAACGAAAGCCATCTCGAAGCTCACGGGCGCGGACGAGGCCCAGCTCTTGAACGAGCTGAAGGCGACCGGCTTTCATCGCGGTCTGCTCCTTAACTTCGGAGGACGCAGTCTCGAACAGAAACGCCTCGTTTTCAGCTCGCCCGAAAATCTGTGTCAATCAGCGAAATCTGTGGACGAAATTTACCTTTAAGAACAAATCCATGAGCACAAAAACGATCACCAAAACGCAGACTAACGACTACAAAATCGCCGACATCAGCCTGGCTGATTGGGGCCGCAGGGAAATCTCGATCGCGGAGAAAGAGATGCCCGGCCTGATGGCCATCCGGGAAAAATACGCGCCGGGAAAACCGCTCCAAGGCGTGCGCGTGACCGGTTCGCTGCACATGACGATCCAGACTGCGGTGCTGATCGAGACGCTGGTCGATCTCGGCGCGGATGTGCGCTGGGCGAGCTGCAATATTTTCTCGACCCAGGATCACGCCGCCGCCGCGATCGCCAAGGCCGGCGTGCCGGTCTTCGCCTGGAAGGGTGAGAGCCTGGAGGAATACTGGTGGTGCACCAACCAGGCGATTTCGTTCCCGGGCGGCAAAGGCCCGCAGCTCGTGGTCGATGATGGCGGCGACGTGACGCTTTTCATTCACAAGGGCTACCAGCTCGAGGAAGGCAGCGATTGGGCGAAGTCGGCTTCGCACAGCAAGGAAGAACAGTTCATCAAGGATCTACTCCTCGAAGTGAATCGCGAAAATCCGTTTCGCTGGCACGAGCTGGTCAAGGAATGGCGCGGCGTCTCGGAAGAGACGACGACCGGCGTCCATCGTCTCTACAAAATGCAGCAGCACAATCAGCTGCTCGTTCCGGCGATCAACGTGAACGATTCGGTCACGAAATCGAAGTTCGACAATCTTTACGGCTGCCGCCATTCGTTAGTCGACGGGCTCAATCGCGCGCTCGACGTCATGATCGCGGGCAAGGTCGCGGTCATCTGCGGCTACGGCGATGTCGGCAAAGGCTGCGCGCAATCGCTCCGCGGCCAGGGCGCGCGCGTCGTCATCACCGAGATCGACCCGATCAACGCCCTCCAGGCGGCGATGGAAGGTTATGAAGTCACGACGATCGAGGACACGTTAGGCCGGGGCGACATTTACGTCACCACGACCGGGAACGTCGATGTCATCACCCTCGCCCACATGGAGCGGATGAAAGACCAGGCGATCGTGTGCGAACATCGGCCATTTCGACAACGAGATTCAGGTCGATCCGCTGAACGAGCGCAAGGACGTCAAGCGGACCAACATCAAGCCGCAGGTCGACAAATACACTTTCCCTGACGGTCACGAGATTTTCATGCTCGCGGAAGGCCGGCTCGTGAATCTCGGTTGCGCCACTGGCCATCCGAGCTTCGTGATGTCGAACTCGTTCTCCAACCAGGTCCTGGCCCAACTCGATCTCTGGCGGAACAAGGACACCTACAAGGTCGGCGTCTACGTTCTGAGCAAGCAGCTCGACGAAGAAGTCGCGCGTCTCCATCTGCAGAAGATCGGCGTCAAGCTGACGAAGCTGAGCGAGAAGCAAGCCGAGTATCTCGGCGTGCCGGTCGAAGGTCCCTACAAGTCCGAGCATTATCGCTACTAGCCGCAGCCTGGAGGGAAAAGCCGCCGTTCCAAATCACTCTCGCGCGTCCCGCAGCGAAGCGTCCAGAAGGGCCAGACCCGCGACCTGTTGATTTAAACCGCAGGTCGTGACCACGGCGCGTCGGTAGACGTTCTCGCCCGCTTCGCGTCTATTCGTTAGGCTGCAATCCTTCGGCGCATGCAGAAACGGCGGCAGTTCCTGCCTGCGCAGCGCCTGCGCCGCGCAGATCACCTGCCAGAGCGCGCCCGCCGCCACGCTTTCTCCCAATGCCGGTTTCGCCGTGTAGACGTCCGCCTCGGAGAAATAATTCGCCGCCACCGCCCGCTCTCCCGCGTCGATAAACGTCCCGTTCGCGCTCGCGATCATCACCTCCGCGCCAACCTCGCCGCGCAGCTCGCGGCCGATCGTATCGAGCAACCCGGCCGCGTCGCCTTGCCGGGCAAAATTTCCACCGGGATGCACCCGCTCGAGCGCGATCGCCCCCGCACGCGCGAGCACGACCGCGCCCGCCCCTTCGCTCAGGATCATCCCGCGCGCCGGACGCGCGAACGGTTCGATCGGCGGCATCGCGCGGAGCAGGCGCCACTTGCGATAGGCGTCGCAGAGCAGCCAGTCGGCTTCCTCTGCCCCGACCACCAGACAACGATCCAGCTCCGGGTTCGCACATCAGATCCTCCGCCATTTGCAAAGCGAGAATCCCGACCGCGCCGTCGCCGACCAGGGTGTAACTCGCGCCCGTAATCCCGAGGATGGCCGCGAGATGACTGGCCGGCGCGTTGAAAACCGTTTCCGGAAAAAGGAGCGGACTGGCGGCCGACGCGCCCGAGTGCACGATCTCGTGATAAAAACGTTTCGTGTAAATGACCCCGCCATTCGAGATCGCGAAGATGAGCGCGGTCCGCGCCGCGCTCGCTTCATCCAGTTCCAGCCCCGCGTCGCGCAGCGCGCCCAGCCCGGCCACGACCGCGAAACGCGAGATCGCGCTCGCCCGCCGCAGCCGCGGCTGCCGGGCCGCGTCCGCGATCGCCGTCGACGGGACGGCAAAGACGCGATAATCTTTTTGCCCGCCTAACGAGCCACTGACCGTGCTCGCTTCCGCTTCCTCGCCCGCGCGTAGCTTTTCCCAGACTTCATCGAGCCCGTTCCCGAGCGGCGTGACCCATCCCAGGCCGGCGAGGCGCAAACTCATGCCGCCAGGGCCTGGAAGACAATCGACGCGTTCGTCCCCCCGAAGCCAAACGAATTGGAGAGCGCCGCGCGCGGGGCGGCGGCGCGCACCTGATTGGCCACGATGTCGAGATCGAGCCCCAGATCCGAGACGCGGAAGTTAATGTTGGCCGGGAGAAAACCGTCCCGCAGCGCCAGGATGGTGAAGACGGCTTCGACCGCGCCCGCCGCCCCTAACGAATGCCCCATCATTCCCTTGGTCGAGCTGACCGGCACCCGGCCGAGCAACTCGGCGATCGCTTTTCCCTCCGCTGCGTCGTTGAAGGGCGTGGCGGTGCCGTGGGCGTTGACGTAATCGATCGCTTCCGGCGCAAGGCCCGCGCTCTGCAGGGCCCGCTCCATCGCCTGGCGCGGACCGATCCCGGAAGGATGCGGCTGGGTGAGATGATGGTTGTCGGTCGAAATGCCGTAACCGCTGATCTCGGCCAGGATCTGCGCGCCGCGCGCCTGCGCCTGCTCGAAATTTTCGAGCGCGAGCAGGGCCGCGCCCTCCCCGAGGACGAGACCGCTGCGCGCGCCGTCGAAGGGCCGGCATTTCTCCGGCGTCGCCGCCTGCAAGGAATCGAACCCAACAAAGACCAGTTCCGAGATCGCGTCATAGCCGCCGGTCAGGATGCGGTCGTAACGGCCGGAGCGGATGCATGCAAAAGCGTGCCCGATCGCGTTTGTGCCCGAGGCACAGGCATTCGCGATCACCTGGCAGGGACTGCTCAGGCCGCAGGCCTCGAGCGCGTCGACCGCCGGTTTTTGCGGCGGATAATTCGCGATCCAACCGGGAATCCGCGCGGCTCGCCCGGCCGGTTCCTGGAGGGCGCGATAATATTGTTCCCCGAAACTCATCCCGCCGCTCGTCGTCCCGACCACGGTCATTTGCGGGCGAAACTCCGGCGCCTGCGCGAGCAGCTCGCGCAGCGCACCGATCATCATGCGGGAAGCGCGATGGAGGCGGCGCGCCCGCCGGTCGTTAGGGACAAAATCCGCCAGCCACTCCTCCGCCACCTGCCCGGCGGTCTTGCAGCGGCACTGCTCGACCGGAAAACTGGTCACGGGCGAAACGCAATCACGCGCTTCACGCAGGGCGGCCCGCGTCGCCTCCAGTCCGGCCCCGAGCGGGCTCACGATCCCGGCCGCCACGACGGCGACCCGCGCGCCTTTCCCGTTTTCACGAGTGCTTGTCTGACTGCTCATCCTTTTTAGAGATTAACCACGGATTGGCCGGATGACACGGATGAAGAAAAGGTTGGCGGGGTTCAGGGTTCAGGGTTCAGGATTGCGTCGAAGGGCGATCATCCTGAACCCCCTGAAACCTGAACCCTGAACCCCGCTTCACTGCATCCCTGATCCGTGTCATCCGTGGTCGATTCTTCGCCTTTTATTCCGCTTGCTTTGAACCGCGACCTACCTTACATGTCGGCCAGAAATAGCGGCCCCGGCCGTTGGTGGATTGTCAGTTGAGTTTATTCAGTGACGATTTGAAATCCGATAAGCGGGAACAAAGACCGAGCAGCGTTTCGAGAAAAAGAATAAACTCAGATGGGCACCAAACTCTACGTAGGAAATCTTTCCTTCAACACCACCGAAACGGACCTCCAGGACCTCTTCGCGCAAGCCGGCGCGGTCCAGGAAGTGACACTCATGCAGGACAAATTCACCGGCAAATCGCGCGGCTTCGCCTTTGTCACGATGGGCAGTGAGGCCGACGCACAGAAAGCCATCACCGACTTCAACGGCAAGACGGTCGAAGGCCGGCCTCTGACCGTGAACGAAGCGCGCCCGCGGGAAGCCCGTCCGGGTGGCGGTGGCGGCGGTCGCGGCGGCTATGGCGGCGGCGGTGGCGGTTATGGTGGCGGCGGCTACGGCGGCGGTGGCGGTGGGGGCTACGGCGGCGGTGGTGGCGGTGGTGGGCGCCGGGACGGCGGCCAGCGTCGCGGACGCTAAACCAAGCAGCCAGTTAAATTTTGCGAAAGCGCCTCGGGCAACCGGGGCGCTTTTTTTTGCGTAATGCAACGACGCTCCGGCTGCGATCAGGCGGCAGGAGGGAAAAGCCTTCAAATTGTCACAAGAAAGATATTGCCATGTCAGCCACAGCTTGGCCATACTCTCCCCGTTTTGCCGGAAAAAATCGGCAAAAAAGCCGGAGAAATAACGATGAAAGCACTGACCAAAATCGCACTCACGATCGCAATCGCGGTGGGCCTAACAGCAATGGCGCATGCACAGACAACGACGATCAACTGGAATTTCACGGACTTGGACGGGATTTTTGACGGAGGATACCCCAGTCAATTTTTCAGTCAGTTCGCTGACTGCGGTGAACAGTTCGCTTTCCTTCAATGCCACGTCGCGCATCGTCCGGCTATGCAGGGGCCAGCGGCGGTGGTAACGCAGTCTGTGAGTGCAGTTGTTGGGCGCCTTTGATCTTTCAACATCGACCTACTTTTCGTTCACCATTGACGCCGAGCACGGGCTTCGCGATCGATTCTGTTTCAGTTCAGCTTCGGATCACGGACTACTGCGAGTGGTCCGATCGCACTCAACTTTCGGTCGAGCGTTGACGGCTTCGCCAGTGATCTTGGAAGTTCTTCTGCGCCGAATGATTCAGCTGTGGAATCTCTACACGCTTCCCATTCTCTAGCACGGGTGCCACCAACGCACCGGTGGAGTTTCGATTGTATGGTTCTGGCGGGACCGCGACAGCCAGCAACTGGCGAGTCGATGACTTCAATTTAACGGTTGGCGCGGTGGCGATTCCCGAGCCGTCGGTCTACATGCTCCTTGGCGTGGGCATCCTGCTTTGCGGGCAGCGCTTCCTCCGGCGCAAGGCGGCCTGACGATTTCCCGGTTTGATTGCGAAAAACCCCGCGCCGGGTGGCGCGGGGTTTTTTCTTGCCTGACGCGCCTAACGTTCGCCGAGCAGCTCGTAGGAAAGAATGCTCAGGCAATAAATCGCCGCCGTCTCCACCCGCAGGATGATGGGCCCGAGAGTGAGCGGGGCGCAGCCGTGGGAGCGGGCGAGCGCGATCTCCGCCGGGGTGAAATCGCCCTCCGGCCCGATGAGCATGAGGACGCGGGCCGGGCGCGCCCCGTTCGTGTCCCTCGGCGTAGTCGGCCAGGATTTTTTTCAAATGCTGCGCGCCCGGTTGGAGCGAGCCGATGAGCCGCAGGTCATAAGCGGCGGCCGCGTGGGCGCGGAAAAAATCGTTAGGCGAAGAGGGCGCGTGGACCTGCGGGAGCCAGTTTTGTCCGCATTGCTTGGCCGCCTCGAGCGCGACGGTCTGCCATTTGGCCTGCTTCTGCGCCGCGCTCTCCGGGTCGAGCTGCACCACGGTGCGGGCGGAGAGGAGCGGGAAAATTTCCGCGGCGCCGATCTCGACCGCTTTCTGGACAATGAGGTCCATGTTTTTTCCCTTCGGGATGGCCTGGGCAAGGGTGATGTGGGCGCGGAGCGGCGGGGTGACCGTCTCCTGCAAAATGCGCAGGCGAACCGCGCCCGAATCGAGCGCGCTGATCTCGGCGGTGGCTTCGCGTCCGCGGCCATCGAAGAGAACGACCCGATCGCCCGGCGCAAGACGAAGAACGCTGCGGGCGTGGTGCGCCTCGGAGCCGGTCAGCTCGGCGGAAGACCAGTCGTTAGGCGCGAGGTAGAAGCGATGCATGAAGAAAAGGGAGAAGGATGAAGGAAGAATTAAGAAAGGGCGCGCGCAAGCCCGGTAGAAATCCACTTCTTAATTCTTCCTTCTGCCTTCTTCCTTAACGAAAGAATTCCTTGGCGCGCTCGAAGAAGCTGCGATGGAGCGGCGTGTTGTCCTCCCCGCAAAGAGCGGCGAATTCCTCCAGCTTCTGGCGTTGCTCGCTGTTCAAATGAGTCGGCACTTCCACCAGCAACCGGGCGTAGAGATCGCCCCGCTCGCGACTGTTGACGTGGACCACGCCTTTGCCGCGAAGGCGAAAGCTTTGCCCGCCCTGGGTCCCGGCCGGGACGCGCAGGCTCGCCTTGCCTTCGAGGGTCGGGACCGGCACCTCGCCCCCCAGCGTGGCGGTGGCAAAAGAGATCGGCACTTCGCAGAAAAGGTTGTCGTCTTCGCGCTGGAAAATCGGGTGCTCCTTGACGTGGACCACGATGTAAAGGTCGCCCTGCTCGCCGCCGCGCACGCCCGCTTCGCCGTTGCGGCTGGAGCGCAGGCGTGAGCCGTGGGCGATCCCGGCCGGCACTTTGATTTTGATCCGGCTGGTTTTTTCGATCCGCCCTTCGCCGTTGCAAACGGGGCACGGTTTCTCGATCACTTCACCAAGGCCGCGGCAGTGCGGGCAGGTCTGCGAGACCTGGAAAAAACCGCGGGAGCTGACGACCTGGCCGCGCCCGCGGCAGGTCGGGCAGGTGACGGCGCGCGAGCCGGCCGAGGCGCCGCTTCCCTCGCATTTGTCGCAGGTGCCGAGCTTGCGCACTTCGATTTCTTTTTCGACCCCGAAAGCGGCTTCCTCGAGGGTGATTTGCATGTCGTAACGCAGGTCGCTCCCGCGCTGGCTGCCATCGGCCTCCACCCCGCCGCCGCCTCCGAAGAAGCTCTCGAAAATGCCGCCCGCCCCGCCCGCGCCGCTGAAGACTTCGCGGAAAATATCGAAAGGATCATGGAACCCGCGCCCGGCGCCGCGCCCGCCCTGGGCAAAGGCGGCGTGGCCATAGCGATCGTAGGCGGCCCGCTTCTGTGCATCCATGAGCACGTCGTAGGCTTCGCCAAGTTCCTTGAACTTCTCTTCCGCGTGCGGGTCGTCCGGATTCTTATCGGGATGAAATTTGACCGCGAGCTTGCGATAAGCGCGCTTGATCTCGTCGCCGGCGGCAGTGCGCTCGACGCTCAGGACTTCGTAGTAATCGCGCTTCGTGGTCATGAAAATTGAATCCTAATCCTGCTCTTGCTCCTGCTCCTGCTCAAGGCACTTCCTGATGGTAGGGAAGAAGGATTAGGAGCAAGAGCAGGATTAAGACTAGCAGCAACTGCTAGGTCGGCGGGCCGCTCGAGACAACCACCGCAGAGGGGCGCAGGAGCCGGTCCTTCATCTTGTAACCGCGGCGCATTTGCCTGATGACGTGGCCTTCCGGGACTTCGTCGCTCGGTTCGTGCGCGATCGCTTCGTGGAGGTTGGGATCGAACTTCTGCCCGGCGGCGTCGATCGGCTGGAGGCCGTTGTCGGCCAGGAAATCGGTCAACTGTTTCAGGACCATACTCATCCCGGAGTAGACGGGGGATTTCTCGCCCTCGCTCCTGGCCGCCGCCAGGCCGAGCTCGAAGTTGTCGACGATCGCGATCAGGCGTTCGAGGAGCGAGCTGTTGGCGTATTTGATTGCCTCCTCCTTCTCGCGCGTGGCGCGTTTTTTGAAATTGTCGAAATCGGCCTGGCTGCGCAGGGCGAGGTCGCGGAACCGGTCGAGATCGGCCTGCAGGCCGGCGGTCGGGTCGTCGCTTTCGCCATTCTGCTCCGCTGGAGCAACCTCGGCGGCGGAGGGCATCGGATCGTTGGGTGGTGGCTCGGCGTCGGTCACGGGGACGCGGCGGCGGTCGGTTTTGGAATGTTTCATGTCTTTCGAACTACGATCAAAGTAATGTCATCATGCTGGGGATGGCCGCCGACAAAACTGCGGACATCTGCGGTCAGCCGGTCGATCACGCCCTGGGCTCCCTGGCTCGCACTGGCCTGGAGGGAGCGGGTCATCCGTTCCGGGCCAAACTCATTCCCGTTTGCATCGAGCGCTTCGGTCACGCCATCGGTGTAAAGGACCAGGCAATCGTCGCGTTCGAGGGGCACGGAGAGGTCGCCGGTTATCCTATCGAACACGTCTCCACTGTCAATTCCGAGGGCCATCCCGGGCGGCTTCAGAACCTCGACCTCGCCGGTCGCGGCCCGGTAAAGAAGGGGCGCGTCGTGACCGCCGCGCGAAAGGGTCACCTGGTTACGTTTATGGTCGAGGATGAGGTAGGCCATGCTGATGAACATGTCCTCTTTGATATCGGGATAAAGCTGGCGATTGACCCTCTGCAAAACCTCGGCCGGCGACTTGGCGAGGCGCGCTTCCGCCCGCAGGACGCTGCGGCAAATGGCCATGATGAGCGAAGCCGGCACCCCTTTGCCGGAGACGTCGGCGATCACGACCCCGAGCCGGTCCTCATCCACCTGGATGTAGTCGAAATAATCGCCGCTCACCTGGCGGGCGGCGTAATTCACCCCCGCGATGTCGAAGCCTTCGATCGGGGGCGGCTTGGAGGGGAGGAGGATGCGCTGGATGTCGCGCGCGATCTGGAGGTCGTGGTCGAGGCGCTTTTTCTCGTTCGCCTCCGAGTAAACGATCGCGTTGTAGAGGGCGAAGGCGCTCTGCTCGGAGATGGACTTGAAAACGACGAAATCGCTCGACGTAAAATCCGCGCTCATCGGCCCGTTGGCGACCGCGAGGACGCCGAGATTCTGCCGGCCGTAAAGGAGCGGGGTCGCCATGACGGAGGCGGTGCCGTGGGCTGTATCGCGCAACTTCGACAACTCGGGCGCGTCGGCCAGGTCGGCGAGTTGCACCGCCTCCCCCTGTTTCCAGACGCGACCGACCAGACCTTCCTCGGCGTTGATCTGATAAGAACGAAGGTAGCTCTCGAGCGCCACCGGGGTGACCGCGGCCTGCTGCAAAATGCGGTCGGGCACATCGACCAGGGGCGGACAACCCTTGGAAAGAAAAGCCGGCACCAATTTGGTGCCGGTGCGATCGACCAGATAAAGCGCCCCGCCGTGGGCGTCGAGAATGCGGACGCAACTCTCGACGATCAGGCGATGCAGTTCGTGCGGACGGATAACATCGTGAAAGGCCTCACCGAGACCGTGGAGGAAATCGAAGACGAGATTTTCTTCGACCTGGATTTTCTCGTTCGAGCGCTCGAGGACGCGGATGCGCCAGCGTTGCCGCTGGTAGGTGATAAGCCAGCCGAGGAGCGCGGCGACAAGCAGCCCGAAGAAAAGAAAACGCATGAAGCCGAAGCCGGGCTGCTACTTTGCCGGGCTCTCGTGCCGGAGGTCTTGTTTGAGGTATTCGAGGACGTCCTTGAAGCGAGTCAGATTTTCCGGCCGCGCCTCACAGAGTGCCTCGTGCGCCTCGAGCATGGTGCTGGCCTGCTCGCGTTTCGCGGCCGCCTCTTTCCCGGGCAGTTCGCCGTTCGCGGTCGTTAGGGCTTCGCATTCCGGCGGGGCCGCGCCCGCGGCCTGAATATCGAAAATCTGGTCCAACCCCAGACCGGAGAGCAGATCACGACTCCGCTCTCCGCAGTGAATGACACGCAGCCGGCCCTGGCCGAGTTCCTTCAGGCGCAGGGCCATCCCCGCCATCGTCCCCATAAATGTGGAATCCATCATGGCACACTCCTTGAGATCAAAGACGAATTCGCGGAAGCCCCTGTTCACCATCTCGCGCCCGAATTCCTTCAGGCTGCCGCTCTCGAGGAAGCTGCCTCGCCCCGCCACTCGCACCCAGACCACTGGGCCGTTGACGCCAACTTGAATCGAGGACTGCACGACTAAGTAATGATAAAATTTCGCCGGAGCCTGTCAATCCGGCGGGCCACCTTCCGGGGCTCAATTTTTATACGTTGCGCGGACGGGAAGAGATGCGGCGGAGCCCCGCGTGAGAATTGGAAGCGAAGCGTTTGCATCGGAAATCCGAAGAGAAGGGAGCGTGCGCGGCCGACGCCTCACTCCCACAGGTAAGATCGAGTCGTGGCCACGATCCGGCCGTCTACGATCAACGATGCGCGCCAGGAAACAACCCGGCCGTCGTCGAAAAAATCATCCCCGATAATGGCAAACGCCGTCTTGTGGTGGCCGCGCGCCTGCGGGTAACGAACTTCGCGCGCCTGGATCATGGCGTGCAATTTTTCCTGGCGATACTCGAGGCGCACCGTGACCTCGGCCTCGCGTCGCGCCACCCAGAAGAAGTCGAAATAATTTCCGAACCGCTCGTGCTGATCGAGGGCGGTGATCGCGCCATACATGTGGTAGGCGCGTTCGAAGGTGACCGAGGCATCGACCTGGCCGGTCAGCCGCGGCGCCGCCGGGTCGAGGAAATACTGTTTCGTCTTGCGGAACTCGAAGGCAGGGTCGAGCGCGACCGGCAACGGCTTGAGTTTTTCGACCTGGTAAGGCTTCGGCGGGGTCGCGGCGCAGCCGGCGAGGAAGAGGCAAAAAAGGACCGGCGAGATTCTCACGACGCGAGCATGAAACGAGAAGAGCGCTCCGGTGTCAATCGCCCTCCTAATCCTGCTCCTGTCCTGCTCCTGCTCTTGTTCGTTATGGGGGAACGAAGAGGATTAGGAGCAGGAGCAAGAGCAGGATTAGGAGGAGAGGTCAAGGCGGCTGGTTCGCGCATGATCGGAGACTGGCTAAAATTTCGCCGTGATTCGCGTGCAGTACGAGCGCGGGGTTTACCTGCCCGACGAAAACATCTGGCTCGATCCCTGGAATGCGAAGCCGTTCGCCTTCGTCTCGCACGCGCATAGCGATCATATCGCCGCCCACGAGGAAATCATTGTCTCGGAGCGCACTTCGCGCCTCATGCAGGCCCGCCTGCCCGGCGAACGCCACGAGCACGTTCTCCCCTTTGGCCAACCGTCGCTCGTCCGCGGGCTCAACGTCACCCTCCTCCCGGCAGGCCACATTTTTGGCTCGGCCCAGTTCTTCCTCGAGAGCGACCGCGGCAGTCTGCTTTACACCGGCGATTTCAAATTGCGGCCCGGCCGCTCGGCTGAAGCGACGGAATGGAAACAGGCCGACACCCTCATCATGGAAACGACCTACGGCCGGCCCCGTTATCGTTTGCCGCCGACCGAGCTGGTCGTGCAACAAATCGTCGCCTTCTGCCACGAAACGCTCGAGGAAGGCGCGACCCCGGTCCTCCTCGGCTATTCGTTAGGCAAAGCGCAGGAAATTCTCTCCTCGCTCGCGGAAGCGAATCTCCGGCCGATGCTGCACGGCTCGGTCCACCGCATGACGCGGATCTACGAGCAATTCGGCCAGGCCTTCTGCGACTACGAGCGCTACGACGCCAAGGCGGTCGCAGGCAAGGTCCTCATCTGCCCGCCGAGCGCGAACCGCTCGCCCATGCTGGAGCGAATCAAAAACAAACGGGTGGCGATGATCAGCGGCTGGGCGGTCGAGCCGAACGCGATTTATCGCTATCGGGTCAATGCCGCTTTCCCGCTCTCCGATCACGCCGATTACGACGACCTGCTGCGCTACGTCGAGCTGGTGCAACCGAAGCGCGTCCTCACCCTGCACGGCTTCGCCGCCGAATTCGCGCGCGACCTGCGCGACCGTGGGATCGAGGCCGCGCCCCTCAGCGCCCAAAGCCAGCTCGAACTAGCGCTGCGGGTGGAGCCCCTTCCGGGTGGCGCACGCGCCCTGCCCGCAAGCTTGCCCTTGCCTAACGACAAGGACCGGATAGGGCGCCTGCGCGACAAAGACGGTGGCGGCTGAACCGAACTCGGCGGCGTCATCCCAGGGCGGAGTGGCCGCGACCAGGCCGGCGGCCGCCTCGGCCAGCGACTCGTTAGGGCGAATCGGACGCAGGTCAGTCGGTAAACTGCTGGCGATGCGCCAGCCAAGTTCGGTCAGGCTCGCGTCCGCCACCACGACCGGCCCGACTCCGGGTTGAATTCCAAATCCCGACCGATCGACGAACACGATCACATCGCAGCCGGCCAGTTTGAAGACGCGGTGGACAAGTGCGCGGACGACGCGGTGCTCGAGCGAGGCGCGATGCCAGCCGAGCAGAATCGCGTCGCATTGCTGGCTCTCCGCGACCAAGGCCAGATCCTGACCCACGTCTTCCGAGAGGAAGGAGATCGAGCGCGCGATCACCCCGCCGCGCGTCGCCTGATGCGCCAGTCGATCCATCGCTTCAACCGCGCGATCGATCTGACTCTCTTCGTCGCGCAGACCGGTGCGAAACTCCGGCGCGCGCGGGGTGGCGATCAGCCTGACGAGCAACAGTTCCGCGGGCCGCTCCGCGCCTGTCAGGCGAATCGCGGCATCGACCAGCCGACGCGCGTTTTCCGGATTTCCCAGCGCCACGAGAAGACGGCGCGCGACCGGCGCAGGATCGCCCCCGGAGAGCACCCGCACCATTTCGCGGCGCGGCATGATGCGGTTGAGGATTGGCGCCGCCATGAAAGTCGTGACCAGTGCCATCACCACCATCATCGCGAAGGTCCGATCGGAGAGCACGCCGAGGGTCAGGCCGACGGTCAGGATCACCAGCTCGGTCAGACCGCGCGTGTTCATGACCGCGCCGAGGGCGAAGGAATCGCGCGTCGAGTAACCGTTCAGTCGCGCGGCCACTCCGCAGCCGGCCATTTTGCCGCAAATGGCCGCGCCGATGATCACGAGCATCCAGCCGAAAAGTTGCGGGCTGTTGATGGCAAAAAGATTCGTGCGCAATCCCGCGACCGCGAAAAAGATCGGGAGCAGGACCACGACGGTGAAATCTTCAATCTTGTCCATCAGCTCGTGGGTCATGCGCGAGCGCGGCATGATCGTTCCGAAGACGAAGGCCCCGAAGATGGCGTGGATTCCAATCCACTCCGTCGCGTAGGCGGAGAGAAGCAACCCGACCACAACCACCGCGACCTGATCGACCGTGAGGCGTCCGGTCGCATCGTGGCGTTTCGTTAGGCGGGCGAGCAAGCGGCGGCCCACTGTTACCATGAAAAGGGCGAAGACAGCGGCGAGGAGAAAGCCGATTCCGGCCTGGGCAGCCGAGCCAGAGCGGGTGAGGCCGACCACCGCGGCAAGAAGAATCCAGGCCGTGACATCATCCACCGCGGCGGCGCAGAGGGCGGCGGTCCCGAGGGAGGACTTGTAAAGACCGCGCTCGACCAGAATCCGGGCGAGGACGGGAAACGCCGTGATACACATCGCCGCGCCCATGAAGAGTGAAAAGGCAAGTCGGGTTGGCAGTCGCGTCGTTCCTTCGGCGAAAACACCGCCGTTGTTGAGAGCGAGGAGCGGAATTCCAAGCAATGCCCCGAGCGCGAACGGAAGGAGGACTCCGCTGAGCGAGATCGTTAGGGCGCGGCGTCCTTCCTTGCGGATAAGGCGCGGATCCAACTCGAGCCCGACGAGAAACATGAAAAAGATCAGCCCGAGATCGGCCAGTTGACGGAGCGGGACGTCGACGGGAAAGAGGCGTTCCGGCAGCCCCGGCGAAATCCGACCGAGAACGGTCGGGCCGAGGAGCAGGCCCGCGATGATTTCGCCGATCACGCCCGGCTGTCCGATCCTGCGGGCGAGCGCGCCGAGGAGCCGCGCGGCTGCGATAATGACCGCGAGATCGAACAACAAAAAGAGCAGCGTCTCGGTGCTGTGTTGCACGGCTGGATTTGATCAGCGGACGCGGGCGTCTGCCGAGCAAATCTTTCGAGGTATTTTACTTGTCGCTTCCGCGCCGATGTCGTTAGCCTCGCGAATGTGAGCGCGGCTGCCAAAACCATCGTTGTTTTCGGAATTTACATGGCGTTGACCGGTCTCTGGCTGGTCGTTTCTCCTAACACTCTCCTTGCGCTCGTCCATCTGCCGCCGGTGAACGACGGTTGGATTCGGCTCCTCGGCATGTTCATGATCATCGTCGCGTTCTATTATTTCCGGACCGCGAACAGCGAGGTGGAGAAGTTTTTCCGCGCCACGGTTTACGGGCGCACTTTCATGGGATTTTTCATGGTCTGGCTCGGGCTTACCCAAATCGGCTGGGTGCTGGCGGCTTTTGCGATTCCAGAATGGATCGGCGCCGGGCTCACCTGGGCCGCGCTGCGCAAGTCTGGGTCGACGAACTGATGAAGATCGCAGGTCAACTCGTCCTCGTGACCGGCGCCTCGAGCGGGATCGGGGCCGCGACGGCGAAGGCGATGGCGCGCGAAGGAGGCCGCCTGCTTCTCCTCGCGCGCCGGCGTTCGAGCCTCGAGGAAGTGGCGGCGGAGATCAAAGCCAAGGGTGGCGAAGCCTGGGTTTACGCGGTCGATTTGTGCGATCCGGCGGCAGTCGAGCAAACGGCGCAGGCAATCCAGAGCGAAGTGGGTGTGCCCGATATTTTGATCAACAATGCCGGCGCGGGACGCTGGCTGCCGGTCGAAGAAACGAGCCCGGAGGAGGTCGTCCAAATGATGGCTTCGCCTTACTTCGGGGCTTTCTACATCACGCGCGCATTCCTTGCCCCGATGCGGAAGCGCGGCACGGGCCACATCGTCAACGTGACTTCTCCGGCCGGTTTCGTGGCCTGGCCAAACTCGACCGCATACACGGTGGCGCGCTGGGCGATGCGCGGTTTCAACGAAGCGCTCCGGGCCGATCTCCACGAGACGCAGATCCATCTGTCGCTCATCGTGCCGACCGCGGTCGCTTCCACTTACTTTGCCAACAACCCCGGCGGCGAAGAGCGCCTGCCCGGCATCGCCAAGCTTTACGGCATCCTCACTCCCGAGCAGGTCGCCGAGGCGATGATCAAAGCCGTGCGCCAGGAAAGACGGGAAATGATCATTCCGTCATCGCTCAGCTGGACGCTCAAGCTGCATCGCATCTTTCCGCGCCTGATTCAATGGACCCTGCTCAAGACCGCGGCGAAACGCCCGGCCAAGCCGGCGTCGTAGCGCCGCCACGCGTCAGGCGACTGCTAAATCGGCAAGCCCTCGGCAATTCTCTCCCGCGCGTGCTGGTAGCCGCGGTCGACGATCGAGTCGTACGACTTCCACTCGAGCAAACCAAAGCCGTTCACATCCGGTTGGAAAAGCACATCCACGTCGCCGATCACCTCCATGGTCTTTTGCTGACTGTTGAGCGTGTTCGCCGCCATCAGCGTCGTGATGAGTGAAGGCACGGCGTAACGCCGCTGCCCGTGCGGCTTCAACCGATCGAGGAGGAACGCCCAGTTGCTCGGGAGCCGATCGAAGTTAATCTCCGGCGCTTTGCCGCGCGGCCGCAAATCGACCGCCATGATCGTGCTCACGCCCCTCCGCGCCATCTGATCTACCGGGAGGTTGTTGAAAATGCCGCCATCGACGAGCAGGTCGCGTTCGTTCAAGACCGGTGGGAAAACGCCCGGGATCGCCATGCTGGCGAGCAACGCCTGCTTGAGATTACCGCGCGTGTGCATCACTTCACGCGCGTGAGTGTAACTGCTGCTCACGCAAAAGAACGGAGACCACAATTCCTCAACGGAAATTCCCGGAAACCCTCTCTCCAGGATGCGATCGAGCTTGCGCCCCCGCAGGATCGCAATGAGCGGCAGGAGGCTGAAATCGCTCGTCGGGTTGGAAATAAATTCGCGCTTGTTCTCGGTATAAACTTTTTCCCAGCCCCAATCGGCCGCCATGCAGGCGCCCAGGACCGAGCCGATGCTCGTCCCGCCAAAAGCATCGATCGGCACGCCCGCTTCTTCCAGGGCATGGAAGATTCCGATGTGGGCCAGCCCGCGCGCCCCTCCGCCCGCCAGCACCAACCCAATCGCGCGTCCACTCAGGAATCGCGCGAGCCGGGCGAGGTCACTCTTGCGTCCCGGGCGCAGGTGCAAATGGCGGTAGACCTTGGGTCGCAGAGCGAGAAACTCGGGCGTGCCTCTGGCCCAGATCGCATCGGCCGGATGCAAGAGCACAAGCGTCTGCCGCGCGGAAGTGAGCGAACGTTCTCCGGCCAGACAACTGCGTTCGACCTCCGAGAGATCCGGCACCGCTCGGGAATCCCCCAGAAGAACCACCTCGTCCGACTGCCGCAGACAGCGCCGCGTCCACGGCGTGAGCGCCGCATCGGCCTGGTAGAGGACTAACGAGTAACGGCTTTCCAATTCGTCGAGATAGCGGAGCAACCAATGATGCGCTTCCTGGTCGCCCTTTTCCGCCTGGGCCGCGCCGGCCCGCCCCGCCGCCTGATCGATCGCCTCGCTGGTCAGATGCAGAGCCGTTTGCTCCTGCGCCTGCAGCTCCGCCTGCAAGTCGGCCAGCAGCGGGCCCGCCTCGATGCCCGGGCTGAGCGGGAGGACGCAAATGTTGATCACGTTATGGGACGGCTTCTGCGAGACATTGCGCTTCTGCAGCCGTTCGATGATCACCCGGCTGAGGGTCAAGGCGAGGGCCGGACACGCGGCCAGCATTTTCTGAAAAGCGCTCAGCTCGACCCGCACGAGGAGGCTATCGCGCAGCGCCGCCACCGTGGCCCGGCGCGGCTCCTCGGTGAACGCGCCCATCTCCCCTACGCTCTCGCCCCGCCCGATCTCCCCCACGACCTGCGGTTCTCCTCCCGGCCCGGCGACGCTCGCCTGCAGCCGCCCGCTCACCACCACGTAAATGCAGTCGCTCGGATCTCCTTCGTTGAAAAGGACCGCTCCACCCGCACGTTCCACCCATTTCCAGACCAGGTGAGGCCGAATCGCCGCGAGCGACTCTTCATCCAGTTGCCCGAGCAAGCGCGGGAAGGCGCGCCGCAGCACGTCCATCTCAGCATCATTAACGTCGGGAGACATCGGTTGGGTCCAAGGGTTGGTCTTCTATCCTCTCAAGATGACTCCCGACAAGCTAGTCAAATCGAGGGCCGCGCTTTTGCCGGAGGAAGTGCCCAAGCATTGTCAGTTGATGAATCGTTCTCGTTCTCGCCCATCGAAAACGGACGGGAAATCGAGGACGAGGACGACGACCGGAACGAGAACGATTTTCCAACTGACAAATTTCGAACACTTCTCTCTGGGCTTTCGCCGGTCCGTTGTGGCAGGTTCGCGCCATGGCAACGTCGCAGCCTGCCGAGGTTCTTCTCAATATCTCCGATTATGCCGCCGCCGCGCGCGGCAGGATCGAAAAGGCCGCCTTCGATTACTACGAAGGCGGAGCGCTGGACGAACACACCCTGCGCGAGAACAGCGAAGGCTGGGCGCGGCTCAAGCTTTATTACCGGGTCCTGGCCGGGGCGGGCCCGCGCGATCTGAGCACGACCGTGCTCGGCCAACCCGTCTCGATGCCGATCCTGATCGCGCCGACCGCCTTTCATAAGCTGGCCTGCGACGAAGGAGAAATCGCCACCGCCCGGGCCGCGGCCGCGGCGCGCACCCTTTTCATCCTCAGCTCGCTCTCCAACACGGCGATGGAGAAAGTCCTCGCGCAAGCGGCGTCGCCCCGCTGGTTCCAGCTCTACATCTACCAGGACCGCGAGATCACGCGCGCCCTCGTGCAACGGGCCGAGGCCGCCGGGGCGGAGGCGATCGTTTTGACGGTCGACGCGCCGGGTCTGGGCACGCGCGAGCGCGACGCGCGCAATCGCTTTCGCCTGCCGGAGGGACTGACGGTGGAAAACCTGGCGCCGTTAGGCAAAGGCGAGTTTCCCGAAGTCCAGGGGTCCGGCCTGGCCGCCTATGTGCGGGCCAACTTCAAATCGGACCTGGGGTTCGAGGATCTGGATTGGCTTTGCGGATGCACGCCCTTGCCGGTGGTGGTGAAAGGAATCTGCCGCGGGGAAGATGCGCGCGGCGCGGCCGAGCATGGGGCCAAGGCGGTGGTGGTTTCGAATCATGGCGGACGCCAGCTCGACACCGCGCCCGCCACCTCGGAGGTGCTGCCCCATGTGGTCGAGGCCGCGGGCGACCTTTGCGAAATCTATGTCGACGGCGGGATTCAACGGGGGAGCGATGTCCTCAAAGCGATCGCGCTCGGAGCGCGCGCCGTCCTTGTGGGAAGACCGATGCTGTGGGGATTGTGCGTCGGCGGCGAAGAAGGCGCGCGCCAGGTGCTCGAGATTCTGCGGCGCGAGCTGGATGAAGCGATGCTCCTCTGCGGCTGCTCCAAACTCGAGCGAGATCGACGGGCGGTTGCTGAAGCTCGGATAGTACTTTCAGAAACTTGGACGTCATCCGCCTGAGGCGAATCGTCGCTCCAGGCGGTGGCGACGGACGGCAACAAGGGATGGTGGGCAGGAGTGGATTCGAACCACTGAAGGCGTAAGCCAGCGGATTTACAGTCCGCCCCGTTTGGCCACTTCGGTACCTACCCGTTGCACCCGAATTGCGAGCGTTTGATATAGGCTCGCTGGCTCGCGGTCGCAACTGTTTTGGCCACCGTCGCGCGAGCTTCCGGCGCGCGCACTCGAAGGCGTGTCATCCCGAGCCGCGCAGACGGCGAGGGACCTCTCCCAAGCTCCTGGGTAAACGAACCCGGCAAACACACCCGAAGACCCTGGGCGAGGTCCCTCAGCGCGCTGCGCCAGCTTCGGGATGACAAAACGCAGAGCGCGCTGGTCATTCATCGCCAACGCAGCCTGCGCAGTCGCACCTTCGGCGCGATCGCATTAGACTTGCGCCTAATCATGCATGCGCCACCTCCGCTTCCGACCCTTTCCGAGGCTGATCGCGAACAACTCTGGCCGCCCCTCCCCTTCCAGGATTGGCAGCCGACCGCCGAGACCCTCCATATGTGGACCCAGATCGTGGGCAAGATTCGCCTCGCTCTCACCCCATGGATCAACCACTCCTGGCACGTCACGCTTTATCTCACGGCGCGCGGCCTGACGACTTCGCCGATCCCGCACGGCTTCCACACCTTCGAGATCCGGTTCGATTTTATCAGCCACGAATTGCGCATCTTGAAAAGCAACGGCGCGCTCGGCGTCCTGCCGCTCCAGGCGCAGTCGGTCGCCAGTTTCTACCGCGCGACGATGGACGCGCTGCAGGAACTGGAGTTGCCGGTCCAGATCGATCTCACGCCTAACGAAATCGCCGACCCGATTCCGTTCGATCAGGACGAAACGCATCGCGCCTACGATCCGGCGGCGGCCAACCGTTTCTGGCGCGTCCTCCTGCAATCGGATCGCGTTTTGAAAAAATTCCGCTCCCGTTTCTGCGGCAAGTGCAGCCCGGTCCATTTTTTCTGGGGCAGCTTCGATCTGGCCGTGACCCGTTTCTCCGGTCGCCCGGCGCCGCCGCACCCCGGCGGTATTCCGCATCTGCCCGATACGGTGACCCGCGAGGCCTACGCCCAGGAAGTGAGCAGTGTTGGCTTTTGGCCGGGGAGCGCGGCCAGTCCCACTCCGCTTTACTATTCCTACGCCTATCCGGAGCCGCCGGGTTTTGCCGAGGCCAAGGTGCGACCGGCGGAGGCGAACTACTACACGTCGCTGCATGAATTTGTTTTGCCCTACGACGCTGTGCGCAAAGCGCCGGTCCCGGATGAAGCGCTCCTCGCCTTCGCCCAAAGCGTCTACGATGCCGCTTCCACCCTCGGGAAATGGGACCGTGCCGCGCTCGAAGAAGCGAAGCTCAAACCGCCGGTCACGCTGCCGTAGCGCGAGCTTCCAGCTTGCGCCCTCTCGGTAGAGCGAGACTCCGTCGAGCTGGGGAGAGAGATATGCTGCGAACGACGTCCTCCCTCCGGCTCGACGGAGTCTCGCCCCACCGATCCGGGCGGCGCCGCCGGCTAGAAGGCGAGGCCGTCGAGCCAGCGTTTCGCCAGGACCAGCTCGGTATTCGTTAGGCCATGGCCGGCGTCGAAGAAGTGCGCGGTCACTTCCGCCCCCGCGCTGCTCAGCATTTCCGCCAATCTCTCGGTGTTGGCGCGCGGAATGATCATGTCCTGTTTCCCACCGCCGATCCAGACCCGCACCCCGCGCAGGTCGGGCAACTCCTCCGGCATGAACGGCACCATGGCGCGCAACAGAATCGCCGCGTGCAGCACGCCCGGCCGACGCAGCAGAACGCTCGCGGCAATGTTGGCCCCGTTCGAATAACCGACCGCGACCAGTTTCGCCGCGTCAAATTGGTAGCGCTCCGCCGCCGCCAGAATGAACTCGGCCAGGTCGTCGGTCCGCTCTTTCAAATCCTCCAGATCAAAAACGCCTTCCGCCAGGCGCCGGAAAAATCGAGCGTGCCCGTTCTCCGAGACCGGGCCGCGCGGACTGAGCAATCCCGCCGCCGGATCAAGCTCTCGCCCGAGCGGAAGCAGCTGGTTTTCATCGCCGCCGGTGCCGTGCAGCAGGAGCAATGTGCGCTCCGAGGAGCCGGGAATGAATTGATGAACGAAATTCAGGTCAGGATTCACGCTTTGAAAAACTCCGCGATCGCTTCCACCACCGCGCCCTGCATCTCGCGCGTCAGCTCGGGGTAGATCGGCAGAGCGAGCGACTGGTGCGCGGCCCGCTCCGTTTCCGGCAAATCGCCGGCGCGATAGCCGAGCGACTCGAAGCATTTCTGCTCGTGCAAACCGAGCGGATAATAAATCGCCGACCCGATCCCGGCCCCGGCGAGATGCTTTTGCAAATCGTCCCGCCGCGGAGTGCGAATGACGTATTGATGATAGATGTGATGGTTCGTCAGGCCACGCTCACGATACGGCTCGGCCGGCAGGGTAATGTGATTCGTCAGGCCGCGGCCCGTGAATTCCTCACGATAGATATCCGCCACTTGGCGCCGCGCCGCCGACCAATCGTTGAGGTGCGGCAGCTTAACCTGCAAAATCGCGGCCTGGATCGCATCGAGCCGGAAGTTGCCGCCGATGACGTGATGAAAATAGCGCGGCTCCATCCCATGCTGACGAAAGGTGCGGAATCCGTCCGCCAGCTCGTCGTCATCGGTAACGATCGCGCCCGCGTCGCCCGCCGCGCCGAGATTCTTCGAAGGATAAAAACTGAAACAACCCGCCGCGCTCATCGTGCCGGCCTGGCGCACCCGTCCCTCCTTCGTCGAATATTCCGCCCCGATCGCCTGGGCGGCGTCTTCGATCACGGTCAGCGAATAGGCGGCCGCGATCTCGTTGATCGCGTCCATCTCGCAGCACAACCCGAAGAGGTGCACCGGCACGATCGCGCTCACGATATGGCCGGCGGAATCGATCCATTGTCCCTCGGTATTCCGCTGGCAGCGGGCAAGAAAGGCCGTGATCGCGGCGGGCGAAATATTGAAGGTGACCGGGTCGATATCGACGAAGACCGGCGTGGCACCGACCCGGGCGATGCAGCCCGCGGTGGCAAAAAATGTGTAGGCGGTCGTGATCACGGCGTCGTTAGGCCCGATCCCCAGCGTCATGAGGATGTCGAGGAGCGCATCCGTCCCCGAAGAGACGCCGATGGCATGCCTGGCTCCGCAATGGGCGGCGAGGGCGCGCTCAAATTCCTCCACCTTGGGGCCGAGAATGAAGTTCTGCGTCCGCATGATTTCGTCGAACTCGCGCCGGATCGGCTCCGCCAGGGAGCGGTATTGTTCGCTCAGGTCGAGCAAAGGCACATGCATGGGCTACCGAAGCATGGCTGGCCAACTCTGGCCAATCTTCCTAACGACATGGCTGAGGCATTGGTTGACCGGGGAGGGCCGGTAAGGTAGCCTCCGCCCGTGGGTCTCATTCGAACTTTGTTCTGGTTCGTGCTGTTCGTCTTCTTCACGTTCTGCTTCGTCGTCCTCTTTGAGTATGGGACGAGCGATTTCGTGCCCGGGTTCAAAAAGGAATTCAGCCGGGTGACGAAATTCGTCGAGGAAGCCGCGCATCCGGCGAAGAAAAAACCAGAAACGAAACCGTAGGTGCGGAAATGACGAAATCCGAATGACGAAGGCGGTGCGTTTTCCCTTCGTCATTCGTCATTCGGGATTCGTCATTCCGTAACGAATTCGAGTTCGCCGGCCGCCGGGACCAGACCGCGCTCGCTCCCCGCGCGCAGAAATTCCCGGATGGCGGCCCGCCCGCTCTCGCCGTAGTCGCGGGTGTAATCGTTCACGTACATGCCGATGAATTGCCCGGCCAGATTCGCGTCCATGTCGCGCGCATAGGGGAGCGAATGGCGCACCGCCGCCTCGCGATGGGCCAGCCCGTAGTCGATGCTCTGGCGAATGATCTGCGCGAGATCGTGACTGACCTGCGGCGGGAGATCCTTGCGCAAAACATTTCCGCCTAACGGAAGCGGCAGCCCGGTCTTTTCCTTCCACCACTGGCCGAGGTCGAGCAGCTTCCGAAAACCAGCCGCCGCATAGGTGAGCTGTCCTTCGTGAATGATGAGCCCGACCGCCGCGCGCCCGGCTTTCACCTCGTCGAAAATCTGATCGAACGGGACGACGACGTGCTCGAATTCGCCGAGGTATAGCTGGAGAGCGAGAAATGCGCTCGTCATCTTCCCCGGGACCGCGATTAGCTTTCCCCGCAACCATTCCCGCAACTCGTCAGGCGAATCCGCCGTCGGCGCGGCCGGATCGGTCGCGACCAGCATCGGGCCGTAGCCGTCGCCCATGCTCGCGCCGCAGGAGAGGAGGGCATAACGATCGCTCACATAAGCGTAGGCGTGGATGGAGATGGCGGAGATATCGAGTTCGCCACGCAGCGCGCGTTCGTTCAGCGTCTGGATGTCCTCCAGCCGGTGTTCAAACTCGTAGCCGCGCAGGTCGATCTTGTGCTCGGCCATGGCGTAAAACATGAAGGCATCATCCGGATCGGGGGAATGACCGAGAGTGAAAACGCGGGCGCTGCTCGATGACATGGCGACGAGGCTAAACGGAGGCGTTGCGTGGCGCAATCGGATGCCGCCATTGAAGAGCCCTTGCTGAGCGCATTGTTGGTGGAGCGAGACTCTGTCGAGCTTGGGGGACGGTGTTCCAGCTGCCACCCGCCTTCCCCGACTCGACAGAGTCTCGCCCCACCAACAATGCCCTTCGGGCCCTTCGACGAACTTTGCGTCGCGCGCGCGCCCGGGTTAACCGTTCCCTTCGTGCATCCCTTCGCGACGACTCATCAACTGGCCTGCCCGGATTGCGACACTCTTCTCGAACTCGCCTCGCTCGAGATCGGCGAAAGAGCGATCTGCCCGCGCTGCCTCGCCACCCTCCAGGTTCACCAGCGCAATTCGCTCCATCGCACCGCCGCCTTCGCGCTGGCCGCCGCAGTGCTTTTCCTGGTCGCGAATTGCTTCCCTTTCCTCACCCTGCGCGCCGGCTTTCGCGAAAGTGAGATGCATCTCTGGCAAAGTGCGGTCGGACTGGAGGAAGATGGCTCGCCTTATCTGGCGGGCGCGGTCTCGCTTTTCATTGAGCTCGCGCCGGCGTTGCTCATCGGCGGTCTGCTCTATCTCGTCCTCCCGCTGCTCTGGGATCGCCGCGCGCCGGGCGCGATCACGATTTGTCGCGCGGTCGTCTGGGCCCGGCGCTGGAATATGGTGGAGGTCTTTCTGGTCGGCGTGCTCGTTAGTCTGCTCAAGCTCGGGAAACTGGCTTCGCTCACCGTTGGCACTTCTTTCTGGGCTTTCATCGCTTTGATTTTTTGCCTGACCGCCGCGCTGGCTTCGATTCATCCGCGGGAATTATGGGCGCGTCTGGAGACGGCGAAGTGAGGGAGGGTTTTGCCCCGCGTTCCGCCGCCGCCCGCGGGCTGGCGCTTTGCGAAGTCTGCGCGCTCGTCGCGCCGGTGAAAGAAGGCCGCTGCCCGCGCTGCGACAGCCGGCTGCACCTTCGTCTGCGCGACAGCCTGCAGCGCACCTGGGCTCTCACGCTCGCGGCCACCATTCTCTATTTTCCCGCCAATCTCCTGCCCGTCCTGCGCGTGGATTCGGTCACGGGCGACTCAGCCAGCACGATCGTGGGCGGCGTCATTCAATTCTGGGAACATGGCGATTATCCGGTCGCGATTATCATTTTCGCGGCCAGCGTCATGATCCCGGTCCTGAAAATCTTTTCCATCATCGCGCTCTGTTTCGCGGCCCGCTCGGGCCTTCGTCCCCGGCGCATGACGAAGCTCTATCGCATCACGGAATTTATTGGTCGCTGGTCGATGGTGGACGTTTTTGTTGTCGCCATCCTGGTCGCGGTCGTGCAGCTCGGCTCGACCATTTCGATTCATCCCGGCGCCGCCGCCCTTTCGTTTGCAGGCGTCGTCGTCCTGACGATGCTGGCGGCGATGAGTTTCGATCCGCGCCTGATTTGGGACGCCGCCGCGCAGCGCAACTCCACGCCATCATGACTAACGACCGACCGGCCAGCGACGACATCCCGGAAAAGCCGCTCGTGAAACGGAATCGGAGTTTCTCTCCGATCTGGATCATCCCGATCATCGCCTCCCTCCTCGGTCTCTGGCTGGCCTTCAAATATTATTCGACGCAGGGCCCCAAGATCACGGTGCGCTTTGAAACCGCGGAAGGCATCGTCCAGGGCAAAACGCCCGTCCTGTGCAAGAGCGTCAATATCGGCACGGTCGACAAGGTTCGCCTAACGAAAGATTTGAAGGGCGTCATCGTCACGATGCAGATGACGAGCGAAGCGACCGATCTCCTGACGAAGGACGCCCAGATCTGGGTGGTGCGTCCGCGCTACGGCGGCGCGGCCGGCATCTCGGGCCTGAGCACGATCGTCTCCGGCAGCTACATCGAACTCGAGCCCGGTCTGTCCGATGTACCGCGGCGCGAATTCGTCGGCCTGGAAAATCCGCCGGTGACGCCGAAAGGCGTGCCCGGTTTGCACATCACTCTCTTTACCGATGAAGCCGGCAGCATCGGAGCGGGGGCACCGATTCTCTACAAGGGACTGAGCGCAGGCAAAATCGAGAGCCGGATTTTTCACCCGGAGAACGGCAAGATCGAATTCGGCGCTTTTATCTCGAAGGAATTCGCCCCGCTCGTCCGCAAAAACACAAAATTTTGGAACGCGAGCGGGATCGATGTTTCGCTCGGCGCAGACGGGCTGCGACTTCACACCGGCTCCCTCGAGACTCTCCTGCTCGGCGGAATCACCTTCGATCAACCGGCCGGCCTCGGGACGAGCGACGCCCCTGTGGTGGCGGATGGCGCGAAATTCCTGCTCTACGACAGCCTGGCGGATACGAAGAAATTCGAGATGCAAAACAGCCTGCCCTACCTCCTTCTCTTCAGCGATAGCGTGCGCGGTTTGAGCGACGAGGCTCCGGTCGACTTCCGCGGCGTGCGCATCGGCACGGTCAACGGAGTTTCGTTCAAGTATTTGCCTAACGACCCCGCGCGCCGGGTGCCGGTTCTGATCCAGATCGATCCCGGGCTCATCACTAATCTGCCGGCGGAAAGCACAGATCCGGCCGAGAAATTCATCGCCGACGCGGTCCAGAACGGTCTGCGCGCCAGTCTCAAGACCGGGAATTATCTCACCGGCCAGATGTATGTGGACCTCGATTTCGACAAGAGCGCGTCGCCCGCGAGCGTGACCGAAATCGCGGGCTATCGCGTCCTTCCGGTCGGCGGCTCGAGCCTCTCCGGGATGCTCGATAAGGCCTCCGCCCTGCTCGATAAGTTGCAGGCGCTGCCGCTCGAGGCCACGATCAAGGAAGCGACCGAGACCCTGGCCACGATCAAGAGCGCGGTCGCCGGTCTCGACAAAACGGTGAACGGCTACGGCGAGAACGGACCGCTCTACCAAAAGCTGAACGAGACCTTGGAACAGCTCGACCAAACGCTGCGCTCGATCCGCGAGCTTTCCGGTACGATCGAGCGGAAGCCGAACTCACTCATCTTCGGCAAACCCGGGAAGGTCGCGCCGCCCAAGGGTTCCTCGCCGCCCTAACGACTCCTTTCATGATGCGAAACCAGCTACGTCTTTTTCTCTGCAGCGCGCTCCTCGGTCTGCTCGCGGCCTGCGGCGGAGCCGGCACCAACTATTATCGGCTCGACGCCACTGCGCCCGCGACCGGCGCGGGCACGGCCACTTCCGGGCTGAGCGTGGCGATCGGCCCGGTCTCGCTCCCGAGCTATCTCGATCGGGCGGAGGTGATCTTTGCCACCGGGCCTAACGAATTCCAGGTCCCGGCCGACGCCCTCTGGATCGGCTCCCTGCGGGACAACATCAG
The DNA here is from genome assembly GCA_963772915.1 of uncultured Verrucomicrobiae bacterium. Taxonomy (GTDB): domain Bacteria; phylum Verrucomicrobiota; class Verrucomicrobiia; order Chthoniobacterales; family UBA10450; genus Palsa-1392. The sequence continues at coordinate 431,114 of CAVYZI010000004.1, forward strand.
CCGGACAGTGGCGACTGATCTCGGTCGGCTCCTCGGTTCCGGCAACGTGCGAAGCGGATCCGAGGTGCGTTCGCGGCCGAGCTATCGGGTGGCGCTCGATATTCGAAAGTTCCACGGCATCAGCGCCCAGGGCGCCATTCTCGACCTGAGCTGGAGCATTCAGGACGGGAGCAGCAGCGAAGTCCTCTCCCGCCACAGCGCGGTTTTCCACGAGCAGATCGTGGGCGACGGTTACGGCCCGCTCGTCGCCGCCGAGAGCCGACTGCTTGAGCAATGCGCCGCCGCCATCGCCCAGTCGCTCCGCTGAATGTAGACGTTTCGCTGTGCGAAACGCGGCCCCGCGCCTCGCCTTTTGAACAATCCCCTTCCGATGCGGCGCCTGCACCCGCGTTTCACACAGTGAAACGTTTACAGAGTTTGCGTTGCGCGACGCGCTCCGATAACCTGAGCGCGCAATGGCAAAATCCGGTCTTGGCAAAGGTCTCGGCGCTTTGATCAGCGTTTCCCCCGCCCTGCGCACACCCGAGCCGGGGACGGGCGAGCAGGTGCAAGAGGTCAGCCTGGCCAGCATCGTCCCGAGCCCGCTCCAGCCGCGCCGTGAGTTTGCCCGCGAAGCGCTCGAAGAACTGGTCGATTCCATCCGGCAACGCGGCATCATCCAGCCGCTCATCGTTAGGCCGGTGCACGGCCAGTTTGAATTGATCGCGGGCGAACGCCGCTGGCGCGCGGCCAAGGAAGTCGGCCTGAGCGAAGCCCCCGTCATCGTGCGGCAGGCCAGCGACCTCGAAGTGCTCGAGCTCTCTCTGATCGAGAACCTGCAGCGCGCCGACCTCAACCCGATCGAGGAAGCGCAGGCCTATGCCCGACTGGCGGGCGAATTTGGAATGCGCCAGGAAGATATCGCGGAGAAGGTCGGCAAAAGCCGGGCCTCGGTCGCGAACGCCATGCGCCTGCTCGATCTCGACCCGCAAATCCAGACCTGGGTCGTGCAGGATTTGCTCTCGGTCGGCCACGCCAAGGTCTTGCTCGGAGTGAAATCGCACGACGAACAGCGGCTCCTGGCGGAAAAGATTTTGCGCCAAAGCTCGACCGTCCGCACGACCGAGCGAATGGTCGCGCGACATCTCGGGACGCTGGGCGGAACGCGCCGCCGCCGGCGCGCCGAGGCCGTCAGCTCGGCCGCCCTGAGCGATCTGGAGAATCGGCTCCGTGAGCATCTCGCGACTCACGTCACGATTCATCACGGCGAGAAACGCGGCCGAATCGAGATCGAATTCTATGGGAGCGACGATCTCGAGCGCGTCGTCAACGCCCTTGGTCTGCCGCCCGATGCCTAACGAGAAGGTGTTCATCCGGCGCGGACGGCATTTCCTCAGCCTCCTCGGGTTGGTCGCGCTCGGCCTGGGCAGTTGCAGCAAGCCGCCCCTCGTCCAGGGCAAACCCTGGGAGGAATTCTCCGGGGAAAAAGCACTCGCCCATGTCCAGGCGCTGGTCGACCTCGGGCCCCGCCCGCCGGGGTCGGATGCGATCAAGAGAGCGCGCGCCTACATCCAGCAGAATCTGAAGGCCAACGGCTGGGAGGTGCTGGAACAACCGGTGACGAGGCCGACTCCGCGCGGCTCGGTCACCTTCGTTAACCTGATCGCGCGCCGGCCTAACGAATGGTTCCGCGAGGGGGTTTACCTGGTCGCTTCGCATTACGACACCAAGACCTTCGACTCGATTCGCTTCGTGGGCGCGAACGACGGCGGCTCGAGCACGGGGGCCCTCCTCGAGATGGCGCGTGTCCTCGATAAGCATCCGGCTTTGGCCAACCAGATTGAGCTCATTTTTTTCGATGGCGAGGAAGCCTACGAACAGTTCAGCAAGACCGATGGTCTCTACGGCAGCCGCTATTTTGCCAGCCAGGCGCGGAAAGCGAAGAAGACCGGGATTTATCGCGGCGGCATCCTGCTCGACATGGTGGGCGATCGCGATCTCACGATCACGTTGCCGATCGATTCGCCGGCCAAACTGGCCCAGGGAATCTTCGCCGCGGCCGATGCGCTCAAAGTGCGGGACCATTTCACCTACTACAACAACGACGTGCTCGACGATCATTCGCCCCTCAACGCAGTCGGCATTCCCACCATCGACCTGATCGACTTTGATTATCCGCCCTGGCACACCGCCGGCGATACGATGGATAAACTGAGCGCGCAAAGCCTCCAGACAGTCGGCGCCGTCACGCTTTATTTTCTCTCCGCGATCGCCTTCAAATGACCCGGGCGCTCCTCCTTGCGGCGGTCGCGATCGCCCTCGGCGTCGGGACGGCGGAATATCTGAGCGGCAATTTTTCCTTCCGGCGCGGGCTCGGGCATGTCGTTAGGCGAGGAGATTTGGTTACGCTGGTGGACCGGCGCGGGATTTACGATAACGACGTGGAGCGCGCCTGGCAGGCGGAGCTGTTTGCAAACGGCGCCGATCCGCAGGAGATCGAACCAGCGATCGCAAAGGAACAAGAGCGCGGGGCGCTTGAGCGCTTGCGCGCAGAGGCAAGGGTGACCGTCGCCGCGCGCAGCGACTCGATCCCGGACGCCGCCGTCAGGCGCGAAATGGATTTGCTCCGCGACCAATTCCGCGATGAGAAAACCTGGGCTGCAGTGCTGCGCAACGCCAGCACCTCGCCCTGGGTCCTGCGTCTGGCGGTGGTGGAAAACCTGCGCGACCGCGCCTGGATCGAGAAGCAGATCGCGTCGCAAATTCTGCCTAACGAGAGCGAGTGTCGCCGCTATTTCGAGAAGCACGGCGCCGAGTTCCAGGCGCCGCCGCGGCTGCGCGCGAGCCAGCTTTTTCTCGCCGCCCCCGATGGCTATCCGGCCGAGGTGATCGAGACCAGGCGGGCGCTGATTGATCGGCTTTCCAAACGCCTCGCCAACGGCGAAGCGTTCCCCGCGCTCGTGGCCGAGTTCTCCGAGGATGAAGCGACCAAAAAGCGCGGAGGCGATCTCGGATACTTCGCGCAGACGCGGATGCTGCCGGCGGTTTGGGAGGCGGCATCGAAGTTGCATCCCGGTGAAATCAGCGCGCCGGTGCGGAGCCGGCTCGGTTTTCACATTTTGCGTTTAACCGAATCGCTCCCACCACATGCGCTCACTTTTGAAGAAGCGCGTCCGGAAATTGTCTCCACCCTGGAAAATCGAAAGCGACTCGCCGCCGTCACCAAGCTGAGCGGTCGCTAATCGCGCGCGGCGAGTCCCACGCATTGTCATCCCGAGCCGCGAAGACGGCGAGGGACCTCGCAACTGCAATTCGCGTCTCTCAATCGCCGGAATGCGTCCGTTGCAGCTGGAGGGTCCCTCGCTGCGCTGCGCCAGCTCGGGATGACAAAGCGGCAGCGCTCCTTCGGCTTCGCGAGCCAACTCGCAGGCGCAACCGCATTTCGCGATTGCGACCAGCGAGATTCGATCTCACTTTGCCCTCGCCGCCACCAGCGCGGCTCCAACCCACATGGCACGCAAATCCAAAAACGTCGGTCTGATTGGCCTCGGCATCATTGGGTCGCGCATCGCCGCCGCCCTGCGCAAGCGCGGTTTCCAGGTCTTCGTCTGGAATCGCACTCCGCGGCAGGAACAGAATTTTGTCGGCTCGCCCGCGGAAGTGGCGGAGCTCTGCAACCTGGTGCAACTCTTCGTGGCCGATGACGAAGCGCTCCTCGAGATGGTGCGCCAGCTCAGCCCCGCCCTCACCGCCTATCATATCGTGACCGCGCATTGCACGGTCGCACCCGAGAGCATGCGCGCCGCGGCCGCGATCGTGCAGCGACGCGGGGCGCGCTTCCTCGACGCCCCTTTTACCGGGAGCAAAGTGGCGGCGGAAAACGGACAGCTCGTTTACTACATCGCGGGCGACGAGGCGGCCTTGAAAGAGGTCCGGCCGATCCTGGAAGCGAGCAGCAAGGAGATCGTCCTCATCGGGCAGAACATCGGCGATGCGACGGTTTTGAAAGTGGCGACCAACCTGGTAACGGCCGCGACCGCTCAGGTAGCGGCGGAAGCGCTCGCGCTCGTTCGCCGCGCGGGGGTTGCGCCGGAGCTTTTCGGCAAGGCGATGAAAAGCAACGCGACCAATTCGACCTCGCTCGAGATGAAGGTGCCGCTGATGCTGGCGGGCGATTTCGAGCCGCATTTCTCGGTCAAACACATGCTCAAGGATGTGCGGATCGGGCTGAAACTGGCGCGGGAATATTATCTCGACCTGCCCGTGACCGAGGCGTCGGGCGACATGCTGCTCGACGAACTGAAGAGAGGCCGGGGCGACGCGGATTACTCCTCGGTGGCGCAAAAATATTTTCCTGTCGCGGGCGGGGGCGCGATGCCGGAGCCGGCGAAGAAGGTGGAAAGTTTCAAACCGCTCGAACCGCTGCCTGAGGTAAAACCGCCGGAGAGCAAACCTGTTGAACCCGCAGCCGAGATAGAACCGCCGGAAGTCAAAGCTGCCGAACCAGCACCGGAGGTAAAGCCGCCCGAACCCCAACCGACCGCCGACGTAAAACCGCCGGAGCCCCAACCCACAGAGCCAGCGCCGGAGATGAAAGCGCCGGAAGTCACGTTTCCCGAGTTTCCCGAGTATGCGGTCGAGGTAAAACCACCTGAGCCTCCACCGGTGGAACCCGCATCCGAAGTGAAACCTCCGGAGGCTAAGGCTCCCGAATACGCGGTCGAAGTGAAACCGCCCGAGGTCCAGGTTCCCGAATACGCCGTGGAGATGAAACCGTCCGAGACTCAACCGGCAGAACCTGCACCCGGGATGAGCCCGCCCGAGGCCAAAGCTCCCGAATACGCGGTTGAGGTGAAACCCGCCGAGCCCGAACCGAAGCCTGACGAACCCGCAGCCCCTGTCGAAGCGGCGACCGACGAAAGACCGCCTGAGCCCAAGCCCGCGGGCGAAGCGGCCGAGCCGAAGTCGGTCGAAGCGAAGTCCGATGAACCTAAGCCACGGGCGACAGCGGAAGAAAAAGAGGGAGAGGAAGAGGAGGAGATTCCGGAGGACGTCAATCTTTCCGGCGGGTTCCGGAGCTGGTTGAGCCGGCGGTTTTCGAAATCGCGGCACAAGTCCTGATGCCGCTGTTCGATCTTTCCGAAAGAGTGAAGCTGCGGGTGACCGGCAGCGACCGGGTCCGCTTTCTCAATGGGCAGGTGACGAACGACGTGCGGAAAGCGAACCCGCAGCTCTCGATGCCGGCCACAGTCCTGAACGCGAAGGGGAAACTGGATGCGTTCGTTTTCATCAGCGCGGAGGCGGAAGCGTTGTGGCTTGATGCCGAGGCCGAGCTGCGCGAGACGCTCGCGCCCCGGTTGGAGCGCTACCTGATCGCGGACGACGTCACGATCGAGGATGTGACGGAGGATTTTGCCCTCTTTCACCTCACGGGCGAGACCGCGCCGGCTTTGCCTAACGACGCCGCCTGGCGCCGCGGGAAACGTTTCGGCGTGGTCGGCTGGGATCTGTGGACGGATGCGACGGAGCACGATCGCATTTTGAAATTGCTGGCCGCGCACGAACCGCTCTGCGACGCCGAGACCGCGGAACGCCGGCGGATCGAAGAGGGAATCCCGCGCTGGGGCCGGGAGCTGACCGACCAGATCATCCCGGTGGAGGCGAACCTGGCGGACAACGCGATCGACTACGCCAAAGGCTGCTACATCGGCCAGGAAGTGATTTCGCGGATGAAGATGGCCGGGCAAATGAACAAGCGGCTCTGCGGGTTGGTGGCGCTCGAGGGTGCCCCGCTGCACGCCTGGAACACGTTTGCTCTCGTCGGATGAAGCGAAGGAGGTGGGCTGGATCACGAGCGCGACACGGAGCGATCGGTTAGGCAAAGAGATCGCGCTCGGTTACGTGAAGCGCGGCTGGAATGATTTGGGCACGCCGCTGCTCGCCCGGGACTCGGTTGGAGGGATGAGCAAGGTCAGCGTCGTGCAACTGCCCTTTGCATGATCGTTCCTAATCCTGCTCTTGCTCCTAATCCCAATCTGAAATGGAGAAGATCAGGAGCAAGAGCAGGAGCAGGATTAGGAGATTGACCCCCTTCAGCGCTCTCCCTAGCTTGACGCCTCCGCAGCATGGCCAAGGTCTCCGTCAAAAACGTTTCCAAGATTTATCCGGGCGATAAGGGCGGCGACGTCACCGCAGTCAGCGACGTCAGCCTCGAAATCGCCGACCGCGAGTTTGTCGTACTGGTCGGACCCTCCGGTTGCGGAAAATCGACCACCCTCCGGATGATCGCCGGGCTCGAGGAAATTTCGCAGGGCGACATCTACATCGGCGAGAAACGGGTCAACGACGTCGCGCCGAAAGATCGCGACATCGCGATGGTCTTCCAAAATTACGCGCTCTATCCCCACATGAGCGTCTACGACAACCTCGCCTTCGGTTTGAAGCTGCGAAAATTTTCCAAGACGGAAATCAAGAAGCGGGTGGTCGACGCCGCCAGCATCCTTGGGATCGAGTCGCTCCTCGAACGCAAACCGAAAGCGCTCTCCGGCGGCCAGCGCCAGCGGGTCGCGGTCGGGCGCGCGATCGTCAGGCAACCGAAAGTGTTCCTCTTCGACGAGCCGCTCTCGAATCTCGACGCCAAGATGCGGGTGCAGATGCGGACCGAGATCACCAAACTTCATCAGCGCCTCCAGGCGACGATGATTTACGTCACCCACGACCAGATCGAGGCGATGACGATGGGCGACCGAATCGTGGTCATGAACGACGGCATCGTGCAGCAAAACGACGCGCCGCTCGCGCTCTACAACGAGCCGGTCAATCTCTTCGTGGCCGGTTTTCTCGGCAGTCCGCCGATGAATTTTATCTCCGGCACGCTAAAGCAGGACGGCGACAAAATCCGCTTCACCGAGATCGAAGGCGGCACGATCGACGTCCGGTTCCCGGCCGCCGACCGGCCGGCCGCGCGCGAATTTATCGGGCAAAATGTCATCCTCGGCATCCGGCCGGAGGATTTGGAGGTGGCGGCCTTTTCCCGCAGAGAAGGCAAGGCGGCCGGGACCGGATTTCCCGCCATCGTCGACATCGTGGAACCGATGGGGGCGGAGACGAATCTTTACCTGCAAACCGGCGCGCACACGCTCGTCTGTCGGAGCCAGGGGGCGTTTGATCATCGCGAGGCCGGGCACCGGTTGCAGTTCGAGATGAACCTGGCCAAGGCTCATCTCTTCGATCCTGCGTCGACGAATCGCATTCGTTAGGGCAGTGCTCTCGCAACGGTCGCCGTCGCGTCACCGGCGCCCCCAACCGCGGCGCCGGCGACATTTGCTCGACGAGCTTTACTTGGTTCGAACGAAGCCGTGACCGACGTTGTTCGCGTCGTAGGAATACCCCGTCACCGCCCCGTTCGGAGAAATGCCAAAGGGATAGGGCCCCTGGCCGGGAGCCGTCCCCGCACCCGGAACATCGAAGGTCGTGAAAGAGCCATCCTTATTCCGGATGAAGCCGTGATTTACATCGGACGAGTCCACATACCATCCGGTGATCGCTCCGCTGGTATTGATTCCAAACGGGTAGGTGCCCTCGAAGGAATCCGGAATCATGCCGGCGTCCGGCACGTCGAAGGTGGTGATGGTGCCATCGGTGGCCAGGATGAAACCGTGACTCAGGTTGTCCGAGTCAAAGTAGTTGCCCATGATGTCTCCCTTCGGAGTAAAGCCACCACCGTAGGTGCCCTGGAAGTCGGCCGTGCCGGAGCCCGGCACATCGAAGGTCGTGACGACGCCATTTGTGTCGCGCAGGAACCCGTGGCTCACATTGGCCGAGTCGTAGAAGTAACCCGTGACCGCCCCGGTCGGGCTGATCGCGTAGCCAAATGTCCCCTGCCCGGGATCCGTGCCCGCGCCCGGCGCGTCGAAGGTCGCGATGTTGCCATTCTTATCGCGCAGGAACCCGTGGCTCACGATGTCCGAGTCGGTGTAATACCCGGAGATCGCTCCATTTGGATTGATGATGAGCGGGCTGAAAGGGAATGTGCCCTCGGGAAAGGGTCCCGTGCCGGCGCCCGGTGCATCGAAAACGGTAAAGTCACCCCGATTGGAGCGCACATAGCCGTGTGCCGAACCGAAGGGATCAATGAAGAATCCCGTGATCGACCCACTCGGGTTGGTGGCGTAAGCCCGCGTCCCCTGCCCCGGGCCCGTGCCCGCACCCGGCGCGTCGAAGATGGTGAAATCACCCTTCTTCGACCGGATAAATCCGTGCCGGGCATTGTTAGAGTCCCGGCTGAATCCGATGATCGCACCGGACGGATCGACGTTAAACGGGAAGGTACCCTGGAAGGCAGTCGTGCCCGCGTTCGGCGCTTCGAACGTGGTCACCGTTTGCGCCGAGATTGGGATGGATGCTGCCAGCGCGACGAGAATGGTCAACGCCGGCACAAGCTGGAGAGCCAGCCGGGTTTTCATAGACAAGGATTGATGCGCGCCCTTGGGGCGTTTCGATATTGCGAGACAGAGCTGTTTCATACCTTGTAATGCAACAACGGGCCGGGAAGCGGCTCACTTTTCGGCAAAATTTTTCAGGTCGAAGAATTGGTCGTCCGGCCGCCGCGTCACCGGCGCTGCGTTCGGCGCCGGTGACGACTTGTTGGCTGGAGTTATCTGGTTCGCACGAAGCCGTGAACCACGTTGTCCGGGGCGTAGTAAAATCCCGTCACGGCCCCGTTCGGAGCGATGCTGAAGACGAGCGGTCCCTGGCCGGCGTCCATGCCTTGTCCCGGCACGTCGAAGGTCGTGAAGTCGCCATTCTTCTGGCGGATGAAGCCGTGATTCACGTCGTCCCCGTCGATATACCATCCGGTGATCGCTCCATTCGGATTGATGCCAAAGGGATAGGTCCCCTCGAAGGTGTCCGGGTTGGTGCCCGCGCCCGGCGAATCGAAGGAGAGAAAATCGCCATTCCTATCGCGCAGAAAACCATGACTGAGAGTGTCCGGGTTAAAGTAGTTACCCATGATGACTCCACCGGGACTAAAACCTCCGCCATACGTTCCCAGGAACGGGTCGGTGCCGGCGCCCGGAACGTCGAAGGTGGTGATGACGCCATGATGATCGCGGAAGAAACCGTGGCTCGCATCGGCGTCGTCGATATAGTAACCCGTAATCGCCCCATTTGGACTAATCGCGTAGCTATACGTGCCCTGCTGGAAACCCGTGCCTCCGCCCGGAACGTCGAAGGTCTCGAAGGAGCCGTCGGTCTCGCGCAGGAAACCGTGAGCGATGTCGGACGAGTCGATGTAATATCCTGCGATCGCTCCATTGGGGTTAATAATGAGCGGGCTAAAAGGATACGTCCCTTGCCCAGATCCCGTGCCCGCGCCCGGTGCGTCGAAGACGGTGATGTCGCCTTGCTTGGAGCGAACATAGCCGTGAGCCGAGCTGATGGAGTCGGTAAAGAATCCCGTGATCACCCCGCTCGGGTTGATGGAGTAGGCCCGCGTTCCCTGGCCGGCCCCGGTGCCTGCCCCGGGCGCATCGAAAATGGTGAAATTGCCATTCTTGGAGCGGACGAACCCGTGCCGCACATTGGCCGCGTCACGACTGAATCCGATGATCGTCCCCGACGGCGCGATGTTGTAGGCGTAGGTGCCTTGGAAAGCACCAGTGCCTGCGCCCGGCGCGTCGAAGCTGGTAATCGTTTGCCCCGACAGCGGGATGGATATTGCCAGCGCGGCCAGGATGGTCAGCACCGGCACAAGCTGGCGAGCCAGCCGAGTCTGTTTTGGGATGGATTGATGAGCGCCCTGAGGGCGTTTTGTCTGTTTTAGGTAGAGCTGTTTCATGCGTCCTAATGCAACAGCGGACCGGAAAACAGCTCATCCTCCGCCGTAATTTCGCCGACCTGATCCATGTCTCTCCGCGGAGCTGCCGTCCGGCTCGAAAAAGGAAGTTTCGCAGGGCAAAGAGATTTGCTTGCGGGGAAGCACGCAACCCGCGTATAAGAGGCCTGCCCCAGAAAAACCCACAACGGAGGTACCTGTGAATCAACGACTACTCGCCGAAATTGGCCGAACGCAGCGGCTGGAAATTCTCAACACGCTGAAGCGAACTCGTGGTTTATCCGTCAACCAGCTCGTCGCGAAAATGAAGATGAGCTACATGGGAATCAAACAGCATTGCCTCACCCTCGAGCGCGATGGTTATCTCGACACCTGGCGCCGCCCGCAAAGAATGGGCCGGCCGGAGATGGTCTATCGCCTCACCCGCCGCAGCCACGGTCTTTTCCAGGCCGACAGCAACGCCTTCACCCTCGATCTGCTCCAATCGATCGAGGAGATCTACGGCAATAACGCGCCCGAGAAACTGCTCTACAATCTCTTCGAAAGAAAAACGCAGGAACTCAAAGGCAAGGTGAAAGGCAACACGGTCGAAGAGCGGGCCCGGTCGCTCGCCGCCATCCGGGATGAGGAAGGCCACATGGCACAGTTCGTCAACGAGCCGAACGAAGGCGGACCACAAATCCTGGAATGCCATTCGCCGATCATGAATTTGATCGAGAAATACGAGATCATCGGCCGGCTCGAGCAGGAGATGTTTGAGAAAGTCCTCCAGACCCCGGTGCGGCGGGAAGAGACCCGCACCTCCGGTCTCTACGAAGCCGCCTTCTACTTCGCACTCTGATCTTTCGCGCGTGTCGCGGCCCGGCGTGGATCTGCCCAGGGCCCCTCTCGCGGCCGCAGAGCGCAAAAGCCACTTTGCCCTTTCGCCGCACGCGAATTTCGATTGGTTGAACGATGCCCGCTCTATTCCCGACCGCTGTCATCGAGAACCTCGAACCGCTCATCGATGGCGGCCGTTACCCGATCAAGCGGGTCATCGGCGAAGACGTGATCGTCGAGGCCGACATCTTCAAGGATGGCCACGACATCGTCGCCGCTGTTCTCAAATGGCGCGTCATCGGTCAGCCCGACTGGCACGAGACCGCGATGAAGCTGGTCGACAACGATCGTTGGCGCGGCGTCTTTTCCCTCTACGAAAACGCCACCTATGAATACACGGTCGAAGCCTGGACCGATGTCTTCGGGGGCTGGGTGCACGAGTACGCGGCCAAGTTTGAAGCCGGCCTCGCCGATTTGACGAGCGAGAAACTCGAAGGCGCGGAACTTCTCGCCGCCGCCGCCGGGCGCACCCGCGGCGCCGACGCCAAACGCCTGCGCCAACTGGCCGAGAAAATGCGCGCGGGCACGAACGCCGAAGTCAACCGCATCGCGCACCTCGGCGAGCTTGAAGTCCTGATGGCCACCTACGCCGCCCGCTACGGCGCGACCCAGTACGCGCCCGCGCCCCGGGTAACGGTCGATCGCGTCGCCGCCCGCACCGCCGCCTGGTATGAATTTTTCCCCCGCTCCGCCGAGGGCCGGGCCGATCGCGGCTCGACCTTTCGGACTTGCCTCGGCCGGATTGACGACGCCAAAGCGATGGGGTTCGACGTGGTTTATTTCCCACCCATCCATCCCATCGGCCTGACGAATCGGAAAGGACGCAACAATTCCGTCACCTGCGCAGCCGGGCGAACCGGGCGTCCCCTACGCCATCGGCAACCGCAACCTCAAACTGCCCAACGGCGGCGGCCACAAGGACATCGAGCCGTCGTTAGGCACGCTGGCCGATTTCGCCTGGCTGGAAAAACAGATTCGGCGCCGCGGGATGGAGATCGCGCTCGATTTCGCGATCAACTGTTCGCCCGATCATCCCTACGTCGCGGAGCATCCGGAGTGGTTCTACAAGCGCCCCGACGGCACGATCAAATACGCCGAGAATCCGCCCAAGAAATACGAGGACATCTACCCGCTCAATTTCCGCTGCCCAAACTGGCAGGAACTCTGGGACGAGATGACGAGCATCATTCTCTTCTGGGCCGAGCGCGGAGTGCGCGTCTTCCGGGTCGATAATCCGCACACCAAGCCGGTCGCCTTTTGGGAATACCTCATCACGCAGGTGCGGGGAAAATTTCCGGACACGATTTTCCTTTCGGAAGCTTTCACCCGTCCCAAGATGATGAAGGCGCTGGCCAAGGCGGGCTTTACCCAGAGCTATACCTATTTCACCTGGCGCACCGACAAGCAGGAGTTGATGGAGTATTTCACCGAGCTCACCCAAACGGAGATGCGCGAATACTTCCGCGGCAACCTCTTTACCAACACGCCCGATATTTTACCGCTGCATCTGCAGACCGGGGGACGTCCAATGTTCCAAATCCGCGCCGTCCTCGCCGCCACGCTCTCGAGCGTTTACGGCATCTACAGCGGGTTCGAGCTTTGCGAGAACGCCGCCCTTCCCGGCCGCGAAGAGTATTACGATTCGGAGAAATATCAGCTCAAGGAGCGCGACTGGGACGCGCCCGGCAACATCAAGGAGCTGGTCACAAACCTGAACCGGATCCGGCGCGAGAATCGCGCGCTTCATTTCTACGACAACCTGCGTTTTCATCCCTGCGATAACGGCGCCCTGCTCTTCTACAGCAAGATGACGCCGGCGCGCGACAACATCATCCTCGTGATCGTGAATCTCGATCCGCTCTACACCCAGAGCGGGTGGGTGGAGGCGCCGATCGAAGATTTCGGCGAGATCGACACTGACTCCTACGAAGTGCACGACCTGCTCACCGACACGCGCTACGTCTGGCACGGGAAGCTTAACTACGTCGCCCTCCATCCCGGAGTGCAGCCCGCGCATGTTCTGCGGGTCCGGCGACTGTAGTCGTCGCCCTGTGGGCGACGCGGGGCGAGGCTCCGCTGCCAGTGAGAATCACGCGCAGTCTCGCGCTTCGCACAGCGAAGCGTCTACAGGCGTAACACAGCCAAGGAGGAGGAGAAGATGAACGGGCGGTCGCGACGCGTTGTCTCTGCTCCGATGCAGTTGCAACCTCCATGCCCGAGCCTATGCTAAGCCCGAATTGAGCATGAAACGTTTTCTTTCACTGCTCGTTGTCTGCGCGAGTGCCACTTCTGCCTTCGCGCAAGCTCCGACGACGCCCGATCAGCCGATCCTCCCGCGCACGACCAATCTCCTCGAGGCGATGATCGCCGCCGGGCCAGTCATGTTGCTCCTTTTCCTCCTCTCGATTTTCACGGTGATGCTGATCGTGGTTTATCTCTTCACCATCCGGCGCGGCGCGATCGTGAGCAGCGGCTACATGGCGACGGCCGATGCGCTCCTGCGGAAACGCGATTATCTCGGCTTGCTCGCGGTCTCGAATCGCCATGGCGAAGCGATCGCGCGCATCGTGCAGCGGACGCTCGATTTCATGACCAAGAATCCGACCGCTGACTTCGCCCAGGCGCGCGAGATCGCGGAGACAGAAGGCACCCGGGTCGCGACCAACCTGCACAACCGCGTCACCTACCTGGCCGACATCGCGACGATCGGGCCGCTCGTCGGTTTGTTCGGCACGGTCATCGGGATCATCCGCTCGTTTGGCGCGCTCGGCTCGGAGCTGGGACCGACCCGCTACATTCAGCTTTCGAAAGGCATCAGCGAAGCGCTCATCAACACTTGCGGCGGGCTCGGCATCGGCATCACCGCCATGATTTTCTACGCCATCTTCCGCGGGCGCGCGCAACGCCTCGTCTCCGATCTGGAATCGGCCAGCTCGCACCTGATCGCGCTCCTCTCGCTCCAGCAGTCGAACCGGCGCCGGGATCGCGTGCCGGCCCTGCTCGAGGATGAATTTTGAGCGACGTTAGGCGTCGAAAGGTTTGCGTCCGTCGCGGACGCGTTTTTGCCAGATGAATTTCCGCAGCCGCACCGTTCCGCAACATCCCGGCATCCAGCTCGCCCCGCTGGTTGATGTCCTCCTGTTGCTCCTCATTTTCTTCCTCCTCACCTGGAACGCGGCCCGCAACGAAAACGAGCTCGACATCAAAATCCCCAAGGCGAGCGAAGCGAAGGAAAAATCGGCGCCGATCGGCGATGTGATCGTGAACGTGAAAGCCGACGGCAACGTGGTCGTGAACCGGCGCACCCTTTCCGGACCTGACCTGACGACCTTGCTCAAAGGCTTGGTCGCGCTCAATCCCGACCAGGCCGTCGTCATCCGCGGCGATGAGGCCGGCGCCTACAAAAACATCGTCGACGTGCTCAACGCCTGCAGCGAGGCCGGGGTCACGAACGTCGCCTTCGCGACCGCAAAATGAAACCGCGACCGGGCAGCGCCGCGCTCGTCGTTGCGGCGGCGGTTCTGCTTTCTCCGTCTGCCGCGCCGGCTCAGGTCACGCCGCCGCCGCGGGTGCGTCGCGCCATTCCGCTGCAGGAACCGCCGGTAGCGCGCGCGATTCCGGTCGAGACGCCGGCGCCAACTGCAGCGGCGACCGAGCCGACGATCAGGCGCGCCTTGCCGGTTCCGGAAGAAACCGAAGTGGCCGCTCCCCCGCCCCAGCCGAGCCAGCCGCCAGCGGGCGCTCCCTCCGCCGAAGGCAGCGAGTCGCCGGAAGAGCGCCAGCTCAATTACGCGAACGCGCTCTTCGGTCGCAAACTCTACGATCTCGCCGTCCCGGAGTACGAGAAATTTCTCGGCCTTTACCCGAACTCGCCCGATCGCGTGACCGCACTTTTCTACATGGGCGAAGCCTATCGCGTCCTGCAACGCACGGCCGCGGCCCGGACCAGTTTCCAAAGTGTGGTGAACGATTTTCCCGATAGCGAGCTGGCCGGCCCGGCCGCCTATGGCCTGGCCGAGATCGCTTTCAACGAAAAGGATTACGCCTCCGCGCTCCCATTGTTTCATCGCGCGGCGGCGAAAGTGAAAGCGTCCGCGCTCGCCCTTTCGGCGCGCTATTTTGAAGCGCGTTGCCTGGAGAATCTCGAGCGCAAAGATGAAGCGCGCGACGTTTACCAACAGGTCATCGCGGTCGAGAATCCGAATCCCTTCCGGGATGATTCGCGTTTCGCGGTCGGCGCGATTTTTCTCGCGGCCGGACGCAAGAACGATGCGCTGAAACAATTTGAAGCGCTCGCCAGCGAGACGAGCAAGCCGTCGCTCAAAGCGGAAGCGACCGTTCGCGCCGGGCTCGTCGCGCTCGATCTCGCGCAGCCGGAAAAAGGCAAGCCCGACAAGGAAATGACGGACAAGGCGACGGCGTTGCTGACGAAAGGACGCACGCTGCCCGAGGCCGGACGTTGGAGCGGGATCGCGGCGGTCGGCCTCCTCCGGCTCGAATATCAGGCCGGGCAATACGCCCAGGCCGTCGCCAATTACCAAAAGAGCAAAGACCAGGTCCCGGAGGAAGTGCGGCCCGAGATGATGTTGCTCGCCGCCAACAGTCAGCGCCAGCTCGGGCACTACAAGGAAGCGCAGACGCTCTATCAGCAGATCATGCAGAAATATCCCGGGCGTGACGAGGCGAAGGACGCGCAATACCAGCGCCTGATCGGTCTCTACAACGCGAACGATCCGGCGTTGCGCGAGGAGATCGACCAATTCATCAACGACAATCCCGACGGCGAACACGCCGATCAGGCGAAGTTGCTCAAGGCCGAAGCGCTCTACAAGGAGAAGGATTTCGCGGCTGCCGCGACGCTCTACGCCGGACTGCGCGACTCCAAACTCTCGGCCAAACTGCGCGCCGAAGCGGCCTTCAAACTCGGCTGGTGCTACGTGCAGACGAAGCAGCCGGACAAGGCGATCGATGCCTTCGCTTATTTTCTCCAGGCGTTCCCGGATAATCCCCAGATCCCGTCCGCCCTCGCCCAGCGCGCCCTCGCTTTTCAGGAAACGAAACAATACGAGCGCGCCCGGAGCGATCTCGAGCAACTCCTCATCAGCTATCCCAAGGCCCGCGAACGCGAAGCCGCCCTTCAGCAAAAAGCGCTCATCCTCGGACAACTGGACGACGCCAAAGGGATGACCACCACCTTTCAACAACTCCTGCAGGAATTCCCCAAAACTGCCGCTGCCGCCCAGGCGCACTATTACATCGGGAAGGCGGCCTTCGACGCGAAAGATTACGAGACCGCGATCGCGGAGCTGAGCCGGGCGCGCCAGCTCAATCCCGAGCAATACGGCGGACCGGCCGGGCTGCGCATCATGTCGTCCTACTTCTATCTCAAGCAGCGCGACAAGCTGGCGAAGGAAGTCGACCGATTCTTCGAAGCGTCACCTGATGGTCAACTCCCGGGCGAGATTCTCGAGTGGCTCGGCTTGGAATCTTACAACGCGAAGGATTACGCCGCCGCCGCCAGGTATCTGACCGCGCTCAGCAAAGCCACGAACCCCAGCAGCGTAAAACCCGACTTCTGGTTTTATCTCGGCGACGCCCAGATGAAATTGAAAGAGCCGGCGGCGGCTGAGGAATCGCTCCAGAAGTTCGTCCAAAACTCGAGCGACCCGGCGGCCAAAGCCAAGGCGATGCTCGCCCTCGGCGAAGCCAAGATCGGGGCGCACAAACCGGATGACGCGCAAAAGATCGCGGAAGAAATCATGACCCTGCAACCGGAAGGCCGGGTCAATGCCCAGGCGCGTTTGCTCGCCGGCGACGTCGAGATGGAACGCCAGCAATTTGAAACTGCGGGCAAAGCCTTCATGAGCGTCGCACTGCTCTACGACGACCCCGAGATCACCCCGCAGGCGCTGGCCAAAGCCGCCAAAGCCTACGAAAAAGCGGGCAAACCCGACGAAGCCGAGCGCGCTCGCACCCAGCTCCGGCAAAAGTATCCCGACTACGCCGGAAGCTGATTCCGCCGGTCGCCGCTACAACTGCGGCAGATGGCGCAACGTTTCCAGCGGCAGCGGCGCGAGAAAATCCTGCGCATCGTCGATCTGCAAAACCGGCCGGGCCAGACAGGCCGCGAGAAAACTGAGATCGGGCGTGGCGGCGATCCCGGCCTGGGCGGTCAATTGCAGCTGTGCCAATTGCCTAACAACGCGCTCGACATTTTCCCGGCAGTTTTTTCTCGAGGTAAAATGCACCGTGCAAACTCCCGGCGCGGTCGCCTCGATCTCCGGGGCGAGGGTGGCCGCGTGATGGAGCAAAATTTCCCCGGCGATTTTCTCCTGGGCGCGGGCGCGCGGTTTGATGATCAAACGCAAAGACCGCGCCAGTCCCTGGCTCGGGGTCATGCCCGCCTGCACCCCGGCTTCGGCGGCGCTGGGGGTGAGTTGAAAGATGGTCGCCTTTGCTTCTTCGTTCTCGAGCAACGCAACCGGCTGGGCGCGCAGCTCCGGCTCATGGCGGAGCGCGGCCTGCAATTCGAAATCGGGGAGATAGAGCGCGGCGAACATGGATTTGAAATGACGAATTCCGAAGGAATGACGAATGCACCAGGCGCTGCATTTTCGTCATTCGTCCTTCGTCATTTTCCTCCTTTCCGCGGCAACGCTTAACACGCCGCCGCCGCATCTCTCCATTTGTTAGGCTGAGCGCGCTGCAGACGAATTTTCAGTTCCGCCTGCAAATCCTTCGCTTCCCAATCGAGTTGCGGGAGAGTCCAGCGATTCTCCAAAACCAGTTTCCATTGCGCGCTGCTGATCATGCTCCGCGGAGTGACGACGAGAAACGCGGTCGGGGCCGGCTCGACCAGGCGCTGCAGGCGATACCAGTTGCTCGATGGAATCCGGCCCAATTCCGCCAGCGGATTGAGCACGAGATCGAGAATCACGAGGGGAAAATTGCCATCGCGCAAAAGCAGATCCGCCGCCTGCATCGCTTCGACCGCTTTCCGGCAACGCACCCAAAGGAGATGACGCAACGCGCTCTCGTCGAGGGATTGTGGATCGAACGAATCGCGTCCATCAATCAGGGCGATAAAGTAACGCTCGGAGCAGGCGCGTTGCAGCAGCGCGGCGATAATCGAGGCACTCCCCGCGCTTTCCGGCGGGCTGGCCAGTTCGGTGATCGCCCCTTTCGTTAGGCCGCCGGCCAATCCGTCATCGAAAATCTTCAATCCGGTGCGCAACCGGTCGCTCGCGGACAAAGCCTCCTGCGGAAAACGTTCCGCGAGAAGTTTACGCAGATCGATGATCCTGCTCGCGGCCATGCCCAAACATGACACAGGCAGAACATACGTTCAAAGGAACGTTTCCTTCTTGTCACCCTGAGTGGAGCGCAGCAGAGTCGAAAGACCTCCCAAGCTACCGGTGCTGCTTACCAGAGCGGACCTCGGAACCAAATAGAGCTTGACCGGTATTGTCTAAAAAGAATGACCCGTCAGGTCGAAAATTCGGCCCTCGCGAGCCCTTGTCCGAGAAAAACTCGGTGACTTTTATACGGTCGTCGATTCACGGCCGGATAGCCGGCGACGGAAGATGGCAGCCATTCCGAAGAGGCCGAGGACGGCAAAGATCGCATCCGCCCCCATCCAGTTGGTCTCAGGAACGCGGTTTGCGGTAAAAAGCCAGTCGTCAGATCCAGTATGGGTCCAAGCACCGGTGCCGCTTCGATAATCAAGCCATCCCCAACCGGAAAGCCCCGGAAAACCGCGATGCCCGAGATCGTTATCTTCGTCGCCGAATCGAAACGAGTAATCACCATTGGATTGGTCCCGCAAATCCCAGGTGGCACCGGTTCCAACGCGAGTGAGCGTTCCGAAACCGAAAATCGTAGAGTTGAAGCTCGTGTCGGTATTGTGTGCCCAGGCATCATCATCCGGTGTAGCGACCCCAATGGTTGAATAGGTGAAATCGACCGTCCACAATTCCGGGCTAAGCCACGACGACCCAGTATCCAGTCCGCCCCAGACTGATCCCGAGATATGCATTCCAGCGGCTGTGTAGGTGAGCGTCAATCCGCCAGCTCCCTGATTCGTGACGTCAAAGGTATAGCTGCTCGATCCTCCCATGAGGCCGTCGAGACGCAATCCGTAGGGAGGCGGGTTCTGGTCACCGTCAGGATGATTATCCAAAGCGTAAGTCCCGAAGGAGACGGCCTGCGCAGTTCCAGCGAACGTCAGGAGAACCAAGACGGCAATAAAGTGAAGAAGTGATCTTAACATGGCATGTTTCTTTCGTTTTCATCCCGACATCTGATCAGGACAATCAAAATCCAAGCAACATCTGTACCCAACGCTTCACACCGAAATCAGGGATGGAAATTCGGTTCGGCGTAACTTACGTTAAGCTAACAATTTATAAATACATTCCCAGCGACGGATTCGAGTCGTTTGCAATTTTTACGGGAGGTTCTAGAAATGCGAGAATTGTAAGCCGAGCCGACGAATTGCCTCTGCTGCGCTTGAAAGCGATTCCTCAGAATCACCCGTAGTAAAGCCCAATTTGCGCGGGAAGCCCTCGCATCCCTGAACCTCCCGGCTAAAACATGCTCTCCAAGACGCACGTCCGGTCACCCGTTTCTGACGTGGACCGCGCGCGGCTCGGGAAGACAAAGCGCTAGCCGGGCGATTGTTTGCGAACGAGCGACGTCATCACTCCTTGAATCCGCAATTCGCGCGCCGGGATGAGATCGGGGAACTTTGGGTTTTCGGCTTTCAAATAGGGTCGGCCCCGTGCGGTCACGTAGCGCTTGAGCGTTGTCTCGCCGTCGATCAGCGCCGCCACGATGTCGCCACTTCTTGCCGTCTGCCGATCTTCCAAAATCACGATGTCGCCATCGAGAATGTGCGCGCCAATCATCGAATCACCCCGCACCCGCAAGGCAAAGGCGCGCGCGCTGCGCGAAGCGTTAAGCGAATCGAGATCGAGCGCGATGTGGCCCTCGATGTTTTGCTCGGCCAGCGTCGCCATGCCGGCCGGGATCTCGCCGTAGACCGGAATATCGACCACCTGGCTATGCGGCGCCGATGTAACCAGACCGCGCGCCTTGCGCGCATGACGCTGGAGAAAGCCTTTCCGTTCCAGGGCCGCGATGTATTGCATGACGGAGGTCTGGCTCGCGAAGCGGAAGTGCTCTTGGATTTCGCGCGTGCTCGGGGTCAGGCCTTTGGTCCGCTGTTCGGCCTGGATGAATTGCAGGACGTTCTTCTGCCCGGGAGTGAGCATGTGAACATGTCAGCCAGGATATTTATCTTCGCAACTGAGAATCTTAGGCGAGCGCCGAGAGTTGAAACCTTTTCTCCGCCGTCTGCTCCCGCAGTCGGGTGAGATAGGCGATGGAATCATAACGTTCCACCATCCGCGCCATCTCGTTAGGCCAATCGACCTCGGTCCGCGGCCACTGCGCGAGTTCCGTGTCGTAAACCTCGCGCAACTCCTCCTCCAGTTCGCCCAACCGTTGCTCCAACTTCGCCCGTTCCGGCTGCAACAAGGCGCGGGCCAGCGCGCTCCCGGCCTCCTTGCTCCGCAGCAACCAGCGATCGATCTCGCGCAACAATGTTCCGGTATTCCAAAACAATTCCGCCGCCGCCGGCGGCACGGCGCGACCGGCGGTGAGATCGGCACCCTCCAGCACGAGCAAATGATGCAACCGCGACTTCGGGTCGCTCAAAACCCGGAAGGCCTCGTTCAGGTTCGCATCCGCGGGCCGTTCGCGTGCGTGGGCGAAATATTTTTCTTTCAGCTCTTCCGGATCGAGCCAGGGCCGCCGCGCTTCGCCGAGGAGGGCGAAGTAATCGGTCATGCCGAGAAACTCTCGCCGCAGGAACAATGCGCGACCGCGTTCGGGTTCGTGACCTTGAACCCGCCCTTTTGCAGATCGTCGCTATAATCCAAAACTGAGCCGCTGACGAAAAGCGCGCTCTTCGGATCGACCACGACCCGGACATTGCAGGACTCAACCATAATGTCGCGGTTGGCCGGGCCATCGACCAAATCCATCTTGTATTGCAGACCCGAGCAGCCACCGCCGATGACCGCCACGCGCAAGGCACCATGGGCGCGTCCCTGCTTTTGCAGGAGCGAGGTGAGCTTGCGCGAAGCGTCTTCCGTCACTTTGACAAGACGCTCGTTGCCGATTTTGAATTTGATCTCGCCGTTAGGCGCGGGAGCTGCGGACACGGGTAAACTTACGCTGCATCAAGACAGATCGCCAATCGGAGCGTGGCGGCGATCTCCGGGTAGCGCACTCGTTCCGAGCGCCGGCGACGGTATTCCACCGTGGAGAACTTTTCTTCCGACCGCCGCCCATCGAGGCGATTGCGCATCGCCAGGAAAGCCTGTTTTGGCAGAATGCCAAAACCAGCACTCGGAACGAGTGCGCTACCCGGAGATCGCCGCCACACCGGTCGGGGAATGTGCACTCTCCTCCAGACCCGTCGCGAGGTGGTTCTGGGCGATTTCGGCCACTTCGGCGAGCGTGCTCACGTGCTGGAATTTTTCCCGCAGATGTTTGCTCGCCGGCATCCCCTTCGAATAGGCCATCAGCCGTCCGCGCATCGAGCGCATGGCGAGGTCTTCGATCCCGCATTCTTCGACCGCCAGCTCACAATGACGCTGGATCAGCGTCCACTTCTCCGCCGGCGCGGGCGGCGGCAGGATTTCGCCAGTCGCGAAATAATGTTTCGTCTGCGAAAAAATCCAGGGCGAACTCATGGCGGCACGGCCGATCATCGCTCCGGCAATGCCCGATTCCATTTTCCGCCTCGCCACGTCGGCGGCGTTGAAGAGGTCGCCGTTGCCGATGACGGGAATCGAGACCGCCCCGACCACCTCGCCGATCACCTCCCAGTCCGCCGCTCCGGAATAGCCCTGCGCCCGGGTGCGCCCGTGGATCGCAAGGGCGGCAATGCCTAACGACTCCAAAAGCTTCGCCACGCTCACGGCGTTGACCGTCTGGTTATCCCACCCGGTCCGAATCTTGGCCGTGACCGGGAGTGGAGCGACCGCCCTGACGACTGCCTCTGCCACCTTGCCCAGCGTCGGACAATCCTTGAGGAGCGCGGAACCGCCGTTTTTCGCCACCACTTTGTTGACCGGGCAGCCGAAATTGAGATCGATGAAATCGGGCTGCACCCACTCGACGACCTGGCGCGCCGCTTCCGCCATGTGTTCCGCGTTGCCGCCGAAAAGCTGGACCCCGATCGGGCGCTCGACTGCATCGAAATCGAGGTAGCCGCGGGTGCGGGCGTTGCGCCGGAAAACGCCCTCCGAGGAAACGAACTCCGTCACCAGTACATCCGCACCGCGTTCCTTGCAGAGCTGGCGAAAAATTTTATCCGACACCCCGGCCATGGGCGCGAGGTAGAGCGGGAAGGCGGCGTTGGAGAACCACGGGAGCATGAGAGAAAACTAAATGACGAAATCCGAATGACGAAGCTCGAAGCAATGACGAAATCCGAATGACGGAACGCCCGCACTCAACCTTCGACTTTCGTCGTTCGTCATGGTTTCGGATTTCGTCATTCGAGCTTCGTCATTAAAGCAACGACTTCGTCCTGCACGGACTCCAGTTCGTCGAGGTGCAATTGCGGATCGGGCACGACGAAAACGTCGCCGCTTTTCACATGCTCGTAGATTAACACGCGGCCGCGGTCGCGCTCCTCAGTTTGGATTTGCTTGAGAATCCGCTTTCGTTCCAGCATCGCGGCGAGCACGTAGCAGGCATTGGCGTTGGCATGGTTGGCTGCTGCCACCAGCCGGCGGAAGAGTTCCTCCGCGTTCTCCTTCGGCAAGGGCTCCGGCGGCGCGGCCGGGGGCGGCTCGAAGCGCGCCCGCCAAAAAGAAAACGGCTGCAGGTTTTCGTTCCGCTGTTGCCACGCCTCCTCACTCAAGTCCTGGCGGCGAAAACCATCCCCGTCGCGAAAAAGCAGGGTGTAGAAATTCTCGCCCGGGGCAAAAGGTTTCCCCGTTACCGCGCAGACCTCGGCCCGGTGCTGGATCGACCACTCCTCAGCCAATGGATTCATGTCGCGCGCAAATTACGCCAGAGAACAGCGGGGTTAAAGCTGGGTGCCTCGCGGTTGGTCGCGCGCAGCCGGAGCAGATAGAGTCCGATGAGAAAGAAGAGGATATTGGGCGCCCACGCGGCGGTGATGGGCGAAACCCGGTCGCCTTCCCCCAGCGCGAGAAACAGATGGGTCAGGAAGTTCATCGCAAAGACGAGCCCGATCGCGACCGCGACGCTGGCCAGAATGCCGCGGCGCGAGAAACCGATCCCCAGCGGCGCCGCCATGATGGTGACGACCAGACAGGTCCAGGGCAAGGCCCAGCGGTATTGCAGCTGGGTGCGGAAAGGGGCGAGCAGGGTCTGCGGAAAATCGGAATTGGAACGCAAATACTTTTGCAGCTCGGGGATACCGAGAAACTCAGGACGCACGTTGGCGCTGCTCAGACGATACGGCGTTTCGCTCCAGCCCTTGATCGCCAGGGTTCGGACCAGTTTGTCGCCGGTAATGTTGCCGGCAGGGTCGTAATCCACCACTTTTGCGCCCTCCAGTCGCCAGGTCTTCGTCGCCGGTTCGTAAAACGCCTCGGTCGCGATGTAATTGCGGACGATATTTTCCTGCGCATTCTGCTGCACCACCTGCACCCCGCTGAATTCGTTCGTCCCAGGCCGGAAGCGCGCGATGTACCAGGTCCGGTTATCGGTCCGATTGCGGAAGACCTGGCCGCTGATCATGACATCGCGTGGTCCGCCGCGCATGACCCGCTCGAAAAATTCCTTGCGGGCCACCTCGGCATGCGCGGCCAGCGAGTAATTGAGGGCGTAAGTCACGCCCGTGGTGAGCAGACCAATTGCCAGCAGCGGGAGGACGAGCCGCGGAACGCTCACTCCGGCGGTCAGCATCGAGACGATTTCATTCGCGCGCGACATCCGGCCTAACGAAAAGAGAAGGGCAAGGAGAAGCGAAACGGGCAGGAGAATGACGAGGACCTGCGGGATTTGCGTCCAATAAAAATGCACTACCAGGCCTAGCGGGGCGCGCGCATCGAAGATGGTCGAGCTGTTATCGCTGATGTCGAAAATCAGCCAGATGGAGAGGAAGCCCAGGACGCAATAGACGTAGGGCTGGAAAAAATTCCGGACGATGTAGCGGTCGAGTAATCTCATTTTGGAAATTCGAAATCCGAATTTCGAATATCGAAACAACTTCGAATGGACAAATTATCAAAATCCAAAACATCCGGCGCCTTAGATGGATTCTTGGACATTCGGGTTTTGGATTTCCTGCTTGTTTCGAATTTCGATATTCGGATTTCGGATTTCCCGCGCACCTTCGCGGGCATGATAGCGCTCAAACATTCCCTCGGTAGCGACTTTGTCGAGCGGGTGCGGACAGTTTTTGTGCCCGACGGCCTGCGAACAAAGGTGCGTGCTTTCGAATACCGGCCGCAGGGAGCTCAGCGGATTGGGGACGCCAAACGTGGCAACGTCATTGGGGCCGTCAGGCGCGATCGGTGGCGTCCTGTTGCCAGCCAGCTTTCAATCGCCATTCGTCAGATTGAAAATTCCCGCCGGTGCTCCCCGCCAAAGCATTGAGCAGCAAACGCGAGCGCGACAGTGAAAACGAGGCGGAGCCTGGCTCTTATGTAACTTTCTTTTCAACTGTTACTTTTGGCTTTCCACTTTCGTCAGGGTACTACAGTGAGCGTCAGGTCATTCCCATCCCCGCCGTCGTAGCTGGCTTGGAAGGTGTTACTACCGACGCTGATGGTTGCGCCATCGGGCAGATTGCTGAAAGTGCCGGCGATCGGATCGGCTGAAGTATTATTGATCGCGGTGAACTCCGTTCCTGCAGCGAGCGTCCTGTTCCTCGCGGCTGCGAAGACAAACTGTGCGCCGTTGTCGATCGTTACTCCATTGGCGATCACTTGGTCGGCTGTGATTCTTCTTGTGTTGAGCCTCCAAGTATAGGTGCCGTCCGCTTTAAAGGTAAGTCTGCTCTCGATTGTCAGGGTCTCCGCGGCACCGTCTCCCCGGCCGGGGACGAGAAAAGCTCCCGGGCCTCCGCCGGTGCCGATATCGACCGATCCGGCGGTGATCCCTCCTCCACCCAGTGTTCCTTTTTGAACCGCTACGCCGCCCGAGCCCGAGGCGGAGCCAGCCTCGTTCTCGAGCAGCACCGCGCCCCCGGCAACTGTGATCCCTCCCCCTTCAAACGTGTTGTTATGACTCAGTCGCAGAGTTCCGTTGCCTACTTTCTTGAGCGCGGCAAAGCCACCTTCGCTGTTGATTTGGGTGAGCAAGCCGGAAAATAGCGTGCTTTGGTTGTTACCACCAACCGTCAGCGTGAAATCGCCGAGATCGACTATCCCGTCGCCTGCCAAAGAGCCGATGGTGACATTTCCGGCTATGCTGATGTCCAAAAGGGCATCGCTGTTCAGTTGGAAGTGAGCCAGATTCCCAGGGATATTATCGAAAAACTGGAACACTCCCCCCGTCCCGCCATTGACTCCGCCATTCCCGATCAATGTCGGTTCGGAAGGCAGGATCGCAAAGAAGTCCACCTGCCCGCCCAACGCGCCCGCAACTACCCCACCATTTGCGATGATGGTGGCGTTCCCCGCCGACACTTGATCGCCAAAGAAGCTCACGCTGCCGCCAAAGGCGCCCGCGACGGTCCCGCCTTCCAAAATGAAAGTGGCGCCCGCGGCATCCGCGTTATCGCGAAAAACAGCTCCAGCTCCACCGTGCCCCCGAAGAGTACCTCCGCTAAACTCGAACGTGCTTTTCCCGGCATTGGATGAATCAAAAAAGTTAATCGTGCCGTCACAGGAGTAGACGACATTGCGCCCAGCGGTGGAGGAGGCCTCAAACGTAATCGTCCCGGTCGTAAAATTCTGCTCCTGGCCAGAGTCGTTGGTAACACCTGCGCCCGTAAGCGTCAGGGTTTTCTTAACAGGAACCGTAATCGTAAATGCGTTCGCCCCAGGGTTAAAGATGATGGCCTGCACCGCAACACCGGCTGAAAGCGAAATGTCGGTGATAGTGGAAGTGTTAAAAGTGGCCCTGGCGAAGGGGCCGTTCGGGACGATCTGAGGGGTCCAATTGCGTGGGTCATTCCAGTTGCCGCTCACCGGAGTTCGCACTCCAGGTGGCATCGATTGTCTGCTCGAAGGTTGTAACCACCTCATTAGAGCAGCTCTGGGTCGCAGCCTCACATACCGTGTAGGCATATTCAGCCTGATTCCCATCACCGGTGTGATCGACATATAAACCATCATTAGCTGTGGTCGCGATCACTGCGCCATCGCGATAGACATCGACCTTGGTCGAGTTCGCTCCGCTCCAGGTTAGACGAGAGGTATTCAATCCCCGTATTTTCCTCCCCTCCCCGTAAAGGATGACCGGTGGCGGTGTCGGCGTCGGCGTCGGCCCGACTTCCGCACAATATTTCCCGCCACTTTTCAAAAAATGAAAGTCGTTATCGAAGAAAAAGCCGCCCCAGATGATCATTTCACTGCCGGTCCAGACCGCTGCCTGAACGCTTCGTTCGGAAGGCGCGCCGACTATGCTGGTACTCAGCCAATTATCCGCCGTGGGGTTATATCTCCCGCCAGTGTTGAAATAGTGGTTGTCAGTACCATCGAAAAAGGATCCGCCCCAGACGATCATTTCTCCGCCGGTCCAGATCGCCGTGTGAGAGGATCGAGCCGAAGGCGCGTTGGCAGTCCTGGTCGCCACCCAGCTATCTGTGAAAGGATTGTATTTTCCGCCGGTGTTCAGAGAGTGGGTCTTGGTATCAACAAAAGTCCCGCCCCAGACGATCATCTCAGTGCCACTCCAGACCGCCGTATGCCCTTGGCGGGCGTGCGGCGCGTTGCTCGTGGCGGTGGCCATCCAACTGTCGGTCGCAGGATTGTATCTTCCGCCGGTGTTAGTTTGCTGAATGAAATCGTACCCACCCCAGACGATCATTTCGCTGCCGGTCCAAACCGCCCTGTGGGCAATTCGACCAAAAGGTGCATTGCTGGTGCTCGTATCTGTCCAGGAATCCGTATTCGGATTGTATCTGCCGCCGGTATTAAAGGCGGGGCCGCCGCTGAAGCCGCCCCAGACGATCATTTCGCTCCCCGTCCAGATTTCCGATTGGCCGCTACGTGGCTCTGGTGCGCCAGTGGTGCTCGTGGGTGTCCAGCTGTCGGTGGATGGGTTATATCTTCCGCCGCTATTCAGGTAAACAAGGGGAAAAGAGTTAACTCCGCCCCACACGATCACTTCTGTGCCGGTCCAGATGAAAGTGTTACCAGTACGGGGATCGGGAGCGTTGACCGTGCTGGTAGGGGTCCAACTATCCGTGCTCGGATCATATCGACCACCGGTGTTAAGAGGATTGTCGAGATCATTTCCGCCCCATACTATCATCTCACTGCCGGTCCAGATCGCCCCGGGATTCTGGCGGCCCTTGGGCGCATTAACAAGGCTGGTCGCGGCCCAGGAATCATCGATGCATCCGGTTCCTCCGTCTGCTACCCTGGGAAGGCGATAATTCACAGTCGCCGCTGCCACGACGTTCGGGTTCATTGGTCGCGCTTTGGTCTGCGCCGCATGCAAACTGGTAGTCATCCGCTTCGCTAGCGCAGGTCTGGCCAGACACTCGGCAATTACAAAAGGATCATTGCCGAGAGTTGCAAAGAGTTCGTGCAGCACTTCGGGCTGCCTCGTGTCCCTCGCCATGCGGTCCATCTCGGCCTGCAACTGCTCGGCACTCAACGGCTCATGGTAGTAATCTTCCAAGGCCTCGGAATGGCGCAGGTATTCTTCGACTTTTTGTTCCAATTGCGCCTGAGACATCACGGCATCGAGCGACGGCTTGGGACTGCGATTTTCTTTCGGCCAGATCCGATGACGCCAGTAGACCTCTTCGATGGCTCGCTGATAGGAGACCCGCTCGGCAAAGGTCAGAGTTCTTGACGAAATCTTCGAGGCTTGGGGGCCGAAGAAAGCGGTCACTGTTCCCGCCACGAGCAGGAGGAGATAAGGCGCGCGGCGGATGATATGCGCTTTGATTGTCGAGTTGATTTGCTTTTTCATTGTTCAGGTTCGAGCTCGTTATCGACGCCCCTCGGGGGAAGAAGCGAGGACGCTTGGAGGCGCTCCATTACGCCAGAAATCGGAACTTCAGTCAACGCCTTACCTCGGCCTCGGGGGGAGTCGTTAAGTCGGGCACCAATCTGCTGAGACTCGGACTTTAGCGTTGTTTCAAATTTCGAGATTCGGATTCCGAATTTCCGCGTACCATCCCGGAGTGATTGCGCTGAAAGACTCTTTCGAAAGCGATTTCGTCGAACGCGTCCGATCCGTCTTTGCGGCGGATGGGCTGCTGGCGAAGGCGCGAAATTTCGAATACCGGCCGCAGCAACAAGCCATGGCCGCCGCGGTCGCATCCACGCTCGAGGAAGAACGTCACCTCGTGGTCGAGGCCGGCACCGGCGTTGGCAAGTCCCTCGCTTATCTGATTCCGGCGACGCTCTTTGCCGTCGAGCAGAGGAAAAAGGCCATCATTTCGACCCACACGATCAATCTCCAGGAGCAGCTCCTGCACAAGGACATCCCGATCGTGAAAAAGATTCTGCCGGTCGAGTTCGAAGCCGCGCTCATGAAAGGCCGGCAGAATTACCTTTGCCCTCGCCGCCTCCAGCGCGCGATCCAAAACGCGAACGAACTCTTCAACACCACCGAGCAGGGAGACCTGGCTCGGCTGGCCGATTGGGCGCGGACGACGACCGATGGCACGCTGAGCGATCTGCCGGTCGAGCCCGACCCGAAAGTCTGGACCCAGGTTTGCAGCGAAGCGCACCTCTGCACGGCGAAAACCTGCGGACAAAATCCGCGCTGCTTTTTCCAACAGGCGCGGCGACGCCTGCTCGCAGCCGACGTGGTCGTGATCAATCACACCCTCCTCTTCATGCTTCTGGGCAGCCCGGAAGAACAGGAGGAGCGCGAGGAAGGGTATCTTTTCCCTAACGACTTCATCATTTTCGACGAAGCGCACACCCTCGAGCAGGTGGCTTCGCGCCAGATCGGGATCGGCATTTCGCAATACGGACTGCGCTCCACCATCCAGCGCCTCTACAACGCGCGCTCGAAGAAAGGCCTCTTCACCGTCACGCGCGACGCGGCCGGCGTCACCCTCGCGGCATCGCTGGTCGAGGAGGCCGACCGGTTTTTTGCGGCGATCGATGAGCGGGCCAACTTCAGGAAGGGTCGCGAATGCCGGGTGCGCGAAGCCGATTTTGTGGCCGACCAAATCACCGGACGCCTGACCGCCCTCCAGGCGCGGATCGGCGAAGTCGTGCGCAAGACGGAGGACGAATTTCTCAAGGCCGAGTTGCAGGAGCTCGGGCGTCGCATCTCCGCGGCGCGGGAAGGAATTTCGATCTTCCTCCAACAGAGCGAGAAGGAATGGGTTTACTGGATCGAGCGGACCGGAAAGGCGGCACAGAACATCACGCTCAATGCGTCGCCAATCGACGTCGCGCCCGTCCTGCGCCGCATGCTCTTCCGCGAGGATTGCACGAGCGTGATGACGAGCGCGACGCTGGCCGTCGGGCGACCGGATCTCGCTTACTTCCGACGCCGCGTCGGAGCGGATGACGCGGAACCATTGCAGCTCGGGAGCCCGTTCGATTTCCAAAAGCAGATGAAGCTTTTCGTCGTGCGCAAAATGCCCGATCCGCGCGACGAAGCCTACAGCGCCGCGCTCGCGGAATGGATCGCGCGCTTTGTCGAGGACACGGAAGGGCGCGCTTTCGTCCTTTTCACCAGCTATCGCTCGATGCAATTGCTGGCCGGGGAGATGGAGGAATTTTTCGTCAGGCAAAAAATGAATCTGCTCGTGCAAGGCAAAGGCGCGCCGCGCAGCCAGCTTCTCGAGCAGTTCAAGAACACCCCGCGGAGCGTGCTTTTCGGGACGGATAGTTTTTGGATGGGCGTCGATGTCCCGGGCGAGGCGCTCTCCAATGTCATTATCACGCGGCTACCGTTCGCGGTCCCCGATCATCCCCTGATTGAGGCGAAGCTCGAACTCATCCAGGCGCGCGGGGGCGACGCCTTCACCGAATTTTCTCTCCCCGAAGCGATCCTGAAATTTCGCCAGGGCGTGGGGCGCCTCATCCGGACGAAGAGCGACACCGGGATCGTCGTCGTGCTTGATAACCGGATCGTGACCAAGACCTATGGCCGCGCTTTCCTCAAAGCGCTGCCAGAATGCCCGGTCAAAATTTTGTAGAGCGATTGCCAAAAAATCTTTACGCACGTTGTAGCATCCGCTGTCCCCAGCGGACATCCCCTTCGCGCCCATCTCAGCCACGGCGCTGAGGACAGCGCACGCTACAACGCCGCGCGGCGGGAACGCCTTCACCGAGGACTCGCTCCCGGAAGCGATCCTCAAAATTTCGCCACGGCGTCGGCCGGCTCGTCCGGACGAAGAGTGATCAGGGGGATCGGGGTCGTTCTCGAAAACCGCATTGTGGCTAAGACCTACGGGCGCGCTTTTCTCAAGGCGCTTCCACCGTGTTCGGTGAAAATTCTCTGGCCGGTTTCAATCTCTCCTAGGGCACGACCGTGAGGGTGAGGTCGTTCCCATCGCCGCCCGTGTAGCTGGCCTGGAGGTGGTTCCCGTTCACATTGATAATCGCGCCCTCAGGCAGGTTGCTGAAAGCGCCGCTGATCGGATTAGCGCTCGTGTTGCTGATGAGGGTGAGCCGCAGTCCGCGTTTCAGGCTGCCCTGGGTCTGGCCGACCAGGTTCAAGGTCGCGCCGTTGATCGTGACGCCGTTGGCTTTGACCAGGTCGGTGCGCGATTTGTTCTTCTTCGCTTTGAAGGTATAGGTGTAGGTCGCGTCGGAGTTAAGGGTCAGCGCGCTTTGGATCGTAAGGGTATTTTGTTTGTTTGTGCCCACCGCCGGCGCAAGGAAAGCGCCGGCGCCACTGCCGGTCCCGATAGTGGTTGGACCGGCGATGATGCCCAGCCCGCCAAGCGTGCCGGCATTCACATTCACCGCTCCGGTCCCGGTGGCCGAGCCCTTTCTGTTGGCAGCGTTCAAGACGCCGCCGTTGACCGCGGTGGTCCCGGTATAGGAATTGGAGCCAGTCAGGGTCAGGGTGCCCGTACCGATCTTGATCAGGGAGCCCGCCTGTCGGATCGCTCCCGAGAAGGTCGTGCTCTGGTTGTTGCTCCCGATCGTGAGAGTCTTGCTCCCGAGATAGACAAATCCATCCCCGGAGAGCGAGCCGATCGCTATCCCGCTCAACTGGGTGTCGCCAATATCCAAGTCGCCGTTGCCGTTGAGTGTAATGCTCGCCATGCCCCCGGTGGCAGTCTCGGCAAAGATGACCAGGCCACCATCGGACCCATCGACTCCTCCGTTGGCGGTGATGTTGGCGTTGGCCGCCGTGGTCGTGCCGAGGAAGACCAGGACGCCGGCATTGAGCCCCGCGCCCAGCCCGCCGCCAATGACGAAGGTGGCATTGGCGGCGGTCGCAGCGTTGTCCAATTCAATATAGCCGCCATGTTCGCCGCTCGTGCTTCCCCCGACCGCGGTGAAGGTGCCTTCCCCAGCAGTGGAACGACCCTCCAGATAGACAGCGGAGCCCAGGCTCTGGTTGCCCCCGATACAGTTCACAATCATGTGCTCCGCGTTGGCGCTGCCCGGAAAGGAGACGGACGCCGCACTGCTGAGGTTCAGGATGGCGTTGCCGCCGGT
The DNA here is from genome assembly GCA_963772915.1 of uncultured Verrucomicrobiae bacterium. GTDB lineage: Bacteria > Verrucomicrobiota > Verrucomicrobiia > Chthoniobacterales > UBA10450 > Palsa-1392. The sequence goes on from CAVYZI010000004.1 coordinate 462,626, forward strand.
TGTGCTGTCGAAGAATTCAATGTCAGTTAAAGCGCTGGCGTTGATGATCGCATCTCCGGCTGTGCTGGAGTTCTGGAACGCCATAATGGCTTGCAGAGAGCCGGACGAAACATCAAACATCGCCGAGCCCGCGGAAGAAAAATCGTGGAAACTAAAGTATCCCCCGCTGAAAGCTGTCATGGCCCCGGCACTGGCACCGTTGAACAAAAACAGGCCACCGATTAAGTTGCCTTGCTCTGGAATACTTATCGATTGAACCGATCCCGAGTCATTTACAAATCCGGTTCCGTTCAGAATCAAATTACTCACATCAAGAGTGATCGTGTAGGGCGGCGCGGCACTGTCGAAGACTGCACTGTCAAGGTTGATCACCGAACCAAAACTGACCGATAGATTTGTAACGTTTGACGAACCAAAAGTCGCGACATCAGTGGTTGAGTTGGGGACCGTCTGTGGCGTCCAATTTGTCGCTGTGTTCCAATCCCCGTTCGTCGGGTTTTGATTCCAAGTGGCACTACCGGCGAGGGAAGGCCGCTGCGCGGCTACTAACAGCAGCGCGCCGATGACGAAGAAGCGGAGCCGATTGAACGACGTCTTCATGGGTAACTCTGTAGGAACTCGATCACCTGTTGGCTTACGCATTCATTTCCGCCGATGGGATCGTCGTTGCGCGAGTGCCAGTAGTTGTAGGCGTGGTTGTTGCGATCGTCGTATTGGTAACTCATTTTGTACCAGACGGCATCCAGGGCAGGAAATTGCGTCTTCAGCGCCCCGTGCATATCGAAGCCCTGCTTGTAAGGCACAGTATCGCCATCAGTAGCATACAGCCTAACCGGCGGGCAGCTCGTTGCGGTGGCCACTAATGAGATCGGAGAAGCCTGATTCAGGAGCTGGTCTGGATCGTTGGTGCAATCCGTTCCGTCCGGAAGGCCAACGTAGTTATCGAGGATATCTCGGAACCTATCAATCGCCTCTTGCGGAATGCCGCCGAGGTTCTCCAAGTCGCAAAAGTTTGTCGGCCCGGAGAGACTGACGACTGCTTTGATATGAAGTCTGGCGTTGTTATCCCAGCCCGTAACCTCACCGGCCGTCGGGTCCAGCATCACCCAAAGAGCGAGGGTCCCACCGGCGGAGCCGCCGACCAGATAGATGCTGCCGTTGCAGTCAGGGTCGGCCAGCGCGGCGAGAATCTGACGTTTGAGGTCATCGGTTTGCTGCGGGAACCGGCCACTTGAGCCGATCCATAAATACTGCCCCTCCAGGGCGCCAGGAGGGGCAAGCCGGTGATCCACCTGAAAGACGAGAAAGCCCGCCTGCTGCAGGTCGTAGCTCGCCTGCTTCTCGGTTGGGGTGCCGTTGTCCCCGTATTCCAATTTGAAAACGTCGGGCGGAAGCATGAGCACCGTCGGGTATTGTGGCGTGTAGGGAGATGGAGGCACGAAGCGATAGCGGTGCAGGATGCTTCCATAAGGTTGATACTCTGGGGCAAGTGTCTCCTCATTTTCGAGCGCGACCGAGCCGTTATTCGGGCATTGAGTCGCGGAACACAACGCGCTGCTCAGAATCAGCGCGACCGACGAAACACACACTGCGAGCAGTGTGTGTGTGTGTGTGTGTGTGTGTGTGTAGTGAAGCGGGTAAACAGCTGGGTCTTCATGCTGACGATGGTGCGGCAGAAGCGCATCCGCTGTAAAGCGTAAACTGACATTCGGATGACAATTTTGGCTTGCGCGGGGGAAGACGGCACTGGCGTATCCAGTTTTCATGGCCTCACCGGGTTCGACTCGAGAAAGCCTTTCGAAGTCGAGGCGCTGTCAGTGGCGCGGCTTACAGAGCCGCGGTTACAAGAGAAACGGCGCAAGCGCGTGCTCCGGAGGGACCTGCTTCCGCAAGTCCAGGCAAGCGTGCCCCTCCAAATCGCCGGGGACAGCGTCCCCGGCTACAGTATCCGCGCCAATCCGTGTCTCTCTGTGGCTCGGTTTTCTACGGCAGGTCCGCGAACGTAAGATCGCTCCCGTCGCCGCCGCTGTAGTTGGCGTAACACAGCCGTCCCGGCTGTCTGGTCGCGCGGGCCTCCGGCCCGCTCGTTCAGAACCGCGCAGGCGAGACGCCCGCCTCGCGGAATGGATCGCGCGCTTTGTCGAGGACACGGAGGGGCGCGCCTTTGTCCTCTTGACCAGTTATCGCTCGATGCAATTGCTCGCCTCGGAGATGGAAGGCTTTTTCGTCAGGCAAAAAATGAATCTGCTCGTGCAGGGCAAGGGCGCGCCGCGCAGCCAGCTCCTCGAGCAGTTCAAAAACACCCCGCGGAGTGTCCTCTTCGGCACCGACAGTTTCTGGATGGGAGTGGACGTGCCGGGCGAAGCGCTCTCCAACGTCATCATCACCCGGCTGCCCTTCGCGGTGCCGGATCATCCCCTGATCGAAGCCAAGCTCGAACTCATCCAGGCCCGCGGGGGCGATGCCTTCACCGAGTATTCGCTCCCGGAAGCGATCCTCAAGTTTCGCCAGGGCGTGGGCCGTTTGATCCGGACCAAGAGCGACACTGGCATCGTCGTGATCCTCGACAACCGGATCGTGACCAAGACTTACGGCCGCGCTTTTCTGAAGGCGCTGCCGGAATGTCCGGTCAAGATTCTCTAGCCACCCCGGCGTTTCCCTGGTGGCAGCTTTGCCTTGGTAGGGCGAGACTCCGTCGAGCCAGAGGGTGACGCGGCCCGCTCTACCACGCCTGCTCAAGCTCGACGGAGTCTCGCTCTACCGAGGGCTGCGTTTCGACCGCTCCAACCCCGGCAACAGTGCAGACGCCCGCGCGACACGACAGGCCGGAGCCCGTGTTACGGCACGACCGTCAGCGTGAGATCATTCCCGTCGCCACCGGAGTAGCTGGCTTGGAAGTTATTCCCGTTGATCGTGACGATCCCGCCATCGGGCAGGTTGCTGAAGGTGCCGCTGATCGGATTGGCGCTCGTGTTGCTGATCAGCGTGAGCCGCAGTCCCTGTTTCAGACTGCCCTGGGTCTGACCGACCAGGTTCAAGGTGGCGCTGTTGATGGTGACGCCGTTGGCCACGACCAGGTCGGTGCGCGCTTTGTTCTTCTTTGCCTTGAAGGTGTAAGTATAGGTCGCGTCGGAGTTGAACGTGAGAGCGCTTTGGATGGTGAGCGTGGCTTGTTTATTGGTGCCGATTGCGGGAGCAAGGAAAGCGCCCCCGCCGCTCCCGGTCCCGATGGTGGTCGCGCCGGCGATGATCCCTTTGCCGCCGAGCGTGCCGGAGTTCACATTCAGCACCCCGGTCCCGGTGCCGGAGCCGGTCTTGTTCGCCACATTCAAGACTCCAGCACTCACGGTTGTGGTGCCGGTGTAAGTGTTCCATCCGCTTACAGTCAGCGTACCGGTGCCGGTCTTGGTCAGTCCGCCCGCGCCTTGGATTACACCCGAGAAGGTCGTGCTCTGGTTGTTGCTCCCGATCGTGAGCGTGTTGGCTGCAAGCAGGACTGAGCCAACGCCAGCCAGCGAGCCGATTGATACTCGCGGCGCGTCGTGCCTCGTGATGTCCAGCACGGCATTGCCATTCAGCGTGATACTCGCGTTCCCGCCTCTAGTGTTCTGGGCGAAGACGATCGCGCCGCCATCTGACCCGTCCACTCCGCCGTTGGCGGTGATCTTTGCCTCGGCCGCGGTAGCCCCATGCATGAGGAAGAGCTGCGTTCCAGTCAAGCCTGCCCCCATGCCGCCGTTGATGATGAAGGTAGCGTTTTCCGCCGAGGAGCCCGCTCCCTGGAGGAGGATGAAGGCGCCTGCTTCCCCGCTCGTGCTTCCGCCTACTGTTGTGTAGGTGCCGTCCCCAGCCAAACCGAAGTCAATCTGGGAAGAGAACACTCCCGCCCCGCCGAAACAGTTCCCATTCATATGGCCCGCGCTCTTGGTGCTTGCAAAGACCGCGAATGCCGCACTGCTAAGGTTCAGGGTCGCGTTGCCACCACTCGAACTACCGTAGAACGTGATATCGGAAAACGTGCTGGCATTGATGATCGCATCTCCGGCCGTCGAGTTGTCGTAGAAGAGGAGTGTGCCTTGGGAAAACCCACTTGCAAGATTCAACGTCGCCGAACCGGCAGACGAGGAGTCGTTGAACACGAGCAGTCCGCTAACAGTGCTTACGCTAGTCATATTCCCGGCAGTTGCGGTGTTATAAAAAAACATCGCCCCGACTAAGTCACCCTCTTCCGGAATGACCAGTGATTGCATCGAGCCTGAGTTATTGACGAACCCGGCACCGTTCAGCTTTAGATTACTTACATCAAGGGTGATGGTGTAGGCTGGCGCTCCACCGCCAAAGACGACACTATCGACATCGATATTGGAACCGAAATCGACCGTTACGTCCGTCACGTTTGACGAATCAAAGGTCGCGATGTCAGTAATTGAGTTTGGAACAGTTTGCGGCGTCCAGTTCGCCGCTGTGTTCCAATCTCCACTCGAAGGGTTTAGATTCCAAGCGGCACTACCGGCGAGGGCGGCGGAGGCAGCGCAGAGGAAGGTTGCACAGGCGAAAAGAGCCAGGGGTGGAAGAATCTTCATTCCGCCCCTTATCAAAAAGGGCTTCGAATGTCCAGCCGGTTCACGGGGCGGCGATCACGGCACGACCGTGAGGGTGAGATCGTTGCCGTCGCCACCTTCGTAGCTGGCCTGGAAGTTGTTGCCGTTGAGGGTGACGATCCCGCCGTCGGGCAGGTTGCTGAAGGTGCCGCTGATTGGATTCGCGCTTGTGTTGCTGATGAGGGTCAGCGGCAGGCCGCGTTTCAGGCTGCCCTGGGTCTGGCCGCTCAGGTTCAAGGTCGCGCCGTTGATCGTGACGCCGTTGGCCGTCACCAGGTCGGTGCGCGCTTTGTTCTGCTTCGCTTTGAAGGTGTAGGTGTAGGTCGCGTCGGAGTTGAAGGTGAGGGCGTTTTGGATGGTGAGGGCGGCTTGTTTGTTGCCGCCGACGGCTGGAGCAAGGAAAGCGCCTCCGCCGCTCCCGGTCCCGATCGTGGTCGGGCCGGCGATGGTCCCTTTGCCGCCGAGCGTGCCGCCGTTCACCTGCACCGGCCCCAAGCCCGTCCCTGACCCGATCGTGTTTCTCACCGCCAACGCGCCTTCACTTAAAGTCGTGCCTCCGCTGTAGGTGTTGGCGCCGCTGAGCTTCAAGGTGCCGGTTCCTACCTTGCCCAGCGTCCCGCTCCCCTGGATCACGCCGGAAAAGCTCGTGCTCTGATTGTTGCTCCCGATGGCGAGCCTATTCGCTCCGAGCAGGACCGAACCCTGACCCGCTAACGAGCCAATCGTAACCCCCGGAGCGCTGTGGGTGCTAATGTCTAACTCACTATTCCCGTTCAGGGTGAGACTGGCCGTGCCGCCGGCCGACTTCTTGGTAAAGAAAATCGTGCCGCCGTCGGACCCATCGACCCCAGCCTGGGCGGCGATATTGGCCGCGGCCGCGGTGGTCGTGTCGTAGAAGGTCAAACTGGTGGCGGCCAGCCCGGCCCCCAGCCCGCCGCCAATGACAAAGGTGCCATTAGCCGCGGTCGCGTTGCCGGTGAAGGCCATGCTGCTGCCAAACTCCCCGCTCGTGCTCGCTCCCACCGTCGTGTAGGTGCCCTCTTCGGCCGTGGCAGCCCCTTGGATCGCCATGCTAGCTCCGTAGTATTGGCTTCCGCCGATACAGGTGGCGACGACATGGCCCCCGTGAGCAGACTCATTAATACCGAGAATGGATGCACCGCCGCTCACCGTTATGTGCGCATTGGCTGCGGTTGAGCTGCCGGAAAAGCTAACCACTCCCTGGGTAGCCTTGATCGTAGAGTCCGCCGCAGTCGAGCTATCAAAGAAGTCAAGCTTGGACTGGATGATTCCGCCACCGAGGTCGAAGGTGGCCGAGCCTGCGGAGGTGGAGTCGTTAAAGAAGAAGACGCTGCCTTCCATGCCGCCAAAACTGGTCATATCGGCCGCAGTCGCAGAGTTGAGAAAGATGAAACCTCCGGCGAGACCACCTCCTTCAATTTCGCAGAGAAAGGTCTGCCGCTTTCCGGAGTTGTTAATAATGCCCGAACCACTGAGCGTGACGGGATCGCCTGCTTGAGAGATGATCGTAAACGCATCGGCGCCCGGCTCGAACGTGATTCCCCCGATCGCCGTGATCGCGGAAAAGCCAACTTGCCTCTGATTCGAGGTCGCGAAAGTCGCGATATCTGACGAAGAGTTGGGCACCGTTTGGGGCGTCCAATTGGCCGCCGTGTTCCAATCTCCACTGATGGGATTGGTTGCCCAAGCGGCACTGCCGGCATTGGATTGCCGCTGCGCGGCTGAGAAGAGCAACGCAGCGGCGATGAGAAGGTTAGAGCGTCTTCATAGACAGGGAAGGCTTACGGATGGCTTTGAAAGAAAGCGATCACATCTGAACTCACATAATTGCCTGTTCCGAGGTATCAAGCTTATGCCAGTTTTTGTAAGCGTGGTTGCTCCCTGAAAAGATGGTTTCCGTTACGAAGATCCCGAGACTGTGAAGTGCGTTGATTCATTTCATCTGCCTGGTCGTAAGACACTGGATCAAGTGTCACTGCCAAATAATCTCACCGGTGGGCTGCTTGTTGCACCATCGGTGATCAATTTGATCGGCGAAGCAGCGTATAATGTCGTGTAATTGTAAGCCGGATAATTCAGACCAACATATTTATCGACCCGAAATTTGAAATCCTCGTAATCAGGGTCGGGGATGCCGGGATGGTTCCAATTGCTGGGATCGGTCACACCGGAAAGACTCACGACCGCTTTGATTTGAAGTCTCGCGTTGTTATTCCAAAGCGGGACCGCGCTATTCGTAGATTGCAGTCCGCACCAAAGGACGAGGCATCCACCGGCGGAGCCACCCACAAGATAGATGCTGCCATTGCACTGAGGGTCGGCGAGCGCGGCCAGAATCTGGCGTTCGGCGTCGTCTGTTTGCGCGGGTGCCCGCCCGTCCGTGGTTTGACCTGTGAGCATGCCGGGAGGGGCCAGTCGGTGATCCACCTGAAAAACCAGGAAGCCTGCCTGCTGAAGATCACGAGTCGCCACGCGCTCGCTGGGCACGCCGGCATCGCCGTATTCAAGGTGGAACACGTCCGGCGGAAACATCAGCACGGTCGGCAACTTTTGACCGGGTACGGCATTAGGCGGCACGAAGCGACGGCGGTGCAAAATGTTGCCATCCGGCGGTTGATACTCAGGGCCAAGCGTTTCCTCCGGGGAAGAAAACGTCGCCTCCACGTCGGGAGGAGGGGTGTCGGCAGAACATAAGGCGCTGCTAAGAATCAGCGCGACCGATGAAACGCACACTGCGAGCAGTGTGTGTGTGTGTGTGTGTGTGTGCTGGCAGGACCGGTATTTCATGATGCCCCCGATCATGCTCGCCCAAGGCCGTCGCGGTCAACCATAAAGGTAAAAGGGCGCGTCGCGCGGACATTCTGCGCGCCAGTTACCGCCGGGCAGTCCGCCGGATGGGGCGAACTCGAAGCTCGCGCCGCGCTCGACCGGCCGGAGAGAGCGTCGCCGGTTACAACGTTCGCGCGCTCCGTGTCATCCCTGGTTTGATTCCCCAGGGGCTGACCAAGCTAAGACGGATTTTTCAGAGGCCTGTCCGGGATGCAAGGTCAGGTTTCTTTAGCTTACGGAAAGGATTGGCGGCAACGACGCTTGCGCTAAGATTCTCTCGTGAAGCGTTCGACTCCTGCGCTGCTCCTTGGGCTCGCGCTCGCATTTTTCGCGGGGCTGGCGATCGGCCGCTACGCCGTGCCGATGGGCCGGACGCGGCCTCAGGTCGTTTTCTCGTCTCCGATCGAGGAGGTGAAAAAGGAATCACTTCTTCCCCGAGTCGTGACATCAACCCGAGCCACGTCGACGCGCGGCAAAGACGCCGGCGCCGATGACTCCTCGCCCGACGCGATCCTCGCGGCGCTCAAGAACATCATGGCCCGCCCGGCCGATCGGCGCGGTTACCGCGAGGCGAGCAAGATGATCGATGGGCTCGACCCGAAAAATATCCGCCCGATTCTCGAGGCCTTTGCCGCCCTGCCGGAGCGGCGGGAAAAATCGTTTTACCTGGCAATGCTCATCGGCCGTTGGGCGGAAGGCGATCCGCAGGCCGCCGTCGCCTTCGCGCAGAGCAATGGCACAGCCTCGGATCGTCGCCTCACCGTCTCAGCCGCGATCCGTTCCTGGGCGGAAAAAGATGCGACCGCCGCCAACGCTTTTGTGCTGCAAATGCCGGGTGCGCGAAGCGGATTTCGTCGCTGACCAAATTACGGGACGCCTGACCGCGCTCCAGGCGCGGGTCGGCGAAGTGGTGCGCAAGACGGAGGACGAATTTCTCAAGGCCGAGTTGCAGGAGCTCGGGCGTCGCATCTCCGCGGCGCGGGAGGGAATTTCGATCTTCCTCCAACAGAGCGAGAAGGAATGGGTTTATTGGATCGAGCGGACCGGAAAGGCGGCACAGAACATCACGCTCAATGCGTCGCCAATCGACGTCGCGCCCGTCCTGCGCCGCATGCTCTTCCGCGAGGACTGCACGAGCGTGATGACGAGCGCGACGCTCGCCGTCGGGCGACCGGATCTCGCTTACTTCCGACGGCGGATTGGCGCGGATGATGCGGAGCCGTTGCAACTTGGGAGCCCGTTCGATTTTCAAAAGCAGATGAAGCTTTTCGTCGTGCGCAAAATGCCCGACCCGCGCGACGAAGCCTACAGCGCCGCGCTCGCAGAATGGATCGCGCGCTTTGTCGAGGACACGGAAGGGCGCGCCTTTGTCCTCTTCACCAGTTATCGCTCGATGCAATTGCTCGCCTCAGAGATGGAAGGCTTTTTCGTCAGGCAAAAAATGAACCTGCTCGTGCAGGGCAAAGGCGCGCCCCGCAGCCAGCTCCTCGAGCAATTCAAGAACACCCCGCGGAGTGTCCTCTTCGGCACCGACAGTTTTTGGATGGGAGTGGACGTGCCGGGCGAAGCGCTCTCCAACGTCATTATCACCCGTCTCCCCTTCGCCGTGCCCGATCATCCGCTGATCGAAGCCAAGCTCGAACTCATCCAGGCGCGCGGCGGCGATGCCTTCACCGAATACTCGCTTCCGGAAGCGATCCTCAAATTTCGCCAGGGCGTCGGCCGTTTGATCCGGACGAAGAGCGACACCGGCATTGTCGTCATCCTCGACAACCGGATCGTGACCAAAACCTACGGCCGCGCTTTCCTCAAAGCGTTGCCCGAATGCCCGGTAAAGATTTTGTAGCTGCCCTCCGGCAGCACTCCCGGCCTGGTGGGGCGAGACTCCGTCGAGCCAGAGGGTGACGTTGCGAGCTGCATCACGCCTCTCAAGCTCGACAGAGTCTCGCTCTACCGAGATCGCGCTTCCCGAGATAGAGTTGATCTTGGATAGATTCTTTCTTCGGCTATTTTCCCTCCGGTGAAGCGTTCCGTCTTCCTCTTGCTGGTTGTCGCGGCGGCTTTTGGCGCGGGTCTGGCGACCGGCCGTTACACCGCTTCCAAATCTCCGCCGGCGCCGGAACGGAAGACGGTTTCCGTTCGGTCGTTAGGCAGAAATGCTGGTCCTCTGCTCGAACCTGTCCCAAGGATCGTGCCGGCGCGCAGCTCCGAGGAAACCGCGACTTCGACCCCGGCTTCGACCGAGGCCATCATTGCTTCGCTGCGGAATGCGCTCGCCCATCCTTCCGATCGGCACGGTTATCTGGAGGCGAGCAAATTGATCGACGGGATCGACCCGAAAAATATCCGCGCGGTCATCGAGGAGTTTCAAAAGCTGCCTCAGCAACGGGAAAAATCGATCTACCTCGCCCTGCTCGTTTCGCGCTGGGCGGAAGGCGATCCACAGGCCGCGCTCGCCTATGCGCAGACGACGGGCTCGGCCTCCGAACGCAAACTTGCAGTCGCCTCGGCCGTCCGTTCCTGGGCGGAGAAGGACGCCAACGCGGCCAAGGCCTGGGTCCTGCAAATGCCACCCGGCCAGGACCGCGATCGCGCGCTCCAGGCGGTCGTTTCCTCGCTGGCCGAAAGCGATCCGGCGGCTGCCCTCGCCATGCTCCAAACCCTGCCCAACCTCGGCAGCAGTCGGCAGGGTTTCTACTGGCCAATCTTTTCCCGCTGGGCGAGCAGCGATCCGGTGACGGCTGCCGCGCGCGCCGCCGCTTTGCCCCAGGGTTCGAGTCACGACAACGCCATCCAGGTCGTGGCCTCCACCTGGGGCAGCCAGGATCCGGAAGCCGCCTTTGCCTGGGCCAATACCCTGCCCGCCGGTCAGGCCCACGACAACGCGCTGCAAAGCATCCTTTCTGCCTGGGGCGGCAAGGATGCGGAACGCGCGGCGAGCGTCGCTTCCTCCCTGCCGCCGGGCCAGTTGCGCGACCGCGTTGCCGGCAACATCGCCCGGCAATGGGCCCAGAACGACCCTAACGCCGCACTCGCCTGGACCCAGCAGTTGCCCCCGGGCGAGGGACAACGCCGCGCCTTGCAAAGCGTCCTCACGACCTGGGCGCAAAGCGAGCCGACTGCGGCGGCCGATTACGTCGCGACCCTGCCGGCTGGCAAAATGCAGGATGACGCCGCGCAATCGATCGCGCGGCAACTGGCCGCGGCCGACGTCCAGACCGCTTTGGCCTGGGCGCAAAAATTGCCAGCCGGCACCGCGCGCCAGAACGCACTCAATCCCATCATCTCGCAGTGGAGCGAGACCGATCCGGCCGCGGCCGCCGCCTACACCCTCGGCAACAGCAGCGGCGAGATGCGTCGCAATTTGCTCCAGAACATCTCGCGGCAATGGGCCCAGAACGATCCCCAGGCCGCCCTGAGCTGGGCCCAGACTTTATCCGACTCGCGCTCGCGCGACGCTGTTCTTCCGAACATCATTTCCGCGGTGGCGGAGAACGACCCGGCCAAAGCCGCCGAGATGACCTCGCGGCTCTCGGGCGACGCGCAAACGACCGCCGCCGTCTCGGTCATTGCGCAATGGGCGGCGAACGATCCGCAGGCCGCCGGGGCCTGGGCGGCCACTTTTCCGGAGGGGACGACGCGGGCTCGCGCCTTTGAAAATCTGATCAATTACTGGAGCAAAAATGATCCGAGCGCGGCCGCCAACTGGCTGGGGAATTTATCCGATGGGCCGTCGCGCGATCGGGCGGTGAGCGCGTTCGCGAACCGGATCACCTCCTCCGATCCGCAGGCCGCCTTGCAATGGGCGGCCACGATCGGCGACGACAACCTGCGCAACAACGAGATCGAATCGACCGCCCGCGCCTGGCTGCGGACCGATCCGCGCAACGCCTCGGCCTGGATTTCCAATTCCTCCCTGCCCGCCGAGGCCAAGCAGCGGCTCCTGAGCCCGAGCGGGTAGCGGTGTAGAGGCGGGCGTGTCGCCCGCTGAGGGGAATGTCCACCTTTTGCGGCCGACACGGCCGCCTCTACATCGGTCTTTGAGATGTTCTGTTGAACATATTTTTCCGCGGCTTAATCTTCCCCCATGCAACGAGCGGAACAGCGCGCGGCGGAAATTTCCCGCATCATCGCCATCCTCCAGAAATGGGGCGTGCACACCCTTGGCCAGCTCGCCGCTCTTCTCCCGGACGATCTCGCCGCCCGGCTCGGACCGGAAGCGGTCCGGCTCTGGGAACAGGCGAGCGGAAAATCGACCCGCCTTTTGCGACTCGTTAGGCCAGCGGAAATTTTTCTCGAACAAATCGAGTTCGAGCACGAAATCGAAACCGCCGAGCCGCTCCTCTTTGTCCTGCAACGCTTTCTCGAACAACTCACCCGCCGGCTCGGTGCCCTTTACCTCCTCGCCGCCGAACTCACCCTCCGCTTCACTTTTGCCGATAAAACGACCTACCAGCATCGTTTCCAGATTCCCGATCCGACCAACTCGGTCGAACTCCTCTTCCGCCTCCTCCAGACACACCTGGAAAATTTCCGGTCCGACCATCCGATCGTGGCGGTGGCCCTCGAAGTGCAACCAGCCCGGCCGGGCCAGCAGCAGTTTCAATTTTTCGAAACGCCGCTGCGCGATCCGGCCCGGCTGCACGAAACCCTCACTCGTCTCACGGGATTGTTAGGCCGGAAACGGGTCGGGCGACCGGTGCGGGAAGATTCGCATCGCGACGATGCCTTTCGGATGGAGCCGTTCGCCTGGGAGCTGCCCCCTTCGCCTAACGACATGCCGGCGGTCATGATCGGCCCGGCCTTGCGCCGGTTTCGCGGGGAATTCCCATCTTCGGTCGAGGAGAAGGTGGTTGATCGGCAGGGCCCTTATCGCGCCTCGGGCGATTGGTGGGATGCAAAAAGATGGGAGCGGGCGGAGTGGGATTTGGAGCTGGCGGATGGTGCGGTTTGCCGCGCCCAGAAACGCGCGGCGGCCAATGGCAACTCGAAGGCCTCTATGACTAGACCGGCATCACCATGTACGCCGAACTTCACGCCTGCAGTGCCTTCAGCTTCCTCCGCGGCGCCTCTTTTCCCGAGCAGCTCGCGGAGCGCGCGGCGGAGCTGGGCCTGCCCGCGGTCGCCTTGCTCGATCGCAACGGGGTCTACGGCGCGCAGCGATTTTCCGTCGCCTGCCGTGAACAGGGCGTGCGGCCGATCATCGGCGCCGATCTCACGATGGAAGACGGCAGCCTCCTTCCGGTGCTGGTGGAGAATCGGACCGGTTACGCCAATCTCTGCTCGCTCCTCACCGAGGCGCATCTGCGAAGCGAGAAAGGCAGCTGCGCCGTGCGCTATGCAGAGCTTCCAGAATTTTCCGCGGGCCTGATCGCGCTCTTTTCCGCGGCGATTTGCGAATCTGCTCCGGGTAGCGCACGCGTTCCGCGTGCTGGTCGCGGTGTTCCACCGCGACGAACTTTTCCTGAAGCGTCGCATCGCATCGAGATTGCACGCGTCTCGGGAAGTTCGCGACGGTGGAACACCGTCGCCAGCACTCGAAACGAGTGCGCTACCCGGAAGCTGGCGCAGCGCGCTGACTTATTGCTCGATCTCTTTGGCCCCGATCGGGTTTACGTTGAGCTCCAGCGCCATCTCGTTAGGGGCGAAGAACGCCTCAATCGCCGCCTGATCGATCTCGCCGCGCACCATCGTCTCCCGCTCCTGGCGACCAACGGCGTCCAGCACGCCACCCCGCTCGGTCGCGAAACCCTCGATGTCTTCACCTGTATCCGTGAGCACACCCACCTCGACGCCGCCGGCACTCGCCTGACGAAAAACGCCGAGCGCCATCTCAAGAGCGCCGCGGAAATGAAGGCACTCTTTCGCGATCGACCTGAGGCCCTAACGAACACGCTCCGCCTCGCGGAGCGGCTCCAGTTTTCGCTCGAAAACATCGGCTACCATTTTCCCGATTACCCGGTGCCCGACGGCCATTCGATGGATTCGTTCCTGCGCACGATCGTGCTTTTCGGCGCGCAACAGCGTTACGAATCGATCTCGACCAGGGTGCAACGGCAGCTCGAATTCGAGCTCAACCTCATCATCAAGCTCGGGTTCTCCGGCTATTTCCTGATCGTCTGGGACATCGTCAATTTCTGCCGGGAAAACAACATCATGGTCCAGGGCCGGGGGAGCGCGGCGAACAGCGCGGTTTGTTTTTGTCTCGGGATCACGCCGGTCGATCCGGTGAGCAACAACCTCGTCTTCGAGCGGTTCCTGAGCGAAGGACGCAAAGGCTGGCCCGACATCGATCTCGATCTTCCGAGCGGCGACCGGCGCGAAAGCGTCATCCAGGAAGTTTACCGCCGTTACGGCAAACATGGCGCGGCCATGACTGCGAACGTCATCACCTATCGCGGGCGAAGCGCGGCGCGCGAGATCGGCAAGGCGCTCAATTTTGCCCCCAACATTCTCGACCGCTTTTCCCACCTCTTCGCCAACGGCGATTTCCCGCACACCCTCGATCTGGAGGCGCAGATCGAGCAAGCGGGTTTGCCCAAGGCGCATCCGCGCATGCCCGCCTTCGTCAGGCTCTATCAGGCGATCTACGGATTGCCCCGCCATCTTGGGCAGCATTCCGGCGGGATGATCATCTGCCAGGACAAGCTGAGTTCGTTCGTCCCGCTGGAGAACGCCTCCATGCCGGGACGGGTGGTGGCGCAGTGGGACAAGGAGGACTGCGAAGATCTTGGGATCGTGAAGGTCGACTTGTTAGGCCTGGGCATGATGGCGGTGATGCAGGACACCTTCGAGCTTTGCCGGGAACGCGGCCGGCCGCTCGACCTCGCTCACATCCCGAAGGATGACGCCGCGACCTACGAGATGATGCAAAAGGCCGACACGATCGGCGTTTTCCAGATCGAGAGCCGGGCCCAGATGGCGACCCTCCCGCGGATGAAACCGAAATGTTTTTACGACGTCGTGATCGAGGTCGCGATCATTCGGCCGGGGCCGATCCAGGGCGACATGGTCCATCCCTATCTGAACCGGCGCGCGGGCAAAGAGCCGGTCACGTATTTCGATGAACGCTTGCGGCCGGTCCTGGAACGAACGTTAGGCGTGCCTCTTTTCCAGGAGCAAATGCTCAAGATCGCGATGATCATGGCCGATTTTTCCGGCGCGGAAGCGGAAGAGCTGCGGCGCGCGCTCAGTTTCCATCGCTCGGTCGAGCGGATGGAAAAAGTGAGTGTAAAACTGCGCGCTGCGATGGAGAAAAAAGGCGTCGCCCCGGAGGTAATCGTCAAGATCATCGAGGCGATCAGCTCGTTTGCGCTCTACGGATTTCCCGAGTCGCACGCGATCAGTTTTGCCATTCTCGCCTATGGGAGCGCCTACCTGAAGGTGCATCGGGCGGCGGAGTTTTACGCCAGCCTGCTCAACAATCAGCCGATGGGATTTTATTCACCCGCCACGCTCGTGAAGGACGCGCGCCGGCATGGGATTCGGATGCGGCCGGTTTGTGCGATGGAGTCGGAGTGGCGTTGTCTGGTGGAGTCGGATGACACGGTGCGGCTCGGATTTTGTGTGGTGAATGGGCTGCGGCAGGAGCATGGGGAAGAGATCGTCAGGCAACGGAAACTGGAGCCGTTTCGTTCCCTGGAAGATTTCAGGCGACGGATGTGCCTAACGAAGGATGAACTGCGCACTTTGGCCGAACTGGGAGCGCTGAATTGCTTCGCCGAACATCGCCGAGCCGCGCTCTGGAAGGTGGAGGAAGAAGAACCCGGCCCGCTCTTCGTTGCGCCTCTCCCCGCCGGGGTCAACGCTCCCGGCGACAAGGATGCGGCGCCGCTTGCGCCCATGACGCTGCCGGAACGGGTGCAGGCGGATTATGAAGGGATGAATCTCACCACCGGGCCGCATCCGATGAAGTTGCTGCGCGATCAGTTGCCGGAGGTTTGGCGAGCGAGCGATCTCGCGCAGGCGCGCCACGGGGCGACGATTCAGATCGCCGGCAATGTGATTTGCCGGCAGCGGCCGGGGACGGCGAAGGGATTTGTCTTCGTTAGTCTGGAAGATGAAACCGGGGTCGCGAATGCGATCGTGACCCCGGATTTGTTTGAGCGCTTAAGGCTCGTGATTACGGAGGAGCCGTTTCTCGTCATCGAAGGCGAGGTGCAGAACACCGACAATGTCGTCATCGTGAAAGCACGGGAGATTCGGCCGCTGGCGCAGGCGCAGGTGGGCGGGAGCGAGTCGCACGATTTTCGTTAGGCTCTTTCGTGTCGCTCTCTCTTTTTGGTGGAGCGAGACTCTGTCGAGCTGGGGGAGAGGGTCGTTCTGCAATTGACGCGCTCTCTCCGGCTCGAGGCGGGAGTCTCGCCCCACCAAGAGGAAAAAGAGCCCGTTAGTGGCAACCACAGCCCGGGCCGCAGCCGCCACCACCGACGGACCCGACCGAGGGGCCGGTGGAGCCACCCGGCACATGCACCCCGTAGCCGCCGGAAATGACGCGCTTGACCGGCTCGCCCGTCTCCGGATCGACCCGGAGCGGCTCGTCTTTCATGCTTTGTTTCACTTCGAAACGGCGCGCTGGCTTCGCCGGATCGGTTGTTTCGTAGACGTAGGTTGGCATAATGCTTACTCCGCCGCGTGCCGCTTCGGCGCCTCTTTGGCTGCGGCCGGTCTTTCTGTTGCCTGCCCGTCGGACTGCATCCATTCGGTGTGGAAAACGCCCGGCTTGTCGACCCGCTCGTAGGTGTGCGCGCCGAAGAAATCGCGTTGCGCCTGGAGCAGGTTGGAAGAGAACCGCGCCTGGCGGTAGCTGTCGAAATAGCCTAACGACGCGCTGAAAGCCGGCACCGCCACTCCCTGCTGGCTCGCGGTCGCGACCGCGATCCGCCAGTTGTGCTGCGTTTTCTGGATGATGTCGGTGAAATAGGAATCGAGGAGCAGATTGTTCAGCTCCGGGTCGCGCCCGTAGGCTTCGACGATGCGATTGAGGAATTTCGCGCGGATGATGCAACCGCCGCGCCAGATGGTCGCGATGTCGCCGAAGTTGAGGTTCCAATTGAACTCCTTGCTGGCCGCGCCTAACAATTCCATCCCCTGGGCGTAGGAGACGATCTTCGAGGCGTAAAGCGCGTCGCGCACCGCCGTGATGAGCGCGTTGCGGTCGCCGCTGAATTTCTCGACCTTCGGCTCGGGCAAAATTTTGGAGGCCTTGACCCGGTCGTCTTTGCGCGAGGAAATGACCCGCGCTTCGACCGCGGCGTTGATCGTCGAGATGACGACTGACTGGCGGATGGCCGATTGCAGGGTCCAGATGCCGGTGCCTTTCTGGCCCGCCTTGTCGAGGATGACGTCGACCATCGGTTTGCCGGTCTCGGGGTCGTTTTTGCGGAAAATCTGGGCCGTGATGTCGATCAGGTAGCTGTCGAGATCGCCCCGATTCCACTCCGTGAAAATCTCGGCCAGCTCGTCCGTCGTTAGGCCAAGCACGCCGCTGAGGATGGCGTAGGCCTCGCAGATCAACTGCATGTCGCCGTACTCGATCCCGTTGTGGACCATTTTGACGTAATGCCCGGCGCCGTCCGGCCCCATGTAGCGGCAGCAGGGCTCGCCATCGACGATGGCCGCGATCTTGCGATAAATCGGCGCGATGATTTCCCACGATGCCTTCGGGCCGCCCGGCATGAGCGAGGGCCCCTTGAGCGCGCCTTCTTCGCCGCCGGAGACGCCGCAACCGACGAAATGAATGCCGCGGCCTTCGAGGTCCTTGCAGCGGCGCTGGGTGTCGGTGAAAAGCGAATTGCCGCCGTCGATAATGACATCGCCTTTTTCGAGCAGGGGGACGAGCTGATCGATGACGGCGTCGACCGGCGCGCCGGCCTTGACCATGATCATCGCCTTGCGCGGCCGCTGCAGGGCGCCGACGAATTCCTCCATCGTCGTGGTCGGCTGGATGTTTTTCCCTTTGCCGCGATTGGCCGCGAATTTTTCCGTCACGGCGGTGGTGCGATTGTAGACCGCGACATTGAAGCCTTTCGACTCCATGTTGAGGACGAGGTTTTCGCCCATGACGGCGAGGCCGATGAGGCCAATATCACATTGATTCATTTTCATTTTGGGTATCTCCTGATCGCCGGCCCGGGGCAGCAAATTCTGCGGGCCCGCACGAAGCAGATGGCAACTTGGCATTCGGAAATCCTTATCACAACTGCCCGACTGGAGGCACCTCCGAATATTTGGGGCGGGACGATGGGCGCCTCGGTCGATTTCTGGGGAGTGGTCCGGGCCTTGGAGGACGGGCGGGAAATTTCCGGGATTGAATACGAAGCGCACGAGACGATGGCGCAGCATCAGATGGAGATGATCGCGGGCGCGGCCCGGGCGGAGTTCGATTTGCGAGACGCTGATTCTGCAGCATCGGATTGGGTTCGTGGCGGCGGGCGAAGCTTCGCTTTTCCTGCGGGTGGGCAGCGCGCATCGGGGCGCGGCCTATGCGGCCAGCGCCTGGATCGTGGCTGAGCTGAAGCAAAAAGTGCCGATTTGGAAGCGCCCCCTTTTCGTTAGGCAAGAAGAGACGGCGGAAACGAAATGAATTGGGCGAATCGTCTCACCCTCGGGCGGCTGGTCCTGACCGTCCTCTTTGTTCTTTCCCTCAGCTCCACCTGGGCCTACGGCCGCACGATCGCCCTCTTCCTCTTCGCCCTCGCCGGAATCACCGACTACTGGGACGGCGAAATCGCTCGCCGTTACGGGATCGTGACCAAGTTCGGGAAGCTGATGGATCCGCTGGTCGACAAGGTGATGATGGCGGCCGCGTTCATCTGCCTGGTGCCGCTCGGGGCGGTCCCGGCCTGGGTGGCGACGATCGTGGTGGCGCGCGATTTTCTCATCACCGGGCTGCGCCTGCTCGCTTCCTCGGCCGGGATCGTGCTGGCGGCGGAGAAGCTCGGGAAGCACAAGACTTCCTGGCAAATCGCGACCGTGGTTTATTTCCTCCTCCTGCTCGCGGCGCACGAGCTGAAGCTGGTCGGGGCCGGGAGCGGTCTGGTGGCAGAATGCCTGGCGCTACGGCGGGAACACGCTCTTGTGGATCACGATTGGCCTAACGATTTATTCCGGCCTGGGTTATCTCTGGCGGCACCGGGGGTTGATCAAAGGGTAGTCGACTGGAGGGCGAGCTGCCTTGGGCGGATGCGTCCCCTATCCTGCAGCGCGGATCGAGATCCGCCTGAGGCGAGCCGTCCTTCGCAAGCGTGGCGAAGGACGCTTCGCAGCCTCAGAAGAAGCTCTGCGGGACTTCGATTTTGTCGCCGGGCTGCAGCTTCGGATCGAGACCGGGATCGCGCCGGAACTGGCGCACATCGTAAACCTTCGCCTGGCTTCCGCGCAGGAGGCGGACGCGTTTCTGGTCGGCGAAATCGTTGAAGCCGCCCGCGGCGTTGATCGCGGTCAGAAGCGTCATGTCTTCCGTGAACGGGATCCGGTTCGGCGCCCGGACCGCGCCGCCGACATTCACGAAACGCGTCTGGGGCTGCATCACGATCGTGATCGTGGGGTTGGTGAAAATGCCGGCCGATTTGTAGCCGCTTCTCGATCGCGCTCGCCAATTGCGCCGGGGTCAGACCCTCGGCCCGCACCTTGTTGATGTAAGGCATGTTGACCATGCCGTTGGCATCGACGGTGTAAACGTTGTTGACCTGCGTTTGTTCGTCGGCCGGCACGCCGCTGATCCGCATCTCGACCGGATCGCCGGCGCGAAGGACGGCATCCGCCCGAAGGTGAGGCGCGAGGAGGGCGAGGCCGCAAACCGCCGGAAGCAAAGCGCGCATCATCTCAGTAATCTTCCGGGTTGGCCGCGCCGTTGTTGACTGGAGCGCTGGCTTTCTGACGCCGCCCGGCTTTGCGACTGCCCGGGCGCGGGTGGTAATAGGTATTGTAGCTTGTGTAGTAGTAGTAGTTCTGGTCGTGCCTCAGATCGACGTTGTTCAACACCACTCCGAGCAAGTTGCCGCCGACGCCGAGAATGGCCTGCTTCACCCGGGTCAACATCGCGCGGGGGAAGCGGCGATGTTGCACGACGATGATGGTCTGATCGACCTCGCTCGCCAGGACGGAGGCGTCGCTCACCCCGAGCATGGGCGGGGAATCGAAAAAGATGATGTCGTAACGAGTCTTCAAGTCCGCGATCAAATCGGACATGCGTTGCGAGTTGAGAATCCCGACCGCATCGGCCGGAAGGACGCCGCTGGGGAGAATCCAGAGATTCGGCACGCTGGTCGGGAAGATGACCTCCTCGAGCGCGATGTCGGTCGTCAGGTAATTCGTTAGGCCGAACTTCTTTTCCTTGTCGAAAAGCTCGTGCTGAACCGGCCGGCGCAAGTCGGCGTCGACAATCAGGGTCGAGTAACCGCCCTGGGCGCAGATGAAGGCAAGGTTGGCGAGGGTAGTCGATTTGCCCTCGCCCGGGCCGCCACTGACAAAGGAAACGGTATTGGCGTCGGGACCGCGGCGATTGAATTCGATGTTGGTGCGCAGGATTCGGTAAGCTTCGGCGTCGGGCGTATCGCCGCTTTCGCGATGGAGGAGCCGGACGTTTTGCGGGATAATGGCGAGGACCGGCACGTCGAGCAGCGTCTCGACGTCTTCCATCGTCTTCACGCTCGTATCGAGATACTCGATGAAAAAGGCGAGACCGATCCCGAGGACAAGACCAACCAGAGCGCCAAGCGCGAGGTTGAGCGCGACTCGCGGGCGGGCCGGGGTCGAGGGCGGCTCCGCCACCTGTTTAATGCTGACGGCCTGACGCGGCATGGCCATTTCCATCGTCTGGGTCTGGGCGCGCAACCGAACCCCGTCGCGCAGATTTTTTTCCTTGATGTAAGCGTTTTTGGCCCGGGTGTAATTGGCACTCAGGTTCTTGGAAGCGAGTTGCTCTTCGTTGATCGTTCCGAGACGTTTCTTCAGTTCGTCGCGCGTGGCCTGGGCGGATTTGAGGTTGCGCTCGAGGGCGTCGCGCACGCTCTCCACCTGCTGTTCCAACTGGCGCACGTAGACCGCTTTGGTCGCGCGCAGGGCTTTGACCTTGGGATGATTTTCGCCCAGCCCGGAATTGAGGAGTAGCGCCTCGTTCGCGACCGCTTCCTGATAGTTAGGCAGAATTTTCTGGATGGTCGGGTCCTGAATGTTGAGGGTCGGCATCATCCGCATCAGGTCGTCGCCCTTCAGGGTTTCGATCTGCTGCAGTTTGGCCGTGAGGGTGGCGACGGTCGTCTCGGCGTCGTTCACTTCCCCTTCCTGTTTGACCACGTTGGAATTGGCCGCGGTCAGGGAATCCTCCATCCCTTCCGGGTTGAGATCGATGATGTGTTCCTCATCGCGAATGCGCGCGACTTCCCTGGCCGCGTCCTCGACTTTGCGGTCTTCCTTCGTCACCTCCTCGTTCATCGTCTCGACCGCGCGATTGAGGATTTCCTTCTCTTCCTCGACCCGTTTTTGCTGGTAAACCGCGACGATCTTATTCGCGATATCGGCCGCTTCCTGCGGGTCGGTGTCGAAGACGCTGATCTGGAGCAGGTCGGTATTGCGGACTTCGTCGAGGTCGAGTTTGCTGCGCAGGATGCGGTAGGCCTGCTCGCGGGTCGGCTTGTTCCCATTCTGGCCCCACTTATCCTGCAAATGGAGATCGTCGATCACCGGATAGAGAATCCCGGTTCGTTGGATGACCTGGTAAACCGTCGGGGCCAGTTGCGGATCGTGATAGTTAAGGTTGCCCTCGTTGCCAAAGATGCGCGGATTCTCGGCCATCGACTTGACCTCGATGAAGACCGAGGACTGGTATTCGCGCGGCTGGAAATAGGTCACGACCGCGGTCGTGATAAGGACGAGGAGGAAAGCGAGCAGGATCAGCCCCCATCGCACGCGGATGACGCGCCAGTAGTCGAGAAAATGGAGTCTCACTTCGTCTTTTTGGGCCATGATCACCTTCCCGCGACCGGGCGGTGAATCTATCAGAAGATTCCCGGGGCGCAAAAGGCGCAGGCCGCGGAGTCAGGTGGGCTAGAAGGTTGCGTTTAAGCCCAGAAAATAGCGGTTTCGCGCGTACTCGCGCAGGGTGATATCCGAGAAGACCTCGGTGTGACTGTAGCCGGCGATAAGGGCAAAAAAGCGGTTAAGTTCGAAGCGGAGCCCGAGGCTGATATCGAGCGAGTCTTCGTTAAAGGCCGGCACGAAAAAGGTCGGGGTGGAGTTGCTGTCGTTCTCATCGTGCTGGTAGTAAACAGCCAGGGTGGTGCCGAAGCGGGGCGAGATCGCGTAACTCCCGCTCAAGCCGGTGCGAAAAGTCGTGCGCGAAGAACCGCCCGGCACGTCGGGTTCATCCAGCCCATAGCGATTCGTCCAACTGATCGAGCTCCGTTCCCCGAGCGCATATTTCAGGGTCGCCTCGCCGTAGGGCGAAGTCTCTTCCCCGAAGGTGTCGAATTCGCGAAACTCGACGCCCCCGCGGAGCGAGAAGTTGAAGCGGGGACTAAAGCTGTGATCGAGCCCGCCGAGGACGAAATGAGTCGTCGAATCACGCGGCGCGGTATCGAAGTCGATGATTTGAAAGCGGTATTCGCCGACCAGGGTGGTGGTCGGCAGCCAGAGGAAGCGAAATTCATTTCCGAAGGTGTGTTCGAAACGGTCCTCATAGGAGCCGATCGCGCTGTCTTCGTACTGGAGCACGCCCAGCGTGTAACTGGTGACGGTGGAAAAGCGCGGCGCCCATTGATAGGAGGTGGAGAATTTGTCGTTTGTGTAAAAGTAGTTTCCGGTTCGCCGGTTGACCCCGACCCCATTCGCGAAATCCGGCTCCGACTGATAGGTAAGGTAAGCGCTCCCGGCGAGCCCGAGCCGGGGCGTGGCCTGGTGGCTAATGGTGACGGTCAGGCCGCTATTGACGTCATACTCCTGCCCAAAAGGCCGGAAATAGTAATAGGTCGCCCCGCCGAAAGCCTGGAGATCGATGTTCGTGCGGGCGCTCCCAAATTTGTAATCGAAAACCACGCTGCCGCTGGTGAAAAAGGAGCCGACCGGGTTCTGGCTCGAGGTGTAAACGTTATCGTCGTAGCCTTCCCGCACCGAGATCGAAACGCGGAACGGTGCACGCGCGAAATTCCCGGTGCCGCTGGCCGGCTCGCTCACGTCGCGGGAAGAGTCGGTCAGGACCTCTTTCCCGGAATCGGCCGTGGACAGAACGGTCTTGCTCGATTCGTCGCTTCCCGCCCGCAGATCGAGCGGCCAGCAAATCGAGGCGCAGAGCAAAAACCCAGTAGCCAGGTACACCCAGCGCGATGCTCCCGGTCGAGAATCCCCGCCCGCAAGGTCAGGCCGCAAGATCTGGTCATCCGGCAACATCGGGGCGGAGGGTAGGCTGGGGCCGAAGGAACAAGCAAACCAATTTTGTGTCACAAATGCGTAACAGTTCACCGCACCGGCCTCCTTCAGAAGCCAGCCGGAGAGGGCGCGGTCGAGGGCTCGGGCAAGGGCGCATTCTTGTCCGGCAGATTCAGGCTCGGCGGCGGCTCGGTTTCGAACCTCCCTCTTTCCCAGAGCGTGAGGTGGGCCTGATACGATTTCTGGGTCACGTGCGACAGCGGGTCCCAGGCCAGGGCGCGACCAAACATCCATTCCGCCTCGGGGAAGCGGCCGAGCGCATCGTAGACCCGGCCGAGCGCGATGAGAAACGTCTCGTCGTTAGGCGCGAGGGCCAGGGCGCGTTGGAACGGCTCGAGCGCAGCGCGATAAAAAGCCGCGGCCGCGGCCGGGTTCGCCAGGTCCTCCGCCCGTCGCACCCGACTGTCGCCGAGGTAAAAAAAGGTCTCGGGATTCTGATCGTCGAGCGCGACCGCCTTCTGCGCCCAGCGCGTCGCCTCGAGGTGGCGTTCGTCCCGCAAGGCGACCCGGGCTCGCTCCGCGTAAACCTCCGCTCGCGCGTAACGGAGCGCCCCGGCGAGGAGGAGCAACGCGAGCAGCGGCAAAAACAGCGCCCCGTAACGGATTGGCCGCGCGGCTTCGCTTGTTTTCCCGCTCGTCCCCCGGTGTCGCCAGGATTCCGAAAACGAAGGCAAGCAGGAGAACGTTAGCCGGGATGTGAAGATTAAAATCGAAGAACGAGTGCACGAGATAGGCCGCCACCGCCCCGAGCGCGCCAAGGTTGAGCGCCAGGTTGTTGCTCAGGACTCGCGCGGAATTCGCTAGCCGGCGCGGTCCGAGTCTTTGAAAAGCCCGCCCGCCCCGCCAGAGATGCGCCCCGAGAAAAAACAGAAAAGCCGCGCCCCCCAGCGCGCCGTATTCCGCCAGGAGATGGAGATAATCGTTGTGCACCTCGACCGGATCGAGCTGCACGCGCTCAGTGCGAAAGCGCCGACCGTAGTAAAGATAGGTGCCGCTGCCCGTCCCGCAGAGGGGCTGCAATTTCCATTGCGCGATCGCTCCCTGCCAGAGATCGAGCCGGATGTTTCCGGTATCGATGACATTGTGCGCGCGGTCGCTCAGGACATTGCTTTTGCCAAACCCGAAGAGGACCGCGGCGACCAGCAGAAGCGCGAGGAGGCCGCCGCCCGCCGCCGTTCGCCAAAAGATCGCGCTCCCCGCTTTGCGCAAGGCGAGCAAGGTCAGAAGCGCGACCACGAGCAGACTCGCGCCCGCACTCAGATAACCGCCGCGGCTTCCCGTGAGGGCGACACCCGCGTAACAGACCAGCCCGGCATAGCCGACCAGCAATTTTGCCCAAAGCGGCCAGCGACTCCAGCAGACGAAGCTCACACAGAAGATGCCGATCACCTCGAGCGCGCCGGCGAGATGATTCGGGCAAATGTAAAATCCGCTCGCCCGCCGGCCGTAATCGAAGCGCTGCAAAAACGGAATGAGCATGAAGTTATTCCCGTCGCGAAACTGGATCGCGCCGATCACGACCTGCACGAGCGCGACCAGGATGAGCCCGACGAGAATCGCCATCCGCCAGCGGGCGGAGGTGAAGACAAACGCGACCGCGAGGTAAACCACCAGTCCGCCCAGGACCGAGAAAATGTCGGCCCGGGCCAGGTAGGGCACAGGCGAAAACCACGCCCTAACGAGAACATAACCAAAGAAGAGCGCAGCCGAGCAAAGACAAATGCGCGTCGGCGCCGGCTTCACCCGCGGCCAGGAAAAAACCGCGAGAAGACCAGCCACTCCCAGCACGGCATAGATCGGCAGACTAAAAACCATCCGCGTCCCACCGATGAGCACCTGCATCGCGACCATCGCCGCCGCGAGGAGGAAGCCCGCGAGAACTTCACTCGCTCGGGAAATAAGGGATGGGTTCGTCGCCATCGGGCGGCGACGTTACATTAATCGGCCGCACGGGGGAGAATTTTTTTGCCCCGTCGCTTTCCCCTGATCCTGCTCTGCTCCTGCTCCTGCTCTTAATCCCTGCAATCCCTAACGAATAGGATTAGGAGCAGGAGCAGGATGAGGAGTCGGGGTAAGCGATGGCGCAGGCGACGATGCCGGTGGCGGACAGGAGCCGAGATAAGAGCCGGGATGCGTGGTCATGAATTCTTCCACCAGGCTTTTCCGGATGGCTCGCTGGGCGCCGTCCGCGCAAACCAGAACGAGCGGCTCGCGCGGATCGAAACCCTCATCCGCCTCGGGCCGCGGACCGACCGGGGCACTCGGCTCCGTCGGGCTCGCCGCTGTATCGCGTTGAGCTGCGGTCCGCACCGCCGCTTGGATGGTTTCTCCGCAGTTTGGCGCCTTGGCCGTCGCGGCATCGCTGATCGTGATGGCCGCAGCGGGACGGGCTTTGAGCGCCGCACTCACAATGGCGTCGACGTAGGCGCAATCAATCCCGCGCCCGCAGCGCAGCACCGTCCCGACGATCTCCCCCGCCAGTCCCTCGCGCGCCTCCACGGCCGTCGCCGTGACCTCCGCTCCTGACTTCCGATTCTTCCGCACTGCCGCGCAGATCGCGGAAAGAAAATCCGACTTACTCGCGGTTTTCATCGTCTGCTTCGCGGGCAAGCCGTTCTCGATCAACTCGGCCGGTGACAAATCGCGGCTGATCGACATCGGCGCGGCCGCGAACCAGAGGCCCACCGCCAGGAAAAACACGAGGCACTCGAGCCCAAGTTCACTCTTCGTTGCGGCCATGATCCATTCTCGCTCGACGGAGAGCGGGTAAAGGGAATCGAACCCTCATAGCCAGCTTGGAAGGCTGGAGCTTTACCATTAAGCTATACCCGCGCGCCGGCTAAGCTGCCGCGCACCCGTGACCTTGCCAAGTTTTTTCCGAATGCCGCGCTCGCCTGCGCGCTTGTCAAGCGCCTCCCGCACGGCTAACAACTTGCTTATGAAATCACTGCTTTCCGGGATCGCTCTCTTCGCCTGCCTCGGTCTCGCCCGCGCCGATCTCACCATCGTGCAAAAAGTCGAGGGCAACGATGGGACTCAGCGCATCACGATGAAAGTGAAAGGCGACAAGGCGCGGGTCGAAGTCAGCCCGCAGATCACCACCATCATCGATGGCAAAAGCGGTGAGATTACCAACCTGCTCCACGACCGGAAGATCGTCATGCACATCCCGGGCGACAAAGCCAAAGCCATGGCCGAGATGGCCAAGTCGTTCGTCAAAGAAGAGGCCCCGACCCAGGCTCCGCCCAAGCCGACCGGCAAGAAAGAGACCATCAACGGCTACGCGACCGAGGAATACGTGAGCGATTCTCCAAAATTCCACGCCAGCTATTGGGTCGCGACCACTTACCCGAATTACCAGAGCATCCTCGACCAGATGTCCATCCTGCAAAAAGGCGCCTTCGCTTCTGTCACCAAAGGGATGCCCGATTACCACGCCCTTCCCGGGCTGCCCTTGCGCACCAAGGTGAAAATCCCGGGCCAACCCGAGATCACGAGCACGATCGAATCGGTCAGCCTCGACCCCCTGCCCGCTTCCGACTTCGCCACCCCGGATGGTTATTCCGAGATGAAGATGCCCGATTTCCTTGGCAAAAAACAGGCGCCTACCCAACCATGATCCCCGTCCACAGATGAACGGCCCCCGGCCCAACTTGCTCCTCGCCTCCGCCTCCCCCCGCCGGCGGCAATTGTTGGCTGAGGCCGGTTTTGATTTCCAAGTGGTCGCGCCGGAAGTCGATGAAATTTCCACCACCAAGCTCACCCTCTGCGAAGCCACCACCTGGAATGCGCTCCGCAAAGGCCTGACCGTCGCCCGCACCCACCCCGACGGTGTCGTCCTCGCCGCCGACACCCTCGTCGAGTTCGGGGGAAAAGTGATCGGCAAACCGGCCGATCGCGACGAAGCCGCCCAAATCCTGCGCCTCCTCAGCGGCCAGACTCATCTCGTGGCTTCCTCCGTTTTCCTCGCTCGTCTCGTCCACGGCCGGTCGGAAAATTTCTCTGTCGTTTCGCGCGTTCTCTTCAAGAAACTCGACGACCGGACGATCGAGGAATACCTCGACCGGATCGACCCGCTCGACAAAGCGGGCGCCTACGCCGCCCAGGTGGAAGGCCGCGCCATCATCGCCCGGATCACCGGCTCGCGCAGCAATGTCATCGGTTTGCCCCTGGAAAAAACGGGCGCGGCTTTGCGCCGTTTCGGGGTTCGCCCCCGCCGCGTCCGCGCCTAACGAGTCTCGAGGACCGTGTCTTCCTGCGCCGCCGGGGCCGCCCGCTCTTCGCGCTTTTCGCGCCGCAGGACCCGGTAAACGAACCAGACGATGAAGCAGTTGACCGCCAGGATGAGAATCGCGACCGCGCCCGGATGGAGCCAGGCATGGCGCAACTCAAAGGGAATGAAGGCGGCCGTCGCCACCACCATTAAGAGCTCGGCCCAGCGTTGCTGGAGATAAACGCCGATCCCTTCCGTGCAGAGCACGAAGGCGAAAAAGAGCGCCACCCAGCCCGTCACCCGGAGCAAACCGCCCGCCACCACATCCTGCAATCGAGTCAGGAGATAAAGCACGGCGCGGCTGTGCACCACCATCAGCTCGCCATCGACCCAGTCCGAAATGGCATCGAGCCAGCGCGCCCGGCTGTGGAGAAAAAGGAGCGACACCCCGATGCTGAGGAGGAGGAGACCCTGCAGGATCTTGAAAACGGCGATGATCTTGAGATAACGAACCCGCCGTTGCGGCCGCAACATCTGTTGGATCGGCGCCGCAGTGCTCATTCCGATACGTCTCGCAGAAGCGCTCCCGATCTCAAGCGGCCAGGCTTTCCCGGCAACAGACCTCGAGCTTGTTCCCGCTCGGATCCTCAAAGAAGAACGCGTAGTAACCGGGCGAATATTCCCGCCAGAGGGTCGGCCCTTCCAGGTTCATTCCGCCCGCCTGCCTCACCACCTCGGCGATGTCATCCACCTCTCGCCTGCTCTCCGCCCAGAAAGCGATCCGGTTTTCGTTAGGCCGATGTTGTTCTTCCTCGGTGAAGCCAAAAAATTCCACCGGCCCGTTCCCCGGCGCCTGCCAGATGCACCATTTGTCCCCGCTCGAGTCGATCGAGAAACCGAGCGGCGGCAACACTTGCGCGTAAAAGCGTTTCGCCAGCGCCATCTCCCGCACCCGCAAATCGATGTGATCAAACCGTCGTGTTGTCATCGCTCGTCTCAGCCGCCTTTCGTTTCCCCAAGAACTTGTTAACCTTCCGGCGTCTTGCAATCCTCGACGTTCTTCTTTCGCGCCGCGGCCTTCACGCTTCTCCTTTTCCCGCTCGCCTCCTGCCGGCCGCGCACCCAGCCGGTCTCGGGCACGATCGAAGTCGACGAGGTCCACATTGCACCGCGCACCGGCGGCCGCGTCGTCCAACTCTTCGCCCAGGAGGGCGACACTCTCCACCCCGGGCAGTTGATCGCGCGCCTCGTCGCTCCCGAAATGCAAGCCCGGCGCGATCTCGCCCAGGCCCAAATCGAAACCGCCATGCGCGACGCCGACGCCCACGAAGCGCAGCTTGAGTTCATGCGCGCCGATGCCCGTCGCCAGGAGCAATTGCTCCGCAACAAAACCGTCTCCCCGAGCGAGGCCGAGCGCGCCCGCAGCGCGGCCGCCGCGGAAGAGAAGAGCCTCGAAGCCGCCCGCATGCGCATCGTGCAAATGCGCGCCCAACTGGCGGAGATCGAGGCCGAGTTGCGCGAACTAAAAGTGGTCGCGCCTAACGACTGCGTGCTCGAGGTCCTGAACGTGAAGGTGGGCGACGTCCTCGCCCCCAACCAGGAACTCGCCACCCTCATCCTCCCCCGGCATTTGTGGGTGCGGGTCTACGTCCCGGAGCCCTGGCTCGGTTACATCAAGCTGGGCGAAAAAGTCCGTCTCAAGGTCGATTCTTTCCCTAACGAGGACTTCCCCGGCACGGTCGAGCAGATCAATCGCCAGGCCGAGTTCACCCCGCGCAACGTGCAAACCGTCGAGGACCGCATCAAACAGGTCTTCGGGGTCAAGATCCGGTTGCAGGATCAGAGCGACAAGTTACGCGCCGGCATGTCGGCCGACGCCATTTTCCCAAACGTTCCCAAAAAATAGACGAGCCAGATGCCGAGGAAATGAACAGTCCCCAAGCTTTGTCATCCCGAGCAATGATCGAGTGCGAAGGCCTGACGAAACGCTTCGGCACTTTCACGGCCGTCGATCACGTCAGCTTCTCCGTCGCGCGCGGCTCCATCTTCGGCTTCCTCGGGCCTAACGGATCGGGCAAATCGACCGTCATCCGCATGCTTTGCGGCATCCTCGAGCCGAGCGAAGGCACGGCCCGGATCGACGGCCGCGACGTGGTCAGGGAAGGCGACACGATCAAGGAAATGATCGGTTACATGTCGCAAAAATTTTCCCTCTACGACGAACTGACCGTAAACGAGAACCTCCTTTTTTCCGGCAAGCTCTACAGCCTGCGCGAGCGCGAGCTGAAGAAACGGCGCGACGAGCTCATCGCGCTCACTCATCTCGAGCCCTATCTCAACCGCCGCGCCGCGCTCCTTTCCGGCGGCTGGCGCCAGCGCCTCGCCATGGCCTGCGCCTTGATGCACGAGCCGACCGTCCTTTTCCTCGACGAACCGACCGCCGGCATCGACCCGGTGGCGCGGCGCGAGCTTTGGGATTTGCTCTTCGGGTTCGCCGGGCGCGGCATGACCCTTTTCGTCACCACCCATTACATGGATGAAGCGGAACGCTGCTCGCACGTCGGCTACATCCACATGTCGAAGCTGATCGTGAGCGGGCAGCCGGACGATTTGAAAAAACTGCCCGACGTCAACCCGCCCGGCACCCGCCGGCTCGACGTGACCTGCGATCATGTCACCCGGGCGTTGCAGGCGATGCGCACGGTCGAGGGCGTGCGGAGCGCGACCGTCTTCGGCCAATCGATGCATCTCCTGGTCGATGATTCCATCACCCGTGCCGGCATCGAAAAAAAACTGCTCGGGGTCGGGATCGAGAGCGCCGATATCCACATCATCGGCCCCTCGCTCGAAGACGTCTTTGTCGCCCTGACCGCGAAATATGCCAACGGGAGCCAGGAGGAAAAAGCGGCATGACCACGAGCACCTCCCTACCTTGTCATCCCGAGCCGCGCAGCGCGGCGAGGGACCTCCCAACCGCAGTGAAAGCTTACTACATCTACATGATGACCAACCGCAGCCGAGTCGTCCTCTACATCGGCGTGACAAACGATCTCGTGCGCCGCGTCTGGGAACATCAAAACGGCACGATGAAGGGTTTCACGGACGATATCGCCTAACGATTCTCGTTTACCACGAAACCTACAACGACGTCCACGAGGCGATCGCGCGCGAGAAGAGATCAAAGGCTGGCGACGGAGCAAGAAGAACGCCTCGTCGAAACTCTAAACCCAAAGTGGAACGACCTCGCCCACCCTGACCGCAAGGGAGGTCCCTCGCCGCGCTTCGCCGGCTCGGGATGACAATTGGAGCGCACGCCTCATGAAACGCCCCTTCCGCGGCCTGGGCGCCATTTTGTTCAAGGAGTTCATCGTCGTGATGCGCGATCCGATGACGCTTTTCTTCATGCTCTTCCCGCCCCTCATCGAGATGATCGCCTTCGGCTACGCGCTCGATAACGACGTCAAACACATGGCGATGGTCGTCTTCAACGAAGACCGCACCGTGGAAAGCCGCCAACTGCTCGATCGCTTCGTCAATACGGAGACATTTCGCATCGTTAGGGAAGTCGGCAGCGCGGCCCAGATGGCGAGCGAGATCCGCGCCGGCCACGCCTACGTCGGGTTGCAAATCCCGCCCCACTTCACCCGCGACGTGCGGGCCGGCCGCCCGGTCCAGGCGCAGCTTTTGATCGATGGCTCCAATTCCACCATCGCGCTCCAGGCCCTTAACACCGCCGCCGCCATCGCCCTCACCCAATCAACCGAGATGCTTTTGCAGGAGAGCGGTCGCCGCGCCGTCCCGATCGAGATCCGGCCCCAGATGCTCTACAACCCGACCATGCGGAGCCCGAACTTTTTCGTCCCGGGCGTGATCGGGATCGTGCTCCAAATCGGGACCACCTTTGCCACCGCCATGGCGGTGGTCCGAGAAAAAGAGCGCGGCACGCTCGAGCAACTTCTCGTTAGTCCGCTCAGCCGCTGGGGGCTGATGCTCGGGAAACTGATTCCCTATCTCTGTATCGGGATGCTGATGGCGTTTCTCCTTTTCGGCATCATGCACTTTGTCTTCTTCGTCCCGATCGCGGGGAGCATTGTCGCGATGGTTCTGGCGACGCTGGTTTATGTTTTCGCCCTGCTCAGCCTTGGCCTGCTCGTCGCGACCAAGGCGGAAAACCAGATGCAGGCCCTGCAGATGTCGATGGCCTTCATCCTCCCGAGCGTTTTCTTTTCCGGCTTCATTTTTCCGCGCGAAACGATGCCGGCGATTTTCTATTGGTTCGGCGCGATCCTCCCCACGACTTATTTCATCGCCCTGATGCGCGCCATCATCCTGCGCGGCGCGACCTTCTTCGAATACGCCAATTCGTTAGGCATTCTGACCCTCATGGCGATTCTGCTTTTCGTCGTCTGCTCGCTCCGTTTCCGGAAGAAGATCGGCTAACGACCGCGCCGCCGGCTCCCATTCTGTCATCCCGAGCGGAGCGCAACGGAGTCGAGGGACCTCACAGGCCATCTCGGATGCCATTTTGCGGCGCGAAATCAAACGTAGTTTGCGAGGTCCCTCGTCGTCCTCCGGCGGCTCGGGATGACAATGTGAGAACGCCCCCCTCATTAGACCGGCTCGAGCAGCCAACTCGCGATCGAGAGATAAAAGAGCAGGGTCAGGATGTCGGCGAGGGCGAGCGTAAGCGGCCCGGCGGCGATCTTGGGATCGAGACGCAGCCCGTGAAGAAGCGACGGAATGCTCAGCCCGAGCAGGCACGCCATGACGAGCGAAGTGAGAATGCTCCCGCCGATCACGAGCGCCGGCCAGCCCGCCCCGAGCCAAAACCAGACGATCGCCGCCACGAGCAACCCGCAGGACGCGCCTAACAACAAGGCGGTCGCGACCTCCCGGCGGAGCGTCGCCACATACCAGCGCAGCGTCGGCCGGCTGTTGTGCAAGGCCTGAATCGTGACCGCCATCGATTGCATGCTGACGCTTTCCCCCAGCCCGAGGACGAGGGTGAGAAAAAACGCGATGACCAGGCTTTGCGCGAGGGTAAGCGCAAAGGCACTCGCCAGCAGCGCGCAGACCGTCCCGCTCCCGATCGTCGCCAGCAGCCAGGGAAAACGATAACGGAATGCCTTCAGCGGCCCCGCATCGCGCACCTGCGAGACGTGAAACCCGATCGTCTCGAAAATATCCTCGTGCTGCTCGCGCTCCGCGATATCGAAGACTTCCTCAGTGAAAACACTGATATCGACCACCCCGAGTATCCGCCGTTTTGCATCCACCACCGGAAAGGCGAAAAACTTGTGCAGCACAAAAAATTCGCACGCCTCGAGCAGGGTCGCGCTCTTCGGGATGGCGATGACGCGTTTGATCATCAGATCCCCAATGCGTTCCTCGGGCATGGCGGTGAGCAACCGGCGCGTCGGGAGCACGCCAACCAACCGCCGATCCTCATCGAGCACGTAAAAATAAACGATCTTTTCCCCGATCCCCTCCCGCCGCAGCGCCTCGAGCGCCTCGTGCGCGGTCATGCCTTCGCGCAGCCGGGCAAAATCCTGCCGGATGAAACCGGTCACCGGCTGGTCGAGATGCGGTGGCGCAGCGTTCATCGCCGTGATCATACCCGCGAACGCGCGTTTGACATCAGCCGCGCGTTACCTCCCGTGCAGTCAATCAATCGCCCGAGATGCGCAAGATTGCTTTCAGCCTCCTGATTGTCGCCGGAGCTTTTGCAGCCGTCTTACTCTGGCTGCCCGAACGAAAAGACGAATCGAAGATGAACGAGCCGCCCCCGGGATTAAAGACGATTCAAGATCGCCTGGAGGAATTTGGCGCGCTGGTGCGGAAGCGTCTCGCACCCCACTTCCAACAAGCCGGCGTCCATTATCCGCCGTCGCGCCTGGCTTTGGTCGCGATCAAAGAAACGAGAAAACTGGAATTGTGGGCCGCGAATGAAGGCGAAGACCTGCGCTTCATCCGCGAATACGATGTGCTCGCGGCCAGCGGCCGGCTCGGCCCAAAATTGCGCGAAGGCGACCGCCAGGTCCCGGAAGGCGTCTATCGCATCGTGCTCTTGAATCCAAACAGCCACTATCATCTTTCGCTGCGGGTCAGCTACCCGAACGATTTCGATCTCGCCCAGGCCGCCCGCGAGGGTCGCACCGAACCCGGGACCGACATCATGATCCACGGGGGCGCGCGCTCGCGCGGCTGTCTCGCCGTCGGCGACGAAGGCGCGGAAGATTTGTTCATCGTCGCGGCCCTGACCGAGACGCGGGAGATCCCCCTCATCATCAGCCCGGTGGATTTCCGGGTGCGCGAATTTGCCACACCGGCGGACGCGCCCGCCTGGACCGAGGAACTCTATCGCGAAATCGGGGCCAGGCTGGCGGCCTTCGCTCGAAAGTAGACTCCCGCCTAACGAACCCCGTTGGAGGGAAGCGCGCCGTCGCTTCCGCGCGGGGTCGAAGCCGTTCCTGTTGCCAACGTCACCCCCCGGCACCGACGGCGCGGTGCCCTCCAGCAGGCCGATGAGCGAAATTGATGGCGACGTTTGCAATCTAATTGCAACCGCATCTTGCAGACTGTGATACCTTTGCGGTCAATTCGCTTTTCGTCATGGAACTCACCACCTCTTCCGGCTCGTCTGCTTCACCTTTTCCACCTGGCTTTCACTTTCATCCCTTCCGCTTTCTCCTCGGGGTCATCGGGACGATCGGAATCCTCGTCACGCTGGGTGCGCTCCTCTTCGGGTTTGTTTCCATCCCGACAAACTCGGTCGGGGTGAAGCTCCGCTTCGGCGCCTATCACAGCACCGAGGGGCCGGGCCTGGCCTACGCCATTCCATATGTCGATGAGATCACTATCGTGCCGACGCAGCGTCTGCTGAAGCTCGAGTTCGGGTTCACCACTCCGCAGGCGACGAACGAATTCCAGGGCGACAACAATTCCGAGGACACCGAGACGATGATCACCGGCGATCTCAACACCGCCCTCGTTCCCTGGGTCGTGCAATACCGGATTACGGACCCGAAGCAGTACCTCTTCGGCGCGCGCGAGCCGGAGCAGACGTTGCGCGATCTTTCCGAAAGCGTGATGCGCGAGGTCATCGGCGACCGCACCGTCGACGAGGTCCTCACCATCGGCCGGCACGACATCGAGATCGCGTGCCTCGGACGACTGGCGAAGTTGTCGAGCGAATACGGGCTCGGTTTGGAGATCCAGCAGGTGCAGCTCGCGACCGTCCGCCCGCCCCCGGCGGTCCAGGCGGCCTTCAACGAAGTGAACCAGGCGCAGCAGGAAAAGCAGACCGCGATCAATCAGGCCAGGGCGATCTACAACGACGCTGTCCCGAACGCGCGCGGCCAGGCCAAGGAGCGCGAGAAGCAGGCCGAGGCCTACGCTTTCCGCCGGGTCAACGGGGCGAAGGGCGACACGGAAAAGTTTTCTCTCCTCCTCGCCGAGTATGCCAAGGCGCCGGAGATCACCCGGCAGCGACTTTATTTTGAAGCGATGGAATCGATCCTGCCCGCGCTCGAGCGCAAGGTGATCGTGGACGACAGCATCAAGAGCGTCCTGCAAACCCTGCCGCTCCTGCCGCCCGCATCGGCCGCCGCCACGCCCGCCCCGCAACCATGATGACGCGAGAAATGCGACTCTGTCCTGGTGGGGCGAGACTCTGTCGAGCCGGGGGGAGAGTTCTGCTCGCAGCGACCCGCCCCCTCAGGCTCGACAGAGTCTCGCCCCACCAAAATTGCCCGTCGATCCCGTTCTAACTCACTTGCCTAACTACACCTAACGAACCTTATGGCCACCATCTATCGTCCACATTTTTCCACCCGCTTCGTCGGCTTCATGCAAAATCCGATCCTCGCCGTCATCGGGCTCATCTTCCTTCTCACCGCCCTGAAATGGGGTGCGCTTCTCTTCACCGTGCGCCAGTACGAAACCGCGATCGTGACCCGCTTTGGCAAGGCGGTCCGGGTGGAAAAGACGCCGGGGTTGAAATTCAAGGTGCCGTTTATCGACTCGGTCCATCGCTTCGACAACCGCATCCTCGCCTGGGACGGCCCGCCCACCGAGACGCCGACCAAGGACAAACTCTACCTCATCGTCGATTGTTTTGCCCGCTGGCGGATCAGCGACCCGCTCCTCTATTACAATCGCCTCAATGACGAGCGCAGCGCCCTCTCGCGTCTCGACGACATCCTCGGCAGCGAGACGCGGACCGCCGTCGCCTCGAACGACCTGGTCGAGATCGTGCGGGTAACCAAAGGCCGCCAACCGGTCCACGACGTAGAGCTGGAAAAGAGCGGCACCGTCCTGCCAAGCAATCTTCCCGATATCGAACTGGGCCGCAGCGCGATCGAACAACAAATCACCGACCGCGCCCGCCAGAAGATCGAGGGTTTCGGGATCGAGCTGCTCGATGAGCGCTTCAAGCGGAGCAAATACAACCCGGCGGTGGCGGAGAAAATCATCGAGCGGATGTCGAGCGAGCGGCACCAGATCGCGTCGAAATTCCGCTCCGAAGGGCGGGGCGAAGCGGCCAACATCAACGGCCAAAAGGAGAGCGATGTCGCCTCCATCCAGTCCGCCGCGCAGCGCAACGCGCTCAAGATCGAAGGCGAGGCGGATGCGGAGGCGGCGCGAATTTACACCGCCGCCTACAACTCGCCGGAAGCGCAGAGCCTCTACTCATTCGTCCGCCGCCTCGAGGTGGCGCGCTACGGATTCAGCCAGGGAACCTCCGCGGTCATCTCGACAAACAGCGATTTCGGCAACGTGCTGAAAGGGATTGGCAACCCGCCGCAGCCGCCGCTCCGGCCCTGACGAGCGACGCGAGTCTGTCCGGGGAGCGCACGCGCCCTCGCGTGCTGGCGATGGCGCCTCGCCATCGCGAACTTTTCTCTCCGAAGAGCATTGCGGCGGGGCGCCGCAATGAGCACGCGAGGCGCGTGGGCTCCCCGGACCCAGCCGCGCCGCTTACTCGGCCCACATGAGCGCAGCTTGATTATCCGCTTCGGTTGGCGAAGCTTTTTTTCCGATTCATGACTCCTGATCCCATCAAAGTCGAACGCCCCGCAACCAGTTCGAAGATCTTCGCGTTTAGCCGGTGGGACGCGCTCCCGGCGCTCGCCGGCCTCTTCCACCTCGCGTTCTTTTTCGCGCTCTTCTTCCTCTACCCGCACACGCCGCTCTGGATCATGCTCATCCTCGGCTTCATCTACGCGCTCATGATTAACGCCAACATCAACGGCGTGGCGCACAACTTCATCCACAACCCCTTCTTTCGCGCGCCGATTTTGAACCGGCTCTTCGGGATCGTCGAATCGGTCGCCTGCTGTTTTTCGCAGACCTACTACGACGTCGTCCATCTGCAGCACCACAAGGGAAACAGCGACCGGAAAGACGAGAAGGGCGAGACAATCGACTGGCTCTCGATTTACCGGCACGGGCACGACGACGAACCGGAGAACCCGTGGAGCTACGTTTTCCTCAGTTTCTTTCGCGATAACCCGGCGGCGATCAAACGCGAGCTCAGCAAGCGCGGCGAAACGGAAGTGCGCTGGGGCAACACCGAGTTGGCCGCGGTCGTGGTCACGCTCCTGACGATGTTCTTCTTCAACTGGCGCTACGTCGTTTTCTATTTCCTGCCCTTCTTTTATCTCGGGCATTGCTTCAGTTATCTGAACGGTTACTTCCGGCATTACGGGGCCGATCCCGACAAGCCGATCGCCTGGGGCGTGAGCAGTTACGGCAAAATCTACAACTGGCTTTTTTTCTACAACGGCTACCACGCCGAGCATCATTTCCGGCCCAGGGTGCATTGGACGAAAATGGAGGCGTTCCATCAACAGATCGCCGACCTGCAACGAGCGGAAGGCGTGCGCGTGATCGAGCACGCCCATATGCTCGGCTTCCTCGACCCCAATCTTCCGCCGCGCAAAGGGAGCGGTCGCCAGCCGGCGACGGCCCCATCCTGATAATTCGTTAGGCGTTCCTCCTCCCTCTGCAGGGAAGCGCGCTGTCGCTTCCGCGAATGTCCGATCGGCTGGCCATTCGCTGGCAACGTTCCCGGCACCGACGGCGCGGTGCCCTCCATTACGCGGGCGACAACAGGCAATGCCCGGTCATTTCCGTCGGCTGCGGCAGCCCAAGCAGAAAGAGCAGTGTCGGCGCAATGTCGGCCAGGATACCGCTCTCGAGCCGAAACTTCTGCGCGTCCTCCGCGACATAAATCAGGTGGACCAGATTGGTGGTATGCGCCGTATTAGGCGAGCCATCCGGATTCCGCATCAGCTCGCAATTGCCGTGATCGGCCGTGAGCAGAAGTTTCCCGCCTAACGACAGCACGGCCGGCACGAGCCGCGCGCAACAGGCGTCGATCGTCTCGACCGCTTTCACCCCCGCGGAGACGACCCCGGTGTGGCCGACCATGTCGGGATTGGCGTAGTTCAGGATGATGAGATCGTATTGATCGAGCCGACTCAGCACTTCGTTGGTCACCTCAACCGCACTCATCTCCGGCTGCAAATCGTAGGTCGCGACTTTGGGCGATGGAATGATCTTGCGATCTTCGCCCACCGCCGCCTTCTCGACTCCGCCGTTAAAGAAATAAGTGACGTGCGGATACTTCTCCGTCTCCGCAATGCGCAACTGCTTCTTGCCCGCGCCGCTGACCACGTCGTCGAGAATGTTCTTGAGCGACTGCGGTCCGAACACGATCGGGCATCGATAGGTCGCGTCGTATTCCGTCAGCGTGACGTAGTGCACCCGCGGCCAGACTTGGCGCTCGAAGCCGTCGAAGTCCTGGAAAAGAAAAGCCTGTGACAGTTGCCGGGCGCGATCGGCGCGAAAATTGAAAAAGATAACGGTATCGCCGTCGTGGATTCGCTGTTCGTTAGGCTCGCCAAAGATGAGCGGTGGCATGAACTCGTCCGTCTTCCCCGCCGCGTAATGCCGGCTGACCGCCGCTGAAGGTTGGTCGGCGCAAACCTCGCCGCGCCCGAGCACGATCGCGTCCCAGGCGAGCTTCGTCCGATCCCAGCGCCGGTCGCGATCCATCGCAAAGTAGCGGCCCACAACGGTGATGATGTGCGCTCCGCTTTTCGCCAGTTGCGCAGCGCATGTCGTTAGGTATTCGGCTCCGCCGGTGGGCGAAGTGTCGCGGCCATCGGTAATCGCGTGCACCAGAATCTGCTCGACTCCGGCTTCCTTCGCCGCGGCTGCGAGCGCGATCAGATGCTCGTAGTGACTGTGCACGCCGCCATCGGAGACCAGCCCGATGAAATGCAGCCGTCCTGTTCTGGCTTTCGCGAACGCTTCCTGCAAAACTTCGTTTTGTTCCAGCTCGCCCTCCGCGATCGCCTTGTTGATCCGGGTCAGGTCCTGGTAAACGATCCGGCCCGCGCCGAGGTTGAGGTGGCCGACCTCGGAATTTCCCATCTGCCCCGCCGGCAGGCCGACGTCTTCGCCGCTCGCGCTCAAGGTCGCGCCCGGATATTCGCGATAGAGCTGGTCGTGAAACGGCGTCTGCGCAAGCAGGGTCGCGTCGCCGTTCTTTTCCGCCTGCGCTTTGCCGCCCGGATTAATTCCCCATCCATCGCGAATGACCAAAACGATCGGCTTTGCCATCACGCATTCTCCGGGCAGGCGCCGCTGCCCTCAAGCGGTTTCCCGCGGCTGCGGGATTGACAAGGCGCGTCGCCGCTCGCTCTATCCACTGCATGAAATGGCGCAACCAGATCCTGGCGCTCCTTTGCCTGGCGATCTTTTTCGCCTTTGGCGTCCTCTATTTCCGCCATTGGGTGGTGCAAAAGCCGTTCGGAATTGTGCTCTTTCGTCGGCGAAGGATTGACGCCCGAACCGCCTGGCCGCGACCCGCGCCTATGCCGGCGGCGCGACCTCGCGGCTCGCGATCGAAGCGCTCCCCGCCCTGGCCTTGCTCAGCAATTACTCGCAGGATTTTGCCGTGCCCGACGAAGCGGCCGCCGCCACCACTCTGGCCACCGGGGTCAAGGTCAACAATCGCAGCCTGGGGCTCGGGCCTAACGACAAGCCGCTCCGCACGCTGATCGATCTCGCGCATGAAAAAGGCCGCGCCATCGGCGTCGTGACCAACGGCCGTCTCTCCGACGCCTCGATCGCCGCCTTTTTCGCCGACGGCCGGGAAGACGCCCTCCAGCAATTGGCTGAGGAACGAAAAGTCGATATCGCTCTCGGCGGCGGCCTGGAAAATTTCCTCCCGGAAGCGAAAGGCGGACGGCGCGGCGACGGCCGCGACCTCGTCCTCGAGATGCGCCGCAACGGTTACGAGATCGTGCGGACAAACGCCGAACTGGAAAACATCCCGCAATGGCGCCGGCCGAAGTTGCTCGGTCTCTTCGGCGAAGGCGAGATGGCGTATGCGAATGAAATCGCAGCCGGGAGCGAACAGCCGGCGCTGTCCGACATGACGCGACGCGCCATTCAGTTGCTGCAATGGAACACGAGCGGTTACCTGCTCATCGTCGACGCCGGACTGATGCGCACCGCGGCGCGCGAAAATCGCGGCGAGCGCACTTTGGCGGAGACCGTCGAACTGGATCGGGCGGTCGCAGTCGCGCGCAGTTACATGGGGAAGAATTCGCTCATCCTGGTCGCAGGCAATCTCGGGATCGGCGGCCTTTCGCTCAACGGTTTCCCTTTTCGGCGTGACAGCGGCGTCGCGCTTTTGGGTGTCAATTCATTGGGCGAACCCGCCCTCACCTGGGCGACCGGGCCGAACGGCGTCACGATGCCAGCGGGCCCGCCGACGGTTAGCGACCCGACGCCACCGGGAGAGGGGCCGGCGGCCAGCGGACAGGAACCGGCCGCAGCCTATGCGCCGTGGGCGAGGAGCACGGTCGACGATGTGCTGGCGGCGGGAAGCGGTCCGGGAACCGAATCGCTCCACGGTTTCCTCGACAACACGATCATCTTCAAAATCATCGCGGAGCAGTTGTAGACGCTTCGCTGAGCGAAGCGCGGGTCTGAACGCTTGACCTCATGGCGTGCACCGATACCCGCGCCTCCCACAGGGAGGCGTCTACAAGCCCTACTCGTAGCGCAGGGCTTCGATCGGATCGAGGCGGGAGGCTTCGCGGGCGGGGTAAAAACCAAAGAAAATTCCGACCGCGGCGCTGAAAAAAAAGGCAACGATGATCGAACTGACGGAGATGAGCGTCGGCCAATGCGCGACCACCGAAAGCACCTGCGAGGTGCCGAGCCCCAGAATGATCCCGATAACGCCGCCAATCGAGCTCAGGGTCACGGCTTCGATGAGAAACTGGGTGAGAATGTCGCGTCCATGGGCGCCGACCGCGAGACGGACGCCAATCTCACGCGTCCGCTCGGTCACGCTCACGAGCATGATGTTCATGATCCCGATCCCGCCCACGACGAGCGAGACGCTGGCAATCGCGCCTAACAACAAGGTCATGACGCGCGAAGTGGCGGTGGCCGTTTCCGCGATCTCCTGCTGGTTGCGGACGGTGAAATCATCGTCCCGCCCGGGCCGGATGTTGTGCCGCTGGCGAAGAAGCTCCGTGATCTGCTGCTGGGCGGGTCCGAGATCGTCAGGCGAAGCAACCTGGACGTTGATCCCGCGCAAGGTGCTGCCGCCGATGACGCGTTTCATCGCGCTCGTGTAGGGCATGATGACGATGTCGTCCTGGTCGGTTCCCTGCGGGCTCAGGCCTTTCGGCGTGAGCACGCCGGTGACGAGAAAAGGCACACCCTGAATGCGCAAAACCTGGCCGATCGGATTGTCCGAGCCGAAGACCTGGCTTGCGGTCGTGCGACCAATGACGCAAACCTTGTTCGCGCTCCGCACATCCTGGGGGGTGAAGATCGCGCCTTCGCTCAACGGCCATTGCCGGATGTCGAAGTATTCCGGCGACTCGCCGTAAATGCGAGTAAACCAGTTCTGGTTCCCGGACGAAACCTGGCGGGTCGAGATGACCTCTTCGCTGACCGCGATCACGCCCAGGACTTCGCGGCGAATCGCTTCCGCGTCTTCGATTTTCAGGGTTCCCGCGCTCCCCCAGCCGGTCCGGATGCCGCTCGAGGTAACGCTGCCGGAAAAAATCAAAATCACATTTTCGCCCAGGCTGGCGATCTGTTGTTCGACCTGCGCCTTGGCCCCGTTGCCGATGCTGACCATGGCGATGACGGCGCCGACGCCGATGATGATGCCGAGCGCGGTCAGGACGGAGCGCATCTTGTTTCGTCGCAAAGCGCGGAAGGCGATCTTGAAAGTGGAATTGAATCCTCATGGTCTTGGAATTCAATACTAAGACATCTGCGAGCGGCTGCTGGATACAAGGGAGACGCAAAACCGCCAGAACCCGCCGTTCAACCGATTATAGAGATAGAGTTCCGAGAACAGTGGTCAGAATAAATGACAGAGCGAAACGGCGCGAAGCGCGAGACCGGCTTGAAAGCGATCGGCCGGGTGCGGTGGGGCGCGCACTTCTGCATCTTTTACGAGACGAAGCAGGACCTGCTCGAGATCCTGGTCCCTTACTTCGAAACCGGCCTAACGAATAACGAGCTCTGCCTTTGGATCGTCGCGCCCTTTGAGTTTCTTTCCGTGACGGAGGCCAAAGACGCCCTCGCAGCTTCCCTGCCTGACCTCCCGCGCTACCTCGAGAGAGAGCGACTCGCGATCGTTCCGCATAAACAATGGTTCGAGGCGGAGGAGGGAATTGCACCAGCGATGGCGATAAAGCGTTTCCGCGGCAAGCTGGACGAGGCAAAGAAGCGCGGCCTGGAGGGCTGCCGGGTCAACGGCAACTCAACCTGGGTGGACGAGCACTCTTCCCGGCGAGACTTCCGCAGATTCGAAAACGAACTCGACCGGCTCCTGACCGGCAAACGGATGATCGTGGCCTGCACTTTCCCGCTCCACCTGAGCACTGCCGAGCAGATTCTGGACGCCGCCCGGACGCATGACTTCGCCCTCACGCTGCGGAACGGCGTCTGGAAACGAGTGGAGATTGCAAATCTCGCGAGCGCCCGGCGCGAGGCGGAGCAAACCGACCGCGCGGAGCTCGGAAAGCTCACCGCCCGCCAGCGGGAGATCCTGCAACGAGTCGCCGAAGGTCAAAACACGAAGCAAATCGCCGCTGACCTCGGCATCAGCGGCAAGACGGTGGAAGCTCATCGGCTGCAAACGATGCGCCGGCTCGGGATCCACGATGTCCCCGGCCTCGTCCGATTCGCCATCCGGGCCGGCCTGGTTTCAGCCTGAAACGAGGCGTCGCTTGCAACTGATGCGGCGGTTGAGGATCGACAACGTGCCGGGACTGGTGAGGTTTGGCATCGGCACGGGTTGGTTTCAGCGGATCCTGAAGACGCAGCGGCCGCCTAATAAAAGTTTGCGGAGGCGCAGACGAAAATGGTAAAAGCCGCGGCGTTGCAGGCGTCACCGCCATTTGAAGGCGATAAAGGTCAAACCGACTCGGGATTGCCCGCAGTCGGCATAATCCCATGGGGAGCCCATTTCTGCGTCTTCTACGAAACGAACCAGGATCTGCTCCATGTTTTAGCCCGCTACTTTAGCGCCGGCCTGAGCGCCAATGAATTTTGTCTCTGGCTAATTTCACCATATCAATTCCCGTCGATCTCCGAAGGAACAAAAGCGCTGGCGCAAGTCTTACCGGGACTCGCCCAACATTTGAAACACGGTAGGATCGAAATTTTCTCAAACACGAAGTGGTTTGCGGGAAACAAAAGGCCAAGCATGGAAAAGGCAGTGGCGCGGTTTCACAAAAGAATAGCCCAGGCACAAAGACGTGGCTTTGCCGGTTCGCGTGTTATTGGAACTTCGGCCTGGGTACGGGCGCTGGTCGGTAGCGTGCGGTTCCTTAATTTTGAGCGCAAAATGGATGTGGTATTCGCTCGTCAACAAGCGGTCGGTTTGTGCACCTTTCCGCTCCGCTTGAGCAACGCGGACGAGATTTTCGATGCGGCCCGAGCGCACGAGTTTGCTCTCGTGGTGCGTAATGGCGAAGTGGAGCGACTGAAGATCGACAACATCGGCGCAGCGAGAAAAGAGGCGCTGCGGAGCCGGGATTTGGAGCACCTCAGTTTTCGCCAGCGCCAAATTCTTCAACACATCTCTGAAGGCCTGAACACGAAACAGATCGCGGCGCTTTTGGACATCAGCATCAAGACCGTGGAGGCGCATCGCTTGCAGTTGATGCGCCGTCTGAAGATAGACAACGTGCCCGGACTGGTAAGGTTCGCGATTCGAACTGGACT
Source organism: uncultured Verrucomicrobiae bacterium (assembly GCA_963772915.1). Classification (GTDB taxonomy): domain Bacteria; phylum Verrucomicrobiota; class Verrucomicrobiia; order Chthoniobacterales; family UBA10450; genus Palsa-1392. Next base: position 505,997 of record CAVYZI010000004.1, read on the forward strand.
GGTTTCAGCGGCAGCCTAACGACTGGATCAAACTAAGGGTTTCCCTCTCAGGGTTTCCCTAGTCGCGGCCAGCCTCCCTTTTGCTCATTGTCTGGGCAACATCCAGGCACTTTATGAAGTCCGTTCCCAGAGATATTGCTAAACAATCAGTGGCGGACTGGCGTTTGAAGCTTCAGGAGCGCCAGTATCGCCTTCTTTTTCAAACCAATCCGAATCCCATGTGGGTCTTCGCTATCGAAACGCTTGGGATTCTCGCGGTCAATGATGCTGCCATCAGCCAGTATGGTTATTCCCAGGAGGAGTTTCTTAAGCTGACAATTCGTGAGCTAAGACTTGTCGACGAAATTGAGAAACTGGAAACGGCGGTCTCGCAACCGGGCGCGCCCGCTCATCTAAGCGGCGAATTTCGTCATCTTCGCAAAGACAAATCTCTCATCCGGGGGAAAATCTACTCCAGCCGGGTCATCTGGGACGGAAGAGAAGCGTGCATGGTCACGGCCATCGATGTAACGGACCGCCGAGATGCCGAAGAGCGTTTGCGTGAGCAAGCCGACATCATTGATCGGGCTCAGGATGCCATCGTTATTCGAGATGCTAATACGCGCCGTGTTATTTTGTGGAACAAAGGAGCGGAGCGTTTGCATGGATGGAGCGCAGAAGAAATGCGCGGCCAGACGAGCAGGCGCATGGGACGGGGTAGGCTCGGAGCCATTGTCTCATGACCAAACGCTTGCGGAGCGACTCAGCCACGGGCACGCCGGAGCAGTTCGTCGCCCTCGAGTGGCAGAGTGACTCGCACGCTGTCGCCGACATCGGCAGGGACATTTTTCGGACAATCGTCGAAGCGATGCCGACCGCGATCGTGCTGACGAATTCCGGCGGGGAGATCGTGCTCGTCAACGCCGGCGCGGAGCGCTTATTCGGATACGAACGCGAGGAGCTGCCCGGCAAGCGTATCGAGGTGCTCGTGCCGGAGCGATTTCGTGCCGTCCACACGTCCGATCGCGCCAGCTATGTGCGCGATCCGGAAGCGCGGCCGATGGGACATGGCCGCGATCTTTTTGCGCGGCGCAAGGATGGCTCGGAAGTGCCGGTGGAAATCGGCCTCAACCCGATCAACACACCCGACGGCATGCTCACCCTGAGCGTGGTGATCGATATCGCGCAGCGCAAGGCGGCGGAAGGACGGCAGGCGGCGACGTTGCGCGAGCTGGAGGAATTGCGCACCGCGCTGGACGAGCACGCGAGTGTGGCCATCACCGACGCGCAAGGGACGATCGTTTACGCGAACGACAAGTTTTGCGCGAACTCGAAGTATTCGCGGGAGGAGTTGCTGGGGCAGGATCACCGGATCGTCAACTCAGGTTATCATTCGAAGGCGTTCATGCGCGATCTCTGGGAGACAATCCGGCGGGGGCAGGTGTGGAAGGGAGAAATCAAAAACCGGGCGAAGGATGGCTCTTACTACTGGGCGGACACGACGATCGTCCCGTTCCGCGACGCGGATGGTGTGCCGCACCATTACATTGCGATCCGGGCAAACATCACCGAGCGGAAACAGGCCGAGGCAGAGGTTTCGCAGCTCAATGCCGAACTCGAGCAGCGGGTCGCGGCACGCACCGCGGAACTGGAAGCGGCAAACAAGGAGCTGGAGGCGTTTTCCTATTCCGTCTCGCACGATCTGCGCGCGCCGCTTCGCGCCGTCGACGGATTTTCGCAGGCGGTGCTGGAAGACTTCGGGCCGCAACTGCCGGAAGAGGGTCGGCATTATCTCGAGACGATCCGGCAGAGCGCGCAGAGGATGGGCGCTTTGATCGATGATCTGCTCACTTTTTCGCGCCTGAGCCGGCTGCCCCTTGAGCGGCAGCCGATCGATACAAGCACGCTCGTTACGTATTCGCTCGTCGAGCTGGCGGGGCAAAGGGAAGGGCGCAAGGTCGACCTGCGGGTCGGCGAGCTGGCGCCCTGCACTGGCGATCCGGCCTTGCTCCGGCAGGTCTGGATCAATCTTCTTTCCAACGCACTGAAGTACACGGGGCGGCGCGAGGCCGCCGTGATCGAGATCGGCTCGCGCTCGGAGAACGGCGAAACGGTTTACTTCGTGACCGACAACGGGACCGGATTCGACATGCGCCATGCGGACAAACTGTTTGGCGTTTTCCAACGGCTCCATCGTGCGGACGAGTTCGAGGGCACCGGGGTCGGCCTCGCCATCGCGCAACGCGTGATCCACCGCCACCAGGGCCGGATTTGGGCCGAGGCGGAGCCCGACCGCGGCGCGAGCTTCTATTTCACCCTCGGGACGGAAGCAAAGCAATGAGCGAGGCCATGGAACTACTCGTCATCGAAGATAACCCGCAAGATCTCGAATTGATGATGCGCGCCCTGCGCAAAGCAAATCTCGCAAATCGAATGCAGATCGCCCGCGACGGGGCCGAAGCGCTCGACCTGATTTTCGGGGAAGACGGTTTCGCGCGCAGGAGCGGGGCCGCGCCAAAGGTCATCCTGCTCGACCTGAAGTTACCGAAGGTTGATGGCTTGGAAGTTTTACAAAAGCTCAAGGCGGACAAGCGCACCCGGGACATCCCGGTCGTCGTCTTGACCTCCTCGAAGGAACAGCGCGATGTGGTCGAGAGTTACCGCCTGGGCGTGAACAGTTACATCGTCAAGCCGGTCAGCTTCGAGCGCTTTGCCGCGGCCGTGGAAGATCTCGGCCTTTACTGGCTCCTGCTTAACCAACCTCCCAAAATCGATGGGTGACAAATCTCTCCACGTTCTCGTCGTCGAGGACAATCCGGCAGACTCGGAACTGGTGGTGCGCGAGCTGAAACGCGCCGGCTTCGATCCCCACTCTCAGCGGATCGAAACCGAAGCGGAATATCTCGAAAAACTGAGCGACCCGCGGATCGATATCATCCTTTCCGATTACTGCCTCCCGCAATTCAGCGGCGCGCGCGCCCTGCAACTGCTGAAGGAGCGGGAGCTCGATATTCCCTTCATCATCGTTTCCGGCACGATCGGGGAAGAGACCGCGGTCGCCGCGATGCGCGACGGAGCCGATGATTATCTGCTCAAGGACCGGCTGGCCAGGCTGGGTGAGGCGGTCAAACACGCGCTCGCTCAAAAGCAACTGAGGGACGAGCGCAAAGCGGCAGAACAGAACTTGAGGAAGCTCATGCGCCAGCATGAGCTGATCTTGAATTCCACTGCCGAAGGCATCCACGGGATCGACCTCGAGGGCAACGTCACCTTCGAAAATCCCAAAGCGATTGAGCTTCTGGGCTGGACCGGATCGGAACTCATCGGCCGACCCGCTCACGCCACGATTCATCACAGTCACGCGGACGGCACCGCCTATCCGATCGAGTTGTGCCCGATCTACGCGAGCATGCGCGATGGCGAAATTCGGCGTGTGACTAACGATGTTTTCTGGCGCAAGAACGGCAGCTCTTTTCGGGTTGATTACGTCTCCGCGCCGATCCGGGACGAGAAGGGAAAAATTCTCGGCTGCATTGTCACCTTCAAAGACAACACTGAGCAGTTCATGGCCGAGCAGCGGCTCAAACTCCAGGAACAACGGTATCGGCTCTTGTTCCAGACCAATCCCAACCCGATGTATGTCTTTGATCCAACGACCATGCAGATCCTGGCTGCAAACGAAGCCGCCTGCGCTCAATATGGTTACGGCAAGGACGAATTTCTAAGCCTCACCCTCAAGGAATTGCGACCGAGCGAAGATGTTCCCGCGCTCATGCAGGCATTGGCGACGCAGCCTCCCACACATTTCAACGGCGAATTCCAGCACCAGCGAAAAGACGGTTCTACCATCAGCGTTGAGATCTATTCCGGTGGTGTCATCTGGGATGGTGTCGCGGCTCGCATCGTGACCGCGATCGATGTGACGGAGCGAAAGCGGGCCAAAGAGCAAGTGATCGCATCGCAGAAACTCATCGAAGACATCATCAATGCAATTCCGGTAAGAGTATTCTGGAAGGACAGCAGCTTTATTTATTTGGGCTGCAACGCCGCGTTCGCACGTGATACCGGACTAACGGATCCCAAGGAAATCATCGGCAAGAATGATTATCAGTTGGCCTGGCGTGACCAGGCCGAGCGTTATCGCGAGGATGATCGGGAGGTCATTGAGACGGGCCGTTCAAAGCTTCTCATCGAAGAGCCTCAGACGACGTCCGACGGGAAGGCCATCACGCTTTTGACGACCAAGATCCCGCTGCACAATTCCAGTGGAGAAATCAGCGGCGTGATCGGGACCTACATGGACATCACCGACCGAAAGAAGGCCGAGGAACGCCTGCGCGAGCAGGCCGAGATCATCGATCGTGCCCAGGACGCGATCATCATTCGGAACTACGACGATCTGCGCATCGTTTTCTGGAACAAAGGCGCCGAACGCTTGTACAGTTGGACGGCTGCGGAACGCGTCGGATTATCCGAGGTCACGACACTGGCCGAGCGATCCGATGTCGACGTCGTGCTGGAGAGCCTGCGGGCGACCGGTGAATTTAGCGGCGAGCTCAGGCAACTGACCAAAAGCGGCAAAGAATTGGTGGCGCACGTGCGGGCAACCCTCGTGCGCGACGCGGCCGGCGTTCCGCGCTCGATCCTTCTTATTTGCACCGACATCACCGAGAAAAAGAATCTCGAGATGCAGTTGCTCCGCGCGCAACGGCTCGAAAGCATCGGCACTCTCGCCAGCGGGGTCGCGCACGACCTGAATAACATTCTTACCCCGATCCTGATGTGCGCCGATTCGCTCGACGATCATGGCGACGCCGATGCGAGAGCAGCGATCGACCTCATCATGGCGAGCGCCCGGCGCGGCGCCAACGTCGTGAAACAAGTCCTCACCTTTGCCCGCGGGATCGAGGGCAAGCGGGTCAGCGCTCAACCCGCGCCACCTGATTGAAGAGATGGGCGATATCGCGGCCAACACCTTCCCGAAATCGATCGAGATCAAGACGCTGTGGCAGGAAGGACCATGGTCGATCGAAGGCGACCCGACCCAGTTGCACCAGGTGCTGCTCAATCTCGCGGTCAATGCGCGCGATGCGATGCCCGAGGGCGGACGCCTCGAGCTTGCGACCGAGAACGTCGAGCTCGATGAAGCGACGGCAACGACGATGGCGGAGGCGAAACCCGGCCCGCATGTGCTCCTGCGGGTGACCGACAACGGTGCTGGCATGTCGCCCGAGACGATGGAGAAAATGTTCGATCCGTTTTTTACCACAAAACAACCCGGCAAAGGCACCGGGCTTGGGCTCTCGACAACGTTAGGCATCGTCAAAAGTCACGGCGGTTTTCTGACCGTCGAAAGCGAGCCGAACCAGGGCACGACCTTTCGCATTTACCTGCCGGCGTTCGGAATTCAGCCCGCCGCCGCCAGCCTCCCTGCCGCCAGCATTCCGAGAGGCGACAATGAATTGATTCTCGTGATTGACGACGAGGAATTTATTCGCCAGGTCGCGAAGTCCATCCTGGAGGAGAACGGCTACCGCGTCCTGGAAGCAAAGGATGGCCCTGAAGCCCTCGCCGTCTTCGCCCAAGAGCGCGATTCCGTTCAACTCGTGCTGAGCGACCTGATGCTGCCACACATGGAGGGCACAGCGCTTCTTCGCGCGCTGAAAGAAATGAAGCCCGACGTGTCGATCATCGCCTCGACCGGGGCCGACGACCCGGAGACGATGAATGCGCTGGAATTGATGGGAATAACCCGGCTCCTGAACAAACCCTACGACCGGCGGACGCTGCTCGCCGCGGCCCATGAAGCTCTGGCCAGTGCTCGTTAGGGCACGAATCGAATTTCGCACGGCCGCGCGCCGTGAGCCTGGTTCGCCTCCGGCGTGAGCGAGAAGCCGGTAGCGCGGGATCGTGGCGACGCGAAATATCACGCGGGTGGTGCCGGTGAGCCTAAGCCGCGCTCGCGCCGCAGTCACTCGTCGCGGCTTCATATCATCTCGGCGGCGCGGAGGCGGCGCGTTACCGGACGATCGCTCTGCACGAGGCCATCGCGCATCACGATGTTGCGCCGCGCAAAGGCAGCGATGTCGGTTTCGTGCGTCACCATCATGATCGTGATCCCGCGCTCGTTCAGCTTCTGAAAAATATCCATGATCTCGACGCTGGTCCGGCTGTCGAGGTTGCCGGTCGGCTCGTCGGCGAGGACGACTTCCGGGTCGTTGATCAGGGCGCGGGCGATCGCGACCCGCTGCTGCTGGCCGCCGGAGAGCTGGCTCGGATGATGATCTTCGCGCCCGGCGAGGCCGACGGCGGCGAGGACTTTGCCGGCCTTTTCGCGCAGTTCCGCGTTCGTTAGGCGATGCTCGCCGTAGAGGAGCGGCAGCTCGACATTCTCGCGCGCGGAGGTGCGCGGGAGAAGGTTGAAGCTTTGGAAAACGAAACCGAGTTTGCGATTGCGGATATCGGCGAGTTGATCGCGATCGAGCCCCGAGACATCGACGCCATCGAGAAAATAGCGGCCTTCGGTCGGTCGATCGAGACAGCCGAGCAGGTTCATAAGGGTCGATTTGCCGGAGCCGCTCGAGCCCATGACGGCAACGAATTCGCCGCGCGCGATTTCGAGCGAGACCCCGCGCACGGCGTGCACTTCCACTTCGCCGGTGCGGTAGGTTTTGTGGACCTCCTCCAGCCTAACGACGAGGTTGTTTGCGGCCATGAGCGAAGCGCTAAAAGCGGCGCCGGCCGCCGGTGAAGGGATTGTTCGCCTGCCGGGCGGACGCCGATGCCTTGCCCGTGACCGCCGTCACGACCCGATCGCCTTCTTTCAAACCTTCGAGCACTTCAGTAAAAATCCCGTCGCTGATCCCGGTCTTGATTTGCACCGGCGCCGGGCTGGAGCCGCGCAAAACGTAGATGGTGCGCTCGATCTGGTGCTCACCCGGTTTTCCCCGGCCCGCGTGCGTGCCGATCGGCGGCGGGGTCGCATCGGGAGGGCGGAAACGGAGGGCGGCGTTGCTCACCTTGAGCACGTTATTGCGCTCCGCGCCGATGATCGAGACATTGGCCGTCATCCCAGGCTTGAGTTTCAGATCGGCGTTGTTGACCCCGATGACGGTGTCGTAGGTGACCACGTTCTGCACGGTGGTCGGGGCATTGCGCACCTGCACGACCTCGCCGTGAAAGGTGCGGCGCGGAAAAGCGTCGACGGTGAAGTCGACCTTCTGGCCGACCTCGACCGTCCCGATGTCGGCTTCGGCGACGGCGGCGTCGATCTGCATTTTCGCGAGGTTGTTGGCGATCGTGAAGATGACCGGTGCGCTCAGGCTGGCGGCGACGGTTTGGCCGACATCGACGCTGCGCGAAATGACGATGCCGTCGATCGGTGAAGTGATGGTGCAATGATCGAGATCGACCTTCGCTTTCTGGAGCGCGCCTTCCTTGATCTTCACGTTCGACTCCGCCTGGTGGAGAGTGGCGTTGGCCTGGTCGAGCTCGGATTGGGAGGAGTTTTGTTTCTTCACCAGTTCCTCCATTCGTTTCTGGGTTAGCCGGGCCAATTCCAGCGCCGCCTTGGCGTTATCGAGATCGCCCTGCGCCTGCATGACGGCGGCCTGAAAGACCGCCGGATCAATCTCCGCCACGACCTGCCCGGCTTTCACCGGCGAGTTAAAATCGACCAGCAGTTTCTGGATGTTGCCGGAAATCTGGCTGCCGACCTGCACGTTCACGACCGGGTTGAGCGTGCCGGTCGCGGTCACGGCCTGAACGAGGTCGCCGCGGGTTACGGCGGCCGTTTGGTAGGTACTCGAGCCCGCCTCGTCCCGGCGCCAGGACCAGGCCGCAAAGAGGATCACGACCACGGTGACGATAACGAACAGAATGCGCTTCATGAGAAAAAAAGGCGCCGCAAAATTCGACGGCGCCGTAATGTTTAGACCGACAAAGTCGAATTTAGTTACAAAAAAACGCGCGCGCGACGCCCGTGCTCCAGGCTAAGGAGCAAGCACGGTCTGGGTCAGCCTTGGGCTGGTTCGGCGAATGAAAACGGCGTTTCCGGAATAGACCGCGCTGATGGAATGGTCGCCGACGGTCAGTTCTGAAGTCGAGAAACGCGCCCGCCCCTGCCGAACGCGAGCGTTGCCGAGGACAACCGCGCCGTCTTTGAAAGTGGCGCGCCCGCTTACCTCGCCAGCTTCCGGAAAGGTGGGCGTGATGGTGACGGTGAACGTCACCTGCTCGCCTTCCTGCGCTGGATTTCGCGAACTCGTTAGGCCAAGCTGCACGCCGCCGGTGTTTAGCATCGCGCTGACATTTTCCAGCCGATCCGTCACCATCACATCCGGTGCGCTGTCACGATTGAGGTCGGCGATTTCGAGCGCACCCAAGGTGAGGCCGCCCGGGAAATAATTGACGCCGGGTTGGAACGTACCATCGCCGTTCCCGAGCAGGACGTTGACCTGAGCGCTGGCGATAATGAGGTCGAGGCGGCCGTCGCCGTTGAGATCGGCGGTCTTCATTTCGCCATCGGCGAAGGAGATGAATTGGCCGGCCTGAAAAGTGCCGTCGCCATTCCCGAGAAAGAGACGCGGATTTCCGCCGAGAATCAGATCGGGATTTCGATCGCCGTTGAAATCTCCGCTCACCATCGTGGTGGCGACGACAATGAGCTCGATCGGATCATCAAATGTCCCGTCGCCCTGACCGAGGTAAACGCCGACGCGCGCGCTCGAACTGTTATTGACCACGAGATCGGGATCGCCATCGCGATTGAAATCCGCAGTCAGGATGACGTTGGGGTTTCGGTGCGCCGGATAATTGACCGGAGCCTGGAAAGTTCCGTCACCGTTGCCCAACAAAACGCTCACGTCCTCGGTCTCGGCGTTTGCGGTCGCAAGATCGCGGCGGCCGTCGCGATTGAAATCCGCCCCCACCGCCGACAGCGGATCGACGCCGGGAACGAAGCTGAGCGGTGCGCCGAAAGTGCCGTCACCGTTGCCGAGATAAAGATGGGCCCCGGAGGTAAGGGCAGCCGAACTAGTGACAACCAGGTCGAGTCGCTTGTCCTGGTTGAAATCGGCGGTCAGCAAGTCGCTCGGTTCAACCGCGCCAAAGAGCGCGCCCTGGGCAAAGGCGCCCGTGCCCAGGCCTGATAAGATCGAGATCGTGTCGGCCGGGTGTTTGCCTAACGCGAGATCAATCCGGTTGTCGCGATTGAAATCGCCGGCGGCCAGCGCATCGATCATCGTCCCGCCCGCATAAACCCGGGCAGCCTCGAACGTCCCATCGCCGTTACCGAACGCGACGCTGACGGAGAACAAATCACCCGCCGCGACGGCATCGACGGCGCCATCCTGATTGAAGTCATCTGCGACCGCGAATTGGGTCCCAACTCCGAAAGTGACTGGCGATTGGAAGGAACCGTCGCTTCGTCCGAGCAAGACATTCGCGCCATCGTTCCCTCCGACGAGCAGATCGAGAGCAGTGTCGTCATCCAGCATCGCGAGAGTGACGGTCCGGGCCGCGCCCGTTGTCATTTTGTTGGTCGGCGTTCGGAAGGTGCCATCGCCGTTGCCGAAGCGAACGCTCACCATCTTCCCCTCGCCCCCCGCGAGGACGAGATCGAGGCGGCCATCCTGATTGAGATCGAAGGCGGTTACGTCAGTCGCCGTGCCGGTGGTGTGGGAAAGAAGCGGAGCGGGAAAAGTGCCGTCACCGTTCCCGAGGAGAATGGCCAGGTCGTTAGGCGAACCGGTCAGGTTTTCGTCCGCCACCGCGAGGTCGAGCGCGCCATCCGCATTCAGGTCGGCGACCGCGAGACGAAGCGGGTTCTGTCCGGCGGGATACAAGATCGGGTTTTGAAAGCTTCCATTGCCCTGCCCTAACGCCACCGCTACCCAACCCTGTCCGGTCTGCGTCAGGCCGTGGGCCGCGACCGCCAGGTCGAGAATCCCATCGTCGTCCAGGTCGGCCAGCACGATTCCCCGGGGAGAGGACGGCACGGCAAGCGAGGTCGCAGCGCCGAAAGAGCCATCCCCATTGCCGAGGAAGATGCTGACCGAATCGCCGTTCAAATTTGAAACAGCCAGGTCGGTTTCGCCGTCACCGTTCAGATCCCCGGCAGCGATTCCGAAAGGATCGCTCCCGGCTGCGTAATTGGTCGCGCTGCCGAATGTTCCTCCGCCTTGGCCTAACAACACGCTGATGTTGTCCCCCTTCTGATTCGCCGTCGCGAGATCGAGCAGGCCGTCGTGATTAAAATCACCCGCGACCGCGGCAACCGGCAGTTGCCCGGTTGGATACGTGGCCGGGGCAAGAAAGCGGCCGAGATCAGCGAGGGCGATGGTGACGGACGTGAAGAGCAGCGACGTTACGCTGACCAAAATTCGAATTTTCTGGGACATGACCCACCTCCTTTAGGTTTGCCCCCATGGTCGAGCCCGCTATTCCTGCAGGGGAAACGCTCGGCCGGCAGGGCGTTTGCGTTGCCTTCATCTTGGGAATCGAAAGCGGCGGCGTCAATCCTTACCTGCCCCTTTCTTTGGAGGCGAATCAATCCCGCGCGTCTCTCTCGCGCGCGCGGGTTGACTTCATCGCTTCACCGCGAGATGAAACGCGGTGCGCCGCTACTTCGAAATTTACTCCATCATGCTGCGCAATTCGCTCATCCGTGAGATGAGTTTCAAAGCCAACTTTATCCTCTGGATGATCGTGGAGGTGCTCTGGTTTTGCGGGCAGATCCTCTTCTTCAGCATCATCTTCGGGCAGGTCAACAAGATCGGGGACTGGACGAAATGGGAGGTGGTCCTGCTCGTCGGGACGCATCAGATCATCGCGCAATTGTTCCAGGCGTTTTTCTTCACCAACGTGGCCAACGTCCCGGAGCTGGTCCGGACCGGGAAACTCGATTCGCTCCTCGTTCTGCCGATGGACAGCCAGTTTGCCGTCTCGACGAAACAATTCGGCCTCGACAGCGTGATCAACGCGTTCATTGGCGCGTTCGTCGTCATCTTTTCGCTCAAACAATTGCACGTCGTGCCGGGGCCGTGGGCCATTCTGCTTTATTTCGTGGCCATCGGGTTTGGGGTCGCGATCCATTATTCGATCATGCTCATGCTCGCCGCGGTCAGTTTCTGGATCGTGAGGGCCCAGGGCCTGGTCTACGGCTACTTCAATTTTCTCAATATCGCGCGCTACCCGGACGTGATTTTCCCGCAGCTTTTCCGCTGGGTTTTTGGCTGGATCATCCCGGTCATCATCGTGGCCAATATTCCGGCCCGACTCCTCATCAAGTCGCTCGGACAACCGACCTGGCTCATGTTTCACCTCGTTGTCGCGGGGTCGATCGCAGCCCTCATCAGCCGCGCCTTTTGGCGCTGGGCGCTCCAGCATTATTCGAGCGCCAGTTCCTGAGCCCGCATCAGGAAGGAACAGACAAAACCTGCACTCCGAAATCGCGCCGAAACCGCTTGCGCCAAATTTTAATTGCCCTTAATTAAGCCTCCCTTATTCCGGACGAGAGGGGAAAGCACCCCAACCCATTAATTTTATGGCCCGTTCAACCAAGAAATCAGCACCGAAAAAGCCTGCCAACAAGGCTGCGCCCAAAAAGGCCGCGCGCCCGCAAGGCCCCTGCGGTGAAAGCGAAGGCGAAGCCGGCGAAGAAAGCCAAGGCCGCTCCCGCCCCCAAAAAAGCCAAGCCCGCGAAGTCGAGCAAGCCCACGCTCGTTCGCTCCGCCAATGGCAAGGCGCGCAAACCGGACGGCAAAAACAATCAGACCTTCGCCATCATCAATCACAAAGGAAAAGAACGCCGGCTCGATCCGTTCACCCGCGGGCAGAAGGAAAGGCTCCTCCAACTCCGCGACGCGATGGTCGACTCGATGGCCGGCGTGGCGCAGGACACTTTGCGCGCGCGCGCCGAGGGGAGCGAAGCCTCCGCCTTCGGCATGCACCAGGCCGACGCCGGGAGCGACGCCTACGATCGCGATTTTGCGCTCAGCCTTCTTTCGCAGGAACAGGACGCCCTTTACGAGATCGACGAAGCCCTCAAGCGGATCGAACTCGGCACCTACGGCAAATGCGAGATGTCGGGCAAGCCGATTTCGCACGCCCGGCTGGAAGCGATTCCGTTCGCCCGTTACACCGTCGAATGCCAGTCGCAGCTCGAGAAACAGAACAGAGCCTCGCGCGTCCGGCAGTCGGTCACCTCGCTCTTTGGCCTGACGGATGACGAAACGCGGGAGGGCGACGAAGAAGAAGCCACTGCCGACACGAAGGAATAACGAACATGGCCCAGGAAATCATCACTCTCGAATGCACGGAAGCGAAAGCGGCCGGGATGCCCGCTTCGCGTTACATGTCGACGCGGAACAAGAAAAGCCCGCGGACGCCGAACCGGCTGGAAAAGAAAAAGTATAACCCCTTCATGAAGCGGCATACGCTGCACCGGGAGACCAAGTAAACCTCATGCAACCGAAAACCGCCAAACGCCGTTCCGCCTTTCGCCGCGCCAATCGCACCATGCCGCGCCGCCGCATCGATCTGGCGGCGGAAGCGATCGATTACAAAAACCCGGATTTGCTCCGCAAATTCGTGACCGAGAGCGGCAAGATTCTGCCCCGCCGCGTGACCGGGATGCCGGCCCATCTGCACCGCAAGATCACGCGTGAGATCAAGCGCAGCCGTTCGGTGCTCTTGATGAAGTAAGCTGCGCGTTCGCGCGATGTAGACGCTTCGCTGTGCGAAGCGCGAGTCTGCGTCTCGCCGCGGGTCCTGTCCGTCCCCGATCAACATCATCCTCGCGCCTCCCACAGGGAGGCGTCCACTTGCCCCGACGGGGAGGAACGGGCGCTGCCCCGTCCGTGTTTGGTAGCCCCCGGTTTTGCGAAAAGCTCCCGAGATTTCAAGAAACACGGACGACACGGCGGTCGTCCCTCCATACGACGCGCAATCGTTCGCGCTGAGCGGAGCATCGCACCAACAAAACAGCCGGGCCGAAAATCGACCCGGCTGCTGAAGATTGCTGAAGATCGCTCCGCGCTACGGCTGGATGCGATCGGTCAGGGTGTCGTGATGAAGGGCGCAATGGGCGCGCAGGTCATACCAGCCGCCCGAGCCCTTGTTCGTCTGCGCGATGCTGTTCTTTTCGTTCTCGGAGAATTTTTCCCAAGAATCGTAGCGTGCGATGGCGAAGAAATTCCACGCCGCGCCTTCCACGTGGGCGAGCAGCACGTTGCCGGACGACGCATCCCCCGGCGACTTCTCAGTCAGCATCTTTTCCAGGTCGTCACGATGACCGGGCGCGGCCCGATAATCGGAAACGACATAGACCGAGCCGGCCGTCTTGGCCGCGTCGCCGTCGAGCCCCATCTCCTTGGCAAACTCCGCCCAGGAAGGTCCGGATACGAAGGTGTCGGCATGCCATTCCGTCAGGGTGCGCTGGTTCGGCGTCATCGGGGTTCCGCCGGTCTCGACCGTCGCCTTGGCACCGATGTGCTCGACCGCGGCGTAATCCCACGAATCACCATCCTGGTGACGGAGCAGGATCCCTTTGCGATCGGGATGATCAGGGTCCGGCTCCTTGAGCCAGTTTTCCAGGTCCTTGGCTTTCCCGAGAGCCGCCTTCACGATGAAGACGTGGTAAATGTCCGTCCGCTTGGGATTGGCGGTGGCTGTTTTTTCCGATTTGGCTGCGGGAGAAGTCCCCTGCGCTTGTAACGCTGTGGCCGGCACGAGGCCGAGCAGGGCGAGAACGAGAATACGAATCAATGACTGCATGGTGTCCTTTCTTGTTAACGGTTGGGGAAGGTCCGCCGGGCACAGGCACCGCATCGCCCATCCCGAGGGCCTCTCAAAGCGAATACGCTTTGATTTCTCCCATCTGCCTCTCAGGCGGGCGGGAAAGTGTCAAGCCCTGAGATTTCGTAAATCAATCGAGCGCAACGGCCAAAGCTCGGAAAACGGCCTAACGATTCGGGGCGCGCGGCTCGCGATGAGCGAGCTTGAGCGGTTTCGCTTCCTTCAGGACGTGGCGCGCGATGACGAGGCGCTGCACCTGCGAGGTGCCTTCGCCGATTTCGCAGAGCTTGGCGTCGCGCAGATAACGCTCGATCGGCAGATCCCGGCTGTAACCGTAGCCGCCATGGATCTGCATCGAGCGATCGCAAATCCGGACGGCTGATTCCGAGGCCATCAGTTTGGCCATGGCCGATTCCTTGGTCGTGTTTTCGCCTTGATCCTGGAGGAAGGCGGCGTGCATCGTCATCACTTCGGCCGCTTCCAATTCCATCGCGCTGTCCACCAGCATCCATTGCACCGCCTGGAAATCGCCGATCGCGTGCCCGAATTGTTTGCGCTCGTTGGCGTAGGAATTGGCCCGCTCGAAAGCCGCTTCGGCGATCCCGACGGCGAGGGCATTGTGGGCCGCGATATCCATCGAGAGCGCGGCGTAGGCTTTGCCCAGTTCCTTGATCGCGAGCGCCGCGGTGCGTTCTTCGTCACTTAGCGGATGTTCGAGAATCATAGGCGCAGGATGATACGCCAGCGTAGTCCCCCGGATGTTGTCGGCGAAGGGAAAAGCGTTGATCGCGGACGCCCGGGTAGCGCACTCGTCCACGAGTGCTGGCGACGGTGTTTCACCGTCGCGAACTTTCTCTTCCAGCGACGCGACAGGAAAAGTTCGTTGCGGTGGAACACCGCAACCAGCACGCGGAACGCGTGCGCTACCCGGAATCTTGCGCGCCGCGCGTCAGCCTTTGAGCGCGACGTCAAAGGGCGCCCCGGTCTTGGCCCGAATGTCATCTACGCTCGCGTCGGAGAGCAGTTCGGTCAGGACCAGCCCGCCGCCTTCCTTCACCTCGAAGACGCAGAGATCGGTGATGATGAGATCGACTACCCCAAGACCCGTGATCGGCAGCGTGCATTCCTTCAAGATCTTCGGACTCCCGTCCCGCGCACAGTGTTCCATCACCGCCACCACGCGCTTTACGCCGGCGACGAGATCCATCGCTCCGCCGGGGCCCTTGACCATTTTGCCGGGGATCATCCAGTTGGCGATATCGCCTTTATCCGTCACTTCGAAGGCGCCGAGAATGGCGAGATCGATGTGCCCGCCGCGAATCATGGTGAAGGAGTCGGCGCTCGAGAAAAAAGCGGAGCCGGGCATGGTCGTGATGGTTTGTTTGCCGGCATTGATGAGATCGGCGTCTTCTTTGCCGGGCTCGGGGAACGGCCCGATGCCTAACAATCCGTTCTCGGATTGCAGGGTGACGTTCATCCCTTCGGGAATGAAATTGGCCACGAGCGTGGGGATGCCGATGCCGAGGTTGACGTAATAACCGTCGCGCAATTCCTGCGCGGCCCGCTTGGCGAGCAGGTCGCGAGTCGGGTTCGCTTTCTGCGCGCTGCCCGCTCCCTGGACGGTGCGGAACTCGATCCGCTTCTCGTATTTCGCTCCCTGGATGATGCGATCGACGAAAATGCCCGGGCGTGTGGATTTGATCGGGGTCCAGCTCGCCGGCTTCGACCAGCTCCTCCACTTCCGCGACGCAGACTTTCCCGCAGCTCGCGATCATGGGGTTAAAGTTCCGCGACGTCTTGCGGTAGATGAGGTTGCCGGACTTGTCGCCTTTCCAGGCTTTGACTAACGAGACCTCGGCCTTGATACCGGGCTCGAGAACATATTCAAGGTCGCCAAATTTTTTGGTTTCCTTGCCCTCGGTCAGCTTGGTCCCAAAACCCGTGCGCGTGTAAAACCCCGGAATGCCCGCGCCGCCTGCGCGCAACCTTTCGGCGAGCGTGCCCTGTGGGATGAGCTCGAGCTCGAGCTCGCCCGCCAGCACCTGGCGCTCGAACTCCTTGTTCTCGCCGACATAAGAGGCCATCACTTTTTTCACCTGCCGAGTCGTGAGCAGGACGCCCATCCCGAAGTCATCCACGCCCGCATTGTTGCCGACGATGGTGAGGCCCTTCACTCCGCTGTCGTGCAGGGCGGCGATGAGATTCTCGGGAATGCCGCAGAGCCCAAACCCGCCCGCAGCGATCGTCATGTTGTCGTGGAGGAGGCCTTCGAGGGCAGCCTTGGCGTCAGAATAAACTTTGCTCATGAGGAGGGAAACCTAACCACGGATTGCGCGGATGGGCACGGATGAATTCCGCCGCGCTCTAGGCCGCAATGTAGACGCGTCCCTGTGAGACGCGCGAGGGTTGGAGTCGATGTTCTGATCGCGATCGATGCCTGACACCCGCGCTTCGCACGGCGAAGCGTCTACAAGACCAGCGATGGCCAAGCCCTGGCGCGTGGCGGCAGCGGATCAGGGAGCGCACGCCGGAAGGAATTGACCGGCGCGCCATCCGCGCGGCCAGACCGGGGCTGGCTCAGGTCTCCTTCGGTTTGATTTCGCCGCGCAACAGGCGCTCCAGTTCCTCGGTCAAGCCGAGCTCGGACGCCCAATGTCGCAGGTAAGTCGTGTCGAGCGTGTCGGCTTGCACGGCGATGACTCCGGCCGCGTCGCCGAGTTGTCGGTCGGAAGGCGAGAGCCGATTCCAGACCAGCTTGTGCAAGACGACATCTTCGGCCGTGGAAATCCAGGCCGTCTCACCGAAGAGCGTGACCTGAACGCGACGACGGAGCATCTCCTGATCGAAGTCTCCGGCTCCCCCGAGCCAGAAATCGACCTTCAAGGCCGAGCGGGTATCAACCGCGTTAAACTGATGCGGAGGACGATCGACGGCGCGGACGGCGGCTTCATCGAGATAAAAATCGCCCTGGAACTCTTCGATGATGCGGTTCGCGACCGCCGCCGGAAGTTGCACGACGAAATCCAGATCGTGCGTAGTGCGCGGGATGCCCCAGTAGTTGCTCGCCATCGAACCGGTGAGGTAATAGATCACTCCGCTCCGCTTGAGCCGGCGCAAACAATCCACCAGGAGTTCGCGTTCGTTCATTGCCCGCGGGCGAGACGGAGGCGTTGACGCAGGAGTCGCTCCACTTCCGCAGCGTCCGCTTCGGGATGCTGGCGACGAATGCCCGCGCGGGAAATGTCGCAGGACATCTCGTGCAGGTCGAGCGCGATCGCCAGCCGTTGCTCACCCGTCATCCGCCGGTAGCGGTCGATCTGCTTCTCCAAGGCAGCGGCCGCGTTCATCGGTTTCCGATAGTCCAAGGACGGGAGACTGGCAACGCTGCATTCGTCCGAAGGTATCCAACCAGCGACGGCCTGAGCAGCGGGTGGATGCCCCGCAGAGGGCGGGTGGGTACGGAGAAATTCCGCAGTGCTTTTGCGCGGGCACTGGTAGACGCCTCCCTGTGGGAGGCGCGAGGGTTGAATTCGATGTTCTCATAGCATCGATGCCTCACACCCGCGCTTCGCACAAGCGAAGCGTCTACAAGGCCAGCGATGGCCAAGCCCAGGCGCGTGGCGGCCGCGGATCAGGGAGCGCACGCGCACGACGTTTGCAGCGCCTCGCTGCAAACTTCCGGTGCGACAATCGTATTTGGCAAAAGTTTGTGATGGCGAGGACGCGATCGCCAGGTCGCCGCGGCGTCCGCTCCCCAGAGTTCTGGGCGCTTGCCGGGCCGCGATTCATCGCCAGATTGCAGGCTCTCTTATGTCCAAATCACTTGCACATCGCCTCGCGGAATACGCCTGCTCACTGAACTACGAAGACCTCGGCCAGAAGGTGGTGCACGAGGTCAAACGGCGCCTCATCGATTCGTTAGGCTGCGCCCTCGGGGCCTGGAGTGAAGACCCCTGCCGGATCGCGCGCGAAGTCGCTTCCGATTTTTCGGCCAAACATGGCGCAACCATCATCGGCACGGCGCAGCAGGCGCCGCCGGATTGGGCCGCCTTCGCGAACGGCTGCTGCATCCGCTATTTCGATTACAACGACACCTATCTCTCGAAGGAACCGGCCCATCCGAGCGATAACTTCGCGGCGGTCCTCGCCGTCGGCGAGAGCATCGGAGCGAGCGGCAAAGAGATGATCCTCGCCACCGCCATCGCCTACGAAGTGCAATGCCGGCTCTGCGACGCCGCCAGCATTCGCGCCAAGGGCTGGGATCACCCGACCTACGGCGCTTTCTCAACCGCGCTCGCCTGCGCGCGACTGATGAAGCTCGATCCGGAGCGGACCCGGCACGCGATCAACATCGCGGGGGTGCATTGCGCGGCCTTTCGTCAGGCGCGGGTCGGTGAGCTCTCACATTGGAAAGGCGTGGCCTTTGCCAACGCTTCGCGTTTGGGAGTTTACGCCGCGCTCCTCGCCCGCGCCGGCATGACCGGTCCGGCGCCGATTTTCGAAGGCGCGATGGGATTCGAGAAGGAACTCGGAGTTTCGTTAGGCAACGTCGCCGAAGTTTTCGACAAGAAGCAGGAAGCGGTCGAGGGCGAAGGTCCGGCCTCGATGATCCTGAAGACGAGCATCAAATATTGGCCGGCCGAATATCACAGCCAGAGCGCGATCGAGGCGGCCCTGTTTCTGCGCAAGGAAATCGGCGACCCGGCCCGGATGCAATCGGTCCGGATCGAGAGTCACGACGCCTCGGTCGACATCATCGGGAGCGAGCCGGAAAAGTGGAAACCGGAGACGCGCGAAACGGCCGATCACAGCCTGCCCTACATCACGGCGATCGCGCTGATCGACGGCGAAGTGACGGAGAAGCAGTTCCAACCGGAGCGCTTCACCGATCCGACGATCTGGAAATTCCTCGAGGACGTCACCGTGCAGCGGAACGACGAGCTGAGCTCCCTCTACGCGAAAGCCGTCGCCAACATCGTGCATGTCACCTTGCAGGACGGCCGGGTTTTGACCAAGCGAGTCGATTACCCGTTAGGCAATGCTCTTAATCCGGTGAGCGATGAGCAGCTCGAGGGCAAATTCAACGCCCTCGTCGTTCCGGAACTGGGTGAGGACGGTGCGCAAAAGATCCTGGCGGCCGCTTGGAAACTCGACGAAGCCGGCAATCCTAACGAACTCATGAAGCTGGTGAAGATGCCGGCGTAAAAGTTGGCTTCCTCCCACGTTCCAAGATCGAGACCAGGAGCGGCTTGAGCGTCCAACAGCGCGCGGAGCCACGATAACTGGAGGGAGCCCTCCCGGCCCTCGCAAGAGCTGCCCGGGAAAAAAGAAGGGAATAATACCGCTCTCCTAACCTTCCTTTTACTATGAATGCGCTTTTCGAATACCGTCGTGGACGCGCGAACTTGCTCGCGCCCTTTCTCCTTATTCTGCTTTGCACCGGGCTTTCGCTCTTAGCGCCGCGAACGTCCGCCGCGACCTTCCTGGAGCAGGAACTCACGCCGGATGACGCGACGGGCGACGACGCCTTCGGATATGGGGCCGCGGTCGATGGAGCAACCGCGATGATTGGCGAGGCGCACGGCGACGTCAATGGCAATCACGAGCAAGGCAGGGTTTACGTTTACGCTCGCTCGGGCCGCCGATGGGTCCAGACCCAGAAGCTCGTCGCCGACGACGGCACGTCGAATCAGGAGTTCGGTTGGTCCATTGTCCTGCAGGGTGACACCGCCGCGATTGGCGCCCGGAGCGCGAATCAGAGTCGCGGCGCCGTCTACATTTTTACCAGGTCCGACGGCGTCTGGACCCAGCTCCAAAAGCTGACCGCGAGCGACGGAAAGATTCTCGATTGGTTCGGCTATGACATTGCTGTCTCTGGCACCCGGATGGTGGTGGGCGCGAGGAATGCCAGGGGCGGTCGGGGCGCCGCCTATTTCTACGACGGATCGAGCGGCACCTGGGTGCTGACGGCGGAACTCTCGCCCAGCGATTTGCAGTCGCAGGATTACTTTGGCAATTCGGTCGCGATCTCGGGCACGACGGCAATCGTAGGCGCGTTCAACATCAACGACACCAAAACTGGTAAAGCCTACGTCTTCGACGACATCGGCGGCACCTGGGTCCAGACGCAGACCCTCTTCCCGAGCGACGACGATCGGGGTGCCTGGTTCGGTTTCTCGGTTTCCCTGGATGGCAACACGGCCGCGATCGGCGCGAATCAGACCACGATCAACGGCAAACTCGACCAGGGCGCGGTCTATGTTTTCAGCAAGGCCGGGGGCGGTCCGTGGGTCGAAACGCAGAGACTCCTGGCCTCGGACGGCGCGGAGTTTGGCGGCTTCGGCTGGGATGTCGTGGTAAAGGGGAACATCATTTTCACCAGCTCGACCGCGATGCAGGCCGTCTACTTCTTTGGGCAATCGCAGGGCATCTGGAGCGAGCGGGTCGAGTTGATGCCGACAGTCGAAGGCGTAGACGCCTATGGATGGACCGCAGCCTTCGACGGCCGGACCGCGCTCGTGACCGCTCCTTTCACCGTCATCAACGGCACCACCCAGGGCGCCGCCTTCTCTTACACCAGACGGCGCTAATTGGTTCGCGGCGCGCGTACCGGAGCGATAGCGTCCGGCTCGGGTAGCGCACACGTCCACGTGTGCTGGCGACGGTGTTGCACCGTCGCGAACTTTTTCTCGAAACCGATCACTAAAGGAAACTGCCGGGCGGCAAGGAAAGTTCGTCGCGCTGAAACAGCGCGACCAGCACACGTGGACGTGTGCGCTACCCGGACGTTCCTGCGCGGCGCGTGCAGGGCGACCGAGACACGCTACGGTGTCGCATGGCGAACGAGATTTCGAGAATGCGACGACTAAGAGACGCAATCACCCAAGGCGTCGTCGCGATGCCGGGCGTGCCAAACGCCTCCATGGCGCGGCAGGTGGAACGGGCCGGCTTCGAGGCCGTTTACATCAGCGGCGCCGGACTCGCTAACTGCACCGCCGGCTTGCCGGATGTCGGGCTCCTGACTCTGAATGAAGTGGCGACCCTCGCCGGGTTCATCGCCAAGGCGGTGAAAATTCCAGCGATTGTGGATGCCGACACTGGATTCGGCGGAGCCGAAAATGTCGGGCGCACGATTTACGAACTGGAACGGGCCGGCCTCGCCGGTTGCCATCTCGAAGATCAGGAATTTCCGAAACGCTGCGGTCATCTCGCGGGCAAGCGGCTGGTTGAGACGGAGGAGATGTCCGCCAAGATTCGTGCGGCCGTCGCAGCAAAGCGCGACCCAGATTTTCTCGTCATCGCCCGGACGGATTCGCGCGCGCTGGAAAATTTCGATGGCGCGGTCCAGCGCGCGAACGCATACGTGGCGGCCGGCGCAGACGCAATTTTCCCCGAGGCACTGCAAACGAAGGAAGAGTTCCGCGATTTCGCCCGCGAAGTGAAAGTGCCGCTGCTCGCGAACATGACGGAGTTCGGCAAGAGCCCGCTCCTCAGCGTCGCGGAGCTCGGCGAACTCGGTTATCGCATGGTCATTTTCCCGCAGAGCGCTTTTCGCGTTTCGATGAAGACGACAGGCGAATTCTTTCGCGCCTTGAAAAGCGCGGGGTCCGCTGAGGGCTGGCTCGACCGAATGCAGACGCGGAAGAACCTTTACGAGACGCTCGAGTACGACCCGGCGGCGGAAAGCTGGCCCGGTTATCGCGAGGTTTGAAATGTCCCTGGAGCGCGGTCATGTTGAACGCGCGGTTCCCCCGAAGACAAAACCGAAAGCATTTTATGACCACTGAACAAAAACCAGCCTTCAGTCCAGGACTGGCCGGCGTGATCGCCGGCGAAACCGAAATCTGCTGGGTCGATCCCAACGCCGGCCTGATGTATCGCGGCTACGACATTCACGAAATGGCGGATAAGGCCAGCTTCGAAGAAGTCGCCTACCTCCTCCTCAACGGTCAATTGCCGACCCTGGGAGAACTCCAGAGTTTTAAGATGGAGATCGCGGCCGCGCGGCCCCTGCCCAAGCAGGTGATCGAGATGTTGCGACTCCTGCCGAAGAACACGCATCCGATGGACATGCTGCGCACCGGCGTTTCCATGCTCGCGCCCTTCGATCCCGACCTGAACGACAACTCGCACGACGCCAACATCCGCAAGGCGACTCGCTTGATCGCGCAGGTCTCGACTCTGATCATGGATGGTTACCGCATTTCGTTAGGCCTCGATCCGCTGGCGGAGCACCCCGACCTGACGGTGGCGGGAAATATTTTCTACAAGCTGAACGGTGAGGTGCCACCCACGTGGAAAATCCGGATGATGGACACGATCCTGATCCTCTATGCCGATCACGAGTTCAACGCATCGACGTTTGCCGCCCGCGTCACGGCTTCGACCCTGGCCGACATGTATGCCGCGGTCACGAGCGCCTGCGGGACCTTGAAGGGCCCGCTCCACGGCGGCGCGAATGAGGAGTCGATGAAGATGCTCGACGACATCAAGACGCCCGATCGCGCCGAGAAATGGATGATGGATGCGCTCGCGAAGAAGGCCAAGATCATGGGCTTCGGTCATCGCGTTTACAAAAAGGGCGACTCGCGGGTGCCGATCATGCGCGAGATCGCGCGCGATCTCGGCAAGCGGGTCGGGAAAGAAGATTGGGTGCCGATCTGCGAAACTCTCGAGGCCACGATGGAGCGGGAGAAGCATCTCTGCGCCAACGTCGATCTTTACGCTGCGCCCGTCTTCACCATGCTCGAGTTTCCGCCGGCGTTGAACACCCCGATCTTCGCCGCCTCGCGCGTCGCCGGCTGGTGCGCGCACGTGGTGGAGCAGCAGGATAACAACCGCTTGATCCGGCCGCGCTCGCTTTACACCGGGCCGGAGATGCGGCCCTACAAGGGCGTTTCACCCAACGGCGCGAAGTAACGCGTGACGACCGAATCCCAATCGCTTCAGGAGCGCTACGCGCCGAGCAACGCTTGCTGGGGATGCGGTCCGGCAAACGCGGAAGGCTTGCGCATCCGCAGTTTCCCGGAAGGAGACACGGTTGTGGCGGAATGGAAACCGGAGCCGAAATACGAAGCTTTTCCCGGGGTTCTGAACGGCGGCATCATCGGCACGTTGCTCGATTGCCACTGCAACTGGACAGCGGCTTATCATCTCATGAAGCAGTCGGGGGAAGATCGCGTTCCCTGCACGGTGACGGCCGATTACGCGATCAAGCTCCTCCGCCCGACCCCGACAAACGACCCGGTTTTCCTTTCTGCCAGGGTGGTCGAATCATCGGCCGACCGCGCCACGATCGAGGGCACATTGACAGCGGGCGGAAAAGCCTGCGCGACCTGCCGCGGCACGTTCGTGGCGGTGAAGGAGGGCCATCCCGCCTTCCATCGCTGGTAAAGCAGACGCTTTCGCTCTGCGACGAGGAAACCTCCATTCGAGCAACCTCGGCCCTTGGAGGGCCGGGCTAATTTCGCTGCGCCCTACGGGCGGCTCCGCAGGCGACACGAAACAGATATCTGCCTGGGAGTGATGCAAAATTGGTGGTGTCCGATGATGAAGACACTCGTTAGGCTTGGAATTTGATGCCCGAATTCCGTCGATGCGGTACCCCGAGCAGCGCGTTTAGGCTGCGGCATGCAAAGATCAAACTTTCGAATCGTGCCGCTGGCGACGGAAGTCGCGGAGGCGGCCCGCACCCGGGCGCGAGAGGGCGCGCCCGATCATGCCTACGTCTCTGTCGACTCGCCGACGGGTTATCCTTGCCGGCATTGTCTGCGCTGGGCGCAACCAGGCGAACAAGTCGTTCTGTTCCCGTATGCATCGATCCCGACGGGCCGCCCCTACTCAGAGAGCGGACCAATCTTCGTCCACGCCGAACCCTGCCCGCGCTACGAGGCGACGGATCAGTATCCGGCCGATTTTCGCAACGGCCGGGTCATTCGCGCCTACAACTCGGAACAGGATATGATCGCCGCTGAAGCAGCCGCCGATGGTGACCCCGAAACGGTGATTGAAAAGCTGCTTCGCCAACCCGGAAACTGAATTTCTACAGGCTCGCAGCGCCGACCGCGGCTGCTACACCTTTGCCATCGAACGCGCATGAAAACGCTCGAACTTCTTCCGCCTAACGACACCATGTATCAAGCCCTGGTCGAGAGCGACCCGAGCTTTGAAGGCATTTTCTTCGTCGGGGTACGCACGACCGGCATTTTCTGTCGGCCGACCTGCAGCGCGAAAAAACCGGCCCGCCAAAATGTCGAATTCTTCCCTTCGCCTAACGAGGCCTTGATCGGCGGCTATCGGCCCTGTCTGCGTTGTCACCCGATGGATCCGGTAACTCGCGCACCCGAGTTAATCGAGCGGCTGCGGGCCGAAGTGGAGAAAGCACCCGACGGCCGGCTGACCGACAAGGAACTGGCCGGGCTCGCGATCGATCCCTCGACCGCGCGGCGCCAGTTCAAGCGCTATTACGGGATGACCTTCCAGGCCTATCACCGCGCGCGGCGTATGGGCCTGGCGCTGCGCGAAGTGCGACGCGGCGAGCGGGTCGAGGACGTCCGCAACGGAAGCGGTTTCGGTTCCGAGAGCGGATTCCGGGAAGCGTTCACCAGGATCTTCGGCGATCCGCCAACGACCGCGAAACGGCGCGACTGCCTTTTCGCGGAGCGCCTAACGACTCCGCTCGGCACGATGCTGGCGGTGGCCGATGACGAGGGATTGCGGCTGCTCGAATTCGGCGATCGCCGCGCCCTGGAACGTGAGCTACCGATTTTGCGGGAGCGTCTCGGGAAAAGCGTCGTCCCGGGAGACCATCCGCATCTCACCGCGATCCGCAAAGCAACTGGCCGATTACTTTGCCGGGAAGAATCTCGAGTTCAACGTCCCACTCGCGCCGGTCGGCTCGGAGTTTCAGCTCCGCGCCTGGGATGTCCTGCGCTCGATCCCGGTCGGCGAAACGCGCTCCTACTCCTGGATGGCGGAGCAACTGGGCGATCCGGGCGCGCGGCGCGCGGTCGGGCGCGCCAACGGCATGAACATGATGGCGATCATCATCCCCTGTCACCGCGTCATCCGGGCCGACGGCACGCTCTGCGGATACGGAGGCGGACTTTGGCGCAAAAAATGGCTCCTCGAGCACGAGCGAAAGTTCGTTAGGGGAGAAGAACCGCCGCGCCGCTGAGGTTTCCCCTGCGCAGCGCCTCGAGCGCTTCGTTGGCCTGCTCAAGCGGGAAAGTGCGGGTCTCGGTGCGGACTGGCACTTGCGGCGCGAGAGCGAGAAATTCCTGGCCATCGCGCCGGGTCAGATTGGCGACCGAACAGATCGTGCGTTCCTGCCAAAGGTCGCGATAGGGAAACGACGGAATGTCGCTCATATAAATCCCGCCGCAGACGACCGTGCCGCCTCGCTCCAGCACGCGCAGCGCGGCCGGGACGAGCGGACCGACCGGCGCAAAGATGATGGCCGCATCCAGAGTTTGCGGCGGAGTTTCATCCGAGCCGCCCGCCCATTTCGCGCCGAGCCGACGCGCGAATTCCTGGGCGGTCGTGTCGCCTGGCGAAGTGAAGGCGAACACTTCGCGTTCCTGATGCCGCGCCACCTGCGCGATGATGTGGGCCGCGGCACCGAAGCCGTAGATGCCAAGCCGGCGCGCATCGCCCGCTTTGCGCAGACAACGATAGCCAATGAGCCCCGCGCATAACAATGGCGCCGCCGCGGCATCCTCGTAGCTCTCCGGGATGCGGAAAGCAGAAACGCGCGTCGGCGACCGTGTATTCGGCGTAACCGCCATCGATCGTGTAACCGGTAAAGCGCGCGCCTTCGCAAAGGTTCTCGCGCTCCGAGCGACAGAACTTGCATTCACCGCAGGTCCAGCCGAGCCAGGGAATCCCGACCCGCTCGCCGATTTGAAATCCATCCACCCCGGCGCCGCACACTTCGACGCGCCCGACGATTTCGTGCCCGAGAATGAGCGGTAGTTTTGGGTCCGGCAGTTCGCCATCGATCACGTGCAGATCAGTGCGGCAGACCGCGCAGGCGCCAACCCGGACCAGGACCTGACCATGGCCGGGCTGAGGCTTGGGCAGCTCTTTGCTCACCAACGCCTGGCGAGGCGATTCGAGAACCATCGCGCGCATGGAAATAACTATGCGAACTCTCTCATTCTTGAACCCGATGTCCGCTCAAAGAACCGAGGAGTCTCCGCCCGAAGCGGCAGGGCGCCAACCGATCAAGCGGCCTATTTATTCTCGGTTGTTCCAAGGCTTGCTTCCGGCACGGGCTGCTTCCGCGATTCCAGGAAAGCCGTGATCCTGGCCAGCTCTTCCGGCTTTAGCGATTTGCCGAAGGCGGGCATGTTGACGCCGCCGTTCACGATCCGGATGACGATGTCGCCGTGCGTAAGCCGGTCTCCGACCCAGGTGAGATCGGGGCCGCGCCGACCCCCGTGACCTTCGATGAGGTGACAGTTGAGGCAGGCCTTTTCCTGAAAGAGGCGCGCGCCTTCAAAGACCGGTCCGCTGGTTGCGCCTATGATTTTCGGCGTGAGTGGCTGTGGATCAAAGTTAGGCGACCAGGGTGATCTGGCGCCGGCGATCCACAGGGAACCGATCATGATCACGCTCAGGAGCACGACCGCGATCGACCACGGGCGTCGCGAAGCGGCGCGTTCCCCGCGATTATTCAGGATTGGGACAACGAGCAAAAGAATGCCAATCACCGCCGGGGCGAGGATCATGACGTAGCCTTCGAGCGCGGACGGGATCAACGCGAGCACGGCGAAATACCAGAGCAGATACCAGTCGGGGCGTGGATCGGCTTGCAGGATGCTTGGATCGGGCGGCTTCTCGAGGGAGGGCGGGCCGAAATACAGCGCGAGGAACGCGATCACGACGATCAGAACCGTGCCGACAACAAAATCCCGCCACGCGCCATCGGGCCAGAACGGGACGCCGGTTTTTTCCAGCTCTTCGTGATACTCCTTGCGATAGGTATCGGGATGAACGGGCTTGCCCGCGGTCGGCGGCTCGGAAATGCCGTGACGCAAGACCAGCCAGAGATGGAGCGCGATGAACACGAACATCAGCGCCGGCACAAGAAAGACATGGATGGCGTAGAAGCGGCTCAGGGTTGCGCCCCCAATGGTCGCGCCGCCGAGGACAAATTGCGCCAGCCAGTCACCGATCAGCGGAACGCGCCCGGCCTGCTCGGCCGCAACCACTACGGCCCAGGTCGCATTCTGATCCCAGCGCAGGAGTTGACCGCTAAATCCCATCACGAGGGTGAAACCGAGAAGCAGGACGCCCGTGGTCCAATTCATCTCGCGCGGGAATTTGTAGGCGCCGAAAAGAAAGGTCTGCGCCATGTGGGCACCGACCATCAGGATCATGGCCGAGGCGCCAAAGTAATGCAGACCGCGGAGGAAGCTTCCGAATGGTGCCTGTTCGGTAATGAACTTGAGCGTCTCGTAGGCCTGTGACGACGAGGAGATGTAGGAGAAACTCAACGCCACCCCGGTCACGACCTGAACGATGAAAGCGACCATCGTGGCGCTCCCAAACGTGTACCACCAGCGCGCATCCTGCGGGACGAGATGTTTGGCGGCCGGGCCGATCAGATCGGAAATCCCGAGCCGGTCATCGATCCATTGCCAGGCTCCAAGCGCGAGCCGCTTCATAGGGTCTTCGTGATCGGGATCGGTCCGGCGTTGATCTGCACCTGGCCATCCAGGACACGCACCGCAAGACGCGGGAGCGGGCCGGGCGGAGGGCCGGCCGCAACGGCGCCGTCTCCATAGTAAACTCCGCCATGGCACGGGCACATGAACAATTCGGCGTCGGGCAGCCAGCGCACCGGACATCCCATGTGAGTGCAATGAACGGAGAAGGCGATGAAGCGTTCCTGATCAAGCCGGCGCAGCCAGACCGCACTTTTTGCAGTCACACCCGCCCAGGGCAGCGATGAGGGATCGGCGATCGTGACGTTCACGGTCTTGCCGATTTCGAAATCGGAGACCTTGCCGAGCGGAAGCCATTCGTTAGGGGCTTTGCGGAAGAGCGGCGCGAGGACGAAACCGACAAGCGGCACGCCGAGGATGGCCGCGCAGACGCCACCCAAGGCGAGCGAGACTTTCTCGAAGAAACGCCGCCGCGTCATCTCTTCCGCCGATCCTGTGGCGGACCTTGCTTCGTTAGGCGCGATTTCGTTCACGGCGAATTTCAGTGATCCATCCGGCGAGTGAGGCAATGAACAGACCGGCGCCGACCGCGAGAATGACCCCTGAAGTGACAAAGCCCCAGAAAAAGAAGGTCGTGCCCATGGCCAGCCCGGCCGGGAAATAATTCGGCCGCGGCAGATGCTCTTCCGGGAGTTCCTCCCAGCCTTCGTGCGATGGTGCGGTGTTTTCTTCCATTAGATTTGTTGGGTTGTCGTGCGCGTGGCGGGGGCTTCGCCGAACCAGCGCGCGATCTGGGCGAAAATGGCGCCGAGATAGATGAAACACATCGGCACCCACATGAGGAGACCGCCGATCTGTTGATCTTTTTCCGGAGTAAATCCCCAGCCGGTTCGAATCGTCTCCCACATGCCCAATCGATCGCCGACCGGCATCGCGTAAATCGAACAGACGGTCACGGGCGAAAAGGTGAGAATCATCCCAAGCGCGCTGCAGGCCACGCAGGCGCTGAAGAGATAAAGAACTGCGCCCGGCGGCGAAAGCCGTTCGTCGTCGCGCGGCGCGATGATCTGGCTCCAAAAGATCGCCCCGCAGATGAGCAGCGAGACGGTTTGCAAAGCATAAACGGAACGCGAGGTGACCGCCGCATTGCAAAGCGTCGGCCAATGCCAGAACCACATCGCGCCGACGCCGGCAATCCAGCCGGTTAGCGGAGAGGCGAGGATGCGCGGCCGCCAGGCGAGCGAAACTGCGCGCGGCAGACTCAGAAGCAGGAAACCCGGCACGACCAGCAGGAGCAGGATGTGTTGCAGCATGTGCGCGCTGAAGAGATAGCCGTCAGCGAGCGCGTTGATTGGTGAAAGCAGAGTGAGAAGGAAACCCGCGAGCGCGAGAAGGAACCAACCGATGCGCCGTCCGCTGCCGAAGGCGAAGAGATAGGCAACGAGTCCGGCTCCGGCGGCAACGAGCACCACCGGATTCCAAGTCCAGGCCGAGAGAAGGAAGTGCTCAGTGTTCATCGGAGTCGAGGCAGGATGTAAACCACGGACAAAACAAAGATCCAGACCACATCGACGAAGTGCCAGTAAAGGCCAACCGCATCGAGCCCCGGCCAGGGCCGCTTCTTCGAATCGCCCGCGAGCGCCAGCCCGAGCAGGACAAGGAGCGCGATCAGCCCAACGCAGACGTGCAACCCGTGAAAGCCGGTCAGAGTAAAGAAGGTCGTGGCGAAAAGATTCGAGTTCACAGCGACGCCGCTCTTAAAGAGATGCCAATACTCCATCCCCTGACCGCCGATAAAAATTCCGCCGAGAACGATGGTCGCGGTCAGCCAGCCAATCATCTTGCCTTGCTGGTTGTTGCGCAGGCCGGTCTCGGCGCGCCAGATGGTAAAGCTGCTCGCGAAAAGACAGACGCTGAAAAGCCCGGTCTTGAACAAGTCCAGCTCATGCGGGTTCGGTCCCGGCTGCGGAGTGGCGTTGTAATAGAGAAACGCCAGGATGAGGACCGCGAAGAAGCCGGTTTCCGAAATGATAAAGGAAACGATGCTGGTCTTGTTCTTCTCCGGCCTGAACTGGTCGCTCTCTCCTTTGCTGCCGACGACTGGATCGGGTCGATCGGGGTTTGCCACATCCCAGAGCGGCCGGCGACTGCGAATCGGCGGCAGGTAATGAAAATTCTCGTGCGGCGGCGGCGAGGTCGTCGCCCATTCCAGCGTCCAGGCGTTCCACGGATTGTCGCCGGCCTTGCGCCCGTTGAGCAGACTAACGATCAGATTCCAGACGAAAATGAGAGAGGCGGCGGCCATGAAAAACGCACCGATGGTCGAAACCATGTTCATCCAGGCCCAGCCCGGCAGATCCCCGTAGGTGTAGACGCGGCGCGGCATCCCGGCGAGCCCGAGGAAATGCTGGATGATGAAGGTCATGTTGAACCCGATGACCATGAGCCAGAAGCTCCATTTCCCCAGCCGCTCGGAGAGCATGCGCCCGCTCATTTTTGGAATCCAGTAATGCAACGCACCGAGAATGACGAAAACGATCAGGCCGACAAAGACGAAGTGGAAATGCGCCACGAGGTAGTAACTGTTCTTGGTCTGCCAATCGAGCGCGGCCGAAGCATGACTGACACCCGTTAGGCCAGCGACGAGGAATTGCAGGAGAGCCGCGATACAGAAGAGCATGGGCACATCGAAACGAAGACGGCCGCCCACCATGGTCGCGCTCCAGTTCAGCACTTTCACTCCGGTCGGGATCGCGATCAGCATGCTGGAGGCGACGAAAAACAGGTCGATCGTATGACCCAGACCGGTCGTGAACATGTGATGAGCCCAGACCCCGAGGCTGAGAAAAGCGATCGCGACCGTCGAGCCGGCGACAAACTCGTAGCCGAAAATCGGTTTGCGGGAAAAGACCGGGATGATCTCGGACAGGATGGCGAACGAAGGGATCGCCACGATGTAGACCTCAGGATGTCCAAAGGCCCAGAAGATATGCTGCCACATGATGGCGGAACCGCCGGGCACGAGAAAGAAATGCGTGTTGAGCAGGCGGTCGATCAGAATCATAACCAGTCCCGCGTTCAGCACCGGCAACGCGATGATAACGAGGAAGGCGTTGACGAAAATCATCCAGGAAAAGAGCGGCAGCCGCCGCAGCGTCATGTTCGGCGCGCGACTGCAAAGAACGGTGGCGATGAAATTAATGTTGGCGCCGACTGAGCCGATCCCGAGGACGAGGAGTGAGAGCGCCCAGTAATCGACTCCGGGCTGCGACGAGTAAGGCGTCTCACTCAAGCGGCGCATAAGCGAACCATCCGACCGCCGGCGCGCCGCCCGCCAGGAAACTGAAGTGCAACAGAATGCCGCCAAAAGGAACAAGCCAGAAGCTGTAGGCATTCAGGCGCGGGAAAGCCATGTCGCGCGCGCCGATTTGCAGCGGCACAATGTAGTTGGCCAGGCCAAAAAGCACCGGCATGGCGACGAGAAAAATCATCGTCGTGCCATGCATGGTGAAGACCATGTTGTAGGTGTCCGGATGCAACAGGGTGTTGTTAGGCACGGCCAGCTGCAGCCGAATGAGGAGCGCTTCGATCCCACCGAAGACGAAAAAGACCAGCCCCGTCACCATGTAAAGAATGCCGATCCGCTTGTGATCGACCGTCGAGAGCCAGGCCATCTTCCAATGCTCCCGCTGCTCCGGAGACAAAATCCCGGCCCGATCCAAAACGGTGGCGAACTCGTTCATTTCAGGGTCTCGAAGTAATCGGTCAGTTGCGTCACCTGCGCGTCGTTGAACTTGTAGTCGGGCATTTTCACCCCCGGCTTGATCTGCTGCGGATCGGTCAGCCAGCGGCGCAGATTGGCCGGCGTATTCTCGACCACCCCGGCGGCGAGTATTTTTCGGCTCGCCAGATGGGTCAGGTCCGGGCCGACCTGCGCCGCCGCCGCCGTGCCCTTGATCGCGTGGCAATTCATGCAGCTATGTTCCTGAAAAAGCGCGAGCCCCTGCGCCGCGTTCCCGCTCGCCGGAATTTTCGCCGGCGCCAGTTGCGCCTGCTCCCAGGCCGCGAATTGCTCCGGCGTTTCCGCCACGACGAGAAAATGCATCCAGGCGTGCTGCGTCCCGCAAAATTCCGAGCAGACCCCGAGATAGGTCCCGGGCTGATCCGACTGAATCCAGATGTGATTCGGATGATCCGGCACGGTCGCCATTTTTCTGGTCAACTGCGCCACCCAGAACTCATGCAGCACATCCGCCGATTCGAGCCGGATCGAGACCGGCGTGCCGGCAGGAATGTGAATTTCGTTCGCCGTGACCACGCCCGATTTCGGATAACGCGCCTCCCACCACCACTGATGACCGGTGACGACGATGTCGGGCGTCGCCGGCGCCGGCGGATCGGATGCGTTCATCGATTGCCAGGTGAGAAGAACGAGCGCGACCACGATCAGGCACGGGATCGCGGTCCAGACCATCTCCACCGTTTTGTTCCCGGCGACCTGCCTCGGATCGGCCGCGCCCTTCGCGCCAGCGATAGCGCATGAGCGCGAAAACAATCATCCCGGTAACGAGGACGAAAATGAGCGCAAAGATGATGCCCGAGACAATCGCGAGATGATAAATCGCGCGCGCCTGCGGCGATTGCGGATCGAGAACGGTCAACGATTTCATGCTGCCCGACTGGTTTGCTGCAGCCGACACCCGACGATCACGAGCGTTATCAATCCGGTCGCGGCGATGCAAACAAATCTTTGTTTGATCGGCGAAATCGTGCGCGCGGGAGCGGAAAGCGCGCGCCCAGGAGGACTCGAACCTCCGACCGTCGGATTAGAAATCCGATGCTCTATCCGGCTGAGCTATGGGCGCCGGGCGAGGCAAAGTAATCGCGCCGCGCCGCGCCGCAATTGTCATCCGGGCCGATCTTCAACGTCTGAAACGGCGGCTTTGGCTGCATCGCATTGTTTAGGCGACTTCGCCTTGCGCGAGGCGCGTCGAATGGGCGCGGCTCCGTTGAGGCTCCAGGCGTTGAGCCAACGTTTGCAGCGCCCGATGCAAAGCGGACGCGCAATACCGAACCAAGAAGAACGCCTTGTCCCACCTCCGCTCCGTCGAGATTGCTGCAGGTCAGCGGAGGGATTTTGGCTGTGGCTTATGCGCTTGAAGGTCCATGGCTTCGCCTCGCAAGAATCAAAACAGGTCAATTGCGGAAGGACACCGCGCGATCAGAGCAGTTCAAAATCAGTAAGGAGCAGGCCTTCCCGACTCCGCCGGCCAAGAATAACGGTGCCGGGCCGCTTTTCCGATCGACCAATTTGAGATTGTAGGCATGGGGCCAGTCTGGGTAGGATCATCGACGTGTTCGGCGATTTTCCTAGGGGGTGATGGAGGTGAGTGAACGCGAGGCGGATAACCGCCACGACCCGATGTTGGCACCGCGCTACATGGGCATTCCCACTTTCATGCGGACTCCGCTGATCGATGATCCGGCGGAGTTCGATATCGCCCTGGTCGGGATTCCCTACGACGGAGCGGTCACGAATCGCCCGGGCGCACGACATGGGCCCCGGGAGGTCCGCAACGCGTCGAGCATGATGCGCGCGATCCACCCTGCGTCCCGTGTGAATCCCTATGAGTTGTGTCGAGTGGGCGACGGCGGCGACGTGCCGTTCACGCGCCTCTATCAGCCTGAGTCCGCCCATGAGGACATCGAAAAGTTCATCTCCAGGTTCGCGACGGCGGGCGCGCGCACCGTGGCCGTAGGAGGTGACCACTCCGTCACTCTACCGGTGCTCCGAGGGTTGGTTTCCGACGGGCCGGTAGGCTTGATTCACGTCGATGCCCATACGGACACGTGGGACGAGTTCATGGGATCGCGCTATAGCCACGGCGCACCGTTTCGCAGAGCGGTTGAGGAGGGACTCGTCGACCCTCACCGAACGATACAGATCGGGATCCGTGGTGCGCAGAACTCGACGGAGGGATGGGACTACTCCGCCGCAAGTGGGATGCGCGTCGTGTTCATGGATGAGGTGACGCGGGTGGGCGTAGAGGCCGTGGCACAGGAGGCCATTCGGATCGCGGGCGGCCAGCCCACATATCTGTCGTTCGACATCGATAGCATCGACCCGGCCTTCGCGCCTGGGACAGGAACGCCCGAGATAGGCGGTCTGACGTCGGCCGAGATTCTCACACTCCTGCGCGCGCTTCGAGGTGTCCCTTTGATGGGAGCGGATGTGGTCGAAGTGGCACCCCCGTTCGATCCAACGGGAGGGACCTCCCTCCTTGCAGCGACCGTCATGTACGAGTTGCTTTGCCTGCTAGCAGAGGCGATCACCTAACAAGTGGGGAAAACTTACCGTCGAGGACCCTCGACAGCGCGCGCAACCTGGAGCGGTTCGATTTTGTCGCGAGTCGCAATTTCGGACTGGAACACCAGCCACCTCCGGGATGTCCGGTCAACCTGGCACTGATGGTTAACCAAGCCGGCGTTCAGATTGTTGGAACCGACGCCAACCGCAAAGTCGGCCTGGCGAGCTGGGGTGCAGCACAATTCGCAGCGGGTGCAGTCGCTTGCATTCGAAAGGCGGCTGAGATGCAAGCGGGCCGCGGCTCGAGATTCTACGGTCGTTTTCTACGGTCAGACGATTTTTCGAAGCGAAACCTTGCAAAGCTGCGTAACGATTCCGCGCCATTCCTCCCTCGTGAAATGCGATTTTGCAAAGCTGTGCAAAACAGCGCGAATTCGTTAGGCAATTTAAATCCGATGCTCTATCCGGCTGAGCTATGGGCGCCGGGCGTGGCAAAGTAATCGCGCCGCGCCGCGCCGCAATCGTCTTGCGGGCCGATCTTCAACGCCTGAAAGGCCGGCTCGACCCCGTCGCCTCAGGCCAACAATCGATTAATCGTTCGCCACCACACGCGGAACAGGAGCCTGGGTCACCTCAACCCGCCTCAGGCGGGTCACCTTCTGGATTTGCGTCGCCTGTGCTTTGAGATCTGCCGTCAGGGCCTCAATTTGAGCCTGCTGTTGTGCGACAGTGGTTTTCAATTCCTGAACCGTGCGATGCTCCTTGAGGAATTCGTTGAGCAACATGGCGTTCACTTCGTCGTAGCGAACCGTGAACGGCTTTCCATCCGCATCGCGCGCCACCAGATCAGGATCGACCTTGGCCACTTGCTCGGCCACCAAGCCAAACTGCGGCTGGGCCGCTGGGTCGAGAGCCTTCTTATAGCGGAAGGTGACCGGTTGAAGCGAGAAAATCGCCTCGCTCGCTTTGTCCATTGGCTTGATCGCCTCCTTGAATCGCGCCGAGGAAGGTCTCACCCCCAGTTGCCCATTCGAATCGACGCCAATTGCTGTGCCCCCCGCGATTGGCACCCCGCGAATACCAGCGACAAAAGTGGCAGTCTGGTTATTGCCTATGCGAATGGTTTTGGATTCATCTGCAATCCCAGGGTTGCCGATATCGATATTGTCGCCGCCCGTCGTGAGATTATACCCAGCAAATTGACCCAGCGCGATATTGCCGCTCCCGGTGGTGTTGTTTTCCAAGGCAAGAAAACCGACGGCCGTATTGTAGCCGCCCGTGGTGTTGAAACGGAGCGCCAGATGACCGATGCCCGTGTTGGCGTCGGCTGTGCTCAAATAAGCGGCACTCTCTCCGAAGGCGGTGTTCCAATGGCCGGTCGTGTTCATCAGAAGCGCCAGATGACCGATGGCGGTGTTGTAGAAGCCGGTTGTGTTGTTCGAGAGGGCAGCATAGCCGAAGGCGGTGTTGTAGTAACCGGTTGTATTAGACGCGAGGGTATTCGCGCCGCCCGCCGCGTTGCCGTATCCGGTGGTGTTGCTGTAGAGAGCACTCGGCCCAACGGCCGTGTTGAGTTCGCCGGTTGTGTTGTTGTGGAGAGAGTAAGGTCCGATCGCAGTGTTGGCGCCACCCGTGGTGTCGCTGTAAAGCGCGTTCGAGCCAACAGCCGTGTTGCTGATGCCCGTAGTGAGACTGAACAGCGCATCCTCTCCCTCAGCAGTATTGTCGTAGGGGTATCCTCCGTCGGGTGGTGGATCAACCGCTCGCGCTGTGGGCGAGAGGGCAACAAAAACGAATACGCCGATGAGACCGATGATTCTTATGATCTTGCTTGGTGAATACATCTCGTTCGTTCCTTTCACCTGGTGGTTGTAGCAACAACTTCAGGTCTGAAAGAGGGGCGGAAGCCCCCAGGTCAAGCGTCCGCGCCAGATCCAGATCGGTTCGATGGCGAAATTGTGCGGCTTCGCTTTTCGCTGTCCCCGCGTTTTTTGCGATAGACAGACCTCATTTTGTGAAATTCGCTGATTCGAGGGTCCGAAGTGCTGCTCTTGACGAATTTCACCCAGCGCACCCCACCTGGCGCACAAGGCCGAAACCGGTATATCCCGGGACCTGCTTCTTCAGCGCCGTTGCAATTGTCTTCCCGGGCTGATGTTCAATGACTGAAACGCCGGCTCCAGTTCGTCGCGCCGAGTCACGCGCGATATCAATTACCGATCATCAGTTCGAGGGAAAGGCCCAATAGGCGAGACCCTGCTTTTGCCGGTCGCGCAATCCGCGCGGCAAGGGCGCGAGTCCGTCTTCGATGAGCAGCTCGAGATCTTTTATGACCGGCGCGCAGGTGTCGACGTAGGAATGGCCGAGCAGACTGGTGTCAATGCCGGAGGCATCAATCGTGTCCAGTCCCGGAATGACAAAGATGTGGGGACCGCCTTCGCCGAGGCGGGTGAAGTCAGCTTTGCCTTTCGCGTCCCTGGAGGCGACCAACGCCTTGTCATCCGACGAGGCGTAAAGGGTAAAATGCCGGGCGGCTTTTTTCACCTGGGGCCACAACTGATCCATGAAGGTATAAGCGTTCACGTCTGGCGCGGCCATGATGACGTTTTCGAACATCGGTTGAATATCCGGTTCCCGACCGATTTCCTTCAGCGCCGCGGTCATGACCCGGTTCCCCATGCTGTGGGCGATGAGGTGAATGCGGACCGCGCCTGACTCGCGGGCCACGCGTTCGAGGAAGCTCTGTAAATGCGGCGGGCTCCAGTTGGCGGCTTCCTCGTCGCCATCATAGGCGCGGAGCAGGCCTTGCGAGGGCCAGCTATACATCATCGGGACGCCGTCGAAATGAAGATCGAAGGCCAACTGCGCCGTGGTGTAGGCCGCGGCGTCGAAGGTCACGTTGAAACCGTGGATAAAGACCAACGCCGATCGCTTCTGGGGCGCAAGGGCATCAAAATCGCCGCGCATTTGCTCGTAGAATTTGTTCGAGGGCAGGACTTGCAGCCCGGTTAAAACGACGTGCTTCTCCGGGTTTTCCTTGAGCTCGTAGGTAAAGATATGAAGCGGGCGCTCCACTTTGCCCTCCTTATGTGAAGGCGGGATCGAAACCTCCAAAACACCGGTGACAAGATGATCGCCATTTTTGTTCCATTCCTTTCCGAAGAATTTGGAGGGTCCATGATTGCCGCTGGGAAGCCGGTCGGTCGCAAAATAGATCTTCACGATCGGTTTGAGGGCGGTCTTCGGGGTCGAAGGCGCCGCTTCTGGCGAGGGTGTTTCGTCCGCCGCAGGCCCTTCCGCCGGCAGTTCCATGGGCTCATCGCTCTTCGTTTCCACTTTCGCAGTCGCTGGCGGTGGTGGCGGCGCGGCCTCCTCGGTCGTAGCCGGGGTGGCTGATCCAGCAGGAGCTGCAGTTTCGATCTTTTGCTCGCACGCGACGAGCAGCGCGGTCACGGCGAGAACACAGAGGAGCTTTTTCATGGCTGATTCTTTCACCCGGGGACGTGACTGCGACCGCAGGTCTGAAAGAGGGTGGAAGCCCCCAGGCTCAACGTCCGCGCCAGCTTCAGATCTATTCGACGGATGGTGACGACGCGCTTAATCCGCGTCAACGATCAAGTTCGCTCGTTTTTTCGCCGACTCCAGGCGGAGGCGACTTGGGCCGACATGACCTCAAGCGATGAAAGCGGCGGGGGCAGGTGTCGGCCTGGGAGCGAACCCACCACCAGCCGGTGGAAAAATGAGCGGGTGAGGAACTCGGACGATACCCGCCCGAGGCGGACGGTCCCTCCAGAGCGGCCGACACGGTCGCCTCTACATCAGAATCATCGCGGCCGCCTAGTCGCGGATGCCGTTTTTGAGTTCCCAGACTTTGAGCGCGGCGAGGAGAAGGGTCTTGGTGCGGGAAAGGGTGCCGACTGCGGGGCGGATCACCTCGCCGTCCTCCGCGGTTGCGTTCTTCGGACGGCGCTTGGCGACCTTCGTCCGGGTCTTCCGCCGCGGGCGAACCGCGGCTTCGCTCTTCGCCAGATGGCCGCTTGGATTTAACGGTGTCATAATTACCAGACTCTAGAGCAACTTCCCTGCCAGCCCGAATAAAGCCCGGTTTTCACCGGAAAAGCGCTTGTGCCTCCGCCAATCTTCGGCGATTTCATCCGGGCATGGCGGCGAATAACAAACTGGGGTGTCTGAGCGTTTTTCTCTTCGTCGCGCTCTGCGCCAGCCTGCTGGTGAACATCTTCCTGGCCGCCACCGCTTTTCGCCGACTCGAGACCGGTGGTGGCGACGTCGAGTTCCGTCCCCGTTTTCGCGAGATGATCGTCGAGCGCGGCACCAGCGGCAGCTCCGACAAGATCGCCGTCATCTCGCTCCGCGGTCTCATCAGCACGGGCGTGAACGGCAATGTGGGCGAGTCGATGGTGGACGATCTGCGCTGGGAATTTGAGCAGGCGCGCCAGGACGACAAGGTGCGCGCAGTTGTCTTCGAGGTCGATTCGCCCGGCGGCGAAGTGACCGCCTCCGACATGATCTATCACGCGGTCGCCAAGACGCGGGCGACGAAGCCGGTCGTCGTCTACATGGAATCGCTGGCCGCTTCCGGCGGCTACTACGTTTCCTGCGGCGGAAAATATTTGATGGCGAACGAGACGAGCATCACGGGCAGCATCGGCGTCATTATTCAGACCCTCAATTACGAGCAGCTCTTTAACAAAATCGGGCTCGCCTCGGTCGTTTTCAAAAGCGGGAAATTCAAAGACATGCTCAACGGTGCGCGGCCCATTACCGAGGAGGAGCGGGCCTATATCCAGAGCTTCGTCATGGCGACCTATGAGAAATTTCTCGGGATCGTGGCCAAGGAACGCAACATTCCCGCCGACACCCTGCGCAACGGGATCGCGGACGGGCGAATTCTTTCGGGGCGCGACGCGCTCGACAACAAGTTGATCGACGGCCTCGGCCAGATCGAAGACGCCTACGCCAAGGCGAAAGAACTCGGCCATGCGCCTGACGCGAAGATCGTGAAATACGGTCCGCCTTTCAGCCTCGGCCGCGTTTTCCGCATGCTGACGAAGAGCGGCGACACCAAAATCGAACTCTCACTTCCCGGGCAGCTCACTCCGCAACTGGAGAGCGGGCGCGCCTATTTTCTACCCAGCTTCTACGCCCCCTAACGATCCCAGAGCGAGATGTTCGACAGCCTGATCAACACGCTGCTCGTCGTCGCGGGCCTCTACGTTTACCTCTCGCTCTTTCGTCAGGTCGCGGTGCGGGGGAACGGGGCGCCGGCCCTGGGCGAAAAGGAGCTTGGTTTGCCGGAGGCGGTCGCCGCTCTCCTCCTCATCGGCTGGTTTGTCCTCAATGTCCTGGCCGCGGCCCGAATCGAGCACGCTGTTTTCCGCACGAGCGATCTTCTCATCACGGGCGGATTTTCTCTCGGGACCGTCCTCGTTCTGACCATCCTTCTCCATTTGCGCGGCTTCAATGTCGTGTCGTTAGGCGGATTTTCCCGGCTCGGTTTCGGCCGGATCGTGAGCACGGCTGCGGTCCTGCTTTTCGCCGCTTATCCGCTCCTTTTCATGGCCGATGGGATCTCACGCTGGTTCCTCGGCGAGGGGGCGGGCAGACAGCAGATCATCGAAATGTTTACCGGCTCGGAAACACTCCAGCAGCGGATCCTGATCATCGTTCTCGCGATCACGGTCGCCCCTTTCGCCGAAGAATTCATTTTCCGCTTCTTCCTCTACGGCGTGCTCAAGCGTTACCTCGGGCGCGGCGCCGGTCTCTTCCTCAATGCGCTCCTTTTCGGCGCCGTCCACGTCCACTTGCCGAGTCTGCTCCCGCTCTTTGTCCTCGGCGGATGTTTCACGCTCGCTTATGAATGGAGCGGCTCCATTCTCGTTTCGATGACGATGCACGCCCTCTTCAATTTCCTTTCCCTCAGCGCGCTCGCTTTCCCCAATCTCCTCCCGCAATGAAATTGCGCGAGGTGGGCGAGGATCGGCTCATCGCGCGGCTGATCTCCGGATTGAAAACGCGTCCGGACGTCCTCGCGGGCCCGGGCGACGACTGCGCCGTGCTCGCGGCGCCGGAGAAAGGCCGGCTCCTCCTGCTCAAGACCGATTGCGTCGTCGAGCGGGTGCATTTTCGGCCTAACGAGAAGCCATCCGCCGTCGGTTGGAAGGCGATGGCGCGCACCTTGAGCGATTTTGCCGCCATGTCCGGTTGGCCGCAGTTTGCCCTCGTCACCCTGATCGTGCCACCGGATCGCGCCGCGCGCTGGACCAAGGAAATTTATCGCGGGCTGGAGCGGGTGGCGGATCGCTTCCAGGTCGCCATCGTCGGTGGAGAAACGAGCGGCACCGATGGTCCGGCGGTCATTTCCATCAGCGCTCTGGGGAGCGTGGAGAAGGATCGCTGGGTCTCGCGCCGTGGCGGGAAATCAGGCGATGCCCTCTTCGTCACGGGGCGTCTGGGCGGATCGATTCGCGGCAAACACCTGAAGTTCATCCCCCGGATCGAGGAAGCCCGCTGGCTGACGGCCCATTTCCGCCTCCACGCCATGATGGATCTGAGCGACGGCCTCGGGGCCGACCTGCCGCGTCTGGCGGCGGCGAGCGAAGTTGGTTTTGAGATCGACGCGGCGGCTTTGCCGCGCCACCGCGGGTCTTCGATCGAGCAGGCGATCAACGACGGCGAGGACTACGAATTGCTCTTCGCGCTTTCGCCTAACGACGCCCCGGCGCTGGAAAAAAAGTGGGGCAAAAAATTCCCGCGCCTCCCGCTCACCCGGATCGGCCGTCTCACTCGTCTCTCGTCTTCGCCGCCGGACGAATCCGGCGCGGCGGAACCCATCACTCGTCACTCCTTCCATGGCTTCCTTCACTTCCAATAGCGTGGCCGAAACCGTGGCGTTTGCGCGCGACTGGGCGGGCGCGCTCGCGCCTAACGACGTGGTGGCGCTGGTTGGCGATCTCGGCGCCGGCAAGACGCATTTCGTCAAAGGCCTGCTCCAGGCTTTCGAAAGCGCGGAGGAAGCGACCAGCCCCACTTTCACCCTCGTGCACGAATATCGCCGGGGCCGGCTGCCGGTCTTCCATTTCGATTTTTACCGGCTCGAACAACCGTCGGAAATCGATCAGATCGGGTTTGACGATTACCTCGAGGAAGGCGGCGTCTCGGTCGTGGAATGGGCCGATCGTTTCCCGCAGGTGTTTCCCGCCCGGACCCGCTGGCTGCGGATCAACGCCCTGAGCGAAGGGCAACGCGCCATCGTCGAGGAGGAAAAATGAAGGTGCTCGCCCTCGAACTTTCTTCGCCCGTCGGGAGCGTCGCGTTTTGCGATGAGGAAGGGGAGCGGGATTTGCGCGCCTTCCCCGCCGATCGGAAAGACTCTGGATTTTTCTACGAAAACCTGAGCGCAATTTATCAGGAGTTCGGACACCCCGACCTGATCGTCGTCGGTCTCGGGCCGGGATCGTATGCCGGCGTCCGGATCGCGATCGCGACCGCGCTGGGTTTGAAGC
Source organism: uncultured Verrucomicrobiae bacterium (assembly GCA_963772915.1). Taxonomy (GTDB): domain Bacteria; phylum Verrucomicrobiota; class Verrucomicrobiia; order Chthoniobacterales; family UBA10450; genus Palsa-1392. Next base: position 547,273 of record CAVYZI010000004.1, read on the forward strand.
TCGCCGCCGGAGCGCGGCTGCTCGGCCTGCCCTCGATCTGCGCGGTCGAGCGCGCGGAATATCTTTTCGTCGGTGACGCGCGCCGGAATTCGTTTTTCTTTGCCCACGTGAAGGAGGGCCGCTGTCTCGAAGGGCCGACGCTGGCGAGCGCGGAGGAGACCGAGCGTCGGATGAGTGAAGCGCCGCACCTCCCGGTCGTCGCCACTCAGCCGTTGCCGCCGTTTGCCCATGTGATGGTGGAGAATCCATCCGCCTTGCGTCTGGTGGAACTGGCGAGCGGCCACGATTGGGGCACGGAACGGCCGCTCGAACCGATCTATCTGCGCGAGCCCTACATCACGACTCCACGAAAATGAATTCGCCGATTGCAGAACGTTGCTGGGCGGAAGTGGATACCGCCGCGTTGCGCCACAACGCGCGCGTGGCGCGGGAACGGGTCGGGGCCGAGGCCGCGCTCCTCGCGGTCGTGAAAGCGAACGCCTACGGCCACGGGATGATCGAAGTCGCGCGGGCCTTGCGCGAGGAAGCGGAGTTATTCGGCGTGGCCAATCTGCACGAGGCGCTCGAGCTGCGCGGCAGTGGGCTCTCGCACCCGATCATGATTCTCGGACCGGCGCTTCCGGAGGAACGAGCGGAGATTTGCGCGCAGGGATTCATCCCCTCGGTTTCCGATTTTGCAGAAGCGCGGGCCTTCGTCGGCAATCCGAGCGGGATCAACTTCGCGATCGACACCGGGATGGGCCGGATGGGTTGCTGGAAGGACGACGCCATCGCCGAACTGGAAAAAATCGCCGGCGTTTCCAACCTCACGATCCACAGCGTCTCGACCCATCTCCCGGCGGCGGACGAAGACGCCGCCCATACCGAAGCGGAGTTGGTGCAAGTTCGAGCAACTCGTCAGGCAAATGCGCGCCCGCGTGCCCGGCGCCTACAAGGTGCACGTCCTGCTCAGCGCCGGGATTCTTGGCTTCCCGCAGCACCGCTTCGATCTCGTCCGCGCCGGGCTCATCCTCTACGGCGCTTCGCCTTTGCCTAACGAACAGAAACATCTGCGCCCGGTCATGAATCTGAAGTCGCGCGTCACCCTCCTGCGCGATCTGCCCGCCGGACGGAGCGTGAGCTACGGCCGCACCTTTGTCACCACGCGGCCGACCCGGGTGGCGACAATCAGCGCCGGTTATGCCGATGGTTATCCGCGCGCGATTTCCAATCGGGGCGGGGCGGTCCTGATCGGCGGTCGAAGCTGCCCGCTCCTCGGCCGGATCACGATGGACTTGATGATGGCCGATGTGAGCGCCGTTACCGAGGTGCGCCTGGGCGACGAAGTTGTCCTCATCGGGCAACAGGGCGACGAGGAAGTTCTGGTCGCGGAAGTGGCGGAGCGCGCCGGCACGATTGCGTGGGACATTTTCACCGGGATTGGCAGTCGGGTGCGGCGGATGTATCTGTGAGGAAGAGATGTTCCAGATCATCTTCAACGAATTGAGCGCGGCGGAGATGGCCGCCTTGCCCAAGACGCTCCAGCTCGACTTGCTGGCTGAATTCCAGATCCTGCCCGAAGACCTCGACAACCTTGACTCCAGCCGCTTTGGGGTGATCGAACGCGAGGGAAAAAGACTCCATCGTTATCGGGCGAAAGATTATCGCATCTACTTCGAGCGCAGCCCCGAGGGCGTGACCGTCCACCGCGTTCTGCACAAGAACACGCTGCGGGACTTCCTTTTCCGGAGCAAACTGCCAATGGCGGAAGACGATCAACTCGGGAAGACGAGAGAATTCTGGAAGTTGATCGAGCAGGGCGAGCGGACCCGCAAAGCCTGAGCTCGGTCGTTAGGCAATTTTCAGCTCGCTTTTTCGGAGCGAAGTCTTCAGCCTCGGGGCATGAAAACTGGATGGTTCTCCGCGCTTCTCCTCACCGCCGCCCTGGCCGTTTCTGCACTCGCCACGGGAGCAAGCTGGACGGGCAATTATACCGACAAAAAATACCTCAACGGGCAGGCGGTCTTTCAGCTCAACATCCTGCAGGAAGGCGAGACCATCTCGGTTGATTTCGACGCGGTCTACAACGATGGCCACGGCTGCGCGCCGCAGGGCAACGGACCGGCCAAAGTCGTCGATCAGAGCACGCTCAAATTCACTTTCACCGACAGCGCCGGCAATTCAGGGAGCGGCACGATCAAGCGCGACGCAAGCGGCGTCCTCCTCTCGATCAAACCCGGGCGCATCGCCGATCGACGCTGCACCGTTTTCTATAAAGAAAATATCCGCCTGCACCCTGCGCGCTAGCATTCGCACTGTGGGCAATTTGGCCAATGTGGGAGGGGCCTTTGCGCCCCGATCGCCGGCACTGGGAACCTAGGAATCAAACACCCAGGGCCACGGATCGGTAACCAGATCTTTGCGAAAAGCGCTGCTCTCCCTCCATTCCGCCGCCATGGCGACGAACCCTTTCTTCACCGGATTTTCCTCGATGTAGATCGCGACGTAGGTGAACTGCCGCGCGGTCTTAATCAGCGTCTCATAGTAGCCATCCTGCCAGGCGGTTTGTTGGTTCTTGAGATGCGCTGCGGTCGTCGCTCCGACGTGGCTCATCAACGAATGCATAAACCTCGGCAGCGTCCAGGGCTCGCGGAGCCCGATGAGAGCATGCCAGTGACTCGGCATGACAACGAACCCGCGGAGATAGATGCGCTCTCGTTCCACCGCGAATGCAAAGGCGTCGACAATCATCTTACGCTGTTCAGGACCAAGCACCGCTTTCTTTGGTCGCAGCGATTTCGTGACGAAGAATGTCCAGGAAACATCGCTCAGTCGGTGAAGACGCAGGTTCTTGGAATGGGGATCTGACATGCTGCCACCAATCGGGGCACAAAGGCCCCTCCCACGTTCGATTAGACCATCGGCCGGAAGCGGCCGACCAGCTCCTGCAGGCACGCGGTGATTTGGCCTAACGAGCAGACTTCGACCGCTTCGAGCAGGGCCGGGAAGGTGTTTCCACCGCTCTCGACTACCGCAGCCAGCTTGTCGAGCGCTTTGCCCGCTTTGCCGGCGTTTGTCTGCTTGAACTTCTTCAGGCGGTTGACCTGCAGTTCCTGTCTCTTGCGCGGGGTGCGCGCCAGTTCGATCTCGGGAGGCTCTTCGTTTGGGTCGCGATAACGGGTCAGACCGACAATCGGGCGGGTGCCGTCGTAGATTTGCTGCTCGTAGCGATGGGCGGCGTTCTGGATCTGGCTGCGCTGATAGCGATTCTCGACCGCGCCCATGACTCCGCCTAACGACTCGATCTCGCGGAATTCTTCCAGGATCGCTTTTTCCACCGCGCGCTCGACCGCCTTCATACCGGGCGAGCCGCTCAGCATGTTCATGGTGTGTTTAAAGATGCCGGACTCCTCGAGCAGGATGGCCTGGCCGTGGGCGGCGAGCCGGATCCATTCCTCGCTCGGAGTCGTGAAGGGCTCGTCGGCGCTGTTCGAATGGCACGAGTTGGTCCCGTTCATGTAGGCCAGCATCAGCTCCGCGGCGGTTCTCGTTAGGTTGTTTTTGAATTCGGCTGCGATCAGAGAGCGGCCGCTCGTTTGGGTGTGGAGCTTGAACATCTGACCGCGCGGGCTGGCCCCAAAAACATCCCGCATTCCAATCGCCCAGATTTTTCGCGAAACGCGCGAGAGCGCGATGTATTCGACATCGAGTCCGCAATCGAGGAAGAAAGAGAGACGCGGCGCGAATTGATCGACCGGCACCCCGCGGGCCGCCAGCATCTCGGCGTAGGCGAAACCGTTCGAAAGCGTGTAAGCGGCCTGCTGCACCGGGGTCGAGCCGGCTTCCCCAATGTGATAACCGCTGATCGAAACCGGGTACCACCGCGGCATGTGCGCGGTCGTCCATTCGATCATGTCGCAGAGGAAACGAAGGGACGCTTCAGTCGGGAAAATGGTCTCGTTCTGCGCCTGGACTTCCTTGAAAATGTCGGCCTGGATCGTGCCGCGCAGATTCGGCACCACTTTCGGACCAAAGCGGCGTTTGGCGGCCGCGATGTACATCGCCATGATGATCGGAGCCGGACCGCTGATCGTCATCGAGGCGGAAAAATTCGGCGCCCCGACTTCAAAACCGTCATAGAGCCGGACCATGTCCTCGACCGTGTCGACCGCCACGCCCCCCTCGCCCACTTTGCCCATCACTCCGTCGGCGTCGGAGTCGATCCCGTAGAGGGTCGGACCGTCGAAGGCGGTGCTGAGACGCTTGGAACGCTGGTGCGCGCTCAGGAAATGGAACCGCTTGTTCGTATCCTCGGCCAGCATGAGGCCGGAGAAGAGACGGGTCGGTTCCTCCTGCTCGACCTTCCTGGGTTTGGCGCCATTCGATTTTGTGCGATGGCCATTGCTCCCGTTAGGCGATTTGCGGTAGCTGCCGGTTTCGATTTCCTCCAGCGGCTCGAGATACATCTCGCGATAGGCCCCGTTCAGATAGGGGAATTCCCCGGGTAAACCGTCGCCGAAAAGATAACGCGCGATCTCGCCCGGCTCATCGATCTCCGGCAACGCGAGACGCGGCAATGGCAACCCGGTCGGCGCCCGCCCGATCGGAATCTCGGCCTTAAGCTTCTTCCAGCGCTCCGTCATCTCGCGTCCGAATTTTTCATCCGTCCGCGCGCGCTTCACCTGTTCAAGGACGAACTTTTCGTGCTTCTCGACCGACTCAACGACTGCTCCCAGCTTGCTCATTTCTTCTCCCCTTTCGAATTCACCGTGATCATCTCATACAATTCGTCCACCCCGCTGTCGCGATGGCGTTTCGCGACCGTCGCGACCAGTTGTTGCTTCCGTTTGTTTTGCGTCAGGCGATGCTCGATCTCGGAAAGCGCGGCCTTGGCCCGGTCGAGATCGGTCTTATTCACGACCACGATGTCGGCCACGTCGAGCATGACGATCTTCTGCAACTGCAAACGCGCGCCGTAATCAGGATTCATCACCAGGACGGTTTGATCAATCAACTTGCTCCGGAACGGCAGCGCCTCCTGGCCGGTCCCGACCGTTTCGATAAAGACGTAATCGAAATCCGCCTTCGTCAGGCGAGTGAGGCAACTCTCGGTCGCGGGCGATAATCCCCCCGCCTGTCCGCGAGTCGCCATGCTGCGCATGAAGACGCGGTCATCCTGCGAATTGATCATGGTGGCGCGATCGCCTAACAATGCCCCTTCGCCGACCACGCTCGGGTCGTGCGACAAAATCGCGATCCGCGCCTTCGGCTCGTTTTGCAGGAAACGCAGGACGAGTTCGTCGATCAGGGTCGTCTTCCCCGCGCCCCCCGGGCCGGTGAAGCCGATGACTTTCGATTCCCGCTTCCCGCTTCTCGATTCACGGCTCTTTTTCGGCCCTTTCCCGTTCGTGAAAGCGTCTTCGATCTTCGTCAGCTCACGAGCGAGAACCAGATCGCTGCGGCTTTTCGCCGGGCGTTTCTTGCGCGGTTTGCCGTAATGCTTCCGCACGTAATCCGCCATCTCGGTCAGGGAGGTGCCGGCAAAGAAAATCTGATCGACCCCCTGCCGCTTCATGAGGCGGGCATCGTCATAGGTGATTGTGCCCCCGCCGCCGCCGAAAACGGCGATGTCGCCCGCGCCCTGGCGGCGCAATTGCCTGACGACCTCGGCAAAGAAATCGATGTGACCGCCGTTGTAGCTCGAAATGCCGATGGCCCCCACATCTTCCTGGATGGCGGCCCGCACGATGTCGCCCGCATAACGATGGAAACCCAGATAGACCACCTCGATCCCGTGCCGGATGAACTCGAGGTTGATCGTGTTGATGGCGCTGTCGTGGCCATCGCAAATCGGAACAGCGGTGAGAATGCGGACGGGTAAAGCCATGCGAGCGCAAACTAACGACAAACATCGCGTGGGCAACATTTCCGGGAACGCAGAGCGACTGCTCTGCGGAAGCGCGCACGCGCCCTCGCGTGCTGGGGATGGCGCCTCGCCATCACGCACTTTTTCCTGGGACGCCGCGTCCCCCAAGTGTTTGCGGCGAGGCGCCGCAAAGAGCACGCGAGGCGCGTGCGCTCCCCAGAAACCTACGGCGGCGGTTGAAGGTTTTTCCAACCGGTTCACCTTGCGCCATGACTGATCCTCTTGATTTCACTGGCAAAGTCGTGCTCGTCACCGGTAGCTCGCGCGGCATCGGCGCGGAAATGATTAAGGCCTTCGGGGCGCGCGGGGCCCGCTGCGTGGTCAATTTCATCGGCGACCCGGAAGGGACGAATAAAACGGATGCGACCAATGTGGCGGCTGAGTTGAAGGACCCGCTCGTGGTCGATTGCGATGTGACCAAACCGGACCAGGTCGAGGCGATGATGAAGGAGATTGCGGGCAAATTTGGCGGACTCGATATTCTCCTGAACAACTCCGGGATCATCCGCGATCGCACGATCAAGAAGCTGACTCTCGAGGAATTCGAAAGCGTCATCCGCGTGAATCTCACGGGCACGTTCAACGTCACGCAAAAGGCCGCCGCGGTTCTGCGCCCGGGCGGGCGCATCATCAACCTCTCCTCGGTCAGCGGCCAGATGGGGCTCTTCGGGCAGGCGAATTATTCCTCGAGCAAAGCGGCGATCATTGCCCTGACCAAGGTCTCGGCCCGCGAATTCGCCCGGCAACAGATCACCGTCAACGCGATCGCGCCGGGCTTTATCGATGTCGGCATGAGCAAGGGGATGCCGGAGGAGGTGACGGAGAATTTCAAGAAACAGATTCCGCTGGGCCGGCTCGGCGACGCGCACGAGATCGTGGACGCGGCGCTTTTCCTCGCATCGCCGATGGCGAGCTACATCACCGGTCACGTGCTCAATGTGAACGGCGGTTATTACATGGGTTAAGACCGGCGATGAGCTTACCCGCAGCGACGGAGACGTCGCCGATTCCCATTCTGACCATTCGTGGAGAAAAGGTCGTGCTCGATTCCGACCTGGCGCGAATTTACGGAGTCACGACGGGGCGTTTCAACGAAGCGGTGAAACGTAATCTGAAGCGCTTTCCGGAAGATTTTTTCTTCCTCCTCACTCCAGCTGAATTCGCCAGTTTGATATCGCAAATTGCGATATCAAAGGCGGGCCGCGGTGGCCGCCGGAAGCTTCCCCGCGTCTTCACCGAGCACGGCGCGCTCATGGCCGGCGAACCCGGGGAATAAGTCTTCCATTGGACCTGCGACCTGCTAAAATTCCGCGCAATCGCAGGAAATCGAAACTCCACGCTTCCCCATGAACTGTCCCGGACCAGCCCTCGATGCCGAAGGCGGCGGCCCCATCTTCGCCACCACGCGTTGGAGCGTGGTGCTCGCGGCCCAGAGTCCCTCGCCCGCGGCGGATGCTGCTTTGGAAACGCTTTGCCGCACCTATTGGCTCCCGCTCTATGCCTTCATTCGACGCGAAGGGCACCCGATCGAGGAAGCCAAAGACCTGACCCAGGAATTTTTCGCCGCCTGGCTGGAGCGTCGAGATTTTTCCACGGCCCGCCGGGAGAAAGGGCGGCTCCGGTCCTACCTCCTCGTCTCGCTCCGGCATTTCCTCTCGAACGAACGAAACAAGACCCGCACGCAGAAGCGCGGTCGCGGTCAGCAGCCGATTTCGCTCGACGAGATGGCGGAGCAGAAACGTTTCGAGCTGGAACCGTTTGAGAATCGGACCGCCGAGCAGATCTACGAACGGCAGTGGGCGGGCACCGTCCTCGACCAGGTTCTGGGTCAACTCGAAGAGGACTATCGTAATTCCGGCCGCGGGCAGTTGTTCGATTACCTGAAGGTCTTGTTGACCGATGAGCCGGGCCATCCTTCCCAGGCCGACATCGCGCAGGAGCTGAAGATGACCGAGAACGCCGTAAAGCAGGCCTTTCATCGCCTGCGTTTGCGCTACCGCGAATGTCTGCGCGAACAGATCGCGCACACGGTCGCGACCCCGGGGGAAATCGACGATGAGCTGCGCCATCTCATCGCCGTCTTGCGCACGTAACCCGTGAACGAATTTCCTTCATTAATCATGGAGATGACGAGAGAGCGCGCCGAGTCCGAGGCCGGCGATGAGACGGTCTGCGCCAAATGCGGCGCGAAGATTTTCGAGGGAACAACGCCGAAGTTTTGCCGGGCCTGTCTTCTCGAAGCCGGATTGGATCCGCTGCAAAGCGATGAGTCTGGACCGCCGCCGATCCTGGCCGAGTTTGGCGACTACGAGCTACTCGAAGAAATCGGCCGCGGCGGTCAGGGCGTAATCTATCGCGCACGGCAGAAAAGCCTGAAGCGGCTCGTCGCGCTGAAGATTATCGGGCTCGGACATTGGGCGAGCGAGACGCATCTGAAACGTTTCCGTCGCGAAGCCGAGGCGGCCGCGAGTCTGGAACATCCCGGGATTGTGCCGATCTACGATGTTGGCGAACACGACGGCGCCTGCTTCTACAGCATGCAATTCGTCGAGGGCGGACAGCTCGATGAGTTCGTTAGGCGCGAACCGCTCCCGCTCCGTCGCGCGGTGGAGATCATCGCCAGCCTCGCCCGCACTGCGCACCACGCGCATGAGCGTGGGATCATTCATCGCGACATCAAGCCGGGAAATATTCTGCTCGACGTCCAAGGCGAACCGCATCTGGCCGACTTCGGGTTGGCGCGCCTGGTCGAAACGGAAAGCACGGTCACGCAGACCCGCGACGTCCTGGGAACCCCAAGTTACATCGCGCCGGAGCAGGCCGTCGGAAACGTCGGGCAGCTCACGAGCGCGACCGATATCTACGGGCTCGGCGCCGTCTTCTATCAACTGCTCACTGGTCACCCACCTTTTGCCGGCGGCACGACCTACGAGACGATCCGCCTCGTTCTGGAGACGGAGCCGCGCAATCCTCATCTCTGGAATCCCAAGGTCGATCGCGATCTCTCGACGATTTGTTTGAAATGTCTCGAGAAGGATCCGACGCGGCGTTATCCCTCGGCGCTCGCGCTCGCGGAGGATCTGGAACGCTGGTTGCGACATGAACCGATTCAGGCGCGGCGTACTGGAATTCTCGCGCGAGGAACCAAATGGGTGCGGCGAAATCCAACCAGCGCGCTGCTAACAGCGTCGCTGGTTGCTTTGGCAGCGGCCGCAGGCTGGATCATTTGGAAAACTGAATTTATCCCGCAACCGCTAGTGACTGGAATCGCCGTGCTGCCATTTGAAAATATGAGCGACGACAAAGAGCACGCCTTCTTTGCTGACGGCGTCCAGGACGACATTTTGATCAAACTGGCGAAAATCGCCGACCTGAAGGTGATCAGCCGCAGCAGCGTCATGCAATTTCGCGGCAAACAGGATGTGCGCCAGATCGGCAAGGCGCTGCGCGTGTCACACGTGCTCGAAGGGACGGTGCGACGTGCTGGTAGCAAGCTGCACGTGAATGTGCAGTTGGTGGACGCTCGCACCGACCAAGACATTTGGGCCGATGAATACGACCGGGATTTGAGTGACGTGTTCGCGATCGAGACCGAAGTAGCGCAGTCAATCGCAAATCGACTTAGAGCCAAACTCTCAGCTCGCGAACTGGCCGCCATACAAGAGCGGCCGACCAAGAATCTTGCTGCCTACGACCTTTATGTCCGGGCGGCCTCTTTGATCGACACCGGGCCGCTTTATGGGTTGCCGGAACAACCAAACAGGGATTATCTCCGGGCCGTCGAATTGCTTAATCAGGCAATCGCGCGTGATTCCAATTTTTTTCTCGCATACTGCAGACTGGCTGAGGCACACGATGAACTCGCTTTTCATGAGGATGACGCCAAGACTGACCTGGCGCTGGCAAAATCCGCAATCGATACTGCTTTTCGTCTCAAGCCAGATGCAGGCGAGGCACACCTTGCTCTGGCGGTACACTTTTACCATGGCTACCTGGACTACGACAAAGCCCACCGCGAACTTGCTCTCGCGCGGCGGACGTTGCCTAACGACGCGCGAGTCTTTGAATGGAGTGGCTTAATCGACCGCCGGCAGGGTCGTTGGGACGAAGCCGCGCGGGAGCTCGATCGTGCAATAGAGCTGGATCCGCAAAACGTTAAGATTCTCCTTAGCGTGGCTGTAACTACCGAGTTAATGCGAAACTACGTCCGGGAAAGGGCAATCGTTGATCGAATCATCAGCCTTGAACCAAACAACGTTGAGCATCGGGCGCGGCGGGCGCGCATCGACTTCCTTGAACGGGCGGATCTTCGACCGCTTCATGATTTTAATGAGAAGTTCCAGGGCCGTCTCGCCTGGCCCGAGAACTTCCAGGGCCTTCTCGCTTGGTGCGAGCGGAACGCGAACGAGGCTGAGCACGCGGCAACCGCGATGGGAGAGCCTGGTTTTGGACCAAGAGGGCTTGATCCAAGAACCGTAGGCGGTGCGCGATTCAGCAGACCTGTCGTGCAAGGTCTGGTGGCTCGGATGAAAGGCGATGCCGCGGCTGCGCAGGTCGCCTTTATCGCCGCGCGTGCACTAGAAGAGAAAACTTTGCGCGAAGACTCCAATGATGCTTCAGCTGTCGGCATCCTGGGTCTAATCGATGCGGCACTTGGGCGAAAAGAAGAAGCGCTGCGGGAGGGGCGCCGGGCAGTGGAGCTTGCGCGTGCGGCGAACGATTCTCTCGACAGTGCAGACGTTCTTTACTTCTATGCTGTGATTTGTGCCTGGACAGGCGAACGTGATTTGGCGATCGAGCAATTGAAGACTCTCGCGATAATTCCGGGAGGAGTATCCTACGGCGATATTCGCCTCAATCCCTACTGGGATTCGCTGCGGGGCGATCCGCGCTTTGAGAAAATCGTCGCCTCACTCGCGCCGCATGACGCCGAAAAGATTTCGCAACGTTCCCCGTAACCTCTCGCCGGTTTTGTTGCATTACCCAGTGTCGGTGAAACAACAAAACTTAAAAACGAAAGGTAACTAACCCATGCAAAAGCAAACCACCCATCACATCAAACTCATTCCCGCCCTCGCCCTCGCGCTGGTCCTGGCCTGCCTCGGCCTGGCGCCTGCCAACGCGAAGGCCGCCGGGCATCCATCCATCGTCGGTCTCTGGAACGTCCATTACTTCCAGGGCTCGACTCAGCTCTTCGAGACCTACGACCAATGGCATAGCGATGGTCTGGAATTCGAAGTCAACTCCATCGCCCCGGGCGCCGTCTGCCAGGGAACCTACAAAACGATGGCCAATGGGACCGTCCAGCTCTACCACGTCATCTACACGTTTGATGACAACGGGGTGTTCAACGGGCGCATCCTGGAAACCCAGACCAACATGGTGAGCGCTGACGGCAAGACCTACAGCGGGAACTTCTCCCAGAAGTTCTACGACCTGGATGGCAACTTCCTCTTCGAGGCCGATGGCACGGTCAACGCCACCCGCATTACGCCGCGTGGCTGATCGACGTTCGGGCGCGGCCACAAGCTCGTGGCCGCGCTCCGATGCCGGCTCCTTCGGGGCAAACCGCCGCGGCGTTCTCCCCAACCTCCCCTTCCTTTCCGCTCCATCCCAAAAACGAGCCAAGAAAATCTCGTTTTCGGGACGATCCATTCGTTAGGCAAATTGTCCGGCCTGACATAACAGCTCACGCCGTAAGAATTTACGTCGCTTTGCTTGCGTTGGCACGCGCTTTGCGTCAGGCTGCGCTGCCTTCCCGTCGCGAAGGCTCACTCATATCCTATGCGCATACGCTTCTTCCTTCTTCTTCTCGCCGGGCTGCTCTCGCAACCGGCGCTCCACGCTCAAACGCCCGCACCTACTCCCACCGTCGATGAGTTGGTCGCGAAAAACGTCGAAGCCAAAGGCGGCCAGGCCGCACTCGGGGCGATCAAAACGATTCGCTTCGAAGGCCGGTTGCTCGTCAACCAGGGCCAGCTCGAACTGAAATTTACCGAAACGAAAAAACGCCCGGACAAAGTCCGGACCGATGCCGTCCTCCAGGGAATGAATCTGGTCCAGGCTTACAACGGCAAGAGCGGCTGGAAAATTTTCCCGATCTATGGTCGCAAAGACCCCGAACAAATGTCGAGCGACGAGTCCAAGTCGCTGGTCGAAGAGGCCGAAATCGGCGGCCCGCTCGAGAACTGGAAAGCGGAGGGCAAAACCGTGACCTACCTCGGAACGGAAGACGTGGAGGGAACCGCCGCACACAAACTGCAGGTGGTGCGTAAGAACGGCGACATCACCTACGTCTATCTCGACCCGGATTATTTCCTCGAGATCCGCACCATCGACCAGCGCACCGAACAGGGTGCCAAGGTCGAAGTCGAGACCGATCTGGGCGATTACGAGAAGGTCAACGGCGTCTACTTTCCGTTCTCAATCGAGGCCGGGAGCAAAGGCTCGAACGACAAACAAAAAACCATCATTGAAAAGGGCGAAGCCAACATCCCGGTCGATGACTCCATCTTCGAGTTTCCCGCGCCCGCCGCGAAAAAATAATTCAGCCAATTTACTGCCATGCGATTTCTTAGCTTTCTGACCTCACTCGCGTTTGTCGGCGTCGCTGCCGGCCAGAACGTCCCTTACAGCTCCGCCACCATCTCCGGTCTCGGCGCGCGCAACATCGGCTCGGCCACCATGAGCGGCCGGGTCGACACCATCGCCGCTCACCGCGAATCCTCAGGCAAGTTGACCATCTTTGTCGGCGCGGCCAGCGGCGGCGTTTGGAAATCGGAGGACGGTGGCACCAACTACCGACCCGTTTTCGACGAACAAGCGGTGCAATCGATCGGCGCGATCGCGCTCGACCCGAAGAATTCGAAAAACGTCTGGGTCGGGACGGGCGAGCCCTGGGTCCGCAACAGCGTCTCGATCGGCGACGGCGTCTACAAGTCGACCGACGGCGGCGAGACCTGGAACAAGATGGGGCTGCCGAATTCGGAACGGATCTCGCAGATCATCGTTAGTCCGAAAAGCAGCGAGACGGTTTTCGTCGCGGTCCCGGGCGCGCTCTGGAGCGATTCGCCCGATCGCGGCCTCTACAAAACAACCGATGGGGGCAAGACCTGGAACCTGATTCTGAAAGGTTCCAACCTTTCAACCGGCGCCTCGACGATCGCGATGGACCCGACCAACCCCAACGTGCTGTTTGCCGGCCTCTGGGATTTCCGGCGCAAAGGCTGGACCTATCGTTCCGGGGGCGAAACGCCTAACGATGCCTCCGGGAGCGGACTCTTCCGCACGACCGACGGCGGCACGACCTGGAAGGAAATCACCCCGGAAGCGAACAAAGGCTTTCCAAAGAAACCCTACGGCCGCCTCGCGGTCGCGATCGCACCTTCCAATCCGAAGCGGGTCTACTGCTTTGTCGAATCGACCGACAGCGCGCTCTTCGTCTCCGACGATGGCGGCCAGACCTGGCAACAGCGCGACAAGAGCCAGTGGATGGTCTGGCGCCCGTTTTACTTCGCCAACCTGATCGTTGATCCGAAGAATCCCGATCGCGTTTTCAAGACCGACGGCGCGCTCATCCTGAGCGAGGACGGCGGCAAGAGCTTTGCCACCGTTGGCGGCTTCGCGGGGGCGCATGGCGATGTCCACGCCGTCTGGATCGATCCGACCAACCCGAAGACCGTAATCTCGGGCGACGACGGCGGCATTTGGTATGCCTACGATGGCGGCAATCGCTGGTGGAAGGCGAACAACCTGCCCATCTCGCAGTTCTATCACGTGAGCGTGGACGACACCGACCCGTATCACGTTTATGGCGGGCTGCAGGACAACTCCTGCTGGGTCGGCGACTCGGAATATCCGGGCGGGATCACCAATTCGCGCTGGGAGAATCTCTTCAATGGCGACGGCATGTATGTCTTCACCGATCCGGCCGACCCGGATTACGTCTACGCCGAATACCAGGGCGGTTACGTTGGCCGGGTCAATCGCCATACCCTCGAGGCGCGCATCATCCAGCCGAAGCCGAACTACAAGGAAAAGCTGCGCTTCAACTGGAACACCCCGCTGGTTGCTTCGCCTAACGAAAAAGGGACGATCTACATCGGCGCCCAGTTCCTCTTCCGCTCCCGCGATCACGGCCAGAGCTGGGAACGCATCTCGCCCGACCTGACGACGAACGATCCCGAAAAACAGAAGCAGGAACAATCGGGCGGCGTCACGATCGACAATTCCGCCGCCGAGATGTACACCACGATCTTTTCGGTCAGCGAATCACCCAAGGACAAGAACGTGATCTGGGCCGGAACCGATGACGGCAACCTTCAAATCACACGCGACGGCGCCAAGACCTGGAAGAATGTCGTCGGCAATGTCCCGGGCCTGCCGAAGAATTCCTGGGTCCGCTGGGTCCAGGCGAGCAGCTTTGCCCCAGGCACCGCCTATGCCGCTTTCGATCGCCATACCTTTGGCGATTTTTCTCCCTACTTTACAAAACGACTGACTATGGCCAGACGTGGAAAGCCGCTGGCCACTCCGCAGGATGCGAAAGGCATTCGCGGCTGGACGCACGTCATCAAGGAAGATCTCGTGCAACCGAATCTGCTTTTCCTCGGGACAGAGTTCGGTCTTTTCATTTCGATCGACGGCGGAGATTCCTGGGCGCAATACAAAGGGGGCCGTTTCCCGGCTGTGGCGATGCGCGACCTCGCCATCCAGCCCCGGACGAATGACCTCGTCCTCGGCACCCATGGCCGCGGCATCTGGATCATCGACGACATCACCCCGCTGCGTTCGCTCACTCCCGACATCCTAACGAAAGAAGCCGCCTTCGTTCCGGCGAAGCCAGTCCAGCAGCAACGAATCGAAGCCAACGGCGGCTGGCCGGAGGGCGCCGCGGCCTTTACCGGCGAGAATCCGCCCGACGCCGCGGTCATCACTTATTACCAGAAGTCGCGGCACCTTTTCGGGAAACTGAAAATCGAAGATCCTCGATGCCGCCGGGCAAAGTGGTCGACAGCCTTCCCGGCGAGCAAACGCCCCGGCCTTAATCGCGTCACCTGGAACATGCATGAGAAGCCGCCGCGCGTGCCGCCCGCCGCCCAGATCGCCGGCTCCGGCATCACCGGCCCACGCGTTTTGCCCGGCACCTACACCGTGCGGATGACGAAGAACAACAAGCCTTACGAAATGAAGCTGAACGTGGCGCTTGATCGGCGCGACAAATTCAGCCTGGCCGATCGCAAGGCGCAGTATGAAGCGGCCGAACGAGGTGAAAAATTTGTTCGGTGACGAGAGCGCGTTGATGGATCGGATCATGGCTTTGCGCGCCAGCCTTGCGAAGAGCCAGCAAGCACTCGCTACCGACGAAGCGGCGCGCAAAGCGATGGCCGATTTCGACGCGAAAGTGGACACGGTGCGCAAGCTGATCGTCGCCACGACCGAGGGCGGCGCGATCACCGGCGAAGAGCGCCTGCGCGAACATACCGATCAACTCTATGGCGCGATCCTGAGCTACGAAGGCAAACCGGCCGACTACCAGATCGCGCGGATCGATTCGCTCCGGCGCGAGCTGGAGGATGCGACGAAGGAATTTGAAGGGTTGCTGAGTAACGAACTGCCGAAATTGAACGAACAACTGAAGAAGAACGGTCAACCCGCGATTGAGCCGCCACCCGCCAAAGTAGCAGTGGACGAGCTCCTACTCCAGCCCCAGCGGCAGGGGCCTGCTGAACGGTGCGACCGATCGCGATTTGCCCATCGGCACGATGACACTGCCGGCAAAGTGATGGACAGCATTCCGGCGAGCAAACCTCCCGGCCTCAACCGCCCCACTTGAAGCATGCACGAGAGGCCGCCGCCGGGATCCCGCCCGCCGCCTCCGGCGCGCGAGTTCGAAGACGCGGCGAGTCAGCTCGAGTATCCGACCTGCCCTTTCTGCAAAAGTGACCGGCGCGAGCTTCGGTTTGGCTTCTCGCCACCGTATCGCCTGGCTCGATGCCTGGGCTGCAGTGCTTACCACCTTTACCCAAGGCTCAGTGAGAACGACATGCAGCAACTGTATCGCAAGTCGACCTACTTTGAGGGCGGCACCTCCGGTTACTCCGATACGAGCTATCCCGAACAAGAGTCTGCCTTGCGGGCAACCTTCCGCCGCCTTATGCAGACCCTTCGAGACCGAGGACTGCAGGGGGCGATCTCTTGGAGATTGGTTGCGGTTACGGATACCTCCTCGATGAGGCGGGCCCTTTCTTTCGTCGCCGGGTTGGGACTGAGTTTTCCCCGCAAGCGGCGGAGAGAACACGAACCACCAAAGCCGAAGTTTTCGTCGGCGGCATCGAACAGCTTCCGCCGGATTCAAGGTTCGATTGCATCATCGCAACGCAGGTGATCGAACACGTTTACGAGCCGCAAACTTTCCTTAGCCAACTGGTCCGGCATGGCAAACCGCGTGGGCACATTGTTCTGGCCACGCCCGACGTCGGCAATCTTCTTCGCAAGTTGATGGGCCGGCGCTGGCCTGCCTTCAAAGCACCCGAGCATGTTGTCTATTATGATTTCCCACGCTTAAGATCCGTCATGCAAAGAGCCGGCTTGGAAAAGATCCATCGGCTTCCGTATCCACTTTTCCGCTCAGCCTGATTTCGACCAAATTTGGATTTTCTTTACCCCCACCACACTGGGTCGCACGCGAATCTGGGTGCCTGGCACGACGGTTGCCGCCTATGGCAGAGTAAGCAAATGAGCGACGGATCGAACGCCAGCATCCTTCTTTCGATTGTGATGCCAATCTTTGGCGAAGCCGATCTCTTGCCGGCTACATTAAAGGCAATCCGGAAGTCGCTCGACCAATGTAAGTTTCCCTATGAACTCGTGCTCGTCGATGATGGCTCGTCCGACGATACTTGGAATGTCATTATTGCAGAAGCGAAGACATACGAAACGATTCGGGCACTGCAATTAAGTCGCAATTTTGGCAAAGAGTCGGCTTTGTGCGCGGGCTTGGAGCACGCCCGTGGCGACGCTGTCATTATTCTGGATACCGATGGGCAACATCCGCCGGCCCTCATCCGCAAATGGTGCGCGTATGGCAGACAGCCGGCGTGGATATCGTCGAGGCAGTCAAAAGCTATCGCGGTCAGGAATCCCTATCAGATAAAGCGGGCGCACTTTTCTTTTATTTTCTCCTCAACAAACTTTCGGGGTTTGACCTCAAAGGGCTTCCGATTTCAAATTAATGAATCGAAAGGCCGTCAACACATGGCTGAAGATGCCGGAGCGCAACGTTTTCTTTCGCGGTATGACTACGTGGATGGGTTTTACCTCCACCCAGATTCCGTTTGAAGTCGCTGCCCGTTCGGCTGGTAAGTCAGGCTGGTCGACCTTGAAGCGTCTAAAGCTCGCCTTGGTCGGCCTCACCGCCTTCTCTTCCTTGCCGTTGCAGTTGGTCACCTTTGCCGGTGCGATCTTTTTCGGATTGCGATCCTCCTTGGATCTGGACCTGGTACCTGAAAGAGCCGGACGCGCGGTCAGTGGTTTCGCGAGAGTTATTCTGCTGCAGCTGATTATCGGCAGTCTTCTCATGACCAGCCTTGGCATCATCGGCCAGTATCTGGCCCGTATTTACGAAGAAGTTAAGGGGAGGCCGCGCTACGTGGTCAAAGATTCAATTCGCGATATTCTGTTGCCAACCACAAATCATAAAACCAAGCAGAGCCGTTGCCTACTTCACGCCAGGCGGTTGGCCGACTGCGGGGGGAGGTCAATCTCGCTAACACGATTGGTGAACTGTACACAGAACGTAAAGCTTTTCGCCAACCAGCGCCATGGCTGATGCGCCTTCGAGCTTGTCCGGTGATTTCGGTTTCAAAGAACCAATTTTCTTGCCTTGGAGGTCAAAGACTAAGACTTCATCGGTGCCCAGACTGGAAGCATAGAGGCGCGCTCGCCTCTGATCAAAGACCAAGTGTTGGAAAATCCAGCCGTCGTAATCGCTGCATTTCCTGACCATCCATTTGGTGATGAAGTTGCCTTTCTGTCGAACACCTGTATGCGTCGGTTGCGCGGATCCGCCACATAGACGCGATTGTTTATCCCGTCCACCGCCAGGCCGGTCGGCTCCATGAATTGGCCATCGCCCTTTCCGGTTGACCCCCAGACCGCCAGAAGGTTGCCAGTCCTGTCGAACCTGACGACCCGTCCGTTCCCCTGGTCAATTACGTAAACAGAGTTATCTGATCCTACAGCGATGTCCCGCGGGCCATAAAACCCGGCGGCGGACCCTTCCATGCCAAAAGGAAGCTTCCGTCGGGCTTTAGTTTCTGGACCCGCTGATTTCCAGTATCGGCGACATAAATGCTCCCGTCAGATCGACCACGATGCCATCGGGGTTTGAAAATTCTCCATCGGCCTCACCTGGCCGGCCAATGGCGCGCAGAAATCTCCCTTCGGAAGTGAACTTTTGCAGCCGGTTATTGTTTGTGTCCGCGCACGAGGATGTTGCCGCACGATCGACCGCCAGACCGCGCGGGAAATCGAATTCACCGTAGCCTGTCCCCTGCCGCCCAAAAACATGTCGCCTGCTGCGACTTCGTAAACCTGCGGGGAAAGTTCGGGACCTTGTAAATCGTGATGCCGTAATACTTATTCTCTTTGTCCTTGAAAACGATCTGGAAAGTGCCTTTTGTAGAATTCCTCATTGGGGCGTCTGATGAACTCTCCGTGGCGGACGCCGCTATCAAAAGCCACATACGCGATGTGATTCGCCCGCAACAGTGAATAGACGCGGCGGGGATCCCGTCTTTCAAATAGTTCCCGATACACCACGTCGCGCTTGTTTGTAGCGTAGCCGGAGGACCACGCGTAAGAAGGCCATCCGTAGAATATTCTCCGCCCCCGCGAGGCGGATACTCGTGGTTAGACAAATCGGTCCGTCGAAAAGACATCGTGCGGCTTCGGTATCGGTGCAGCAACCATCGCACCAGTCGATCGTGTCGATAAGCGATTTCGACGAAGTAGCCGTTATGAATTGGAAACAAATCAATAATCCCCCCACCAGAATGGGAATGCAAAACCCTATAGCCAAAACGCGTCCCGTAATCGCGAAGAAGAGTGAACCTCGATTGCGCCAGAGCCAGCAAAAGCCGTAGGCAGCAAAGAGATTGGCCAGGACGAGCCAAAGGTTAAGAAACTTGTGATTGGCCAAACCTTCGATGCTTAGCTGCGTAAGGAAGGTCACCAAAAACAGACTCGAGATAGCCAGGAAGAAACGCCGGTGGAACCAGGGGAGCACGATCACAGCCAACATGATCAGGGGCCATTTCGCGCCGAAGGTGAACCCGACATATTCAAACACCTTGGCGACAGTTGGATTGTCGATCACGTATCCCCAGTGCAACAGGGAAAAGGAGGCTTCGGCTTGAGGATTTGAGCGCAGGCTAATTATTTGCGGCAGGGCTCCCGCCGCGGCCGTGAAAGCCAGTCCCACCATCGATGCCCGGCAAGGAAACAAGAGGAAGAGACAAAACAGAATCGCGGCGCTCGCGGTAAAGACGAGAGCATTCCAGTAGGGCAGCGCCCCCAAAAGCAGCCCGGAAAAGACAAAGCCCGGACTCCACAGCAGCACTTTTTGCCTAAACTTGCGAAGATCACCAGCGGAGGCCCTGGCTGGTTGCTCATTCGTCTCTTTTTGGCGGATCGTGCCTCCGGCATCCCGTCGTCGGCCGGTCCCGCAGTCGGTTCCGCCTGAGGTGAAGCTGAGCCCTCTGAGCTGGCTTGTTCTTGTCGATATCGGTCAACCAGAAAGATCAGCACGAGGACGAGAATGCCAATGGCGCTCGCCAGGTGTCGTTGGTTAACAAAGACGATTTGCGTCCATATCCCCCACAATTCGCCCCGATACGGAAAGCCAGAGGGAAGAAAATCCTTAGAAACCACAATGGAATGCCAGGCTTGGGCCAGGGATTTCTGCGAATGAAGAAAGGGAATGAAGCTAAGCGTTCCGTGAAAGAAAAAGAGGCTGGCGCCAATGCGGCCCACCGCCCGCGAGTTAAAAAGCACCCGGCCCAGGCTCATGACGAGCGCGAGCATGCTCAAAAGCGAAATGATGCTTAGGAGGTTAATGCTCCACGCAAGGTTCAAGCCCAGGAACTCAAGATTCCCCGCCTGAAAATAGAAGAGGAAATGGTAGCGAATCGGTTCACCGGCAAAGTGCGGATATTGAGTCGGAAAGTTAAGGCCGACCGAGAAACTGCGGGCAATGGCGGTATTTGGCCCAAAGTCACTCCACTCATTGTTAGCCACTTGCAGCTTCCCATCTTTGTAGTTGAGCGAGGCGAACATCAACCAACAGGATACAACGAGGTATATCGCGAGCGCGGCCCAGTCCCATTTCGATTCTTTAGCGCGCGGCTGGATGAAGGCAACAGGCTCGCTACGACGTCGTAAAAACGCGATGGCCGAAACCGAGATAAGCAGAAAGAGGAGGTCGGCCCAAAGCAGAGGCTTGCGGGTCGCGGCCAGGGCCAATCCCAGGAGATATGTGATCCAGGGTACTGAGTAGTAGCCCGACCAAAGTCGCCGCGGCCCAGCGGTGATAGGATGAGACGAAGCGATAATAGCGCCGGCAGAGATGATCGCCGAGAGCAATCGCCAAACCCAGGTAAATGAGACCTAACATCGCGGACGGAATTTCTTTTTGATCAACTCAAGGCGAGAAAAGCGCCCTCGAATCGATCAAAGCGGTTAGTCTCGAGCCGAAGTCGCGCGGCAGCGGCGGGACGGACGTTGGCTGCCAATCGCATGCCGCGAGTTCGGAGGACGAGGAGAAGCGAAAGATGGAGACGGTGCGGGAGTCGCCTCTTCCACATTCTTTTGGGGTTAGCATTCGCCGATCTTAAAAAATCGGCCTTCCGAAGGCAATCCCGCGTCTGGAGAATTTGCCTTTTGCCGGCCTGGCTTTTCCGTGTCGCGACGCCCATCGCAATCGTCGGCGACCGACTTTCGGTCTTCATTTCGCGCTCGCTCACGAAGGGCGGGCTTGGCTTTGGGGCCGCCATTTTCTAGGATCGCGAGATGCCGAAAACGCCGCCACCGGTCACGAGGGTGAAACCATCCGCCGCATTTCCTCTGGCCTTGGCGGTTTCCGCCGCGCTCGTTTTTTGGCTAACGATCCAGCCGAAACATTCCTATTTCGACTACACTTTCCGCATCGCGGGAGCGTTCCTGCACGGGCATCTCGGCATCTCGACAAAGCCGGCCTGGGGATTGAACGAGTTCGTTCCAGTCGGTGGAGAGTATTATTCCGTCTTCCCGCTCGGCGCGGTCCTCGCTGTTTTGCCGGTGGCCCTCCTGCAGACCGCGGGATTGATCAATGCGTTTCCCGGCGGCGGGGTAGCGGCTATCCTTGTTGGGCTCTGCGTCTATGCGTTTTACCAGCTCGGCGATTTGGAACCGGAGCAATCCAGACCTCGCCGCGTTCTCTTTGCCCTGCTCCCTATCTTTGCGACCTGGTCGTGGGCCAACCTCGGCTTCGCCGGCGCCTGGCAGATCGCGCTCGGCTTCGCTCTTCTCGGCCAGGCCGGAGCCCTTTATTTTACCTTGGTTAGGCCGAGACCACTTCTGGCCGGCGCCTGTTTTGCCCTGGCTTTCGGCAATCGAACCGAACTGCTCCTGACCGCCCCCATTTATCTCTATTGGTGGATGTTCCTCGTCCCGGAAAAGAACCCAGGGAAGGCTTCGCCGCGCGAGCGCCGCAAAAACAACCACCAGCCGAACCCGTGGCGCGAACGTTGGCAAATGCCCGCCCTTTTTCTCGCCTTTCCGATCGCGCTTGGCCTGGCTACGGCGTCCTACAACTTCGTCCGCTTCGGCTCCATCTTTGATTTCGGCTATGCACTCATCCCGAATCTGGCGGCCGAACATTGGTATGAACACGGTCTTTTCTCACTCTCGGCCATCCCCTGGAACGTCCGCAGTATGCTGTTCGAGGGCATGCGCGATATTCCCGCTTTCCCCTTTCTCCAGCCTTCTCCCTTTGGCTGCTCCATTTTTCTCGCCAGCCCCTTCCTCTTCCTCCTCTTTCGCGAGGGTGGGAAACACAAGCTTCTTGCCTGGCTCGCCATCGGGTCGCTGAGTTTCGTCCTCTGGTGCCACGGCAATCCCGGCGGATGGCAGTTTTCCTACCGTTACGCCATGATTCTGCTCCCGTGGATGTTCCTCCTCCTGGTCAGCAACGGGCCGCGCAAACTAGCCGCCACCGAGGTGGTGCTGTTCGCGGTCTCGGCGGCGATTAACGCGATGGCGGTTTATCAATTTCTCTGGACCGAAAGTCTCAGGCCCTAAAAACACGGCAACGACAGAGCGCTGCCCTCCACCGAACGCTGCGCTCAAGAGCTCTGACTTAATCGCGGACTGCGTTCAGCCCCTGCCTAACGATCCGATCAATCAGCTGCGCATACGGCAGACCCGCCTTGCCGGCGGAAAGGGCGAAATCTTCGTCCTCGGCCAGGATCGCATTGGGGTTCGCCTCGATGAAATAGATTTCATTCGCTGTCGTCAGGCGGAGATCGATCCGGGCGTAGCCGTCGATCGTGAGCAAGCGATAAATCCGTTTGCAGGTCTGCTCGATCTTTGCGACCAGCGCCGGCTCCAGCCCCTCGGCGAATTCATTCTGCAGGCCCCAGCGTTTGCGATATTCCTCGTCCCACTTCGCGCGGTAGGTGGCGATGCGCGGCTCGTCCGGCGGCACTTCGCGGAAGACCAGTTCGCGGATCGGAAAAACCGTCAGGCGCAGGTTGCCCATCAGGCTGACGTAAAGCTCGCGTCCGGCGATGTACTCCTCCGCGATGGCGTCGCTGCCATGTTTCTCGTGAATGAAGGAAACCCGCTCGCGGAATTGCTCGTCGTTCTCGACAAAAGAAGCCTGCGCGATACCGAGCGAGGCTTCTTCCTTTACCGGTTTGACGAGGAGCGGGAACTTGAGCTGACGCGGCCGGCCGACGCGTTGCCCGCGCGGGATGACGACGAAGTTCGGAGTGTGAATCCGATGGTAGCTGAGGATTTTTTTTGAGATCCCCTTGTGTTTGCAAAGGACGAGGCCGGTCGCGCCGCAACCCGTAAAAGGCACGCCCTGCATCTCGAGCAGCGAGACGATATTCTGGTCGAAGCCGCGGTTGTTTTTGAACTGGTCGGCGAGGTTGAAAAGGACATCAGGCGCGAAGGCCTCCAGCTTTTGCCGGAGCAGATCGAGGTTATCGAAAATGGCGAGATGATCTGCCTCGTGCCCGAGCGCGCGGAGCGCGGCCAGGACGTTGGCTTCGGTTTTCCAATCGGCCGTTTTCAGTTCCGCGCTCAGATCCTGGTCGATCGTGGTCGGAGCGATGGCGTCGAAAAGGGCGAGGACTTTGAGTTTCTTTTTCAATCTATTTGGTGCGCTTGAATTTGCCGGTGAAGAGGTAATTCATGACCAGCGTGGTGATGAAGGAAGTCACGCGAAAATCCTGCTGCGGATCGTCGTTCAGGACGTGCAGGTCGAGTTGATCGCAACGGTCGATCAGACGAGCGAGGAGTTTGTTGACCCGGAATTTTTTCTCGTTAGTCCACTGGCAAACCGAATTCAAAAGCCGGCGCCGCCGCCGGCGCAGATACGCGCTGGCCGTGATTCGTCCTGGCCCGGGCGCGGCGCCAAAAAGTTGGCGCAGATCGGCGTCGTAAAAATCCGGATAGGTATCTTCGTAGAGCTTGCGTTTGCGCGCGTAATAGGTGTTGAGCTTGAGGTTAAGGCAGTCGTAATCGGCCACGCGATAGTCCGGCAGATGGAGCGGCGGATTCCCCGCCAGCGAGCGCATCAGCTCATCGACGTATTCGAGTTTTTGCAGCGCCTTCCAGCCCGCGTAACGCGCCCGCCAATCGAGCCCGGGTGTGAGCCAGACGGCGAAGGTCTCGGCGAAATCTTCGTCCGGATGACTCTGCGCGTACCAATCATCGAGATGCACGACATAGCTGCGGCTGAAAGGGCGCGGCTGATAGAAATCCGGGGTCGCCTCGCGCGAGGTGCGGCCAAAAGTCTGCTGCCATTTTTTTTTGCGCGGCAAATAATAGGCATAGCTGTAGGCATGCGCCGCCTCGTGCCGGATGAGTTTCATGAACCACTCCTTCGTCCCGCCCTCCACCTCGAGCATCATGGTCCGCTCGAGCGCGCGCAGCCGGTCGTGGACGAGGAAAAAAGGGATGAAGATCGCCGGGATGCCGACCGGCACGAACCATTCGTCGCCGATGTGACAGGGCGGACGCAGCAGGAGCCCGCGAGCCGTCAGCTCGTCGTAAAGCTGCCGGATAAGCGGCTCCAGTGCGGTGCCCTCGAGCCGCAGCCCGAGGTTGGAGATGCGGCGTTCGAGAAGCTCTTCGTCGCTCAGCGAGGTCCAATCGGCCACGTCCATTGCGCGCACGCTAGCAGGAGGCGGGGCGCTGTCACGCTTTCGCAGGGGGATGACCCGTCATCTCGACAGGAAGAAAGATGAATCTAAATGCCGGGCGAATTCCATCTCATCGAGAGAGTTCATTACGCCTATGAAATTCCTTATCAGCGCCTGCTTGCTTGCTTTCGCCGGCACGCGTCTGTCCGGTCAAACTCCGGTCCCGACCCCTCCTCCGATCCAGGTCATGGTGCTCGGCACTTACCATTTTGGGAATCCCGGACAGGATCTGCACAATATGAAAGTCGAGAGCGTGCTGACGCCGGCCAAACAGGCCGAGCTGGCCAATGTCGCGGCGCGGCTCGCGAAGTTTAATCCGACCAAGATCGCGATCGAGGCGTTGTCCGATCGGGTCGACTATGGGGTGAAAAAGTTCGGGGAGTTTACGCCCGAAAAACTGGCCACCAACCCCGACGAACGCGTGCAAATCGCCTTCCGCCTCGCTCATCAGCTCGGCCAGACGATCGTTTACGGCATCGATGAGCAGAGCAAAACGATGGATTATTTCCCGTTCGATAAAGTGGACGCCTACGCCAGGACGCACGGGCAAGCTGACGCCCTGACCCGGCTCCAGGAGAACGTCGAGCGCATGGTGAAAGAAATGGAGGCGGCGCAAAAAACGACGCCGATCCGGCTCATGCTGGCGAACGAAAACGAGCCC
Organism: uncultured Verrucomicrobiae bacterium; assembly: GCA_963772915.1. Lineage (GTDB taxonomy): Bacteria > Verrucomicrobiota > Verrucomicrobiia > Chthoniobacterales > UBA10450 > Palsa-1392. The sequence continues at coordinate 572,309 of CAVYZI010000004.1, forward strand.
GCTCGCATCCTCGCCGATCACCAAAATTTCTATTACGGGTTGCTCGCGTTTGGAGATCAGAAAGAGCTGCCGGGAGCGGAGTTGAACGCAGCCTGGTATCAGCGCAACGCGAAGATTTTTGCCAAGCTCATCCAGATCGCCCGACCCGGCGATCGTGTGATCGTTGCCTTCGGCGCGGGGCACGCTTTTTGGCTCCGGCACTTCGTGCGGAACACGCCCGGTTTCGAGCTCGTCGAACCGAATCGCTACCTGCGCTAGCGCTGGCAGAGTTTGGGTGGCGCTCTTCCGCGAGCCGGACAAACTTAGATCATGGCAACACGAACTGGAACAGCAGTCTGGGAAGGCACTCTCAAGAGTGGCAAGGGCAACATGAAACTGGGGAGCGGCGCGTTCGAAGGCGCCTATTCTTTTGCCTCACGTTTTGAAAACGGGAGCGGGACCAATCCCGAGGAATTGATCGGCGCGGCCGAGGCCGGCTGCTTCTCGATGGCCCTCTCGGTAGGCTTGGAAAAGGCGGGCTTCCCGCCGAAACGGATCGCCACCACCGCGAGCGTGAAGCTCGAACAAAGCGGCGGCGCCTTTCGCATCACCGCGATCGATCTCGAGACGGAAGCCGACGTGCCCGGAATCGACGATGCGAAATTTCAGGAGCAGGCCGAGGAGACGAAAAAGAACTGCCCGGTCTCGGTCGCCCTCAGCGGCACCCAGATCAATCTCAAGGCGACTCTGACTGGTCGTTAGGCGCGAATCGCTTCACGCGGCGGCGTGAAATCTGATCCTGGACTCGCCGCGGCGAGTCCCTCCGGAGGGATGCGCTTCCGCGCGTCCAGGATGTGGCGGAGATTACGGTGCCTAGGCCGCGGACTCGCCCGGCTCTGCCACCATCGCATTCCAGCGCTGCTGCATTTCTTCCGGGCTGATCTTCTCGATCTCCTGCGAGATGATCCATTCATGCCCAAAGGGATCGCGCACCCGGCCGCCGAGATGGCCGTAAAATTGGTCCGCGAGTGGCCGGACCACCTCCGCTCCCGCGGCCACAGCACGGTCGAAATCCGCCCGCGCGTCGGCGCTCATCAAACCCAGATTGACCGAGGTCCCGCCTAACGATTTGGGCGATCGAGTGATTCCCTCGTATTCCTCGGCCAGCATGACGAGGACGCCGTGAATCGTGATTTCCGCGTGGCCGACCTTCCCGCTTTCCGGGTCGATCAGGCGATAAAGTTCTTCCGCGCCGAAGGCCTTCCGATAGAAATCGATCGCAGCCGCGGCGTCGTCGACCACCAGCGACGGCGACAGCGGTGGATAGGATGATGGTGCGCTCATGGAGTTACCTTTGTCCGCCGCGTTTTTTCGCGCAAAAGATTTTCCATTCCATTCCCCGTTGCGACAGACAAAACCCGACCGCGGCGGCTCAAGTCGCCATCCTGGGCCCGGCCGCCATCCCTGCCTGCCTTTTCCCGGCCCGCCACACCAGCGGGGCCAATCCAATGATCGCCTTGCGGGCGGAGGAAATCGTTAGGCCGAAGGATCAGCGACGCGTCAGCCGGGCGTCGAAGAAACGATTCCAGGCGACCCCGTCCTCCGACATTTCCATGCTGGTGGCAAGAACGTCGGGCTCGCTCAGGTCGTAGGTCAGGCGCACATGCATGCCGGGACCCCCGTGGGCCAGGTCGAGGACGTCGCCCTCAAAGAGGCCTTTGAAAGTTTCGGGCAAATTACCCATGCAATCAGCCCAAATGAGGGTGTAAATATCCGCCTTCTGATCGTAGGTGAAAATGCCGTGACCGCTAAAGGTGATTTTGCCCTCGCGCTCCTGTTCGTAATCATTGATGAGGGCAAAGCCGTTGAGGGCGGTGCGGCTGTTGATTCGACCAATAGCGGTCCCGCCATTCGGATCATAAGGCGAGGGATACATTTTCTCCTCTCCCTCCCATTGGCCCGCGATTCTCTCCAGCTTGCGATGTCCATCGCTCGGAGTTGGCATTTCCATGGCCGGATGATGCCCGCCGGAGCGAAGGCGGAAAAGCCTATTCCACGACCCGCATTCCCTCGGAGGCGGTGCGTTGCAGGTAAAGCGCGCTCAGCCGCTGCGTCATCGGGCCGATCGAGCCCTGGCCGATAGTGCGACCGTCGATCGTCGTCACGCCGGCCAATTCGCCCATCGTGCCGGTGCAGAAAACTTCGGTGGCCCGATAAACCTCTTCGATCGTCAGGTCGGTCTCGCGATGCGGGATCTTTTCCGCCGCACAGATCTCGAGCACGGTCGCGCGCGTGATCCCGGCCGGACAGGCGATCACCCGGCTGGTCGCGACTTCGCTCTCGCGCACAACGAAGACATGCGTCGCGTTCGTCTCCGCGACGTGGCCGCGCAGGTCGAGCATGAGGGCATCGTCGGCTCCGGCGTTGTTCGCTTCGATCTTGGCCAGGATGGAGTTGAGCAGATTGGCGTGATGAATCTGCGGATCGAGAATCTCCGGCGGCGGCCGGCGCATTTTGCTTGTGATCAAGGTGAGGCCGCTCTTCGCGTAGACCGGGGCCTTGTGTTCGGCGAGGACGATCAGGGTCGGCCCGCTCTGGTTGAGGCGCGGGTCCATCCCGGAGGTGATTTTGACCCCGCGGCTTAGGGTGAGCCGAATGTGCACGCCGTCGTGCATCTGGTTGGCGGCCAGCGTGCGTTTGATTTCCTCGATCAGCTTCTCGTTAGGCGGGATATCCGCGAAAGCGAGCGCGGCGGCGGAGCGGCGCAATCGCGCGAGATGTTCGTGCAGTTTGAAAATGCGGCCGTCGTAGAGCCGCAAACCTTCCCAGACGGCATCCCCGCCCTGGACCGCGGAATCGAACGGGCTCACACCCGCCTCGTCGCGGTGCACGAGCCGGCCGTTGATGTTCACGATCAGGTCGCGGTTCTTTTCGTTAAATTGCTGAAGCATTTCTTGTCTTTGATGCGCGCCTCACGCTCCGGTTGAAACTGGTCATGCGGAAGCATGACCCTCCGGAGGGACGAGCTTCCGCTCGTCCAGTTTCAAACCCGGCGGCCCTTTGCATATTGAATGCATCTATGAACGCTCGCTCTTTGCTCCTGTCACTCCTTTTTCCAGCCGCGCTCATCGCGGCCGAGCCCACGAATAAGACGCTCACGCCGCCTGACAGCCTCGTGCTCGATGGCGTGCCGCCGATTCCGACCGAGATCGCCGAGCAGGTCGGGCGTTATACCGAGAGCCGCTCCGCCGGTTTTCTCGACTGGCATCCGAGCAAACCGGAGATGCTCATCCTGACCCGTTTCGGCGATACCAACCAGGTGCACCTCGTCACTCAGCCGGGCGGCGCGCGCACCCAGCTGACGTTCTTCGACGATCGGATCAACAGCGCCAGCTTCGATCCGAAGAGTGGCGCCTTCTTTGTTTTCTCGAAGAGCGCGGGCGGAAACGAGTTCAACCAGAATTATCGCTATGATTTCGCGACCGGCGACGTCACCCTCCTGAGCGACGGAAAATCGAGAAACTCCACGCCGACCTGGAGTCACGACGGGACGCGTTTTGCCTACACTTCGACCCGGCGCAACGGCGCCGATAACGATATCTATCTCGAGTCGCCTAACGATCCGAAGAGCGATCGTCTCCTCGCCGAATTGAAAGGCGGTGGCTGGCAGGTTACTGATTGGTCGCCGGACGGCACGCAGCTTCTCGTCGTCGAATACGTCTCGATCAACGAAAGCTACCTCTGGCTCTTCGACGCGAAGACGGGGACGCGGACCGAACTGACCCCGCGCCCGCCGGAAGGCGCGGAGAAGGTTTCCTACTCGAAAGCGCTCTTTGCCAAAGACGGCAAAGGCATTTTCGTCGCGACCGATCGCGACTCCGAATTCCAGCGGCTGGCTTACATCGATCTCGCGAGCAAAGAGCACACCTATCTTCTGCCGGACGCAAAGTGGGACGTCGACGACGCGGATTTGAGCGGCGACGGGAAGCGGATCGCCTACACCTTGAACGAGAACGGCACGAGCAAGCTGCATGTCATCAGCGTGGCGATGCGTGATGGAAAAATGACCGCCACCTCCGAGCCCGACCCGGTCTTTGATCCGCCGATCGCCGCCTCGATCATTTCTGGGCTGAAGTGGCAGCACGGCCCGAAGCAAGACGTGCTCGCCTTCAACGTGAACAGCGCGCGTTCGCCTTCCGACGTCTATACCTGGTCGCCCAACGCGCCGAAGAACGTCGCCACCCGTTGGACAATGAGCGAAACCGGTGGGATCCCGGCCGATCGCTTCGTCGAACCAAAGCTCGTGACCTGGAAATCTTTCGATGGACGCGAGATCAGCGGCTTTCTCTATCAGCCCGACGCGAAAAAATTCCCTGGTCCGCGACCAGTCATCGTGCAGATCCACGGCGGCCCGGAGTCGCAGGCGCGGCCGGGATTTCTCGCCCGCAACAACTACCTCATCAACGAGCTCGGTTGCGCGATGATTTACCCTAACGTTCGCGGCTCGGCCGGCTACGGGAAGTCGTTCCTCCTCCTCGACAACGGCTTCAAACGCGAAGACTCCTACAAGGACATCTCGGCCCTCCTCGACTGGATCAAGACGCAGCCGCAGCTCGATGCCGGCCGCGTCATGGCCTACGGCGGATCGTACGGCGGGTTCATGACCCTCGAGGTGGCGACCAATTACGCCAACCGGATCCGGTGCGCGATCGACATCGTGGGGATTTCCAATCTCGCGACCTTTTTGAAAAACACCGAGAGCTACCGGCGCGATCTGCGCCGGGTCGAGTACGGCGACGAGCGCGACCCGAAGATGGCGGCGTTCATGGAGCGGATCGCGGCCTTGAACAACGCCGAGAAGATCACGAAACCGCTTTTCGTCGTGCAAGGCGCGAACGACCCGCGCGTCCCGAAATCAGAAGCGGAGCAGATCGTGGCGACGCTCAAGAAAGAGAAGACGCCGGTTTGGTACATGCTCGGGAAGGATGAAGGGCACGGCTTCGGGAAAAAGAAAAACGCCGATTACATGTTCTACGCGACAGTGCAATTCATTCGCGATTATCTATTGAAATAGAGCGTCGCCGGCGAAGGTAGCGCGAGCTTCCCTCACCGCAGGCGGTGCTGGTGGAGAAGATCGTAGGCCTGGCGACAGCGGGCCTCGATTTCCCGCAAATGCTCCGGCACTTCTGCCGGCCTCTCGCGATAAGGCGCGAACCCGGTCGATTGCGCCACTTCGCCATACCAATGCTTCCCCCAGACGCCGTCCGTCGTCCGCAAACCCGGCGGCCAACTGAGCATCGCCGGGTCAAACAGAACCCCGACCGCATCGCAGAGGAGCCGCAGGATTCGCTCCGGATTTTGCAGGACATCCCGCGCATCGATCACCGGCGGAATGGTTGCCGAATGCGCGGCCGCCCAATCGAAAATCTCGGCCTGTTGGACGAACCCAAGATCCTCCAACTGCGGGTCGTCATTCTTTTTGATGTAGGAAGCGATCACCTGCGCCGGGTCGCGAATCAGAAAACAATTCGTCAGGCCAGCGAGCCAGTCGCACCCCATCTCGGGCAGGAGATGATGCGTCATCTGCTTCTGGTAATATACGCTTTTGCCGGGCGGGAGATTCGCGGTCGTCAGGCGGGCGGTTACCTTCCGCCAATCCGTTTCACCCTCCGCGATGATCTTTTCGGCCAGCGGATGCGCTTTCCTCGTCCGCGCGAGATAAAAGGCGTAGAGCGGCTCATCCACCACCTCGGTATCCGGCCGATTTCCCCACGACCGCAGCATGGCGGTCGAGATGTTGCGCGGGCCTGACCACATCGCGAGTCGCAGGACTTGAGCCTTCTCGTTAGGTGGATTGACCATCGGGCTGATCCTAGCGACCGCCTCCGCCAAGGCAACTCCTTGCACCTCAATGCGCCAGCAACAAAACCATTGCGTTCCGCGTCCGCGATTGAGTAGCCTAGCCGGCACTTATGAGCGCAATCATCTGGACACTCATCATTGGTCTCATCGTTGGCGCGATCGCCAAGCTCCTCATGCCGGGAAAAGATCCCGGCGGTTGCATCATCACCATCCTGCTCGGTATCGCGGGTGCATTTGTCGCCGGTTATCTCGGGCGCCTGCTCCATTGGTATGAACCGGGGCAGCCGGCCGGCTTCATTGCCTCGGTCATCGGCGCGATGCTGCTCCTCCTGATTTACCGGCTGGTTGCCGGGAAGCGGAGCTAACCAACTTCGAGCGAGGACCTGGGCTCGCGTTTCGCGAAGCGAAGCGTCCACCCGCCTAACGATTTCGGTTCAGTAATTGAATCCGGCCCGGTTTGCATTCAACTTGAGGCAAAGCTCGCGGCCGCGAGCAGATCTTAAAGAAGGAAATTATCATGCTCACGAGCAACAAGGTCATTGACGCGATCAACAAACAAATCGGGAACGAGTTCGGCGCCTCCCTGCAATACGTCGCGATCGCTTCTTATTTTTCGAGCGACGCACTGCCGCAGTTGGCCGAACATTTTTTTCGCCAGGCGACGGAGGAAAACGATCACGCCATGCGCTTCATCCATTATGTGATCGATGCCGGCGGCAAGGTCGTGATCCCGGCGATCGAGGCGCCGCAGCCGACTTTTCAGAATGCCGAGGAAGCGATCCAGCTCTCGCTCGACCAGGAAGTGGAAGTGACGCATCAGATCAATGCCCTCGTGGAATTGGCGCGCTCGGAGAACGACTACATCACGATCAATTTTCTGCAGTGGTTCCTGACCGAGCAGCTCGAGGAAGTTTCTTCGATGGACACGCTCCTCAAGATCGTGCAGCGCGGCGCGAATAATCTCCTGAGCGTGGAGGAATATTTGGCCCGCGTCGGCGTCAAGGGCGCCGGGCCCGAGGCGCATTGACTTCGCGATGCGCCTTGTAGACGCCTCCCTGCGGGAGGCGCGGGTATCGGCGTCGTTAGCTCACCAGGCGGCGGCGCTCCGTCCCGCGTTGAAAAGCTCGGCCGTTACTTCGCATCCGTTACGGCGCAGAGCGAAACGTCTACAGAAGACGGCTGCGCGCTATTCGACGGTCACGCTCTTCGCCAGGTTGCGCGGTTTATCGACATCGCGGCCGAGCGCGACCGCGAGGTGGTAGGCGAAAAGCTGCAGCGGGACCGCGGTCAGGACCGGCATCACGACGTCGGCGGCATCGGGCACGATGATGGTGTCGTCCACGATTCCTTTGAGCTTCCCGGCGCCGCTCTCGGTCGTGACGGCGATGATCGGCCCCTTGCGCGCCCGGACCTGCTCGATGTTGTTCAGGTTTTTGGAAAAAACGGCGTCGTCCGGCGTGATGAAAACGGAGGGAAGCTCCGGTTTGACGAGCGCAATGACGCCGTGTTTTAACTCGGCGCTCGGATGACCTTCCGCATAGAGGTAGGTGATTTCCTTTACCTTCAGCGCGGCCTCGAGCGCGATCGGAAAATTGAACTGGCGCCCGAAGAAGAGCACCCCGGTCGCGGTCGCGTATTTTTTCGCGACCTCTTTGATCTGGTCGCTCATTTTCAGGACTGCTCGATCTTTTCCGGCAAAGCCTCGAGCGCTTCGATGATCGCCGTGCCCTCGGCCGTCGAAAGATGCCGCATCCGGCCTAACAACAGGCCGATCAGGGTCAGGATCACGACCTGGGAAGTGAACGACTTGGTCGCAGCCACGCCGATCTCCGGCCCGGCATGCATGTAGACACCGCCGTCGCTCTCGCGCGCGATTGTGCTCGCGACGTTGTTGCAAATCCCCAGGGTGCGAAAGCCCTTGCGCTGGCTTTCGCGGAGCGCGCCTAACGTGTCGGCGGTCTCGCCGCTCTGGCTGATGGCGAAGACGAGGGTGTCGCCCGTCATCGGGGTGTTGCGATGGCGAAATTCGCTCGCGTATTCCACCTCGGTCGGGATATGCGCCAGCTGCTCGATCAAATATTCACCCACCATCCCGGCATGGAGCGCGGTGCCGCAGCCGGTCAGGACGACGCGGCCGACCTGGCGGAGCTGCGCCGGGGTCATGTTCAAGCCGCCTAACTTTGCCGTGCATTCCTCGAGGCTGAGCCGGCCGCGCATGGCGTCGCGGACCGAGCCGGGCTGCTCAAAGATTTCCTTGAGCATGTAGTGCGGGTAATCGCCCTTTCTTTATGTCCTCGGCGGTGAACTCGACTTTGCTGATGGCGTGGTTGCCGCGCTCGCCGGCCAGCGAACTGATCTCAAACTTATCGCGCTCGACCGCGACCAGATCGAAGTCGTTGAGGTAAACCGCGTCGCGGGTGTAGGCGACGATCGCGCTCACATCACTGGCGAGAAAATTTTCGTCCTTCCCCACCCCGAGGACGAGTGGGCTGCCGCGCCGGGCGCCGACGATGAAATCGGGAATATCGGCGTGCACCATGGCGATGCCGTAGGTGCCGATGACCTGTTGCAGGGCGGTGCGGAGCGCCTCCACGAGCAGGGCCTTGTGCCGGCGCGGGTCGGTTACGCCGACGGCGGAGTCGTCGTAAATTTTCCCCACCAAATGGGCCAGCACCTCGGTGTCGGTCTCGGAGGTGAAATGGTGTTCGCCCTCCTGGAGCAGGGCGTCCTTGATCTGCTGGTAATTTTCGATCACGCCATTGTGGACGAGGGCGAGCTTGCCGCTCTCGTCGAAGTGAGGGTGGGCATTCTGATCGGTCGGTTTCCCATGCGTGGCCCAGCGGGTGTGGCTGATGCCGTAGGTGCCCGCCGCCGGATCGTCGGCCATCAATTTCGAGAGGCCGGCGATGCGTCCGGCGCACTTGCGGGTCTCGACATGGTCCCCATCGACGATCGCGACCCCGGCCGAATCATAGCCGCGATATTCGAGCCGGCGCAGGCCATCGAGAAGGATGGGTCCTGCTTCCGCTTTACCGACGTATCCGACGATGCCACACATGCTGGGCGCAATCGTGACACCGACGGCGCCCGGAAGCAAGGAAGCAGAAGGAGTGCGCGGCGCTGCACGATTCCGCGGTCGCACAGAGATGTTGCCCTTGGGGAGATCGGGCGTCTCGCCCGTTGAACCAAGGGTGGCAATGCAGGCTGGCTACGGCACGACGGTCAAGGTGAGATCATTCCCGTCGCCGCCCTCGTAGCTGGCCTGAAGATTGTTTCCGTTCACATTCACGATCGCGCCCTCAGGCAGGTTCGAGAACCTCCCGCTGATTGGCTTCGCGCTCGTGTTGCTGATTACTGTCAGAGTCAGGCCGCGCCGGAGTCTGCCTTTGGTTTGGCCTTGTAAATCAAAGGTTGCGCCGCTGTTGATCGTGACTCCATTGGCAACGACTTCGTCGGTGCGCGCCTTGTTCTTCTTTGCCTTAAAGGTGCAGGTATAGGTTGCGTCGGCATTGAAGGTGAGCGCTTTTTGGATCGTGAGACTGCTCTGGGCCGGTGTCCCCGCCGCCGGGGCAAGAAAAGCGCCTGCACCGCTCCCGGTGCCCAGCCCCACTGCTCCGGCAACCGTCCCACTCCCGCCCAGGGTGCGATCCGTCGGCTCATTTCCGGTGCTGTCAAAGTACCGCCGCCGCGGGGGGCTTTCCGGGTCGGCGCGCTCAGCGGTCCGGATCATCGAATGACACCTTTCGAAGTAAAGTGATCGTGGTCGCACCCCAGGGATGCGGTGATGCCGGCAGGCTTCTGGATTTAGGAGAAAATGCCGGGACGGCTCAAAAGCCACCCGCGCCGGGCTGCGTCGGCCGCGCCGCTACCGAGATCGCCGGGGGTTTGGCCCCCCGCTCCCAGCGCTGCGGTCTGTTGCAGGGAATGCCCGACTCGCTTTGCGCGTCGGGATCGCTCCCGGCTGTTGTTTTGTGTCCTCCCGGGGACGAGCTCTGCTACGGCACGACGGTCAGCGTGAGATCATTCCCATCGCCGCCGGAGTAGCTGGCCTGCAGATTGTTCCCGTTCACGTTCACAATCGCGCCGTCGGCCAGGTTGCTGAAGGTGCCGCTGATCGGACTCACGCTCGTGTTGCTGATCAGGGTCAGCACGGTGCCGCGTTTCATTCTGCCTTTGGTCATACCACTAAGGTCGAGCGTGGCGGCGTTGATCGTGACACCGTTGGCCACGACCTTATCACTCAGTGCCGTGTTTTTCTTTGCCTTAAAGGTGTAGGTGTAGGTCGCGTCGGGCCTAAACGTCAGCGACGACTCGATCGTGAGTGTCGCCTGCGTCTTTGTCCCGGTAGCCGGGGCGAGAAAGGCACCCGTTCCGCTCCCGGTGCCGACGGTCGCCGCTCCTGCAATCGTGCCACTCCCTCCCATCACCCCGGCATTGACCTTGACGACCCCGCTTCCGGTTGCCGAGCCGGTTGTATTTGTCACCGCGAGTGTGCCGCCGCCCACGATTGTCCTCCCCGAATAGGTGCTTGGGCTACCCAGAGTGATCGTCCCCGTGCCGATTTTTGTCAGTGAACTGGGCCCATTACTGCCCTCCTCAATCAGCCCGGAAAATGTCGTGCTGAGGTTGTTGGCGCCAACAGTGAGATTGAACCCACCGAGATTAACGATGCCATCTCCTTCCAGGGACCCGATGCTCAGACCTGCGTTTCGGAACGAAAGCAACAGCGTCCCATTGCCAAACACCTCGACCCGCGCCGTATCCCCGGTGGCGCTATTAGAAAAGATAATTTGACCGCCGCCGCCGCCATTGCTCCCGCCCTTCGCGACCAGAGTGGCCTTGCCGGCATGAGACCTATTCAAGAAGTAAGTTGTCCCGCCGCCCGCGCCGGCCACTGATCCTCCTTCGTTCGTGACCACGGCGTTCGCTCCGGTCGCCTTCGCGAAAAACCGCAGTTGCCCTCCAATTGAGCCATCGATTTCCCCGCCGCGTGTAAAAAAGAGGCCACTGCCCGCCGATGCGTCGACGAACTCCACATCTCCCGTGTCCCCAAAGCTCGCCCGTCGGGCCTCGGCGATGCAGACTGTATTTGTTCCTGCCGTGCTGGTGGAGCCGGTAAAAGCAACCGCACCCGAATTGCCCTGCTGATCGACCGAAGCAATGAAACTCTGAACCGCCCCAGAGTTGTTACTGACTCCGTTAAAACGAATTTCGATAACGTCTCCCGGTGGTGCCGTGAAGGTGAACGGGTTCGCCCCCACGGCGAAAGAAATCCCGATGACCGCCGTATAAGTAGACACAGAGATGTTTGTCGTGTTCGAGGCCGCAAAAGTGGCTATGTCATCGGGTCCCGGCACGGTTTGCGGCGTCCAGTTGGCAGCCGTATTCCAGTCGCCGCTGACGGGATTAAGGTTCCACGTCGCGTTGCCTGCGAGCGTATGTTGGGCAAAGAGGAGGAACACAATTGCAGCCGACAGCAGTCGACAGCAATTTGGCGGGGCTGGGGAAAGGGACGACTTCATCGGGTGAACCAGCGCAACTGCGTTGTGCATTGCATCAAATACCTCAACGCTTGTAAAGCTTCTTTGTCGCTGGTTTCCAGCCGAGGAAGTGCCCGAGCATTGTCAGTTGATGAGTCGTCCTCGTCGTCGTCCTCGTTCTCGTCCCTCGAAAACATGCGGAAAATCGAGGACGAGAACGAGCGCGATTGGCAACACTGGCAATCAACCAACACTTCCTCCAGTCTGAGGGTATCGGCAGCAGGCCAGCCCGAGCATCCTGCTTGCGCGGATCATTTCGGGGCAGGCTGCGAGCATTTCTCTACCTTCGCCAGCGACGTGGAGCACCTTGCGAGCAACATGGGCATCGGGGAATTGCAACTTGCGCCCCCAGCGGCGGTGCCACGGCAAAGCGTCTCCACGCTAGTTTCCACTCGGCTCTGACTTTTCTTGCTCACCGCATGATCGCTGGAGGTAAACGCAAAACGAGAAAACGCGGAACACCTCACTTGCCTTCCACCGCGGAGTCGGGTGTAAGCTGACCCCCATGCCGCAGTCACCTGCTCTTCCGCCTGGCACGACGCAGCGCACGCTCTCCATCATCATGGGCGGCGGCGCCGGCACGCGCCTTTTTCCGCTGACCAAGGATCGCTCCAAGCCGGCGGTGCCGTTAGGCGGGAAATATCGGCTGGTCGATATCCCGATCAGTAACTGCCTCAACTCCGGCCTGCGCTCGATCTATGTCCTGACGCAATTCAACAGCATGTCGCTCCATCGCCACATCCAGGCGAGCTACAAGTTCGACAACTTTTCGCGCAGCTTCGTCGATATCCTGGCCGCGCAACAAACTCCCGAAGGCTCGCAATGGTATCAGGGCACGGCCGACGCCGTGCGGCAAAACATGCGCTACTTCCTCGAGCAACCCTACGATTATTTCCTCATCCTGAGCGGCGACCAGCTTTACCGGATGGATTTCCGCACCCTCCTCCATCAACACATTCGCTCCGGGGCCGATATCACCCTCGCCGTCACCCCGGTGGGGCGCGCGGCTGCGTCCGATTTTGGGATCATGTTGAGCGGGCCGGATCATCGCATCACGCGCTTCGAGGAAAAGCCGAAGGAAGCCGCCCTGCTCGACGAGTTGAAGCTGGCCCCCGAAGTCCTCGAATCGATCGGCAAGGGACGGGAGGAAGATCTCTTCCAGGCTTCAATGGGCATCTACGTTTTCAATCGTCAGGTCTTGATCGATTGCCTGAAGGGCGACCAAACGGATTTCGGCAAACACGTCATCCCGAAGGCGATCGCCGAGCGGCACGTGAACGCCTACATTTTCGAGGGCTACTGGGAGGACATCGGAACCATCCGTGCCTTTTACGAGGCGAACCTCGACCTCACGAACCTGGTACCGCAATACAGTTTCTTCGAAGCGACGTCGCCGATCTACACCCACCCGCGCTTCCTCCCCGGGAGCAAGATCAACGGCGCCACCCTTCGTCAGGCGATCATTTCCGATGGCTGCATCATTTCCGATGCCCACATCGAACGGAGCGTGATCGGCGTGCGCAGCATCATCCGCAGCGGGGCGACGATTCGCAACAGCGTGATCATGGGCGGCGACCATTTTGAAGACGCCGCGCCCCAGCCTTCACCCGACGTCCCGCCGATCGGGATCGGGCGCAACTGCGTGATCGATCGCGCCATCATCGACAAAAACGCGCGGATCGGCGACGGGGTCGTCATCACTCCGGAAGGCAAGGAAGCCAATCTCGACGCCCCTAATTATTACATCCGCGACGGGATTGTGGTCGTGCCGAAGGACGCCGTGATCCCGGCGGGCTTTTGGATCTAGCAGACCGGTTGGAAAAACTCGGTTCGCGGGTCGCCCACAGAATCGGTGTCTGAGCACCCGGCCCTGTGCCCTCTGTGGCATACTTTGCAAAGTATGCTAAACCGCAGGGCTCGGCGGTGAATTTGCCCGGTATTTTAACCGTCTCCCAGGGGGACGAAGGCGGAAGCCTCAGTAACCGCCGCCGGGCTGCCCGTTCACGCCCGCCGCGCCCCCGCCGATGCCGCCCGGAATATTCGCGCCGGACTCCCATTTCGCCGGCTTGTTCCAGGGAATGCTCGACTCGTCCCGCGAATCGGGATCGTTGATCAGAGCAGTGCGCGGTTTCTCGGTCGCGCAGGAGGAAAAAAGGAGGGTCGCGAAAAGAGCGAGCGCCAGGCAACGAACGCGCCGCCGGCTACGAATTGGTGCTTCCAGCATAAATGACGGTATCTCCAGGCTGCACTTGGACGCCGCGCGCCAAGCTGTTGGTAATGATATCGCCTATGGAAGTGGTCGGTTCAACTGAGGAGATGCGAATCTTGCCGATAAGCGAGCCGCCGCGCAGGACGAGCATTTCGGAATTGGGGACCACGCCCTGGCGATCGCCCATGCTCAGGACGACAAAATTGTAGGCCTGATTGACCGCCAGCACCGTGCCATGCACGCCCGGCGGGTTGGCCCCCGATTGCCGCCGCTTTTGCTCCGCCTCGACCGCCGCGACCCGATCCTGGGCTTCTTTCACCTTGTCGGCGAGGAGCGACTTTTCCTGCTCCGCCGCCGCCAGTTGCTGTTTGGTGTCGTCGAGCATCGCTTTCAACTCCGGGGCCGAGACGCCCTCCGGCGCGCCCGCCACCCCGCCGACCGTGGCGTCCGCCACCCGCTTCTGGAGATCGGCGATTTGCGATTCACTCGCCTGGAGCTTCGCCTCGAGTTCGGCCTTCTCGTTTTGCGCTTTGCCCAATTCCGCTTCGGCGTTGTGCGCCTTCTCTTCGGCCGCCGTTTGTTTGCTCATGGCGGCGGAGAAATCCTTCTCCTGCGCCTTCAACTTGCGCTCGCTCGCCAGGCGCGCCTGGGTGGCCGCATCCCGTGCCGTGGTCGTGCTCGCGAGTTCGTTGCGCAAACCTCCGACCCGGCCCCGATTCAGGAACCCAAGGACGAGCGAGAGGCTCATGAGCAGGATGGAAATGGCGATGATCTTTTTCGGCATGACGACAACGCGCTCCGCAAAGCTGTGGCTTCGAACCACAATTGCGGGAGTGTTTTTAGACGCCAAGCCTTCCCGATGGCAATCTCGAATTGAGATTTTTGCACGAAGAGTTAACCGGCCTGCACCCGGACAGGGAAAAATGAAGGCGGCGCCAAAATCTCGCGGCGCGCGATTCCAAATTGCGCCGGCCCTCCTTCCGGCCTATAGCAACTGCCTCATGGGTCAACAACATCGCGTCAGAGTGAAACGGAAGCGGCACAAGGCGTATATCGAACGCAAACGCGTCGCGGCCAAGGCCCCGCGCCGACCAGCGGCGAAAACGCGGAAAAAAGCCGCCGCGGCGAAAAGCGCGCCCGCCGCCGCAGAGGCGAGTTGATTCGGGCGCGGCCGCTGACCTATCGTGACCGGTGCGGCCGCATTATCTCCTGGTTGACGGTCACAGCATCATTTTCGCCTGGCCGGAATTGCGCCGGCTGCACGAGCGCCGCACCTCCCTCGCCCGCGAAGCGCTGATCAAACAACTGCGCGACTACCAGGATTGGAGCGGGACGCGCGTGGTGGTCGTCTTCGACGGCCGGGGCAGCTCGGTTTCGCACGAAGCGGAGCCGGGGGAGATTCAGATTTTCTATTCGCGGGTTGGGCAGACGGCCGACTCCATCATCGAGCGGTTGGCGAGCAAATACTCCGAGCGTTTTCAGCTCCTGGTCGCGACCGGCGATTATCTCGAGCAGGAAACCGCCAGCGCGAGCGGCGCCGAAACCCTCTCCCCCGAGGGCCTGCGCGATCTTTTGCAGGACGCGCGTCCCCGTCGTTAGGCCGCGCCGAGCAGAGCGGGCTCTTTGCGGGAAAGCGATTCGCGGCGGGCGCGCTGCCGGGCGGTGCCGAGGACGCGCGCGAGGACGCAGTAAAGTTGCTCGATCGGCAGATTCTTGCTCACGTATCCGTTCGCGCCGGCCCGGAGGGCGGCCAGCATTTTTTCCTCTTCGTAGCCGACGCCGGTGAAGACGATGATGGGCAGGTCCGGCTGAATTTCCCGGACATAGGTAATGAGCGAGATGCCATCGACCTTCGGCATGTTGAGATCGACCACCACCACCTCGCAATCGTGCAGCTCGAGCCAGGCGGCGGTTTGGAACCCTTCGGTCAGCGTCTCGCAGGTGTGCCCCTTCTGTTTGAGGTAGGCGGCAAGGAAGCGAGTAATGGCCGGGTCGTCATCGATGACGAGGAATTCGGCACAATCGCGATTGAGGATTTTCATAGGAGTAAAGCTGGTCCGGCGGGTCCCGCCATAATTTCTATAACGTATTAAGCAGTAACCTTGCCACGTCCGGCCGGGCCTTGTTTTTCCTCTGGATGGGGACTTGGACGAAGCGGCTCTTGCGGCCGACTCGGTTACCCCTGGCCGGGCGAAAACTTTTCGTTGAATCGCCGTGACCGAGACTCCAGCGTAGTCCCCCAATGTCCCGCGAATACACGCTCCAGCGCGCCCCCTCCGCGGCGACAATCAGCATCGATTACGCAGCTGAGCTGAACGAACAGCAATACGCCGCCGTCACCGCGCCGCCGGGCCCGTTGCTCGTCATTGCCGGAGCCGGCTCGGGCAAAACCCGCACCCTCACCTATCGCGTCGCCTACCTGCTCGAGAACGGGGTCGATCCGCGTAACATCCTCCTTCTCACTTTCACCAACAAAGCCGCCCGCCAAATGCTCGACCGCGTTGCCAACCTCCTCCCGGTCGATGCCAGCGGGCTCTGGGGCGGGACGTTCCATTCCGTCGGCAATCGGATGCTGCGGCGACACGGCAGCGCGCTCGGTTATTCGAGCGGGTTCACGATCATGGATCGCGAAGACCAAAGGGATTTGCTCAAGACCGTCATCGCCAGCTCCGGGATTGATCCCAGGGAAATCCGTTTTCCGAAGGCCGAAGTGCTGGCGGATATTTACAGCTTCGTCATCAACACCGAGCGGCCGATCGAGGAATTGCTGGCGGAAAAGTTCCCCTATTTCCTCCCCCTCCTCGACCAGATCAAAGAGGTCCATGCCCGCTACGAAAAGCGCAAGAAATCGACCAACTCGCTCGACTTCGACGACCTGCTCGAAAAGACGCTCCGGATGCTGAAGGAACACGAGGAGATCGCGGCCTTTTACCGGCGGCAATTTCAGTTCATCCTCGTCGATGAGTATCAGGACACGAACAAGATCCAGGCCGACCTGATCGACCTCCTCGCGGCCGAGCACGGAAACGTCATGGTGGTGGGCGACGACGCCCAGTCGATCTACTCCTGGCGGGGAGCTAATTTCCAAAACATCCTCGCCTTTCCGCGCCGTTATCCGAACGCGCAGGTCTTCAAGATCGAGCTGAATTATCGCAGCGTGCCGGAGATTCTGCGGGTGGCGAACGCTGCCATCTCGGCCAACGTCCAGCAGTTCCGCAAAGAACTGAGCGCGACGCGGCCGTCGAACTCGGCCCGGCCGGCGATGGTGGCGCTGAACGACGGCGGCGAGCAGTCGCAATTCGTCGCCCAACGCATCCTCGAGCTGCGCGACGAAGGTGTCGAATTGAACGAGATCGCGGTTCTTTATCGCGCTCATTATCACGCGGTCGAATTGCAGCTCGAGCTTTCGCGCCGCGGCATTCCCTACCAGATCACGAGCGGCATTCGCTTTTTCGAACAGGCCCACATCAAGGATGTCGCCGCCTTCATCCGCTTCGTCGCCAACCCGCGCGATGAAGTCGCTTTCAAGCGCATGGTGCGATTGCTTCCCGGCATCGGCGGCAAGAGCGCCGAAAATCTCTGGCACGCCTGGGAAGAGTCGCTCAATCAAAATGCCGAAATCGTCTCGTGGAGCGACCGACTCCTCCCGATGACGGTCGGCGCCCGCGCCAAAAAATCGTGGCAGCAACTGGCCGATACGCTCGACGAGATCGCGCCTCACGGGCAGCCGAAACAACCGACCGAGATGATCATGTCGATCGTGGAGGCGATTTACGACGATTATGCGAAAGCCAATTTCGCCAACTACGAGCTGCGCAAGGAAGACCTCAACCAGCTCGCCGGCTTTGCCCGGCAGTTCAAAGACGCGAACGAATTCCTTTCCCAGCTTGCCCTCATCAGCAACGTCGACGCCGAACCGGCGGTGAACCAGGGGGGCGAGACCGAAGCGGTCAACCTCTCCTCCGTCCACCAGGCCAAGGGGCTCGAGTTCCATACCGTTTTCGTCATCTGGCTGACCGACGGGATGTTCCCCAGCTCGCGCTCGCTCGAGACGCGGGAGGCGATCGAAGAAGAACGCCGCCTTTTCTACGTCGCGATCACGCGCGCCAGGGACGAGCTTTACCTCACCTACCCCCACATGCGGCTCAACGCCGGCTACGGCGACATGTTTCAACGGCCCTCGCGTTTCCTCAAGGAAATCCCGACGACTCTGGTCGAGGATTGGAATGTGCGGCGCGGCTAGGAATGACGAAATCCGAATGACGAATGTCGACATTGAAGCTTCGTAATTGATTCGTCATTCGTCCTTCGTCATTCGTCATTTTCCTTCATGAATCTCTCGCCTAACGACAAGATGGCCGGCCTCCTCGCCCCGCTCTTCGCCCTCCGCACGGAGGACGATCTCGGCATCGGCGACGTCGCGGCCTTGCGCCAGTTCATCGACTGGTCGCGCGCGCTCGGCTTCAAACTCGTGCAGCTCCTGCCGATCAACGAGACCGGGGGCGACAACAGCCCCTACAACGCAATCAGCTCGCGCGCGCTCGACCCGGCCACGCTTCAGCTCGCCCCTGGAATCCCGCCCGATCTTTCGGCCGAAGCTTTCGCCGAAGTGACGGCCGGAATCGATTTCCCGGCCCTGCGCCGCGGAGGGGTGAAATACGAGATCGTCAAGCCGCTGAAACGGAAACTGCTGGAGCACGCCTTTGCCGCTTTTACCGCCCGGGCCGACCCACAGGATGCGCGCGACCTCGAGGCCTTTCGCGCCGCGGAACAATCGTGGCTGACCGATTACACCCTCTTTCGCGTCCTGATGGAATTGAACGGCGAGCGCGAAACGTGGGACCAATGGCCGCCGCACCACGCCGAAATCGGGGCCGCCCGGCGCTGGCTCGATTCGTTAGGCAAAGAAGCGCGCGGTCAGTTGGAAGCGCGTCGCGATTTTCACAATTACGTGCAGTGGATCGCGCATCAGCAGTGGCGCGAGGTCAAGGCCTACGCCGAAAGACAGGGCGTCGCCCTGATGGGCGACATTCCGTTTGGGGTCAGCTATTACAGCGCGGATGTTTTCGCCCATCCCGGGCGTTTCGCGCTCGACTGGTCGGGCGGCGCGCCCCCCGAACCCTACTTCAAGGACGACGCTTTCACCCAAAAATGGGGCCAGAACTGGGGCATCCCGCTTTATCGCTGGGACGTGATGCGGCGCCACCACTTCGATTGGTGGCGGCAACGGGTGCACGGTGTGCGCGAGATCTTTCATCTCTTCCGGATCGATCACATCCTCGGTTTTTATCGCATCTATGCCTTTCCCTGGCGCCCGGAACGCAACCGGGAGTTTCTCCCGCTCGACTGGCCCGAAATGCTGGCCCGCACCAGCGGGCGCGAACCGCACTTTGCCCCGCGCAACGACCTGACCTGGGAAAACTGCGCCGCCAACCAGCTCGAAGGCGAAGAATACCTCCGCGCCGTGCTCGAGGAATCGGGCCCGGGCCGGATGGTGGGCGAGGATCTGGGAACAGTCCCGGATTACGTCCGGCCGAGTCTGCGGTCGTTAGGCATCGCCGGGTTCAAGATTCCGCAGTGGGAAAATTATCCCGATCGGCGCTCCATTCCCGGGAGCGCTTACGAGCGGCTCTCGGTCGCGACTTTTGCCACCCACGATCACAAGCCGCTGCGCGCGCTCTGGGAGGAAGCGTTCGAGAAACAAACCAGTTCGTCCGACCAGGCCCGGCATGATGTGGGGAAGATCGCGGAGTTCGCCGGGGTTGGTTTCCCGAACGAGTCGACAGATTTTGCGCATGATTTTTACCCGGCGATTTTCAACGCTCTCTTCCGCAGCGAATCCTGGATCGCGCTCGTCATGATCACCGACCTGCTCGGACGCAAAGAGCGATTCAACGTTCCGGGAACGGCTACCGGCTCGAACTGGTCGCGACGCCTGCACACCACGGTGAGCAAATTGGGCCGCGGTCAATCGCTCAAGCGCCAGCTCTCCCTCGTGCGCACGCTGCTCAAAGAGAGCGGGCGGCTGTAGACGCTTCGCTGTGCGAAGCGCGGGGGCAAGGCAACAACGGCGGGACAGGCTTTTTTCGCCGGCGAATGCAACTCTCGCGCCTCCCACAGGGAGGCGTCTACAAGCCGGCCCAGCCTTCCCAAAAAAATCGCTGTTTCCTCTCCGCGTATCCGCAGCTAAGAAAGGAAAATGAATTCGCCCATCAAAGTCGCCGTCACCGGCGCCGCTGGTCAGATCGGATACTCGCTTCTCTTTCGCATCGCTTCCGGATCGATGTTCGGCCACGACCAGCCGGTGCACCTGTCGCTCATCGAAATCCCGCCCGCCCTCGGCGCGCTCGACGGCGTCGTGATGGAACTGCACGATTGCGCGTTCCCGCTCCTGAAGGGCATCACTCCCACGGCCGATCTGGACGAGGGTTTTCGCGACGTGAACTGGGCCTTGCTCGTCGGCAGCATCCCGCGCAAAGCGGGGATGGAGCGCGGCGATTTGCTGGGCATCAACGGCAAAATCTTCATCGGCCAGGGCCAGGCGATCGAGAAAAACGCCGCCTCCGACGTGCGCGTCCTCGTCGTCGGCAATCCCTGCAACACCAATTGCCTGATCGCGATGAACAACGCCAAATCGATCCCGCGCGATCGCTGGTTTGCCATGACCCGGCTCGACGAAAATCGCGCCCGCGCCCAGCTCGCCCAGAAAGCCGGGGTCGACATCACCGCGGTCACGAACATGACCATCTGGGGCAACCATTCCGCGACCCAGTATCCCGATTTTTACAACGCGAAGATCAACGGGAAAAACGCCGACCAGGTGATCGGCGACGAGAAGTGGCTGAAGGAAACCTTCATCCCCGCGGTGCAGCAACGCGGCGCCGCCGTCATCAAGGCGCGCGGTCTTTCCTCCGCCGCCTCGGCCGCCAACGCCGTCGTCGACACCGTCCGCTCCCTGACGACCGACACGCAAAGCCGGCAACTGGCACAGCGTCGCGCGTCTGTTCCGACGGCAGCTACGGCGTGGAGAAAGATCTGATCAGCTCGTTCCCGATCCGCTCGCAAGGGCGGCAAGTGGAGATTGTGCAGGATGTGCCGATCAACGAGTTCAGCCGCGCGCAAAATCGACGCCTCAGTCAACGAGCTGAAGGAAGAGAAGGGGCTGGTTGGCGACCTGATCAAATAAATGCGGTGGGCTCGTTGTCCGCGATCGCGACTCCGCCCAACCAAAGATCGGCGCCGCTTGTTGTGGCGTTCGCGGCTATCCACCAACCCGACGCAGAAAACCGCCGGGCGCATAGGTGAGGATGAATTTCTCGCGCGAGGCATCGACCGCGAAGTCGCCGTTCTCGGCGAGAAACTTCTCCACCGCGACGAGCGGACCGGGCTGAAAGGCCGGCCAATTCATTACATCCACGATCCCGTCCTCCGCAATAAAATAGCAGCCCGCGGCGACGAGCGGCCCATAAAGTCGCAGCTCCTCCAGGACATGATCGGCGGCGTGATTGCCATCCGCCATCACCATCGCCCGACGATGGCCGCAGAGCTGGAAGACACGGGCAACGATCTCCGGCGCAATGCTGTCGCCGATGACAAATTGCACGTTCGCTGGCGTATCGAGGTCGGGCCGCTTGAGATCAACGCCAATCACAGAGCCACCGCCAAGATTGCGCAGAAGATCGGACAGCCAGAGCGTCGTGCCGCCAAATTTGCATCCGATCTCGATCACGACCTCGGGCCTGGTTTCGAGGATGATCTCCTGGATGGCCCAGAGATCGAGCGGGTTTTTCCAGCAGGGCACACCGCGATACGTGACCTCCTTCGTCACAACGCGATCCTGGAAATGCTGCACCCATTCCCGGAGCGTCATATCGAGCGCCCGGCTGAGCGGCGGCTGGGCTTCCATTAGTCGTTAGGCCGCGGCCGGCTTGCGCAGGACGGCGCGGAGGTAAAAACCCTCAAGTCGATTCTCGTCCAGGACGAAATTGGTTTTGACCCCGTAGACTCTTGCGACGGGATAGTCCCCGCAAAAATAGGGCATGCTCTCCAGCGTCCAGACACTGAGGTGCGTCGGATCGCGGTGCACCTCGAGCGCGGGGTAACAGGGCGTAAAACTGGTAAAGGTGCCGCCCGGTTTCAGAATCCGCCAGATCTCGTTCATCAGCTCGATGATCGGGTAACGAAGAGCCTGTTCGCGTTCGCTGTAATAGGCTTTCGGAATGTGCTCGAGGAAATCGCGACACGTGATCGTGTCTGCGACGTCGTCATCGAGCGGGATCGGCTCAAAACCGAGACGGCAGACCAAATCGGCTGCGGTCCCTTCCGTCGTCAGATCGATGCCGAGATTCCCTTTCTTGCGAAAGCCGCAACCGAGGTCGATCTGCACCGGTTCGCCGCGCGCGCGAATGTCCGCGAGTCAGCTTTCGCCCCGTTGCATCGGGATCATCGGCAGTTCGATCATCGAAGCTGTGCATGACAAACTCTGTTTCCTGTTGCACGGAGCCGAACGCAAGGCCCGGCGCCGATTCACAAAGGATCTGGCGATCGCCATTGGCTCCGGCGATCGCCATTCGGAACGTGCCAATGTAGTCGCCCAAGCTCGTTAGGTCGATCTGATCGGCGAACCCGATCGTCGCCTCCGGATCGGCGAGCCCGAGACGTTTCGTCAGGTCAGGGCGAGCACGGTTCAGGCGCGCGCGATGGATCACACTTGTCGTCCGCCAAAATTTCCACTTCCGCCGCGCCCGCGACGGTTGTCCAGCCGGTAAGCCACTGCCCGGTCACGAGATACCAACCCGGTTGCGCAAGCCGATCGAAACCGGCTCTGGAATTAGGCTTCAGCGCAGCGGGTGCGTCCTGCATGAGCTTCGACGCAAATTTCTGAATGACGCGTGCGGCGCGCGCCTCCACGATGAGCGGCGCCGTCGTCTTGATCTTCTTCGCCGCCTCTGCCAGCGCCCGCAAAACATCGACCGGGTAGTCCCCGTTCGCCGCCACTCCGGAGACGGTGTGGGGAAAGTCTTTTGGTCCGCAGAAGAAGATCATGACGCGGGAAAAATCGGCTGCGAGCGCGCGGAAGGCCTCGGGCGTAAAACGCCAATAGTCGTTAGGGTAACCGTGGATTGGAAAATTCATGACCGAGCTGTAGATCGTTACGCCACCCGGTCGGAGACAGCGCTGCACCTCTTTCATCGCCCGCAACGGATCGGCCACGTGCTCGAGCGTGTCGGAAAGAACGAAAGTGCCGACCTCGCCGGGCCGAAAGGAGAGCGCGTGGATGTTTTCGATCCGATCAACGCCTAGTCCGGGTTGCATGTCGCAGCCGACGTAGGTCTTACCAGGGAAGAGCGGACGCGGTCGAGATCGCTTCCTGGCCCGCCACTTGGAAGGCGCCGATCTCCACAATCGGCTCCGGACAGACAAGCGTGTTCGCGCAGAGCTTCAGGAATTCGAAAACATGCGGGCGCATTATTCGACGGCTTGGAGCGCGCAGCTCATCGAGAGAACCTCACCATCTGCTGCGCTCGCGGGTGGTTCCATTCGCCGATCACATCCGCCGAAAGACAGGCCAGTCCTGCCATCGCCCGGATTTCATCCGTCGAATAATGAAATGGATCGCGGTCGTAGTGGGTTGTCACCCCGCCGGACTGATGAACAATCGGCGCGAGGTGTGCGCTCTTCGGCGCGATGAAGAAAGTGGCGAAGAACTGGCCGTCAGGAGCGAGAACTTTGCGCGCCTCGACCAGGGCCCGGACGATGTGGTTGGCGAAAAGGTGAGTGAAAACCGATTGCGCGAGCAAGTAGTCAAACTGCTCGCCAAAAAGGTCCAGTTCGAACCAATCGTTCAAGACCAGATGCGGTTTCTTCGGCTCCAATCCCGCGATCTCCAACTCCCGCTGCGCGGCCTCGAGGAGCGATCGATTCGAATCCAAACCATAAAAATTCCCCGGCTCGAGATAACCAATGGTGTGAATCCCGCCCCGAAGCGCGCCACAGCCGATATCGAGCAACCGATGTGACGGCTGCAGCCCGGCGTTGCGCAGATACTCAAACTGCAGACGACCAAGTTCTTCCCACAGCCCACCGACCATCCGCCGATGGACTCCGGCCGCGATCTGCTCCGGAGTCAACTGCTGTTCAAAGTTGTTGATCCTGCTCATGTTGCCGGCTGATGATTTCGCTCGAGCCACGCCTGTAATTCGACCGGGAGATGCCCGGCGAGAATAAACTTTTTCGGATCAATCGCGGGGAGCGGTCCGCGCAGGCGAACCGATTCCGCGCGCCAACGGGCGCTGGCCGCGCGCAGCTCGGGTCGTGAAAGACTGGTCGCAGCGCCGCCATGCTCCTGGTGAAAGGTTCCTTCACCTAACAATGTCCAGCCGTCGTCCGCCGCCGCCACAGCGCGCGCGTAAACGTCGAGATTGACCAGGCCGCCGCCAGCCTCTTCGTAGCGCTCATCGAAGCCGCCGATTTCCCTAAACAATGCCCGACTAAGAAAAAAACAGTTCGACTCCGCCGCCGGCTGCGAAAGGCCCTTGTTGGTCTGCGCGCTGGCGGCGGCAATGTCGAAAAGGCGATAGCCGTTCTCCCACCAGCGAACGTCGTTTAGCAACCGGGTCTCAACTTCAGAATTATAGCCTTCGGCGACGCTATCGGGCTGGAACTTCGGCCCCAGATGCCAGCCGCGCACCTCCACCACTGAGCGAGGCGCCCGCGCCAGCAAACGCAGCCCCCAGGACAAAACCCCTGGCGTCACCATCCGCGCCCCGTCGATCATGAGGCAGAGCCATTCCCCGCGCGTCGCGCCCGCCGCGAGATTGATCGCCGCCGCCGGGCTCCGTTTCGCCTCGCCAGGCGAAAGATAACGATAGTGGACGTTGGGCGCGAATGTCTGCAGCCGCTCCGACAAGGGCTCCGCGGAACCATTATCGATCAAGCTGATTTCGTAATCGTCGACCGCGATCTCGCGCTGATAGGGAGGAAGGAGCGAGCGCAATGTGTTTTCGATTTGCGCATCCATTTCATAACAAACGAGCGCGATCGAAAGCTTCGGTCGCGTCTCAAACGAGGTCATGACCGGTCAGGCGCTGGAAAGCCTCGCGATATTTGGCCGAGGTTTTTTCGATCACGTCGTTAGGCAGGGAGGGGCCGGGGTAGGTCTTGTCCCAGTCGAGGGTCTCGAGGTAATCGCGCACGAATTGTTTGTCGAAGCTGGGCGGGCTTTTCCCGACCGCGTAGCTGTCGGCCGGCCAGAAGCGGGAGGAGTCGGGGGTCATGCATTCGTCGATCAGGAGCAGCTCGTCGCCGTCGAGGCCGAACTCGAATTTTGTGTCCGCCAGAATGATCCCGCACTGCGCGGCGTGCGCTTTGCCGGCGAGGTAAATCTGCAGGCTCCAGTCGCGCACCTTTTGCGCGAGCGGCTCGCCGATCATGTTGCAGGTTTCGGCCCAATCGATATTCAGATCGTGGCCGGCTTCGTTCTTCGTCGAGGGGGTGAAGATCGGCTCCGGCAATTCGGCGGCGAGTTGCAATCCCGCCGGCAGCTTGTGCCCGCAAACCGCGCCGGTCGCCTGATAATCTTTCCAGCCCGAGCCGGCGAGATAACCGCGCACGACGCATTCCACCGGGAGCGGTTTGGTTTTGCGCACGATCATGGAGCGGCCCGCGAGCTGGTCGCGAAACGACTTGCAGGTTTTCGGGAAATTTTGCGAAGTCGGCGGTGACGAAATGATTCTTCCCCAGCCGAATTTTTTCGAACCAGAAAGCGGAAATCTGATTGAGGACCGCCCCTTTATCCGGGATCGGGTCGGGCAGAATAACGTCGAAGGCGGAAAGGCGATCGGTCGCGACAAAGAGGAGGGTATCGCCGAGATCGAAGACTTCGCGCACCTTGCCGCTGCGCAATTTCGTCAGGCTGGGCAGATCGAGTGAGACGAGAGTGTCGTTAGGCATAACGGGACGAAGCGAAAGCAAGATAAGCGCGAAGTGCTGCCTGTGGCCAGCGGGGACTCGCCTCGCGAGTCCGCCCGGAGGGACGCGCTTCCGCGCGTCCAGTTTCTCCCGCGGGTTCCCGGATCGAGCCAAGGGCCGGCACGATCGCGGCGAAGAATACACCCCACTGGACGAGCCGAAGCTCATCCCTCCGAACGCGCCCGAATGAGCGCGCCACCCACCAAGCTCGCCGATTGAGCTTGTGCATTTTCCTGACAAAATGCGGCATGTCGCATCCTTTCCTTCGCCGCTTTTGCTTGGGACTCCTCTTCTGCGCGGGCGCCGCGCTTGCGCCGGCCGCGTCGCCGGAGAAAATGGGCGCGACTTCGCCGAGCCCCGCTCCTTCCCCAACGCCGAGGCTTTATTCACCGCAAACCCTGGCGGAACTGAGGCAGCTCCAGGAAGCGGCTCTGGCGGGCAATTACGCCTATCAGCAGGTCGCGCATCTTTCGAATAACATCGGCCCGCGTCTGAGCGGTTCGGCTCAGGCGCAGAAGGCGGTCGAATATGTCGCCGCCGAACTGAAGGCCCTCGGGCTCGAGGTGCAGCTCGAGAAAGTCACGGTGCCGCATTGGGTGCGTGGAGAAGAGACCGCCGCGCTGGTCGAGTTTCCCGGGCAGGCGAAGGGCACGACACAAAAAATCGTCCTCACCGCGCTCGGCGGAAGCGTGGCGACGCCGGCCAAAGGCCTGACTGCCGAGGTCGTGGTGGTGGATGATTTCGACGAGCTCCAGTCGTTAGGCAAAGAAAAGGTCCAGGGCAAGATCGTCGTCTTCAATCGCCCTTTCGACCGGCAGATGGCGGCCGAGGGTCGCGGGGGCGACGCTTACGGCGAGGCGGTCGTCTACCGGAGTGATGGGCCGAGTGCGGCGGCGCGGCTCGGGGCGGTCGCGGCTCTCGTGCGTTCGGTCGGCGGCGCGGCTTACCGGATCCCTCACACTGGTGCGACGAAGTATGCCGACGACGCGCCGAAAATCCCGGCGGCGGCGCTGACCGAAGAAGACGCCGACCTCTTGGCGTCGCTCGTCCCGCAGGGGACGGTGCGCATGCATCTCGTCCTCACTCCGCAGCAGTTGCCCGACGCGGTGAGTTACAACGTGATCGGCGATCTGAAAGGAAGCGAGCATCCCGAGCAGGTTGTGATCGTCTCCGGGCATCTCGATTCCTGGGACCTGGGGACGGGAGCGATCGACGACGGGGCCGGCGTGGCGGTGGCGATGGAGGCCGCCCATCTCGTCAGGCAACTGGGACTGCATCCGCGTCGCACCATCCGGGTCATCGCCTGGATGAACGAAGAGAACGGGCTGCGCGGCGGGAAGGCCTACGACGAGGAACACGCCGCCGAGATCGCCAACCAGTTCGCGGCCATCGAGACGGATGGCGGCGCCGGGCATCCGCTCGGCATCTACATGGCGGGCAAACCGGAGCTGAAAGATTTTCTCAAGCCGGTAGCGAAAGTGCTCGAAGCCTCGGGGGCGGGAATCCTGGAATCCCGGCAAGAAGTCGGGGCCGACATCGATCCGCTGCGCAAGCGCGGCGTGCCCAACTTCAGCCCGATCCAGGACAGTCGTTTCTACTTCAACTACCACCACACTGCCGCCGACACCCTCGACAAGATCGTTCCGCGCGAGCTGGCCGAAAATGCCGCCATCAACGCCGTCCTCGCCTACGCTCTGGCCAATCTGGAGCAGCCGCTCCCGCGCTGAGGATCAAGTGCGCCGGCAGGTAAATCTTCTCGTCAACCCGCGACCGGTTCGTTAGTCTGGCGGGCATGAATATCACACGCCTCGTAATCGCGATTGTCGTCGGGTTCATTGTGGTTTTCGCGACGGATTTTCTCATTCACGCCATCTGGCTGCAGCCCGATTACAACGCGACCAAAGAACTCTGGCGACCGGAGGCGGAAATGAACGCCCGTTTCCCCTGGATGCTCGCGGCGCAACTGCTCGCCACCATGACTTTCGTTCTCATCTGGGCCCTGGGGTTTGCGGCCCGTGGCACCATCGGGCTGGCCTGCGTTTATGGATTGCTCGCCGGGTTGATGGTGCAGGCGACCACCATCATTACGTATGTCGTTTCGCCTTTTCCTCCGGGCCTCGCGCTGAAGTGGTTCGTCAGCGGTCTCCTCCAGGCCATCCTCCTCGCGGTCGTCACCTTCTTCGTCTACAAGCCCGCGCCGGTCGCATCCCGAGCCTAACGAATAGAAGAACCTCGATGACACGCTCCAGCTCGGCTCACGACTTTTTCCATTCTTTTCCGGCGGGACGGCTGGCGGCGGTTTTATCTTTCCTTCTGCTTTTTGTTTCGTCGGCCTGGGCCGAGGTCGAGCTTTCCATCTTCACCGGCGTGGCCCTGAGCCAGGATAGCGATCTCGATTTGCACCAGGGCGGCGGGACCGACCTCACTTTTCATGATGTCTCCTTCGAGGGCCGCGATTTTGAAACTCCACCCTACTACGGCGCGCGCGTGCTTTGGTTTCCCTCGTTCGATTCGCATTGGGGGTTTGGAGCGGAGTTTTTCCACATGAAGATGTATGCCGACACGGACGAGACGGTGCGGGTGAGCGGGCGCCGCAACGGCGTGGGAGTCAACGCGAACGAGCGGATCAACGGCACGATCGAGCAATTCAGCCTTTCGCACGGGCTCAACTACGCGCTCGGCGATATTGTTTATCGCTGGCTACCTGGCCGGCGCGGCGAGGATTTTCTCGGGCACCTCACGCCTTACGCGGGCATCGGGCTGGGGCTCGCGATTCCGCATGTCGAGTCGAAGGTGAACGGAACCTTCCACGAGGAATACCAGGTGCATGGGCCGGGGGTGCAGGCGCTGGCTGGGGTCAATGTCGTCCTCACCCGGCATTGGGGACTGATGTTCGAATACAAGTTCACCTACGCGAATCTCGACTCGCTCGACATTCCCGGCGGCTCGATCGAAGTGACGCCGCTCACTCATCATTTGGTGACCGGGTTGACCTTTAGCTTTTAGAGATTCCGCACCCGAACAACCTGGGCGATGACTTGATTCCGGTCCCCGGAGCGACGAAACAGACGCAGGCATGGCGCTGGAAATCCTTCCACTCGGCGACTCGGGGCTGATTGTCCGGATTGGCGACTCGTTAGGCGAAATCCTCGCCGCCGCGGGCAAACTGGAGGCGGCGCAAATTCCCGGGGTGCTTGAGGTCGCGCCTGCATTTGCCAGCGTCGGCGTTTTTCTTGAATCGCCGGGCTACCTCGCGAGCTGCGCCGCCGCGATTCCGGCTGCGCTGCAAGGCCGCCGGCGCGCGAGCCCAACGACACGCGAACCGCGCACCGTCGAGATCCCGGTTTGTTACGACCCGGAGTTTGCCCTCGATCTCGCGGTCGTGGCGCAACATTGCGAACTCGCGCCTAACGAAATCGTCAAACAGCACGCCGCCGCCCGCTACCAGGTGCGCTGCGTCGGCTTTACCCCCGGCTTTCCTTATCTCGGCGGTTTGCCGGCGGCGCTGGCGACGCCGCGCCGGGCCACGCCGCGCACCGCGGTCCCGGCCGGTTCGGTCGCGATCGGCGGCGGACAAACCGGCATTTATTCGCTCGGCTCGCCCGGCGGCTGGAACATTATCGGACGAACGCCGCTCCGCCTTTTCGACGTGACACGCGAGCCGGCCGCCCTCCTGGCGGCGGGCGATCGGGTGCGTTTCGTCGTCATCACCCGAGAGGAGTTTGAGCAATGGGAGCAGTGACCATCCTGCGCGCCGGCCCTCTCACGACGGTGCAGGATTTGGGTCGCGGGGGTCGACGGAGTGAGGGAGTCTCGCTCGGCGGCGCGCTCGATCTTTTCGCCGCGCGCGTCGCCAACCTTCTCGTGGGCAACCCGGAAGATGCGGCTCTGCTCGAGATCACCCTCGGCGGATTGCGCCTTCGTTTCGACGACGAACGCAGGATCGCATGGTGCGGGGGGACGTTCAGGGCGCGGATCGGCGACGCGGAGATTCCAGCTGGTCGGCCGGCAGTCGTTAGGGCAAATGAAGAACTGGAATTCGAGAGGGCGACCGCGGGGTGCCGCGCCTGGCTCGCGATCGGGGGTGGGATCGACGTGCCGCGTGTGCTCGGGAGTCGCTCGACCGATCTTCGCTCCGGTTTTGGCGGGTTCGAAGGACGGGCCCTGTGCGAGGGCGATCAGTTATCGTTAGGCGAAGGATCGGTGGGCAAGGCGGATGGACTGCGCCTGGCCTCCTGGAGCGCGCCGGTCGAATGGGCTCGGACTGCCCGGGCCACTCCGGTCCTGCGCGTCGTGTGCGGGTCGGAATGGGACGAATTCGTTCCCGAGGCGCAGACGGCCTTCCTGAAACAACCTTTCACCGTCAGCCAGAAGGCCGACCGGATGGGGGCGCGCCTGGAAGGCACGGAGCTGCGGCGGACGAATGACTGGGAACTGGCGTCCGAGGCAGTGGCGCCCGGGACGGTGCAGGTGGCGAACGATCGGCAACCGATTGTGCTCCTTGGAGATTGCCAAACGATCGGCGGCTACCCCAAGATCGCACACGTGATCACGGTCGATCTGCCATGGGCCGCCCAGCTTCGGCCTAACGACTCGGTGCGCTTCCGCGAAGTTACCGCGGCCGAGGCAAGCGCACTTTTTGCCGAGCGCGAAAGAGATCTGCAACGGTTTCGGGTGGGCCTTTCCCTGCGCGCCATATGAAACACTCGATCGACCTCAACGCGGACCTCGGCGAAGGCGAACCGAGCGAGAACGAGCTCCTCAAATTCGTCAGCTCGGCCAATATTGCCTGTGGATTTCATGCCGGAGATCCGAGCAGCATGACCGCTTCGATCCTTGCCGCGCGCGCGGCCGGCGTCGCGGTCGGCGCACACCCGAGTTTTGCCGACCGGGAAAATTTTGGACGCAAAGAACTACCGGCTTCGACAAACGACGTCTTTGCCCTTGTCGCTTACCAGGTGGGAGCGTTTCTGGGCATCGCGACGTCGTTAGGCGTGCGCCCGAACCACGTCAAACCGCACGGGGCCCTCTATAATATGGCGGCCCGCGATCCGGCCTTGGCGGACGCGGTGGCGCACGGCCTTCTGGCGGTCGATCGCTCGCTTCTCCTTTTCGCGCCGAGCGGAAGCGCCTTGGCCCGCGCCGGCGAGGCGGTCGGGCTGCGGATTGCGCGCGAAGCCTTTGCCGATCGCAATTATCAACCCGACGGTTCGCTCGTCCCGCGCACCCAACCGGACGCGCTCCTGCACGATGCCGAGGAAGCGGGAGACCGTGTCATCCGCATGTTGCGCGAAGAGGTGGTGCGCGCCATCGACGGGAGAGATATCCCCATCCGGGCCGAAACGATTTGCGTGCATGGCGATACGCCGGACGCAGTGGCGTTTGTGCAGACTCTGCGCGCCAGGCTGGCCGCGGCCGGCATTGCGGTCACGGCGCCCTCAGGCTAGGTGATGGAATCGCCTAACGAAAAACTGGTGCGCGGCCTCGGGCCGCTCGACGCCACCATGATCGTGATCGGCTCGATGATCGGGTCGGGCATTTTCATCACCTCGGCCGAATCGACCCGGCTGGTGACGGCGCCCGGCTGGCTCCTTCTCGCCTGGACGATGGCCGGGGTGCTGACGATCACGGGCGCGCTCTGCTGCGCCGAGCTGGCGGCGATGATGCCGCGCGCCGGCGGGCAATATGTTTTCCTGCGCCAGGCCTACGGACCTTCGATCGGTTTTCTTTTTGGCTGGACGCTTTTCCTCGTCATTCAAACCGGCACGATCGCGGCCGTCGCGATCGCGTTTGCGAAGTTTGCCGGGGTCTTTCTTCCCGCCATCGCGACGGAGCAATATCTCGTCAGGCCGATTCATCTTTTCGGCGCCTACGCGATCAGCCTTTCGACCGAACAGTTGGTCGCCGTCCTTTTGATTCTGTTTCTCACCTGGGTGAACACGCGCGGACTGGAAGTGGGCAAACTGGTCCAGAACACTTTTACCTTGGCCAAGACGGCCGCCCTCATCGGGCTGATTGTGCTCGGGCTGTCGTTAGGCTGGAAGACGAGCTGCGCGGCCCGCTCTTCCGATTGGTGGAACCCGTGGGCCAACGGCTGGTCGCCGCCACTGGCCCAGCCCGGCCTGACGATGGTCGGCGGCCTCGCCCTGATGGTGATTTTCGGCAAGGCGATGGTCGGCCCGCTCTTTGCCCAGACGGCCTGGACGAATGTCACCTTCACCGGGAGCGAAGTTCGCGAACCGGGGAAAACGTTGCCCCGCGCCCTCCTCATCGGCTGCGGGCTGGTCGTCGTTCTCTACCTCCTGGCCAACCTGGCCTACGTCGCCACCCTGTCGTTAGGCGAAATTGCCCACGCCCCGCAGAACCGGGTGGCGGTGGCGGCGATGCGAGCTGTCTTCGGCGGTGCGGGCGCGAGTGCGATGGCGGGCGCGATCATGGTTTCGACTTTTGGTTGCAACAACGGGCTCATTCTGGCCGGGGCACGGGTCTATTATGCGATGGCGCGCGACCGGTTGTTTTTCGGCGCCATCGGGGGGACCAATGTGCAGCACGTCCCGGCCGCCGCGCTCGTGGCGCAGGGAATCTGGGCCGCGCTCCTCACTCTCCCGCGCACGGTCGGCACGGACGCGGGCGGGGCCGTGCGCTATGGCAACGTCTACACGCAGTTGCTCGAATACATCGTGGCCGCCGATCTGGTTTTCTACGTCCTGCTGGTCGGAGCCGTGATGGTTTTGCGGAGGAAAAATCCGGACGTGCCGCGGCCCTATCGGGCCTGGGGATATCCGATTGTGCCAATCGTGGCGATCACTCTCGCGAGCCTCTTGATCGTCGATCTGGCGATACTCGCACCGGCGACCTGCGGGATTGGATTTGCGATCGTTCTAAGTGGGTTCCCGGTCTACTTCCTCTGGAGCCGCCGGATGTAGACGCTTCGCTGAGCGAAGCGCGAGAGAAAGGGAGAGGCAGAAGCGCAGACTCGCGCCTCCCACAGGGAGGCGTCTACATGGTTGCTATTGGACCCCGTAGACTTCGATCAAGCCGATCCCGGTCGACCCGTTCACGCCACGCATGATGGCGGTAAAGCTGCCGGGCGCGCTTTCGAAGAAAAGGCCGGATTCAAAACCGTTGGAGACACCGAGCCCGTATTGGCGGATGAGGTTGGCGTCGCGGTTGCTGTTAAAATCGTCGTTCGATTGCAGGATCTGGCTGCTGCTGTTGTAAAGATCGAGCGCCGGATTGGCCAGAGCCCCCATGATCCCGACCGAGCCTAACGACGGACCGATCGCCCGGATGATGTTCTTCTGGCTCTGTGGTCCTTTGACGATAAAGCCTGCGATCGTGACATCGTCGCCGACGCCGACGTGGGCGCGCGTGGAAATGTTGGCCAGCTTCCCGTTCTCCGGCTCGAGATCGTAGACTTCAACGAGCGCGACCCCAGTCGTGGCGCCGACGCCGGAGACGATCGCGGTGTATCTGCTCGGGGCGAGGTCGGCGAGGATGGCGGACTCGCGGTTGTCGTTCGGCGCGAGGTTGGTGTCGCTGATTTCCTGCTCCTGAGTCTGGCGCCAGTTGTCATTCGTCGCGATGGTGTTGCCGTCGGTATCGTGCAATTCGACCATCGGGTCCTGGAGCACACCGGAAATGCCAAACGCGCTTAACGAAGGTCCTATGGCGCGGACGAGAACCTGTTTGTTCTCCGTGCCGTCAATGATGAAACCGCCGATCATGACGTTGTCGCCAACCCCGGCATTGCTCCGGGTGGAGATTTGCAGAATCTGGGCGTTGCCGGTGGGGCTGGGCGCATCGGGCGGCGCGCCGTAGAGAGAAACCGCGCCCTGGATATCATCG
Organism: uncultured Verrucomicrobiae bacterium; assembly: GCA_963772915.1. GTDB lineage: Bacteria > Verrucomicrobiota > Verrucomicrobiia > Chthoniobacterales > UBA10450 > Palsa-1392. The sequence continues at coordinate 605,717 of CAVYZI010000004.1, forward strand.
GTCTGCAGAGTGTAAAGCTCGCTGACGTGGGCGTTCATGATCGCATCGACCGTCTGATTATGTTCGTCGGGATGATCGAGCCCAAGGGCGTGCCCCAATTCGTGGAGGGCGATGCGATGCAGGTCGAAATAGGAAATACCGCCAAAGATGGCGTAGACGCCGCGGTAAGAATTAAAGCGGTTGGCGGTGTTGAAGAGGACGTCGGACTCGGTCGTCCGGTTGCCGGTTGCGTCGGTCAACGCGACGGCGAGAACGTTTTTCCCAAAGTCGTCGCCATAGACCGTGTCGCTGAATTGAATCGAATTGACGCCATCGCCGAAACTGGCCGGCGTACCGGGCCCGGCCTCCGTCCAGCTGAACTGCATTCGATCCATCTGCTCGTTCCAAAGCTCGAGAGCGTTTTCGACCACGGAATTCCAGTCAGTGCTGCCATCGGCGAGGGCGATATCGGCCGCTCCCATCTGCACCCGCATCGGGACGACTGGGATTTGCCAAAAGTAGCCTTCGAGAGCATACCCATCCACCTTGCTCGGGCCGGAGAAGCAGAGCGCGGCGGCAGCGAGGACGAAGAACGCGCTACGGGATCTTGGCCTGCGCCTGCTGGCGCACACGACCTTTGACGGCGGCTTTGAAATCATCGAGGGAGAGAGCGGCTTTGGTGTGGGCGACGGCTTGTTCGTCGGCTCCGAGTTGGTTGACATCGGCTAGCGGTTGACCTTCACCCGTGAGGAGAGTGTCGCGGCCGTTTTGATTTTTCTGCACGCGGAAACGGCCGTGTTGAATGCCAACCAGGGGGATGAACTGGCTGCCGTTATGCTCGACGAAGAGGATGTCGCGATCGCCTACCTTGAACTTCGGGGCGTCGCTCACCTCCATGGTGCGGCCATCAACCGTGCCCCCCAGCATCCGCATCGAATAGGTGGCGCCCGGGTCGCCCTTGAGCGCCTGGTTCACCTTGAAGGTGACGTAGGTGACGATGCGATGCTCGGAGCCCTCGCCGATCCATTGCGATTCCAGACCGGTCACCTCCCCGTCGAAAATGACGTCGGCCCGGCTCACCAGCTCGTCGAAGCTGGGCGGGATGACGGTGGTGGCGGTGGCGATAAAGCCGAGAGAAAAGAGGACCGGGAAGACAAGAAATCCGAGTGGTTTTTTCATGGTTGGAGGAGGGCCGGAACCGCTTTCGATGAGTTTAGGGCAATAATGTTCAATTTCAATCCCGCCGGCTATTGATCGAGGTCATAGATTTCGATCAGGCCGACGCCTTCGCTGGCGTTGGCGCCGCGCACAATCGCGGTGTAGGCGCCCGGATTGAGGTTGGCGAGGATGACAGCTTCACGGAAATCGTCAGGGGCGAAACCGCTCGCTCTGATTTCGCCGACCTGGGAGCTGCTTCCCCAATTGTCGTTCGAAGCCACCAGCTGCCCGTCGCTGTCCCGCAACTCGATCGAGGGATCGGCCAGCGCGCCCGCCACCCCGGCTGCACCTAACGACGGCCCGAGCGCCCGCACGAGGAGCGTTTTCGGGGTTTGACCGCCGATGATAAATCCGCCGATCAGCACTTCGTCATCGGCCCCAACGCGTCCGCGGGTCGAGATGTTGGCGGCGTGAGTCGCGCTCGTATCCAGGGTGTAGCTCTCGACCAATCCGACCCCGCTGCTGCTTTTCGCGCCCGAGACAATGACGGTGTAGCTGCCGGGGGCGAGCCGCTCCAAAATGACCGCTTCTCTCGGATCGGAGGGCGCGAGGCCACTCGAAATAATTTCCCCGGAATCGAGGCTCTCCTGCCAGTTGTCGTTCCCGTCGACAAAGGCGCCGCTGGCGTCGCGCAACTCGATCTGCGGGTCGCCGAGCGCGCCTGTCACGCCGGCCGCGCTGAGCGATGGACCGAGCGCGCGCAGGAGCACTTTCTTTAACTGATCGCCCTGGATGATCAAGCCGCCGATGAGGACGTCTTCGCCCGCCCCGACTTTCATCCGGGTTGAGAGATTGATGAGCCGGCTGGGAATGGTCGGGCCCGGCGTCGGAGTCGGGGTAGGGACCGGCGCCGGCGCGCCATAAAGGTGTTGGATGCCGGCGAGATCGTCGGCGGTGAGCAGACTCGCGTTGCTCACGACGGAGTTCATGATCGCGTCGACATGCTGGCCGGCGCCATCGGGATGGTTGAGGCCGAGAGCGTGTCCGAGTTCGTGCAGGAAAACGCGCTGGATATCGCAGATGCACTTGCCCTGGGCATTGAACTGCAAATTGCCGCGGTACGATTCGAAGTTTTGCGCGCTGTTGAAGAGGACGTCCGCTTCCTGAAAAATGCCGCTCTGGTAAATGTAATAGGTCACCGCCAGCACCCCGGTGCCAAAGGATTGGCCGAAGATGCTCGCGGAAAACGAGGCCGAATTGATCCCGTCGCCAGTAGAGATCGGGAGCGACGAATTCATTACCGCCTCGAGTTGCACGTTCTTCATCTCGGCATTCCAGGCATCGATCGCGGGGGCGGCGGCTTGGTTCCAGGTCTGGCTGCCGTCCTGGAGGGTTTGAGCAGGGGCGCCGAGTTCCATCTGCATCTTGATCACGGTGCCGGAGGGCCAGGATTTGTTCTCGAGCACGTAGCCCTGAGCCGGGGGAGAAAAAGCGGTCGCGCAAAGAGCGAGAAGGACGCCCGGCAAAAGGCGATGCGGGAAAGAGAGCGTCATAGCAGGCAGGTGGAGTAGGCGAGAAATTCCAGAATCTCTGGAAAGCAGAATCCGTGCGCAGCTATCCGGGGGCGTGAGCCCAGACCCGCGCTTCGCACCGGGAAGCGGCCACAACGGCCACCCGAGCGAGAAGATGTTCGTTAGGCCAGCGTTCTTCCTGGCCGCTTTCTGCTCTCCTCAGTTCAAGTCGTAGACTTCGACCAGCCCGATCCCGGTGGTGCTGTTATTACCCTGCACGATGGCGGTGTAGGAGCCTGGGGGCAGAGTCGCGAAAATGGCCGACTCGCGATCATCGGAGGGCGCGAAGCCGGTGGCGGTGATCTCAGACTGCTGGCTGTCTTTCCAATCATTGTCGGAAGCGATCGCGACCCCCCAGGCGTCGCGAATTTCCAAGGTCGGATCCTGCAACGCGCCGACGACGCCAAAGTCGGTCAGGGAAGGCCCGATCGCGCGCACGATCACGTCGGCAAATCCTTCGCCGAGGATGAATCCGCCGATGAGCACGTTGTCACCCGTATCGACGAAGCCGCGCGTACTGATGTTGGCGAAGTTCGAGTTGAGAGTGGCGTCGAGATCGTAGGCCTCGACGAGCGCGACGCCGGTACTGCCATTCTTCCCCTGAAGAATCGCGGTGTAACCGGCGCCATCCGCCGGAAGGGTGGCGATGATGGCCGATTCCAGATCATCGCCCGGCTGCAGTCCGGTCGCTTCGATTTCTGCCTGCTGATCGGATTTCCAATTGTCGTTCGAGGTAATGGTGGAGCCGTCGGCGGCGTGCAGCTCAAGCGTCGGGTCGGCCAGCGCACCCGGCACTCCGAGCGGGGTGAGGGAGGGTCCGATGCCGCGCAGGAGGACCGGTTTCGGATCGGGACCGAGGAGGATGAATCCGCCGATCATGACCTTGTCCACGGTCAGGACGCGACCCCGGGTCGAGATGTTCAAGAGCTGTCCGAGGGCGCCGGAGAACTCGGAGGTGTTGCCGGCAGGATCGGTCGCGGTGGCGGTGACGTGCGGCGCGCCGGCCACAATCGGAAAGCTGACGTCGAAGGTCGCGTTGCCGCTCGCATTGGTCGTGACGTCGGCGGTGCCGAGATAAAATTTTCCCTCGCCGTAGCCTAACGGACTGATTTTTGGACTGCCGAAAAATTCGAGCGTGAAGGTGGTGTTGGCGAGGCTGTTCAACGTGCCCGTGATTTCGACCATGCCCCCGCTCACGGTGGTCTTGGTCAGGACCGGATAGTTTTGCAGATTGTTCGGGCCGGTATCGGCGTCGCCCGTGTCGTTAGGCGTGACCCCGTCGTTGTTCAGGTCGATTCCGAGATGGCCGATCGTCGTGGGATCGAAGCCATTGTCGTAAATCGAATTACGCTGGATCGTCGCCTGCGCCGTGGAGGCGACCACAATTCCCGCCAGGACACTGTTGGCTATGACATTGCCGGCCCCGGCCGCCGTACCGCCAATCGTGACGACCGTGTCGTTGTCGACAAAGATGCCCTGATTGTTGCCCAGCGCCGTCACACCATCGACAGCGGTCCCGAAGTAGTTGCCCTGCACGGTGAGCGTCCCGCCATACAACGAGAGCGCAGTCCCGTCGCACGAGATCACGTTCCGCGCCGCGGCCGAGGTCCCCCCAATCGTCCCCATGCCACCGGTCGTAATGCCGATGCCGCCGCCGCCCGGCAGCCTCAGCATTCCGGTGATGTCGGTCCCGATGAAGTTACCCTGGACGGTCAGTCCGAGGGCGTTGTTGACGATTCCCGCGATGCGGTTGTTCGAAATGACGTTGCGCGCGCCCGAGGCGGTGCCGCCGACAAGAAGGATACTGCTGCCCGGAACGGGATCCTGAAAATGGATCCCGCTCACGCCGTTAGGCAGAACGGCGGTGCCGGTCGCGTTCAATCCGATGAGGTTGCCCTGGATCGTCAGGTCGCCGGGGCGGTTCGTGATAAAAATGCCATCGTTGTTGATCCCGCCGAGGCTGCTGTTGCCGGAAATAACATTTCCCGCGCCCGTCCCAGGGGTCGAGGTCAGGCCGCCAATCGTGACGTCGGCTGTGGCAAAACCGAGCACGTCGATCCCGCGCCCGTTTCCGAGCGCCGCGTTACCGGCCGCGTTCGTCCCGATGTAATTTCCCTGGATGACGGTGCCGGCCTGGGCCGTATGCACCTGAATGCCCGTGTACCCGCTGGCGGCAACGTCGGTCGCGTTACTGGCAAAGAGATTGCGGTCCGCGGGCGTCGTTCCGCCCACCAGATTATTGAGCCCGGAGTCGATCGTGACGCCGAAGCCGACATTCGGAAGGGCGGCGGTGCCGGCGGCATTACTGCCAAAGAAATTTCCCGCCACCACGTTGTTATCAGAGGCCATGCGCAGACCGCCGCTGCCCACAAAGGCGCCGCCGGCGCTCCCGAAACGGTTGATAACCAGGCCGCGCACCGTGCTTTTCCCGGCATCGAGATCCAATCCGATTGCCGTTCCGGTCACGCTCTGACCGTTGAGTTCGATCAGCAGGGTGGCGTTATTCCCCACGCTCAGGGTGTTCGCGCTCGCGCCTGACTGCGTGTAGCCGTCGATCACCACCGGGTCGGTGATGGCCGGCAGCACGGACACCGGAGCGATCGTGTGCACACCGGCTCCGGGAATGGCGAAGGCAATGATGTCGGGCGTATCGGCGTCGATGTTGGCATGAGTATTCGCATCGCTGATCGCCATCCGGAGCGAGCCCAGGCCGCTGTCGTTTGTGTTTGCGACGGTGAAAGTGTCGGCCGTGGCCAGACTGGATAGACCGACGGCAAGGAGAACCGCGAGAAGGATGGTTTTCATAAGGAGGAGAGCGAACCAGAGATCATTCGATACCGACGGGGGTAGGATATGGCTCGGCGCCGGAGGCTGTCTCCCAAACTAAAGTCACGATCTCGGGGCGAGTTTTTTGCGTTTCCGGCGAGGGAAGAAGTTGACTTTAGCCGCTTTCGTTAGGTAAACAGAGCGTCATGCCCCACCGCCGACCCCCGCTTAGCCGCCGGGTGGAAAACGCGCTCATCGCGCTTCAGACGGCCATGAATTCGGACGCGGCGATCAAGGCGACCTTCCGCCTGCTCAAGAGCGCCGTTCCCTGCGACTTCGTGAACGTCTGCCTGCGCAACGTGCGCGAGGATCAGCGCAGCGCCAGTTATCACCTGATCGATTCGCGCGGACGGGAGTTCGAGCCCGAACTGCTCGACGGGTTTTTTCGCGAACATCCCGGGATGCCCGTCCTCATGGCCAATCCCGGAATCCGTTTCATCAACACGCGGGAAATTCTTCCGCCCGAGAAGATCCTGCGGAAGTCCCGTTTTTATCGCGAGATGATGCAGGTGCTCGGTTTTCGCCACGCCGTCGCCATGTTCTTCTGGACCGATCCGCCGGAAGCTCCGGAAGCAATCTTCTCGATCTTGCGGGCCGAAAACCGCCCCGATTTCAACGACGCCGAGGTCGCACTCTTTGCCCGGCTCTATCCGCACATCGAGGCGACGCTGCATCGCATCCGCACCATCGAAGAGGAACGCACGCTTTATCGCGAAATGCGTTCCCTCGCGCGCCAGACCACCCGGTCGGCCTGCGTCCTGGATTGGAATCTGAACGTGGCCGACGCCAGCCAGGCGGCACGGACGAGCTGCGCCCGCTGGAATCTGGGCGCCGCGGCCCGGCATTTAAAAGCGCCGCGCTTCGATCTCCCGCCCGCGGTCCGCGAGGCCTGTCTCCGGTTGAAGCACGAATGGCACGCTTCCCTGCGCCACCATCCGGTCATGGGGGAGGCCGGCAGGGCCACGTTGCTTCATCCCGACGACCCGGAGTTGAGCGCTTTCGTTTCCCTGCACCGCCCGAGCGGGAGCCCGACCGCGACTCCAAGCTTTTTTGTTGAATTCGTTAGACAAACGGATCCGGAACGATTCCCGAGTCGCCGCGCTCTTCTCGCCGGCCTGACGGCGCGCGAGCGGGAATTGGTGGGATGGATCTGCGAAGGCCGGAGCAACCAGGAGATCGCCGAGTTGACCGGGCGAGCCCTCGGCACGGTGAAGAACGTTTTGCACACTCTTTTCCAAAAATTGCACGTGCCCAGTCGAGGGATGCTGGTGGCACTCCTTGGAGGAACCACTCCTCGCCCTGGCCAATCTCGAAGTCGGGTCGGCTGAAAACTCGCCCCTAACGAACGCTCCAAGGCACAGCTTGGACGCCGTCACGCAGCTCGCGCGCGCTCCTTCAAACTTGTCATCCCGAGCCGCGCAGACGGCGAGGGATCTCGCCCAAGGTCTTGGGCGAACGAGCCCCACCAGGCACACCCGGAGAGATCTTGGGTGAGATCCCTCAGCGCGCTGCGCCAGCTTCGGGAAGACAGACTCGGGGGCGCCGCGCCCTGATGCCGGTGCTAGATGCGCTGTGGCGACAAGAAATTTTCTGCATCGCCAGCCGCAGGAAAAATGGAAGTGGGTTGGCTGGGACTTGAACCCAGAACCAACCCCGAAAGCTTTCGGGGCTGCTCAGCTAGCCGGATCGGACTGCAAAAGATAGATCGCGACCTGCGGATTCTTCCGTTTCAACTGATCAAGAGCCCGGCTCGAGCCGATGCTAGAAAATGCAGCCGGCCGGTATCTCCCTCGGAGAGTCGTAAACCGCAAGCCATCGGGTTTCGGCAACATGGTGTTGGCTGGGACTCGAACCCAGAACCAACGCCTTAAAAGGGCGCTGCTCTACCATTGAGCTACCAACCCGGATTGAAAGCAATTCCCTAGCAGCCGCGTCACTCGATCGCAAACCAACCCCGAAAGCTTTCGGGGCTGCTCTACCATTGAGCTACCAACCCGGCGCGAGCTTCAGTTTTTACGACGGTTCACGGCCCCGCGCAAGAGACACGGACGCCACGGCGGGCGTCCCTCCAAGCTGGCGCCCACTCTACAGGCTCAATAAATCGCGCAACGAATTGTTCGGCCGCGCCAACCGAAAAACTTCCAACCCCGCCGCTTCCGCCCCCGCCCAATCGCGCTCCGGGTCATCGCCCGCGTGCAAAACCTCGCTCGCCTGAAGGCCGCTCAATTCCAGCGCGCGCCGATAGATCATCGGATCCGGCTTGTCCGCGCCCAACTCGCTCGAGATGAAAACGTGTCGGAAATATTTCGTGACCGCCAGGTGCTCGAAGATGACCCGCAAACGGCCATCGAAATTCGAGACGACCGCCAGCTCGTAGCGCGGGGCGAGCGCTTCGAGAACCTCGCGCACTTCCGGATACAACGTCCATACCCCGGCCTCGGCGAAATGGCCGTAGGCCGCTTCGAAAAAGGTATCGCGATCGAGCGGCTCGATCTCAGGCGAAACGCGATCGAGCAACCGCTCGACCAAGTCGCGCCACCAGCCTTTGTCGTCGTCTTCCCGCGGTTGGCCAGTCGCCGGGCGCATCGGCATTTCCCGCCAGATGACCGCGAAAGCCCGCGTCAGTTGCTCGGGATCGAGGCGGAGTCCCTGCCGCTCCGCGACGAGGGCGTAATGGGCGCCCACGCTTTTCGTTAGGCGAATGAGCGTCCCGCCCGCATCAAAGAAAATCGCTTTTGGTCTCACCATGGTTAATTCGCACAGCGGCGGGAAGCGCTCCGCAATTCTTTTTTCACTTTCGAGTTCGCCGCGTGAGCGTAAGAGTTAGGTCCGCGCGATTTGCGGGATCCATGGACGCCATTCATTCAGCGCGACACGACCCGAAGTGGGATCAATCTCTCGGCGAAGAACTCGCCAACAGCATCAGCCACGGGGTCGGATTGATCGCAGGACTGATCGGGGCGCCGATCCTGATGTTCGCCGCCTGGCGGGGTGGTGATCGGTTCTTTTTTATCGGCACCGCTGTTTTCAGCGCGGCGATGCTGATCGTTTATCTCGGCTCCACGCTCTATCACGCCTGGCCCCGCGGGAGGATTAAGTCGGTCTTCCAGGTGATCGATCATTCCGCGATCTTTTTGCTCATCGCGGGCACCTACACCCCCTTCACCCTCGGACCGCTCCGCGGCGTTTGGGGCTGGACGATTCTCGCGCTCATCTGGGCGCTGGCGATTTTCGGCGTCATCCTGAAAAGCGTCCACGGCACGGAGAAACGGAAGAAGCTTTCCATGACGCTCTATCTCGGGATGGGCTGGCTGGTTCTGATCGCGTTTCGCCCACTGATTTTGCACGTGCCGGTCCCGAGTCTGGCCTGGCTGGTGGCGGGCGGAGTCGCCTACACCGGGGGCGTGTTTTTCTTTGTCAGCAAACGAAGCCGCTACACGCATTTCGTCTGGCATTTGTTTGTTCTCCTCGGCACGGCCTGCCATTTTCTGGCCGTCCTTTCCTGCACCACCGTATGAATACTTTGCCTAACGAAACCCTGCCGGTCGAGCATAACGACCCGATCAACGCCCGCATCCTCGCCATCTCGGAGGACAAAATCGCCGGCTTCGTCCGCGAACCGTTTCAGGAAATTGCGGAAGGCGCCGGGCTGCCGGTCGAGACGGTCATGGAACGCATCATCGCCATGCTGCGAGCCGGAACGGTGCGCCGCGTCCGCCAGACCCTGCTCGCGACCAACCTGGCGGAGGGCGCGCTCGTCGCCTGGAAAGTGCCAGCGGATAAAATCGACGCGGCTTTTGATTGGATGTCGCAGCAGGATCCGTTTTCCGGCCACGTCGTTCTGCGCTCGACCGATGCGGTCACGCCCGGCTCCGAATACAAACTCTGGACGACGCTGAAAGTGCCGCAGGGATTCTCCCTGCAACGGCACGGTGAGATCCTTTCGGGGATCGTCGGCGCGGACCATTTCCGCCTCATGCCGGCGAAAGGAATCTTCACGTTAGGCGTGGGGCACGTTAGGCGGAAAAATCTAGAGCCGGGGATGAAAGCGGACGCGCCGGCGAAGATGATCGTGGTCCAGCCCGCAAAGCTGAGCGACAAGGAGTGGACGGTGCTGACGGCGCTGAAACGAGAGTTTGCCCCGGAGGAAATCCACGAGTCGCCCTGGGTGGCGCGGGCAGAGGAAGCGGGCGTTTCGCTGGAGGAATTTTTCGCGGTCGCGGAAGACCTGACGCAGCGCAAAATCATCGGACGCTTTTCGACTTTTCTCGAACACGTCAAGCCGTCGGCCGGTGGAGTGCGGGTGACGCGTTTCAATGCGCTCTTCCATTGGGCGGTGCCGCCGGGGCGCGAAATGGAAGCGGGCGGCGAAGTGGGGCGGCATGAGATCCTGACCCATTGCTACTGGCGCGAAGCCGGACCGGAATTTCGCAACGTCAACATCATGGCGGTGGCGCACGGAACGGACAAAGCGCTCCTCCTCGAGCACAAGGCCGCGATCGACCGGCATCTCGCCGAAGTCGGGATTCCGGTTTCTTATACGAACGTTTTCTGGGGCGGCCGGAGCGAGATCAAACCCTCGGAAATTTCGCCGCAAATCTACCGGCAATGGCTGGCCGAGGTCGGGGCGGAAGGATAGCGATTCCGGCCCCGGCGCGCCCGAATTGTCATCCCGAGCCGCGCAGACGGCGAGGGACCTCGCAGTTGCAATCCACGTTTCCGCCTAACGAGAAGACGCGGATTACAGTTGGGAGGTCCCTCGCCGCGCTTCCGCCGGCTCGGGATGACAAGCGAGAGTGAGGCGCGTTCGCTCGAGCTGCGCGAGTAACGCGATGGCGAAGGCTGCGCGCTCGACGCGGCGCCCCAGGGCCATGGCCAGGGAGCCGGCCCGCGCCCGGAGCTCGGCCGGAAAATCTTCCGCCGCCTGGTTGAGATTCACTCCCATTCCCACGATCGCACTCCAGGCCGGACCCGGTCCGGCCTTCGTTTCCACGAGGACGCCAGCCACCTTGCGCTCGCCGAGATAGACGTCGTTAGGCGGCTTGATCCGCGGCTCGAGCCCGGTCTCACTCCGAATCGTGGCCGCGATCGCCTCTGCCGCCCAATTCGTGAGGCGAGCGGATTCCGTGAGCGGCAACTGCGGCCGGAGAAGGAGCGAAAACCAGAGCCCCTGATGCGCGGCCGAAGCCCAGAAATTTCCGCGCTGGCCACGGCCCGCGGTCTGGTGTTCGGCAAAGACGACGAAACCTTCCGGAAGTTCCGGGGTGAGCATTCGCAAAAGGAAATCATTCGTCGAACGGGTCGATTCCAGGACGATGATGCGGCCGCCAATGACGTTCTCGCCTAACGACGCCCGCAGCTCCGCGGCAATCAGCCGATCAGGCGGCAACATGGGTTAGCTCGAGGGAAAAATCGATCGCCGGCGCGGAATGGGTGAGGGCGCCGATCGAAACGTAATCGACCCCGGTGGCGGCAATCTGTCGCACGTTGCGCAGATTCACTCCGCCGCTGGCTTCGAATTTCACCTTCCCCTTGCCGATCGCGACCGCTTCGCGCATCTGGGTCCCGCGCATGTTATCGAGCAGGATCACGTCCACCCCCGGGACTTCGAGCAGGGCGCGGACTTGATCGAGATTGTCCGCCTCCACTTCGACCTTCATCCCTGGTCGCTCCCGGCGGACACGTTCGATCGCCCCGCTCAGGCGCACGAGGCCATTGCGCGCCAGAAGGTGATTGTCCTTCACCAGCACGCTGTCGTAGAGGCCAAAGCGATGGTTGTTTCCTCCACCCGCTGCGACGGCCGCTTTTTCGAATTTGCGCAAACCCGGAGTCGTCTTGCGGGTGTCGAGAATCTTGGCCGCGTTCGGGCCGGCCGCCTCGACAAATTGATGGGTGAGGGTCGCGATCCCGCTCAGGCGCTGGAGGAAGTTGAGCGCGACCCGCTCGGCCGTCAGGATGGAGCGGGCCCGGCCGCGGATTTCCAGGACCGCCATCCCACCGGCCACGACCGATCCGTCTGTCTGCACCACCTCGGTCCGCAGGTCGGGATCGACCCGGCGAAAAACCTCCGCGGCCACTTCCGTGCCGGCGACGATGGCCCGTTCCTTGGCGACGGCCCGGGCGGAGGCAAGGTCGTTTTCGCCCACGAAGTATTGGCTCGTGATATCGCCGCTGCCGATGTCTTCGCGCAGGGCGAGATCGATCAGTTGCAGGTCTTCCGCGGAAAAAGTCATCAGGCGCCTTGGGTAATGGGAGCGCCACTGGCGCACCTCGCAGAAGCACAATGGGGAAAGATGGCGGGGCGACAAGGCCCAAAAAAAAGATCCGGGCAGGGCACGCGGAGAAACCTTCGAATGCGAGAACGTGCCACCGCCCGAATCGCCTTAACCAGTGCATATAGACAGCGGCTCCCAGGGGGCGTTCAAAAGATTTTTCGGTAGGCAGGCCGTAGACGCTTCGGTGGTATTTGTTTCGCACATCAAGCCGGTGGCCGAGGCCCGGCCTGGATCCTTTCGATTACGAGCGCGAGGAGGAGACGCCCTTTTCGCTTTGCAACCGCTTCCCGGCACCGTTACCTTCGGCGTCCGCGATGCGTAAGCCGGTTTTTTTGCTCTTTTTCCTGCTCGCCGCTTCGCGCGCGGGGGCGCAGGATTTGGAGGGGCCAGGCTCGCTCCCGATCGAGATCACTTCGACCGGCCAAACGACCTACGACAATGGCCTCGCCACGGCGCACGATAATGTCGCCATCCATTTCGGCGACACCGACATCTATTCCGACTTCGCGCAGTACGACACGAAGAAGCGCATTGTCTTCCTGAAAGGAAACGTCCGCATCTATCGCGGCATCACCCTCTACACTGGCGAGGAGGCGACCTACGACCTCGACACCAAGGCGATCAACGCCACCCGAATGCGGACCGGCACCTACCCGTATCTGATCACCGGGCAATCGGTCACGAGCTCCTCGGATGAAGCCTACCAGGTCAAAAATGGCAGCTTCACCACCCACGACGCGGAGAAACCGGACTTTCACCTCAAAGCCCGGAGCGTGCGGATTTATCCCGACGACCGGGTCGTGCTCAAGAACGTGACCTTCTACATCGGGCAGACGCCGGTGTTCTGGTGGCCGTATCTTTACCAGTCGCTTGACCGTTCTTTCAGCTACTCGATCGCGCCCGCCTACCTCAGCTCGTGGGGCCCGTCGCTCCTCGGCCAGATCACTTTTCCGATCGGCGAGAAAATTACGAGCACGGTGAAACTCGATTATCGCAGCCGGCGCGGCCCCGCCCTCGGCTTCGACTCGGAAATTCGATACGGGAAAAACGACGGGAGCATCGCGAAACTAACCTCCTATTATTTGCAGGACCAAAACCCGGACCTGAATCGCACTTCGCTCCCGCGCAACGGCACGCCGACGAGTCGTTACCGCTTCTCGCTCCAGGATCGCACCCAGATCACGAGTGATTTGGACTTGAAGGTCGATATCACGAAATTGAGCGACGGGTTCCTGCTCCAGGATTTCTTCCCGGGCGAATTCCGGGTCAACCCCGAACCGGACAACGTCGTTGCCCTGACGAAAACCAGTCCCTTCTACACCCTCACGGCCTACACCCGCTGGCAGTTCAACTCCTTCTTCGAAACGACCGAACGCCTCCCGGAAGTGGCGCTCGATATCAAGCGCCATGGTCTTTTCGGCGGCCCGATTTTTTACGAAGGCGAAACGAGCGTGGGTGAGCTGCGCCGGAATTTTCCGGCCAACTCGATCTTTGAGGATTTCAACGCCTTTCGCATCGACACCTTCCACCAGCTCACCTATCCCAACACCTACTTCGGCTGGCTCGCGCTCGTCCCCCGGGTCGGATTTCGCGAGACTTATTACAGCCAGACCCACGATCTCAATCCGCTCCTCTTTTCGGCCACGCCCGGCCCGTTCACGCCGGAGTTTCCGCTCCCCAACCCCCGGACCGCCTTCCCGAGCCCGGGCACGAGGGGAGACGTTTCGCTCGATTTTCAACGCCGGAATCGAAGGCTCTTTCAAAATCTCGCGCGCCTGGGACGATGTGCAGACCCGCGCCCTGGGGCTCGATGGGCTGCGCCACATTATTCAACCGTTCTTCAATTTTTCCTACGTCTCCTCGCCGAACGTCGATCCTGCGACCATCCTCCAGTTCGATCGGGTCCAGCCCTCGACCAAGCTCAACCCGATCGATTTCCCGCAATACACCGCGATCGACGCGATCGATAACTGGAGCATCGTGCGCGTCGGGGTGCGCAACCGCCTCCAGACCCGGCGCGACGACCTGACCGTGAGCTGGCTCGAGCTGGAGACCTACGTCGATGTCAACTTCGACAATCCTTTCGATAAGACGGATTACTCCAATGTCTTTAACACCCTCCGCTTTACCCCGGTGCCCTGGGCGACGCTCGTGGTCGAGTCGCAGATTCCGCTCCTTGATCGCGGCTTCACCGAGGTCAACACGAGCGTCAATTTCAAGCCGACGGCCAACACCACCCTCACCCTCGGGCATCGCTACCTGACCGGGAACCCACTTTTCCTCGACAGCAGCCTCTTCACGGTCGGCGGCTATTATCGGATCAATGACAACTGGGGCTTCGGTTTCCTCGAGCAATACGAAGCCAACACCAACATCGTCGAACAACAGCGCTACTCGGTTTATCGCGATCTGACGAGCTGGGTCGGGTCGCTAGGCGCGATCATTCGCAACAATGGCGGGGTCAAGGAATACGGCGTCCTGCTTACTTTCACCCTCAAGGCTTTCCCGAAATTCGGGCTCGACCTCAACTTCGATCCCTCCGGGACGAACCAGGGACAGTGACGGGGAAAAGCTGAAAACTGAAAAGCTGAAATAATTCTCCCATGGATCTTTCAATTATTGGTTCTGGTTACGTCGGCCTCGTGACCGGCGCCTGTTTCGCCGACGTCGGGCACAACGTCATCTGTGTCGATAACGACGCCGCGCAAAGTCGAGTCGCTTCAGAGCGGCAGGATCCCGATCTACGAGCCTGGCCTGGAGGAGATCGTGCATCGCAACGTCTCGGCACGCCGGCTCCGATTCACCGACAGCATCAAGGAAGGGGTCGATAACGCCCAGGTCGTTTTCATCGCCGTCCCCACCCCGCAGGATGCCGACGGCAGTGTCGACCTGAGCTTCATCGAAAAAGTCGCGCGCGAGATCGCCGGCGTCCTGACCGGTTATCGCGTCATCGTCGACAAAAGCACGGTGCCGGTGAAAACCGGCGAGAAAGTCGCGGAATCGATCAAGCGCTATAACAAACACGGGGCCGAGTTCGATGTCGTGAGCAATCCGGAATTCCTCCGCGAAGGCTGCGCCGTGGCCGATTTGATGAAGCCCGATCGGATCGTGATCGGGGCTTCGAGCGAGCGCGCGGTCGATTTGATGAAGAAGGTTTACGAGCCCTTCATGGCGCCGATTCTGGTCACCGACATCAACAGCGCCGAATTGATCAAGCACGCCGCGAACTCCTTTCTCGCCCTCAAGATCTCCTACATCAACGCCGTCTCCGCGATCTGCGAGGCGAGCGGGGCGGACGTGGAAAAAGTGGCCGATGGCATCGGGATGGATCGGCGGATCGGGCGCAATTTTCTCAACGCCGGGATCGGCTACGGCGGCTCCTGTTTCCCGAAGGACATCGCGGCTTTCATCACGATCAGCGAGCAACTCGGGGTGCCGTTCAACCTCCTCAAGGAGGTGCAACGAATCAACGCGGCGCAGAAGGATCGCTTCCTTAAGGCGGTGCGCGACACGCTCTGGGTTTTGCGCGACAAGAAAATCGCCGTCTGGGGGCTCACCTTCAAACCGGACACGGACGACATTCGTTCCTCGGTCGCGATCGAGCTCGTGGCCGACATGCTGCGGGAAGGCGCGCAGGTCGCGGCCTACGATCCGAAAGGGATGGAGAAAGCGCGCGAAGTGAAATCGATCGCCGACGCGCGCCTCACGGACACGGCCCTGGAAGCGGTCGAGGACGCGGAAGCGCTCATCATCGCGACGGAGTGGGCCGAGTTTGCCAATGTCGATCTCGAGACGGTGCGGGAAAAGATGCACACCCCGATTATTTTTGACGGGCGCAATCTTTACCGGCCGGAAACGATGCGGGAGCTGGGCTTCCACTACACTTCGATCGGCCGCCCGCAGGTCAGGCCCGCCTAACGAGAAGTAACCAGGGCGGACATCGCCTGGAGGGACGGCCGCTGTGCCGTCCGCGGATCTCGCCAGAAACTCGGACGGGACTGCGCCCGTCCCTCCAGTTGGCCTGCGGGATGTTTTCGGTCGAACGGTAGCGATGCCATCCAGCCGCGCTCTCGCTCTCGACGCCCTCGGCCGCTGGCGCAATGGCATGGAGTTCGCCGACCGAATCGTGGCGGAGACTTTTGCGCGCACTTCCCTCGGCCCTTCCGATCGCGCCTTCACCCTCGAGCTTTTCTACGGCCTCCTCCGCAACCTCACTTTGCTCGATTTCTGGATCGCGCAGCTTCGCTCCGAGCCGGTCGACCCCGGCACGCGCGATCTTCTCCGGCTCGGTCTTTACCAAATCATGTTCCTCGAGACGGCGCCGCACGCCGCGGTTTACGAAACCGTGGCGCTGGCCCGGCCGCGCGTGCGCCCGGTCGTCAACGCCATCCTCCGCCGCGCCCTGCGAGAGAAAAATGCCCTAACGAGCGCGGCCGACTCACAGCCGGTGCACGTTCGCTTTTCGCACCCGGAATTTTTGGTCGAGCGGTGGTCGCGGCAATTCGGGGCTGAGGCCGGGTTGGAATTGTGCCGTTGGAACAACCAGCCGGCGCCGGTTTACGCACGGATCAATCGCCTCAAAACCACGGTCGCGGAATTTCTCCAGCGATATCCGGGAAGTTCGCTCCTGCCCGGGCACGAAAATTTTGTCGCTCTCCCCGACGCGGCGCTGGCGCGCGGCGAAGGGCGATGGCTACATCCAGGACCCGAGCACGGCGCTTGCCTGCGAAATGTTGCGGCCCGCGCCGGGCGAAAACGTCCTCGATGCCTGTGCTGCGCCAGGGGGCAAATCCGCCTATCTCGCCGAGATGATGGAGAACAAGGGTCTCCTCGTGGCGGTCGACCAGGATGAGTCGCGCCTTGCGCGCCTGCGCGATAATCTCGTTAGGCTGGGCGTGACCAATGCCCGCCTCGTGCGCTGCGATTGGCTGGATACAGAGTCGGTACGCGCCGCCGCCCTGGCGGAGAAGTCCTTCGATAAAATCCTGGTCGACGCGCCCTGCACGAACAGCGGGGTGATGCGACGCCGGGTCGACGTCCGCTGGCGCCTGCGGCCGGAGGATTTTCAGCGCATGCCCCGGCAACAACTGGCGATTCTGGCCGCCGTGCGGCCGCTCTTACGTCCCGGCGGTTCGTTAGTCTACAGCACCTGCAGCCTGGAGCGGGAAGAGAACGAGGAAGTGATCGATGCGTTCCTGCGGGAGAAGCCGGAGTTTCGCCTAACGAATCGCCAGGAGACGCTGCCCGTTCGGGACGCGCGTCGACGGCGCCTTCAGCGCGCGCCTGGAACGCTCTTCCAATCGTCCTCCTGATCCCGAGGGAGATGTTGCATCGCCTTCCTGCAGTGGAATGATAACGCCCTATGCAAGATGCCCGTTTCGATAAACTCGCTTCCCTCCTGGTTGATTATTCCACCGCCCTTAAACGCAACGAGAAGGTGCTGATCGAGGTCTTCGACGCCCCCGATGAAATGACGATCGCCCTCATCCGCGCGACGCGAAAAGCCAAGGCCATCCCCTTCGTCGCAAATCCAGCGCGCCCAGGTGACGCGCGAGCTGGCGCTCGAGATCGATCCCCGGGCGCTCGACCTGACCGCGGCCCACGAGCTGGCCCGGATGAAAAAAATGGACGCCTACATCGCGATCCGCGGGAGCAACAACATCAGCGAACTGGCCGACGTGCCGATCGACAAGCTCAAGCTGGTAGCAAAAAAACTTCGCCCCTTGCAGGACCAGCGGGTGCAGAAAACCAAATGGGTCGTGCTCCGCTGGCCGACTCCGGCGATGGCCCAGTTGGCCAACATGAGCACGGAGGCGTTTGAAGATTTCTTCTTCAAGGTCTGCACGCTCGATTACCGCCGGCTGCAGCCGGGGATGAAAGCGCTCAAGGCCCTGATGGAAAAAACCGACAAGGTCCAGATCAAGGGGCCGGGGACGGATTTGCGTTTCAGCATCAAGGGGATCGCGGCCATCATTTGCGGGGGCGACCGCAACATTCCGGATGGCGAAGTCTTCAGCTGCCCGGTGAAGGATTCAGTCCAGGGCCACGTGACCTTCAACGCGCCGAGCATTTACCAGAGCACGGCCTTCGATAATATCCGACTCGATTTTCGCGACGGGAAGATCGTCGAAGCGACGAGCAATCAGACAAAGAAGCTGAACGCGGTTCTCGACTCCGACGCGGGGGCGCGCTACATCGGGGAGTTCTCGTTAGGCTGCAATCCCTATATCATGCATCCGATGCGCGATATTCTTTTCGACGAGAAGATCGCGGGCTCGTTCCATTTCACGCCCGGGCAGGCCTACAAGGAAGCCGATAACGGCAACCGCAGCCAGGTGCACTGGGACATGGTCAGCATCCAGCGCAAGGACTACGGCGGGGGCGAGATTTATTTCGATGGGAAACTGGTGCGGGAAAACGGCGAGTTCCTGCCCAAGGCGCTGCAGTCGCTGAATTGGAAGAACTTTAAGTAGGCGACCGGCGGCAGCCAGGATCGATGGTGGGGCGAGACTCTGTCGAGCCAGGGAGGGCGCGCCGTGACCGGACCGAAAGAAAATCTCTTCCCAGGCTCGACGGAGTCTCGCCCCACCGCGAGCGACGACAATTACCCTCTCGCTAGGCGGGGCGGCCGGGCGTGACCTGGATGAGGCCGAGCTCGTTGCCGGGCCCGAGTTGCACGTTTTCGATCTCGAAGACCGGGGCGTTGTCGATCGAGCTCGGGCCGGCGCCCGGGAGTTGCATCGAGACTTTCTTCGAGCTGGCGTTGAGGGCGATGGTCGCGATCTCGAAGAGCGGGGTGAATTCGATCGCCGCGATCTGAAATTCCGCAGTTAACTGCACCGAGGCCTGCTCCTGATGGGAGGGCGTGAGCTGGACGGGCGCGGCGCCCTGACCGGCAACGAGGGCGAGCTCGGAGATGGCGAAGGAAGGCGAGGTGAGGACGGCCGGTCTTTGCTGGACCGAAGGAGCGAGACGGATGGTGCCAATCGTCCCGTTGGAGAGTTCGATCTTCGCGACTTCAAAGGTCACCTGCAGATTCATCGGCGGCTGCGGATCCTGCGAGGGCGCGAGGCGCATCGTGACCACCTTGGAGGTCGGCTTCAATTGCAGGCCGCTCATTTTGAAAGTGGGCGTGAGCTGCATCGAGGCGATCTCGAGCGAGAAGGTGAGTTGCACGGAGGTGTGCATGCCGCCGGCTGGTTGCTGCACCGAGACGGTCGGTGAACGGAGCACGGGGAGCAGGAGCGGACGCGGGTGTGATGGTGGTTTCAGGCATGATAACGGGTGTAGTTGGCTGCAGTCGGATGGGTTCGGTGGTGATGATCTTAGAAGCAAACGAAGGAGTTTCAATCGAAGAGTACACCGGGCGTCGCCCGGCGATCGGTGCGGCTAAATCGGCCTCCGGTTCAATGAGTTCGAGAGGCGATTCGGGCTCGGGTTGGGCCAGTTCGGAAATGACGGGCTCGGCCGCAAAGGCAGTCGTCAGTTCCGGGATGGGCTCTCCCTGGCCGACCGGTTCTTCGTCGACCCAGACGGGTTCTTCGGCTTTCTCGACCGTGTCCTCACTCTCAACAAAAGCTGGCGCCGGGACTTCCCGGGGCGGTTCGACGGCGGGCATTTCGGGTTCCTCTTTTTCCTCGGCTTTCTCTTCCGGCCCGGCTTTTTCGATCACTGAAGCGGCGGCAACCTCGGGTTGGGTAGCGGCCGGTTCCTCAACCTTTTCCAGCGCCGTCTCGGACACGGAGCTCGCGGCGACGAGAGGTTGAACCGGAGCCTCTTCAGCCGCGGGCGGAAGCGAAACTTCCTCTTTGTCGCGATCCGGCAACGTCTCGGCCGACGCCATCGCCGGAGTCGGTTCGACCGCCGGCGGGACGGGGAGAGTCACTTCCGCTGGCGGCTGTTTGATTTCGTCCGGCACGACACTTTCCGGTTCCACCACACCAGGCACCGCTCCCCGGGCGGTGATCGCGCCAGAAGGCGGGACTGCCGGGCGCGCGCCCGGTTCACTTGCCTTGAGATTGAGCGAAAGCTTGGGCGGACCGGTCGAGACCAGATCGGATGCACCGGCCCGGACCGATCCCTCGCCAGCAAACGATGGCTCGGTCAAAGGCGCGGGACCGTCGTAAAGATCGCCTGCCGAACTGTAACGCCGCACCTGTTGCACCACCAGCCAGGTGAGGAGGAGAATCCCGCCGAGCAGCAAGCCGCCAACCAGAAGCGTGCGCCTTTGCGAAGCTCCGCCGAACATTCCCCAAAACGCAGGCTCTGCGGCGGTGGATTGCACCGGCGCAGACACGGTGGCCGGGGCGGAAGCAACCGGACTGGTCGCCGGCGCGGCCGAAGCTTTTTGCTGCGCGACGCGGCGGAGCGGACGGCTTGGCGACGGCCACGGCAGGTGCGGGCGAAGCGGCGCTGGTCGTGGTCGTCGGCGATCCTGCGCTCGCGGGAGTGGCCGACGCTTCCGCCAGCGGACGCAACGACTCGGCCTGACCGAGCCGCAAGGCCGGGGTCGATTCCGAGACCGGGTGAAGCATTGGCCTGGGCGAGGGCGGAAGTGGGCGGCGGTTCGGAAGTCTCGGTCTTTTGCAGCCAGCCCAGGTCGTAAAGCGAATCGGCAAAAACCACGTTGAGGGCGGGCGAATAAATTTTCCGGGCCGAGTGCACCCAATCGTTCCCTTGTTCGGGATGCTGGTTCTGGTATTCCCAGGCGGCATGCGCGTAATAGAGGGCCGGGGTGTCGCCGGTAAACTTGAACTGATCCATCAACTGCTGCGCTTCCTTCTCCTTCCCCTCCAGGAGCAGGGTGAGGTAGATCTTGAATTTGATCAGTTGCGAGGCCTGGTTCTTATCGTCGCCCGGCGTCTCACCGAAGAGCTCCTCGAAGCGCCCGCGCGCCTTGGCGTATTCGCCTTTCTTGAACGGGATCTGGGCCAGGTTGTATTGCGCTTCGCGCAATTTCGGATCGGCGGTTAAGGCTTTGCGGAAGACGGTCTCGGCCTCGTCGTAGCGCTTTTGCGCCATCAAAATCTCGCCCCGGAGATTATCGGCCGCCGGGTCGTTAGGCACGGCCGCCCCGGCGAGAACGAGCAGGCGCAGGGCCTCATCAAAATTGCGCTGCTGGAAGGCGCGCTCCGCTTTTTCGAAATTTAGCTTGGCCTCATCCTTGAGCCGCTCCGCCCGTTCCGTGGTCGAGGTCACCTCGATCGCGGCCCGCGATTCGCCGGGCGGTTTTTGCTTCCAGCCCACCTCGTAAAGCGACTCGGCGTAGAGCTTGTTCAAGGGCGCGGGGAAATGCTTGGCCGCCGCCGTCAGCCACTCATCGGCTTCCTTCTGATTCCCATGCTGGAGAGCGATGGCCGCGTTCGAGTAGTAGAGGGCGGGACTGTCCTTCGCGAGCTCGAACTTGTTCAGGATCCAATCGACCATGTTCTCCTTCCCCTGCAGAACGAAGGTAAGGAGGATTTTGTATTGGATGAGCTGGACCGTTTCGGGCTGAATGCCCGCGTTGTCGCCCGCGATCAGGACCTCGAAGCGATTGCGCGCTTCGGGCCAGTCCTTTTTCAGGAAGGGGATCTCGGCCAGGTTGAAGCTCGCGTTCCAAAACTTCGGTTCGATCGAGAGCGCTTTGCGCAAGGCGGCCTCGGCCCGGTCGTATTTGCCCTGCCGCATGTAAACCACTCCACGCAGGTTGAGCGACTCGGCCAGGTTGGGCTGGCTCTCGTCGATCGCGTCGAGCGCCTTGATCGCCTCGTCGTAGTTCGCCGAGTCGAAAGCACGAAAAGCCCTGTCATACATCGATTCCAGCTCCGGCTTGACCGGCGTCACGCCGGAGGCCGCGAACGAAGTCAGGAGCAAGAGCGAGATTGCCGCTAGCTTTCGAATCATCATCACAATTCGCATCAAACCGTCACCAACCCGGGAAAACAAGTCCTAATTGTTCCGCGAGCCGCGGACGGACGGAGGCGGCGTGGCTGTCGCCTTCGGCTCCGGCTTGGAGTCGTTAGGCGGCGGATTCTTCGCTTTCTCCGGCCGATGCTGGAAGGGATAAAGCAGCAGGCGCGCCACCTTGTCGCCGAAGTTTTGATGCGGCGTCGCGCTCGGCTGGGCGGAGGTCGGCGGATAGACTGCCACGGCCCGCCGGATCTCGATCGCGCCCCGCTTCCGCCGCGGAGTTTCTTCGTCTTCGTCCGACCGGGTTCGCGCCGAGCGGCGTTTTGTCTTCCTCTTCTCCGCGCCTGTCTCGGAGGTTTCGCGCCCCGGGCTGCGCTTCTCGGTCGCCTCGGCCACTTCTTTCGCTGCGGGCGATTCCTCCGCGGCGGCCGAAGGCGACGGGACCGGGGGAGGCGTTTCGTTTTTCGCTATCACCGGGGCCGGCGTTCTCTCCTCCGGCGGAGTGGGCGCCACTGTCGGACTTGGAGTCGCGGTGTTTTTCGGCGGTTCGTTCTCCGCCACGACCGGCCCTGGCGATGCGGTCGGCGTCGGACTCGTCTCGGCCACGGCTATCGGGGTCGGGCTGGCTTCAGTCCCCGGTCCTTTTAACCAGCCGAGATCAGCAAACGGCGCGGCAAAGGAACGGTTCAGCTCGGTCGAGTAGAGATTTTCCGCGTTCGCCACCCAGTTGTTTCCCAGTTTGAAATTCCCGTGCTGAAAGGCCCAGGCCGCCTGCGCGTAATAGAGCGCCGGCGTCTCGTCCATCATCTTGAATTCATCCATCGTCTTCTGCGCGATGGCGTCGCGGCCCTCGCGCACCAGGGTGAGAAAAATCTCGTAACGGATCAGCTTTTCGCGCCGCCGTTCTTTCGCCCCGCCCGTGGTCGCGCCGAGGAGCGCTTCGAATTGTTTGCGCGACTCATCGTAGTCGCCTTTCCGGAAGGGAACGCGCGCCAGATTGAAGCGCGCATCCGCAAACTGCGGGTCCGCCGCGAGGGCGTTGCGGAAGGCCGTTTCCGCTTCGTCCGCCTTCCCTTGCGCGAGCAAAATTTCGCCGCGCAAATTGTAGGAAACGGCCTGGTTCGGCGCCGCCCCATCGACCGCCTCGAGCAACTGCAACGCGTCCTCGTAATTCCCTTTTCGGTAGGCTCGCTCCGCTTTTCCAAAATCCTTTTGCGCTTGGGCCACGCGTTCGGCCTCCGAAGTCGTTTCGAGCGCGACCGGCAGCGCGCCCTCCGCTTTCTCCAACCAGCCGACTTCGTAGAAGGACTCGCGAAAGAGCTTGTTCAACTCCGCAGAAAACGTTTTCTCCGCCGCCTTCAGCGCGACTCGCGCCTCTGTCTCGTCCTTGTGCCGAAAGGCGAAGGCCGCTTTCCCACAATAATAGGCCGGGCTCGACGCCTCCTGCAGTTGGGCCAGAACCTCCGCCGCCTCCTTCTCCTTGCCTTGGAGCAGCCAGGTGAGCAGGATCTTGAATTGGATGAGATCGGCGGTCGCGCCCTGTGCCTGTTCACTTTTCTCCGCCGCCAGGGCGGCGAAACGATGACGCGCTTCCGCCCAGTGTTTTTCCAGGAAGGGCACTTCCGCGAGATTGAAACGCGCATCCCACAGCTCGGGATCGAGCTCGCGCGCCTTCTGCAGCGCTTTCTCCGCGAGGCCGTATTGGCCCAGCCGCATCAGCGCCACCCCGCGAAGATTTTTCGCCGCCGCCATGTCGGGCTGGCGGGCGTCGATCGCATCGATTTGTTTCAAGGCGGCGCCGTAACGTCCGGCATTCACTTCCTGGGCCGCCGCGCCATACATTGCTTCCAGCTCCGATTTGGTTGGGCCGACATCGTTCGCGCCTAACGAAATCAGAACGAGAAGGAAAAGCAGAACGTTTTCCCGCATCTTCATCAGCCGCCGCCGATCAACTCCATCTCATTCCCAGCCACAAGACAGATAACAGCCACATGACCGATTGGACAACCTGGCAGCCGCGCGTCCGCGCCAATCTCCTCTTCATCGTGCGCGAGGAAAAGATTCTGCTCATCCGCAAAAAGCGCGGCTTCGGGGCGGGGAAAATCAACGGCCCGGGTGGCAAGGTCGATCCGGGCGAGACGCCGCTCGCCGCCGCCCTGCGCGAAACCTTCGAAGAACTCGGCATCACTCCCCTTGGCGCCGAGCAGCGGGGTGAATTGCATTTTCAGTTCCGCGACGGCTATAGCCTCCATTGCGCGGTCTTCCTCGCCCACGACTTCGCGGGCGAGCCGCGCGAAACCGCCGAAGCCATCCCCCTCTGGACGTCGCTCGACCAGATTCCCTACGACGAAATGTGGGCCGATGACCGCCACTGGCTCCCTCTCCTCCTCCGCGGCGCCCATTTCCAGGGCTACTTCGACTTCGACGGCGAGATCCTGCTCGAGCGCAAGATCGTCGTTAGGCAGGGTTGAGAGATCACCCCAGGTCCTCGAATGGATTCATGGTGGGGCGAGACTCTGTCGAGCCTGAGGGTGCGCCAGGCAGGAGCAGAGGTTGCCCCCGGCTCGACAGAGTCTCGCCCCACCATGATCCCCTATCTGACCCATGTGGACTACGCGTCAGGCAATCGATCGAGCGCGAGCGCCGCGCTCCCGATCAGCCCGGCATCATTCCCCAGCTTGGCCGGCACGATCACCAGCCCCTCATGGAAAATCTTCATCGTCCGCTCCTCGATTACTTTCCGGATCGGCCCAAAAACATACTCCCCGGCACGCCCCACCCCGCCACCGATCACGATCCGATCCGGGTTCAGGAGCCAGACGATGTCGCAAAGCGTGATCGCAATCGCGAACCCGACTTCCGCCCAGACCTTGTGCGCGATCGAATCGCCGGCATTGGCGGATTTTTCGAGCGCGCAGGGGCGAACATTCCTCCAGCGTTTTCGTTAGGCCACTCTCTCGGTAGAGGATTTGAGCGCGCTCCGCGATCTGGTTGTTCCCGACATATTTCTCCAGCGCGCCGAAGTTCCCATACTGTCCCGGCACGCCGTTGGGATCGATCGTCATCTGCCCGATCTCGCCCGCCCCGAGCCGGCTTCCGCGATAGAGTTTGCGATCGAGAATCAATCCGCCGCCGACCCCTGTGCCTAGCGTCATGCAAACCACGTTCACGCCTTCGTGCCCGGCGCCGTAAAGCCACTCCGCGTAGGCCATCGCGTTGGCGTCGTTATCGATCGCGGCCGGCAGCCCGGTCCACTCCTCCAGCAACGCGGTCAGCGGGACGTCTTCCCAGCCGGGCACATTGGAGAGCTGCCAGACGCGGCCGTTAATGCTGTCGACCATCCCCGGCAACCCCGCCCCGACTGCCGCTACTTCCGGATGCTGCTTCCGCAGTTCCTCGATCGCCTGCCGGATCGCCTCGAGGAGCGAATCGTGCCCGGAATGATCGCGCGTTTTGATCGGCGCGATCCGCGCGATGATCTTGCCATCCGCAACCACGCCCGGTTTCACGCTCGTCCCGCCGAAGTCGATGCCGATGGCCGTCTTGCTCATTTCCTGGGATTCAAATTTCCGATGATGCGCAGACCTTCCAGAGTCAAATGCGGACGGACCGCATCGATCTCCGGCAGCCGCGCGGCGATCAACTGCGCGTAACCGCCGGTCGCGACGATCTGTGCCTTGCGCCCATGGAAAGCTTCCGCGCTGATCCTGGCGAGAATTTCTTTCACCAAACCACGATAACCAAAAATCGCGCCCGACATCATGGCGCCTTTGGTCGAGCGCCCAACCGCGCGCCGCGGCTCGGCCAGAGTGAGCTTCGGGAGAAGGGCCGTTTTCTTATAGAGATAAGTGGTCATCGACTCGAGACCGGGCGCGATCACGCCGCCGATGTAGGAGCGCCCGGCCGAGACGACATCAAATGTCACCGCCGTCCCAAAATCCACCACGACCGCCGGCGTGCCGTAAAGCGCCGCGACCGCCGCGGCGTTCGCCAGCCGGTCGGCACCGATCGATTCCGGCGCCGGATAATCGACGCCCACACCGAGTTCGCACTTCGCGCTCACGAACGAGATCGGAATCTTCCCCGCCGCCTGGCGGATGACCGCATCCTTCTTCGGCACGACCGAAGAGGCGACCACCTGGGCAACGGATCGCTGCCGCAGGATTCTCGTTAGGGCAGCGGCGCTCAGGCGCGCCGTCTCGATCCGTTCCGGCGGGCCAATCCTGTTCCGCGAAGCAAAAGCCAGCTTGGTGAAGGAGTTGCTGACATCGATCAGCAAATAATCCGACTTCTTGTTAGGCGAGGGCCCCGGCAACAGCAACAACGGCGCGACACAACACCGGCGCGCCAGACTTGTGTCATGCCCGAGCCGGCGTAGCGCGGACGCAGGGATGACAACGCGGGGGACGTCATCATCGCTCACCAAACGTCCCAAAGCTTGCCCGCCGGAAATCCGCTGCGCGTAGCCTCGGCCAGTGAGAAAATTGGTCCATCGTCCGCGCCGCCTCCGCCGCACCCCGGCGCTGCGCAATCTGGTGCGCGAAACCAATCTCAGCGCGCACGATTTCATCCTCCCGCTTTTCGTGAACGAAAAAATCAAAGCGCGCCGCCCAATCAGTAGCATGCCGGGGGTGGAACAACTCGCGCCCGGCGAGATCGCCGCCGCGGCCGCCCAGGCCTGCGCCGCCGGTTTGCAGGCTGTCCTTCTCTTCGGCATCCCTAACGAAAAGGACGAAGAAGCTTCCGGCGCCTACGCCGAGAAGGGCGTCGTGCAGGAGGCGGTCCGCGCGATCAAAAAAGAATGTCCCGAGTTGCTCGTGATCACCGACGTGTGTCTCTGCGAATACATGAGCCACGGCCATTGCGGGGTGACCCGAATCGATGGCGACCATTTCCATGTTCTGAACGACGAGAGCGTCGAACTGCTCGTAAAAGCGTCGCTCTCCCACGCCGCCGCCGGAGCCGATATCGTGGCGCCCAGCGACATGATGGATGGGCGCATCGGGGCGATTCGTGAAGCGCTCGATGAGGCGGGCTACGACCAGACCGGGATCATGAGTTACGCCGCCAAATTCGCTTCCGCCTTTTACGGCCCGTTCCGCGAAGCGGCCGAGAGCCCCCCCAATTTGGCGACCGGCGCGGTTACCAGATGGATCCGGCCAACGCCAACGAAGCGCTGCGTGAAGTCGCGCTCGACGTCCAAGAGGGCGCCGACATCATCATGGTAAAGCCGGCCCTGCCCTATCTCGACATCCTCTGGCGGGTGCGGGAACGCTTTGGCCTAACGACGGCGGTTTATCACGTGAGCGGCGAGTATGCCATGGTCAAAGCCGCCGCCGAGAAAGGCTGGGTCGAGGAGCGCCCGGCCGTGCTCGAAATCATGACCGGCCTGAAGCGGGCCGGGGCCGATCTCATCGTTACCTACTGGGCGCGGGAGCTGGCGGAATGGACGCGTCGCTGACGCCCCGTGATTGTAGGGCAAGCGCTTCGCTTGCCGGGGAGAAAGCATCATTTTCCCCGGGTCAGGCGAAGCGCCCGCCCTACAATTCCCGCGGTGAAACCGCCGCTCACCTCGCACTGAAACGCCTCGCCCTCCTCTGGGCGCAGGAAAATGGTTACCCGATCGCCGCCCTCGAAGTCTCCCTCCCGCAATGCCGTTACCGCGCCGATGTCGCCGCCTACCGGCCGCAAAAGAACGCCACCCTCGGCCACACCGTTGTCTTCGAATGCAAACAATCGGCGCCCGATCTGCGCCGGGATGATTGCCGGAGCCCGCAAACCCTCGCCCGCCTCGAATCGGTCTACCGTCGCCGACAGGTTCTGGAAAAGCATTTGCGCATCCATTACCCAACCCTGCGCACGGGCGAGAGCCTTTTCCCCGAATGGGACGCGCATGATTTCGGCGCGATCGAGCATCGCGGCTATCAGCGCGTCACGCGCGAGCTGTGCGCGCTGCAAAATCAACTGCGCGACGGCCGCAAATTCGAAAAGCTGGCCCGCTATGCCTGCGCCAATCTTTTCTACCTCGTCTTGCCTAACGAACTCCTGCGCGAACCGGAAGCGCCGTTAGGCTGGGGCCTCCTCGTGGAAAAAGAGGGCGCGCTCACCCTGCAGCGCAAACCCGTCTGGCACGAGAGCTCCGAGGCCGCCCGCCTCCGCGTCCTGCAAAAAATCGCCGCTGCCGGCACCCGCCAGCTCAATCGCCGCCTCGAGCTGGTTCCAGCGCGTCCGCTGTAGGCGTTTCGCTCTGCGCCGTAACGGATGCGAAGCAACGGCCGGGCTTTCCAACGCGGGGAAACATCGCCGTTACTCCAGCCTCTTTCCTGGTCGGCGAAATCAACTCTCGCGCCTCCCTCAGGGAGGCGTCTACAGGACCATCCACAGATCGGTGGCCCGCTGGACGAAATCCGGTTTCGTCCTAGATTTCCTTTCGCAATGCGATCGACTCACGCAGTGCGGTGCGGGCTTCGCCTGATTTTTCTCCCGTTCCAAGCGTTTCGCGCACAGCTGCATGCTTTTGGGGCAGCCATGAAACCCGACCCGGTTCCGGCTTCAGCAAGGTGGTTTTCGCGGCACGACCCACCGAATGGTCGCGCGGTTTTGCTTCCCCACCGCGTTGCCGGGTTTCAACCGCGCCGCGATCAGCCGCCCGGTGGCGGTGGCTTTGATGGAGACCGCTCCCGACCCGGCTTCACCCGATTGGCGAGTGAAGTCCTGCGCGCTGATGCGAGCCGCACCTTCCGCCTCGAAACGGCCGTCCTCGGCTTCGTCACGCTCGTCTCCGCCTGGCCGATCGCCATTATGATCCACGAGGTCATCCGGCTGCTGAAATAGCAGGCCGGAAGGCTGAGCACGGCGCGCCCCCAAAGAGCGTTGTCATCCCGAGCCGCGGAGACGGCGAGGGACCTCACAATTGCAATCCGCGCGCCTTCTGGACAAGGAACCGCCCATTCCAACTGCGAGGTCCCTCGCCGCGCTTCGCCGGCTCGGGATGACAGGGCGGTGCGAAAGCGGCCACTAGGACTTGCGGTCGCCCTGCGCCACCACGGCCGTGCCCGTTTCCCTAACGAGGAACTCTTGCCGGTAACGCGGCGTCTCTTCCGGCGCGAAACCGTGACGCATGATGTTTTCGGTCACGATCCGCGGGATAAGGAATTGGAGGAGGTAATCGCGCCCACCCGCTTTCGTCCCGCCCCCGCTCATCTTGAATCCGCCGAAGGGATGCCGCCCCACGACCGCGCCGGTGCAGGAGCGATTGATGTAGACGTTACCGGCTTCCAACTCGGCTTTCGCCCGCTCGATGTTGGCCGGGCTGCGGGAGAAAAAGCCGGCGGTCAGGGCGTAGTCCGTGCCATTCGCAACTTTGATCGCTTCGTCGAGATCGCGCACTTTGATCACGCTCAGGACGGGGCCAAAGATTTCCTCCCGCGCCAGCCGGTCGGTTGGTTGCACGTCGGTGAAAATGGTCGGCGGAATAAAGTAACCCTCGTTAGGCACATCCTTCGCCTGGTAGGCCAGGGTCGCCTCTTTCTTGCCCATCTCGATCATTTCGAGGATGCGTTTGTAAGCCCGCTCATCGATCACCGGGCCGACCGTGATTCCGGGCTCCTCCGGATTGCCCACCCGCAGACTGGCCGCGGCCGCGAGGAGACGCTCGATCACCCGATCGTAGTTTTCCTCCAGCACGATGAGTCGCGAGAGCGCGGAACATTTCTGGCCCTGGTAGCCAAAGGCAGAATAAATCACATCGACGATCGTCTCGTCGAGGTCAGCGTCGGAGTCGACGACAATGGCGTTCTTGCCCCCCATCTCACAAACGACGCGCTTCAACTCCGGCTGACCGGGGCGCGTCTGGCCGGCAGTCTCCCAGATGCGGAGGCCGACTTCGAGAGAGCCGGTGAAGGCGATCATCACGACTTCTGGATGATCGACCAGATGCTGCCCGATGACGGAACCGTGCCCCGGCAGATAATTCAGAACGCCCCGCGGGACACCCGCTTCTTCAAACATTTCCATGAGAAGCGCGCCGGTGACAGACGACGGCTCGGCCGGCTTCATGATGACGGTGTTGCCAGTCACGAGCGAGGCCGAGACCATGCCGCAGAGGATCGCGATCGGGAAATTCCAGGGTGCAATCACGAGCGCGACTCCGCGCGGCCAGTAATGCTGGTAACTCTCTTCGCCGAGGACGTGCTGGGTCAGTTTAGGCCGGCCGAGAACGCGCATCTGCTGGGCATAGAAGAGGCAGAAATCCATCGCCTCGCGAATATCGCCATCGGCTTCCTCCCAGGCTTTGCCGACTTCGTAAACTTCGACCGCGCACAGCTCGAAACGACGCCGCTCCATGATGGCCGCGACGCGCTCGAGCAATTGCGCGCGATGCTCGACCGAGGTGCGGCACCATTTCTCGAAAGCGGCACTGGCTGCCTTGACCGCGCGCTCCGCCTCCGGGATGCCGGCTTCCGCGATCTCGCCCACCACTTCGTTAGGCGCGCTTGGGTTGAGCGACCGCATCCATTTCCCGGTGGTGACCTTTTCGCCATCGATCACGAGCGGATATCTCCGGCCGAAACTCTTTCGCGCCGTCCGCAGGGCGGTCCGCATCTGCTCCTGCGTCTGGCGATGGACGAAATTGACCATGGGCGCGTTTTCATAATGGTCGCCGGGCGACACGGTCCCATCGGCGCCGTTAGCCGAATGGCCTGCGGCGGCTTCGGCCGCTGGTCGAACCCGCGTCTGCCTGGTGATCAATTCGTTAGGGTCGCGCAAAAGTTGGGCGGCGGATTGATGATCCGAAAACTTGGCCCGCAGAAAGCCTTCGTTCGAAGTATTCTCGAGCAGGCGCCTGACGAGATAAGACATGCCGGGAAGCAGCTCGCCGACCGGCGAATATTCCCGCACCCGGTAACCCATCTCGACCAGGGCGCGCTTGATCGGCCCCGCCATTCCGTAAAGGAGCTGGAATTCGAAGCGGCTCTTCTCGACTCCGATCTCCTCCGCATAGGCCATGGCATGGGCGATACTGCGCACGTTGTGCGAGCCGAAGGCGGCGGTCACGATCGATTCGTTGTCGAGCAGAATGCGGGTGCAGGTTTCGAAACAGGCGTCGCTCTCCGGTTTTTGGAGAAAGACCGGGCAGACCCAGCCATTCTGCTGCGAGACGATTTTCTCGTAGTCCCAGTAGGCGCCTTTCACGAGGCGGACGGCGAAACGCGTCCCGCGCCGCCGGCCCCATTCGATCAGGTCGCGCAGGTCGCGCTCGGCGTCGCGCAGATAAGCCTGGATAACGATCCCGACGTGCGGCCAATCGGCGAACTCCGGCTCGGTGAAAAGCTGCTTGAAGAGTTCGAGCGTGCCGTTCTTCTGCGCGTAGCTCTCCATGTCGAAATTGACGAAGGCACCGACTTCCTTCGCCCGACGCAGAATCGGTCGGAGCTTGGGCGCAAGATTGGCGATCGCTTCCTCAGGCGCGGCCGGGTCCATTTGCGAATAAAAGGCCGAGATCTTGAGCGAGAGATTTACGACCGGGAAAAGCTCGACGTTTTTGCCTAACGGGTCGGTCCAGCCGCGGGTTTCGCGCGAGAGGGTGTCGAGCAATTCCATGGCCCGGGCGGCGTATTCATCCGCTTCCTTTTCGCTCACGACCGCTTCGCCTAACAAATCGACAGTGAAGCCGATGTGCTGCCGGCGCTTCTTGCGCAGGGTCTTCATGACGTCGGCGCCGTCCTTCCCGGCGATGAACTGCCGCGCCATGCCAGAGACGTTGCGGCGCAGAATGTAAGCGGTCAGCCAGGGAAAAATGCCGGCCGCCTTCAGGCCGGTCTGCATCATCGGGACGAAGCTGTCCATCCCGTGGAAATATTCGCGCAGATGCTCGACGATATCGCCCGAGCGGCGGAGGGAAGCGAGGACGTCGACAAAGCGAAACATCTGCACTTTGAAGACCTCGTCCCGCATCGAGAAAGCCATCATCCTTTGATAGAACCCGGCTTTGCTGAAGATGGATTCCGGGTGCCGGTCGACCAGTTCGAAAATGCGTTGGCCGCGGCGTTCGACGGCGGCTTGGAGAGCACTCATGGTCGAGGATAAAGCGGGGCGCGCCTTTCGGCAATCTGGAGGCTCCCTCTGTCGACGCTTCCCTCTGGGAAGCGCGAGAGTGATGACCGAGCGGGAGACCAGACGCAATGCTTTTCGTTAGGGGATTTGCCGAGCCCGGCAATGTCGGTTAGGAATGCTCGCGATGCCGATTCCTCCGCGCCACCAATTCGCGAGCGACAATACCGCCGGCATTTGTCCGGAAGCCTCGACCGCGCTGGCGGAGGCGAATCACAATGCCGAAGTCTCTTACGGGGGCGACCGGTGGACCGCGCGCGTGCGGGAACAGGTGCGGGAAATTTTTGAGACCGATTGCGAAAGCTTCCTCGTCTTCAACGGGACCGCAGCCAACTCCCTCGCCCTCGCCCAGCTTTGTCGCCCGTTTGAAAGCGTCCTTTGCCACGAGCGCGCCCATATCGAGACCGATGAATGCGGCGCTCCGGAGTTCTTTTCCGGCGGCGCCAAACTGCTTTGCGTCGGCGGGGAAAACGGCCAGCTCGACCTCGCGCAGGCTGCGCAGGTCATGACCCAGCATCGCGATGTGCATTCGACCCGGGTGCGCGCGCTCAGCCTCACCCAGGCAACCGAGGCGGGCACGGTCTATTCGCTCGCCGAGCTGGAGGCGGTCGCCGCTTTCGCGGCCGAGCATTCTCTCGCAATGCACATGGACGGGGCGCGTTTTGCCAACGCTGTGGCGTCGTTAGGCTGCAAGCCGAAGGAAATCTCCTGGCAACGCGGAGTGCAGGTTCTCTCCTTCGGCGGGACGAAGAACGGGGTCGCGGTCGGCGAGCTGGTGGTTTTCTTCAAGCGGGAGCTGGCGCGCGAATTCGATTATCGGGTCAAACAAGGCGGGCAGCTCGCTTCCAAGACGCGGTTTCTGGCCGCCCCGTGGAGCGCGCTCCTGGCCGACGACGTCTGGCTGAGAAACGCCCGGCATGCCAACGAGATGGCGGGTTTGCTGGAGGAGAAACTGCGCGACGCCGGGATAAAGCTGGCGTTTCCCCGCCAGGCGAACGCCCTCTTCGCGCGTTTGCCTAACGACGTCGCGGAGCGGGTCCATGCCCGCGGCTGGCATTTCTACAACTTCTTCGAGCCCGATGTTTATCGCCTGATGTGTTCCTGGGCGACGAGCGAAAGGGATATCGAAGCGTTCCTGGCCGATTTCCGAAGCGCACGGAACTGATTCGGCGCCCCACGTTTGTCATCCTGAACCGGCGGAGCGCGGTGAAGGACCTCACAATTGCAAGCAACGGTTTCAGGCAACCGGAAGACGCAGATTGCATGGGAGAGGTCCTTCGCCGTCTGCGCGGCTCGGGATGACAATTGGGGACGGGGCGTTGAAAGTCTCGCCCGATGACGCCGCGCGACCTGCCCATCTACGAGCTCGAAGATGAGATCGTTAGGGCACTCGCCGCGCGTCCCCGATTGATCCTCCAGGCCCCGACCGGTTCTGGAAAATCGACCCAGGTCCCACAGATCTTGCTCGATCGCGGACTGCTCGGCGCAGGCGAAGTCGTGATCCTGCAACCGCGCCGGCTCGCCACCCGCCTCCTCGCCAGCCGTGTCGCATCTGAGCGCCGCGGCCGGCTCGGCGACGAAGTCGGCTACCAGATTCGCTTCGACAAAGTCACTTCAAAGAAGACGCGTATCCGCTTCGTGACCGAAGGCATTCTCCTGCGCCAACTGCTCCAGGACCCCGAGCTGCGCGGCGTGGCCGCCATCCTTTTCGACGAATTCCACGAGCGGCATCTCTATGGCGACATCACTCTCGCCCGCGCCCTCCAATTGCAGGAAACAACGCGCCCCGCCCTCCAGCTCGTCGTCATGTCGGCCACACTTGAATCAGACAAGCTGGAAAAATATCTCGCGCCCTGTCCGGTCCTGACCTCGAGCGGCCGGATGCACCCGGTCGCGATCGAATACCTGACGAAACCGGTCCGGGGCGAAAACTACCCGATCTGGGACCTGGCGGCGGATGAACTGGAGCGGATCGCGCCTCAGACAGACGGCGACGTGCTCGTCTTCATGCCGGGCAAATACGAAATCACCCGGACCATTTCGGCGCTCCGCGCCTCGCGCTTGAGCGATCGATTCGTGGCTCTGCCGCTCTACAGCGAACTCTCGCCTAACGAGCAGGACGCCGCGCTCGCCCCCGCCGCGAAACGCAAAGTGATCGTGGCGACCAACGTGGCGGAAACATCCCTAACGATCGACGGCGTGCGGGTGGTGATCGACAGCGGGCTGGCCCGGATTGCGCGTTTCGATCCCCGGCGCGGAATTAACACCCTCTTCATCGAGAAAATCAGCCGCGCCTCGGCCGAGCAACGGGCGGGCCGCGGCGGACGCACCGCGCCCGGTCACTGCCTGCGCCTTTGGACAGAAAGCGAACACCTCGAGCGCGCGCCGCAGGAATTGCCGGAAGTAAAACGGCTCGATCTCGCGGAAGTCGTGCTCACTTTGAAAGCGAGCGGGATCGAGGACGTCGCCGCCTTTCGCTGGCTCGAACCGCCCGACCCGAAGGCGCTCGAAAATGCGGAACAGCTGCTGGACGATCTCGGCGCAATTGCCGCTGGGAAATTGACCTCGTTAGGCAGGAGAATGCTCGCCTTCCCGGTTCATCCGCGCTACGCGCGAATGTTGCTCGCCGCCCAGGAACAACGCTGCGTGCGCGGCGTTGCGCTCATCGCCGCGCTCACCCAGGGGCGCAACCTGCTCCGCCGCGCCGAGGGGAAACAAATGCGCGACGAACGCGACGATTTTCTCGGGAGCGACGATGAATCCGATCTTTTCATTCTCCTCCGCGCCTTTCGTTTCGCGGAAAAGAACCAGTTCGATCCGCGGCGTTGTGCGCGCCTCGGGGTGAATGCCGGCGCGGCGCGCGAGGCCGGGCAGCTCTGGGAGCAGTTCCTTTCCATTGCCCGGGCCGAAGGTCTCGAGATCGAGGAACGCGAGGCCGAGCCGGGAGCGATCGCCCGCTGCGTCCTGGCCGGATTTCCCGACCAGGTCGCGATACGCCTCGACGAAGGAACGCTCCGCTGCGCGCTCGTGCACAACCGCCGCGGCGTGCTCGCCCGGGAAAGCGTCGTTCATCGTGCGCGTCTCCTGACCGCCTCGGAGATTCGCGAGATCGAATCGAGCGACGGCGAGCGTCAGGTGCTCCTCACGCTCGCGACCGCGATCAAGGAAGAGTGGTTGCGGGAATTTTTTCCCGAAGCCATCGAGGAAAAAACGGAGGTCGCCTATGATCCGTCGATGCGGCGAGTGGTCGGTCGAACCCTGACCGCGTTCCACGATCTCGTGCTCGCGGAAAAGAAAACGGAACGCGTCCCGACCGGTCAAGCGGCGACTCTATTGGCGCGCGAGGTGATGGCGGGAAATTGTCCACTCAAGAAATGGGATCACGCGGTCGAGCAATGGATTCAGCGACTCAACTTTGCGGCGGCCGCTTTCCCGGAGCTGGAGCTGCCGCCGATCGGGGAAGAAGATCGCGCCTTGCTGATCGAGCAGATCTGCCAGGGGGCGACGAGCTACAAGGAGATCAAGGAACGCCCGGTCCTGCGGGTTTTGCGGACATGGCTGAACGCGGCGCAGCACGCCGGGCTCGACCAGCTCGCTCCCGAGCGAGTGCGTTTGCCGAGCGATCGCCAGGCGAAGATCACCTACGGCGCGGGCACGCCGCCGACGATCGCAGCCCGCATTCAGGATCTCTACGGCGTGTCCGATCGCCTAACGATCGCGAACGGCCGAGTCCCGCTCCGGATCGAGGTCCTGGCTCCGAATCATCGCCCGATCCAGATCACGGAAGATCTCAGCGACCTTTTGGCGGGAGAGTTATCCGAAAATCAAAGCCGAGCTGCAGCGGAAGTATCCGAAACACCAGTGGCGCTAACGTTGTCAGATACTGCCGCGAATCCCGCGTGACGGGTCGCGCGGCGAAACCAGTCCACTCACTTTCGCCCAGGCTGCTTTGGAAGCGCCGCGGACGTGGTCCCAGGGCAAGGCCGAGCCGACCTCATGCTTCTCGTAGTCGAGGGCGACGTCGTCCTCGATTTCGTGAAACTCTTTGCCGGGATATTTGACCGCCGCTTCCGCTCCCACCCGGTAGGCCGGAGCGAAATGTTCGAAGGTGGTTCCTTCCCTGGCGTGCGGCTGGCGGTCGTGATGCTCTCGCCAGTATTTCTCCTCCGCCGTGAGATCGAATGACACCTCCGGGGTTGTTGTCTCTGTCTTGGGTTCGTCCGCCATAAACTGCTTCCCTCCTATCTAGAATCACCTTCCGGCAGCTGGCGGCTTCGTCAAGCCAGTGCCCCTGCGGGCGGCGTCTAAATCGGCCGAATCCATGGACGCAAAATCACGATGACGTGCGATATTAGGCGTATGAAGAATTCGAACGGTGACAACTTTACGGAAAACGATCCGATGGCCGAGACGGAGTTTGGGAGCGAGACGAGCGGACGCGGCGCCCAGAGCCGCATCCAGGAAGGTGCGCGCAAGATTTCGAGCGCCGCTTCCGACACCTGGGATCAGACCCGCCAGAAGGCGGTTGTGGTGCGCGAACGGACGGAGTTTTTCCTCCGGGAAAATCCGGTGCCGACCGTGCTCGGGGCGCTCGCTCTCGGACTGGCGATCGGGCTGGCGATTCGTTATTCGTCGCGCCCGGAAGAGCCGACGCCTCTCTCGGTGAAACGGGCTCTGCGTGAAATCGACTGGAGCACCATTTCGCCCGCCTTTCTGCCCGGCCTGATTCGGAGCGCGAAGCGCGGCTATGCCGATTCCGCCGATGCGGTCAAGGAAGGCCTCGAGCGGGTGAGAGACGTGGACGTGGACGAATACGTCAAGCCGCTGCGCAAGCGGTGGAAGAAGTGGATGAGCTAAAGGCTCACCCTGGAGCGTTTCGGAAATGTGGATGTCGCCCTGTGGGCGACATGGGGGTAAGGCCCCGATTGAAGGTCGATACCCGCGTTTCGCACAGCGAAACGTCTACAGGCGCGGTTCGATCGCGCGTGATTGGATCGCGTAGTTCGCTGCTTCTCGACCGGCGCGGGTCCCGGTCGAAAAGCAGCCCTGCAGGAGATAACCGCCGGTCGGTGCTTCCCAGTCGATCATTTCACCGGCGAGGAATACTCCCGGCATCTTGTGCAGCATGAGCCTCTCGTCGAGCTCCTGCCAGAGAGACGCCGCCCGCGGTCGAGATCGCTTCCGCGATCGGCCGCGGGCTCTCCAGCGGGAGAACGAAATTTTTGATCCGCACGATCGCTTTCTCGCGCTCGGCGCAATCCTCCGGGCAGAAACTCTCGAGGAGCGCGATTGCGCCGGGGCTCAGTTTCCAACGGCGGAACCATTCGTTAGGCTGGCGCAGTTCGGCGACGCGATCGCGCAACACCTCTGCCGTGACCTGTGGCTTGAAATCAATCCGCAGTTCCGGCCGCGGCAGCGCGCGCAGGATGGGGCCGAGCCGATAGATCGCCCCACCCTCCAGCCCGTAGCGTGTAATCAGGAGTTCACCGGAGACGGTCTCCTGGCCCGCGCTCACGTTCAGATTCTTGAGCGGCAAACCCTCGGCACGTTCCAGGACCGTGGCCGGCCAGGCCACATTCCAGCCGCAGTTGGCCGCGACAAAGGGCGCCAACTCGACCCCGTGCGCGGTGAGCAACGACGGCCAGGTGCCATCCGACCCGGTTTCCGGCCAGGACGCGCCGCCGAGCGCCAGAACGACGGCGCGAGCGGTAGCTGACTCGTTTTCGCCAAAAGCAAGACGCCACAGGTTTCCTGCTTTCGTCAGGCTAACCAATCTCGCTCCGGTTCGGAATTCGACCCCGGCCGCCTCCAATCTTCGCCGCCAGGCGCGAAGCAGGACGGCCGCTTTTTGCCCGCGCGGGAAAACGCGCTTGCTCGTCCCGACATAGGTTTCCACCTCCAGTTCGTGCGCCCACGCCCGGAGCGCGTCGGGACCAAACTCGGCCAGCAGATCGCGCCACCGTTCCGGTTCTGCGCCATAGCGCGCCGGAAAATTCTCCACCGGCTCGCTGTGGGTCAGGTTCAGGCCGCCGCGGCCGGCGACGAGAAATTTTCGGCCGGCCGAACTTTGCGCGTCGCAGAGGACGACGCGCGCCCCGTGGGCGGCCGCGACCTCCGCCGCGCGCAGGCCGGCCGGGCCGGCGCCGACGACCGCGACAGTTTTGGGCTCGATCTCGCTCGCCTCCACAAATTCTTCTCCTTTGTCGGGGCGCGAGATGCAACTGTCCGAGCGACGCTCTGAGTTGCGATGGCCTTGCCTAACGAATCAAATCCAGACCCTCCGCCCGCCATGGCGCATCCCAGTTTTGGCGAGGCCTTTCGTTTTTGGCTCAAACTCGGGTTCATCAGTTTCGGCGGACCAGCCGGGCAGATCGCGATCATGCAGACGGAGCTGGTGGAAAAAAAACGCTGGATCGGCCAGGCCCGTTTTCTGCACGCGCTTAACTTTTGCATGCTCCTGCCCGGGCCGGAAGCGACCCAGCTCGCCATCTACATCGGCTGGCTGCTGCACCGCACCGCGGGCGGCATCGTGGCCGGCGCGCTCTTCGTTCTGCCCTCGGTTCTGCTGCTCTGGACGTTGAGCTTTGTCTACGCCGCCTACGGCGAGGTGGCCTGGATCGCGGCCATCTTCTACGGCTTGAAGCCGGCCGTGATCGCGATCGTGGCTGCGGCCGTCATCCGGATCGGACGGAAGGCACTCAAGAACGAAGTGATGTGGTCGATCGCGGCGCTCGCCTTCGTCGCCATCTTTTTTCTCGGGGCGCCCTTTCCGCTCATTATTCTGGCGGCGGCGATCATCGGTTTGGTGGGAGGAAAAGTCTGGGCAGCGAAATTCAACGTCCTTCGCGCCGCCGCCGAGCCGGCTGCGAGTTCGGTCCTGAGCGATGAATCCGCTTCGCCGCTGCATTCCCGGACCTCCTGGTCGCGATCGTTGCGGGTCACGCTCGTTTGCCTGACGATCTGGGCGGCGCCGATCGTGCTGGTCGGCTTGTCGTTAGGCACAAGTCATACGCTTTTCCGGGAGGGCCTCTTTTTCAGTAAGGCGGCGGTCGTCACCTTCGGCGGCGCCTACGCCGTCCTGCCCTATGTCGCGCAGCAGGCCCTCGCCCATTACGGCTGGCTCGGGCCCGGCCAGATGATGGATGGCCTCGGCCTCGCCGAGACCACGCCCGGCCCGCTCATTATGGTCGTGCAATTCGTCGGCTTCATGGGCGGCTGGAATCATCCCGGCAACCTCGCCCCGCTCGTCGCCGCCACCGCGGGCGCGCTCCTCACCACCTGGGTGACATTCGTGCCCTGTTTCCTCTGGATTTTTCTCGGGGCGCCCTACATCGAGCGGTTGCGCGGCCATGCCCAACTCAGCGCCGCGCTCTCCGCCATCACGGCCGCGGTCGTCGGCGTTGTCTTGAACCTGGCCGTCTGGTTCGGTTTGCACGCGCTCTTCCCTAACGGCGGAGGCGTCGACTGGTTTGCCGTTGTCGTCGCAGTGGTCGCGTTTGTCGGAATGCTGCGCTGGCGCTGGGAGATCATTCCGGTCGTCCTCGGCGCCGGTGCCCTGGGATTAGTCTACCAGTTGCTGATCGCGGCCTTGTCGCCCGCCTGAGGCGGGCGCCAACACTTACTTCAGAACGATCGCGACGTCGGAGCGCACGGCCGTCAAAGTGTAGGTCTTTCCCTTTTCCACATTGATCCGAATCTGCGCCGGCAGGGCGTGTTCCCGGTTGGGAATCGGGATGCTCGAAATGACATGCTGACCGACGGAGAGAGGAGTCTCATAACGGCCGTTGAAGTTGATCCTGGCTTTTTGCACCCCATCAATCGAGACGCCGACAACGGCTGTTCCGAGGTTGGCCGAGCGCACGATCACCAGTTCGCCGGTGCCGAGATCTTTTTGCGCGCCCGCGGGCATGGCCGCCGGTTTGCCGGCGCCGGAGACGACCCCGGGGATTACCGCGCCCCAGGCGAGAGCCGCGGAAGCGACCGCGACGATGAGAAAACCACGTTTGAGAGAAGGACGAATGTTATTCATGACCCCCCACTCTCCGCCCGAACTCCACTTTACGCCAATCGCCTAACGCAACACGACCCGCGGGCCGACTTTGGTGGCCATAAAGTTGTAGGTTTGTCCTCGCTGCACAACCAGGTGAATGGCGTCGGAGCGGCTGCGTTCCGAAGTGGGAATCTGGATCACATTGATCGTATGCGGGCCAGGGGCAATCGGACCGTTATAGCTGCTGTTGAAGTCGATCGTCGCCACCCGCACTCCGTCGATGACGAGCGCGACCGGCAATCCGGCGAGCGCGAACGATCGCGTGATGACGAGCCGGCCGGAATCTGCCGACGCGACCGGCGCCGGAGCGGTGGCGCATCCTGCCATGAGAGCGAGCACCGCCGCCAGGAGAGTTGAAACAAACACCGTGCGACTGAGAGAAGAAGGCCTGGTTTTCATGAGGAATCATCGTGCCAATTTGCCCTTCGCGCGAGTGGCGCCGACGCTTTGTCCAACGAAATTCGTCCACTTTTCGAGGTTCGGCCCGTTTTTCGAATTGTCGCGAGGGTGAATCTCGGCGACCTTGTTTGCGCACTCAGCGGAAGCGCCAGCGGATGAACACGATGATTGCAAAAGTGATCGCCTTTGAATTGGGACTCCTGATCGCGATCCTGACCTGGATCGCCTTTACCGATTTCCCAAAGAGCCCGATCGACCGCGTCGCCACCGCCGGGACGCGGACGGACGATTCCTTCGCCACCGTTTCGTCGGTGCCCAAAGCGATGGCGCCTCGCCGCAGAGTGGTTGATTATCGGGCGGACGAGGAGACCCCAGCGTTGGAGGAAGCGGAGCCGATCCAGACGGTCGAGACATATGACGAGGGGAACGCGACGGAGCCTTATGTCGATTCAGGGTACGGGAATTATGCGACCGCCCCAGATCCGAGAAACTACATCGGGGATTATCCCGAGCCGGTCCTGGATGAGCCGTATTGCTATGCGGACCCGTTCTATCCAGCGGTCTCCTACCAGCAGCCCGCCCAGATCATTGTCCTTTCCAATTCTCGCTCGTCGGGACGACGGCACCGAATCGCATCTCGCCGAAGAGGAGGCCGCATGACGGTCGCGCCTCGACCCCCGCGGCGGGAACCGCGCCGGGAAGCACCTCGACCGCGCGGTCGCCGGTTGGATTCCAACCGGCATCCCTCTCCGCGAACCGGCGCGGTCGCGCCGCGCCGCGCCGGGGTCACGCCACGCCGCACGACTAATGCCCGGTCTGCGCTGGCCGGCCAGGGAAGCAGGACTCGCTGGAATCGTTAGGCACGCTCGCGACTTGCGCAGCACCACCGCTCCCCAGTGGCACGGTCCTCACCGACGGTGCCGTATCGCTGGAGGGGACGTGCGCCGTCACGTCCGTGTTTGATCAAAAGAGAACTCGCCCCGCCTAACGAGTCCTAGGAATGCGAGAAAATTCTCGGCAGGACGTTGCCGACGAAATCGACCAGAAAATGAGCAATCATGTTGGCGACGAGGTCGCGCCGCCAAAGATAAAAGGCCGAAAGGACCGCTCCGAGCGCGAGGGCGATTATGATGTTGGCCCAGCCACCGGTCCAATGGGCGACGGCGAATATCGTGAGGGGAATGGCCGCGGCCAGATACCGATTCAATCCCAGGGCCTGCAAACGCTCGATGGCGTAGCCGCGATAAAACAATTCTTCGACCACCCCGGCGCGCACGACAACGAGAGTGACGAGCCAGAGCGGCAGCCCTTCGAGAAATGATCCATTCGGGCCGCCGTTGAATCGCGTCAGCGCGGCCAGCGCGCCCCCCACCGCTCCGCAGACCAGCATGAGAACCAGCCCCCAGAGGAGCGATTTCCACCAAGTCGACGTGCCGAGGCCGATCGAGGTGAGAGGCAAACGCTCACCCCGCCTGACGATGACGAGCAGACCGAGGGCGCACAGCCAGATGGCCGATTCTTTCCAGACCGTGCCGCTAAAAGTGCGGGGCGCCCAAAAGAGAAGACCGACCTCCCGGACGACGAGGAGACTGAAAAAAGCGATGAAAAGGCCAACCCATGTGTTGAGTGAAAGCCTGGCGGCGCGGGTCGGTTCGGTCTCCATCGTTTGCCAGTAGGATGCCACGGAGAGGCCGACTGGATTCAAAATTTGCGACCCGAAGCCACGCAGAGCGGTCAGGTCGGTCGCAAGGCACGGCACTTCAGCGGACTGGCTGACGAGGCGACTAACGAACAAAGATCAGGTAAACGCAGACACTCAGCACGACCACGACCGCGATAATTTGCGGCAGGTGTTTTGGATCAAATGGCCTCGAGGAGGTCGGCGCCAGGACGGAGGGGGCGCAATGACGGCAATGATTTCCAATCGCGGAAACCGCGTAGCCGCAGGTTGGGCAGGATTCCAAGGACATGTGCACTCATCGCAGAATCCGATGCAATAGCGAGGCATACTGGCGCGGGCGCTCCCTGTTCCCGTCTCGTG
The DNA here is from genome assembly GCA_963772915.1 of uncultured Verrucomicrobiae bacterium. GTDB lineage: Bacteria > Verrucomicrobiota > Verrucomicrobiia > Chthoniobacterales > UBA10450 > Palsa-1392. The sequence goes on from CAVYZI010000004.1 coordinate 648,020, forward strand.
GGCAAGAAAGAATGATCCGGCGATCGGCCTGGAGGGCGGAGGTTGCGAGTCCGTTTCGATCAGCGAGCGGCCAGAGTTGCGCGTTCGGCGGTGGCGATCTTATCGGCCGGAATCCGACGCAGATCACGGACAAGTCTTAGCTTCGACAGCGTCCAGATAATCCATTTCGTGGGGTCTATCTGCCAGGGTTTTACTCCGTTGCGGTAGTCATTTTGAAACTCGTGATGAAAGTTATGATAACCTTCGCCGAAGGTAAACAAGGCAAGGATGAAGGAGTCGCGCGCGCTGCACCTCCTGGAGTAGGGCTGCCGTCCCATCGTATGACAGGCGCTGTTGATGAGGAAAGTGCAGTGCTGGAGGACGACGATGCGCAGCACACCCGCGATGAGGAATGCACCAAGGGCACCGCGCCACCCATTCCAGAGAAAACCAAGGATTGGTGGGAAGACGAAGCTGACCAGAACGGCGATCGTTTGCACATGGCGATCCTGCCAGCAGATGAGCTTATCCTTCCGCAGGTCAGGCACATTGTCGTAGGGCTGCTCGGAGTGCAGCTTGAAAAGCAGCCAGCCGATGTGCGCGAAGAAGAAACCTTTTGCGATACAGTAAGGGTCCTCCTCGTGGTCGACGAATTTGTGATGCCGCCGATGCTCGCTCGCCCACATGAGAACGGAGTTCTCAAAGGCGCCGGCGCCGAAAACAAGAGTGAAGAGCCGGATCGGCCAGCTCGCCTGAAAGGTCTTGTGGGAGAAAAGACGATGGTAGCCCAGAGTGACACTAAATCCGCAGACGAGCAGCATGGCAAAGAAGAGCGCGACCTGAAACCAGTCCAGCCCGAACGTCCAAAGATAGAGGGGGACGGCGGTTAAGGTAAGCGCCAGCGTCCCGATGAGAAAGGAACTGGTTACCCAATTGATGCGGTCGAGCGGCAGGCGAAAAAACATGCGCTGCGGCGGCGTGCTCGTTTCGCTCGAGACCGTGATGTCCACTTCGTCGGCGATTAAGGTCGTGTTGTTCATTGTGCTTGTCCCTCGGCCACCGCGCCCGGCGAATCGTCCAAGGGGAAGCGAACGATGAATTTCGCGCCCCTGCCCAGTCCATTGCTCGTGCCTTCCAAGGTCGCGCCATGCGCTTCCAGCAGGGTGCGCGCGATGGAAAGTCCGAGCCCGAGGCCCCCGAAACGCGATTGGATGGTGGGATCTCCTTGTTCGAAGGGCGAAAAAATTCGCTCTAATGCCTCCGGCGAAATGCCAATCCCGGTATCGCTGACCTCGATGATCAGCCCGTCACTTTCGTCGTTGGACGTGACGATCGAGACCATCCCGCCAACTGGAGTGAACTTGAGGGCGTTGCCGATCAAGTTTGAGAGAACCTGTTCCAGCTTGCCCGCGTCCGCCCGGATGTGGTGCCGTTGCGCCCCCCATTGCAGGTCGAGTCGGACCGCTTTCGATTCCTGCTGACTTTCGAGATTTTTGACGACCAAACGCATCACCTCGTGGGTATCGACTCTCGCCAGCTCCAGTCGCAATGTTCCCTTCGCGATATGAGTGAGGTCGAGCAACTCGTCAACCAGTCGCACCAGAGACCAGACATTGCGGCGGATGAGAGCGAGGGCCGAGCGATTGGCCTCCATCGATCCATCCTCCCCGGCAGGCTCCCCGGCACAGGCGCCGCTTGAATCCTGATCGAGACCGAGCAAACCAGCCGCGCAGGAAATGGCCGTAAGCGGAGTGCGCAGCTCGTGCGAAAGCAATGCGAGCACGTCGTCTCGCGCTCTCGCCGAAAGCTCGAGGGCAGCGACGCGAGCAACGAAGTCTCGGGCCGCTTTCGCCCGCTCACTGATGTCGCGAATGTTGCACTGGATCACCTTCTCCGACCCGACAAAGTAAACATTACTGACAAACTCGACCTGGATTTCCCGGCCCGTTCTGGTGCGGAGCGGGAGATTTTCGTAGCGGATGTACTCGTTTGTCTGGAGCCTTTCGAACGCCGCCTGACTCTCCGCGATGTCTTTGAACTGGCCGATCTCCCAGAGTTGATGGCCGATCATGCTCTCGAAGGGATAGTCGAGCAGGTCGAGCAGAAACGGATTCACATCGATGATGCGTCCGGTGTTTGCGTCGAGAATCAGAATGCCGTCCTGGGCCGTTTCAAAGAGGCGCCGGTAGCGAAGTTCCGAGACCTCGAGGGCAAGCTCGAGAGAATTTCCCCGACTGCTGGCCGGCACGGACGTTCCTGAGACTGGCTCGTGCGGTGTTTTCATCGGGCGAGGCTCGCTTTCATGCTGATATTGGTTTTGAGCAGCCGGCCGATCGGGCAGTTCCTTTTAGCGAGGAGGGCGGCATCCATGAAAGCTGGCTGCGAGACATCCGGGACGGTGGCCCGCACATCGAGCTGAATCCGCGTAATCGTCCAACCCGCAGCCAGATCTTCCAAGGTCGCGGTCGCCGTCGTTTCGATGCGCTCTGGATGAAACCCGGAAAGGCCGAGCTCATTGGAAAGCGCCATCGAAAAACACCCGCCTAACGAGGCGGCAATCAGCTCGTCCGGGTTGGTTCCGACGCCGCCGGCGAAGCGGGTGCGAAAGGAGTATTGCGTCTCGGCCAGAACCCCGCTGTCCGTCGTCATCGTGCCAGTGCCTTCGCGCAACGCGCCGTTCCAGACGATGAAAGCTTTACGATTCATGATTGGATTAAGCCGGACCGTTTGGCCCGGCGGACAGGCTCGCCCGGTCTGGCGCGCTCCCGGCCATCGCGAGGACCCCAACGGTGCAAAGAAGTCCCCCGCGCAGCGTGTGATTCTTGAGCGTGACTGCCCGGACGACGCGCGAAGGAAAGCCAAGTTTCACACTCCTTGAGTACGCGCAAGGGCGCAACCGGCTAATACCTTGTGCCTTCGCTCCCTATAGCGTGCGGCTATTTGACGTCAGGATGACACGCTCAGATTCCGTGATGGGCACCCCAGGCATCACTTAAGGTTGCTTCACCAGCGCGTGCGGTCCTATTATTAGCATCACGCTCATGGAGCTTCGTCACCTCCGTTATTTCGTTGCAGTCGCCGACGCGCTCAGCTTCACCAAAGGAGCGCAGAAGTTGCATCTTGCCCAACCGTCGCTCACCCGGCAGATCAAGGATCTCGAGGCGGAGCTCGGCGTGCGGCTTCTCGATCGGACCAGGCAACAGGTCAGCCTGACACCCGAGGGCGCGTCGTTCCTGGTTGATGCAAAACGTGTCCTCGATCTGAGCGAGGAGATTGTGGAGTCGGTCCGCGGCGCGAGTCGAAGCGAATCGCCCCCGCTCAACATCGGCTACGTCGCGAACCTCTTTTACGACCTGCTGCCGGTCACTCTCGCCTCTTTCCAGCGATCGTTCCCAAGCGTCCCGATCAATCTCTTCGACATGAGCTGCGGCGATCAGTTTCGCGCCTTGGAGGAGGGCAAACTTGACCTGGGATTTGTCGGGTTGCGCGAGCCCATCGAGGAGCGCGGCCTGCAGTTTCAATCGATCGCTGCTTATGAAACCGTCGTGGCTATCCCCGCGAAAAATCCGCTGGCGAAAAGATCAGTCATTCGCCTCCGGGAACTCAGGCCGATGTTTTTCATCGGAATGTCGGAGCAGAGTTATCCGGGTTATCGCGGTTGGCTGACGCAAACCTGCCAGAAGGTCGGCTTCAGTCCCAAAGTGCTGCAAGATGCCGATATTGAGCGCACTGTTCTGCAGGCCGTCGCGGCCAGCCTGGGCGTCGCGTTGCTGCCGGAACAGGTGAAGAAACTTCCTCACGAGAACGTCGTCTTTCGCGAGTTGCAGCCCGCGGTCAAAACCGAGTCCTGCATCGCCTGGGCGGCGAATAACCTCTCCGTCGCCTTGAAAGCATACGTCAACATCGTGAGTGATCGGGGCATTCGCATGCGCTGAGGCGGAGCCGGGCCGGATTGTTTATTCCCCGCCCGGAAGGTGCGAAACAGTTTGGGAATGGCTCAGGACGAGCGAGTGTTGCGCTGTTATGGGAAACAGCCAAGGCAGAGACAACGTCAGGAAACGCGCCTCACGTCGCAAAAAGACGGAGCGCCTCGCGGCCGCCGCAAAGGCAAATAAGAAGAAGACCGCCAAGTAAGGCGCCCGGCGCGGAGGGCTCTCGGGATCAAAATGCGAAAGAAAGATCCAGGCCTTGCCCGGCGCGCCAGACTCTTGGTGCTGGTGGATGAATCGAATGTCGGCAGCTCCGTGCGGACTGCCGGGCGTGGACTCGATTGGCTCAGACTGCGCGAGTTTCTCGCCGGGGCCGAGACCGGACGCGACTTGATCGAGATGGTGGTCTATGCCGGGCTGCCGCCGGCCATCCCCCTCTGGCAGGATGAGCGGGACAAGAAAAACAAGTTCGTCCATTGGCTGCGCTCCAACGGCTTCATGGTCGTGACGAAGGACGGCGCGCCGGCCGAGGAAGGCCACTACAAGGCGAATGTGGACGTCATGATGGCGATCGATGCGCTCGAGCTTTCGGTCGAGATGCAGCCCGATGTGGTCATTCTGGTGACCGGCGATGCGGATTTTGCCTATCTCGCGACGAAACTGCGACGGCGCGGGATCCGCGTCGAGGTGGCTTCGGTCACACAGAATCTGGGCGGGGTGCTCAAGGCGGCGGCGAATGCGGTCATCGATCTGGCCCCACTTTTCCGGACCTTCGAGCTGATGCCGGTCGCGGATTCCGTTGCCGCACCGCAGCGGCGCAAGCGTCCGTAGCGGAGCGCTCGCTCAATGCGGACGAAACGACCGGCTCTAGAGCCGCCGGCGCGATATTCTTGTAGGCGCTGCGCAGGCAAGATGGGACAATCGGCCAACCTTACAGGACCGCTTCATCATGACCGCATATCGACTTCCGAAAATACTCTCGCTCTTTGCCGTCGCCGGGCTCGCCCTGCTGCCCGCGGCGCACGCTGTCAGTCCGCCACCGGACGGTGGTTATGCCAACCGCAACACGGCCGAAGGCACCGACGCGCTCTTGAATCTCAACACCGGAGCGGATAACACGGCCGTCGGTTACATTGCGCTGCAGAATAATGCGTTTGGCAACTTCAACACCGCGACCGGCGCCTACGCACTGAGTCTTAATAACTTCGGCAGCGGCAATACGGCCCATGGTTACAATGCGCTCGGGGCGAACACCACCGGCCTCGCCAACACCGCCCAGGGCAAGGACGCGCTCGCGGCCAATACGAGCGGCTCGGTCAACACCGCCAGCGGCGACGTCGCGCTCGCCTTCAACACCTCCGGGAGTGCGAACACCGCCAGCGGCGCCAACGCCCTCGCCGGCAACACGACCGGCTCGACTAATACCGCCGATGGCTACGGCACCCTTTTCGCCAATGCGACGGGAGGTGCGAATACAGCCAGCGGCTACAACGCCCTTTCGAGCAACAGCACCGGCTGTTACAACATCGCGCTCGGCTATCAGGCGGGCATCAACCTCACGACCGGCGATAACAACATCGATATCGGCAACCCCGGCACCCCGCGCGAATCCGCCAAAATTCGGATCGGCACCCGGGGCACGCATAACGACACTTACATCGCCGGCATCTTTGGAACGACGGTCTCGAACGGAACCGCCGTCTATGTCGACAACAAAGGTCATCTCGGCACGGTCACCTCCTCGGCGCGTTACAAGGAGGCGATCAAACCGATGGACAAGGCGAGCGAGGCGCTTTTCTCCCTTCAGCCGGTGACATTTCAATACCGCAAAGAAGTCGATCCGGAACGCCAGCCACAGTTTGGCCTCATCGCCGAACAGGTGGCCACGGTGGATCCTGACCTCGTGGCGCGCGATGAGGACGGTCGGCCTTACACGGTTCGCTACGAAGCGGTCAACGCCATGTTACTGAACGAGTTTCTCAAGGAGCATCGCAAAGTGGAATCGCTCGAAGCAAAAGTGATGCAACAGAAGGAGGAATTTGCCACCCAGCTCACCGCGCTGCGCGCCGCCCTTGAGGAACAAGCGGCGCAGGTCCGAAAAGTGAGCGAGCGGATCGACAGGGCCGGGACCAACCCGCGTCTGGTCTCGGCGGGAAATTAGTTCCCTCGGCCGCGACTCGTTAGGGCTGGACGCGAAAGCTGAAGCTCCCCTTGCCCGGGTGCATGTCCTGCGCGACCGCCGTCCAGGTCACCTTGTAGACGCCGGGGCCAAGACCGCTCGCCAGAGAAAGGTGGAGGAGGGCCGGTTCTTTCTCGTCGGCGTGGAGGTCGTGGCGATCGACCTGTTTGCCGGCCGCGTCGCGCACTTCAAAGGTGCTGAGCCCGGTCTTGATCGGCTCGCTGAACCAAATCCGAATCTCGTTAGGCACCTCTTTCAGGGTGGCGCCGTCCTTCGGCTCGCTGCGGAGAAAAGCGGAGTGCGCCCAGACCGGCGCAGCGGAGATAAGCAGACTAACGACAAGTAAAAGTGTGCGTTTCATTTTCCAAGTAGAACGATCGGGCCCTCGGCCTTGGGGACACCGCCTTTGCGTTCGAGGCTGATGGCGAAGCCTTTCGCTTCGCGCACCGGTTCGGCCGGCTGGAAGGGCACATTCAAAGTCTCGTCATTCGCGACGTGAAAGACACCGCCATCGACCGGGTTCTTGTAGCGCGGGTCGACCAGCCAAAGCTGGTAATCGTGGTCATCGGCGTTGCGCGGCAAGGCGGTTACTTTCAAAATCCCGCGCTGCTTTTTCTCGTCCCAGACGACCACCGCGTTGGCGTTCGGCGCGTTTTGCAGTTTCGAGCTGAGGGAGGCGATTTGGATCTGGGCCAGGACATCGCGCTGCTCGAGGCGGGTGATCCGTTTTCGAAGACCGCTCCGTTCCGCCACAAGGTAGGCGCAGGTCAACGCGAGACAGGCGGCCGCCGCCCATGGGATCCAGTTCAACCGCCCCGGGAAGGCGATCGTTTTCTTGTCCGGCGCCTGACGAAGAACGCGCTCCCGCAATTCCGGCGGGAGCGGCCGCGGCGGAGCGGCGTGCGCCATACTGGCGGCGGCGGCATCGAGCTGATCGACGAACGCCTGAAGCTCGGCATCGGCTTGCAGGCGGCTTTCAAAGGCGGCCGCCTCCTCCCCTTCGAGAAGACCAAGGACATAGAGCGAAGCCTGTTCTTCGAGTTGTTCGTTCACGATGAAATTCCCCCGAGCACTTCGCGCAGCGCGAGCAAGCCGCGCCGAATGCGCGCCTTGACCGTTCCCAATGGCGTCCCCAGTCGCTCCGAAATTTGGGTCTGGGTGAGGCCGGCAAAAAAGGCGAGGTCGATCGCTTCGCGCTGCGCCTCGCCGATTTGGGCGAGGGCGGCTCGCACCCGCTCGCCCTCGTCGCTTCGTGCGAGCACGTTGTCCGCCCGATCCGGTTGCGGCACTGAAGGGACGACATCACCCTCGCTGGTGACCGCTTCCACGAGGCGCGATTGCCGCTGGCGCTGACGCAGCCGGTCGATCGCCTTGTGCCGCGAAATCATGACCGCCCAGGTAAAGAGGCTGCTCCGTTGGGGATCGTAGGTCGCACTGCGTTTCCACATTTGCACGAACGACTCCTGCAGGACGTCCTCCGACTCCGTTTGATCCCGCAGGATCGCGTAAATCATGGAGAAGAGTCCGGGGGCGAAGCGATCGTAGAAGGTCGCGTAGGCCTGCTCATCGCCCGCGTTCATTCGTCGCACCAGCTCCGCGTCGGCGGGATCGAAAGAACGAGCGCCGCGCCGGCCGCCAGTCTCTGGAGAAGTCGGATTCTGCGGGAAGCTGGATTGGTGCATGGCCACGCAGGCAGCACCAGACCAAAGGATTCAAGTCCGCGCAAGTCGTCCCACTCGCCCGCGGCCGTTGCGCCGCCCCTTCGAAAACCTGTTTGCACGGGAATTTAGACGCGGGAGATCGCCCGGCAGATGCATGAGCGCGAAGTCGGGTCGCCTTTTGCGGAGGTTGACAATTGGAGCCCGTTACGATCTAATGGGCGTCGGTTGCTTCCTCGTCAGCGTTCTCTCTTTCGAGGCGTCCCAGGTTCCGCTTTCCCCCCGCGCGACCCAGGTTTGTCCGGCAACTCAGCTACCCATTCCATGGCGGGACATAGCAAATGGTCGAAGGTCAAGCGTGCCAAAGGCGCGCTCGACGTGAAACGCGGCACGATGTTCTCGAAATTTTCGAAGGAGATCAGCGTCGCGGCGCGCCTCGGGGGCGGCGACCCGGAGGCCAATCCCCGGCTCCGGAGCGTGATCGAGATGGCAAAGGCGCAAAGCATGCCTAACGACAACATCGAGCGCGCGATCAAGCGCGGGACCGGCGAAGGCGTCGACGTGCAGCACATCGAGGAGATCGTTTACGAAGGCTACGGTCCGGGCGGGGTAGCCATTATCGTGGAAGCGGCGACCGACAACAAGAACCGCACGGCGGCGGAAATTCGCCGCATTTTTTCCAAGAACGAAGGCAACCTCGCTTCGAGCGGGAGTGTTTCCTACATGTTCCACAAAAAAGGACAGATCACCGTCCCGCGAGATACGATTGATGAGGAGCGCCTCTTCGATCTGGCTCTGGAAGCCGGGGCGGAGGAGTTGACAACCGAGGAGGGAGAGTATGTTATTCTCACTTCCCACGATCAGCTCTACGCCGTAGCTGAGGCGCTCAAACACGAGAGTGTCACCATCGATGGGCAAAAGTTTACTTTCATTCCCGACACGACTGTCTCCGTCACCGACGAGGCGGCTGCGCTTCAGGTCCTGCGCCTCTGCGAAAGCCTCGAAGACGACGACGACGTTCAAAACGTCTATTCCAATTTAGATATTTCCGAAGAGCTGCTGGCAAAGATGCCAGCCTGAGAACTGCGCGCCCGGCACTGTCCGTCCCTGCCGCCGCCGCCCAAGCCGGTTTCAATTATGAGTGAAGAAATGGAGAATCAACCAACCCAGGCCACGACCGCCCCTTATCGGAGACGGCGTCCATCCCGCCGTCGCTCCGGCCGGCGCAACAACTCGGACCGCGGAGCCGGCAACTCGAATCAATCCGGCAACGACAATTCGGGCCGCTCGGGTGGCGGGGAGGCCGTGGAGGATGATGCTTCCCGGGAGATTCAGCGCCGGCGCGAGGACGCGGCGGAATTTGGCGACGCAACGGAAGAGAGCCGCGGTGAGCGCTCTGAGGGTGGCCAGCAGAACGGCATCGAGCCCCCACGCGAACCGGAGTACGGTGAAGGGATCATCGAGATTTCCGGCAAAGGCTTCGGCTTTCTGCGCGACGCGAAACGCAACTTCGTCCAGACCCCGCAGGATATCTTCGTCACCCCGGAAATCGTGCGGCGTTTTCAACTCCGCGACGGCATGTGGATCTATGGCGAGACCCGCCGCGGCAATCGGGGCCCGCAATTAACCCGCCTCCTCAAGATCAACGACGAGGAACCGACCAAATACCAGGATCTGCGACCCTTCGAAGAACTGACCACGATCAATCCGAACGAACGGATCAAGCTCGAAACGGTCACCGATCGTTACACGACGCGAGTGATGGATTTGATGACCCCGCTCGGAAAAGGCCAACGCGGCTTGATCGTCGCCCCGCCGCGCACCGGCAAAACCACCCTCCTCCAGCATATCGCCGATGCGGTCGTAAAGAATCATCCGGAGATGAAGTTGATCATCCTGCTGGTCGATGAACGTCCGGAGGAAGTGACCGACTTTCGGCGTTCCTGCCCCAATGCGGAGATCATGGCCAGCTCCAACGACAGCGACATCAAGAGCCACACCCGCATTGCGCAGCTCGCCGTCGAACGCGCCAAGCGTCTCGTCGAAGCGGGCAAGGACGTCTTCATTCTGCTCGACTCGATCACCCGCACCGCCCGCGCTTTTAACAATGCAACCGGCGGTGGCGGACGCACCATGAGCGGCGGCATCGATGCCCGCGCGATGGAAATCCCGCGCAAACTTTTCGCCGCCGCGCGCAACACCGAGGAAGCCGGCAGCCTCACGATCGTCGCCACTGCGCTGATCGAAACCGGCAGCCGGATGGACGAACTCATTTTCCAGGAATTCAAAGGCACCGGTAACATGGAACTGGTCCTCGATCGCAAGATCAGCGACCAGCGCACCTATCCGGCGGTCGACATTTTCCTTTCCGGCACCCGCCGGGAGGAACTGTTGCTCGAGCCGTGGGAGCTGGACAAGATCAATCTCATCCGTCGCGGTCTGGCCGGGCACAAACCGGTCGAAGCGATCGAGCGTCTGCTCATGTTCGTGAAGAAATTCCCGACCAACACGCAGATGTTGAAAGAGATCCCGGGTTAACAACCGAAGCCGCTTCTCAACCTGTCATCCCGATCCGCCGAAGGACGGAGAGGGACCTCACAAGCAACGAGTGGCTGGCTTGCAATCAACGCGCAGGGTAACTTGCGAGGTTCTTCGCTTCGCTCAGATGACAACTCTTCTTGTCTTGTGATGACAACGCCCGAAAAAGCTCAGGAGGTGGAATGGGAAGTCCTCCCTCCCGAGGAAAAACAAAAGCGCTCGGAATTGGAGCCGCTTTTCCGCTGGCTCGCCCTCATCATGGACAATTTCCTCCGCGTGCCAGGGACCCAATTCCGGTTCGGGCTCGACCCGCTCATCGGTTTGATCCCAGGTCTTGGCGATACCGGCTCCGCCATCATCTCCGCCATGGCGCTGGTCGCGGCCGCCCGGCGCGGACTCCCGAAAATTCTTCTCGCCCGGATGTCGCTCAACATCCTGATCAACGAAGCCATCGGGATCGTCCCCGTGGTCGGCGACGCCTTCTCCTTTTGGTTCAAGTCGAACCAGCGCAACTACGACCTTCTGCGCCGACACACCGCCGCCCCGCGCCGCTCGGGCAAGAGTGACTGGATATTTGTCGGGCTTGTCCTCGGGACGCTCGGTGCCATCCTCATCGTTAGTCTGGCGGTCAGCTTCTGGCTCCTCTACGCGGTCGCCGACTTATTTCAGCGAGCCGGCGGCTAGCTTTCTTGGTGGGGCGAGACTCCGTCGAGCCGGAGGGAGGACGTCTCTCGTGCAGCCGGCTGCCTTGTCCCGCTCGACAGAGTCTCGCGCCAACTCTCCGGCTCCTTTGCTCAGTGAGGCTCCGGATCCCGGCCACTTGGACTCGTTCGTCCGCCGCCAGCGAACTACGGCACGACCGTCAAAGTCAGGTCGTTCCCGTCGCCACCTTCGTAGCTGGCCTGGAGACTGTTCCCGTTCACATTCACGATCGCGCCCTCGGGCAGGTTGCTGAAGGTGCCGCTGATTGGGTTGGCGCTGGTGTTGCTGATCACCGTCAGAGTGAGTCCCCGTTTCAGCCTGCCCTGGGTCTGGCCGACCAGAGTTGATGGTCGCGCCGTTGATCGTGACCCCACTGGCAAGCACCAGGTCAGTGCGCGATTTGTTCTTTTTGGCTTTGAAGGTGCAGGTATAGATCGCGTCGGCATTCAAGGTGAGTGCACCTTGGAAAGTGAGCGCGGATTGCTTGTTGCTCCCGATCGCCGGAGCAAGGAAAGCGCCGGCGCCGCTCCCAGTTCCGATCGTGGTCGGGCCGGCAATAATCCCTCTGCCGCCCAGCGTGCCGGCGTTGATATTGACTGCTCCGGGCCCGGTAGCGGAGCCCCTCTTGTTACTGGCGTTCAACACACCGCCGCTAACTGTGGTCGTTCCAGTGTAGGCGTTGGATCCAGTAATCGTCAGGGTGCCGGTCCCGATCTTGGTCAGGGAGCCGCTCTGCCGGATCACCCCGGAGAACGTCGTGCTCTGGTTGTCGCTCCCGATTGTTAACGTTTTCGAGCCAAGAAAGACCAGCCCATCCCCGGAGAGAGAGCCGATCGTCACCCCGCTCAAATCGACTGCTGCTAATGTCCAACTCGCCATTACCCAACAATGTTATACTGGCATTGCCGCCGCTGGAAGTGCCTTCAAAACTCACTGCCCCGCCCTCGGCCCCGCCGACTCCGCCGTTCACGGTGATGCTGGCATTGGCGGCCGTACTGCTATCCTCGAACAGCAAGACGTGCACTGGTCAAACCCGGCCCCGCGCCGCCATTGATGACAAATGTTCCAGTTGGCAGCGGTCGAGCTGTCCTCAAATTTAATTTCGCTGCCCGCTTCGCCGCTTATGTGTACCTCCGACCGCAGTGAAGTTCCCTTCCGCGGCCGTTGTAAACTGATGGAAATGAATGCTGCTCGAATAGATTCCATCGCCGCCGATACAGGTGGCAATGGCGTGATCGGCGGTGGCCTCATCCCCAAAGATTATGAATGCGCCTGTGCTGACAGTAAATACCGCATTGCCTGCCAGACGAGGAGTCATACACAGCAATCTCTGCAGAATTACTCGCATTGATAGTAGCATTTGCTGCAGTCGTGGCATCCCAGAAACCAACAGAACGCCTGGAATAGTTCCGTTGCTGCGTGATCGTCGAACGATTGCCGAGCCCGCGGAAGGACGTCATTATAGAAGATAAAACATCCGCCCGGGCCGCCAAAACTCATGTCAGTTCGCCTGCAGTGGCGTCGCCTTGAAGAAAGATCGCTCCTCGTGACCGCCGATTGGCGTCAAAAGGATTGCAGCAGCCAGATTCATTGACGATCCCTGCCCCGGTCAGGAACAGAGTTCACCCTTGCTTCACGCCGATTATGTGAACGGAGCTGCTCCTGGGCTGAAGTTGATCCTGCTGACTTCAATAATCGAGTCGTAAGACGGTAGAGATGCGTCACACTCGAGGCGCCGAAAGTTGCCGTATCTGACGACCCGTTTGGAACCGTGGTCGGGAATCCAGTTCGCGGCAGTGTTCCAGTCGCCGCTGGATGGACTTGTGCCCCAGGTGGCACTGCCAGCGAAGGCAATGCCGCTGCGCGCTAAACAGCAGCAGCGCAGCGGCAATGAAAAGCATCCATTTCTTTCTCACCGGCTCATAGCTGAGCCTCCAGGAACTGGATTACTTCGTCGCGAACACAGTTCGTGGGTGACGCTATTGGTGATGAACCACTGATGGAAGCAATGAGCGTCGCCCGCCATGGTGTATTCGATGATATCGGCGGTGGGATGATGAGCTTGACCAGTCTGGAACATGTTCTCCGACTGATTGGGAGGGATGGTGTCGTCTACCGTTGCGTATAACCGGATTGGCGGGAGGTAGGTTGCTCCGGCCACTAGCGCCTGCGGTGAAACGCTAAGCTGAAATTCCAAACCAATGAAACTATCAGTCGTGTTTGTGTAGTTTTGAATCGCAGCGATATACATTTCGGGGTCAAAGTTCCGTCCTGGGTCGCCAAAGTCTCGCGACTGAAGGGCGTAGATGCCGGATAAGCCGACCACCCCTTTTATTTTTGACCGAACCTCCTCAGTCCACTCCGTTACGTTTTCATGTGACGAATCCAATGCCGCCCAGAGCGCGTGGTACCCGCCGGAGGAACCGCCGAGCAGAAAAATGTGCTCATGATCGCATTGAGGATCGGCGAGTGCCGCCAGGATTTGTTGCTTTACGTCATCGGTCTGCTGCGGCGGCCGGCCGGACTGCTCCGCCCGGAACGGATCCGGGTGTTCTGGGTCGGTTTGGTGAGGGTACTGACCCGCCGCCAGGCCGGGCGGCGCAAGGCGATGTTCAATCTGGAAAACCAAAAAGCCGTGGTCTGTGAGGTCCTTGGCGGCAACGCGCTGTGCATGGGTGCCCATTTCGCCGACTTCACTCCGAAAGACGACCGGGGGAATCGAAATCACCGTCGGCCAAGGCCCTGTCCCAGTCGGCCGATAGCGGACGCGCATCAATGTCGTTTCGTCTACCGGGTCGTAATGGCCGGGCTGAAAATTCAGGTGAAAGGGTCTCATGTATGGGGTTTGCGGCCTCAACATTCCCTCCGCAGCTTTGGGCTGAAGAAAACGCGCTGCTAAGAATCAGCACGACCGACGAAACGCACACCTGAAGCAGGTGTGTGTGTGTGTGTGTGTGTACACCCTGGCGGGAGATGATTTCATGGCGGGGATGCTGCGGCAGACAGCAATCAGCTGTCGAGCATAATCTTTGACTTGAATAGGATTGGTTTGCCCGGCGGGCGATGTCGATCTTCTCTGGTATCGCCCTGGGAGCCAGGGCGCGTTTTCATCCTCTTATTCACTCAGGTAGCGCGTCCGGAGCAACCGAATCGTCTCCCGCGCCCGCCCGTAAGGCGCGCGAAAATCCTCGATCGTCGCGAACTTCATCCGCCGGGCGAAACGCACTTCCTCATCATGCACCACCGGGAGAGTGGAAACGCTCCGCAACTGCCAGCGGCGCAGGACCGACTCGCAGGTGCGGAGAAACGTATAGGCCCCGCGCAGGCTTTCCGCATCGCTCTTCTCGATCACTTTCTGCCGCGCCAGTTTCTCGACTGCGTGGAGAAAATTTGGCTCCCAGATCCGATTCCGCATCTGCAACGCCTGGACCAGGAACTCTGCTTCGATCATGCCGCCGATCCCGGTTTTGAAATCGAAAAAATCGTTCCCGCTCCCCCGCTCGTTCGCGATCCGGACCAGCATGTTCTCGATTTGCCTAACGAGATCGGAGCGCTCCCCCGCTTCGCGCCAAAGCTCCCGGGCGAGCGCTTCAAAATCAAAACGCAACGGCCCGCTCACCGCCCGGGCCCGGGTCAGGGTTTGGAGTTCCCAGAATTGCGCCCGGGTCTCCGCGTATTTCCGGAAAGCCTCAAGCGTGCAAACCAGCGGACCCTTCTCGCCTTCCGGTCGGAGGCGGGCATCAAGCAAGGCCACCCGGCCCTCGGCGCTGTTGTGCGCCATGTTCGCAACCAGGTTCTGGGCCGCGCGCGCATCCTCGCCGATAAAGAGGACGTCGAGATCAGCGCCATAGCCGACTTCGCGCCCGCCGAATTTCCCCAGCGCCACGACGGTGAGCGACTGATCGGGATTGAGCAGGCGGTCGACGAAAATCAAGCAGGCCTCCGCCACGTCGTTTTGCTCCGCGAGCAATTGCGGGAGCGGCCGCAGATTGAGCACATCGCGCAGGAGGACGCGGAGCAGCTCGCGGTGCCGATAAATCCGAACTTCATCCAGATTCGCGCTCGTCGCGCCTGACGCCTCCAAACGCTCGAGGTGCTCCGCCAAAGTGAAGGTGTGGTCGAGCATCCCGCTGCGGGTCAGTTCCTCCAGCCACTGCGGGCGCCGGATGAGCCAGCCGCCGGCCGCTTCGCTCGCGTCGAAGGTTTTGACGAGCAGTTCGAGGAGACGCGGATTGGCCGCCAGCAGTTCGAAGAGCAGGCTGCGAAAGCCGTACGCCTCCACGAAGCGGACAAACTGGTTCAGGGTCGCATCCGGATTCGCGGCGCGATTCAGCCATTCGAGAAGCAGCGGGCGGAGCTTGCGAAAAATCTGACGGGTGCGCGGCGCGACATGGAACCCGGCCGCGCTCTCGCCCAGTTGGGTGACCGTTTTGGCCGCCTGCGCTTCGTCCCGGAAGTTGGCGTAGCTCGCCGCAACGGGTGCGGCGACGCCGGTCTCGCGCACCACGCGCCGGAAGATCGCGCGCACTGCCTCCATCTGCTCGCGCAATGCGCTTAGCAAGGCTGCTCCATCCGTGAAACCAAGGCTGCGCGCCAGCCCCTCCAGCGCCTCGCCCTCTTCCGGGACGGTGTGGGTTTGCTGTTCGGCCTCGATCTGGAGGCGATGCTCGACCCGGCGCAAGAAACGGTAGGCTTCTTCCAGCCGAGCCGCGTCCTCGTTAGGCAAAAACTCCAGCTCGGCCAGGCCGCGGATCGCCTTCAAGCTGCTCGCCTCCTGCAAAAACGGATGGCGCGCCGCGTGCAGTAACTGCAGCGCCTGGACGACAAACTCGATCTCCCGAATCCCGCCCACGCCCAGCTTCACGTTCCGCTCCCGATCTTCGAACCCAACGATGTCGCGCTCGATCCGAATCTTGATCGCCGCCACCTCATCGAGCAGATCAGGGCGTCGGGCTTTTCGGAAAAACGAACGGCTGCAATTGGCGCAGGAAATCGTAGGCCAGCTCGCGGTCGCCGCAGATCCAGCGCGCCTTGATTAGCGCCAGCCGCTCCCACATCTCGCCGAAGCCGGCATAATAATTTTCCATGCTCTCGAGCGAACGAACGAGCGGTCCGGCGCTCCCCTCCGGCCGCAACCGCAGGTCGACCCGGAAAAGCGAACCGGCCGGATCGGAGGCGGCAAAAGTCTCGATGATCTTGTTTCCGAGCCGGGTGAACCATTCGTGATAACTGAACTTCGCCGTCAGTTGCCCTTCGTCGCCGTAAACGAAAATGAGATCGACATCGGAACTATGATTCAGCTCGCGCCCGCCCAACTTCCCTACCCCGATGATGGCGAAGGGACTCTCGGGCGTGCCCCAGCGCTGGCCCAGTTCGTCATTCCAATGATCGTAGACGGTCGTTAGGCAAATATCGGCCAGTTGCGACAATTCGATGATCGTCTCTTCCAGCGGTGCCACCTCGGCCACCTCGCGCAGAGCGATCCGGACCATCTCGCGTCCTTTCCACAAGCGGAGAAGCCGGAAGTTCCCGGCCGCGACCGGCTCCTTGCCCGCCAGGTTGTGCAGATCGGTCAGCATCTGCCCGTAACCGCGGCGGTCGGCACAAGTCTCGGGCTGGGCCAGCCAGAGAAGAATTCCGGGATGCTGAATCAGGCGCGCCCCGTAAATGCGTCGAGACGGAAAGAAGATGAAAAAGCGCTTCGCTGCCTAACGGAAAATCGGAAATGAGCTGGGCGAGGGGCGGGGCGTCCGCCGGCCAGTTCGCCTCCAGCGCGCGCAGTGCGCCCTCGACCTGGGCTGGCCGGATGCTGCGCGAGACGTCGCCTAACGAATCGACAACCGCCACGCTATTGCGGTGGTTCGGCCATCTTCTCGCGCACCTGCGCGAGTCTCCGCCGCTCGCTCCGGGTCAGGCTCCCCATTCCCGAACGCGAAATTTTTTCCAGGAGCGGATCGATCTCTTCGGCGATGAACTCCTCCAGCGGCATCTGGCGACGGCGCTCACCTTCCCGCCGGCGATTGTGCAGCGCACGCTGAACAAAGGAGGGCCGCCCATAGCCAAGGAGATGGGCATAGAACCACCCGGCCGCACCACCGCCCAGCCAGGCGCTGTGCCCCACGATCCCGTTCCGGTCGAAGATGAGCAGCACCGTTCCGGCCCCGAAGAGCGCATAGGCAAAATATTTCGCCTTCAATTTCAGCGGCAGGACGGAACGGAGCGATTCCGTCAATTCCCAGTCGGGCAGAATGGTCGCAAAAGCGACGAAGAGCGCAGCGATACCGCCGGAGGCGGCAACGAGCACGGTCGTCGCGGGCATAAGAAAGAGATGTCCCAACTCGCCCGCGACCACACCATAGAGAAAGAGATAGAGCAAGTGCTTCTGCCCCAGGATCGCCTCGACGTCGCGGCCGATGAGGTAAAGGACGATGATGCTCCCGGCAAAGCTAAAGAAACCGGCGTGCAAAAACATCGCGCTCAAAAACTGCCAGGCATAGGCCTGATCGATCCCGCGATAACTCAGGCCGAGATACTGCGCAACGAGGCCCGGCTGGGTGACCTCGAGCGCCTGTTGCACGACAAAAGCAACGACATTGATGCCGATGAGCGAGAAGAGAACAGCGCGTTGCGGGGCCGACCAACGCAGCGCATGCGACGAAGCTTTTCGACCAGACAAGCGCATGGAGTAAAAATATCGCAAACGCTCCGGCTTGTCATTGGGAATCCAAGGGCAGCGCCGCCAACCGAGGCCGCTCCCATCGCGCTCTCGCTCTCAATTGTCATCCTGAGCCGGCGCAGCGCAGCGAAGGACCTCGCAGTTGAAAATCCGCGGTTCCCTATCGGGAAAGACGCGCGGTCTGCAATTGGGAGGCCCCTCCCCGTCTACGTGGCCCGGGATGACAACGGTGCGAAACGTTTATGTGGCGCGAGCACTTTCAGGCCGCGTGGTTTCATCCGGAACTCCACCGGGCAACCGCCGACCAGTTCCCCGTCCAGCTCCACCGGCACCTCTTCCGCGCTGCTCACCCGCAGACGACGGGTCTGGAAATATTCCACCTCCCGGGTCGTGATATCGGAAGTGAAGATCACATTCTGGAGATACTTGATCAGCTCAATGTAGCCCAGCTGCTTGAAGACCAGGACGTCGAGCAGCCCGTCATCGATCACGGCATGTTTAAAAAAAGGAAACGGGCCGCCGTAAAGCCGACCATTGCCGACGAGGACAAACGAACCTTCTTCCGTCATCGCCTCCTCCGCCTCGATCAAAAGGCGTGGCGGACGTCGCCCGGCGATCTGCGCCGCCGAGATGAGATAACTGAGCGGACCGAAGTTGCGTTTGAACTTCAGGCTCGTCTCCTTCACCACCTGCGCGTCCAGCCCGACCCCGGCCAGTTGCACGAAATATTTGTTGTTCGCGGTCGGGAGATCGATCACCCGGGTATGCTCGGCGCGGATGATTTCCCAGCAGCGCCCGAGATCGTTGGCCGGCAGGCCGAGCTCGTTCGCGAAAACATTCATCGTTCCCATCGGCATCAGCCCGAGGGCGACATCGGAGCCGGCGATGCCGTTGACCACTTCGTGGATCGTGCCGTCGCCTCCGGCCGCGACGACCTGCTCGAAGCCGTCCGCGACCGCGCTGCGCGCCAGGTGCTCGGCGTCTCCCGCCTGCGCCGTGGCGCAGAACAAGGCTCCATCGCACATCGCCCGCAGGCGCTCCGCCCAGCGCCGCGCGCGTTCGCCGCGGGCGGACGGATTCAAAATGACGCAGGTTTTCGGCAAGGAGATTTACTTGTTAGGCGGGTTTCATCTTTTCTTCAACCACGCGTTGCGTAGTTTTCCCCGGTGAAAAAGCTCGGCCGGCTCCTTCTCTGGCTCTTAGCAGGAGTCGTCGCTCTGGCCGCTGTCCTCCTCATCGGGGTCAACCTCTATGTGCAATCGCAGGGCACGCATCGTCGGATTCAGCAGGAACTCAGCCAGCGGCTCGGGACGCGACTTTATTTGAAGCAAATCAGCATCACCCCCTGGAGCGGACTAAAACTCAACGGCATCACCATTCCGCAGGAGTCAGACAAGATCGGCGGTAACTTCCTTGAAGCGCAAAGCTTTCAGCTTCGGATCCAATTCTGGTCCCTCTTCAGCGAGCGGCTCGTCATTCGTCAGGTCTCCTTGATCAGACCGGAAGTCGTTTGGGCGCAGAATTCCGCCGGGAAATGGCGCCTGCCCGAGTTGCCCCCGCAAAAAGCGCCGCTCCCAGCGACCGCCGCGCCGATCGCCTCGGCCGCACCCGCCGCTGCTCCCCCGGCCGCCACCGACTCCTCCGCGACCAGAGCGATTCCGCCTGACGAACCGGTCCTGACCGAGACTCCCGCCCCCGCTTTTACCCCGGAAGTGCAGCGCGTCACGCTCAAGGACGGCGACTTTACTTTTCTCGATTCCGCCGGCCGGATTATCGCGAAATTCAGCGGGCTCGATTTTCGGTCCAGCTTCCGCACCGCGACTGAAATCAAGGGCCGCGCCAACGTCGAAAAGATCTCGTTGCGCGATCGCTTCTTCCTCGAAAACCTCGAGTCGCCTCTGCACTACGACCCGCAGACGCTCGGCTTTTCCAACATTTCCGCGCAGGCCGCCGGCGGCCTGATCAACGGCCGTTTCGAGATGCAATTGCAGGCGCCCGATTCGCCTTTTACCGCGACGGTGAGATTCCGCGATCTCGAGGCGGAGAAACTACTGACCAACGCCGGCGGTCCCGCCGGCATGATCACGGGGCGGGTGGAAGGTTTCCTCGATGCGGAGGGCAAGACGGCCGACAGCAACGCGCTGACCGGCCACGGCGAGATCGTTCTGCGCGATGGGAAAGTGCAGCAATACAGCCTCCTCGTCGCCCTCGGTCAGATCCTCCAGATCGACGAGCTGATGCAGCTCCAGCTCGAGCAGGCCGAGATCAAGTATCACATCAGCCCCGGGATCGTGACGATCGACGAACTGCTCTTCCGTTCGCCTAACATTCGTCTCACCGCCACCGGCACGATCAACTTCCGCGGCAAAATGCGGCTCAATTCCCAACTGGCCTTGAACGACAAGATCCGGCGGCAGCTCTTCGCGCCGATCCGGGAAAATTTTACCCCGCTCGAGCAGCCGGCCGGCTATGCGGCGGTCGATTTCAAAATCAGCGGGAGCGTGGAACGGCCGAAGACCGACCTGATGGACAAACTGGTCGGCCGCGATCTGCGCGATCTCGGCGGGGTGATCAGCAGCCTCTTCAACCACGCCAAGAAGAAAAAAAAGCCGGCCAATCGAGCAACGCCTTCGCCCACGCCGAGCGCGTCGCCTGACGAAGGTGTAGAGGCGGCCGTGTCGGCCGCACCCGCGCCCGCTCTCGCCTCCCCCGAGCCCTCGGCCACACCGGCTCCCTCGCCATGAGAGTCATCGCCGGGAGCTCCGGCGGCATCCGGCTCGTGGTTCCGAAAACCGACATTCGACCGACGATGGATCGGGTAAAGGCCGCGATTTTCTCCAGCCTCGGCGAACGGGTCATCGGCGCGCGGGTGCTCGATCTTTTCGCCGGCACCGGCGCGCTCGGGATCGAAGCACTCAGCCGCGGCGCCGCCTCGGTCATGTTCGTCGAGAACGATCGCCAGGCGATCGCGGCGATCGAGCGCAACCTCGCCCAGACCGGACTGAGCGGTCGGATTCGCAAACAGGACGTCTTCGATTTCCTCAGCCACGCCAGCACGGCCGAGTCGCATGACCTGATCTTCGCCGACCCGCCCTACGACCTTCTCACGTCCGGCGAGAGCTTCACCAGGCTTCTCCTCCGCAACGATCGTCTGCCCGCCCGCCTAACGACCGCAGGAATCTTCGTCCTCGAGAAGCGCCCGGGCGAACGCCTGCCCGTAACCGATTTCTGGGAAGTGCTCCGGCGCAAAACCTACGGCGCGACCGAGACGCTTTTCTTGCAACGAAAATCCGCCTCGCCCGGTGTGGAGTCATGAAAGCTCCCAGCGATTCGCAGCACCTCCGGGTAGCGCACGCCTCTGGCGTGCTGGCGACGGTGTTTCACCGTCGCGAACTTTCCCGAAAGATGGATGCACCACTTGCAGCGCACGGTTCCAGAAAAGTTCGTCGCGGTAAAATACCGCGACCAGCACGCCAGAGGCGTGCGCTACCCAGCTTCTCCGCGCCATGATTCGTCTCCTCTACAATCTCCTCTTCCCCCTCGCGCTGCTTCTTTTCCTCCCGGGTTACGTGGTGAAAATGTTCCGGCGCGGCAATTACCGCGACAAGTTCGGCCAACGCCTCGGCTTTTACGACCCGGCGACCCGCGCCCGGCTCTCCCCTGGCGGCGCCACCTGGCTCCACGCCGTCAGCGTGGGTGAAGTCATGATCGCGCTGAAACTCGCAGCGAAGCTGAAGGAGGAGGAGCCCAACCTGCACGTCGCCCTCACGACCACGACCACCACCGGTTTCGCTCTCGCCCAAAAGCAGGCGCCCGACCTGGATCGAGGTCCTCTACACCCCGCTCGATTTCTGGCCCATCATGCGCCGCGCCTTCGCCGTTATCCGACCGACCCGGATCGTTCTCGTCGAAGCGGAAGTCTGGCCCAACCTGACCGCCATCGCCCACCGCCGCAGAATCCCGCTCGCGCTCGTCAACGCGCGACTCTCGCCGCGGTCCGAAGGACGCTTCCGGAAGTTCAACCTTTTCGTCCGACCCTATTTTGAGAAACTCGACCTCATCTGCGTCCAGGAACCCGAGGACGTGGCGCGCTGGCAGTCGTTAGGCGCAAAAACCGATCGCATCCATCCGGTCGGGAGCATCAAGTACGATCCCGCCCACGTCGCTTCCCAGCCCGGCGCGCCGCGCGCCGCCCTCCAGGCTTCGGGCATCGACCCGGGGCGCCCGATCCTCCTCGCCGGCAGCACCCATCCCGGCGAAGAAGAAATCCTCGCCCGGATTTTCCTCGAGCTGCGGCGCGAGTTTCCCGATCTCTTCCTCATCATCGCTCCGCGCCACGTCGAGCGGACGCGCGAGATCGCGGCGCAACTGAAAATCCTCGGCCTAAGGACGGCGCGACGGAGCGAGCCGGCGCCCGGCCTAACGACGGCGAGCGACTGCCTCCTCCTCGATACGACTGGCGAGCTGCGCGACTGGTTCTCGGTCGCGACGATCGTTTTCATGGGCAAGAGTCTGGCCGCCCGGGGCGGCCAAAACCCGGTCGAAGCCATCGTGGCCGATCGCCCGGTCATCTTTGGACCGCACATGGAAAACTTCGCCGCCCTGGCGCGTGCCCTGGTCGCGGCCGGGGGCGCGCTCCAGTCCAAGGATGAAGCTGCCCTAACGAAAACCTTCGCCGACCTCCTGCGCGACGCGCCGCAACGCGAGCGAATCGCGCGCCAGGGCCGGGCCGTTCTCGACCGGCATCGCGGCGCCACCGAGCGCACCGCCCGGCTCCTGAAAACGCTCGCCTCATCCCCAGCCTGAAATCCCTTGCAAGCACCGGGGTGGCTCCGGATATTGGGCGCTCTTCCTGACCCTATCGTCCAGTGGCCTAGGACACCGCCCTTTCACGGCGGTAACACGGGTTCGAATCCCGTTAGGGTCGGACAGTTTCTTTTGACTCCGATCAATTTCCGATCCGGAGAGGATTAGTCTCTCTTTTTTTCTGGGATGGGATCGGGTATCGCCACTTGACCCGGCGAGGGAATAGCGACCAAAGAGCGCGGGGCGCGCTTCCCTTTGGGTGCCAGCTCGACGATCGGATCCCGCGGCCCTTCGGCTGGTGGCGCAAGTTCGGCCCGATTCGCGGTCGCTGGCCCATTCGCTCGGTTCGGGGCAAGCTCCCGGATTTGCAAACCATCGCGCTGGTAGGAAGGAGCGACGACGGAGAAATTCATCGCAGTGGGCGAGCCCGCCTGCTTCGCCATCGCCTCGTCGCCAAACCCCCACCGGCGCCGGGATTGGTTTGCTCTCAGGTTTGCCTCCGAATCGCGCGGCCGATCCGCACGGAATAGCTCCGGCCAAGGAAGCAGGGCGAGAGTCGCCGCGCTGAGGAGGACCACGGCGGAGGCCGCGAGCACTTTCATCGGCAAGCGCCGCTCCCTCCTCGGCCTCCGAGGAGTCTCGGGTCGCTCCGGCCTAACGACCACGACGGGCTGGAGCTGGGTGGCGTGATCCACCTCCGCCAGCACGCCTCGAATTTCCCTCTCCAAAGCGCTCGGGTCGGGCGGTCGCTCCTCGGGATCTTCCGCTAACATCCCGGTGAGGAGACGCCCGATACTCTCCGGGAGGCCGGCAAATTCCTTCGTCCGCGAACCGAGATCGGCCAACGGTGCGACCGGCACGGTGCCACCGAGGAGGAACCATAATGTCGCCCCGAGGGAGTAGGTCGCGGAGCGGAAATCCACCCTGCCCTCGGTGATCTGCTCGGGACTCGTAAAGGGCGTCGGGTCGTCGAGCAGTGGATTTGCAAGGGTAAAGGCCCGTGAGCTGGGTCGGGGGCCAGGGAAACGGAGCACCTTGACCAGGGGTGAGCCACCCTCGGCTCTCCGGTCCGGAACGATCATCAGGTTCCCGGGATAAATCGCCGGGTGATGGAGATCGTAGCGAGCCGCGGCCTGCAAAGCGCTCACCACCTGCAACCCGATGCCGAGCGCGACGCCGATCGGCGTTGGACTGCGCCCCGCGACCCACCTGTTCGCGGTCGGCCCACCCACATATTCCGTCACAGAAACGAACTGCTCTCCCTCCACTCCGAAGTCATAAAAGGTCGGGATATTGGGATGGCGGATTTGTCTGGCCGCCCGGGCCGCTTTTTCCAGCTCCTCCCGTTCGCTCGCGCCGAGCAAAAAGGCGGGGATCAATTCCAAAGCGACTTTTTGGCCGCTCTCGATCGCTTCGGCTTCGTAAATGACCCCGAAATGACTGCGCCGAGTCTCCCACCAGTGGGCGCTCTTCGTGGTTGAAACGCGATATTTACCTAAGAAAAGTCGGTACTCCATTGACGGTCGGCAGACCGGGGGGCGTCCCCATCCAGGTTGATGCCGCGACCGAAATGCGGAGGTCTCATTTCGGCCACTCCGATCAAATTATTCATGCAAGTCCTCACTCCGGCGAGTGCGAAATGACAAAAGTTTTTTCGCGGCAAAGCCACGCTCGCCCGAACGCGTCGCGCAGCTTCTTTTCCCTCGTTCCGGTTAACCCTGTCGCCCGAGCCCGAAGCTTACTCAGGGTGTCGGCCGCGTGATGCCGCCGGATCGAATCGCCACCGCAGTCAGGTTTGCGTCCCGGAAAATTTTGACCTGCGAATCCACTTTATCGAGCGCCTTGGTCTCGGCCGTGATCGTCGCGTCCTGTTCTTTCGGGAGCACTTTGGCCGCGTTCGCCGCATCGGTGAAAACGGCTTTCAACTCCGGGGTTTCCTTGACCAGGTCTTTTGCCTGCTGACTCTTGAGCCAGGTTTGCACCTGATCGCTCTGGGTCGAGAACTGCTCGGTCCGTTGCTGGATGACGGTTTTCAGGAATCCCAGCGTAGTCTCCGCCTGGCGCAGCAACTCGTCGGTCAGGGCGCGGGTCGGAGCCACCGATTCGTCGGGCGCGAGCGCGAACTGGTCGGGCACAACGATGGGCGCGCCTTTCTCCAGGTCTTTGATCTGATTGAGCTGCGGATTGAGCCGCAGGAGCGCGGCTTCCATCTCGGCCTGGGTGGTGGCGGGCGTGTCGCTGGTCGGCTCGGCCAGCAGTCGTTTGGCCAGGGTTTTGACCGTCTTTTCACCTTTGAGTTCTGCGATGTTCATGGCTTTTCTTCCTTCCGCGGTTTCCTTCGATTCGTTAGGCTCCAATAATGTTGAGCGGCTGCCAGGGCGTGTTGCTGAGGTCGTGCCCGTTGATCAGGATCGGGCCGCCGGCAATGTTGCCGAGGATGGTAATGGCTTTTTCGTTCGTCGGTTTCAGGTCCAACCCGACCACGTTCCGCCCGCACTCGACCCGGTTCTCGGCCGCGATGATGGTGGTCGCGGTCACGACCGCTGTGGCCTGCACTTTCTGGCTCGTGCAGGCGCAATGATTGCCACTGAACCGGCAACTGCCCGTGACCAAGACTTCAGCCAGCGGGCTCCGTCCGTAGCCATGGAGCGAGTTGTCATTGATCCCGGCCTGTTCGTTCTGCGGGACGGCCGCCGCGACAAAGGCATTGACCGTGCTCACTCGGCTGAGGTTCGATTGGGTATCGAAAGCCCTGAAAAGGCCCGTCGGAGAGGCCGCGCCCAATCCGGCGATGCGGATGGCCTGCCAGGGCGCGCTCTCGTCATCGTTAGGCGAGATCTGCCGCTTGATCAGGTTGTCGGCAATTTCGACATTCACGATCGGTCCTACCACCAGGATGCCGGCGGCGCTGTTCGAGAACTGGGCGACCGGCGCGACGTTCGTGATCGAGTTGTCGCTCACCCGCACATCGAGGCTGTTCTCGACCCGGATGCCGGCGATGACCGCGGCGAGCGGAGAGTTGATTCCGACCCCGCTGATGGCGTTGTCCGAGACGGCGCCTTCGAAGACGCCGCGCAGCAGAATCGCCGCGATTTCGGTCGCCTTATCGGTTGTGCCTTCGGCGACCGCGATGTTGATCAACTCATTCCCGAGCACCTTCACGCTCCCGGCCACGCTCCCCGGTTGCATGATGATCCCGTTGCCCTCGACCGCGTTGAAAACGTTGCCCTCCACCAGCGCCGAAACGAGCAGCGTCTCGATCGAAAGTCCATTTCCGCGCAAACCCTGAAAGCGATTTCCGCTCACCACGATCGGCGAGAGGTCGATTGGGATCAGCCCCTGCACCAGCCGGATGCCGTTCTCGCCCTCGTTGCCGAGGTTCGCGATCCGATTGTCGCTAATCCGCACCCCGCCGGTGCCGACGACGATGCCGTCGCCTTTCACCGGCGTGATCGTGTTGTTCCTGATCTCCAACTCCGGAAACGCAAATCCCGTCGCGGAGATGCCGGCGATGCCGGTGCCGAAGATGAAGTTGCGCGCCAAAACCGTGTCGCTCGTGTAATAGCTCGAGCCGCTGAGCGCGATCCCGTTTTCGCTGCACTGCATCAGGTTGTGCTCGCAATAGAACCCGCCGAGCAAAAGCGTCCCGGTGTCATCATCCTGACCGGGCGCGAAGGCGACGCCCGACTGCGCGCGCACGAAGTTGTCGCGGATTTTCGTGACCAAGAGGAAGCCCGGATCGAGCAGAACACCGGCCAGCGGCCCAGGTCCGTCCGTCGGCGGGCCGATGATCAATCTTTCGATCGTCGTCCCAACCGAATTGCCCAACTGGATGGTGGGACCAACCGTGGTGCTGGCAATGGTGTGGATCGTGAAATAATCGAGCGTGCACCATTGCGCCCCGCTGATGATGAAGGCGGCGGAGGCGCGCGGCGCAATGACGACCGTGGCTGCGCCCTGCCCCCGCACCCGGACGGCAAAGGCGCCGTTCATCACCACCGGCTTCTCCGCCAGATTGAAAACTCCGGGCCCGAGACAAACGGTGCCGCCGGTTTTGAGCAGCTGATTGACCGCCTGCTGAATCGTTAGGCTGCCCTGGTTGTGTTGCTCGGCCGTGACGCAGATCGTGCAATCGCAGCTCTCGCCTTCACCGCCGAACGATGGCGGCCAGAAAGTGCGGCAATCGATCACCACGTCCGGCAACGTGACAACCGCCAGCCGGCAATAATGATGATGCACCCCACGCGGTGGAGCTTCGTCCAGTTCCTCGACCGACGCGTCCGCCGTTCGCGCCACAAAAATCCAGTAATCGCCGGAACGAAATGCGCCGCCGTCCGGCTCGGTCGTGAAAGTGATTTCGACGCCGTCCTCCAAAACCAAACGGCGTGCCCGATGCGGGCACATCGATCACCGCCGGTCCGCCGGAATCCTGATCCCAGCGCTTGATCCGCGTGTGGCGATCCGGGTCGGTCAGGTTCTGTCCATCGACCGGAAAATCGCCCGCGCTCAAAGCCGTCTTGAGCGTGATCGTGCGGCTGGAATCATCCACCGTATCGATCTGTCGAATGTCGCCCGGTTTGCCGGCGAATTCGCGCCAGTCATCCGTGATCTCGACCCAGTCGCCCGGGCTGAAGCGGCGAACCGAATCCCAGACCGCGCGATCGACCGTCAGGGTCAGGTCGTTTTCAATCGCGCTCACCCCGGTCGCAAGAGAGGCGTTGTCGCGCGACCATTTGAAGGTTGCATCCCCGATCTCGCCACCGTCGTGGATTTCGACCCGGTAAGTCCGGTTCTCGAGCCCGCGATAACCGCCGCTCGGCGGGATAAGGCAGGGATTATCTGAGGTGGCGACGCCGACCCCTTTGGTCGTTAGGCGGCCGGCTGTCGGACGAATGATGTCGAGCCAGCCCTTGATCTGTTCGGCGGGCGTCGCGCAGGTCACCCCGTCGCCCACATTCTCCAGCACCCGCACCTGCCACGCGGTCTGCAAACGCGTCGTCGTGTCAGGACCGCCGAGCGCGACTTCGCGCAGCGCCGGGTCCTCCACCGCCGTCACCTCTCTTTCCCAGACGTCGATATAAACCAGGTGCGGCCCGCCGGTTTTCGGGAACGGCGTCGGATTCGGGAAATAGGGCTGCGCCTCGTAGGGCAGCGGCTTGACCCCGCGCGACTCGGCCAGAATCTCGTCGAACTCCAAATCACCCGCCCCATGGTTCTCCGCCTGCAGGCCGTGGACATAGATCCGGCCGCGCCCGATCGTCATCGCGCCGCCGCTCAGTTGAATTTCGAATCCGTTAGGCGTTTCCAGCGGGACGACGCAGCGGCCGATAATGTCGATCGTTTCCGAGCGCCAGCGGCGATCGAGGATCTCGTTCCATTCGTTCCAATCGGCGTCCAGTTGCACCCGTCCCTGCTGCATGAGGACGTTTTGGAAATTGTTCGTTGGATTGAAGCGTTGCCGGCTGATGTCTGAGCTCATAAGGATTCTCCCGGTTCGTTAGGTTGGATAAAAAACTCCCGCTTCGAGGCCGAAGCGCAGGTATTCGCGCAGTCGCGCGCGGATGTTGCTCTCCCGTTGCGGCTGAAAAAGATCGTGAAAGGCGCCCATCTCCGCTTCGTCGTCCGCCCCGGCGCGGATCTGCTCCGGCGCGCTCCGCCGGAGCTGGCCGTAGCCGGGGTCGGCGTAGCCTAACGAGGTGAAGGAAGGCACGAGCCAGGGGACGACCGCGTCCCGGATCGCCTCCCGTTCCGCGTCGCTGATCGTGTCGCTGCCCGATTGCTTGATCGCCGCCGCCACCCGCTCCGCGATCTCGAGATCGGGCTGGCAACGATACCGCCGCGGGACCCGCGCTTCGAGCCGCAGCCAGGAAAAACGGACGCAACCCGTCTGGCGCCGCTCCGAGCGCACCGGCGCGGAACCATCCTCGGTGCGCGAGTAAAAGATGCTGTTGGAAGCGAGTTTGAGCAGCTCGGTGTGCATCGTCCCGATGATCGTGCTGTTCACGACCGAGACCGTGCCCCCGGCGCCGGCTCCATCGAGCGCGGCGTAGGCCACATTGGTGTCGGCGTTCGCGTCCACGATGCTGTGCCGGATGAGAACGGTGGCATTGGCCGGCGCGCGAATCGCACCGACGATCGAATGATCGATCTCGATCTCGAGCGGCGTTTCATCCTGCTCGATCAAAAGCGAAGGCTCACCCGGCGAAGCGGGCGCGCCGTCGATGCCTAACGAAAAGCCGGGAACGAGCGTGCAATGGACGAGGCGCAACTTGCGCAGCCCGTTGCCCGCCCCGCTCACGATCCGGATCGGGCCGCCCGCGATGAGGAGACCGTTCAGCGTCACCTCCGCATCCTCGCCGCCGCTGATGTCGATCGGCCCGGCCACGATGAGAGTCGGCCGATGTTCGTTCGCCGCCCGAAATTCCAGCCGCACCCCGGCGTCGAGCGCGATCGAAGGCGTCTCTTCAAACCGTCCGCTGTCGCTCAATTCCACCACCCCGCCGCTCGCCCGTCCATCGAGCACGGGCTGGATCGGACCCGGCGACGCGACCGCATCAACCGGCCCGAGCGCCGCATCGAAAGTCGGCGTGCGCTCGTACTCGCCTCCGCCCATGTCGGCGCTAAATCCGTAGTGGAACATGACGCGCGGCGCCTCGTCCTGCGCTTCCTGGAACGCGATTCGCCCGAGCACCGGATCGATCGCGACCAGCGTTTTCGGCGGGGTGTGCGCCCAGGTCGTGCCGGACGCATCGGTATCCGAAAGATTGCAGACGCTGACGTCGCTGAGGTCGAATCCTTCGATCTCCATGCTCAGGTCCGCGCCGTAATAACTGGCGAGGGCGGCGTTGAGCACGCGCCGGCTGATCGGCTCCGGGACATTGATCGGCTCCGCCAAATGGGTGATCGACTTCTCGGTCTGCGGCCGGTTGAAGAGCGGCATGTTCGCGCCTAACGGATTGAAAAGGAAACGCTGATCATCCACTCGCGCGGCGGGCGAACTGCGGAGGCGATAGGCGTTCAGGCGCCAGAGGAATATTCCGATATTCGGGATGTTGTATTTGCCTTCGCTCCGCGCGATGTGCCGCACGTCGATCGTGCGCGCGCTCGTCTCGAAGGCCGTGCCGAGGCGTTCGAGCGGCTCCCATTCCCGCATGTCCGGCGCGTAGTAGTTCGTTAGGCGGACGTGATTCATGAACTGCGTCCAGCCGAGCAGTTGGAAAAACTCGACCGCGCGCGCGTTCCAGCCGGTGACGTCACGGGCCAGTTGCTCGAGGACGGAAGCGGTCCCCTTGCGCCGCCGGTAGCCGATCGTGTTCGCCACTTCTGCGCGCGGCGTGAGCTGGTCGGGCCCGATCGGATGAAGCGAGCGGTAGCCGATCAGGTCGCCGATGTAAGGCAGGACCCAGGGCGCGCAGGTTTCGATGAACTGGTTGTCGTAAAGCTGCTCGAGATCTTCCTCGAGAATGCCGACCTGCTGGTTAATGAGGGCGAGCAATTGCCGGAGCGGTTCGCCCTGTTCGGCGTCGCGAATGCGATGGACCGCCGGGAGGAGGTTATAGAGCCGGTCGGGATCGTAGCTCATGGCATCACCTCCAGTTCAAAGGGCGCCGGATCGAGCGTCAGCAACTCGGCCGCGCCTAACGACGCCGGGTCGCCGCCGTTCGGCAGCTCGGCCTCCAGCCGGGCGTTCAATTTCTTCAGGTGACCGGTGCGGTAGAGACTGTCGAGATCGACCGCCACCACGCCTGCGATGGACTGGAGGAGCGCGATCACTTCGCTCAGGACGACGGGTTGTCCGAACTGCCGATTCGCAAACGAAAATTCTTCGCGCAACGCATCCTGCGCCGTGGCCAGGACCTTCTCGGTCTCGTAATCCGGGTCGACTTTTATTTTGCCGGCGACCTTGAAAAGCGCTTCCTGATACGATTCCACCCGCACCGGCACGTAGGGATCGCCCGCCTCGTGAATCGCCGTGATCAGGTCGCCGGCCAGAGCAGCGGAAACGGCCGCGCCGAGCGGGCCGGCCACGGTCAGGAAGACGCCACGGGTCCGTCCGTCCCACGTCCAGGTGGCGAGCGCTTTGGCGATCCCGGCGTAGCTGCGGCTGAAGTTTTCGTAGTCTTCAAGCGAAACGACGCGCTCGAGGGTGAGGACGGTAAGGGGCGCGTTTTGTTGCGCGTTCGCGAACGATTCCGGTTCATCCGCGCCCTCGGCCGCGAGCGGATTGATGGCCGATTTCAAGCCCGGCGGTCGCGTCAGGAGCGTGCTGAGCTGATTGGCCCTAACGAGTCCCTCGAGGCCGCTCCCGCGCCGGTAGGTCGCCTTCACGTTTTGCGAGCCGGAGGGCAGCCGCGCCCCGTGTTCGCCGTCGCCGAAGCGCACCGTCACCTTGCCGTCATCGGCCAGCTCGGTCGTGAAGATGCGCTCGCGCGGGCCGCGTTCGAAGAGCGTTGGGACTTCGTGCCAAAGCAAATCGTTCACCCGGATTTGCAGGGTAGACTCCGAACCGCCAGGGGCGGTCGAGCGCACGTAAGTGAGGGCGGGAGCCTGCCGTAGTTTGAACGTCTGGTTGGCCTGCGAGCCATCGCCGCTCCCCAGGACCTCGGTAACGGTCTCGCCGTGGGTGGCGGGCGCGACGTTGCCGTAAATGATGAGGTTGTCGCGCCGGTAATTCTTCGGCGTCGAGGGAACGAGCGCCGCAAAAGTGACCTTCGTCAGGCCTGCCGTGACTTCGACCTTGGTGATTTCCACCAGCTCGCTCAGCGGCGCGCCGGTCGCGCTATCGACCCCCGAGAAAAGAAGCAGCCGCCCCTCGCTCAGACCGTCCACCTTCGCGCTCAAGGTCACGCTGTTCCCGCTGACCGACGTGGTCACGGGGGCGTCCGCGAGGGTGAGTTGTTCGCTTTGCACGTAGACCGTGGTGGAACGCAGCGGCAGGATGAAGGGCGCGAGGTCCGGCGTGATGCGGGTGATCTTGGCGCTGATCGCAAACTGGGCCCGGGAGACGCTCGTCACGCTGCTCGCCTTGTGCAGCTGAGTGTAAAGCGGCTTCGACACCACCACCCAGCTCTCCTCCACCACCTTGGGATAAACCGCATCGAGATCGAACTGGTCGTTCTGCAATTTGAAGCCCGGCCATTCCGTCGCGGTCAGACCAGGATCGTAGGCCTTGCGAAAACTCTCCGGCATCGAGATCCAGTCCGGCGCGTTATTCCCGAAAAAGGCGGCGCGCTGACGGAGCCCGAAAACCTTGGCCTGGGTCGCGCCTAACGACGTCGGGAATTTGGTCAACCCTCCCTTCCAGGTCACCAGAGTATGATTTTGTTTTGGGAAAGGGGTCACGCTTTGCAGCCGGCGAAACTCCCAGACCGTGCTGTTCTTGTTCGTCTCGCGCTCGTTGGCGACCATCACGATCGGATCGCCTTGCTGCAGCTTCGTGTCGAGGCCCTGGAGGTAGAGCTGTTGCAGACCGTTCCCGATCAACTGCGGCCCCAGGGTCTGCGGTTTGAGCATGCCCCAGCTCGTATGGGCTTCGACTTCTTCCGTCGTCTCGAAGGCCTGCGGTTTTTCGTCGGCACCCGGAACGCTTTGCACTTTCGTGCCGACCTTGACCGTCACCTCCGTCGGTGCGCCGGGCGTTTCGTCGAGCAGAAACGCAAGCGGCGCCTCGGCCGCCACCCCGGCTTTTAAGCGATAACCGATGAGCTGCGCGAGACGGAGGATGGAATCGCGCTCCGTCGCCGTCCGGAGCCAAAGCTCGTTCGCGATCCGTTCCTGATAAAAGGTCAGGACGTCGGCCAGGGTGGCCCAGCCATCGAGGAGCGCGATCGTGAAATCATCGGTGTCGCGTGTCGTTAGGCCGCGCAGCGCGGCGAATTGCGGATCGGACAAGGCGGCGAGCGCGCTGGCCAGGAAATCGCCGTGCGTCCCAATGCGGTAGCTGACCTGGGTAAGACCGGGCCGGTTGCTCAGCGGCTCGGGCACGAGCGCGGTAATTCCCTCGCAGCAGCCGCAGTCGTTCAGTGGCGTCGCCATCAGCGTCCTCCTCCCAGTTTGAGGGTGAATATGCCGCGCTCGGCAAAATTTGGATCATTCTCGAGACGCGCGATTTCGAGCCTGTCCATCGTCAAAAAACCACTCGTCAGGCCGCTCGTCGCCGGCAGATCCTGGCGTTGAAAAACCGTGATCTCGACCGAGGCGACACCCGCCACGGCCTGGGCCGCGGCGTAGAGCGGGCTCAGGTAAACCGTCTGGCCAAAGGTGAAGAAGTCGGGCTGGAAGAGGCCCTTGCTCCCATCGGCCAGGGTCCGGCTGGAGAAAATGTCGAGGAGCGCCGCTTCGACATCGCTCCGGAAATAATCCGGCTTCACGCAAACGAACATCTCGATCTCGAGCGAGACGTATTGCGGGGTGTCGATCTCGAGGTCGTGCCCGGCCATGCGGTAGGGTTCGATTTCGGCCCGCAATTGGGTCTCGAATTCATTCGTTAGGGGAAGGCCGTCGAAGCGGTCGACCGTGATGAAGACGGTGTGCCAGCTTCCTGTCCAGCGGAAGGTCGCGGCCGCGCGTTGCACCGAGGGATTGAGTTCGGCCGTGCGCGCGTAGTCCGCTTCTGTGACGGCGCGTTTCTGGGTGCGGAAGGCCTCGGGGGCGTCGCGCCGGATGTCCGTCATCGTCTCGGGATCGATTCCGCCAGCGGCGGGCAACGGATTGCGCACTGCGGTGATGCCCGAGTCGCTGCTCACAATATGGGCGAGCGTTTCCGCCCCGACGTTTCCGGCGCTCCCGTTCCCGACCCGATAGGTCGCTTCGAAAGTGGTTCCTGTTTCCGGCCGCTGGCCGTATTCGTCGTCCCCGAAACGGAGCGAAGCGATCCCGTCGCTTTCGATCTCGACCACGAACTCGGCCGCATCCGGTGCGCTCCCTAACAAATCGCGCTGCGGATGCCAGGTCGCGCTCTCCGTGCCAAGGGTGCTCTCGAGCGAGACGGCTGGCAGCGCTTTTTCCTGATCGACCACCAGACTTGCGGAAGCCGGGAGCGTCGCCTCGTAGGGAGTCGATTGCGTCAGCGGTTGCTTTTGCAGTGAGGGCCGGAAACGGACTCGCGCGAACTCCGGCGGCGGCCGGTGACAACGGTCCGCGCCGGGAACGGGCGGGAGGAGGATTTGCGGCGCCGGCACTTCGCCTAACGATTCTCCGGCGATCGTCAGGCCATGGTCGGCCAGCACGATATTGCCGTGCGCGATGCTCAAATCGTCGCGGAATTGGGCACCGTGCTCTTCGTCGGTGAAACCGGAGAGACAAAACGGGAAGGGCAACGCGTCTTCCGCCATCCATTCGATGTTGGTGATCTGGGTCCCGGTAAGCGGATCGGTCAACGGCTCGCTCGCGGCGTTGAAGGTCTGCACACTCGTGAGGCGAACCGCCCAGCGCCGGGTGCGGTCCGCGTCCTCCTCTTCCCCGCTGAGCGGTCCGAATTGCTCCTCGAAGATAAGAACGGCGTCGTTAGGCAAATCCGGGAAGTGGCCGGCGAGGGTGGCAAAAGTCGCGCCTTTCGGGAGGCAACATTCACGATCGCTCCAGGTATAGAATGGCATCGCGTTGTGGGCCGCGAAAAGAGTGGCCTCGTGCACGGTCTCGAAAACGACCGGGTGCTGACGCAACGCCTCATCGAGCGCGCTGGAAGCGGGCGGAATCCGCGGGTCGGTCCGTTCCAGCCGGCTCAGGATCTGGGTTCCGGCCGGGACGTTGACCAGATCCGCTTCGCTCGTCAGTTGGACCCAGACGCGGGCGTTGGTGCCGTTGTGGACAAAGTAATCGACCAGCCGCGCGTGCCGCTGGAGCGAAACCCGTTTCCGGGCGGAGTTGAGATAAGCTTCGGTCGCGATCGCGTCCTGCTGATAGCTGAGATGATCGCCGACGTAGGCGAGCAGCTCGACGAGCGTGATCCCGAGATCGGCTGGATTGCGCTCGCGCCAGGCAGGCACGAGTAACGCCATTCGGTCGAGAATCAGCTTGCGGAAACTGGCGTAATCCTTCGCCAGATAATTGATCTCCGGCTGCGCTCGCGGCTCGGGCGGGCAGATGTGTTTTGGCGCGCAGTCAAAATCCGACCGGCATTCGACCTTGAAGGAAAAATCAACCGCCGCGAGACGCGGATCGATTTCGTTAGGCGGATCCGGGTCGTGTGGGCCACGGACCAACGAAAGGGTGTAGATCGAAAAATCGCCCGGCTCCTCCACTTCGACGGTGAGGACGTCGGCGTCGTCACCTGTGCCGATGGTGGCATCGAGGATCACGATCGGCCGGATGCGCTCGCCGCCCGCGATCCTGACGTTGGTCGCGGCGAGCGAGTTGGCCGCGATATCATTGACGAAATGAACACGGAGGAAACGCTGCCGATCGGCATCGTTAGGCGCGTCGTGATCGACCACCTCGAGATAATCGATGCCGTTGAGCTCGGTCCCGCGAACGGCGTCGCGCCGGCGTTCGTCGCAGCAGAAATAGAGCGGCATGGTCGATTCGCTCACGCGCTCGCGACTCCTTTCGTGAACTCGGCCGTCTGCAGAGTCTGGGTCCGCCTGACGAGATAGCGAACCGAGACGCGCAGGGTGGAATCTTCATTCGTCACGTCGACGGCATCGACCTGGATGAGGTCGCCGAGGTATTGCTGGAGCGAACCCTGGACGAGGTATTGGGTGGTGGCGGCGAGCTGGTCGCTGTTCGGCGCGAAGACGAGGCGCAGGAGGCCGCTCCCGAAGTCAGGACGGTTCACCCGTTCACCCGGCGCGGTGAAGAGCACCTGCTCGATCAGGTCGCGGATATGCCCGTCATAATCGACCTCGGCGGTGCGGCCGCGGCTGTTGAAGTGATATGGGAAATCGATGTTCATCTGAGGAAAATGACGAATTCCGAATGACGAATGTCGAAGGAATGACGAAGCTCGAATGACGAAATGACCTGCCCGCAGTGCGAGCGATCTCGGGCTTCGTCATTCGTCATTGATTCGGATTTCGTCATTCGGATTTCGTCATTCCGTTTCATGTCGCTATTACCCGTGGTTGAGTGGTGAGAACGAGCAGGCCCTGCCCGGTCGGCACGCAAACGGCCTGGCTCGTTTGTGTGATGACGGGCGCGCCGCCGGCAAAAACACGCGTCGCGCCGACGACCCATTGCGCGCTCACGCAGGGGGGACTGGGCACACTCGTGAGGGCGCAACCCGCCACGACATACGGCGTGGCCAGGGTCACGATCGGTTGACCGCTGACCATCACGCGCGGGAACGGTGCAGTCGGCTGGGCCGGCCCCGCGTGCATGCAGGTGACGACCGCACCGACGTGAACAATGGGTCCAGGCATAACTTCAGAGGAATATTTCGTCCGCAGATTTCGCAGATTTTCGCAGATTAGAAGAGACGTCCGGATCGAAGGCCAACCGCTCGTACTGGAGGCTCGTTGTTCCGAAATTAATGAGGAGACCGCGCTTGAGTCCGGTCGCTTTGAGCGCGTTTATGACCTGTGCTCGATCGGCGCCTGTGAATTGCGAGATCGCTTTAGTTTCCACCAACACTGTCTCAAAGCAGATGAAGTCAGCCCGATAACTGCAGGTGAGCAGTTTGCCCTTGTAACGGATCGGCAACGGCACCTCAGCTTGGAATGCGATACCTCGTTCAGTGAACTCCAGGGCCATCGCGGTCTGGTAAACAATCTCCAGAAAACCGTGCCCAAGCTCGCGATGAACTTCCATCGCCGCGCCAAGGATGGCGTAAGTCTCTGGATCTCGCGTTTCTTTCATCACAAAAAAATCTGCGTAAATCTGCGTAATCTGCGGATAATCAAATAATCGTTAGGGCGCTCGCGTTGATGTCGGTACTCGGGCCGACCATGTTGATGATCGCGCCTTTGCCGTTGGAAATGATGATGCCGGTGTCGCTCACGGAGACCATGGCGCCGGTCGTGGTCTTGATCAGGATGCCGCCGGTCGGGCCGGGCACGTCGCTGATCGTGAGGCTATTCTGCAGCGGGGTTTGCAAGGTGATCCCGGGGACGCCGGGCGGAACGATCAAAGCCGCCGCCGGCACCTCGGCGGCGCTGCCGTAAAAGCAGCCGGTCCAGATCGGGTAATCCGGATCGCCGTGTTCGTATTCGATCCAGACCGCGGAACCGACGATCGGGACGGTGAACATTCCGTTCTGGATGCCAGCGACTGGAAAACAGGGCATGCACCAGCTCGATGGGATCAGGCCCGTGACATCGGGCACGATGGCCATGATCCGTCCCATCATCATCGGATCGATGTTGTTCAGGACCGTGCCGCGATATTTGCCGAAGAATTTTTTGTCACTCATGCTGGTACTTTCGAGAAGGTGGAAATGAGCCCGTTGCGGCTGAGGGTGAAATTCTGTTTGAACTCGCCGCGCTTGATCGTGCTCGTGACGCTCTTGACGTAATAGAGGCCGTCGAAGGCTTCCCCCACACCGCGCAAGCCGACGAGCCGGCGCGCCTTCAGGACCTGGCCGTAGCGGACGACGTTCAGGCTGCCGGTGGCGGTGACGGCCTCGACCGAGCGCGCCGCTTTCGTTAGGCCAAGGACCGCGGCCCGGATCGGGGAATAGTTCGCCGTCTCGTTGATCGGCTCGAGGTTGAGCGGAATCGGCGGGACGAGCCCGAGCGGCGGATTGAGGGGCGAGATGTTGGGGATGGGGATCGGAATCGGGACATGAGTCTGCTGATTCTGGATGTAAACGATCGGGATGACCGCGCCCTGCGAATTGAAGCTGCAGGAAACGCTCTCGATGTTGCTCGCCGCATCCATGTTGATGCTGAGCGCTTTTTGCGGTTCGCCGACTTTGATCTCCGGCCCCCAGTAAGCCACGCTCATCCCCGGCTCGGGGCCGGGGTCGACGTAGAAGACGTAACCGACTTCGTCGGCCAGCGATCGGATGTAGGCGAGGTCTTTGCCTTGCTGCACCGGGATGCGATCGGTCGGGATCGGGATGTCGATCAGGATGCTCGGGATGACCAACGGCACGATGCCAAGGAAGGCATACTTGAGGAGGATCAATCCGACGCGCGCCTCGGGCGGCATGGCGGGATAGGGAATGCCGCTGAAGTCGATGTAGTCCATCACCCGGCTCAGATCTTCGCCGGTGACGGTAAGGACGGAATGCGAGGCGTCGGCACCCGGGCGGATCTCGTGATTGGTCATGACGCCATCCATCAGGACTTCGGCTTTGCCGTTGACCGTGACGATGATGAGCACCCTAACGAGTGGGATGGACGCGCCACTGCTGAGGAGGAAGATCGTCTGGAGCGGCGAACGGTTACTGAGCGTGAACTCGAGCTGGAAGCCGCTTCCGCTCTCGCTGTTGGTCGTCACGCTGACGGAAGTGAGGGCGTCAAGCACTTCCTGCGAAACCGGCACCGGCACGACCGGGCCGATCATGAGAGTGAGATGGAAACCGCTATTCATTCTTCGCTCCGGGAATGTTTTCCGGCAGGGTGATGCGGATGCTGCGCCCAACGGGTTCGATCAATTCGTTAGGTCGAACCGCGCCGTTGGCGTCGCAGAGCCGCCAGAATTGCTCGGGATCGCCGAGATACTTGGCCGCGATGTGATCG
Source organism: uncultured Verrucomicrobiae bacterium (assembly GCA_963772915.1). Classification (GTDB taxonomy): domain Bacteria; phylum Verrucomicrobiota; class Verrucomicrobiia; order Chthoniobacterales; family UBA10450; genus Palsa-1392. Next base: position 686,107 of record CAVYZI010000004.1, read on the forward strand.
AGGCGTTCGCCTTCCGTCACGGTGTGCTCCTGGAGCAGGGCGAAATTTTCCGGCGGCGGGACGAAGCGGCGCCGGAGATAGGCGACCTCGGTCCCGTCCGGCATGGTCAGGCTGGCGAGCGGCGTTTTGTTGTAACGGCTGTTGGCCGGAAAGGCCGGAGTGGCGACGCCGGTTTGCTGGAGCAGGGCCTGGAGTTGATCGCTCATTTTTCGTTAGGCGAGAAAGACGGATTCATCCGCAGATTGCGCAGATTTACGCAGATTCCTTTGCGGCATTTCGACTCTTTCAAATCTGCGTAAATCTGCGTCATCTGCGGACCTGTCATGAAATCCCCTTGATCCCGAGGTTGGCGAACGATCCGTTAGGCGCGAGCCCGGCGAGCCGTTCCTTTTGCTGCTGGTAAATCATGTAAAGACTCCCGGCCTTGGCGTCGAAGCCGACGTCGTTCACGCTCAGAACGCGCATCCCGAGGCTGACCTTGGCCCGGATCGGATTGAGCGACGGATCGAAGGCTTCCTCCGTAATGCTGAAATCGGTCAGGCGCACCGGAATGATCCGGTTCTTGCTCCAGATAAAGAGGGTGAGCGCCGACTGCATCGGGATGATCTCGAGCGTGCCGGATTTGGCGAGAGCGTTGTTCGATTGCAACTGCGTGCTTGTCGGGTAAACGATCGCTTCCAGGGCGGCGAGCTGCGGTTGAATTCCGACCTCGACCGCATTCGCGTTTTGATCGGGAAACTCGAGCTGATCGGTCCCGTCGATTTCCGCCTCCAGCTTGATCGTCTCGACCGGGGGCCCTTTCAGGCGCAGGATTTCGGAGCGATCGCCGCCCCCATCCGCGCTCACCCCCTGGATCTGAAGCGAGCGGGTGAGCGTATCGGGGTTGTATTGCAGCGAGATGATGCGCTGGACCGCGCCGCTCTCTGGATCGATCAGGACGATGCCGCCTTTGAGGAGCTTCGGTGAGTTAGGAAAAGTGCTCATTCGTTAGGCAAATCTGCGGCCGCGGTTCGGTCGGGCAATTTCATGGCAGCGGGTGACGCGCGTTGAGTTGCTGGGCGAGATCGACAAACTTGGCCCGGTCTTTGGACGCGATCGCGCCCACCCGCTCGACGAGGGCGCGGAAGAGGAGCTTGGTCTGCGCTTCGGTTGTCGTGAGGGCAAAAAAGTCGTCGCCCAGGGTCACGGCCTTGCCCGGACCCGGCGACCAGACGGTGGTCTTCGCGGCCGGGTCGCGCTTGACCTCGAGGTTGCCCTGGACCAGCTGGCGGATGGTGCGATAACGATCGGCGATGCCGGAGATGGCGAAACGATCGTCGTCCGTCGGCAAGGCCGGCGGTTTGGTGAGGCCAAACTGCGCCGCGATGAGCTTCATCGTGTCTTCGTAGTAGCCGCTCGTCCAACGCTTCTTGGCTTTCGACTTCACGATCGTCGAATAGGTGCTGGTCGTTTCCTGGCTCGACCATTTCACCCAGTCACCGAGGAGGGCGAGGCTCTCTTCCACTCCCGGCTTCGCCTTCTTCTTGAGGGCGAGTTTGTCGCTTGGCCGTTTCGGTCGGACAAAGCTCGGATCGGCCGTCAGCATCACGAAAAGCGAATAGCTATCGGAATTCTGCAAAGCCTGATCGGGCGTGAGATGGACCAGGCGCCGCTCGTAGCGATAGGCGAGATCGTCTGTCCCCGGCGTTTTGCCGGCTAGCCCGAGACCGGGAGTGGCGTGCGCGGTCTCGTGGATAAAATTGCGCGTGCGCTCCTGCGGTTTGGCGCTGACGAAAACCGGGCAAAGGGTCAGAACCGACTTTTTGCCGACCTCGATGTTGTAGGCGATCGCCGCGGTGCAGGTGCCATCGCACAGACGTGCCGCAACGATGCTGCTTCGGTTTAATGTTCAGGCTCATCTGGCCTTTGATTTTCCCCAGGTTGGCGTCGAGCGTTTTTGTGACCGCGGCTCCGCTCCCCTTGCCTCCGCCGCCGCCGAACAGTTCGTCGCGCAAGTCGTTCGCGTCAGTGTCCGTCCCCGAGGTGAGAAGACGGCGCGCCTTGTCGATAAATCCTTCCGCCTTCGTTTTGGTATCGCCAAATTCCTTTTCCGCCGCCTTGCTGCAAGGCCCAGTCGCGGCCGTCGTTTTGCAATTGGGGGTGGGCGATTGCGTCCCGGCCGGAGTCAGCTCGACCGCGCGCAGGTTGCGATAATCGAGTCGTCCGTCGCCGACGTCGGGCTTCGGGTCGGGGTTGCGTTTTCCGGTGTGCCCGGTCTTTTTCAATTGCGCGTCGACCGCCTTGATCCGCTTATCGGCCAACGCCCGGCCATCGGTCGGCGTCGGTGCTTCGTCCTCGCTCACCCGGCCGATGAGATCGAGGTCGTCCTTGCTCTGCTGTCCGCCCCCGGCGAGGAGGACGGCGAGCCTTCCGTCGCTGTTGATTGCGGCGTCGTTGCGCTCAAAGAAAACGCTGAGCGAGCCAGAGGGGCCGGTCCCGCTCTTGCGTCCGGTCACTTCCAACCCCTTCGGCACCGCGCGCTGCACGGCGGGCGGCATCGCACTTTGCTGCACGACATGGGTCAGCTCATGGGCGAGAAGCTGACGGCCGGCGCTCGTCTCGGGGGCAAAGCTGCCGCCGTCGAAAACGACATCATGACCGACCGTGTAAGCCTGGGCCTGGACGGCGCGGGCCGATTCCGCCGCGCGCGCATCGCGATGAATGCGCACACTGCCGAAATCGTAGCCGAAACGCTCTTCCATGAACTGGCGCGTCGCCGGATCGAGCGGCTGACCGGAGGACTGCACGACCTCCTCGACGATCGGCGGCGCGCCACCCACCTCGTGATTGCTCGCCGCCTTGCGCTGCAAAGGTTCCTCTTCCTTCTTCTTCGGTTCCTCGGCCGTTTCGCCGGTTAGTTTGAAATCCGGCACCCACGGGCCTAACGAACTGCGCGGCCCGGCCGCCGGCGCCCCGGGATGAAAACCAAGCTGCTCGCCCGCCGCTCCAAAGGAGAGCGGCGAAGTGCGCGGCGTGAGTTGATCCGGTCGCAGCATCCTGCTACCGAGGCGGTCGTTCAGCCGCTTCGCATCCGCTGCTTTGTCCTCATCGCTCCTCAGGCCTTCGCGAAATTTTGCGTCCTCCGCCGCCCGCCGTGCGTTCTCGGCCTGGCGCTTTTCGCTTTCTGTCGGCGCATGTTTTTTGCGGCGCGATTCGCCCCCACCAAACCGGCCGCTGAAGCCAATCATCACCTTGGTCGGCTGATCGACCGGGCCCTCGTAGGTGATTTTCATCTTCAAGCCCGGTTTGATCCGGTTGAGCGGAATTTCCGGAATTCCGATCGGCAGTTCCTTGTGCGTCGCGGCGAGGGTCGCGATCGCTCCCGTCACGGCGGCGCCGGTGATGATCTTCCCCGGCAAAGTCGAGATAAAGGCGTCTCCCAGCTCTTCTGCTTTCTTTTCAATCTCCTTCCCCGGCGGAGTTTTCAGGAAGGCTTCGCCGACTTTCTTGGCCGCCTCCTTGTATTTCTCCTTTTCGGTTTTTGGCTTGCCCGGCTCCTCGCGTTGCACGGCGCCGGCTTTGCCTAACGAACTGATGGCGGGCCGATTTGATGATCCGCCGCGAGCCACGGCTGCCGCCACCCGATCGGCCTCCTCTTCGTAGCGGTCGCCCGGTTGATTGACGACCAGCTTCGGCTGCAGCGCGAGGCGCCTGCGTTTGCACTCCTCGCATTCGCCGGAAGGCCCGGGCGTCCCGCCGCAGGCACACTTTCTTTGCAGCCAACCGTCCCGCCTAACGACAGTAGGTCCGGGCACCGGGAAAAGCGGAGCCTTGGGCGAGGGCGCATGGGCCTGGGCTCTCATTCGTCTCCCCCCTGGAAAGCGTCGGATGTCCGGATCGTGATCATCGCTCTCCTCCGCAGCCCAGCAGGCCGCTTAACTCCTTCTTCGCCGCTTCCGAACCGGTCAGAGCTTTGATCAAAGCCTTCTGCTGACCGTCGTAGGCCGCCTGGGTGGTGGGATCGTCAAACCCCGCACAGCTAAAAGTGACTCCGGGCGCGGCCGCCCGGCCTTCGATCGCCTGGATGCTTTCCACGGCCAGGGCCAGGTCTTCGTCCCCTGCGCTCACCTCGCGCATCTTCCCGGACATGAATTGGCGGACCCGCTCAGCGGCTTCCTTTTCCAACTGCGCGCGCTGCGGGCCGGTGAGGTCTTTGACTTCCATCCCGCCTTCCAAGGCCTCGTCCGCCACGATCTGGCGTTTCATCCCTTCCTCGACATCGCGAAGATACTTCTCGCGCACGTCGACCGCCGGGAGCGGTTTTTCGCCTTTGCTGATCCGCTCGGCATTTTCCTTTTCGCGTGCTTCCCGCTGCGCCCTTTCGCCTTTTTCTTCGCCTTTGTATTGCTTGATGTTCCCGGCCACGGAGAGGTCTTTGTTTTTTCCAAACTCGGGCCGTTTCCGCAGATAGCCTCCGATCGCTTCCACGCCCTTCTCCCGGGACGAAAAAATCGCGTAACGATTGCCATAGGTGCCGAGCGACCCGAGTTCCGCCGGGTAACCCTGGAGCGTCGTTTTGGCTGCTCCCGGCTCCTGGGTGATGTTGCCCGGGTTGTTCGTGATCCACGGGATCGTCCCGACCTGGATGAAACCCGGCAGGTTCTTCTTTTTGCGGGCTTCCACCTCTTCTTTCGACAACTTCAGGAAGTAGCGCAGGCGCACTTCGTTGTCGTAAACGATGTAGCTCCAATGGGAGTCCGTGCTCAGGTGCCCATTCGTCCCGGCCGGCGAACGGGCCGGCTTGCGCGCGATGTTTGGCGGTGCGGCCAGGAACCGGGCCGCGCCTGGAGCTTGCGCGACACGCTCGGCCGCGGCGCCGGCTAGACCGCGCGAGGATCCTCCGGTGGCAATCGTCGAGGTCATTCCAGGCGCCCCGCCCTGTTGAATGACGTGCGTCAATTCGTGAGCCAGGAGGTGATCGCCGGCCCCCGCTCCCGGGGCAAACTGACCGGCGGCAAAGACGATCTCGCTCCCCACCGTAAAGGCGTGCGCTCTCACCGCCGCACAGGCTTGCCCCGCGGTCGCGTCCGTATGAATGCGCACCCGGGAGAAATCGTGACCGAAGCGCGACTCCATCAGGCGGCGTGTGGCGGAGTCGAGCGGTTGCCCCGGCGAACGCAATCCGGCCTCGACCGCCGCCGGGTCCTCAATCGGCTCCGCGCCAGGTGCGCGCTTGAAGAGTGGTTTGACCAGCGAAGGCGAGTAGGTGGGCGGCGTAGCTGGATGGGCGCAGCTGCGAGTTCTCGATGATTTCCTGCTGCTTCTTTTCTGCCAGCTCCTGGTTGTGCTTCAGCCACCAATAAATGAAGGCGCTGCGCGCGTCGGCCTCACCCTGGTCGCCCTGCGGATCGCTCGGCGTGCAGACCCGGGGAATTTTCGGGACCATCTTGAACAAAACCGGCGGCGGCGGCAGGACCGGCGTGGCTGCGGGAGGTTGGGAGCCGAGTGGAATTTTCGGCGAATCGAGCCAGGGCGTTTTCACCGTCAGGCCGCTCGGCGGACTAACGAAATCCCAGTTCAATTCGAGGGCGAAAAACTTTTCGTCCTTTGGCGCGCGCGAGGGTGGCGCGGCGGGAGAAGGCGACGACTTCGCCGGCTCATCGCTGGATTCCCGGCTCGACCATGCGCCCGCCACCGCTCCGGTCGCGGCTCCGGTCGCGGCCGTGCCGAGAACAATTTTGCCCACCAGGGTGTCGGCGAAGTCTTCGAAAAACTTCAGGATCGGTTTCAAGTCCCGCTCGTTCTCAGCCAGGATGCGTTTCCCTTCCGCAGAACTGGAAAACTGATCCCAGAGATATTTCCCAAGCTGTTCCGCCACCTTCAGGCCGCCGGTTTTGAGCTTCTCCTTCTCGTCATCATCCTTCGCCTGTCCCTCTTTCGGCTGCTCCTGCACCGGGAACTGCGTCGGTTGTTCGCGCGGTTTCTCCCCCGCCTCCTGCCGCTGGAGCGTCGCTCCGCCGGTGTGCGAGCTCGTGGCCACCGGTTTTCCGCTCACGACCGCGGCCGCCGCCCGCTCGGCTTCCTCCTCGAAGCGATCGTTAGGCTGATTGACCGTCAGCTTGGGCTGGAGCGAAGCGCGTTTGCGTTTGCATTCGGCGCATTCGCCCGTCGGTCCTGGCGTTCCTCCGCAGGCGCACTTGCGTTGCAATCGAGGCGCCTTCCCCGGCACAGGCCGCTGAATCGTTGGCGCCCACGCTGCCTGGGAGTCGAAAATCATTTGCCTCCTCCCCGGTAAACGGCCCCGGCAATCTCGGACCCGGCCGGCACCGGCTTCGTTAGGCTGGCGGACGGAATCGAAGCGGTCTGGACTCGCGCTGGATTGGACAGCCAGGCGCGTGGGACGCCGTGCGCGGCGAGGAGAACGCGCAATTCGTTCTCCAGCGCATCGCCGATGCGCCACCGATCCGCTTGAGCGAAGCCGTGCAGGATCAGCTCTTCGATGTGGACCTCGATTTCGCGCGGGTTCATCCCGGAGGGACGTGCTTCCGCACGTCCAGAGCCGTGGGTCGCGTCGGGATGAATGCCCGGACGTGCGGAAGCACGTCCCTCCGGAATCAGGCGTTTCATCGCCAGCCTCCCAGCTCCGCTTCGGTCAGCGGTTTTTCGAGCTTCTCGTATTCGAGGCGCGCCGCGCCTAACAAATGCGGCATGCGCACCGGCTCGTCGGCGTCGGCCGCGGCGAAGGCGGCGTTGAGCGCGATGCTCCGGATATTGCCGCCGGAAATCGCGAGGCGCGCCAGTTTCTCGATCTCGAGCGAATCGGTCGGCGTTTTGGCCGGGAAAATCTTGCGCCAGATCTCGGCCCGCTGCGCCTGGTTCGGGAAACGGAAATTGCACGATGAAGCGCAGCCGGCGCAGGAAAGCCGGGTCGAGCGCTTCCTTCATGTTCGTGGTCAGGATGGCGAGGCCGCGATAGGCCTCCATTCGTTGCAGGAGGTAGCTGATCTCGACGTTGGCATAACGATCATGGCTGTCTTTCACTTCGCTCCGTTTCCCGAAGAGGGCGTCGGCTTCGTCGAAGAGCAGGACGGCGCCGCCTTCCTCCGCGGCGTCGAAGACGCGGCGCAGATTCTTTTCCGTCTCGCCGATGTATTTGCTCACGACCGCGCTCAGATCGATCCGGAAAAGATCGAGCCGCAGTTCGTTAGCCAGAATCTCGGCGGCGAGCGTTTTGCCGGTGCCGCTCGGTCCAGTGAAGAGCGCGCTCAGGCCGAGGCCGCGGTTCGATTGTTCGGCAAAACCCCAGTCGTCGTAAACGCGGGTCCGCTGCCGCAGGTGCTGGGCGATGGTTTGCAGGATGTTGAGTTGCGCCGGGGGCAGGACGATGTCGGCCCAGGTCGAGTTGGAGGTGATGCGCTGCGCCAGATCCTGGAGACGGGGCCGGGCCTGCAGGCGGCAGGCCTCCCAGAGCTGCGTTTCCGCTTCTTCGTCTGACAATCCCGTCGCGGTCGTACGAATCGCCGCGGTGCTGAAATCGAATTGTGCCACCACCCGATCGAGTTGGCCGTTCCAGCCGTTCGCCCCGATCGCTTCCTCCCACACCCGGCGCTGTTCGGCCCGGGTCGGCTTCGGCACTTCGATCGTGACGAGAGACCGCTCGAGGTCGCGCCGCGGTTCCCGGGTCGAGATGAGGAGCGGGGTGTGGGTCAGTTCGATCCAGCGCGCAATGGCCAGCTCGCGCGCCGTCTCCGCTTCCTCGCTCCGATCGCATTCGAGGAGGAGGGCGGCGTTCTCCAAAATCGCCTCGCGTTCCCAGAGCCGGTGCAGATTTTCCAACTCGGCCAAATTCGTGGGCAAGGCCGCGGCCGGCAGACGCAGGAGCTGAATCGTTAGGCAATCGGTCAGGGCGGCAGCGAGGGTGCGCTTGGCGGAGAGATCGGCGCCGCAGAGTTGCAGGGCGGGGAGCGGCCGTTTTGCCTCGAAAGCCGATTGCCAGGCGCCGCGCAACCGTTCCAGCAGAGGCGCCTGCATGGCGGGGATTTCACCCGTTTCCCGCACCGGCTCGACCAGACTAACGAGTCGCTCGTCGAGCTGCGCGACGCCGGTGAGGAAAAACAGAATTCGTTCGTCGATCTGCAGGCGGCTCGCGACCAGCGGACCGTTCCCGATCGTCTCGATCAGCCGCCAGTGGCGGAGCGGGGCGCGGTTGCCGAGCGCGTCCCAATGCGCCTCGGGCAAAACCGCGAGGGCGAGACCAAAGGAGGGCCAGGGATTTCCGCCCGAACCCGGCAGCCGCGGCACATTGCGCGGCAAATCCTCCGTCCAATTCCATCCCGGCGCAGAGGAGCACGATCTGCCGCTCGAAACGGGAGAGGCGGAACATCGTGCAAAGCGCGTCCAGGGCCGACGGCGCCGGTTCGGCCGGTCTTGTCGGTTCGTTAGGCTCGCCTTTCAGCAGGCGGCTCAACCCGGCCAGCTCCGCCATCAGGGCACGCTGGTTCGCCGCGCTCCAATCTTCCGCTGGTGTCTCGGGTTTCATGTGATGGCGATGGTTGGGCTGTCGAAGTTTCCGCTTCCATCCACGTCGAGCGGGCTTTGCGCGCCGTCGATCTGGACGCGGAGAAGGAGATTCGGGCCGGTCGGGAAATCGGCTGGGATCGGAAAATCGAGCGTCGGCGTCGCGTCCGGACCGGCGGCTGGACGAGCCGGGATCGAAATCGTCCCGCTCCCGGCGAGAAGTGTGGCGCGCTGGGCGCGACCGACCGGCGGATTGATCGCGAGGGTGAGGGTCGTGTTGCGCGGCGCGGCGATCGGCGCGGGCGTGGTAATTTCCGGAGCGAGAACAAAAGCGGCCACGTTCGACTCGACGCCGCGGCGCAGGATCGGTGCAACGTCGGTTCCGAAATTGGCCGGGTGCACGACCTGCACCGCGTGCAATCCCGGCTGCAGGCTGGCGGGGAGCGGGATAATGATCCGAGTGGCGCTGATGTCGTCGTCGTTAGGCACAATCTCCTCCTCGTCGATCAGGACGAGCGTGGTGTCGCCGCGCAGGCGCTGCCCGTCGATCACGAGATTGTAACCGGCGAGGATCGGTTGATCGGCCACGATCTCGGCGCCGGCCGTCTCCTGTGATTGGAGGAGATCGATCACCGGTTGCTCGAAAGGCAGGACGAGGAGGCTGCGCGCTCGCACTGGCAGGGTCGGCCGCACGGATTTCGTGCTCTCAATCAGGACAACCGAAGCCTTGTAAACCGCCGTCGGCCGATACTGCGACTGGAGGGCGGACCAGATTTTTGAGATTTCCTCAACCGACATGACCTGGGGCACGATCTTGATTTGCTCGATCTGGTCGGCCAATTCCGAGATCGTTAGGCCGGCGAGGAGGGCGGGCGGCGTGGCGGAGACGCTGCGGATCGCGTCCCGGGTCAGGACCGGCATTTCGTGGAGGACGAACATCGCCTGGCCGAGCAGGATCTCGGCGTGCAACGGCCCGGAGCCGTAGGCGGTCAGCAGGTAGCTGAGATCGAGCGCGAGGTAGGGATTGGAAATGGGGTCGCCGTTGGCCGAACGCGACGGTAAACCGACGTTGCGCCAACCCTGGTTTTCGGTCGCCTGGAAAAGGAAAAGATTGATCCGATCCGGCGAGGAGGTGCCGATATCGATCCGATCCGGCGGCTCGGTCGAAACCGTAACCGGACCACCGAGAACGGTCGCGAGATCGGTCACGCTGTTCTGCAAAAAATTTTGCAGGACGGCGGTGACAGTGGCGATGGCCAGCGGCGTGCTCATCGTGCGCCCTCCTTTCGCGCCTTGAGGTAGGCGTCGAGGGTGAGCTTCGGCTGGGAACGGGCCGGGGGCTTGCGCGCCGGTGCGGCTGGCGCGGGCGCGGCGTGTACTTCGATCCGGCCGATCGTGACCCGCACGATCGGCGGTTCGTTCGCAGCCGATTCGTTAGGGAAAGTAACCGAGCTGGCGGAGACCCCGGAACGATCGGAAGGCCGCGCCATCGTGGAGCGCGGCTGGTGGTTCGCACGCCTAACGAGAGGCGGCGCGGCGGCAGACTGGACGTGCGGAAGCACGTCCCTCCGGAGGGACTCGCTTTCGCGAGTCCAGTTTGGACGCGGTGCGACCTCGTCGTTGTCAGGTCGGGGCAACGGGACGAGCAGGGTTTGGGGCGCGGCTTCCACCGTTTCTTCCCGCTCCTCTGGCTCTCTGATCGCAGCCCTCGGGCGAGGCGCCTCGGTCACCGGCTCTTCTTGCCTAACGACCGCTTCCCTGATCCCGTTCGTTGCTTTCGTTTTTTGCGGCGCTCCACGCCCGGACGGCGACGTTTCGTGTTCGGTTGCAATTTCCGCGACCGGCGTCGGCGCAAAGCGCGGGGCGATGATCGGCTCGACCCGCGGCGCGGTGCCACGCGCGCGCTCGACCAGCCTCCCGAGGAAGTGCGTCATGCGGCCAGCATCTCCAGGTAGGTTTGCCGGCGTTGCGCCGGGAGATTGAGAATCTCGCGCTCGGTCCAGCCGTAGGCGCGCGCCAGGGTGTCGATCTCGCGCAGGAGTCGCTGCGCCTGCACGGAAATCTCAGTCCAGAAAAAATCGGCGATGTCGAAAAGGAGGTCCCATTCGTAGGCACAGCCGGGACAGGTGAGGCGGAAGGTGATTTCCGCCGCTGGGTCGGCCTCGAGCATGGCGCGGCTGACGGCTTCGATGGTTTCGTCAGGGAGATCTTCCATTTTGTCATCCTGAGGCTGGCGAAGCGCGCCGAAGGACCTCCCATTAGGTGCGGACGGGTGCGAGTCGGGGGTTGTGTGATCAGGGACCGACTGGGAGGTCCCTCGCCGTCTGCGCGGCTCGGGATGACAATCTGAGGCAGAGATTTCGTTAGGCGCGAGGATGCAGCGTTCGATCAGACGGCGGAGGGCCTGCGATGAATCCGGCGCAGTCACGGCTTCCGCCAGGTCGCGGCTCGTTGGAAGGCGGAAGCGAATCGTGGTGCCGCCTGTTTCGATTTCGTGAGGCGTGGGCACATCGGATGGACGTGACGGCGCACGTCCCTCCAGGGCTGCCGTTTCCAATGGGAACTCGAGCCGCTCGGCGCAGCGCGGGCACTCGGCGAAGCCTTCGGCACGGGGGCCGAGGACAAGTGCGCGGAGTTGGAGGAGACGCGCGTCGCGTTCGCCGATGCTGAGATCGGCGAGTGCGTCGCGCGTGGCCCCGGGCGTGGCCGCGGCCAGGATCGTTAGGGCGCGATCAAGGGCATGCTGCGGCCGGCCGGTTTCCCAGAGCGCGAGAATTTTCTCGGCGGAAAGACGTTGCATCGGTTGTTCCATGACCGAAGGCGAAGGCAGACGAACGAACTGGGATGCGCGTTACGCCGGCTCAACAAAACTGGGTTCACTCGGTTCCTTAACGTCGTAATCGCGTTCCCAGCCTTCGTTCTCGAGCTTGATGTGCTGGATGGCGACGGCGTTGGCGTTGGCGTCGAGATCGGAGAGGGCCTGGAATTCCGAAACCCAGGAGCGAAAAACCTTGTAGCTGATCGCGAGCTGCCCCGCCTCGTTGTAGACGTCGATGATGATGTCCTTGCGGAAATCCTTGAGCGACACTTCCGCCCCCAGCCCGGAACCGAAGTTCCAGACCTTGTTCGCCCATTTTTCGAATTCGGTGTCGTGGGTCACACCGCGCTCGAGCATGATCGCTTCAAACTCGGTTCGCCCGGGCGATTTGCGACTGCTGCTCGGGTCGCCACCTTCACGGTGTTTCACGACTTCGGTGGTGCGCTTGAGGGCGCCGACTTTGCTGATGCCGGCGACATAACGCCCGTCCCATTTCACCCGGAACTTGAAGTTCTTATACGGGTCGAAGCGCGATGGATTAACGCTGAATTGAGCCATGATTGTTCCTCCGGTTGATTCGTTAGGCTTGGTTTAGGTTTCGATTTGTCCGGCGAGCTGCTGGATCTTGATGATGACAAATTCGGCCGGCTTGAGCGGGGCGAAGCCGACGAGGATGTTGACCACCCCGCGGTTGATGTCGTCCTGCGTCGTGGTCTCGCTGTCGCACTTTACGAGGTAGGCTTCCTTCGGCGTCTTGCCCTGGAAGGCGCCCTGCCGGAAGAGGCTCTGCATGAAGGCGCCGAGGTTGAGCCGAATCTGGGCCCAGAGCGGCTCGTCGTTAGGCTCAAAGACCACCCACTGCGTGCCGCGGAAGAGACTTTCCTCGAGGAAAAGCGCGGTCCGCCGCACCGGAATGTATTTCCACTCCGAGGCCAGCCGGTCGCTCCCTTCGAGGGTGCGCGCGCCCCAGACGACCCGGCCGGCCGCCGGCATGGCGCGGAGGCAGTTGATGCCTAACGGATTGAGCTGGCCGTTTTCCGCATCGGTCAAAGGCACATTCAAGGCGGTCACCCCGGTGAGGCGCGCTTCGAGGCCAGCGGGCGCTTTCCAGACGCCGCGCGCGGAATCGGTTCGCGCCATGATCCCCGCAACTGAGCCGCAGGGTGCGAACTGCTCCAGTTGCCCATCGTGGAGCGGATTGGGCTGGAGAAGCGTCGGGAAATAAAGGGCGCCGTAATTCGTTGTCGTTAGGCTGGCTTGAAATGCGGCCATGTCGGTCAGAACGCTGCCGTAAGGCGGGTCGACGATCATGAAGGCGCGATGGGCCCGGCAAAAAGCGGTCGCGTCATCGATCAACGCCGTCTCGACGTCGACCGGCGCGGTCGCATCGGGATCGGAGCTCAGCTTGTGTGGCGGAATGCAGAGAAGATTAAACAGATCGGCATCGAGCAGTGCGTACATCCCCTGTTTCGCGGCCTCGAGCGACGGGTCGGAAATCTCATTGCGCCGCAGCGACAACCCATCCGAGCCGCCGGCGCCGCCCGCGTCCGTGATGGTGGCGTAAAGGGTCGGCGTCGCATCGCTGAACGGGTCCTGCCCGGGCTGCGCGGCCGGGTAGGTGGGCGGCGCGCTGTTGGGAATCGGCGTGGGGAGCGCGTCGTTGATCCGGACGAGATTGGATTCGTTTTCCAGCACGGTGTCGACCCGACGCGGATGCCCGGGCGTGACGGAAACGTTGCGAAAGATTTCCGTCTGTCCGGTGGCGGTGTCCTTGACCGAGAGATTGAAGAGCGAATTGGCCACTTCACCGGGAAGAAGCGGCCGCACATCATCATCTACCCGCACCCGCAACTGATCGCCCCAGGTCCCGGGCCAGGCCGCGCGGAGGAGGAGCGTGTGCGCGTCGAAGACCGCGTCGGCCGGGTTGGCATCGGCGCGATAAACCCGCACGATGATGGCCTGGGCGCCGCCGTTCAGGAAAAAATCGCGGACCGCAAAAGCGAGCGCGCTCCCGAGCCAGAGACCGCCGAAGGTGCGCTCGAAATCGCCGTAGCTATTGACGGTGACCGCGAGGTCGGTCGGCCCGCGGAGGGCGCGCCCGACAAAGGCCGTGATGGAAGTGGCGACGCCGGTGATGGTATGGACACCGCTGGAGATTTCTTCGACGTAAACGCCGGGATAAGTGGTCAGAACTGGCATGGAAGCGATCCTTTCTGTTCGTTAGGCAAGCTGCGGAAGCGAGTGGAAAAAGAAGAGGAGGGAGGAGGAAGAGCACCGGGCCGTGGCCGCATCGGACCATTCCGCGCGAAGCTGCGCGGACCAGCGCGCCGAACCATCTGCTGGACTGATCATGTTTAAGGACGCTTGCGCGCCAGCCACACGGCACCTTTTCCGGAGAACAAAGTCACTCTCCCCCGACCCGCGAAAAGCGGTCAAGCAAAAATCGCCAAATATTTTCTGACGAAGTGAAAATCGTTCTCAACCGAAGCTGGTCGTGATGGCCCGGGCGTCAGGCGGCGGGCCGCTTTCCTCATCCGTTCAGGCAATTTGTTCGAAGAGCCGCTCGGCATCTTCGCGCCGACAAAGTTGGGTGCCCGGGCTCATGACCGCGGCCGTGCCGGCCGCGATCCCGAAACGAATGGCATCGCGTAACGAGTCGTCGCGGGCGAGGCCAAGAGTGATGCCGGCGACCATGCTGTCGCCGGCGCCGACCTTGCTTCGCACCGGGACAGTCGGCGCGCGCATCCGCTCGCAGCCGGCGGCGGTCGCGCACAGGACCCCGGCCGCGCCTAACGAGACCACGACCACCTGCGCCTCGCCGCTTTCGGCAATTTTGCGCGCCGCTGCTTCCTGCTCCGCTTCGTGCGCGAGCGGACCGCCCGCCAAAACCCGCAGCTCGCGCAGGCTCGGCTTGATCAAAAATACTCCAGCCCGGAGCGCTTCCGCCAACGCCGGACCGGAGGTGTCGAGGATCAGGCGGCTGCCTCGTTCGCGCACGATGCGCGCGAGCTGCCCGTAGAAATCGATCGGCACGCCCGGCGGTAAGCTTCCGCTCGCCACCAGCAGATCCGGCAGTGGACTGAGGTTAGCGATCCGCTCCAGCGCCCAACGCCATTCCCCTTCTTCGAAAGTCGGCCCCGGCATGACAAAGCGATATTGCTGGCCGGTCGCGGTCTCCAGAATGGTGACGCTCTGCCGGGTCCATCCCTTGATCGCGACCGCTTCATGTTCGATCTGCGTTTCATCGAGCAGGGCGCAAAGGACGTTGCCCGTCGGGCCGCCGCAAAAATGCAGCGCGCGCGCCGTTCCCCCGAGCTGGTGGATGGCCCGCGCCACGTTCAGTCCACCGCCACCGGGTTCATTGCAAACCGCGCCGCAGCGCAGCTTGTGTTCGGGAAAAACATTCTCGACCGACGTCGTCACATCGATCGCCGGATTGAGCGTGAGGGTCAGGATTTCCTTCACGGGCGGGGGCAGTGCGCAGGTTTCTCCACGCTCGATAAGGCGTCGAAGCCGGAGATCACGTCGAAGAGTTCTTCGTCGATGCTGCTCTGACGCAATCGGTGGAAGGTGCCGTGGAGATCCTCCAGCAGTTCGTCGATGTTCTTGTCTGCACGCTGCATCGCCGCGAGGCGGCTGGCGTTTTCGCTCGCGAGGGATTCAGCGGAAGCTCGGAAGAGCGAGACGAAGAGATACTCGCGAATGAGTGCGCGCAATGTCGCGGTGCTGCTGCCGATGACCTCGGGGAGGTTCTTCGTCGGCCAGGGGATCTCAACCAGCTTGCGATGCCAGGTTTCATCCAAGGGCAGCAGGCGCTGACTGACCGGCTCGTAGCCCGCTCCAGAGGTTGGGCGGTTATAGAACAGGTGAAGCTCGGTGACTCCACTCCGCCCGCGATGGGTCTCGTGTTCGACGAGAATTTTCCCGACCAGTGGCGTGATGGCCTTGATAGAATTAGGAACGGGAAGGAGTCCGACCGGTCTGAGCCCTGCGTCTTTCAAGCGCGCGTGCACGCGCTCGCCGACGGCCCAGACTTGTGGTTTATTCGTTAGGGCAACCAGGGCCTTAACTGCATGGTCGGTCACGATATCATTAAACTGGCCGACCAATCCTTGATCGGAACCGAAGACGACCGCGGCGATTGCATCTGCGTCCGAACGTTTGGTCGATCCAGTCAGAAACGCTGAGGAACCGGCCGCCCGAAAGCAGACGCTTAGGCCCAATTCCACCGTGCGATAATAATCGCCTAACGACTTCACCGATTTTTCATACTGGCCGATACTCGAAGCCGCCAAAGCCTTCATCGTCCGCACGACGGATTGAAGATCGCCTGCGCTGCTGATCTTCCGACGCAGGCTGGCGGTGGTATCGCTCATGGTAAAGTCGGACGATCGTTCATAGTGTCGCCCCAAACCAAGCTCCCACCGCGGCGGTCAGAGCCATGGCCAACGCACCCCAAAAAGTCACGCGAGCAACTGAAATCCCCACGGGTGAGCCTCCGGCACGGGCCGCCAAGGAACCGAGCAGGGCGAGGAACACAAGCGACCCGCCGGATACCGCCCAGACCAAGGCCGATCGAGGCACGAGGAGAACCAGCAGGAGCGGCAAGAAGGCACCGACGGTGAAACTGCCCGCTGACGCGAAGGCGGCCTGGACCGGCCTGGCGCTCAACGTGTCGGAGATTCCCAGTTCATCGCGGGCGTGGGCACCCAGTGCGTCCTTGGCCATCAATTGCGTGGCGACCTGCCCGGCAAGCCCAGCATCAAGTCCGCGGGCGACATAGATGGCGGCGAGTTCGGCATGTTCACTTTCACCGCCGGTCGCCAACTCATCACGCTCCCGTTCTATGTCGGCGTGCTCAGTATCGGCTTGGGAACTGACGGACACATATTCACCGGCAGCCATGGACATCGCCCCCGCAACCAGTCCGGCCAGGCCCGCGACCAGGACGCCGCTGCGGTCGGCGGCGGCGGCGGCCACGCCAACGATCAAACTGGCGGTGGAGACGATGCCGTCGTTGGCGCCGAGCACGGCGGCGCGGAGCCACCCGATGCGGTGGGTTCGATGGATTTCAGTGATGTTTCACGTTGAATGCTCCGGTGTGGCTTTGGCTTTCGGTTTCGGCTGGAAAGGTGCGAGCGCTTGGCGTGCGAGTTCAATGATCGCTTTGCGATCCTCATCGCTTAACTTGTCGGCGGTGTTCAACCGTGCGCAGATCTCTGCCGGGATCTTCGTCGCGGCCTCACGCATGGCGTGTTCGGCTTCCTTCATCCGTTCCAGCGGCACGTGGATCGAAAAGTTTCGCGCTCAAGGCCAGGAGCACGGCGATTTGTTCGACCACCGAAACCGGAGCGAATTCCGGTTGCTCGAGACAGGCGCGGATCCGCCGTCCGTGCTCGATGATCTTGCGCGCTTCTTCATCCAGCCGCGCGCCGAAACGGGAAAATGTTTCGCGTTCCTCGAACTGCGCGTAGGCCAGTTTGAGATCGCCCGTGACCGCGCGGTAGGCGGCCAACTGCGCCTTGCCGCCGACGCGCGAGACGGATTTGCCGACATCGACCGCGGGCAGCACGCCCAGTTCGAAGAGCGACGGCGAGAGATAAATTTGTCCGTCGGTGATGGAGATCAGATTGGTCGGAATGTAAGCGGAAATATTTTGCGCCTCGGTCTCGATGATCGGCAACGCGGTGAGCGAGCCGCCGCCGAGTTCCTTGCGCAAATGGGTGGCGCGCTCGAGCAGCCGCGAGTGAATGTAAAAGATGTCGCCGGGGAAAGCTTCGCGCCCCGGCGGCCGACGCAGCAATAACGAAAGCTCGCGATAAGCACGCGCGTGATGCGTGAGATCGTCGTAAACGATCAGCACATCACGGCCCGCTTCCATGAAATGTTCCGCGATGCTGGTCGCGGCGTACGGCGCGATGTAAGCAAGCCCAGGCGGATCGTTCCCCTCGGTCACGACCACGACGGTGTAATCCAGCGCGCCTTTGTCCCGCAAACCAGCCACGGCTTTTGCGACCGCCGACGCGCGCTGGCCAATGGCGCAATAAACACAGACGACATCGCGGTCGCGTTGATTAAGAATGGTGTCGATCGCAATTGCGGTCTTGCCCGTCCGACGGTCACCCAAAATCAACTCGCGCTGCCCGCGCCCGATTGGGATGAGCGCGTCGATCACTTTTAATCCGGTCTGGAGCGGCACTGTAACCGGCGCGCGATCCATGATCGGCGCCGCGGGCCGCTCGATCGGCAAACGTTCGCTCGCTGCCACGGGCCCATTGCCATCGAGCGCTCGACCAAGCGGATCGATCACGCGCCCGAGCAACGCTTCGCCCACCGCCACGTCCATGACCCGGCCGGTGCGCTGAACTTCATCGCCAGCGTGCAAATCCTGATATTCGCCAAGAAGAACGACGCCGATTTCCTCTTCGTCCACGTTGAACGCGATTCCGAAAAGATCGCCGGGAAACTTGAGCAGTTCCTCAAAGCCCGCGTTCGGAAGGCCGGCGACGCGCGCTATGCCAGTAGAGACGCTAATTATCGTACCGACTTCGTGCGGCGCCAGTTGCGGCTTAAACCCTTCCCGCGCCTGATCGATTCCCGCGAACGTCCGATCGAAGACGCTCTCCAGACTTTCCGGCGTCGCGTTCATTTACTTTTCGCGACAACCTTTTGCTCGTTAGGCTTCGGCTGGTCCTTCGCTTTCAAAAGCTCCTCGACGCCATGTTCCAAACCTGTGAGGTAATCGGCGATGCTCCACGCGAGCTTTTGGCCGTTCGCGGTCAGTTCGATCCCGCTGACCAAATCCGACGCGGTCTCGAAGCGGAGTTTTATTTCGCCCGAGAAGGTTTCGTTGAGCGCTTTTTGAATTGCGGCCTGCTGCTCGGCGGGGAGGTCGAACGCGCTGCGCACGACTGCGGGATCGGACGCCGTCTTGAGAGTTTCGCCGAGTCTCGCTTTCGTCTTTGCGTCCAGCGCTTGCAGGCGCCGCAGGAAAACGTCGACAGTCTGCTCTTCGAGGCTTGCCGTGGCGAGATCGGCCAGCGTCTTTCGCGTGATGGCAAAAACTTCCTCCTGGGTTCGGCGACTGATGGCCTGGCTCAAGTGCTGCGCGTCGTTTCGTAGCGTCTCGCCTCGCTTCGCGCTCAAGGCGTCGGCGGCTTTGCGCGCTTCGTCGAGGAGCCGCTCGCGTTCGGCTTTCGCTTCGTCGGTTGCTTTGCTCAGGAGCGCGGCGCGCTGCTGGTCGAACTCGTCGTTCTTGTGCTGGAAATCGTCGCGCTCCTTTTTGGCTTCGGCTTTTTTGGCCGCGGCGTCGGCCAGTTCGGCGGCGATCTTCTTCTCGCGCGCGTCGATCGCGTTCAGGATCGGTTTGTAAAGAAAGCGCCTCAACAACCAGACGAGGATGAGGAAGTTGAGCGCCTGCGCCCCGACGGTGAACCAGTCGATGAGCATGGATTACTTTCCGGCCGCCTGCGCGATAACGTGATTCCAGAACGGATTCGCGAAGATCAAAATCATCGAGACGACGAAGCAGTAGATGGCGGTCGATTCGATCATGGCGAGGCCGACGAAGAGCGTGCGTGTGATCGTGGCGGAGGCGTCGGGCTGCTGGGCTAGCGCGGTGAGCGCGGTCGCGACCGAGCGCCCTTCGCCGAGGGCCGGCATCATACAGCCGATGCCGGTCGTCAGGCCGGCGGTCACGATCGAGGCGACCGCGATGAGTGTCATATTGTCCATGGTGTTTTCCTTTATTGGTTAGGCTGCGGTTTCAAGTTTTGGCCGGCGCGTGCGCGTGGCCGCGGCGATGTAAACCGTGGCCAGGATGCTGAAGATGTAGGCCTGCACCATGCCGGTGAGGAGGCCGAGCAATGTCATCACGATCGGGAAAATGAACGGCGTGATCGTGAGCAGAATGCCGATGATCATCGCCCCGCTCATCATGTTACCGAAGAGACGGACGGCCAGCGCGAGGGTGCGCGAGAGTTCGCTGATGATGTTGAACGGCAGCATGATCACCGTCGGCTCGATGTAGGATTTGAGGTAGCCGCCGAGGCCCTGGTCCTCGATGCCGAAAAGCGGCACGGCCACAAACACGCAGAGGGCGAGCGCGACGGTGGTCGAGAGCGAAGCGGTCGGCGGCTCGTAGCCGGGAATGATGGTGCAGAGGGCGGAGACGGCGACGAAGAGAAAGAGCGTGCCGAGAAAACCGAGATACTTCTCCGGATGCCGCAGGCCGACTTCTTCGATCTGTTTGTTGATCCCGGTGACGATGATTTCCAAAAAGTTCTGCCAGCGGGTGCGTTCCAGTTCGGTGGAGAGATTGCGCGTGATGAGCTTCGCGCCGACGGCGAGCACGATCATCAGTCCCCAGGTGAAGACGATGGTGCCGTTGAGTTTGAAAAATCCGTGCTGCCAGAAAATTATCTGATCGGGACTAAGGCGCATGACCGGCCTCCGGTGTTTGCGAGTGATGATTTTCGACCGGCGCGCGGGTCAGCCAGGTCACGACGAAACGCGCGACGACGAATCCGAGCAGACAGGCAATCAGCCGCCGCCAATCCCCACGGCCGACAAAGTAAAAGCCGGCAAGCGTGATGCCCATGCGCAGCAGCATGCTGCCGAAAAACCAGAGCGCGGGTTGCCGGCGACGAAAGGCCTTTGCGCACGGTCCACCAAAGGCCGCCGAAAAAAATCGCCCCAAGCAAAAGGCCGACGGCGCTCGCGAGCAGCAATGGCAGCGGTTCATTCATCGTTAGGCGTCCTCGTCGTCCCGCATCGCTTTCTCTTCCTTGGCAACCCAGCGCCACGCGTTCAGACAACCAATCGTGAGCCCGGCGACCAGGAGCGCAAGCGTCCAGGAATGGGTTCCGGGATGATGCTTGTCCAACCAAATGCCGAGCGCGGCGCCGAGTAATGTCGGCACGGTCACCGACCAGCCGATCAGTCCCATCATGCCGAGGCCGAACCAGACGCCGGGCTTCGGATTGCGCCGCGCCTTGAGTTTACGCGCCGCTTTCACGCCGATCTCTCCGGCGAAATCTGGCCCTGTCGTTCGTTAGGCAGGTCACTCATTTTTGAAAGCTCGCGAACCGATGCAGAAATCCCGATTTCCAATTTCGCCATGACCGAGCGAACGTTTTGCTCATCCTCATCGAGGGCGAGGAACTCCTGCTTTACCGCGTCGTGCAACTGTCCGAGATCCGTCCCGCCGAGCGCGCGGCGCACGGAGACGAGCACGTCCGCGCCGGTTTTCACGAGCACGCCTTCGTCCACCGCGACGAAGACTTCGCCGTCGGATTCGGTTTCGTAAGTCAGAATGCCGGGCGCGAGCGCGGCCACGCAATCGAGCCGGTGCGGGAGGATGCCAAACGAGCCTTCGCGCGTCTCCGCGACGATGCGCAAGACGCCGGTTTTCTCGGCGAAGACCTGGAAAGGAAGAAGAATCTTAAGCTGCATGTGCGGCGGCGACCGGTGTCGGCTGTGGTTTCGTTTCCGTCGGGGCTTTGGCGCCGCTCGGTTTTGCTTTCGCCTTGGCCTCATCGACCGCGCCGATCATGTAGAACGCGCTCTCGGGTAAATCCTTGAATTCGTCGCGCAGGATTCGCTCACAACCATCGAGCGCATCTTTTAGACTAACGAGTTTACCTTTCATGCCGGTGAACTGCTCGGTCGTGAAAAACGGCTGGGTCAGAAACCGCTCCAGCCGGCGGGCGCGGGCGACCACGTTGCGGTCCTCCGGCGAAAGCTGCTCCAGGCCGAGCATCGCGATGATGTCTTTCAGCTCGGCGTATTGCGCGAGCGTCCGCCGGATTTCCTGCGCCAGTTGGTAATGGCGTTCACCGACGATGCCCGGCGTCGCCATCTTGGAGCTCGATTGCAGCGGATCGATCGCGGGAAAAAGTCCTTCACTCGCGCGCTGGCGCGAAAGGACGATCGACGCCGAGAGATGCGAGAAAGTGTGGACCGCCGCCGGATCGGTGAAATCGTCCGCCGGCACATAGACCGCCTGGATGGAAGTAATCGCGCCGGTATCAGTGTTGGCGATCCGTTCCTCCAATCCGGAAAGCTCGGTGCCCATCGTCGGCTGATAGCCGAGACGCGACGGCATTTGCCCCATCAAACCCGAGACTTCCATCCCGGCCTGGATGAAGCGGAAAATATTATCGATCAGCAGCAGCACATCGCGATGTTCGTCGTCACGAAAATATTCGGCCATCGTGAGGGCGGCGTGGCCGACGCGAAAACGGCTGCCCGGCGGCTCGTTCATCTGGCCGTAGATCATGACCATGTTCGGCAGCACGCCGGCTTCCTTCATCTCGCGATAAAGCTCCTCGCCTTCGCGGCAGCGCTCGCCGATCCCGCAGAAAATGCTCACGCCTTGCTGGTGCGAGACGACGTTGTGAATCATCTCGGTGAGCAACACCGTTTTGCCCACGCCTGCGCCGCCAAAAAGGCCTGCCTTGCCACCGCGCTCCAGCGGCATGAGCACATCGATGACCTTGATGCCTGTCTCAAAGATTTCGGACTTGGTCGAACGTCGTGCCAGAGGCGGTGGATCCCGATGGACAGAACGCCATTGCACATCGGATAGCGCCGCCCCTCGATCGATCGTATGACCAAACACATCGAACATCCGCGAGAGAATCCCTTTGCCGACCGGTGCCTTGAGCGGCCCACCCGTATCCTCCACTGCCATGCCACGCGCGAGACCTTGAGTAGGCGTCAACGCAATCCCGCGCACATGATGCGCATCGCTTTGCGCCAGCACTTCGATGACGATCTCGTTTTTCGCGCCCGCGCGCAGGACGGAATAGATCGGCGGAAGGTGTGCGTCGAAACGCACATCGACCACGCTGCCGCGCACAGCTGCAATCACGCCTTTGTTTGAAGGAGTGATTGTGTTTTCCATTTTCTTTAGACGTGCTCGAGCTCAGAGCCACGCTTTCCGGATCAGCCACATCTTCACGGCCTGAGTCAGGACTACGTAACAAAGTAGCGTCGCAAAGAGGATAGGCCAGTAGAGTCGCGGCAACGCAGCGAATCCGAGGGCGGGGGCGAGGGGCGAATAGGGCAGCCAGGCAGCGACGGCCATGATGGCAACAGTGGTCATCGTAAGCTGCCAACTCGCGCGACCCTGGAGGAAGGGAATCTTGTTCGTGCGAATGACGTGAACGATGAGCGTTTGGGTGATGAGCGACTCGACGAACCAGCCGGTTTGGAAAAGGGAGGCGCGCGCTGGATCCCAGCAGCCGAAAACGTAGAGCATCACAAAAAAGGTGGTGTAGTCGAAGATCGAGCTGATCGGGCCAATACAGAGAACGAACCGCTTGATGTCGCCAATGTGCCATGGTCGGGGCTTGGCGGTCTGCTCCGCGCCGACAGTATCCGTAGGAATCGGCACCTGCGAGAAATCGTAAAGAAGGTTGTTCGTCAGCACCTGGATGGGGGCCATCGGAACAAAAGGAAGGAACGCGCTGGCACCGAGGACGCTGAACATGTTCCCGAAGTTCGAGCTGGCGCCCATCCGGACGTACTTGAGGATGTTCACGAAAACTTTGCGGCCTTCGATCACGCCGTCATCGAGAACCATGAGGTTCTTTTCGAGAAGGATCACGGCCGCCGCGGCCTTCGCGATATCAACCGCGGAATCGACCGAGATTCCCACGTCGGCCACGTGCAGCGCGGGCGCGTCGTTGATGCCGTCGCCCATGAACCCGACGACGTGCCCCTTACTCTGGAGCGCGCGGATGATGCGCTGCTTGTGCGCAGGCGAGAGACGCGCAAAAACGTGGGTGTTCTCGGCGGCCTGCGCGAGTTCCTCGTCGGTCATCGTCTCGACCCTGCTGCCAAGGAGAATATCATCGGCCTTCAACCCCACCTCATGGCAGACCTTGCGGGTCACGAGGTCGTTGTCGCCGGTCAGGACTTTCACAGTGACGCCGTGTTGTTGCAGTGCGCAGATTGCCTTGCCTGCCGAGTCCTTCGGCGGGTCGAGGAAAGCGACGTATCCCTTGAGGATTAAGTCGCACTCATCCTCCCTGGAAATGAATTCGTCCGCGGCGAGATGTTTGTAAGCGACGGCGAGGACGCGGAATCCGTCCGCGCTCAAGTGCTGGTATTGTTCCATCAACTTGCCCACGAGCTGCGGCTCCATCGCAGACACCTTCCCATCCAGCTCGAAGAAGGTGCAGCAGGGAAAGATCGCTTCCGGCGCACCCTTGGTCAGGAGTTGATGATCCTTGTTCGGCGTCTCCACCACCACGGACATCATCCGGCGCACGAAATCGAAAGGGATCTCGTCCACCTTGGTGAAACCCGCGATGACTTCGTGGTGCGTCTCGCGATGGCTCAGCACCGCGCGGTCGAGCACATTCTTTAACCCAGTCTGAAAATGCGCGATGAGATAGGCGTCGCGCAGAACGTCGTCGTCCTCCTTCTGCATGACATCGCAATGCCGTTCGAGGATCACCTGATCCATCGTCAGCGTGCCGGTCTTGTCCGTGCAGAGCACGTCCATGCCCCCGAAGTTTTGGATCGCGTTGAGCTGCTTCACGATGACCTTCTTTTTTGACATCGCGAGGGCGCCTTTCGACAGACAGACGGAGACGATCATCGGCAGCATCTCCGGCGTCAGACCGACCGCGACCGCGATGGAGAAAAAGAAAGCTTCGCGCCAGTTGTGCTTGGTGAATCCATTAATGAAGAAGACCAACGGCACCATGATCAGAATGAATCGGATCATCAGCCACGTGAACTGCTGGACTCCTTTGTCGAAGCTGGTCTGCGCCGGTTGGTCCACCATGCTCCCGGCCATGCTGCCGAAGTAGGTCTGCGCTCCGGTGGCGAGGACGACTGCGGTGGCTGCACCGCTTTCCACGCTGGTGCCGAGGAAGCAGAGATTCGCCAGCTCGAGCGGCGCAATCCCGGTACGCGTTTCGCGCGCGGAGTGCTTCTCCACGGGCAACGATTCACCGGTCAGCGCGCCTTGCGTGATGAACAGGTCGTTCGCCGCGATGAGCCGCACATCCGCTGGGATCATGTCTCCCGCCGATAGCTCCACCACGTCGCCGGGCACCAGTTGTTGGAGCGGAATTTCCTCCTCCGTCCCCCCACGCACAACCGCCGCCGTGACGTTGATCATCGCCTTCAGCTTTTCCGCCGCCGCGTCCGCCCGGGTTTCCTGCACAAAGCGCAGCAACACGCCGATGCTCACCATCAACGTCATCACGCTTCCGGCACGCACATCGCCGGTCGCGAACGAAATCGTCGCCAGCACAGTCAGGAGAATGACCAGGGGGTTGCGCGTCGCGGTGAGGAGGCGCCACGGCCAGCTCCGATGGTGGCCGGACGCCACGACATTCGGCCCGGCTTCGACTAGGCGAGCGGCGGCGTCTTCTTCGCTCAAGCCTTCCGGCGCGGAGTGCATCCGGGCGAAAACCGCGTTCGTTTCCAATTGCGCCACCTCCGCGAGAAGCGGCGAGAAGTGAATGGACCTATCCGCAGCTTTCGCAAGCGAAGCTGGTATTGTCAGTTTTGGCAGGTGGTTCACGATCGCAGGATATCAGCAACACCTCCGCGGCGTGAGAAGATTACAGCCGGAGTGGCTGTGGACCGGGATTATGCACCGCACTTCCAGTTCCTGATCTCCGGCAGGTCCTCGCCGCTTCTTATCCCCAGCCATCGCGAACCGTTCGATGTCGGGCACGACGGACGCGGAATCCGCCTTGGCCCAGCTTCCAGCTGACGTGAATGACGAGAATCTTCCCGCCGTTTTCGTCATTGAGTTGAATGGCCATTCTGGACTCCTTGCGCTTGTTTTCTATTCGATCACGACTCTGTCATCGCCACGGCGCAGCTGCCCGCCATATCAGCCATTTGCGAAGTCGAGAACCACGCGTGACGCCACCTTGCCCTGCTCAAGTCGTTCCAAGACCTGGTTGATCGCGGACAGCGGTTGCAGCTCGATATCGGCTTTGACTTGCCCTCCGGCCGCGAAGGCGAGCGCTTCCGCCATGTCCTCGCGCGTGCCAACGAACGAACCACGGATGGTGATGCAGTTCGCCACCACATCGAATAATGGAGTCGGGAATTCGCCCGGCGGCAGACCAATCAGCACGCACGTTCCACGCCGGCGCGTCATGCCAACGCCTTGTTTGAAGGCACCGAGCGATGGGGCCGTGATCAAAACGCCATGCGCTCCGCCGCCGGTTCCCTTCTTTACCGCCGCGATCGGGTCACCCGCCCTGGCATTGACTCCGAGATCGGCGCCCAGCTTCTTGGCGTGGGCGAGTTTGCCGTCATCTACGTCAATCGCGCAAACGTGGAGTCCCATGACCTTGGCATATTGGACCGCCAGGTGACCCAAGCCGCCGATGCCGGAAATGGCGATCCATTGGCCGGGCTTCGCTCCCGTCTCCTTGATTCCTTTGTAAGTGGTGATTCCGGCGCAGACGATTGGGGCCGCTTCCGTAGCCTTTAGCCCGGAAGGTATGTGGGCGACGTAATTCGGGTCGGCCAGTATGTATTCAGCAAAGCCGCCGTTCTTGGTATAGCCACCGAACTGCGCTTCGGCGCACACCGTTTCCCAAGCGGACAGACAATACTCGCAATGACCACACGCCGAGTAAAGCCAGGGCACCCCGACACGATCGCCGACCTTCACGATCGTCACGCCCGCTCCAATGGCGACGACCGGTCCGATACCCTCATGGCCGGGGATGAACGGAGGGGTCGGTTTCAACGGCCAGTCGCCATGCCAGGCATGGACATCCGTGTGACATACACCGCACGCCTCGGTCTTGACCAGGATTTCGCCCGGTCCGGGGGTCGGAACGTCCCATTCCTGAATTTCCAAAGGTTTTCCGAACTGCACAACCACTGCTGCTTTCATCTTGTCTTTCATTGTTATTCCTTTCCTTACTGCATGAGTCTCACGCCGCTTTGCCTGCGTCGGTAGCGCTCCACTTCCAATTCCTGATCTCCGGCATGTCCTCGCCGTTTTTGTCGATGTAAATCTTGTGCTCGATCAGCTTGTCGCGGAGCTGCTGCTTGAGGTAGATGCCTTTTTCGCCGGTCTGCGGGACACGGTCGATCGTGTCCATGACGAGATGGAAACGGTCCAACTCGTTGAGAACAGTCATGTCGAAAGGCGTGGTGATGGTGCCCTCTTCCTTATAGCCGCGAACGTGGATGTTGTCGTGGTTAGTGCGGCGATAAGTTAGCCGGTGGATCAACCACGGGTAGGCATGGAAAGCGAAGATGACCGGCCGGTCCTTGGTGAAGAGCGAGTCGAAATCGGTGTCGCTCAACCCGTGTGGGTGTTCGCTCTGCGGCTGCAGCTTCATCAGGTCAACGACGTTGACCACCCGGATTTTCAGGTCGGGCAGATGCTCGCGCATGATGGAGACGGCGGCGAGCGTCTCCAGGGTCGGCACGTCGCCGCAGCAGGCCATGACGACGTCGGGCGCGACCTCCTGATCATTGCTGGCCCACGACCAGATGCCGATGCCTTCGGTGCAGTGCTTCACGGCTTCGTCCATCGTCAGCCACTGCGGCGCCTGATACTTGCCGCCGATCACGACGTTGACGTAATGGCGACTGCGCAAACAATGGTCCCAAACCGAGAGCAGGCAGTTGGCATCCGGCGGCAAATAGACGCGCACGACGGAGGCTTTCTTGTTCACGACGTGATCGATGAAACCAGGGTCCTGATGCGTAAAGCCGTTATGCATTTGCTGCCAGACATGCGAGGCCAGCAGATAATTCAGCGACGCGATTTTCCGCCGCCACGGCAACTGCGCCGTCACCTTGAGCCACTTGGCGTGCTGGTTGAACATCGAGTCGATGATGTGGATGAAGGCCTCGTAGCAGTTGAAAAGTCCGTGCCGGCCAGTGAGCAGATAACCTTCGAGCCAGCCTTCGCATTGATGCTCGCTCAACATTTCCATGACGCGACCGTCCAGGGCGAGGAACTCATCGTTCTCCTGCGTCCGTGCGTCCCACTGTCGATTGGTCGCCTCAAACACCGCGTTCAAGCGGTTGGAAAGTGTTTCGTCGGGACCGAAGATTCGGAAATTGCGTTGTTCCCGATTAAGCCGGGCCACGTCGCGCAGGAACACGCCGAGTTCGTGCGTGTCGGCGGCGTCAACGGATCCCGGTGACGGCACCTTCACTGCGTACTTGCGAAAGTCCGGCATAACGAGATCGCGGAGCAGAAGGCCGCCATTGGCGTTGGGGTTCGCGCCCATCCGGCGTTCACCTTGGGGCGCGAGTTCGGCCAGCTCCGGTTTCAACCGGCCTGATTCATCGAAGAGTTCCTCCGGTCGGTAGCTGCGCAACCACTCCTCCAGCAGCTTGAGGTGTTCGGGATGGGCGGCATCCACCGCGATCGGTATCTGGTGCGCGCGGAAGGTGCCTTCAATTTGCACGCCGTCCACCCACTTCGGGCCGGTCCAGCCTTTCGGAGATTTGAGGACGATCATGGGCCAGCGCGGGCGCATCGTGTTGCCATTGACGCGGGCTTCGTGCTGGATGCGTTTGATCTCCTCCACCGCGCGATCCAGCGTCGCCGCCATGGCCTCGTGCATCAGCGCCGGCTCGTGTCCTTCCACGTAAAGCGGCGTCCAGCCGTTGCCGCGCAAGAACTGTTCCAGTTCCTCTGGCTCGATGCGGGCGAGAATGGTCGGGTTGGCGATCTTGTAGCCGTTGAGGTGCAGGATGGGCAGCACGGCGCCGTCGGTGATGGGATCGAGAAACTTGTTCGACTGCCACGACGTGGCCAACGGTCCGGTCTCCGCCTCGCCATCACCCACACAGCAGGCCACGATCAGATTGGGATTGTCGAACACCGCACCGAAAGAATGGCTGAGTGAGTAGCCCAGTTCGCCGCCTTCGTGAATCGAGCCCGGGCACTCCGGCGATGCGTGGCTGGGAATGCCGCCAGGAAACGAGAACTGCTTGAAGAGCTTTTGCAGCCCAGCCTCATCCTGGCTGATGTCGGGATAGATCTCGCTGTAAGTGCCCTCGAGATAGGTGTTGCTCACGACGGCCGGCCCGCCGTGACCCGGACCGGAGACATAAATCATATCGAGGTCGAATTTCTTAATGACCCGATTCAAGTGCGCGTAGATGAAGTTCTGCCCCGGCGTCGTGCCCCAATGTCCGAGCAGCATGTGCTTGATGTCGGTCAGCGTAAGCGGCCGCTTGAGCAGCGGATTGTCGAAGAGATAAAGCTGGCCGACCGAGAGATAATTCGCCGCCCGCCAGTAGGCATCGATCCTTCGCAGAAGGTCGGGTGTGAGTGTGTTCATTGTTCGCAGGCTTTCGTTAGAGATCGTGAATGACTTTGGGCGGAAAGGCGGCCCGCAAGGCGTTTAGCACGGCGAGAACATCAATGACTTCCTGGGTGATGGCGCCGGCTACCGGGGTCAAATGTCCGGTGGCGGCGAAGACCATGCCGATCACGCTCAAAGCCATGCCACCCACCGCGCTTTGCAGCGCGATGATCCGCATCCGGCGGCTGATGTGCATGAACTCGTCCACCTTCTTCAGAGAGTTATCCATGACCACGACGCCGGCGGCTTCGGCAGTCACGTCGCTGTTTTGGCCAATCGCCATGCCGACCGTGGCGGCCATCATCGCCGGCGCGTCGTTGATACCGTCGCCGACGTAGAGCGTCTTCGCTTTTGCCGTTTCTGCGCGGACCAGCGTCAGCTTTTGTTCCGGACTTTGCTGCGCGTAAATCTCGGTGATGCCGACCTGCTCGGCGAGATAACACACCTCGGACTCGCGATCTCCCGAGACGATCATCACGCGCGCGAAACGATGCTTCGGTCCGAGGTGACTTACGAACGAGCGACTCTCCGCGCGCGGTGCATCGCGGAAGCGCAAGGCCGCCGCGTAGTTCCCGTCGATCACTACCACGCATTCGAGTCCACCGGCGACTGGCGGGAGCAACTCGGCGTCATTGACACCCTGCGCGATCAATTTGTTCCGACTGGTGACCTGCAATTCATGGCCGGAAACGATGCCGCGCAAACCGCGACCCGGCTCCTCGCCGACTTCGGTGGCCTCGGGGAGCGCAATGCCCGCCTCCTTCGCCGCAGCGAGAATGGCGCGTGCCAGGGGATGCTTCGAGTAACGCTCCAGACTCGCCACGAGCGTTAGCACTTTCTTTTGCTCGAAGCCGGGCGCGATCAGTTGTTCGGTTAGCTTCGGCTCGCCGTAGGTCAGCGTCCCGGTCTTGTCGAAAATCGCGGTGCGGCAGCCGGCGATTTGTTCCAGGACAACAGGCGTCTTGACGATGATGGCCCGGCGCGCGCAGAGGGAAATCGAACCGATGATCGCAATCGGAATCGCGAGCAGGAGCGGGCACGGCGTGGCGATGACCAGCACCGCGAGAAAGCGGATCGACTCACCGCTGAGCACCCATGCCGACGCCGCGACCATGAGTGCTATTGGAGTGTAGATGGAGCCAAGTTGATCACCCAGTCGCTGCAACTGCGGACGCTTGCTCTCCGACTCGCGCATCACCTCCATGATTTTCGCGTAGCGCGAATCGGCGGCGAGTTGCGTCGCGCGAATGGTCAGCGCCGAGTCGCCGTTAACCGCGCCCGAGATCACCGTCGAGCCGGCGGTCTTGGTGATCTGGAACGGCTCGCCCGTGAGATAGGATTCATCCATCACGCCATGGCCCTCGGTCACCACACCGTCGGCCGGACAAATCTCATGCGGATAAATCACCAGCGCGTCGCCCACAGCGATGTCCGCCAACGCCACGTCCAGCATGTCCGTTCCGCTTTTGCGATGAGCGACCGACGGCATGCGTTTCGCCAGCGCGGCCAGCACCGACGAGGCGCTGCGCAAGGCGTAGCTCTCCAGCGCTTCACCACCCGCAAGCATCAGCACGATGATCGAGCCGGCCAGATACTCCCCGAGCAGGACGGAGGTAATGATGGAGATCCCACCCAGCAGATCGGAGCCAAACTCCCGCTTCAGCAGCTTCCGCAACAGATCGTAGAGCATCGGCAAGCCGCCGAGAACGAGGGTGGCCAGCAAAGGAATCTGGCAAGCGCCCGCCGTGGCGTGAAAACCGAAGCGGAGCACCAGATGCAGCGCAATGCCAGCGAGGGAAAGCGCCGCGATGAAGGTGGATTTCCGCTGCCAGGGACGGGTTGGCGAATACCGAGACTGGCCGGGCGGCGGCCCTTTAGTAGGTTCAGGCATCGCTCGGCTTTCTGGTCCGCGAGTCAGTGGATGTTCCAACGTGGCTTTCATCGCGAAAAGTTCAGTCCGCGGCGTGGCACAAGAACGGATTCGAGGTTGACGATGCCAATTGCGCCAGCGCATCCGGGCCGATCGGCTCCTCCGGCTGCCAGGGCAGCCAGGCAGTGCGGATGGCGTGCTTTTCCACCACCTCACACAGGTAGCGATGCTCTGCCTCTTCGCGTCGTTGGAGCAGCGGATCGCAGGAGCCGCTTTGGAACAGGCTTTGGTTGATGACCCACGCGAATGGCTCGATGTGCGCGCGGCGCAGATCTTCCTGCAACGCGGCCGCCTCATGCACAGGCGTGGCCTCGGGCAGCGTGACGAGCAGGATGCGGGTGAACGCCGGATCGCGCAGACGTTCCAGCAGACGCAGCACCTCTTCGGGCTGGGTGCTGCGGGCCTGGCGTTCCAATTCGCGTTGGTATGCCTCGCTCGCGTCGAGCAAGAGCAACGTGTGCCCAGTCGGCGCGGTATCGAGGACGACGAAGCGATTCGTGCCTTGGCCGACCTCGCGGGCAAAGGCGCGGAAGACGGCGATCTCCTCGGTGCAGGGCGAGCGCAGATCTTCTTCCAGCAAGGAGCGCCCGGCGTCGTCCATCGCGGTGCCTTGTGCGCGCATGACTTCCGTTTGATAGGCAGCGGTCTCGGCCGCAGGATCGATTTTGCTCAGCGTGAGTCCATCCACCTGACCTGCCAAAGTCTGCGCCACATGCGCGGCGGGATCGGTGGTGCTGAGATGCACGGAATGGCCCCGCCGCGCCAGCATCACGCCGATCGCGGCCGCCACGGTGGTCTTGCCTACGCCGCCTTTGCCCATCGTCATGATCACGCCGCTGCCTTGCTTCTCGATCTCGGCGACGAGGTCTTCGAGGCTTTCCATTTCTGGCGGTGTCCAGTCGTCACGCAGCGGCGTTGTGCCGGTTGCTTTTCCATCGCCATCCAGCAACACGCGCAATCCGGCGATGCCGAGAATATTGATCGGCCTTAGTGGCACGATGAAACTGGGCAGGCTGCCAATGAATGCGTTCGCCGACGCCAAAGCAGACAGCCCGCGTTGCTGCATCGCTTGCGCGGTTACATCCTCGGGGCACTTGGTTTCAAAGATGCCGTTGATGACGAGGCACTGATTGCTCACGCCGAGGGCGCGCAATTCCTTGGACGTGCGCTCCGCTTCGCGCAGGGCCGCGAGTTGCGGACGGCTGACGAGCACGAGCGTCGTCGCGGCGGCATCGGCCAGGGTCTTGACCGTGGCTTCGTAAATGACGCGCTGCTTTTCCAAACCCGCGAGCGGGCCGAGGCAGGACGTTCCGCTGGTGTTCGTGTCGAGGAATTGATCCCACGCCTTTGCGAGGCTCATCAGCCGCAGCGTGTGGCCGGTGGGCGCGGTGTCGAAGACCACATGATCGTAATCCTTCACCGCGTCCGGATTCCCGATCAATCCCGAGAACTCATCGAAGGCCGCGATCTCGACCGTGCAAGATCCGGAAAGCTGCTCCTCCATGCTGCGCAGGGCCGCCTCCGGCAAGAGGCCGCGCACCGGGCCGATCAAACGCTCGCGATAGGCCGCGGCGGCTTCCACGGGATTGATGTTGAGCGCATCCAGCCCCGGCGCACCGGCGATGGGCGCAGGCCTGTTCGTCAGTTGCGCCTCCAGCACTTCATCCAGATTGGAAGCGGGGTCGGTGCTCACGAGCAGCACGCGCTTGCCCGCCTCGACAAGCTTCAAGGCCGTGGCGCAGGAGAGCGAAGTTTTGCCCACACCACCTTTGCCCGTGAAAAAAAGATAGCGCGTGGTTTTGGCAGGATCGGGCCGATAGGTCGGCAGGTTCACGAGGCCACCGCCTCATCCTTGCCGAGCGCCGCGCGGAAGAAGGTTGGGCGCTCTTCGGCGGTCGGATAGCGACCCTTCAGGCGAAGCTCGCCATCGAGAAAGATCAGCGGCAGCGCCTCCGTCTTCTCCGCCTCCAGCAAGGCTTTGACGGCCGGATTCTGCGCGAAGGCCATCGGCTGCTGGCCGAGGTTGTAGCGTTCGATCTTGATGCCGTGCGTGCCGAGCTGCGAGAGCATCGCGGCGAAGCTGACGAGATCAGGATCAATGTCGGTGCCGCAGATGCCGGTCGAACAGCACATGGGTGGGTCATAGACTTGGATGGTTTTCATTTTCATTGGGGTTCGGTGATCTGCCAGGTGCGATACGCCCCGGTTAGGTTTCGGACGCGGAAGCCGCGCTGACTCAGAATTCGCGCTGCGATGTAGGAGCGCTGGCCGCTTTGGCAATACGCCACGATCTCGCGATCACGCGGCAGCTCGTTCAGGCGCTGCCGCAACTCATCCAGCGGGATGTTCGTCGAGCCGGGAATGAATCCGCGCGCGCGTTCGTCGGGTCGGCGGACATCGAGCAGCAGCGTGGTGCGAGGATCGAGCGTCGCGACTTCGTTCCACTGCGCCAGCGTCACGTCACCGGCGAGCACGTTTTGCGCGGCCATGCCCGCGAGGTTGACTGGATCCTTGGCCGATCCGTAAGGGGGCGCGTAGGCCAGTTCCAGTTCGGCGAGATCGTGAACCGTCATGCCAGCCTTTAGCGCGGTGGCCAGCACGTCGATGCGCTTGTCCACGCCGTCGTGGCCGATGGCTTGCGCGCCGAGCAGTTTGCCGGTGTCAGGCGCGAAGAGGATTTTCAGCGCGATGGGTTCGGCGCCGGGGTAGTAGCCGGCGTGAGAGCCGGGGTGAAGATGGAGCGCCTGGAAGGGAATGTCTGCGCGGCGAAGCGATCTCTCGTTGGCGCCTGTGCAGCCGGCGGTGAGCTTGAACAGGCGCACGATGGCGGTGCCCCAGGTATGTTCGTAGCGCGACGGTCGCCCGAGGATATTGTTGGCGGCGATGCGCCCCTGGCGATTTGCCGGGCCGGCCAGCGCGATCAGCGCCCATTGCCCAGTGACGCCGTCCCGCACTTCGATGGCATCGCCCACGGCCCAAATGTGCGGGTCGCTGGTCTGAAGATGTTCATCGACCCGGATTCCGCCCAGCTCGCCGATCTCCAGCCCGGCTGCGGTGGCGAGGCCGGTATCGGGTTTCACCCCCAGTCCGAGAATGACCGAATCGGCAGGCAAACGCCGTCCGCTCTTCAGCGCCACGATGGACGCGCGGGCCGGCTCCTGCTCGGAGGGCGGCTCGAATGCGACCACGGGATCGTTCAGATGCAGGGCCACGCCATTGGCCTGCAACTCCCCGTGCAGCCATGCCGCCATCTCCGGGTCGAGTGGGGCCATCACCTGGGGCAACGCCTCCACCACCGTCACGTCGAAACCGCGATGCCGCAGTTGCTCGGCCATTTCGAGTCCGATGTAGCCGCCACCCACGACGACCGCGCGGCAACGCTGGCAATCCTTCGACCACGCCATGATGCGCTCCACATCGGGAATGTTGCGCACCACGAAATGGTTCGGACGATCGATGCCGGGAATCGGCGGCCGGAGTGGCGATGCGCCCGTGGAAAGGATCAACGCGTCGTAGGTCTGTTCGTATTCGCGGCTGGTTTCCAATTCGCGCACCTGGATGCGCCGGGCCGCGCAATCAATGCCGATCACCTCGGTCTTCACCCGCACATCAAGACTGAAGCGCGCCTTGAGGCTCGCGGGCGTTTGCACCAGGAGGCTGTCTTGCTCGGCGATTTCGCCACCGACGAAATACGGCAGCCCGCAATTGGCAAACGACACATGTTCGCCCCGCTCGAACATGATGATCTCGCAGTCCTCACACAGCCGCCGCGCGCGTGCCGCCGCGCTGGCCCCACCAGCGACGCCACCCACGATGACGATGGTTTTGTGAGATGAGTTTTCCATTACCTTGTGCAGGACGCGTCGGCGTCGTGCTGGTTCCACGGCAGCTTCGCGATGAGCATTCCCATGGCCCACGTGTCCGTGATCCCAGCGAACATCAGCCCGGCGCCCACAAAGCCGGAGAGCCAGACAAAGGCAGGACTCACGAACTGCGCGAGCAGCGCGCCAAGGATCACGATGGCCCCTGCGGCGATGCGCACCCGGCGTTCCGGCGACAGGATTTTGCTCGTGCAAACTCCACGCCCTTCTTCGTCATGCATGGTGTTCTGGACGTTATGAACCTGCGTGACGCCAAAGTGTAACTTGATCAGCATAGATAGGTCTCCTGGTCGGCTCGCTCTGGATTTCGAGCCGAGGTGAACTTCGGAGCGCCCCGCCAGTCCGGCCAATACCTCCCCGGCAAGGTCCTCATAGCCGCAGGCTATACGAGATCGACGCCGCGCGACGGGCGATGCGGTTCGGTCAAAGCGCGTCGTGCCCGATTCCGAGGGTGCTGCACACCGAGCGCGCGATCATCAGTTCTTCATCCGTCCGCATGACGCGAACCGTGACGCGGCTGGCGTCTGTCGAAATCACCGCCGCGGTTTCCGCATTGCGCGACTCGTCCAGTTCGATCCCGAGAAAGCCCAGCCCCTCGCAGATCCGCGCGCGGACAGGCGGCGCGTTCTCGCCGATGCCACCGGCGAAGACGAGCGTGTCCAATCCACCGAGCGCGGCGGCAAAGGAACCGATCCACTTTTTCGCCTGATAACAAAACAGCGCCACGGCTTCCGCGGCCCGGATGTCCTTCGCCTCGTGATCGAGCAGATCTCGCATGTCGGACCCGATTTCCGAAACGCCGAGCAGCCCGGACTCGTGGTTTACCATCCGGTCGAACTGGGGCGCGGTCATTTTCTCCGTGCGCGCCAAATAGCTCACGAGTCCGGGATCGAGATCGCCGGAGCGGGTGCTCATGACCAACCCTGCGGTCGGCGTAAAAGCCATGCTGGTGTCGATGCTCTTACCATCGCGGACCGCAGCCATGCTCGCGCCGTTCCCGAGATGCGCGAGAATCACGCGGCCCTTCTTCGCCGCCGGATCCCCAAGGCGCGCGAGTTCTTGCATGAGATAGGCATAGGACAAACCGTGAAAACCGTAGCGTTGAATTCCTTTCGCCTCGTAGCGACGCGGAATGGGAAGCATCTTCGCCACACGTGGCATGGTGGTGTGAAACGCGGTATCGAAACATGCGATCTGCGGCAATTTCGGATGACGCCGGCGAAAGGCTTCGATCAGCTCGATCTCGCGCGGTAGATGGTCTGGATCGATCGGGCTAAGGCGACGCAGTTCATCCAGCAATTCCTGCGTGACCAACTCGGGCGCGGTGTGTTGCATGCCGTGGACCACTCGATGTCCCACCGCCCCGACTGATTTGAAGCTCTTTTGGCCTTCGAGCCAATCAATCAGGAAACTCGCTGCTGATTTATGATCGGTGGCGGCGATTCTCTGGCTATCCGGCTGTTTCCCTGCCGAATCATTGAAAGTCAGATTTGTTCCGCTCAGCCCGATGCGATCAATCTTTCCGTTAAGCCCTCGCTCCAGTGGTTCGCCGCGCTGATAGATAGCGAATTTAATGCTCGATGAGCCACCGTTGATCGTCAGGATCGATGACGAGTCGCGATGCGGTTGGGTGGATTGGTTATTCATGCAAGCGGATCTCCCTTTTTGTCAGCCGGAATGCTCCCTCGACGACCACCGCCAGCGCGACCATCGCCGCCAGCACTAACAACTTCATGGGTCCGGTCCGCGCCGTTTGCCAGATTAACGCGCCCAACGCGGCGAGGCAGGCGACGGCCCCGGTGGCTGAAATCCAGCCGTGGCTTTTCGTGTGTGGAGCGTGCCGCGCGTTGGCGGTATTCACGGCGGCGAAGATCAACAGAAAGCCGGCGCTGCCTACCGTTGAGATGCTGGTCAAATCAAAAGCGTTGGCTACAAAGAGCGTCAAGCCCGCGGTAATCAACAGTCCCTCGATCCGTTTACCCCAAACTTTCCGCTCCAGCTCGGCCGGTAATTCGCCGTCGCGCGCGATGCAGTAACTCAACCGCGCGGCGCCGTAGAGCGTGGCATTGATCGCGGAAGCGGTAGATAGCATCGCCGCGATCGCGATCAGCGTGAAGCCGGCCGGCCCGAGAAAGGGTCGGGCCGCTTCCGCCAACGCGTAATCCTTGGCCGCCACAATTTTGTCTACGGCAAGATTGCCCACGGTGACGAGAGCGACCAGCACATACAACGCGATCACGAACCCAACCGCAGTGTAGTAGGCGCGCGGCAATGTTCGCGCCACATTCCGCACGTCCTGCGCAGTGTTGGCGATCAACTCAAACCCTTCATAGGCCAGAAAAATGATCATCCCGCCCGCCGCCAATTGCAGCGGAGGCGACCACGAGCCGGGCGCGACTTGGGCAGTCTTGATGCCGGTAAACCCAACGCCGACGAACATCAGCAGGATCGCCACCTTCAACCCCACGATCCAGTTTTCCGCTTTGCCAATCACCCCGGCGCTGAACAGGTTCAGGCCGGTTATCAAAATCACGCTGAGACTGATCAGCGCATGTTTGCCGGTCGCATGCCACGAATCCGGCAAGAACGTCGCGCCGTAACTGCCAAACGCGAGGGCATACAGCGAGAGCATGACCACGTAACTCAGCCACAACAGCACGTTCAGGCTGCCGGTGAACATGCCCGCGCCGAACGCGCGGTCGAGGAAGGTCACCGTTCCACCGCGACTCGGATATGCGACGGACAGTTTCACGTAGGAATACGTCGTCAGCAGCGCCACCGCGCCCGCGATTGCAAAGGCCACGGGAGTGCCGCCGTGCGCCAGTTGCACCGCCAGCCCCAGCACCGCAAAAATCCCGCCGCCGACCATCCCGCCGACCCCGATGGCCACCACCGCCCAAAACCCAAGCCTGGCCTCGCCTGCATTGCTCATCTGGTTGTTATTTTTCCTTGCTCTTCTTGACAGGGAACGAACCGGTTGGTTCCTCGACCTGTTGCTTTGGCAGCCAACGTTTTTCCAATTCGCTCAGGTTCTTGCTGTGGGTCAGGATCACGACCTCGTCGCCGGTGCGCAGCCTGGTCTCCTCATCGGCGGGGGCGAACTTGTCTTCCCGATAATAGCAAACCACGCGAGCGTCCGCCGGCAGTTTAGCTCTGTGACGGCCACGGCATCTTCTTCCCTGGCGGTGAAGGTGAAAAACCGGGCCTCGTCCTTGAGAACCGTGGACAACTCGACGTGTTTGCTGCCGGCGACCATGTCCTGCAGGTAGCGGCTGATCGTGCGGGACGGGATGATCGTAGCCGTCGTTCATCTCGTTTGTTTCGAACGCTTCCGTCTCCAAACTCGTTTCACTGCAGCAATACCGACCACCCAATCAAACCTGCCAGCGCGGCCAGCGTCACGGGAACACCGAGGCGGGCGAAGTCGCGAAAAGAAATGTGCACGCCCAACTCGTGGGCCTGTTGCACAACGATAATGTTAGAGACGCTGCCGATGATGATCAGGCTGCCGCCAAAGCTATTGGCCAGCGCGAGCACGTAGCCCGTTGTGGGAGGCGTGAGGTCCACGATCTTGACCAAAAGCAATACCGCCGCGGAGTTGTTGATCAAATTGGAGAGCGCCGCAGTCACGATCGCCAGAATCGAGGGAGATTGAAGATTCATCCCGGCGCTCGCCAGCCACTGCACGAGATGATGGCTGTAACCGGTCGCCTGAAATGCTCCCGTCACAACGAAGAGTCCCATGAACAGAACCAGGATCGACCAGTCGACCAGTTTGAGCATGTCTTCGGTGTGAAACTTCGGACTCGCGAGATGAATCGCGGCCGCCGTCAGGGCGGTGATTTCCTTCGGGATCCGGGTGAAAAAAAATGCGATGACGAGGACGAGAATGACCAGCCCCTTGATCGTGTGATGGAGGTTAAAAGGCTGGGCGTAATGCGTTCCATCGTCTGGCAGCGGCACGGCGCAGCTGAGGTGGTGGCGCGACATCGCCCAGATGATCCCGTAGGCACAGGCGAGCGCGAACACGACCGGCGCGATGCACCACAGCAAATAGGGCCCGAAACTCAGGCGGGCGACCTGCGCGATCAACATGTTCTGCGGATTGCCCACAAAGGTGGCAGCCGCACCGATATTGCTCGCGATCGCGAGCGCAATGAGAAACGGCACCGGATTGATCTTCCGGCGGATGAGCGCGGTGGCCACGATCGGCGCGAAAACAAAACAGACGATGTCGTGATTCAGAAAAGCCGAGAGTCCCGCCGTGACCAGCATCAGTTCGAAAAGAAAACGGGCGGGTTTGTCGAGCCGGGCGGTAATCCTATTCGCCACCAGGCCGAAAAAACCGGAGAGCCGCAGTTGGGCCGAGATCACGAAGAAACCGAAGAGAAGCAGGATGGTCGGCCAGTTGACGAGGTTGACGACGCTCGTCGTCGGTATTCGCGAAAAGATGATGACCGCGATCGCGCCGAGGAGCGCGATGCCGGTGCGATTGAGCTTCAATCCCGGCACATGCCCGAGCGCGATACCGAGATAGGTGAGCACGAAAATCGCCAGCACCGCGGTCGCGGCCGAAGAGGGAATGTCCATCACGCGTCAACCTGCATTCGGAGCTGCGCAGTTCTTGGAAGGTTCTTCATCTTGCCGATATTGATATTCCTCGGTCTCCGATTCTTCGCGATGCGGCTAATACATCCGGGCCCGGAACATCCTGCCTGCCACCGCCAGGTTCACCAGGCCAATGATTGCCATCGGCCAAAACTGGCTAACGAGGAGATGAAACGGCGTTCCTTGCAAAAAGATGCTGCGCAGGATCACGAGAAAATAGCGCATGGGGTTGATCAGCGTGAGCCGCTGCACCAAAACCGGCATGTTGGCGATGGGGGTGGCAAAGCCGGAGAGAATGATCGATGGCACGATGAAGAGAAACGCGCCGAGCAATCCCTGCTGCTGCGTGACCGAAAGGGACGAGATCATCAAACCCATTCCCACGGTCGAGAGGAGAAAGAAGAAGATGCCCACGTACAACGTGACGACGCTGCCGCGCAGCGGCACCTGAAACCAGAGCGTCGCGATCAGGATGATGACGGTTGCTTCGGCAAAGCCGATGATGAACCCGGGCAGCGCCTTGCCGATGAGGATTTCCACGGGCCGAAACGGCGTTACCAGCAGTTGGTCGAAGGTGCCCTGCTCGCGCTCGCGCGCGACCGAGAGCGCGGTGACCAGCGTCGTGACGACCAGCGTCAGCAAACCCACAATGCCGGGCACGATGAACCAGCGACTGACCAGGTTCGGATTAAACCATGCTCGCGTTTCCAAGTAGGCCGGTGTCGCCACGGCGCCGATTCGTTGCTGCCAGTCGGTGTTGAACCCGGCGATGATGGTATTGACGTAATTAAGGAGAATCGCCGCGGTATTGGAGTTGCGTCCGTCAATGATGACCTGCACTGGACCGGATCGACCGCCGAGCAATTCGCGACTGAACTGCGGGCCAATGTGGAGCACCAAAAGCGCCTTTCTGGCGTTTACCAGCGGCGCGATTTGCTCATCATGCGAAATCGTTGTGACGAGATCAAAGTTGGAGGAACCCACGAAGCGCGCCACCAGATCGCGTGAGGCCTGACTGTGATCTTCGTCGTAAACGGCCAGCGGAATGCGATTCAAATCAAAGGTCGCGGCGTAGCCGAAGACGAGCAGCTGCAGGATCGGCGGCACGATGACGACGATCCGGCTCCGCTTATCCTTGAACAGGGCCAGGAACTCCTTCTTCATCAATGCTCCGATTCGTCGCCACATGGTTGGTCTCCTATTCCAGACGTTTCCGCAGTTTGCGCCGGCTTACCCC
Organism: uncultured Verrucomicrobiae bacterium; assembly: GCA_963772915.1. GTDB lineage: Bacteria > Verrucomicrobiota > Verrucomicrobiia > Chthoniobacterales > UBA10450 > Palsa-1392. The sequence continues at coordinate 726,407 of CAVYZI010000004.1, forward strand.
GAGGAAAAACGCCGCCAGCAGCACCAAAGCCAGCCCGTTAGGCACGAGCACCGACCAGACGTTGCCGGCGAGGAAAAGCGTCTGCAAAATCGCCACGAAATAGCGCGCCGCCAGCAGGTAGGTGATTCCCTGGACGACGCGCGGCATGCTGCCGATATCGAAGATGAACCCGGATAGAATGAAGGCCGGGAGGAAGGTCGCGATGATCGCCACCTGACCGGCCACGAACTGGTTCTTCGTCACGGTGGAAATGAGCAATCCCATTCCGAGCGCCGCGAGGAGGAACAGTGACGAGGCCGCGAAGAGCAAGACGAGCGACCCGCGCAAAGGCACGCCAAAGAGCCAGACACCCATCGCCACCGACAGCGCCATCCCGCCCGTGCCGAGGGCGAAGTAGGGCAGCACTTTGCCGAGCAACACCTCAGCCATCGTCACCGGTGTCACCAGCAGCGCCTCCATCGTGCCGCGTTCCCATTCCCGCGCCATGACCAGCGCCGTCAAGAGCGCGCCGATCAGGGTCATGATGATGGCGATCAGGCCCGGCACGAGAAAATTGCGGCTGCGCAATTCGCTGTTGAACCAGATGCGTGTCTCGACCTGCACCGGCGCCTGCAACGTCTGGCCCCGCGCGCGAGCCTGCTGTTGCAGCCATCGCTGCCAGACGCCTTGCACGTAGCCAAGGATGAGCCGGGCGGTGTTCGCGTCCACGCCGTTGACGATCACCTGCACCGGCGCGCCGCCGGGTTGGCGCAGTTGCCGCGCGAAATTCGAGCGCAGATGCACGATGGCATCCACGCGACGTTGCATGAGCGCCGTTTCCGCTTCGTGGAGGTTGCGCATGAAGATCGGCGCGAAGTAGCGCGACTGTTGAAACCCCCCGGTGAAGCTGGCGGTGTCGGTGCTCGGCTGCTCCACGACGAGCGCGATCGGCACATGCTCCGCGTCGAGCGACACGCCATAGCCGAAGATCAGCAGCAAAACGACCGGGAGCAGAAAGGCGATCGCGATGCTGCTCGGATCGCGCAGGATTTGGAGGAACTCCTTGCGCAGCAATCCGCGTAAACGCATGCGTCCGCCGCCGCGCGCGGTCCGTTGGGGTTGCGCGCTCATCCGCCTGCTCCCTTGTTTTCAATCAGCGCGATAAATGCGTCCTCCATCGTCGGCTCCGGTCGCTCGGTGGTGCGCTCGCGTTTCTTGATTTCTTCCGGCGTGCCGATCGCGAGAATTTCGCCGTCGGCCATGATCGCCAGCCGGTCGCAATACTCGGCCTCCTCCATGAAATGAGTCGTGACCATCACGGTCACGCGGCGCTCGGCCAGCCCGTTGATTCGTCGCCAGAATTCGCGTCGGGCCAGCGGATCGACGCCCGAAGTCGGTTCGTCGAGAAACAGGATTTCCGGCTCATGCATGAGCGCGCAGGCCATCGCCAGCCGTTGCTTGTGGCCTAACGGGAGATCGAGACTGGTCACGTCGACCATCGGGGCGAGCTCGAATTGGGTCAGCGCCCAGTCCATCCGATCGCGCTGGCGTTCTCCCGACGAGATTGTAGGCGCTGCTGAAGAAGCGCAGGTTTTCGCAGACGCTGAGATTGCCGTAGAGCGAAAATTTCTGCGACATGTAACCAACCTTCGCCCGCGCCGCGGCCGCCGCGCGTCGCAGGTCCAGCCCGGCCACGCGCAGACTGCCTTCGGTCGCCGGCAACAAACCGCACAACATCCGAAAGAGGGTGGACTTGCCCGCGCCGTTTGCGCCCAGCAGCCCGAAGACCTCGCCGCGATCCACCCGGAACGTCACGCCCTTGACCGCATAGAAATTGCCGAAGCGCCGTTTGACGTTCTCGACATCAATCACCGCGCCGTCGCCATTGTTTGAGTGCACCGGACCTCTGGTCATGGCGTCCGGCGATTTCACCGCCGCCGCTTCCGGCCGTCGTTTCCGCAGCATCGTCACAAAACTGTCTTCCAAACGCGGCGGCACCGGCTGAATGACGATGTCTTTGTTATCCGGCAACAATTTCGCGGGATCAGGGCGGACATCGCTCTCCATGACGAGGCGCACGGATTCGCCCTGGATCAACGCATCGACCACGCCCGGCGCGCTCGAGAGCGATTCCTGGAGAGCACGCTTGTTCGCAGCGGACGAACTCACCATGTAGGTCCGGCCGCGGGATCGTTCGCTGAATTCCTCCGGCGGACCGTGACCGAGAACTTCACCGTCGTGCATCAGAATCACTTCACCGCAGCGTTCCGCTTCGTCGAGATAAGCCGTGCTCAGGAGAACGGTCACACCTTGCTTTTGCGCCAGTCGATAAACGATCTGCCAAAGTTCGCGCCGCGAGACGGGATCCACGCCCACCGTCGGTTCGTCGAGCAGCAATAACTCCGGCGGTCGCACCAGCGTGCAGGCCAGCCCGAGCTTTTGTTTCATCCCGCCCGATAATCGACCGGCGAGACGCGCGGTGAAACGGGCCAGGCCGGTCATTTGCATCAACTCCTCGTAGACGGGCGCACGATCGGCCTGCGGCACGCCCTGCAAATCGGCATAGAGATCGAGATTTTCCTGCACCGACAAATCTTCGTAGAGCCCAAAGCGCTGCGGCATGTAGCCAACTCGCGCCTGCACCGCCAGCGAGTCGCGCGTGGCGTCGAAACCCAGCGCAGTGATCTGGCCGTCGTCGGGCACGAGGAGCCCGACCGCCATCCGCATCAGCGTCGTCTTGCCCGCGCCGTCCGGCCCGATCAATCCCGTCACACGACCACGGCGCACGGAGAGATTGATATCGCGGAGAGCCTCCACTGTTCTCCCGCCCGCCACGAATTGCTTACACACGCCGCGCAACTCCAGCACAACGTCAGACTCACGCTGCGCCCGCTCGGTTTTTCCGGAGGCGTCCATGCGTGCGACTACTTTTGAGGCTGGTTTAGCGGGATGGTGACGACCGCCGGCATCCCGAGGCGGAGTTCGCCATCGGGATTATGGACGAAGATGCGCACCTGATAGACAAGCTTGGTTCGCACCTCGGCGGTCTCGACTGTTTTCGGGGTGAACTCAGCGGTGGGCGAGATGAACCCGATCCAGCCCTCGTAACGTTTGTCAGGGAAGCTATCGGTTGTCACCTCCGCCTTCATTCCTTCGCGGATTTTGCCGAGGTCCATCTCCGAGACATAGGCCCGCACCCATAACGGATCGTCCAGCGCCATGGTAAAGACCGGCTCCTGCGGCGAGGCCATGTCGCCCGGCTCGAGCAGCCGATCCTGAATGACGCCATTGCTCGGTGCGAAAAGTTTGGCGTTGGCCAGGTCGCGTTTTACCAGTTCCAACTCGGCTTCTTTGGCTTTCAGCGTCGCTTTGGTTGCCGCAATGTTTTGCTTCGCTGCCGCCAGGGTGGCCGTGGCCACGTCAAACGCGGCCCGTGCATTGTCGAGGTCCTGGGGAGAGACGACCTTTTTCGCGCGCAGATCCTGGACGCGCTTAAACGTGAGCTCGGCGTTGACGAGATTGGCCTGCGCCACGTTCCTGTCCGCTTCGGCCTTGAGGACGGCTTGCTCCTGCGCGGCCACGTTGGCCTCACCGGTCGCGACGGTCGCCGCAAAACGCCGGCTATCGAGGGTCGCCAACTCCTGCCCGGCCTGCACCCGGTCGCCTTCCTTGGCCAGCAACTCCGTGATCCGTTCGCTGTCGTTGAAGGCAAGTTGCACCTGGCGAATGTCCACGTTGCCGTGAAGAACCAACTGGTCTTTGGCGCCGCCGTCACGGTGAAAGAACCAAAACCAGACCAGACTGGCCACGACCGCGATCGCGAGGACGCCGATAAGAATGCGAATTAGTTTTCGTTTCACCATGTCTCGTAAAGCCCGAAATACCAAAGCGTGTGGCGGTCGCCGGCAACGCTGTGCCCCGCGCTGAAAAGCAGGCTGAAATGTTCGGTGACATTATAAGAGCCGCCGAAATTGAACGCTGCAAATCCGTTGTCGCTTCCCGTATCCGCGCCTTGGGCAAAAATTTCGCCGCCGAGTCTGAGGTTTTTGCCCAGGCTCCGCTGCACGAACCAGCCGCCAAAGGGATAGTCACGCTGGCCCGGCGCGGGATTGACCACTGCGCCGCCGCCGGCATAGGTGGTCCACGGACCCCAGCTCTTTTGCACCCAGAGCGGCAGGCGAAACCACGTTCGCCCGTTTCCCAGCCCGCGACTCTCATTGCCCGCCGGCAACTCAACCATCGGGAAGATCCCGATCTGCGGCCGTTCGTCAGTCTCGTCCACGAAACGATACTTGATGCCCAGCTCCATGTCGCCCAGACCGGAAGCAGCCGGCATCCCCGGCCCGTCAACCGAATTGAGCGGCACGATCAGATGCAATTGGGTTTCAGGCAGCGCTCCATAGTTCAGTTCCACCGCCGGGCCTTCAATGGCATAGCCGCCGCCCGAATAATCGCCCACCGTAAACAAGTAGGCTTCCCAATGGTGAAGATCCACCGGCTCCGGGTCGTCGGTTAGAAACGGCGGACCGGCGAAGGAGTAAGTGGCAAACGTCAGGCTCAGAGAAAGGACCCGCGAGATGGCTTTGACGAGGTTATTCATGAGAAGGCCAGCGAAACTGCTTTCGTTCCCGGCCCAAGGCGAAGTTTGCGGTAATCATTCATGCGTGCTGAGCCTGATTTGATCTCCCCCAATGCCTCGCCAGGAACGACGACGCGCCGAAGTCGCAGACCCGATAGGTCGCGAGCTTGATCCGATCGTTGACAAGGAACCAGGCGAGCGCGTAGCCCCAGACGACGAGCGCCCAGCCCCAACCAATCGGCGTCATGAAAATTCCGTAGACCGCAATCAAGGTCGCGACGACCTGGGTGCCGAGCACTGCGGCGAGAAGAATCGGCGCCGGCCGGTGCGACCAGAATGGGCCGCGCGTTGCAGGCAACGAAAATGGTCTCCTTTGCGGTCGCGGGATGCCGAAAGCTCGCTGACGCCCTTAGCATTCGATCCTTTCCAGCTTCACGGTCAGGTCAGGAAAAACCGTTACCGTGTGGTTGTCGGGAACGTCGTACCACTCGGACTTTTCATCGTTCAACTTCTCGCTCGCCACGATCACCGCGGAGGCCTTTTCGTTTGGCGGGACAGAGTGGATATCGCACGTGCCGTCAGGCAAAGCTTCCAGGCAATCACCATGCGCATAATGCAGGGAGGCGCCTTGAGTATCCCGATCGGAACAATAACGCGAAACCACGATGGTTTCACCGTTCGTCACGGCGAAGTTGTAGAAGGAGGGAGCCGTGATGCCGGCTTCACGGGTCAGCTCGTTGAGTCGGCCAATGGTCCAGACCAGAGTCTTTCTCATTTCCGCGCTGCCCACTCCATCCAGGGTGGGCAGTTCGTTCAGAAAAAGCGCAAACGCGTGTTCGGAATCTGTCGTGCCCTCGATCAGGTCGTAGAACTCGTCCCTGAGACCGTGGCGCAACTTGCGCTTGATGCGATGAAAGTCCGCCACCACTCCATTGTGCATCCACATGAAGCGCCCGTAGTTAAAGGGATGGGCATTTGCTTCCGTCACCGCCATGCCCGGACTGGCGGCGCGCACATGCGCAAAGAGGGAAGAGGCGCGCGTCTTAAAGGACAGGTGCCGCAGATTGCTGCTCGACCAGGCCGGCGTGATCGATCTGACAATGCACGGCGTGGAATCGATTTCCGGCACATACCAGCCAACGCCAAAGCCGTCGCCGTTCAACGGTTCGCGCCGTTCGCGGGCGTGATAGCTCTGCAGGATGAGTGAATCGCTCGGCACGTACAAAAGGTCCGCCAGCAACAAAGGCAGACCGGAATAGGCTACGAAACGGCACATGTCGGTGTCACTGGTTTGTCTCTTCGCTAAGTCCAACGCCTTTCATGCTGGACCGCGGATCAAAGACCCGAATCTTCCTCTGGTACTTTGCGCAAGTTGACGCCACCAGCTTCATGCCCACCAACAAGAGCGCGGCGAAAATAATCCGGGGCGACGGCGATGCGAAACCGATCAGCAGCGCCGGCAGACAGATGCCGGCGAGGATGTTGAGCGTATTGCTGTTCAGCGATTCGCTCACCACCGCTGCGCCGCGCCCTTCGCGCGCCAGCTGCACCGCCGCGACAACGTTCGGAATCGAGGTCAGTGCCGCCAGCACGAGCGTGCCGACGATCGCCGCGCTCACGTCCCAGCTCTGGCCGAGCGAGACCGCGGAGCGCACCGCACCGAAGCTCGCCGCCACGACCAAAATCAGCGACCCGCCGAGCCAGAGCGCGTCGCGGCTCGCCGCACCCTTCAGCCCCGCATGTTTCCGCGCGTGGCGATGGACGTGGCCGCTCGCCCACGACATCACGCCGATCGAGCCGGCCAGAACGGCCAGGGCAGTCCAGATCGGCATAACGACAGGAGGTAATCAAGTCACGCTTCGGACCAGCCGACACATCATTCTCCCGGTGCCGCCAGCCAGGCGCGGGCGGCGTCCACCTGGTCGTGCTCGAAATAGCGGACCGTCGCGGTGGTGAACGGCTTACAAAAAATCGCCATCCCGTGCTGCCATTTGGTCTCGCCGACCATCGCGAGCCGGTCGATATCGTGGAAGTGGCGCACCCCGAACTTGGTATCCTCCCAAGCCGCGCTCGCCGTCCAGCCGTGGAAATCGTGCATCAGAACAAGCATTCGGATTTTGCCGTGCTGCTCGAGCGCGCGATCCACCGCCGGCACAAACGTATTGTAATCTTCCTTCACCAGCTTCCCAGTCAGCGCGATCTCCAGGATCTTGCCGCCATCTTTCTCGGTTATTTCAATTGCCATAATAATTCTCCTCAGCGCCGCACCGCCCTCTGAGTCAGAAGCGGGCTGCGCGTCCTCTTTTCTTCAAGGATCGCGCCCCAAGGCCGAGACGCGCCGCGACAATTGCGATTTAGCGACCGTTTCTTGCGTGTCCCCCGGCGGAACCTTTGTTCGCCATGAAATAGAGCACCGGCACCGCCATGCGGCTGATGAGGAGCGAGGCAATTTCGCCGGCCATCAGCGCGATCGCGAGGCCTTTGAAGATCGGGTCGGCCAGGATGACGCTCGCGCCGACCACGACCGCGAGCGCGGTGAGAAGCATCGGGCGGAAGCGGACCGCGCCGGCATCGACGACCGCTTCGGCGAGTGGCATGCCTTCGGCGAGACGTAGCTCGATGAAATCGACCAGGATGATCGAGTTGCGGACCACGATTCCCGCGCCGGCCATGAAGCCGATCATCGAGGTGGCGGAAAAGAACGCGCCGAGCAGACCGTGCGCGGGGAGGATGCCGACGAGTGAAAATGGGATCGCCGCCATGACCACGATCGGGGTGATGAAGCTGCGGAACCAGCCGACCATCAGGACGTAGATAAGCACGAGCACGACCGCAAAAGCAGAGCCGAGGTCGCGGAAGACTTCGATCGTGATTTGCCATTCGCCATCCCATTTCAGCGATGGTTTTGCCTCGGTGAACGGCTGGACGGCGTTATAGACTTGCACCGGCGTGCCGTCGCCGCCGAACTCGCGGGTGTCGAGTTTGGCCAGCGCCTTGTTCATTTTCAGAATGGCGTAGACCGGGCTTTCGATCACGCCCGCCACATCGCCGATCACGTAGGTCACGGGCAGCAGGTTTTTGTGATAGATGCTTTTCTCGGTCGTGGTTTGCTCGATGTGGACCAGTTCCCGCAGCGGGATGAGCGGCGCGCTGCCGGTCGCGCCCGGCTCGGGCAGCGCGTTGGCGTCGCCGGAGCGGACGCGCAAGGCAAGCAATTCATCCGGCGTGGTGCGCGAGGAACGCGGCAGCTCGAGCATGATGTTCACGTCCTCTTTCTCGCGCGGGAGATGGAGGAGATCGACCGATTCGCCGCCGACCGCGATCCGCAGCGTCTGCGAAATCGTCTCCGCGCTGATGCCGTGGAGCGCGGCCTTTTCCTTGTCGATGACGAAACGTGCTTTCGGCTGGTCGGCCTCGACATACCAGTCGACATCGACCACGCCCGGAGTGCTTTTGAAAATGTCGCGCACTTTCCGGGCGAGCGCGCGCCGATCCTGTTCGTTAGGGCCGTAGACTTCGGCGACGAGCGTTTGCAGGACCGGCGGACCGGGCGGCACTTCGGCGACGGCAACGCGGGCATCGTATTTCGCGGCGATCGCGGCCACGCGCGGGCGGACGCGCTTCGCGATGTCGTGGCTCTGCGCGCTGCGCTCGCCTTTGGGCAGAAGGTTCACCTGAATGTCGGCCACGTTTGCGCCCCGGCGGAGGAAGTAGTGCCTGACAAGCCCGTTGAAATTGTAGGGCGCGGAGACGCCGACGTAGATCTGGTAATCGGTCACCTCCGGCTCGGTCCGGACGGCAGCCGCGATCTCGCGCGCGGCCTGCGCAGTGCGTTCGAGCGAGCTGCCTTCGGGCATGTTCAGGATGACCTGGAACTCGCTCTTGTTGTCGAAGGGCAGCATTTTCACCTTCACCCAGCCGAGCGCGACCAGCGCCATCGCGAGCAGGAGCAGCGCGCAGATCGAGCCGAGAAAAATCCAGCGCCAGCGCGGTTGCGCGATCATCGGTCCCATCAGCCGCCGATAGATGCGGGTGAAGAAATCCTCCTCGTGCGCGAAGTGGCTCTGCGGCTCGTTAGGCGCGGTCGGCGCGGTACCTTGCGTGAGCTGCGAATACTTTTTGCCCCAGCGCAAAATGCGGATCGACGCCCAGGGCGTGACGATGAAGGCGATCGCCAGCGACCAGCCCATCGCTGCGCTCGCGCCAATCGGAATCGGTCGCATGTAGGGCCCCATCAACCCGCCGACGAAGGCCATCGGCAGGACCGCCGCGATGACGGCGAAGGTGGCGAGGATGGTCGGGTTGCCCACTTCGCTGACCGCTTCGACCGCGATCGCCGCCCATTTGCGCCCCTTGTTTTGCCGGAGATGAAAATGGCGGACGATGTTTTCCACCACCACGATCGCGTCATCGACCAGGATGCCGATGGAGAAGATGAGGGCGAAAAGCGTGATGCGATTGAGGGTGAAGCCGAGCAGGTAAAAAACGAGCAGGGTGAGCGCGAGCGTGGCCGGGATGGCGAGGGCGACGATCATCGATTCGCGCCAGCCGAGCGTGAGCCAGATGAGGAGCGAGACGCCGATGACGGCGAGGCCCATGTGGAAGAGGAGTTCGTTCGATTTGTCCGCTGCGGTTTCGCCGTAGTTGCGGGTGATCGAGACTTCGACATCGCGCGGGATGAGCGTGCCTTTCAGTGTCTCGATCTTGCGTAGCACCTCCTGCGTGACAGCGATCGCGTTCGCACCCGGGCGTTTCGCGATGCTGAGCGTGACAGCTGGTTCTTCGCTGGGGAGCGCACGCGCCTCGCGTGCTGCAGTCGGTGCCTCGCCGACTGCATCGCCCGAAGAGGAATCGCGGCGAGGCGCCGCGATTGGCACGCGAGGCGCGTGCGCTCCCCAGAAGAAGGTGTAGTTCGACGGTTCCTCCGCGCCATCGACGATCTTCGCGACCTCGCGCAGATAGACGGGGCGCCCGCCGAAAACGCCGACCACGACATTACCGACGTCCTTCGCGCTGGTCAGAAAGGCGCCGGTTTCGATCACGAACTCCTGGTCGTTGGTCGTTAGGCCACCGGAACGATACTGGCGGTTGGCCTGCTGCAGCATCGGGATGAGCCCGGCCGCGCTCAGGTTGCGCGAAGCGAGTCGCACCGGGTCGAGCAGCACGCGCACTTCGCGCCGCGCGCCGCCGATGATCGTCGTCTCGGCGACGAGCGGAACGGCTTTGACCGCGTCGTCCACTTCCGCCACCAATCGCCGGAGAGTGAGATGATCGTAGCGCGCGCTGTGAAAGGTGAGGGCAAGAATCGGCACATCGTCGATCGATTTCGGCTTGACCAGCGGCGTGCCGACGCCGTGCGGGATGCGATCAAAATTCGAGCGCAGTTTCTCCGTCAGCCTAACGAGGCAATCATCGGGATTGGAGCCGACCTTGAAACGGACGATGACGAGGCTCTCGCTGTCGCGCGAGGTGGAGTAGATGTATTCCACGCCGGGAATTTCCCAGAGGAGCTTTTCCATCGGTCGCGTCGCGCGCTCCTCGACTTCCTTCGCGCTGAAGCCGGCCATGTTCACCATCACGTCGACGATCGGCACCTTGATCTGGGGCTCTTCCTCGCGCGGAAGGAGGATGATCGCCCCGAGGCCGAGGAGGACGGCCGCGACCACGACCAGCGGGGTGAGCTTGGAATTGATGAACGTCGCCGCAATGCGACCGGCGGGACCGGCAGTTGACGGCGATGGATCCCGGCTCATCCGAGTCAATCGCCTGGCAGGCGGCGAATCCCCGGGGTGGCGCGTTCGACTAAGGCCGGAACGGGTTCTCCAGCGCGACGCCCGCTTTTTTGAAATCGGGGGTGTTCCGTGTCGCGATGATCAACTGGTGCGCGATCGCACTCGCGGCGATGAGGCTGTCCTTGATCGGCATCGCGCTGCCTTTCCGTTTTAGCCGCGCGAGCAAACGCGCCCAGGTCGCCGCCGTCGCCGTGTCGAAATCGAGGACGCGGAGGCGCGGCACTCCCTCGCTGAACCAGCGCTCCAATCGGGCGCGGCGTCGACCGGCGGGAAGAAGGAGAATGCCGTATTCGAGTTCGCCGAGAACGATCGGATTGACCGCCAGATGCCGCTCGTGACGTCGAAGCCAATCGAGCACGCGAGTCTCGGGCACCGGCTTGGTCGGCTCGCTCAGGACGTTGGCATCGACAAGATACTTCACAGGGAATCGGTCGATTCGGAAGCGATGGGCTGGAACCAATCCTTCTCGGGGCAGGCGAGCAGCCAGTCGACCAGACCGTCGTTGTCCGGCACCGGATGTCGCTTGAGCAGGTACTGGCCTTTGTCGATCCGTTCGATATCAAACTTTTCGCCGGGAACAATTCGGTCTCGCTCACGGAGAGTGGCTGGAAGGACGACCTGACCTTTGGAGGAAATGACCGTTTGCATTTCGGGTAAGATAGCGGCTTACCCAACAATGTAAAACCGGCGCGACAAGCCTTGGAAGAGCGTGAAAGGAGCGAGTGCATGATTAGTGGAGCTTGACGGGTTGACCGTCGCGCAATTCGCCCGCGCCCTCGGTGATGACCTTCTCGCCACGGCTCAGGCCGGCAAGGATTTCCACCTCGGTGTCGGTGCGCTTGCCGGTGCGGACGAGACGGAGTTGCGCGTGCCCGTTCGCCGCGACGAAGACGGTCTCCATTTGTCCGCGCACGACGAGAGCTGCCGCCGGCACCCAGATGTTGTTCGTTGTTCCCGTCAGCACGAGGACGCGGCCGAACTGTCCGCTGCGCAGGCCATCTTTTGGCGGCAGATCGAGCTTCACAAGAAAAGTGCGGCTGGCCGGATCTGCCACCGGCGCGATCTCGACGACTGTCCCTTCAATTTCCCCGGGCACCGCGCTGACTCGCACCGGCAGTTTGGCGCCGAGCTTGAGACTGCCGATGAGCGCCTCGGGCACGTCGGCCTCGAAACGGAGCGCGCTCGGATCTTCCATTTCGGCAATCGGCTTGCCGGGCGTGGCGAGGTCGCCGACATCGGCCAGCTTGCGCGTGACCACGCCGTCGAACGGGGCGACGACTTTGGTGTAGCCGAGCATCGTTTCGATTTCCTTCACCGATCCGACGGCGACTCGCTCATGCGCCTGGACGGCGTCGAACTCGCCCTGGGTGGTGACCTTTTTCGCGAACAGCTCGCGTCCCCGTTCGAGGTCGCGCGTCGCCTGTTCGCGCATCGCCAGCGCCTGGTCGAGCCGCGCCTGGATCTCGTGCGAATCGAGCTGCGCGATCAGATCACCGGCGTGCAGAGTCTGCCCCGGCGCGACGAGGAAGGCCTCGATCCGGCCGCTCACTTTCGCCTCGATGACGGCGTGTAATTTCGCCCGCACCGTGCCGACGACTTCCTCGCTCGAGGGCCGCGCCTTGCTCTCAATCGTGACGGTGCGGACGGCGACGGGCGGGAGTGTTTCCGCGCTTTCCTTTTTCGAATGACACGCGCCGAGGACGAAAGCGACCGCGACGACGATGAGCAGGCGCAGAAGCATCATCGGCAATCAGCGTGCTGTCGCGCCGCACGGTTCAGCCGTTTGGCCAATGCCCAGTTTGATGAGGATGCGCTCGAGCGGACAGAAGCCGGTGAAGGCGGTCTGGAACATGTTGAAACCGACGAAGGCCGCGAGAAGGAGCCACCATTGGTTTACGAAATGGCCGAGGGCGACACTGGTCAGCACGAGGGTGCCGGCAACGAGAAAGATGATGCGTTGGATGCTCATATCTACAGCTAGCTCTCTTCTGGGCGAGTTCTTTGCAAAATTTGTCCGAAGCTCACCGCTTGTTGTGCTTCCGCGGCAACCTGATCTCCGCTTCCCACTCGCCTCCCTCCGGCCGCGGCTGGAGGGTGAAACCGATCCGCCGGCTCACCTCCATCATGGTCGTGTTGTCGGCCAGGATGCGGCCGGTCACCCGGTGGAGTTTTTCGGCCCGCGCCACTTCGACGAGCAGCTTCAGCAAAGCGCTCCCTAGTCGCTGGCCCTGCCAGGCGTCGGCCACGATGATGGCGAATTCCGCTTCCTCGATTCCGTGCGTCTTGATCAACCGCCCGACCGCGATGATCTCGGAACGCGCTTCGCTGTCCGCCCGCTCGGCGACGAGCGCAATCTCGCGGTCGTAATCGTTGAAACAGGTGCGAATGAGGTGTTCGTGTCCTGTCCGGTGCTCCACGCTGACCTGCGCGAAGTAGCGGAAGCGGACGCTTTGCTCCGAAAGATTCTGATGAAAGCGGACCATGGCCGGCTCGTCCTCCGGCCGGATCGGGCGGATGGTAATCGGCGTTCCATCCGCGAGCTCGATCTGGCTGATGTATTGCGCGGGATAAGGTCGAATTGCCGGACGCGGCAATTGGTTCGCCGGAATTTCCTCCGGATGCAGAACGACTCTCGCATCGAGCGCGACGAGCCGCGACGGGGAGGCGAGGAGTGGGTTGATATCAATCTCTTTGATCCGCGGCTGCTCCACCACCAACTGGCTAAACCGGACGAGCAACTCTTCCAGCGCGGCGAGATCGACCGGGGCGCGGCCGCGCACGCCTTGCAAAGCGCGGTTGATCCGCGTCCGCTCCATCATGCGACGGGCAAGAGTGCGATTGAGCGGCGGCAGGCCGAGCGCTTGATCGCGGAAAACTTCGACCAATTGCCCGCCCGCTCCGAAGAGCAGGACCGGCCCAAACTGCGGATCAATGCTACTGCCGAGAATCAACTCGTAACCGTCGAGCGGGATCATCGGTTGCACGACGACCCCGAGAAAATCTTCCGCCCGACCATGCGCGCGCGTCGCCTGCTCGATCTCGCGATAGGCAGCGCGGACCGCGGCTTCGTTTTTGAGATTAAGCTTCACGCCGCCGACGTCCGTCTTGTGCGTGATGGTGTGCGAATAGATTTTCAGCACGACTGCGCCGCCGATCTCCGCCGCCTGGCTGACCGCTTCTTCTTCGCTCCGCGCGATCATGGTCGGCACAATCGGAATTCCATAAGAAGCGAGCAGCTCTTTCGATTCGGGTTCAGTCAGCAAAGTGCGACCCGCTCTGCGCACGCCTTCGATGATCCCGGTTGCGTGCGTGCGGCCGGCGAAGATTTCCGCGCTCTGCGCGAGCGCGGGCGTTTCGTAGAGTGCGCGGAGGGCGTGGGTGTATTGCCAGAGATAACAAAAGGCGCGCGCCGCACTGTCGGAATAGGAGAAGGTCGGAATCGCGACCCGGTCGAGAATTGCCATCGCTTCCGCCACACTCGCGCCGCCGAGGAAACTGGCCAGGATCGGTTTGCCTTCGAGTTTTGCGAAAGCGGTCAGCCCGGTTGCGACCTCGTTAGGGCGGGTGACCGACTGCGGTGTGAGGACGACGAGCAGCCCATCGTTGCCCGGATCGCGCGCCACGATCTCGACCGCGCGGCAGTAGCGTTCCGCATCCGCGTCGCCGATGACGTCGATCGGATTGCCGTGACTCCAATGCGGCGGCAGGACGCGATCGAGGGCGGCCATGCTTTCGCTCGACAACCGGGCGCTCTCACCACCATTCGCGATCAGAGTGTCGGTCGCGAGCACGCCGGGGCCGCCGCCATTGGTCACGATCGCGAGACGTGGACCGCGCGGGCGGGGCTGTTTGCCTAACAACTCGGCGATGTTGAACAACTCGCCGATCGTGTTGACCCGCAAAACGCCGGCGCGGCGAAAGGCCGCGTCGCAGACTTCGTCGCTCCCGGTGAGCGCGCCGGTATGGGAAGCGGCCGCTTTCGCCGCCGCCTCGGTCCGGCCGACCTTGATCACGATGATCGGCTTGGTCAGGGCCACTTCCCGCGCGGCCGAGAGAAAAGAGCGCGCGTCACCGATCGACTCCATGTAAAGCAGGATGCTGCGCGTGCGCGGGTCGTCGCCCAGTTGGTAAATCAGATCGCCCCAGTTCACGTCCAGCATCGAGCCGATCGAGATGAAAGCGCTGAAGCCGAGCTGATTCGTCAGGCTCCAATCGAGGATCGCACTGCAGAGCGCGCCGCTCTGGCTGATGAACCCGAGGTTGCCGGGCCGCGCCAGCGGCTGGATGAAACTGGCGTTGAGGCCGAGGTGCGGCAGCATCACACCGACACAGTTCGGCCCGATGATGCGCAGCGCGCCCCGCCGCGCCGCGACCTCCTCTTCCAATTCGCGGCCGCGCGCGCCGATCTCCTTGAACCCGGCGGAAATGATGATCGCGCCTTTGACCCCGGCCGCCGCGCAATCGGCCACGATCTGCGGCACGGTTTTGGCCGGGGTCGCGATGAGAGCGAGATCGATCTCGTCAGGCAGATCCGCGATCGTTGGGAACGCTTTGACTCCGAGCACGGTGGCGCGCTTCGGGTTGACCGGATAAACCGCCCCGGAGAACGAGCACAGATTCTCCATCAGGGCCCGGCCGACGCTGTCGGGCGATTCGGTCGCACCAATCACGGCGACAGAGCGCGGCGCGAGCATGGCCGCGAGGTTCGGCTTTCTTTCCCCTCGATTTTCCTGCGTTGAAGTTGTCGTTCTCACAGACATGAAACTCTGCCATCAGCCCCGGCGGATAACCAAGGGTGCAAGCGGGAAAGACAAAGGGCGCGTAGCAATTCACAGAATCTGCCCAGCGGTTTCCGGCGCAGGAACGATACTCTTCGGCAGAGAGGTAGGCCAAATTACATCTAATTTTTTTTCTCGTCGCGCGCTGCCGCGCTGGGCGAAGCCGGTGGCGATCGCGCTGGCCTTTGTGCTGCTCCGAAGCGCCGCGCACGCGGCTGCGCATTGGACCCTGATGGGCTGGAACAACCTCGGGATGCACTGCATGGATGATGACTACGCCATTTTCTCAATCCTGCCGCCCTACAACACGGTCAATGCCCAACTCATCGATAATAATGGCAAGCTCGTGCTCTCCCTCCCGGCGGGTGTGACGGTGACCTACGAGGCGGTGGCCGATCCCTCGGGATCGATCAACAAGAGTTCGATCGGCAAGACCAATTTCTGGGATCACGCCTTCTCGCTTTTTGGCGTGACGCCGCCCCTGGATACCGGCCTGGGCGGGACATCGATGCCCGGCCTAACGAATACGCCGCAGTCGATGACCTTCCACGCCGCCGGGGCTCCGGCGAACAGCTTCGAGGCCCTGGGCGTGCCGCTGACCCCGATCGACGACGCCGGCCTAACGAACACCTATCCGCTCTTTAAACTCGTGGCGCGGGATGCGGCCAAGAACCTGCTCGCGCAAACCAGCATCGTCCTGCCGGTTTCGAGCGAGTTGAATTGCAGCAGTTGCCACGCTTCCGGCACCGGGCAGGCGGACGCCAAGCCTTCCCCTGATTGGGTCTACGACCCGGACCCGAAACACGATTTCCGGCTCAACATTCTCAAACTGCACGACCAGAAAAATATCTCGAATCCGGCCTACACCGCGGGGCTCGCGCTCTTCGGGTATCGCAACACCGGCTTATACGACAGCGTCGTCCTGGATGGAAAAGCGATCCTCTGCGCCACCTGTCACCAATCGGAGGCGCTCGGCACTCCCGGGGCGCCGAACACGCCCCAGCTAACGACATCGATTCATTCCACGCACGCGACCGTGATCGATCCGAGCAGCGGTAAAATCATGGATGATTCCACCAATCGGACGAGCTGCTACCAATGTCATCCCGGGTCGACCACGCGCTGCCTGCGCGGCGCGATGGGGGCGGCGGTCTCGACCCTCGATGGATCGATGCTCATGCAATGCCAGAGCTGCCACGGGACGATGAGCACGGTCGGAGCAGCCACTCGCACCGGTTGGCTGAATGAACCCAACTGCCAGGCCTGCCACACCGGCGACGCGGTGAGCAACAGCGGCCAGATCCGTTTCAGTGACGCCTTCGATGCGCCCGGCCACTTGCGGGTGCCGACGAATACCCGCTTCGCGACCACTCCGAACACGCCGGCAGCGGGCTTTTCGCTTTACCGTTTTTCGGTCGGCCATGGCGGGCTGCAATGCTCCGCCTGCCACGGTTCCACGCACGCGGAATTCACTTCCTCTCAGCCTAACGACAACCTGCAAAGTGTCGCTCTCCAGGGACACGTCGGAAAGCTCGCGGAGTGCAGCGCCTGCCACACCACGGTCCCGACGACTACGACCGGCGGTCCCCACGGCCTGCATCCGCTTGATCAAAGCTGGGTCTCACGCCATGGCGATGTCGCAGAGGGCAACGCGGCCCAATGTCAGGTCTGCCACAACACGAACTACAGCGGCACGGTCCTCTCCCATACCCAGGGCGCGCGCAGCTTTTCACTCGAAGAAGGCGGAACGAAGAGCTTTTGGCGCGGACAAAAAATTACCTGCTACGACTGTCATAACGGCCCCGGCGGAGAAGGCTCGCCCAAAGTGCCACCCGTCGTCCCGACCAGTCTCTCGCTCGTGATTAACGGTTTGTCCGGTTCCATTACCCTGACCGCGACCGGCAGTGTTTCCACCTTCCGCATCGTCCAGCAACCGGCTCACGGCTCGGTCGCGCTGGCTGGGAATTTCGCGACCTACTTTGCCCAGCTTGGATACTCGGGCTCGGATTCGTTCACCTTTGCCGCGACGGAGGGAACCGGATTTGTCGAGTCGAACCTCGGCACCGTTAATCTGACCGTCGGCAACACCAACCCGGCCCAGCTCCTCAATATCTCGACTCGTTTACAGGTCCTGAGCGGCGATCAGGTGCCCATCGGCGGCTTTATTTTTACCGGCCCCGACCCGAAGACGGTGCTCGTGCGCGGGATCGGCCCCTCGCTCCCCCTCCCCGGCACGCTGACCGATCCGACCCTCGAGTTGTATGATGCGACGGGCCTGGTCGCCACGAACGACAATTGGAAAATCAACGAGCAGACCGGGCAATCGCAGCAGGTCGCGGTGGAGGCGACGGGTCTTGCGCCGGCCAACGACCTGGAGTCGGCCATGATCGCGACCCTGCCCGCAAACAGCACCGGATATACCGCGATCCTGCGTTCCAAGACCGGCCAGGCCGGGGTCGGACTGGTCGAAGTGTATGACCTCGCGCAACTGGCAAACTCGCAGCTCGGCAACATCAGCACCCGCGGATTTGTGGAAACCGGAGACAATGTCATGATCGGCGGTTTCATCTCCGGGCCCACGAGCAAAGGAAGCTCGATCGTGCTCGTGCGAGCGATCGGACCTTCGTTGCCCCTCAGCGGCACCCTGCAGAATCCGACCCTTGAACTGCACGATGCTAACGGCACCACGGTGGCGACGAATGACAATTGGAAGACCCGCCCGGATGGAAGCAGCCAGCAGGTAGAAATCGAGGCGACGGGCTTTGCGCCCTTCAACGATCTGGAATCCGCCATCGTCTTCACCGCAGCCCCGGGAGCCTACACCGCGATCGTGCGCGGACAGAACAACACCAGCGGCGTGGCACTGGTCGAAGTCTACAACCTGCAATAACGACTCGTTAGGCGAAACTCAATGTAGCCGAAGCCCCTGGGTAGAACGGAGGATGCCTCAGCATCGGGAGGGCAACGAATCCAAGAAGAGTTGAGCGTTCCGCCGTCGGCGTGGAGAGTCCGGGCATGACTGACAACCTCCTTTCACGGTTCCTGCGCTACGTCCAGGTCGACACCCAGTCGGACGAGAACAGTAATTCCTTTCCGAGCACGCCGGGCCAATGGGTGCTGCTGGAGATGCTGAAGCAGGAGTTGACTGAACTGGGCGCGGCGGACGTGCAGATGACGAAGCACGGTTACGTCATGGCGAGCATACCCGCCAACACGCGCAAAGCTCGCGTGCCGACGGTGGCTTTTTTCGCCCACGTGGATACGGCGCCGGACTGCTCCGGCAAAAACGTGAAACCCATCGTTCATCGCAAGTACGACGGCGGCGTCATTAAGTTCCCGGATAAATCGGGCCTGACCCTGGACCCCGCGACATCGCCGGAGCTGCGAACGGCCGTGGGCAAAGACATCGTGACCGCCAGCGGCACGACATTGCTGGGCTCCGACGACAAGTCGGGTGTGGCGGTAGTCATGACTTTAGTCGAGCGCTTGCTCCGGGAGACGAAACGGAAGCACGGTCTGATTCGAGTCTGTTTCAATCCCGACGAAGAGATCGGCCGCGGCGTGGACAAACTGGATCTGCGCACGCTCGGGGCGGACGCCGCTTACACCCTGGACGGCGGTGCGCCGGGGGAGATTTGTTGGGAAACGTTTTCCGGCGATGGAGCCGAGGTCATCATCGACGGCATCACCACGCACACCATGGAAGCGAAGGTCCAAGGGCATGGTGAACGCCGTCTATCTGGCGGGCAAGCTCCTCGCCGCGCTCCCGCGCGAACGTTGCGCGCCGGAGACAACCGAGGGAAGGGAGGGATTCATTCACCCGATCCATGTCGAAGGCCGGACGGAGCGGGCCGTCGTGAAATTTCTCCTGCGCGATTTCGAGCTGAAAGGGCTGGCGGAGAAGGGCAAAA
This sequence comes from uncultured Verrucomicrobiae bacterium, assembly GCA_963772915.1. Classification (GTDB taxonomy): domain Bacteria; phylum Verrucomicrobiota; class Verrucomicrobiia; order Chthoniobacterales; family UBA10450; genus Palsa-1392. The sequence continues at coordinate 745,446 of CAVYZI010000004.1, forward strand.
TTTTGCAGGGCCTTTGCCGGGGGTTGCAAGCGACCGAGCCGCGGGCGCGCATCCGCTGCAAGATCCGCAAACAGTATCGCAACATGGCTTACTGGTTGCGCAAAGACATGCGCCCGGTGGAGCTGGCTCGCGAAGCCTTCGCGACCGCGGGACTCAAACCCTATGACCATGTCGTGCGTGGCGGCACCGATGGCTCGCGCCTGACCGAGCTGGGCCTGCCGACCCCGAACCTGTTCTGCGGTGAGCACAACGCGCACGGGCCGCTGGAATGGGTCGCGGTTCAGGATATGGAGTCAGCCGTAACCGCCTGCGCCCATCTGGCTGAGTTGTGGGAAAGAAAAGGCTGACTTTTCCCGCCGGAGCCATCTGATTCACGCCGGCCTTTACTACCGCACGAAAACACGTGGCCCTCCTCTGCGAACTCCCTTGATGCCACCCTCTGGTTTCGCGTCGCCTTCCTTATCGTGTCTCGCTTCCACCTAACGATCCTCAGCACAAGGTTCGCCCGCGCCTTTTGAGCAACACGCCCTAGACCATTTTGATATTTCGTTAGCGAAAAAACGGAAAATCCCTGTTTTTGGCTACTCGCCTGATTCATTCGGTCGCAAATGGCGTGAGGGTCTCCCGGTGTTCGCAACTCATCGCCTGCGCAGCGAGATCGAGGTATAATCGAGCCGGCCATGGCGAAAGACTCCGGGATCCAGCGAACCATGGGGCTCGCCGGGGCGACCGGGGTTGGGTGTCGGGGCGATCGTCGGAGGCGGCATCCTCGCTCTCGCCGGCGTGGCGTTCTCCACCACAGGTCCGAGCGCGATCCTGGCCTTCGCTCTCAACGGCAGCATTGCTTTCCTCACCGCCTTGAGCTTTGCGGAAATGGCGGCGGCTTTTCCGGAGTCGGGTGGCACTTACACTTTCGCGAAGAAGGTGCTGAACGTCCGGGTCGCCTTCGCCGTCGGCTGGGTGGTCTGGTTTGCCTCCCTGGTCGCGGCGGTGCTTTATGCGCTCGGTTTCGCCAAGTTTCTCGTCCTCTCTCTCGAAGCGGCGTGGCCACGGCAGTTTGGCGATTTGCCCGGGCTCCTCCAATCGCGCTGGGGTCCGACGCTTTTGGCGATTGGCTCGACCTTGTGGTTCTCCGGCAGTCTGTTGCGCAAAGGCGGCGGCAGCGGGCACTGGATCAACATCACCAAATCGGCCGTCTTCGCGCTCGTCATCGTCGGCGGCCTCTGGGGCCTGACGAAATTGTCCGGCACGGAAATCAAAGCGCATCTCACGCCTTTCTTTCCCGGCGGCGCGACCGGTTTGTTTCAGGCGATGGGATTTACTTTCATCGCGCTCCAGGGCTTCGACCTCATCGCGGCCGTCGGAGGCGAGGTGAAAAATCCGGGGCGCAACATTCCCCGGGCCATGATCGGTTCGCTCCTCATTGCGCTCCTGATTTATCTCCCGCTCCTCTTCGTTCTGGCCACGGTCGGAGTCGGCCCCGGCGAAACCATTGCCGGACTGAGCCGCGAGCAGCCGGCGGGCGTGGTCGCGATCGCCACCCGGCGATTCCTGGGAGAATTCGGCTTCTGGCTGGTCATGGCGGCCGGCCTTCTCTCGATGCTGTCCGCGTTGCAGGCGAACCTGTTCGCGGCTTCGCGGGTCGCTTTCGCGATGGCCAACGATCGCACTCTCTCGCCCAGGCTCGGAAGGCTCGATCCGCAGCGAAGCCTGCCGCGTGTCGCCGTCCTGAGCGTGGCGGCGATCGTCATCCTCATCCTCCTTCTGGTGCCGGACGTGGCCACGGCGGGCGCCGCCTCCAGCCTGATCTTTCTCATCACGTTTTCTTTTGCCCATTACATCAACATCCTGCTGCGGCGCCGGATGGATCCGGTCCACATGCCGTTCCGGGTCGGGTTCTTCCCGCTCGTGCCAATGGTCGGCGGAGCGTCCTGCCTCGGGCTCGCATTCTTTCAAAGCGTTTCCGTCCCGGCGGCCGGCGTCATCACGGTCATGTGGCTCGCGATCGGCGGGGGTTTGTATGCCTTCCGATTCGGCGGCCGGGCGCAGGTCTTCGACGCCTCGGCCGAAGGCGTCGATCCGTTACTCATCAAATATCGCGGCCGCAACCCGCTCATTCTGCTGCCGGTGGATGACGCGGAGAACGCCGGTTCGATCGTGGCGGTGGCCAACGCGGTCAGCCCGCCTAACGTTGGCCGCGTTCTCCTCCTATCGGTCGTCAGGCCACCCGAGACCTGGATCGAAAATGAGGCGCCGCAAAGTCTGATCGAGATGGAGGTCGTCCAGTGCGAGGCGCTGACGGCTTCGTTTGCCTCCGATCTCGAGCCGGAAGCTTTACTGACCGTTTCCACAAATCACTGGGCGGAAATCCTGCGCGTCGCCCGGCTCCACCAGTGCGAGGCGATCGTCTTGGGATTGCGCAAGATTAACGAGCAGGCGTCCGATCCCGAACTGAACGAACTGCTGAGCAACGCCCCCTGCGACACCATCCTGCTGCGCTCGCCCAAGACCTGGCGCTTTCACAACACCCGCCGCATCCTGATCCCGGTCGGCGGCCGCGGCAGTCATAGTCCGCTCCGGGCGCGCGTCCTGGGAAACCTGCGGCGAAAGACCGAGATCGAGGTCAATTATGTTTGTTTCCTCTCCCCCTCGGCCTCGGATGAGGAATTGCGGCGCGCCCGCCGACTGGTGCGCAGACGGGCTGGCGACGAAATGGGCGGCCGCGTTGAAGTGACGGTTGAGCGTGGTCTCGATCCAGCCGGCGAGATCATCCGGCGAGCGGCCGACTGCGACCTCGTGATCCTGGGGTTGCAACAACTCAAGGCCCGCCGGCGCGCGATCAGCGATTTCGCGCTCCGCATCGCCTCCGAGACGACCGGCGCGCTCCTCATCCTTGGTCACAAGACCGAGTAATCTGCGATCCACTTCCGCAGGCGCGGTTAGCGGGTCAACAACAGGGATGGATCTGCCATTGAGTTCTGGCGGCGATGCAAGACGCCTTCTGTCACTCTTGAGCCGGCGCGTCTTTGTAAAGCGAAACAATGGTTTCCGTGATGGCGTGACCTATGGTCGAGGAATTCGAGAGGAGCACAATCGTGTACGGCACCTTGAGGTCACGGATGAGAGCGTAATCGGTACAGATTCCCGGAGCATCGCCGCTGTGACCGATGACATCGCGAGCTTCATCGGTTCCCAAATTCATCATGAACCCGTAGCCATAGGTCTTGGCGCCGAGTTCCGGTTTCGGAGTCGTCATGAGCTGATAGGTCTCCGGAGAGACCAGTTTACCGTTTCGGAGCGCGGCCACAAAACGAACCATGTCTTCAGCGGTGGCGACGGTGGCGTTATCCGGTGCGCCACGGACGGGCGGGGGCGAGAGGTAGCCATAAATGCCCGTCACGAAATGATCCTTCTCAAAGTAATCCTCATAGCGCACCGCTGACTTGGGATTCACTCGAAGGAAGAAATCCTGAAAGCTATGCTGCATCCCGGCGGGCTCGAAGATGTGGTGCTGAATGTATTCGTAATAATCCTCGCCGCTCGCGATCTCGATGATGCGGCCGAGCAGCACATAGCCGACGCCGCTATTCTGCCAGTCGGTGCCCGGTTCGAAGCCTGGCGGCTTGTGATCCAGGATCGCAAGGTAGGCCTGCAGATTTCTGAGGCGACGCACGTTCGCGAAGTACTTATCTGTGTTGTAATCGCCCAGGCCCGATGTTTGCGACAGCAGGTGCTTGATCTTGATCTTGGCGGCGCTCGCCCGATCCGGGTATTCGATGAACTTGCTCAGGGGATCGTCGTAAGAGAGCTTTCCGGCTTCCACCAGCTGAGCGATGGCGATTGCCGTAAAGCTCTTGTTAATGCTGCCGAGGGCAAACCGGGTATCGGCAGCGGTTGCGACTGCGAAATTGCGTTCCGCCAGCCCGTAAGCTTTTGTGAAAATCGGTTTATCGTTCCGGGCGATGGCGATTACCCCCGAAAACAAGTCCGCCTTGGCCAGCTTCGACGCATAGGCCGCGATCTGGGCCAGGCGCGTTTTGTCGCTCGTTGGGGCCGCGAGCGCGGCACTCTTCGGCGACTTGGCTTTTTGAATCTGGAGCGAGCTGATCCGGTAGGGCGGAGCTGCCTCCACCGAGAGCGAGATCGCGCCCCATCGCTCCGTCAGCGTTGACTGGAAAAACCCGATCGCTTCGTTCCCATTGGGGAGAACCTTGCCCCGGTGGATCCCACCGGTCCGGCGCACCGTATCTGCGAGGTAACTCATGAAGCCGTGTTCCCCCTGAGCGGCGACGAACTCCGGCTTGAAGCTCGTCTGCAGCAGCGGGCCAATCCTGGAGTAATCGCAGGTCTCAAAGAGCTGCAGAATTTCCTCCATCCGATCAGCCGCCTTGGACGGCGGTGACGGCGATGGTGAGGCACCGGGCGAGGATGGTGAGGCGCTGGGAGATGGCGCTGGCTGGGCAAACCCAGCTTGCCTGGGCCACCCAGCCAATCCGACTATCGCGATAATGATTAGGATCCAGCTGGCAACCGATTGTTTCACGGCAATTGGATACGTTTGTTGCGACTCATTTTCAACCGCGACGCGTTCCGCCCTCCCACTTGACGGATAGTCGCGGGTCATGTTTCCCGCAGCCAGGAGCGCGCTTCCTCAACCTTGTCGTGCGGGAAATAGCGCACGGTCGCACGGGTGAACGGCTTGCAGAATTCCGCCATCCACTTCTTCCAGGTCTTGTCGCCGACCAGGGCCATCCGCTCGATATCGGAAAGATGTTTGACGTCAAACTTGATTTCGTCCCAGAGCGCGGCGGCTTCCCAGCCGTGGAAGTTCACCAGGTCGTAGAGCAGCCGCAGCTTGCCGTGCTCCTTGAGCAGGCGCTCGAATTCCGCCACGCAATACTGGTAGTCAGCATGCGTTAGTTTGTCGCGCACCTTGACTTCCAAAACCTTGCCGCCGCCGCTTTCCTGGAGTTCGAGTGCCATGTTGGCCTCTGATTAGTGGTCCAATTCGGAGAAAGCGATCATGCCGCCGGCCACATTCTCGACCTCTTTGAAACCGCGCGCCTGGAGCAGGCTGGTGGCGATGGAGCTGCGATAACCGCTCCCGCAAATGATGGCGATCGGGCGGTCGTTAGGCAGATCCGGCGGTTGTTTCGCGAACGCCGCGAGCGGCACGTGGCGCGCGCCCTCGATGTGGCTGCTCTGCCACTCGTTAGGCGTGCGGACATCGACCACGAGCGGTCCGTCATTCTGCAGATTCGCTTTCAACTCCTGCGCGCTGATCTGCGGGAGCTTCTCCGTCTCCGTGAGCGCGTTGGCCTTGATGTAGCCCAGGAGGTTGTCGAAGCCGATCCGCGCGAGTTCGAGACGCGCCTTCTTCGCCTCCTCCGCCGCGCCGACGACGAGCGCGATCGCTTTTTCCCCCGGCACCATGAAACCGCTCCAGGTGGAAAAAGAGGGACTGCCGAGGCCGATGTTGATGCTGCCGGGGAAATGTCCGGCGCCAAACTTGGCCGGTGAGCGGACGTCGAGCACGACCGCATCGTCTTTGACCGCGTGCTTCAATTCCTCCTCCGTCATCTCGTCGAGCGGTGGGAGGGCGCTGAATGGCTCCGCCCCTTCCAGGTTGACGCCGACATCATAGGAAAAGTAGGCCGGCCGATCGGGCAGGTTGGCGGTCATTTGCCTGACGAATTCGTTCCGGTCCGCGATTTGCATGGCCCAGTTCATTTTTCGTTCCTGGCCGACGAGCGAGAAGGGCGCGTCGGAAATCGCGCGACCGCAAAGCGAGCCGGCGCCGTGCGCGGGATAGACTTTCACGTCGTCCGGCAGGGTCGAGGATTTTGTGGTGGAGCGAATCGTAGAGCTTGCCCGCGAGCGCGCTTGGATCTTCATCGGCGTCGCGCAGATCGGGCCGGCCGACGTCGTCCACGAAGAGCAGGTCGCCGGTGAAGATGGCGATTGGCTTGCCGCCTTCGTGGACAAGAAACGACAGGCTGTCCGGCGAATGTCCCGGCGTTTCAATTAGCTCGACCTCGAGCGACCCGATCTTGACCCGGTCGCCATCCTTCGCCGCGACGTGCTCGTAGTTCACCGGCGCCAGATGCGAGACGTAAACTTTCGCTTCGGTCCGGTCCGCCAGCTCGCGAAAGCCGGAGGCAAAATCGGCATGCGGATGACTGTTGAAGATGGCGACGATGCGCAGACCCTCCTTCTCGGCGGCGGCGAGGTAATCATCGATATCGCGCTTTGGATCGACGACGGCGGCTTCACCGTCGGCCCCGAAAAGATAGGAAGCGTGCGCGAGACCCTCGATAAAAAAACGTTGCAAATACATGGCGTGAATTGGTGGTTGAGGTTTCGTTAGGCGGTTGGCGTCTGTCGGTTAGAAAAAGTAACTCCAGTTCCTGGCGATGACAAAGGCGCCGACCGCGAGCACGAACCAGGCGAAGGCGACCCGCAGTTGTGCGACCGCAAGCCGCTGGGCCACAAGGCGGCCGGCAAACATGCCGATGAGCGACGCGCCGAGGAACATTCCGGCGACGCGCCAGTTGAAGGGCGCCCGATGCAGATGCCCGGCGAGGCCGGCGAAAGAGTTCACCGCGATCACGAAAAGCGAAGTGATGAAGGCAGACTTGAGCGGGAGGCGACCGAAGAAGACAAGCGCGGGGACGATGAGAAATCCGCCACCAACCCCGAGAAAACCGGTCAGCACGCCAACGCCGAGGCCGGTCAGCGAGCAACGCTGCCAGTGACATTTCTCGGCTGAATCCGGCTCGTGCATTTTTCCCCCGCGCAGCATGAGGGTGGCGACCACGATCATGAGCCCGGCAAAAATCAGCATGAGCACCGCGGGCGAGACGAGATGCGTAAGCTGCGCCCCGGCGAGCGCGCCGACGATGCCCGTCAGGCTAAAAAGGGTGGCGGCCTGCAGATGGACGTGACCGCTGCGCATATTCAGCACCGTCGCGGCGAGACTCGTTCCGCCGACGACCGCGAGCGACATCCCGACCGCTTCCTGCGGCGGGATGTGGGCCGCATAGACCAGCACCGGAAGCGTAATGATCGATCCGCCGCTCCCGAGCACGGTGAGCGAGAATCCGATCGCGAGCGCAAAGACCAACGCCAGGATCACGCGCTCGTCTCCATTTTCAGAATGACTCGCAGGTCCTGCCGCACACGGCTGATCAATTCATCCACGGCTGCTCCGACTTCAGGAGAAAGTCTTTCGCCGGCGCTGAAGTCGCGGCCTTCGATCCCATAGAGAATAAGGCGCGACGGAAGTTGATCGAGCGCGCGGGCCAGCTCCACCGCTTCGGCCACGCTGAAGGCGTGGGTCGAGTAATGGAAGAAGCGCGACAGGCACCGGACCACGGCTCGCGTCGAGCCGATGAATGGTGCCCGGCGCGGCGCCGGATTGGGCGGCGTCGATCAGGATCACGGCTGCGGCGTCCTCCATGCATCAATCAACGCCGTGCCTTCGCCGCTCTCTTCGCGCACGGTGACGTCAGGCAACTTCATCTCACGCAAACGCCGGGCGACGACGCAACCGATTCCGTCGTCGCCGCGCAAGGGATTGCCGACGCAGATGATCAGTGTCTGCGGTGCGTCCTTCATTCGCGGATGACTTTCAGTTTCAGAAAATGCGTCGCGCACGAAATGCAGGGGTCGTAGTTGCGCACCGCCTGCTCGCATTGCCAGGTCAGCTCCTCGTTAGGCAGATTCACTCGCGGCGGGACGAAGCGGCGAAGATCGTTCTCGATTGTCTTCTGGTTTTGCGAAGTGGGCGGGACAATTTTCGCCTCCAGGATGCGACCCTGCTCGTCAATCCGGTAGCGATGGTAAAGCAGACCGCGCGGCGCTTCCGTCGCGCCATAACCGGTGGCGGCGCGCGGTATCACTGCGACCGCGGGCGCATCGGGCGGCTCATAGTTCTCGATCAGGCGCAGCGCTTCGTCGCAGGCCCAGAGCACTTCGACCGCGCGCACGATGATGCTCTGAAACGGGTTGCGGCAGACCGGGCCGAGGCCGGCCTCGCGCGCCGCGTTCTGCGCCAGGGGCGAGAGCCGGTCGAAGTTCAGACTGTAACGCGCCATCGGGCCGAGGAAATAGGCGTCGCGTTCCTTCAAGACCGCATGCAGCGCGTTGGAATGCGCGACTTGTTCCTCGACGAAATGCTCGTCGAATTCCCGCGCGGAAATGTCGAGCCCGCGATTGGAAACGATCCGGCCCTCGTTAAACGGATACTCGTCAGGGTGCCGAAGCGCGACGAATTCGTAGTCCTGTTCGAAATCGGGAAACGGCAGCGTCCCGGTCCAGCGGACCGTTTCGAGCGCCGCCTCCTGCGCCCATTTCAACCGTTCCACCAGCGGCGCGAGTTCCTGCTTCGTCGGCACCCGAAAAAAACCACCGACTCGCACATTGATCGGATGGACCGCGCGACCGCCGAGCAGGGTGACGATTTCGTTCCCGGCCTTCTTCAATTGCAAACCGCGCTGCACGATCGGCGCGTGATCCTTCGCCATCTGGATGGCGCTTTCGTAGCCGAGAAAATCCGGGGCGTGCAGCAGATAAATGTGGAGCACGTGGCTCTCGATCCATTCCCCGCAATAGATGAGTCGGCGCAACGTCCGCAGCGGCCCGTCCACCATCACCCCGCACGCATCTTCCATCGCATGCACCGCGCTCATTTGGTAGGCGATCGGGCAGATCCCGCAGATCCGCGAGGTCAGATCGGGCGCTTCGCGGAAATCCCGTCCGCGCAGAAACGCTTCGAAGAAGCGCGGCGGTTCGAAGATTTTGAAATTCACATCCGTGACCGCGCCGTCTTTTAGCCTAACGACGAAGCGCGCCTTCGCCTTCGACGCGCGCGAGGTAGTCAACGGTGATCGTTTTAGAGGACATTCTTGTCAGAATGACGAAACCCGAATGACGAATGGCGAAATGACGAATGACGAAGCCCGAATGACGAATGAGGCGCGGCCACGGTTCGTCATTCTGATTTCGTTCATTCGTCATTTCTTCCAGTCGTCATTTCTTCGCGCGCCGCACAATCGATGAAAAGATCAGATTCAATTCCTTCGCTTCCTGCCAGAGCAAACGCGCCTCTGCCTTCAGGCCGGGCTCGGCGCGGGCGATGATGCGGAGGAAGAAATTTCGTTTCGCGCGCTTCTTTCCGGCAGCGGTTGATATTGACGACGAATTCCTTTTTCGAAACCGCGTCGTCCGACTTCGCAGTAATTCGCGCCGACACTGGTTCCGGCGCCGACGAGTCTGATCGATCAAACGATTATTGACCGGCGAGTGCGGAATTCGCTTCGCAAAATCAACCACCGCTTCCGCAAAGCGGGCCGTGCGCTCCTCGAGATCAAACTGTGGGGCCTCCCCACCTCCCTCGCGAACAACCGGAACCGCTCTGCATTCGTCGTCCGCCCAAAAGCTCTCAAAATCAGCCGGCGCGCTTCGGGCTTCGGGACTTCGTCATTCTTTCGTCATTCCGTCATTCGTCATTTGGTTTCGTCATTTCTTTTTCATGCTTTTCGCTCTCCTCGCGGAACGCCTCCGCGTCGGCGTTGAAATTGCGGAAGGCGCGCAACAGATTCGGCTCGGAGACGTGCAGAACGTCGCCCATCCAATCGGCCAGCGAAGCGGTGTGCGGCGTTTCCTTTGGGCCGAAGCATCCGTAACAGCCGCGCTGATACGCGGGGCAAAGCGCGCCGCATCCGCCGTGCGTGACCGGGCCGAGACAGGGCGTGCCGTGGGCCACCATCACGCAGACGATGCCGCGGCGTTTACATTCCATGCAGACGCTGTGCGGCGGTGTGTTCGGCGCGCGGCCGATGAGAAACGCGCTGATCACATCGAGCAGCTGTTCCTTGTTGATCGGGCAGCCGCGCAGCTCGAAGTCGACCGGAACATGCGCGGCGATCGGCGTGGAAGTAGCGAGCGTCGAGATGTAGTCGGGGCGCGCGTAGACGATCGAAGTGAATTCCTTCACGTCGGCGAAATTGCGCAGCGCCTGGATGCCGCCGGCCGTGGCGCAGGCGCCGATTGTGACGAGGTGTTTCGAGACGCGCCGCACTTCGTGGATCCGCTCGGCATCGTGCGCGGTGGTGATCGAACCTTCGACTAACGAAAGGTCGTAGGGGCCTTTGATGACGGCGCGCGAGGCTTCGACGAAATTGGCAATCTCGATTTCGCCCGCGAGCGCGAGCAGTTCATCTTCGCAATTGAGCAGGCTGAGCTGGCAGCCGTCGCAGGACGCGAATTTCCAGACGGCGAGTTTCGGTTTGCGCGGTTTTTTCATCTCACAATTCCCGAACGTTGAGGAGCGGTTTGACCCGGTCGTAGCGAAAGACTGGGCCGTCCTTGCAGATAAAGGTCGGCCCGAACTGGCAATGCCCGCAAAAGCCGATCGCGCATCTCATGTTGCGTTCGAGCGACGCGTAAATCCGCGCCGTCGTCAGGCCGCGCTTCTGCAGCTCCAGCGCGGTGTAACGCATCATCACTTCCGGACCGCAGAGCAGCGCGACCGTGTTCGCAGGATCGAATGACGCCCTTGGAATGAGCTTGGTCACGACGCCAACGTTTCCTCGCCATTGGCCGACGACGTGGTCGACCGTGATCTCCACCTGCAAATCGCGTCGCGCCCTCCAGCGGCGCAATTCGGCGCGAAATGGAATGTCCCGCGGCGTGCGCGCTCCGATGAGAAGAACGACCCGGCCGAAATCTTTGCGGCGCGCGAGCAGGTGATAAACGACCGACCGCAACGGCGCCAACCCGATCCCGCCCGCCACGATCACCACATCGCGTCCGCCCGCTTCGGCCAGCGGCCAGCCGGTGCCGTAGGGTCCGCGCACCCCGAGCGCGTCGCCCACCCTGAGCTTCGCCATCGCGCGGGTCACGGTGCCGATCGCGCGCGTGGTGTGGATCAGCGGTGACGGTGCGAGCGGGTTGCCGCTGATCGAGATCGGCACTTCGCCGACGCCGAAGACGTAAAGCATGTTGAACTGGCCGGCCGCAAACTCGAATGGCTGCGCGTTCGCCATCGGCGCGAGCGCGAGCGTAAAGGTGTCGGTGGTTTCCTTCCGCACCTGCTCGATTCGCCAGGGCGCGGGCAGCATCGGTTCGTTAGGCCGAACGGAGATCGGTTCAAGCACGGGTGCCATAGACATCGAGCAGTTGCAGCCGCGTCGCCTGGAGTCGTTGCATCATGACTTGCGCGGAGCGCATGGCCAGCTCGTAGCCGAGGTCGTGGTTCTCCTCGCATTTTCCGCGCAGACATTTTCCGTCGAAGGCCGTGGCACGGACGCTCTCCGTCGCGATCGCGTCGAAGTGCCAGAGATAGGGCGGGAAAAGCCACGACCAGCCGATCACTTCGCCGGCCTGAATCGTTTCGAGCACGACCGGCGGCCGGCCCGGCGCGAGCGTTTCGAGCCGGACGCGTCCGCTGCGCACAAGATAAAAGTGATTCGCCGGGTCGCTTTCGTGAAACAAGAATTCGCCCGCCGCGAAGTGCACGTTGGAAGCACAACCGGCGACGAGTTCGAGCGCAGCGTCATCCAATCCGGCAAAGAAGGGATGTTCCTGAATGAGGGTCTTGATTGTTTTCATGATTTCAAATGACGAAAGGAAAATGACGAAGCCCGAATGACGAAAGAATGACGAAGCCCGAATGACGACGGGGCGCTCGCTGATTCATTTCGTCATTCGTCATTGTCTTCCTCGTCATTCGTCATTCTGGTTTCGTCATTTCTTCTCTCAGCGCGCGCACTTCTTCGGTGAGATCAATCCCCACCGGGCACCACGTGATGCAGCGCCCGCAGCCGACGCAGCCCGAAGTGCCAAACTGGTCGATCCACGTTCCGAGCTTGTGCGTGAGCCATTGCCGGTAGCGCGATTTGACCGACCCCCGCACGTCGCCGCCCGCGAGGTGGGAAAAGCCGACCGTGAAACAGGAGTCCCATTTGCGCCAGCGCTCCGCGTGATCGCCCGTGAGATCGGTCGTGTCCTCGACATTCGAGCAAAAGCAGGTCGGGCAAACCAGGGTGCAATTCGCGCAGGAAAGACAGCGCTGCGCGACATCGTTCCAGCGCGGATGCTCGAGATTCCGGTAAAGCAATTCCTTGATTCCATCGGTCTCGAGCGTCCGTCCCATCTGCGATGCGGCGCGCGCCACGGCCGCCTCGGCCGCGGCAACTTCGGATTCGTTAGGCACCTGCTTCGACAATTCCGCCAGCACCTCCGCGCCGGCCTCGCTACCGGATTCGACGACGAAATAATGCCGATCGCCCTCCAGGATTTCGGTCAGCGCGAGATCGAAACCTTGCCTCGCCTTCGGCCCGGTTTGCATCGAGACACAGAAACAGGTGCCGCCAGCCTGACCGCAGTTGACCGCGATGATGAAGACATTTTCGCGCCGCAACTCATATCCTCGATCGATAAACGGTCCGCCGATGAAAACCTTGTCCTGAATCGCGATGGCATGGAGCTCGCACGAGCGCACCCCGAGAAACGCCAGCCTGGGCGCGGCCACTTCTTCCGGCAGCACTTCGAAGCCATCGTTAGTCCGGCGCGCGCGAAAGAGCCGTTCCTCGGGCGGAAAGAGAAACTTCTTCCAGGAATGCGGCCCAACCACGTAACCAAAAAGCGCCGCGTCGTTTCGTTTCGTCAGGCGGTAGGTTCCGCCGTCCTGCTCATCGGTCCAACCGACGGGAAGTTGCTCCGGACCGGCCAGGGCATCGTAAACAATCGCGCCATCGCGCACCGTCGGCCCGACGACCTGATAGCCGCGCCGTTGCAAGGCCTCGAACAAGCGAGGAAATTCTGCCCGCTCCAGGATCGCTTCCGCGGGGTGTGTGTTTTCCGCCGGCATGATTCAGCTCTCCCGGTTGCGAAAGAGTTTCCTGATCTCGACCAGCGTAACGGGCGCGAGCGCGAGCGCAAAAATGAAGAGCCAATCGAAGCCAAAATGCGGCGCCGCGGTCAAAGAAAACGGCTCGCGTGAGAGGAAACCAGAGGAGCGAAATCTGGAGTAAAGTCGAGACGAGCGATCGCACCTAACAACTACGGATTAGTGAAGAGGCCAAGCTGCGGCAGGGTCTAGCGCTGGCTCCGGCAGGCGAAGGAAAAGAAGAGCTGGGCAAAGGTCGTGACGTAAAAGACGGTCGCCTGCGCGCGGGCCGTCCCCCCGACGAGGTAGGCGTAGGCAAATCCGCTGATCATGACCATCGCCATGAGGAAACCGTGGCGCAAAATGCGCGTCCCGCGCTCGAGGGTGAAGAACGGCTCCCGAGGTGGGCGCGGCGGACGCCGCATCACATCGCGCGGCCGGTTTTTCCATGGCGAGGGCGAGGGCGGGAATGCCGTCGGTGATGAGATTGATCCAGAGCAATTGGATCGGAATCAACGGCACCGGCCAGCCGATGACGGCCGCGAAAAGCACGAGCGCGATTTCGCTCGCGTTACAGGAGAGCAGGTAATGGACGAACTCCTGGATGTTGTCGTAAATGCCGCGGCCTTCCTCGACCGCGTTGACGATGGAAGCGAAATTGTCGTCGGTCAGGACCATGTCGGACGCTTCCTTGGTCACGTCGGTGCCGGTGATTCCCATCGCGATGCCGATGTCGGCCATCATTACCGCGGGCGCGTCGTTCACCCCGTCGCCGGTCATGGCCACGACCTGACCGCGCGCCTGGAGCGCCTTGACGACGCGCAGTTTGTGTTCCGGCGAGACGCGCGCGTAAACGGGCAGCGTCTCCACCTCGGCCGGCCAGCTCCTCGTCGCTGATGGCATCGAGGTGCGCGCCCGAAATGGCTTGGTCCTGCTCACCCGCGATGCCGGATTGGCGCGCAACGGCGAGCGCGGTGGCCGGATGATCGCCGGTGATCATGACGGGACGAATGCCGGCCGATTTGCATCTTGCGACCGCGACCCGGGCTTCTTCGCGCGGCGGATCGATCATGCCCGCGAGCCCAACGAAAATCAGATTGTGCTCGGCCTGGGTTTTGAAACTCTCATCCGCCTCCCGCCAGGCAAGCCCGAGGACGCGCAGCGCGCGATCGGCCATCTCCCGGCTGGTCTGGAGCAGCTCGTCCCGGCGCGTGGCGGAGAGCGCGACGATTTCGTTAGGCCGCTGCTCGAAGGCGCAGCGCTCGAGAAGAATCTCAGGCGCCCCTTTCGTGTAGATGACGGTCTGCTCGTCGCGCGTCCCGCACCACCACCGACATCAGTTTTCGGTCCGAGTCGAAGGGGATTTCATGCACGATCGTCTCGGCCGGGTCGCGCTGCAGACCGGCCTTGCGCGCCGCGACGATGAGCGCGCCTTCCGTCGGATCGCCGACCACACGCCAGCGCCCATCATTCTCGTCAGGCGGCTCGAGCTGCGAGTTGTTGCACCAGAGTCCGATCTGGAGAGCGCGCGCCAGCCCCGCTTCCGGCGGTAGCGCGGCCGGCCCCGAATTTCCCATGAATTCGCCTGCCGGCTCGTAACCGCTGCCGGTGATGCGGTAGTGCTCGGTCGCGGTGGCGATTTCCGTCACCGTCATTTCGTTGCGCGTCAGGGTTCCGGTTTTGTCGGAACAAATGACCGTGACCGAGCCGAGCGTTTCGACGCTGGCGAGGCGGCGGATGAGCGCGTTGCGTTTCACCATCCGCTGTAAGCCGAGGGCGAGCGCGATGGTCACGACCGCGGGCAACCCTTCCGGCACGGCCGCGACCGCGAGGCTGACCGCAAGGAGGAAGGTGTTGGCGAGGCTCTCGCCGCGCAAAAGTTGGAGGATGAAAATCAGCGCGACGAGCACGAGGCAGGCGAAGATCAGGACGCGCCCCAATTCTTCGAGGCGCTTCTGGAGCGGTGTCGACTCGTGCTCTTCGCCTTGCAGAAAACCGGCGATACGCCCGAGCTCGCTTTGCATGCCGGCCGCGGCCACCACGCCGCGTCCCTTGCCCGCGACCGCGCTGGTGCCCATGAAGGCCATGTTGATCCGCTCGGCAATGGTTGACTCGTTAGGCAAGACCGCCGTCGCATCCTTGTCGACCGGCGTCGACTCGCCGGTCAGGGCCGCTTCCTGCATCCTGAGTCCGTAGTTGCTGATCAGGCGCAGATCGGCCGGGACGCGGTCGCCGGCTTCCAATTCGACCACGTCTCCGCGGACCAACTCTTCCGCCGCGATGTTGTGCAACGATCCGTCGCGCAGCACCCGCGCGTTGGGGGAGGAAAGCTTACGTAGCGAAGAAAGCGCTTCCGCCGCTTTGCGTTCCTGGAAAAATCCGAGGATCGCGTTGAGGAGCACGATGGCGAAAATGGCCCCGGCCTCCAGCCAATCGCCGAGGATTCCGGAAGCGACCGTGGCCGCGAGCAGAATCCAAATGACGAGCTGATTGAACTGCTCGAGGAGATCGCGCCACCAGGGCGGCGGGGTTGCCTCGGTCAGTTTGTTAGGCCCTTCCGCCCGAGCCGCGCGTTTGCCTCCTCGGTCGTCAGGCCCCTCGCCGGATCGGTCGCGAGTTTTTCCAGGACCTCGGAAATCGACTCGGCAAAAAAGGAGCGCTCCATTCCGTGGCTCGCGCGCCTAACGAGTGAGAGAAGTCGATTTTTCGTGAACCGGCACGGCCAGGACGGGCGATTTTGCGTAGCGCACGATATGCTCAGCCACGCTCCCGATGAAGACATGGGGTAATCCGGTCCGGCCATGGGTGGAAGTCACGATCAGATCGGCCGCCGCCTTCGACGCGTAGCGGCAGACCTTCTGTGCCGGCGAACCCATTTTGACTTCCGTGGCAAATGTGACCCCCCCGAAATCCGTCGCCCGCACCAGATCGGCCATGTGCGCCTCGGCCACCTCGCGCGCCCAGCGATTGATCCTCGAACGCGAATAGATCACGACCGGGGGAAGGTCGTGATGCAGTTGGATGACGTTGAGCAGGGCCAGCCTGGCCCCGAATATTTTCGCGAGGCCGATCGCGTACTCCAGACCGCGCTCCGCGCAGTCGGAGAAGTCGACCGGGACGACGATTTTTTTCAATTGCAGCTCCGCTTTGCGCCGGGCGCTGCGCGCGCGCGCCACGAACACGGGGCAGGGCGCGTGCCGGATGACCTTTTCCGCCGTGCTGCCGAGAAAGGTGCGTTCCCAACCGGTCCGTCCGTGGGTCGAGAGCACGATGAGGTCAGCCTGGATTTCGCTCGCCACCTCGCAAATCTGCTCGACCGGCCGACCGGCCCGGATGTGAAAAGCCGCTTCCCGCAGCTTCTGGCTGAGCGCGACTTTCTGGAGATCGCCGTGCAACTGGTCCTTGATCTCCGCCTCCGACCCGATGACCGGCGGAGTGAGCCCGCTCGCCACCGGGTAGCCGAAATTGTGCACGTTGACGAAATGGATCATTGCCTTGGTGCGCCGGACGATGAATTTCGCCCACTCGATCGCGTAAAGAGAAGCGGGCGAAAAATCGATTGGAACGAGAATAGTCTCGAGCTTCAGTTTCCGGCCGGCGCGCTTACCCTGGGAGCTTTTCGCTGCAGCGGTCGATCTGGCGCGGCCCTTTCCGGAACCTCGACGCGGAGTGGCGGACTTCTTTTTCATACGCCCAAGGCTACTTTTCTTCGCGCCCGAATCACAACTTTTCTTCGCGCACGATCAGCACCGGGCGTCGACTCCCGGCCATGACCGCTTGCGCGACCGAGCCGAGAAAAGTCTTGGCGAGCCCGCTGCGCCCATGAGAGCCGAGGCAGATCAGATCGGCATTGAATCGTTCCGCCGTCTGCCGGATCGCTTCCGCCGCGTCGGCGCTCGCGATGATCTCCGGCTCGATCCCAAAGCGATGGCGCGCGTCCGCCGGGACGAGCGAACGCAGTTGCGAAAGGAGTTCTGGATTTTCCTTCTCCGGCCGCGGCTGACCTTTTTCCGCGGTCCCTGGCGGCTGGATGACGTGGAGGATTTTCAAAGTTCCGCCCCGACTCAGGATCGAGCAGGCGTAAGGAATCGCGCTGTCTCCGAGGGCCGAGAAATCGGTCGCGGCCAGGACCCGTTCCAGCTTCGGCACGGAGCGTGGAGGATGATCTTCGAGCGACGGAACCACCGCCACGCTGACTTTGGCGTGATGCAAAATGCTCCGGGAAACCGACCCGAAGCGGAGCTGGCTCCAGGCGTGGCGATGGTGCGTGCCGACGACGACGAGATCCATCTTTTCACGCTCGACAACTTCGAAGAAATGACCGGCCGGATGTCCCCAGGTCGGCTCGACGATCACGGCCACGTTTTCCCCAGGCAAGTGCAACGCGACGTGCTCCGCCAGGTCGCGCTCGAGGACCTTTTGAATCTCGGCGGGGTTTTTCGTCAGCGGCATCGGGCCGCGGTAACCCAGTCGCTCCGCTTCATCGGGCGGCCAATCGATGTAGAGCACGGTCGTTGCACAGGGGCCGATCTGCTGCAATTCATTCAGCCAGCGCAGAGCGGAGTCGCTCGCGGCCGAGAAATCGCAACCGACGAGAATTTTCAGTGGATGCTCCCCGCGCAGCCACAGTCCGAGCCGGGAGCCGGGCCTGACGATAAGGGTCGGAATGGGCGAGGTCTCCGCCGTGCGCTCGGCCACGCTGCCGACGAGCAAGCGCCGGGCGAGCCCGTGCCCGACTGCTCCGAGGACCATGATTCGCCCCTGACAATCGACCGTCGCCGTGACCAGTTCGTCAAAAACCGAGCCGGAAAGCAGTTTGGTTTCCACCTCGGTCCCGAGCGCGCGGAGCCGGGCCGCCTCCTTCTCGAGGTCGCTCCGCGCTTGCAGCGAGCGCATCTTCGAAGATGCTCTGATCGACTTCCTCCATCCCGGAGTATTCCTCGACGTGGAGCAGGACCAGCTTCGTCCCGCACCGTCGCGCCAGGGCGGCCGCGACTTCCGTCGCCTCCGCCGACACGCCGGAGAAATCGGTGCCGCAGAGGATCGGTTCGTGGTTCTCGTTCATCGGTTGGTTTTTGCCATTGAAGGTGTTTGCCTAACGACCGCGCCGGCCGCCCGACCAGGCCGGGACGCCGTTCGCATCGCGCAGCTTCATCACTTCATTCCCCTTCTTCACCTCTGCGGCGATAAGGGCCGGCTTGCCCTCCATCATGACTCGGGAACCGGTCACCGTGATGGTATCGTTAGACGGCGATTTGCAGCGGCTGCTTTTCCAGATACGCGGCCGGCCCGAGGTGCACTTCGATCGCGGAGTCGCCCACCTGCAGCATGAGGTGCACGCCATGACCACGCTGGGCGGGAGGACTAATTTTTTCCACCGAGATTACCTTTCCCTGCACGGTTTCGACCGTTTTCGGATCGTAGACTCGTTGCGCGAGCGCGCCGGAGGCAAGCAGCCCCGCCATCGCTGCGACCGCAATCATTAACTTCACTGGCTTGTTCATTTTGATTCTTTCTCTGTGTGTTCGTTTTGTTGCTTTTCCTTTTCCAAAATTGCCACCGTCGTTTTCAGGACGGTGTCGGGATGGAGCGGGATACTGTCGATCCCCTGCGGGCTCGCGAAACATCTCGCCTAACGACGCTGGACGCTGTCTTGCCACCGACGAGCGGGATATCATCGATCGTGATTGCGCCGAACTTTCTCGTAAAACGCGGCGCCGGAGTTTGTCTTTCTTCCTCCGCCCGGCGGAGGGTTTGGGTCGTTTGTAAATTCATCAGGTCCGCATGGCCCTCCTTTCCATTTCTTCGCAAAAACGTCGGCCGGCCAACGGCACCCGGCTTCCCAACGCTTGCGATTTGTCGCCCATTTCTTGCCCTCTTGGTCTCACCGCCGGGCGGGCCGAGTTTTTCGGGGCCGTGAATCGAGCGCTCGCGCAACCTGCGACTGCCGACTTGCCCTCCGGCGCCCGGAACGGTCTCGCCTAACGATTCAGGCTTTTGAGGAGCCCGGCGAGGAGACCGGAAATCTCCTTCGCCTCTTCGCGGGAGACCGATCCATCGCCCGACGCGAGGACCTTGCGCACGTCCCGAATGCCTGCGGCCATCCGGAGGACGACGGGATCGGTTCTGACCTTGCTGCTCAATTCCGCGAGCTGTTTCTCGAAATAATCGAGCAAGGCGGGTTGGCGCAGGAGCCGGGCTGTCCTCTCGGAATAATCCTGCGTTAGTAGAACGCTGAGCGCTTCCGTGCCGCGCAGCCAGCCGCCCAGACTGACGAGTTGAGCGAGCTGCTCACTCCGGATCTGATCCATTCCCTGCTGCACGTCGGGCAGGACGCCATCCCATTCCCGGCGGACGGCACGCCAGTCGCCGCTCTCGGCGTGGTCGATAATGCTGCGGCTGCGCCGGAGGGCGGCCCTTTCAATCCCCAAACCGCGCGCCAACTTCCGAATCGCGCGCCCCACGTCTTTCGTCTCGCCGCTGTCCCGCGCTTCGACGGCCACGAATCCTTCCGCGATGACCGCGCCGAGGAGCAAGGCATTTTGCGCCTGCGAGCCGGGCGGGCGCCAGTGCGCGAGCTCCGGGCGTTGCACGGCGCGCCAATTGGAATGGGCGAAATGGTCGAGCGTTTCGAAAACCTCCCGCGGAACCGGGATGAGGACGCCGCGCACGATCGCGGCCTGCCGGGGCAGCTTGCCGGATTCGTCAGGCGGAGAAGCAGAGCGGGCCGCGAGCGGCAGGAGCAGAGCAGGAATGAGAAGCAGGATTTTGTGCATGGTCTTTTCTAGAAAGCGATCCGCCGCGCGGTGCCGGAGAGGGCGATACGGCGTGAGATCTCGCTTAGATATTGCCGGCCGCGCCGGGATTTGGCGAGCGTCTCTTCCATGCCGCCTTCGCCGCTCAACTCGAGGATGAGCGCTCCGTGAAACTGCGCCTGCACCAGCTCGCGCAGGAGGCGTTCCCAATCAATCACGCCTTCCCCAGGCGCGCGATGGATGTCGGAGCGGCCGTCGTTGTGGTGCGCGTGAATGAGGCGGAGATGGCCGGCCAGTTTGGGCAGGGGAGTGAAAATGTCGCCTGCGATGGTGGCGTGACCGCAGGAATAGGCCTCCATCCCGAGCTCGCGGATGTGGGCGCGGACTTCGCCGCGCTCGTAATACCTCGCAGCAGGATCATGCACGAAAAAATTACTAATTTCGCCGATGGCTCGGCACGACCAGGATCGGGCATTGCGTCACGCGCACGAGCTGCTCCGTGACGCTCCCGAGGAGGGCGTGGCGCAGCCCGCTGTAGCCATGCGTCGAGGTGACAATCAGGTCGATATCCGGTCGCGCGCTCGCCTCCGCGAGCTTCTCCACCGGCTGCCCGACTTCGACCTGGGCCTCGGCCTTGATCCCGATGAGCGGCAGAAAATTCAGTATCTCGTCGAGCTCGTTCTCGGCTGCGAGGACCGCGGTCTCGATCATCGGCGGCCAATGCGGATCGGGCGCCGGTCCTTCCAGCGCCATGTAATCGGGCGGCTGCACGACGTGCATGAGCAGAA
This sequence comes from uncultured Verrucomicrobiae bacterium, assembly GCA_963772915.1. GTDB lineage: Bacteria > Verrucomicrobiota > Verrucomicrobiia > Chthoniobacterales > UBA10450 > Palsa-1392. The sequence continues at coordinate 765,881 of CAVYZI010000004.1, forward strand.
GATCCGCGCCCACCGCGGTCCCAAAAGTTGATGCGTAACAGGCGCCTTCTCCCGCGCAGTCGGAGAAATCGATCGGCACGAGAATTTTTTGCAGGACGATCCCCTCCTCTGCGTGCCGAACCGGCTCGTGCATTCTTTCCCGCACGACCAGGATCGGACAGTTGGCCGACCGAATCACTTTCTCGGTCGTGCTGCCGAGGGTGAGATGGCGCCACCCGCTCCGGCCATGCGTCGCCATCACGATCAGGTCGGCCCGCAATTCCCCGGCGGCCGCGACGATTTCCCGCGGTGGCGGGCCGAGCCGCAAATGACAATCTTCACCCCGCGGACGGGTGCCGAAGGTCGAGCTCCACCTCGTCGGCCAGATGACGCTTCGCCTCCGCCTCCGACCAGAGGAGGGGTGAAGTCGTGACCGTCGAGAATTGGTGCGCACCCTCATAGACGTGCACGAGGTGAACGCGGGCACCGAAACGTTTGGCGAGCGGGAGAGCGAAATCGAGGGCCCGGAGCGATTCGAGCGAGAGATCGAGCGGGACGACGATGTTCGCCAGGCAAAGCGGGTCCTGGAAAAACGAGGCGGTGGGCTCGGGCGATTGGCCGCGTGATTCAAGTGCCGCGCGCGGCGACGGCTCAGTGTGCGTTTTCATACTCCAAACCTCGGTCGACAACGAAATTGGGCTCATCGCCAGTTGGGAAAAGGTCCGCATTTCTTGGCGCGTGACCGATCGAGCGCGGCACGGGCACGCGTTTTCCGCCGCCAAGATTTGACCAGCTTCGAACAAGAAATGTTGAGCGAAAGCAGAGCAGAGAAGTCAGATTTTCTTTAGAAAGGGGAAAATATGAGCCAACTAGCAACGTGGAATCCCTTCCGGGAACTGGACGAGGTGCAAAATCGCCTCGGGAGCTTCTTTGGGGGAAGGTTTCCGAGATTCGAAGATGGTAACGGCGGCCTGAAACTGGCCGACTGGTCACCGCAGGTCGACATCACGGAGGACGACAAGGAATACCTGATCAAGGCCGACCTGCCGGAGATGAAGAAGGACGAGATCAAGGTCAACGTCGAAAACGGTGTCCTCACGGTCTCAGGCGAACGCAAGACCGAGAAGGAGGAAAAGAACAAGAAATTCCATCGGATCGAACGCAGCTACGGCACGTTCCAGCGCAGCTTTGCCCTGCCGGACGATGCCGACGGCACGAAGGTGAAGGCGGAATTCAAGGAAGGTGTGCTGAGAGTGCACCTGCCGAAACACCCGGTCGCCAAACCAAAAGCGATCGAGGTGAAAGTCGATTAGTCAGGGAGGTGGCCCGGCGCGTGGCCAGGGGGCTGCGCGCCGGAATTGGGCTGGCGACCGTTGGAGCGGCGCTCTTGTATCTGTTTAGCGTCCTCGGCTTCTCTTGGAGGGACGGGCGCTGTCCCGTCCGTGTTTCATCAAACACGGACGACACGGCGGTCGTCCCTCCAGCGTTCCAGCGCCTCGTCTTTCTCGCCGCCGCCGAGGTGGGCGAACTCGACGCTAAACAGATACGCGCTCTGTCAGCGCCGATCGTTTGGGTTGGGCGCGCGGCTCGGCGGTCATGGACCGCCGCTACAATAGGCCGCTCGCCAGCCGCAAGATGGTTTAACGCTGAAGTTTCATAACCGGGCGATCGGGTTTTTCCACTTCAGCCCTCGGAAGCGCGAGAAATCGGCGTCGGTCGATTGGAGCACGCAATTGTGTTCCATGGCGAGCGCCGCGAGGTGTGCGTCGGTGACCAGGTTGGCGACCGCATTTCCGCTCCGGAGCGTTTGTTGAAAGATCTTCCAGTGCGCTTCAGTGGGTTGAATCAGGCGCAGGCACGACTGATTGAACCAGCTTTGCACGCGCTCGGTCGCCTCCTTGAGGGTCAGCGGACGCTGGTGCAACCGCGCGTTGGTGGCGATGCGGATGAAGGCGTTAAGCACCGGCCAGCACAAGGCAACCGGCTCGGAACCGCTGAGCTGGGCATCCCACCAGGTCCGGGCCGCTTCGTGGTGCTCCGAGAGGCTGTCTTCCGCGTAGAGAAGAAGATTCGCATCGACCAGGTTCATGAATGGTCCTCGCCCTCGGCGGAGGCGATCAACTCCGAGATGTTGTCGTAGTTGAAGCCCCGGCGGAGGCCCATTGGGCGCGGCTTGGTTCGATACGGTTTGGCCGTCGGTGGAGCAAGGATCTCATCCAATCCAACCCGGAGGGCGGCATTGATGACTTCCTTAAAAGGCTTGTGCAATCTGGCGGCGCCTTTCCTCGCCCTGGCCGCCACGTCAGGGTCGAGCGTCAACGTGGTTCGCATTCAGACATCATGATGTCTCGACTGTTGAATGTCAATGCACAAAAGAGACAGATTCCCGATTTTCTTGGCGTCCCGAGGTTGCGCCTCGAGACGACCTTAGAGCGGTTTCAAAAAACTCGTAGCCGGCACATTGCGGTTGATCCAAACGCCGCGACAGCGGCGCCCCGGTAGGGCGAGACTCCGTCGAGCCGGGGGTGAACGGTGTTTGGTCAAATCGACCCCTTCCCTCGGCCACCCGGTGTGCTCCGCTCTTTTCGCCCGCTGCTGATGCTGGAGCGCGCAATGCGAATGCCGTTGCGATAAGCGCTCAAGGTCTGCTCGCGCAGGCTGATGATGATGACGAGCGGACCACTGGCGGAAAACTCCGGGTTCCAGGCAAACTCGCCCGCGCGCAAGGGAACCGTGTCGGCGCGAAGCAAGAAGCTCGTTAGGCCGACGAGCGCGCCAAAGACGAGAAACTTTACGGCCAGGCGTTTCATGCCAACAACTCGCCGCCTTTCTTCCACCTCAGCTCTGCCGGAATCCGACTGAGCCTTTCATAGATCTTCCTGAGATGCCGCAGCGGCTGCCAGTAATACGAAAGATCTGCATCGGCCGCCACTTCGCGATCCCTCCTGTGCTCGTTAGGCTCTCGCCCGGTGTGGCTAACACTTGCTGCTGCGCCTACACGCGAGGCAGCGCCTCTCAGAAAATTGAGAGACACTGCCTGTCCGTCTTTTTCGTTTTATCAGTTTCCCATCGGGGTCAGCAAAACGGCGTGCGCCAAACCGTCGGAAACACGGTAGGCACAAGCGGCGATTTGCCCCTGGTCATTGATTCCCGTTGCGGCAAAGACCCAATACTCCGCGGCCATCGCAGCGACTAATCACGTCGTTGAGGTTCAACATCACCGCCTGCGGCGTCCCGCCGAAGACGAACGCGGCCTGTGCCACGTTGTCTGACCCAACGTTAGTGACATAGCTATAACCGACGACCTGGTCGCGGTTGTTTATACCCAAGGCCATACTGTAATCGGCCCCGGGCACGTTCGGGGTGAGCGAACCCAGGTCGATCAGCTTTCCTCCATCATAGAGGAAGGCGTGAACGGCATCGTAGCTGGTGTTCAACATGGAATACCCAACCACATGATTGCTCATGTTGATGGCCATCCCATAGCTGGAAACGCCGCCCAGTGTTCCGAGATCACGCATCGGCTTCGCGGGACCGAATCCTGGCCAAACCTGACAGAGAAAGGCATGGCGGGCTCCAATACCGTAAGGGATACTGGCATTGCCGGTAGCGTAACCAGCATCATTGACCGCCATCGCCTGGGAGTAAGGTCCGCCGAGGGTGCCCAGATCGAGCATACCCGTCGAATTGGTCCAGACGAAGGCCCGGCTGTTATCACTGTCGAGTTCGGAACCAGAATAACCGACCACGTAGCCATTGGAGTTTGCTGCGTTGGCGCGGCTGAAGAGCGCACCTGGCAGCACCCCAAGGTCAATTGGTGCCCCGCCTCTGAAGAGCGCAGCGTGATTAGGTGTCGTGGGCTCGATTTGAGCGAAGTCACCCACCACCGCTCCGGTCTGACTTATACCAAAGGCGCGGCTACCGATGGGGCCGATATCCTGCATTTTGTTGTTGTAATAACGAAACGCGCACCCATGTGTGCCGGCAGTGGATGTTCCCACTACCTGCCCCAGGTTGTTAATGGCTGCCGGCTCGCTGGCCGTCATCCCCCTCACAACTCCGAGGTCAGTGAGACTATACGTGTGTTGGGGCGCGTATGTTTGTGCACGTAACGTTGGTATCCCGATGGCGAGAGACGCCAGCAGGCCGATTGAAAACAAGCCGATAATCAAACGACTTCGGCTTGAGAGCGAATTCGCAGTTGCTTGTTTTGATTTCATTTTTGACTTTCTTCTTTCTAACTTTGGTTTGATTTCCCTATTTGCTAACTATAATCAAAGCGAGGGATTGTGATTCCACCGGGCGCTGGTTGCCATTTATGGTGCAAAACTTGCCTACCCAGGATTGACTGGTTTCAGCCGCTTGACGTTAAAATGAGCGCGCGAGTGCAGTGGCACCGGTTCTGTGCCCAAGAAAAGAGTCGTTAGGCAGAGGAAACATGGCCTGCGCGAACACCTCGTGCCGGCTGCGCCCCCGCGACCTCATTGTCCTCGCCCAGGCCAAACTCCCCTGGGCCGAGTGGGCGAGTGAAATTCGTCCTTAGGCTCGAACCACTCGCCGAATTCATGGTAGGGTGCGGCATGCCGTCGGAAGCGAAGTCGCATTCTTTTCTCAGGGGACTTTCCCCGGGGCAGCTGGCGGCGCTCGCCAGCATCGCGACCCGGCAGCGGTATCGCCCGGGCGAAGCGATCCTGCGCCAGCGGGAAAAGGCCGATCGATTCTTCCTTATCGAGAACGGCCACGTCAGTCTCGACTACGAGCTGCCGCGGCAAAAGCGGGTCAAAATTCAGGAGATCGGCCCGGGCGAAGCGCTCGGCTGGTCGTGGCTCACTTCGCCTAACAAGTGGCATTTCAGCGCGACGGCGATCGATCGCGTAACGGCGAGCGTTTTTCGGGCGGCGGATCTGCGCGAGTTGTTCAAGCGCGAGCCGGAGCTTGGATATGGGTTCATGGAACGGGCCGCGCAGGCGTTGCTGGAACGATTGCAGGCCACGCGTCACAAGCTGCGGGTCTATGTGGAGCGGGCGAGCGGCGACGAAAACACCCAGCAAGTCTGTTAGGCCAGGTGCGGTCGACGAATCCGTTCAATACCCGGAAGGGCTAATTATCCCGCAAGCGATTATGAAATTCTGGCGGAAGACCGGCGATCACGTTTTGGTCGTCGGCGTTTTCCAGGGTTCGGAGACGGGCGGGCGGTGCTAAAAAAACTGCGGCGCGCGCACTTTCGGCGCGTCGCGGCGTATTCGCGTTTCGCCCAATGGTAAACGGCGAATCGACGAACTGGGCGTCTCCGCGCTGGGTGGCGCGGTAGTCGCGGCCCTTCACTTTCGCGTCTCAGGTGGGATGATCGCCCCGCCGGGTTCGCTCATCCTCGACGTGTCGGGAAAGATGGTGCGCGCCTCAACCTGGAACAGCAGGCCGGGATTCGGACGTCGGCGAAATCCATGAACGTCGCGGCAGCGAATCGAGCGGCGGGTAGGGTGCAAGCGGCGAACAAAGAATGACAAGAAATGGGGAGCGGATCCGAGACATCAGCGGACGCTCCATAAACTCAAATCAAGGAAATCAAACGTATGAAGGAATCACTAAACTCAAAGTTTTTGCGCGCGACTGGTGCATTGCTATTTGCGATCTTTGCCTCTGCCTCTAGTGCATTGAGCGCTGGTTGGTCGGCGCCGGCAACACTCGGCGCTCCCAAAGCCAGCTGGGTCGCAACCGCTGGAGCGGACCAAAAAGGCAACGCGGTCGCTGCCTGGCTACAGACTGACACGATCCCGTACAAGGTCTACGCTTCTCTGCGCAAAGCCGGCAAGGTCGACTTCAGCGCAGCCTCGGGAATTTCCGGCCCTTCGACTTGGAATCCATACCCGTTGCTCGCTCGCGTCGATCGCCTGCACAATTTCTTTGTCGTGTGGGAGGATCAGGGGGCAATTTACAGCGTCATTCGTCCCGCGGGGGGGAATCGATGGACTGCCCCAGAATTTATCGCTTCCGGGTCGCTTGCAGGCTTCGAGGTCGATAAGGCTGGCAACGCGACAATTCTTGTGGGTATCCTTGGCGCTGTCCAGATCGTCGATCGACCAGCAGGAGGTGCGTGGGGCGCTCCGCAAACGATCCTCTCACATACCTACAGCGGAGCCACCGGGCTGGCGATGGCTGATGACGGAGGCGCCGTAGCTATCTGGGAGACCTATGACAAGACCACTGAATACTTCACGAACTTTGTCCTTCACGCTTCGCGTCGTGCTGCCTGGGGAAACCCGTGGGGACCGGTCGCGGATTTGTCGGTGCCGCTAACCACCCGTCAGATCACACCCTCTGGTCATGCGGCGGTCATTGCCATGGATCCGAAAGGAAATGCAGTTGTAGTCGGACGACAGCTCGATAACGATCCAAACCTCACCCTGGGAGCAACGACATCCGCAACGGATACCGACACCTGGAGTGCGCTCCAGCTTGTTTCAGCCGCCGGAACACTAGCCGGATATCCGTCAGTCGCAGCGGATGGCGCGGGGTTTGCCACCCTTGTCTGGGCGGATGTAACATCTGGCTCCGTCCTGATGGCAACCGCCTCGCTTCCCGCAAACTCATGGACGGCGCCGCTCATGATCTCACAGCCGGGTGTCACAACCGGTTACCCCTTCGTTGGCACGAACCGGGCGGGGATGGCAGCAGTGACATGGCCAGCGATCAACGGTGATGGTTCGGTCTCTCTCCAGGCCAGCTTGCGCGCAACCCGAAGCGCCGCCTGGACAACTCCGGTGACGTTATCCACTTCGCCGACCGGGCTTTCCAATAGCCTGCCATGGATCGATACAGTGGGCCGTGTGCTTCTTGTCTGGAATGAGACGCCCGCTGGGTTTGCAGGCCAAACAACCAAGACGGCGACTTACACTCCCTAGGCGGCTATGCGGTTGGTTTGACCGGCTGCATGAGCGAATGCAGCCGGTCCGGACGGTAACTTCCTTTGCCATCATATCCGACGGTTGATTCTGCGGCTTTGTGACCGAGCGGGGCGGCTCGCCGCGTTGCAATGCCCGGTTCGCAAAATTCCGCAGCAAGAAACGCTCAGTAAACGCCAAGCGACGGAGAGCAGGTCTGCTCGAAGCGGAGAGTTTCACCAATGAAAACTCTAGCTCACAACTCTGTGCGCATGCGTTTGGCGAGCAACAAACGCGGGTCCTTCCTTTTGGCTGCGGCGATCTTGCTGGCCACAGCCGCCGTAACCTGGGCAGCTCCACCGTGGTCACCGCCCGTTGTTCTTTCCAAGTCAGCGATCAACTCGGCGTCACCTTCGGTGGCCGTGAATGACTCTGGCGCGATGGCAGCAACTTGGGCGCGTCAAGTCGGCTCCCTCTACGTCGTCGAGGCTTCAGTCAATCTCGGCGGCACCTGGACCAAGGCAGTTGCGCTGACGCCTCGAGGCCGAAACCGGCGTCGAACCCGATGTCACGATCGACGGAAACGGAGTAGTAACCGCTGTCTGGTCATCCGGAACTACGATCATGAGTTCTACCTTGCTCTCCAATGGGCGCTGGAGCGCGCCGATCGCGCTGTCGGAAATCAGCACTTCAGCGACAATGCCGCAGGTCGTGGCCGATCCTGCCGGCAACGTCACTGCAATGTGGCTCCGCTACAGCACGGGAGGCAGCCCGTCCTTTGAGACAGCCGACCGGCCGGCCGGCGGGAACTGGACTGCTGCGGCTAGCCTCGCTACGGTCTCACCGCAAGACTTCCAGTTGGTCACGAACGCCGCCGGAGATATGGCGGTAGTCTGGGATGTCGGCTCGTTTGTCAGCAGCGATGCGGTCTATGTCTCCGACCGGCAGTTTGGAGGAACATGGAGCGCGTCCTATGTCCTCGCGCCCGGCGCTTACCGGCAGGGCGGCGGGAGAATCGGGATCGACGCGGTAGGCAACCTGACCGCCTGTTGGCGAACCAATACGGTCATCAACACCGCCGATAAGCCGGCCGGCGGAAACTGGGGTCCGACACACGCGCTTTACACTAATCTGGCCGTCTCTGATTATCCCACATTGGCGAAGACAGCGGCTGGTGATGACATGGTGGCGTGGATCACCTACGTCTCCACGGGCAGCGGATACAACTATCAAATTCGCACCGCCGTTCGCCCGGCCGGAGGCACGTGGGGACCCGCCGAGTTGCTTACGAGCAAAAAGGAATACAATCTTGACCTGCATGTCGGAACGACTCCAGGCGGGACCTTTGTCCTAAGCTGGGTCGATGACAACAGATTCCAGTTCAAGAGCTCGACGCGAACGGCGAGCACGCCATGGAGCGCCTTGACCGTGATCGCAAGCGGCCCGTTTGGAACTGACCTGGCTGTAGCTGATCACGTTGCTGTCGCGGTTTGGCTGGGTGGGTCTTTCCGGACGACGGTAAGCAGTATGCGAGTGACTCAGTAAGATCGGAACCGAAGGAATAAAAGGGAGCCGCAGAGTTGTCCTCTGCGGCCCCTCGCATTTCCAGTCAAGAGCGGCATGCCCTCGGGCACACAGTAACAAGAAACGCCCAACAAAAGCCAACCGATGGAGAGTGAGTGCCGAGGCCGCCTATATTTTGTTCCATGAAAAAGCTTCTTCTATGCCTCGCATTAGCAACCTCGGTTGCAGCAATGACTGTTTCCGCTTCCGCAGCGCCGGACTTATTTGTCGATCAGCAGCAACTTGTGGCCAGTGACGGCGCCGCCTTCGATCAATTCGGCAGCGTGGTGGCGATCAGCGGCGACACCGCGGTCGTCGGCGCGCCTTATGACGCCGTCAGTGGAAAGAGCCACCAGGGATCCGTCTACGTCTTTACCCGCTCGGGGAACAGTTGGAACCAACAGGCGCAGCTCTTCGCCAGCGATGGCTCGGCCGGGGATGAGTTCGGTTGGTCCGTAGCCATTGATGGCGACACTATTGTCGTCGGTGCCGATGCTGATGACGTCTTTGCCAACACCGACCAGGGCTCAGCCTATGTTTTCACTCGCTCCGGGACGGTCTGGACGGAACAGGCTCATCTCTTTGCCAATGATGGCAGTGGCACCGATCGCGATTATTTTGGCGTTTCCGTCGCAGTTAAAGGGGATACGGCGGTTGTCGGCGCGTATTTGGATGACTTTCTCTCCCACATTAACCAGGGCTCCGCCTACGTCTTTGTCCGTTCCGGTACTGCCTGGTCTTTGCAGCAGCATCTGCTCGCGGCGGACGGCGCGGCGGTGGATGAATTCGGGTCGTCGGTCGCGCTCGACGGCGAGACGGCAGTTGTTGGCGCGTGGAGTAAAACGGTTGGTTCCAATCTGCAGCAAGGCTCGGCCTACGTATTCGTTCGCAGCGGCACGGTCTGGACACAGCAGGCGAAACTCACGGCTGATGACGGACAGGCACAGGATTTCTTCGGTGGCTCGGTCGCAATCAGCGGAGAGTCAGTTGTCGCCGGTGCCGACTGGCATGACTTTGCCGGAAAGACAAACCAGGGCGCGGCATATGTCTTTGTTCGGAATGGAACGATCTGGAGCCAGCAACAGCGCCTAACCTCGTCCGACGGCGCGGCTAACGACGAATTTGGCCATTCGGTTGCGATAAGTGGCAACACGCTGGCCGTCAGTGCGTGGATGGATGATGTCTCGGGAATACTCGATCAAGGCACAATCTACTCCTTCAGTCGCTCGGGGAACGGCTTGGACTCAGGACCAGCAATTTAGCGCGGCGGACAGCGTTGCCGGAGACCAGTTTGGGACTGCGGTCGCTCTCGCGGGTAACACGCTCGTGGTTGGGGCCTGGGCGGATGATGTCGCAGCAAACACTGATCAGGGAAGCGTTACGGTGTTCACGCAGGCTACAACGCCGACAATGCACGTGTCGAACATTGTGCCGGGGTATCAGCCGCAGGGAACGGCGAACCGCGTCTATGCGCAAATTACCGTTCAGGATGCAAACGGAGTGGCTCTCTCTGGTGCCACCGTAACCGTTGACCTGACCGCGCCGAACAACAAACACAAGACCCTGCAGGCGGTCGCCAATAACCGGGGGATGGCGGTTCCGATGTTGAAATCCACCTTGCACGGCACTTTCAGCTTTTGCGTCACAAACATCGCGGCGACTGGATATACCTCCGACGCGTCCTTGAACACCGAAACCTGCGACAGCGTCGTCGTGCCATAAGACTGAGAAAGAAACTATTACGGTATGAAGACAACATTGGGGCAACAAAGGTGACTTACCCGGCGACCGGTTCGGCGACGGTAGATATTTGCTCGTTCACCCATGACAAGCATTGAAAGGAAAGCAATCAGATTATGAAGATACAAAGCAACTTTTTCTCACGGGGCCGGCGATGGCTAGGCCTTGCCCTGTTAACTGCAGGGATGGCCGTTATGGCCGGCTCGATTTCCGCCGCTCTGGCACAAGCAGCGGCGAGCTGGTCTGCCACCGGCAGCATGGCCACAGCGCGGTACACTTTCGGGCGTCCAGCTTACGAACGGCAAAGTGTTGGTAGCCGGTGGGATTGGCGCCGGCGGCATTCTCAATTCCGCCGAGCTCTACGATCCGGCGACAGGACTCTGGTCCCCCACCGGGAGTATGAAGATGGGGCGCGCCTATCAGGCGACGGCGCTCCTGCCCAACGGCAACGTTCTTGTCGTGGGCGGCTGCACAACCTCGACCTGTTCGGCCGGCACACCAACGGCGGAGATTTACAATCCGAAAAATGGCCAATGGCGCGGCGCGGGTAAGATGTCCACGCTGCGCTATTTCTTTGCCGCGACACCTCTGCTGGATGGCAACATCCTGGTCGAGGGCGGTTGCAATAAAGGGGATTGCGGCACAGTCGCGAAGACCGCTGAGCTGTTCAATCCGCGCGCGCGCACCTGGACGCTCACCGGCAGCCTGAAAACTGGACGCGATTACCACACCGCGACCCTTCTCACTGACGGCAGAGTCTTGGTCACCGGTGGTTACACCGTTCAGGGCGCCAGCAACAGTGTCGAAATTTATGATCCCGTCGGTGGCACATGGGTGCCGGGACCCGGGATGATTTCCGCCCGTGCCCTGCATTCTGCCTCGGCGCTTCCCGATGGGAGAGCGGTGGTTGCCGGAGGTTTGGTCGGTTTTTTGCCGAGTGACCTCACCGAGGTCTACGATTCGGTCGCAAACAGTTGGTCACCCGCCGGCAAACTCACGACCAAGCGCGCCGGACAAACTGCGCTCACTCTTTTGACCGGGCGAACCATGGTCACGGGTGGCTACACCTATGTCCGTCCGGTCTACTTTGAAGTGCCAAGTTGCGAGCTATTCGACGCGACAACCAACACCTGGACGTTGACCGGGGAAATGGCAGACGCGCGCGACCACCATGTCACGCTTCCGCTGGCGAGTGGGCAGGTTCTTGCAGCCGGCGGGATTTCGTCGTCGACCATTCTTTCGAGCGCTGAGATTTATTCGCCAAAGTGCCAACCACGGACTGTAGATCAACACGCGAGGCGCGTATGCCCCCCATTTCTCGTCCGAGCCGAGGTCGTGGTAGCCGAGTGATGTCGTTGACGTCCATTCGCCGGCTGGAGCGTATGAGCTTCGGGCGCCTGCTGGCAAGCGCACAGCCGGCGCGGGCCGGGCGCCGGCTTCACTTGGGACGGACAGGTGCGGGTGTCGGTGGTAAAACCGTCCGGGACGGCGCCACGCGCCCCTACTATCACGGTGGCCGGCAGAAATTGGCTGCGCTCCGCCGGAAACGAATCAACGCGCCTTGATGATGTATTGGTAGGGCAACAG
>CAVYZI010000005.1:0-110012 GCA_963772915.1 uncultured Verrucomicrobiae bacterium
CGTGGCCGCTAGTGCAGTGTATCAATTAAACTGAGACTGGTTGAATGCGATGAGAGGGGTCGCGGTAGGCCCACTTGATGGGTTTGGCATTTTTGTTGTAAGAGCGGATGTAGCGCATGATTTTGCGGGCCAGATCGGTTTCTTGGAGCTAAAGACTCCCCGGGCGATAAGATCACGCTGGATTTTGCTAAACCAGATTTCGCACTGGTTGAGCCCAGGAGGAGTAAGTCGGCGTGTAGTGAAGGTGGAGGCGAGGATGTTGGGCCAGGAAGGCGGCCACGGCCTTGGTTTTATGGGCCGAGAGATTATCGACAATCAGATGGGTATCTCGCGACGCGCCGGCTGGGTCAAGAGAAGTTGTTCTAAAAAAGCGATGAACTCGGCGCTGGTATGTCGCGAAGCGGTTTTGCCCAGGACTTCGCCGGTGGCGGTGTTGAGCGCAGCGTAAAGCGAGAGAGTGCCATGACGAAAGTACTCAAAGCCGTGGCGTTCCGCTCGCCCAGGGGAGAGAGGGAGCACCGGATCGAGTCGATCCAAGGTTGGGATGGCGCTCTTTTCATCGAGGCAAAAGACGGCCGCGTGCGCGGGCGGTTTTTGATAAAGGCCGATGACATCGGCCGCTTTGCTTTCAAAATCAGGATCATCGCTCGCCATGTGGCTGCTGATCCGGGTGGGGTTGTACTCCGGCGCGTTGCCAGACCCGGGCGACCATGGAATGGCTCACCTTGAGCCGCCGCGCCAGCCGTCGGGTGCTCCAGTGGGTTGTGCCATCGGTCGGAGCCTGGCGTGTTGCGGCCAGGATCTTGCCCTCCAAGGCCGGAGAGCGATGCAGAGGTTTGCGACCACGATGGCGCGAATAGAGCCCAGCGAGCCGCTCGGCCAAAAAGCGTCCCTTCCACCGCGCCACACACCGGGCCCCGCAGCCCAAACGTCTTTGCCATTCGCTCGGGTAAAACCCACCCGCGGCCAAGCCCAGAATGAGCTCCGCGCGCCGCGCCTCATCCGCACCGAATATGCGCGAACGCACCTTCGCACTCAAAACTTTCCTCTCCGGCGCGCTTAGCTTCACTTCTCTCTTTGTCATCTCACAACATGATTGTAACTGTAATAGTTCTCGATTTCAATGATACACTGCACTAGAAATCGAAGCTCGGTGGTCATGGTTTACAGAAGTCCGGAAAAAAGGCCGAGCTAAACGGTGCTCTTCACCTTTCCGCTAGAACAAGATCATCGTAAAACCAAAATACTTTTCACACAGCCTCATGCTGGAGCGAACCGCCACCCGGCAGGCGTTCACATTTCGGATGATCAAGACAGTTTCAGTTGATGCGACGCCCGCTTTCGGCGGCGGTCGCTCAGCTCCGTTTCGTTAGGCCGCGCTGCCGGACTTCTGTAAACCATGACCACCGAGCTTCGATTTCTAGTGCAGTGTATCATTGAAATCGAGACTATTCATGATAGTCTTGTGAGATGACAAAGAGAGAAGTGAAGCTAAGCGCGCCGGAGAGGAAAGTTTTGAGTGCGAAGGTGCGTTCGCGCCGGGTGCGTGCGGATGAGGCGCGGCGCGCGGAGCTGATTCTGGGCTTGGCCGCGGGTGAGTCTTACAGCGGGTTGCAAAGACGTTTGGGCTGCGGGCGCCAGTATGTGGCGCGGTGGAAGGGACGCTTTTTGGCCGAGCGGCTCGCTGGGCTCTATTCGCGCCATCGTGGTCGCAAACCTCTGCATCGCTCTCCGGCCTTGGAGGGCAAGATCCTGGCCGCAACACGCCAGGCTCCGACCGATGGCACAACCCACTGGAGCACCCGACGGCTGGCGCGGCGGCTCAAGGTGAGCCATTCCATGGTCGCCCGGGTCTGGCAACGCGCCGGAGTACAACCCCACCGGATGCGCCGCTACATGGCGAGCGATGATCCTGATTTTGAAAGCAAAGCGGCCGATGTCATCGGCCTTTATCAAAAACCGCCCGCGCACGCGGCCGTCTTTTGCCTCGATGAAAAGAGCGCCATCCAAGCCTTGGATCGACTCGATCCGGTGCTCCCTCTCTCCCCTGGGCGAGCGGAACGCCACGGCTTTGAGTACTTTCGTCATGGCACTCTCTCGCTTTACGCTGCGCTCAACACCGCCACCGGCGAAGTCCTGGGCAAAACCACTTCGCGACATACCAGCGCCGAGTTCATCGCTTTTTTAGAACAACTTCTCTCGACCCAGCCGGCGCGTCGCGAGCTCCATCTGATTGTCGATAATCTCTCGGCCCATAAAACCAAGGCCGTGGCCGCCTTCCTGGCCCAACATCCTCGCCTCCACCTTCACTACACGCCGACTTACTCCTCCTGGCTCAACCAGGTCGAAATCTGGTTTAGCAAAATCCAGCGTGATCTTATCGCCCGGGGAGTCTTTAGCTCCAAAACCGATCTGGCCCGCAAAATCATGCGCTACATCCGCTCTTACAACAAAAATGCCAAACCCATCAAGTGGGCCTACCGCGACCCCTCTCATCGCATTCAACCAGTCTCAGTTTAATTGATACACTGCACTAGCGGCCACGGTGATTCTGGGACTCCTGCACCTGATCGTGGATTCACATCTGATCAGCTTTCAGCTCGGCTATCGCTGGACAGCCAGCAGCCGGGAGCAGCCCGTGCCCCCCTTGCGCGGGGTCGCAAACCGGGTCGATCAGGCCTACACCAATTTCATGGAAACTTTTCCGTTCTTTGTTGCCGTCGTTTTGGCAGCCCATCTCGCCGGCCGCCACGGTGCGTTGACCTTGTGGGGAGTACCGGCTCTACTTCTGGGGAAGAGCAGGATACGTCCTGGCCGCCGCGGCTGGCTTCGGGTTGCTGCGTTCAGTCGTGTTCTTTAACATCGCTCTAAGCGGCATCGCCCTCTTTCTCATCACCCTTCTCTGCTAGTTGTATTACATCCGCCGCCTGGCCAATCGCCGGAGCCAACCGCCGGCCGTTGTGAAGTCCACCTTTGATCTTATGAAGGAGTTTTCGATGTTAGCCACGCTCGCCCCCGCCAGCGGTGGCTCAGCTCGGTCTCGTTAGGCGCCACACGCACGGCAGTCCAAGATGCAATTTAGCGAATATACGTCCATTCTTCAGACTTCGGTCAGCCCGGTCATACTGATTTCCGGTGTCGGCCTGTTGGTTTTGTCGATCACGAATCGATTTGGCCGGGTGCTGGATCGATCTCGACAGCTTCGAGACATGCATCGTGTCGCCACTGAGGAGGAGCGAAAGCGCCTGGGATCACAACTTGAAATTTTAATCAAACGCGCAAATCTGCTTCGCCTGGCCATCAGCTTGGCCACTCTGAGCGCACTGCTGGCGGCGATCCTCGTCATAGCTCTGTTTTTCACCGCGTTCCTCCATGTGGAAGCCGTTCCTTTCAACGCCGTTCTGTTTATTGCGTGTTTGGTTTCGTTCATCATTTCCTTGCTCGCTTTTCTTCAGGACATCAACCTTTCCCTGTCGGCTCTGAGAGTGGAGCTTGGACTAAACGATGATCACGCCGCCTAGGCTTAACTTTGCAGTGAACGGCGGCGGGCCGTCGCGGTTGCTATCGGCGCGACTCGTGGCCGCCGTCGCTGAACCTGGGTCGTTAGACTCCTGCAGACGTGGCGCGACGCGCATTAGATACGCCAAAGTGGGTAGCAGCGTCCTCTTTTGTCGCTACGCTCGTCTGCCTCAGTGCGATGCCATAGGGCCCGTAAGTCTGCCACCCCCTTGATCCCGCAGCCACGCATTGGAGAACGCGCGCTGCACGATCGCGTTGATGATCCAGTGAGTTTTTTGGCGGCTTTTTGCATCCGGGCGCTTTGGAAAAGCTCCGGCCGCGAACGGAAGGCGGCCCGGAGCCGGGCGCTGTAGACGGTGCCACTGCCGGGGAGAGCGGCAAAGAGCGGTGGAATCGGGGCGGGGTTCGAGATTCGTAGCGGGCCGGCGCCTGTTCTCCGGTGGGAAACAAAGCAACGATGCCGACGGATCAGCTCTCTGGATTTTTTGTGCGGCAGATTTGTTCACAATCTGTCGTGGGCGTTGCGCGAGTAGAGCTTGCGGCCCTTCACTTCGCAGATTATGAACAACCCCGATTAGATTAATAAGGCGATGGGGCTGACCCTCCTGAGGCGGTCCGCCGTCCGATCCAGCTTCATATGAATTCAACTCGCCAATTCGCCACCACGCCTGCCATGAATCGCCCAACGTTTCTTACCGTCATCCCGTTCTCGAAGGAGGCCCAATGAATCATCCGACTCCCGCACCCACCATCTCCGCTCCATGGCATCTCTGGTTGGTCGGAGTGCTCGCCTTGCTTTGGAATGGCGTCGGCGCCTTCGACTACCTCATGACCGAGACCCGGAACGCCTCATACATGGGCACGTTCACTCCCGAGCAACTGGCCTATTTCTACGGCTTGCCGAAATGGGTCGTCAGCACCTGGGCGCTGAGCGTGTGGGGAGGCGTTCTCGGTTCGGTGCTGCTCCTGATGCGCAAGCGTTGGGCGGTGCCGGTTTTCGGTCTCTCCCTGGTTGCCTTGCTGCTGACCTCGTTCCACAACTTCGTGCTCAGCAACGGGCTCGCGGTCATGGGCGGAGCGGGAGCGCTGGTCTTCACGGCGGTCATCTTCGTGGTCGCAGTCGCGCTCCTGATCTACGCACGTCGCCTTGCCCGCAACGGAGTGCTGCGTTGAAGAGTGCCTGACGCGGCCTGACCCTTGCTCAAAACGCAGCTGCCCGCGCTTCGCGGATATCTGCATCGCGAAGTAGTCTTCGACATCAAACCGACCAGTGGCCGGCAAAGCGTGCCTTGAGGCGCGCTCCAGATGACCTGACACGATACGGGCGCCTTTCGCAGGTGTCGGCCTTGGGAGCGATCTCACAACCAGTCGAGAAAAAGGTATTTGAGGGGTGAAAAACTCGACGGCTTAAGGTCGAGTTTTCTTAATTTCGGGATGTGCACATGATCGAGCGGTGCCAAACATTTCTGCCCAGAGATTCATTCGCGAACGCAAGATGGATTGCGCGTCCACCTCAAAGCCCCGCTTCTTCTCGCGTCTCGCAGAGCGAAACGTCTACATGGGTGGCTCTCGCGGGGTCAGAATCGACCGCGCGCGCTCCAGCGCGACCTCGATATTGGCGCAGACGTTCTCGAGGCCAATAGCGTCGACGAAGCCGCCTTCGAAGAGCACCTTCATTGGCTGCGGTTGTACTCCGCTGAAGATCATTTGCGTCCCGCGCCGTTCAAACTTCTCGCGCACGAGGTTGAGGATGCGCAAGCCAGTGGCATCGATCGCGGGCACGTTGCGCATCCGGAAAATGACGACCGGCGGGGTTGCGCTCGAGCGCTCGAGGGCGGCTTCCAGTTTCTCGGCCACGCCGAAAAAGAGCGGCCCTTCAAAGCGATAAACCAGCACGCCCGGCGGGATTTCCCTGCCCCGGACCGACTCGCCCCCGACCTCGAGATCGCTCTCCGATGTGACGAGGTGGATCTGCGTCACCGCCTCCATTTGCCTAACGAAAAGAGCGGCCGCGATGAGCAGGCCGAGCCCAACCGCGACGGTCAGGCCGAAGGCGACGGTGAGGGCAAAGGTCACGAGCAGGACCCAGAAATCACCGCGCGGCCCGCGCGCCATGATCCCGAAGTTGTGCCACTCGCCCATCCGCCACGCGACCACGATGAGGACTCCGCTGAAGGTGGCGAGCGGGATGAAGCGCGCGAGTGGTGCCGCCACCAGCACGATGAGGAGGAGAGTCGCCGAGTGCACCATCCCGGCGACCGGGGTGCGCCCGCCGGAACGGACATTGGTGGCGGTGCGCGCGATCGCCCCGGTGGCGGCGATTCCGCCGCAGAGCGGACTGACGAGATTAGCCAACCCCTGCCCGATGAGTTCCTGGTTCGAATCGTGCCGACGCCCGATCATCCCGTCGGCCACCATGGCGGAGAGGAGCGACTCGATTGAGCCGAGCATGGCGATGGTGAAGGCGGGTAAAATCAGGACCTGGATGCGGGCGAAAGAAATCGGCGGCAAATGCAGCCCCGGGAATCCCTGCGGGATACCGCCGAAGCGCGAGCCGATCGTCTCGATCGGAAAAGCCAGAGCCCGGGCCAGAAGGGTGAGACCAATGAGGGCGAAGATGGCGGGCGGGAGGGCGCGCCAGCGGCGCGGCCAAAAGGTCATGACGGCGATCGTCGTCAGGCCAACGAGCAGCGCCTGCCATTGCGTCTGCGCGCCATGCCCAACGAGCGCGCCGAGCTGCTGCAACGCGTTGACCGGCAGCGCGACGCGCAGGCCGAGCAACTCGCGCAGTTGGCCGACGAAAATGATGACCGCGATCCCGCTCGTGAACCCGGCGATGACCGGATAGGGAATGTATTTGATGAGCGCGCCGAGCCGAAGCGCGCCCATCGCGATCAGCATGACTCCCGCCATGAGCGTCGCGATGGCGAGGCCGCCGTATCCCTGGGCCGCGACGATCCCGGCGATGATCGGCACGAAGGCGCCGGTCGGTCCGCCGACCTGGACCCGGCTGCCGCCGAAAGCCGAGATGAAAAAGCCGGCGATGATCGCGGTCCAAAGTCCCTGAGCGGGCGTGACGCCGGAGGCGATGGCAAAGCCGATGGCGAGCGGCAAGGCCACGATCGCGACCGTGATACCCGCGAGCAGGTCGCGGAGAAACGCGCGCGCATTGTATCCCTGGAAATAATCAAAAAGCCGCGGCCGCATTTCGTCGGCCACTCTGGCTGGATATGGCGGGAGAATACAGACGCGATTTCGAATTCAAAAAGAGAGACGAAACCGTAATCACCTTCGCGACAAGCTGCTCGACGCCGCGTCCTGGAGGGTGCATCAGTATCACTCGAAAGGAATCTACCATGAAGCACCTGGACAAACCGGTTACGGACGAGTTTAGGAAAAACCTGGAAGGCGACGTCGTCCTCCCCGGCGACGCCGGCTACGACGAGGTGCGCGAAATCTGGAACGCAATGATCGATCGCAAGCCAGCCGTCATCGCCCGTTGCAAATCGGCGAGCGACGTTGTGCGGGCGGTGAACTTCGGCCGCGAGCAAAAGCTTCTCGTCTCCGTCCGCGGCGGCGGCCACAACATCGCGGGCAACGCCGTTTGCGACGACGGCCTGATGATCGACCTCGCACCCATGAAAAAAGTCGTGGTCGACGAGAAGACGCGCCGCGCCACGGTCGAGCCCGGTTGCACCCTGGGAGAGTTCGACGCCGTTGCGCAGGGCTACGGCCTCGCCACACCTACCGGCATCAACTCCACCACCGGCATTGCCGGCCTGACTCTGGGCGGCGGGTTCGGTTGGCTGAGCCGGAAATTCGGGATGACGATCGACAACCTGCTCTTGGCCGATGTCGTGACCGCGGATGGCAAACAAGTGCGCGCGAGCGAGACGGAAAACGCCGACCTTTTCTGGGGACTCCGCGGTGGTGGTGGGAACTTTGGCATCGTCAGCAAGTTCGAATTTCAACTTCATCCCGTCGGGCCGAACGTGCTCAGCGGGCTAATCGTTTTCCCATTTGCCGAGGCGAAATCCGTCATCACGCAGTTCGCGCGTTTTACCGAGACGATGCCGGAGGAACTCAACGTCTGGATGGTGACTCGCAAAGCGCCCCCGCTCCCCTTCCTGCCGGCCGAAGTTCATGGGAAGGAAGTCGTCGTCCTCGCCCTTTGCTACGCGGGCGAACCGGCGACCGGGCGAGAAGCTGATCGAGCCCCTGCGAAAATTCGGCACGGTGCTGGGCGAGCACGTCGGCGTGCAGCCGTACGTCGCCTGGCAGCAGGCCTTCGATCCGCTCCTCGCGCGTGGAGCGCGCAACTATTGGAAGTCGCACAATTTCGTCAGCCTGAGCGAGGGCGCGATCGACGCCATCGTCGAATACGCCGGCAAGTTGCCATCGCCGCATTGCGAGATCTTCATCGGCTCGATCGGGGGCGAGACGACCCGGGTCGCGCCCGACGCGATGGCTTATTCGAGCCGCGACGCCAACTACGTCATGAATGTGCACGGTCGCTGGGAGACGCCGGCCGAGGACGACGCCGTGATTTCGTGGGCGCGCGCGTTCTTTGCTAAATCAAAGCCGTTTGCGAGCAGCGGGGCCTACATCAACTTCATGACCGAGGAAGAAACCGATCGCATCGAATCGGCCTACGGGCCGGCCTACCATCGGCTGGTGGAGATCAAGAAAAAATACGATCCGACGAATTTCTTCCGGATGAATCAGAACATTAAACCGGCCTGAGGAGGCGAGGCGCGCTGCCGAGATCAACTGTTGGCGATCCAGCGGTGGGCTGATTTGAGGCGCTGGGTTCGTCCCTTTCCACCGGTTGATTTTGGCCATACGGTCGCCGATGAACAAACACGTTTGCCGCCTGCGCCGGACACTGATGACGCGATCCGAGCCGCCCGGGATTCGCCGCTTCTGGCGAGCGTTGCTTCTCTCACTCCTCCTCGGCTCTACCCTCCTTGGTTCTGGCTGCGCGAGTGGCGACGACTTTCTTCGGCCGCAGGGAAACGCGCCTTATGGGCAATCCCAGCCCGAAGACAGTTCGCCCGAGCCACTCCAGCCTCCGATTGACTTGTAGGAGGCGCCCGGTCGGGCAGTTTGAGATTGATTTTCTGGCCGCCATCCGGGCAGAGTTGGGCTCCGCAACTCACGACCAGGAGGGAACACGGATAGAAAACCGATTATGTCATTTGTCACAAAAAGCTGCGCCACATTCATTATCGTCGTTCTGTTCAGCCTGAGCGCTCGCGCTCAGTGGTCGCCCGTCGATTCCGGGACGACAAATGATCTGCGCGGCGTTGATTTGCTCGATTCCGGGGTCGGCTATGCCGTCGGGAATTCCGGCACAATCCTCAAAACAATCGACGCTGGGATGACCTGGAGCGCGCAAACCTCCGGGACGACCAAAGCACTTTACGACGTCTACTTTTTTAATGAGACCGAAGGCGTGGCGGTGGGCGACGGCGGGTTAATCCTGCGCACGACCGACGGCGGGGCGAACTGGACGACGGTGGCGAGCGGCGTGCGCGATGGATTGCGTTGTGTCTCTTTCAATGGAGCCAATGGGATCTGCGGCGGACTCTCGCAGGATATCCTTTACTCGAGCGACTCCGGGGCGACCTGGCACGTCTCGCAGAAAGGATTTTTCGGCGGCGGCTTTTTTGGCGCCCACATGCTGAGCCCGACCGTCGGCTTCATCACCGGAGAAAATTCGATCTTCCAAGGCTTGCAGGGCACGACCGTCGACGGGGGCGTGCACTGGTCGTTTCACACCTTTTATTTCAACGGCAACGAGGGCAACGCCGACGACACCTTCTTCTTCGATGACATGACCGGGGTGACCTCGGGGGTGCTTTTCGACGGCACAGGAGCGATCGCGCGCACGAGTAACGGAGGGACGGATTGGACTTCGACGATTTTCCCGCAGGCGATGCAGGGAATCGACTTCCCAAAACCGGAGTCCGGGTTCGCGGTCGGCTATGTCGGCGCCATCCTGCATTCGAGCGATCTCGGCCTCTCCTGGTCGGCCCAAACCAGCGGGACTTTCTTCGATCTCTTCGACGTGCACTTTGCCAGCGATGGACTGACCGGACTCGCGGTCGGCGCGTCCGGGACGATTCTGCGCACGACGGACGGCGGCCAGGCCGGCGGCCTCGAGCTGGTGGCGGCCGCTTCGCGCAAGGGTCAGTTTGCTGTCGATTTGCCGATCGACGGGCTCGGGATCGAATGCCGCGGTGGCGGCCACGACGGCCATTACAAAATCGTTCTCACCTTCAACCATCCGCTCACCTCGGTCGACGGCGTCGCGACCACCTGCGGAACCGTAGTTGGGAGCACGATCGACGCGGACGATCCGCATCAGCTTCTCGTTAGGCTCACTGGCCTCACCTGTAACGCAGAGCTCGTCACCGTGACCGCGACCGGGGTGCACGACGACGAGGGCGACACCCTCCCATCCGCGGGCGTGACGATGGGCCTGCTCCTTGGCGACATTAACGGTGATGGTGTCGTGAATAACGACGACTCTCACCAGACCAGGCTCGACCGCGGCCAGCAGACCGACAGCACCAACTTTCGCGAGGATATCAACACGACCGGGCGAATCGACGCGGGTGATTTCGCGATCGTGAAATCGCAGGTCGGCATGATGCTGCCTCCCTGAGCTTTTGAACTTGAGGCGGCTTGAGGTTGGAGGGGCGGTCCGCCTGAGGCGGATCCCGTCCGAGGATCCAGAAACACGGACGCCGCCCGCCGCGGCGGGCAGGCTCTGGGCGTCCCTCCAGAGAACGAAGGACGATTGACATCGCCCATCTGATCCCCTTCCAATCGCGCGATGAACCGCTTCTTTCTTTTCTTCGCCCTCGTGAGCTCGATGATGCTTTCCGCCAATCGCGCGCAGACAGCTCCCGAGCCGTTCGATGTCCTGATCAAGAACGGCACGGTCTACGACGGCTCGGGCGGTGAAGGGCGAAAGGCAGACGTGGCGTTGCGCGGTGATCGCATTGCCGGCGTGGGCAATTTCAATAAGGCGAAGGCTGGCCTAACGATCGACGCGGAGGGAATGGCGGTCGCGCCCGGCTTTATCAACATGCTCTCGTGGTCGACCGACTCGCTCATCGCCGACGGCCGTTCGCAAAGCGAAATCCGGCAGGGCGTGACGACCGAGATCATGGGCGAAGGCGAATCGATGGGCCCGGTCAACGATCAGGTGCGCGAGAAAATGCTCCGCGACCAGAAAGACATCCATTACCCGATCACCTGGACGACGCTGGCCGATTACCTGCGCTTCCTTGAGAAGCGCGGCGTTTCCTGCAACGTCGCCTCCTTCATCGGCGCGACCACGGTTCGCGAAAACGTGCATCGGGTTCAAAGACAAGGCGCCGACGCCGGAGCAGCTCGACCAGATGCGCGCGCTCGTCCGGCAGGAAATGGAAGCGGGCGCGCTCGGGATCGGCACCTCGCTCATTTATCCGCCGGCCTTTTACGCCAAAACGCCGGAGTTAATCGAACTCTGCAAGGTGGCGGCGAAGTATCAGGGCAAATACATCTCGCACATGCGGAGCGAGGGTGACCAACTTCTCGAAGCGCTCGACGAATTGATCCGGATCAGCCGCGAAGCAAAAATTCCGGCCGAGGTTTACCACATCAAGGCGGCCGGGAAATCGAACTGGCCGAAGCTCGATCAGTTGCTCGACCGGATCGAAGCCGCGCAAAAAGAAGGGCTCAAGATCACCGCCGACATGTATACCTACACCGCCGGCGGCACCGGGCTCGACGCCTGCCTCCCGCCCTGGACGGAAGACGGTGGTTATCCCGCGCTCTTCAAGCGCCTGCGCGATCCCGCGACGCGGGAGAAGATCGCGGCGGAAGTGAAGAAGCCGAGCGACGCGTGGGAGAACCTTTATCTCGCCGCCGGATCGCCGGACAAGATTCTGCTTGTCGGTTTCAAGTCGGAAAAACTGAAACCGCTGACCGGCAAATCACTCGCCGAGGTGGCCAAGATGCGCGGGAAAGATCCAGTCGAAACCATCATGGACCTGATCGCCGAAGACGAATCGCGGATCGACTCGATTTATTTCCTGATGTCGGAAGAAAATGTGCGCAAGGAAATGGCGAAACCATGGATCTCGTTCGGCTCGGATGAAGCCTCGCAGGCGCCCGAGGGTGTTTTCCTGAAATCGAATCCGCATCCGCGCGCCTACGGGAATTTTGCGCGGGTCCTGGGCAAATATGTGCGGGAGGAGAAAATCATCTCGTTAGGCGAAGCGGTTCGCCGCCTGAGCGCCTTGCCGGCGACGAATCTCGGTTTGGATCACCGCGGGTTTCTCAAGGAGGGAATGTTTGCCGATGTGGTCGTGTTCGATCCGGCGACGATCGCCGACCGCGCCACCTATGCCGAGCCGCATCAATATGCGGTCGGGATGAAGCAGGTCTTCGTCAACGGCAGGCAGGTGATCAAGGATGGCGAACACACGGGCGCGACACCGGGCCGCGCGCTCTGGGGGCCGGGGAAAGTTCGTTAGGCGGAAGGCGCGCCATTTGCTGGCCGCCGCTGCGGGCTGACTTGGTGGGGCGAGACTCTGTCGAGCCGGAGGGTGCGCATGGATTGCAGCCTGATCCACCCCCAGGCTCGACGGAGTCTCGCCCCACCGATTCTGGCCCGACCAACGACCTGATCCACCAATTACTTCCGCGCCTCGCCTGTCCTGGGGAATTGGCCTTGGATAGACAACCTTTTGCTCCGACCTATTCTTTTCCGCTCATGAACCGCCGCTTTTTTCTCTCGCTCGTTTTCACCATTGCGCTCTCTGCTGCCGTTTCCGCGAAGGAGCCGACCGGCAAAATCAAATACCCCGAAGCGCCCAAGGGCGACCAGGTCGATGTCTATCATGGGACCAAAGTGGCCGACCCTTATCGCTGGCTGGAGAATCCGGATTCGCCGGAATCGCGCCATTGGATCGAGGCGGAGAACAAAATCACCTTCCAGTTTCTCGACGCGATTCCGCAGCGAGCGGCGATCAAGGCGCGACTGAAGGAGCTCTGGGATTACGAGCGTTACGGCGTGCCGTCGAAGGAGCAGTCGCGCTACTTTTTCAGCAAGAACAGCGGGCTGCAAAATCAGAGCGTCATCTACACGACGGATAGTTTCGAGAAAACGCCGCGGGAGCTGCTTGATCCGAATGCCCTCTCGAAAGATGGCACGGTGGCGCTCAGCGGGAGCGCGGTGAGCGACGACGCCACCCTCTTCGCCTACGGGCTCGCGAGCGCGGGATCGGATTGGCAACAGTGGAAGGTGCGCGATGTCGCGACGGGCAAGGATCGGCCGGACAATCTCGACTGGATCAAGTTTTCCGGCGCCAGCTGGATGAAGGACGGGAGCGGATTTTTCTATAGCCGCTACGACGAGCCGAAGGGCGAAAACAAACTGCGCGCGCAGGTTTACAACCAGAAGCTGTTCTTTCACAAACTCGGCACGCCGCAGTCGGAGGACAAACTCGTCTACGAGCGGCCCGATCATAAGGACTGGCTTCTCTTCGGCGAGGTCACCGAGGACGGGCATTACCTCATCATCGACGTGCGGCAGGGGACCGATCCGAAGAACCGCATCTTCTACCAGGAGCTGACGAAGCCGGATGCGAAGGTGGTCGAGCTGCTGCCTAAGGGCGACGCCGCTTACAGCTTCATCGGAAACGACGGCGCGACGTTTTGGTTCCGGACCGATCTGAAGGCGCCGCTCGGGCGCCTCATTGCGATCGACACGACCCAGCCGTTGCCGGCCAAGCCTAACGAACTGGTCGCGGAGTCGAAAGACAAACTGGAGGGCGTCAGCCTGGTGGGCGAGCATTTTGTCGCGCAGTATCTGAAGGACGCGCACAGCCTGGTGAAGCTCTTCAAGCTTGACGGCTCACCCGATGGCGAGATCGCGCTCCCAGGCATCGGCTCGGCCGGCGGCTTCACCGGCAAACGCCCGGACCGAGAGACGTTTTATTCCTTCACCAGCTACACGACGCCGGCGACGATCTATCGCTACGACTTCGACTCGGGCAAGAGCAGCGCGCTCTTCACCCCGAAGGTGAAGTTCAATCCCGATGATTACACGACCGAGCAGGTCTTCTACAGCAGCGCCGACGGGACGAGAGTGCCGATGTTCGTTTCCTACAAAAAGGGGCTGAAAAAGAACGGGCAAAACCCGACCTACCTTTACGGCTATGGCGGGTTTGATATCTCGCTCACGCCTTCCTTTAATCCGGCTAACCTCGTCTGGATGGAAATGGGCGGCATCTACGCCGTTGCCAACCTGCGCGGCGGCGGCGAATACGGCGAGAAGTGGCACGAGGCCGGGATGAAGCATGAGAAACAAAATGTCTTCAACGATTTCATCGCCGCCGCCCAATACCTGATCGACAACAAATACACTTCGACCCCGAAACTCGCGATCGGCGGCGGGAGCAACGGCGGGTTGCTCGTTGGCGCCTGCCTGACGCAGCGACCCGATCTTTTCGGCGCGGCCACTCCCGGCGGTCGGCGTGATGGACATGCTCCGGTTCCAGAAGTTCACCATCGGCTGGGCCTGGGCGTCGGACTACGGCAGCTCAGATAACGTGGAGGATTTTCCGTTTCTCTACGCCTACTCGCCGCTCCATCACATCGCGCCCGGCACCAAGTATCCGGCGACCCTTATCACGACGGCCGACCACGACGATCGCGTCGTGCCGGCGCACAGCTTTAAGTTCGCCGCCACCCTGCAGGCCGCCCAGGCCGGTCCGGCACCGATCCTGATTCGGATTGAAACCAGGGCCGGGCACGGCGCGGGCAAACCAACCACCAAGATCATCGACGAGATCGGCGACCGCTGGGCGTTCCTCGCCAAAGTCCTGGAAATGGACCTGACCCAAACCCCGGAAGCGAAGCCGAGCCCCAACGCCTTGCCTAACGACTAACGAATTGGCTGGCGCGCCCGTCTATTGGTTGAGGGCGTAGACTTCGAAGAGCGCCACCCCGGTCCCGCCGGTCGCACCACGGATGATCGCGGA
Source organism: uncultured Verrucomicrobiae bacterium (assembly GCA_963772915.1). Classification (GTDB taxonomy): domain Bacteria; phylum Verrucomicrobiota; class Verrucomicrobiia; order Chthoniobacterales; family UBA10450; genus Palsa-1392. The sequence continues at coordinate 14,562 of CAVYZI010000005.1, forward strand.
ATAGGCCCCGGGGGTCAGGGTCGTGATGAGTGCGGCCTCGCGATTGTCTGACGGCATCAACCCGCTCTCGAGAATTTCGGCTTCCTGGTCCTCCCGCCAATTGTCATTCGAGGCCAGGAGGGTGCCATTGACGTCGTAAAGATCGAGGTGAGGATCGAGCAACGCGTTCGCCACTCCAACCGCGGCCAGCGAAGGGCCGATCGCTCGCACCAGCACCGGTGTGCCGCTGCCGCCGAGGATGAAGCCACCGATCATGACGTTATCGCCCGATTCCACCCGGCTCCGAGTCGAGATGTTCGCCACCCGGCCCATCTCATTGTCCAAGTCATAGAGTTCAACCAGCGCCACCCCCGACGTCCCGCCCTGCCCGCTCACAATTGCGCTATAGGCGCCCGGTTCCAGAGTCGTGACGAGCCCCGCTTCTCGACCGTCGGATGGTGCCAGACCATAGGTCGTGAGCTCCTCGCCCGGAATACTCCAGTTGTCATTCGAAGCCACGACCGCTCCCGTGCTATCCACGATTTGAAGAACCGGGTCAGCCATCGCCCCGGCGACGCCGGCTGCGGCCAGCGACGGACCGATGGCGCGCACCGCCACTTTCTTGCCCACGATTCCATCAACGATGAAGCCGCCGATCATGACGTCTTCGCCGGTTTGGACAAAGGTGCGGCTGGAAACGTTGGCCAGGACGGCAACTGGAATCACCCGGGGCGATCCCACGGTATAGGAGAGCGGCGCGGAGTAGTCGCTCTCGGCCCCGTCGGTGTTGTAGGCGGTGACGGCAAAGGTGTAGGTGACACCCTTCCTCAACTGGGTGATCGTGGCCGTGGTCGTCGTGACGTCGACCAGGCTGCCGTATGGGTTTTTCACGGTTCCGTAATGGACGCGATAGCCGACGAGGTCCGGCTCGGAATTAGCGTCCCAATAGAGGGTGAGCGAGGCCGCGGGCAGGTGGCCAAGGAAGGGAAGGAAAAAAAGGGCGAGCCAGAAGAAGCGGCGGAAGCCTGGATGGACTGTAATCACTATAATTACCGTAGCATCCGCCATGCCTCCGCTCCCGCAAACTGCGCCACACCCCGCCCTGCTCTCGCCGCCTCCCGCCCGGCCCGAGCGAGCGTGGAATTTTCTTCCAAGCCGAGGTCGCGGCGTGCATCCTGCTCCGATTGCAGGACCATGAAAGCGTTGCAGATCCTCGCGGTCGAAGATGAAAAGGCGGTCGCGCAACTTCTGGCCGTTGTCCTGGGTGGCCCGATGTCCAAAGTCACACGGGCCGCAGACGGCTGGGAAGCGCTGATCAAAATTGCGGCTTCCCCGCAGCCCTTCGACGTCATTATCACCGACCACCGCATGCCGCGGATGGTCGGGCTGGAATTGGTGCGCCGGCTTCGGACACGAAACTTCGAAGGCAAAATTCTGGTTCTCTCGGCCCATCTTTCCGACGAAGACATTCGCGCCTACGAAGAGCTGCATGTCGACATGATGATGTCGAAGCCCTTCGACTTTGAAGAGATCCAGAGCGCAGTCGCCATCCTGACCAAAGGCGCCTCGGTCGCGGTCGCGGCCTGACGAGTCGCGGCGAGCCCGGCGCTGGCCGTCCCCCTGGAGAGAGCTTTTCACTTGCTGGAAAAGCGGGCCCTCGCGATAGTTCCGCTCGCTGGCGCGGGGGTATAGCTCAGTTGGTAGAGCGTCTCGTTCGCAATGAGAAGGCCAGGGGTTCGAATCCCCTTACCTCCAGCCCCGAAAGCTTTTCGGGACTGCCGCGCCGAAGTGAAACCAAGGCGGGCCGAATGGATTGCACTTCTCGTTAGGCGCTCCAGGCTGCGGCTCGGCCTGGCAGCCAGCCATGGCGCGGTTCGTCAGGGCAGGTTGACCGCTGGCTCAGGTGCAGGTGACGGTGGCTGCGCGGTGGCCAGCCTGCCGTTGATGAAGTCGACGATCTGTTGCACGCGTGCACCGCGCCCGCGCTCGAAAAGGAAGACGGCTTCCGCACCTCTGCCTCCCGGCGAAACGAGCAGATTCTCGGAGAGGAATCTCGGTTCTCGCTCCACGCTGCCCCCTTCGAGGTTAATCGTCTGGCCGCGCCCACCCCAGCCTTTGCGGACCACGAAAGTGAGCTTGGCCGGATCTTCGTTCGTCGCGACCAGGACGCCGGACGAATTCGCGGGCACGCCGCGGAGGCGTTTGGCGATGCACGGCACCGCCCAGGCCACCGTTTCGTTGAGCAGATTCTCTTTGCGAAAGGCGGAGGCGTAACGAGAAGGCAGAGTCGCGGGCAGGTCGGAGTCTGGCTCGCGGTCGGCCGGCCCGTTCAGTTTTTTCCAAATGAGCCAGAGCTTCACCCGCACCGCGCGCCAGATCTTGGGCGCGAGATAAAGGATGATGGCGAGGAGGAAAACGAAAACCCCCAGCGCCCAGACCGGATTGAAATGGATCAAGGCGAGCCCGCCGACGACGGCCGCGTCTTCCAGCAGGCTGAGGCCGATATTCGAGAACGGCTCGGGCGACGCGTTCGTCATCAGCCGGGTGGAAGCTTTGGCGGAATGGGTCACGAGACTCGCGCCGCCCGCGACGAGCGCGACGACGACATCGAAGGCCGGGCTGGTTTGACCGAGAACGCGGATGGCGAGAAGCGCGCCGCCGATCGGCCGGATGATGGTGTGGACCGTGTCCCAGGCCGAATCGACCCACGGAATTTTGTCGGCGAAAAATTCCAGAACGTAGAGCGTGCCCGAAATCCAGAGGATGAGCGGATCGCCGAGGATGGCGAGCGATTGGTATTCGGGCGCGAGGACGATCCAGTGGAGATGAATGGCGAGACCGGTAACGAAAACCGTCAGGTAAAGATTGACCCCGGCGAGACAGGCGAGGCCGAGGGCGACGCCGAGCAGCTTGAGCTGATCCACGAAGGAATTATGCGGACAGGCGCGAGGAAGTCACGCGCTTTCGGCGCGTTTGCGTTTGCGATGGCGGCGGAGCGCTGATAACTCCTGCCCATGCTCGACATCCGCCTCATTCGCGAACAACCCGACTTTGTGAAAAGCCGGCTCGCGACGCGCGGCGGCGACGACCAGCTCAAGATCGACGAGGTCCTGGCGGTCGATGCGGAGCGGCGCAAACTGGAAACGGCGCTCCAGCAATGCAACGCCGACCGCAAACGGCTGAGCAAGGAAATCGGCGGGGCGCGCGGCCGGGGCGAAGACTCCGCCGCGCAGGAAGAACGGGTCCGGCAGATTGGCGATGAAATTGCCGAACTCGTCAGGCAAACGGCGATCGCGGAAGAGAAGCAGCGCGATCTGCTTCTCAACATCCCGAACCTGCCGCACGCCGAGGCGCCGGTCGGAACGACCGCGGCGGATAATCCGGTCGTGCGGAGCTGGGGCGAGAAACCGCAGTTCGATTTTCCGGTCCTGGATCACGTCGCGCTCGGCGCGAAACTGAAGCTCTTCGACGCGGAACGGGCGACGAAGTTGAGCGGAAGCGGTTTTATTTGTTTCACCGGCGCGGGGGCGCGGCTGGAGCGAGCGTTGATCCAGTTCATGCTCGACCTGCACACGCGCGAACATGGTTACCTTGAGGTCAGCCCGCCGTTTCTCGTGAGGCGCGATTGCATGGTCGGGACGACGCAGTTGCCGAAGTTTGAGGAAGACATGTACGGTCTGGAGGATGGTGCGATGTTTCTCGCTCCAACGGCGGAGGTGCCGGTGACTAATCTGCACCGGGAAGAAATTCTGGCGGCGACCGAGCTGCCGAAAAAGTTTACCGCCTACACTCCCTGTTTTCGCCGCGAGGCCGGCTCGGCCGGCCGCGAAACGCGAGGCATCATCCGGGTCCATCAATTCGACAAGGTCGAGCTGGTCAAGATCACCGCGCCGGAGAATTCCTATGCGGAGCATGAGGCGCTGACGGCCGACGCCGAGCGCGTTTTGCAATCGTTAGGCCTGCATTATCGGGTGATCGAGCTTTGCACGGGCGATCTCGGTTTTGGCTCGGCCAAGACTTATGATCTCGAAGTCTGGTCGCCCGGGCAGAACGCCTACCTGGAAGTTTCGAGCTGTTCGAATTTTGAAGATTTCCAGGCGCGCCGGATGAACCTGCGTTTCAAGGATGCGGAGGGGAAGAACCGTTTCTGCCACACTTTGAACGGCTCGGGCACGGCCCTGCCGCGACTGTTTGCCGCGCTCGTGGAAGCGAATCAACAGGCCGATGGCTCGGTCCGGATCCCGGAAAAATTGCAGCCCTACTTCGGCGCGCAAATCTTGTAGACGCTTCGCTGTGCGAAGCGCGGGGGTTGCCCTCTTCGGCACGGGCAGGCCTCCTCCCGTTGCCACCCGCAAGTTCGTGCCTCCCAGGTGTCTGTTTAGCGTTCTCGGCTTTTCTTGGCTTCGCCTTTCTCGCGCTCTTCGTCAGGCGGAGGGGGGACTCTCGGCGAAGAGGTCGAGCTGGCCGCGTTCGTTAGGCGCAGCCATCGTTTCGGGAACTGGCAGAGGCAGCTCGAAGCCGAGGCGCTCCGCCAGCCGCTGGCAGGTCTGAGGCGAGAAGCCTTCGTAGTGGTTGTTGGCAAAGGCCCAGACGCTCCGGATCTCGGCCAGATGGCGCTCGATCCGCAGGGCCCAACTGTCGAGAGCCGCTTCCCGTTTCCAGAGCAGTTTGCCGTAGCGATGAATGCGCTTGCCCTCCTCGTTGTATTTCGTGAGGGCGTCGCCTAACAATCGCAGATAAAGGAAGTCGGTCGTGAGCGGCTGAAATTCGAAGGGGCCCTGGTTGCGCTCATTGAGCGGGCTCTGGTCGGACCAAACCCAGCAAAGGCGATGCTTCTCGAGCAGCCGGATGTAGTGCGGGCGATGCCAGCCGGGATGACGAAACTCGACCGCGAAGCGAAAATCTGACGGCAGTTGCGCAACAAAATCGCGGAACCCGGTTTTCTCCTCCCTGGGGCCATAAGAGGGCGCCAACTGGATGAGGATGACGCGCAACTTCGGGGCGAGCGGTTCGAGCGCGCGGAGGAAGGCGGTCAATTCCTGACGACAATCGCGCAGCCGGCGCTGGTGGGTAATCTCGCGCGGCAGCTTGCAGGTGAAACGAAAATGCGCCGGCGTCATCTCCATCCAGCGCCGGGCCACGTTCTCGGCCGGCGCGCTGTAAAAAGTCGAGTCGATCTCGACCGCCGGAAAATGGCGGGCGTAGAATTCCAGCCAGCGATTGGAGGGCCAGTCGGCCGGGTAAAGCACGCCGCTCCATTCGTCGAAGCTCCACGCGCAGGTGCCGATGCGGATTTTCTGCTGCTCGATCAGATTCAAGGTATGCCGTGGTTCCGGCCGCGCCATTCCGTTCCCGGCGGCGTTTGCTAAGGGTATCGGATTGAAGCGCGCCGTCGCGCTTTTTCGATGCTCAATTTCGGGCTGGGGAAGGGACCGCCACGGAGGGGTGCTCAGCTTGACGGGCTGGGCTTCGTTCATTACCCTGCGTGTCCCAATGAACTTTCGAGTGCGCTTTCTTCTCCTCCTCGTCGCGGCCTGCGTGGCGTTTCCGGAGCGGAGCCCGGCTCCGGTCATTTTCAAGCCGAGCGGCAGGGTCAAGTATCGCGCCCCTGGTGAAGAAGAGGTCATCGGCAACGCGACCGAACTTTTCAGCCGGGCCGAGGCAGCGGCGCAAAACGGCGACCGCGGCCGCGCGATCAAGATTTACAAGCGCCTCGTGAAAAAGTATCCGCGCTCCAACGTCGCTCCCGAAGCGACCTGGCGGGCCGGTCGTTTGACCGAAGAAGAAGGCGCTCAGCTCCGAGCCGCACAAATCTATCGCGGGCTGATGGAGAACTATCCGCAGACACCGCACTTCCAGGAAGCGATCGAGGCCCAGTTTCGGATCGGCGAAGTTTTTCTGAACGGAAAGAAACGACGAATCCTCGGGGTGCCGATGGGCTCGGGCCTGGATGATGCGATCGAAATTTTCGCCGCCATTGTGCGCAGCGCTCCCTATGGGCGCTACACCGCGCGGGCCCAGTTCGACATCGGCCGGGCGCGCGAGAAACAAGGCTCGCCCGACCTCGCGATCGATGCCTACCAGGCCGTGGTGGAGAAATTCCCTGACGACCCCCTGGCCGTCGATGCCCAGTACCAGATCGGTTATATCTGGTTCGCGGCCACCCGCGCCGGCACCTACGATCCCGAGGCGGCCGACAAGGCGCGGACCGCGTTTGAGGATTTTCTTTTCCGTTTTCCGAAGAGTGAGAAGGCGCCGCAGGCTCGTGAGAACCTCGCCACGCTGCACCATCGGCTCACGAAAGGCTCATTCGACATCGCCAAATACTACGACAAGGCAAAAAATTACCGGGCGGCGGTCCTCTACTACAACGAGGTCATCCGGCAGCAGCCCAATTCATCGGAGAGTGAAATCGCGAAGAAGCGGATCGAACAACTGCGTTCCAAAGTCGGCGACGCCGCTTTGCAATCCGCCGCCGAAATTGCGGAACGTCGGGCGAAGAAGACGCCGCCAAAATCAGCCACCGGTGGCTCGTCCGCCCAACCCTCCGGCCGCGAGGAAAGAGCGCCCGTTCCGCCCGAGCTGCGGGGCAACCCGGCCGAGCTCGCCCCCTTGCCGACCGACGCGGATTCGCTCCCGCCGCCTGCCTCGAGCGACGGCTCCGCTCCTCCCGACGCGACCGCTCCGGTGGAACCGTCGGCTGCCGCGACACCTGAGACCACCCCCACCCCGTAGCGGTGAAAACCCTGCTCGGGCTCGCCCTCCTCTTCGTCTCGTTAGGCGGGTGCGCCGGCTATCGGATCGGACCGGTCCAGCCCTATTACCTGCGTGACGTACACCGCATCGCCGTGCCGACTTTCGACAACAAAACCCTCCAACCGCGGATCGCCGTCCTCGTGACCGACACCGTGATCAAACAATTTCAACAGGACGGCACCTATCGCATCGTGGGCGACGACCAGGCCGATGCGATCTTGAAAGGCGAGATCACCCGCATCAATCGCGCACCCGCCCGCTCTGTCCGCGGAAATGTTCTCGCCACGACGGAATTCAATCTTTCCATGCGGGTGCGCTATTCGCTCGTCTCGCGCAGCACCGGCAAGGCGATGACCCCGCCCAGGGAGGTGATCGGCTCGACGAGCTTTTTCGTCGGGCCCGACATCACCTCGGATGAACGCCAGGCGCTGCCCCTGGCGGCGGAGGAGCTGGCTGTCCACCTCGTCAGCCAGTTAAGCGAAGGCTGGTAAGCGTGAAGGGCGAGGAAAATCTTTGGCGGATCCTCGGCGATAAATTCGAAATGTTGCGGACGGCCGAGCGCTGGGCCGAGGCTTTGCGCGTGGGGGAGACGGCGCTCGAGCTGGCGCGCCGGGCTTTTCCCGAAAACCATCCCTCGCTCGCCCTGAGCTACGAGCGGCTGGGGCGAATTCACGAGCGGCAGGGCGATGGCGTGGCGGCCCGGCCCTGCCTCGCGGCCGCGCTCCGCATCATCGAACAGATCGAGCCGCTCGATCAGCGCGCGATTTACCGCATCGCCCGCCGCCTCGCCTACCTTTGCGACGCGGCGAATGAGGATAAGGAGGCGATCATCTTCTACGAAAAAGCGATCGCGGCCGCGAGCGAGCTTGAGGACGTCCGCCACTCCGATCTCGGAACGATGCTGAACAACGTGGCCCTCATCTATCGCCAGAGCGGACAGCAAAAAGCGGCCGAACCGTATTACCTGCACGCGCTCGAGCTCTACGAAAAACAGCTCGGCCCGAGCCATCCCGACGTCGCCGCGGTTCTGAACAATCTGGGAGTTTTCTACACCAACGAAGGGCGGCTCCAGGAAGCGGAGCAGATGCACGAACGGGCGCTCGCCATTCGGCGCCGGGCGCATCCGCGCGGGCATTCCGACGTCGCGCAGTCGCACTGCAACCTGGGCGTCGTCTACCATTCGCGGGGCGATCTGGGGCGGGCGGCGGAGCTTTACCGCGAATCGCTCCGCGGCTGGGAGGCGGTGGAAAAGCCGCCACCGGACTACGAGATCGTGGCCTCGAATTACGCCGATCTTCTCCGATCGTTAGGCAAAAAGCGCAAGGCGGCGACGATCGAGTCGCGCGCCCGCAAGCGCCGCGCGCTCTAAAACGGCTGCCGGGCGCAGCGTCCGGCGCGGGCGAATCGACGCTTGCCATCAGCGTGGCGGCGGGCACCTTACTGGCCGCTCAGCGCGACGCTCACGTGGCGGAATGGCAGACGCGTACGGCTCAGGACCGTATGGGGAAACCCGTGGAGGTTCGACTCCTCTCGTGAGCAGGCGCGGATTTTCTTCTCCGCCGCCCTAACGACCAAAAATGCCGCGCAAACCGCCACGCGATTCCGGTTTTTCCGCGAGTTGCGCCGGCCAGCATTCCACAATCTCGAGGATGAGAAAACGGAAGAGGGTGAGACGGGCAAACTTGATATCGAGCCGCAAATTTTTTGAGATCTGCGCGATCGAGCGGCTGCCGTTGAATTGGGAAGCGAACTGCGCTTCGGCCACGGTCAGGCGCAAGTGCTGCACCCGATCGAAACCGTCGCGGGTGTAGGCTGGGATGGAGGACGGATCGGACAGAGATTTCTCGCTCAGCTCCTGATATTGGACAAAGCGCAGGGTGCTCAGAGCCCATTGGTCGATGCTATCCTCGGACGGGACAAGGCCGTTCGCGTAGGCGGGTAAAGCCTGTTGCTCGAACGTGAATCGGACGCGGTCGGTCCAGAGCTGCGAGAAAAGTTTCTGCCCGTAATGCTGCACCAGCTCGAAAGCAGGCTCGCTCAGGATTTGACCCTCCTTCGCGAGGGTGACGAAGATCGGACAACCATCCTCCGCCTGGCGCGCACGCGCCGCCTCGACGCGCTCGGGCGCGACATTGAGCAGGGTGACTGGCGCCTCCTCGCAATAAAGAGCCGGGTCGCGCGTCGTGACAGTCAGCACCTGACCATCCCGCGCCAGGAGCTCGACCGAGTCGTGGCTCCAGAACGCGCGCAAGGTTCCGGTGAGCTTCTCGCGCGCGATCGTCTGCAAAGCCCAGTGCAGCGAAAAGAAACTCGAGTCGCCGCAAAAATAGGCGTTGCTCGTGGCTGGGACTTCCTGTTTTTCGCTCATCGGAAGCGGCTCCGGCGCGGGCAAAGGGGAAGCGGGTGGGCTTTGCAAATTTGCCGACACTGGATTCGATTCCGCAGCTTGCGACGGCGCGAGCGCGGGCTCGGATGCTCCGGCGGGCGATGGCGGTGGAGAGGAAATTTCTGTCGGGGGGATAACCGGTTTCGGCTTCGGAAATCCTGCTGCCTTATCCTCTGGAAAGTAGCCGCGCACGGCATTGATGAGTGATTCCGAGGTGAACGGCTTGCTGAGTGAACCGGCCAAGTTCGAGAGTTCGGCGCGATCCAGCTGCAGATCAGTTCCGAATCCCGAGACGTAAATGACCGGGATCTTGGCGGTCGCCTCATCCGCGATCAGGCGTCGACAAACCTCGTCGCCCTTCATGTCGGGCAGGACGAAATCGAGCAGGATGAGGTCGGGCGACTCCGCGCGACACGCCTGCAGTCCCTCTTCGCCGGTCTCGGCCGTGACGACGTGGTAGCCCTGCTCGTCGAGAATCTCCTTTACGAAACTGAGCAGCATCACGCTGTCGTCGATGACCAGAATTTTGTGCCCGGAGGGAGCCGGAGTGCTCTCCGTGGCGGTCGTGGTGCCGCGCGACTCGTCGCTCTGGCGCACCGCTTCCATGAGCAACACCTGCCAGTTGAGATCGATCGTTCGCGGGATTTCGCGTGGGACCGGGACCTCGGAGATGAGGCCCCCTTTCCAATCGACAATTTCATTAAACGCCGCCAGCCCTTCCTTGCCCGGGGCGGTCGCGTGGTGCACCTGGCCATTCTCAAAATAGACGCGCGCCTTTTCTCCACGCGGCCCGGTGAACTCGAGCATCGAGGTCGCGCCGCTGATGCACTTGAGCTGAATGATATCGGCGATGTGCAAATCGCTCAGGGTGCCTTGAAAGCGCGCCCCCTCCGCCTCGCCGGCCGGGAGGAGCAGGGCCTCGGTCAGAGTCATGAAATCCGCCCGCGGGAATGGTTTTTCGAGAAAGTGAATCGCACCCAGGCCGGCGACCTGTTCGCGCTGCGCGCTGAAATGGGTCGCGGTCAGGATAATGGCGCGGGCGGAGGGGTGGCTGGTGCGCAGATCGTAGATGAATTCCTGCGCCATGTCGTAGGTGGCGTCGACATCGAGGACGAAAAGGACCGGCTTCTGGTCGATGACAAGGCGCTGGGCTTCGCCTAACGACTGGGCGACGCGCGCTCTGGTTCCCGGGGCCGCTTCCTCGAGGGCGGCGAGGATTTGCGGAGCGACCTTTTCATCCGGTTCCAGGATGAGAACCTGGAGATCGCGCGCTGGTGGTCGATCGGGAGAGGTCGCTTCGTTCACAGATGCTGGTTAAAGGCGAGTAACGAAGCAATTTCTTCGCCACTCACCGTTACCGCACTAGAAATGCGCGATCGGCACGAAATGGAAAGTATTTTTTCGTGCCGACAGAGACAAGCCGACGTGTTCCCGATCCGAGGGAAATCCGCCCGGCTCCAAAAATAGAGACCGCTGACCCGACGCCTAGCGGGTGTGCACGCCGGTCGTGACCGCGTGCCCGTTGTCCGTTCGGACCGTGGTGGAGCAACTGGAGAAGGCCGCGAGCAGGACGAGGGCGCCGAGTGTGGAAAGAAGAATGGTTCGCATAATTTTGTCTTGGTTTATCCCTGAATCGTAAACCATTGCCCGAGTGGGTGTCCAAGCGACGCAGTTCGTCGAAAAAATTCAGGCCGCGAACCGTTCCGCCAATTCCCGCCGGCTGATTTTCCCGCGCTCGTTCGCCGGCAGGCCCTCGAGGAAAAAGATCCGCTTCGGCACCTGCCAGCCGCTCAGGTGCGCCCGGCAAAATTCGAGCAGGGCATTCTCGTCTGTCTGCTCCGTCGCGACCACGCAGGCCACCACTTCCTCGTTGCGCAAGGCCGAGGCGCGCCCAAAAACGACCGCCTGCCGCACGCCCTCGAAAGTCAAAAGATGCGCTTCGACCTCGGCCGGGTTCACCTTTTTTCCCGCGACATTGATGACATCCGAGAGGCGCCCGACAATCCGCGCGCCCGCCGCGCTGATCGTGACGAGATCGTCGGGCAGGAAGAAGCCATCGCCTAACTTTGCCGGGTCTGGTTGCGGAAAGTATCCGTCGCCGACCGCGGCGCTTCGCACCCGAACCTGAGTCGCGGTCGCCTCTGGTTCGAGCGGTTGCAGTTCGACGCCCTGCATGGCCGCGCCGACAAAACCCTCTTCCTGCCTGGTGGCGACGCGATCGTAGCAGATGCCGCCGCACTCTGAGGCGCCGTAGAAAGAGTGGATGGGGAGGCCAAATTTCTCCTGGAAACTGCGCGCCACGCTCCGGCCTAACGGCGCCCCTGCCGAGATGCACAAACGCAGTTTCGGGAGCGCCGGCAGCCGGCATCATTTCGCTCAAGGACTGGTAAAAAACCGGCATGCCAGGGAAGACGGTCGCTTCCGTCCGCGCCAGGTCGTCGAGCACCGCGCGCGGCATCCGGTCGCGACTGATCGCCATCGGCACCCCGCGAACCAGGAGCGGGGTGATCAGGTTGCTAAACCCATAGGAATGCGAGAGCGGGATGACGGCGAAATTCAGATCGCCGTCGGTGATCCCCATCGTGTCGCAAATCTGTTCCGCATCGGCCAGCAGTTGTGCGCTGCGGAAACGGATCGCGCGCGGCGCGGCCGTCGTGCCGGAGGTGAGCTTGAGCAACACCGGCACGCACTCGCCCCAATCGATCGGATCGCCCGGATCGAGTCGCGCGATTTCCTTTTCTGGCGCAGTGATCAAGCCGGCAGACGCGGCAGGTTTCCAGGGCAGAAGCGCGCTCACTTTGACTGACAGATTGCTCGATCGGCAGAACCACGATCCCGCGCCGCAAACCGGCGAGAAAAAGGGCCGGCCAATGGGCGTGGTTCCCGATCTGGATCGCGACGATCTCGCCCGGCGTAAAATCCTCCAACCCACTCTTTTCTGCCCAGCGGCGGCTCAGTTCCTCGATTTCGCCGAAGCGAAAAAGGACCCGCCGTTGGGTGTCGAAAATCGCCGGCTCGTCGCCCCGTTGCGCCCGCGTTTGGTCCCAGGCCGCGAGCAGCGCGTCTCCCGTATTCACCACTTGCGACCTGCGCTTTCCGCGGCTACCGTGCAAACTCTTTTTCCAACATGAAAACGGACATTCATCCTGACTACTACGAGACGGAAATTAGCTGCGCCTGCGGCGCGGTCTACCATACCCGCTCGACGCGCCGGGACATCAAAATCGGCATCTGCGCCGCCTGCCATCCGTTTTTCACCGGCGAACAGAAGTTCGTCGATACCGCGGGCCGGGTCGAGAAATTCGCTCGCCGCTACGGCAGCACGAAGGCCACCCGGGCCGGGGTGGCCAAAAAAGCTTAGCTAATTCCACCCAAAAAACGGTGACTCCGAAGGTTCTCGGAGTCGCCGTTTTTGTTTATGGACTTCCAATCCCTCATCGCGCGCAAACGGGAACGCTTCCAGCAACTGGAAAGAGAGATCGCCGATCCGCGCCTTTTCGACAATCGCAAGCGGGCCAGCGACACGATGCGCGAGCATTCCGCGATCAAGGATTTGCTTGCAAAATGGGAGCAGCTCGAGACCGCGCGGCGCCAACTGGAAGACAACCGCGAGCTGGCCGCCTCCGAGGACGGCGACCTCGCCCAGATGGCGCAGGAGGAGATCCCAACGCTCGAGAAACGGGTGACCGATCTTGAGTTCGAGGTCCAGGTCGCGCTCCTGCCGCCGGATGAGGCCGACGACCGCGATGCCATCGTGGAAATTCGCGCCGGCACCGGCGGGAGCGAGGCCGCGATTTTCGCCGCCGATCTTTACCGGATGTATAACCGCTACGCGGAGACGGCCGGGCTAAAGATCGAAGATCTGGAATCGAGCCCGTCGGAGCTTGGTGGTTTGAAGGAGACGATTTTCAAGATTTCCGGCGAATCGGTTTTTCGGAAATTGCGTTACGAAAGCGGCGTCCACCGCGTGCAGCGCGTGCCCGCGACCGAAGCGCAGGGCCGCATCCACACTTCCACCGCGACCGTCGCCGTCCTCCCCGAAGCCGAGGAGGTCGATTTCGAACTCAAGCCGGAAGATCTCCGGATTGAAGTTTGCCGCGCCGGCGGACCCGGCGGCCAGGGCGTGAACACAACCGACTCCGCCGTCCAAGTGATGTACATCCCGACCGGGCGGATCGTGCGCTGCCAGGACGGCCGCAGCCAGCAGAAGAACAAGGAAAAAGCGCTCAACATCCTGCGCGCCCGCCTCCTCGAGGACAAAAAGCGCGAGGAAGAAGCGAAATATTCCGCCACCCGCAAAAGCCAGATCGGTTCCGGCGGGCGGGAAGAAAAAATCCGCACCTATAATTTCCCGCAGAACCGGATCACCGATCACCGCATCGGGCTCACGCTCTACAATCTCGACCGGGTCATGGAAGGCGATCTGAACGAAATGATCGCCGCACTCCAGCACGCCGACCTCGAGCAGCGGCTGAAAGAGTCGGCCTTGGCCTAACGAGGTGGCACACACTTCTCTTGTCATCCCGAGCCGCCGAAGGACGGCGAGGGACCTCTCAAACAACGTGCAATGCGGTCTCCTCTAATGACATCCCGAGGTAGCTTGTGAGGTCCTTCGCCGCGCTGCGCCGGCTCAGGATGACAATCTAAGCAAATGACCGTCCTCGAAGTCCTCCAATCCACCACCGCCTATTTCAGAAAGCGCGCGATCGAGAGCCCGCGCCTCAACGCCGAACACCTCATCGCCCATTCGTTAGGCAAGAAACGGATCGAGCTCTATCTCGACTTCGAGCGCCCGCTCTCCGAGCCGGAGCTCGCGCCACTCCGCGACCTCGTCAGGCGACGCGCTCAGGGAGAGCCGCTTCAGCATCTCCTCGGCACGGTTGAGTTTGGCGATCAGACTTTTCTGAGCGACCGACGCGCCCTCATCCCCCGGCCCGAAACCGAACAACTGGTCGAATACCTCTGCGACCTCGCCTGGCCCCCGGCTCCTCGTATCCTCGATGTCGGCACCGGCAGCGGGGTCATCGTGCTCGCTCTCGCGGCCCGTTTTCCCAATGCGGATTTGCAAGCGGTCGACGTTTCGGGCGACGCTCTCGCCCTCGCGCGCGAAAACGCCGAACGGCTTGGCATCCCCGAGCGCGTGCAATTCTTCGAGAGCCATCTGCTCGACAAGGCAGAAGGCGCCTTCGACCTCATCGTCGCCAATCTCCCCTACATCGCGGCGAGCGAAGCCAGCCAGCTCGCACCCGAGGTGCAGCACGATCCCGCAATCGCGCTCTACGGCGGCGCGGCGGGCGACGAACTCATCCGCGCGCTGATCGCGACCGCACCTCCCCATCTCAGGCCCGGCGGTCTCCTCGCTCTCGAGATCGGGCATGACCAGGCGGAGACGCTGGTCCCCTTCCTGGCGGAGAAAAATTACCACGACATTGAGGCCAAAAAGGACTATGCAGGAACCCCACGTTTCCTCTTTGCCCGGCATGGATAAGATTCTCGTTCACGGCGGTCATCCGCTTTCCGGTTCGATCAAGATCAGCGGATCGAAAAATTCCGCCCTGCCGATCCTGGCGGCCACCTTGCTCACACGCGAGCCGTGCGTCCTTCATCGCGTTCCCGACCTGAGCGACACGAATTACATGCTCCAAATCCTGATGCATCTCGGCGCCGAAGTGGAGCGGGCCAGCGGCACCGTGACGGTCAAGGCGGAGAAGGTGAATTCGGTCGCGCCCTACGAGATCGTGCGCAAAATGCGGGCCTCGGTCTGCGTCCTCGGGCCATTGTTAGGGCGATGCAAGGAGGCGACCGTCTCGCTCCCCGGCGGCTGCGTCATCGGCGATCGCCCGATCGATCTGCATCTCAAAGGCTTTGAAGGGCTCGGTGCCGCCGTCCGGGTGGAAAACGGCGACGTCAAAGTCTTCGCCCCGAAGTTGACTGGCGCCGTGATCAATCTGCGCGGCAAATTTGGCCCGACTGTCCTCGGCACCGACAACGTCATGATGGCGGCCGTCCTCGCCGAAGGCGTGACGGTGATCGAAGGCGCGGCCGCCGAACCGGAAGTGTGCGACCTGGCCGATTTCCTGAACAAGATGGGCGCGAAAATCGAAGGGGCCGGCTCCCGCCGCATCATCATCGAAGGGGTGCGGGAACTGCACGGCGCGGAACACGACATTATCCCGGATCGGATTGAGACCGGCACCTTCCTCGTCGCCGGCGCCATTTGCGGCAAGGGAATCACTTTGAACCGGGTGCGACCCGAGCATGTCACTGCGGTGACCACCGCCCTGACGGAATCGGGATTCAACCTAACGACGACGAAAGACTCGATTTCGGTCTCGCCTAACGGGGCCGTGACCAGGCCGCTCGAGTTGATCACCGAACCGTATCCCGGTTTCCCGACCGACATGCAGGCGCAGATGTGCGCGCTTCTTTCCACCACGGAAGGGATCAGCGTGATTACGGAAAGCATTTTCCCGCAGCGCTACATGCATGTCGCGGAGCTGAAGCGGATGGGCGCGCAGGTGCAGATCGAAGGCGCGACCGCAGTCATCCAGGGGGTCGAGCGCCTCTATGGCGCGCCCGTCATGGCGAGCGATCTGCGCGCTTCGGCCGCCCTCGTCCTCGCCGGGTTAAAGGCTGACGGCATCACGGAAGTGCGACGGGTTTATCACATCGACCGCGGTTACGAGCATCTCGACGAAAAGCTAAGTGAGCTTGGCGCGCACATCGAACGTGTGAAAGAATAACGGTATGGAAACGACACCACCGCCACCGGCCGTTGTCCGGTCCACTGATACCCGCACCTGGTGTGTCCTCTGTCACGCCGCGGCCTTGCTCGGGCTCTTCTTTCACTTCCTCGGCCATGTCTTCGGGCCGCTCATCGTCTGGCTGCTGAAGCGCGGCGACGGAGCGGAGATCGACGCGCATGGCAAAGAGTCGCTCAACTTCCAGCTCTCGATGCTGATCTACGACGCGGTCGCAGTCATCCTCTGCATCGTCCTGATCGGGATTCCGATCCTGCTCGTGCTCTGGGTGCTCAATACCGTGCTGGTCATCGTCGCCTCGATCAAAGCGAGCGACGGCGAACTGTATCGTTATCCCCTAACGATCCGGTTCATCAAGTAAAACGCAGCGGCAAGCATGTAGACGCCTCCCTGTGGGAGGCGCGGGTTTGCGCGTGGAATGCAGTGTAACAGCCCGATCAACCCCACCCCCGCGTTTCGCACAGCGAAACGTCTACAACCGCTCGCAGAGCGAAATATCCATATCACGCAGCCAGCGCACGCAACGTCTTCATGTTTTCCACGTCTTCGCGCAGCTCTTTTCCCTTCGGCGTCTCGAGCACCTTGGGGATTTTGCGGAAACGCCGGTCGCGCATGATGACGCGGAACGCCTCCAGCCCAATCTTACCTTTGCCGATGTGCTCGTGGCGATCGACGCGCGAGCCACGCGCGGTCTTCGAGTCGTTGAGGTGCAGCGCAACGAGATGCTGCAAACCAACCGTGCGATCGAACTCACGGAACATTTTGCGCGTTCCCGCCGCTGTCGTCAGGTCATGCCCGGCTGCGAAAACATGCGCGGTGTCGAGGCAAACGCAGAGCCGCTCCGGCTCGCGCACGCCGGCCATGATCTCGGCCAGATGCTCGAAAGTGTGACCCAGACACGAACCCTGGCCCGCCGTCGTCTCGAGCGCGATCCGCGTTTTGACTTTCGGAATTCGGGCAAGGATTTCGTCGATTGAGGCCACGACTTTTTCCAGACCGGCGGCTTCGCCCGCCCCCAGATGCGCCCCGGGATGGAGGACAAGAAAGGGCAGACCGAGTTGATCGGCCCGGGTCAATTCCTCCGCCAAAGCGCGGATGGAATTGGCGTGAAACTGCGGATTGGTCGCCGCCAGGTTGATGAGATAATTGGCATGCGCGAAGACCGCCGCCAACTCCGGGCGCTGCGCGTGTGCGAGAAAAGTCCTGATCTCCTCGCGGGTAAACGGACGGGCGAACCATTGCATGTTGTTTTTGACGAAGATCTGCATCGCCGTGCACTCGATCGAGCGGGCCCGCTCGATCGCGCGATGCACTCCACCCCCGATCGACATGTGCGCGCCTAACAAATGGCGCACCGCTCGCTTCGAGCCCGCCATCTAGAAGCGTTTCGGGCGCCAGACCGGTTTCGTCAGGCTGCCTCCGCCGTGATATTCGAAAAGCTTGTAGAGCGGGGTGAGGACGAAGCCGGCCCCGGTCGCGTCGATCCGGACGTCGAAGTCGAGTTTGTTCTTGAGGAAGTCGATGTCGCCGTGCCCGAGCATGGAAAAGAGCTTGCCTGCCACCTTCAGCCGGTCGGTGTGAATGACGCCCTCCTTGATCGTGAACGGTGCGCTCGCTTCGTGCGCCACGCTGTAACCCGCCCCGGCGAAAATCTTGCTCAGCAACTCAGAGAGCGGCCCGAAGATTGGAATGGCGAAGACGTTCCCGTCGGTCACCTCCACTTTGCCCGCGCCTTTGAGGAAGCGCGAGTCGCTTCCCACCCCCGAGAAATCAAAGTAGCCCCCGAGCGCGCCCTGCGAGGTTTTGTATTGGAAATAGAGATCGGTCAGACTGGGAAAATCCGCTCCTTCGACCGCCACTTTGGCCGAGTAATGGCGATCGTTCCTGGCCAGCGAGATGTCGGCGCTGCCGGTCAGGCTCCCGGAAAACAAGGTTGTTTTCAGTCCGAGGATTTGCAGTCGGTCATCGGTGAAAAGCAACTGGCCCGCGACCTTTGTGAAGGGCAGCACTTTGTCGATAAAAGTGTAATCCATCCCGTTAGGCGCATCGACGTTGATCTCGAGATGCGTCTGCTTGCCGGCGCCGAACTGGACGATCCCGTTGCAGGTGACGTGGGGCGTGCGGTGGAAGCGATAAGGCACCACGTGCTCCCAGAAACGCGGCTCGATCCACATGATGGCATCGCTCGGCTTGAGGGTCGTTTCCACATTCGTGAGGCGGAGCTCGTTCTTTTTCTTGTCGTAGACAAAGCTGCCCGTGCCGCTGCCTTCGTCGCGCGTCACCCGAAAATTCTCGAGCGCGAGCTGGCCGTCGCCGAAGCGCAGGCTGGCATTGGCGCTGTTCATCCAGACCCCGCGAAAACGCGTCCGGCCGAGCGCGAGCGTGCCTTCGCCCTTCCAGGTGGCGGGGTCACGGCTCGTCCCGCGCAGGGTGAGATGAATGCCCGGTGAGCGCTGCCATTCCCATTCGTGGAGAAAAGGTCGTAGCGCGACCGGAGCGAGCGGCTCGAAGGCGCCCGGGACGATCGAGCTCTCGAGGTTGAGGCGAAAATCGTTCGGGGCATCGAGGAGATCGGCGGTGAGCAGGCCGCTGCGATGACGCAGCCGGATATCGCGCAGCATGGTGCGCGCGCCGTCCCAGGCAAAATCGCAGGTGAATCCCTCGAAATCGACGTCGTGATAGGCAAATCGCTCGAGCGCGACGCGCCCGATGATCTCGATTTCTTTTTCCTCCGCGCCGATGCTGGCCGAGCCGGAAGCCTCGATCTGCGGCGGACTCCGGAAAGTGAACGGGTCGAGCATCGCGCCGAGCCCAAAGCTGCCTAACAATGGCTTGAGATCGAGACTGCTCCGCGCCTGGAAGGTGGCGTGCCCGTTGGCCCGGCTCCAGGTCGCAGTGCCGGCGAAATGGCCCGCGCGATCGCTCCACTCCAGCCGCGGCACCGTCAGGGTGTAATCCTTCCATTCCGCGGCCAGCCGGAAATCGTGCGCCTCGTAATCGTCGCGCACGATCTGGCTCCCGCGCAGGGTCGCCTCGACGTGCGCATCCTCGAGTTGCGAGAGGTCACCTGAAAATTTGACCTGCAACTCCGGCGCGCCGCCCGGATAACGGAAGCGCTCCAACATCGTGACCAGCGTCTGGAGGAGACGGAGGCGGCGGGCTCTTTCCGCGGCCGTTTCCTGCTTCGACGGTTTGTAGCTTTCCCGTTTGATGAGCTGGCCGCTGGCCGAAATGCGCACCCCGCAAAAGATCCCTTCCGCCTGGCTGACCTCGATCCGCTCCGGCGGAAAATAAATGTGGGCCCGGAACCGTTTCAGCTCGGCATTGGCCACCTGACCTTCGGCCGGCGGGAGCGGGATGGTGAGGTCGCCGTTGCGGATGTCGAGTCCGTTGAGAAACGGCTGATGATGGAAGAGCGCGGCGTAATTGATATCGAGCGAGATCTCGCTCACGACGGCGAGGGTTTTCTCCCGCTTCTTGTAGTCGTAAATGCGGACGTCGCGCGCGATCAGGCCGCGAAACGGATCGAGGGTCAGGCGGCGGACGGAGGCTTCGACGCCGCGCTTGTGCAACTCTTCGACCACTTTCTCGCGCCAGCTCCGGCTGAAGCCTTTTCTGGACAGATACCAGCCGCCGGCGGCCAGTCCGCCGAGAATGAGGATGATGGCAAGACGAAGGAGATTGCGGGCAAATCGGACCCCGGCGGGATGCCGCACGCGCCCGCGATGAAGGCGCGGTCGCGGCGGCTCGCGGAGCACGGTCGAGGGCATGGTGATTCCTAAGGGCAGGGCGGTGGAATTCAAGGGGGCGGTTGCGGCGATAAAGCGTTGAAGCGATGAAGCAGGTGGAATCCAGTTCGCTTCAACCCATCAACGCTTCTTCGTCCGCACCATGTCCATCTCCGATCTGCCGGCAATCAACGCTTCGCTGAACGCGACCAGCACGGTTTTCCTCTCGTTAGGCTGGTGGTTTATCCGGCGCGGACTCTGGCGGCAGCACATTGCCTGCATGATCACCGCCCTCGTTTCGTCGTCCTTTTTTCTCACCGGCTACATCGTCTACCACCTGCATGTGGGGGAAAAATCGTCCGGCTACAGCGGGCTCATCGCCTGGTTCTATTTCCCGATGCTCATTTCCCACATCTTGCTCGCCTTCGTCACCCTCCCGCTCGTCATCCTGACGCTCATCCCGGTCTTCCGCCGCCGCTGGGATAAACATCGCCGGATCGCGAAGTGGACGATGCCGATCTGGCTTTACGTCTCGGTCACGGGGGTGCTGGTTTATCTCATGCTTTATCAATGGTTCCCGCCGGCCAGTCTTGCGCTCGGGCACTAGTTGATGTTTGATCAATCACGCCCAACGAATCCGGGCATTTTATGGTGACGATCGCGACCTACAACGAGCCGGCAAAAGCGAAGCGGCTGAAGGAAAAATTCCGCGAGGCCGGGGTGAAAGCCGACCTGCATAACGAGGCTAACCTCCAGACCTACGCCTTCATGTCGAAGCCGCAGGCCAACGCCAAAGTCATGGTGGGAGAGGACGATTTCGAACGGGCCCAGGCTCTCCTCGTGGAATGGGAAGCGGCCGATCCCGATATCGGCGCCTTGCGCTGCCCGCAATGCAACTCGACCCGCATCCAGTACCCGCAACTGACCCGCAAATTCCTCACTCCGGCGCTGGTCGGCATTCTCCTCGGCTTGAAAATCTTTCCCAAGGAATTTTACTGCGAGGATTGCCATTTCACCTGGATGATCGAGCCGGATCAACCGCGCTATCGTTTTTGGAATCGCTTTTTTTCCAGCCCGGAGAGTGGGGGCTAAAGCAGCTCCGGCGGTGCCAGGCCGCCTCCCGGCGGCGGTAGGTTTCAGGGTCCCGCCGCGTTCTGCTCGATGAAATGGATTTTCGCGTTTCTCCTCGCGGTGCTGATTTTTGGCGGCGCCGCTCTCTTTAGTTACAAGATTTTTATCCGGCCCGAATTGGTCATGCGGGCTGAGCGCAAAGCCGGCGTGCCGGCCCGGCCGACCCCGGACGTGAGCCTGCCGGAATTCGAGGCCGCGAAGAGATTAAAGACGGAAGGCAAGCTGACCGAAGCGCGCGCCGCCCTGACCGCGTTGATCCAGAAATATCCGAGCGGCCCGCACGTCGGCGAAGCGCAGGACCTGCTCGGCGAAGTCAATGTCAGCATCCTGATGTCGAATTATCCGTCAGCCGGAAAAGGAGCAATACATCGTGCGCAGCGGCGACGTCCTGGCCCGGGTGGCGCAAAAGATGAAATCGACTCCGGAGTTGATCATGCGCACGAATAACCTCACCGGCACCATGCTCCGCATCGGGCAGAAACTGCTCATTTCGCGCCCGGAATTTTCCATCCTCATCCAGCGCAACGCCAGGCTCCTCTATCTCCTCGACCACGAACATTTCTTCAAGCGTTACCATCTCCTCAAGGAAAAACTCCCGCCCAATCCGCCGCCGAAAATCACGACTCGCGTTTCCGAGATCATGGCCTGGAAAAACGGCAAGCGCATCGGCATTGGCAACCCCGACTTCCTCAACAGCACCCGCTGGATCCGGCTCGCCGTGCCCGGTTACGTGATTTATTCCGAGCCGGATGATTTGCACCAAATCCTCGATATCCCGCCGCCGACGGAGGGAATCGGGATGACGGCGAGCGACGTGGAGGAGTTGAGCAGCCTTGTAAATACGCGAACGGCTGTCACGATTAATCCCTGAACCGTGAAAGGGTTGAAGAGTTAAAGAGTTGAAGCGGCACCGAGCATTATCCGCTTAAACTCTTTAGCGTTTTAACGCTTTAACGACGCTCACCATGGAATCCCAACCGCTTGACTTCGAAAAGCCGATCCTGGAATTGCAGCGCCGGCTCCAGGAACTCAAGTCCCACTCCGACAAACACGAGATCGATTTCGATTCCGAGGTCGAGTCGATGGAAATCAAGATCCGCGAGACCCGGCGCGAGATTTACGAAAATCTGACCGCCTGGCAGCGGGTCCAGATCGCGCGCCATGTGCAGCGGCCCTTTGCCCTCGATTACATCGGGCGCTGCTTCACGGAGTGGGTCGAGCTGCATGGCGACCGCGTCTTTGGCGACGACAAAGCCATGCCCTGCGGCCTGGCCAGGCTCGGGCCTTATCGCTGCGTCGCCGTTACCCAGCAAAAGGGGCGCGACACGAAGGAAAACGTGAAACGCAATTTCGGCTGCGCCTACCCGGAGGGTTATCGCAAGGCGCTCCGCGTCATGAAGCTGGGCGAGAAATTCAATCTCCCGGTCATTTCGCTCATCGACACCCCGGGCGCCTATCCCGGCATCGGCTCGGAGGAACGCCATATCGCCGAAGCGATCGCGGTCAATCTGCGCGAAATGATGACTCTGCGCGTCCCGATCATTGCCTGTGTGATTGGCGAAGGCGGCTCGGGCGGCGCGCTCGGCATCGGGGTCGCGGATCGCGTCCTCATCCTCGAGAACTCCTACTATTCGGTCATCAGCCCGGAGGCCTGTTCCGCGATCTTGTGGAAAGATCGCAAGCACGCCCCCGAGGCGGCCGAGGCCCTCAAACTTACCGCCGACGACCTCATGCGGCTCGGCGTGGTCGATGAAGTGGTCGCCGAGCCGGACGGCGGCGCGCATCGCGACCACGACATGGCGGCGGCTAATCTCGGCGGCGCGCTGCGGCGCAATCTCAAGCGCGCCCTCGAGACGCCGATCGACCAGCTCCTCAAGGAGCGCTACGCGAAATTCCGCAAACTGGGCAACTTCGCCGAGCCGCGGAAGAAAAACGGCGCCTAACGACCCCGGGCCAGGGCGCCTTGTAGACGCCTCCCTGTGGGAGGCGCGAGGGTGATCAAGTTCGACACGATGGGCCGGCCCGCGCTTCGCACAGCGAAGCGTCTACAGCGGCTCGGGATGACACGGAGGCGACAATTCTTTGCCTAGCGAAACAGGTCAACCGTCCCGCTCTTTTTCGATCGCCGCGATGCGCTCCGGCGCCGCGTCGGGTAGAGAAAACGCAGGACATCACCGACCCGCGCGCCCCAGGCCGCCTCGCTGTGGTCGCCGCCCTTGGCCTCGGTGTATTGCAGATCGTCATAGAGCCGCCAGCCTTTCTCGACCAGTCGATCGCGCAACTCACGCGTCTGCTCCCAGCCTTGCTCGTGGGTGCCGGTATCGAGCCAGATCTTGAGCGGCGGTTTTTCCTCCACTTCTTCGATGATGCCGTAGATCGCGCACCGATCCCACCAGACGGAAGGCGACATGACCGCGAGCCGGTTGAAAACATCGGGAAACCAAAGCCCGAGGCACAGAGTGGCGAGTCCGCCTAACGACGAGCCGGCCAGGCCGGTCGATGCCGCCTCCGGCTCCGTCCGGTAATTGCGATCGATGAAGGGCTTCAGTTCGTCGCGCAGGAACAACCCGTATCTCTCGAGTGCGCCGCGGCTGCGCCGGCGGCGTTTTTCGCTCGGATCGATCACCCCGCGGGTCGGCGCATATTCGTGGATGCGATCGTCCCCCACGTTGGCCACCGCCACGATGATGAGCGGCTCGATCAGGCGACGCGCGATCAGGTCCTGGGCCGTTTCATCCACCCCCCACTCGACCCTGGCAAAGGCGGTCGCAGCATCGAAGATGTTCTGGCCGTCGTTGAAATAGAGAACCGGATAATGCCGCCGGTGGGCCCGGCGATAACTGCGCGGCAGATAGACGAGGACGTCGCGCCGATTGCGCAGGATGCGCGACTCGAAACCGGGATGGTGCTGGATGTTGCCCGTCAGGGTGTGCTTCACGTCCATTCGAGTCGGTTGTATCGGCGAGGAAAATCATCTGCGCAACCAGTGTGGCGCGGGGAGGGCGAACGCAAAATTATTGTCGCGACCTGCTGCTCATTACCTCGCCACTCCGTGAAATTACTAAGTCCGTTAAGAAAATGACGAAGCCCGAATGAACGAATGACGAAGTCGGAGGGCGATTTTGCTCATTTGGGTTTCGTCATTGATTCGGGATTCGTCATTCGGATTTCGTCATTTCCCCCGTGCTCAGGTCAGCACATAACGCCCGCTCTTTTTCGTGCCGATCCGGCGCACTAATCCGGCCTTCATGAGCGGGCGGAGCAAGTCGAGCGCGCCCTGTTTCGAGACGCCCACGCCATCCCAAATCTCGCGCGGCGTCATCGCCTTGTTCTCGCGCAGGAGATGGAGCAGTTGCTCCTGTTTCGGACGCAGGACCAGCTTTGCTTTGCCGGCGTGCGCGCTCAGCTTTTGAATCCGTGTCCAGACCCGCTCCAGGGTTGCGCGCAAACCGGCCGCGCTGTACTCCAGCCAGCTCGTAAGATCGCCCTTCTCCTGCGAGACTTTTTCCAGGGCGGCGTAGTAGCGTGGCCGGTCTTCCCAATAGAATTCGTCGATCGAAAAGAGGTGATGATTGTCAAACCCGCGCCGATACAATTCCCAGAGACTGAGCATGCGACCGGCGCGCCCGTTCCCATCCGCGAAGGGGTGGATGGTTTCAAACTGATGGTGCACAATCGCGGAACTCAGGATTGGGGAAATCGTCGGCGCCTCCTTGTTCCACCACGCCAGCAGATCGGACATGAGCGGCTTGACCCGATCCGGCGGTGGCGGGAGGTACTGGCCCACCCGCACCCGGATGCTGCGATACTTTCCCGCTTCTCCCTGGTCCATCACCTGCCCCGCCAGGATGCGATGGAGCTTGAGCACCTCGGCGTGGCCAATGACGCCGAGGCGCGCGTTTTTTTCCACGAAACGCAAACCGGCGAAATAGTTGGCCACCTCCCGGCGCGGCCGCGCGCCGGTGGCCGGGACCTCGCGGCCCTCTTCGATCGCGCGCACCTGCTCGAGGGTCAGCGGGTTGCCCTCGATCGCGGTCGAGGAATGGGCATTGCGGATCCGGGTATCTTTTTGCAGGGCCGGAATCCACGGCACCTGGACCGCGGCGGCCAGAATCCTTTCGCGCAAGGCGGCCACCTGCTCGACCTGCCCGAGCAGATGCGGCGTGATCGTGAAGACCGGTCGGAAACCCATTCGATCAGTCAAGCGTAAGTCCAGTTATTGGTCAAGCGCCGCCGCAGGGCTGGATTGCAAATTGGTCAAGCGTCAGTCAGGCAATTGGTCAACCCGCCCTGCCTCGCCACCCCTCGGCAAAGCTCGCGATTGCCACTTCCCCTCGTCAATGCCACACTGTCGCCCTCCAATCTTTTGTTATGAAAAAAATCGGAATCCTTTACGGCCAGGAACACAGCTTTCCACCCGCGTTCGTCGCGCGCGTGAACGAAAAAACCGGCGGCCACGGCATCATGGCCGAGCCGGTCCGGATCGACAAAGTCATCCAGGGCGAATCGGGCGGTTACGACGTCGTGATCGATCGCATCTCGCAGGACGTGCCCTTTTATCGCGCCTGGCTCAAGAACGAAGCGCTCACCGGTTGCGCGGTCGTGAACAATCCGTTTTGGTGGAGCGCGGACGAAAAGTTTTTCAACAACGGGCTCGCGACCAAGATCGGGGTCGCGGTTCCCAAAACCGTCCTTTTGCCCTCGCACGAAGCGCCGCCCGACACGAACGAACAATCGTTCCGCAACCTCGCCTATCCCCTCGATTGGGAAGCGATCTTCGCCTACGTCGGCTGGCCGGCATTCTTCAAGCCCTTCGCCGGCGGTGGTTGGAAAAATGTCTACAAGCTGCATAACCCGGAGGAATTTTTCCGCGCCTACAGCGAGACCGGGCAGCTCGTCATGATGCTGCAGGAGGAGGTGACAATTTGAAATGTATTTCCGCTGCTACTGCGATCGATCAGCGCCACGTGAAGGTCATGAACTACGAGCCGCGGCATCCTTATCACCTGCGCTACGTGACCGATTGGAAGGCGCCCAAGCACATCCTCGAAGCGGTCGAGTGGGGCGTGCTCCAGTTAAACCAATATCTCGGCTACGACCTCAACACGGTCGAGTTCGCGATCCGCGACGGCGTGCCGATGGCGATCGATTTTTGCAATCCCGCTCCCGACGCGGAGCGGTCCAACGTCGGCGAAGAGAATTTCCAGTGGGTCCTGGAAGCCGTCTCCGAGATGGCGATCCGCAAAGCCCGCGAACATGTCGCGGGCCGGGACAATCTGAGCTGGGGCAAGTTCATCCAGGCCGCCGCCAGCCGCCGTCCGCTCCACGAGCTGGGGACCGCTACGATCGGTGAACCGCCCGCCTACTCGCCGGAAGGCGGCGAACGGCCGGACCGGCCAGGCTCCGAAGCGCGCGTCGTGCAGGAGGTCTGATCCCCGCGGGCCGACAAAATTTTTCGACCGCGCCGCGCGCTTCCGCCTAAGTTGCAAACCCATGAGCATCGAAGTCAAAATCCCGGCCGTCGGCGAGTCGATCGAGAGCGGTGTCGTTTCCGTCTGGCACAAGAAATCGGGCGACTACGTCGAAGCCGGCGAGGCCCTCCTCACTCTCGAGACCGACAAGGTCTCAACCGAAATCACGGCCGAAAAAGCCGGCGTCCTCGAGACCAAAGTCGACGAAGGCCAGGAAGTAAAAATCGGCGAAGTCGTCGCGCTCATCGACGACCAGGCCGCGCCTCCCGCCAAGGCCAAAGAAAAAGCTCCGGCCAGCAAAGGAACCGGCGCCGGCCGCCAAACAACCGCCGAAAAACGTTCCCCGAACGCCGAAGTTCTTTCCCCCGCCGTGCAAGCGGATGACGACCGAAGAAAAACTTGATCCGGCCAAAATCAGCGGCACCGGCAAAGGCGGCCGCCTAACGAAAGGCGATGTCCTCGCCCACCTTCAAAGCGCGACGCCGGATTCGACCGACGACCAGGAAAAGCCGCGCCGGAAAAGCGAGCCCGCTCCCGCCACCGAACCGACCGAAGGACGTTTCACGCGCAAGAAAATGTCGCCCCTCCGGCGCAAGATCGCGGCCCAGCTCGTCATGTCGCAGCAGACCACCGCCACCCTCACCACCTTCAACGAGTGCGACATGAGCGAGGTGATGGCGCTGCGGAAAAAAGTGCAGGAGAAATTCCAGGCCGATCACGGAGTCAAGCTGGGCTTCATGTCGTTCTTCATCAAAGCGACCGTCGAAGCGCTCAAGGCGGTGCCGGCGATCAACAGCCGGATCGAAGGCGACGATTTTATCCTCAATCAATACTACGACATCGGGATTGCGGTCGGAACCGAGCGCGGCCTCGTCGTCCCGGTGGTGCGCGAGGCGGACCAGAAGAGCTTCGGCGATCTCGAACGCGACATCGCCGACTTCGCGACCCGGGCGCGCGACGGCAAAATCAAGATCGAAGATCTCCAGGGCGGCATCTTCACCATCTCCAACGGCGGCGTCTACGGCTCGCTCATGGGCACGCCAATCTTGAATCCGCCGCAGAGCGGCATCCTCGGGATGCACGCCATCCAGCAGCGCCCGGTGGCGGTCAAAGGCGAAGTGGTCGTCAGGCCAATGATGTATCTGGCCTTGAGCTACGATCACCGCGCGGTCGACGGCAAGGAAGCGGTCACCTTTCTCGTCAAAGTGAAGGAAGCGATCGAAAACCCGACCGCGCTCCTGCTCGAGCTGTAACACAGGCGTCCTCGCCTGTCGGTCGAGCAGGCGTCTCGCCTGCTCAATGACAATCATAAGCGGCACTGCTAGATAAAGGCGCAACACCTTTTCCATGGATAAATTCGACGTCATCATCATCGGCTCGGGCCCGGGCGGCTATGTCGGCGCCATCCGTGCCGCCCAGCTCGGACTCAAGACCGCCCTCATCGAGAAAGACGCCGACCTCGGCGGCACCTGCCTCAACATCGGCTGCATCCCGAGCAAAGCGCTCCTCGCTTCGAGCGATCATTTCGTCTTCGCGAAAAAGGAAGCCGCCAAACACGGCATCGTCCTCGATAAGGTCAGCCTCGACCTCGCCACCATGCTGGCGCGCAAAGACAAGGTCGTGAAAACCCTCACCGGCGGCGTGCGCGCCCTCATGAAAGGCAACAAGGTCACTACTTTTCGCGGCCTCGGCACCATCACCGAGCCGGGCAAAGTGCAGGTCCAGCCTAACGACGGCGCACCGACCGAAATCGCCGCCGATCATATCGTGATCGCCACGGGAAGCGTACCGATCAACCTCCCGAGCATGGCCTTCGACGGCGTCACCGTCGTCAGCAGCACGGAAGCGCTTTGCTTCGATAAACCGCCCGAAAAATTTCTCGTCATCGGCGCGGGTGCGATCGGTCTCGAGCTTGGCTCGGTCTGGAGCCGGCTCGGTTCCGAAGTCACGGTGCTCGAATTTCTCCCCCGCATCGCAGTCGGGTTCGATCTCGAAATCTCCAACCTCCTCCAGCGCGCCCTCACCGCGCAGGGGATGAAGTTTCATCTCGAAACCAAAGTCGGCTCGGTCAAGGTGACCAACGGTCGCGCCGTCGCCACCGCCACCAAAGGAGGCGAAGAGCTGAATTTCGAAGCCGACAAAGTCCTCGTCTCCGTCGGCCGGCGCGCCTTCGCCGAAGGGGTCGGGGCGGACAAACTCGGCGTCGCCATCGACGACCGCGGCCGGATCAAAGTGGACGACCATTTCCGCACCAACGTCAAAGGCATCTACGCCATTGGCGACGTCATCGCCGGCCCGATGCTGGCACACAAGGCGGAAGAGGAAGGCATCGCCTGTGTCGAGTTGATCGCGGGCAAAGCCGGGCACGTAAACTACGAGGTCATCCCCGGGAATCATCTACACCAACCCGGAGCTGGCCGGCGTCGGCCTGACGGAAGACCAGGCGAAAGAAAAAGGCCTCAAGGTGCGGATCGGCAAATTCCCCTTCCGCGCCAACGGCCGCGCCTTGGCGAACGACGACGTCGAAGGCTGGGTCAAATTCATCGCCGACGCCGAAACCGATCGCATCCTCGGCGCCTCGATCCTCTCCCACGCCGCCTCCGAATTGATCGCCGAAATCGTGGCCGTGATGGAATTCGGCGGGAGCAGCGAAGACCTCGGCCGCACCGTCCACGCCCACCCAACCCTGAGCGAAGCGGTCAAGGAAGCCGCCCTCGCGGTCGAGAAACACGCCATCCACATTGGCAACCGCTAACGAAACACTGAGGATGCCTGACGACGACTCGGAACAACTCTCCGGCGCGGAGGAATACATCGCGATTGAGATCGATCTCTCCGAACCGCTCGACCCGGAACACGAGAAGAGCCTGCGCGACGCCCTCGAGCAGATCGACCCGCATGCCTTTGAATCGTGCGACGTCGATCCTAAAAAAATCTCGCTCTGTTACGACCCAACGCGGACTTCCAAGGAGCATCTGCTCCAGCTCGTCCGGAAGGTCGGCGGCAAACCGGCGCACGTGGAGAGCGAGGGTTCGCCGCTTTTGTAGCGTTAAGCCAGCCCGAGAACCTTCCGGCTGTCGCGCGCGAACCTAAATCCGCCTAACGATCTGTCCGCCGGGAACTCTCTCGTCAGGCCAAGGAACTGGAATTTCATTCCGAGGAATTCCGGATGGATCAGCGTCTGGAGGGCGCGGCTTTTCTCCGCCCCGGCCGCCGCCAGCTCCGGATGAGTCGAGAGCAGGCCGGTGAGGAAATGATGCTGATCGGCAAAACCGGCAATACGCAAACCACATTCCTGCGCCTGCTCCGCCAGGCTGGTCCATTCCACGTGCGTGGTCAGGTCGCTTTCCCCCACCTTTTCCAAAAGCGACGGCAACACCCCGTGGTCGGCGTAGCATTGCAAGGTCCCGCTCCGGCGACTCGGGGCGTAGAACTCGTGCCGGGGCAATCCATAATCGGCGATCAGCACCACCCCGCGGTGCAGCTTGCCCGCGAGAGTCGCGATCCAGTCGAGCGCAGCGAGGTTGATCTCGGTCTCGTAGCCGGGCGCGGGCGCCGGTGGAATTTTCCTCAGGCGCTCGCGGAGCCGCGCATCGGTGATCGGGCGTTCGACAAAGGTAAACCCGCACGAGGTCCGTTCGACGAGGCGCTCGCACCAGCGGCAGTTCTCTCCCTCGCCCGTGGCGACGAGGAGATGGACCGGCATGGCGTCGAGCAGCTCATTGGAAAAATGCACGCCGCAAAACGGCGCCGTCTCTTCGAGTGATTCCGCCCACTCCGTCTGCCCGGCGAAGGACCGCAGCACGCCCTCCTGGCGCCGCCGCAGGACCGCGAACGGCTCGATGATCCGGTAGCGCACGAGCGCAAAAAAATCCGGATGCTGTTCGCGCAGCGCCTCGAGCACGTCGGTCGCAAATTCCCCGTGATGCGCCCCCTGCTCGACAATCACGAAGTCGTTAGGCCGCCCGAGCGTTTCCCAGATTTCGGCGAACTGACCCGCCATCAACCGCCCGAAGAGCGGCCCCACACTCACGCTCGTGAAGTAATCGCCCCGCCGCCCGATCGCGCAGCGCCCCGAGCTGTAATAGCCGTGCGCCGGATGATACAGCGCCTGCGCCATGAAGCGGTCGAAGGGGAGCGGACCCTCGCGGCGAATCTGGTCGCGGATTTCGTAAATCAGTTCCTCGTTTCCTTCCATCTCTCCGGAACGGGGGTTTCCAGGATCGAGTTTCCACCCAACTCTTCAACCCCTCAACCCACTTGGCATTTGCCAGAGTTTGCCGCTAAGTTGCGCCCGATCTCGATTTGTCGGGTCCGCGCCCGCCTCGCCGCATGCCTGTTGATTATTTCACGCCGACCGAGTTTTCCCGCTACGAGCGCGCCTGGTACACCCGCCCGTGGTTCTATCTCCCGGTCGGCTTCGTTCTCGTTCTTCTCGTCATCGGCCTGATCGCTTTCATCCCCCTCGCCGCCAGCCTCAAACAGCAGGCCGCCGCGCTCGATCTCAAACATCTCGAACAGATGGAATCGGCCAGCGTGATCGTCGATCGCCACAACAAAATCTTTGGCCAGATCTATGTCGAGAATCGGGAAACCGTGCCCTACGAGAAACTCCCGCAAAACCTCGTCAACGCCATCATCGCGACCGAGGACAACAAATTTTATCAACACCACGGTTACGATCTGCTCGGGATCATTCGGGCCGCGCTTAAGAACCTGGTCGCCGGCCACGTCCGCCAGGGCGCGAGCACGGTCACGCAGCAACTGGCCCGGAACAGTTTCGAGCTCAAAGGCAAAACGTTTCGCCGCAAGTTGCTCGAGATGTTCGTGGCCCGCCGGATCGAGGAAAAATTTTCCAAGCAAAAGATCATGGAGCTCTACCTGAACCGGATCTATTTCGGGGGCGGGCTCTACGGGGCGGAAGCGGCGGCGCGCGGTTATTTCGACAAACCGGCCCACGAAATGACGCTGGTAGAATGCGCCACCCTCGCCGGGCTGATCAAAAGCCCTAACAAACTCTCGCCCTGGGCTGACCGCCGGGCTTCGCGCGAGGCGCGCAATTTTGTCCTCAGCCGGATGAATGAACTGGGATTCATCAGCGACACCCAATATCGCAACGCAGAGGCGGAAGAACTGGTCGTCGGTAACCGTCAAAACGCGCGCGGCCAGAATTACGCGATCGATTACATCCGCCAACAGGTCATCGCCGCGGTCGGCTGGGATCGCGCCATGAGCGACGGCTTCCGGATTCACACTACGATCGACGCCCACCTGCAAAACGTGGCCGAGAAATCGCTCCGCGCGCAGCTCGACGCCGCCGAGGAGATACCGGGATACGATCACCAAACCTACGCACAATACGTCGAGCTCCTGAAAAAAAGGCGGGCGGACGGAAAGTCGGCTGCCGCGCCGCCGGCCCCGGAATATTTGCAGGGCGCGGTCATCGCGCTCGACAACCAGACCGGCGGCATCCTCGCTCTCGTCGGCGGGCGCGATTTTGAGCATAACGAATACAACCGCGCGCTCCAGGCGCGACGTCCGCCCGGGACCGCGATGCTGCCGTTTGTCTACGCCGCCGCCTTTTCCAAGGGGCTCTATCCGGGCTCGCTGGTGGAGGATTCGGCGCTCGACAATCGCACCGTCATGATCGGCGGCACCACCGGCATCCTCGGCGAATGGGGCCCGGAAAGCGCGGACAACCGCTACGAGGGTCAGATCACGGCGCGCGAAGCGCTGGCCGAATCGAAGAACGGTTCAGCCGTCCGCATCGGCACGACCGCCGGGCTCGACGGCGTCACCCAGCTCGCGCATAACGCCGGGATCGATACCAAATTGCGTCCCTACCCGGCGACCTTTCTCGGGAGCAGCGAGATCACGCTCTCCGAGCTGGCGCTCGCCTACACGATTTTCCCTAACGAAGGCTGGCACCCCGCGCCGCCCCACATTCTCGATCGGATCGAGGACAAATCGGGTCACATCGTCTGGCAGGCGGAAAAGACGCGCGGCCATCGCCCCGCCATCAAGCCGGCCATCGCCTACGAAGTGACTTCCTGCCTGACGGATGCCCTGACCGAGGGAACCGGCCACCTCGCCTACCAAAAATACGGGCTGAAGAAGTTCCCCGCCGCCGGCAAGACCGGCACCGCCTACGATTTCACCGACGCGCTTTTCGCCGGCTACGATTCGCAGCTCACCTGCGTCGTTTGGGCGGGCTTCGACAAGCCGCAAAAAATTTATCGGGGCGCCTTCGGCAGCATCCTTGCCCTGCCCGTCTGGGTCGACATCATGAACGCCTCGGTCGCGCAGTATCCGCCGCGGGAATTTCCCGTCCCGCCGGAGGTGCACAAAGTCGAGATCTGCTCCCGGTCCGGTCTCCTCGCGACCGACAAGTGCTACGACGATGTGAAGAGCGCGAGCGGCAATATCGTTAGGCGAAGGACCAGTTACATGGAGCTGGCGACCGACGAGCAGATGCCGGTCGACCGCTGCGACGTGCACGCCGATTCGGTCCGGACCCAGCTCGTGAAAAAATTTGAAAGCAGCCAGTGGCCGCGGGCCGCGCTCGCCATCGATACCGACGCCGTCGCCCCGGTGGTGATGCAGGGCCCGACCCTGGTCGCGAACGAGGATCCCTACGACGCGGTCGGCTCGACCTATAAACCGAAAACGCTCGCCAAACAGGAAACCGAACCGCCGAGCGAGTTCGATCCGGAGAAGCCGGTCAAGCGCGCCCTTCCGGTTGTGCCCGCGGCGCCGGACGGGCAGATCGAGGTGCGGCGGGCGGAGCCAGTCCGGCCGATCGACGAGGTGGGGCAGGAGCCGCTCCTGCAAAACGAGCCGCCGAAGCCGCTTGATTTCAGTGACGACCACTGAGGCTGGCGCGGCGGGTCATTTTCGGCTCGCCGTCCTCAATCCCCGGGGCCGCGATCCGGAACAGGACTTCTCGTTAGGCGTAGCCAACCCGAACGACGGCCACGCACCGGTTAACTTCCACGCCTACGCCGCCTGCACCGGCGGCCTCTTCCTGCGCGATGGGAAACGCGCGCTGGCGCAAGGCCTGCCGGTGCTCCTCCTTCTGCGGGGTGATTTCAAGGAAACGCAGCGCGCGCTTGGCGAGCTGAAGAAAGCCGGATTGCCAGTCGTCGTTTCCTTGAAGGAAACCGGCCTGCACCAGATCGCAAAACAACTGAGCGACCCAAAACGAGCGGCCCGCTTTCGCGAAATCACCGCGGCGGCGGACGGTTGTTTGGCCGCGACGCCGGAGGCGCTCGCCTTTTACCCGCGCGGCCAGTTCATCCCGACGCCTTATCCGCTCGATGATCCGCGCTGGGATTTTTCGCGATCGTTAGGCGAGCGGCACGGAATTTTCGTCGGGACGCGCGAGTGGGATGTTCCTTCGCGTCATCATCTGGCGGCGCTGGTCCTCGCGCTCGGGGTGGGCGAGCCGGTCACGGTCTTCGATGAAAACCCACCGCGTTGTCGCAAGCTCCTCGCTTCGCTCGGCCTTTCGTTGGATTCGCTCCGCATTCTCGAACGGCGGCTGCCCTACCGCGATTACCTGGCCGAGATGGCGCGGCATAAGATTGTCCTGCAAGCGGACCGGAGCGGCGTTCCGGGTCAGGTGGCGGGTGACGCGCTCCTCTGCCGGATGCCGTGTGTGGGCGGCGACGGCGCGATCGATCGCCTTGCCTTCCCGCGCACCACCGGATACGGGCATTCGTTAGGCGAGCTGCGGAAACTGGCCACGCGATTGCTACAGGATTCGGATTTCTATGCGGACGTCGTCGCGGAATCGCAGAAGCTGGGGCGCGAGCGCCTGGGCTTCGAACCGGTCGCGGCTCAATTGGCGGAGCTTTTCGGTTATCGCCACCGCTAACCTGGTGGGGCGTGACTCCGTCGAGCCGGAGGGAAGGCGTCGATTCGACCAAGCACCGCTCACCCCCAGGCTCGACAGAGTCTCGCCCCACCAAAAGGAACCGGCGCCGCGACAATCAACTGCCGATCGCTTCGGCGTAGATCTCCTCCAGCGCGCGAACCTGCGCGCGCTGCTCAAATTTTGACGCGACGGCCTGGGCGCCGCGCTTGCGCGAGTCGAGCCAGCTCCTCCGGCCGCTTTGTCCAATCGAACAACGCCTGCGCCAGGGCCGCGTGATCGCGCTCTGCGACCAGCACGCCGCTCACTCCATCGTCGATCGCTT
Organism: uncultured Verrucomicrobiae bacterium; assembly: GCA_963772915.1. GTDB lineage: Bacteria > Verrucomicrobiota > Verrucomicrobiia > Chthoniobacterales > UBA10450 > Palsa-1392. Next base: position 48,972 of record CAVYZI010000005.1, read on the forward strand.
CCGGAATTCCACCATGGTTGGTTGCAAAAACGGGCAGCCCACTGGCCATCGCTTCGAGCATCGAGTTGGGAACGCCTTCCTGGTTTCCATCCGGGCTCAACTCACTCGGGTGCAGAAAAATATGCGAGCGATAAAATTCTTCGCGCAATTGCGCCTGGGGAAGAAAGCCGGCAAAACAAACACGCTCTTCGATCCCCAGCTCACGGGCGAGAGCGCGCAGGGAGTCGAGCATGGGCCCCTCGCCTGCGATCGTAAAAACGGCGTCCGGATTCCTTTTCTGGAAGGCGGCGAAAGCGCGCAAGCTGGTGATCAATCCCTTTTTCTCGACCAAACGCCCGGCCTGCAAAAACCTCCAGCCGCCGTCGTGAGGCCAAGTGCGCACCTGGAATGGAATCTCGGCCAGCGGAATGCCAGTGCGTTGCAACCGAATCTTCTCGTTAGGGCAGCCCAGCTCGCCGAGCGCGCGGGCGAGCGAGGCGGAGCGGACGAGAACCAACCGTGCCGCCGCCAGCATCTCGCGGGTCGCGGCCCGGTAATGCGGTTTGTCCAGTTCGACCAGGACATCGGCCCCATGGAACGAGACCACGGTCGGCTGACGCCAATGCAGGATGAGGGGCAGGAGATGAACCGCGATGTGTCCGAAATAAATGTGGAGCAATTGCGCCTCATTTTCCTCGAGCACGCGCCGGATCTGCAAAACCTCGCGGTGCGAAATTTGCCAGGGCGCATCCCGCAGTTTCCGAAACCAGAGACGCCGGAGGAAATGGTGCCACGGTTTCCCGACCAGGAAGACCGGCGCAAAGGGAAACCGCTCCGCTTCCTCGCGCTTCTGCGCGATCACGATCGGCCGGAAGCGTTCGAGCGCGGTGATCTGCCGGTAGATGTGGAGCATCTCCGGCTTGAGAAACGTCGCGCAATAGCAGGCGACAACAGGTCGAGAGCGCTCAGGCACGCCTAACGTTCAACGCTGACCGGCTGCATTCAACCGAATCACGATTGTGAGGGAGACAAAACTGGACATGCGGAAGCATGTCCCTCCGGAGGGACGCGCTTCCGCGCGTAGGATCGTGCCGGGACGGGCGTCCGACGAAGCGGCGCCCTTAAAAGGTCCAGGCGAAAAGGACGATCCCTTTCGGCTTGCCCGGATCCTTCGGATCGTGCGAGGCGTGCTCCTGTCCACTCCCGTATTCGGCCGGCGCCGCCGGATTGAGCAACTGAATCGCATCGCCGCGGTGGCGGACCGCCACTTGGACCACGCCTTCCTTGGGGACAAGCGGCGCTGCGAAGGGCGGTCTGGGCTTGCCCAGTTCCGTCTGAATCTGGCCGGTGGCGTTGGTCGTCGTGCCGGTGGTGGTGGTCAACTCGCCCTGCCCCTGCCCGAACGCCACGCTCGTGGCGGTCGCCAACAAAATGCTGAGAAATGCTTTTTTCATAATCGTTCTCCTCAGGCACGGCCGGCGCGCAATTGCTTGCCCGCCATCTGACCGCACCCCACTATTATAGGCCGATGGATTACATTGAAAAGGCCGCACGTGTGCTTGATTTGGAAATTTCCGAACTCCAGCGGCTGCGCGGCCGACTGGACGAAAACTTCGCCCGCGCGGTCGAATTAATCAAAGCGACCGTCGAAGCCCGCGGCAAGGTGATCGTCATCGGGGTTGGAAAATCGGGTCACATCGGGGAAAAAATCGCCGCCACCCTCACCAGCACCGGCTCGCCCGCTGTCGTCCTCGATTCCCTCAACGCGCTCCACGGCGATCTCGGGATGGTGGCGGACGGCGATGTCGTGCTCGCGCTCAGCTACAGCGGCGAGACGGAGGAGCTGCTCCGCATCCTGCCGGCGATCGCGCGCTTTCAGGTCGGGATAATCGCGATCTGCGGCGCGGCCAAGTCGACCCTCGCGCAAAATTGCGATGTCTTTCTCGACGTCAACGTCGAGCAGGAAGCGTGTCCGCTGAACCTGGCGCCGACTTCGAGCACGACCGTCATGCTCGCGCTCGGGGATGCGCTCGCCATGGTCCTGCTCGAGGCGCGCGGATTTCAGAAGGAGGATTTCGCCAAGTTTCATCCCGGCGGAATGGTGGGGCGGAGTCTGCTTCTGCGCGTCCATCAAATCATGCGACCGCGCAACGCGCTCGCTCTCGTGAGGCCGGAAGCCGATATTCGCAGCGTGCTCGAGGCCATGACCGCGGTCCGGGCCGGCGCGGCGGTGGTGGCGGGCGAAGATGAGCAACTCCTCGGCATTTTCACCCATGGCGATTTCGTCAGGCATTTTCAAACCGACCCGCGGGTCGGGGAGCGCCTGGTGGCTGATCTGATGACGCTCAACCCGGTCGTCGTCCATCAGGACAAGCTCGCGGTCGAAGTGCTCAACCTGCTCGAACGCCACCGGATCGACGATCTCGTGGTGGTGGACGATCGCGGTGTGCCGGTCGGGATTGTCGATTCCCAGGATCTGACGAAGCTGAAGCTTTTGTAGCTCCGATTTGCAATCGGAGTGCCGTCGATTGCAAATCGACGCTACCCGGCCGGCCCTTGGCGTCCGATCAAAACTGGCGGCGAAGTCGACTTCGCGTAGATGGCCGAGCCTTGGTAAAGGGCTGCCACCGTGACCAGGTCGTCGTTTTCGATTCCGCTCGTATCCACGACCTCGTCGAAGGCGCCACCGACCGAGAGCGGCGTCTCGATCCAACGGGCCGCTTCGCCACTCATGAAATCGAGCCGCAGCCAGACTTTGCCGGTCGCGGCCGCGGGCGTGACATTGCCCTGGAGAGTGAGCGTGTTGGCCAGCCATTGGCCGGCGACCGTGGTTTGGGTTTTGCGCCGCAGATGGAGCTTGAAGAGCGACGCGCCCCATTCTTCGGCGTGATGATCCTCCTGCCGCCAGCACTGGAAGAGCACATCGATGTCGCGCTGGCACGCCGTCAAAGTAAGGGCCTCATCAAATTCCAGACGGATGGAGAAATGACGCCGCGATGAGGGTGGGACGACCAGATTAGCCGGGCGGATGATGGCCGTCGCTCCGCGCGGGAGGCCGATCGGTTCGAGATAGGCGCGCTCGATAAACGGTCCGTCGTTGTAAATCGAGAACATGGTTTCGAGCGGCTCCGGCGGGCTCAGGTAATCGATGTCGGTCTCGAAAATGTTCTGTTGCGCCCAATTGTTGGAAATTTTCGCATCCTGGCTGATGACGACGGCGCTCGGGCCGGAGCCCAATTCGAAACCAGCGACCTGCGCGCGCCAGCAGAAATGTTCCACTTGATCGGCCGGCACATCCCAGGGCACGCGCACCTCGACCGGCCCGTCTTCGCTCTCCGGCAAGAGCGTTTCGATCACGAAGTCGTCGTAGAAATCGTGCGCATCGGGATCGCCGCCGCCGCCCGGGGAGCGGAGGAAGAGTTCGACCCGCACATTGTTGGCGGTGGCGGTGCCGAAGTTCCAGACCCGCACCATGACCTCGTGGGCTTCGGTTCCGTTAGGCGGAATCATGACTGTGTCGCCGACGCCGACCGGCTGACCGATCGGCCAGTTCTCGGTGCCGTTGGCGATCCAATCGATCCCGAGATCGGAGCTTTGGTACTCGACCGCGTTGTCGCTGAATCCGACGTCGGCGTGCGGCCCCAGCTCCCAGACGACTTCGCACAAGTAGACCGGCACCGAGTTGGAGCCGATCGAAGCATTGCCCTGGGCTACGATCTCGACCGTCATGCCGGGGATGGGAAAGGCCGGCGCGGTCGCCAGATCGAAAATGTCGCCGGGTTGGAGGTTGCGCGTGACCGGATGGATGTGCCGCCGGTAACGAAGTAGTCCCTTGACGACGTCATCCGAGACATCGTCGACATCGGGAATGACCTGGCCGTAGCGGCCCCGAGTGCCGTAGTCGAGGACGTTGCTGATAATGACGCGATCGGAGATGCCGGTGGAAAACGGAGCACGCGCGCTGCGCGCCTCGATCACGGCCAGAGTGCCGCCGTCGCCGCCCAGATCGCACACGACCGCGGGGGTGACGTCGGTGCCTGCGGGTTCGTTAGGGAAAACCGCCCGAAAAGTGTCCGTGTCGGCCGGGTCCCACCATTCCTGGGACGGGACGATGAAGCGCCGGGTGGTGGTCGTATCAGGCGCGGGCGGGTTGATCAGCTCGCGGTCGCCGCTGTCAAACATCTCCAGCGCCAGCTTATGGTAGGCGCAAAAATGGGGGAGATTATCGACCGATCCTCCCATCAGGTCGAGCGCGTCAATGTAGAGGATCTGCGGATTAAACTTGGTCGAGTAATATTGATCCGATAAACCCAGGGAATGCCCCGTCTCATGCGCGAGGGTGTTGGTATTGCCATCCAGCCGGCTGTCGAAGTTGAGGAACTCAACCAGGAAACGAACGCTGATCGGGTCGGCCAGGCCGCCGGGATCGGAGATCGTTAGGCCGGAATGACTGCAGGCCCGCAGTCCTTCGACATCCGCCTCGTTGTCGATCGACCAGGCGCCGGGGTCGGTCGGGGGCGGCAAGGCGACCGGGAGGAGAATGAAACCCTTGTAAGCGGCGAGTTGGTCCCAGGCGGCGTCCCAGCCGGCGTTGCCGAGCGGGCCGATGTCGTCGTCGATCGCGGCCGTCATCGCGCCATAGAGCTGCTCGAAGAGGCCCTGCTTGTCGTCGAGCGAATTGGCCGCATCTTTCGTCACCGTGCCACCGACCACGGACTGACCCACGCCCGCTCTGATGCCGAGAGGATCATCACCTGCGTGCACGCCTGGATTAATGGTCGCGACGCCGCCACCACCATGCACGTCGGAGACGTTGATGTCGGCGGTGAGGTGAAGGTTTCCACTACTATTCTCGGCCACGACTCCGGTGCTGCCGAAATAGCGCTCGACGACGATTCCGTCGGTCCGATCTCCCTCAGCCAACAGCAGGGCGACATCCAGATATGACGCCAGATCATCCGCCACCGACTCCAGGGTTGTGGCACTGAAGGAAAACGAGCCCACCCATTCCTGGACCTCGCCCCCGGCCAGCCCGAACAGATTATCCAACTGGACGTCAAACCCGGTCAACGCGCGAGGCGTGGCGCTGCCGCCGGGAGCAAAGCGCACGACAATGTAGAGGGAGCCCAGGTCGGTGCCCGCTTTGACCCAGTGGACTTGGACATCGGTAAACTCACTCCCCTCAGAGACGGCATCGAACATCGTCTGGAGAGCGGCGCGAAGATCCTCGATCGCCGGCCCGAAATCGCTGTCGGCGGCCGTAAACTCCACTTCGAGATCGCTCGAAAGCGCACTCGCATTGAGCGTCAGCGTGTCAGGATTGCCGTTGCGATCGACAAACAATAACGACGCCGACGCGCCGCCACTCTGATCGATGGCCAGGGTGCGTCCGTTGCCTAGCCCGATCCTGTAAATCGCCGCCGGAAACAACAGCCCGAAATCGACCGTTCCGACGTCGACCGCCGAGACGACTTCCACTTCCTCCGCCTCCTGGCCGGTGAAGCCGACCCGCACCGTCAGCGGGCCATGGGTGCTCTCGCCGCGCAATCCACCCGGCACAAAGGGCGGGTTGTAGAAGGATCTGATGTTGTCAGTGAGCACGAGAGGACCACCGGAATAGAGCCCCGGGGTGTTGCGCCCGAAGATGTCGTAAATCAGCTCAAAGTTCTTGTAGGTCTGGTCCGCGTAGTAGGCGATCACCTTCTCGAGCGGGGGATCAAGCGCGGCATGATAGGCATTGGTGCCTCCCGTGAAATTCTGCGCCTGCTCGACGACCGGCACAATGAGAAGGTTGTGGGGAGTGGCGAGTGCAGCGACCGGTCCCAACGGAGCCCCAATCTGTCCGCTCCCTTTCACGACCCGTTCGGAAACTTCGGCCTTGAATTGCCCGGGGAGCGGGAGGGCCGGGGGCGCGGGCTCGATACTCAAGACCGGCTCGCTCGGCCCGCCGACGACGAGAAAAGTCGGGCTTTGGCGCGAGGCGAGGATGTGACTCGCGGCGTTGCGCAGTCGCATCTGTTGAACAACGGCGAGGCTCTCGGGCTCGATCACGGTCAGGGTCCGACCGTTGGCAGACTGGGCCAGGATGTGATCTCGCGTCCGGTAGAGCCGGCCTTGTCTTTCAAAGAGCGAGCGGGCACAGCCGTCGCTTCCAGCGCCGTCCGGCGGCTCCGGTTCACAGATATTTACGCGCACAATCTGCGCCCCAAAGGTGTAGGTGAACCAGCAATCGTCATCGACGCCATCTCCACCTGGCCGACGATGATCGGGCGGGACGGGCCGAGGGTGGCAGGTCTGCGATGGACGTCCCGGCCTGCCGGGCTCGGGACAGCCGCAGCCGGCGGGATCAGGCTCGCGCCGCGGGGCCTCCGGCGCGCGACAAGGTTCGGGCAGCGGCGTGAGGAAAACGCGAGCGAGATCGACCAGGCGAATTTCGCCCCGGCGGCCGCCGCGCAGGATGACGCGATCGTTTCCCCCAGCTTGCAAACCGGTTTCTCCGTCGGGTAGTGGCAATGCGCCGATCGTTTGGCGCCGGACAATGTCGAACACATGCAGGGTTGCGGGAGTTTCCTCATGCGCGGGAAGGATCGCGGCGACGTGTCGCCGGGTCGCGACGACTGCAGAGGGCGGGATGGGATAACTCAGGAGCGGATTCCTCCGACCCTCTACCTCGTGCAGCGCGGTCCCGCGTTTTGAGGCGGTGATCGCAAACAGCCGGCCCTCCTCGCTCAAAGCCAGAAACAGAATCGAGTCCTTGAACGGCTCCAGGTCGCCAAGTCGCCGCAGCCTCCCATCGATAACCTCGAAGCTCGCCGCCTTTTTGCGGATTGCGAGATAAAGCCGGCCCTCGCGCCCATTCCAGACGGCGCGGGCCGGATCGATCGTCGTGCGCAGACGGAAGCGATCCAGTTCTTCGCAATCGAGAGTTCGCGTCTTCATTGAGCGATCCTGGTTTGATTCGTCAGTTCGTAGCGCAGTCATGTTATTAGCCCTCGCCGCCGGTCCCGCCTGAGTCGGCTCCGCAGGTGTTCCCGCAATCGTCGCTCGCACATTCGGCCGCGGCATATACGCCGATCTCCCGGCCGGACGGACGCGGCCAGAATTGCTCGGGCGCGGGCTCGCCAAAGGTCGCTTCGTAGTCTTTCAAGAAACGCAGGTAATCGTTAGGGCCGAGGTTGAGGATTCGCGACTTGCGACCTTCATCGGCCGGTTCGAAGCCGGAGATGTTGGGAAAGTGATGGATGAAGCGACCCGCCACTTCGCGGCAGAAGCGCTCATAGATTTTGGTGAAAAGGATGAACGTGTGCCAGAGCCTGTCGATCGGGCCGCGCATGCCGTAGCCGCAGCGGCTGATGGCGGTGAGGGCGAGAAAGCGTTTCAGTTCGCGCTCATGTTGTCGTGCGACTTCGGCCGAGAGGTCTTCTTCTTTTTGATAGCGGAAGAGGATCTTCGCCAGATCAAACGCCATCGCGCGCCGGATGATTTGCGCCTCTCGGCGTCGATCGTCTTTCTCGTCGGTCGTGAAATCGGGCACCACTTTTCCCGGCACGCCAGCCGGCCTTTTCTCGGTTCCGCGAGGCTCGGTCACAGCCTTGTCGAACTCCCACGATTTTCGCTCTGGGTCGAAACGGCCCTCGATCTCGATGGCGGGAACGTAACGAGACTTCAGCGACCTGAGAATAAAGCCGAATCCCCCCTCGACCCTCCAGGCTTTGCCCCCGTAGACCAGAGTCCCCTCCGGGCGCGTCCCAAGGAGGGCAACCTCGCCTCCCTCGCCGAACGGTTGAGTCAAAAAGTAGGCATCGAGAAAATAGCGGCCGAGCGCAGACCCTCTTTTCAGCAAGACAAAGGGGAGCGCGATTTTCTCGCGAAGACTCCCTAACGAACCGGGATCGGAGAATTCTTCCGTGAAGACAAAAAGCAAAGTGGTGCCGTCACAGCCGATTTCCGCCGCCCCGTCTCTGGCCAAAGGCAGGCCGGGCAGCTCGACTTCCTGCAACGCTTTCCGGACCGCCGCTTCCTCCGCATTCCCCGCCCGCAATTTGACCGGCCGCCCGAGCTTGGCGAAATCGCCCTCCGCCGGAAGGCCAAACTGATGCCGCGCGATGCGGAGCCGGTAGGCCAAAAGCGATCTGGCAAAAGCGAGCGCTTCTCTGGCCCGCGGAATGTCCGGCGGCTCAGTTCGCTCGAGGATTTCCAAGGCGGCCCCGTCACCCACCCGGCCGAGAGATTGCACAACGTTGGCGAAGAGGGCTGCGTTGCCGGCCTGCAATTGGCGGACGAGCAACGTCTGACTTTCCTGGCCGCCCTCGGTCCCGAGGGCCGTGACGACGGTTGTCCTGGCCGCCTTGCTCTGCTCGGGGTCGGCGAGGATTTCCCGGTAAATTTCGATCCGCGCCGGGCTTTTTCGACGGATGAGCTCCTTGAGCGCGGGCAGAACCGACTCTTCCGATTGCTTCGCGCGGATAATCCGGATGAGCTCCTCGTCACCGAGGCCCACGCCAAATCTTTCGACATCAACTTTCGCGCTCATGAGATTCGTCTCATCCCGGACATCCATCGCGGACGATATCGTGGCCGCGGACTGTGTTTCCCTGGCCGCCGGTGAGAAGCAGAGCCTCGCAGACGCCGTCGCCGCAACTGTTGGCACACCGGGTTTGGGCCATCAAATTATTGCAACCTGCAGTGGTGTCGGGGCAGTCGGGGTCGTCGCCGTGATTGTGGTCCAGACCGAGAAAGTGTCCGATTTCGTGCGCCAAGGTCCGGGCAATCTGCTCCGCCGTGCGATTGACGGCGCCGCCGATGACGCCATCTCCCTTGTTCGGCGTCGTGCCGACGAAATCGGCCGAGATATTGCGGACCATGAAGGCATCCAAGCCATTGTTAGGCACGGTCCAATCGTCGATCAGATCCTCGGCTTCGTCGTCGCTGCCGATGTCGTCATGACCGTCCGCGTCTGCCGTCGTGATGTTGTAATGCTCGACCCGACCGAGGCCGAGGTTCACTGTGCGGTAGATGTTTCGGGTGCTGTAGATCGCATAATCGAGCCGGTCGATTTCGGTCGCGGTAAAATCATCGATCCCGACCCGAATGATATTGAGATGAAAGTGCCGGCCCTGAAGAGAGTTGAGCTGATCGAGGAGGGAAACCTGGGCGGGTGATGAGGAGCATGCATCCTCCGGGACCCGGGCCCGGAAAAAGCCAAAGAGATGGAAGAGCACGGAAGTAGTGCTGCTGGTATCGACTCCGATACAGTTCATGATCGCTTTGACGGAAGCCATCTGCGCTCTCCTTTTATCCGAGGGTAATCAACATATCGATCAAGCCCGTCCCTTCCGAGATCGACCCCAACGCCTTTCCAATGATGGACCCATGGCATCGCTGCGGATCGCTCGCCCGCATCGCGTGGCCCGCGGTCGGCGAAGTGGTCAGCAGATCCCCCCGGGCGATTCGTCCATAGGTCGCATCGGCTTTGCAACTGACCTTGCCTAGAACTGAGATGGGCGCCCGGGCCTTCGCATCTTGCTTGTGTCCCAGCATGATGCCGGGACGATAGTTACCGGCGCCCGCAACAACTCCGAGCACGGTCCGATCGTACGGCTCCTGCGACGGTTCAATCTTTCCTTCCGCGTTCAGGACCATGAGTGTGCCGGGCGAAGCGTCCACGGCCTCGGCCACATCGAACTGCTCGGCGGCGTCGGCATTGCTCAGAACGATATCGCCGCTCTCGCCATCGAGGCGGATCGTGACATCGCCGTTGCTATTCCGAACGTGAAGATCACCGTCGCTCCCGTTCGCACCAAGGGTCAGAAGAGCAAGCTCGCTGTTGAAGCGGAAGACTTCGCGGCCCTGGCCATCGCGCACGCTGAGATCGCCTTCGTTCCCGCTCGCGCCGACGAACAACTCCGCCGTCGAACTGTTGAAGAGAAAAACTTCGCGACCGGCCCCGTCCTGCACCCGGATTTCACCCGCGCTGCCATTCGTCCCGACCCGCAGACCAGCCGTCTCGCCATTAATGTGGAAAATTTCGCGGCCCTGACCATCTCGGACCCGGATGTCGCCTTCATTCCCGCTCGCACCGACGAAAAGCTCGGCGGTCGCGCTGTTGAGAAGGAAGACTTCGCGGCCCGCCGAATCCTGCACCCGAATCTCGCCCGCGTTGCCGCTCGTTCCGATCCGCAGGCCGGCGGTCTCGCCGTCGACATGGAAAATTTCCCGGCCTCTCGCATCCCGCACCCTGATGTCTCCCTCATTCCCGACGGCTCCGATGAAAAGCTCCGCGGTCGCGCTGTTGAGCAGAAACACTTCCCGGCCCTGGCCATCCTGCACCCGCACTTCGCCAGGATTGCCACTCGTCCCGACTCGCAGACCAGCCGTGCCCCCGTCCACATGGAAAATCTCGCGCCCCTGACTGTCGCGGACCCGAATGTCGCCTTCATTCCCACTCGCGCCGATGAAGAGCTCAGCGGTCGCGCTGTTGAGCAGGAACACTTCCCGGCCCTGGCCATCCTGCACTCGCACTTCGCCAGGATTGCCGCTCGTGCCCACCCGCAGGCCCGCGGTCGCGCCGTCGACGTGAAAAATCTCGCGCCCCTGACTGTCGCGAACACGAATGTCCCCTTCGTTGCCGGTCGCCCCGACGAAGAACTCTGCCGTCGCGCTGTTGAGGAGAAAAACCTGGCGACCCTGGGAATCCTGGACCCGGATCTCGCCCGCGCTGCCGCTCGTGCCCACCTGCACTTCGGCGCTGCCCCCGTTAACGCGAAAAACCTGTCGGGCCTGGCTGTCCTGCACGGTGATGTCGCCCGCATTTCCCTCCGCACCGACATTGACCTCGGCGGTCCCGCCGTTCAGTTGGACCGCGGGAAGCCCGGCGGCGTCGGAGACGAGAACGGTTCCGGGATTGCCGTTGCTGCCGGCCCGGAATTCGGAAGTGTTGCCTTCCATGCGCAGGACTGCCTCGCCGGCGGCGTTGCGGACGAGGACCTGGCGGCCGGCGCCGATGAGTTGGATGACTTCGGTGCCGTTGTTGTCCCGCACGACCACGCCACGGGAATCGAGACGCACTCGTTCCTCGCCCGCATCGTTACGCACGCTGACCACTCCGGTCTCGCCGTTTTCACCGACCAGGACCTGCGCGTTGTCACCATCGAGCCTGATCGTCGTCAGTTCCGCTCCGGTCTGAATCTCGACTAGCCCTGTGAATTGCTCTGGCATGATTGCTCCTCGAATTGGTTGGTTTTGCCGCGGGCGAAGCGCTGCTCGTTCGCGGAAGTCCCTTCAGTATTTCCCGCCCAGGGTCACGGCGTCTATGCCTCAGGCAGAGGAAACCGACCCAGACGAAAACGGAGGGTTGGCGCAAGGCCGTTACCTCCGAGGAAGTATCGGTTACTGCAAGAGCAACGCAGTCAGTTTGCCGCGACTGGGAATCTCCAGTTTTCGGTAAACGGAACGCAACTGTTTCTTAACCGTGAGCGGACTCTTTCCGAGCGCGACCGCAATTTCCTTGTCGCTCTGTCCATCGCAGGCGAGCAACGCCACTTCCTGCTCTCTTCGGCTCAAGCAGGTGAGTCGGGAAAGCGCATTGGCACCGGCACCATGATCGAAGCGAAACGCCTGGCGGTCGTCGGCGAAGAGAACGAGAAATCCCGGGGCGAGCCGGGAATCGGGCGCGACCTCGAGCAGCCTGAGGGTGATTCGCAATCCGCCACGTTGCGGATGACGAATCGTGATCGTCGAGCGTGACGCCAGCGCTCGACTGTCGCGCGAGCGGCTGGATCGCCAGCGAGCCTTCAGTCTCCGCGCTTCCAGAAATATCTCGTGCGGAAGATTCAGATCGGCGCTCCGGCCGACGCTGCGGGCGCGACGCGCACCGAGCTGCCAGTTGGCGGCCATCTCTTTCGCCTGCTCATTGCAAAAAAGAACCGAGAGATCCCAACCGAGTAAGACGCTGGCGAGGGGCAAACGCGAGACCAGCGTCTCGAGCAAGAGTCGCTCGGTGCGCTCGCGCTGTCCGGCCAGGACGCGGCGGAGCGCGACGTCGATGTGCGGATAGAGCTGCTCGATGAGATGCATTTCGGTTTCGGAGAAATCGCGCTGCCGTCGTGGCCGGTGCAGGCCGATCAATGCCTGCACGACCTCTCGCCGGCGGAAGCAAAGGCAGGCGAGGTAGCGGCCTTTTTCCGGGGCCAGATAGGAGCGGTAAAACTCGCTCTCAAGCAGCTCAGCCTCCGACAGAATATCACTCAGCCGGACTGCGACCGAGCCTGGATTGGCGTCGAAAAAAGGCGAGATCGGATTCAGCGCTTCAAACCGCTGGCGCTCGGCCCGGCTGCGAAATGGCGAACCATTGCCGAGGGAGGCGGAACGAAGAAAACGCGCCGGGCGCAGATACAGACCGGTGAAATGGACGGGCAACGCGCTTTCGATGAGTCGCTTCGTCGCCGCCCAAAACGGCCCGACTTCTCGGGCGCGATGGAGTTCAAGGAGCGACTCCTGGAGATCGGCGCCCAGGCCGCTCATCAACAGATTGCGTTCGTTCCTTCGTTGCCTTCCCATGCATGCCTTCCCGTTTTGACGCGCCCCAAGATTATTCCTGGCCGCGCAATCCGGAGGCAAGCCGAAAAGGATGGCTCTGGCTTGTTCACTTCACGAGCCCGGGTTGTAGCCGGGGGCGGTGACCCCGGCGGGCGAGCACGTCGCCACTCACCAGACCGGCCGGGGTCACCGCCCCCGGCTACAACCGTTGAGCGGGCAAATTCGACCGGCCGCAGTTGCGCGCAGAAATTGAGCGTTGTAAAAAGTCGCCGCTTCAGCGATTCAAGTCTTAACCCGCAACAAGAAATCTCATGGCCGCCGCAAACGATCTCCGCAAAGGAATGGCAATAAAATACAATGGCAACACCGCCATTGTCCTCGATGTGCATCATCGCACCCCGGGAAATCTGCGCGCTTTTGTCCAGGCCATCATCCGCTACATCAACACCGGCAAGAGCGCCGACGTCCGCTTCGGCTCGACCGACAAAGTGGAGCTGGTCGACATCTCGCGCACGACGCTCGAGTTCAGCTACAAGGACAACACCGGATTCCACTTCATGGACCCGAGTACCTACGAAACGATCACCCTCCAGGAGTCGCTCCTGACCGACGCGAAGGATTATTTGGTCGAGAATCTGCCGATCGAAGTCCTCTTCACCGAGGGCCGGCCGGTACAGGTGGAATTGCCCTCCTCCGTCCAACTCAAGGTGGTGGAAGCCCCGGAAGGTTTGCGCGGCGACACCGCCAGCAACGTGACCAAGCCCGCCGTGCTCGAGACCGGCAAGACGGTCAACGTCCCGCTCTTCATCAACGAGGGTGAAACGGTGAAAATCGATACCCGAACGGGCGCCTACATGGGCCGCGCCTGACGAATGGCGGCCCGCCGCACCACCACCCGAAAACCTGCCCGGCGCAAGCCGGCCAAACGACGGGTCACCGTCGCACGACAGTTGGGTCCGACGCGGCGGATGATTTCCGAGCCGGGGCCGCTCATGGTCCCGACGAAATGGGTCAAGTTCATCGTCGCGCTCTTTCTTCTTCCGCTCTGCGGGATTCTCAGCCAGACCTTCTTCACCTCGTTCGCCCGCGCCACGGTCGCGGAACGCCTCTGGGCGGGGGAGGAGTTTTGGTTCTTTTCGTTAGGCGTACTGCTTTGGCTGATCGCGTTTTTTGGTCTCCCGCGGCCGATCGTGCTCTACGTCTTCGGGCATGAACTGACGCACGCGCTTTGGGTTTGGATGATGGGCGGCCGGGTAAGCCGTTTTAAGGTGGGCCGCGATGGCGGGCACATCCTGACGGACAAGAACAACTTCCTCATCGCGCTCGCGCCGTATTTTTTCCCCCTCTACAGCATCCTCGTCCTCGGGCTCTATGGAGCGCTCAGCCTCTTCGTCAACGTGCAGCCCTACGGCCGGCTGCTTTACGCGCTCGTTGGCGTGACCTGGGCGTTTCATCTCACTTTCACCTGTTGGATGATCCCAAAAAACCAGACCGACCTGAGCGATAACGGGACGATTTTTTCGCTCGTCGTGATCTACCTGATGAACCTGCTTTTGCTCAGTGTGATGCTGGTGATCGCTTCGCCGCACATCACCTTTGCCAGCTTCGGCGCCGATATGGTGCGGAACATCGCCAACTTCTCCCACGCCGTCGTCACGCTCTGCGGGATGTAGACGCTTCGCTGCGCGAAGCGCGGGGGCATGTTTCCGCACGTATGAGGATCGTCCGCCAAAGACGCCAACTCTCGCGCCTCCCACAGGGAGGCGTCTACAAGACCGCGAAGGGGAATCGCGCGAACGCGCGCGCCAGCGGGAGCGATCCGCTCGTCGCCTCAATGTTTTCTCCCGTTAGTAAATCCCGGCCGTCAGAAAAGCCTTCCGGTAACTGCACCGCCGTATCGCGCCAACTCTCACCGACCGGCGGAAATCCGACCCGCATGCTCAGGCGCGGCAACAGGACCACGATCCGTTTCCCTTCCCACTCGCGCGCAAACGCAATGCAGGAATCGGCAAACTCGCCCGTCAGGCCGAGTGGCAGATAATTCCCGCTCTCGAAAAGCTGCTGGTTGTCCCGCCGGAAAGTCAGCAGGCGCTGCGTCAGGAACATTTTGATTCGGCCGTCTTTCCAGTTGCCTAACAAATCCTCCGGCGTCGCATCCGCCAGCCCCGCCAGCATCGCCTGCCGCTTCGCGTAATCCACTGGCCGCCGGTTGTCCGGGTCGACCAGGCTGAAATCCCAGATCTCGTTCCCCTGATAAATATCCGGCACCCCGGGCGCGGTCAGCTTGAGCAACGTTTGGGAGAGCGAATTGATCGCCCCGGCCCGCGCCACCTCTTCGGCCAGCGGGATGAAGCTTTCGAGAAACCGATTCTTCGGCGCCGGATCCAAAATCCTGGCGATGAATTCCGCCACCGCCGTATCCCATTCCTCGTTAGGCTGAACCCAGCTCGTGTTCAGCTTCGCTTCCTTCAGGGCCTTGGCCATGTATTGCTGGATGCGCTCGACAAATTCGCCCCGCGCCGCCTCGCTCAGCTCGCGGAACGGCTCCAGCGGCCAGGCCCCGAGCAGGGTCTGATAGAGCAAATACTCCTCGTTCGCGTCCGGTGCCTCGCTCTCTTCGATCTGGCGTTTCCACCGCCGATTGAAGGTGCGCCAACGGCCTAACGACCGTCGCCATTGCTCCGGCATCTCGGAGATGACCGCCATCCGCGCCCGCACATCCTCGCTCCGTTTTGTGTCGTGGGTGGAAGTGGAGAGCATGGTCGCGGGCCAGTGCTCCCGTCGCTCCGCGTTGCGGCGATGGAATTCCTCGACCCGCAGTCCAAAACGCTGCGGTTCGCCCCCCACTTCGTTCAGGGCCGCGAGCCGGTTATAGATGTAGAAGGCGGTATCCTCGAGCCCCTTCGCCATGATCGGCCCCGTGATCTGCTGGAATTTCAGGACGAAATGGACGTGCTCGGCCCGCGCTTCCTCGTCCAGATTCTCCGGGAAACGGAAGAGCAGGATGTCGCGCAGGAAATTGAAGACCGATTCTTCGAGCGCGGGATTGCGCCGTTTCGCGGCCGCGACCGCCCGCTCGATCACGGCGCGATCGGCCTCACTCATCGGCCGGTCCGGCGCGACGTAGGTTCGATAGACGGGAAAACAGGCGATCGTTTCCCGGACCGCGAGGGTCAGGGCATCGAGGGTGTAATCGCGGTACCAACGATTTTTTTCCGATATCCGGTCGAACATCGCGCCCAGGACGTTGACGTCGTTGGCGAGCGAGAGCCGCATGACGAGGCGTTTCTTGGCGTAGACCAGATGTCCGAAGTGCAGGGTATGCCCGATGAATTTGTGGAACCCGCTCGTGATCGCGCGCTCGGCCGAGCCATCGACCAGGACTCCGATCGCGTCGTTCATGAAATCGTAGCCGGTCGTGCCGTGCACCGGCCAATCGGGGCGCAACTGCTCGTTGCCGCTGAGAATTTTTTCCACCAGGAGATAGATCGCCCGTCCATCGACCGGCAGTTCCCGGCCGAGAGCATCAGCGGCGCGGCGCTGCAACTTCTCGAAGTATTCGTTAGGCAAATAAAGGCCGTCCGGATGATCGATCCGCAGCCCGGTCACGGCCCCGGCTGCGACCAGTTCGAGCACGAGGCGATGCGCCTCGTCGAAAACTTCCGGCACTTCCATCCGAATGGCGGCGAGATCGTTGATGTCGAAGAAGCGGCGGTAATTGATCTCCTCCGCCGCCACCCGCCAGAAAGCGAGCCGATAGGCCTGGTCGCTGAGCAAGGCGTCGAGCGCGTCGAAGCTGCGCGGATCGCCCGGGGTGCCGTTGATGATGGCGAGAGCTTTTTCGATCGCTTGCTGAACCAGCGGCGCTTCCTGACAGCGGCGCTCGAGACGGCGCTTGATGATTTCCTTTTCTCTCGTCCGCTCCGCGATCCGCTCCCGGTCAGTCTCCGTCCGGCGCGGGAGATATTCCAAGGCGGTCAGGATGCTCTGCAATTCTGCGTAGAAATCTTCCTCCTTGTGATTGCGCAACTGCTCGAGGGCGATCTCGAGGACGTGCCGATAGGTGCCGGGCGCAATCGGAAATTCGTGGTCGAAGTAGCACAGGAAAAAGCGGCCGCTGTCGTAGTGAACTTTTAGTTCCCCCCGCTCGAGGACGCGCCCGTATTGGTCGCCCAGGATTGGAATGAGGACCTTGTCGCGCAAATCCGATTTGAGCGGCTGCCAGTCGATATCGAAATAGGGCGCGTAATGGGAGCTGGGCCCGTTTTCGAGGACGTCGGCCCACCAGACATTCTGCGGTTCGCCGATCCCCATGTGGTTGGGGACAAAATCGAGCACCTGGCCCATGCCGCGGGCGTGCAAATCGGCGATCCAGGCATCGTATTCCTCGCGCGAGCCGATGGCGGCGTTGAGCTTGTTGTGATCGGTAATGTCGTAGCCGTGCAGGCTCTCGGCGCGCGCCTGAAAATAAGGCGAAGCGTAGCAGTCGCTGATCCCGAGGTCGTGCAGATAAGGCACGAGGGCGCGCGCCTGGGCAAAGGTGAAGTCGCGATTGAACTGCAGGCGGTAGGTGGAGCTGGGGATGCGTGGGTGCGGCGTGCTCACGGGATTGCGAACTTAGGCAAGATTTGGGGGATGAACAGGTTTTGGGCGTCGATTAGCTGGCTCCGGTTCCAGACACCGGCATCGCGGTCACCCCGCTCACGGCGACAATGCCTCTCGTTAACGCAGAACCGACGGGCAGCTTGCGCTTTAATTGCCCGGTTCTAGTATCAACGCGTGAAAAAAATCGAGGCGATCATCAAACCGTTCAAGATGGAGGATGTGAAGGAAGCGCTCGCCGAAATCGGTGTCGAAGGCATGACCGTGAGCGAGGTGAAAGGTTTCGGCCGCCAGAAAGGGCACACCGAGATTTATCGCGGGAGCGAATACACGGTCGATTTTTTGCCCAAGGTGAAAATTGAGATCGTCCTGACCGATGAGCTCGCCTCGCGCGCCGTCGACGTCATCACCCAGGCGGCCAAAACCGGCAAGATCGGCGATGGCAAGGTCTTCGTCAGCGAGGTCGAGCAGACCATCCGCATCCGGACGGACGAGCGCGGGGCCGACGCGGTCTAGCGCGCCGCCCCAACTTTCCCGGCGCCGGCGTGAACGATTATCTGCTTTCGATTTTCCTCGGCGTGATCGAGGGCCTGACCGAGTTCCTGCCCGTCAGCTCGACCGCGCATCTGCGGATCGCGGAGGCGCTCTTCCGGATCGACCTCACGAATGGCTTCTGGAAAATGTACAGCATCGTTATCCAACTGGGCGCGATCCTGGCCCTGACCGCTTTCTTCTGGCGTCGCATCCTGAAATTTCTTCACACCTTCCCGCGTGGCGAACGCGGTGATCGCACCCTCCTGACGCATCCGCTCAGCCTCGTCCTGATCGCCTTCGTCGTGACCGCGATCCCGGCGTTTCTGCTCAGCAAGCTGATCGGCAAAAATCTCGAGAACCTGCACGTGATGGCATGGGCGCTTCTCATCGGTGGCATCATCATGTGGGTGGTGGATGCGCTTTTCGTCAGGCCGCGTTTCGCCCACATGGAGGAGACGAATCTCCCGACCGCGATCTGGATCGGCGCCGTCCAGGTGCTTTCAGCCGTTTTTCCCGGCACCTCGCGCTCGATGTGCACGATCGCGGCCGGGCAGGTGGCGGGGATGTCACGCGAGGCCGCGCTCGAGTTTTCCTTCTTTCTCTCCATCCCGACGATGTTCGTCGCGACCGGATACGATCTGCTCAAGACGCTCAAGCCGCAGGCCGCGACGGAGGCGCTCGCCCCGCTCACGATGTCGCCGCATCTCTGGATCGTGCTCGCCCTCGGCTTTATCACTTCCTTCATCGTCGCGCTCGCGGTCGTGGCCTGGTTTCTTCATTGGGTGCGACGGCACGGTTTTACTCCCTTCGCCATCTACCGCATCGTCCTCGGCCTCGTCCTCCTTCTCGTTCTCGCGCGCGGAGCGCTTGGTCATTGACGCCAAAAGGAGTAAGGTTCAAATCATCGTGCAAACCCAGACCATGGTACCCGATCTTCAGAGCTGCGTCCTGTGCGAGGACGTGCGCTGCGAATTCAACGGCATGCAGACGCTCGTCGGTGTGCTCAACGTCGTCCCCACCCCCAAGTTGCCGATCAATTACATGCGCCTCTGCATCTGGACGCGCTGGTGCAGTGGCGCCGGACGTTTCCATCAACGCTCCAAGATCGTCGGCCCGGACGATACCCAGACAATCGCGCAGGCCGAGGTCGATTTTGACCTCAAGGAAATGGAGGGGCACGCGACCAACGTCCATTATTTCGGCGGGGTACAGTTCCAGCAATTCGGGCTCCATCACGTCGAGATTTACCTCGGCGACGAGCTCAAAATCCGCTTTCCGTTGCCGGTCGTGCAGGTCAAGACGGCCTGATGATTAGACGCTTCGCTCTGCGAAGCGCGGATCTGCGCGGGGGTTCGGGCGGTTGCTTTCGCCCCATCACGCACGCTCGCGCCTCCCACAGGGAGGCGTCCACATGCAAGGACCGCGTCGCTATATCCGCCCGAGGACCGCGAGGATGATGAGAATAAGAAGGACCAATCCGATCCCGCCGACCGGGTAATAGCCCCAGCCGCTGCTGTAGGGCCAGGCCGGAAAGGCGCCGATCAGGAGCAGGACCAAAATGATGATAAGGATGGTACGCATAAGTTTGGACTAACGAATCTCTGCCGTTTTTCTCCAATTCGTTTCGCGAGCGCGAGCCGGTCTTGCCTTTCCCGAAACAAAACCAGCTTGCGCCCGCAGACCGTCACCCTATGGTTCGACGGCAACGGCCGCAGACGTCCCGCTGCGGGCCTCCGGCGGTTGCTTTCGCGGAAAGCAACACGATGGCAAATACGATACTGGTCGGGGCGCAATGGGGCGATGAAGGCAAGGGCAAAATCATCGATGTCCTCACCGGCAAGGCCGACATCGTCGTCCGCAGTCAGGGCGGCAACAACGCCGGCCACACCGTCATCCAGGGCGGGAAAAAATACGTTCTCCACCTCATCCCCTCCGGCATTTTGCGCCGCGGAAAAATCTGCGTCATCGGCAACGGCGTCGTGATCGACCCGATCGCCCTCGTCGGCGAAATCGACGGGCTGCGCAAAGTGGGGGTCAAGATCGGGAAAAATCTGCTCGTGAGCGATTGCGCCCATCTCGTCCTGCCCTACCATCGCGCGCTCGACGAGCAGCGCGAGCTGCGTAAAGGCCACGCCAAAATCGGCACGACCAAACGCGGCATCGGGCCCGCCTACGGCGACAAGGCCGCCCGCACCGGCCTGCGCATGGCCGACCTCATGCAGCCGGAAGTTTTCACCGAAAAACTCCGGGCCAAAATGCGGGAGAACAACAGCATCCTCAAAGCGCTCGGGGCCCGCCCGATTTCCTTCGCCAAAGTGAACGCGGATTTTCTCGCCGCGGGCGAACGACTGCGGCCCTTTGTCGCGAACACGGTCGTCTACCTGCACAAGGCGTTGCAGCAGGGGAAGGAAATCCTCTTCGAAGGCGCGCAGGGCACCTTCCTCGATATCGACCACGGCACTTATCCCTACGTCACTTCTTCCAACACCACCGCCGGCGGCGCCTGCACCGGCACCGGGGTCGCGCCGCATCGGATGGATCGCGTGCTTGGCGTGATGAAGGCCTACACCACGCGCGTCGGCGAAGGCGCGTTGCCGACGGAGGATGAGAGCGATCGCCGGGATGTTGCACGAAATGGGGCGCGAGTTTGGCGCCACCACCGGGCGGGCGCGGCGCTGCGGCTGGTTCGACGCCGTCGCGACCCATTACGCCACCATGATTAACGGGATCGACGAGATCGCCATCACCAACCTCGACGGCCTCGACCAGGTCGACCCAATCAAAATTTGTGTCGCCTACCGCCTCGACGGCACCGTCCTCGATGTCCCGCCGAGCGACGCCGCGCAATGGACCCGTTGCCAGCCGATTTATCTCGAGATGCCGGGCTGGAAACGCTCGACCGAGAAGGTAAAAAAATTCGCCAACCTGCCTAACGAGGCGAAAAAATACGTCCGCCGGATCGCGGAGCTGACCGGCGCGCGTCTCACCATGGTGAGCGTGGGCCCGGCCCGCGGGCAGACACTTTTTCTTTAGAAATGGTCGCCTCCAGCAAAGCGATCCCGCGTCACATTGCCATCATCATGGATGGCAACGGCCGCTGGGCCAAGGAGCGCGGCCTGCCCCGGATCAAGGGCCACGAAGAAGGCGCGAAGGCGGTCCGCGCCTGCGTCGAGGGCTGCGGCGATCTCAAGATCGAGTTCCTCACCCTCTATGCGTTCTCGGCCGAAAATTGGCAGCGGCCGAAAGCCGAAGTCTCGGCCCTGATGCGATTGCTCGAGCAATTCCTGAAGGAAAAAACGCCGGAGCTGGTTGAAAAAAATGTGCGGCTCCAGGCGATCGGGCGCCTGACCGATTTGCCCGCCAGCTGCCAGAGGCAATTGCACAAGTCGATCGAACAAACGGCCCGGAACAACGGACTCACGCTCATCCTCGCCCTTAGCTACGGCGGCCGGCTCGAGATCATCGATGGCATCAAGAGCCTCCTCCACGAAATCGAACTCGGGCACATCGACCCGGCCATGATCGACGTCGAGATGTTCAGCAAGCATCTTTACACCCGCTATTATCCCGACCCGGATCTGCTCATCCGCACTTCGGGCGAGATGCGGATTTCCAACTTCCTGCTCTGGCAGCTTTCCTACACCGAGATGTATGTGACCCCGAAACTCTGGCCCGATTTCGGCAAGGAAGACCTTTTCGAAGCGGTCAAGGAATTCGGCCGCCGCCAGCGCCGTTACGGCGGGGTGTAACAAAGGTCGTTGTAGCCGGGATCGCTGATCCCGGAGGAGGGCGACGCTGTTCTGGAGCCGGCCGGGATCACCGATCCCGGCTGCAAGTGCGGGCGGCGGCCCCGCTGCCCGGGCAATATCCTCCCCCAGGCTCGACAGAGTCTCGCCCCACCAGCTACATCGGAAGACTCATGGAGTCATCGGTGTCAGAAATGGTTCGGCGGGCTTTCGTCGATCGCTTTGGAAGCGAACCGCAGCACCTCGTGCGCGCGCCGGGACGGGTGAATCTCATCGGCGAGCACACCGACTATAACGACGGCTTCGTCCTGCCCATGGCGATCGACCGCGCCACTTGGATCGCGTTGCGCGCCCGCGCCGACCAGACGGTGCGACTCCATTCCCTCGAGCAAAGAGAAACGAGCGAATTCAAAATCGCGCACCTGGAGAAGGGCTCGACCTCCTGGGGCGAGTATCCCAAAGGCGTCGCCTGGTCGTTAGGCGAGGAAGGATACTCGCTGACCGGGTGGGAAGGTGTCAGCGCCTGCGATGTGCCGATGGGCGCGGGCCTTTCTTCCTCGGCCTCGTTCGAGCTGGCGGTGGCGCGCGCGTTTGCCGCGGTCAGCGGCTTTCCCTGGAAGCCACGCGAGATGGCGCTGCTCTGTCAAAAGGCGGAGAACCAATGGGTCGGAGTGAACTGCGGCATCATGGACCAGATGATCTCCGCCATCGGCGAGGAGGATCATGCCATCCTGATCGATTGTCGTGATCTCTCCTTCGAGGCGGTCCCGCTGCCGCCACGCGTGTCGGTCGTCGTGATGGATACGAGCACGCGGCGCGGGCTGGTCGATTCCGCCTACAACGAGCGACGGCGGCAATGCGAAGCGGCCGCCGAGTTTTTCGGCGTGAAAGCGCTCAGAGATGTGACTTTGGAAGATTTCCAATCACGCAGCGCGCAGTTGGACGAACTGACTCGTCGCCGCGCCCGGCACGTCATCACGGAAAACGATCGCACCCAACGCGCCGCGCAAGCGATGAAGGATGGCGATACGGAACGGCTCGGCCGTTTGCTCAATCAGAGTCACGCCAGCATGCGGGACGATTTCGAAATCTCGAACGCGCAGCTCGATCTCATGGTTACGCTCGCGCGCGACACAGCGGGCTGCTTCGGCGCGCGCATGACTGGCGGTGGCTTCGGGGGATGTGCGCTGGCACTAGTGGAAGACGAAGAGGTTGCCATGTTCCTCGCGTCTGTCGGACGCCGTTATGAGGAGATGACAGATCTAAGACCGGCTCTTTATCTCTGCTGCGCGGCCGACGGCGCGGAATGCCTTTCTCGCGAAGGCGGTCGCTTTTGACCGATTGCTTACAGCTTCGATTTCTCCAGCGTCGTGTCAGCGTGGTTCACTCTCCCATCGACCGTAATGTCGTCGCGAAAGTTATCGCCGTTCACCGGGTCTCGGCTCAAGTTCATCTTGATCTCGTCCAGGTCAGCCGTGTCGACCACGCCGTCCGCGTTCACGTCGCCGGTCCGCAAGGTCATGGTGGCAGATGCGTCCGCCGAGCTGTCGCTGGACTTGATCTGCAGAGAGCGCGCGAGCTGGGGAGGAAAAGCAGCTTCAAGTCCGTAATCCGCAATGGATCGTCTGCACCTTCCTCACCCCCGCAGGCAATTGGAGCCGCGTCGCGAAAATGGCGCTGTTCTGGCGCTGTCGAAACCCAATCGTGAGCGCTGAGGCAAGACCCCGAACAAGCCGCAAACCGAGGCCGGTTCCGGCTGTCGCCATCGTTCGCCGGTCGAAATCATTCGTGATCTTGAGGACCACATCCCCGTGCACGGAATGAGCGCGAACCCGTATCCTTCGATGCGCGTAGCGCACGGTATTGCTGAGCAGATTATGGAGAATCTGGCGCAGCAATCCTGCGTCGGTCGCTACCCGCAGATTAGTCTCGACGGAGCAGCGGATACTTAGATCACGCTCTTGCGCGAGGAGGACGTAACCCTCGAGGACGTCGTCCAGTAGGGCACTGAAATCAACCGCTTCCAGGTTAGGGTTGATGCGCCCGCTCTCTGCCTTTGCCGCGAGGAGCGACTGCTCGACCAGTCGCGTCAAGTGCGCCAGTTCCTCCTGCAACTCTTCGGATAAACCGGTCGGCAGATTGGCCGCGGAGCGCTCGATTTTCATCCGCAACAGGGTCAGAGGTGTGCGGAGTTCATGGGAGACTTTCGAGGCAAATTCGTCGAGCTTCTCGTAGGCGTCACCGACGCGTTCCAGCAGCCGGTTGATGTGATGGACGAGGTCGGAGAGAACGACGTCGTTTTCCGGCACCGCAATTCCTTTCCGCAGAGACTTCGTTTCGAGCAGGCTGAGATCGCGGTTGATCGCGTGGATCGGGCGCACGGAGCGGCGGGCGAGAAGGAATCCAATCCCGAGGGCGACCGCCAGCACCGGCAGTCCCGCCCAGACCCAGACCTTCATCAATTCACCGAGAATGTCGTGAGACTTCCTCGTTCGTGAAGCTGCCGTGGATGGACCAGCCCGGATATTTGGGATGAGAACGATCCCATCGGTCCTGGCGCAGTTCCTCATCGAGATGCCAATGCGCGGTCGCCATCAGCACCGCGGTCAAGCGCGGCGAGTGAAATGCCGAACCAGACCGCCATTCGCAGACGGAAATTCATGGAGCTTCTTCGCGAAGGGCGAACCCGATGCCGCGCAGCGTGTGAACCAGAGGCTTCAGGCCGGGCAGATCGATCTTTTTGCGCAGGTAATTGACGTAAACGTTAAGCACGTTGGTTCCGGAATCGAAGTGCTGGTCCCAGACGCGCTCGATCAGCGTGGTTTTGGAAACCGGACGTGGAGAAGCTTCTGCAAGGGCCGCGAGTAGTGCGAACTCGCGGTTAGTCAGGAGGATTTCCTGCCCCGCGCGGCTGGCCGTTCGGGAACGCAAGTCAATCTCCAGGTCCGCCACACGCATTTGATCGCTCACGTCCGGCCGGCGGCGGCGGAGCACGGCCCGGAGCCGCGCGAGGAGCTCCTCGACCGAAAACGGTTTCACAAGATAATCATCCGCGCCGGCATCGAGACCGCCGACCTTGTCGCGCAACTCACCGCGCGCCGTCGCCAGGAGCACAGGAGTATTCTGTCCTGCCGCCCGGATCGCCCGGGTGATGCTCACGCCATCGCGCCCAGGCATGGAGATGTCGAGGATGGCTGCGTCGTATTGATGTTCGCGCAGAAGCCACAGCGCATCCTCGCCATCGGCCGTATCGTCAACCGCGTATCCCACCTCGGAAAGCGCGCTCCGCAGGTGGGACCGCAGTTTCGCGTCGTCTTCTGCCACAAGAATTCGCATCGCTTCCGGATGGTACCGGCTGGACTCTGCGAATGCGAGCACCGACGACTTGCTCAATCATCGGCCTCCTTCCTCTGATCGGCCGCGCGTTCAGCGGGAGCGACTGCACTGTCGGCGATCGCTCCTGCGGCTGTGTTAATGCCAGCGCCGTGTTTGTAAACGAGCTGTCCGCCATAATGGCCTGCGTTCGCCACGCAGTAGGAGGCGGCCAGCGCGGCACAGGCAGTGGCGACCGAGAAGGTTCGCGATATTGCCGGAAAGCGCCGCACCGTCGTTGCACCGAGCGCCAGCAACGCCGCGACAATCGCCAGCGTCCGCGTGCGCTCGCCCCATTCTTCGTGTTGATCGAGCAGCTGCTCGGCCGTGGCACTCAGTTCGCCGACTAACTCCTTTTCTCCGCCACCGCTCCATGCGGCGCCGATTGCGCCGGCTGCCCCGAAGGCGAGCAGACCGGCTGCAATCCACGGCAGGTGCCACCGCCGCACGAACACGGCCACGATTGCCACGACTGTTCCGATCAGGATGAGCACGATCGGGAAGTGAACCAGCGCGGGATGAAGAGGACTGGGAATCGTAATCATAACGCCTTACCCAACCTTCTTGTATTCGTCCCGGCTATTGCGGCACGAAACACATTTTGCCGGCGGAAGCTCAGTGACTGTCATCCCACAGACCTGGCAGACGTAGTAGTCTGCCGGAGCATTCTTCCCGAGTGAGTCCAGCGCCTCCTGGTATAGCCTGGCATGTTCCTTTTCCGCGGCGTAAGCGAACTGAATCGTGCGAATAGCCGGTTGCGAGTCGTCTCTCTTAGCGGTTGCGAGAAACTCCGGATACATCGTGTCGCGCTCGTAGGTTTCTCCCTTGATCGCGGCGCGCAGGTTATCTTCCGTCGTTCCCGGGGTGACGCTTTCGAGTTGGAACGTCTCTACCTTCCCTCCGAGTTTCACGATCGTTTGCTTGTGCGTCTCGCGATGGATCGCCTCCGCCGCGGACGCCGCCCTGAACAGTTTCGCTACCTGTGCGTAGCCATCCTGCTCGGCCTTCTTTGCGAAAATCACATAGCGGTTTGCCGCATTGGATTCTCCCTGGAAAGCGCTGTTGAGGTTTTTGATTGTTTGTCCCGAAACCGCGGCAGAGGCGCTTCCAGCGAAAGCGGTCAATGCCACGGCGGCGGCCAATAGGTATGATGTTAGTGGTTTCATAACACTACAGAATGCCAGCCGAGGATTAGAAAGCCGTGAGGCTGAAAATTAGAATAATCTAATCTTTCGAGACACTTGTTTAACGAAATCTCGAAAACGCAGATCAGTTGCGAAGGAATTGATCAAGCGGGTAGGCGAATTGAGCAAGAAATTCGCGGCTGGCGAGGTTCGAGCCAATGAGCTTTCAAAAGCTGGAAATACTTAAGGCCGACCATCACCATCTCGGCGGCAGACCTGCCGACCCGTTCCGCGCAAGCGCGCGAGGGCAACAGCGAACTCAAAGAATCGCGGCGTTGTTCTACGGTCGGCGGAAATTTGGCCGGCGTGGTTTCCCGAACTGGCAAGGCAACGCATAGCAGGCTGCCGGGAGGACGAATTGCAACAAAGTGGCACGTCCGCAAACAAGGGCGGATTTGAATGGAAACGTTATGCTAAGATGTTATGCATCCGCACATCCATGACCGCGTTTAGAGGAAAACGGTGAGGGAGGGATTCGAACCCTCGGTACCCTTTTGAGGTACGGCGCTTTAGCAAAGCGCTGCTTTCGACCACTCAGCCACCTCACCCAGTGCGCCGTCGAAGTTGCGAGAATATCGGGGTCGTTCCATGCTCGTCAACCGATTGGCTCTTTCCATGCGTTCTCCGACCTTCATTTCGATCTTTTGCCTGACGACCACTGGCGTCTTCGCTTTGACCGGCTGCGCCCCCGGCGCCCACCGCTCAAAGCCACCGAGTGCGGCGGCCGCTACGAAACCGCGCCTCGTCGGGGAGGTGGCGGTGGTCGATGAAGAAAAAAAATTCGTCCTCATCGATCTCGAATCCAATCTCTACGTGCCGGCCCCAGGAACCAAATTGCAAACCACCAACGCCGCCGGCGGGACCGCGCACCTGAAAGCGTCGCCGGAGCAAAAGCGCCCCTTTATCGCGGCCGACATCGTCGACGGCGATCCGGCGGTGGGCGATCAGGTGGTGCGATGATCAGCGAAGCCGAGGCGCTCGCGGCCGTGCTGGGAAAGGTCGCGCCACTTCCCGGCCAGAAGGTGCCGCTGCCCGATTCGTTAGGGCGATTCGCTGCCGCGGAATTGCTGGCGCAGCGTCCGCTCCCGGCCTTCGACAACTCGGCCATGGATGGCTACGCCGTCCAGGCCGCCTCCTGCCAGGCCGGAGCGCGCCTCCGGGTCATCGGCGAACAGCCGGCTGGCCTGGATCGCGGCCTAACGATCGGAGCGAGAGAGGCAATTCGCATTTTTACCGGCGCCCCGCTCCCGGCCGGGGCCGACGCCGTCATCATGCAGGAGGACGTGACGCGCGAAGGGGAGGAGA
Organism: uncultured Verrucomicrobiae bacterium; assembly: GCA_963772915.1. GTDB lineage: Bacteria > Verrucomicrobiota > Verrucomicrobiia > Chthoniobacterales > UBA10450 > Palsa-1392. The sequence continues at coordinate 76,231 of CAVYZI010000005.1, forward strand.
TCGCGGTCCGGGTCGGGGTGGAGCGAGGGGAATTTGTCCGGCGGAAAGGCGCCGACCTGGCGGAGGGGCAAAAGATTCTGGCCCGGGGCGAAGCCGATTGCGCCGCAAACGATGGCGCTCCTCGCCTCCCAGGGGATTGCCGAAATTGCAGTCGGCGCCGTGCCGCGGGTGGCGATCGTCTCGACCGGCGACGAGCTGGTTCCGGCAGGCGGGATTCCCCAGCCGGGACAAATCTTCGAGAGCAACGCCCTCATGTTGCGTGCCCTTACACTCGGGGCCGGCGCAGAGGTATCGTTAGGCGAACATTGTCCGGATAATCTCGAACGGATGACCGAACTTTTCCGGCGCGGAATGGAGAGCGACGCGCTCGTCATCAGCGGCGGGGTCTCCGTCGGCGAGCACGATCTGGTGAAGCCGGTCCTGCGCGCGCTCGGCACCGAAATCGATCTCTGGCGAGTCGCGATCAAGCCGGGCAAGCCGTTTCTCTTCGGCCGGGCCGGTGGTTGCTCCGTCTTTGGATTGCCAGGAAATCCCGTCTCGGCCTTCGTCACGTTCCTCAAATTTGTCCGACCGGCTCTACTGAAAATGAGCGGGGCGAACGACCTCGATTTACGCCGGGTCCCCGCCCGACTCGCGGCCGAGGTAACGAACGATGGCGATCGGCCGCATTACCTGCGCGGCCGGTTGGAAGAGGGCGTCTTTCACGTCACCGGTCGGCAGGAGTCGCACGCGCTCTTTGGCCTGAGCCGGGCCAATGCGCTTTTGCGCGTGGACAGGGGCGAGAAATTCGCGGCCGGCGCGATCGTCCCGGTCGAATGCTGGGACTGACCACTCCCTTGCACCTCGGGCGATTCCTGATTCAGCGTTAGGAGAGGGCGATACGCGCAACCGCCTGCTCCGATCCGTTTCAGGTTTGCACGGCAAATTCAGATAAAGATTTGCCGGCCGGGCCCGCCGTCGGTGGGCCCGAGGGAAAACCAAACAAAGGACAAAAAAATGATAAAACTAGATTCACTCCGCACACTTTGGATTGAAGAAATGCGCGATCTTTACAACGCCGAAAACCAGTTGGTCAAAGCGTTGCCGAAAATCGCGAAGAGAGCCGCCACCCCGGAATTGAAAGCGGCGTTCGAGAGCCATCTCAAGCAAACGAAAAACCACGTCGACCGCCTCGATCGGATTTTCAAGAAGCTGGGCAAGAAACCGACCGGCAAGACCTGCAAGGCGATGAAAGGCCTGGTCGAGGAAGGCTCGGAGATGATTAAAGAAACAGGCGCGGGATCGGTCATCGACGCCGGGCTCATCGCGGCGGCGCAACGCGTCGAGCATTACGAGATGGCGGGCTACGGCGTTTGCCGGACCTTCGCCTCCGTCCTGGGCGAGAGTGAAGCGCAAGATCTCCTCCAGAAAACGCTCGACGAAGAAGGCGCAGCAGATAAGAAACTGACCTCGATTGCCGAGGGGTTCGTGAACGAAGAGGCCGAGGACGGGGCGGCCCCGGCGAAGAAGGCACGCTCTCGTCGTTAAGCGAGGTTCCAGGCGAAAGCGGCCACCGCGATCAGAATCGCCAATCCCCGGGGAGCGGCGCGATCGCGGTGGCGTTTTCGTTTTTTGATGGAAGCCTGATGAAGAGATGGCGCTGACCGAGTACAAGCGAAAACGAAATTTCGCCGTCACCGCGGAGCCGAGTGGCACGAAGAAGCCGCGACCGAAACGGATCGCGGGCGCCTCGCGTTTCGTCATCCAAAAACATGACGCCAGCCGGTTGCACTACGATTTCCGGCTGGAAATGGACGGCGTCCTGAAATCGTGGGCGGTGCCGAAAGGCATTCCGTGGAAACGGGGCGAAAAACATCTCGCGGTCGAAGTCGAGGATCACCCGATCGAATACGAGGATTTCGAAGGGGTCATCCCGGAGGGCAGCTACGGTGGCGGCACGGTCATGGTCTGGGATCGCGGCAACTATTACGTGCACGGCGAGAAACCGCTCGAGGCGCTGAAAGATGGCCGCCTTCATCTGGTGCTCGAAGGCGAAAAACTAAAAGGCGACTGGGCCCTCATCCGCACCCGGATCGACGGCGGCAAGAACCAATGGCTCCTTTTGAAAAGCGACGCCGACGTCAAACCGATCTCGAAAAAGCGCGACGACCAATCGGCCAAGACCGGCCGGACGATGAAGCAGATCGCGAAAGATCGGGACGCGGAATGGCAGTCGCACCGCCAGGATAATGGCGACGCGCAAAAGAGTCTGCGCGCGCGAGTCCGGCAGGCGGTCGCGCAAAAGAAAAGCGGGCGTAAAAAAAAAGTCCCGCCCGTAGCAAAAGCAGAAAAAAGCGCGCTCGCGCTGCCTGATTCGCTCCCGGCGGGCAAGGCGCGTTTCGTCGCGCCGATGAAACCGAAGCTGGTCGAGAAGCCGCCGACGGGAGGCGGCTGGATTTACGAGCTGAAGTTCGACGGCTTCCGCGTCCTGACCGTGAAGAACGGCGCAAAAGTGAGGTTGATCTCACGCAACGAAAACGACCTGACGAAGTCGTTCCAGGAAATCGCTGACGCGCTCGCTGCAGCTGCCCTGCGATGAATGCGTGATCGACGGTGAGGTGGTGGCGCTCGACGAGGAAGGCCGCTCTTCCTTCCAGCTCCTTCAGGCCCGCGAGATGGAAGGCCACGATGCGCCGCTGGCCTATTATGTTTTCGATCTTCTCCAGCTCGACGGAAAAAATCTGAGCGGATTTCCCCTCACGATACGGAAGGAAACTCTGCGCCAGCTCTGCGCGGAAGCGCGCGAGCCGATTCGTTATTCCGGCGCACTCGGCGACGACCCGGAGGCGCTCCTGGCCGAAGTGCGGCGGCGCGGGCTGGAGGGAATCGTCGGGAAGCGGGCCGATTCGCTTTACGAAGCCGGACGACGGAGCGGCGCCTGGATCAAGCTCAAGTGCGTTCAGGAACAGGAATTCGTGATCGGCGGTTACACACCTCCGGCCGGGGCGCGAAAACATTTCGGCGCGTTGCTGGTCGGTTATTACGAGAAGAAAAAGCTCCTCTTCGCCGGCAAAGTGGGCACCGGTTTCGATACGAAAATGCTCGCCTTCCTGCATGAAAAATTTCAGGGCGAACGGCGCGCCGATTGTCCCTTCGCCGATCTGCCTTCGAAGCAGGGCGGGAAATGGACCCAGGACATCACCCCCGGCATGATGCGCCAGATCACCTGGGTCAACCCGGTCTTCGTTTGCCAGGTGAAGTTCGCGGAGTGGACCCGCGACGTGAAACTGCGCGCTCCGGTTTTCCTCGGCCTGCGGGAAGACAAAGCACCGGGCGAAGTGAGACGCGAAACCCCGGCCTAACGAGCGCACATCTGTCGACGCTTCGCTGTGCGAAGCGCGGGGGAAATGTTCGCCGTCAGTGAGGCTCGTTCGTTCGAATCAAGTCCATGCCCGCGCCTCCCACAGGGAGGAGTCTACAAAGCCGGCCACGCGCGCGGCTCAGCCGCGCGTCCCGGTGGCCGTCACGGCCGAGGCAAGCGCAATCGCGCACACTTTGTCCTCGCTGTCGTAGGAGGGGTCGTAGCCCGCGATCGTCATCGCTTCGATCGGCGCGTGACGGGCCACGAGCGCGAGCACTTTTTGCAGGTTCTCGTTCGTGAATCCGCCCTTGGCGGCATAGCCGTTGGCCCGGCCGTCGCCCGGATCAAGCGCGTCGAGGTCGAGATGGAGATAAAACCTTTGCATCGTCGGACCGAGCGTCTGCAGGATGGATTCAACTTCGTTAGGCGCGGATTCCACGCTCAGGCGCACGATTTCCGACCGCGCCAGGGCCGCGCCTTCGCCCGGGTCGAGATCGCGCGCCCCAATGAGCACGACCGCCTTCTCCGGCACTGGCTCGAAGCCCTCGATGCTGCGCGCCAATTCCATCCAGCACCGGCCGGTGGCGGTCGCGAGCGTCATGCCGTCGAGAAAACCGCTCATGGTCGTTTGCGGGGTGTTGAAATCGCCGTGGGCATCGATCCAGATCACGCCGGTGCCCGGCCCCAGCCCGGAGATGACACCGACGGCGGAGAGACAGTTGCCCGAGAGGACGAGCGGAAAACGGCCGGCGGCCCGCGCCGCGCGCACCTGCTCGGCGACCGCGCGCATGAGCTCGAAGCTGGTTTGCACTTCGGCCCGCCAGTAGACCGAGGCGGGTTCTATGACCTGCGAATCGACGCGGTGGCCTTGCGCCGCGAGACGCTTTTCCAAGCCCGCGCTGCGCAGGCGCTCCGGTCCCGCACCCATGCGCACGTTGCGCTGGCCGGAATCGTAAGGAACGAGCAGAAGCCGTATTTCCATTTTGCTCAGCCTGCTAGTTGCACTCCGCGGCGCGCCGGTCAACGCCTGGCCGGCAACGATCGGGAAAAAAGTTCGTCGCCCGCCGGCGGCCCAGTATTACTTGTAGCGGTGCCCGTGTTTCATCACGAGATCGACCCGCTGCAGGAGATCGATGTAGCGCAGGACGTCGCCTTTGACCGCGATAATGTCGGCGAATTTCCCCGCGCTGATCGAGCCGTAATCCTTGTCCACTTTCATCATCACCGCCGGCCAGTAGGTCGCGGCCCGGATTGTGGCCATCGGATCAACCCCGAGATCGTGCACCCAGGCGTCCATCTCGCGCCAGGTCGAGCTGCTGTGAAATTTCATCGGAATTCCACTGTCGGTCCCGACCAGCATCACGACCCCGGCGTCCTGTAGTTGATGAAATTTCTTCTTCACCGTCGCAGCGCGAAGCGGCGTGATCTGGTAGTAACTGAGCTGCCCGGGATGTTGAATGGATTTCTTGATGTCTTCCACGATGTCGTTAGGCACATCCAGTTTCCAGGCCGGGTCGTCCAGTTGCTCCGGGTTGTCGATCAGCCTTTGGTAATTGAGGAAACCCTCGATCGTCGGGCACCAGAAAAGCGGTCCAATGTTCATCTTCGCCGTCCGTTCCGCGATCGCCTTCAGGATGTCGTCCGGGTAGCCCGGCGCGGTCGAGAGCCCGGTATGCTCGAAATCGTCCACCCCGGCGGCGAGCCCGCGACGAATCTCCTCCGGGCGATGGGCGTGGGCCACGACCGGCAGTTTGTGGGCGTGCGCTTCGTCAACGACCGCCTTCACTTCCTCCATCGTCATTTCGTCCTGGTCGATCAGCTTGATGATGTTGACCCCGGCCTCGGCCAGTTGCTTCACCTTGGCGCGACCATCCGCGGCACCTTTCACGCCCCAGCGAAACGCTTCCGTCCCCGGATACGGCGCGTGCTGGATGAACGGGCCCGCGACGTAGAGCGTCGGGCCGGGAATTTCGCCGCGATTAATTCGATCGCGCACTTCGATGCTTTCCTTGAGCGGCGCGCCGAGATCGCGCGCGCTCGTCACGCCGGCCATGAGAAGCTGATGCGCGGCCGCCGGCATGATCTCGGTGCCGAGACGTTTCGGATAAGTCTTGTCCCAATGCGCGTAATCGCTGTGCCCGAGCAACATGGTGTGGACATGCGAATCCCAGAGCCCGGGCAGGACATCCATGCCCTCGGTCGAAATCACCTCGGCATCTTTCGGCACCTCCAAAGTACCAACCTGGCCGATCGCAGTGATGCGCTCGTTCTCGATCAGGATAATGCTGTTGGCCAGCGGCGGTCCGCCGAAGCCATCGATCAACCGGCCACCGACGAGCGCGGTTGTGCGCGCCGAAACCGAAAGCGCAAAGGTACAGGAAATGAGCAGGCCGAGAAGAGTCTGGAAGCGTCGCATGGCGCGACTGTAGAGGAAGGCAGAGCGAGCTTCCAGCTTGCAGGCGCGCTCCGCCGGGCCATCTCAAACTGGACCTGCGGAAGCAGGTCCCTCCGGCGGGACGCGCTTTCGCGAGTCCAGGCTCGCCTAACGAGGTGGCGCGAGGAGGCGCTGGAAGAGCGCGCGGAGCGCGAGCGGGAGACGCCGCCGCGAGCAAACCAACGAACAGGATGCGGCGCACTTCCTGGCGCGGAACTTTCACTTTCTGCGTCGGTTGGCCCGGCCGCGCGCAGCAGCGCCACGGTGCGCCCGCCGATCAGGGCCGGCAGCGCGGTCGCGTAACGAATTCGCCAATTCGTTAGGGCAGAACAATAGTCGATGCCCGCAGAGATTTTTTCTTCCGCTTTCCCCAGCCAGCTGGCGAAGACGTCATCGAGGCTCGAGACGGCCAATTCCTCCGCCGGAAGATACTGCCGGCCGGCGGCGGCATCGGCCGCGCGATCGCGCAGGATGTTGATCAACTGCAAGCCTTCGCCGTAACCGATCCCGAGTTCCGTCATTTCGTCAGGCGGACGGATGGCAAACTTCGCGCAATGCCGGAAACCCAGCTTCGTCCAGAACGCTCCGACGCAGCCCGCCACGAGATAGGTGTATTCATCCAGTTCCGCCGCGGTCTGCAGAGGGACGGCGTGCGCCGGATCGCCAAATCGTTCCAGGTCGAGCGCCTGTCCCCTGCACGATCGTCTTCAGCACTTCCCGGATATCGGCGCGATCGGCCGGCTCCAGCTTGTCCAGCCATTCGATACAGCTGCGCAGATTCTCGATCAAGAGTTCGCTCGTGCGGATCGCTCTGTTGCGCCGCGAAATTGCGCAGCGCTTCCGCCACGGAATCAAAATTCAGTTCGCCGGCGATGACGCGGGCCAGATCGCGCAACGTCGTGAGGCGAGTGGCCGCCGGGATCGTGGCCGTGTCCGCAACCGTATCGGTGGCGCGCGCCAGGAGATAAGCGAGGCTGACCGGCTCGCGCAACGCGCGCGGGAGAAAGCGGATCGTGAGGTAAAACGAGCGCGAAACCGTTTTGAGGATCGCGTTCACGGCCCGACATCGCGAATTTGGATGCGCGAAAGGTTGGCGTTGCCGAGGCCGTATTCCTCCGCCACCTGCACATGCGCGCCGAGACGTTTGATCGGCGGCACCTTCCTTTTCTTGCGCCACTCCTCGAGCTGGCGCAGGGCGATGGCGTCGATCGCGACCGGGTCTTTGCTCGCGTAAAGGGTGGCAAAAGGAAAGGCGTAACCGGGCTGCGACTCCGGACCGCCGGCGTATTGCGCGAGCAGTCCGTCCATCAGGTTGAGCACGACTTTCGGCCCGATGTGCGGATCGGCGTAAATCTCCGGGATGCTCGAGGCGCCGAAATCGGGCGGAACACCGAAGCGGCGCCAGTTGTCGATGTTTGGAATGGTGACGTTGTAAAGGCAGCCCGCAACACCGTTGCGCACGTTGTCACTCAGGACCGGGAGGTTGATGATTTTCGTCACCTCGTTCGCGACGATTTTCGAGAGATGACTGACGCTGCTCGTGTTCTCGGTTTCGCTCAGGAGCGGCACCTCGCCGGGGCCGCCGACGTATTCGAAGTCGCCCCAAATGAGGTTGCCGAGAAAGGGGGCGGAGACGGTCGCCTTCGCGTCGTAGCCGTCGCGCGGCGGGATCGATTTCAGTTGGTAGCCTTCGTTGCCGGTATAGCCGGCGTCCCTGATTCCTCCGAGCGATTTATCCCAGACGATGATGTCCTTGCGAGCGTGTCCGGCGGCGACGAGCCCGTCGACGATCGCGTTCACGATGTCGCGATGGGTGGTGAAAAGCTCACCGCCGGCGGCCGAAATCTTGATTCCGACCCGATCGTTAGGCTTGACCAGCGAACGCCAGGCGCTCGCGAGATCGGGCTGATGGGTGACGGCGAGGACGAGCGCGTTGGTCATTCGCCTGACGAGCCGGGAGTTGGTTTTGTATTCGTGGATCGCGTCCTCGTTGTGGGCGCGATAAACGATCGAAGGCGTCGGAGCCGGGGGCGCTTGCGCGAGCGCGCCCGCGACGCCGAGGAGCAGAAAAGCGATTGAGCGAAAGAGGCGAGCGGCGATGGTGGACTCTATGGGCGAGGCGACGATTGACAACTCCGCGGCGATCGGCGCGGTGCGTCACATTTATGTGCACATTCCGTTTTGCGCCCGGATTTGCCCCTATTGCGCCTTTTACAAAGAGCGGGCCGATCCCGCGCAAACCGCGCGGTTTTGCGAGGCAATCCTGGCCGAGCTTGCGCGCTCTTGTAGACGCTTCGCTGTGCGAAGCGCGGGGGCAGGCGATGCCGGCGCCCAGGAGCAGCCTTGCGCAGACCCGCGCCTCCCACAGGGAGGCGTCTACAACCGCGTCCACCATGAAGCCGGAGACGATTTTTTTTGGCGGCGGCACGCCTACCGCCCTAACGACCACGAATCTCGATCGTTTGCTCGGCGGCTTCCAGGCGCAGCTCGATCTGTCCCAACTCCGGGAGTGGACCTTCGAAGCCAACCCCGGCAGCGTTTCGGAGCGAAAAGCGCGCCTCCTGCGCGAACGGGGCGTAAGCCGGATCAGTCTCGGCGTGCAGTCGTTTGATGATGGGTTGCTCCAGCTCCTTGGTCGCGAGCATAGCCCCGCCCAGGCCGAGGCTTCGTTCGATTTGCTGCGCCGAGCCGGTTTCGAAAACCTGAACATCGATCTGATGTTTGGCTTGCCGGGTCAGACGCTCGCGCAATGGGAGGCGACCCTCCGGCGCGCGCTCGCGCTCGGGCCGGATCACATCTCGGCCTACTGCCTGACCTACGAAGAGGACACGGAGTTTTTTCTCCGCCATGCCCGGGGCGAATTCCGGACCGACCCGGAAGGCGACGCGGATTTCTTCGTCCTCGCTGGCGAATTGCTGGGCGCGGCCGGCTTCGAGCATTACGAGGTGTCGAACTACGCCCAGCCCGGTTTCGAATCGGTCCACAACCGCGCCTACTGGAGTGGAAGCGATTATCTCGGGCTCGGGCCGAGCGCGGTCTCGACCGTCGGGTTGCGCCGCTGGCAAAACATCTCTGATTATCGGGTCTATGCCGATCGACTCCTGGGCGGCGAGTCCGCCTCGACCGGCGACGAAATCCTGACCCCGGCGATGAAGCGAGCGGAGTCGATCGCCCTCTCCCTCCGGACCAACCAGGGCGTGCCGGCCGAGTGGGTCGAGAATCGGCCTAACGAAGTGGAAGAATTCGTCCGCCTCGGTCTGATGCAGCCCGAGGCCGAGCGCTATGTCCTGACCCGGGCCGGGCGTTTCCTGGCCGATTCGGTGGCCGAAGCGTTTGTTTAAGAGCGCGCCGCCTTGGCGACGAGTTGGTCAATCGGTTCGGTCGTTAGGCGAAAGTCAAAGCGCCTTTTCGCCTTCTTCGTCGGTCCGGATGCGAACGGCCCGGTCCACCTCGAGGATGAAGATCTTTCCGTCGCCGATCTTGCCGGTCTTGGCGGCTTGAATAACGGCGGCGGATGCGCTTTCCAGCAAGTCGTCCGGGAGCACAATTTCGATTTTCAGCTTGGGCAGGAAATCGACCGTGTATTCGCTCCCGCGATAAATCTCGGTGTGTCCTTTTTGCCGGCCGAATCCGCGCACTTCGCTCACGGTCATGCCTTCGATCCCGAGCGCCATGAGCGCTTCGCGGACTTCCTCGAGTTTGAATGGTTTGATGATGGCTTCGAGTTTTTTCATAAAAGGTGTGGGCGATCTCAGGTCTCCAGAAGGCAACCTTTTTCGCCGGGTTCGATGTCGTCCAAGCCGAGTCTTTCCACCTCGGCGCTCGGACGCAGGTCAATGGGCCAACACCCTACCGTGCCGATGCTTCAATTTTATTTCAGCGATGTTTCAAGTTTGTAAAAAGAGCCTTCGTTAGGCGCGGGAGAGCGGATGTGGACGCCTCCCTGTGGGAGACGCGAGAGTTGCCCTCGCCGACACGCAAACCCCGCTCCACCCGCAGACCCGCGCTTCGCACAGCGAAGCGTCTACAGGCACGCGTTATCAGGCGCGCGGGAGCGAGATGATAATGCGGGTCGACATTTGCAGCGTGCTCTCGGCCCGGACCGTGCCGCCGTGCAAAGCGACGATGTGCCTGACGATCGATAACCCCAGGCCGGTCCCCCCGTATTTGCGGCTGCGCGCTTTGTCGACCCGATAAAACGGCTCGAAAATGTGCGGCAAATCTTCCTCCGGAATCCCCGCGCCGTTGTCCTCCACGCTGATCTCGACTCGACCTTCCACGAGCGCGGCGCGGACCCGGATTTGGCCTTCGAGCGGGGTGTATTTGAAGGCGTTGTCGAAGAGGTTGTGCATCACCTGTTCGAAACGGAAACGATCGACCCGAATGCAATCCGACCTCGTCGGCGATCTCGAGGATGAAGGCCATCTCCTTGCTTGCGAGCGCCGGTTGCCAGTCCTTCGCGAGGCGGCGGAGAAAGGCGCGCAAATCCAGCTCGCCATAGTCGAGCACTTCGCTGCCCGAATCGAAACAGGCGAGCGTGAGCAGGTCGTCGAGCAACGCTTTCAGGCGCGTCGCGTGTTCCTGCATGATTTCGAAAATCTCGGTCTGCTCCGGGCGCGGCATTTTCGGGAAATCGACCAGGTTCTCGATGTAACCGGTGAGGATCGAGATCGGGGTCCGCAATTCATGCGAGATCTTGGCGATGACCTCGCTGCCGACTTCTTCGAGGGCGCGCTGCGCCGTCACATCGCGCAGAATAAGAAGCGTTCGCTCATCCACTCTGCTCGCGCTGACGGCCAGCCGCCGCGTTTCCTGGCCGCGCGGGACGGACATCTCACGCACTTCGTTTTCGGCCATCCCGGCGAGCTCTTGCCTAACGAACTCGGAAAACCGCCGGCCCACTTCGTTTGCGAAAACAATTTCTCCCTCCGCGTCGAGCAGAAGCACACCCTCCTCGATCCGCGAGAGAATTGCCGGCCAGTTCGGTTCCGTCATTTCGCCGGCTTCTCCGCAAAGCGGTAGCCAAAACCGTGCACCGTCTCGAGATGCGCGGCGGCCCGGCCGAGTTTGCCGCGCAGGCGCGTGATGTAAATGTCGACGGTGCGCGATTCGATCGCCGCTTCGTAGCCCCAGACGTCGTTCAGCAAACGCTCGCGCGTCTGCACCCGACCGGCGCGTTCCATCAGGACGGTGAGCAACTTGAACTCCGTCGCGGTGAAAGCGATCGGACGGCCCGCGACCTGGACCGCCGGCTGGGCGCGATCGATCAGGATTTCGCCCATCTGCAGGATCTCACCGGGCCTGGCCTGCCCGGGAAGTTTGCGCACCTGCGCCTGCACCCGCAGGACCAGCTCGCGCGGGCTGAACGGTTTTGTGACGTAATCATCCGCGCCCAGCTCAAGCCCGTGGACCCGATCGCGCTCCTGCGCCTTGGCCGTGAGAAGAATGATCGGCATCTCGCGGCTGCGCGGGTCGCTCTTGAGGGTGCGGCAAATCTCAAACCCGGAAACGCCGGGCAGCATGACATCGAGCAGGAGCAGGGCCGGCGTGAAGCGAAAACGCGCGGCCACCACTTCATCGCCCTCGACCACTTCTTCGACCGCGAAGCCGGCCCGTTTGAGGTTGCTGCCGACGAGCCGGCGAACCGCGGGTTCATCTTCCGCCACGAGGATTTTGACTTTTTCGCTCATGAAAATTTTTTCCTCATATCGCTCCAGCGCGATGATCTCGTCGAAGCTTTGGCGTTTCCGGATGACCCGGAACTGATCGTCCTCGACCAGGATTTCCGGCGGCAAGCCGCGCGAGTTGTAGTTCGACGACATCGCTGCGCCATAGGCTCCGGCATTCAGGATCGCCACCAGATCGCCCGCCGCGAGTTTCGGCAACCGGCGATCGGTTCCGAAAATGTCGGATGATTCGCAGACCGGTCCGACGACGTCGTAGCGTTCGTTAGGCGCGCCTTCTCGCACCGGAACGATTTCGTGATAGGCGCCGTAAATCGCAGGCCGGGCGAGATCGTTCATCCCGGCATCGAGAATGGCGAAACTTTTCTCGCCCGTGTGCTTGATGAACTGGACCTCCGAGATCAGCGCGCCGGCGGAAGCGGAGATGGAGCGGCCCGGCTCGAGGAAAAGCCGGAGGCCGAGCGGTCGCACATGTTCCAGCACGAGCCGGGCGTAATCTGAAACCGCGATGGGCGTTTCATCCCGGTAGCGAATGCCGAGCCCGCCGCCGAGATCGATCCGGCGCAAGGCAACGCCATCCGCCTGTAGTTCCCGCACCAGCTCGACCAGCCTAACGAAGGCGTGCTGGAAGGGCGCCGGGTCGGTAATCTGGCTGCCGATGTGACAGGCCACGCCCTCCACCTCGAGATGCGACAAGCTCCGCGCTCGCCCATAGGTCGCGCGCGCCTCCCGCCAGGGGACGCCAAACTTGTCCGACTTGCGACCGGTGGAAATTTTCTCGTGCGTGCCGGCGTCGACATCGGGATTCACCCGCACGGAAATTCTCGCCTCCACATTCTTCGCGGCGGCGATTTCGTTGATCATCTCCAGCTCCTCCGGCGACTCGACGTTGAGCTGACCGATCGCCTGACTCGAGCGCAAAAGCGATTTCCTCTTTCGTTTTGCCGACACCGGAGAAGATGATTTTGTCCGGCGCGATCCCGGCGAGGAGGGCGCGCCGGATTTCGCCTTCCGAGACCGTATCGGCGCCCGCGCCGGCCGCTCGGAGCAATTTGAGGATGGCGATGTTGGAACAGGATTTGACGGCAAAACAGATCGTCGCCTCCGCCCCGGCGAAGGCGCGCGCGTAGGCGTCGAAATTCTCTCGAAGCTGCTTTGCGGAATAAAGATAGAAGGGCGTGCCGACCTGCGCCGCGATTTCCGCGACCGCGACTCCTTCGCAGACGAGCTCATGGTTGAGATAGGCGAACGACATTTGGGACGGCGCAAAATGCTGGTCAGTTTCACGTCGCGCTGCCAAATTCGCCAGTTCGATGTCGCCGTGGAAAATCGTTCTGCTCGTCGCCGGGCTGGCTGCTCTCATCTGGTTCCTCAATCCGCAGCGGGCGATCGCGCCTAACGAGCCGGGCGTGGTCGAAATCAACTACACCGGCGACGCGGGGGCGAACAAGGCGGCCTTTGACGAGGCCTTTCTCGATTTCGAAGCGCAGAGCCGGGCGTTGCATGAAAAAGATCCGCGCCATCCGATTTACCGGGTCATCAACGGGCAGAGCGCGTCGCGCGATCAGACGGCCGATCCGACCCGGTTTCTGGTCAGCGTGGCCGGCGGGCAGCCGCCCGATCTGTTGTTGTTCGATCGTTATGCGGTGAGCGAATGGGCGGCGCGCGGCGCTTTCGCCAAGCTCGATCCGTTTCTCGCCCGCGAAGCGAAGAGCAACGATCCGAACGCGATTCGCCCGGAAAATTACTACGCCTCCTGCTGGAAAGAAGTCGTCTACACCGATCCGATCACGGGCGAGAGCGGCACCTACGGCGTGCCGGAGCGGGTCGATGATCGCGCCCTTTTCTACAACAAGGATTTGCTCAAACGCGGCGGGTTTGTCGATGCGCAGGGAGAAGCGCGCCCGCCGAAGAACTGGGCCGAGCTTGCCGAGATGGCGGTGAAATTGACCGAGCGCAACGCGAGCGGGCGCGATCACGCGGCTGGGCTTCGCGCCTAACTATGGCAACGCCTGGCTCTACCTCTATGCCTGGATGAACGGCGGCCATTTCATGACCCCGGACCGGCGTCACGCCACTCTGAACGACCCGCGCGTCGTGGAGGCGCTGCAATGGATGACGAAGGTTTACGATTCGTTAGGCGGAGCCGCCGCGGTCTATGCTTTTCAAAACAGCTCCCAGACTGGCCAGCTTGATCCTTTCGTGCAGGGAAAGGTGGCGCTGAAAATCGACGGTTACTGGACCTTTCCCGAAGCCCTCGCCCAGTACGGCGCGAATCTGAATTACGGCGTGGCGGTTCCCCCGATGCCCGAGTCCGCCGCGGCGGAAGGCCGGCCCGGGATGAGCTGGGTGAGCGGCTGGTGTTTCGCCATCCCGGCCACCGCGCGGAACAAGGAAGCGGGTTGGGAGCTGTTGAAATACATGTGCAGCCCGCGCGCCGCGGAAGTGATCGGCGAAGCGAACCGCCTGCAGCTCGGGAGCCAGGGCCTCGTCTTTGTCCCGACGCAAAGTGCGAACCGCAAGATCAATCGGTTTCTCTACGACAAATACGTGGCCGGCAATCCGGCAATCCCGCCCAAGGTGCGCGACGGCGTCCAGCTCTTGAACGAACTGCTCGATACTTCGCCCATCCGGCCGGTTACGCCCGTTGGGCAGTTGATGTTCAACGAACAAAAGCGCGCGACCGAGAACGCGATCTTCCACAAGCTCTCGCCCCAGGCCGCGCTCGACGAAGCCAACGACACCGTGCAACGCCAGCTCGATCGCGCGCTCAGCCCGCCGCGCGGTCCGCTCGTGCCGTGGCGCTATTTCATCGCCGTCTATCTGGCGCTCATCGCGCTCGGCGCCGGCCTCATTTATTGGTGGGAGACGAAGCCGAGACGCGGAGGAGCCGCGGCCCTGGAGGGGACGCGGAGCCGTTATTTCCGTTCGCAATGGCGCGGTGGCTGGCTCTGCGCTTCGCCCTGGATCATCGGGTTTATCGTTCTGACCGGCGGACCGATTCTCTTCTCCATCATCATCAGCTTTTGCGATTACGACATTTTGAATCCGGCGCGTTTTGTCGGGTTCGCCAACTACCGCTGGATGTTCGCGGGCGACCGGTTGTTTTGGAAATCGGTCGGGAACACCGCCTACATGATCATCGGGATTCCGTTAGGCATGGCCCTCAGTCTCGGGATCGCCCTCCTTCTCAATCTGGAGATCAAAGGGGTCGCGATCTGGCGCACGTTTTTCTATCTGCCTTCGATCGTGCCGGTGGTGGCGGCGAGCATTCTCTGGCTCTGGATTTTGGATCCCAACGCGGGCCTGCTCAATGCCTTCCTCGCCAGCGTCGGGATTCATGGGCCGAACTGGCTGCAGGACGAAAACATGAGCAAACCCGCGCTCATTCTGCTCGGGCTCTGGAGCGCCGGCGGCGGGATGATCATCTGGCTGGCCGGCCTGAAAGGGATCAGCGACACCTATTACGAGGCGGCCGAGCTCGATGGCGCGAATGCCTGGCAGCGCTTCCGCCACATCACGTTGCCGCTTCTGTCGCCCTACATTTTTTTCAACCTCATCATGGGATTGATCGCGACCCTGCAGATTTTCACCCAGGCGTATATCATGACGCAGGGCGGGCCGGTCGATTCGACGCTCTTTTACGCCTATCACCTCTTCAACCAGGCCTTCCGTTTTCTCCAGATGGGCTACGCCTCCGCGCTCGGCTGGTTTCTGTTTCTGGTCGTCTTTGGCCTAACGATGTTGCAGCTCAAGCTCTCGAAACGCTGGGTGCACTATGAAGGGGAATGAAATGACGAATGACTAATTTCGAATGACGAAGGAATTCCCAATGCCCAATGACGAAACGAAAAGCGCCGACGCCGTTCGTCCTCTCGTCATTCGTCATTCGTCATTCGTCATTTCCCAGGACGCTCCGCACCCTTCTGATTTATGCGCTCCTCCTCGGCGGCTCGCTCGTTTTCGTCTGGCCGTTTCTCTGGATGGCGGCGACTTCGGCCAAGCTCGACCGCGAGCTTTTTGGCGACACTCTGCAGCTCTGGCCGCAACGGCCCATCCCGCGGCTCCAATCGCCTTACGTGGATGACCGTTTGTTTGATGATCTGCGCGGCCCACACCTTGAGGAAGCGGTCGCGCTGATCGAACAGGATCTGGCTGCGACGGACTATCCCTGGCCTAACGACCTCAATCGCTCCACCCTGATCCACCAGACGGCGCGCGGCATTTACGCGCGGCTTCTCTCCGTTCTGCCGGGCGAATACTGGGAGCTGCCGGCGGCGCAGCTGCGGGCCAAAATCACCGCGGAAATTTCACCGGCACTGATCGCGGAGGTCGTGGGCCAATTGCAGCGCGGATTTTGCCTGGGTGCATTCCGGGCGCAATCCTACGACCAGAAAGAAGACGTGCTCGTGCCGGCCGATCGGGCCGCGCGCGCCTGGCAGATCGGGGGCGACGCGCAGGCGCGTCTGGTGCAGAAGGGCACGCCTAACGAAGCATACGCGCAGTTGCAGTATGATTTCTCGAAGGGCGATATCATCACTCTGAGCCAGACTTTTCGGACGACGTTTCCCCTCGCCCGTCTCCATCGTTTGCAGCTCTCGGTTCGTTACGACAACACCTGGCACCGGCTTCGACTGTTCGTCGAAAAGGAGGGCCGGCGTTACGAGGCGGAACGCGCCCTGCCGCTGGCGGATTACGACTGGGTGCTCGATAGCTGGCAGGAACGCGGGCCGGAAGATCGGCCGACAAAGGTGAAGACCTGGACGTTGCTCGAGCCGGTGGGGCGGCCGGGATCAGCGATCCCGGCGACAACGCCTAACGAGATTAAGGTCACGCTTGAACTGCAAAGGACGAACCAGGTGGGCGCATGGCTGGCCAAGATCGCGCGTAATTATCGGCTCACTTTCGACCAGATCCCGTTCTGGCGTTATGTCGGGACGAGCTTGTTTCTCGTCGTTCTCAATCTCGTCGGGACGCTCTTCAGTTGTTCGCTCGTCGCCTACGCATTCGCACGGCTGCAGTGGCCGGGGCGGACGATCTGTTTCGCGCTCCTCCTCGCCACCATGATGATTCCCGCCCAGGTGACGATGATCCCGCAGTTTTTGATCATGCAAAAACTCGGTTGGTACAACACTCTTCAGCCGCTCTGGATCGCCAGCTTTGTCGCGCCGGCTTTCTACGTTTTTCTGCTCCGTCAATTCCTCAAAGGCATCCCGCGCGATCTGGAGGATGCGGCCCGCCTCGATGGCTGCGGGTTCTTTCGCATCTACTGGCACATCATGTTGCCACTCGTTAGGCCAACCCTGGCCGCAATCGCCATCTTCACCTTTCTCGCCACCTGGAACGAGTTCATGATGCCGCTCATCTATCTCGCCGATCAACGCCTCTACCCGCTCTCGTTTGGGCTTTACGCCTTTCAGGTGCAGGTCTCGCAGCCGGGCACGGCCAAGGGGATGGGCATGGTGATGGCGGCCTCGCTCCTCATGATGCTGCCCGTGATCGTGATTTTCCTCTTCGCCCAGCGCTATTTCCTGCGCGGGGTCACGCTCACCGGGATGAAGGGCTAAGAGCCTGGCAGGAAACGGTTGGGCAAACGTCGCGCGGTCTGTTAGGAACGATCGTTCTCGTCCCGTCATGCGCCTGAAGTTTTCCCGCCGTGTCTTGCACGCCCTGATCTGCGCGCTGGCCTTCCTCACCGTGGCGGGCATTTGGGAGTTGGAAAGGCGGGATTACGTGGACGTCGGCCTAACGAGTGCGGAATATCGCTTCCGCGACTGGATCGCAGTCCACGGGCGGACGGAGCCGCCGGATCCGCGTCTGGTTTTTCTCGGGATCGACGACACGACCGTGGGCTTTTCGCGGTTGGATATGGAAACCCTCTACGCCGATATCCCAGTGGGCAGTCCCGAACACCATGCCCTGAGCCTTTTCACAAATGGCTTTCCTTTCTCGCGCGAGATCTACGCCCTCGTCGCGGAACGTTTGCTTGCGGCCGGGGCCCGCGGAGTGGTTTTCGATGTGCGCCTGCCGACCCCCGGGCCGGGAGACGAGATTCTTCGCGCCACGATCGAGCGCCATCCCGATCGGATCGTGGTTGGAGCGGATTTCTCCCTCAGCGATATCGGTCCCGGCCAGAAAGCCTGGACGCTCATTTTACCAGCCGAGACCGTCGTCCCCAACTCTTCGGCAGAGAGTCCATCGATCGGGTTCGTGAGTTTCTGGCCGGAGGGCGACGGAGTGATCCGCGATGCCTATTACTGGCGGACGCTCGAGCAACTGGAGGGTTTTCCCGCGCCGTCGGCCGTGACGCCAGCGACGCCGGCGGCCCTGGCCACACGTGCGGCCCGGTGGTTCGGCCCGGTTGATCTTGCTCAACCTTTTCAAGCTCACCCGTTTCGTTTCAGCGGACCGCCCGGGACCTTTAATCCCATCTCGCTCTATGAGATTTTTATTCCGAGATACTGGGAGCACAATTTTCGCAACGGCGCGCGCGTGCGCGACAAGGTGGTGCTGATCGGGCAGGTGGGAAATTGGAGACACGACGTTCATCCCACTCCCTTCGGACAGATGGCGGGCCCGGAAATTCAACTGCAATCGCTCAACGCCCTGATTCATCACGCCTTCCTCCGCGTGTGGCCCGACTGGACGTTCGATCTCCTGATCGCCATGGCCTGCCTTGTCGCCTGGCTCCTGACGGTGCTCGTCGTGCGCATCTCGCTGCGCGTTGCCGCCTTCGTCGTGGTGGTCGTCGCTTTCCTGGTCGCGGTCAAACTCGCTTACGATTACGCCTCGACGGTGGTGCCGGGCATCCCGCCGGTCCTCGCCTTCGCGATCAGCGGGCTGGCGACTTTTGTCTACGATTTCACGCGCGAGACGATGGAGAAGTTGCGCGTCCGCCGCACTTTTGAGTCCTACGTTTCGCGGGAAGTGGTGCGCGACATTCTCGATAATCCCGCGAGCTATCTCAATGCGTTAGGCGGGCAGCGAGCGAAGTGCGCGCTCATCATGACCGACCTGCGCGGTTTCACGACGATGTCGGAAGAGATGGAGTCGCAGGAGCTGGTGAAGCAACTCAACGAATATCTCTCCGTCATGGTGGAAGACATTTTCGCCGTGCGCGGGTCGGTCGATAAATTCATCGGCGACGCCATCCTCGCCGTCTGGGGCCATCTCAACAGCAGCGGGCCGGCCGGCGATGTCGGGGACGCGCTCGAGGCGGTCCTGCGCATGCAGGAAAGCCTGCGCCAGCTCAATGCCGATTGGGCGAAGCGCGGGATGCGCAATTTCCAAATGGGCGCGGGCTTGAACTACGGCGAAGTCGTTTTCGGCAACATCGGCTCGGCGCGAAAAATGGAGCCGACCGTGATCGGCGACGCGGTCAACGTGACGGCGCGGCTCGAGGGCCTGACGAAGGAATACGGGCGCGATCTGCTCATCGGCGAAGCGGCGGCCGAGCTTTTGCGCGATCGATACACGCTCCAGTTTGTCGATCGGGTGGCGGTGAAAGGGAAGACCAGGGCGCTCGATCTTTATTCGGTCGTGGGACCGGCCGGGCAGAGGCCGGAGTCGATCATGGAAGAATATCTCGCGCTTTATGAGGAGGCACGCGCCGCCTATCGGGCTCGCAATTTCGCCGCAGCGCGGCAACAATTTCGGCGCTGCCTCGAGCTGCGTCCGGAGGACGCGCTGCCTTCCGTTTATATTGAGCGCTGCGAGATTTTCCTCCAGCGACCTCCGGAGGAAAATTGGAATGGCGTCTGGGTCGCGGCGCACAAGTGAAGCGCCTGTGGACGTCTCGCTGGGCGAGACGCGAGGGCGGGTTTCCATTGCCGGAAACCTTCTACACCAACGAGTCTGATTCCCACGGCTTGGCAGAGCGAAGCGTCCACAAGTCAAGGGATGCGCTAACGGTGATCGACCAGGGTTCGGGCCCCGATCCAGCCGTAGACTCGCGCTTCGCACAGCGAAGCGTCTACATCCCGAACGCGCCGCCCGCTCGTTAGGGCGCCTTGTCCGCCTCGACGTCGATCGCGATCGTGACCTCTTCGCCCACGACCGCGGTGCCTTCGACCATCTTGCCCCAGTTAAGGCCGTAATCGCTCCGCTTGATCGGCTCGGGCGTGACCTGCCAGCCGCTGATCGGTTTCCCGCCCATCCCTTTGCCTTTGCCGAGGAACTTGACGTGCAAGGTGATTTCCTTCGTCACGCCATGCATCGTCAGGTCGCCGATGATGTCGCCGCTGTCGGCGCCGGTTTGCTTCACGCTTTTGCTCTTGAACGTGATGGTCGGGTATTTCGCGACCTCGAAGAAATGCTCACTCCGCAGATCCGCGTCACGCTTGTCATTCTTCGTGTCGACGCTGGCGGCGTCGATCGTAGCGGTGACGGAAGATTTTTCCGCATGATCGGGATCGACCGTGATCGTGCCCTCGAACTTATTGAATCTGCCGTTCACGTAACTGAAGAAGTGCCGCACCTTGAAACTGATCGCGGAATGGACCGGATCGATCTGGTAGGTGTCGTCCGCGCGCGCGGTCGGAACGCCGCCGGCGAGAGCGGCAAGAAGCAAGAGTGGCAGGTATTTTTTCATGGCGTCGAGACGGTAGCGACAAGGCCAGCGCTCGCCAGAGATTTCGCTGCGGAAAAGGTTACGCGAGCGCCTTGAGTAGATCCCCGCGACCTCGGGGCAGCCGTCCGAAGAGCGCGCCGAGCGCCTTCGCCGGGTCGCTCTGGAGCATGGCGGCGTCGTGCACTCCGGCGAGCCGGGCCAGCTCGGCCTCGAAGTGGCGCACCGCCCGCAGGTTCGCGTCCTGCGCGTCGAGGAAACCGAAAGCGCGTTGAAGGAGATGGAAGAGCTCAGGAGCCGGATGCTCCAGTTCGGTGCTGATCTCGATCAGCTCGACGAAATAGGAAGCGGTCTGGGTGCGCAGATAATTCTGGCGAATGCCACCAAAAGGATTGCGCAGGACCGCCTCGGTGAGGGTGTGGAGATGGGTGCGGCGGCTGCGCGCGATCTGAATCTCCGCTTCGAAAAAGAGATCGAGTTTGCCGGCGAAAACGCTCTTCG
The DNA here is from genome assembly GCA_963772915.1 of uncultured Verrucomicrobiae bacterium. Lineage (GTDB taxonomy): Bacteria > Verrucomicrobiota > Verrucomicrobiia > Chthoniobacterales > UBA10450 > Palsa-1392. Next base: position 96,756 of record CAVYZI010000005.1, read on the forward strand.
GGCGGCGCGCGCCCCTGGCCACGGTCTCGACGTTGCCTAACGACTCGGTACACCACGAGATGATGAGACTGGTGTCGCTCAACTTGCGTTTGCGCAGGAGAATGGCGTTGGTCGTTTCCATAGCGCCCGCCAAAGATTGATCCGGAGCCTACGGGGCTCGAACCCGCAACCTCTGCCGTGACAGGGCAGCGCTCTAACCAATTGAGCTAAGGCTCCTCGAAAAGAGACGCCACCGTAGGGCGCAGGCCCCTTCCCTTCAACCGATTTTTCCCACCTTCGCCGGCACGAGGTTTGCGGCCTGAATCCGACACGCGTATCATTTTTTAAGCAAGGTCAGCAGAAAAGGACGAACGGGCATGAGCGACGAATGGAATCCAAATCCGGCGCGGGACGACGCGCCTAACGACGAGCGCCAGATCAGCCTCCTCGAGGCCTTCGACCGCGCCGTTGCCACCCTGCCCCCGGGCGATTTTACCCGGGAGCGTCTGATCGCCCTCCGGGCCGAGATCGCCGAGCAGGAGGAGATGATGGGCGACGCGCGCGAGATGATCGAGAAGCTCGAACAGGTGATCAAGAAAGTGACCTCGCCCGCGAATCGCATCGGCACTTTCCTCGGCAGCCCGGCCCGCGACACCGCGCAGATCGTGGTCGGCGGCGCCGATTATTACTGCAACGTCGATCCGCGCATCAGCCTCGCGAAGTTGCAAAAGGGGACGCGCGTTTTGGTCAACGAAGCCTTCGTCATCGTCGGGGATCTCGGTTTTGAAACCGCCGGCCCGGTAACCAAAGTGGCCGAAGTCCTGAGCGACGATCGCCTCCGTGTCGGCGCCGAGCATGGCACCCAGTCGTTAGTCCTGCAACGCTCCGCGCAACTCGCCAAGGCGCCGCTCAAAGCGGGCGACGACGTGCGCGTCGATGCCAACTACCGCGTTGCCCTCGAGCTTCTCGCCAGCCCGCAGTCGCGCGATCATTACCTCGACGAAGTCCCCGAATTGCCCTGGGAAAAAGTCGGTGGCCAACACGAGGCGCTCCAGGCCATCCGCGATGCGATCGAGCTTCCGCTCTTGCACGAGGAATTGTTCCAAAAATTCCAGCACGCCACGCCGAAGGGTTTCCTCCTTTACGGTCCGCCCGGTTGCGGCAAGACGCTCATCGGCAAGGCCACCGCCTACAACCTGACAAAACAGCTCCGGGGCAAATCGGGCGCCGACATGCGCGAATATTTCATGCACATCAAGGGGCCCGAGATCCTCAACATGTGGGTCGGCGAATCGGAGCGGATGGTGCGCGAAATCTTCGCCACCGCGCGCGAAAAACGCCGCGAAGGTTACATGCCGTTTCTCTTCATCGACGAAGCCGAGAGCATCCTCGGCACCCGGCGCGCCTCGCGTTATTCGAGCATTCTCTCCACCCTCGTCCCGATGTTTTGCACGGAGATGGACGGGATCGATTCGCTCAACGAAGTCGTCATCATTCTCGCCTCGAACCGGGCCGATTTGATCGACCCCGCCATCCTGCGTCCCGGCCGGATCGATCGCAAAATCAAGGTCAACCGGCCGAACAAAGAGGGCGCACGCGAAATCTATCGCATCTATCTGACGGACGATCTGCCCTACGATCCCGCATTGCTCGAAGGCACCGAATCGAAAGCCGCTGCGATCGACGCGCTCATCGGCCGGCTGCTCGAAACGCAATTCACCAAACGGGAAGAAAACCGCCTCCTCGAAGTGACCTTGCGCAGCGGCCGCAAGGAAGCGCTCTTCCGCAGCGACGTGATCAGCGGCGCGATCATCGCCTCGGTCGTAGAGCGGGCGAAGGGCATGGCGATCAAGCGTTCGATCGCGAGCGGAAAGGACGAAGGCATCAGCGAGATCGATCTCCAGGTGGCCTTTAACGCCGAATACCTCGAAAACGAAATCCTGCCCGCGACCGACATCACGGAGGACTGGCTCAAGCTGATCGATTACGACCCGGACAACGTGGTCAAGATTTCCCCCGTGCGAATGCTCGACCGCGCAAAAGCGAAGACGACCTCGGGCGTGATCTGATTTTTCGCCGAGCGTTTGGCTTGCTTAGTCCACCCTCTTAGCTAACCTCCCGCCATGACGGTCAACATTCACGCCGCCAAAACCAACTTGTCTCAACTGATCGCCCGGGCCGAGAAAGGTGAGCGCATCACGATCGCGCGCGCCGGCAAACCCGTCGCGCAGCTGGGCCCGGCGCCGAAAGCGAAAAAGCGCAGGCTTCCTCCCAACGATCCGTTGCTCAATCTCGACCAGTGGGGCTTCGATGGACCAGGGGGCGAGCTGACCAACGAGGAGATCGACCGCATCGTTTATGGCATCTGACGTGTTTATCGACTCCTCTGCCCTTTACGCCCTGGCCGACCATCGCGACCCGGCACGCGCTCAGGCGGAACAAATCGTTCGTCGGCTCGCGCAAGACGGGAGACCATCTCATCCTTAGCGACTACATTATTGACGAAGCCACGACCCTGGCCAAATCGCGTGCCGGGGGTCACGCCTCGCTCCGCTTGCTCAGAATCATCGACGAAAGTCTGGGCTTTCGCCTGGAATGGATCGGGAGCGATCGATTCGAAACCGCCAAGGCCTTCTTCCGCAAGCATGCCGACCACGGTTATTCGTTTACCGACTGCACCAGTTTTGTCGTCATGCGCGAATTGAAGATCAAGGATGCGTTGACGACCGATCGCCATTTCGCCGAGGCCGGCTTTCGGGTCCTGCTTCGGCCGGGGCGAAGCTAGATCAAACGCGCGCCTGGCTTGAAGCCCGCGATATTTTGCTCGCGCGCCCGACTTTTGCATGGATACAAATCGCTCAACCAATGAAGACACTCCGATTGATCCTCGCGCTTCTCATGCCCACCGTTGTCATGACACGAGCGGACGAATCCGCCCCGCCCGACCAGGCGAAACTCGAGCAGATGGCAGCCCGCTTCGCTCCGACCGAGATCGGCGCCGACCTCTCGAAGCTTTCGCCTAACGATCGCAAGGTGCTGGCGAAACTGGTCGAGGCTTCGCAGATCATCGACGGCATCTACCTTCGCCAGGCATGGGCGGGGAATCTTTCGATGCTCCTCGACCTGGCGGGTGACGGGAGCGCCGAGGGTCGCGCGCGCCTTCATTATTTCATCCTCAACAAAGGCCCCTGGTCGAGCCTCGATCATAACGCGCCGTTTGTTCTCGGCGCGCCGCCCAAGCCCGAGGGCGCCGGATTTTACCCGGCCGATGCGACCAAGTCTGAGATTGAAGCGTGGATCAAATCTCTGCCCGCCGCCGAACAGGAGAGCGCCAAAGGCTTTTTCACCGTCGTCCGGCGCCAGGCGGATCGGAAATTTACCCTCGTGCCCTACAACATTGAATACGAAGGCGAGTTGACTCGCGCGGCCGCTCTCCTCCGCGAGGCCGCCGAGATTGCGACCGAGCCGACCCTCAAACGCTTCCTGACCACCCGGGCCGCCGCCTTCCTGAGCAACGACTATTACGAGAGTGACGTTGCCTGGATGGAGCTGAGCGGCGCGATCGAGCCGACGATCGGGCCCTACGAGGTCTACGAGGACGAGTGGTTCAATTACAAAGCCGGCTTCGAGTCCTTCATTACCGTCCAGGACGAGGCGGAAAGCGCGAAGCTGCAGAAGTTTTCCGGTCAGCTCCAGGACATCGAGAACCATCTCCCGATCGACCCGAAATATCGCAACCCAAAGATCGGCGCGCTCTCCCCCATCGTGGTCGTGAACGAAATTTTCTGCTCGGGCGACGCCAACCACGGCGTCCAGACCGCCGCCTTCAATCTGCCTAACGACGAACGGGTGACGCGGGAAAAAGGCTCCAAGCGGGTCATGCTGAAAAACGTGCAGGACGCGAAATTCGCCAAGACGCTGATCCCGATCGCGAAAGTCGTCCTTTCGCCCGACGATCAGAAGACGTTGTCCTTTGACGCCTTCTTCACCCACACCGTGGTGCACGAGCTGATGCACGGGCTCGGCCCGCACGACGTCACCGTCAACGGCCGCAAATCAACCGTGCGCGAAGAATTAAAGGAGACCTACAGCGCACTCGAGGAAGCGAAGGCCGACATCTCCGCCCTCTTCGCCATCCAATACATGATCGACAAAGGCGTGCTCCCGAAATCGCTCGAGCGTTCGCTTTACAATACCTATCTCGCCTCCTGTTTCCGCAGCATCCGATTTGGCACGAGCGAGGCGCATGGGCTGGGCACGGCCGTGCAGTTCAACTACCTGCGCGATCACGGCGGCTTTGTCGCGAAGGAGAATGGCACCTTTGCCGTCGACTCGAACAAGATCAAAGGCGCTGTCGAGGGCCTGACGCACGAGATCATGACCCTGCAGGCGGAAGGCAGCTACGAGAAAGCCAAAGACCTGACCGCCCGTCTTGGAGTCGTTAGGCCAGAGATGCAGCGCGTGCTCGACAAACTGCACGGCGTCCCGGTCGATATCGAGCCGAAGTTCATCACCGCCGAACAGCTCGTGCGCGAGAATCCCTAGGCGCGCGGCGATTGTTTCCGGGGAGCACGGGCTGCCGGCATGAGCTCATGACATGGGTAACACTTCGATCTCATGACATAGGTGACACTTTCTGGGGCTATTATGCCTTGGAAGAAAAGTGTGCCGTTGGAGGCGCGGATGAAATTTGTCCTGGCGGTGAAGCTGGGCCGGGAGTTTTTCGCGTCGTTGTGTCGAGAGTTTGGGATCAGCCGCAAGACGGGCTACAAGTGGTGGCGACGTTACGGCGAGGGTGGAGTGCGCGGCCTGGAGGAAGTCTCGCGTCGGCCGCACGAGCGGCCGCGGGAATATGGGCGTTGGTGGCGGGGAGCTTTGCGCAAGGCGCGCAAAAAGCATTCCCGCTGGGGGCCAAAGAAGCTGCGGCGGATGCTCCAAAGAAGCCACCCGCGCAGCCGTCCTATGCCTGCGGTGAGCACGCTGGGGCGCTGGCTGGGGGAGTTGGGTTTGATCGGTGCGCGGCGCCGCCGGGCGCGGCGTGGGCCGGTCCTGCCGGGGATCAAATTGAGCGTGCCGCGAGCGTCCAATCAAGTCTGGACGGTGGATTTCAAAGGCTGGTTTCGAACGGGGGAGGGCAGGCGCTGCGAGCCCTTGACGATTCGCGATCTTTCCAGCCGTTATGTGCTCGCGGTGGTGCTGCTGGCCAATCAGAGCGAGGCGGCGGTGCGTCGTGCGATGCGGGCCGTGTTTCTGCGTTACGGTTTGCCGCAAATCATTCGGGTGGACAATGGGGCGCCTTTTGGCGGGGCCGGAGCGTTGGGCCTTTCGCGCTTGAGCGTGTGGTGGCTGCGACTGGGCATCGCGGTGGAATTTACCCGGCGCGCTCATCCCCAGGACAACGGGGCGCACGAACAAATGCATCGCATTTACAAAGCCGAGACGGCCGCGCCGCCCGCGGCCACACTGGGAGGGCAAAAGCGGCGGAGTCGCGCCTGGGTGCGCTCGTACAATCAGGAGCGGCCGCACGAAGCTCTGGGCCAAGAGGTGCCGGCACGATATTACCGCCGCAGTCGCCGACCGATGCCGCGCTATCTGCCCGTGGTGATCTATCCCCGCGCCTGGGCCGTGCGGCGGGTGCGCAATCGCGGGCAGATCAAATGGGAGGGACGTTTGCGCTTCGTGGGCCGAGCCTTTGTGGGCGAGAGGGTGGGGCTCAAGAGGAGAGAAAAAGGCGTGCACGAAGTTTACCTCGCGGGGCAGTTGATCGGGGTCATGCATCGATCCGACCGCGCTGGGATGCGCCCCGCCTCTCGGCAAGCGCGTCCGTAATTTTCGAGCCCGCCCTCCCCCGTGCCAGCGCGCAGCGCAACCGGCAGCGCGATCTTTGCGCATAAGCTGTAACGCTATGTCGCGGAACAGAGTGACGCCGAACGCAGGGAGCTAACAGCCCGTGCTCCCCAGAACCTGATCGGCCCTTCCCTACCCCGGGAAGCTCACCCCGCGGCCAAACCCGCGAGACATTGCAGCAGATAGGGCAGCAACTGCTTCTTGCGCGAGACGACGCCCGCGAGTTCCCACATGTTCGGTCCGCGGGCCGGGAAATCGATCCGGTGCAAAAACTCCGGCGCACCGCAACAGAGCAGGAGCGAGGTCTGGGTGTTGATATCCGTGACAAGGAGCGCGGCGAAAAACAGCCCTCCACTTGCGACGTGCTGTCCGAGCGCATCGAGAAGCGCCTCCTGCTTTTCGGGAAAATGTGAGAAGCTCAGTTCCTCGATCTGCGAGACGGTAAAGCGGGCGCCGTCTTCCTCGTACGCTTTGCAGTCCGCTGTGATGACCTGCTCCGGGCTGAGCGTGAGGAGCGGCGAGCCGACCGAAAAAATTTCCTCTGCGAACTCGGTTGGATCGACCCCCGTGATCCTGGTCAACTCCTCCAGCACGAATCGGTCGACCGGGGTGGCGGTCGGGGAATTGAGATTGAGCGTGTCGGAGAGCAGGCCGGCCATGAGGAGACCGGCCATCGCGCGCGGCACCGGCACTCCCGCCTGTTGATAGCAGAGCGCAACGATCGTGCTCGTCGACCCGACGGGATTGTTCCAGAAAAGAATCGGCGAATCGGTCGCGACTCCGCCGATCCGATGATGATCGAGGATCTCGACGATCCGGACTTTGTCGGCGCCCTTCACGGCCTGCGAAAGCTCGTTGTGATCGACCAGGATCAACTGCCGCTCGGCCTTCTTGAGCAGGTTGCTCTTGGCCAGGATGCCGACCAGCACGCCCTCCTCATCGACGATCGGAAAGACAAAGGCCGCCGAGTGTGCCGCTTTCTCCCGCACATGCTCGAGCAACGTGTCCGGGGTGAACGTCAGGTGCTCCGGCTCCAGCATCCGCCCCACCTGCACCGCGCCCCGGGCGAGATCGACGCTGATGGCGGTATCGTGAGGCGAAGCAACGATCGTGACGCCGCCCGCGCGCGCCGCCTCTTGCACCGCCTCGGATACTGGAAGATCGCCCGTCACCACGATGGCGCGCACCTTCGCTTTGATGGCCAGCATTTGAATGTCCTCGCGGTCGCCGACGAAGAGGACCAGCCGTTCCGGACGCAGCTGCTGCAGGCGTTTCGTAAGATTGTCCGCGCTCATCGCCCCGATCATGAGGAGATACTCGGTCGTCTCGTTAGGCAGCTCGCCGGTCAACACTTTGCCGCCGAAAGTGGCGACGACACTGGAGAGCGGAGCGGTGATGAGGCGCGCCGTCTCCGCTTCCTCCCGCGGCGGAAAAAGGTGATGGCTGATCTTGAAGGCGGAGAGCAACCCGAGGAAGCGTCGTTCTCCATCGACCACCGGGAGGCCGCGCAGCCGCCGTTTCTCGAGCAGATGAATGGCATCATAGGCCGTCGAATCGGCCCCGACGCAGATCACGTCCCGCTCCATCACATCGTTCACCCGGTCTGAGAGATCGCTGATGAAGACCGGCGGCTCGACCTCGAACTTGTGCAAGACGAAGTCGATCCGCTCATTCGTGTTCCCGGCCCGGGCCGCGATCACGTTGGGCGTGCCGGTGACCCGCTTGAGGTGGGCGTAAGCCACGGCCGAGCAAATCGAATCCATATCCGGATTCTTGTGGCCGATGACGATCGTCTGCATGCGCGAAAAGTAGTTGGAAGTGGACGCGAACTAACCCAGCCGTCCCGCTCCCCGTTCCTGTCTCAGAAACTCGCCCGGCGTAAGCACCCGGAGACCGTAGATAGTTTTGCCAGGAAGATCGCCGAAGTCCCTGCGATCAAGCGTCGGCAGCACATCCGCGCAAGCGAGCGCGCTGAAGAGGACCGGCTTGTCTTTGACCGCCTCGAAATCGATCGGCCAGTCAAAAGTCAGCTCATCGTCCACGACCGTAGCCTTCGCACGAAGTCTGACCCATGTCCGGAGCGACTCGGCCGATTTGCCGGCCAGGTTCTCGCGCACTTCGCGCAAAACCCAGGGGACATCTGCAATCGCCAGCCCTGGCGCGGAGCCAAATCGAAAATTTCCCGTGACGCACCACGACTCGACAGACTTGCCGTTACCGCCACGCTGCTGTCCAGAAACAGGTTCAACGCCCTTGCCGGAAACGTTCGCCGTCAGCTTCGTCTTCCGCCACCATCGTTGCCAGCTCCTCCTCGGAATAGACGCGCGGTTTCAGCGTAGCGCGTTCTTTGCGCAACCGCAGGGCGAGGAAGCGGAGCAACTCTTCCTTCTCCTCATTGGACAGGGAGTCGGCCGCTGATTCGATTTCGGCAAGAGGTACTCATGGGGCGGAAGGTAGCATACTTACTCGGCCGAGGACAAGACAGCGACCCCGTCAGGAAACCGCCGCCGTTCGACCCCCTGAAGGTGTAAATCACTTTCAGAAACAAAGAGCGGATCGGAATCGATGACCGAATTGCCGCGATTCCCACCTCTGATATCACTAAACTCAACCGCCGCCGGTTTGGAGAAGTTATCGATTTCAACTCCGTCGCCCGGATTCCAGCAAATCGAATTGACCACCACTGCGGTTCGAGGCGTGGCCGAGGAAAAGAACAAGGCCGTTCCGCTTGTCGTCGCACCATCTGTTCTTTTGTTATAGGCAATGGAAGAGGAAGAGACCCTTAGGTCAGTTCCTTCCCCATAAAAGTAAACGGTCCCGAGTAATCCCAGCGTAGGATTCTGCGGGGTCGACAGATTGCCTGCGATCTTGCAGTCGACCAGATCGAGATTGGAAAGAAAGCTGAATACGGCCGTCCCCTTGATGGCGGCAAAGCCGGGCAGAAGTGACTGCGTGGTTTCTGCTTTGTTGTTTTCAATCTTTACCGCGGTCAGAGAAAGATCACTGGCGAAATCGTAGATCATGCCCAGGGCCACCTCACGCGTGCTAATGTGATTGCCCTTTATCTCCGTGTTTTTGATCGAGGCGGGCGCTCCATCGAGGTGAATGGCAGGCCCATCACCGCTGGTTACCTCGAAAACATGGTTTGAGGAAAAGTAGCAACGTTCAATTCGATTCACCTGGCCCACAGGAGTCGACACGATACTCAGGCCGGCGCCGCCCCCGTTATTCTATCCGGTCACGACGCGATCGACGCGTCGCTTCCTTAAAAGAAAGAACTCATTGTGCGGCGGCGGTCGCTGACTTTGTAACCCACTTCATAGCGCCTCCGCCCGCGAGCGCGATCCCAAGTCGCAATCTGCCGAGCCGCTCCGCAAACCGCTCCTCGCTCGCCCGGTCGCTTAATTCAGCAGCTTTTGTGGCGGTCCACTCTGCGAAGAAGCTTTGGTGACTGGTTCATTGCCTGGCCAGGAGACACACCGCCGACCAGGGGCGCCTGACTTGGAAGTGGGGCGAGGAAATTCTGGCGATGAGGCGCAAAAAGAACGAGAGCCGTCTCAGCTTCGCGGCGGCGTGGATAGTAGAGTGAACTTCTTCCGGCTTCCAGCCGCAACGGGTGAAGAAGTCAGGACCTTGCTCTGGCGCGAACTTCAACGGAGCGCCGGCCTGGTCGAGAGGGGCGCCCATCTTCTTCGCCAGCATTTGCAACAGCGCGGGCGAACCCAGATCAAGGATCCAATGCTGGAAGGCGGTTGGAGCGGCGAGATCCTGGCCAAGTGCCGTGACTTCTTCTGCGGTCAGGTAAATCAGCAATCCCTCGCTAACAACCAAGACACGGTTTGCCCGTCTGCCCAGCTCCGAAAACAGTTCGCGGCGAGCGTTTGAATTCGAAAGGTCCAACCGAACCCGTTCCAGCTGACATACTGGTTTCTCGTCGCGCAGCAGCTCTTCCTTGTCCGCCAGGATTTCCGGCAAATCCACTTCGATCCACTGCAGAGAGCGCGGCAAATCCATGCGGTAAGGTCGAGCATCGAGTCCCGCGGCGAGGTTGACCACCATGTCGGTGCCTTGCCGCACCTGGTCATCAATCAACCGATCAACCAGCCACGTCCGGGCGACGAAAGGCCAGGAGTGTTTTTCCGCGAACGGAATGGAAGCGGCAATTTGCTCTCCCCGTTCACCGGCCAGGCGCCGTGCAAACGGATCGCGAAATACCGCATCCGGCCGCTCGGTCTCGCGCGCGCGATAGACAGCCACCCAGCGCGCCGTGTCGGAGATATTGCGAATTTGCGATTCGGGCTGCTTCATCCGCCCCTTAGATATAACGCCGGGCGCCCAACGTCGAACCAGCAGTCTCGGATTGGACGGGCAGTAACGGGGTCGATCCTTTTTGGGTCGGTGAAATTTCAGTTGAATGATTACGGAAAAACCGGCGTTCTAGTGCAAACTACGCTCAAGGAAATGACCAACGCCTTTGCGACCGATCCAGAGAGCGCCTGTCACGCCATCTGGATTGGGTGGGCGCTATCGTGGTTCCTCGCCGCCGTCTGGTCGAGTCGCGCCGCCTCGCGCGCCAGTGTCGCGGAGCAACTGCCCTATCGTTTGCTCACCATCGTCGGCTTCATCCTCCTTTTCGGCTTCAACACGCGCCGCGGACATCACGGCCCACTGCGGCTTTGGATTCTGCCGGCCGGTGCCGGCTGGGTGATGGCGGCGCTTTGCCTGGCCGGCTTCGCCTTTGCCTGGTGGGCGCGACTCCACCTCGGCCAGCTCTGGTCCGCCTTCGTCACCCGCAAAGCGGATCACCGGATCATCGATACCGGCCCGTACGGAATTGTGCGCCACCCGATCTACACCGGCATCATCCTCGCGGCGCTCGCGCTGGCGATCGTCAAAGGCACGGTCTACGCCGTCGCGGGCGCGCTCGTCGCCACCCTCGGCTTCTGGATAAAAGCACGCCTCGAAGAAGGTTTCCTGCGCGAACAACTCGGCGCCGACGCCTACGACGCTTATCGCCGCCGCGTCCCGATGCTTGTTCCCTTCGGACCGGCGTAAAGAAAACGAGTGGGCCAAGGCGGGGAGGCGACCCAACCGAACCAGCCTGCTGCAAACGCTGGCTTTCCTATTTTGTGCCGGAGTCGGGCGATGCCACTTCAGCGGCAAAGGTAAACGGGCGCCCGGCAAAGTCGATCCAGCCCAGGAGGCGGCGGCCTGTCATTCGTCCATGGAGAAGGAGAGTCTGGTCGCCCAGCGTCACTTTTCCGCTCAGCATTCCGCCAGAGCGCTCCAGGTCTTGCACGGGCTGATTTGTAATCTTCAGATCCGGCACGCTGAGTCGCACCTGCTCTTTCGTCATCTCGAAGCTGATCCTGAGCAGGTGGCCCGGGATATCGCATTGCCCGGCGAATGTTCCGGTGGTGGAAGCCGGTTTCTCGAGCAATGACCGCACAGCCTCCAACCCCACGTCGCGATGCGCGCGGACCGAGGCAACAGTCGGCGCCGCCGGGATGAGCGGCGCGGTCGCGTCCCGCTTGTCCTTCGGATTGGAGACCTGCCAGTAGAGGGTCGAAACCTGCACCGTCAGTCCGCTGTTTGGGAGAACGGTCTTCTTCGGGTCACCGTCGCCATTCGGCGGGCCGCCAGTCGGTTCACCGACGAAGATCGCCGGCGTCCAGCGTTCAAGCAGCGTGACGAGGTTACTGGCGGCGGAAAATGTTCCCGAGTTGATGAGAACGAAGAAACGCCCCGGCTCCCACAATTTCTTCGCTCGAATCGCCCCGCGCACGATCGCGTCGTCGAGTGTGTTATCCCCTCCCCGGTTATTCCGCAGGTCGAGCACCAGGGTCGCGTCCGGCGTGGCTTCCACGGTCGCGAAGAGCTTGTCGGCGAACTGCGCCATGGTCTCGTGCGGGTCGTCCAGGATATCGGTGACACGCGCATGGATGACTCCGTGCGGCAGCTTTTCGATCCAGTGACGGCTATCGGGCGTTGGTTTCGCGATTTCGTCGAGCGCGACCCACTGTGATGGCCCACCATCGCGGATCGCGGCCAGCTCTGGCGAAATCTCCTTCCCGTCTGCCAAGCGGAACCTCCATCTGAGATGCTCATCCTTTGGCACAATCCCGACCGCGGCCAGCAACTCCGGGACGACCATGAAACTCGGCAGCAGGTAATCCTGCGACTGGGGGTTATCCCCCTGCACGACTGGTCGCAGAGCCGCTTCCACCTCGGCGAGCGATTTGTCTCCGATCCCGATGAGCTGCGCCCCGAGCAGATCTTTGTGTTCCTGAGTCGCGCGCGTCACAACCATGCCATCAGCGGTGCGCATGAGATGAATGGGGAAATATCCAAACGGCTCAATCTTCGCCTCATGAGTCTTGGTATGATACGCGAAACCATCTGCCCCCTCGGCCATCGGCAGCCGCAACCGACTGTGACCGTCCCCCAGCATCGCCACGAGGGCGGCCATTCGCGCCACCACCTGATTGTCCTGGAGCGTCGGCAACTCCGCCGCGAGAGCGTCCGCCGCCTGGTCCATCGCGGCCTTGTTTGTTTTGCGAAAGGGGTCAGGATGGGCCGCGATTGCGCCGCGCAGCGTCGTCACATCTTGCTTCCACTGTTCCGGCGTCAGGGCCCAGACGGGAACAGCCGCCAGGAGAAGTGGAACAAGGATGACCAGAAACGCAACAGAACGACGGCAACGAGCTTCCATGATTGGATTGGATGCGCGAGACGACCCCGTTGGATTCAAAAAAATTCCGCGTCGCCCATCTCAGCCTTGAGCGGTCGAACGCTCCGCAAGAGGAACCAGGGCCTCGATTTCTTCCAGGGTGTAACGCGGAGTGATGTATTGCTGGCAGTTCCAGTCGAAGGAAACGACCTCGATGAAAAAGAAGCGTTCCACCAAGCGCGCGACCTCGGGATCGGCCAGGGTCGCGACCAGCTCGGGATGTTCCTTCGCAACCTCGACCCGGGCGTGGCCGATGATCTTGAGAGGAGTCCGGTTGGGATAATCCATCAGGAAGAGGGTGACGCGATCGTTAACGGCGAGGTTACCGGTGGTGAGCAACTGGCGATTGCCTTTGTAATCGGCAAAGGCGAGCCGCGCGGCCGCCTGGAGTCACAAAAAAAGGGCTGTGCACAAGCTCTTGAGGCGCCTGGCGGCGGAAGCGGGAGCGAAGGATCCCGGCGCGCTCGCCGATGCGCTGCGACTGCTGATCGACGGCGCGCTGGTGGCGGCGCACGCCACCGGGAGCGCCAGGCCCGCGCGCATCGCGCGCGCCGCGGCGGCCAACCTCCTCAAGCAGGCGCGCCGGTGACCGAATTGTTCAGCTCGAATCCTGCCCGGAATCGTTAGGGCAACCCGGTTTCTCTCAACAGGTTCGGGGTGCAGTTCAAGACTTCTGTCCCGCTTTTTCTTCCGGCGTTGCC